>NZ_JAEAMR010000003.1:252009-491508 GCF_015999245.1 Streptomyces sp. AV19 | reverse complement strand
GGCTCGGGCTCGGGCTCGGGCTCGGGCTCGGGCTCGGGCTCGGGCTCGGGCTCGGGCTCGGCCACAGGCTCAGCGGCAGGCGCAGGCGTCTCCACGACGACCTCCGCCTCCACCGGCTCCGCCGCCTTCGGCGCACCCACCGGAGCCGTCGCCTTCCGCGTCGCCCGGCGCCGCGCACGGCCACCACGGCCGCTCCTGGCCGCCGCCTCCGCCTCGGCCGGGCTGGAGAACCACTCGTCCTCGCCCCCGCCGACGGCCGGCACCAGCTCCGCCTCGGTCACCGCGACGGGCTCCAGCTCCACGGCCGGCTCGGCAGCGGCCTCGACGGCCTCGACGGCCGGCTCGGTGACAGCCTCGGCAGCCGCCTTCCCGCCGCCGCGCTTCTTCCCGCGCTTGCCGCCACCACCGCCGCCGCCGGCCACCGACGGCTGGTCCATGTGGACGATCACGCCGCGGCCGTTGCAGTGCACGCACTGCTCGGAGAAGGACTCCAGCAGGCCCTGGCCCACCCGCTTGCGGGTCATCTGGACCAGACCCAGCGAGGTCACCTCGGCGACCTGGTGCTTCGTACGGTCCCGGCCCAGGCACTCCAGCAGGCGCCGCAGCACCAGGTCCCGGTTGGACTCCAGCACCATGTCGATGAAGTCGATCACGATGATGCCGCCGAGGTCGCGCAGCCGCAGCTGGCGCACGATCTCCTCGGCCGCCTCCAGGTTGTTCCTGGTGACCGTCTCCTCCAGGTTGCCGCCCTGGCCGGTGAACTTGCCGGTGTTGACGTCGATGACGACCATCGCCTCGGTCCGGTCGATGACGAGCGAACCGCCGCTCGGCAGCCAGACCTTGCGGTCCAGCGCCTTCATCAGCTGCTCGTCGATCCGGTACGTGGCGAAGACGTCGACGTCCGACGTCCACCGCTGCAGCCGGTCCGCGAGGTCCGGCGCGACGTGCGAGACGTAGCCGTGGATGGTCTCCCACGCGTCGTCGCCCTGGACGATGACCTTGGAGAAGTCCTCGTTGAAGATGTCGCGCACCACGCGGACGGTCATGTCCGGCTCGCCGTAGAGCAGGCTCGGCGCGCTGGTGGAGATCATCTTCGACTTCTTCTGGATGTCCTCCCACTGCGCCTGCAGCCGCTCGACGTCACGGCGCAGCTCGTCCTCGCTCGCCCCTTCGGCGGCGGTGCGGACGATCACGCCCGCGTCCTCGGGGACGATCTTCTTGAGGATCTGCTTCAGCCGCGCCCGCTCGGTGTCGGGCAGCTTGCGGCTGATGCCGGTCATCGAGCCCTCGGGCACGTACACCAGGTACCGGCCGGGCAGCGAGACCTGGCTGGTCAGGCGGGCGCCCTTGTGCCCGATCGGGTCCTTGGTGACCTGGACGAGCACGGACTGGCCGGACTTCAGCGCGGTCTCGATGCGGCGCGGGCCGTTGCCCATGCCGAGCGCGTCGAAGTTGACCTCACCGGCGTAGAGCACCGCGTTGCGGCCCTTGCCGATGTCGACGAAGGCGGCCTCCATGGACGGCAGCACGTTCTGCACCTTGCCCAGGTACACGTTGCCGACGTAGCTGGTCGCCTGCTCCTTGTTGACGAAGTGCTCGACGAGGACGTTGTCCTCCAGCACGCCGATCTGGGTGCGGTCGCCGTTCTGGCGCACGACCATGACCCGCTCGACGGCCTCACGACGGGCCAGGAACTCGGCCTCGGTGATGATCGGCACGCGGCGGCGGCCCTGCTCGCGGCCCTCGCGGCGGCGCTGCTTCTTCGCCTCCATGCGGGTCGAGCCCTTGATGGACTGCACCTCGTCGAAGCCGGTGCCGCCCTCGGTGCGGCGCTCGCGCGGCTCGCGGACCTTGACGACGGTGCGCTCCGGCTCGTCGGTGCCGGGCTCGGTCTCCATCGCCTCGCCCGAACGACGACGACGGCGGCGACGGCGACGGCTGCCCGCGGTGGACGCGCCGGCCTCCTCGGCCTCCTCCTCGCCCTCGGCGGCCTCCTCAGCCTCTTCGGCCTCCGGCTGCTCCTCCTCGCCCTCGAACTCGGCCTCCGCGGCCTCGCCGCGACGACGGCGACGGCCGCCCCGGCGACGACGGCGCGCGGGACGCTCGCCCTGGTCCTCGTCCTCGGCGACCTCGGCGGCCTCCGGCTCCTCGGCCGCGGGCTCCTCGACGGCCTCGGCGACCTCGGCGGTCACCACCGGCTCGGGGGCCTCGACGGCCTCGCCACGGCGACGACGGCGACGACGGCCGACGGGCTGCTCGGTCTCCTCGGCCGCGGGCTGCTCCTCCGCGGCGTAGGCGGCCGCGGCGGACTCCGGCGTCTGGAACATCGGCTCGGTGAACACCGGGGCCTGGAAGACGGCGACCTGCGGACGCGTCGCACGGCGGCGCGAGCGGGCGGGCCCCTCCCCCTTGGACGCGGCCTCGGCGGGCGCGGCCTCGGCGGTCTCGACGGTCTGCCGCCCGGCCTCCGCGCTCACGACGCGACGACGCGTACGACGGGCGCGCGGCGCCTCCTCGGCGACGGGCTCCTCGACGGCGGCGGACTCGGCGGCGACCGGCTCGGCGGCCCCGGGCTCCCCGGCCTGCCGCTCGGCCGCGGCGGCACTGTCGGCGGCACGGGTGGCCCGGCGGCGGGCACGCGCCGGCTTCACCGGCTCCTCCACCGGCTCGGCGACCGCGACGGCCGCCTCGATCTCCTCGGCCTCTTCGGCTTCCTCGACCTCTTCGGCCACAGGTGCCGCCTCGGGCTCGACAGCCCCGGCCGGAGCACCGGCGGGTGCGGACGCCCGGCGGACGACCCGGCGGCGCCGCGCGGGAGCGGCGGGGGCCTGGGCCTCCTCCTCCACCTCGGCGACGGCCTCGGCGGTCTCCTCGGCCGCAGCGGGCTCGACAGCGGGCTCGGCGACGGCCTTCGGCGCACCGGCCGGGGCGCTGGCGCGGCGGACCGCACGGCGGCGCGGACGCGCCGGAGCGGCCTCCGCCTCCTCGGCGACGGCCTCGGGCTCCACAGCGGGCTCCACGGCCCCGGCCTCGGCAGCGGCCTTCACCGGCGCGGCGGCCTTGCGAGTGGCTCGACGGCGCGGACGCGCCGGAGTGGCGGGCGCCGTCTCACCGGCGGCCTCGGCCGGCTCGGCGACGGCGGTCTCGGGGGCTTCGGCGGCGGGGGTCTCGGCGGTGCCGGGGGTACCGGCCCTGCGCACGGCGCGACGACGCGACCGGGCGGGCGCCGCGGGAGCGGCCTCGGCGGCTTCGACGGCCTCCGCCTCACCCTCCTCCGGGGCCGGCGTCGCGACGGTACGCGTCACCCGGCGGCGCGAGCGCGCCGGAGCAGTGGCTCCGGCCGTCTCCGCGGCCGTGACGGCGGGGGCGCCCTGGACGGGCTCGGCGAGCTCCTCGTCGAGGGCGGCCGGGGGGGTCTCGGTCTGCGCGGTGACCGGCGGACCGGCCGGCCGCGAGGCGGCCCGGCGGCGGCGCCGCGGGGGCAGCGTGTCGCCGGGGCCGGTGTCTGCGTTGTTCCCGGCGGCGCTGTGCGCGTTCCCGGGTTCCATGGGATCAGTGGATTCGAGCATGCGGGCGTTTCTCCCGTCACGCTCCCGGGCGCCGCGCCGGATCCGGCCCGCCGGTCCGCGTGATGAGCGCGGTACCGCCGTCCGGGGCGCGGTCGCCGCACGGGAGCTGTCGTGTCACTCGCCGGGTCCGATGGGCGGCACCGGCGAAAGTCTCCTGGTCAATGCGCTTGCCGGACCCGGGGTGGCTCCCTGGTGCACCGGCCGCGCGGCGACGGCTGTCCTTACGATCGGCCGCCCGGCGCCATCGCCGCGCCGGCGGTCGTTGATGAGACGGCCGTGGCAGCGTCGCGATCGGGCGCGAGCGGGTCGGTCACCGTACCGGTCTCATCGTCGAGCAGCCCCTGCGCCAGCCTGGTCACCGCTGCGGGGACCGGCGGCGCCAGGTCGGCCGTGGCGCGGAGCCCGGACAGGACGTCGTCGGGTCGAACGGCAGGTGTCACATGCCGAACAACCAGCCGCAGTATCGCACAGGGTCCGTCACCGGGCCTATCGGCCGGAGCGGCCAGTGCCTGGAGTCGGCACACGGCGCCACGTGCGTCGAAGGTCCGCATCCCGTTCTTGGTGCGGCGCTCCACCTCCACGGTCTCCGCCGCGAGGAACGCGGTCACGGCGCGCTCGGCGTCCGCGAGCTCCACGCCGTCGAGCCGCAGCTCCCAGACGGAGGCCTCCAGCCGCTCCGCGAACGAGGACGTGCGGGCCTCGACCGCGTCGACGATGTCGAGCCCGGCGGGCAGCGACTCGTCGAGCAGCTCCCGCAGACGCGCGGGGTCGCGCACCTCGGCGAGCTGGATCTCCAGATACTCGGCCTCACTGCCCGTGCCGGTGGGTGCGGCATTGGCGTACGACACCTTGGGGTGCGGGGTGAAGCCTGCCGAGTACGCCATGGGCACCTCGGAACGGCGCAGGGCCCGCTCGAAGGCGCGCTGGAAATCACGGTGGCTGGTGAACCGGAGGCGGCCGCGCTTGGTGTAGCGCAGTCGGATGCGCTGCACCGCGGGTGCGGGCGGCGGGCCTTCGGGCTGTCGCTTACCCAGTGTCCTGATTCCTTCGTGAGTGCGGTCGTACTGCTACCTAGCGTACGTGCAACGAGGGCCCCGCCAACCCGGCGGGGCCCTCGTCCGTACAAATGTGCTACTTGACGACGCTCAGCGGCAGCAACTTCTTGCCCGTCGGACCGATCTGGATCTCGGTCTGCATCTGCGGGCACACGCCGCAGTCGAAGCACGGCGTCCAGCGGCAGTCCTCGACCTCGACCTCGTCGAGCGCGTCCTGCCAGTCCTCCCAGAGCCAGTCCTTGTCGAGGCCGGAGTCCAGGTGGTCCCAGGGCAGGACCTCCTCGTACGTGCGCTCACGCGTCGTGTACCAGGCGACGTCGACGCCCTGCGGCGGCAGCGTCTGCCCGGCGGCCTTCATCCACTGGTCGTAGCTGAAGTGCTCGCGCCAGCCGTCGAAGCGGCCGCCCGACTCGTACACCGCGCGGATCACCGCGCCGACGCGGCGGTCGCCGCGCGAGAGCAGGCCCTCGACGATGCCCGGCTTGCCGTCGTGGTAGCGGAAGCCGATCGACCGGCCGTACTTCTTGTCGCCGCGGATCTTGTCGCGCAGCTTCTCCAGCCGGGCGTCGGTCTCCTCGGCGGACAGCTGCGGCGCCCACTGGAACGGGGTGTGCGGCTTGGGCACGAACCCGCCGATCGAGACCGTGCAGCGGATGTCGTTGGAGCCGGAGACCTCGCGGCCCTTGGCGATCACGTTGACCGCCATGTCGCCGATCTGGAGGACGTCCTCGTCGGTCTCGGTCGGCAGGCCGCACATGAAGTACAGCTTCACCTGGCGCCAGCCGTTGCCGTACGCGGTGGCGACGGTCCGGATCAAGTCCTCCTCCGAGACCATCTTGTTGATGACCTTGCGCATGCGCTCGGAGCCGCCCTCGGGGGCGAAGGTCAGACCGGAGCGACGGCCGTTGCGGGTCAGCTCGTTGGCGAGGTCGACGTTGAAGGCGTCGACGCGGGTGGACGGCAGCGAGAGGCCGATCTTGTCGTCCTCGTACCGGTCGGCGAGGCCCTTGGCGACGTCACCGATCTCGGTGTGGTCGGCGCTCGACAGCGACAGCAGGCCGACCTCCTCGAAGCCGGTCGCCTTCAGGCCCTTGTCCACCATCTCGCCGATGCCGGTGATGCTGCGCTCGCGCACGGGACGCGTGATCATGCCGGCCTGGCAGAAGCGGCAGCCGCGGGTGCAGCCGCGGAAGATCTCGACGGACATCCGCTCGTGCACGGTCTCCGCCAGCGGGACCAGCGGCTGCTTCGGGTACGGCCACTCGTCGAGATCCATGACGGTGTACTTGGACACGCGCCACGGCACGCCGGAGCGGTTGGGGACGACACGGCCGATGCGGCCGTCCGCCAGGTACTCGACGTCGTAGAACCTCGGGACGTACACCCCGCCGGTCTTCGCCAGCCGGAACAGCACCTCGTCGCGCCCGCCCGGGCGGCCCTCCGCCTTCCAGGCCCGGACGATCTCGGTGATCTCCAGGACCGCCTGCTCACCGTCGCCGATCACGGCGCAGTCGATGAAGTCGGCGATCGGCTCCGGGTTGAACGCGGCGTGGCCACCGGCGAGGACGATCGGGTCGTCGACCGTCCGGTCCTTGGCCTCCAGCGGGATGCCCGCGAGGTCGAGGGCGGTGAGCATGTTGGTGTAACCGAGCTCGGTGGAGAAGCTGAGCCCGAAGACGTCGAACTCCTTGACCGGCCGGTGGGCGTCCACCGTGAACTGCGGCACGCCGTGCTCGCGCATCAGCGCCTCGAGGTCCGGCCACACGCTGTACGTGCGCTCGGCGAGGACGCCCTCGCGCTCGTTGAGGACCTCGTAGAGGATCATGACGCCCTGGTTGGGCAGACCGACCTCGTAGGCGTCCGGGTACATAAGGGCCCAGCGGACGTCGCAGCTTTCCCACGGCTTCACCGTGGAGTTGAGCTCACCACCGACGTACTGGATCGGCTTCTGCACGTGCGGGAGCAGGGCCTCGAGCTGCGGGAAGACCGATTCGGACATCTCGAACCTTCATGAGCGGGCAAGGGTGACTCCCAAGCGTAACCGCTTGGAGTCACCCCCCGGCACGGCGATCACAGCAACCCCGCACTGGCGGGGACCACAGGGCCCAGCGCACTTCGCATTCGTCCCAGGCCGGAACACCCCCGCGTCAGCGGGGAAACCGCGCACCGGGAAAACGAACGGCCACACCCATCGGTCACGCCCCCACCCCCTCCCCCCACACGCCCGGCAGCGCCCGCTCGTCCTCCCCGGCCCGCGCCTCCTCCCTCCCGTACAGCACGCCGTACGTGAACGCCGACTCCCCCGCCCCCTCCGCCTGCGCGGCGATCGCGCGCAGCGCGCCCCGCGCCAGGACGCTGTCCTGGTGGTCGCCCAGCACCGTCTGCACCGCCTTCATCCGCTTGACGAGGCGCCGCGCGTCCTTGCCCAGGGCGGGGGCCGCCGCCTCCGCCGCGTAGCGGGCCCGCTTGGCCGCCTTGCGGGCGTCGTGCAGGGCCGCGTCCCGCTCCGGGCCCGGATCCGTGGCCAGGGCGTGCTCGACCCGGGCGGACAGCCGCCCGTAGTCCCGTCGCACGGCCTTGGCCAGCACCTTCTCCGGAGACCGGGCCGCTCCCGCCCGCAGCGGCGGATCCGCGACGAGCACGTCCAGCGCGTCCAGCAGCGCCAGATAGCGCGGGCCGTCGAGCACGGCCGTCAGCCGCCGCCGCGCCTCGACGCGGTTCCGCACGGACCACACCCGCAGCCGGGCCCGCACCGGCCCGCGGACCAGGACCCGCGGCAGTTCGCCGAGCCGCTCGCGCAGCCGCGCGACAAGGACCTCGCGATCCCGGTCGACACCCAACTCGCCTGCCAGCCACCGCAGTTCGGCACCGAGCGGATCCGTGACCCGCCGGTCGAGCACCTTCCCGTACGTGCGGAAGGCACTGCGCAGCCGTCGCGTGGCGACCCGCATCTGGTGGACGGCGTCCTCCGTGCCGCGCCGCGCGCCGGGATCGAGGGCGACGACGGCCTCGACCTGCTCGCGTACATACGCCAGGACGTGCCCCCCGGCGTCGACAGGCGGCACCGCCTTCGCGGCAGCCAGCGCCCCCAGCGCCCGCGCCAGCTTGCTCCCGGCCCGCGCGGGCCGCAATCCGCCCTCGCGCAGATGCGGTTCGAGCGCGTCGAGCAGCTCCGGCCCGGCTCCCTCCGCGAGCTCGACCTCGACCTCCGTCCAGGCGTCGTCCCCCTCCCCCACCGTGACGGCGTCGACGGCGACCTCCGCCAGTACCGCCCCGTCCGCGTCCACCAGCTCGCTGACGTCCCGCCGCGTCGCGATGCGCGCGACCGGCACGAGCGGCGTCTCCCGGACGCGGGAGCGGACGAGCGCGGCCAGGGCGCGCGGAACGCGGGCGGCGGCGGTCAGCGGTGCCCGCACCTCGTCCCGCACGCCGGGCGCGACGGGCAGCTTCAGGTGCCATCCGGCGTCGGACCCGCCCGTGCGCCGGCGCAGGGTGACGCCGGCCGCCAGCAGCCGGCGGTCGGCGGTGTCGTAGTAGACGGCGTCCAGCTCGACGACGCCCCGGTCGCGGACGCCGGCCACGGGCTCGGCCCGGGTCAGGTCGGGGAGGCGGGCCGGGCCCGCTCCGTCCACGGCTTCGTATTTCCGCTCGATCTCTCGCACGGTCTCCGCCATGCCCCCGAATCTAATCCGGCGGCGGGCATAGCGACAGACGCGCGTCGGACGTCAAGGCGCCGCCAGGGGCCGCTGCACCTTGATCGACTGGAGCAGCCCCACCGCGATCCACGCGGCGAACATCGAGGAGCCGCCGTACGACACGAACGGCAGCGGCAGCCCCGTCACGGGCATGATCCCGAGCGTCATGCCGATGTTCTCGAAGGACTGGAAGGCGAACCAGGCGATGATCCCGGCGGCCACGATCGTGCCGTAGAGGTCGGTCGTCTCCCGGGCGATGCGGCAGGCGCGCCAGAGGATGACGCCGATGAGGAAGATGATCGTGCCCGCGCCGACGAAGCCGAGCTCCTCGCCCGCCACGGTGAAGATGAAGTCCGTCTGCTGCTCGGGGACGAACTGGCCGGTGGTCTGGGAGCCCTGGAAGAGGCCGGAGCCGGTGAGCCCGCCGGAGCCGATGGCGATGCGGGCCTGCTTGGTGTTGTAGCCGACGCCGGCGGGGTCGAAGGCCGGGTTGGCGAACGCGGCGAAGCGGTTGATCTGGTACTCGTCGAGTATCCCCAGCTGCCAGATCAGGACGCAGCCGAGCACGCCCGCGCCGAGCAGCCCGGCGATCCAGCGGTGGGAGGCGCCGGAGGCGAGCAGCACGGCGAGCACGATGACGACCAGGACCATGACCGAGCCGAGGTCCGGCATCAGCAGGATGACGAGGATCGGCAGCCCGGCGACGCCGAGCGCCTGGAGGACGGTGCGGTGGTCGGGGTACGGCCGGTCGCCCGCGTCCACGGCCTGGGCCAGCAGCATCGCCATGCCCAGCGTGATGGTGATCTTGGTGAACTCGGAAGGCTGGAGGGAGAACCCGGCGCCCAGCTGGATCCAGGACCGCGCGCCGTTGATCGTCGCGCCCAGCGGGGTGAGGACGGAGGCCGTGAGCAGCACGGACGCCACGTACAGCACCGGGACCGCGCCGCGCAGCGCCCGGTGGCCGGCCCAGACGGCACCGGCCGCCAGGGCCACGCCTATGCCGGTGTTGAGGATGTTGCGCAGCAGGAAGTAGTACGGGTCCCCGTGGGTGAGCTCGGTGCGGCCGCGCGTGGCGGAGTAGACGAGCAGGGTGCTGATCGCCGACAGGGCCAGCGCGGCGAGCAGCATCGTCCAGTCGAGGCGCCGCAGGACCGAGTCGCGGTCGGTGAGGCGGGCCCAGGCGGAGCGCTGCGGGGAGAAGCGGCGGATGCGGAAGCCGTCGGCGCTCACTCGTCCCGTCCCTCTTCCTTCCTGGCCGGCTTGGCGGGCGGATCGATCTTCTGCGCCACGATGGTGCCGTCCTTGTCGATCTTCGGCAGACCGGCCTGGGGCTCGGGGAGCAGCGCCTTCTTGACGTCGATGCGGCCCTTGTCGTCCAGGCCGTAGAGGGCGTTGTAGATGTTGCGGACGGCGGGCCCTGAGGCGCCGGAGCCGGTGCCGCCCTGGGAGATCGTCATGACGATCGTGAAGTCCTTGGTGTAGCTGGCGAACCAGGAGGTCGTCTGCTTGCCGGCGACCTCGGCGGTGCCGGTCTTGGCGTGCATGGGGATCTCCTTCTGCGGCCAGCCGCCGAACCGCCAGGCGGCACTGCCCTGGGTGGCGACGCCGGCCAGCGCGGAGTCCAGCTGGTCGCGGGTCTTCCGGTCGAACGGCAGCTTGCCGTGGGCCTTGGGCTCGATCTCCTGGATCCGCTTGCCGTCGGCGCTGATGACCGCCTTGCCGATGGTCGGGTCGTGCAGCGTCCCGCCGTTGGCGATGGCCGCGTAGATGGTGGCCATCTGGATGGGCGTGACGAGGGTGTCGCCCTGGCCGATGGAGTAGTTGACGGAGTCACCGGCGCGCATCCGGGCGAACGACTCGCAGTTCTCCTTGGCGATCTGCGCGGCGTAGTCGCCCTTGTCGGCGCCCTCGCCCTGCTTGCACCAGGTGTCCTTGTTGACCTCCCAGTACCGCTTCTTCCAGTCGCGGTCGGGGACGCGGCCGCGGACCTCGTTGGGGAGGTCGACGCCGGTGGTCTTGCCGAGCCCGAACTGATGGGCCGTCCGGTAGAACCAGTCCTTGGGGTGCTTGGGGTTGTTGCCGCCGTCCTTCTGCCACTGGCGGTACGCCAGGTCGTAGAAGACGGTGTCGCAGGAGACCTCCAGCGCCCGGCCGAGGTCGATGGGCCCGTAGCCCTTGGACTCGAAGTTCTTGAAGACCTGGTGGCCGATGCTGTACGAGCTGGAGCAGTTGTACTTGTCGGTGAAGGAGTAGCCGGCGTTCACCGCCGCCGTGGCGGAGATGACCTTGAAGATCGAGCCGGGCGCGGCCTGGCCCTGGATGGCCCGGTTGAGCAGCGGGTAGTCGGAGTCCTTGCCGGTGAGGGCCTGGTAGTCCCTGGCGGAGATGCCGCCGACCCAGGCGTTGGGGTCGTAGGTGGGGTTGGAGGCCATGGCCACCACCCGGCCGGTCTTCGACTCCAGGACGACGACGGCGCCCGCGTCGGCCTTGTAGGTGGTGCCGGTGTTGCGGTCGACCTCCTGGCGGGCGTTCTTCATCGCCTGCTCCAGCTCCCGTTCCGCTATGGCCTGCACGCGGGCGTCGATGCTGGTGACGACGTTGGAGCCGGGCTCGGCCTTGTCGCTCCTGGCCTTGCCGATGACCCGGCCGAGGTTGTCGACCTCGTAGCGGGTGACGCCTGCCTTGCCGCGCAGTTCGGTGTCGTACTGCCGCTCCAGGCCGTTGCGGCCGATCTCGTCGGAGCGCATCAGCGGGGTGCGGGAGTCCTTGGCCTGGGTGATCTCCTCGTCGGTGACGGGCGAGAGGTAGCCCAGCACCTGGGCGGTGTTGGAGCCGCCGGGGCCGGCGTAGCGGCGCACGGCCATGGGTTCGGCGGTGATGCCGGGGAAGTCCTCGGCGCGCTCGCGGATCTGGAGGGCCTGCTGGGTGGTGGCGCCGTCGGTGATGGGGATGGGCTGGTACGGCGAGCCGGCCCAGCAGGGCTTGGGGGTCTTGGCGTCGCACAGCCGGACCTTGGCGGCGACCTCGTCGGCCCCCAGGCCGAGCACCCCGGCGAGCCGGGTGAGGACGCGCTTGCCCTTGTCCTTCATCTTCATCAGGTCGGTGCGGTCGGCGGAGACCACGAGCCGCGTCTGGTTGTCGGCCAGCGGGATGCCGCGCGCGTCGAGGATGGAGCCGCGGGTGGCGGGGACGATGACCTGCTGGATGTGGTTGTCGGCGGCCTCGGCGGTGTACTCGTCGCCGTTGCGGATCTGCAGGTACCACAGCCGTCCGCCGAGGGTGAGCAGGAGCGAGACGACGAGGATCTGGAGGACGACGAGGCGGATGGTGACGCGTGAGGTGCGCCCGGTCTCGGGGATGTTGCTCACCGCGCCCCCCTCGGGTCGTCGGGCCGCGGCCCGGAATGCTGCAGTCTCACAGGCGCTTGCCCTTCAGCCGCCCGCCCCGGCCGATGCGCGTCCCCCGCGTGAGCAGACCGCCGCGCTGCCCGCCGAGGCTCTTGCCGCGCCCGGCGCGCATGCTGACGGAGAGCCGGCCGTACGAGCCGTCCCCGCCGGCCGCGACGGCGGCCGTGCCCTCGGCGGTGAGCGGGTCGTTCTCGCCGCGCCGGGCCAGGGCCATGATCAGCGGGACGGTGAAGGGCGCGAGGAGCAGGTCGTAGAGGGCGGCGGTGAGCAGCAGCCCGGTCAGGCCCACGTGCCGGGCGGCGGTGTCGCCGACGAGGGCGCCCACCCCGGCGTACAGCAGGGTGGAGACGACGGCGGCGCCGAGCACGACGACCAGCGGCAGGGTGACCGAACGCAGCCGTCCGGTCTCCGGTTTGGCGAGGCCGACCAGGTAGCCGACGACGCAGAGGACGAGCGCGTAGCGCCCGGTGGCGTGGTCGGCGGGCGGGGCGAGGTCGGCGAGGAGGCCGGCGCCGAAGCCGACGAGGGCGCCGCCGGTGTGGCCGTAGACCAGGCCGAGGCCGACGACGACGAGCAGCAGCAGGTCGGGGACCGCGCCGGGCAGGTGGAGCCGGGCGAAGACGCTCACCTGGAGGACCAGGGCCACCACCACGAGCGCGGTCGAGAGCAGGATCCGGTTGAAGCGCATCGGCATGGGTCAGTCCCTGTTGGGGTTGGCGCTCGCGGACGGGGTCGCCGTGACGGTGACCGTGGGGATGGGTTTGGGGGGCGCCGGCTTGGGCGGCAGCACGCTGTCGCGGGGGTCCGTCCGGGGCGGGACGACGACCACGCCCACGAGGTCGAGCTTGCTGAAGCCGACGAAGGGGCGGACCTGGAGGGTGCGGGTGAGCCGTCCGCCGGAGGGCTCGACGCGGACGACCCGGCCGACCGGGACACCGGGGACGAAGGGCTTGTCACGGCTGGAGCCGAAGGTGACGAGGCGGTCGCCGGAGCGGACGGCGGCCTTGCCGTTGAGGAGTTCGACGCGCAGGGTGCTGTCGCCCTGGCCGTTGGCGAAGCCGATCTCGCCGGTCTTCTCCAGGCGGGTGCCGACGGTGAACTTGGGGTCGCTGACGAGCAGCACGGTGGAGGTGGTCGGGCCGACGGTGGTGACCCGGCCGACGAGGCCGTCGCCGTTGAGGACGGTCATGTCGCGCTTGACGCCGTCGTGGCTGCCGATGTCGATCGTGACCGTCCAGGAGAAGCCCTGGGCGGCTCCTATGGCGATGACCTGGGCGCCCTTGATGCCGTACTGGCCGCGGCCGGCGGTGCCCAGCATCTTGTCGAGCTCGCGGACGCGGGCGCTGGTGCGGTCGTCGCTGCCGAGCTTCCGCTTGAGGACGGTGTTCTCGCGCTCCAGCTCGGTGATGCGGTCGCTGCGGTCGCCGGAGTCCCGCACGGCGGCGACCGCGTCGGCGACCGGGTCGACGACGCCGGCGACGCCCTTCTCCACCGGTCCGAAGGCGGTGGCGGCGGCCCGCCGGGCACCGTCGAGCGGGGACCGGTCGCCGCCGCGGATGTCGACCGTGATCAACGCGAACGCGACGGCGATCAGCAGCGCCAACAGCAGCCGGCTCTCTCGTGTGTCCCTCACGTGCGGCGGCATGCCCTTCTCGTCGGACCGGCCGGCTGCGGGCCCGGGCCGGTCATCGGCAGCGTTGTGCCTGTATATCAGGTTGTTTCCGCCGGGCGGCCCCGCAGGGCTGGGTCACCTGCGGGGCTGTGCGTCCAGCACCTGCTGGAGTGCCTCGAACTCCTCCACGCACTTGCCGGAGCCGAGGGCCACCGAGTCCAGCGGGTCCTCGGCGATGTGGATCGGCATGCCGGTCTCGCGGCGCAGCCGCTCGTCGAGACCGCGCAGCAGAGCGCCGCCGCCGGTGAGCACGATGCCGCGGTCCATGACGTCGCCGGAGAGCTCGGGCGGGCACTTGTCGAGGGTGGTCTTGACCGCGTCGACGATGGAGTTGACCGGCTCCTCGATGGCCTTGCGGACCTCGGCGGCGGAGATGACCACGGTCTTGGGCAGGCCGCTGACCAGGTCCCGGCCGCGGATCTCGGTGTGCTCGTCCTGTTCGAGGTCGTACGCCGAACCGATGGTGATCTTGATCTGCTCGGCGGTGCGCTCGCCCAGCAGGAGGCTGTACTCCTTCTTGATGTGCTGGATGATCGCGTTGTCCAGCTCGTCGCCCGCGACGCGGATGGACTGCGCGGTGACGATGCCGCCCAGGGAGATCACCGCGACCTCGGTGGTGCCGCCGCCGATGTCGACGACCATGTTGCCGGTGGCCTCGTGGACCGGCAGGCCGGAGCCGATCGCGGCGGCCATCGGCTCCTCGATGATGTGCACCTGCCGGGCGCCGGCCTGGGTGGACGCCTCGATGACCGCGCGCCGCTCGACGCCGGTGATCCCGGAGGGCACGCAGACGACCACGCGCGGGCGGGCCATCCAGCGGCGCTTGTGGATTTTGAGGATGAAGTAACGGAGCATCCGCTCCGTGATCTCGAAGTCGGCGATGACGCCGTCCTTGAGCGGCCGCACCGCGACGATGTTGCCGGGCGTCCGCCCGATCATCTTCTTCGCCTCCGCGCCGACCGCGAGGATGCCACCGGTGTTCGTATTGATGGCGACGACGGACGGTTCGTTGAGGACGATCCCGCGGCCTCTGACGTACACCAGCGTGTTGGCGGTCCCGAGGTCGACAGCCATGTCACGGCCGATGAACGACATGTTGTTCCCCATGAGGATACGTCTGGCCTTCCCAGCTTGAGCGATTGCTTACTTGAGGTCGGCAGGTGGTGCGCTGCGGGGCGCGGAAGCTCTCATCGTAGTCTCGCCGGACAGAAAGCGACGCGACAGATGCTTCGCCATTGTCGGCGGAACACAAGCTCGCCTCTGTAATGGTGACGTCGTGTCGGAGTGAGAGGTTCCCCCGTTCGCCACGCATATGTCAGAGGGCGACCGACAAAGAAATCGGTCGCCCCTGATCAGAATGGGTGCCTGCCTGACCCAGTATCAGACGAGGCCCGGAAAGAAAATCTTGATTTCACGCTCGGCGGACTCCTCCGAGTCCGAGGCATGGATGAGGTTCTCGCGCGTGATGGTGCCGAAGTCACCACGGATGGAACCGGGGGCGGCCGAAATCGGGTCGGTCGGCCCCGCCAGCGCCCGCACGCCCTCGATGACGCGCTCGCCCTCGACGACCATCGCCACGACCGGACCGGACGACATGAAGGCCACCAGCGGCTCGTAGAAGTCCCGGCCGACGTGCTCGGCATAGTGCTGTTCGAGGACAGTGCGGTCCAGCGTGCGCAGCTCCAGCGCGCTGATCGTCCAGTTCGCCTTGCGCTCGATGCGGGCGATGACCTCGCCCATGAGCTTGCGCGCGACGGTGTCCGGCTTGAGGAGGACGAGGGTGCGCTGGCTCATACTGCGGCTCCTTGCGGGTGATCGTGCGGATGATCAGGTGTGTGGGGCCAGAGGGTACAGGGGTGCGGGAGCTCCCCCGCACCCGGTCCGTGCCCTCAGCCCCGCGCCGCCTCGGCCTCCGCCGCCGCGAACCGTGCCTTGGCCTCGTCGATCTTCCGTCCGAAGTGCACCGACGCCCACCACAGGCCGCCGAAGGCCGCCCCGAGGAAGAACATCGTCGGCACCACGAAGCCGCTGGCGATCAGGCCGAGCTGGAACAGCCAGCCCAGCGCCACGCCACCGGGACGGGTGATCATGCCGCACAGCAGGACGCTGAGCGCCATCGCGATGCCGCTGACCGTCCAGACCGTGCCCGTCGCGAGGTCCGGGGACTTCATGGCCACCAGTCCCGCGAAGCCGATGATGAAGAATTCACCGATCAGAGTGCTCGCGCACAGCGTCCGCATGTGTCAGCTCCTCCCCAGCAGCAGCCGGGCCTCGCCCACCGTGATGACCGAACCGGTCACCAGTACACCAGCACCCGCGTACTCGCCCTCTTCCTCGGCGAGGGTGACGGCCGCCTCCAGGGCGTCGTCCAGGCGGGGTTCGACCTGCACCCGCTCCTCGCCGAAGACCTCGACGGCGAGCGCGGCGAGCGCGTCCACGTCCATGGCCCGGTCGCTGGAGTTGCGGGTGACGACGACCTCGGCGAAGACCGGCTCGAAGGCCTCCAGCATGCCGCGGACGTCCTTGCCCTCGGTGGCACCCACCACGCCGATCAGCCGGCTGAAGCCGAAGGCCTCGCCGATCGAGTCGGCCGCGGCGCGGGCGCCCGCCGGGTTGTGCGCCGCGTCCAGCACCACGGTGGGGCTGCGGCGGACCACCTCCAGCCGGCCCGGCGAGGTCACCGAGGCGAACGCCCGCCGCACCACGTCGAGATCGAGGGTGCGGGCGTGCTGCGCGCCGATGCCGAAGAACGCCTCGACCGCGGCCAGCGCCACCGCCGCGTTGTGCGCCTGGTGCTCGCCGTGCAGCGGGAGGAAGACCTCGGGGTACTCGCCGCCCAGCCCGCGCAGGGTCAACAGCTGGCCGCCGACGGCCACCTCGCGGGCGACGACGCCGAACTCCATGCCCTCGCGGGCGACCGTGGCGTCCACCTCGACCGCGCGCTTGAGCAGCGCCTGCGCCGCGTCCACCGGCTGCTGGGCCAGGACGACGGTGGCGCCTTGCTTGATGATCCCGGCCTTCTCCAGGGCGATCTCGCCGGGGGTCGCGCCGAGCCGGTCGGTGTGGTCGAGCGCGATGGGGGTCACCACGGCGACGTTGCCGTCCACGACGTTGGTCGCGTCCCAGGTGCCGCCCATGCCGACCTCGACCACCGCGACGTCCACCGGGGCGTCGGCGAAGGCGGCGAAGGCCATGCCGGTGACGACCTCGAAGAAGGAGAGGCGGTACTCCTCGCGCTCGTCGACCATGCGCACGTACGGCTCGATGTCGCGGTACGTCTCGATGAAGCGCTCGGCGTCGATCGGCGCGCCGTCCAGGCTGATCCGCTCGGTGACGGACTGGACGTGCGGGCTGGTGTAGCGGCCGGTGCGCAGGTCGAAGGCGGCCAGCAGGGACTCGACCATGCGCGCGGTGCTGGTCTTGCCGTTGGTGCCGGTGATGTGGACGGAGGGGTACGCGCGCTCGGGGCGCCCCAGGATGTCCAGCAGGGCCTGGATGCGCACCAGCGAGGGGTCGAGCTTGGTCTCGCCCCAGCGGCCGGCGAGCTCCGCCTCCACCTCGCGCAGGGCCCGGTCGACCTCCGGGTCGGCGGGGCGGGCGGGGACGGCGTCGCCCTGCGGCGGCCCGGCCTGGGCGCGCAGGGTGCGGCTGCCGGCCTCGATCACGGCCAGGTCGGGGTCGCGGTCGGTTTCGGCTTCGACGATCTCCTCGAACCGGTCGGGGTTCTCGCTGTCGTCGTTCAGGGGGCGCTCGCTCACGCGCCCAGTCTACGGAGCCGGAGGGCGGCCGAGGGCCCGGGGGCGGAGGGCCGGGACGGGCGGCGGGAGCGTTATGTTCCGCTTTGGCCTACCGTTTTATTGGGCTATGTCCAGGGAGCGGGTGAGAGGCATGGGCTCCGAGGACCGGGTTTCACAGGTTTCACGGGATTCCCAGACTTCGCAGGACCGGGGCCTGCTCCAGGCCGTCCTGGAGGCACTGCCCGCCGGAGCGCTGCTGGTGAGCCCCGCCGACGAGGTCCTGGCCGCCAGCCGGAGCTTCGCCCGCATGTTCGACCTGGAGGGCCGGGCGGACCTCTCCCGCGGCGCCCCCGTCCAGCCTGTCGTCCCGCTCGTCCGCGCCTGGTGCACCGCCGGGCACACCGGCCCGGGGCCCGGCGAGATCCTGACCCTGCGGCCCGTCCACCTGCACCGCGTCGCGGAGATCCCCCTCACCGACGGGCGCGTCGTCCGCCGCCAGGTCGAACCGCTGCACCACGACGGCGTCTACCTGGGCGCCCTGTGGTTCTTCGGCGACGTCACCGAGCGCAAGCGGCGCGAGCACGACCTGGAGCGGGACAACGTCGCGCTCACCGAGCTCGCCCGGCAGCGCAACGCCTTCACCGCCGCCGCCTCCCACGAGCTGCGCACCCCCCTGACCACCGTCATCAGCTTCGGCGAGCTGCTCACCGACCCGGCCTTCGGCGCGCTCACCGCCGAGCAGCGCTCCTTCGTCGACGCCATCCGCCGCAACGGCGAGCGCATGCAACGGGTGATCTCCGACCTGCTGTTCACCACCCGGATGCGGGCCGTCGGGCCGGAGCTGGAGATCGGCGACGTGGACGTGCCGGGCATGCTCCGCGACGCGGTCCTGGAGTCCCTGTGCACCGCCGGCCCCGGCGCTCCCCCGCCCGTCTTCACCGTGCTGGACTGCGCACCCGGGCCCGCGCTGCGCGGCGACCGGCACCGGCTCCAGCACGTGCTGGGGAACCTGCTGGAGAACGCCGCGAAGTTCACCCCGCCCGACGGACGGATCACCGTCACCGCCCGGCCGCGCGGCGGCCACTGGGAGATCGAGGTCGCCGACACCGGCATCGGCATACCCGAGAGCTCCCGGGAGGAGATCTTCTCCGGCTTCGTCCGCGCCTCCAACGCCCGCACCGGCGGCTACCCCGGCACCGGCCTCGGCCTGTCCATCGCCCGCGAGCTCGTCGGCCTGCACGGAGGGACGCTGACCGCGGGCGGGGAGGAAGGGGAGGGCGCGGTCTTCCTGATCCGCCTCCCGTTCGAGGGCCCGGGGGACTCCCCATGACCCGGATCCTCGTCGTCGAGGACGACACCGACCTCGCCCTCGCCCTGCGCACCCTGCTGACCCGCGCCGGCTACGAGGTCGTCCCCGCCGACGACGGCCGCGAGGCGCTGCGGCTGCTCTTCGCCGAGCGCCCCGCGCTGCTGATCCTCGACATCGGCCTGCCCGGGCTGGACGGCTGGGCCGTCCTCGAACGCACCCGGGACCTCAGCGACCTCCCCGTCCTCCTGCTCACCGCCCGGGGCGCGGAGACGGACCGGGTGCGCGGGCTGCGCTCCGGGGCGGACGACTACCTGCCCAAGCCCTTCGGCAACGACGAGCTCCTCGCCCGCGTCGAGGCCCTGCTGCGCCGCAGCGCCCCCGCCCGCTGGGCGGGCGACTCCTTCGACGACGGCCTGCGGCTGGTGCCGGAACGCCGCTCGGCGGTCTGGCAGGGCCAGGAGGCGCGCCTCAGCGACATCGAGTACCGCCTGCTCCAGATCCTCGTCCGCAACCGGGGCCGGGTGATCACGACGGATCAGCTCCTCGACCGGGTCTGGGACGACCGGGACGGGACGGGGCGGGAGCGGGTGAAGTTTGCGGTGCTGCGGTTGCGGCGCAAGTTGCGCCAGGCGGCGGGGGATGCCGCCGCGGACCCCTTGGAGGCCGTCCGCGGCCTCGGCTACCGCTACCGCGCGGGCGGCGACCGGCCGGGGTAGGGGGTTGCCCCGGACCCTCCCACCAGGACCAAATCGCAACCATCCGACAACCAACTCCCATCCACCCCCGCAACCCACGCCCCGCACTGTCTGGTGCTGACCCCAGCAACCGAGACAGCCCGGAGCCCCCCGTGACCCTGCCGACCAGCCGAATCGCCCTCGTCCTCGGCACCCGCCCCGAGCTCGTCAAGCTCACGGACCTCATCCGGCTCCTCGGCCCCAAGGCCCACCTGATCCACACCGGTCAGCACTACGACGACGAGCTGTCCGGCCGCTTCCTGACCGAGCTCGGTCTCCCGGAGCCCACCTACCTCACCGGCATCGGCGGCAAGCCCCGCGCCGTGCAGATCTCCGCGGCCCTCGCCCAGCTCGACGAGCTGTTCACCGTCGAGCCGCCGCTCGCCGTCGTCGTCCAGGGCGACACCAACGCCGCCCTGGCCGGCGCGCTCGCCGCCAACGCCCGGGGCATCCCGCTGCTGCACGTCGAGGCCGGGCTGCGCAGCCACGACCGCAACATGCCCGAGGAGCACAACCGCGTCCTCATCGACCGCATCGCCGACGTCCTGTGCGCCGCCACCGAGGACAACCGCGCCAGCCTCCTCGCCGAGGGCGTGGCCGACGCCCGCATCGAGGTCACCGGCAACACCGTCGTCGAGGCTGTCCACAACCAGCTCCCCGGCGCCGACGGGCGCGCGGCCCTGCTGCGGACGCACGGGCTGACCGCCGACGCGTACGTCCTGGCCACCGTCCACCGCCCGGAGAACACCGACTCCCCCGAGGCCCTGCGCGCGATCCTCACCGAGCTCGCCGCCCTCGCCACCGCCGACCGCCCGGTCGTGCTGCCGCTGCACCCGCGCACCCGGGCCCGCGTCGAGGCGGCCGGCCTCACGGACCTGCTCGCCCCGCTGACGGTGAGCGCGCCGCTGGGCTACTCCGAGTTCCTGGCCCTGGCCCGGCACGCGGCGCTGCTGGTCTCCGACTCCGGCGGCATCCAGGAGGAGTGCACGGTCCTCGGCCGCCCGCTGGTGGTCGTGCGCCGCTCGACCGAACGCCCCGAGGCGATGGCCGACTTCGCGGACCTGGTCGGTCCGGGCCCGGAGATCGGCGCCGCCGCGCGCCGCCGGCTCGCCGAGGGCACGGCCGGCCTGGAGCGCCTGGCCGCCCTGCCCAGCCCCTTCGGCGACGGCCTCGCCTCCGACCGCATCGCCGGGCTGCTGGCACGGATCGCCGCGCCCGAACTCGCCACCGCCGCCTGAGCCGACGCGCCCCCCGCCGCAGCCGAACGCCCCAAGGACCACCCCCGCATGTTCTCGAACCCCCTCCTCCTCGCCTTCCCCTTCTTCCTCCTCGCCTGTTTCCTCCTCTACTGGGCCGGCGCCCGCCACGCCTACACCCGCCGTCCCGTCGCCGAGCACGGCGACCCCGGCGCGTTCGACTGGCACTTCTTCGTGCCCTGCCGTGACGAGGAGGCCGTCGTCGCGACCACCGTCGGCCGGCTGCGCGCCGACCACCCGCGCGCCCACGTCTGGGTCATCGACGACGACAGCGACGACCGCACCGGCGCGATCGTCGCCGAACTCGCCGAGCGCGACCGGCGCGTGCACCTGGTGCGCCGCCACCGCCCGGAGGCCCGCCAGGGCAAGGGCGCCGCGCTCAACGCCGCGTACGACGAGCTGAACCAGTTCCTGTCCCGCGAGACCGACCGCGAGCGCGTCGTCGTCTGCGTCATCGACGCCGACGGCCAGCTCGACCCCAACGCCCTCGACATCGTCGGCGGCCCGGCCGGCTTCGCCGACCCCGAGGTCGGCGGCGTGCAGGTCAGCGTCCGGATGCGCAACACCGAGGACGAGCGCCCGCTGCCGGACCACGGCCGCGTCCGCAACGCCTTCGCCCGGCTCCTGGTCCGCATGCAGGACATGGAGTTCTCCGTCTCCAACGCCGGCATGCAGCTGCTGCGCGCCCGCACCGGCTCCGTCGGCCTGGGCGGCAACGGCCAGTTCACCCGCCTCGCGTCCCTGGACCGGATAGCCGCGGCCGAGCGCCGTCCCTGGCAGCGCGGCGCGCTGCTGGAGGACTACGAGCTCGGCCTGCACATGATCCTCAGCGGTGACCGGATCAACCACATGGCCGACACCTGGGTCTCCCAGGAGGGCCTGCCGCACGGCCGCCGCTTCCTGACCCAGCGCACCCGCTGGGCCCAGGGCAACCTCCAGTGCGTCCGCTACGCGCCGCGCATCGTCTCCTCGCGCCACTACGGCGGCAAGGGGATCCTGGAGACCCTCTACACCTTCCTCCAGCCCGTCGCCCACCTGGTCACCCTCGCGCTGTGCGCGGTCATGGCCGCCTTCCTGACCCTGACCGCCGTCGAGGACGGCGCCGGCGAGGCGTTCGGCGGGATGCTCGCCCTGTGGCCGCTGGTCCTGGGCCTGGCCGTGGTCTCCGTCCTGCCGTTCGTCCTGTGGGGCCCCGTCTACCGTCGGGACCGCGCCGACGACCGCTCACTGCTCACCGCGCTGCTGTGGGGGCTGGCGCTGTGGCTGTACGCGTACCACCTCTTCCCGGCGTCCGCCCGCGGCTTCGTCCGGATGCTGCGCGGCCGCAACGGCTGGGCCAAGACCCGCCGCAACGCGGAGAGCACCGCCGCCGGCCCGACCGCCATCGAGGCGTAAATCACAGCCGCTTTCCCGGAAGAGGAAGCAACCTCGGCTCCCGTTCCACCCTCTCACCGCCGGTGACACGTGTAGGTCCACGTGCCGTAGGTCATGGAACGGGAGCGTCGTAGCGTCGTGCGGATACCGGTACTCAGCAGTCGGATGCACTTGCTGTTGCTCACTTCCTGGGCCGTGCTGTGGTTCCTGGTGGTGGAGCCCAGCGGCGGCTTCTCCTGGCACTACCTGCGCACCGGCGGGGAGCTGATCTACAACGGCTCGCAGGACGGCGGCCTCAACCTCTACGCCCGCCATCCCGAGCTCCAGATGGGCCCCATCAGCTTCCTGGTCGCGGGCCTGTTCAACCCCTTCCCGGCCGAGGTCGGGCAGGTGCTCGCCGAGGCGTTCATGTCGGCGCTGGGCCTGCTGGTCCTGGTCCTGGCCGGACGCAGCGCGGCCCGGCACTTCCTGGGCACCGGCACCAACCACCAGCGGCTGCGGCGGCGCGTCCTCATCGCGGGCCTGGCCTTCATCCCGATGTGGATCGAGGTCTCCGTCCGCTTCGCGCACCTGGACGACGTCCTGGCCCTCTTCTTCACCGCCCTGGCCGTCCGCTGCCTGACGCGCGGCAACGCGGCGGCCACCGGCATCTGCATGGCCCTGGCCCTGGACTCCAAGCCGACCGCCCTGGCCTTCCTGCCGCTGCTGCTCGCCCTCCCGAAGGAGCGATGGCTGCGGGCGGGCCTGTGGTGCGCGGGCCTGGTCGCGGTGGCGTGGCTCCCCTTCTTCCTCGTGGACGCGCACTCCTTCGCGGCCGCGAAATTCACCATCCCCAACAGCCCGGCGTCGGCGCTGCGCTGGCTCGGCGGCAACACGCCGGAGACCCCGGACTGGGCCCGCCCCGCGCAGGCCGCGCTCGGCCTCGTGCTCGGCTCGGTCGCGGTGTGGCGCGGCCGCTGGGCGGCGGTGGTCCTGCTGGGCGCCAACGCCCGCATCCTCCTCGACCCCAGCGTCTACACGTACTACACGGCGTCCGTGCTCCTGGGAACCCTGCTGTGGGACGTGTGCGGGCAGCGGCGGCTGGTGCCGCTGTGGAGCTGGCTGGCGCTGGCGGTGCTGTACGGCAGCGTCTTCGTCGTCCCGGACGACTCGACGCGGGGGCTGCTGCGGCTGGCGTTCGTGGCGGTGTCGACGGCGTACGTGCTCCTCGCCCCGGTCCGCGACCGTCGCGACCGCAACAGCCACCGGTCGGTGGACCGGGTGGAGGGGGAGCCGGTGGAGGGCCCGTGGGGGCCGATGTGGGATCCGGGGCGGACGAGGCCGTGGTCGCGAGGGTGAGTTTCCCCTGGCCCGCCCTAACCCGTTTTCGCGGCTCCGCCGCTCGTCCTCAAGCGCCGGACAGGCCGATTCAGCCCGTCCGGCGCTTGAGGACAACCGCGCGAAGCGCGGTTTCCGGGGCCCAGGGGGCGGAGCCCCGGAAGAAACGGTGAAAGGGCGGGCCAGGGGCAAAACCCCCGACCCGCCCTCCCGGCACAGGGACTACGCCCCCGGCAACGCCGCCAGCTGCGCAGCAATCCGCTCGATGTCGGTCTCGGCCTTCGCCAGCCGCGTCCGGATCTTCTCCACCGCCTGCTCAGCCGCCTTCGCCAGGAACGCCTCGTTCCCCAGCTTCGCCGTGCACTGCGCCTTGTCCTTCTCCGCCGCCGCCAGCGCCTTGGCCAGCCGCTTGCGCTCGGCCTCGACGTCGATCGTGCCGGACAGGTCCAGCGCGACCGTCGCCCCCGCCACCGGCAGCGTCGCCGTCGCGGAGAAGCCCTCCCCCTCCGGCTGGAGACGCAGCAGCTGCCGGATCGCACCCTCGTGCGCGGCCAGCGACGTACCGCTCAGGTCCAGCCGGGCCGGCACCCGCTGCCCCGGCTGCAGCCCCTGGTCGGCGCGGAAGCGCCGCACCTCGGTGATGACCTGCTGCAGGTTCTCGATCTCGGTCTCGGCCGCCGCGTCCCGGAAGCCGCTGTCGGCCGGCCAGTCGGCGACGACCAGCGACTCCTTGCCCGTGAGCGTCGTCCACAGCGTCTCGGTCACGAACGGGACGACCGGGTGCAGCAGCTTCAGCGTGACGTCCAGGACCTCACCGAGCACCCGCGCCGACACGGCCGCCTGCTCGCCGCCGCCCATGAACGTGGTCTTGGACAGCTCGACGTACCAGTCGAAGACCTCGTCCCACGCGAAGTGGTACAGCGCGTCCGACAGCTTGGAGAACTGGTAGTCCTCGTAGAACGCGTCCACCTCGGCGACGGTCGCGTTGAGCCGGGACAGGATCCACCGGTCCGTCGCCGACAGCCGCTCGACGGGCGGCAGTTCGCCCTCGACCGTGGCGCCGTTCATCAGCGCGAACCGCGTCGCGTTCCAGATCTTGTTGGCGAAGTTGCGGGACGCCTGGACCCAGTCCTCGCCGATCGGCACGTCCGTACCGGGGTTGGCGCCCTTGGCGAGGGTGAACCGGACGGCGTCCGACCCGTACTTGTCCATCCAGTCCAGCGGGTCCACCACGTTCCCGAAGGACTTCGACATCTTCTTGCCGCGCTCGTCACGCACGAGACCCGTGAGGGCGATGGTGTGGAACGGCGCGACGCCGTCCATCGCGTACAGGCCGAACATCATCATCCGGGCGACCCAGAAGAAGATGATGTCGTGACCGGTCAGGAGCACGTCGGTCGCGTAGAACTTCTCCAGGTCCGGCGTCTTCTCCGGCCAGCCCAGCGTGGAGAACGGCCACAGGCCCGACGAGAACCAGGTGTCGAGGACGTCCGTGTCCTGGTGCCAGCCCTCGCCGCTCGGCGGCTGCTCGTCCGGTCCGACGCAGACGACCTCGCCGTCCGGGCCGTACCAGACCGGGATCCGGTGGCCCCACCACAGCTGGCGGGAGATGCACCAGTCGTGCATGTTGTCCACCCAGTCGAAGTAGCGCTTCGACATGTCCTCGGGGTGGATCTTCACCCGGCCGTCGCGGACGGCGTCACCGGCGGCCTGCGCCAGCGGGCCCACCTTGACCCACCACTGCATCGACAGCCGCGGCTCGACGGTCGTCGAACACCGCGAGCAGTGCCCGACCGAGTGGACGTACGGCCGCTTCTCCGCGACGATCCGGCCCTGCTCGCGCAGCGCGCCGACGATCGCCGAGCGGGCCTCGAAGCGGTCGAGGCCGAGGAACGGGCCGTGCACGGTGATGTTGCCGCGCTCGTCCATCACGGTCATCGACGGCAGGCCGTGGCGCTGGCCGATGGCGAAGTCGTTGGGGTCGTGCGCCGGCGTCACCTTGACGGCACCGGTGCCGAACTCCGGGTCGACGTGCGTGTCGGCCACGACCGGGATCGACCGGTCGGTCAGCGGCAGCTTGATCAGCTTGCCGATGAGGTGGGCGTAGCGCTCGTCCTCCGGGTGGACGGCCACGGCCGTGTCACCGAGCATCGTCTCGGCGCGGGTCGTGGCGACGACCAGCGACTCGTCACCCTCGCCGTAGCGGATGGAGACGAGCTCTCCGTCGTCCTCCTGGTACTCCACCTCGATGTCGGAGATGGCCGTGAGGCAGCGGGGGCACCAGTTGATGATGCGCTCGGCGCGGTAGATCAGCTCGTCGTCGTAGAGCCGCTTGAAGATCGTCTGGACGGCCTTGGAGAGGCCCTCGTCCATGGTGAAGCGCTCGCGCGACCAGTCCACACCGTCGCCGAGCCGGCGCATCTGGCCGAGGATCTTGCCGCCGTACTCCTCCTTCCACTGCCAGACGCGGTCGACGAACTCCTCGCGGCCGAGGTCGTGGCGGGACTTGCCCTCCTCGGCGAGCTGCTGCTCGACCTTGTTCTGCGTGGCGATACCGGCATGGTCCATGCCGGGCAGCCACAGCGCCTCGTAGCCCTGCATGCGCTTGCGCCGCGTGAGGGCGTCCATCAGCGTGTGCTGGAAGGCGTGGCCCAGGTGGAGGGAGCCGGTGACGTTGGGCGGGGGGATGACGATCGTGTACGGCTTCTTGTCGCTCGTCGCGTCGGCCGTGAAGTAGCCCCGCTCTACCCAGCGCTCGTACAGCGGCCCCTCTACTTCGGCCGGCGCGTACTGGGTCGGCAGTTCGGGGGTGCTGTTGTTTGGCTGCTGAGTGTTCTCGGTCACGGACCGGATTCTACGGGGAGGGGGCGGCGGGCCACGAATGCGATTCCGCCCCTCGGCGGCCGGGGTGCTCCCGGGGCCGGGCCCGGCGCGCCCGTGGGCGGCTTCCTCCGGCTCCGGTCCGGGACCGGACGGGGACGATGTGAGGCCCCGCACGGTCGTCCCTCGTCCTTCGTCCTTCCGGACGCGCTCCTCGACGAGTCCGCGAAGGACGGACCTCGACGACAAGGACACCGCGGACCTCGGCGTCGCCGACGGCAGGCCCGTGATCGTCCACTGCACCGACGACTCCTCCGGGCGGACCGGAGCGCGCTCGGGGCGTGATGCAGGGCCCGGGCGGCAAGGCGATGTCGGCGAAGGAGCTGTCGGAGGCGACGGCTAAGGTGCGGAGCGAAGTTCGTCAGGAGAAGCAGCGTCCGCGGCAGCGGGCGAACGGGGGGATACACAGTGCGCTTCAGCACGCCGTACGGGCCGCCGCAGGTACCGGTACGAGCCGTCAACTGACGGCCGCCGCGCTCCTCTTCCCCACTGTTCCGAAACCGTTGCGCGCCCGAGGTAAAGCCGGGATAAGCCATCGGTGAGGATTGCTGCCCGAGTTCCCCCCACGCCGAGAGAGACACAGACACACCATGAGCTACCCCCAGCCGGGTCCGTACGGCCAGCAGCCCCAGCCGCCGCAGGGCGGCGCCCCCAACCCGTACGCCCAGGGCGGCGCCCCGGGCTACGGCTACCCCCAGCCGGGCCAGCCCGCTCCCTACGGCGCACCCCCGCAGCAGCCCTACGGCCAGCCGCCGATGCCCCCGTACGGCCAGCAGCCCGGCATGCCCGGCCCGTACCCGCCGCCGGTGCCGCCGCAGAAGGGCGGCGCGGGCAAGACGGTCGCGATCGTGCTCGGCGCGCTGGTGCTGGTGGGCGCGATCGTGGGCGGCGCCGTGGTCTTCCTGAACAAGGGCGGGGACGGCGGCAGCACGGTCGCGGACGACGGGAAGAAGTACAAGCTGACGACGCCGGAGACGGTGGCGGGTGAGTACCAGAAGGACGCCTCCGCCCCGAGCTCCTCCACGCAGGGAAACGTGGACGAAGAGCTCAAGTCATATGTCACCAACCCGGAGAAGGTATCGGCCAGTTACAAGGCCGGGACGGGGCTGTCGCCGAAGCAGCTGAAGTTCTCCGGCATCTACGGCGACATCAAGGACCCCGAGGCCCTCGTGGACGCCTGGTTCGCCAAGGCCAAGGAGAACTCGGAGAAGCAGGCCAGCTCGGGCAAGCTCGAGGGCAGCCCCCAGAAGGTTTCGCCCAGCGGGCTGGAGAACGCCGTGATGAAGTGCCAGGTCGCCAAGACCAGCCTGGGCACGAAGACCATGGACGTCACTCTCTGCGTCTGGGCCGACCACAGCACTGCCGCAACGGTGGTCCCTGTGGACGCCGCCTCGATGATGAGCGGCAAGAACATGTCCATGGACGACGCCGCGACCATCACCGCCAAGGTCCGCAACGACGTCCGCGTAGAGGTCAAGTAACCCCCCGATGAGCACCCACCAGCCGGCCCCCTACGGTCCTCCGCCACAGCACTCGTACCCGCCGCCGAAGCGCGGCAGGGGCAAGGCGATCGGCGCGGGGGCCGGCGTGCTCGCCCTCCTCGGTACCGTCGTCGGCGGCTACTTCTACTTCCAGAACGGAAGCGACAGTTCCGCCCCGGACGATGGCAAGCCCCACCGCCTCACCGCGCCGGAGACTGTGGTCGGCGGCGCGTACGAGAGGAACGGCAACGCGTCCAGCGGCAGCGCACGCGACCTGGAAGCCGCGAAGAAGGCGGGCGTTCGCGACGCGCACCAGGTGGGCGCGAGTTACAAGTCCGCCGACGCGTCACGGAGGACGCTGGCCTTCGGCGGCGTCTACGGCGAGCTGAAGGACCCGGAGGAGGTCGTGGACAACATGTTCACGGGCCTGAAGGAGAAGCAGCGGAAGGACCCTCGCTACGAGGACGGCATGCGATCCGAACTCGCGGGGAGCCCACAGAAGTTCACTCCCAAGGGGCTCAACGGTGCCGTGCTGAAGTGCCAGGAGGTCAAAACCGTCTCGAAGCCGGGGGCGGACGTCATGACGATGCCGCTGTGCATCTGGGCCGACCACAGCACCCTCGGGCAGCTGGGGCTGCTGGACGCTCTGGGCATGGTGACCGGCAAGGGCCCCACGATGGACGAACTGGCCGGTATCGCCGCGAAGGTACGCACCGAGACACGGGTCGCGATCACCAAGTAGGCAGCACAGCGGGAACAGCGGAGGGAGACCCATGAGTTCCGACCAGCCCAACCCCTATGCGCAGGGCGGCGGCCCCGGCTACGGCTACCCGCCCTCGGCCCGGCCGCCGAACCCGTACGCCGGGCAGCCGAATCCGTACGGCCAGCAACCCGGCCCCTACGGCGCCCCGCCGCTCCCGCAGCAGCCCCCGTACGGCCACCAGCCGGGCATGCCGCCCGGGCCCTACGCGCCACCGCCCATACCTCCGCAGCCGAAGCGCGGCGCGGGCAAGGCGATCGCCATCACCGCCGGTACGGCCGTCGTCATCGGCGCCCTACTCGGCGGCTTCTTCTACCTCAAGGACGGAGGCGGCAGTTCGGTGCCGGACGACGGCAAGCGCTACAAGCTCACGGCACCCGACACCGTCCTCGGCGACTACAAGAAGGACACCGACGACCCAGGCGGCGGCGATGACGACTTCGGGCCGAAGGACAAGGCCGAGGCCCGGGAGATGGGCATCGCCGACGCGGAGACCAGCGGCGCCGACTACGGGGCCGGTGACGGCCTCGGCAAGAAGCAGCTGATGTTCAAGGGGGTCTGGGGGGAGGTCAAAGATCCCGAGAAGACCCTTGACCGCCTCTTCGCCGTCATCCACAAGAAGGCCGAGAAGGACGCCTCCAAGAAGGACGGTGACAAGGTCGAACTCGAGGGCAGCCCTCAGAAGGTCACGCCCAAGGGGCTCGATCACGCCGTCATGAAGTGCCAGTTCATCAAGACCTCCGAAAAGATGGGCACATCCGGGCAGAGCGTGGACATCAAGATGCCCATCTGCGCGTGGGCCGACCACAGCACCGCCGTGATGGTCATGTCCATAGACGTGGCCTCGATCTTCAACAAGGGCAGCGCCAACGTCGATCAGACCGCGGAGATCGCGACGAAGCTGCGCAACGAGATCCGCGTCGAGATCAAGAAGTAACCGGCCCTCCGCTCCGTCCGGCCCCGACACGGCCGCCGCCGATGTGGGGTAACGCTGCACCCCGATCCCCGGCGTGTCTCGTACATTCCCTTACCCCGCTTCCCACTCATCAGGTTCCCGGCTGGTCCGTGGGCCCTCACTGAGCGGGAGCAGACGACGCGCCAGCAGCGTCCCGCGCTCCACTGGTGACCGTACGCCAACGCGTCTGCGGTTCCGCGAGAGGCACTGCGATCAGTCACCATCGGTCGTTATCGCGACGTGCAACAGGAGCAGGTCGAAGGCCGGACCGCCGGAGGCATTTCGGTACGGCCCGGCGTAGCGATACCCCAGGCGCCTGTAGAGAGCGTGTCCTCGCTCGTTGTCCGGGCGGGCGAGGAGCGAGGACCACTCGGGATCTAGGGCTTTGAGCAGTTCGGCATGCAGGCGAGTGCCGATGCCTTGGGACTGCCAGGGAGGCCGGACGGCCAACTCGCAGATGCCGACGAGACGGTCGGTCGACCGGGCCTGCTCGGGGACGTGGTCGATCAGTTGGGAGCCGAACCAGTAGTCGGGTGTGCATGGGAAGCCGTAACCGAAACCGATCAACGTTCCACTGGCATAAGCGCCGACGAGAGAGAAGCCCTCCTGCCTCAGATGGCCCGTGACCTGACAGTGGAATGCCTCGATGGGTGAGCCCCCGGCCCCGATCACACCCGGACCGAACTTTTCCGGGTGCGCGTCCGCCCAGATGTCGGTGAGCGTGTCCAGCAGCGGCAAGGTCTCCCCGGGGCCGTAGTACCGGATCACGGCTTCGGTTCGGTTGTCCGAGTACACGGGCCGTACTCCTTCTCAGGCGGAACGAACAGCGGTTCGGTACTCCTCGAGCCAATCGGCGACTGCCGAGTTACGGGAGTGCCGTTGCAACGCCCCGGCGACATTCTGCAAGCACTGAAGCAGACGGTCCGACCGCACCTCGGGAAGGAACGCCAAAGCCCTTCCCGCCGCTTCAACAGCGGCCTCCGGGTCGGGACGGTCCCGGACAGCATGCTGGACGGCCACATCGGTGATGTACAAGGCACGGTTGCGTGCGAAGCGCTCGCCGTGCAGGAGCACCGCCTGTTCGGCACCGGCAACGGCACGGTCGTGCTGACCGAGGTGGGCACGGTACAGAGCCTCCAGCCCGGCGAGCTCACCGGGGTGGAAGAAGTCCAGCCACTCGGGATCATCGTCTCGCATGCCCTGGGCATACAGGGTGTGGGCCTGGACCATGGCACGGTCGGTTGCCGCACGGTCGCCGGCGAGGGCCCAGCCTCCGGCCTCGCGCATCCATAAGAGCGCCAGCAGACGTGGCGAACCCAGCGTTCGGGCAGCGGCCTGGGCGGCTTGGGCAGCGGACACCGCCTCGCGGGGGTGCCCGGACGCTCTGGCGAGCAAGGACAAGGAACCGAACGCCTTCGCTTCCAACCCGCGATCGTTCGCGATCCGCGCAGAGGATAAAGCCTCGTTGTAGAGCGAGCGCGCCTCGGCGGCACGTCCGGAGTCGAAGGAAAGCCAGCCGACGGCGATAGCGAGGTAGCCAGTAGCAGACCTCAGCCTTTCCCCGGTCTCCTTGCTGTAGACACCATCCTGTAGCCAGCGGTACGCACTGTGCAGAACCTCGGTCGCGGCGCGACGGAGCTGAGCGGAGCCATGGTCGTGATCGTGCTGGTACATGCCCTGCACGAACTGGTCCACGCTCCGCACCTCGGCCATGCCGATCTTCCTGGAGGGCCCCGGCTGCCAGGTGCCGACAGGCAGCGCGACCGCCACACCAGCGCTGTCGAGCAGAAACGCGCGCCGCTCCACGTCACTCACCTCCGTCGCCCCGGCAGTATCCATAACGGCCGGGGCGTTGACGGTCAGTTGTATCGGGGCGATGCGGAAGCCGAGTTCGGCCATGGACCGGTTTGTCATCCGGGTAAGGACACGTCGGTACGCAGGGCGTGGGCAGGCGACAGTGCCGTCCTCCCAAGCGGCGACAAGCCTGCTCGTGCAGCCGACGTTCTCCCCCATCTCGCGCCCGGCGTCAACGACGGCCTTCGCGAATTCCTGCCGGCTCATCTGGAACTCCAGCTCCCGCACTGCGCGGAGCCGGAGATTGGGGGTACGTCGGGCAGGTGGCATGTCGCCTCCGAGTGGCTCCATGAGGCATCACCGGGCGCAGCGAACGTACCGCGCCCGGAAGGCTCATGCCCTCTGTTCGATTAACTCTCACTCTTCGAAAGGGACTTACATCGTTCTTGCATCCCCATGGCCTCGCTGGCGTGCCCTGAGCCGTGGTTGCCTCACACCACGCCGGAGAGCGTGCGGTTGACCGCTTCCCTTCCGGCATGCCTTCCGCCTCGCACAGGAGCCTCCTCATGTCTTCCGACAGCCGCGATCCGGCCCCGCCTCTCATGACCCTCATGACCGGCGAGACCCCTCCCCTCGACCTCGTCACCATCCGCACCACAATCCGCCGCGCCCTCCAGGAGCGCCCCTTCCGCCCGCCGGCACACGAGATCGCCGAACTCACCCGCACGCTCCGCGCGTACCTGAAGGCGATGCTCACCGAAGCACAGCACCGAGCCGACCAGTTGGAGCCCGACACCACCGCTCGCGACCGCTGGGACGCTCTCATCAGCCACGTCCTCGCCGACCTCGACTTCGGCGCCGGCACCGAGCGCCCCGTCCGGTGCGCGGCCCAGGCGTACCTCGAGATCCTCGCCCGCGACGCCCGCTTCCTGGCGGACTGCCTGGACGAGTAGCCGGTGGGTCCGGGGCGATTCCCACCCGGATATCCTGGCGGGTCGATCACTCATCCGAAGGAAGAGCCGTGAGCCCCGACCAGCCCCTCCCGTACGCCCTGCCCCCGTCCCCGCCGCAGAAGCGCGGCAAAGGCAAGCTGCTCGCCGCCGGCGTCGGCGTGCTCACCCTGCTCGGCACCGTCGGCGGCGGCTACTTCTACTTCGGCGACGGCTCCGCACGGGACCGGTACGAGCTGGCAACGCCCGGCACGCTTCTCGGCGAATACAAGAGGATTCCCGGCAGCGCCGACGGGCCCACCGACGCGTCGGACCGGAAGGACAACGAGGACATCGGCATCGTGGACTCCCACAATGCCGGTTCCGACTACACGGCCGGGAGCGGCTTCAACCCCAAGAAGCTGTTCTTCCACGGCGTCTGGGGCAAGATATCCGACCCGGAAAGAACCTTGGACAAGATGTTCTCCAAGCTCGCCGACGAACCCGCCAAGAATGCGGGCAACAGCAGCATGAACATCGAGGGCACCGCCCGCAAGGTCACGCCCAAGGGCCTGGACGGCGGCGCCGTGATGAAGTGCCAGTACTTCAAGCTCTCCAACGGGCAGATGGAGCTCAGGATGCCGTATTGCCTGTGGGTCGACCACAGCACCGCCGGCGCGGTCGGCACCGTGGACCCGTCGGCCGTCCGTGGCGGGAGCGCCCCCTCCCTCGACGCCGCCGCCGAGACCGCTGCCCGGGTCCGCCAGGAAGTCCGCGTGAAGACCGAGAAGTGACACCCGCACGGTAGTTTGACCGGCAACCGAACCACCAGGAGCCACCCGTGTCACCCACACCCCAAAAGCCTCGCGTCCTCTACGTCACCGATCTCGCCTACGAGGCCAAGGGGCGCCGGTACAGCGACGAGGACATCTTCCTCACCGCCCGGCTCCGCGAGGAGTTCGACATCGCGCTCTGCCACCCCCTGGACGCGGCCGCGCTGATGGACGCCTACGACCTCGTCGTCGTCCGCAACAGCGGCCCCGTCCTCAACTACCAGGCCGCGTACGACCACTTCCGCGCCGAGGCCGCCCGCCGGGGCACGCGCGTCTACAACCAGCTGACCGGCCGGGGCGACATGGCCGGCAAGCAGTACCTGCTCGACCTCACCGCCGCCGGATACCCGGTCATCCCGACCGTCGACCGCGCCGAGGACCTCGACCGCCTCCCGGCCGTCGCCGAGTACGTGGTCAAGCCCAAGCTCGGCGCGGACTCGATAGGTCTGGAATTCGTCCCCGGGGACCGGCTCCGTCAACTGCCCTACGGCGACGGCAACATCCTCGTCCAGCCCCGCATCCACTTCACGTACGAGGTGTCGTTCTACTTCGTCGACGACGCCTTCCAGTACGCGCTGTACGCGCCGGACCCGTCCCGCCGCTGGGCCCTGGAACCCTACGAGGCCACTGAGGAAGACCTCGCCTTCGCCCGGCGCTTCATCGACTGGAACACCATCGACCACGGAATCCAGCGCGTGGACGCCTGCCGCACACCGGAAGGCGAACTGCTCCTCGTCGAGCTGGAGGACCTCAATCCGTACCTGTCGCTGGAGTTGCTGCCCCAGACCGGCCGGGACGCCTTCGCGGCGAGCATGGCCGCGTCCATGCGCCGCACGATCCAACCCGGCTGAGCACAACGGGAGGGCCCCCTTCCGCAACGGCGCCAGGGGAGACGCCCGTTGAACCACGCACAAGGGAAGCCGGCGCGCGAACGCAAGATCGCTGAGGGCTGCACCGAACCGCCCGAAGCGGAGGCCGGGCGCGCCGAGTTCCGCATGGCCTTCGATCTCGGGCAGGCGGCCCACGCCCCGTAGCGTGGTGGCGTCCCGTCGAGCCGTGTAGCAGCGATCACTGCAACAGCCCCTGGTCATGGGGCGGCCAGAGTGCTGAGTGCGATGCGGTGACCACGTGGTCGTTGACCTGTGATTTGCGGGCATTTTGGTTCGTGATGGCCCGGCAGCCACGCCGCCGCGCAGAACCAAATCGCCCGCAATCCGCACCTCGACGGCTGCACCACCCGGCGGGACACGATCCCATAGCGCGCAAACGTGAAGGGGCGCCCCGCCGTTCAGGCCGGGCGCCCCTTCCGGAACGCAAAAACCTACGCGCTCTTCTCGTGCCGCTCCCCCGGCCCCTCGCCACCGCGCGAGCGCGGGACCAGAGTCGGGTTGACATTCGACTGGACGACGTCCGCCGTGATGACCACACGAGCGACGTCCTTGCGGGACGGCACCTCGTACATCACCGACATCAACACTTCCTCCATGATGGCGCGCAGGCCGCGCGCCCCCGTGCCGCGCAGGATCGCCTGGTCGGCGATGGCCTCCAGGGCCGGGCGGTCGAAGTCCAGCTCCACGCCGTCGAGTTCGAAGAGGCGCTGGTACTGCTTGACCAGGGCGTTGCGGGGCTCGACGAGGATCTGGAGCAGGGCCGCGCGGTCGAGGTTGTGGACCGACGTGATGACCGGGAGGCGGCCGATGAACTCGGGAATCATGCCGAACTTGACCAAGTCCTCCGGCATGACCTCCTGGAACTGGTCGCTCGCCTCGATCTCCCGCTTCGAGCGGATCGTCGCGCCGAAGCCGATGCCCTTCGCGCCCGCCCGGGACTCGATGATCTTCTCCAGGCCGGAGAACGCGCCGCCCACGATGAACAGGACGTTCGTCGTGTCGATCTGGATGAATTCCTGGTGCGGGTGCTTGCGGCCGCCCTGGGGCGGGACGGAGGCCGTGGTGCCCTCCAGGATCTTCAGCAGGGCCTGCTGGACGCCCTCGCCGGACACATCCCGGGTGATCGACGGATTTTCGCTCTTTCGGGCGACCTTGTCGATCTCATCGATGTAGATGATGCCGGTCTCGGCCTTCTTGACGTCGTAGTCGGCGGCCTGGATCAGCTTCAGCAGGATGTTCTCGACGTCCTCGCCGACGTAGCCCGCCTCGGTCAGCGCCGTCGCGTCGGCGATCGCGAACGGGACGTTGAGCATGCGGGCGAGCGTCTGCGCGAGCAGCGTCTTGCCGGAGCCCGTCGGGCCCAGCAGCAGGATGTTGGACTTGCCCAGCTCGATGCCGTCGTCCCGGTTGTGCGCGCCGGTGTCCCCGGCCTGGACGCGCTTGTAGTGGTTGTAGACGGCGACCGAGAGGGCCTTCTTGGCGGCCTCCTGGCCGACCACGTACCCCTCGAGGAACTCGTAGATCTCACGGGGCTTGGGGAGTTCGTCCCAGCGGACCTCGGAGGTCTCCGCGAGCTCTTCCTCGATGATCTCGTTGCAGAGGTCGATGCACTCGTCGCAGATGTACACACCCGGACCCGCGATGAGCTTCTTCACCTGCTTCTGGCTCTTGCCGCAGAACGAGCACTTGAGCAGGTCGCCGCCGTCACCGATGCGTGCCACGAGGTGCTTCCCCTTCGCCTGGGATCCGCCTTGCTCTGCGAACCCGAGTGCTTGCCTATCGACGGTACCTTGCCGGGCCCCCCGTGCGGGCCCCCCTCGCACCTACTCGGCCAAGGGGGGTACCGGCGGCACAGTGTCCGGGAACCCGTGCGGACCGGGCCCCGGACTGTGTCACGTCAGACGTTCACGTCGGACGTTGTCAGACGTTGACGGACGACTTGCGCGTCGAGACGATCTGGTCCACCAGACCGTACGCCAGCGCGTCCTCGGCGGTGAGGATCTTGTCGCGCTCGATGTCGTCGCGGATCTTCTCGATCGGCTGGGTGGAGTGCTTGGCCAGCATCTCCTCCAGCTGGGTGCGCATGCGCATGATCTCGTTGGCGGCGATCTCCAGGTCGGAGAGCTGCTCACGGCCCGTCTGGCTGGACGGCTGGTGGATCAGCACACGGGCGTTGGGCAGCGCCATGCGCTTGCCCGGGGTGCCGGCGGCCAGCAGGATCGCCGCGGCCGAGGCGGCCTGGCCCATGCAGACCGTCTGGATGTCCGGCTTCACGAACTGCATCGTGTCGTAGATCGCCGTGAGGGCGGTGAAGGAGCCGCCGGGCGAGTTGATGTAGATCGAGATGTCGCGGTCGGGGTCCATCGACTCCAGGCACAGCAGCTGCGCCATGACGTCGTTGGCGGAGGCGTCGTCGATCTGGACGCCCAGGAAGATCACGCGCTCCTCGAAGAGCTTCGCGTACGGGTCGTACTCGCGCACGCCCTGGGAGGTGCGCTCGACGAAGCGCGGCACGACGTAACGGGCGTCCACCTGCGGGCCCGTGTAGAGGCCACTGCCGGAGAAGTTGTTCATGCGGGTGTTCACCATCCTGATGGCGGTCGTTGGCTGGGAATCAGCTGTCAGCTGGGTTTCGGCTGTCAGCGGGACTGCCGGGGCTCAGGCCCCGGTGCCGCCGCCGCCCGGAACGCCGGAGGCGTGCGTGATGATCTCGTCGATGATCCCGTACTCCTTCGCCTCCTCAGCGGTGAACCAGCGGTCACGGTCACCGTCACGGATGATCGTTTCCACGGACTGGCCGGTGTGGTGGGCGGTGATCTCCGCCATGCGCTTCTTGGTGCGGAGCAGCTGCTCGGCCTGGATCTTGATGTCCGAAGCCGTGCCGCCGAGGCCCGCGGAGCCCTGGTGCATGAGGATGTCGGTGTTGGGCAGCGCGAAGCGCTTGCCCGGGGTGCCGCCGGTCAGCAGGAACTGACCCATCGAGGCCGCGAGGCCCATGCCGATGGTGACCACGTCGTTCGGGATGTACTGCATGGTGTCGTAGACCGCCATGCCGGCCGTCACCGAGCCGCCGGGGCTGTTGACGTAGAGGTAGATGTCCTTGTCCGGGTCCGCGGCCAGGAGGAGCATCTGGGCGGTGATCTTGTTGGCGATGTCGTCGTCGACCTGCTGGCCCAGGAAGATGATCCGCTCGTCGAGCAGCCGGCTGTAGACCTGGTCGCCGAGGCCGCCACCGATGGAGGGTCCGCCGGCGGCGGAAGGCATCAGATTCGTCACGTGATCCACCTGCTCGTCTCTGACGGCAACGGGCCGTCTCCGCGTCTTCACTGGGGCGGGGGTCCTCCGGGGCCGGTACGGTCCGGCTCGCTCCAAGTCTCCCCTGCCCTCGTATCTACGGACCCTAACGCGCTGGTCGGCGGGCGCCATCCCGCATGAGGAACTGTTCGCTCTGAGCGCAGGTGCCGGGCGCCGCACGGGCTGTGTACGGCGCGCGGGCGGGGCGGGCGCCCCCGGCGGGGCCGGACCGGGGTGCGCGGACGGGCCCGGCCGCGGCCCCCCGCCGCGCGTGGCGGCGGAGGCGCGGACGGGCCCGTCCGTGAGTGCGGTGAAGGCCGCAGGCCCTTACTTGGCCTCGGTGCCCTCGGCGGCCTCGACGGCCTCCGTGGCGGCCTCGGTCTCGTCCTCGTCCTCCAGGCTGACGACCTCGCCGTTGGCGTCCTTGACCGTGGCGGCCTCGACGACCGTCGCGAGGGCCTTGCCGCGGGCGACCTCACCGACGAGCATCGGGACCTGGCCCTGCTCGACGACGGCCTGGGCGAACTGGTCGGGGCTCATGCCGGAGGTCTGGGCACGGCGCATCAGGTGCTCGGTGAGCTCGTCCTGGCCGACCGACAGCTTCTCCTTGTTGACGATCTCGTCGAGGACGAACTGGGTGCGGATGCCCTTCTCGGCCTGCTCCTTGAGCTCGGCGTCGAGCTCCTCGGCGGACTTGCCCTGGATCTCCAGGTACTTCGCCAGGTCCAGGCCCATCTGGCCGAGCTGGTGGTGCTCCAGGTTGTGCTTGCGGGTGTTGATCTCGTCCTCGAGAAGCTTCTCGGGCATCGGGACCTCGACCAGCTTCAGGAGCTCCTCGAGCACCTTCTCCTGGGCCTGGGTGGCCTGGTCGAACTTCTTCATCCGGGCGAGACGCTCGCGGCTGTCCGCCTTGAGCGCGTCCAGGGTGTCGAACTCGCTCGCCAGCTGGGCGAACTCGTCGTCCAGCGCGGGCAGTTCACGGGCCTTGACGGCGGTGACGTCGACCTTGACCTCGGCCTCCTTGCCCTCGGCGGAACCGCCCTTGAGCTCGGAGGTGAAGGTGGCGGTGCCGCCGGTCTCCAGGCCGGTGACGGCCTCGTCGATGCCGTCCAGCAGCTGGCCGGAGCCGATGGTGTAGTCGACGCCCTCGGCGACGCCGTCCTCCAGGACCTCGCCGTCGACCTTGGCCTCGAGGTTCACGGTGACGATGTCGCCCTCGGCGGCGGCGCGCTCGACCGGGGAGGTGGTGGCGAAGCGCTCACGCAGCTGCTCGACGGACTTCTCGACGTCCTCGTCGGTGACCTCGACGGCGTCGACGGTGACCTCGATGCCGGAGTAGTCCGGGATCTCCAGGGCCGGACGGATGTCCACCTCGGCGGTGAAGGTCAGCAGCTCGCCGTCCTTCAGCTCGGTGATGTCCACCTCGGGCTGGCCCAGCGGGTTCAGCTCACCCTCGTTGACGGCCTCGGTGTAGAACTTCGGGAGCGCGTCGTTGACGGCCTCCTCCAGCACGGCGCCGCGGCCGAACCGCTGGTCGATCACACGAGCCGGGATCTTGCCCTTGCGGAAGCCAGGGATGGAAACCTGCTGGTTGATCTTCTTGTACGCCGCGTCGAGGCTGGGCTTGAGCTCCTCGAAGGGCACCTCGACAGTGAGCCGAACCCGGGTCGGGTTCAGGGTCTCCACGGCGCTCTTCACGGTTCGGTCTCCTTGGGGCTGACTTCGGGTTTTCTGCTGAGCTCTCTGCTGAGGTCCAGCGGATCGCGCCCGGTAGAGAGACACAGACGCGCAACCTGCATAGTAACCGCACGCGGGATGAGCCCCACAAGGTGATCTTGATGGTCGGGGTGGCCGGATTCGAACCGACGACCTTCCGCTCCCAAAGCGGACGCGCTACCAAGCTGCGCCACACCCCGTCGGTGCGAGTCGTAGGGTACATGCCCGCCGGAGTGCCGGCCGACGTTTGACCGGCCTATGACCTTGGGGAACGCTCGGCGGGCGCTGCCCGGGGGCGGGGTGTGCGGTGAGGGCGTCCGACCCGCTACGATGCACGTCAGTGCCGGGCACCTCAACGTGCGGACGGCACGCGCGGGCGTAGCTCAATGGTAGAGCCCCAGTCTTCCAAACTGGCTACGCGGGTTCGATTCCCGTCGCCCGCTCGTTCAACGCCCCCGGCTCCGGCCGGGGGCGTTTCGCTTGCCGCGACGGCTCGCGGGCCGGAACGGCTCAGAGCTTGATGCCGCTGATCGTCTGGGCGATCGAGTTGAGGAAGCGGTGGATCGACGGTGCCATCCCCGACGAGGCCAGGAAGAATCCGAAGAGCGCCGCGACGATCGCCGGGCCGGCCTTGATCTTCCCGCCGCGGATCATCATCACCAGGATGATCGCCAAGAGCAGCACCGCTGACACCGATATGGCCACAACTGATCACACCCTCGGTCGAAGACACCTGGCCCGGCTCCGGACGCGCCGCCCCGCAGGCCTCCCATCGCACCATCGTGCCATCAACTGGCCGCCCTGGCAGGTGCCGTGACGATTCGTCGGGTGATGATCCGGCCCTTCGGGCCGTCGGTTTCCGGCCGGGCGGCGGGCGGGACGGACCGGAGTCCTTGCCACCGCTTTACCCGGCGCCCCGCCAGGCCCGGCTAGGGTGCCTCGAATGCCCCCCACTGCCACGTCCCCGGCACGTTCCGTGGCCTCCGTCCCTCCCCAGCCGGGTCCGGGCGTCCCCAAGGCCCGCGATCCCTTCTTCGACAACGCCAAGTACCTGGCCATCGTCCTCGTGGTCCTCGGTCACGCGTGGGAGCCGCTCACCCACAGCAGCCGGGCCGCGACGGCGCTCTATCTGACCGTGTACACCTTCCACATGCCGGCGTTCGTGCTGATCTCCGGCTACTTCTCGCGGGGCTTCGACCTGAGCCCGCCGAAGCTCAAGCGCCTGATCACGAGCGTCCTGGTGCCGTATCTGGTCTTCCAGCTGGCCTACGTCGAGTTCCAGCACCTCTTCGACGAGGGGTCGGAGCCGGATCCCTTCACGCTGCTGGAGCCCTGGTACCTGAACTGGTTCCTGGCCGCGCTGTTCGTCTGGCGGCTGACCACGCCGATCTGGCGGACGATCCGGTGGCCGGTCCCGGTGGCCTTCGCGATCGCGGTGATGGCGACCGTGACCCGTGAAGTCGGCAGCGAGTTCGACGTGATGCGGGTCATGCAGTTCCTGCCGTTCTTCGTGATCGGGCTCCAATTGGAGCCGCGCCACTTCGCGCTGCTGCGCCGCCGCTGGGTGCGGATCGCGGCGGTGCCGCTGTTCACCTGCGCGGTGGCGACCGCGTACTGGCTGGCGCCGCGGCTGGACAGCGGCTGGTTCTACCGCAATTCCTCCGTGCAGGACCTGGGCGAACCGCTGTGGACGGGGCCCGTGATGGTGCTCGCGCTGTCCTTGTGCGCCCTCGCCCTGACGGCGGGCTTCCTCGCGTGGGTGCCGCGCCGCCGGACCTGGTTCACGGTCCTGGGCACGGGCACCATGTACGGCTTCCTGCTGCACGGCTTCGTGATCAAGATCTCGCGCTGGCGCGAGTGGTACGACCTGTACGCGTGGATCCGGGGCCCGCTGGGCGAGGTCCTGGTGTCGGTCCTCGCCGTCGCCCTGGTCACCGTGCTGTGCACCGCTCCGGTGCGGCGGGTGTTCCGCTGCGTCGTCGAGCCGCGGATGGACTGGGCCTTCCGCGGCCCGGCGCCGGCGGCTACAGGTGCAGCAGGATCTGCGTCAGCAGCGCGATCCACCACCCCAGCGGAAGCAGCAGGACCAGCGCGACCGGACGCCTGAGCAGCGGGGCGCCGGGGTCCGGCTGCGCGCTGTGCGTACCGGGAACCGGCGCCTGGAGCCTGCCCAGCTTGGACCGCACCACCAGGTTCCAGATCAGGGTGAACGGCGTGAAGAAGATCAGCGAGAAGGGGCTCCACCAGCCCTGCCAGAAGGTCTTGGCGGTCATATCGCGGCGCAGCGCGGTGCCGCAGGTGCGGCAGAACCGGCCTTCCTGCTTGAGGAATCGCATCAGGATGAGAAAGCCCTGGTGGCCGCGGATGGTGACGTCGACCGCCGGAAATCCGCCGCATATCCGGCAGTTGTCGTGCTGCGGCGGGGCCGAGTGGGCACCGGGCTGCTGGGCGTACGGATTGTGCTGCCGGTCATACGGGTCCGCCCCGTAGGGCGGTTGCGGCTGCTGAGGAGTGGTCACAGGAATTCCCCCGTCGTGCGGTCGAGCATGAGAAATGCCGGACGGCGCACGGCAATACGTGCGGCGTTCCGGCGGCCTTACAAAATAGACCGCGGCGGACCGCATCGCACATCCGGGCGATGGCCCCGGGAATTGCTTCAGTCGCGCCGGTCGCGGCAGATGAGCAGCAGTGCGCGGTCGTCGTTGACGTCCTTGGCGACCGCTTCGATCAAATGCCAGGCGGCGCCCGCGAATCCGGTGGTGACATAGCGGTCGGCCTCGCCGGTGAGCCGGTCCATGCCCTCGGTGAGTTCGCGTTCGGCGGTTTCCACCAGGCCGTCGGTGAAGAGCATCAGGACGTCTCCGGGGCGGAGCCTGCCCTTCACGGAGTGGAATTCGGCGCCGTCGTAGACGCCGAGCAGCGGCCCCTCGGCGGCCATTTCCTCCCAGCGTCCGGAACCCGCGCTGAGGTGGAGTCCGGGGACGTGGCCGGCGGAGAAGAGTTCGTAGTCGCCGCTGTCGAGGTCGAGGACGAGGTGGACGGAGGTGGCGAAGCCCTCGTCCCAGTCCTGGCGCAGGAGGTAGCCGTTGGCGGCGGGGAGGAAGGAGTGCGGGGGCAGCGATCCCAGGAGTCCGCCGAAGGCGCCGGAGAGCAGCAGGGCGCGGGAGGCGGCGTCCATGCCCTTGCCGGAGACGTCGGTGAGGACGACCTCCAGCGTGCGGCCGGCGTTGGTGCGTGCGGCGACGACGAAGTCGCCGGAGAAGGACTGGCCGCCGGCCGGGCGCAGAGCCATCTCGCGGTGCCAGCCGCGCGGCAGTTTGGGCAGCTTGCTCTGGACGCGGATGCGTTCGCGGAGGTCGAAGAGCATGGTGCCGCCGCGCCGCCAGGGCACGCCGACGCGGCTGCGGAACTGGGCGATCAGCAGCCCGAGGAAGCCGACGGCGGCGACGACCAGGATGGTGCCGGGGGTGACGCGGTCGGCGCCGTAGGCGTAGGGGTCGAGGACGGCGGACTCGACGATGAGGGCGGTGGCCGCGGCGGCGTAGAGGCCCAGGAGGCTGGCGGGGCGCAGGAGCAGGCCGCCGGCGACGATCGGCAGGACGAGGGCGGCGGGGGCGCACCACTCGGGCTCGGCGATGGTGCCGATGGCGAGGGCGGGTACGGAGAGCAGCAGGGCGGACAGGGCGAGCCAGTCGGAGCCGTCGCCGCGGAAGTAGTCGACCCCCGCCTTGCGCACGCTCGTGCGGACCCGGTGCAGTGCTTTGCGCATCCGGGCCGTCGGGGTCTCCGCACCGCCAGTCATTGCTTCGGGACCTTATCCACCCATTCGGCGGCGCGTCGATTCACGCCGCGCCGACACGGCTGCCCGCAGGGCACCTGGGGAGCAACCCTATGCGAAAGCCGTCCGCCTGATCGGATATACGCGGGTCCGCATGCCTGTACAGCGGTGGAATCGGCCAGGCCGTGCCGCCCTTCGGCCATCGCGGGGACGAAAGGGACGGCGAGGGCGGCCTGCCACGCATAGGAGCCCGGGCCCGCGCGTGACGCACGGGCGGCGCGCCAACTGCCGTGCGCGCGCTGCCCGGTGGCGCCCCGGGGTGATCAGCGCCGCTGGCACCCGGGGCACCAGAAGAGGTTGCGGGCGGCGAGGCCGGCGGTGCGCACCTCGGTGCCGCACAGGTGGCAGGGCTGGCCGGCGCGACGGTAGACGTACACCTCGCCGCCGTGGTCGTCCACGCGCGGCGGACGGCCCATGGCCTCGGGGGTGTGCTCGGGGCGGACGGTGTCGATGCGGTTGTTGCGGACGCCCTCGCGCATGAGGCCGGCCAGGTCCGTCCAGATCGCGTCCCATTCGGACCGGGTGAGGTCGCGGCCGGTGCGGTAGGGGTCGATGCCGTGCCGGAAGAGGACCTCGGCGCGGTAGACGTTGCCGACGCCGGAGATCACCTTCTGGTCCATCAGGAGCGCGGCGACGCTGGTCCTGCTGCGGGAGATCCGCCGCCAGGCGGGCTCGGGGTCCTCCCCCGCGCGCAGCGGGTCGGGGCCGAGCCGGTCGTGTATCGCCTGCTTCTCGCCGTCGGTCAGCAGCGCGCAGGTGGTGGGGCCGCGCAGGTCGGCGTAGGCGTCCGCGGTGGCCAGGCGCAGCCGGACAGTGTCGGTCGCCGGGGGCGCGGGGGCGGCGGCGAGGGTGTACTTGCCGAACAGGCCGAGGTGGACGTGGATCCAGCCGGCGGCCTCGAAGCCGAGGAAGAGGTGCTTGCCGTGGGCCTCGGCCTCCGCGAGCGGGCGCCCGTCGACGAGGGCGGCGCCGCCCGCGAACTTGCCCTGGGGGCTCGTCGCCCGGACGGGCCGGTCCGCGAAGAGGGCGTGGTGGTCGGCGGCCAGGCGGTGGATCGTGTGCCCTTCGGGCATCGGAAGTCCTTATGTCCTCATGCGGGTTCGGGACAGGTTTGGGATACAGGTGCGGGCCCGCCGCGATGCGGCGGGCCCGGGCGTCGGGAGGGGTCAGCCCTGCTGCGGGTGGTGCGCCGGGATCTCGGGGAGCTCGCCGGTGGTCTCGTAGCGGCTGAGCATCTCGATGCGGCGGGTGTGACGCTCCTCACCGGAGTACGGCGTGGCCAGGAAGATCTCGACGAACTTGGTCGCCTCCTCCTGCGAGTGCATCCGGGCGCCGACGGCGATCACGTTGGCGTTGTTGTGCTCGCGGCCCAGCTCGGCGGTCTGCTCGCTCCAGGCGAGCGCGGCGCGCACGCCCTTGACCTTGTTCGCGGCGATCTGCTCGCCGTTGCCCGAGCCGCCGATGACGATGCCGAGGCTGCCCTCGTCCGCCGCGGTCCGCTCGGCGGCGCGCAGGCAGAACGGCGGGTAGTCGTCCTGGGCGTCGTAGATGTGGGGACCGCAGTCGACGGGCTCGTGACCGTGGGCCTTGAGCCACTCGACGAGGTGGGACTTGAGTTCGTAACCGGCATGGTCGGAGCCGAGGTACACGCGCATGCGTCCGAGTGTGGCACGTCCTGGAGGGGGCCGCGGCACCGGGCAGCGGGGTCACTGGTTGTAAAGGCAACGATATGGATTCGGGTCTTCCGAAATAAGGCCGGGTGACGTTCTAATGCGGGGACTCGTGACCCGAGTGCCCCGAGAACCTAAGGAACTGTCCATGAGCGCGATACCGCCGACCGTGACAAAGGCGTCGACGTCCGGTGATCCCGCAGACGCCGCCACGTCCGCGCAGAACGGTGGCGGCCTTCAGGCCGGGCTCAAGAACCGCCACCTTTCCATGATCGCCATCGGTGGCGTGATCGGCGCCGGCCTCTTCGTGGGCTCGGGCTCCGGCATCGCCGCGGCGGGTCCGGGCATCCTCGTCTCCTACGCCCTGGTGGGCGTCCTGGTCGTCCTGGTGATGCGGATGCTCGGCGAGATGGCCGCCGCCAACCCGACCTCGGGCTCCTTCTCCGCCTACGCGGACCGGGGCCTGGGCCGCTGGGCCGGCTTCACGATCGGCTGGCTCTACTGGTTCTTCTGGGTCGTGGTGCTGGCCGTCGAGGCGACGGCGGGCGCCTCCATCCTCAACAGCTGGATCCCCGATGTCCCCAAGTGGGCCTGGGCGCTGCTCGTCATGGTCGTGCTCACCGCGACCAACCTGGCCTCGGTGAGCTCGTACGGCGAGTTCGAGTTCTGGTTCGCGGGCATCAAGGTCGTCGCCATCGCCGCGTTCGTGGTCATCGGCGGCCTCGCGGTCTTCGGCCTGCTGCCGGGCTCGGACAACGAGGCGGCCGGGCTGGCCCACCTCACCGACCACGGGGGCTTCCTGCCCAACGGCGCCGGGGCGATCCTCACCGGCGTCCTGATGGTCGTCTTCTCCTTCATGGGCAGCGAGATCGTCACCCTGGCCGCGGGCGAGTCGGAGAACCCGCAGCGCGCGGTCCGGCAGGCGACCAACAGCGTGATCTGGCGCGTCGCGGTCTTCTACCTGGGCTCGATCTTCGTCGTCGTCACCCTGCTGCCCTGGGACTCCAAGGCGATCCTCAAGGACGGCAGCTACGTCGCGGCGCTCGACTCGATCGGCATCCCGCACGCCGGGCAGGTCATGAACGTCATCGTCCTGGCCGCCGTCCTCTCCTGCCTCAACTCGGGCCTCTACACGGCCTCCCGCATGGCCTTCTCGCTCGGTCAGCGCGGTGACGCGCCGGCGGCGTTCGCCCGCGTCAACAAGCGCGGGGTGCCCAAGGCGGCGATCCTCGGCTCGGTGGTCTTCGGCTTCCTGTCGGTCTTCTTCAACTACATGTGGCCGGACACGGTCTTCAAGTTCCTGCTGAACTCCTCGGGCGCGGTCGCCCTGTTCGTCTGGCTGGTCATCTGCTTCACCCAGCTGCGGATGCGCGGCATCATCCTGCGCGAGACGCCGGAGAAGCTGACGGTGCGGATGTGGCTGTTCCCGTACCTGACCTGGGCCACGATCGGCATGATCCTCTTCGTGCTCGGCTACATGGTGTACGACGGCGGCGACAACCGGCAGCAGGTGCTGCTGTCGGTGCTGGTGGCGGTGTTCGTGCTGGCGATCGGGCTGGTGCGGGAGCGGCGGCGCCGCGGCGTGGCGGCGAAGTAGCGCCTCCCGGATGGCGAGGGCCCGCACCCTGGGTGGTGCGGGCCTTTGTGTTGTGCCCCTGCCCCGCCCCTTCACCGTTTCTCACGCGCTCCGCGCGGTCTGTCCTCAAACGCCGGACAGGCTGATCATTCAGCCCGTCCGGCGTTTGAGGACTCCGCCCGAAGGGCGGACGGGGTCCGGGGTCTCCCCGGGAAACGGTGAAGGGGCGGGGCAGGGGCAGAAATCAGGGCCCGCACCACGACGGTGCGGGCCCTTCGCCGCGCGAGAGCGCGCTCAGCCGCGCCGCTCCAGCCACTTCCGCGCCGCCGGCAGCGCGCCCATCGCCAGCGCCGCCTTGAGCGCGTCACCGATGAGGTACGGGGTCAGCCCCAGCGCGACCGCCTCGCCGAACGAGACGTGCAGCGCCAGCGCCAGATACGGCACCCCCACCGCGTAGATGACCGCCGAGCCCAGCGCCATCGTCCCGGCCGTGCGCAGCACCGAGCGGTCGCCGCCGCGGCGGGCCAGGGCGCCGACGACGGTGGCGGCCAGCAGCATGCCGAGGACGTAGCCGAAGGAGGGGAAGGCCGCGCCGGACTTCGCCTCCGCGAACCAGGGCAGGCCCGCGATGCCGGCGACGGCGTACAGCGCGAGGGAGAGGAAGCCGCGGCGGGCGCCGAGCGCCGTGCCGACGAGGAGGGCCGCGAAGGTCTGGCCGCTGACCGGCACCGGGGAGCCCGGGACCGGGACGGCCAGCTGGGCGGCGACGCCGGTGAGCGCCGCGCCGCCGACGACGAGGACGGCGTCCCGGACGCGGGCGGACGAGGCAGGCAGGAGATCGGCGAGGACCGTACCGGTCCGGGGGGCAGCAACTGCGGCGGTGGCCATCGGTACTCCGCTGGAAGAAGGGACAGGAAATCAGGCACGCGTAAGAACACCGTGACGTTAGCCCAGCCCGCCCGAATAGGCATGGGCGCGCGTCACAAAGCCGCCCGGGGGTGCTTTGGCGGGTTTCACCGGACAGTGATGCTGGTCACGGGAGTGTCCGGGCGGCTTGGTTCCGGCCCCCCGGTCGGGAGAATGGGGGCAAGGTACGCGCACCAGCGCACGGCCCCGCACCGCACCGACCGAGAGTTACGAGCCCCATGCACGACGCACCCTCCGCCGACGAGTCCCTCGCCGGCGCGAAAGAGCCGCTGTCCACGGGGCTCAAGCAGCGGCACCTGACGATGCTCGGGCTGGGCGGGGTGATCGGCGCCGGCCTCTTCGTGGGCTCGGGGGCCGGGATCTCCGTCGCGGGTCCCGGGATCATCGTCTCGTACCTGATAGCGGGCGCCCTCGCCATGCTGGTGATGCGGATGCTCGGCGAGCTGTCGTCGGCGATGCCGGCCTCGGGCTCGTTCTCGGTGCACGCGGAGCGCGCGCTGGGCCGCTGGGCCGGGTTCACGGTCGGCTGGCTCTACTGGTTCCTGCTGGTGATCGTGCTCGCCGTGGAGGCCACGGCCGCCGCGCAGATCGCCCACGGCTGGGTGCCGGGCATGCCGCAGTGGGCCTGGGTCCTGGTGTTCATGGTGGTGTTCACCACCGCGAATCTCACCGCCGTGAAGAACTTCGGCGAATTCGAGTTCTGGTTCGCCGCGCTCAAGATCGGCGCCATTCTCCTCTTCCTCGGTCTGAGCCTGCTGGCGATCTTCGGGCTGCTGCCCGACACCGAGGCCGTGGGCATGGCCAACCTGACCGGCCAGGGCGGCTTCCTGCCCAACGGCTGGCACGGGGTGATCTCCGGCGTCCTCGCGGTCGCCTTCGCCTTCGGCGGCCTGGAGGTCGTCACCATCGCCGCCGCCGAGTCCGAGGACCCCGAGCGCGCGGTGGGCCGGGCGGTGCGCAGCGCCGTGTGGCGCATCCTCTTCTTCTACGTGGGCTCGATGCTGGTCATCGTGACCCTGCTGCCGTGGTCGTCGCTGAAGCCGGGCGAGAGCCCGTACGTGGCGGTCCTCGACCACATCGGGGTGCCGTCGGCCGGGCAGATCATGCAGATCGTGATCTTCGTGGCGCTGCTGTCGGCGCTCAACGCCAACCTCTACGGCTCGTCGCGGATGGTCTTCTCGCTCGCCGAGCGCGGCGAGGCGCCGCGGGCGCTGCTGGCGGTCTCGCGCGGCGGCGTGCCGGTCCGGGCAGTGCTGGCCTCGGTCGCGTTCGGCTTCGCGTCGGTCGTCCTCAATCTCTACTGGCCGGATTCGATCTTCCGCTATCTGCTCAACTCGGTGGGCGCGGTCCTGCTCTTCGTCTGGGGTCTGATCGCCGCCTCCCAGCTGCGGCTGCGGCGCCGGATCGAGCGCGAGATGCCGGAGCGGCTGACCCTGCGCATGTGGTGCTTCCCCTATCTGACCTGGGCCGCTCTGGTCGGCATGGCGGGGGTCCTGGTCCTGATGATCAGCGACGAGGGGGCCCGTCCGCAGCTGCTGTGGTCGGCGGCCGCCACGGGCGCGGTGCTGGCGGTGGCGGGCCTCCGGGAGCTGCGGCTGCGCCGTACCGAGCGCTCCGGCCGATAAAAAACCTGATTCTGGCGATATTTCGGATGCGGAGAGTCATCGCCGCGTCTGAATATCGGACATCTGTGTGACAAGTGTTGTCCTGAGCGAACATCACCCCCACACTGAGGCAACTTTTCGGAGTTGTTTCAACAATCACCACTCCTTTTCACTCACGGGGACAGACACGACCATGACTCGGACAGATGCGAGCTCCGCGCCCGAGCGCGCGGTCACCGAAGAGCCGCCGGACTCCGGCACCTCCCTGTCGCACGGCCTCAAGCAGCGTCATCTGTCGATGATCGCCCTGGGCGGGGTCATCGGCGCCGGCCTCTTCGTCGGCTCGGGGGCGGGCATCGCCGCCGCCGGCCCGGGGATCGTGCTCGCCTATGCGGTGTCCGGGCTGCTCGTGATGCTCGTGATGCGCATGCTGGGCGAGATGGCGGCGGCCAACCCCGCGTCCGGCAGCTTCTCGGTCCACGCCGAGCGCGCCATCGGCCCCTGGGCGGGCTTCACCGCCGGCTGGGTGTTCTGGATAGAGCTCTGCGTGGCCATCGCCGTGGAGGCGCTCGGCGCGGCGGCCATCATGGTCCAGTGGTTCCCCGCCACGTCCTCGTGGATGTGGGTCCTGCTCTTCATGGTCATGTTCTGCGGCATGAACCTGGCGGCGGTCGGCAACTTCGGCGAGTTCGAGTTCTGGTTCGCCGCCCTCAAGGTCGCCGCGATCGGCATCTTCCTCGTCCTGGGCGTACTCGCCATCTGCGGCCTGCTGCCGGGCACCTCCGCCCCGGGCACCTCGAACCTCACGGGCCAGGGCGGCTTCCTGCCCAACGGCACGGACGGCCTCGTCGCCGGCCTGCTGGCGTCCGTCTTCGCGTACGGCGGCCTGGAGACGGTGACGATCGCCGCGGCGGAGTCCGAGCACCCGGTCAAGGGCGTCGCCAGTGCGGTCCGTACGGCGATGTGGCGCATCGGCCTCTTCTACGTCGGCTCGATGCTCGTCGTCGTCACCCTGATCCCGTGGACCGACAGGTCGATCCTGACGGGCCCGTACGTGGCCGTCCTGGAGCACCTCGACATCCCCGCGGCCGGCGAGATCATGAACGTCATCGTGCTGATCGCGCTGCTGTCGGCCATGAACGCCAACATCTACGGCGCGTCCCGCATGGCCCACTCGCTCGTCGAGCGCGGCGAGGGCCCCCGCTTCCTGGGCAAGGTCACGGGCGGCGTGCCGCGCCGGACCGTCGTGGCCTCCTCCGCGTTCGGCTTCGTCGCCGTGCTGCTGAGCTACCGGTGGCCCGACACCGTCTTCAAATGGCTGCTGTACATGACGGGCGCGGCGGTGCTGGTGGTGTGGGGCTTCATCGCCGTCACCCAGCTGATGATGCGCCACCGCCTGGAGCGCGAGCAGCCGGAGCGGCTGGTGGTCCGGATGTGGTGGTTCCCCTTCCTGACCGTCGTCGCCCTGCTGGGCATCCTGTGCACGCTCGGCCTGATGCTGCGCGAGAAGGACACCGCCGTCCAGCTGTACGCCACGGCCGGGCTCACCGCGGCGCTCGCCCTCGTCGGCTACGTGCGCCAGCGCGTCGCGGCGGCCCGCCGGAGCTGACGTCCCGCCACCCTCCCCCTCCCGAGGCGGGGTCGGTCCTGATCACCAGGGCCGACCCCGCCTCGGTCTTTGGGACGAGACATGACTCATCCGGACCCTCTCCCGGCGCATGCCGCGCACTTGCTGGTAGCGTCTACCTGCAAGTTAATTGCAATAAGCAGTCGGAGGGCTCGGCATGGCCATCTACACACTTCCTGAACTTCCGTACGACTACGCGGCGCTCCAGCCGGTGATCGACGCGAAGATCATCGAGCTGCACCACGACAAGCACCACGCGGCGTACGTCAAGGGTGCGAACGACACGCTGGAGCAGCTCGCCGAGGCCCGTGACAAGGACCAGTGGGGCTCGATCAACGGCCTGGAGAAGAACCTCGCGTTCCACCTCTCCGGCCACATCCTGCACAGCATCTACTGGCAGAACATGACCGGCGAGGGCGGCGGCGAGCCGCTGGACAAGGACGGCGTGGGCGAGCTGGCCGACGCCATCGCGGAGTCCTTCGGCTCCTTCGCCAAGTTCAAGGCCCAGCTGACCAAGGCCTCGGCCACCACCCAGGGCTCCGGCTGGGGCGTCCTCGCCTACGAGCCGATCAGCGGCAAGCTGATCGTCGAGCAGATCTACGACCACCAGGGCAACGTCGGCCAGGGCTCCACCCCGATCCTGGTCTTCGACGCCTGGGAGCACGCCTTCTACCTGCAGTACAAGAACCAGAAGGTGGACTTCATCGAGGCCATGTGGCAGGTCGTCAACTGGCAGGATGTGGCGAAGCGTTACGCCGCCGCCAAGGAGCGCGGCAACGCGCTGCTGCTCGCCCCCTGAGCCACGGCACACCGCAGTCGGCCTGCTCGTGATCGTCTTCTCACCCGTGTCACGCGGCAGGCACACGGAGGGCCCCCGCGCGGTCGACTCGCGCGGGGGCCCTCCCCATGCTCCCACCGCCCCGGCTCAGGCGTGCCCGAACGCCTCGCCCGTCACGGCGAACTCCCGGGCCAGGCCCGTCTCGTGGAGCCGGGCGAACGGGGTGAACGGAACGCCCAGCTCCGACCCGCCCCGGTCGAAGTTCCAGCCCTTGTGCAGGGCGAAGCGGTAGTCGACGGCCGTCGCGCCGTCGCCGTCCACCCGCACGGTGCCGGTCAGCCGGAACTCCGCGCAGCGCAGCGCCAGCCACCAGTCGGCGCTGATCCGGCGGGTGATCAGGACGTCGCGCCAGCCGCTGTCCGCGGGGTAGGCGGCCGGTGCCCGGGGGCCCGCGCGCCAGCGGTCGAGGGCCTCGGCCCGCCAGTGCGCCAGCTGTTCGTCCGCGGCCGCGCGGACGGCCGGGAGCGCGAGGAGGTCCGCGGCGTCGATCCGGACGGGCGTCCCGTCGGCCCGCAGGTAGTGCCGCATCATGCCCGCCGCGTTGCGCAGCCGGCACAGGGACCACAGCGGCGGCAGGGCGCGGCACACGGCGAGGGTGAGGAAGTCGTAGGGGCGCACGGGCAGCTCGGCGAAGGCGGCGTTGCCGCACGGCGGCTCGGCGTCGGCCCAGCCGCCGTCGCGGCCCAGGGGCCGGGAGAGGTCGGTCTGGCCCATCAGTCTCCTAGCGAGGGGACCACCGGCTCTGGCCAGTGGGGGAATCGCTTCCCTGGCCTGTGGTGCGTTCCTCGCGCCCCGCGAGGGGCCGGTCCGGGCCGGACCGCAACCCCCGGGTCGAAAGCCCCCGGGCGGGGCGGAGTCACGGTTCGGACCCTAGGCGAGGTCCGCAGCCCACGCCGCTCGGCGGCAACCCTCCGGGGGACGGGCCCTGTGCCCATCCCCCGGCACATGGCCCTCAGTCGAAGACCGGCTCCAGCGTGCGCGTGCGCTTGATCTCGAAGAAGCCGGGGGTCGAGGCGACCAGCAGCGTCCCGTCCCAGAGCCGGCCCGCCGCCTCGCCCTTGGGCGCCGGGGTGACCACCGGCCCGAAGAAGGCCACCTCGGCCTCGGTGCCGTTCTCGCCGGGGACGGCGATCACCGGGGTGCCGACGTCCTCGCCCACCTTCTCGATGCCGAGCTTGTGGGAGGCGCGCACCTCCGCGTCGTAGGCGTCGGTGCCGGCCGCGTCCGCCAGCGACACCGGCAGGCCGGCCTCCTTCAGGGCCTCGACGATCGTGGCGCGCTCGCGCGGCATGCCCTGGTTGTGGAAGCGCGTGCCGAGCGCGGTGTAGAGCCGGCCGAGCACCTCCTCGCCGTGCTCGACGGCGGCGGCGACGCACACCCGCACCGGGCCCCAGGCATCGGCGATCTTCTCGCGGTACTCCTCGGGGAGCTCGTCCATCCGGGGCTCGTTGAGCACCGCCAGGCTCATGACGTGCCAGCGCACCTCCACCGGGCGCACCTTCTGCACCTCGTACATCCAGCGGGAGGTCATCCAGGCCCATGGGCAGATGGGGTCGAACCAGAAGTCGGCGGGGGTCCTGGCGTCGGTGCGGGTAGTGCTCATGTGGTTCTCCAGGGAGCAGCGTGGGACGAGGCGCCCACGACGAAGTGTTCACACTTTCAACAAAGGCGCGCATGCCATGATTCCTGATGATCCGAGAGTCACCGACTTTTGACATCCCGAGGGAGCCCTGCCGTGCCCGGTGAGAACCTGACCCGTGAGGAGGCCCGGCAGCGGGCCGCGCTGCTGACCGTGGACGGCTACGAGGTGCGCCTGGACGTGCGGTCCGCCGTCGGCCCGGACGCCGGGGACGGCCCGCGCACCTTCCGCTCGGTCTCCACGATCCGCTTCCGCTGCGCCGAGCCCGGCGCCTCCAGCTTCGCCGACCTGATCGCCCCCTCCGTGACGGCCGTGACGCTCAACGGCCGCGCGCTGGACCCGGCGGCCGTCTTCGACGGCGCCCGCATCGCCCTGGACGGCCTGGCCGCCGAGAACGAGCTGGTCGTGGACGCGCAGTGCGCGTACAGCCGGACGGGCGAGGGCCTGCACCGCTTCGTGGACCCCGAGGACGGCGAGGTCTACCTCTACACCCACTACGAGCCGGCCGACGCCCGCCGGGTGTTCGCGAACTTCGAGCAGCCGGACCTCAAGGCCCCCTACACCTTCTCGGTCACGGCCCCGGCCGGCTGGACCGTGATCAGCAACGGCGCGCAGGACGGGCCGGACGAGCCGGTGGACGAGGACGCCGCCGTGCCTTCGTCGACGCGCCGCTTCATGCCGACGAAGCCCATCGGCACCTACATCACGGCCGTCGTCGCCGGCCCGTACCACGTCGTCCGCGACCACTACAGCCGCGCGCTGCCCGACGGCACGACCCTGGAGATCCCGCTGGGCGCCTTCTGCCGCAAGGGCCTGGCCCGGCACTTCGACGCCGACGAGATCTTCACCGTCACCAAGCAGGGCCTGGACTTCTTCCATGAGCACTTCGACTTCCCGTACCCCTTCGGCAAGTACGACCAGGCGTTCGTGCCGGAGTACAACATCGGGGCGATGGAGAACCCGGGCTGCGTGACCTTCCGCGAGGAGTTCGTCTACCGCGGCAAGGTCACGCGCTCGGCGTACGAGCGCCGGGCCAATGTGATCCTGCACGAGATGGCGCACATGTGGTTCGGCGACCTGGTGACCATGGAGTGGTGGGACGACCTGTGGCTCAAGGAGTCGTTCGCCGACTTCATGGGCTCCTTCTCGCAGGTGGAGGCCACCCGCTACACCAACGCCTGGGTCACCTTCGCCAACCAGCGCAAGGCGTGGGCCTACCGGGCCGACCAGCTGCCCTCCACCCACCCGGTCACGGCGGACATCCACGACCTGGAGGACGCCAAGCTCAACTTCGACGGCATCACCTACGCCAAGGGCGCCTCCGTCCTCAAGCAGCTCGTCGCCTACGCCGGGCGCGACGCCTTCCTGGAGGGCGCCCGCCGCTACTTCAAGCGCCACGCCTACGGCAACACGCGCCTGGCCGACCTGCTGTCCGTGCTGGAGGAGACCTCGGGCCGCGACATGGCCGCCTGGTCCCGCTCCTGGCTCCAGACCGCCGGCGTCAACTCCCTCACCCCGCAGATCACTTGTGACGCGCAGGACCGCGTCACCGAGCTGGCCGTCCTCCAGGAGGCACCCGCCGGGCACCCCGAGCTGCGCCCGCACCGGGTGGCCGTCGGCCTCTACCGCCGGCAGGGCACCGAGCTGGTGCGCTACGCGCGCGCCGAGGTGGACGTCGCCGGGCCGCGCACGGTGGTCGCCGAACTGGCCGGGGTGGACCGCCCCGAGCTGGTGCTCGTCAACGACGACGACCTGACGTACTGCAAGATCCGCTTCGACGAGGCATCGCTGGCCACGCTCCGCGCGCACCTCGGCGACCTGACGGACCCGCTCGCCCGCGCCCTGTGCTGGTCGGCCGTGTGGAACCTGACCCGCGACGGGCTGATGCCCGCGCGCGACTACCTGGAGCTGGTCCAGCGCTTCGCCGGCGCCGAGACCGACATCGGCGTCCTGCAGATGCTGCACAGCTGCGCGCGGGGCGCCCTCGTCCACTACGCGGCGCCGTCCCGGCGCGCGGAGGGCGCCGCGGCACTGGCCCGGACGGCGCTCGCCGAGCTGCGGCTGGCCGAGCCGGGCAGCGGCCACCAGCTGGCGTGGGCGCGCTTCCTGGCCCAGGTCGCCGTCACGCAGGCCGACTTCCAGCTGCTGCGCGGGCTGCTGGACGGCACCGCGCGGATCGACGGGCTGGAGGTCGACCAGGAGCTGCGCTGGGCGCTGCTGGCCGCCCTCGCGGCGGGCGGCGCGGCCGACGAGGCGCTCGTCGACGCCGAACTGGCCCGCGACGACACCGCGTCCGGCCGCCGCCACCAGGTCCGCTGCCTCGTCTCCCGGCCCGACGCCAAGGTCAAGGCCGAGGCCTGGGAGCGGGTCGTGGACTCCGACGTCCTGTCCAACGCCCTCACCGAGGCCACCGTCGCCGGCTTCGACCAGCCGGGGCAGCGGGAGCTGCTGAAGCCGTTCGTGGAGCCCTACTTCGCGTCGCTCGAGCGCGTCTGGCGCGAGCGGTCGATCGAGATCGCGATGGCGATCGTGCGCGGGCTGTTCCCGGTCCTCCAGGACGACCGGCAAACGCTGGAGCTCACCGACGCCTGGCTCGCGGAGCACCCGGACGCGGCACCGGCGCTGCGGCGCCTGGTCCGGGAGGCGCGCGACGACCTCGCGCGCGCCCTGCGGGCGCAGGAGTGCGACACCGCGGCGGGCTGAACGGCCGTACATCACCACGGGGTTGTCCGCAGTCGTCCACGAACCCGTAACAGCGGTTAGGGAGCGGGCGCGGGGCGGGAATGGGCGGGTCATGAACCACGAGACCCCCCTCTCCCCCCGCCCGCTCCACCACCTCTCCGACGTCCGCCACCGCGTCATGACCTCCCGTCAGCTGCGCGAACACGGCGTGCCCGCCTCCGAGGTGAGCGGACGCTGCCGTCCCGGCGGCCCCTGGCAGCAGATCCTGCCCGGCGTCCACCTGCTCCACCGGGGCCCGGCCACCAGCGAGGAGCGGCTGCACGCCGCCCTGATGTACACCCGGGCCCGCGCCCACGGCATCCCCGCCCAGGCGCCGCGCAGCGCGGAGGCGCCCTACGGCGAGGCGATGATCACCGGCCTGGCGGCCCTGGCCCTGCACCGCTTCACCAGCGCTCCCCCGCTGCTGCGGCTGGAGCACATCGACGTCCTCGTCCCGCACACCCGGCGGCTGCGCGCCACGGGCTTCGTCCGCCCGGTCCGCGCCCACTCCGTCCCGCGCCCGCGGCTGCTGACGGGCATCCCGGTCGCGCCCGTCCCGCGTGCGGTCGCGGACGCGGTCGCCCAGCTCACGGACCCCGACCGGGTCCGCCGCCTCCTGACCGAGGCCGTCCGCGGCGGCCACTGCGAGCCGGCCCGGCTGCTGCGCGAACTCACCCGCGCCCGGCTGCTGGACCGCGCGCCCGTCGCCGCCGTGATGGACGCCCTCCTGGCCGAGGGCCGCGCCGCCGCCGAGGACCGCCTGTACGCCATGGTCTCCGAGGCCGCCCTGCCCTCCCCGCTCTGGAACGTCGAACTCCTCCTGCCCGGGGGCCCGTCGCTGGGCGCCGTGGACGCGTACTGGCCCGACCACGGCGTGGTCGTCGAGATCGACACCCGCACGCGGTCCCGCCGCGACAACATCCTGCGCGACGAAGTCACCCGCAAGCACGAGCACTTGGAGCAGCTGGGCCTGGCGGTGGTGGCCGTGACCCCGAAGCAGCTGAGGGAGTCCCCGGAGCAACTGGCGGACACGGTGCGGGCGACGCTGGTGGCGTCGGCGGAGCGGGCGCCGGGGGCGTACGTGGTGGTGGTGCCGCGGTGAGGGGTGCCGCGTGGGCCGGCGCGGAACCACGGAGGCCCCACCGGACGGGATCCGGTGGGGCCTCCGCTGCTCGACGCGCGCCGGTCAGCGCCCGTCCGCCGCTCTCAGCTCGCGGGCGATTTCGAGATCCACGTCAAGCGCACTGAGCCGGGCCGGGTCGCGCTGGTCGTCGATCACCACGATGTGGAGGACACTGCCCACGACGGCGGACCGGTCGCCCGAAGGCCACGCCGGATCCTTGGTGTTGTCGATCAACCCTCGGTTTCCGTCCCGGGATTCGACATCCAGCCCCCAGGGGCGAATCGCGACCACCGTCACGTCGGCTTCTTGATGCAGCACGAAACTCATGTCTGTCAACTTCCCTTGGGTTTCATGGGCAGCCACGTACGCTTCGTCGTCAGCGAGTTGAACTCGTCGAGCCGGCTGAACGGGATCTCGAACTCTATTCGGGGGGAGCCCCCGGGACCCTGCGTATCGTACCGCGCCATGGTGTCCATGAATTTCGCCAGGAACGTCGCGTCCATGTCGTACCGGATCATTCCGTCCGCGTACGGTCCCTTGCCGGTGCCCACATATTCACGGGCGACGCTGAACTCGCCGAAGTAGATGAGGTCGTTGCCGCCCGGGACGCGCATCGCCGGATTCGGGCCGCGAGCGAGCTCGTAGTCCTTGTCGACCATCTTCGGGGTCCGGAAGATGGAGAAGGGAACCTTCAGGCAGTCGTCGTCCTCGCGCTTCCCGTCGGCCGCCCGCAGCGCGAACGCCGAGGCGAACCCGGCCTTCTTGACCTTGCCCTTGTCCTTCACCTTCTCCCGGAGGCACGCGGGGAGCCTCCGCTCGACCTTCTCCAGGGCTTCCTCGACCTTTTTGAGCTTCTTGCGCGCCGCGGCGGTCTTGTCGAGGAACTTGTTGATGCCCCAGATGGCCTTCCCGATCTTCGGGAGCTTGCTGCCGATCTTGATGGCCTTGATCGGGCCGATGTTCTGGACGATCGCCCAGAGGCAGGTCGGGATGTCCGGGTCGTCGATGCACTCCTTGATGTCCTCGGCGAACATCTCGACCAGGAGCTCGGCGCCGTTCTCCGTGAGGTAGTCGAGGAGGTCCTTCGACGAGAGCTGCTTAAGCTCCTTGTACTCCTCCTTGGTGAGCGCGGACTCCTCCAGGGCCTCGTCCAGGTTCGAACCCTCGGGCCCGTCCTGCCGCTCGGCCTTCCTGGCGGCCTCCTCGCGCGCCTTGCGCTCCTGCTCGCGCTGGTACTCCTCGGCCTTCTTGGCCGCCTCGTCGGCCTCCTTCGCGTATTTGTCCGCGTTCTTGGACGCCTCCTCCGCCGACTTGGCGTGCTCCTCCGCCGAGTCCGCCAGCTTCTTCGCGTCCTCGGCGTCCTTCGCCGCCTGGGTCGCGGCGGCCTGGGCGGTTGCCGCCTCCTTCTCGGCCCGCGCGGCGGCGCTGTTGGCCGCGGCGGCCTGGTTCTCCGCCTCCGCCGCCGCGCCGCGCGCCCGTTCCGCCTCGGCCTCGGCCTGCGTGGCCGCCGTACGGGCCGCGGCCGCGTCCTCGTACGCGCGGTTCGCGGCCTCACGGGCCTCCTTCGCGTCGGCCTGGGCCTGGGCGTCGGCGTCCTTCGCCCGGGCCGCGGCCGCCCGCGCCTTGACTCCCTCCTCCGCGGCCTGTGCCGCGGACTTCATGGCCGCCGCCGAGGAGCGAGCGGCGTCGGCGGACGAACGCGCCGCCGCGGCGGCCGCCTTGAACGCCGGCGCCACCTGCTCATTGGCCCGCTGGGCCGAAGCCTCGGCCGCCTCCGCGGCCTTGACCGCCTCGGCGGCCTTCGCGTCGGCGGACGCGACCTCCTTCGCGCCCATCTCCTGTGCGGCCCTGGCCACTTCGGCCGCGAAGTCGGCGTCGACGTCCGTGCCCGCGAAGGGCGCGGTCAGCTCGATGGCCGTGTTGGCGGGATCGGCGATGCCGGCCGCCGTGGAACGCGCCGCCAGCGACGCCTGGACGGCGACGGTGGCCTGGAGCTGCGCCATGGCGGCCTCACGGGTCGCCCCGCCGGCCTCGTCCTTGGTGCGGTTGGCCGCCTGCAGGGCGCCGCTCGCCTCGACCGCGGCCAGCCCGGCCAGCCGCGCCGCCTCGTGCGAGGCGAGGCCCGCGCGGGCCTCCTGCGCCGTGGCCTCGGCGGCCTTCGCGTCGGCCCGGCGGGCCGCCGCGTGGGTGGCGGACGCCTCGCCCTGGGCCTTGTTCGCCGCCGCGTTCGCCGCGGAAGCGGCCGACTCGGCCCTGTTCGCGGCCTCGTCGGCGCGCGCGGCGTGCGCGCTCGCCTCCGCGGCCGCCGCCCGGGCCCTGGCCGCCGCGCCCGCGGCCTCGATGGCCGCCGAACGCGACCGCATCGCCGCGCCGCTCGCCGCGTCGGCGGCGCCGCGCGCCCGGCCGGCCGCCTCGCCCGCCGCCTTGGCATCGGCCCGCGCCGCATCCGCGTAGGAACGGGTGAGGGCGGCATCCTCGGTGCCCTTGGTAGCGGCCTCCATGGCCTCCGACGCCTTGGCCCGCGCCTCCTCGGCGCGGTGGTCGCGCTCGGCCTCGTACGCCTTGTCCCGGGCCTCGCGGGCCTTCGTCTCGTCGCCGCGCGCCCGCTCGTCCGCGCTCGCGGCCTTGCCCTCCATCCGCGCCGCCCAGGCGCGCTTCTCGGCCGCGTCGGCGGCGGCCGCCTGGGCCTCCGCGCGCTTCGCGGACGCGATGCGGGCCTCGGCCTCGGCACGTGCCTTCGCCGCCGCGGCGGCGTCCCGCTCGCGCTCGGCCCGCGCCCGGGCCTCGGCGGCCAGGGCGCGCTCGTGCTCCGCGATCGCCCGCTGCTCGGCGGCGATCTTCGCCTGGCGCTGGGCCTCGACCCGCGCCTCGCGGGTCCTGCGGGCGTGGTCCCACGCCTCCGCCTCCGCCTTCTCGGCGTCGACGCGGGCCTGCTTGCCCCGGGCGGCAGCGTCCGTGGCGACCTTGGCCTGCTTGCCGGCGGCCTCGGCCAGCCGGGCAGCGGCCCGGGCGTGCTCCTCGGCGTTGGCCCGCCACTGCCTGGCCTGCTGCTCGTGCAGCTCGGTGGCGTTCTTGGCGTTCAGCCCGGCCGCGTCGGCCGCCGTGGCGTCCACCGCGTGCTGCGCGGTCTCGCTCGCCCTGACGGCCGCGTCCGCCGCCGCCTTGATGCCCTGGGCGACCTCGGACCACTGCACGCCGTGCGTCAGCCCGGTCTCCACGAGCACGTCGGCCTGTGCCTTGGCCTGCCGCGCGGCGACCTCGGCCGCCTTGGCCGCGTCGTTCGCGTTGCCGACCTGGCGGGCGACCTCGGCCTTGACCCCGTCGTAGTCGGACAGCCGCTTGCCGGCCCGGTCGGCGGCCAGCATCCGGTCCGCCTGCCGCGACGCGGCGGCGGCCGAACTCATGGCGTTGGACGCGTTCTTGAGGGCCTTGACGGCGTCACCGTGGGCCGCGATCAGCTTGGTGCGGGCCTCCGCGGCGCGGGCGGACTTCTCCGCCAGTTCCTTGAGCTTCTCGGCGGCCTCCCGCGCCTCCTTCTCGGCCTTCTCGTGGGCCGCGCGGGCGTCGGCGTCCTTCTTCGCGGCCTCCTGGTAGCCCTTCTCCAGGAACTCCGCGATCACCTTGTCGTCGTCGGTGGCCAGCGCCGCCCGGGCGGCCTTCTTGACCTCCGGCCCGCCGGCGGCGGCCAGCATCTCGACGCGCTTGCGGTTCTCCGCCGCCTGTTTCTTGTCGTTCTCGTCGGTCTTCTTGTCCCGCTGCCGGGCTATCTCCGCGCCGAACGCCAGGAAGTCGGCGCGGTCGCGCGCCGAGCCCTTGAGGACCCGGGCCACCTCCTGCTCGAAGTACGGACCGCCGGTCCCGCGCATCGCCTCGATCTTGCGCCGGTTCCCGGCGTCGGCGGCGTCCTTCTTCTCCTGGGACCGCTTGCGGGCCTCGGCCTCGCCGTGCTCCAGGAACTCCCGGACCGCGTTCGGATCGCTGCTCTCCAGTGCCTTCCTCGCGGCCGCCTTGACCTCCTCGTCCTCGTCGAACTCGGCCATGACCTCGACGAGTTGCCGGTCGCCGTCATCGGCCCGGCGCTCGAACGCGGCCTGCGGACGAGGTACCGGTGCGGCCGCCGGGGCGGACAGGGCGATCCCGGAGAGGCGCTCGGGCCTCTCCGCGGCGCCGGCCGCCTGCCCGGTCAGTCCGCCCAGCAGCGCCACGGCCACCGCCGTCGACACCGCCGTTCTCACCGCGCGGGTCACACCACCGCGCGGTCTTCCGGCCCTCGGCCGGAATCCACCCATCACAGGATCCTCCTAATGAAAGGAATGAAAGGGAAAAGAAAGACCCCTGCCCTTCATCTGCGGGCAGGGGTCGGGGGGTTGAAGCGGGACCGGCGCGGGGCGGGTCAGCCCTTCACGCGGTCCTCGCTGTCCTGGGCCCGGTCGAACATGTCTTTCCAGAAACCGGCCGTACCGGCCGCCTCCGTCTGTTCCCCGGTCCAGGAGTCCTGGTTGGCCGCGGCGGCGTCGCCGATGTTCTTCCAGAGCCGGTCGGCCGAGTCCTTGGACGCCTTGGCGACGTTCCGCCAGTTCTCCGCCTGCGCCACGGCCGTGTCCCGCTCGGCCAGCCACGCCTTGCGCGCGGCGTCGGCGTGGTCGGCCACCTCGCCCCAGGCCCGTTCGGCCTCGGCGCGGGCCTTGGCCTTGTCGGCCGCGCTCTTCAGGGCCTCCTCTGCGGCTGTGGCCTTCTCCAGCAGGAGGGAGAGGGTGTGGTGCCGCGCCACCTCCGCGTCCGCGATGCGCATCCGGTAGCCCTCGAGGTCGAGGGTCGCGCCGGTGGTCCAGCCGTAGCCGAAGAACTCCGCCACGTCCGCGTCACCGGCCCCGGGCCGCAGCGCCCACCGCGCGGCGACCCGCACCTGCTCGCCCGGGTCGTTCTCCGCGATGTTCCGGACGAAGTCCCGGTCCCTCGCGGCGACTTCGGCCTCGCGCTTCTCGTCGGCCTCCCGGGCCGCCCGGTCGCGCTTCAGGGCCGCGTCGTAGCCGGACCTGACGAACGCGGCCTGGTCGACGGGCGTTCCCGCTACGGCCCGCTCGGCCGCGGCGTGCACCTCGGGGGAGAACGAGGCGGGGTGGGTGAGCAGCACCCGTTCGCAGAACGCGCGGTTCAGGTTCTGGGTGGTGCGCATCCGCTGGAGCGCCTTCTGGAATCCGCCGCCGGGCGCCAGCCATTCGGCGATCGCCGCGTCGCCGCGGCTGCTGCGCAGGGCGAGCCAGGCGGAGCTGCGGATCTCGTCCGGGAGGGACGACATGGCCATCTTGCGGACCCGGTTGCGGGCGTCCTCGGCGGCGGCCGCGGAGATGAGGGCGGGCGCGGACGGTTCGGCCTGCTGGCCGGCGGCCGCGGCGGCCCCGGCGGGGGCCGCTCCCGCGAACGAGCCGCCGGCCAGCAGGCAGACGGTCAGCGCGGGTACGGCCCACCGCCGGCCTCTCACGACGCCTTCTCCGCGACCGGCTTGATCCGCCAGAGCTGGGCCGAGCTCTGGTTGCAGTACCACTGCCACAGCGGCTTGCCCTCGACGACGTCCTCGTCGGGCACGTCGAGGCAGCGGTCCTGAACGTGCGTGGGACGCAGCTGGTAGAGCTGGCGGACGGGATCGACGAGGTCCATCTGCCAGCGCATCTGCTTGCCCCCGGAGCAGTCCCACGACTGGACCACGGCCTTGACCTGGGTACCGCTGTTCTCCACCTCCAGGCACCGGCCGTCCTTCACCGAACGGAGCTCGACGGAGGAGTTGTCGACGGGGACCACGCGCCACTTCGTCCACGCCCAGTCCACGCAGAAGTCGAGGTGGGCGCGCCCGCCGTTCTTGACGTTGGGGTCGCTGGGGATGGCCAGGCACCGGTTGCTGTCCCCCGCTTCGATCTGGACGACCGTGTCCCCGGCGGCGGCAGCGGGAGCGGCGGCCCGTCCCTGCGCGTGTGCGGTGGTCGTGGCGCCGGCCAGCGCGACGAGTCCGGCGCCGAGCGCCAGTGCGGATCGAATGATCCGTGCCATCGTGAAATCCGTTTCTGATCGACAGTGGGCGTCAGGAGGAGGCGGGCACCATGCGCCAGCGCTGGGAGGAGGCTCCGTTGCAGCTGTAGATCGACGCCTTCGCGCCTTCGTCCTGGCTGTAGCCGGGGATGGTCAGGCAGTACTCCAGGGCGTCCACCGGGCGCAGTTCGTACAGGCCCTTGCCGACCTCGACGAGCATCACGCGCCAGCGCTGGCTGGAGGAGTCGTCGGCACACCAGAGCTGCTGGACGTCCCAGTCGGTGGACTGCCCGGCGCCGAGACACCGACCGCTGTGCTTGGCCCGCACGGAGAGGGTCCCCGAGCCGACGGACTTCAGCCCGAAGAGCTGGTTGTCCAAGTCGTCGGCACAGGACTGCTGGACCGCGTTCGCGCCCTCGCCGATCCTGGCGCTCTCGATGGTGAGGCACTTGTCGCTGTGCTCCGCCCGCAACCGTACGTAGGAGGAGGTGTCGGCGGGGTCTGCGTACGCGGTGGTCGCACCGCCGGCCAGCGCGGCGATGCTGGCGCCGACGGCCAGCGCGGCTCGCATGGTCCGGAACATCGTGGCATCCGTTCTTTCAGGGGTGAACTCGGTGAGGGAGCGGGTCAGCGCGCGAGCGGGGAAGAGACGTTCCAGGTCGCCGCGTCCGCGAAAGCGGTGCCGATCCGATCGGTCGCGTGGAGCACACCCTTGTGGGACTGCAACCACTTGTCCGGATCGCTCGCCGAAACGAAGGAGTTCCCGGACCCGGTGGCGCCCTCGCGGGGGCACCACGTGGCGTCCTCCCGGGATTCCCGGCTGCCGTCGTCCGGGGAAACCCGCACGTCGTCGGTCCCGTGCTTGAGCTTCAGGTAGTGACCGGACTTGCTCACCGATTCGAAGGAGAAGCACCCCGGGTTGTTGGCCAGCGCCGGCACGATGACCCAGGTGGCGTCCTCGCGGACGGCCTGCTTGCTCCCGGAGTCCACCGGACCGAGGAACGCCTCGTCGCCGTCCGCACCGGACCGGCGGATGTACCAGCCCGCCCACTCTCCGCCGCTCACCCGGAAGGACTGCCGCCGCGCCCGGTACTGATTGTCCTTCTTGAGGAACTCGGCGACCTCCTCGTCGGTACCGGACAGCGCCTTCTTCGCGGCGGCCACCAGGTTGGGGTTCAGCCCGCCGTTCTCCGCCAAGGCCTGGATCCGCAGGACGGCCTTGCGGTTCTCCTCCGCGAGCGTCTTCCGACGGATCTCGTCGTCGCGCTTGTACGCCTCCTCGGCGCCGGAGTGGATGAACTTCTTCCACTCCGCCGGGTCGGAGCTCAGCACCGCGCGCTGCGCAGCCGCGTAGAGCTCACTGCCGCGCAGATCGTCCGGGGCCGTGCGCAGCAGCTCCCGGATGAAGTTGTCGTCGCCCAGGGCGAGCATCGCCTCCGTCGGCGCCGTGCGGAAGAGCGCCGCGGCGGCCGTCCGCGCGGCCAGCTCCCGGCGCCGCTCGGCCTCCTTGCGGTCCTTCTCCTCCAGCTCCTTGAGGTGGTTGGCCCAGTCGCGCGCGTGCGCCTCCCGGGCGCCGTTGACGATGAACTCCCGCCAGTCGGCGGCACCCCCGGCCAGCGCCTTGATGCCCGCCTTCCGGACCTCCGGCCCGGCGGCCGAGTGGTTCACAACGGCCCGGATGAAGTTGTCGTCGCTCAGCCCCAGGAGCTCCGGGGTGCTCGGGATGCCGACGGCCAGCAGCGCCTGGGACTTGGCGAGGCGGGCCGCGCGGTCGGCCTCGGCCTTGTCGTCCTGGCGCTTCTTGTCGGTCTTCCCGGCCTCGACGATGCCCGTGACGATGAACCGCACGTGGTCCTCGGCGGAGGAACTGGCCATGGCCGCCTCGGCCGCCGTGCGCACCACGGTCCACTTCTCGCCCGGCTCGCCGGCCTTCTGCCACAGCAGGCGGATGAACTCGTAGTCGCTGAGCTGCAGGTTCGCGTTGCTCGGGAAGAAGTCGATGACAGCGGCGGCCGCGACGCGCTGCTCGCCGTCGGTCCCGATGGCGTCCGCCTGGGCGACGGCGCCCGACGGCGCGGCGAGGGCGGCGTCCTGCGCGACGACGCCGGTCACGGCGGCGAGCGCGGTGGTGGTGACGAGGCCGCGTGTGACGATCCTCCGGACGCGCGCGGAGGCGAGATGTCTCTTGTGCATGGTGGTTCCGAAACCCCTCTGACGTCGCGCGGGGGCGACGTGATGTGTGCAGGCGGCGAACACTCGCAGGGGCATGGGCGCGTCAAGGCGACGCGAATTGCCGCGAGTTCGTCCAAGGCAATGACATTCCGGGCGGCCCGTACGGCCGCGCCCGGTTATAAGCCGGAGCTCTTCTCCGGACGCCGCACCCCACGGGCCGGCATGACGCCGACGGACGCTGTCGCATCCGGGCGCGCAGATGTGCGGTTCACCGCTTCCCCCCTCCAGCCCCGCCGATGTGGCCGGAGCTGTTCCCCCGGAGAACCTAACCGCCGCGCACATCCACGGCAATGATCGTCTTTCCGCCACTGGAATTCACCGCTCCGGAGCCGGATCGCGGCCCTCGCCCGAAAACCGGAATTCATTGTTCACGCACAAACGGAATCGAAATAGGCGGCCAAGCACCGGAAGCGAAAAGGGCGTTACCCGGTAAATCGAAGATCTGGCCCGTCGGACAACTCCGGCCGCACGGCCGTTCCGGCCGACCGGCCGGAACGGTCCGCGCCCTGGCCGAATCGCAGTTCTTCCACTGGCCCCCGGCGGCACAGGCGGGCTCGAACCCGGTGAATGCGCGGCCCGAATGTGTCACCTGCGCACCCGGTCCGGCCGGTCCCGCGCAAAAGGGAACCGGCCTTCCGGACGTGAAAACCCGGAAGGCCGGTTCCCGGAATCCGACCCGTGATCCGAAGGACCCGAAGGACCCGAAGGACTCACCGCCTCAGCAACAGCTCCGTATTGCGATCCCTCGCGTCACCCGCCAGCGACCCGTCCTTGCCCGGCGCGTTGAAGGCCAACTCCCGGTAGAGGGAGGCCAGTCCGGTCTGGGACAGGTCGTGGTAGTCGGTGCGGTGCGGGGCGGCGGACTCGACGAGGGTCGTGTAGAGGGAGATCGTGCCGTCGCGGTTGTCGGTGATCTCGATGACGCGCGCGAGCTGCGGGTAGTCGACGTGGGACGCCGTGGCGATCTCCCAGAACGTGCCGCGCGGGCGGATCCGGTTGCGGTGGCTGTGCCCGTTGATCCAGGCCAGGACGTTGCGGTGGCGCTGGAGCAGGGCGATGATCTCCGCGCCGCCGTGCCGCTTCTCGTCCGGCCGGTTCGGGTCGGGGGTGAAGTTGTCCATGCTCCAGCTCGGGTGGTGGCTGAAGACGAGGGCGTAGTCGTCCCGGTGGGCCTTCAGGGTGCGGTCCAGCCAGTCGAGCTGGGCCGTCCCGAGGGAGCCCTGGTAGTGGCCGCCGGGGTCGGTGGAGTCGAGGCTGATGCCGATGACCCGGTCCGAGACGCGGAAGCTGTAGTAGAGGCGGCCGGAGTCGAGGTTGGCCCTGGTGTAGCCGTGCCCGACGGGCCCGTGCCCGGTGAACCTCCGCTCCAGGTGCATCGCCACGTACTGACGCTGCGTCAGCGGCACGCGGCGCGGGTCCGGGGTGACGCTGCGCAGCTCCTTCTTGTGCTTGCGCAGCAGCTCCTCTATGCGTTCGCCCCTGGGATCGACGCCGTGCGCCTCGCCGTCCATGAGCCACTTCGCCTCGTCGGCGGAGATGGTGTAGAGCTTCTTGCCGCCCACCGCGACGTCGGAGATGAACGACCCGGCGGCCGGGTAACAGCCGCCCGACAGCAGGTCGTGGTTGCCGAAGGTGGAGTACCAGGGGATGTTCAGGCCGGGGCTGTGGACGCGGCGCACGGCGGCGGCGAGGTAGCCGTCGATGCGCGGGTAGCCGAGGGCCTTGTCCTGGTCGCGCAGGGAGCTGTCGGGGTGCCAGTAGAGCTTCAGGCCGCTGTTCTGGACGCCCTCGTAGCGGTGCCGGTCACCGGTGTTGGGGTCCATCCGGCCGCCGCTGAGCGCGGTGAGGAACCACTCGGCCTCGATCTTCGCGTTCTCGTCGCCGTTGTCGCCGGTGGTGATGACGAACTTCAGCGGGCTGCCGGTGGCCGGGCCGCGGCGGAGCTTGTTGACGCGCTCGACCAGGGAGACGACGCCGGGCAGGGTCAGCGCCTCGTGCGGCCGCCACGCCCCCTCGCCGCCGGCCCGGAAGAACTCGTAGCGCAGGGGGTGCTGGACGTCGGTCAGATGGAGGTCGGTGAACTGCACGAACGAGGCGATCGTGGTACGGCGGCGGTCGCGGTCGTCCCGGGCGTCGGCGAGGTCCGTGCGGACGACCCGCGGCCAGCCGGGGCCGTCGCCGAGCCGCCGGTAGCCGCTGCCGCCGATCGGGGCGGCGACGGAGACGAGGGTGGTGCCGGCGCCCGTCGGGGCCGCCTCCGCGGCCCCGGCGCCCTGCGGGGCGCCGGCGGGGACGGGGTCGCCGGTGCCGCCGCCCGTGGTGCCGGGCGGCACCTGCCCGGCGAGGGCGGGGGCGGCGGCCCCCAGGGCGAGGCCGATTCCGGTGGCCGTGCCGACGGCGCCCGCGGCGGCCAGGAACCCGCGGCGGTCGAGGTGCGTAGCTGCGGATCTTTCGGATCTGCTGGGCATGGGCGGTCTCCCCGAGTGCGAACGCGAAGGCGAACGGGCGTGCAGGCGGTCTGCGGCTGCTGTCACCGAGGATCGTTGGCAGCGCGAATGACCTGGGCGTGAACAGGGCGGCAACGGTCGCCGCCGATCACCTCACATCGATCTTGGCTACTGCGAACCGACATATATCACTCGTCCCCTCGAGCACTGAGGCTCACTCAGCGTTCACCCGACGGGGAAGACGGCCCGGGGAACGGCACAGGGAACCCTATGGCCCCGCCGGCCCCGCTGTAGTCCGTTTGCCCTACCCGTGCCCCACCCGGCTGAGCTGCGGGAAAGGTGCGCGAACCGGGTCGCGACCGGTTCACGGTGTCCGTCCTGCTTCCTCCCGGTGCGAAGGCTGGCGGGTTTACGCCATCTTTATTCTCCCGTCCCGGCAACTCTCCCCAAACGCCCGTCACTTCCATAAAAGTGATGCGTCATCCGGTTCCGATATCCGGACCTGCCACCGGCAGCCGTTACCTCAACGAGCCAGGGACCTCCATGACCACCCCCTCCCCCCGCGGCGGCGCGAGACGTGCCGGCCGAATAGCCGTCGCGGCCGCCGCGGCGGTCGCCCTCGCCGCCACGGGCGCCGCTCCCGCCTTCGCCGACGGGCCGCAGCCCCCGTCGCCCGGACCGGTCAAGCCGGCCGGGACAGTCAAGTCGCCGAAGAACAAGCTCGGTTCGCACGGTGCGGAGCTGCTCGCCAAGGCCAAGTCCAAGGGCGAGCGCACCGTCACCATGATGATCGCCACCGCTCCGGGACAGACCGGCCAGATCGCCGGCAGGCTGGACGCCATCAAGGGCGCCTCGGTCGGCAAGGAGTACGGCAAGCTCGGCTACGTCCGCGCCACCGTCCCCACGGACCGGGCCGACGCGGCCATCGCCGAGGCGCAGCGGCTCCCGTCGGTGCACGGCATCGACCTCAAGCAGGAGATCAAGCTCCCCGACCCCACGCCGCGCGCCGACGCGGTGGCGGGTGCCAAGGGCCCGGAGAAGCGCGCGTACCCCGCGCCGGACAGGCGGACCCCGGCCAAGAACCCGTACCAGCCGGCCTTCGAGACCGGTGCCGTCGACTTCGTCGAGGACCACCCCAAGGCCGACGGCCGGGGCGTGACCATCGGCATCCTGGACTCCGGGGTGGACCTGGGCCACCCGGCGCTGCGGAAGACCTCCACCGGCGAGCGGAAGATCGTCGACTGGGTGACCTCGACGGACCCGCTGGTCGACGGCGACGACACCTGGCTGCCGGTGACGCAGAAGGTCTCGGGCCCCTCCTTCTCCTTCAACGGCCGCAGCTACAAGGCCCCCGCGGGCGACTACCGCGTCGCCCTCTTCGCCGAGAACGCGACCGCGGGCGGCGACATGAAGGGCGACCTCAACCGGGACGGCGACACCACCGACACCTGGGCGGTCCTCTACGACCAGGCCAAGGGCACGGTCCGCGTCGACCTGGACGACAACGGCGACTTCGGGAACGACGAGGAGATGAAGCCGTACAAGGACGGCTTCCAGGTCGGGTACTTCGGCAAGGACGACCCGAAGACCCCGATCGCCGAGCGCATCCCCTTCGTGGTGCAGATCCGCAAGGACGTGCCGCTGGACCCGGCCGGCCCCAACTGGGTGGGCAAGAAGGCCGACTTCGTCAACATCGGCGTCATCGAGTCGGAGCACGGCACGCACGTCGCGGGCATCACGGCGGCCAACGGGCTGTTCGGCGGGAAGATGAACGGCGCGGCGCCCGGCGCCAAGCTGGTCTCCTCGCGGGCCTGCACCTGGAGCGGCGGCTGCACCAACGTCGCGCTCACCGAGGGCATGATCGACCTCGTCGTCAACCGCGGCGTGGACATCGTCAACATGTCGATCGGCGGCCTGCCGGCGCTCAACGACGGCAACAACGCCCGCTCCGAGCTCTACACCCGGCTCATCGACACCTACGGCGTGCAGCTGGTCGTCTCGGCGGGCAACAGCGGCCCGGGCGCCAACACCATCGGTGATCCCGGCCTGGCCGACAAGGTCCTCAGCGTCGGCGCGTCCGTCTCCAAGGAGACCTGGGCGGCCAACTACGGGTCCGAGGTGAGGACCAAGTACGCGATGATGCCGTTCTCCTCCCGCGGCCCGCGCGAGGACGGCGGCTTCACCCCGGTCGTCACCGCCCCGGGCGCGTCGGTCAACACCACGCCGACCTGGGAGCCGGGTGCCCCCGTCGCCGAGTCCGGCTACGAACTGCCGCCCGGCTACGGCATGCTCCAGGGCACCTCGATGGCCGCCCCGCAGGCCGCCGGCGCCTCCGCGCTGCTGATCTCGGCCGCCAAGCAGAAGCACATGAAGCTCACCCCGGCCGATCTGCGCACGGCGCTCACCGGCACGGCGAAGAAGATCAAGGGCTTCCAGGCGTACGAGCAGGGCTCCGGCCTGATCGACGTCAACGAGGCGTGGGACGCGCTGCGGCACGGCGCGACCGCCCATGAGTACGCGGTGAAGGCCCCCGTCTCCACGGCGCTTTCGGGCTCGCTCAAGACCCCCGGCTTCGGCACCGGCCTCTACGACCGCGAGGGCGGCCTCAAGGCGGGCGAGTCGCGGACGTACGACGTCACGATCACCCGTACCTCCGGCCCGGCCAAGGCTGTCTGGCACGAGCTGAAGTGGCGCAACAACGACGGAACGTTCAAGCTGGCGGGCTCCGACGAGGTGCGGCTGCCGCTGAACGAGCCGGTCACCGTCAAGGTCGTCGCGAAGGCAAAGTCGGCCGGCATCCACAGCGGGATCCTCTCCGTGGACGACGACCGGACCGAGGGCGTCGACAAGCAGATCATGACCACCGTCGTGGTCGCCGACCCGCTGGCGAAGCCGTCGTACGCGGTGAAGAAGTCCGGCACGGTGCAGCGCAACGCCACGACCTCGTACTTCGTGACCGTGCCCAAGGGCGCCAAGTCGCTTCAGGTCGCGATCGACGGGCTGGCCAAGGGCAGCCAGACGCGCTTCATCGCCATCAACTCCTACGGCATGCCGGTTGACCCCACCTCCACGGTCAACTGCTACCCGAACTACGACAACCCCAAGAACACCTGCCGCCCGGACGTGCGCTCGTACGCGAACCCGCTGCCCGGCGTGTGGGAGATCGAGGTCGAGTCGCGCCGCACGTCGCCGCTCCTGGACAACCCGTACACCGTGTCCGCCACGGTGCTGGGCGCCTCCTTCGAGCCCGCGACGGCCACGGTCGCCGAGGCCAAGGCCGGTACGCCGGTCCCGGTCACCTGGAAGGCCACCAACGGCTACGCCCCCTTCGAGGGGAAGCTCCAGGGCGGCCGCCTCGGCTCGTCCAAGATCACGCGGCCGGAAATCACCCAGGGCCAGAAGCAGACCGCCAAGGTCACGCTCGGCGCGGGCGTCACCCGCTTCGAGGCCGCGATCGGCGGCACGGCCGACGCCAAGGCGGACCTGGACCTGGTCGTCTACAAGGACGGCAAGCCGGTCGGCTCCTCCACCAGCGGCGGCTCCGACGAGCAGGTCGTGCTGGCCAACCCCGCCGCGGGCGAGTACACCGTCGAGGTCGCCGGCTACTCGGTCCCGTCCGGGAAGACCGCGTACGACTACCGCGACGTCTACTACGCCCCGTCGCTCGGCGAGGTGAAGGTGGACGCGGGTCGTACGGTCAAGCTCGGCGCGGGCGAGTCCGCCCAGGTCGAGGCCGATGTCGTGGTCGCGGGCGCGGCTCCCGAGGGCCGTACGTTCGCCGGCGAGGTGCGGCTGGTGAACGAGCGCGGCACGGTGGCCGGCAGCGGCAGCGTGAAGATCGAGAAGGTCGTCTCCTGACCGGATGACGACGGCGGGGGCGGCGTCCGGACACCGGGTGCCCGCCCCGTCCCGATCCCTGGACAAACGATTGGACTTTTGGGCCGGGTACCCCCGCATGATGGGAACCGTGCCACCGGGGCACTCCGTCCCCGTCAGTGGCACATGTGATCGACACAGACAGCACGGACAGGAGCCCTCATGCGGGTCGGAATCGTCGGAGCCACCGGTCAGGTCGGCGGGGTCATGCGCAGGATCCTGGCCGAGCGCGAGTTCCCCGTGACGCAGCTGCGGCTGTTCGCCTCGGCGCGCTCCGCCGGCTCCACGCTCCCCTGGCAGGGCACGGAGATCACCGTCGAGGACGCCGCCACCGCGGACTACTCGGGCCTGGACATCGTGCTCTTCTCGGCCGGCGGCGCCACCTCCCGGGCGCTCGCCGAGAAGGTCGCCGCGCAGGGCGCCGTCGTGATCGACAACTCCTCCGCCTGGCGGCGCGACCCCGAGGTCCCGCTGGTCGTCTCCGAGGTCAACCCGCACGCGATCGCGAACCGCCCCAAGGGCATCATCGCCAACCCGAACTGCACCACGATGGCCGCGATGCCGGTGCTCAAGCCGCTGCACCGCGAGGCCGGGCTCACCGCCCTGGTCGCCACCACCTACCAGGCCGTCTCCGGCTCCGGCCTGGCCGGCGTGGCCGAGCTCGACGGGCAGGTGCGCGAGGTCGCCGGCAAGGCGACGGAGCTCACCCACGACGGCGCGGCCGTCGCGTTCCCCGAGCCCGGCGTCTACAAGCGCCCCATCGCCTTCAACGTGCTGCCGATGGCCGGCTCGGTCGTCGACGACGGCAGCTTCGAGACCGACGAGGAACAGAAGCTCCGCCACGAGTCCCGCAAGATCCTGGAGATCCCGGAGCTCAAGGTCTCCGGCACCTGCGTGCGCGTCCCGGTCTTCACCGGCCACTCGCTCCAGCTCAACGCCCGCTTCGAGCGCCCGCTGGGCGTCGGGCGCGCCCACGAGCTGCTGAAGGACGCCCCGGGCGTCGAGCTCTCCGAGATCCCCACCCCGCTCCAGGCCGCGGGCCGGGACGTCTCCTACGTCGGCCGCGTCCGCGAGGACGAGACCGTGGAGAACGGCCTGGCGCTCTTCGTCTCGGGCGACAACCTGCGCAAGGGCGCGGCCCTCAACGCGGTCCAGATCGCCGAGCTGGTCGCGGCGGAGCTGCGCGGCTGACGCACGGACGCCGCCGGAGGGCCGGGTCACCGCACGGTGGCCCGGCCCTTCCCTTTTGCGCGGGCGTCCGCCGCCCCCGGCGTGGAAGGATGGCCATGAACGTTTGATACGCGTGATGCGAAGGAGATGCACAGGTGCCAGGCACGAATCTGACCCGCGAAGAGGCCGAGCGGCGGGCCCTGCTGCTCACCGTGGACTCGTACGAGATCGACCTCGACCTCTCCGGCGCTCAGGAGGGCGGCACGTTCCGCTCCGAGACCGTCGTGCGGTTCGACTCCGCCGAGGCGGGCGCGGAGACGTTCATCGACCTGGTGGCCCCGGCGGTCCACGAGGTCGTGCTCAACGGGGAGTCCCTCGACCCGGCGGCCGTCTTCGCGGACAGCCGGATCGCCCTGCCGGGGCTGCGCGGCGGGGTCAACGAGCTGCGCGTGGTCGCCGACTGCGCGTACACCAACACCGGTGAGGGGCTGCACCGGTTCGTCGATCCGGTCGACGACCAGGCGTACCTGTACACCCAGTTCGAGGTGCCGGACGCGCGCCGCGTCTTCGCGTCGTTCGAGCAGCCGGACCTGAAGGCGGCGTTCCGGTTCACCGTGAAGGCCCCCGCGGGCTGGACCGTGATCTCCAACTCGCCGACGCCCAAGGCTCCTTCGGACAACGTCTGGCGCTTCGAGCCGACCCCGCGCATCTCCACGTACATCACCGCGCTGATCGCCGGCCCCTACCACAGCGTGCACAGCACGTACGAGAAGGACGGCCGGACGGTCCCGCTGGGCATCTACTGCCGCCCGTCGCTCGCCGAGTACCTAGACGCGGACGCGATCTTCGAGGTCACGCGCCAGGGCTTCGACTGGTTCCAGGAGAAGTTCGACTACGCCTACCCGTTCGCCAAGTACGACCAGCTCTTCGTGCCGGAGTTCAACGCCGGCGCCATGGAGAACGCGGGCGCGGTCACCATCCGCGACCAGTACGTCTTCCGCTCCAAGGTGACGGACGCGGCGTACGAGACGCGGGCCGAGACCATCCTCCACGAGCTGGCCCACATGTGGTTCGGCGACCTGGTGACGATGAAGTGGTGGAACGACCTCTGGCTGAACGAGTCGTTCGCCACCTACACCTCCATCGCCTGCCAGGCCGCGGCCCCGGGTTCGAAGTGGCCCCACTCCTGGACGACCTTCGCCAACTCCATGAAGACCTGGGCCTACCGGCAGGACCAACTGCCCTCCACCCACCCGATCATGGCGGAGATCCGCGACCTGGACGACGTCCTCGTCAACTTCGACGGCATCACCTACGCCAAGGGCGCCTCGGTGCTCAAGCAGCTCGTGGCGTACGTCGGCGAGGACAAGTTCTTCCGGGGCGTGCAGGCGTACTTCAAGACCTTCGCGTACGCCAACACCCGGCTCTCCGACCTGCTGAGCGCGCTGGAGCTGATGAGCGGCCGCGACCTGAAGACCTGGTCGAAGGCGTGGCTGGAGACGGCCGGCATCAACGTGCTGCGCCCGGAGGTCACCACCGACGCCGACGGTGTGGTCACCGCCTTCGCCGTCCGCCAGGAGGCCACCCCGCTGCCCGAGGGCGCCAAGGGCTCCCCGACGCTGCGGCCGCACCGGATCGCCGTCGGCGCCTACGAGCTGCGGGACGGCAGGCTGGTCCGCACCCAGCGGGTCGAGCTGGACGTGGACGGCGAGCTCACCGCCGTCCCCGAGCTGGTCGGCAAGCGCCGCCCGGCCGTCTTCCTGCTCAACGACGACGACCTGTCGTACGCCAAGGTCCGGCTCGACGAGGAGTCCCTGCGCGTCGTCACCGCGCACCTCGGCGACTTCACCGAGTCCCTGCCGCGCGCCCTGTGCTGGGCCTCCGCCTGGGACATGACGCGCGACGGCGAACTGGCCACCCGTGACTACCTGGAGCTGGTGCTGTCCGGCATCGGCAAGGAGTCGGACATCGGCGTCGTCCAGTCCCTCCAGCGCCAGGTCAAGCTCGCCCTCGACCTGTACGCGGCGCCGGACTGGCGCGAGGCCGGCCTGGCGAAGTGGACCGAGGCGACGCTCGCGCACCTGCGGGCCGCCGAGCCGGGCAGCGACCACCAGCTCGCCTGGGCCCGGGCGTACGCCGCGACGGCCCGCACCGAGGAGCAGCTCACCCTGCTGGAGGGCCTGCTGCACGGCACGGAGCTGATCGCCGGCCTGGCCGTCGACACGGACCTGCGCTGGACGTTCCTGGAGCGGCTGGCCGCGACGGGCCGGGCCGGCGAGGAGGCGATCGCCAAGGAGCTGGAGCGCGACCGCACGTCCACGGGCGAGCAGCACGCCGCGTCGGCGCGGGCCGCGCGGCCGACCGCCGGGGCGAAGGCCGAGGCGTGGGCGTCCGTCGTCGAGTCGGACAAGCTCACCAACGCGATGCAGGAGGCCGTCATCGGGGGCTTCCTCCAGACCGACCAGCGGGAGCTGCTGGCGCCGTACGCGGAGAAGTACTTCGCGGCGGTGAAGGGCGTCTGGGAGACGCGGAGCCATGAGGTGGCGCAGCAGATCGCCGTCGGGCTCTACCCGAGCCTGCAGATCTCGCGGGAGACGCTGGACGCGACGGACGCGTGGCTGGCTTCGGCGCAGCCGAGTGCGGCGCTGCGGCGGCTGGTTCTTGAGTCCCGGGCGGGTGTGGAGCGGGCGCTGCGGGCGCAGGCGGCGGACGCGGCGGCTGCCGCGTAGCGGCTGTGGGCGGGTGCCGGGGTTTTTTGCCCCGGACCCTCCCCCAGAGGGGGCACCCCCACTTTCACCGTTTCTTCCGGGGAGACCCCGGACCCCATCCGCCCTTCGGGCGAAGTCCTCAAACGCCGGACGGGCTGGATTGGCGCGCCGATTCAGCCCGCCCGGCGTTTGAGGACGAACGCGGCGTAGCCGCGTCGCCCCGCGCGGAAGCGCGCGAGAAACGGTGAAAGGGCGGGGCCGGGGCAAAAAACCCCGGCACCCGCCCCGCGCGACAGCGGTCCCGCCTAGCGAGCCGCCTTCGCGTAATGCGTGTCGTGCGTGTGCGGGTTGTCCGAGTGCCGCGACAGCACCATCGTCAGGCCGGTGATGACCAGGAAGAGCACGATCGGCGCGGCCACGTACAGCCCCAGCGTGTTGAGCACGCTCAGGCCCGGGCCCGGGTCGTCACCGTCGTCGCGGGTGAGCGCGAACGCGGGGGACGACATCAGCAGCATCAGGAGCGTGCCGGCGGACACAACCCCGGCGCGCTTGGCGTTCATCTTCTTATTGCTCACGGGCTCAAAGTATCGGACCTCCGCGACGGCCGCGCGCCCGGGGTCGCCCCATGGCGGCGGACCTCGTCCATCAGGGCGTGCAGGCGGGGCGAGGCGGCCAGCTCCTCCAGGGAGACGGGCCGGCCGGTGGCGTCCGCGACGGGCAGCCGCCAGTTCGGGTACTCGTCGCACGTGCCGGGCAGGTTCTGCGGGCGGCGGTCGCCGACCGCGTCCGGGAGCCAGATCCCGATCATCCGGGCCGGGGTGCGCAGCAGGAAGCGGTGGACGGCCCGGACGGCCGCCTCCTCGTCGTGCGGCCCCTCCGGGAGCAGCCCCAGCCGGCCGAAGAGGGCCAGCCACTCGGCGACGGCCTTGGCGTCCTCGCGCTGCTCCACGGCGAGCGGCCGGCCCAGCAGGCCGAGCCGGTGGCGCAGGGCGACGTGGTCGCCGGTGAGCCGGGCGGCGGTGCTCGGCAGGTCGTGCGTCGTGGCCGTGGCCACGCACGCCTCGCGCCAGCGCTCGGGGGCCAGCGGCTGCGCGCGCCGCCCGCCCCCGGCCCAGTCGCGCTCGAACCAGAGCACGGAGGTGCCGAGCACACCCCGCTCGGCCAGCGCCTCCCGCACACCCGGCCCGACCGTCCCCAGGTCCTCGCCTATGACGACGGCCCCCGCCCGGTGCGCCTCGACGGCGAGCACGCCGAGCATGGCCTCGGCGTCGTAGTGGACGTACGTCCCCTGCCCGGGCTCGCGCCCCTCGGGCACCCACCACAGCCGGAACAGCCCCATCACGTGGTCGATCCGCAGCGCCCCCGCGTGCCGCAGCAGGCCGCGCAGCAGCTCGCGGTAGGGGGTGTAGCCGGTGGCCCGCAGGGCGTCCGGGCGCCACGGGGGAAGGCCCCAGTCCTGGCCCCGTGAGGTGAACGCGTCGGGGGGCGCGCCCACCGACATCCCGGCGGCGAGCGCGTCCTGCTGCGCCCACGCGTCGGAGCCGCCGGGGTGGACGCCGACGGCCAGGTCGTGGACGAGGCCGACGCGCATCCCCGCGTCGCGGGCGGCGCGCTGGGCGGCGGCGAGCTGCCGGTCGGTGAGCCAGACGAGCCAGCAGTGGAAGTCGACGCGGTCCAGCAGCTCGCCGCGGGCGCGCGCGGTGCGGGCGGAGCGGGGGTCCTTGAGGCCGCCGGGCCAGCGGTGCCAGTCAGGGCCGTGCACCTCGGCGAGGGCGCACCAGGTGGCGTGGTCGTCGAGGGCCTGGCCCTGCTCGGCGAGGAAGTCGCAGTACGCGGCGCGGCGGCCGGGGCTCGGCGGGACGTGCCGCACCAGCTCCAGGGCGCGCAGCTTGAGCGCCCGGACGGCGTCGTGGTCGATGGGCTCGCCGCCGCGCAGCACGGCCTCGCGCAGCCGTGCCGCGCGGTCCAGCAGCCGCCGGGCCTCCGCGCGGTCCTCCCCCGCGAGGTAGCCGAACTCGGTGACCTCCTCGACGCGCAGGTGGACGGGGTCGGGGAAGCGGCGGGACGACGGCCGGTACGGAGAGGGGTCGGCGGGCCGCCCCGGGGCGGCGGGGACGGCCGCGTGCAGCGGGTTGACCTGGACGAAGTCGGCACCGAAGGACCGCCCGGACCAGGCGGCGAGCTCGGCCAGGTCGCCGAGGTCGCCCATGCCCCAGGAGCGGGCGGACAGCAGGGAGTAGAGCTGGACGAGGAAGCCGTGGCAGCGGGCGGGCGGCTGGGGCAGCAGCCGGGGGGCGACGACGAGCGGGGCGGTGGCGGTGCGTCCGTCGGGGGTCCGGGCGCGCAGCAGGTGGGTGCCGACGGGCAGTTCGTCCGAGGCGTCCCAGGCCAGGGTGCAGCCCTCCGCCGTCTCGGCGCGCAGCGCCGTGCCCTCGGGCAGGCCCGGCACGTCCCGGGGGCCGTCCTCGCGCAGCACCACGGCCGGGGGCAGCAGGCGGCCCTGTCCGGCGCGGGCGTGCGCGTCGAGCGCGTCGCGGACGGCCCGGGGGGTGGAGGCGTCCACGCCGAGTGCGGCGAGGACGGCGACCACGGTCTCCTCGGGCACGGGGACGCTCTGCCCGGGCGCGGGTTCGTAGGAGGTGGCGACGCCGTGCAGGGCGGCGAGGTGCGCTCGGTCCATCGGCTCTCCTGGCGAGAGGCCCCCGGCCTCGGCCAAGGGGCGAGCTGCTTCCCTGACTTGTGGTGGCTTCCACGCGCCCCGCGAGGGGCCGGTTCGGGCCGGACCACGGCCTTCGGGCCGGAAGCCCCCCCTTCCTTCGGGCGGGGGAGCGGAGTCACGCCTGCCCCGGCGGTGATCCGGCGGCAGGGAAACAAGAGCGGGGAGATCAAGAGCGGGGAAACGGGAGCGGGGGAGCCGGGAGCCACTTCCCCGTCACCTTACTTTCGGGGCGGGCGGTCTGACGGGCCTTTGGCCTGGTCGGCACCCGTCGGCCGACCGGCGTGCCGGGCAATACCGGCAGTTCGGTCACCTGCGTTGACACGCTCCGCCCCTGGTGATGGGCTCGTCGCTCACTCACGACAAGAGGGGCGAGGAGAAGGCGGTGCGGTTCCAGGGCGACGACCCCTCGTACGACGTTCAGGGCACCCGGCCCGCGGGCCGGGCCGTCGGCATCGGGCGGTTCGCCGGCCCGTTCGCCGTCCGCCCCCGCCGCGCCGGGGTGACCACCGTGCTGGCCGCGGCGCTGCTCGGCGGGCTGCTCGGCAACGGGCCCGGGGCGGTCGCCGCCCCCGGCGACCCGGCGGCCGCCGCGGCCGGCGGCCCCGAGGCCGGCGACCCCACGGGCGACGGCGGCCTGCCGTCCATGTGGCCGCGCCCGCAGCAGGCGCGCGCGCTGGGCGCGTACGCCCCCGTGGGCACCGAGGTCACCCTGATGGCCGAGCCGGGCACCGACCCGTACGCGCTGTCGGCGCTGCGCGAGATCCTGCAGGGGCTGGGCGCGCGCACCGTCGTGGACGCCTCGCCGGGCGGCACCCCGCCGCCGCGCGGCCTGATCGTCCACGCCGGCGGGCGGGGCGCCGAGGAGGCGCTGCGCTCCCTCGGCGCCGCCCCCACCGGCGACCTGCCCCGGGGCGGCTACCGGCTGGCCGTCGGCCGGCCGGCGGGCCGCCCGACGGTGGCGCTGTCCGGAGTCGGCGAGGACGGGCTCTTCCACGCGGCGCAGACGCTGCGGCAGCTGGCCGTGACCAGGGACGGTGGCCGCGCCTTCGCGGGGGCGCTGGTCCGGGACTGGCCGGTGACGGCCGTGCGCGGGATCACCGAGGGCTTCTACGGCACGCCGTGGTCGGTGCCGCAACGGCTGGCGCAGCTGGACTTCATGGGCCGCACGAAGCTCAACCGCTATCTCTACGCGCCCGGCGACGACCCGTACCGCCGGGCCAGGTGGCGCGACCCGTACCCGGCCGGCCGGCGCGAGGAGTTCCGCACGCTGGCCTCCCGGGCCCGCCGCAACCACGTGACGCTGGGCTGGGCGGTCGCGCCGGGGCAGGCGATGTGCTTCTCGTCCGACGACGACGTGCGCGCGCTCAAGCGCAAGGTGGACGCGATGTGGGCGCTGGGCGTGCGGGCCTTCCAGCTCCAGTTCCAGGACGTGAGCTACAGCGAGTGGCACTGCGGGGCGGACGCGGACGCGTTCGGCTCGGGCCCGCGGGCGGCGGCCGAGGCGCAGGCGAAGGTGGCCGGGGCGCTCGCCGAGCACCTGTCCCGCAAGGGGCGCGAGGCGGCCCCGCTGTCGCTGCTGCCCACCGAGTACTACCAGGACGGGCGGACGGCCTTCCGGCGGGCGCTGGCGAAGCGGCTGGACCCGCGCGTGGAGGTGGCGTGGACCGGCGTCGGCGTGGTGCCGCGGACCATCACCGGGGCCGAACTGAAGGACGCCCGGGCCGCGTTGGGGCATCCGCTGGTCACGATGGACAACTACCCGGTCAACGACTTCGCGCAGGACCGTATCTTCCTCGGCCCCTACACCGGGCGGGAGCCGGCCGTCGCCGTCGGCTCCGCCGCGGTGCTGGCCAACGCCTCGGCGCAGCCCACCGCGTCGCGCATCCCGCTGTTCACCACGGCCGACTACGCCTGGAATCCCCGGGGTTACCGCTCGGAGGAGTCCTGGAAGGCCGCCGTGGACGACCTCGCGGGCGAGGACCCGCGGGCCCGCGAGGCGCTGCGGGCGCTGGCCGGCAACGACGCGTCGTCCGTGCTCGGCGGCGAGGAGTCGGCGTATCTGCGGCCGCTCATGGACGAGTTCTGGGCCGCGCTCTCCGGCACCGACGCGGACCGGCTGAAGGCCGCGGCGGACAAGCTGCGGGACGCCTTCCGGACCATGGCCGGCGCCTCCGGCCGCCTGGAGAACACCTTCGGCGCCGAGGTCCGCCCCTGGCTGGAGCAGCTCTCCCGGCACGGTCAGGCCGGCGTGCGCGCCGTCGACATGCTCACCGCCCAGGCGCGCGGCGACGGCGCGGGCGCCTGGCGCGCGGAGCTGGACGTGCTGCGACTGCGGGACCGGATCACCGCCGAGAAGGTCACCGTCGGCAACGGCGTCCTCACCCCGTTCCTCCAGCAGGCCCTGGCCCGCGCCAACGGCTGGCTGGGCGTGGACCGTCCGCTGCGCACGGCGGGCGCCGCCACCGACGGCGACCCGGCGACGTCCGTGCCGGCCCCGGGGGACGGCCCGCTGACCGTCCGGCTGCGCGAGCCGCGACCGATGACGGCGGTCACCGTCCTGACCTCGGCCGCGCCCGGGGCCCGCGGCACCGTGGAGGCCCACACCCCCGACAAGGGCTGGCAGCCGCTCGGCGCGCTCTCGGACAGCGGCTGGACGCAGCTGCCCGGCAAGGGCGTACGGGCCGACGCCCTGCGCCTGGTCTGGACGGGCGCGGCCCGGCCGGCCGCCGTCCACGAGATCACCCCCTGGTTCGCCGACACCTCCCCGGCGAGCTTCGAGCTCACCCACGGCGAGGCCACCGCGGAGGCGGGCGGCGCACCGGCGGTGGTCGAGGCCCGGATGATCAACCAGCAGCCGCGGACGGTCGACGAGAAGCTCACCGTCGACGCCCCCAAGGGCGTCACCGTCAAGGCCCCCGAGCACCTCACCGCCGTCCGCGGCGGCGTGACGACGGCCCGCATCGAGCTCTCCGTCCCCGCGGACGCCCCCAGCACCTTCACCGCCACCGTCCGGCTGGGCGGTCAGCAGCGCACGGTGACCGTCCGCGCCTACCCGTCCGCCGGCGGGCCGGACCTGGCCCGGGGGGCCAGGGCCACCTCCTCCGGCGACGAGGCGTCCGACTTCCCGCCCTTCGCGGCCATCGACGGCGACGTCAGGACCCGCTGGTCCTCCCAGCCCGCCGACGACGCCTGGTGGCAGCTGGAACTCCCGCGCCCCGCCCGCCTCGGCCGCCTCGTCCTGCGCTGGCAGGACGCCTACGCCACCCGCTACCGCGTCCAGGTCTCCCCCGACGGCCGCACCTGGCGGGACGCGGCGTCGGTGACCGACGGCAAGGGCGGGACGGAGACGCTGCGCTTCGACGCGCCGGGCACGCGGTTCGTCCGGCTGCAGGGCGAGAAGCGGGCCACGGAGTTCGGGTACTCGCTGTTCGAGGTCGCGGCGTACGCGGTGCGGGAGAAGGCGGCGAGGACTGGCGGCTAGCCCGCCCGTGGGCTGCCGCGCTTGACCGCCTCCCGGCTCGGCCTGCGGTAGCCGCAGTTGCAGACCCAGTCGTCGTAGCGCGAGATCGTTCCGTCGTGTCCCATCTGGATCTCGCGCACCATGGTGCGGTCCATGCACCGGGTGCACCGCACCCCTTCGCACATCGTGCGGGGAAACCTCTCGTGACCCGTCATCTGGCTCATGTCCGCGATGATGCGCCCAAGTTGGACCGTTGGCACCGGCATGTGCGGCAGGCTCCCCCTATCTGTGTACGCGGCGTAGGACCTGCCGGACGGCCGGGCCGGCGCCGTACGGACATCCGTACGACGATGGCCCGGCCTCTCAGGCGGAAATGCCGTCGATCCGGGCCATCGCGTCCTCCGCGCCGTATGCCTGGAGGTAAGGCAGCCAGCGCGGGTCCCTATGGCCCGTGCCGATGATGCGCCACGCCAGGCCGGTCGGCGGAGCCGGCTGGTGGCGCAGCCGCCAGCCCAGCTCGGCGACGTGCCGGTCGGCCTTGACGTGGTTGCAGCGACGGCACGCGGCCACCACGTTGTCCCAGGCGTGCCGGCCGCCCCGGCTGCGCGGCACGACGTGGTCGACGCTGGTTGCGACGCCACCGCAGTAGGCGCAGCGCCCGCCGTCGCGGGCGAACAGGGCGCGGCGGGTGAGCGGAACGGGCCCCCGAAAGGGGACCCGCACGAAGCGCTTCAGACGGACGACGCTGGGCGCGGGGATGGTGCAGCTGGCGCTGTGCAGGTAGGCGCCCGTGTCCTCGAGGCTGACGGCCTTCTCATTGAGGACGAGTATGAGCGCGCGGCGGAGCGGTACGACGCCGAGCGGCTCGTACGACGCGTTGAGGACCAGGACGTGCGGCACGGGTGCCTCCTTGTACGCCGGCGGCGCGTGGCTCGCGCCGGGACGATCTCCTGTCAGTGTCCCCTGGCCCGTGGCCGGAGCGCCACCATCGGCGGGTAACGGGTCACAGGTGTTTTGGACCACACCTCGGTCAACCCCGTGCAGGACCTGCCCCATCTCGAACACAACAACGGGTCACCCGTTGTGCCCCGCTAGTGTGAAGGGGCTGCCCGTGCCGCCGCTCGGCGCGGTCATGTCCATTACGAAGGGTTCCTGCTGTGTTCTGGTCCGCCGCTCCGGCCGCCGCAGACTCGACGCCCCGTCCCTCGTCGCTCGACGAGGCCCAGCAGACGGCCGACCACGCCGCCGGCTGGATAGAGGAGAACTGGTCCACCTGGCTCAGCAACGGGCTGCGGATCATCCTCATCGTCGTGATAGCCGTCGTCCTGCGGTCCCTGATCCGCCGGGCGATCACCAAGCTCATCGCCCGGATGAACCGCACCGCCCAGGCCATGGAGGGCGGCCTCGGCGGCCTCCTGGTCAACGCCGAGCGCCGCCGTCAGCGCTCCGAGGCGATCGGCTCCGTGCTGCGCAGCGTCACCTCGTTCCTGATCATGGGAACGGCGGCGCTGAGCGTGCTGTCCACCCTCAAGATCGACCTGGCGCCGCTGCTGGCGAGCGCCGGTGTGGCGGGCGTGGCGATCGGTTTCGGCGCGCGGAACCTCGTCACGGACTTCCTCTCCGGCGTCTTCATGATCCTGGAGGACCAGTACGGCGTGGGCGACGAGATCGACGCGGGCGTGGCCCAGGGCACGGTCGTCGAGGTCGGCCTGCGCGTCACCAAGCTCCGCGGGGCCAACGGCGCGATCTGGTACGTGCGCAACGGCGAGGTGAAGCGCATCGGGAACCTCAGCCAGGGCTGGGCCATGGCCGAGGTGGATGTCACCCTCCGCTACGACGAGGACCTGGACCGCGCCCGCGACGTGATGACGGCGGTGGGCGAGGAGATGTCCAAGACCGCGCCGTGGGACGAGAAGCTCTGGGAGCCCGTCGAGGTCATGGGCCTGGACTCGGTCTCCCTGGACTCCGTCGTCGTCCGCGTCCAGGCCAAGTCCGCGCCCGGCGAGGCCGGCGCCGTCGCCCGCGAGCTGCGCTGGCGGATCAAGCGGGCGCTGGACGCGGCGGACATCCGCATGGGCCCCCCGCCGTCCGCCGCCGACGAGGAGCAGGCCGCGGCCGACCCCGCGGCGGCCGTGGCGGCCCCGTCGGCGCTGGGCAACCCCGCCTCGCCGCAGTCGCTGGCCACGGCCCCGATACCGCCGGGGGCGACGCTGGGCAAGTGAGGCGCCGGAGGAGTTACCGGGACCGGGCGCCGACCCGGCCCAGGAACTCCTCCAGGTTCGCCAGCATCCTGGCGACCCGCTCCTCCTCGGTGAGCGACTCCTTGTAGCGGGGCCCGGAGAACTCCGGCACCTTCTTCCCCCGCACATACAGCGAACACGCCAGGTCGGCGCACATATAGGCGCCCACCGTGTTCCCCTCCCGCCCGGCCGCGCCCACGCGCCGGGCCGCGAGCAGCGAGACCCCCGAGCCCGGGTGCCCGGTCAGGCACAGCGAGCAGATCGTGGTCTTGGCGGCGCTGCGCGGCCCGCCCTGCGGCACGCGCAGCGTGACGCCCAGGGCCTTTCCGTCCCGCACCGCCACGAGATAGCCGCGGTCCGGCGCGCCCGGATCCCGCCAGCCCAGGAAGTCGAGGTCGGCCCAGGGGAGTTCGGCGAGCCCCCGGGGCAGGCTGATCCTGCGCGCCTCGCCCTTCGAGCAGTTGATGAAAGAGGCTCGTATCGCGTCCTCATTCAGTGGTTCCATGAGGCGAGAAGCTAACAGTGTGCCTGAAGTGACGTCATGCGAATTTTGGGAGGACTGGTTCCCGTCAACTTCTCGGCCCTAAAAGGACCGAGTTTGTCACCCGATCCTCTGGAGCTCTGATTGCAAGTGGAGCGCGACTGGCTGCCGCGTTGGCCCCCTGCGTCCGGTACAGCGTCAGGCTGTACTGGGGCGATTGACCGCGCCCCGCTGCCACGCAGCCTCGCCGCGATGGGCGATGTTGCGGGAGCCGTTGCAGTCCGCGTGCAGGACGATCCCGCAGGACCGGCATACGAACCGTGCTTGATCCACCCTGTTCGTCCGGTGGGTGTGCCAGCACTCGGAGCACTGACGGGAGGTGTTGCGCGGATCCACATGGACCACCGCGACACCTGCCCGTCGCGCTTTGTACTCGACAAAGTTGCCAAGCTGGGCGAACGCCCAGGAGTGCAGTCGTGCCCGCTGGTCTTTCCTGGCCGTAACCCTCTGCCGGATACCGCCCAGGTCTTCCAGGGCGACACCTCGCGAGGTGCGTTCAGCGGTGGCAACGATTCGATTGGCGATGATGTGGTTGGTGTTCGCGGCGTGCCGGGACTCCCGGCGCCGGACGCGCTTCAAGGCCCGCTTGGCGGACTTGGTGCGTTTGGCCTGCAACTTGCGTCGCAGGTCACGGTGGCGCTGCCGGTACCGGTTGAGGCGGCGTCCGGCCATGATTTCGCCGTCCGAGGTGGTAGCGATGTTGGCGATCCCGAGATCCACACCGAGGAACCCGACCGGCTCGGATACCTCGGGCTCGGGCAGGTCAATGGTGGCGATCAGGAAGAACATCCCGTCCCGCATCACCAGATCCGACTCCCCCTTGCGGGAGGTCAGGAGCTTCAACGCCTCGGGCGAGCAGACGAACGGGACGTTCTTCAACCGGCCGGCCACCGTCCAGATGGACACGGTCCGCTGGTCCAGGTTCCAGGTCAGAATCCGGTCGTCGTACGGCTGGGCCGCGTCCTCACGGAACACGATCGATTTGGACTCGGCCCGCGGGCGGCGCTTCGACCCCTCGGGGCCGAGGTTCCCGGCCTTGGTGTTCCCCTTCAACGTGGCGTAGGCGTCGCACACCTTCTTGACCGTGCGCACCGCCGCCTGCGCCCCCAGATCAAAGTCGGCCTTGATCCGGTGGTACACGGCATCCTGCAACACATTCCGACGCTTGAGGTCCTTGGCGAACGCCACCTCAGAAGCAGCGTTCGCGGCCCGGTTGCAGGCACGCAGGGTCGCCGCCAGCGCATCCGCGTCATACGCGGACGCAGGCAACAATTTCACCTGCGCAACGATTTTCACGCAGAAAACCCTAGTAGAGATGGTCTCTGGAGGACAGGTTGACGCCAGATCAGCTACGCAGAGAACTCCGCCACTGCGCGACTCCGCGCCAAGGGCCCATTCCTCCCCGGGCTGAAGCCCGGGACTTCCTGGGAGAAATCGGGTGAAGCTCGCAGTGGTCGGCGGCGGCTCCACCTACACGCCCGAGCTCATCGACGGCTTCGCCCGCCTGCGCGGGACGCTCCCGCTGGACGAGCTGGTCCTGGTCGACCCGGACGGGGACCGGCTGGCGCGGGTCGGCCCGCTGGCCCGGCGGATCTTCGCCCGGCAGGGCCACCCCGGCCGGATCTCCTGGACCGGCGACCTCGACGCGGGCGCGGACGGCGCGGACGCGGTGCTGCTGCAGCTGCGGGTGGGCGGCCAGGCGGCCCGCGCGCAGGACGAGACCTGGCCGCTGGAGTGCGGCTGCGTCGGCCAGGAGACCACCGGCGCGGGCGGCCTGGCCAAGGCGCTGCGCACGGTCCCGGTCGTGCTGGACATCGCGGAGCGGATCCGGCTGCGCAGCCCGCGCGCCTGGATCGTGGACTTCACCAACCCGGTCGGGATCGTCACCCGCGCCCTGCTGACGGCGGGCCACCGGGCGGTGGGCCTGTGCAACGTGGCCATCGGCTTCCAGCGCAAGTTCGCCGCGCTGCTCGGGGTCGCGCCGGAGGACGTCTCCCTGGGCCACGCGGGCCTCAACCACCTCACCTGGGAACGGGAGGTACGCGTCGGCGGCACGGACGTCCTGCCGAAGCTGCTGGCCGAGCACGGCGAGGCCGTCGCCGCCGACCTGCGCATGCCCCGTGCGCTGCTGGACCGGCTGGGCGTCGTCCCCTCCTACTACCTGCGCTACTTCTACCAGCACGACGAAGTGGTGCGCGAGCTGCGGGAGAAGCCCTCCCGGGCCGCCGAAGTGGCGGCCATGGAGCGCGAGTTGCTGGCGATGTACGCCGACCCGGGGCTGGACGAGAAGCCGGCGCTGCTGGCGAAGCGGGGCGGCGCGTACTACTCGGAGGCGGCGGTCGCGCTGACGGCGTCCCTGCTCGGAGACACGGGCGACGTCCAGGTGGTCAACGCCTTCAACCACGGCACGCTGCCGTTCCTGCCGGACGACGCGGTGATCGAGGTGCCGGCGGCGGTGGACGCGAACGGCGCCCGCCCGTTGCCCGTACGCCCGTTGGAGCCGCTCTTCGCGGGACTGGTGGCGGGCGTCACCGCCTACGAGCAGCTGGCGCTGCGGGCGGCCCTGGAGGGCGGCCGGGACCGCGTCTTCGACGCCCTGCTGGCCCACCCCCTCATCGGCCAGACCGCGCACGCGGACCGGCTGGCCGACGCGCTGATCGCGCACAACCGGGAGCACCTGCCGTGGGCATGAGGCACGCGCTGGCGATCGACGCGGGCAACAGCAAGACGGACGTCGTCCTGCTGGACAGCACCGGAGCGGTGCTCGGCTCGGCGCGCGGCGGCGGCTTCCGGCCGCAGACGACGGGCGTGCGGGAGGCGGTGGCCGGGCTGGCCCGGCTGGTCGCGGAGGCGAACCCGGACGGGCTGCCCGTCGAGCACGTCCGGGCCTGCCTGGCGGGCGCGGACCTGCCGGCCGAGGAGGAGCGGCTGGCCGCGGAGCTCTCGGGATGGGGACGTACCGTGACCGTCGCGAACGACACGTTCGCGCTGCTGCGGGCCGGACTGCGGGACGGAGCGGAGCCCTGCGGGGTGGCGGTGGTCTGCGGCGCCGGCACCAACTGCGCGGGCCTGGCGCCGGGTGGCCGCGCCTACCGCCTGCCCTCGCTCGGGCCGCTGTCCGGCGACTGGGGCGGCGGGGCCGGTCTCGGGCGGGAGGCCCTGTGGTGGGCGGCCCGCGCGGACGACGGCCGCGGCGGGCCGACGGCCCTGGCGGCCGCGCTCCCCGCCCACTTCGGCCTCCCGTCCATGCCGGCCCTGATCGAGGCCCTCCACCTGGGCACACTCCCGACCGCCCGGCGCCACGAACTGGCCCCCGTCCTCTTCGCGGTGGCCGCGTCCGGCGACCCGGTGGCCCGGTCCCTGGTGGCCCGGCAGGCGGAGGAGGTGGTGACGATGGCCCGAGTGGCCCTGGAAAACCTTGAGTTGACGGGCGCGGCAGGAGTGCGGGTGGTACTGGGCGGCGGCGTGCTGTCGGCCCGCCACCCGCTGCTGCACGAGGCGGTGCTGTCGGGCCTGGCGGAACGCGCGCCGCGGGCGGAGCCGGTGGTGGTGACGGCGCGGCCGGTACTGGGGGCGGGGCTGCTGGCGCTGGACGGGATGGGGGCGGGGGCGGAGGCTTGCGCGCGGCTGCGGGGTCGGTTCTGAACTCGCCCCGGACACCCACCACCCCGGTGTGTTTGTCACCCCCTCCCGCCATACTGCTACCACCGACGACCAAGGGGGGGTCTCGTGCCACATCCGCAGCACCCATCCACGGCCCCGGGCCCGAGCCCGGGCGCGGGCCCAAGCCCGGGCACAGGCACGGGCCGAAGCCCGGGCGCGGCCCCGACTCCGGGCGTGAGACCGGCACACGGCCCGGGTGCCGGCCCAACTCCCGGCACGGGAACGAGCGGACACACCCCCGGACAACCCGCCTGGCGCGAAGCCCTGACCCGCCTCCGCGCGGCCGCCACCACCGAACCCGGCCGCCTCCGCACCCTCGGTGCCGCCCTCGCCGCCGCCCTCGTCCTCTTCGGCGCCGTCACCGCCTGGCAGGTCACCGACCGGGCCACCGCCGCCGACGCCGTCGTGGACCGCAGCCAGCCGCTGAGCGCCGCCGCCGCGGACCTCTACCGCTCCCTCGCGGACGCCGACACCACCGCCGCCCGCGGGTTCCTGCCCGGCGGCAAGGAGCCGCGCTCGATCCGGCTGCGGTACGAGAAGGACATCGCGACCGCCTCGGCACTGCTGGCCGAGGCCGCGGCGAGCACCGGGACCTCCCAGCAGGAGCACACCCGGATCGCCGCGCTCAACAAGCAACTCCCCGTCTACACCGGCCTCGTGGAGCAGGCCCGCGCCAACAACCGCCAGGGCCTCCCCCTCGGCGGCGCCTACCTCCGCCACGCCAGCGAGCGGATGGAGAAGGAGCTGCTGCCCACCGCCCGGGCGCTGTACGACGCCGAGACGGACCGGCTCGGTTCGGACTACCGCGGCGCGAAGTCCTGGCCGTGGGCCGCGCTCACGATCGGCCTGCTGACGCTGGGCGCCCTCGGCTGGGCCCAGCGCCGTACGTATCTGCGCACCAACCGGGTGTTCAACCACGGCCTGCTGGCCGCCACCGCGGCCTCCGGCGTGGTGCTGCTGTGGCTGGCGGTGGGCCACGGCATCGCCCGGGCGAACCTGGACGACTCGTACGAGCACGGCGCCAGATCGCTCCAGGTGCTCAACACCGCCCGCATCAGCTCCCTCCAGGCCCGGGGCGCGGAGACCCTGACGATGGTCTCCCGCCACGACGTGCTCACCGACCAGGGCAAGGACGCCTACGAGGAGCGCTACGGGGCGAACATGCGCGACCTGTTCGGCGACGGCACCGCCGACGCCCGGCCGGGGAGCCTGCTGGACCGGGCCCGGTCCCTGGCGGACGGCGCCTTGGGCCGCGACCCGGTGGCGAAGGCGGTGGCCGAGGTGAAGGAGTGGCAGCGGCGGCACGCCGCCGCCCGCGCGGCCGACGACGCCGGCGACTACGAGGGGGCGCTGGCGCGGGTGACTGGCGAGAAGGGCAGCACGGGCGAGGCGTTCGACCAGGTGGACACCGCGCTGCGCCGGGCGCTGGACCACGAGCAGGACGACTTCCGCAGCGCGGCCGACGACGGGCGGAGCGCCCTGACCGGCCTGGCGGTGGGCGCCGCGGTGCTCGCGCTGCTGGGCGCGGCCGGAGCGGTGCTCGGCATCGGCCGCCGGCTCTCGGAGTACCGGTGACCAGGGAAGGCGGGGGCATGCGCGGACGGAAGGCGACGGTCTGGGCCACGGCGGCGGCGGTGGCCGCGTTCGTCCTGCCCGGGACGGGGGCGAGGGGCGCCCCACAAGCCCCGCACGGAACCCGGCACGGGACCCGGCCCGCCGCGGCCGCGGCCCCCGCCCCGCCCGACGGGTGCGTCGATCCGGAGGCGAGCCTGCGCCCGTCCACCGCGGACGGCCCGGCCGTGCGCCGGATCAAGCAGCGCGGCCGGCTGATCGCGGGCGTCGACCAGAACAGCTACCGCTGGGGCTACCGCGACCCGGCCTCCGGAAAGCTCAACGGCTTCGACATCGACCTCGTCCGGGCGATCGCCAAGTCCGTCCTGGGCGACCCGGAGAAGGTGATCTTCCTGGCGATCCCCACCAATCAGCGCATTCCCGCACTGAAGTCGGGCAAGGTGGATATCGTCGCCCGTACGATGACCATCAACTGCGCCCGGATCAAGGAAGTCGCCTTCTCCACCGCCTACTTCGAGGCGGGCCAGCAGCTGCTCGCCCCCAAGGGCTCGCCCGTCACCGGCTTCGACGACGGCAGCCTGTCCGGGCGGACGGTCTGCGCGGCCTCGGGCTCCACGGCCGAGACGGCGCTGTCGAAGAAGGGCCGTCCGGTCCGGGTGACGACCGTCCCCAACCAGCTGGACTGCCTGGTCCGCCTCCAGCTCGGCCAGGTCGATGCAGTGCTCACCGACAGCGCCCTGGCCGCCGGACAGGCGGCCCAGGACCCGTCCGTGGGACTGGTCGGCAAACCGTTCACCACCGAGTACTACGGCGTGGCGATGAACCGGGGCTCCGAAGACCTGGTACGCCGGGTCAACGCGGTACTGGACGACTACCGCAGGGGCGGCGCGGACAGCCCCTGGATGGTGTCCTACCGCACGTGGCTGGCCCGGGCGAACCTCGGGATCACGGCACCGCCGGAGCCCAAGTACAGGGACTGACAGGGCCTGCCGCACACTGAGGAAAGGGAACGGGCCGGGGCGGGTACGCGCCCGGGGAGCACGGGGAGGGAGACCGGCGGGACGGCCGACACGCCGTCAGCACATTCTCAGCACAGCACCGGTACGAGGCGGCGCGCGCCGCGGACAGGAGAGGGGACCGATGGCGGTCGCGGGGCCCACCGGGCCGGTCTTGAGCCGCGAGGAGGTGGACCGCGCGCTGGCGCGGCTCGGCGCGGAACACGAGGCTGTCGAATCCTCGCTGCTCGCCCTGCAGGACCACGCCGGCCGCCGGCTGCTGGAGGGCGCGGAGCTCAGCGGCGCCACCCGCGGCCGGTGGGCGGTCGCCGAGCAGCTCATCAACCGGCTGTGGGTGTGCTTCGACGCCTACACCGACGCCCTCACCGCGGCCCGCGAGCTCCGCTCCCGCCGCCGCTGGCCCACCCAGGCCGAACTGGGCGAGCTCACCGACCTGCTGACCGGCGCCCGGGTCACCCTCCCCGGCGGCGACCCGGCCGCCACGGTCACCGCCCTGGGCACGGCCGCCAAGCTCAGCGAGCAGCTGACCCTCCAGGAGCTCGTCGACCGGATGAACGGCTGGTACGCCCGGGCGCTGGACGTCGTCGTCATCGCCGACGCCGTCTGGTCCGCGCTCCCGGCCCGGATCGACCTGCTCGCCGCCGAGCTCCGGCGCACCCGTTCCCTGGCCCACTCGGTCGGCGTGCGCCCCGGCGAGCACCCCGCCGGCGACGACCTGGAGGACATCACCCGGGAGCTGGCCGCCCTGCGGGCCGCGGTGCTGGGGGACCCGGTCTCCTTCTGGACCGGCGCCTCGCCGAGCTCCGCCCCGGGCGGCGGCCGCCCCGACACCGACCGCTACGACCGGGCCGCCCGCGCCCTGGAGGACGTCCGCCGCGAGATCGAGGCCGTGCTGACCGTCCGGCAGGACGCCGAGCAGCGCCTGATGCGGGTGCGCGACGTGCTCTCCCGGGCCGACCGCACGCTGATCGAGGCCCGCCAGGCCCGCGTCGAGGTGCTGTCGAAGATCGCCGCGTCCGAGGTGCCCGCCGTCTCCGGCCCGCCGACCGCGCTCTACGAGCAGCTCTCGACCGCCGCCGAGCACCGCAGACGGGCCCGGTGGCACCGGCTGTCCCCCCTGCTGGAGAGGCTGGAGCAGCGCGCGGACGAGGAGCTGACGCGGGCCCGGGAGTCGCTGACGGCGGTCACCGCGCCGCTGGCCGTCCGGGCCGAACTGCGCGGCCGGCTGGACGCGTACAGGGCGAAGGCGGCCCGGCACGGCCTCGCGGAGGACGGCGTCCTGGGCGAGCGGTACGACGCGGCCCGCCGCATGCTGTGGAGCGCGCCCTGCGACCTGCTGGCCGCCGAGCAGGCCGTGCTGCGCTACCAGCACGCCATGGCCGAGGCCCTCGCCCCGCCCGCGGGTGGAACCGGAGGCTTCGGCCCGGGTGTCATCGATCGCAGGGGGGATTCATGAGCGGCACGACCACAGGCGGCACAGCGGGCGACACCATGGGCACCGCCTGCCAGCGGCCCGGCTGCACGGGCGCCTACGAGGACGTGGGCGGCGGCGAAACGTACTGCGACACCTGCGGCCTCGCGCCGGTCGTCGCGCCGGACGGCACGCTGTCCTCGCCCCTCACCGGCATCACCAACGGCGCCCCGCGCAGCGTGCCCAGCTCCCGCACCTCGGCGCGCTCGGCTTCCTCCCGCTCCTCCCGCCGCTCCGTCCCGGGCCGGCTCTCCCGGTCGACGGCCGGCACGGGCGAGGGCGGCTCCCGTTCGGTGTCGGTGCGCGGCTCGCAGTCGAACACCGCCGCCTCCGGCCGCGACAAGCTCGGCGCGGGCCTGGTCAGCGTGCCGGGCGTGCCGCGCCCCGACCCGCGCTCGGCGGTGCTGGCGAACCCGGAGGTCCCCGAGCGCAAGCGGTTCTGCTCCCGGAGCGACTGCGGGGAGCCGGTGGGCCGTTCGCGCGGCGACCGCCCCGGGCGCACCGAGGGCTTCTGCACCAAGTGCGGCCATCCGTACTCGTTCGTCCCCAAGCTCCGTACCGGCGATGTGGTGCACGGCCAGTACGAGGTGGCCGGCTGCCTGGCGCACGGCGGCCTGGGCTGGATCTACCTGGCGATAGACCGCGCCGTCTCCGACCGCTGGGTCGTCCTCAAGGGCCTGCTCGACACGGGCGACGAGGACGCGCTCGCGGTCGCCCTGTCCGAGCGGCGCTTCCTGGCCGAGATCGAGCACTCGAACATCGTCCGCATCTACAACTTCGTCGAGCACCTCGACCAGCGGACCGGCAGCCTCGACGGCTACATCGTCATGGAGTATGTCGGCGGCAAGTCCCTCAAGGACATCGCCAACGAGCGGCGGCTGCCGGACGGCCGGCGCGACCCGCTGCCGGTGGAGCAGGCGTGCGCCTACGGCATCGAGGCGCTGGAGGCGCTCGGCCACCTGCACAGCCGCAACCTGCTGTACTGCGACTTCAAGGTGGACAACGCCATCCAGCAGCAGGACCAGCTCAAGCTGATCGACATGGGCGCGGTCCGGCGGATGGACGACGACGAGAGCGCCATCTACGGCACGGTGGGCTACCAGGCCCCCGAGGTCGCCGAGGCCGGCCCGTCGGTCGCCTCCGACCTCTACACCGTCGCCCGCACCCTGGCCGTGCTGACCTTCGACTTCCAGGGCTACACCAACGTCTTCGCGGACAGCCTGCCCGACCCGGACCACATCGAGGTCTTCCGCCGCTACGAGTCCTTCTACCGGCTCCTGGTGCGCGCCACCGACCCCGACCCGGCGCGCCGGTTCTCCTCGGCGGCCGAGATGGCGGAGCAGCTGACGGGCGTGCTGCGGGAGGTCGTGGCGCTCAGGACGGGCCGGCCGCGGCCCGCGCTGTCGCACCTGTTCGGCCCGGAGCCGCGGGTGGTGGACACCGTCCTGTTCCCCGAGCGGACCGAGGACCCGTCGGCGCTGGGCGGCCGGGCCCCGAGAGGCCGGCGGGCCGCGCTTCCCGCGCCGGCCGCCGCCTCCGCGGCACCCGCCGTCGCCCCGCTCGACGTCCGGGCCGCCGCCCTCGCGCTGCCGGTCCCCATGGCCGACCCGGCCGACCCGAACGCCGGCTTCCTCGCCGGCCTGCTCTCCTCCCAGCCCGCCGAGCTCTACGCGGCGCTCCGGGCCGCGCCCGTCACCTCGCCGGAGCTGCGCCTGCGCCGCCTGCGCGCCCAGCTGGAGCTGGACGAACTCACCGACGCCGGGCGGGCGATGGACGCCCTGGAGACCGAGCACCCCGACGACTGGCGGATCATCTGGTACCGCGGGCTCCACTCGCTGGTCACCGGCGACAGGGAGACCGCCGCGGTCTCCTTCGACGCCGTCTACGACGCGTTCCCCGGCGAGCCCGCCCCCAAGCTGGCGCTGGGGGTGTGCGCGGAGGTGCTCGGCCAGCTGGACAACGCCGCGGAGTACTACCGGCTGGTGTGGGCCACCGACCCCAGCTTCGTCGGCGCCGCCTTCGGGCTGGCCCGCGTGCGGCTGGCCGCCGGGGACCGCGCGGGCGCGGTGGAGACACTGGAGTCCGTGCCCGAGGCGTCCATCCACTTCACGGCGGCCCGCGTCGCGGCGGTCCGCGCCCGGCTGCGGCAGCGCTCCCCCCAGGAGCGGCTGTTCGACGACCTGAGCGCCGCCGCCGGCCAGGTGGAGCGGCTGGACGGCTTCGGCCTGGACCCGGTGCGCCGCGAGCGCCTCGCCACGGAGGTGCTGGGCACCGCGCTGGACTGGGTGCTCTCGGGCAGCACGGGCGCGCCCGGCTCCGGCCCCCCGCTCACCCTGCTCGGCGGCGGGGTGGACGAGCGGAGCCTGCGCTTCGGGCTGGAGCGCTCGTACCGTGTGCTCGCACGCCTCGCCCGGCACGGCGAGGAACGGATCGAACTGGTGGAGCGGGCCAACCGTTTCCGCCCCAGGACATGGGTGTGATCGATGTCGCAACTGCCGCAAGCCGCCCAGCGGACGGCCTGTCCCGTCTGCCAGGAGCCGCTGGAGCCGGCCGACAACTACTGCGGCGGGTGCGGCGTGGACCTCTCGGCGGCCCCCGCGTCCGCCGCGGCCGGTGACTCCCGGGCGCGGAGCGCCGTCCGGCTGCGCGAGGCGGACGGCCGGCGGCCGGCGCCGCCCGGCGTCCCGGTGCAGACGGCCCACGACGCGAGCGGCGCGGCCGGCCGGCGCGCCTGCGCCGCCTGCCGGTCCGGCATGATCGACGACGACGGGTACTGCGAACACTGCGGGCATGCACAGCCGCGCGAACGGGATCACATGGAGCACGAGACGGCAGGCGTCGCCGCGGTCAGCGACCGCGGTCTGCGCCACCACCGCAACGAGGACGCCTACGCCGTGGCCACCACGGCCCTGCCGGACGGCGGCCCCGCCGTCCTCGCCGTCGTCTGCGACGGCGTGTCGTCCGCGGCGCGTTCGGACGAGGCGTCGGCCGCGGCCAGTTCGGGCGCCCTCGCCGCCCTGGAGAGCGCCCTCACCGCCGGCGTCCCGGCGCGCGAGGCCACCCACCGGGCGATCCTGGAGGCCGCCGAGCGCGTCAGCGCGCTGGCCGCGAGCGACCACCGGCCCCGCGAGCACCAGCGCTACCAGCAGGAGAACGCCCCGGCCTGCACCATCGTCAGCGCGGTGATCACGGGCGAGCTGCTGACGATCGGCTGGGTCGGCGACAGCCGCGCCTACTGGGTGCCCGACGACCGCGCCACCCAGCCGGCCCGGCTCACCGAGGACGACTCCTGGGCCGCCCAGATGGTGGCCGCCGGGCTGCTGTCGGAGGCCGAGGCGTACGCGGACGAGCGCGCCCACGCCATCACCGGCTGGCTCGGCGCCGACGCCTACGAGGTGGAGCCGCACACCGCCGCGTTCCACCCGGACCGGCCCGGCGTCGTGATCGTCTGCACCGACGGCCTGTGGAACTACGCCGAGACGGCCGAGCAGATGGCCGCCGTCATCCCGGCCGACGCCCGCGACCGGCCGCTGGAGACCGCGCGCCATCTCGTCGGCTACGCCCTTGACGGCGGGGGCCACGACAACGTAACCGTTGCGGTACTGCCGTTCCCCGCCCGGACGGAAGGGGCGGGAACGGCCTGACGCCGGAACGGCGTCACGGGGGGATCAGCGCACCGGTGCCGGGGGGCACCGGGTGCGCCCGTCCGCCCTGCCACCACGATCGGGTGAGTACGAAGGAGCGGAACGGATGTCCCAGTTCTCCAAGCCGGGCGCGCCCCGGTTCTCCGTCGACGTCTACCAGAACGAGTTCCTGCCCGAGGACGGCCGCGAGGTCAACGCGATCGTCACCGTCACCTCCACCGGGGGCGGCGCGGCCGCCGGCGCCTCCCGCGCCGCCGCCCCCGGCACCGCGGTGGTGATCATGGTGGACTGCTCGGGTTCCATGGACTACCCGCCCACCAAGATGCGCAACGCCCGGGAGGCCACGGCCGCCGCCGTCGACGTCCTGCGCGACGGCGTCTCCTTCGCGGTGGTGGCCGGCACCCATCAGGCCAAGGAGGTCTATCCCGGGGCCGGGCGGCTCGCGGCCGCCGACGCCGCCACCCGCGCCCAGGCCAAGGAGGCGCTGCGCAAGCTCAGTCCGGGCGGCGGCACGGCCATCGGCACCTGGCTGCGCCTGGCCGGCCGGCTGCTGGCCTCGTCCGGCGCCTCCATACGCCACGGCATCCTGCTGACCGACGGCCGCAACGAGCACGAGGAGCCGGACGCGCTGCGCGCCACCCTGGACGCCTGCGCGGGCGGGTTCACCTGTGACGCCCGGGGCGTGGGGACGGACTGGGAGGTGAAGGAGGTCACGGGCATCGCCTCGGCCCTGCTCGGCAGCGCCGACATCGTCGCCGATCCCGCCGGACTGGCCTCGGACTTCACCGGGATGATGGAGAACGCGATGGGCAAGGAGCTCGCCGACGTCTCCCTGCGGCTGTGGACCCCGCAGGGCGCCGAGGTGCTCTTCGTCAAGCAGGTCGCCCCGGCCGTCCAGGAGTTGACGGACCGTCGCGTCGAGGCGGGCCCCCGCTCGGCCGACTACCCCACGGGCTCCTGGGGCGACGAGTCCCGCGACTACCACGTCTGCGTCCGCGTGCCCGCCGCCGGAGTGGGCCGGGAGATGCTGGCCGCCCGCGCCTCGCTCGTCCGCCCCGTCCCCGACGGCTCGGCGCCGGAGGTGCTGGCGCAGGGCCTGGTCCGGGCGGTGTGGACGGACGACCTGGCGGCCTCGACCACCATCAATCCGCAGGTCGCGCACTACACCGGCCAGGCCGAGCTGGCCCGGGCCATCCAACAGGGCCTGGATCTGCGCAAGTCGGGCGATCTGGACGGGGCAACCGCCAAGCTGGGCCGGGCCGTTCAGCTGGCCAACCGCTCGGGGAACGAGGACACCGCCAAACTGCTGGCGAAGGTGGTGGACGTGGTGGACGCGGTCAACGGTACTGTGCGGCTGAAGGCGAAGGTCTCCGCCGAGGCGGAGAAGACACTGGAGACGCGGTCCACGAAAACGGTCCGCGTGAAGAAGTAGCAGTGCTGGCAGACCAGTTGGACAGTTGGACACGGCGCAAGAGGGGGACACGACCGACATGCCGACCTGCCCGAACGGCCACCAGTCGGTGGCCGACGACTGGTGCGAGGTGTGCGGGCACCGGATGTCCGGGACACCCGCGGCCACGGGGCCCGTGGCCCCGCCGCCTCCGCCCGGCCCGCCCGCCTACCCCGGTCCCGCCGCCGAGGCGACCATGCAGGCCGAACTGTGCCCGCAGTGCCGTACGCCCCGCGAGGCACAGGCCCCGTTCTGCGAGGAGTGCGCGTACAACTTCATGCTGCAGTCGCCCTCCCCGTATGTGGCGCCCCCGCAGCCCCAGGGGTTCGAGTCGGCGCCGCCTCCGCCGGCGCACCCCCAGGCCCCGCACACCTTTGAGTACCACGGGTCCCGGCCGTCCCGGATCAACCGCCCGGCCGAGCCGCTCGCCCCGCAGCCCCCGGTCCCGGGCCCGGAGGACGGCGACTGGATCCTGCCGCCGCCGAGCGCCCCGGCGGCCCCTCCGGCCGGCTGGATCGCGGTGATAGCCCCCGACCGGGACTACTTCCGGTCGATGATGAACCGCAGCGGCCCGGAGGCGGCGGGCCTGAACCTGCCCGCGTACTCGCCCGAGCAGCAGTGCCGGCTCACCGGCCCCCAGGTCACCATCGGCCGCCGCCGCCACAGCACCGGGGAGTCGCCCGACATCGACCTCTCCCGCCCGCCGGAGGATCCGGGCGTCTCGCACCAGCACGCCGTGCTCGTCGAGCAGCCCGACGGCAGCTGGGCCGTGGTCGACCAGGACTCCACCAACGGCACGACGATCAACGGCTCCGAGGACCCGATCCAGCCCTACGTCCCCGTCCCGCTCCAGGAGGGCGACCGGGTGCACGTCGGCGCCTGGACGACGATCACCGTCCACCGGGGCTGACGGGCCCTGCGGACCTACGCCGGGAGTCCTCCTCCACCGGTCTGCGACCATGGAGAGGTGAACGAGATTCCGCGCGGCACGCTTCCTGGGCAGACCTTCTACGAGCAGGTCGGCGGCGAGGCGACCTTCCGGCGTCTGGCCCGCCGTTTCTACGAGGGGGTGGCCGCGGACCCGCTGCTGCGGCCGATGTACCCGGAGGAGGACCTCGGCCCGGCCGAGGACCGCATGGCCACGTTCCTCATGCAGTACTGGGGCGGCCCCCGCACCTACAGCGAGAACCGCGGCCACCCCAGGCTCCGCATGCGCCACGCCCCCTTCACGGTGGACCGCGCCGCCCACGACGCCTGGCTGACCCACATGCGCGCGGCGGTGGACGACCTGGGGCTGTCCCCCGAGCACGAGCAGCAGCTGTGGAAGTACCTGACGTATGCGGCGGCGTCGATGATCAACAGTCCGGGGTGACCCGTAGCCCGTCCGGCGTTTGAGGACGAGCGGCGAAGCCGCGATACGGGGTCCGGGGCGGAGCCCCGAAGCGGGGTCCAGGGGCGAAGCCCCGGTGGGGGCGCAGGGGGCGAAGCCCCCGCACCACCGCGCGGAGCGCGGTGCCGGGCCGAGGGGCGGAGCCCCGGAAGAAACGGTGAAATGGGGGTGCCCCCTCTGGGGGAGGGCCGGGGGCAAACCCCTCACGCGGGCGTGACAGTCAACCCCGTAAACCCACCCGTCCGCACCACAATCGACCCGTACGGCGTCCGCAACCGCAACCAGCCCCCAGCAGCGAACAGCGCCGGCGCCTCCGGCGCACCCGCCGCCAAAAACCCCAACGCCTGCGCCGCATGCGCCGCCCGCAACGGCAGCCCCGTCTCCCCCAACGTCCGCGACCAGATCTCCCGCCCGATGCGGTCCCGCTCCGCCCGCGTACGCCGCTGCTCCGGCAGCGCCTCGTCGCGCGAGCGGAACTCCGCGACCGCCGCGCCGACCGCGCCGCGCACCGCGGCGACGTCCGGCATGCCGGAAACCCGCTGCCAGCCGCCGCGCGGCGGCAGCACGCCCGTCCACGGCGGCCCGGTGACCCCCGGGGGCACCGGGACGACGAGCCCGCCCTCCGACGACGAGCCCGCGTCGACCGCGTCCGCGAGCTGCCCCGCCGACACGGTCACATCGACCACACCCTGGTCCAGCAGCCGGGCCGTCCGGATGGCCAGCACCTCGAAGGACGGCGGCCGGCCGAAGACGGCCAGCACTCCCCCGCCCGCCTGGAGCCGCACGACCGCGGCCCGGTCGTAGCGGATCAACCGGGCGAGGAAGGCGGCCAGATCGGCCGCCTCCCCGGCGTCGGCGAACCTCAGCCGCTCCCCCTCCCCGCTCATGCGGCGACGGCCCCCTCGGACGGCTCCGACGACTCCGGCGCCTCGTCCCGGTACTGCTCCAGCAGTTCCCTCTCCTCGGCGGTGAGCCGCCGCGGCCGGCCCGTCTCCAGGTCGATCGGCACGACGACCGTGCTGGCCCGCACATACGTCGCGTCCGCGTCCTTGACCTCGTAGGACACGGTCGTCGACGCGGTACCGACCCTCGTCACCCAGGTCTCGATCGTCACCGGCTCGTACCGGTGCACCAGCGGACGCAGGTAGTCGATCTCGTGCCGGGCCACGACGGAACCGCCCTTGAAGGACGGCCCGTCGGCCGGCGCCAGCCGGAACATGAAGTCGATCCGCGCCTCTTCGAGATAGCTCAGGAAGACGGCGTTGTTGACATGGCCGAAGGCGTCCATGTCCGACCAGCGCAGGGGGCAGGAGTAGATGTGGCGCGCCACGCTCAGCCCCGGGTGAGCTTCTTGTAGCTGGCGCGGTGCGGACGGGCCGCGTCCGGGCCGAGGCGCTCGATCTTGTTCTTCTCGTAGGACTCGAAGTTGCCCTCGAACCAGAACCACTTGGAGTCGCCCTCGTACGCCAGGATGTGCGTGGCGACGCGGTCGAGGAACCAGCGGTCGTGGGAGACGACCACAGCGGCACCGGGGAAGTCCAGCAGCGCGTTCTCCAGCGAGGAGAGGGTCTCGACGTCGAGGTCGTTGGTCGGCTCGTCGAGGAGCAGCAGGTTGCCGCCCTGCTTGAGGGTCAGCGCCAGGTTGAGGCGGTTGCGCTCACCGCCGGACAGGACGCCGGCCGGCTTCTGCTGGTCCGGACCCTTGAAGCCGAACGCCGAGACGTACGCCCGCGAGGGCATCTCGACCTGGCCGACGTTGATGTAGTCCAGCTCGTCGGAGACGACGGCCCACAGCGTCTTCTTGGGGTCGATGTTGGCGCGGCTCTGGTCGACGTAGGAGATCTTGACGGTCTCGCCGACCTTGATCTCGCCGGAGTCCGGCTTCTCCAGGCCCTGGATCATCTTGAACAGGGTGGTCTTGCCGGCGCCGTTGGGGCCGATGACGCCCACGATGCCGTTGCGCGGCAGGGTGAACGACAGGTCGTCGATGAGGACCTTGTCACCGAACGCCTTGGAGAGGTTGGTCACCTCGACGACGATGCTGCCCAGACGCGGGCCCGGCGGGATCTGGATCTCCTCGAAGTCCAGCTTCCGCATCTTGTCGGCCTCGGCGGCCATCTCCTCGTAACGGGCGAGGCGCGCCTTGGACTTGGCCTGGCGGCCCTTGGCGTTGGAGCGGACCCACTCCAGCTCTTCCTTGAGGCGCTTCTGGCGCTTGGCGTCCTTCTGGCCCTCGACCTTGAGACGGGCGGCCTTGTTCTCCAGGTAGGTGGAGTAGTTGCCCTCGTAGGGGTGGGCGCGGCCGCGGTCGAGCTCGAGGATCCACTCGGCGACGTTGTCGAGGAAGTACCGGTCGTGGGTGATCGCCACGACGGTGCCGGCGTACTTGGCGAGGTGCTGCTCCAGCCAGTTCACCGACTCGGCGTCGAGGTGGTTGGTGGGCTCGTCGAGGAGCAGCAGGTCGGGGGCCTCCAGCAGCAGCTTGCAGAGCGCCACGCGGCGCTTCTCGCCACCGGAGAGGTTGATGACCGGCCAGTCGGCGGGCGGGCAGCCCAGCGCGTCCATGGCCTGCTCCAGCTGGGCGTCCAGGTCCCAGGCGTTGGCGTGGTCGAGATCCTCCTGGAGCTTGCCCATCTCCTCCAGCAGGGCGTCCGAGTAGTCGGTCGCCATCAGCTCGGCGATCTCGTTGAACCGGTCGAGCTTGCCCTTGGTCGCGGCGACGCCGTCCTGGACGTTCTCCAGGACGGTCTTGGACTCGTCGAGCTCCGGCTCCTGCATCAGGATGCCGACGCTGTAGCCCGGCGACAGGAAGGCGTCACCGTTGGAGGGCTGCTCCAGACCGGCCATGATCTTGAGGACGGTGGACTTACCGGCGCCGTTCGGGCCGACCACACCGATCTTCGCACCGGGCAGGAAGCTCAGCGTCACGTCATCGAGGATGACCTTGTCGCCGTGCGCCTTGCGCGTCTTGCGCATGGTGTAGATGTACTCAGCCAAGAGAAACCGTCCGGCAGTGGAGAAGGGCCAATGTGCGGCTCCGCCCGCATGAGGGCAGACGTATCCCATCTTGCCGTACCGGCGGCCCCGGACGAAAACGCGATTCCCCGCGGCGGGCGCCCGGCCGTGCCGTTCCCGGCCGCCCGCAGCCGGGGCTCACTCGTCCGTGGCCGGTGCCTTCTTCCTGCGGAGGAGGAAGACCGCCGCGCCGCCGACGACGACCAGCGCCGCCGCGATGCCCACGGTGGCGGGGGTCGCGCCGCTGCCGCCGGTGACGGCGAGGTCACTGTCGGCGTCCGGGGACGGCAGGCCGGACCGCCCCGGGGAACCGTCCGCACCGTCCGCCGGAGCGGGCGCCGGAGAACCGGACGGGGACGGCCCGGCCCCGCCGGTCGTGTCGCCCACGGCGGTGGCGGTGGTGGTGACGTCCGAGGCGCCCGTCCGGCAGTCCAGGACCCCGGAGAAGGTCCGTGAGAAGCCGCCCGGCCCGCCGACCGCGATCCGGTACGGCCGGTCCTCGGCGGCCTTCACCAGCACGGTCCGCGAGCGCCCCGGCTCCACCCGGTGCCTTCTGCCGTCGATCACGACGGTGTACGGCCTGTCGCCGCGGTTGCCCGCGGTGATCTCCAGCCCGCCCTCGGCGCACTTCTTCCGGGCGGACACCGCCGGGACGGCACCCTTCTTCGCCCAGTGGGCGGTGGCGACCGCCGTCGCGGCGCTCCGGCTGGAGCCGGCCAGAATCATCGTCTGGGTCCGGATCCGGTCGCCTATGAACGCCCGGCCCACGGGGACCTCGGTGTTGACCGCGGCCGTGAACGAGGTGCCGCCGTCCGGGGTGCCGGCCGGGACGTCGAAGTAGAGCCGGCCGCCGTCGGCCGTGGTGGTGACGGGCTTGCCCGCCTTGTCAACGATCTTCACATTCCGGGGACCGGCGTCACCGGAGGGAGTGATGGTGACGCTGTCCGCGTTGGTGCGGACGGTCACCGGGCCGATCCGGCCGCCGGGTCTGCCGGAGACGGCGAGGGGGTCGAGCGAGAGGGAGGCCGCGGGCTCCTTCAGGTCCTCGGCCTTCTCGTAGAGGTAGTCGGCGAGCTTCTCGGCCGCGGGGTCGTTCGCCTCGACGTTCGCGCCGTCCGAGTAGCGCCAGATGGCGACCTGGGTGCCGGCGGCGGCCCGGTCGGCGTCGAGGGTGCCGGCCCCGGACTTCCGGGCCAGCGCGGCGAGGTCGTCGACCCGGGGGTAGGAGTTCTGGAGGATCCAGCGGATCCTCCCCGCCCGGGGGTTGTTCTGCAGCGACGACTCGCTCCAGCCGGCCTCCTTGTACGCGGCGCCGTTGACGGTGCCGGTGTCGATGTCCACGCAGTAGGTCTGGAGGGTGCCGCCGCCCTCGACCTTCATCTCGAACAGGCCCGCCATGACGTTCCCGGGTCTGCTGCCGCCCTTGACGTGCGCCCACGCCTTGGCCGGCATCTCGCCGCCGAGCGTCGCGGTGACGCCGCCCGCGTCCTGCGGCCCCTCCTCCACCACGGCCGCGCCGGCCGTGCCCACCGCACCGGCCACGGCCAGAGCCGTCGCCAGAACGGCCGTCGCGAGGCGCGCGGAACCGCGCCTCAACACAGAGCTCATGACTTTCCTTTCGGATGGGCGCGGCCGGCCGTGGCAACTCATCACAGGCCTCGCCAGGCAACCCACGAAGCAGCAGCCCCCGTTGCTACCAACGGGATCCTAGGGAGCGCGTACAACCCGCTGAACACACCGGCCTTTCGGACGGCCGATCCGAATCGGAATCGTTATCGGAATCAGGTGTTCAGCTCGGCATTATCGACAAATCCCCGAGGACAAACCACCCATTTCACAGGGCAGTTGCCCAGCGGTCCACCTGCGGCCCCTCACCGGGCGGCCACATCGGCCGCCGCCTCCGCGTCCGCGACCGCCCGCGCCGCCACCCCCGCCATCCGCACCGGCTCGACCGGCAGCGGCCGGGCCTGCGACACCCGGCGGAACGCCGAGGTGCCCCGGGCGAGGTCATGGCCGAGGGAGAGCGCGTCGATGTCCGCCGACACCCAGCGTTTCCCGTCCCGTTCCTGCGAGGTGATCCTCAACTTCCCGCGCACGATCAGTGGTTCACCGATCGTCACGGACGCCACCACGTTGGACGCCAGGGTCCGCCACGCCCACACCGAGTAGAAGCTCGTATGGGCATCCGCCCACTCCTCGCGCCCCCGGTCCCAGCGGCGCACCGTCGCCGCCAGCCGGAAGTGTGCGACCGCCGACCCGTTCGCCGTCTGCCGGAAGTCCGGCTGGGTCGCCACATTGCCCACGACCGTCACCAGCGTCTCGTTCATCCCATGCCTCCCCCGTCGACCGGCCCGTTCGCTCCCCGCGACCGGGTCCTGGCCCCATGGTGCACGGGCTCACGCAAGCCCGCTGACCCCTGTGGACAAGGCGCGGATTGTGGACAACCGCATCACCCACAGGAGCCGCGACCGCCCCCGGATCCCCAATCCCCACACGCTCACTGATCCCCCGTCACAGCTCCCCGGCGGCCACCACGAACTGGGCCCGGACCTCCCGGTACCGCAGCAGCTCGGCCGCCACCGGCTCCAGCACCCGCTCCCGCCCCAACGACGCGGCCGCACCGCGCAGCCTGCGCTCCGTCTCCAGCCCGTACCCCCGGGCCGGTCCCCGCGCCGCCATCCGGCAGCCCCACGCCAGGGCCGGCGCACCCGCCCCGCTCCCCGCCGCCACGACCCCCGGAATCCACCACTCCAGATCCAGCGCGCCGCACACCTCGGCCACCAGCCCCGCCACCCCGAGCAGTTGCAGCAGCACGAACGTCGCCTGCGTCCCCAGGGCCACCGCCCACCAGCGGGGCCGCACCAGCCTCGGCGCCTCCGCACCCCGCGTCCGCCCGGCCCCCGTGCGCCGCCCCGCGGTCCGCCATCCACCCGTACGCCAACCGCCCGTACGCCACGCCCCCGTGGGCCATCCCGCGGTCCGCCACCCCCCGCTGCGCGCCGCCCAGCCCCACCGGCCGCCCGCGTTCCACCCGCCCGTGTCGCCCTCGCGGCGCGCCGCCGGCACGGGGGCCGCGGCGCCCGCCTCGTCCAGGGCCTCCGCCAGCCCCACCGCGCCGCGCACCGCCGCCTCGCGCACGGCCAGGGCCCAGGGTCCCGGCAGCCCGGCGGACGCCTCGTGCACCAGCGTCCGCACCGCCTGTTCCACCAGCGGCCGCGACGCCGTGCGGCGCTGCTGCGGCGCCTCGTCCTCGCCCTCCGCCCCCGGCACGCCCGTCCGGTCGCACCACCTCAGCCACAACCGCCACGCCCGGCCCCACACTGTCCCGCACGCCCGCTCGGCGCCCCGCAGCCAGGTCCGCTCGGCGCGCAGCCCGGAGGCGCGGGCTCCGACCGCCTCCGCGAGCCGGTCCTCGAAGTCCAGCCGCATCCCGTCGGTCAGCCCCGGCCGCCCGTCGGCCACGTAGGCCGGGCGCAGCCGCCGCGAGGCGCCGTCCACGTCGGCGGTCAGCCGCAGCTCGGCCGCGCACCGGCGGGCCGCGAACTGGCCGAGCGCCTCGCGCAGTTCGCCGACCCCCTCACCGGTGAGCGCCGACAGGGCCAGCACCGTCGCCCCCGGCTCGCCGTGCTCGCCGAGCGCGAGCCCGTCCTCGTCCAGCAGCCGGCGCAGGTCGTCCAGCACCTGGTCCACGGCGTCCACCGAGAGCCGGTCCAGCTGGTTGAGGACGACGAAGGTCACCTCCGCGTACCCGGCCAGCGGCCGCAGGTACTGCTCGTGGAGCACCGCGTCCGCGTACTTCTCCGGGTCCACCACCCAGATCACCGCGTCCACCAGCCCGAGCAGCCGGTCGACCTGCTCCCGGTGGCCGGCCGCGGCGGAGTCGTGGTCGGGCAGGTCGAGCAGGACGACGCCGGCGAGCTGCGGGTCGTAGGGGCGCGGCGGCTGCCGGCGCGAGCGGGCCGGGACCCCGAGGCGGTCCAGCATTCCGTCGGCGCGATCGGCGAAGGCGCAGGCCACAGGCGCGGCGGTGGTGGGCCGGCGCACCCCGGCCTCGGAGAGCTGGGCCCGGGCGAGGGCGTTGAACAGCGTGGACTTGCCGCTGCCCGTCGATCCGGCGATCGCCACCACGGTGAGGTCGAGCGAGTGCCGCTGCCGCACGGCGGCCTCCTCCAGCACCCGGCCCGCCTCGGCGAGCATGGCGCCGTCCAGCCGCGCCCGGGACAGGCCCACCAGCTCGCGCAGGGCGTCGAGCCGGGACAGGAGCGTGCCCCCGAGCGCGGTCGTGGCCCGGGGCGCGGGCCGCGCGGCGGGCTCCTCCGGGTCGGCCCTCTCGTGCTCCGGCCGCTCGGGGCACGCGCGGCGCGCGATCACCCCGTCGTCCCAGGAGCGTCCGTCGGTGTCGGGGGCGGGCGGCGGTTGTTGCCCGCAGCGGCTGTCGGCGGAGTGCACCGCGGTCACCTTTCCTTCTGCAGTACGGACAACGCCGCGATGAGCTCGACCTGATGATCCGGCGTCACATCGAGGGCGTCGAGGGGGGCGGTCCGGCGGTCCCGCTCCGCGTCCAGGACCCGCTCCATGCACTCGTCGAGCAGGACGCCGCCGCGGTCGCGCAGCCGCTGGGCGCGCTGCGCGCCCAGGACCTCGGCCAGGCCCTCCCCGGCGGCGTGGGCCCGCCGGCCGCCCAGCAGCGCCGCGGCGAGCAGGGCGGTCACCCGGTCCGCGTCGGCGGGGGCGCCGCGCTCGACAGCCCGCACCTCCTCCTCCGCGATCTCCTCCAGGCAGCGCCGCCAGTGCCGCACGGCCACCCCGATCCGGGCCGCGGCGCCCTCCGCGTCGCGCGGGGCGAGCACCGCGCCCGCGGCGGGGTCGCCGGGGACGGCGATCTCCTCGTCCGCGGCGTCGACGGCGCAGCCCAGAAGGGCGGTGAAGGCGTTGGTCAGCGCGGTCAGCAGTTCCTCGGGTGTGCTGTCGCGCGGATAGCCGCGCCAGTGCGTCAGCGCGTCCCCGGCGAGCGCCTCGCCCGCCGCGGCGTCGCGCCGCACCCGCTCGGCGGCCCGGCCGTAGGCGTCCTCGGCCCGCTGGAGCAGCCGGACGGCGGTGGAGTGCTGGATGGCCGCGGCCCCGGCGAGCCCCGGCAGCCGGGTGCCGAGCGAGGCGAGGACGCCGTTGGCGGTACGGGCCCGGGCCACGGTCCGCGAGGCGGGGTCCTGGGCCCGCTGGATCAGCCAGGACCGCAGCCCCGCGACGGCCGTCACGGGCAGCAGCCCGCTGCCGCCGGCGACGGACTCGGGCAGTTCGGGGATGGTGAACCGGGGGACGTCCCCCAGCCCGGCGGCCTCCAGCAGCGCCCCGAACTGCCGGGCCACCTCCCCGGTGACTTGGTGCGGCACCCGGTCCACCACCGTGACGAGCGTGACGTCGTACTCCTTGGCGGCGCGCAGCAGGTGCCAGGGGACGGCGTCGGCGTAGCGGGTGGCGGTGGTGACCAGGACCCAGATGTCGGCTGCGCAGATCAGCTCGGCGGCGAGCTCGCGGTTGCGGGCCACGAGCGAGTCGATGTCGGGGGCGTCGAGCAGCGCCAGCCCGCGCGGCAGCCTGCGGTCGGTCTCGATCCGCAGCCCGGGCCGCTCGTCGTCCTCGGCCCCCTCGGGCACGGGCGGCTCCGCGGGCGCCCCGTCCTGCGAGGGCACCCAGACCCTCCGCAGCGCCGGCAGCACCCGGGGCCCGGCGAACCAGTGGTGATCATCGGGGTGACAGACGAGGACAGGGGTGTGCGTGGTGGGCCGCAGCACCCCCGCCTCGGTGACCCGCCGCCCCACCAGCGAGTTCACCAGAGTGGACTTGCCCGCCCCGGTGGACCCCCCGACCACCGCCAGCAACGGCGCTTCGGGGGCGCACAGCCGGGGCACCAAGTAGTCGTCGAGCTGCGCCAGCAGTTCGACCCGGTTGCGACGGGCGCGGGCGGCGCCGGGAAGGGGGAGAGGGAATCGTGCGGCGTCGACGCGATCACGCAGTGCGGACAACGCGTCGAGCAGTCGGGGCCGTACGTCCAAGGTCGCCACGTGTGCAGAATGCCCAATTCTGATGTGTTTTTGAAGCGTATAACCCTTGGCGCGCGAGGCGTGGCGAATGAGGCCTAGGGAGGCCCCGGCATAACGAGTACACAACACCCGTCGCGTGAGGCGTCAAAAACGGTGCACGATTCGCACTCGCCTGCGATTATCAGGACCGCTTCACCGAACCTCCACATCGTGTCACGGAGGTGAAGCAACCGGGACGAGGTACGCGGAGCCCTATCCTTGTCCCCGGCAAGGTCACGGCACCACCGAGCCCGGGGCTTCAGCCGTCCGCGACCGCCGCACCATCCGGCCCCCGTAGCTCAGTGGATAGAGCAGGCGCCTTCTAAGCGCTTGGCCGCAGGTTCGAGTCCTGCCGGGGGCGCTCCGTTTATGCCGCACGCCTCTCCCCGTCGGGGAGAGGCGTTTTTGCTGTGGTGTGCGCGCCGGCGCCCGGGCCGGTTCCGGAGTGCTGGAGTCCGGCCAGGGCCGGTCTCAGGCGGCTTCCGGGGGGTGTTCTTCCCGGACGCTTCCGGGGGATTTGACGCGGCCGCCGATGCGGCCGTCCTCCTGTCCGTGATCGCCCGGGCGCGGGTCAGGGCTGCCGCCCGTCCCGGCACCGGACTGCTCGTCAAAGCCGGGAAAGACCGGGAGGATCCTGCTCAGCCCGCTGGCTTTCAGTGCCTGGGCGACAGCGGGACACGGTGCGAGGAGGCAGAGGTCGCCGCCGGAGTACCGGGCGCGGCGGGCGGCGGCGACGAGCAGCCCGAGGCCCAGGGCATCGCAGGAGGTGACTGCGGACAGGTCGAGGATCAGCCGGCTTTCAGGGCTGTGGGATACGCGCAGAAGGCGCTCGCGCAGTCTTGGAACCCCGAAGAGGTCCAGCCTTCCGCGGACCACGAGTACGTGGTCCCGTGGGCCGCCGGAGGGCGGGGAGTGACAGCGCGACGCGGACACTCGCCGGCCTCCCCTTCGGGGAGTTCCCGCGGGGACGGGGACGGTTGTGCGCTCTACGGGCACCACGTGCCTCCTCGGAGCGGATCACACCTCGATGCTGCCGAGGACTGGGGCCTCACCGCGCAGCCTAGCCTTGCCCGTACGCCGTGAACAGGGCTGAACAGAACGGCACTTGAGGTGCGTTCGGGAGACGGGGGCAGTTGTGGCGGCCGGAGTCCCGGCGGAACAACCCGTCCAGCCGTCAGCGCTTCTCCCGTGCGGCGGGTACCGGTGGACCATGACCGGCACCTTCAGCACCCGTACTGTCGACGTTACAACCGGCCCCGCCGAAACCATGCACGATCTGACGAACGCATGTTCCGTGTTCCTCCGGGAGGTCGCCCACGGGCGGGACGGGCTGCTGAACGTCTTCACCCCGCACGCGGCGTCCGGTCTGGCTGTCATCGAGACCGGCGCGGGCAGTGACGACGACCTGTTGGCGGCCCTCCGTGAGGTTCTTCCCGTGGACGACCGCTGGCGGGACCGCCACGGCGGTGCGGGCCCCGGCCGCGATCACATGCTCCCGGCCCTGGTCCCGCCGCACGCCACGCTGCCCGTGGTCGGCGGCGGGCTGGAGCTGGGGGCCTCGCAGTCCGTCGTGCTGGTGACCACCGGCCGGGACGTCCCCGACCGCCGGGTCCGGATGTCCTTCCTCGGCTGACCGGAGGCCGCGCTGCCCGGACGTCTCAGGTCTGCGGGGCGCTGCCGGTGTCGATGAGGATCTGTTCGGCCCGGGTGACGTTGTCGGCCCGTACGGCTCTGGCCATCGCGGCGCGTGCCGCGTCGGGCGTCGCGTCGGGCGGGACCACCAGCAGAGCGAAGTGGTCGTTCTCGCCCCGGGTGATGAGGACCGTGTCGTCACCGACCGGGAAGGAGTCGAGGTGGACCACCCGGTCGTCGACGATCAGCCGGGTCGGGAGCTCTTCCCAGGCGCTCGCGTCCAGGCCCACACGCGTGATGGGGCCGAGGTGCCCGGTCAGGGCCATGATCAGCCCAGGAAGCTCGGCGCCGATGTCGCGGGAGCGGGGCCACCAGGCGCCGTCCAGGACTCCCCCGCGCTCCTGCGTCGTCTCCAGCCGCAGAAGGGCCGTCCCGGGTCTCACGGCGTGGTGGATCGCGTCCGGCAGAAGCCCGGGAAGGCGTGGGGTGTCGGAATCGGCCATGGCTTGTTCGCCCAGTCTCCGGGAACTCGGCGCCTCCGCTCGTCGTCAGGGGTGCGTCGAAGACACCCCGGGCGAGGCGCTCGCGGTAACCCCACCGTAACTCCGCGGGCCGGCGGCGGGCCCGCCAGGACCGTCGCACGCCCGTGCTCCCGGAGATTGCCTGGTCGCGCAGGGTCTGCGGACCGTCCGCCGGAGTAGGGTGGAGAGACCGGGAACACTTCGTACACCGGCCTCCATGCGGGTGTCGTTTCCGGCGAGTCACAATGCCGGGCAGTCGACGACGAGCCCGGGGGCAGGTTCGCGTCATGGCTGTCACCACCGACCGTACGACCACCGATGAGCATGCCCCTTCGCCGCCCGCTCGCCTGTCCCTCACGCCGGGGACGGCGCCGGGGCTCCTGGACGGCGCCTGGTGGCCCCGCTCGCGCGACCTCTCCCGCGAGCTCCCCGCACTGGCGGAGAGGCTGGACCACTCCTGGGGACGGGTCACCCGCGTCACGGTGAATCCCGCCTTCTGGCCCGTGATCCCCCGCAAGGTCTCCGTCACCGGACACACGGTGCACGTGGGGTGGTTCACCGATGAGCAGGACCCGCACAAGCTCCTCCTGTTCTCCCGCACCGCGGACCGCCTGGACCTGCTGATCATCCCGCCGGAGACCGACCCGGCCGCGGCCGCCCGGCTGATGTCCGCCGCGACCACCCCCGGAAGCCTCCTCACCGCGAGCAGGCTGATGGAGGACGAGCGAACGGCCGACGACGCGGCGGATTCACGGAACCGCGAAGAGGAATGGGAGACCGAGGGCGGGACCGCGCCGCCACCGGCCGGGAACCCTGCCGGGCCTTCCCGCTCCGCCCAAGGGATGTGAGAACCGTGGAGACCGCCGTCACCCTGGCCGTGATCCTCATCATGATCGCTGTGGGAGCCCTCCTGATCCACCGGGGCAACGCCCAGCACGACGAAAGGATCGCCGGCTTCCACTACAGCGGTGTCCTGCCGTGGCGCGACAGCAGGAGCCGGAACCGCCCACGGTCGGCCATCGACCCGGCCGGCCCCCTCCTCGCCCGTAACCGCCGCGAGCAGCCGCACGGGGACCGCAAGCGGCTCCCGTTCTTCTCCCGCCGGGAGCGGTGAACATGACGTCCGCACGCGCCACGCCCTCCCCCGCGCCGGCGGAGCCGGTGCCGCCGGCGGGGCGCGCCGACATCCGCATCGTCACCGCGTCCCCCGAGACCGCCCGCCGTGTCGCGGAAGTCCTCCGGCACTGCTTCGATTCCACCGAGCAACGCAGCTACCCGGCCGGCCGCGAAGGCGGTACCCGGCTCCACCTCACCGTCGACACCACGCATCCCGCCGAGCCCGCGCGGTCCTGGCTGGTGACCAGCCGGGATTCGGCGGCCGACCGCCCGCAGGACGACGAGGCCGCCTCGGCTTGACCGGCGTCGACTCCGTGTGGAGGAAGCTCCGGCCGGGCTGCCGTGAACAGGAGCAGAGCCCCCCGGCGGACGCCGCGGCCTCCCCTCGCCCCGGAGGGCGAAGCTCACGAAAGGACCGTACGCCCATGAGCGTCTTCATCAAGCTGGTCGAGAATCGTCCGCCGAAGGAATACGCGAACGATCGCACGGCGGATATCTCCTACGACGACACCGTCGAGGACAATTCCGAGATCACTTACCAATACGACGTACTTCCCGGCGGGACCCTGAGAATCCTGCGGGTCATAAAGGGGGAGGAAGCCGTCATCCATGCGGTCTACGCCCCCGGCCTGTGGTTCCGCGTCGAGGGCCTCTGCCGCGGCACTACGGAATAGCCGCCCGGGCGAGCCCCGAAAGGAGACGTCGCACCTCGCCCGCCGGAACCACTCGGCGCCGGCCGGCCCCCAAGGACACGTTGCCGGGGGTGCTCGCCCCAACGTTCTGCGCATCTCCTGTTCAGGAGGGGCGTTTTTACTGGTGGGGCCCGTTAGGATCTCGGCCATGCCCGACGGCCCCCGGATATCCGCGTCCGCCCTTCCGCAGCAGCGGACGGACTGGCCGGCGCGGGTGGGGGCGCTGCGGCAGTGGGCGCAGGGTGGGGAACGGGCGCCGCACAAGCCGTTGTTGTTGCTGTACGCGCTGGGGCGGTTCCAGCGGGACGGGGGCCTGGAGCTGCGGTACTCCGAGGTCGAGGCGGATCTCAAGCGGTTGTTGGCGGACTTCGGGCCGAACCGGCGGACCTCGCCCGCCTATCCGTTCCACCACCTCGTCGGCGACGGGGTGTGGGAGGTGCGGACCGACGCGGGGCCGGGCAGTCCGGGGGCGCTCGTCGGGGCGCTGCGCGCCGGCCGGGCGGCCGGGCGGCTCGCGCCCGGGCTGCGGGAGGCCCTGCGGCACGAGCCCGGGCTGCTCGGGCAGTTGGCACGGGTCCTGCTGGACCGGCACTTCGCGCCCTCGCTGCACGCCGACCTGGCCGACGGCGTCGGGCTCGTCCTGGAGGCGGGCGGCCCGGTCCCGCACGGGCGGGCCGAAGTGCGGCGCCGCGACGCGGAGATGCGGGCGCTGGTGCTCGACGCGTACGAGAACCGGTGCGCCTTCTGCGGCTTCGACGGGGCGCTCGGCGGGAGCGTTCCGGTCGGGCTGGAGGCGGCGCACGTGCGCTGGTGGGCGTTCGCGGGGCCGGACGTGGTGAGCAACGGGCTGTGCCTGTGCTCCCTGCACCACCGGCTGTTCGACCGGGGAGTGCTGGGGCTGACCGAGGAGCGGCGGATCACGGTGTCGCGACGGTTCACCGGCCGGAGCGAGGCCGCGCGGGTCCAGGTGCTGGAACTGGGCGGACGGGCGCTCCTCGGGCCCCGGGCCGGCGGCGCTCCCGTGGCCGGGGAGCACATCGTGTGGCACACGCGGCAGGTGTTCCGGGGCAGTTGAGCGCCGGGCCGTGTCCGACAGCTCTTGAGGCCGCCGCCTCGCAGGTGCGGGTGCTCCCCGTCGTGTCACATGACAGGGGTGGCCTGCCCGGCGGCGGTCCAGGAGCCGCCGGGCAGGCCTCAGCCCTGCAGCTTCAGATACCGCAGCACCTCGTCGAACAGCTTCTCCCCCTGCGTCCGCGCCTTGCCCTTCTCCGGCATGGCCACCTCCACCGACCAGGCGCCGTTCCGCGCCTTGTTGACGATGACGCGGGTGTGGCGGAAGCCCTTGGGGTCCTCGGCGTCGGCGTAGGACTTGCGGTAGACGGTGGTGACGTCGGCGGCCTCGTGGCCCTGGACGGGCTTGGCGGACGACACCGTCGAGCGGGCGTCGTTGACCGACGACACCTCTCCCTTCTCGAAGCGGGACTTGAGCTTCGACGCCTCCTCGCGGGCCGAGCCGACCCGCTGCTCCTTGTCCTTCGGGTCCTCCTCCCTGCGGGTCAGGGAGATGGTGTAGACGCCGCCGGGGTCCTTGAAGGAGACGATCCGCTTGTCGGTGTCGATGCTCTTGACGTAGTCCTCGGGGACGGTGATCGACGCCCGTACGATCTCCGGCTCGTCGCGGACCTTCCAGTGCAGCGGGGTCGCGGGACCGTAGCCGAAGGGATTGATCGCCACCAGCGCGACGGCCGCACCGACGACGAACAGGCCGGCACCCAGGCTCCATTGGAGCTTGCGGTTGCGGTGGAGGACCGGGGGGACCCAGCGGTTGCCGGGCGCGGACGGGACGGGCAGCGGGGCCGGGCGCGTCAGGGACTCCAGGACCTCGCGGATCCCGTCGGCGGCCGGGCGGGCCGCGGGGTCCTTGCTCAGGAGGCGGGTCAGCAGGCCGGTGAACGCCTCCGGGCCGTGCGTCGGGCGCGGCGGTTCCGCGGAGAGGATCGCCTGCATCGTCGCCTGGGCGTTGGTGCGGCGGAACGGCGACATGCCCTCCACCGCCGCGTACAGCACGACGCCCAGCGACCACAGGTCGGAGGCGGGCCCGGGGAGCTGGCCCAGCGCCCGTTCCGGAGCCACATATTCCGGGGAGCCGACGAAGCCGCCCGTCTCCGTCAGGCCCTGCTCGCCCTCGATGCGGGCGATGCCGAAGTCGGTGAGGACGACGCGGTCCTCCGCGCCGAGCAGGATGTTGTCCGGTTTGACGTCCCGGTGCAGCACGCCCGCCGCGTGTGCCGCGGTGAGCGCGCCCAGGACGGCCAGGCCGATCCGGGCCGCCTCGCGGACGTCCAGGGTCCCGCCGTCGAGGCGGCCGGCCAGCGACTCGCCGCGGACCAGCTCCATGACGATCCACGGACGTCCGTCCTCGATCACCACGTCGTGGACGGCGACGACGGACGGGTGGGCGACGCGGGCCGCCGCGCGGGCCTCCTGCCGCATGCGCTGGTGCACGTTGAGCCGCGCGGACTCCGGCAGGTGGTCGGGGACGCGCGGCTCCTTGACCGCGACCTCGCGGTCGACGACCTCGTCGTGCGCCTTCCAGACCGTGCCCATCCCGCCGTGGCCCAGCCGGGAGACGAGGCGGTAGCGGCCGCCGACGAGGTGCGGTTCGGCGTCGCCGACCGATGCCCCGTTCAGTGTTCCCACGTCAGGTCCGGCGTAAGGATTCGGCCACGCCGGACCCGGCGGCCGCAGACCGTAGCTCGTGGGCTCCCCGGCCCGTCCCCCATCATTCGTCATGCCCCAATCATCGCCTGACGCGCCACCAGGGCCGGTCAGGGGTTCCGCAGGAGCGTATCGCCGTATTAGCGTGGGAAACCGGGCGCGGCACACGGGCCTGAATTCGGCTCGTACCGGTACGGGTTGGATTCCGCGAGAAGCGCGAAGAAGGACGAGAGACCGAAAAGGACCTGCGCCAGTGCCCCAGGGACGACTGCTCGCCGTCAGCGACCTGCACATCGCCTACGCCGAGAACCGCACCATCACCGAGCAGCTGCGCCCCGGCTCGGACGACGACTGGCTGATCGTCGCCGGCGACGTCGCCGAGCAGTACGCCGACGTCGAGTGGGCCCTGCGGCTGCTCGCGGACCGGTTCGCGAAGGTCGTCTGGGCGCCCGGGAACCACGAGTTGTGGACCCCGCCCAAGGACCCCTGCGACCTGCGGGGCGAGAAGCGCTACCTGCGCCTGGTGGAGCTGTGCCGGGAGCTGGGCGTCGCGACGCCCGAGGACCCCTACCCCGTCTGGGAGGGCGAGGGCGGCCCGGTGGCCGTCGCCCCGCTGTTCGTCCTCTACGACTACTCGTTCCGGGTGCCGGGGGCGGACACCAAGGAGGAGTCCCTGCGCCGGGCCTACGAGTCCGGGGTGGTCTGCACCGACGAGCACTTCCTGCACCCCGACCCGTACCCGACCCGCGAGGACTGGTGCCGGGCCCGCGTCGAGTACACCGAGCGCCGCCTCGCCGGACTCGACCCGGCGCTGCGCCCCGTGCTGATCAACCACTGGCCGCTGCTCCGCGAGCCCACCCGGATCCTGCGCTACCCGGACTTCGCGCAGTGGTGCGGCACCACGCTCACCGCCGACTGGCACGTGCGCTTCCGGGCCGCGGCCGCGGTCTACGGCCACCTGCACATCCCCCGCGTCTCCTGGCACGACGGGGTCCGCTTCGAGGAGGTCTCCGTCGGCTACCCGCGCGAGTGGAGCAAGCGCCCGCCGCGCGAGCCGCTGCGCCAGATCCTCCCGCAGCCGGTCGACCGCCCCGGGGACGTGTGGTGATCAAGGAAATGACCGAGGAATGATCGAGGAACTGCTGCCCCCCGGGGCCTTCGCCGAGCACACCTTCACCGACGCCACCGACGACCCCGCGAGCGTCCTCTTCCCCGAGGAGGCGGAGCGCATCGCCCGCGCCGTGCCGCGCCGGCAGCGCGAGTACGCCACCGTGCGGGTGTGCGCGCGCAGGGCACTGGGCCGGCTCGGGTACGCGCCCGCCCCGCTGCTGTCCAGCCGCCGCGGGGCGCCGCAGTGGCCGGACGGCGTGGTCGGCTCCATGACGCACTGTCAGGGGTACCGGGCGGCCGTCGTGGCGCGCGCGGACGACCTCGCGTCCGTCGGCATAGACGCCGAGCCCAACGGGCCGCTGCCGGACGGGGTGCTGGACACCATCGCCCTGGCCTCCGAGAAGGAGTGGATCGCCGCCCTCTCGGCCGCGCACCCCGCCGTGCACTGGGACCGGCTGCTGTTCAGCGCCAAGGAGAGCGTCTTCAAGACGTGGTACCCGCTGACCGGTCTGGAGCTGGACTTCGACGAGGCGGAGCTGACCGTGGACCCGGTCGCGGGGACGTTCGCGGCCCGGCTGCTGGTACCCGGCCCGGTGGTCGGGGGCCGTCGGCAGGACGGCTTCGCGGGCCGCTGGACCGCGGGGAACGGCCTGGTGGTGACGGCGATAGCGCTGCCGCTCGGGCCCGCGCCGGAGGAGGAGCGGGGCGAGGAGGCGTACGCCCACAGCCCGTCAGGGGCCTGAGCCGGGGGCGACGGCGGGGGCGACCCCGGAGCCGGAACGATTCGCCGCGATCGGCGCGAACGGTTCCGTCATCCGGCCACCCCCTCCTAAGCTGGGCAACCGCACTGTGGTTCGAGCAGTTCACAAGCACGGGGGGTGCTGCGTGTCTCACCTTCGGACACGTGACGAGTTATTGGCCCGGCCTTTCCCACGAGGTCCCGCCGGGACGGGCGTAACGGACACGACGAGCCTGACGAGCGCGCCGGAATCCTGCGCGAAAGGTTTCGCCGCACAGGGGGCCGCCGTGACCGCGGCCGCGGTCAACGCCGGTTTCACCGGCATCGATCCGGACGGCCCGGCCTTCCTCGCCTCGCTCGGCGGCCTCGTCGCCGGATCGGGGGCGGCGGTGGACGCGGTCCTGCCGGGACGGCCGGCCGAGGCACGGCAGATGTGCGGGGCGCTGCTGCGGCTCCTGCGCACGGACCGGATCGCCGAGTTGAGGCTGCTGCGCACCACCGCCCCACCGGCGGGCGGGGCGGCGCGGGACCTGGTGCCCGACCCCGACTGCGCCGCGCGGATCCGGGTGACCGACACCCCGATCCCCGAGGTCATCATCGTCAACGGCCGGGCGGCGCTGGTGCGTTGCGGCGTGGCCGGGGCCCGGCGGGCCTCGCTGGTGCACGCCCCCGACGTGGTCCGGACGCTCCAGGCGCTGTTCTCCGGGGTGTGGCGGACGGCCGTCCCCGTGGAGGGTCCCCGGCAGGGCCCGGCCTTCGAGCTCTCCGAGGGCGCCTACCGCGTCCTGCGGCAGATGTGCACGGGCGACACGGACACCGCCGCGGCCCGCGAACTGTCCATCTCCGTACGGACCTACCGCCGGCACGCGGCCGAGATCCTCCGGGTCCTGGGCGTCACCTCGCGCTTCCAGGCCGGGGTGCGGGCGATGGAGCTGGGCCTGCTGAAGAGCGGCACGGGCGGCCCCGCGCACTGACCCGGACAGCACTGCGGGGCCGTCCCGGGTGGGACGGCCCCGCAGTTGCTTCCGGCCGTGGAAGCGAACGGGTCACTTGCTGACGCAGACGTTCCCGCTCGCCGCGTTCAGCAGGCCGACGATGTCGATGGTGTTGCCGCAGAGGTTGATCGGGAGGTGGATCGGGATCTGGATCACGTTCCCGGAGACGACACCCGGGGAGCCGACGGCGGCCCCCTTCGCGTCGGCGTCGGCGAGAGCGGTGCCAGTGACGCCGGCCAGAGTGGCGCCCACGGTGGCGGTGAGGACGGCTGCCTTGGCGATTCGTGACATGGGGGGTGACACCTTTGTTCGGTCTGACAGGGTCGAACTCACGGCCGTAAAAGGCCGGAGTCCGGATCAACGTCCGTTGACCGCAAAGGTTTCATTGCATGAGGCGGACGGGTGACGGAGCACGGTCACCGCGGATCCGGTGGCACCCGGGTGTCGTCTGTACAGTCGCCGCGCCGCACCGCTACAAGGGACGTGGGACCGATCGGTGCGGGAGGCAACGATGCGCAGGATCGCGATCGTCGGTGCGGGGCAGGCGGGACTGCACCTGGCTCTGGGACTCCTCCGGGCCGCGCCCGGGGACTACGACGTGCTGCTGGTCTCCGACCGCGGGCCGGAGGAGATCCGCGCGGGCCGGGTGCAGTCCACGCAGCAGATGTTCGCCCCGGCCCGCGCCCTGGAGCGGGCGGCCGGGCTGAACCTGTGGGACATGGAGACCCCCTGGATCGAGGGCATGCGGCTGACCACCGCCGACCCGCCGGGGGTGGCCGCCCGGACGATCGCCGCCGACCTGGAGGCGCCGGCCCAGTCGGTGGACCTGCGGCTGAAGACGGCCCGCTGGCTGGAGCTGTTCGAGGAGGAGGGCGGCCGGGCCGAGTACCGCTCGGTGACCGCGGACGACCTGCCGGCGCTGGCCGCGGCCCACGACCTGACGCTGGTGGCCTCCGGACGCGGCGACCTGGGCGGGATCTTCGGCCGCGACGGGCGCCACAGCCCCTTCACCGCCCCGCAGCGTGCCCTCGCCGTCCTCTATGTGCACGGCGTCGCGCCGCATCCGCGGTGGCCTTCGCACATGCGGATGACCGGCTGTCCGGGGGTGGGCGAGCTGATGGTCCTGCCCGGGCTGACGCTGTCCGGGCCGTGCTCGATGCTGCTGTGGGAGGCCGTCCCGGACGGCCCGTTCGACCGCTGGCGCGACCGGCCGGGCCCGGCGGAGGCCCTGGAGCGCTCGCTGGAGCTGATGCGCGCCTGGGCGCCCTGGGAGTACGAACGGTGCGCGGCTGCCGTGCCGACGGACGCCGGGGCCGTGCTGACCGGGGCCTTCGTCCCCGTCGTGCGCCATCCGGTCGCCGAGGTGGCCCCGGAGTCGTACGTGCTGGGCATGGCGGACGCGGTCGTCCTCAACGACCCGCTCACGGGGCAGGGCTCCAACAACGCGGCGCACTGCGCCGACCAGTATCTGCGGGCCGTCCTCGCCCGCGGCGACCGGCCGTTCGACCGGGCGTGGATGCACGAGGCGTTCGCTCCCTGGTGGGAGCGGGCCCGGCACACCGTGGCCTTCACCAACACCATGCTGCGGCCGCTGCCGCCGCACGTCCGGGCCGTGCTGACCGCCGCGGCCGACCGCCCCGCCATCGCCCACCGCTACGTCAACGGCTTCCCCGACCCGGCCGGGTACCGGGACTGGCTGCTGGACGCGGACCGCGCGGAGGCCTACCTCGCTGCCCTGGGATAGCGTGGCCGGGTGAGCGGCACGAGGACCACGAGGACGAGGCGCGGTGACGGGCAGGGGCCCGTGGTCTGCGCCGTGTCCCTCGGCGGCGGGCTCGGCGCGGCGGCCCGCTACGGGGCGGGACTGCTGTGGCCGACGGCGGCCGGGGCCTTCCCGTGGACCACGTTCCTCGTCAACGCGACCGGCTGTGCGCTGATCGGCGTCCTGATGGCGGCGATCGACGGCCTCGGCGCGCCGCACCGGCTGCTCCGGCCGTTCCTCGGCACGGGCGTGCTGGGCGGCTACACCACCTTCTCCGCCTACGCGGTCGACTTCCAGCGCTTCGTCGCGGACGGGCGGGCCGGGACGGGGCTGGCGTACCTGGTCGCGACGCCGCTCGCCGCGCTGGTGGCGGTGTGGGCGGCGGCGGGTGCGACGCGCCGGGTTCTCGTGGGGAGGGTGCGGTGAGCGCGTCCGCGCTGCGTCTGACGGTTTGCGTCGGCGAGTCCGACACGGCCGGGGCGTCGCATGGCCGGCCGCTCTATTCCGAGATCGTGCACCGGGCGCACCGGGCCGGGCTCGCGGGGGCGAGCGTCTTCCGCGGGATCGAGGGCTTCGGGGCGTCGTCGCGGGTGCACACGGCGCGGCTGCTGTCGCTGAGCGAGGAGTTGCCGGTGGCGGTGGTGATCGTGGACGCGGAGGAGCGGGTGCGGGGGTTTCTGCCCGTCCTGGACGAACTCCTCGACGGCCGGGGTCTGGTGACCCTCGACGCGACCGAGGTCCACCGCGGGTGAACTGGCTCCTCGTCGTCGCCGGCGCGATGGCCGGCGCGCCGCTGCGTTACCTGACCGACCGGGCGGTGCAGGCGCGGCACGACTCGGTGTTCCCGTGGGGGACGTTCACGGTGAATGTGGTGGGGTGTTTCGTTCTCGGCGTGCTGACGGGGGCCGTGCCCGGGTCTGTCCGGCTGTTGCTGGGGACGGGGTTCTGTGGGGCGTTGACGACGTATTCGACGTTTTCGTACGAGACGTTGCGGCTGGTGCGGGAGGGGGGGCGGGGGTTCGCGGTGCTGAATGTGGTGGGGAGTGTGGGGGCGGGGGTGGGGGCGGCGTTCGGGGGTGGGTGGCTGGGCGGCGTGTTGTTCTAGCCCCGGCCCGCCCTTTCACCGTTTCTGAAGCGCCCTTCGGGCGCTGTCCTCAAACGCCGGACGGGCTGATTCAGCCCGTCCGGCGTTTGAGGACGAGCGGCGAAGCCGCGACATGGGGTCCGGGGCGCAGCCCCGGCAGGGGTGCAGGGGGCGCAGCCCCCGCCTCACCGCGCGGAGCGCGGTGCCGGGCCGAGGGGCGGAGCCCCGGGAGAAACGGTGAAAGGGCGGGCCGGGGGCACCCCCTACCCCGCACCACCCCCGAGGTGTTCCAGCAACACCCCCCACAACTCCCGCGCCGCCCGCGGCGGAGGCGCGTCCTTGCGGTGGGCCACCGCTACCGTCCGGCGCATGCGGTCGCCGGCGAAGGGAGTCACGCGCAGGCCCGACCGCCCCGCCACCATCCCCGGCACCACCGCCACCCCCAGGCCCGCCCGGACGAAGCCCAGCACCGCGTCCATCTCGCCGCCCTCCACCGTGAACGACGGCTCGAAGCCCGCCGAGCGGCAGGCGGCGATCGTCATCTCGCGCAGGTCGTAGCCGCGGCGGAACATCACCATCGGCAGGCGGCGGAGGTCCTCGACGCGCATGCGGGCCCGGCGGACGGGCGGGGGGAGGGACGGGGAGGAGACGACGACCAGGTCCTCGCGGAGCAGTTCCGTCGTCGTCAGGGCGGGCCCGCCGACGCCCAGCGGCGTGATGATCAGGGCCAGGTCCAGGCCCCCGGCCGCCAGGCTGCGCACCAGGTCCTGCGACCCGCCCTCGTCGATGAAGAGCTCGATCCCGGGGAAGCGGGCGTGGTAGGCGCGCAGCACGTCCGGCACCAGGCTCGCGCACAGACTCGGCGGCGCCCCCAGCCGCACCCGTCCCCGCCGCAGCTGGGCCACCTCCTGCACCTCGCGCCGCGCGGTGTCCGTGTCGGCGAGGATCCGCCGCGCCAGCGGCAGCAGCGACTCCCCCGCGTCGGTCAGCGTGATGTTGCCGCGCGCCCGGTGGAAGAGGTCCGCGCCCAGCTCCCGTTCCAGGGCGCGGATCTGCTGGGACAGCGACGGCTGCGCGACGTGCAGCGCCTCGGCGGCGCGGGTGAAGTGCCGGAGCTCGGCGACGGTCGCGAAGTAGCGGAGCTGCTGGAGTTGCATTCCCACAAGGGTAGATAGGCAGAGCCTATGGAAACCAGCTCCGCCATGTCTTGGACGCATCGAAGGTTACCGACCTAGCGTCGGTGACATGGCACTGGCGACGACCCGGGCGGACCGCCCCCGGTCCCTCATCGGCTTCGTGTGGCACTCGACCGTCGGCAAGAAGGCGGTCATGGCGGCCACCGGTCTGATCATGCTGGCGTACCTGGTCGCCCACATGGTGGGCAACCTGAAGATCTTCTTCGGCGCCGGGGAGTTCAACCACTACGCGCACTGGCTGCGCACGATCGGCGAGCCGATCCTGCACTACGAGTGGTTCCTGTGGATCCTGCGCGTCGCGCTCGTCGTGTCCGTCGTGCTGCACGGCGTCGCCGCGTACCAGCTCAGCCGCCGCGACCTCGCCGCGCGCCCCGCGAAGTACGAGCGCCGGCGGGCCCGTACGAGCTACGCCACGCGCACCATGCGCTGGGGCGGGATCATCCTCGGCCTGTTCATCGTCTGGCACATCCTCGACCTCACCACGCTCACCGTGAACCCCCGCGCGGAGCACGGCCACCCCTACGAGAACCTCGTGGCCTCGTTCGACCGCTGGTACGTGAACGCCCTCTACATCGCCGCGATGCTCGCCCTGGGCCTGCACATCCGGCACGGCTTCTGGAGCGCCGCCCAGACGCTGGGCGCCAACTCCCCCCGCCGCGACCGGGTGTTCAAGGCCACGGCGAACGGCCTCGCCGCACTGCTGACCCTCGGCTTCGTCGCCGTCCCGATCGGCGTCATGACAGGAATCGTGAGCTGACCCATGTCCGACTACGTCCACTACCGGACCGGCGAGCCCGTCGCCGACACCAAGGCGCCCGACGGCCCGATAGCCGAACGCTGGGACCGCCGCCGCTTCGAGGCGAAGCTCGTCAACCCCGCCAACCGCCGCAAGCACACGGTCATCGTGGTCGGCACGGGCCTGGCCGGCGGCTCGGCGGGGGCCACGCTCGCCGAACAGGGCTACCACGTCGTCCAGTTCTGCTACCAGGACTCGCCGCGCCGCGCGCACTCCATCGCCGCGCAGGGCGGCATCAACGCCGCCAAGAACTACCGCAACGACGGCGACTCCATCCACCGGCTCTTCTACGACACCGTCAAGGGCGGCGACTTCCGCGCCCGCGAGTCCAACGTGCACCGCCTCGCCCAGGTCTCCGTCGAGATCATCGACCAGTGCGTGGCGCAGGGCGTGCCGTTCGCCCGGGAGTACGGCGGCCTGCTGGACACCCGGTCGTTCGGCGGCGTGCAGGTCTCGCGGACGTTCTACGCCCGCGGCCAGACGGGACAGCAGCTGCTGCTCGGCGCGTACCAGGCGCTGTCCCGGCAGATCGCGGCCGGCACGGTCGAGATGCACCCGCGCACCGAGATGCTCGACCTGATCGTCATCGACGGGCGGGCGCGCGGGATCGTCGCCCGCGACCTGATCACGGGCGAGATCGGCACGTACTTCGCGGACGCGGTCGTCCTCGCGAGCGGCGGCTACGGCAACGTCTTCTACCTCTCCACCAACGCCAAGAACTCCAACGCCACGGCCGTCTGGCGGGCCCACCGGCGCGGCGCGTACTTCGCCAACCCGTGCTTCACCCAGATCCACCCCACCTGCATCCCGCGCTCCGGCGACCACCAGTCGAAGCTGACGCTGATGAGCGAGTCGCTGCGCAACGACGGCCGCATCTGGGTGCCGAAGGCGAAGGGCGACACGCGCCCGGCGGCCCGGATCCCCGAGGACGAGCGCGACTACTACCTGGAGCGGATCTACCCGTCCTTCGGCAACCTCGTCCCCCGCGACATCGCCTCGCGCGCGGCGAAGAACGTCTGCGACGAGGGGCGCGGCGTCGGCCCCGGCGGGCAGGGCGTCTACCTGGACTTCGCCGACGCGATCCGGCGGATGGGCCGCAAGGCCGTCGAGGCCAAGTACGGCAACCTCTTCGAGATGTACGAGCGGATCACCGCCGAGGACCCGTACGAGGTGCCGATGCGGATCTATCCGGCGATCCACTACACGATGGGCGGGCTGTGGGTCGACTACGACCTCCAGACCACCGTCCCGGGCCTGTTCGCCATCGGCGAGGCCAACTTCTCCGACCACGGGGCGAACCGGCTCGGCGCCTCGGCGCTGATGCAGGGCCTGGCGGACGGCTACTTCGTCCTCCCGTCCACCATCAACGACTACCTGGCCCGGCACCCGCACGACGAGGTCCCGGCCGACCACCCGGCGGTGACGTCCGCCGTCGCCGAGGTGACGGACCGGCTGGCGCGGCTGCTCGCCGTGGACGGCGACCGCACGCCCGACTCCTTCCACCGCGAGCTCGGCGAACTCCTGTGGGACGAGTGCGGGATGGCCCGTACGGACGCCGGGCTGCGCAAGGCGCTGGGGCGGATCCCGGAGCTGCGCGAGGAGTTCTGGCGCCGGATCAAGGTGCCGGGCACGGGCGAGGAGCTCAACCAGTCCCTGGAGAAGGCCAACCGGATCGTCGACTACCTCGAACTCGCCGAGCTGATGTGCCTCGACGCGCTGCACCGGACCGAGTCCTGCGGCGGGCACTTCCGCGAGGAGAGCCGGACGCCGGAGGGCGAGGCCGCGCGCAAGGACGAGGAGTTCGCGTACGCGGCGGCCTGGGAGTTCGCGGGGACGGGCGCGGCGCCCGTGCTCCACAAGGAAGACCTGCACTTCGAGTACGTCCACCCCACACAGCGGAGTTACGCGTGAAGCTCACCCTGCGCATCTGGCGCCAGCGCGACGCGGACACGGCCGGCGCCATGACCACCTACGAGGTGGACGGCATCAGCGAGGACATGTCGTTCCTGGAGATGCTCGACCACCTCAACGAGGAGCTGATCCTCGCCGGCGACGAGCCGGTGGCCTTCGACCACGACTGCCGCGAGGGCATCTGCGGCGCCTGCGGCATGGTCATCAACGGTCAGGCGCACGGCCCGGAGCGGACCACGACCTGCCAGCTCCACATGCGGCACTTCCGCGACGGCGACACGATCGACGTCGAGCCCTGGCGGGCGGCGGCCTTCCCGGTGGTGAAGGACCTGGTCGTGGACCGGTCCGCCTTCGACCGGATCATCGGCGCGGGCGGCTACGTCTCCGTCCCGACCGGGGCCGCGCCCGAGGCGCACGCCACCCCCGTACCCAAGGAGGCCGCCGACCTGGCCTTCGAGCACGCGGAGTGCATCGGCTGCGGCGCGTGCGTGGCGGCCTGCCCCAACGGGTCGGCGATGCTCTTCACTTCGGCGAAGGTCGTCCACCTGAACGTGCTGCCGCAGGGCGGGCCGGAGCGGGAGTCGCGGGTGCTGGACATGGTCACGACCATGGACGACCAGGGCTTCGGCGGCTGCACCAACACCGGCGAGTGCGCGACGGCCTGCCCGAAGGGGATCCCGCTGTCGGCGATAGGCCGGCTGAACCGGGAGTACCTGCGGGCGTCGGTGAAGGGCGGGGGCGGGCGGCGCGGGTGAGGTGACCGGCCGGTCGGCGGCGGGGTGAGGTGACCGGCCGGTCGGCGTGCCCTGCCCGCTCCCCGGCCGGGCCGAGGGGATTCTTGCCCGGTGAGCGACGACCTGCCCCCGCGGCCCCCGCACCACGAAGGCCGCGTCCGGGCCGTCGAAGGACGGCTGAACTGGCTGCGCGCCTCGGTCCTGGGCGCCAACGACGGAGTGGTGTCCACCGCCGGCCTCGTCGTCGGCGTCGCCGGTGCCACGCAGCACCGCGGCACCCTGCTGACGGCCGGCCTGGCGGGGCTGCTGGCCGGCTCGATCTCGATGGCGGCCGGGGAGTACGTATCCGTCTGCGCCCAGCGCGACGCGCAGCGGGCCGCGCTGGAGACGGAGCGGCGGGAGCTGCGCGAGCACCCCGAGGAGGGGCTGAACGCGCTGGCGGCGGAGCTGCGGCAGCGCGGGCTGAGCCGTGGTGTGGCCCGTGCGGCGGCCCGGCAGCTCAGCAGGAAGGACGCCCTGAAGGCCCATGCCCGGGTGGAGCTCGGCATCGACCCCGAGGCGCTCACCAACCCCTGGGCCGCGGCCGTGGCGAGCTTCCTCTCCTTCACGGCGGGCGCCCTGCTGCCGCTGCTGCTGATGGTGCTGCCGCCGGCCGGCTGGCGGCTGCCGGTCACCGTCGCCTCCGTGCTCGTCGCGCTGGTCCTCACCGGCTGGAGCGGGGCCCGGCTCGGCGGTGCCACGGTCCGCCCGGCGGTGGTGCGCAACGTGGCCGGCGGGGCGCTCGCGATGGCGGTGACCTACGCGGTGGGCAGGCTGCTGGGTTCCGCCGTGTGACCCGAACGGCCGCCCGCCTTCCTTACCATGACGGTATGACCGCCGAGCTTCCCGAACCCGCCGCCCCCGGCTCCCCCGTGTTCCGCGCCTCCCACGCCGAACGGGAGGCCGTCGTGGAGCGCCTCCAGGACGCCGCCGCCGAGGGGCGGCTCGACTTCGCCGAGCTGGACGTCCGGCTGGAGAAGGCGCTGAACGCCAAGGACCAGGGGGAGTTGTCCCTGCTCGTCGCCGATCTCCCGCCGGCCGCCGGGGCCGGTCCGGGCGAACCGCTCGACCTCAAGGGCGGGATGCACGGCGTCGTCCGCACCGGGGCGTGGAAGGTGCCGGCCCTCATCACCGTGAACGCGGGCATGGGCGGGGCCGTCCTCGACTTCACCCGGGTCTCCACCCGGCTGCCCGAGGTCGAGATCCGGGTGAAGGCCAAGACGGGCGGGGTCAAGATGATCGTGCCGGAGGGCTGGGCCGTGGACACGGACCGGGTGGATCCCTCCATGGGCGGCGTCAGGAACCGGACCACGGCCGGTGAACCGGCTCCCGGGACGCCGCTGATCCGGGTCACCGGCAGCGCCGGCATGGGGGGCGTCGTCGTACGCCACCCCAACGCCTGGGAGCGCCGCAAGCTCAAGCGCGAACTGGAGTCCTAGACGCTTTCTCCACGTCCACCGGCGGCGCGGCGGGTTCCTCGGACGTCCGCGTGAGGGTCAGCCCCGCGCCCAGCGGGGCGCACAGGACCAGGATTCCGCCCGCCATGCCCAGCGCGAAGCTCCACAGGCCCATCATCACCGCGATGGACAGGTGGAAGAGCAGGCCCGCCGCCATCACGTACCACCGCGCCCGGCCGCGCACCAACGGGCTGACGGCGAGGGAGAGTTCGATCGCCAGCGGGATCCAGGTCATCCCGGCCACGCCCCAGGACGTGGAGAGGACCGGGGTCACCAGGTGGCTCAGCCACGACGCGGGGCCGAAGTCGGGGTTGGTGCCCCAGTACCACATGGCCGTTCCGTCGGCCCACTCCGAGTGCGGCAGCTTGGCCACCGCGGCCTGGAAGTACAGGACGCACATCTGCGCCTTCAGCACCACCAGGCTGCTCAGTCCCAGGAGGGCGAAGACCTTGCGGACACGTCCGGCCTCCGCCAGCTGGACGGGCGGCTGCCAGTGCCAGCGGCGCGGGTCGCCCAGTGCCGGGAGGACGAACAGGACGGAGAGCACCAGGCCGATCTGGTCACCGCCGTCGACGATCGAAATGCCGTCGAACACGCTGTAGTTGATGTAGAGGTGGGGCAGCGCGGTCAGGCGCGGGCGCCAGCCGGAGGCGACGACCAGGAGGACGGCGACGCAGATCCACCGGATCCAGGTGAGGCCGGCGTGCGACGAATCGGCGAGGCAGAAGACGCTGGCCGCGGCGGTCGACCTGCAGGGCGGGTAGTCGCCGAGGGTGGCCACCGGGCGGAACAGGGTGTCCGTGGAGGACGCGGCCAGGGTGCCGATCGTCCCGAGCGCGACGAGCGTACGGGCGAGGCCGTAGACGTTGGTCCACGGGAAGGGGAAGCGGTGCGTTCGCGCGGCGCTCATCGGCACTCCACCTCCCAGGACGCCACCCGCGTCGGGGTCGCCTTCTCCTCGGACAGGTCACGCCAGGCCCACGGAATCGGCTTCATCTCGACCACCGCCGCGCGTCCGCAGAGCGAGGGCGAGGGCGAGGGGTTGGTGGTCTTCATCCGGCTTTTCACTCGTTCCAGACATTCGGTGGGAGAGTCCGCGCTGTCGCAGTCCGTCCAGCGGGTTTCCTTCTGCCGCAGCATCAGGGCGACTTCGACGCCCTGGGTGCGGGACGCCCGGTCGAATCCGAAGAGGTTGGAGGGGCGGGAATGCGGGGTCAGCGCGATGCTCTTCCAGTGCCCGTCGACCTCCCGGTAGGGGGCGTACGTCGGGTCCTTGGCGGACTTGGTGAAGAAGGCCCAGCCCTGTGGCACCACGGCGGACGCGGGCTTCTTCACACTGTCCTGGCCGGGCAGGGTGACGGCGTTGGACGGCAGGAAACTCTGGGCGACATAGAGGATGACGACGACCCAGGCCGCGGCCGCGACACGGGTCCACGACCGCGGGACGTCGGTGGCGGCGGCCTTGGTGTCACATCTGATCTCGAACTGGAAAAAGCGCATGGCTGCCCCCGGAAAAACGTGTGCACAGTGCGCGCGCCGGGGCGACCGCCCCGGCGCGGCGAAACGAACTGCGGTATCAGGCTCAGGCGGCCAGGATCTCGGTGAGCTTGGCGATGCGCCGCTCGGCCTTGAGCGAGTCCTGCTTGTCGTCCGGGGCGAAGGACGTCACGTTGACGTACTTCCACGCCTGGACGCCCACGGCCACCGACAGGTTGATCGCGGCGCCGGCGTTGAGGACGACGAGGACGCTGACGGCGAGGATGGCGCACTCGCCACCGTTCGGGATGTCGGCGACGTCCTTCTTGGACATGGTGCCCAGCACCCGGCCGGCGTCGTTGATGCCGCTCTGGACCTTGCGCGGGTCACCGGAGCGGAGCTTGGCCGAAAACTTCTTGAAGAAGCCCGGGTTCTTCTTCTCGACCTGGTCCATGATCTGGGCCACGGCCTTCTCGTTCTTCTTGGTGCTGTTCTTCTCGTGCAGCTCCGAAACGAGCTTGAAGTAGGACGACTTGCCCACCTGCTCGGCAACCTTGCCCTGCGAGAAAATCACGCCGGCAAACAGGTCACGGCCGTCCTTGGCGGTGCCCACGGCGGGACCGGCCACGGCGGCCGCCGACTGGTGCGACGCGGAGCTGGCGACAGCCCCCTGAGCTGCGACCCCGGTGAGGGAAACGGCAAGGGCGGCGACAACGGCCACGGCGGCGCGCTTGGTCTTCACGTACAACTCCCCAAGTGTGTTCAGCAAGCGAATATTTGGTGGTGCACACGCCCGTTGCAACGAAGCTCGGCGATCATACGAACGCTTGACCGATGAGCCGCTGTCCATTAGCGGAGCTTTTACTTCCGACGAACAGGAACCGGCCATCGCGCAATCCACCCAACTCGCCGCAAGTGCAGTCGCATTGACGGACCGCTTTCAGGACACATCCTTGGCCGCTCCATCTGGTTGTTCTAGATTGACGCGAACAGCACATCCTGGGGGAGGAATTGCCGATGCACTCAACAGGGAGCACGGACAGAACGGACGAGTCCGAGACAAGTCCAGCCCGGATCGCCGGTCTGACCGTCGTGCCGTTCGCGGCCGGACTCGCCGTCACCGTCGTCGCCTACTTCGTCCTCCGGGACGACCTGCCGAGCCGCATGCCCACCCACTTCGGCACGGGCGGAGCGGACGGCTACAGTCCGCCCGGACAGGCCATGGCCGGAAACCTGGTGCTCTACGCGGTCGAAACGGTGCTGTTCCTTGTCAAGTCCCTGACCGACGAGGAACAGCGCAGCACGCGTCCGACCCTGATCGCGGCCTGGGCGGTCTCCGTGGCCACCACCTACTTCATGTGGAGCATGCTCATGGCGGCCGCCGACGCGGGTGACGGCGGCGACGTCTCCGTCCCCGCCTACCAGTACGTCGTCGCCCTGGCGGCCGGCGGTGCCGTGGCCCTCGGCGGCTGGCTCCGCTCCCGGAAGGCGGACAGGGCATGAGCACCGTCACATCCGTCTGGCAGCGCTCGCAGTTCTGCGGGTGGCTGCTGGCCGTCGGCGTCGTCCTGGCCCTCGCGCTGCCGGTGTTCGCGGCCGTCGACGCGGAGTACCGGGCCGTCTGCCTGTACGCGCTGCTCGCTCCGGCGGCGTTCCTCGCCTGCGGGGCGGTCCGGGTGACCGTCGCGCCCCAGGGGGTGACCGTCGCCTCCGTCCTCCTGCCGTTCCTGCGCCGCCGCTTCCCCTATCACCGGCTCCAGCACGCCTCGGCACGCTGGACCCGGCCGACCGAGATCGGCGGCTGGGGCTACCGGTGGCAGCCGGGGATGCGTGCCGTGTCCCTGCGCGAAGGGGACGCGCTGTGGCTGGAGTTCAAGAGCGGTTCGCAGTTCGTGGTGACGGTCGACGACGCCGGCACCGCCGCCGAACTCGTCCTCCACTACCTGCGAACCCGCGCCCGGGACCACTGATGCTGGTCACCATCGACCACGCGTCGCGGGTGCCGCTGGCGGAGCAGATCGCGGCGTGCGTACGGCGGCAGCTGGCGGACGGCTCGCTCCGTCCGGGCGAGCGGTTGCCCGCAGCGCGGGCGCTGGCTCGCACGCTGGACGTGAACGTGCACACGGTGCTGCGCGCGTACCAGCTCCTCCAGGCGGAGCGGCTGCTCGAACTCCGGCCCGGGCGGGGGGCGGTGGTCAGCGCGGACGCGCCGGCGTCGCGGGCGCTGGCGGTGGAGGCGTGCCGGCGCTTCGTGCGGCTGGCGCGGCGGGAGGGGTTGAGTGAGGGGGAGGCGGTGGCGATGGTGAGGGAGGAGTTCGGGCGGGAGCGGGGGTAGGGGGTGGGGTTTGTTTGTCCCCGACCCGCCCTTTCACCGTTTCTCCCGGGGCTCCGCCCCCTCGGCCCGGCACCACGCTCCGCGGGGTGGGGCGGGGGCTCCGCCCCTGCACCCCTTTGCGGGGCTCCGCCCCTGGCCCCCGCGTCCGGAGGCTCCGCTCCCCGGGCCTCCTTCAGGGCTCCGCCCCGGTCCCCGCAACCGGCTCCACGCGGTTGTCCTCAAGCGCCGGACGGGCTGGATTCGGGATCCCGCCCCGGACCCCGCAATGCGGCTGCGCCGCGTTCGTCCTCAAGCTCCGGACAGACGCATTCGGGGCTCCGCCCCGGACCCCGCATCGCGGCTCCGCCGCTCGTCCTCGGACGCCGGACGGGCGGAATCCGTGCCCGGGCACGCACTCCAGCCTGTCCGGCGTCTGAGGACAACCGCGCGAAGCGCGGTTCCAGGGGCCCAGGGTCGAAGCCCCCGGCCAACGCGGCCGAAGCCGCGTTACGGCCCCGGGGCTCCGCCCCGGAAGAGACGGTGAAGGGCGAGGTCGGGGAAAGCTCAGATCACGGCGCCAGGCAGCTCACGACGGGAAGCCCGGTCGGATCGAGCAGCCCCGCCGGGTCGAGAAGCGCGGCCGGGTCGACGAGCTCGGTGACAGCTGCCGGAGTTTCGGCAACGCAGGCGACGATGCCGACCGGATCCGGCACCGCACTCGCCGGCGACACCGCGAACCCGAAGAACGCCAGCACCCCAAGACAGACGACGACAAGACGACGCATGAACACCCCCACGGTTACGCACAGTTGCGTTGCCGCAGAGCTTCCCCCGGGTGGACAACCCCAAGCCCTTTGTCACCCATACGGGTAAGCGCGCGAACCACCTCCGCGCCGCCTCCAGCCCCTCCTCGTTCACGTCCGGACTCCACAGCCCGGTCACGTCCCCCCTCGCGATCCGCCCCGCGAAGTACACCGCCTGCCCCGCCCACCGGTAATCCAGCAGCGGCCCCAGCGCCCGCTCCACCTCCTCCCGCGCGAGCGCGCCCTCCACCACGTACGCGTCGAGCAACTGCCGCATGCGCGCCGGGCCTTCGTACATCACCAGCGCCGCCAGGTCGTACGCCCTCGGCCACACACCGGCCCCGCCCCAGTCGATCACCCCGCAGCGGCCCGTCGCCGGGTCCAGCCGGAACGCGTCCGTGGACGGGTCGCCGTGCACCGGCCCCCAGGTCGGCGTCGCCGGATCGAGCCCCCGGAGGCGCTCCGCGACCGCGTCCGCCATCGGCGCAGCCAGGGCCGTACGCCGAGGTGCTCCTCGGGCAGGTACAGCCAGCCCGGCTCGGCAGTCCCGAGTGCGAGGTGCGCGCGGGCCAACGTCCGCCCGATGACGGCCTGTTCCATCGGCTCCTCGCCCTCCACCCAGCGCAGGAGCGCGAACGTCCGGTCCCCCAGCGGGACCGTCCACCGCCCGTCCGGCGTGGGCTCCGGCGCGCCGGCGGGTATCCCGGCGGTCGTGCCCTCTGTGATGGCGAAAGCGGAGGAATACGAGAGACCCAGATGAGAGGGACGGAGCATGGCGCCATGCCCGTGCGGCCGTTGATCTTTGATTGCGGGCGTTTTGGTCGTGACACCCCGGCCGCCACGCCGCCGCGAACGACCAAATCGCCCGCTATTCGCTCCGACGGCTGCACCATCCAGCGGGACGTGATCACTTGGTCCGTTCCAGCCCGTCCGCGAGGCCGAGTCCGTACACGAACGTCCCACCGCATGTGCGGGCACAGCCTTGCCGGCCCAGCGGGCGGTCCCGGAACGGACCGACCAGGTCAGTGAGTTCCTCCCTCGCCCAAGGCGGTCACCTCGACGGTGTCGACGCTCCAGTGGCGATTGGGCAGTTCGGGAGCCCCGGCCGTATCGGGATGAGGCCCGTTCCCATGACGGTGGCCGTCGGGCCGCTCTCCGGCGGGCCGGGGACCTCGCGCCACAGCGCCGCGTAGGCGGTGAAGCGGCGTACGCCGCAGTGAGGGCAGGTGACAACGCCGGCCGCGACCGTCCACGCGGCGGCGTGCACACAGGTCTGCATGGTCAGTGCATCCAGCGCTGGTGGCGGCCCATGGCGACGATCCAGCCCTGCGCGGCGGTGCGGTTCCCTGCGCGGGTGGCGGCGTGGAAGGCGTCCTTGATGCGGCGGCATTCGGCGCAGGGGGCGGGGACGGGGGGTGGGAGCTGGGGATTCTCTGGGTGCGCGGGCATAGGGATACCCCTTCGGGTTGGCGATCACTGGGAGTGGCAACAGGATTGCCGACCGCGAGTACGCTCCGGAAGCGCTTGATGTCCCAGCCGGGACATGGGAATTCGGGGAGCCGCCCATGCCGCGCAAGCCACGCGAACTCACGCCCGATCGGTCCGCCCGCCATCTGTTCGGAGCGGAACTCCGGCGGCACCGTGTGCGGGCCGGGATGTCCCTGGAGGAGCTGGCCGAGATCGTCAACTACAGTCGAAGTCACCTGTCGCGCATCGAGATTGCCGAGCACATGCCGCCTCCCGACCTACCGGCCCGGTTGGACGCCGCGTTCGGAACGGACCGGTTGTTCGAGCGACTGTACGGGCTTGCTCGAAACGAGGCCCATCCGGACAAGTACCGGCGGCAAGTGGAACTGGAGGCCCGAGCAAGGGTCATCGCAGAGTACGCGGGGCACTTCGTCCCAGGGCTTGTCCAGACGGAGAACTACGCTCGGACGCTCTTTCGCATCTCCAAGCCCCATGCGACCGATGCCGAAATCGAGGAACTGGTATCGCTCCGTCTCGGCCGCCAGGCTCTCCTGCGAGGAGAACCTCGACCGCACCTCTCGCTCATCATCGACGAGGCAGTGATCCGGCGCCCCATTGGCAGCCACCAGATCTGGCGGACACAACTATCCGCGCTGACCTCGCTCGTGGACACCCCGGCCAGCATTGTGCAGGTTCTTCCGTTCGCCCATGGGGGACACGCCTTGATGGGCGGCGCCTTGTCACTGTTCACCTTGGACGACGGCACCACTGTTGCCTACGAGGAGAGCATCACGACAGGTGAGCTGCTCGAAGACCCGGTGAGGGTGCACCGACACCAGCGTGCCTACGATCTCTGCCGGGCCTACGCGTTGTCGCCCAGCGACACCGCTGCCTTCATCAGTACCGTCATGGAGGAGCTCCCCTCGTGATACCCACCCAGGGATGGATCAAGTCCAGCCACAGCAATGGCGATGGCGGGCTGTGCCTCGAATGGGCCCCGGCCAGAGCCGCATCAGGCTCCGTCCCCATAAGGGACAGTAAACGCCCGAGCGGCCTAGCCCTCCTCTTCCCCCCGCCCTCCTGGCGGAACTTCGTCGCCGCCCTCGGCACCGGCCGGTTGTAACGCGCGGGCGCCGTCGTGGCGGCGGCCACGGTGGGCGGTTTGCATGGCGGGTACTTGGCCGCCCACCCCCGTATCGTCGTTGTACGGGCCGGAAAAACCGGCAGCTACAGGAGGAAGGGCGGACCGTCCGCTGTCACACACCGCGATACGGACGGGTGGCGCATGCCCGGAGGCCGGGCAACAGCCCAGAGGGGTAAGCCGCAGCAGCTCTCCCGGCGTGTCGTGGCTCCACCCCTACTCTTCGTCCGGCTGGGCCCCCTCAACTCGCCACAGCAGCACCGGAATTCCCACCGGCCACGCAGCAGACGGGCCGGACCCCTCCCTCCGCAGCCGGCGTCTTTTCGGTGCGCGCAACGACGACACGGGGGTGGACGGCCAAGCACCCGCCATGTAAACCGCCCACCTGCCCCGCCCCACCCCCAGGCCCCAGCCGAAAAGCCCCCGGCCCCGAACCCGGCCCGCCGAGCCCCCGGCCCACCCTGCTTCAGAACCCTTCCTCAGAGCCCTGCCTCAGAATCCTGCCTCCCGCACCCACTCCGCGAGCACCTTCGCGCAGCCGTCCACCGACTCCTGCCACGTCTGCCCCGCCCCGGCCCCCGCCTCGTCGCTCACGTGCTTGATCAGGCGGATCGGCACCTCGTGCGTGCGGGCGACGGACACGAGCGCGTACCCCTCCATGTCCACCAGCTGCGCATGCTCCGCCAGCCGCGCCCGGGCCGCCTCGTCCGCGACGAACAGGTCGCCCGTGGCCAGCGTCGGGCCCGCCGCGTCGTTCACCGTCAGCGCGTCACCGTACGTACGGCCCGTGAGGGCCTTGAGCACAGGCGTGTCGATGTCGTGCTGGATGACCTGCGCGATCTCATGCGTCCCCATCCAGCCGGAGGACAGCGCGCCTGCCGTGCCCAGGTTGATGATCTCGGACGGGCGGTCGCCCCGCGCCAGGACCGTCGCCAGCGACGCCGCCGCGTTGATCTTGCCGATGCCGGTGAGGAGCACGGGGACGTCCGTGTCGAGGTGGGCGGCCTCCTCCTGGACGGCCAGGACGAGCAGGGGGCGGTCGGGGGTGATCGTTCCGGTGAGACGCATGCCGTCCATCATCGCAGGGCCCGCGAGATCAGCCCCCGAGCGGCTTGATCTCGGAGGCCGGCGGGGCGGTGATCTTCACGGGTACGCCGAAGTCCTTGAGGACCACGATGTTGTGACCGCTGAGTCCCTTGATGCCCATCCACTGTTCGAGGCGGACGACGCGACCGGCCTTGTTGATCCACAGGTCGCAGTCGATCTTCTCCATGTTCCTGGACCGCATGTTGTTGTAGAGGGTCGGGTCGATCTTGCGGACCTTGTCCTGGGTGAGGGTGCCCGAGAGGCGGTATGCGGGCTCGCCGCCCTGCTGCTCGACTCCCTTGCGGGCGGACGGGCCGAGGTCGAGCATCATGCGGGTGTACTTGGCGAAGTCCTGGGTCGCCCCCTGGCCGCTGCCCGCCGGCATCTTCGCCCAGCCGCCGTCGGTGCTGAACTTGCCGAGCTTCCCGCGACCGTACGTGGCGTCGGGCGTGCCGATCATCTCCATGTCGATGGCCTGGTCGGCCGGTACGTCCGAGGCCGTTCGCATGCGCATCCTCACGGACGTCGGGACGTTGATGTCGGCCCGGCCGGTCATCGTCATGGCGAGCCGGTTGCCGACGTAGGTCTCGGCGTTCATTTGCGCGGAGTACGGCGCCGGGTCGGCCTTCTTCGCGGCCGCCTCGACGTCGAACCCGCCGGCCGGGGAGGACGGCGAACCCTTCACGGCCTCCGCCACCTTCTCCGTCTTCGCGGAGCCGCACCCGCCGAGGGTGATGACAACGACGGCAGCGGCTGCCGCGACGGCGCCGGCACGTCGTATGCGCATGCGCATGGGGCTTCTTCTCCTCGGGATCAGGCGGGGGGACGCGCAATCTTCACCCAAGGTGCGTGTACGGCACAAAGTGATTTGTTGTCACGTGAATCCCTCAGTTCAGGAAGCTGTTGATCAACTCCAGCCACTCCCCCGGCCGCTCCGCGAACGGCAGATGCCCGCTCTCCAGCTCGGCCCACTCCGCGCCCGGGATGCCGTCCGCGAGTTCCCGGTGGAGGTGGGGCGTGACGAGGGTGTCGTATGCCGTCGAGATCACCAGCGTGGGCACCCGGATCCCGGCCAGGTCCGCCGTCACGTCGACCCGTTCGCACAGCTCCACGTGGTCGTCCGTCCCCGGCGGAACCGTCGCGGCCGCTTCCTTCAGCGCGGCGTCGAGCGCGTCCTGGGGGACGGCGTCCAGGGCGGGCGCGCCGATGCCGATCAGCGAGACGTACGCGGCCAGCTTCTCGTGGCCGTCGTCCTCGGCCAGCAGCGCGCGCCACAGCCGGGCCGCGAGGCGGAAGCGCGGGTTGGGGCGGGCGAAGCCGGCGGTGAGGACGAGGGCGGTGACGCGTTCGGGGTGCCGGGCCGCGACGCGTACGGCGACGGCCGAGCCCAGGGAGTAGCCGCTGACGGCGAAGGTCTCGACGCCCTCCTCGACGGCGGCGGCGACGAGGCCGTCGGCCAGGCCGTCCAGGGTGAGGGGAGCGGCGGAGCGCGGGGTGCGTCCCGCGCCGGGGTAGTCGGGTCCGACGACGGTGCGGTGGGCGGCCAGGCCGTCCAGGATCGGGCCGTAGTTGGCGTCGATGCCGCCGCCCGCGCCGTGGGCGAGCAGCAGGCCGGGGCCGGATCCGGAGCCGGCGCCACGGACGATGCGTTCGAATCGTGCGTTCATGACGTGGACCGTAAAGCCTGACACCGATGTCAGAGTCAACCCGCGCCCCGCGCCCGCACCGCGTCCCGCGCCACCGCCGTCAGCCACGCCTCCGCGTCGGCCATCAGCAGGACGTCGGCGGCCGGGGTGCGGCCGGGCGGGCGGTCGGCGAGGCGGAGGGGGCCGGAGGCGCGGGCGGGGTTGGGGTCGGAGGCCGGACCGGGCGACCCGGGGCCGGACAGCGCCCGCGCGGCGCGGACGCACTCCCCCGCCACCCGCTCGGCCAGCGCGGTCAGTTCGGCGGTGGCCTCCGGCGCGGGCGGGGCGTGGTCGCCGCTCCGGTGGCGGCCCAGGAGCAGGGCGCCGCCGGTGACGACGTCGTACCCGGCGAGCATGTACGTACCCCAGGACGGGTCGGTGGAGCGGTGCTGCCGGGCGGCCCGTTCGCCGGTGTACTCCAGGTGGGTCGCCTGGGCGAGGAGCATGGCGCGGCGGGCCGGGAGCAGCACGTCGGACCCGTCGTCGCGGACGACGTGGCACAGCCGCTCGGCCACGGCCCGGCATCCGGTGGCGGCGCGGACGAGGAACTCGCCGACGTCGTCGCGGAGTTGGCCGTACGCGCCGCGCGGCCAGGCGAGCAGTCCGGCGGCCGCGCCGATGAGGCCGCCGACGATGATGTCGACGAAGCGGAACGCGGGCAGGTCCCAGCCGGGGTAGGAGACCTGTCCGAAGAGGACCATGAAGGCGAGGGTCATGACCGCCTGCGACCACATCGGCCCGGCGACGGTGCCGAAGCTGAAGCCGAGCAGGAAGACGAAGGGCGTCAACACCGCGTAGACGGGCGGGCGTTCCCCGACCGCCTCCAGCATGCCGACGGAGACCAGGGCGCCGAGGGCGGTCCCGGCGAAGGCGGGCAGCAGGGCGGCGCGGGTGTCGGCGGCGGAGGTGCGCATCAGGCTGAGCGTGGCGAGCAGCACCCAGAAGCCGTGGGGCAGGCTCAGCTCGCCCGCGACGACGCGCGCGCAGGCCAGGGCGACGGCGATGCGCAGGGCGTTGCGCAGGAGGACGGAGCGCGGGGTGAGGTGGACGGACAGCCGGCGCCACCACCAGACGGCGGAGGGGACGGTGGCGTAGGCGAACGGCCCGGTGGGGCGGCGCCGCCGGGGGTCGAGGCGGTCGCCGAGCGCGATGCGGGCGGACTGCCGGGCTACGAGCACCCCTTCGGCGACGGCGCGGACGGTGGCGTCCTGGCGCAGTTGCTCGGGGGACGGCGCGTCACCGAGGCGGCGCGCCCGCTCCTCGTCGAACGCGACCGTGCCGTCGGCGAGTTCGTCCGCGGGGCCGGTGCGGGCCGGGGAGCCGGAGCGCAGGGCCTCGGTGGTGCGGCGGAGGGCCGCGGCGGAGAGCTGGAGCAGGTGGGCGGCGCGGGGGTCGGGTTCGTGGGCGTCGACGGCGACGCCGTCGAGCCGGGTGCGGAGGTGGCCGAGGGCCGCCCGGGTGTGGTTGAGGCCGCGGTCGCGCAGGGAGACGGAGGCGGGGCGGGAGTCGGGCGGGACGCGGGAGAGGAGGGTGGCCTCCAGGGCCCGGTCGGTCCGCAGCGCGGCCTCGCGGACGGCGGGCGGATCGCCGTCGCCCGCTCCGTCGAGCAAGCGGGCGGCGGCCGCGCAGTAACCGGCCACGGCGTCCGTCGCGTCGGCGAGGAAGGTGCGGTACGGGACGGGGAGCGGGTCGCGCCACAGCAGCAGGTCCACGGCGATGGTGAGCAGGAAGCCGATGGTGAGGCCCGCCAGCCGGTCGCCCAGCTGGCCGGGGACGTACGGCGGGAAGCACGGCAGCACGTAGTACAGCTGGAGGGCCGCGGCCACGGCGGTCGGGCGGGGGCCGCCGGCGCCGAGGAAGGAGACCACGAAGCCGACGGCGAACAGACCGAGCGCGGCGGCCCAGTCGTGGGCGGCGAGCAGCGTGCCCGCGGTGACGGCGAGCAGGCCGGCGGGGAGGGTGAGGAGCAGGGTGCGGGCCCGGAGCAGGGGCGGGCCGGGCAGCTTGCAGAAGAGGACCAGGGGCAGGGCGCCGAAGACGGCGAACATCGCCATGGCCTGCTCGTGCAGGACGTAGTTCAGGACGTAGAAGCCGGGGCAGCCGGCCAGGACCACCCATACGGCACGGCGCACCGCCTGCGGCCCGTCGGGCTGCCGCAGCAGCCACTCGACGGGCCGGATCACGGGGTGCCGGCGGGGCGGTGACGGCTCACATCGTCACCCTAGGCGACTCCTTCACCACCGCAACCGGAGCGGATCGCCTCCCCGGACTGATCGTTTCTTCTCAGCGCGCTCCGAAGACCTGCGTCCAGCGCGGGCCGCCCGGGGCGTGGTTGACGCCGACGCCGATCTCCTTGAAGGAGCAGTTGAGGATGTTGGCCTTGTGGCCGGGGCTCTTCATCCAGCCGTCCATCACGGAGGCGGCGGACTGCTGCCCGTAGGCGATGTTCTCGCCGTACGTCGTCCACCGGTACCCGGCGGCGGTGACGCGGTCGCCCGGGCCCTTGCTGTCCGGGTTGGTGTGGTCGAAGAAGCCGCGGGCCGCCATGTCGTCGGAGTGCGCCTGGGCCGCCTGGTCGAGCTGCGCGTTGCCGGTGAGCGGCGAGCAACCGGCCTTGGCGCGCTCGGCGTTGACGAGGTCGGTGACCTGCTGTGCCGGCGAGCCGCCGCCGGCGGGCCGGGGCGTCGCCTTCGCGGTGGTGGGCCGGGGACGGTCGGGGGACGGGGCGGGCCGGGCCGCGGAGCGGGTGGGGCGGGGGCGCGCGGAGGTGGCCTTGGCGGAGGGGGTGGGGGTGGCCTTGGGCTTGGGCTTGTCCTTCGCGCCCTTCTTCTCCTCGGGAGAGGCGGAGGGGCTGCTCGCACTGGGCGACGCGGACAGGGTCGCCGTGCGGTCGCCCAGCGGCATCACCCGGCCGGCGTCGCTCGCGGCCTGCGTGCGGGGCTCGGTCACGGCGGGGCCGTCGCCGCCGAAGAGGTCCGAGCCGCCGATGACGGCCGCGCCGGCCACGACGGCGAGGACGGCGGCGCCGGCGGCGACCCGCTTGCCCTTGGCGTTGCTCCTGGCGGCGCGGCGGCGGCCGGCCGCCCGGTGACCGGCTCGCACGGGTGCGGGTGCGGGTGCGGGTGCGGATGTGGATGCGGATGCCGGGGCGGCGGCGGCCACGGACTCCGTGTGCAGCACCGTCGAACCGCCCCACCAGCCGAGCAGCGCGCCGGTGACCGGGACGAGGCCGAGGCCGACGAGAAGGCCCTCGGCGGGGACGAGCGCCGACCCGGCGGCGGCGCAGGCCGCGCAGGTGCGCGCGTGGCGGGCGACGCGCTTGCGCCACAGGGCGGAGGGGACGCCGTCCCAGGGGGCGACGAGGGCGGCGAGTTCGGGGCAGCGCGGGGAGGCGGCGAGGGCGCGGACGACGCCGCGGGCGGTGTCGAGCCGCTCCTTGATGCGCTGGACGCGGACGGCGGTGTGCTGCGGGGTGAGGCCGAGCGCGGCCGCGACCTCGGCGCGGCTCAGCTCGCCGGCGGCCTCCAGCCACCACAGCGAGAGGACCTCGCGCTCCCCGTCGTCGAGCCAGCGGGTCGCCTCGGCGACCTCCCGGCGCTGGCCCTCCAGGCCGAGCCGGACGATGGTGACGGCCACGAAGTCGGACGACGGGTCGGGCACCTCGGCCGGCTGGTCGCCGGGGGTCTCGGGGCGCTTCCCGCGCCAGTGCGTGCGTATCTGGTTGGTGGTGATGGCGACCAGCCAGGAGCGGAAGCCGGCGGGGTCGCGGAGGTCGCCCAGGCCGTTGACGACGCGGAGCATCGTCTCCTGGACGACGTCGTCCACGTCCGCGTGGCCGCCCAGGGCCCGGCCGACGATGTTGTAGACGAGCGGCAGGCAGGCGGCGACGAGTTCGTCCTGCGCCGCCGTGTCCCCGGCCCGCGCCGCCTCGATCCTGGCGGCGTCGATCTCGGTCCTCACGCCTTACGCACCTCTTTCCGTTGGATGCCGACGATGGTGGTCGACGTCTTGGAGACGTCGGGGCGCGGGGGTGGATAACAGAAACTTGCCGGTTTCTTTCGGCGGGGGCCGGGGTGGGGCCGGGCGGCTGTGTGGTGTGCCCCTCCCCGCCCTTTCACCGTTTCTCCCGGGGCTCCGCCCCTCGGCCCGGCACCGCGCTCCGCGCGGTGAGCGGGGGCTCCCCCCTTGCGGGGCTGCGCCCCCGCACCCCGCTTCGGGGCTCCGCCCCGGACCCCGCATCGCGGCTCCGCCGCTCGTCCTCAGACGCCGGACGGGCTGGAGTGCGCGCCCGGGCACGATTTCAGCCCGTCCGGCGTTTGAGGACAACCGCGCGGAGCGCGGTTGCGGGGGTGCAGGGGGCGGAGCCCCCGCCCACCGCGCGGAGGCCCCGCACCGCGGGTTCGAAGGGGCGCGGCCCCTGCGGAAACGGTGAAAGTGGGGGTACCCCCCTCTGGGGGAGGGACCGGGGCAACCCCCCGGGCAAACCCCTTACGGAACCCGACCATCCGGAACGTAAGCTCAGACCCATGCCCTGGCTGAGCGCGCTCAAAGACACCGCCCGCTCCGGGCTGACCGTCGAGCGGGCCACCCTCGAACCCCTCGTCACCCTCCGGGCCGCCACCGGCATCGCCCTCGTCATGGCGCTGATGCTCGGCTTCGGCACCCCCGCCCTCGCCGTCTCCTCCGCCTTCGGCGCGTTCGCCGCCGGGCTGGCGACGTTCCAGCGGAGCTGGCGGCCGCGCCCGGTGCTGGCCCTCGGCGTGGCCGTGGGCCTGGCCGTCAGCACCTTCCTCGGCTACCTCGCCGCGTACAGCCACGTCGTCTTCGTCCTCCTCCTGGCCGTCTGGACGCTGCTGGCGGGCATGGCCTGGGCCGTCGGCCCGGTCTCCGGCCTGGTGGCCACGCAGACCGTGGCGGTCATGCTGGTCACCGTCACCCTGCCGACCTCCGTCGCCGGCGCGGCCGAGCACGCCGCGCTGATCGCCTTCGGCGGCGTCGTGCAGGCGCTGCTGATCGTCCTGTTCCCGATCAGACCCTGGGGCCGGCAGCGGGACGCGCTCGCCGACGCGCTGGCCGCCGAGGCCGACTACGCGCGCCGGCTGCGCCACGACCCCACCGCCCGCTTCGACCCGCAGCCGCTGATGGAGGCCCGCAGCGCCGCCGAGCTCACGCCGCGTCAGGCCCGCAACCGCCCCCGCCAGCTCGGCGGGCCGCGCGGGCTGGCCGAGCGGCTGCGGCCGGTGCTGGCGGCGCTGGCCGACCCGGTGGTCGGGGCGCCCGCCGAGGGGCCGGAGCGCGACCGGGCCCGCGACCTGCTGGGGGCGGCGGCGAGCGTGCTGGACTCCGTCGCCCGCTCGATCCGCTGGGGCCGTCCCGTCCGGCTGTCGCCCGAGGCGCTGGCCGTGCTCCAGGTGCCCGAGGAGGGGCCGGTGCTCTCCGGAGCGGCGCGCCGCTCCGCGTACCGGCTGATCGCGCTGCTGGGCGACGTGGTCGACCAGAGCGACAAGCCGGTGCGGACGGCCCGCCGGGCCGGCGAGCACCGCCACCTGCTGCGGCCCAGCGTCCCCCGGCTCGTCCCGGTCGCCCTGCGGGCGGTCCGGCGCGAGGCGAGGTGGTCGTCCCCGGTCGGCCGGCACGCCGTGCGCGTCGCGGTCGTGGCGTCCGTCGGGTACGTGCTGGGCGCCGCGCTGCCGCTGGGCCACGGCTACTGGGCGCCCATGGCCTCGGTGATGATCATGCGCCCGGACTTCGGGCAGACGTACTCGCGCGGGGTCGCCCGGTTCGTCGGCACGCTCATCGGCGTGCTCCTGGGCGCCGGCCTCGCCGCGCTGCTGCACCCGGACCCGTACATCTGCGCGGCACTGGCGGTGGTCTGCGTCGGCCTGCTGTACCTGCTCATGGGCACCGGCTACATCGTGGCCTCCGCGTGCATCGGCGCGTACGTCGTCTTCCTGCTGGGGATCGTCGGCGAGGGCTGGTCGCAGACCGTGCAGGCCAGGGTGGCGCTGACGCTGCTGGGCGGGCTGCTGGCGATGGCCGCGTACGCGGTGTTCCCGATCTGGGAGACCGCGCGGCTGCGCGACCGGCTCGCCGACTGGCTGGACGCCAACGGCGCGTACTGCCTCGCCGTCCTCGACGCGTACGCCCGCCCCGCCGACCACCGCACGCGCCGGCTGCGCGACGCCCTGCTCGACTCCCGCGCGGCGCGGGCCGCCTGGGAGGAGACGGCGGAGCGCGCCCTCAAGGAGCCCGTGCGCCACCGGGGCATCTCCCGTACCGCCGAGCGCGCGGCGGACGCGGCGCTGGCCACGATGGGCCGGGTGACGATGCTGATGGAGGCGCACGTTCCGGACCGGGACGCCCCGCCCTCCCCGCACGCCGGGACGTTCGCCGCCGCCCTGCGCGAGGCCCTGCCGGACGCGGTGGCCGCGGTGCGGGAGCGGCGGGCCCTGGCCTGGCCGGGCCCGCGCGCGGCGGTCGACGGCTGGTACGCGGCCGAGGGCGACCGCGGCGTGGCGGTGCGCGGCGCGGAGCTGCTGGTGGACGCGCTCGACGAGCTGGCGGAGGCGCTGTCGCCGGGGCCGGGCGGACGCAACCGGGCGGCGCGCCGGACCTGATCCGGCGTCAGCCGGTGAACAGCGGCCCAGGTGCCGGCCTGATCGGCGGTCAGCCGGCGAACAGCCGGTCCAGGTGCCGGTCCACCAGTTCCATCGCCTCCTTGGGCGTGATCACGTCCAGCAGGACGGAGCTGGTCAGCCCGTCCGTGAGCGCGATCAGCAGCATCGCCTCGGTGCCGGGGTCGAGCCCGGGCGCCGCGTCGCCGTTCCCGGCGGCCTGCCGGAACTGGTCGGCGAAGAAGGCGCGCAGCGCCGTCTGCCCCTCCTGCGCGTGGCGGCGCAGCCGCTCGTCGGCCAGGGCGCGGATGAAGTAGGCGATGCCGACCAGGAGTCCGGTGCGGGTCTCGTCGTCCAGCGGCAGCATTCCGGCGGCGCACTCGCGCAGGACCGTGCGCGGGGTGGGACTGTCGGTCAGCTCGGTGATGCGGCGGCGGATGCGCTGCTCACCGAGGCTGCTGATGTACTCCAGGGCGAAGACGAACATCTCGTCCTTGCCGGCGAAGTAGTGCTGCAGCTGGCCGAGCGAGATGCCGGCCTCGGCGGCCACGTCCCGCAGGCTCGCGCCCTCCAGGCCGCGGGTGCTGGCGATGCGCCACAGCGCCTCGGCGATCAGGCGGCGTCTCTCCTCGTGGTCCACGCGCTTGGGCATCGCGGCCGCCACCTCCCCGTCTTCCAAGGTTTTCCAAGTCGAGCGTATTGCCATACCCTACCTCCGGAGCAGAACCCAATACGATCGACTTGAAAAGAACCGGGGGGTACCCACGCGATGACCGGCACCCAGATCCGACTGCGGCCACCGCGCCACCGCGTCGATCCCCGCGCCCGCCGCTGGTGGGCCGTCCAGGCGCTGCTCACCGTCACCGGCCCGCTGCTGCTCACGGCGGCGGCCCTGCTGGTGCCGTCCGCGCTGTTCTTCCCCGGCGCCCTGCCCTGGCTCGCCCCGCTGACCCTGGCCGTCCTGGTCGCGCCCGCGCTCTTCTACCAACTGGCCATGCCCGCCTGGCGCTTCCGCGTCCACGCCTGGGAGGTCGGCGCGTCCGCCGTCTACACCGCGAGCGGCTGGTTCCTCCAGCGGCGCCGCATCGCGCCGCTGTCGCGGGTGCAGACCGTGGACACGGAGATCGGCCCGCTCCAGCGGCGGTACGGACTCGCCACCGTCACCGTCACCACGGCCTCCACGGCCGGCGCCGTGAAGATCGCCGGGCTCGCGGAGGAGGACGCGCGGGCCATGGCCGAGCGCGTCGCCGAGGCCGCCCGCTTCGTACGGGAGGACGCCGCATGAACGAGCCCCGGCACGCGGCCGGTTGGCGCCGCCTCGACGCCCGCACCCCGCTCGCCCACTGCGCCTGGCTCGGCGCGCCGCTCGGCTCGCTCGCCCTCACCGCGCTCGCCACCGGCGGACGCCTGGACGCCCGGGCCTGGATCACGCTCGCGATCATCACCACCGTCTTCGCGGTCATCACCGGCGCGGGGACGCTCACTTGGCGCCTCACCCGCTACCGCGTCACCGCCGACGCGATCGAGCTGCGCACGGGCCTGTTCACCCGGCGGGTCCGCGCCGTCCCCCTGCACCGCGTCCGCAACGTCGACCTCACCGCCAACCCCGTCCAGCGCCTCCTGGGCCTGGTCGTCCTGCGCGCCGGCACCGGCGGGCACAGCGGCGAGCTGAAACTGGAGGCCCTCGGCCGGCCCGGCGCCGAACGGCTGCGCCGCGAACTCCTCGCCCGCGCGGGCTCCGTGGACGCCGCCGAGCCCGTCCTCTCCACCGCCGACCCGCGCTGGCTGCGCTACGCGCCGCTCACCTTCTGGGTGTTCGGTGGCGTCCTGGTGAGCGCGGGGGCGGTGTGGCGGGCGCTCGACGGGATGGGGATCGAACCGTGGCGCCTGGGGCTCGTGCGCCGGGCCTTCGACGCGTTCGGCAGGAGCGCGCTGTGGCTGACGATCCCCGTGGGACTGCTGATCGTCACCCTGCTCGGCGTGACCGGCGCGGTCGCCCTCTACGCGGAGAACTGGTGGCGGTACCGCCTGGAATGGACCGACGACGCGACCCTGCGCGTCCGGCGCGGCCTCCTCACGACCCGCTCGGTATCGATCGAACGGGCCCGGCTGCGCGGCGTCGTCCTGCGCGAGCCGCTGCTGCTGCGGTACGGCGGCGGCGCGACGGTACGGGCCGTCACGAGCGGCCTCGGCAACCGCGAGGAGAACCTCAGGCGCAGCGTGCTCCTGCCCCCGGCCCCCCGGTCGGAGGCGGTGCGGGTGTGCACGGGCGTGCTGGGCGAGGCCGTGGACGTGGCCGGGCTGCGGGCCCACCCGGCGGTGGCACGCCGTCGTCGCGTCGTGCGGCTGGTGGTGTGGGGCGTCGTGCCGGTGACGGTGGCGCTGGGCGTCCTCGGGGTGCTGCTGACACCGGTGTTGCTGTGGTGTGCGGCGGGGTGGCTGCTGGTCTCCGTGCCGGTGGCGTACGCGCTGGCCGGCGCGGCGTACCGGGCGCTCGGGCACGCGGTGCGGGGGCGCTGGCTGGTGGTGCGCTCGGGAGCGCTGAGCGGCGAGACGGCCGTCCTCGATCGGGCGTCGGTGCTGGCGTGGACGTTCACGGACACGCCGTTCTCGCGACGGGCGGGGCTGGTGACGGCGACGGCGGCGGTCGCGGCGGGCGAGGAGGGGTACCACGTGCGGGATGTGGGGGCGGGGGATGCGGTGGGGGTCGCGGGGGCGGTGTCGGGGGAGTGGGTGCGGGAGTTCGTTGTCGGTGAGGGGTGAGGGTGGGGGTTGAGGGTGCCCCTGGCCCTCCCCCAGAGGGGGCACCCTCCCCCCCACCCGCCTACCGGTGGCTGGGGAACCCCAGATCCACTCCCCCGTCCTCCGGATCCGGCCACCGCGTGGTCACCACCTTGCCCCGCGTGTAGAAGTGAACGCCGTCGTTCCCGTAAATGTGGTGGTCGCCGAAGAGAGAGTCCTTCCAGCCACCGAACGAGTGGTACCCCACCGGCACCGGAATCGGCACGTTCACCCCCACCATCCCCGCCTGCACCTCCAGTTGGAAGCGGCGCGCCGCGCCCCCGTCGCGCGTGAAGACGGCCGTCCCGTTCCCCCAGGGCGACGCGTTGATGAGGGCCACGCCCTCCTCGTACGTCCCGGCGCGCAGCACGCACAGCACCGGCCCGAAGATCTCGTCGCGGTAGGCGTCCGCGTCCACGGGGACCTTGTCCAGCAGGGACAGACCGATCCAGTGCCCGTTCTCGTGGCCCTCGACCGTGAAGCCGGTCCCGTCGAGGACGACCTCCGCCCCCTGCGCCGCCGCGCCCGCCACGTACGAGGCGACCTTGTCGCGATGGGCCGCCGTGATCAGCGGGCCCATCTCGGACGCCGGATCGTCGCCCGGCCCGATCTTGACCTTCTCGGCCCGGTCCCGGATCCTCGCGACGAGCTCGTCGCCCGTGTCGCCGACCGCGACGACCGCCGACACGGCCATGCACCGCTCGCCCGCGGACCCGTACGCCGCCGACACCGCCGCGTCCGCCGCCGCGTCCAGGTCCGCGTCGGGCAGGACGAGCATGTGGTTCTTGGCGCCGCCGAGCGCCTGGACGCGCTTGCCGTGCGCCGAGGCGGTGGCGTGGATGTACCGGGCGACGGGCGTCGAGCCCACGAAGGAGACGGCCGCGACGTCCGGGTGCTCCAACAGCCGGTCCACGGCCGCCTTGTCGCCGTGGACGACGTTGAAGACGCCGTCCGGAAGCCCCGCCTCCGCGGCGAGTTCCGCGAGGAGCACCGCGGCGGAGGGGTCCTTCTCGCTGGGCTTGAGGACGAACGTGTTGCCGCACGCGATGGCCAGCGGGAACATCCACAGCGGCACCATCGCGGGGAAGTTGAACGGCGTGATGCCCGCCACGACGCCGAGCGGCTGCCGGATCGCGGCCACGTCCACCCGGTTGGAGACCTGGGTGGACAGCTCGCCCTTGAGCTTCTCCGTGATGCCGCAGGCGAGTTCGTGCTCGGCGGTGATCAGACGGGCGATCTGTTCGCGGTTCGCGTCCAGCAGGGCACGGTACGCGAACAGAATGCCCGTCCGCTTGGCCAGCGAGGACGTGCCCCAGGCCGCGTGGGCGTCCTTGGCGGCGGCCACCGCCGCGTCCACCTCCTCGACGGAGGCGAGGGCGACCTGCTTCTCCTGGACGCCGGTGGCGGGGTCGGTCACCGGGCCGTGGTTCCCGGAGACGCCTTCGACGGGCTTGCCGCCTATCCAGTGGTTGATGGTCTTCATGGTGCGTGCGGGGCCTTTCTCGGTGGAGCGATCGGAAGGTCAGAGGTGGTGGCGGCGGGCGGCGACCTCCCGCTCGTAGGCGGCGCGCGCCCGCACCGCCGCCGGGCGGGTGGCGGTCTCGGCCACCGGAACGTCCCACCAGGCCTGGGCGCCGGGCGCCCCCTGCGCCGAAGCGGCGGTGTCGGTCTCGACATACACGCAGGTGGGCCGGTCGGAGGCGCGCGCCTCGGCCAGGGCCGCGCGCAGTTCGCCGACCGTGCGGGCGCGCAGGACGGTCATCCCGAGCGAGGCGGCGTTGGCCGCGAGGTCGACCGGGAGCGGGGCGCCGGTGTACGTCCCGTCCTCCTCCCGGAAGCGGTAGGCGGTGCCGAAGCGTTCGCCGCCCGTCTCGGCCGACAGCCCACCGATGGAGGCGTAGCCGTGGTTCTGCACGAGCACCACGTTGATGTTGACGCCCTCCTGGACGGCGGTGACGAGCTCGGTGGGCATCATCAGGTACGTGCCGTCGCCGACCAGCGCCCACACCGGGCGGTCCGGCGCCGCCAGGCGCACGCCGATGGCGGCCGGGATCTCGTAGCCCATGCAGGAGTAGCCGTACTCCAGGTGGTACTGGCGCCGGGAGCGGGCCCGCCACAGCTTGTGCAGGTCGCCGGGGAGCGAACCGGCCGCGTTGATGACGACGTCCTCGTCGCCGACGACCGCGTCGAGCGCGCCGAGCACCTGGGTCTGGGACGGCGGTACGGAGTCGTCGCCGGCCGCGAAGGCCGCGTCCACCAGCGCCTCCCAACGGGCCTTGCCCGCGCGGTACTCGGCCTCGTACTCCGCGCCCACCCGGTGCCCGGCGAGGGCGGCGGTCAGCGCCTCCAGGCCCGCGCGGGCGTCGGCGACCAGCGGCAGGGCGCCCAGCTTGTGGCCGTCGAAGGAGGCGATGTTGAGGTTGAGGAAGCGGACCCCGGGCGCGGCGAAGAGCGTGGTGGAGGCGGTGGTGAAGTCGCTGTAGCGGGTGCCGACGCCGATGACGAGGTCGGCCGTGCGCGCCAGGTCGTCGGCGACGGCGGTGCCGGTGTGGCCGATGCCGCCGACGTCCGCCGGGTGGTCGTGGCGCAGCGAGCCCTTGCCCGCCTGGGTGGAGGCGACGGGGATGCCGGTGGCGTCGACGAGGGCGCGCAGCGCCTCCTCGGCCTCGCTGTGGTGGACGCCGCCGCCCGCGACGATCAGGGGGCGCCCGGCGGCGCGCACGGCCCGTACGGCCTCGGCGAGCGCGTCGGCGTCGGGGGAGGGGCGGCGCACGTGCCAGACGCGGTCGGCGAAGAACTCCTCCGGCCAGTCGTACGCCTCGGCCTGCACGTCCTGGGGCAGGGCGAGGGTGACGGCGCCGGTCTCGACCGGGTCGGCGAGGACACGCATCGCCTGGAGGGCGGCGGGGATCAGGGCCTCGGGGCGGGTGATCCGGTCGAAGTACCGGGAGACGGGGCGCAGGCAGTCGTTGACGGACACGTCCCCGGCGTACGGGACTTCGAGCTGTTGCAGGACGGGGTCGGCGGGGCGGGTGGCGAAGACGTCGCCGGGCAGCAGCAGCACCGGCAGCCGGTTGATGGTGGCGAGGGCGGCGCCGGTGACCAGGTTGGTGGCGCCCGGGCCGATGGAGGTGGTCACCGCCTGGGCGGCGAGCCGGTCGTTCTGCCGCGCGTAGCCGACGGCGGCGTGCACCATGGCCTGCTCGTTGCGGCCCTGGAGGTAGGGCATCGCGCCGGGGCCCGACTCCAGCAGGGCCTGCCCGATGCCGGCGACGTTGCCGTGCCCGAAGATGCCCCAGCAGGCGCCGACCAGCCGGCGGCGCCGCCCGTCGCGTTCGGTGTACTGGTGGGCGAGGAACTCGACCAGGGCCTGGGCGACGGTCAGGCGGCGGGTCGGGGAAGCGGTCATCGGGCTGCTCCTGCGGGGGCGGTGTAGAGGGGAAGACGGGGATCGACGCGCTGGTCCGGCCAGGTGGAGCGGATCCATCCGTGGTCGGGGTGGTCGCAGATCAGCCACTCGCGGGCCTCGCCGGGGCCGGCCATGACGTTGAGGTAGTACATGTCGTGGCCGGGGGCGGCGATGGACGGGCCGTGCCAGCCGTCGGGGATGAGCACCGCGTCGCCGCCGCGGACCTCGGCGAGGACGTCCGTGCCGCGTCCGTGGCCGGAGGGGGTGACGCGCTGGTATCCGAGGCCCGGCCGTCCGGCGGCCTCGGCGATCTCGAAGTAGTAGATCTCCTCCAGTTCGCTCTCCTCGCCGGGGCGGCACTCGTCGTGCTTGTGCGGCGGGTAGGAGGACCAGTTGCCGCCGGGGGTGAGTACCTCGACGGCGATGAGCCTGTCGCACTCGAACGACCCGGCCGCCGCGAAGTTGTTGACCTGGCGGGAGCAGGACCCGGCGCCGCGCAGCTCGACGGGGACGGCGGAGGCGGGCCCGTAGCGGGCGGGCAGGCGGCGCCGGCACCGGGCGCCGGTGAGGGCGAAGCGTCCGCCGCCGGTGCTGGAGACGCGGACCTCCTCGTCGCGCGGTACGTAGGCGAAGTCGGTGACCGCGTCGAACACGCCCTTGCGCCCGGCCAGTTCGAAGCGTTCACCGTTCGCGGTGGTGACCGTGCAGCCGCCGGACAGCGGCAGCACGATCCATTCGCTGTCACCGGTGGAGAAGGAGTGGCCGCCGCCGGGCGGCAGTTCGAGGACGCGGAGGGAGGAGTGCCCCCAGCCGGCCTTCTCCGGCGTGATGTCCAGGGCGTAGGGGCCGTCGCCGGCCTGCCCGGCCCTGAGGTGGAACCCGCGGAAGTTCATGGTGTCCGGTCTCCCTCGCTTCACAGCACTCTCTTCACAACGCTCGCTTCACAGCAGTCCGACGGCGGTGTCCACGGCCTTCGCCACGTCCCCGTCGCCGGGGTAGAGCAGCGAGCGGCCGACGACCAGCCCCTGCACGGTCGGCAGGTGCAGGGCCTTGCGCCACTTCTCGTACGTCTTGTCCTGGTCCCGGGAGACTTCCCCGCCGAGCAGCACGGTCGGCAGCGTGGACGTCTCGCAGACGCGCGCCATGTCGTCCGGGTCCTCGGTGACCGGCAGCTTGAGCCAGGTGTAGGCGGAGGTGCCGCCGAGGCCGGAGGCGATGGCCACGGAGGTGGTCACGGCCTCGGCGCCCAGGTCGTTGCGGACCCGGCCGTCGACGCGCCGGGAGAGGAAGGGCTCGACGAAGACGGGCAGCCGCAGATCGGCCATGGCGTCGACCGCGCGGGCGGCGGACTCCAGGGTCTCCACCGAGCCGGGGTCGGCGTAGTCGATGCGCAGCAGGAGTTTGCCGGCGTCGAAGCGGAGCCGGGCGAGGTCCTGCGGGCGGTGGCCGGTGAAGCGGTCGTCCATCTCGAAGGAGGCCCCGGCGATGCCGCCGCGGTTGAGCGACCCCATGACGACCTTGTTCTCGAGGGCGCCGAGCAGCAGCAGGTCCTCGAGGATATCGGCGGTGGCCAGCACGCCGTCCACGCCGGGGCGGGACAGCGCCAGGCACAGCCGCTCCAGCAGGTCGGCGCGGTTGGCCATGGCGAGTGCGCGGTCGCCGACCGAGAGCGCGCCGCGGGCCGGGTGGTCGGCGGCGACGATCATCAGCCGGCCGCTGTCGCCGAGGAGGGGGCGGCGGGTGCGGCGGGCGGCGGCCTCCGCGACGGCTTCGGGGTGCCGGGCCCGCAGCGCCGGGATGTCGGAGATCCGAGTGGTCAAGGGGTGACTCACCTTCTCGAAGCGCGTGGGGCTTCGCAGTGCGTGGGGCTCGAAGTGCGGGGTGTCAGGGGCGGGCGCCGGCCCGCCGCGCGAGGAACGCCTCGACCTCGGCGGCCGTGGGCATGGCGGAGGAGCAGGCCAGGCGGGAGGCGACGATGGCGCCGGCGGCGTTGGCGTACCGCATCACCGTCTCCAGGTCCCAGCCGGCCAGCAGGCCGTGGCACAGCGATCCGCCGAAGGCGTCGCCGGCGCCCAGGCCGTTGACGACCTCGACGGGCGTGGGCGGCACCTCGGCGACGCGGCCGTCGCGGTGCACGGCGAGGACGCCCTTGGGGCCCTGCTTGATGACGGCCAGCTCGACGCCCATGTCCAGCAGGGCCCGGGCGCAGTCCTCCGGGTCGCGCAGGCCGGTGGCGACCTCGGCCTCGTCGACGTTGCCGACGGCGACGGTGGCGTGGGCGAGCGCGGCCTCGTAGTACGGCCGGGCCTTGGCCATGGCGTGGGGGCCGGTGGCGCCGCCGTCGCCGGAGGCGCCGCCCTCGCCGCCCCAGAACATGGGCCGCCAGTCCAGGTCGAAGACGGTGGTGCCGGACTTGCCGCGGGCCTCCAGGGCGGCCAGGGTCGCGGCCCGGCTGGGCTCCTCGCACAGGCCCGTGCCGGTCATCCAGAAGACCCGGGCGGCCCGGACGGCCTCCTGGTCCAGCTCCTCGGGGCGGATGACCAGGTCGGGGGCCTTGGGCCGGCGGTAGAAGTACAGCGGGAAGTCGTCCGGCGGAAAGATCTCGCAGAAGGTGACGGGCGTCGGGTACCGCTCGACGGGGGTCACCCAGCGGTCGTCCACGCCGAAGTCGCGCAGCGCCTGGTGGATGTAGTCGCCGAAGGGGTCCCGGCCGGTGCGGCTGATGACGGCGGTGCGGCGGCCGAGCCGCGCGGCGGCGACGGCCACGTTGGTGGCCGAGCCGCCCAGGAACTTCCCGAAGGTCTCCACCCGGGCCAGCGGGACGCCGGTCTGCAGTGGATAGATGTCCACTCCGATGCGGCCCATGGTGATCAGGTCGTACGGATCGGTCATGTGCGCCCTTTCGGTTCGGGCCGGTGCGGCCCGTTGGCTCTGCCCACAGGTCTAACCGGGCGGATCAAGCCCTGTCAACACTTTGTCCTTACATATTGACGTGATGCTGCGCGGATGCTGGTCGAACCCTTGTGTGGCCTCGCGGTTGCAAAGTCCTTAAGTCCGTATGTCAGGACGAAGTCTTGACACTCACTTGACCGCCATGGAGGCTGTGCCCCGCAACCCATCAGCGCCTCCCGGTCACCGCCGACCGGCGAGAGGAGAGCCGCAGCATGTCCGCATCCAGCGCCGCTTCGCCCGTATTGGACCGCATCCGCGTCGGTTCGGCCCCCGACTCCTGGGGGGTGTGGTTCCCCGACGACGAGCAGCAGGTTCCCTGGCAGCGCTTCCTCGACGAGGTCTCCGAGGCCGGCTACGCGTGGATCGAACTCGGCCCGTACGGCTACCTGCCCACCGACCCCGCCGTCCTCCGCGACGAGACCGCCCGCCGCGACCTCAAGGTCTCCGCGGGCACCATCTTCACCTCGATGCACCACGGCCCCGCCGCCTGGGACCGGACCTGGGCCCACGTCACCGAAGTCGCCACCCTCACCCGGGACATGGGCGCCAAGCACCTCGTCGTCATCCCCTCCTTCTGGCGGGATGACAAGACCGCCGAGCTCATCGAACCCAGCGAGCTCACCCACGAGCAGTGGAAGCACCTCACCACCGGCACCGAACTCCTCGCCCACCGCGTCCGCGAGGAGTTCGGGCTCGACATCGTCGTCCACCCGCACGCCGACACCCACATCGACACCGAGGAACACGTCGAGCGCTTCCTCGACTCCACCGACGCCGACCTCGTCAACCTCTGCCTGGACACCGGGCACTACGCCTACTGCGGCGGCGACAGCGTCAAGCTCATCAAGACCTACGGCGAACGCATCGGCTACCTCCACCTCAAGCAGGTGGACCCCGCGATCCTCGCCGACGTCGCCGACAAGGGCACCCCCTTCGGCCCCGCCGTCCGCCAGGGCGTCATGTGCGAACCCCCGCTCGGCGTCCCCGCCCTGCCGCCCGTCCTCGAAGCCGCCCAGGCCCTCGGCGTCGACCTCTTCGCCATCGTCGAGCAGGACATGTACCCCTGCCCGCCCGACCAGCCCCTGCCCATCGCCCGGCGCACCCGGCGCTTCCTGCGCTCCTGCGGCGCCTGACCACCCCTCACCGATCCCTCAGACCAAGGAGCCGGGCACACCCGCATGAGCACCGACACCCCCCTCGGCATCGCCGTCATCGGCACCGGACGCATGGGCGCCGACCACATCCGCCGCATCGACACCGTCACCAACGGCGCCCGCGTGGCCGCCGTCGCCGACATCGACGCCGACCGTGCCGCGCACGCCGCCCACGGCATCGGCGGCTGCACCCCCTACACCGACCCGGCCGCCGCCATGGCCGACCCCGCCGTCGACGCCGTACTGATCGCCTCCCCCGGACCCGCCCACGAGGCAGCCCTCACGGCCGCCTTCGAGCGCGGCCTGCCCGTCCTGTGCGAGAAGCCCCTGACCCCCGACGCCGCCTCCGCCCTGCGCGTCATGGAGGCCGAGGCCCGGCTCGGCCACCGCCTCGTCCAGGTCGGCTTCATGCGCCGCTACGACAGCGGCTACCTCCAGCTCAAGCAACTCCTCGACTCCGGCGCCCACGGCCGCACCCTGATGCTCCACCACAAGCACCGCAACGCCGCCACCCCGCCCGGCTTCACCGACGCGATGCTCATCAACGACTCCGTCGTCCACGAGATCGACGTCACCCGCTGGCTCCTCGGCGAGGAGATCACCGCCGTGCACGTGCTGCGCCCCACCCCCGCGGGCGGCGCCCCCGAGGGCCTGAGCGACCCCCAGCTCGTCCTCTTCGAGACCGCGGCCGGACAGATCTGCGACACCGAGCTCTTCCAGAACTGCGGCTTCGGCTACCAGGTCGCCTGCGAGGCCGTCGGCGAACACGGCACCGCCCGCACTGGCGACGACCACGGCCTGGTCGTCAACGCCGGCGGCCGCTGGGGCGGCGCCATCACCCCCGGCTACGTCGAGCGCTTCGCCGACGCCTACGACCGGCAGGTGCAGCGCTGGGTGGACGCCACCCGCCGCGGCGAGGTCGAGGGACCCAGCTGCTGGGACGGCTACGCGGCGGCCGCCGCCTGCGAGGCGGGCGTCCGCGCCCAGGCCACCGGCGCCCGCGCGACCGTCGAACTGGCCGGCCGGCCGGGCCTGTACGGCTGACCCGGGCCCGTACACCCCGCGTCCTCCCCCCGAAAGGCCGATCCGAAAGGCGCCACCCCCCGATGAACGTCGCCCTCGAACCGCCGTCCGCAGACCGTCCCCCCACCGCCCCGACTCCCGCTCCCCGCAACGCCGGACGCTTCATCGTCGCCATCGCCGCCGTCGCGGCCATCGGCGGCGCCCTCTTCGGCTACGACACCGGAGTCGTCTCCGGCGCCCTGCCCTTCATGGAGGAGCACTTCGGCCTCACCTCCCTCGGCGAGGGCGTCATCACCAGCGCCCTCCTGATCGGCGCCGCCTTCGGCTCCCTCGCCGGCGGCCGCGCCGCCGACACCCTCGGCCGCAAGAAAGCCCTCCTGTGGGCCGGCGCCGTCTTCATCGGCGGCGCCGTCGCCGTGGCCGTCGCGCCCACCGTCCCCCTCATGGTCGCCGCGCGCTTCGTCCTCGGCCTGGCCGTCGGCAGCGCCTCCGTCATCACCCCGCTGTACCTCTCGGAGATCGCCCCGCCGCACATCCGCGGCCGGCTCGTCTCCTTCAACTCCCTGATGATCGTCAGCGGCCAGCTGCTCGCCTACGTCGTCAACGCGATCCTCGCCCGGTGGGAAGCCTGGCGCTGGATGCTGGGCCTCGCCGCCCTGCCCGCCGTCGCGCTGTTCATCGGCATGTTCTTCCTGCCCGACACCCCGCGCTGGTACATCAGCAGGGGCCGCGCCGACGAGGCCGGGCGCGTCCTGCGCCGCACCCTGCCCGCCGACGAGGTCGAGGCCGAGCTCGGACGCATCGAACACGCCCGCGCCCTGGAGGCCGGCGCCCGGCAGGGCGCCTGGCAGGAACTGCGCACCCCCTGGATCCGCCGCATCCTCCTCATAGGCGTCGGCCTCGCCGTCGTCCAGCAGATCACCGGCGTCAACGCCGTCATCTACTTCGCGCCCAAGATCCTGGAATCCACCGGCCTGGGCACCAACGCCGCCATCACCGCCACCATCGCCGTCGGCGCGATCTCCGTCATCGCCACCGCGATCGGCATGACGCTCATCGACCGGCTCGGCAGACGCCCCATGCTCATGGGCGGCCTCACCGGCATGGCCGTCTCCCTGGTCGCCCTCGGCGCCGCCTTCCGCCTGCCGCACTCCACCGCCGTCAGCGTCCTCGTCCTCGGACTGATGGTCCTCTACATGGCGTTCATGCAGGCCACCCTCAACACCGGCGTCTGGCTGCTGCTCGCCGAGATGTTCCCGCTGAAGGTCCGCGGACTGGCCATGGGCACCGCCGTGTTCGTCATGTGGATGGTCAACTTCGCCGTCGCCCTGCTCTTCCCCGTCCTGCTCGACGCCGCCGGGGCCAGCGTGACCTTCTGGCTCTTCGCCGTGGCGTGCGTCCTGTCCTTCGGCTTCTGCAAGCGCTGGGCCCCCGAGACCAAGGGCATGGCGCTCGAGGACCTGGAGCACGAACTGCGCAAGGCCGCGACCGCCGACTGAGCCCCCAACCGAAAGAGAGCTCCCATGAAGATCGGCCTCATCGGCACCGGCCGCATCGGCGCCTTCCACGCCGAAACCCTCAGCACCGTCCCCGGCGTCGACACCGTCGTCGTCGCCGACCTCGACGCCGAACGCGCCGCTCAACTCGCCGGAAAACTCGGCCTCGACGCCGCCGCCGGCATCGACGAGATGTACGCGGCCGGCCTCGACGGCGTCGTCGTCACCGCCGCCACCAGCGCCCACGCCGAGCTCATCCACCAGGCCCTCGACCACGGCGTCCCCGTCTTCTGCGAGAAACCCGTCGCCCTCGACGTCCCCGGCACCCTCGGCGTCGTCGAACGCGCCGGCCGCGGCCCCGTCCCCGTGCAGATCGGCTTCCAGCGCCGCTTCGACGCCGGCTACACCACCGCCCGCGACGCCCTCCGCTCCGGCGAACTCGGCTGGATCCACACCCTGCGCGCCTGCACCGGCGACGTCACACCCCCGCCCCCGGCCTTCATCCCCACCTCCGGCGGCCTCTTCCGCGACTGCTCCATCCACGACTTCGACATCATGCGCTGGCTCACCGGCCGCGAGGTCGTCTCCGTCTACGCCCAGGGCGCCAACCGCGGCGCGCCCTTCTTCACCGAGGGCGGCGACGTCGACACCTGCGCCGCCCTCCTGCGCTTCGACGACGACACGCTCGCCACCGTCACCGCCACCCGCTACAACGGCGCCGGCCACGACGTCCGCCTGGAGATCTGCGGCTCCGAGGGCGCCCGCTTCGTCGGCCTCGACGACCGCGCCCCGATGCCGACCGCCGAACGGGCACTGTCCTGGCGCCGGACCACCCCGTACGCCACCTTCATGGAGCGCTTCCACGACGCCTACATCGCCGAACTCACGGCCTTCACCGAGCTCGCCGCCGGCCACCGGGAGAACCCCTGCCCCCCGGCCGAGGCCCTGGAAGCCCTGTACGTCGCCGAGGCGTGCGACCTCTCCCGCCGCACCGGACGGCCGGTGGCGGTCGCCGACGTACGGGCCTGAGTCGGCCGGCTATCAGCGGTACCGGCGCCCCCCGCCGGACCGCACCGGAAAGCCGGGCAGCCGGACGACCAGCACGACCAGCACGACCAGCGCGGCCCACCACAGCACCTCCAGCGCGAAGCCCGCCCCGAACAGGACGACCGCGAGGATCAGGACCAGCGGCAACGGCAACATGGTGACCACTTCCCGCGGTATCGACCGCCGCGGCGGCCCGCTGCCGTCCGCGACTGCTGACGCATGCCCCGGGGAGCGCGGGGTACTCGCCGGGCATGCCCAGGTCCCCCGAGCACGGCGCCCCCGGGCGGGGCGAGGGGGCGGACACGGGCCGCCACGAGTCCCCGGAGGAGCGCGCCGACCGCCGGTGGAACGAGCTGATCCAGGAAGTGCGCGTCGCCCAGATGGGCGTGCAGATCCTCTTCGGCTTCCTGCTGACCGTGGTCTTCGCGCCGCGCTTCACCACCATCACCGAGACCGACCGGATGATCTACGTCGTCACGGTGGTGCTCGGCGCGGCGACCACCGGCGCGCTCATCGGCCCGGTGACCTTCCACCGGATCGTGACCGGGCGGCGGATCAAGCCGGAGACGGTCGTGTGGGTCTCCCGGCTGACCCTCGTCGGCATCGTGCTGCTCCTGGCGACGGTCACCTCGGCCCTGCTGCTCATCCTGCGCGTCGCGCTGCGCGGGACGGCGGTCCCCTGGGTGGTGGCCGGGCTGTTCCTCTGGTTCCTGCTGTGCTGGTTCGCCCTGCCGCTGTGGGTGCTGCGCCGCTACCGCAGGGGACGGTAGGGCGGCCCGAAAGGTCCAGGACTGCCGGTCGCCCCTCGACCGCGTGAGCGGCGCAGCCGGGCCCGTTCGGGTGAACCGCGCCGGAGGCCCGCCCACCGCACCGGCCGCGACGCTGAGATGGCCCAGTCGCCCGGACAGGGGCGTGTCGGCGTTGTTCTTGAGGAAAGGGAGCCGGAGCGAGTGGGTGCGCACATGCCACGGGGAGGGCCCGACGCGCCGTGGTGGGACCGGTTGTACGAGACGGACCGGCCGGAGTACATCGACCTTCCGTCACGGGCGGTCGAGGCCGGCAAGGTGCTGCGCGGCCTCGACCGCTTCCAGCTCATGACCCGCGCCTACCGCGTCTGCAGCCGCCTGACCCTGGCCGAGGCCGCCGGAGTGGAACGCCCCCGGATCCTCGAACTCGGCGCCGGACGCGGCAGATTGACGCAGCGTCTGCTCGCCGACTGCCCCACCGCCCGGGTGACGGTCAGCGACGTGAGCGCCGAATCCGTCAAGGCCCTGGACGCCGGGCCGCTCGGCTCGGACCCCCGGGTCGATCTGCGCGTGGTGGACGCGACGGACATCGACGCGCCCGACGACAGCTGGGACGTCGCCGTCTTCTGCATGGCCCTGCACCACCTGACGCCCGACCTCGTGCGGAAGCTGATGGCCGAGGGCACCCGGGTCGCCCGCAGACTGCTGATCATCGACGGCTGGCGGAACCCCGGATTCCTCGCGATCACCCCGCTGTTCGTCCTCACCGGCGGCCTGACCCAGGCCCACGACGGCGTCATCAGCCTCCGCAAGTGCTACAGCGCGCGGGCGGTGGAGGCCATGGCGGCCCAGTGCCCCGTACCGGTGTCGGTGCGCTGCCGGTTCAGCCTCCCCGGCTACCTCGTCGCCTCGCTCGCCGCCGCTCCCGCAACGCGGCCGGACGCCGATCGGGCACCCGACAGGGCCTGAACAGCCCGCTGTTCACCACCGACGACCCCACGGCTGGGACAAGTGACGCATACGCAGCGGACCATCCGCACGCAGGTCGCGATCGTCGGCGCCGGGCCCGCCGGGCTGGTGCTGGCCTGCGTTCTCCTGCGGGCCGGCATATCCGTCGAGATCGTGGAACGGCAGAGCCGCGAGGCCGTCGAACGACGGGCCCGGGCCGGGCTGGTGGAGCACCGCGTCGTCGAGTACCTGCGCGCGCACCGCCTGGCGGACGGGCTCGTCGCCCACGGCGTCCAGCACGGCTGGTGCGACTTCCTGAGCCTGGGCGAGCGCCTGCGCGTCGACTACGCCGCGCACACCGGCGGGGCCGCGCACTGGGTCTACCCGCAGCAGTTCCTCGTCCGCGACCTCATCACCGCCCTCGAAGAGGCGGGCGGACGGCCGCACTTCGCCCGGCCCGCCACCGCCGTGCACGCCCCCGCCGGCGGACAGCCCCGCCTCCGGTGCCCCGGGTTCGTCGTCGAGGCCGACTACCTGGTCGGCTGCGACGGACACCACGGCATCACCCGCGACGCCCTGCCGGCCGCCGTGCGCGACGACGTCTCGCACCGCTACCCGTACGACTGGCTCACCGTCCTGACCGAGGTCGACCGCCCCGTCGAGGGGGTCGTCTACGCCGTCCACGAACGCGGCTTCGCCGGAATGATGCCGCGCACCGGCCGGCTGGCCCGCTGCTACCTGCAGGTCCCCGCCGAGGACACCCTCGCCCGCTGGCCGCGCGAACGCGTCCGCGAGGAGCTCGACACCCGGCTCCACACCGCGCACGGCGGCCTGCCGCGCATCGGCCGCCTCACCGACACCGGCATCCTGCGCATGCGCAGCACCATCAGCCAACGCCTGCGCCACGGACGGGTGTTCCTCGCCGGCGACGCCGCCCACCTGCTGGCCCCCGCCGGGGCCAAGGGCATGAACGCGGCCGTCGCCGACGCCGCCGACCTCGCCGAGGCCCTCGTCCGCCACTACCGCGACCGGGACGACACCGCGCTCGACGCCTACAGCGCGCGCCGCCTGGAAGAAGTCTGGCGCGTCCAGGCGTTCGCCGACCGGCTCCTCACCCTCCTCAACACGAGCACGGCGGACGGCCACGACGCCCGGTTCGCCCTGCGCCTGAAGCTGGAACACATCCGCCGCCTCGCGGAGACCGGCCCCTTCGGCACCGACTTCGCCCGCCAGTACGCCGGCGCCGGGGCCCTGCTGCCCCCCGCGCCCACCCCCGCAACCGGCCCGGAGACCCCATGACCCTCGCCCTCCAGCAGGCCAAGGCGCTGTACGGCCTGTCCCGCGGCACCCAGGCGACGCTGAGCATCGCCCAGCCCGTCATCGCGATGCTCCTCGCGGACGACCACCCCGCGCCGGCCCGCCTCGCCCTGGCCACCGCGGCGGCCTTCGCCGGGTTCTTCGCGGTCTTCGCCGTCAACGACCTCCTCGACGCCCCCCTCGACCGGCTGCGCCGCCACCGGGCCGACCCCGCGCAGGGCTTCGACCTCGAACGCGCCGGCCTGCACCCGCTCGCCGACGGCAAGCTCCCCTACGCGGCCGGCGTCGCCTGGGTGGCCGTCCTGGGCGTCGCCGCCGTCGCGGCGCTCGCCGCGCTCGGGACGGCCTGCGTGGCGCTGTTCCTCGCGGGCGCCGCGCTGGAGGTCGTCTACTGCCTGCTCGCCCGGGTCACCCCGTACAAGTTCCTGGTCAGCGGAGCACTGGTCACCCTCGGCGCCTGCATCGGCTGGTTCGCCTTCTCCCATGCCCTGGACCCCGTCCGCCTCGGCCTGTTCGCGCTGTGGATGGCGTCCTGGGAGATGGGCGGACGCAACATCCCCAACGACCTCGCCGACACCGACGAGGACGCCGAGCTCGGCATCACGACCATGCCCACGGTCCACGGCCCCCGGCGCAGCGCCCGCGTCGCCTTCGCCTGCCTCCTCGTCGCGTCCGCCGCGGGCACCGCGCTCGCCCTGGCCGCCTGGCCGTCCTTCGGGCCGCTCGGCGTCCTGGGCGCCGCGCTCAGCGCCGTGTTCCTGCTCGTCGTCCCCGGCGTCGCCCTGCTGCGCCGCCCCTCGGCAGCCACCGCCCTGGGCGTCTTCAACCGCGCCAGCTTCCAGCCGCCGTGCGTGCTCGCGGCCTGCGCCCTGGCGCTGCTCCTGCGCTGACGGTCCCGGCTCACGCACCGGGAAGGCGGTAGGCGCGCGCCACGGCCGCGGTGTCGACGGGCCGGTCCGCCAGGAAAGGGCGGAAGTCTCCCGGGCAGTTGAGCTCCCAGCGCTCCAGCGCCGCGGGGCGCGGTTCCTGGTCGCGCACGAAGTACAGCACCGTGCTGCCGCCGCGTCCCTCGTGCGGGCTGTAGCCGCCCCCTTCCCACAGCAACCCGCCGTCGCCGCACCACGCGTCGAACAGCTCCTCCACCAACGGCCGGGTGGGGCGCCGCACTTGGAGCGCGGTGTGGTTCTCGAACCCCCGCAGCCGTTCCCGCTCCACGATCCGCCGGTCGAGGGCGGGCGCGGTGCGGGGGAAGAGGAAGACCTCCACCGCGGGGGCGGCGTCGGTCCGCCCCTCGGCCGTCAGATGGAGCCGGGTGATCCACACCTCGCAGTCGGCGGCGGCGACGCCGTAGCGGTCGCCGAGCCGGCGCCGGACGACGACGCTCGGAACGGGGGGTGAGGGTGCCAGGCCCTGGTTGGTCAAGTGGCGTACGGCGGCGTCGAGTCCGGAGGGGAAGAGCAGGAGGCCGCAGTGGGCGAAGTCGCAGTTCCCGGCGGTGAGCCGACCGGAAGGCGGGGGCGGGCCGGAAGGCAGGGGCGGGCCGCTGCCGAGGGCCGTCCGGGCGCGCGCCACGGCGGACGCGAGCCGCCGGGCGTCCTCCGCGTCGAAGGCTCCGGCGTTCGGGGGTCCGGGGGTGTTCCCCGGCGGGGAGTCAGGCAGGGGCGACGACATGGGAGGGTCCTCTCGGGGCGTGCCTTGTCCGACGGTGTGGTGGTGCGCGGAGCCCCCGGATATGGCGGCAGGCCCGGCGACGCGGTCACGAGCGCTCGCCGGCCAGGGGGAGCGCGTCCTCCCCGGCGTCGGCGGCGGGGCGGGGGAGCGGAGCTTCGGCGCGGCGCAGGGCCCACCACGTCACCGCCGCGGTCAGCAGGACGGCCCCGGCGGTGACGGCGGCGGTGACGGCCAGGGCGTGCGTGAACGCGTCACGGACCAGCGCCCTTGCCGGGCCCGGCAGTTCGGAGACGCGTGTCAGCGCGTCGAGCGCGGCCGCCGGGTCGCCCCCGTCCGGCCCCGGGACAGGACCGGAGGTACTGCCGAGGCGGTGGTCGAAGGCGGTCATCAGCAGCGAACCGAGGGCGGCGATGCCGAGCGCGGAGCCCACTTCCCGGGAGGCGTCGTGCAACGCCGAGCCCACCCCCGCCCGGTTCTCGCCGAACGCGCCCATCACCATCTCGTTGACCACGGTGGCCAGCAGCCCGGCCCCGGCGCCGCACAGCAACTGGACGACGGCGATCGGCCCGTACCCGGATTCCGGGCCGACGGTCGTCAGTACGGCGAGCCCGGCGGCGACGACCAGCAGTCCCGCGCACAGCGCCGCCCGGGCACGGCCGCGGGACAGCAGCCGCAGGGCCGCCGCGGCCCCGGGCAGCATGCCCACGGTCATCGGCAGGGTCCGCAGCCCGGCCTCCCAGGGCGAACAGCCCAGCAGGCCCTGCAGGTGCAGGCTGATCAGGAAGAGCATCCCGAACACGGCCAGGCACATCACCAGGCCGGCCGCCAGCGCGCAGCGGACCCGTACGTCGCCCCGGACCCGTGCGTCCAGCAGCGGCCGCGGACTGCGGCGCTGCTGGACCGCGAAGGCCCCCAGCGCCGCCGCGGCCACGGCGTACGCGCCGAGCGAGGCCGGGCTCGACCAGCCGTGGACCGGGCTCTCGATCACGGCCCACACCAGGGCCAGCAGCCCGCCGGCCGACAGCAGGCAGCCCGCCACGTCCACGCGGGGCGCGTTTGCCGCCCGCGACTCGGGCACCAGGAGCAGGGCGGCGACGGCGGTCACGGCGGCGACGGGCAGGTTGACCCAGAACCCGGCCCGCCACGAGAAGCCCTCCACGAGCGCGCCGCCGGCCACCGGCCCCGCCAGCCCGCCCGCGCCCAGGACCATCGTCCACGCCATGAACGCCCGCCGCCGCGGCTCCGGTTCGGGAAAGAGCGCGGTCAGCACGGACAGCGTCGAGGGCATCACGACCGCCGCGCCCGCGCCCATCAGACACCGGGCGGCGACGACGACCCCGGGGGACGACGCCGAGGCGCCGAGCGCGGACGCGGCGCCGCACAGCAGGATCCCCGCCACGAACGACCGGCGGCGCCCGAACCGGTCGGCCGCCGCGCCGCACGACAGGACGGCGCTCGCGAGGACCAGCGGGAACCCGTCGATGATCCACTGGACCTGGGCCATGGTCGGCCGCAGATCGCGCTGCAGATCCGGGACGGCGACGTTGAGGACGGTGGCGTCCATGCTCAGCAGGAACAGGCCGGTCAGGACCACGGTGGCCGCGGCCCGGCGCGCGACGGCCGCACGCGGGCGGGACGGGGGCGGGACGGAGGTGGAGGAGGTCACGGGCGTCTCTCGGCCTTCGCTGCGACGGCTGGGGGCGGGGAGGAACCGGGATCCGGAGGGCGGGGCCGGCCGCGCGGGAGCGGGGCCGGCCGCACCGGACTGCGAGCTCTCACCACCGGATTCCGCCCGCCCCCGACCTCGCCACCGCACGTGCTCCGCCTTGCGGCCGTTCGGACCAACGACGTTCCGGGAGGGCCGTCACGGGCGGTGCCGGAGGCCGTCGCCGGTTCACCCGTACGGGGTGCGGCCCGGCGGCCGGGTCGCACCCCGATCGCCGGGGCGGCCCCGGCGGGTCCGGGACGTCGGGCGCGCAGGCGTACGCGCGGCCGGCGGCGGACCTGCGGGTCGCGGCGGTGCCGCCGCCCCGGCGGGTTCAGATGAGCGTGGCCCAGATGATGACCGTCACGACGAAGACGATCACGAGCGTGCCGATGGCGATGATCGGCCCCGCCGCCCAGCCGCGCGTGGGGTTGTAGGTCTCCCGAGGGCCCGCGCCCGCGGTGCTGTCCTCGCCGGGCGGGGTCTCGCCCGGCGGAACTCCGCCACCGGGCGCCGGACCCGGGGTGCGCTCGGGGCCGGGGTCGGGGCTGGTGGGGGTGGAGGAGGACATGGCGGCGCCTTTCGCGTGGTCCCCCCTGGTGACTTCAGGGTGCCTCGCGACGGGCGCCGGGGCCACGGGAAGGGGGGGCCGGGCCCGGCCCGTTCGGCGGTACGGGGCGTGCGGGAGCCGGGGCGGGGGAGGAGCGTGGGCCCGGGGGATTCGTACCGTCCTCGAGAAGGAGTGCGCCGCATGAGCGCCAAGAACAGGGCCAAGGCGAAGGCCCAGCAGGTCAAGGGCCAGGTGAAGGAGACCACCGGCAAGGCCGTCGGCGACCGCAGGATGCAGGCCGAGGGCCGCGCCGACAAGGTCAAGGGCGAGATCCACGAGGCCGTGGAGAAGGTGAAGGGGACCAGGAAGAAGTGAAGAAGTAACGGCAGGTCGTCACAGCGGCGGGTATCCCGGGCCGAGGCCCGGGCGCCGGACGGGCGCCGGCCGGACCGAAGACCGGTCCGGCCGGCGCTGCGCTACGCGCCCAGCAGGCGCGTCGCCACCGCCGCCCCCGGGCTGCTCTTGACCAGCGCCTCCACGAGCGCGTCCCCGGCGGCGGCCAACTCCCCGTCGCCCAGCGGGCCGAGCGCGTCCAGGATGAACACCGCCCGGGTCGTCGACAGCGTCAGCCGCGTCCGGGTGCACTGACGCCAGTTCCAGCGCCGGCAGGTGACGCCCGCGTCGTCCCGCCACACCACCTCGCCCGGCGGGCAGTGCTCGACCACCGCCTCACCGCCCGCCGTCGTCTCGAACGGCTCCTCGCCGGTGGCCCGGACGAGGCGCGCCGCACCGGCGTAGTGGTCCAGGTCCTCGCCGCCGAGCGGCAGGACGTGGCCGACGGAGACCGCGTTGTAGATGTCGGTGAGCCGGTCCACCCGCGGCAGTCCCGCGTCCGCCCGGCGCAGCAGGGCTTCCGCGCTCGGCCGGGTGCGCTGCGGCTTGGCGCCGAAGGCGCGGAACGCCTCGCGCCAGGCGGCCAGGTGCGGGTGCTCCTCCGGCGCGATGTCCGCGAACCGGCGGCGCGCGCCCTCCTCGGCCGCGGCCAGCAATTCCTCGCTCGCCCCGTCGCTCGGCCCGGGGCGCAGCCCCTCGGCCGCGACGAGCAGCGCCCGGTAGTCGGGCCGCAGCTCCCGGACGGCGGGGTCGATGGCGGCGGCGTCGAGCCAGCTCTTGATGTCGGCGGTGTCGGCGGCCATGGGTCTCCCTCGGATCAGTGTGCTGCACTCCAGAGTGCCACAGGTTGTACCGAGAGGGGAATGGCTCCCCGCGTTGTCCCCGGCGGCCCGAGCCCTGCCGCTCGTAGCAGTCGTAGTTGCGCTGCGCGACGATCCCGCCGTCCCGGAAGACGAGGAAGGCGGCGATCCGGGACCGCGGCCGGTGCCCTGCGGGCAGGTCGCCGGGCGGGACGGCCAAGGTGCCGTGCCGGCGGAGTTCCAGGGCGGCCCGGTCGCCCGCCGCGACCGCGTCGAGCACCTCGAAGTCCTGCCCGGCGAGCACCTGCCGGCCCCGCTCCGCCGCCGCGAGGACGGCGGGCGGGTCGCGTACGGCACCGCCGGGGAGCAGCGCGTCGGGGAACTCGCGCCGCACCGCGTCCGGATGGAAGAAACGGGCGAGTCCGGCACCCGTGGCCCCGCGGGCGACCGCCCGGTGGCAGCCGACGGCGAGGTCGATGTCCGGGTGGCGCCGGAGCCCCGGCATGGGGCCCAGGCCAACGGCGGACGGTCGCCCTATGCCTGGCCCGTCTCGAACCGGCTGATCTTTCCGCCCTCGACGACGAAACGCCAGGCGGTGCGCATCTCCCCCCAGGTGTCGTTGCGGAACCGGGCGATCAGCGAACGCCCGCCGTCCGACTCGGACTCGACGTCCATGTGGCCGCCGACGGTGAAGATCTCCTTGTCGATCCACTGGACGAGGTCCCTGTCGGAGCCGTCGTCCGACATCGTGGCGCCGTCGGTGAGCAGGCCCAGGAAGGCGGACCGGTCACCGGAGTTGACGGCGGCGACCAGGGAGCGGACGGCGGGGTCGGACAGTCGGTCGGGCTGGATCATGGGTGCCTCCGAGCAAGGGGGAAGGGAGGGATCCGTTGCACCCTAACGAGCCCGTCGCGCACCGGGCCGACCCTGGCGTCCGTGTCGTGACGCGGCCCCTGCCCGGCCGGCCGGTACGTGCACACCCGCACGCCCGTGCCGCTGCCGGGCCAGGGCGATGTCCTCGTCGCCCGGGCCGAAGTCCCGCCGCAGCCGCTCGTCGCTCTCGCGGTGCCCGCGGTCGCGGTCGATCCGGCCGGCGAGCGTCCGGGCCACGAACGCGGACACGGACTCGATGACGTTCGCGTCCTTCATCCCGCGCAACTGCTCGGCGAGCTCGCGGGGGACGGTGATGCCGATCCGCTCGCAGTCGGGGGTCTTCTCGTCGGCCGTAGCCGAATATTACGGGAGGGGCGTCCGGGTAATACCGGGTTCTGCCGCCATTGCTCAGGGGCTGTGCGGCAGGCCCCCGACGATCCGGGATCCGGGGACTGTCCGAGGGGCCGCGTAGGGTCGTCGGCATGTCTTCCACGAACACCGATTCCACGAACACCGAGGAGTTCGTCGCACGGGTCCTGGCCTGGGCGCGGTCCCGGCCCGACATCCGGGCCGTGCTGCGCACGGGCTCGCGGGCCCGGCGCGACGGCACGGCGGACGCCGTCTCCGACCACGACATCGAGCTGTACACGACCGGCCCGGACCGGTACGCGGAGTCCGGCGAGTGGGTCGCGGCCCTCGGCCCGGTGCTCGTCTCGGTCGGGCTGGAGGGCCCCTGGGACAACCCGGCGCGGCTGGTGTTCTTCGAGGACGGGGTGAAGGCCGACTTCCAAGTGGTCCCGGTGGAGCGGCTGTCGGAGATGGCCGCGGACGGCCTGGACGACCTGCACGAACGCGGCTACGAGGTGCTCCTCGACCACGACGGGACCGCCGCCCGCCTCCCCGCGGCCACCGGCACGCCCCCGGCCGCCCCGCCCGACGCCGGGGAATTCCTCGAACTCTGCGAGGAGTTCTGGTTCGAGGCGGCCCACCTGCCGCGGTACCTGGCCCGCGGCGAGCTCTGGGTGGCCAAGTCCCGCGACTGGACGACGAAGGAACTGCTGCAGACCATGGTCGAGTGGCACGCCCTGACGCGCCACGGCGCCGGCCACGACGTCTGGTACGGCGGCACGCGCATGCGCCAGTGGGCGGCACCGGGCATATGGGAGCGCCTGCCCGCCACGTTCGGCGGCTTCACCGCGGAGGACATCCTCCGCGGCGCGCGCGCCACCGCGGACCTCTTCGCCGAACTGGCCGGAGAGGTGGCCGCCGCCCACGGCTTCCCGTACCCGGAGGGCGCCGGGCGGGCCGTCCGGGCGGCGCTCGACGAACTCCCGCGGCTCTGAGGACCGTTCACCGGCCCGTCAGCGGCCGGTCTCGTACGTCTCGTGCAGGTTCTCGTACGTCTCGTGCAGGTTCTCGTACGTCTCGTGCAGGTACCGCCAGCGCGGACCGCGCCGCCCCCCGCCCCCGTCCCGCTCCAGTACGGCGGTCGCCCGGCGGGCGGCGGCGGGTTCCGGGCCGCCGTCGTGCACCTCGCGGTATGTCACGACGTACGTGCCGTGCTCCGCGGCCACCACCGCGGCATCCGTGATCCCGATGCGCAGCCCGGGCGCGCTGCCGTGCGCCGCCTCCACCGCGCGCAGCACGGCCGCGCGGTCCATCGTGTTCCCGTCGGGGCCGACCATCGTGAAGTGCGGTGCGTGCGCGTCCGCGAACTCGGCGAACGCGGCCGTGCCGTACGGCACATCGCCGCGCAGCCACGCCTCGACGACCCGGTGATGCCGCACCACCTCGGCCACGGCCGGAGCGTTCGGAGCGTCGCGTGCGGTCATGACTGCCGCGTCCCGGCCAGGGCGTTCCACGGCTGGGCGGCGAGCCACGCGTCCAGCGGGGTGGGGCGTACGCCGAGGGCGTCCCGGGCGGCGGTGGTGTCCGTCGCGTACAGGCCGGGGTCGTGGGCGGCCCAGCGGTAGGTGGCGGCCACGCCCGAGGCGGTGTCCGGGCCGAGCGCGGACGCGAGCGCCGCCTCGAAGTCGTCGGCGTCCTGGGCCTCGTAGCGGACGTCGCGTCCGATGCGGGCGCCGAGGCGTGCGGCCAGTCCGTCGCCGGTGACGGTGTCGGCGCCGCCCAGGTCCAGGGCGCGGCCCGCCAGACCGTCCCGGGTCAGCGCGGCGTCGGTCGCGGCCGCGAGGTCGGCGTGGGACAGCCACGCCACGGGGGTGTCGGCGGGGAGCGGGTACCGCAGCACGCCGGCGTGCACGGCGGGACCGGCGGCCCACGGCGCGCACAGGTTCTCCAGGTAGACGGGCGGCCGCAGGACGACGGCCGGGACGCCGGAGGCGAGCAGCGCGGCGGCCGCGGCACGCCGGGTCGTGAAGGCGGGGACGGGCCGGGCCGCATCCCCCAACGGGGGCTCCGGAAGCCGGTTCCCGGTGTTGAGAACCAGCCGCTCGACGCCGGCCGCGCCCGCCGCGTCCACGATGTTCGCGACCATGCGCGCCACCGTCTCCGGGCCGAAGACCAACGGCAGGACGACGCTCGCGTGCGTGATCCCCCGGAAGGCGGCCCCGACCGCGGCCGGGTCGGTCAGATCCCCGGTCGCGTGGGTGTACGCGCGGCCGAACCGCGCGTATTCCGGCGCCGCCCCGCCGCGCCCGAAGCCGCGCACCCGGCGCCCGGACGCGAGCAGGCGCCGCGCGACCGCGCCGCCTTGCGCGCCGGAAGCGCCGAGGACGAGGTAGTGGTGACGGTGGTCGAACGCGGACGAGGCCATCGGCCGGGCTCCTCATGGTCGTTCTCGGGGACACTGCCGCACCAGTCTGGAACGGCCGCCGCGTACGATCGACAAACCACAGTCCGCCTGAACTTAAGGATCGTCCATGGCCGCCACCGCACCGACGTCCGAGGACGACGCCACGACGGCCCACGGCGACCTCCTGAGCGAACTCCTCGCGCCCCTGCGCCTGCACGGCGTCTTCCACAGCCGCTGGACCGCGCACGCGCCGTGGGGCATCGCCGGCGAACCCGAGGACTGCGCCCTCCTGCACTACGTCCAGGAGGGCACCTGCACCGTCGAACTCCCGGACCTCCCGCGCCCGGTCACCCTCCACGCCGGCGACCTGGCCGTCTTCCCGCACGGCACCGCGCACCGGCTCGCCGACCGGCCGGGCCGCCCCGCCGTGCCGCTCGCCGGCCTGCTGCCCCGCCGCGAGGCGGGCGCGGTGCGCTCCGTGGTCATCGACGGGCCGGGGCCGGTCACGACGCTGCTGTGCGGCGGCCTGCACTACCACCGGGCGGCCGCGGCACCGCTGTACCGGGCCCTGCCGCCGGTCATCGTGCTGGACGCGGCGGCCGTCGCGGACGAGCCGATGCTGGCCGGCACGCTGCACCGCCTCGCCGACTCCTGGACACCGGACGAACCGGGAGCGCGCCTGGTCGCACTGCGGGCCTTCGAGCTGGCCTACGTCCTGGCCCTGCGCGCCGCGCTCCAGGCGGCCCTGCGCGAACCCACCACCGAACCGCAATTCCCGTCCGGGGAAAAGGCGCTGGGCGCGCTGCGCCACCCGGCCGTCGGCAAGGCCCTGCTCGCGATCCACCTGCGATACGCCGAACCGTGGTCCCTCGCCGCGCTGGCCGCCGAGGCGGGCCTGTCCCGCTCGGCGTTCGCCGCGACCTTCCGCGAACTCGTCGGGGAACCCCCGATGCGCTGCCTCACCGGCCGCCGCATGCAGGAGGCGGCACGGTTCCTCACCGACACGACGCTCCCGCACGCGCGCATCGCGGAACGCGTCGGCTACGCCTCCGACGTCGGCTTCCACCTGGCCTTCCGCGCGTGGAGCGGGCGCACGCCGGGTGAATACCGGCGCGCCCACGCCGCGTCCGAGTGACGCCTTGGGCAACTGGGCCGGGTTGCGTCGGCCTCGGCCGCCGAGTCCGGCGACGGGGCTTCCCGCTGCTCGTCTGCAGCCCTGTGGCGCGCTCCGGGCCCTTCACCCGGACAACGGCGCCACATGGTGGGTGCGATGCCTGACCGCCCTCGCCGGTGTGGTCGGCGCGGCCGTACCCGTGCTCGCGGTCGTCGGATACCGCAGGCTTGCCGCACCGCCCGCTCCCTCGAAAGACTCCGAGGAACTCTGCTCGTCGGAGCTCCGCTCGTCCTGAGCGCAATCGCCCGCTGAACGGCGGACGCGGTGAAGTGCGCGACCGATCCCGCTCAGGCGCGCACGCTGTGCCCTGAGCTGGCGGCGAAGGTCCCGCCCGCCGGGATGGACTGGGCGGGGCCGGTGCAGTCCGGGGAGCTGTGGACGAATACCATCGTGCGGGTGCGGTTCTGGACCGACAGAGGCGCGTTCAGGTTGCGGAAACAGCCGGACGGGTTGGTGAACACGCGTCCGTTGAGGACCAGTTCGCCGGACGACGCGAACGTGGATCCGGGAGCGGTGAGGCAGAGCACTGCGGCGGTGACGAGCGCGCCGAGCGCCTTCGGGACGAGGCGTCGCATGGACGTCCTTCCGTCTCGACGGGGCGGGGACGCCCCACAACTGCCCGGGCTCGGGCCGCGACATGCGCCGGCCACCCGTACGGATGACGCGGCGCGGAGACCGGTGGCGGAGCGCCGGACTCCACATGGTGACTTCGATCACAAGTGGCGTCCCGGGTGCGCGGCCGGGGGCTGATCAGCTCATGACCTTGACACCAGTTGCGCACCGGGACGCCGACACCCTGCCCGCGACGGCCGATTCGACGGCCGCCGAGCGGGCCCGCCTGCTCTACGGCCCGACCGCGAGCGGATCCACGGCCCTTGGCGCGAGCCGGCCGCCGATCCGTCGGTGTACCGGCAGCCGGCGGCGAGCACCGCCGATCAAATCGCTGCTTCCTGCCGGCGACTTCACCGCGTGAACCGGGTCGGCGAGGCCACCGCGCTCGCCGCCGACCCCCATCGGCCCGCCGCGCCGGCCGCCGTCACCGCCCGCGCGGAGCGCTCGGCCGCCGGCGAGCTGCTCGCCCTGGCGGACCGGGCCGAGGACCCGCTCGCCCGCGCCTTGCTGCTCGACCCGCACCGGCTCTTCACCCTCCGGCGGCTCGGCGTCCACGGCGGGAACCGCTGAGCGCGGGCCTGCTGACGCCCCAGCAGTTCGAGCGCCTGCCGGAGTCGGCCGAGCGCTCCCTCGGCCGGCCGGCCGAGCACGGCCGCACGCCGGCCGACGCCTTCGACCGGCCGGACGAGTCCCTCGCCGCCCGCCCGATCGCCAACCCCGACTACCAGCGGGCCTTCGGCGAAGACGGGGGGCTCTCGGCGCGCCGTGACCGGAGGCCGCTGGTCCATTTCTGCTCCGGGGGAGCGGGAAGGCTTCGGTCCCCGCCCGTGTTCTGCGTACTCGGTGAACTGATGATCCACTTGGAAGGATGACGTTGTGTCAGTGACGTTCAACGAGACGACGCGCAGACTGCTGGACGGGAAGAACTTCGCCACGATCGCGACGCTCGGCCGGGACGGGTCGCCGCAGACCTCGGTGGTCTGGATCGCGAGAGACGGCGACACGGTGCTCTTCTCCACCACCACAGAGCGCCAGAAGGGCCGGAACCTCGCCCGTGACCCCCGGATCAGCCTCACGGTGTTCGACGTCGGGAACCCGTATCAGTCCGTGGACATCCGCGGCACCGCCGAGCTCGTCGAGGACCCGGAGAAGGAACTGCCCCGCCGGCTCTCGCACAAGTACCTCGGCGAGGACCCGCCGGCCGAGTCGGACGAGGTGGTCCGGCTGATCGTCCGGGTCACGCCGCGGAAGGTGACCGGCTTCCACGTGTGAGCCGGGCGCGGAGGGGCGGGGACGGGGCCGGCGGCTCGTCCCCGCCCGCCAACGCGGCCCGGGGACGCGTCCGGTGTGCCGTCCCGCCCCAAAAGGCGCCGGCCGTAGCCGGCTTCCGCGGTCGCGCTCCGACCGCCCCGGAAATCCGGCGAGTTGCGGGCATTTCCCCACTGCAATCGACAACCGTATTCACGAGGAACGCTATCGATAACCGTCTCCATTGCAGCCTTTGCGAAATGCGCTCCTGATGCGCTTCACTTCCCCGTGTTCGTTCGCGACTCGATGGGGTGTTCATGAACAAGGGGCGCCGTAACGCCGATGAAAAGCATGCGCACGCTCACCACGACCATGCCCACGGCCACGGCCACGCGCACGGTCACAGTCACAGCCACGGAGTGGCACCGGACGCGGACCGCCGCTGGCTGTCGATCGCGCTCGGACTGATCGTCGTCTACATGGCGGTGGAGGTCGTCATCGGCCTGGCCGCGGGCTCGCTCGCGCTGCTGTCCGACGCGGCCCACATGCTCTCCGACGCCGCGTCCATCGTGCTGGCGCTCGTGGCGATGCGACTCGCCGCCCGCCCCGCCCGCGGCACCTACACCTTCGGGCTCAAGCGCGCGGAGATACTCTCGGCCCTGGCCAACGGGCTGACGCTGCTGCTGGTCTCCGTCTGGCTCGCCTACGAGGCGGTCAGCAGGCTCGTCAGCCCGTCCGAGGTCGACGGCGCCCTGATGTTCTACACGGCCCTCTCCGGCGTCGTGGTCAACATCGCCGCGGCCTGGTGCATGTCGAAGGCCAACCGCTCCTCGCTCAACGTCGAGGGCGCCTTCCAGCACATCATCACCGACCTGTACGCCTTCATCGCCACAGCGGTGGCCGGCGCGGTCGTCATGTTCGCCGGCTTCGCCCGCGCCGACGCCGTCGCCACGCTCATCGTCGTCGCCCTGATGCTCCGCTCCGGCACGTCCCTCGTCCGGGCCGCCGGACGGATCTTCCTGGAGGCCGCGCCGGCCGGGGCGGACCCGGACGCGATCGGCGCCCGGCTGGCCACCCAGGAGGGCGTCGTCGAGGTGCACGACCTGCACGTCTGGGAGATCACCTCGGGCGACGTCGTGCTCTCCGCCCACGTGATCGTCGAGGTCGGCGGGGACTGCCACGGCGTGCGCCGGGCCCTGCAGACCACGCTGCGCGAGGAGTACGGGATCACCCACGCGACCCTCCAGGTCGACCACGCCCCCGCGCCCCCGCCCATGGCCGTCGCCGGTGCGGTGGCGGCCGGGCACCCCGGCCCGCACTGCGAGGAGGCGCACGGCACCGTGCACCACGGGAGCGCCCGCGCCGACGCGGGCTGACGGGCGCGGCCCCTACCGGGGGGCGGCGCGGCACCCCGGGCACCGGCCGACACGGCGGTGCGGGCAGCGGCGGGCGGTGGGACGCACCCGTACCCACCGCACCGTCCGCCCGCCGCCCGGGACGGTGCGCCGGGCGGACGGCACCGGGGGAACGCCCCGGGCACCGCCCGGGGAACGGCCGGTCGTGTTCATGGGACCCGTCCTTTCCGAATTCGCGATGCGCGGCGCTCGCCGCAATGCGGCCGGGTAAACCACACCGGGGAAACCACGCGTTTCCACGCTATGCACTTCCCTTTCCCCTCCCCGTCCCACGACCGGACGGTCCCGCGGGGGACAGGCCCGGCCCACTCGGCGGACCCGCCGGGCACGTCCGGTGACACCCGACTACCGTCGAATACGTGCTGTGCCGCACGACGTCGTACAAGAACGGGCCGGACGACAACGGGCCGCACGGGAATTCCGGGCCGCCCGGCCGCGGCGGGCCGCCGTGACCACCCGCTGGCGCGAGGAACAGATGAGCGCCATGGTGGCCCAGGCGTCCCGCCGCGTGGCCTGGATCCGGCTGGGCATGGCCGTCCCCCTCTTCCTCGCCGGAGGACACCCGGTCGCCGCCGCCTACGGCGCCTGGTTCGACGGCCTCCTCGCCGCCTACCTGCTGTGGGCCTTCGGCCGGCTGCTGGCGGTCCACCACCGTCCGGTGACCGGGGTGCGGGGGGCCGCGGGCGCCCTCGTCGTCGACCTCGTGATGATCACCGGGCTGGCGGCGGCCTCGGGCGGCCCCACCTCCTCGGTCCGGTACGCCTACTTCATGTGGGCCATGGCCACCATCCTGTGGCAGATGCCCAGGGTCACCGCCGTCTTCGGCGCCGTCTGCATGGTCTGCTACGCCCTGATGTCCGTGCCGCACCTCGTGACCCGCTCGGGGGAAGACGTCTGGTCCATCGTCGTCGACGAGTCGTACCTGCTGTGGACCGTCGCCGCCTCCGTCGTCATCGCGGTGCTGCTGGCCGAGCGGACCCGGCGGGTGGCCGAACTCATGGACACCCGCGAGCTGTTGCTCGACGACGCGCTCGCCGCCGAGACGCGCGAGCGCTCCCGGGTCGCCGACGCGCTGCACGACGGCGCCGTCCAGACCCTGCTCGCCGCCCTCCACGACCTGGAGGAGGCCGAGGAGAGCACCCACGACGCCGCCGGCCGCGCCGCGCTCGACCGGGCGCAGAACGAAGTGCGCCGCACCGTCCAGGAGATGCGGGAGATCATCTTCAACCTGCACCCCCAGATCCTCGCCGCCGCCGGGCTCGGGCCGGCGCTGGAGGCGGCGGGGGAGCGGTATGCCCGGCGCGGCGGCTTCCGGATCCACTACGACATCAGCCTGCCCGGCCGCGTCGGCCACGAGACGCTGCTGTACTCGGCCGCCCGCGAGATCCTGCGCAACACCGTCAAGCACGCCCGGGCCACCGACGTATGGGTGGCCCTGACGACCGAGGCGGACGAGACCGTCCTCACCGTCCGCGACAACGGCACCGGCTTCGACCCCCACATCGTCCTGCGCCGCCTGCGCGAGGGACACATCGGCCTGGCCAGCCACTACATGCGCGTGGAGAGCGCGGGCGGGCTCTTCCGCATCGACAGCTCGCCCGGCGCCGGGACGACGGTGGAGGTCCGGCTGCCGACGGCCGGCGGCGAGGACACGGGCCCGGAACCGGCCCCGGCCGTCCCATGACCGCCCCCGCCCGGACCGCCGCGAGGGCACTGCGCGACCTGCTGCGCCCCCAGGGCCGCCCCCGGTACGCGGACGGGGTCGCCGCCGGCCTCGCCCTCGTGGTGCCGCTCGTCGTCGGCACCCTCTCCGGCCGCCCCGGCACCGGAGCGGCCATCGCCCTGCCCGCCGTACTCCTGGCCATGCCCCTCCCCGCCGGGGCCGGCCCGCGCGGCCGGGTGCGCTGCCTCGCCGTCCGCACCGCCTGGACGACCGCCGCGGGCGTCTACACCACCCTGGCCGGCCACGGCATGCCCGTCCTCGCCCTCGGCGTGGCCGCCACCGCCTTCGCCGGGTCGGTGCTGCCCGGCGTCGGCGTCACGGCGCCCCTCGCCGTCCTGCTCACCGGCATCACCGGCGACGGGCGGGAGCAGACCGTGCCCGGCCTCCTCCAACTCGTCGGCTGCGTCTGGACGGCGGCGCTGCTCCTGCCGCGCCGATACCACGGCGGAGGGGACGACGCGGCGCCCCCGTCCCCGTCCCCGCCCCCGCGCGCCGTCCGCGTGCGGCACGGCGCCCGCCTCGCTCTCCTCACCGGGGGCGCCGTCGCCGTGACGGGCGTGTCGGGGACGCTGTGGGGCCAGGGCCACTGGCTCGTCACCGCGCTCCTCCTCACCCTGCGGCCCACCCCCGAGGAGACCCGGACGAGGTTCGCCCAGCGAATCGTCGGCAACACCGCCGGCGGCGTGGTGACCGCCCTGCTGCTGCTCTCCAGCCCCGGGCCCTACGCCGTGGCCGCCGTCGTCGGCGTCTCCGGCGCCCTCGCCTACGCCTTCCGCACCGCCAACTACACCTACTGGGCCCTCGCCTCGCCCGTGCTGCTCCTGCTGCTCAGCGACTACGGCGAGCCGCTGCCCTGGTGGGCGGCGGCGGTCCGGGCGGGACTGAACGCGCTGGGCGGCTGCGTGGCGCTGCTGGCCACCCGATGGCTGTGGCCGGGGGCCGGGGCGGGCGCGGTTGCGCGACCATAGACGCAGCCCCGTCAGCCGCCCGCCGCCTGTAGCTCCCCGGCCGCGCGCACCAACTCCCCGTTGCCCGCCGCCGGCGCGCCGTCCGGCAGACACAGGACGTCCTCCAGGCCGATCCGGGCCGACAGCCCCTCCCGCACCGACAGCCGCAGCACCGGCCACGCCCCGCCGTCCTGCCCGTGCAGCAACACCGGTACGCCGCCGGCCGCGCCGATGTCGCTCAGCAGCGCCCGGGCCGTGATCTCGGCGGCGGCCGCGCCCGTATCCATGACTTCGGCCAGGACTCGCAGCACCTTGCCGGCGAACGGCGAGGAGGCGAAGCGGGCGACCGCGTCCGTCCCGGAGAAGAGGCCGGCCTCGATGCCGACGCCCCGCTCCGCCAGCGCGGCGGCCACCAGATCGGCGCCGTCCTCGTGCCAGTTGACGGAGGCGTGGTCCGGCAGCACGGTCCAGGACCGCACCGACTCGGCCCGCTCGCGCGGATCCGGCGCGGCCCACGCGCCGGTGGTGACCCCCACCGGAACACCGGGCACCGCGGCCCGCACCCGCTCGACCACCTCCGCGACCACGGCGGGTGCGAGGGTGTCCGCACCCGAGGCGTCCTTGGGGTGCACATGGAGATCCACCGCCCCGGCGGCGACCGCCTCCCGCGCCGCCTCGGCGATCTCGGCGGGCGACACGGGGAGGGAGGGGAACTCCCGCTTGTTCCTGGGGCCGTTCACACACGCTTGGAGAATCATGACCGCATCATGGCATCGGGGTCCGACACTCCCCGCGGCCGGTGGGGCCCCCACGGCGCAGCGGCAGGCGGTGCAGGGGTCGTTCGGAAATCCTGCCCAGAAAAGGCATGTCCGGTGGGTCCTGGGTGACCCGCCGGACATGCCTCGTAGCGGTCGTCGTTCACGCCTGCGGTGTCAGCGACGAGCGGAAGGAAATCTCACTGGCTCGACTGGGCGTAGTTGCACGCCGTGACCGCGTCGGAATACCTCACGCCCGAACCCTCCAGCCCGAACCGGCACGCCTGGTAAGCAATTCCCTTGTCCGCCGAGCCCTTGAAGTGCCCGCCCGTGGAACAGTAGTCGACCCTCTCCTTGGTGGGCGTGTAGTTCTTGCTCTGCAGATAACGGACACACTGAGCCGTCACCGCCGAAGCGGGAGCGGCCATGATGACGGAGGTCGTAGCGGCGGCGACAAAAAGGCCAACAGAAGTCACTGCGCTCGCTATTTTGGTGTTCATTTTTCCTCTTTCTGATTTTGGAGCAACGTGTTTGCGCAAGGAGTTCGATACGCCCTTGCCGTACGGGGGCCGGCTGTTGCGTCATCGGATGCGGGCCGCGAATCCCAAACAAGATTCCGAACCCGGGAAGCGCGACAGGTGTGCCGTGACGCGAGAACGCGGCGGTGCTCTCGGGGTGGTCACGCTCCACCCGGTTCACGGAGATATGTCAGCGATGATTCCGGCTCTGCCGACGGCGGGCCGGGACGCAGGCCGCCAGGCCGCACGGCGCAATGGATCGGAACATCGGAAAACGAACGTCACCCAAGAACAACCGTGTTGATGACCTCGAAGCCGCAGAACCCGCCCTGCCGTGGCCGGGACGGAGACGCCAGATGTGCGGTCAGTCGACGACTACGACACCGGCTGCCGTGACATCGCCGCGGAATCCGCCGGAGGGGCGGCCTCCGTGGAAGCCGGGCCGTTGCCGTCGCGGAACAGCCGGGCAGTCGCCGGCACTCGTCGTCATGAATCCGTCCCCCAATGGTTCTCAAAGGTCCCAGCGACACGCACGTTTCCCATAGGGAAACCCTCCCGTGCCATGTCGTCGCGGCCCGCACCCACTCTCCATGTCTCCGAGGCCATGATCAACATCAAGATCATCTACGATCGGTGCGCCACACTCACCAATCAACGACCACAAGGGGGGCCGACGTGGAACGGCATGAGATGGAGGCGTTCCTCACTCTGGCCGAGGAACTCCACTTCCGGCGCACCTCGGAGCGGCTCGGTCTGGCCCAGGGCCGGGTCAGTCAGACCATTCGGAAGCTGGAACGCCGCATCGGGGCGCCGCTGTTCGAGCGCACCAGCCGCAAGGTTGCCCTGACCCGGGTGGGCGAAAAACTGCGCGGTGACCTGCTGCCCGCCTATCAGCAGGTGCAACGGGCCCTCGCCGATGCCGCAGCCGCCGCACGGGGTACGCGCGATGTGCTGAGGGTGGGCTACTCCAGTCCCATGGCAGCCGAGATCGTTCTCAAGGCCGCCGACAGGTTCACCACCCGTCATCCCGACTCGGAAGTCCGGATCCAGGAGATCCAGCTCTCCGACCCCCTGGGGCCGATCCGCAGTGGCCAGGTACACCTGCAGATCACCGAACTCCCCGTCGACGAGCCCGACCTGGCCGTCGGTCCCGTCCTCATCGCCGAAGAACGCAGGCTCCTGGTCCACCACGAGCACCCGTTCACCCGCTCCGCCGCGGTGACGCTCGAAGACCTGGCCGCCACGACCCTCATCACCTTCGCCGGAGCCGTACCCCCGTACTGGCAGGAACACCACTGCCCGCGCCGGACCCCCTCGGGCCTGCCCATCCCACACCTTGTGGCCGGCTACTGGCAGGACGCACTCGCCATGGTCGGTGCCGGCAAGGGCGTCACCTTCGCCTCCGCGCGAGCCGAGCAGTACTACGCCCGCCCCGACACCGTCTGGCTGCCCTTCCCCCACCTCCCCCGCTTCGAGTACGTCCCCGTCTGGCCCCGCACGGGCGACACCCCCCTCGTCCGGGCATTCCTCCAGACCATCGACGAGGACGCCCCTTGCCTCCCCGCTCACAGCACCCCTCGATGACCGGGTCACCGACACGATCGCGGCCGGGTGAATCATTCCGGTCGGGCAGGGACTCGGTCGATCGGCGGCCACGCCCGGCGGGCGGTATGAGGAGGAGGGAGGGAACTCCAGCTTCTTCCTGGGCGGTTCACACACGCCGCGAGAACTGTGACCGCATCATCGCAGGAGGGCCCCGCGTCGAACAGCCGGCCCTGGCGCAGCCAGGGCCCGGATCTCCTCGTTGAAGTCGCCGGCGCCCGAGGCGTACTCGAGCTCCTGGGCCAGGAGGAAGCGGTGTTGCCGTCCCCGCTCCCGGATCCGGGCGTGCCCATGTGCTTGCGCTCAAGTGGCCTGGCCGCCACGCCGATGATGTCCGCCCAAGCGGAACAAGCCCACTCCCGGAGGGCCTTCTCGCGGCGACGCGTGTCGGCGAAGGGGCGTTGCCGCCGCCGATTGCGGTGACGGGGGGCCGCTTCCGGGGCCGATGGGGCATGGGGCCGCACCCGTAGGGGTGAACTTGGCCCAGTGCAGCTCTACTTGCTGATCCCACTGGAGAGGTCGTTGGCGTTGTCGTACACGATGGAGGTTCCCCTTGGCGGTGGCAACGGTCCGACGCATGGTGATCGGGGTCAGCCCCTTCGGGGAGCCGGACGTCCGGCTCGCCGCTGCCGTCAGCAGGGCCGGCGGGCTCGGTGTCATCGACCTCGGGAGCGACGACGGGGCCGCCCGGGACGCCCTGGACCTCGCCCGCCTCTGGACACCCGGTGCCTTCGGCGTCCGCGTCCCCGCCGACTGCGCGCTCCGTTGCGACGAGCTCCGCGTCTCCGACGGCGACGGCCCGCAGGTCGTGCTGGTCGCACCCGGATTCCCGCTGCGCGGAGGGGAGTTCCGCCCCGGAACCGTCATCGCCGAGGTGCGCGGTCCGCGCGAGGCCCGTACGGCCGTGGCCGCCGGGGCGGCCGGCCTCGTCGCGCGCGGCAGCGAGTGCGGTGGACCGGCCGGTGAACTCTCCACGTTCATCCTGCTCCAACAGCTCCTCGGTGACGAACGAGTGACCGTGCCCGTATGGGCCTGCGGCGGTATCGGACCGCACACCGCCGCTGCCGCCGTCCTCGGCGGCGCCGCCGGTGTGGTCCTCGACGTCCAGCTCGCCCTCCTCGACGAGGCCGACACCGCGCCCGGACTCGCCGCCGTCCTGCGGCTCCTGGACGGCACCGAGACCCATCACCTGAACGGCCACCGCACCCTCGACCCACACCGGCCGGGTCTGCCCGACACCCTGCGCGGCAGGGCGCTGCCGCTCGGCCAGGACGCCCTTCTCGCGCGCCGTTTCGCGCGGAAGTACAAGACCGTGGCCGTCGCCGTACGAGCCGTCCATGACGCCGTCGACCGGGCCGGACGGGACCGGAACGCACCCGGCGCGCTGCGGCCCGGATCCCCGATGAGCCGTGCCCTCGGTACGGAACTCCCCGTCGCCCAGGGGCCGATGACACGCGTCAGTGACCAGCCCGGGTTCGCGGCGGCCGTCGCCGACGCGGGAGGGCTGCCGTTCCTCGCCCTCGCGCTCGCCGGCCGGGAGCGCACCCGGGCCCTGATCGAGGGGACCCGCGCCGCGCTCGGGGACCGCCCCTGGGGCGTCGGCCTCCTCGGCTTCGCGCCCGAGGATATCCGCGCCGCCCAGCTCGAGGCCGTACGCGACCTTCGCCCCACGCACGCCGTCATCGCGGGCGGCCGGCCCGCGCACGCCGCCGACCTGGAGCAGCACGGCATCCGTACGTTCCTGCACGTGCCCTCGCCCGGCCTGCTCGAGCAGTTCCTCGCGGCGGGGGCCCGGCGCTTCGTCTTCGAGGGCGCGGAATGCGGCGGCCACATCGGACCGCGCAACAGCTTCCCTCTCTGGGAGGCCCAACTCGCCGTACTCGACGACTTCCTGACCGAGCACCCCGACCAGGGCCGGTGCACGCTCGAGGTGCTCTTCGCCGGAGGCATCCACGACGAGCGCTCGGCCGCCATGGTCGCCGCGCTCGCCTCCGGAATCCGCGCGCGCGGCGTCGCCACCGGCGTGCTCATGGGCACCGCCTACCTCTTCACCGAAGAGGCCGTCGCCTGCGACGCCATCCGCCCCCTTTACCAGCGGCAGGCGCTCGCCGCCGAGAGGACCGCCGTCCTGCGTACCGGGCCCGGCCAGGCGACCCGCTGTCTGCCCAGCCCGTACTGCCGCACCCACGAGGCGCGCAGGGAGGAACTGAGCGGCCGGGGCGTGCCCGACCGGCAGGTGTGGGAGGAGCTGGAGCGGCTCAACCTCGGGCGGCTGCGCATCGCCGGCAAGGGTGTCGAGCGTGTCGGCGACATCCTTCGTCACGTCGACGAACGACGGCAGCTCGACGAGGGCCTGTTCATGGCCGGCGAGGCGTCCGTCCTGCGCACCGTCACGACCAGCGTCGCCGCTCTGCACCGCCAGGTCGGCGAAGCCGCGGCCTCGTTCTACGAGGAACGGTCCCGTGCCATGGCGCTGTCGACGCCGCCACCACCGGGCGGGGAACGGCCGACGCCCGAACCGCTGGGGATCGCGGTCATCGGCATGGCCTGTGTGTTCCCGCAGGCCCCTGACCTGCCCGCCTTCTGGTCCAACATGCTCGCCGGCACCGATGCCGTCACCGAGGTTCCGGCCGAGCGCTGGGACGCGTCCGTCCACCACGGTCCGCAGGCGACCGCCCACGACGTGTCCACCTCCAAGTGGGGCGGTTTTCTGCCCCGGATCCCCTTCGACCCGCTGCGCTACGGCATCCCCCCGGCCTCCCTGTCCGCCATCGAACCCGTCCAGCTGCTCGCGCTGGAGACCGCCGCGCGGGCCCTGGCGGACGCCGGATACGACCGCCGCGAGATGCCGCGCGACCGCACCTGCGTGATCTTCGGGGCGGAGGCGGGCAGCGAGATGTCGGACGCCGCGGCCCTGCGTGCCGTCCTGCCGTCCTACCTCGGCCGGCTCCCCGAGGAACTGGCGGACCGGCTGCCCGTCCTCACGGAGGACACCTTTCCCGGCATGCTCGGCAACGTCATCGCCGGGCGCATCGCGAACCGGCTCGGCCTCGGCGGCGCCACCTACACCGTCGACGCGGCCTGCGCCTCCTCCCTGGCCGCCGTCGAGGCCGCCTGCGGCCAACTGCGCGGCGGCGCCGCGGACCTCGCCCTGTGCGGGGGCGCCGATCTGCACAACGGCATCAAGGACTACCTTCTCTTCTCCTCCGTGCGTGTCCTCTCGCCGACCGGCCGGTGTCGTCCCTTCGACGCCGATGCCGACGGCATCGCGCTCGGCGAAGGCGTCGCGTGCCTCGTGCTCAAGAGACTCGAGGACGCCGACCGCGACGGCGACCGTGTCTACGCCGTCATCGAGGCCGTCGGCAGCAGTGCCGACGGGCGTTCGCTCGGGCTGACCGCGCCCCGCAGGGAGGGACAGCGGGCCGCCCTGGAGCGGGCCTACGCGCAGGCCCGCGTCCAGCCCGCCGAGGTGGGCCTCGTCGAGGCCCACGGCACGGGGACGGCCGTCGGCGACCATGCCGAACTCGTCACGCTCACCGAGGTGTTCACCGCGTCCGGTGCCGCACCGGGGAAGTGCGCCGTCGGCTCGGTCAAGTCCCAGATCGGACACACCAAGTGCGCCGCCGGGCTGGCCGGAATGGTCAAGGCGGCCCTCGCGCTGCACAGGGGCGTACGGCCGCCGACCCTGCACCTGCGCCGGCCCGACCCCTTCTGGGACCCGGTCACCAGCCCGTTCGTCTTCCACGACAGGGCGTCGCCGTGGGCACGGCCCGCCGAACGGCGGGCCGCAGGAGTGAGCGCGTTCGGCTTCGGCGGCACCAACTTCCACGTGGTCCTGCGGGGCCACGGCGGGACCGTGCCACCGCGCTGCGGCCACGATGTCTGGCCCGCCGAACTCCTCGTCCTGCGGGGCGCGGACGACGCACGCGAGCTGCTGCGGCTGACCGGGCTCAACGACCGTTCCGGACGCCCTTGGCGGCTGCGCGACCTCGCCCTGACCGCCGCGCGGCGCACCGGCGCGCACCCGGTCGGCGCGGCCGTGGTGGCGGCCTCTCTCGACGAACTGCCGACGTTGTTGCGGGCCGTGGTCGCGGGGGAGCCCCGCCAGGGAGTCTTCCTTGCGGACCGGCGCGGACCGGCGCACAGCGGCGAACCGGGAGGGCCGCGGCCGGACACCCCGGATCCGGGCAAGATCGCCGTCCTCTTCCCCGGCCAGGGAAGCCAGCATCCCGGCATGCTCGCCGAACTCTTCATCGCGTTCCCGGAGACCCAGCGTCATCTGCGCCGGGTGCCCGCCGACGTCCTCTTCCCCCCTGCCGCGTTCGACGCCGCGACCCGGGAAGCACAGCGCGCCCGCCTCGCCGGCACGCGGCATGCCCAACCCGCCCTCGGCGCCGTCTGCCTGGCGGCCCACGATGTGCTCAAGCGGCTCGGTGTGCGGGCCGGCATGGCGGCCGGGCACTCGTACGGAGAGCTGGTCGCCCTCGGCGCCGCGGGTGTCCTCTCCTCCGACGCGGTGCTGGACCTCAGCGCCGCGCGCGCGGAGGCGATCGCGGAGGCGGTGGGCGACGAACCCGGTGCCATGGCCGTCGTCGCGGCGGAACCGGAGGCCGTGGAGGAACTGCTCGTGGCGAGCGGGCTGAAGGGGAAGGCGGTCGTCGCCAACCACAACGCGCCCGCGCAGAGCGTCATCTCGGGGCACCTGCCGGCCGTCGAGCAGGCCCTCGCCGCGGCGGCGGACGCCGGACTGGCCGCGCGGCGTCTCCCCGTTTCCTGTGCCTTCCACAGCCCCCTCGTCGCGGGGGCCACGGAGAAGTTCGCCGACGCGCTGGCCGGTCTCCCGTTCCGCACGGCCGACTTCCCGGTCTGGTCCAATGCGACGGCCGACCGCTATCCGGAGGGTCCCACGGGCGTACGGGAGCGGCTCGCCGAGCAGATCGCCGCGCCCGTGCGCTTCGTCGAACAGATCGAGGCGATGTACGCCTCCGGGGCCCGCGTCTTCGTCGAAGCCGGCCCCGGCACCGCGCTCACCGGGCTGGTCCGCGCCGTCCTCGGCTCACGCCCGCACGTCGCCGTCCCCTTCGCACCGCACCCGGACGCGGGACTGGCCGGACACCTCCAGGCCCTGGCCCGCCTCTCGGTGGCGGGCGCGACGGTGGCGGCGGAGCGGCTGTTCACCGGGCGCGACGCGATCGTCGCCGACCCGGCCGCGGTACCGGAACCGGCGGGCTGGACGGTCGACGGTCACCTCGTCCGTACGGCCGACGGGGCGCCGCTGCCCGGGGGACTGCGACCGGCCCGGCGCATCGGGCCCCTCGCGCCGCCCCCCGCGCGGACGGACGGCCCCGATCTGCTGGCCGAATTCCTGCGCGGCAGCCGGGAGATGATGGCGGCGCAGCGGGACGTCATGCTGGCGTACTTCGGCGCGGGGCCGGAGAGGACGGCTCCGGGTACGCCGGACGTACCGCCCCCGCCGGGGCCCGTCCCCGAACCGAGGACCGAGGCCACCACCACCGCGGTGCCGGATGTGCTGTCCGTGGTGCGGTCCGTGATCAGCGAGCGGACAGGTTATCCACGGGAACTGATCGAGCCCGGCCTCGACCTGGAGGCCGAGCTGAGCATCGACTCGATCAAGCGCACGGAAATCGTGGGCGAGCTCGGCCGACGGCTGACGGGAGCGACCGGGCCGGACCGGACCGCATGGGCGGAGCCGGAGCTGGAGGAGCTGCTCCTGGCCCGCACGGCGGCGGCGCTCGCGGACCGGCTGACGGCGGCGCTGGACGGAGGATGCCAGGAAGAGCCGGGTGAGGCGGCCGGGCCGGGGGAGGGGCCCGCCCGGCATCCCGGCCCGGGCGCCGTGTACTCAAGGCCCGTCGCGGCGCCACCCGGGAGCTGCCCGCCGTCCCCGGCGCCCGACGCACACCCCCTCCACGCCCGGACACCCGTGGGAGCCACGGCCACCGCGCGCTACCTGCTGCGGGAAGTCCCCCTCGCCGGCGCGCCCGAGCCCGACGACTCCGTCCTGCGAGGGCGACGCTTTCTGGTGCTGGGCGAGGACACCCCGCTGGCCCGCGCGCTCGTCGGGCGTCTCCGGGCGCTCGGGGCCGCCGCCCGGTCCGACGACCACCCGGGCCCGGACGGGAGCGAGGCACGCGACGACGGCGTCATCCACCTCGCCGCGCTCGTGCCCGGCACCACTCCCGTGCTGCCCGCCGCATTCCCCTTGCTCCAGGCCGTTCTGCGCGGCGGACCGCGCTGGCTGCTGTGTGCCCGGCCCGCCGGCGAGGACATCCGCACGGCGGGGCTGGGCGGATTCTTCCGAGCCGTGGCACGGGAGTACCCGGACACCTCGGCCCGCGTCGTCACCCTCGCCCCCGACCGGCCCGTCGCGGCCCTCACCGAGGATCTCATCGGTGAACTCCTCGCCCCCGACCGGTGTCCGGTCGTCCGCCACACCGCGGAAGGCGCCCGGCTGGGACCGGAGCTGTACCGGGCCCCGCTCGAGCCCGCGGCCGACGGCGACGCCACGGCCCACGCCCTCGCCGCCGGACTGGGTCCCGGCAGCGTGGCCCTCCTCACCGGCGGTGCCCGGGGCATCACGGCCCGCACCGCCGTCACCCTCGCCGCCGCCGGATGCCGCGTCGAACTCCTGGGCCGCACCGACATGTCCGGCGCCCCCGAGGACCCCGGCCCCGCCCTCGCCCCCGACATCACCGCCCTCCGCTCCGTCCTCGCCGGGCGCGGCGGCCTCGCTCCCGCCGACATCGACCGCGAAGCCCGCCGCGTCCTCGCCCGGCGCGAAGTCGCCGCGACCCTCGCCGGGATCGCCGCCCTCGGCGGGCAGGCCCGTTACCACTGCCTCGACCTCCGGGACGCCGAGGCCGTACGCAAGACCGTCGATGCCGTTCACGCCGACGCGGGGCGCGTCGACGCCGTGGTGCACGCGGCGGGCGTCGTCGAGGACCGGCTGCTCGCCGACAAACAGCCCGAATCCTTCGAACGCGTCCACGGCACCAAGGTGGACGGCGCCCGCGCGCTGCTCTCCGCGCTGCGCGGCCTGCCCGAACCGCCGCGCCTGACCGTCCTGTTCGGCTCCGTCGCCGCCGTCCTCGGCAACCGGGGGCAAACCGACTACAGCGCGGCCAACGACGCCCTCGCCGCTCTCGGCCGCCAATGGCGACGGACCACCGGACGCCGCGCGCTCACCGTCCACTGGGGCCCATGGGCACCCGATCCGCACCACCCCGGCATGGTCGGACCGGAACTCGCCCGCGACCTCACCTCCCGCGGTCTCGCCCTGATCGACCCGGCGGAGGGCGTTCGCGCGCTCTGCCGCGAACTCGCCCACGGCGACGCGGACGTCGACGAAGTGGTCCTCACCGCGCCGGGGCGGCTCCCGTGACGGCGGCACGCGAGCCCGTCGCCGTCGTCGGCATGGCCGTGACCCTGCCCGGCGCGGGCGACCTCGGCACATACTGGCGCAACCTCGTCGACGGCGTCGACGCCATCACCGACTTCCCGGCGGAGCGCTGGCACCCGGAGGGGCTCGCCTGCCGTCGTGGCGGATTCGTCGACGGTCTCGTCGACTTCGACCCGGCCGCCTTCGGCATCATGCCGACGGCGGTGCGCGGCACCGAACCCGACCAGCTGATCGCGCTGCGCACCGCCGCCGCGGCCCTCGCCGACGCGCACGGTGCTCTGCCCGGCGACCGCACCCGCGTCGGGATCGTGCTCGGCCGAGGAGGCTACCTCACCCCGCGGACGGCCCGCCTGGGCCAGCGCGTACGGACATCGGCCCAACTCGTGCGCACGGTGCGGGAGGTGATGCCCGGCATCGACGAAGAGCGGCTCGGTCTGCTGCGCACGGCCTTCCTCGAGGCGCTCGGCCCGTACAGCCCCGGCGACGGGCTCGGTCTCGTACCGAATTTCGCCGCCTCCCGCGTCGCCAACCGCCTCGATCTGCGCGGTCCCGCCTACACCGTGGACGCGGCCTGCGCCTCCTCCCTCGTCGCCGTGGACCACGCCGTCACGGAACTGGCGCGCGGGCGGTGTGACGTGATGCTGGCCGGCGGAGTGCACCACTGCCACGACGCCACGCTGTGGAGCGTCTTCACCGAACTGGGCGCCCTTTCGCCCTCCCAGCGCATCCGGCCCTTCCACCGGGACGCCGACGGCATGCTGCTCGCCGAGGGCACGGGCATCGTGGTCCTCAAGCGGCTCACCGACGCGCGCGGAGCCGGCGACCGGGTGTACGCGCTCGTACGGGGCGTGGGGATCGCCTCCGACGGACGTACCGCTTCCCTGATCACCCCCGACCCCGCAGGACAGGCCCGCGCGGTGCGGCTGGCCTGGGCGGAGGCCGGACTCGACCCCACCGCCCCGGGCGCGCTGGGTCTCCTGGAGGCGCACGGCACCGGCACCCCGGGCGGCGACGCCACCGAACTGGCCGTCCTGGCAGAGGTGTTCGGACGGCAGGGTGGCGAACCGGACGCCGTCATCGGCTCGGTGAAGTCGATGATCGGGCACACCATGCCCGCGGCCGGCGCCGCGGGCATGATCAAGGCGGCACTGGCGATCCACCACGGAGTCCTCCCGCCGACCCTGCACTGCGACGTCCCGCACCCGGCGCTGCCGGCCACCCGCTTCCGCCCGACGCCGACCGCCCGCCCCTGGGAGGCCGGGGCCCGGCGGGCAGCGGTCAACGCCTTCGGCTTCGGCGGGATCAACGCCCATCTGGTGCTGGAGGAGCCGCCGGGGCCCGCCCGGGGCCGCACCTCCCCGGCCCGGCGGGCCGTCGTCACCGAACGCGAACGGGTGCTGCGCCTGGCGGCGCGCACTCCCCAGGACCTGGCCGCGCTGCTCGACACCGATGACGCGGCCTTGCGCGCCATGGACGCGTGCGGCAGCGGACCGGCCCGGCTGGCGATCGCCGGGCCGGGCGCCAGACAGCTCGCGCTGGCCCGCAAGGCCACGGCCGGAGGAAGACTGTGGGGCGGTCGCGGCGGTCTGTGGTTCGCGCCGGAGCCGCTCCTCGGCCCCGGCGGGGGACGGACGGCGTTCCTCTTCCCCGGCCTGGAGGCCGAATTCTCTCCTCAAGTGGACGATGTCGCCCGACATTTCGGTGCGGAACGCCCCTCCACCGGGCAGTTGCGCGTCGGCGACGTCGGCGGTCACACGGCGGCCCTGTTCGACGTCGGAGAGCTGCTGACGGCCGCCCTCGACCGCATGGGGATCCGTCCGGACGCCGTTGCCGGCCACAGCGCGGGCGAGTGGACCGCGATGATCGCGGGAGGAATCTTCCGGGCGGACAGGCCGGGGGCAGTGCTGCGCGACGCGGTCACCGGACGTCTGCGGCTTCCCGCGCTCACCTTCCTGGCCCTGGGCGCCCCCGCCGCACGGATCGAGGAGGTTCTTCCCGGATTCCCCGGCGTCGTCCTCTCCCATGACGACGCCCCGCACCAGTGCGTCGTCTGCGGCCCCCGGAATCAGCTGGAGGCGCTTGCGGCCCGGCTGGGCGGCGAGGGTGTCCTGGGCCGGATCCTGCCGTTCCGGTCGGGGTTCCACACCCCGATGCTGGCCCCGCATCTCGATGCGCTGCGGGACGCGTTGCCTCGACTCGCCGTGCACCCGGCCAGGACGCCGGTGTGGTCGGGGACACTGGCGGCGCCCTTCCCGGACGACGAGGCCGGCATCCGGGAGCTGTTCGTCCGCCACCTCCTCGAACCGGTCCGCTTCCGGCAGCTGACCGAAGCCATGCACGCGGCGGGGTTCCGGGCCTTCGTCCAGGTCGGTACGGGCCAGCTCCCGGCGCTGGTCGGGGACACGCTCGCAGGCCGTGAGCACCTGGCCGTCACCGCCAACTCGCCCCGCCGCAGCGGCCTCTCCCAGCTCGACCGGGTCGCGGCCGCGCTGTGGACGGCCGGCCTGGAGCCGGACTTCACCGCGCTCGGCGAACGCCGCGCGACGCCGGGCCTCGACCTGGGGGCCGGGCCGGTGTCGCTGGATCCGAGGGCGCGGGAGCAACTGCGCGCGGCGCTGGGCCAGTTCCGGGGCGGTCCCGCTGCTCCTCTGCACGAGCTCGCCCGGCGCATCCCCGCCGTCGCCGAACTCGAGGCGCTCCTCACCGAGACGGCCACCACGGCGGCCGCGCTGTACGCGGCAGCGGAGTCCCCCGGCGGGGCCGCGCCGGCGACGGCCCGTACAACGGCTCCTGCCGTCACCCGCCGCGTCGTCGAGGCCGACGCCGACCACATGCCCTACCTCCTCGACCACTGCTTCTACCGGCAACGCCCCGGCTGGCCCGAACTCGCCGACCGCTGGCCCGTCGTCCCCGCCACCACGATCGTCCAGCTCCTGCTGGACGCCGTCGGCGCCGCCGGAACGCCCGTCGCCGTGCGCGACGCCCGTTTCCTGGAATGGGCGGTCGCGTCACCGCCCGTCGCCGTGGAGCTGACGGTCACCGCCGGGCAGGACCGTGACGGGTGGCACCGGGCCGCGTTCGGCCGCTACGCGCGGGCCGACATCCGGACGGCCGCCGACCACCCGGAGCCGCCCGTCCCTTGGGCGTGCGATGGACCCGAGGCCGCGCCGTCCGTTTCGGCGAGGGAGATGTACGAGCGGCGGTGGATGTTTCACGGACCGCGCTTCCAGGGCGTCACCGACATCGTCGCGCTCGGGGAGCGGCATGTCCGGGCCGTCCTCACCTGCTTGGACGCGCCCGGAGCCCTTCTCGACAACGTCGGTCAGCTGCTCGGCTACTGGCTGATGGCGACCGGTGTCGAACGGGTGGACGTCCTCCCGGTGGGCGTCCGGGAGATCGTCCTTCACGGCCCGCGCCCCTCCTGTGGCTCCCGCGTCGCCTGCGACCTCCGGATCACCCGGATCACGGACAGGCTGGTGGAGGCCGACGCGCAACTCGTGCACGAGGGCCGTGTATGGGCCGGGATCCGTGGTTGGCGGGAGCGCAGATTCGACTCGAACCCCACGACCCTCGCCGTCCAGCGGAAGTCCGACCGTCACACGCTCTCGGCCCCCCAACCAGGCGGCTGGCAGCTCGTCTTCGACCACTGGCCCGATCCGTTCTCGCTGGAGCTGATGATGCGCTGCCAGCTCGCCGGCGAGGAACGGGCCGCCTACGCGAGCCGTCCCATGCAGGGGAGACGGCAGTGGCTGCTCGGCAGGATCGCCGCCAAGGACGCCGTGCGCCGTCATCTGTGGGGGCACGGGGAAGGGCCCGTCTTCCCCGGCGAGGTGCGGGTCCGCAATGAGCCCTCGGGCCGCCCCCGCCCGGAGGGCGTGCACGGGCGGCGGCTGCCACCGGTGGAACTGTCGCTCGCGCACTGCCGGGAGGCGGCCGTCGCGCTCGTACGGCCAGGGGGCACCCCGGCCGGTATCGACGTCGAGGAGATCACCGATCGCCCTGCCGCGACCCATGACGCGGTGCTGGCCCCCGGCGAACACGCCCTGTTCGAGCGCCTCGGCGGCGGGCCCGAGCAGATGTCCCGGCTCTGGGCGGCCAAGGAGGCGGCCGCGAAGGCGGAGGGGACGGGACTCCGCGGCAATCCGCACGCCTTCCTCGTCACCGCACCGGACCCCGATCGTGCCGATGCCCTCACCGTCCGTGCGCCATCGGGCCGTTCGTACGCCATCCGTCTCACGCGTATCGACAACCCGCCCGGGCTGCCGCCCAGGAGCTATGCCGTCGCATGGACCTCGACGGACGAGGTCCGCTCTCCCGAACAGATGAATGGACAGCAGCCATGACCACCACGCCCCCCGACACCGACGCGTCCGCCGTCCTGACCCGGGTCGCCGAGGCGCTGCGGCGCGTTCTCGACGACTGCCCGCCCGACCCCGGCACCGTCACGATGGAGACCCTGTTCGTGGAGGACCTGGACCTGGAATCCATCGACCTGGTCACCCTGACCGGCGAGCTGCGCACCCACTACGGTGAACACGTCGACTTCCCCGCCTACTTCGCCTCGCTCGACATCGGCGAGATCGCCGGTCTCACAGTCGGGCACCTGGTGCACCACATCGTGGACCGCCTGGGATGACCGTACTCGAAGTCGGCAGCACCCGCCTCAACGTCGAGCGCCTGGGCGACCCCGCCCGGCCGGCTGTGGTGCTCGTCCACGGCCTGGTCCTCGACACCCTGGCCACCTACTACTGCAGTGTCGCCGGCGGGCTCGCGGCAGCCGGCCACAGCGTCGTGATGTACGACCAGCGTGGCCACGGCCGGAGCGGACGGCCGTACACCGGCTACCGGCTCCAGGAGTTCACCGCCGACCTCCTCGCCCTCCTCGGCACCCTCGGCATGGACCGCCCCTTCTTCCTCGTCGGCGACTGCTTCGGCGGAGCCGTCGCCATGGATTTCGCTGTTCGGTATCCCCACCGCCTCATCGGCGTCGTACTGATCGAGGCCGTCCTCCCCACCGTTGCCTGGGCACAGGGCTTGAGCGAGCTGCTCGCCCGGCACGCGGAGGCGGTACGCGATGCACGGGCGGCCGGCCGGATCGAGCGGGAGCACGGCCGTGACGTGGCCCGGGCGGCCCGCCGGTCCCGGCCCCTGCTGCTCGGCACCACTCTGGTCGAGGACATAGCGGCCAGCCGTACCCGGGAAGAGGGTGACTGGAGCTCACTCGACGTACCGGTACTGGCCCTCTACGGTGGCGACTTCGCCCTCGCCCGGACAGCGCCCGCGCTGGAGCGGGCCCTGCCGCGCTGCCGCACCGTCATCCTTCCCGGACATGGGCACCGCGTCCTCGTCGACGCCCGTGAGAGGGTCGGCGCACTGCTGGCCGGCTGGATGCGTGAAGGCCACCGGCGACAGTAGGAGTTTGTACCCACATGAGCAGGTTTCTTTTCGTCGTCCCCCCGCTGGCCGGGCACGTCAACCCGGCGGCCGCCGTCGCCGCCGAACTCGCTGTTCGTGGCCACCGAGTGGCCTGGGCCGCGGTGCCCGACGCCGTTCGGGAAGTGGTCGATACCGACGCCGAGGTGTACCCCTGCGCGGTACCGGCGCGAGTGCGTCGACCGCCCGGGTTGCGCGGGGCCGCGGCGCTGCGATTCCTGTGGGAGGACTTCCTCGTACCGCTCGCCGAGGCCATGGCCCCGGGCACGAGGGAGGCCGTCGACGCGTTCCGCCCGGACGTGCTCGTGGCCGACCAACAGGCCCTCGCCGGAGCCTTGGTGGCCGAGCGGCTCGGCCTGCGCTGGGCCACCTCGGCCACCACCCCGGCGGAGGTGGGCGGTTCCGTCGCGGCCCTGCCCAAGGTCGAGATGTGGATCCGCTCCCTCCTGACGGGGCTGCGTGAGCAGTTCGGTGACCCCGGGGCCACGCACGACCCGCGATTCTCCCCCGAGCTCTTACTGGCCTACACCGTCGAGGAGTTGGTGGACACGTCCGTTCCCCGCGTACGCTTCGTCGGGCCCGCGGTCCACGGCCGTCGGACGGCGCCGGACTTCCCCTGGGCATGGCTGGACCGGCACCGGGCCACCGTCCTGGTCTCCCTCGGGACGGTCAACACCGATATCGGCAGCCGCTTCCTGGCCGAGTGCGCGGCAGCCGTACGGGAACGGGCACACCGCCTGCAGGCCGTGATCGCCGACCCCGGCGGCAGGTTGGCCGGAGCGGCGGATGCCACCGTGCTCGCCCTGCCGAGGGTCCCTCAACTCGACCTGCTGTCCCGGGCATCGGCAGTGGTCTGCCACGCGGGCCACAACACCGTCACCGAGTCGCTGTGGCACGGGATTCCCCTCGTCGTCGCCCCCGTCCGTGACGACCAGCCCTTCGTGGCCGCCCAGGTCACGGCGGCGGGTGCCGCGGTGCGGGTGCGCTTCGGCCGCGCCGACCGCGTCGGGCTGGGAGCGGCGCTCGACACCGTGCTGGACGGGCCGGATCACCGGGCCGCCGCCCGGCACCTGGGGGACCGCCTGCGCGCGGCCGGAGGCGCCGGCGCGGCCGCCGGGCACCTCGAGGCGCTCGCGGCACGCCCGTGACCGAAGCGCTTCAGTTCCGGCGCGCGAGGATCCGGTAGGCGTTGGAGAACCCCGTACGCCGGGCGACCGGGGCGAGGCATTGCTCAAGCGCGTACGCGGCCACCACGGCCGGGAGGCCGCCCGTCCACAGGAGCTTCCGCACCCGCCGGGCCGCGGCGGACGGCGGCCGGGGGTGCCAGGGAGCGTCGTCCCGGGGCGCCAGACGGGAGAGCAGGAGCACGATGGCGCCGGCAAGATCCACCGGGCGGTGCGCCGCCCTCCGTCCGACCTCCAGTACGGTGAAGCCTGCTTCTCCCAGGGCCTGTTGCAGATTGCGGCAGGGCATCAGGTGCAGGTGCTGGGGCTGGAACCAGGGCACCCACCAGCGGCCGAGCAGCCCGGAATACGCGGATTCGGGGTCCGGAACCTCGATCTGGAGCAGTCCGCCGGAACGCAACACCATGTGTGCGGCCTGGAGTTGACCGCGAGGATCGGCGGTGTGCTCCAGGTAGTGGTGCATGCTCACCACGTCGTACTGCCCGGCCAGGGAAGGGGCCGACTCGGTGAACAGGCCCCGCAGGGCCTTGTCGATCCGCCCTTCCGACTCGGCGAACGCCACGCCTTCGCCCACGTCCAGACCGTCGAACGCGGTCTTCGGGAAGACCTGCCGTGCCGCTTCCGGGAAGTGGCCGTACCCCGTGCCCACGTCCAGCCAGCGTTCGGGGTCGGTGAAGGGGCGCACCGACTGCGCGGCGACCCGGTGGCGTTTTCTGCTGCGGGCAGCGCCGAGGAGGCCCTCCGCGGTCCCGCGGCCGAGTCCGTCGTAGCAGTCGCGGTAGTAGAACTCCAGGCCGCTCTCGTTGAGTCGGGGGTTCTGGAAATGGTGGCCGCACGCGAGGCACCGGTCGATGACGAAGGTGCCGGGTTTGTGCTGGAGGAGGTCCGGGGTGCGCAGGCGTTCGCGCAGCCGGTCCGACGCGCACCAGGGGCAGGTTGTCCGCCTGGGCCCGAAGAACCGCTCCGTACCGGAAGCCAGGTCCCGCTGGTAGAGGGGGCGGAGAACGGCGACTTGCTCGGCTCGCGTCGTCACGCCTGATGTCGTACCACTCCGGCGTCCTCGCCGAACCAAGTCCGACGACGCGCAACTCCAAGGAGCGAAAGTGTGCCCCGGTGTTTGGACGGCCGGGGAGCGCCGGGGTCCCGGAGAGTTCACGCGTATCCGGCAAGTCCCACCCGCTGATGTGTACGGTCACCGTTTGTCACGGCATTGTTCCCCGGCCTGCCGGGTGAGCGGCGTCGGTCCACAACGCCGAGTTGTGCACCATCTTCGCGAAGTGCCCGGCACCGCTGGGTTCACCGACCTTCTGGACCGCTGTCGGCGCGACGGATCGATTCCCGGGGCGCTGCCGGACCTGGTCGCTCGCCTCTCCGGCGACTTGGCCCGGCACCTGACGGCCGGCGTGCCGAGTGTCATCCGGGTCGCCGGCTGCGAAAGCGCCGTCGGCGGCATCGTCAGCGGGATCCTGGCCGTGCTCCAGCACCCGGGACGAGGTCCGCTTCCTCGACGGCACCTGGGAACAAGCCTGACGGCTTCGTCATGGAATGCCTACGGCACGACCCACCGATGCGGGCGGCGGGAGTCTCCCGTGTCCCCGGGGGAACCGGTCGACCTGGGAGGCATCCCGGTACCCACCAAGGCCGGTTCCATCCCGCACGCTCCCCGGACAAACCTGCCGTACCTGGCCCCTCGGGCTCATGGCGGAGGCAGATCCGCGCCGTCGCGGCGGGCGGATCCTCCCGGTCATGGCAGATCGGCCACTCCGCGCCTTGTAGGAACCCCACAGCCCAGCCCCGCAGGCCCTGACCATTGCCCCAGGCCCGCGGCCACCCGGTGATCGGTGAGGATGTGCGGGTGGCCGATCTCCTGAACCCGGCGGACCCCGCCTTCGCGCGCGACCCCCACCCGTACTACGCACGGCTGCGCGCCCAAGGGCCCGCGGCGCGGGTGGAACTCGCCAACGGCACGCACGCCTGGCTCGTCACCGGCTACCGGCAGGCGCGGGCCGTCCTCGCCGACCCGCGCTTCTCCAACGTCCCGCCGCGGCGCGCCGGCCGGCCCAAGCCCGACTCACCGGCCGAGCGCGCCCGGGCCTGCCTCGCCCGCCACATGCTCAACTCCGACGCCCCCGACCACACCCGGCTGCGCCGGCTGACCACGGCCGCGTTCGCCCCGCGCCGCGTGGACGCCCTGCGCCCGCGCATCGAGCGCCTGGCGGCCGGGCTGACCGCCGACCTGGCGGCCCGGCTGGACCGCGACGGCACCGCCGACCTCGTCGACGCCTTCGCCTTCCCGCTGCCCGTGCTCGTGATCGGCGAGGTGCTGGGGGTGCCCGAGGCGGACCGGGCGGACCTGCGGGAATGGACCTACCGGGTCGGCTCGCCCGCCGACGCGCTCGCGCCCGGCGCGGTGGACGAGGCATGGTCCGCCCTCCACTCCTACTTCACCGCCCTCATCGCGGAGAAGCGGCGCGCCCCCGGCGACGACCTCTTCAGCGCCCTGGTGCACGACACCGACGAGGGCGGGCTCGACGACGCCGAACTGCTCGCGATGGCCTTCCTGCTGCTGTTCGCCGGCTACGAGACCACCATGAACCTGCTCGCCTCCGCCTCGCTCCTGCTGCTCACCCATCCCGGCGAGCGGGCCGAGGCCCTGCGCGGGGGCCCCGGGCGCTGGGCCGCCGTCGTCGAGGAGACGCTCCGGCACGCCAGCCCGCTGGAGGGCACGACGTGGCGGCGCACGACCGAGCCGGTGGACCTCGGCGGGGGAGCGGCCCTGCCGGGCGGTGCCTCCGTCCTCGTCGTCCTCGCGGCGGCCAACCGCGACCCCGGCCACTTCCCCGACCCCGACGCCTTCCGCCCCGCCCGCCACCTCCCCGGCGGCCGGCGCCCGGCCCCGCACGCCGCGTTCGGCCACGGCCCGCACTTCTGCCCCGGTGCCCGGCTGGCCCGCCTGGAGGCGGCGATCGCTCTGCCGCTGCTCTTCGGGACGTTCCCGCGCCTGACCCTCGCCGCGGACCCCGCCGAAGTGCCCTACCGGCCGGGCCTGTTGGTACGCGGACCGCGCGAGGTGCCCGTCAGGGCATGAGCCCGGGCCTCAACGGCCCCGGGCCTCAACGGCCCCGGGCCTCAACGGCCCCGGGCCTCAACGGCCCCGGGCCGTGCTCGGCGGTGATCAGACGGGCGATCTGTTCGCGGTTCGCGTCCAGCAGGGCGCGGTACGCGAACAGAACGCCCGTCCGCTGGGCGAGCGAGGACGTGCCCCAGCCGGCGAACGCGTCCTTGGCCGCGGCGACGGCGGCGTCCACCTCCGCGGGCGAGGCCAGGGCGACCCGCGTGGTGACCTCGCCGGTCGCGGGGTCGGTGACGGGTCCGTAGGCGCCGGAGGCGCCCTCGGCGGAGCGGCCGCCGATCCAGTGGCTGACGGTCTTCATCTTCGGCTCAGCGCCTCTCGCGTCGGGGAACGTGGGGGAACGTCGGGAACGGGGCGGGCACATCCCACCATGCGGGAGCCGGGGGCGCCCCCGGCACTGTGTCGGCCGTTGCGGCCCGCACATGGACACTTCCCCCTCGGACGGCGCTCAGCCGTGGTACTCAGCCGTCCGGACACCAGGTCGCTCCCCCGTCACAACTGTCACGGCCCTGTCCCCCTTCCTCGACAACCGCCCCACAACCCCACAGCGGCGATCACCGGACCCCGGGCGCCGGGCCAGGCTGACCGATCACGAAACGAACGCGCCGCGGTCCCCCCGACGGAGCCCCTCCGTTCCCGCGGCGCGGAGGAGAGGCGCGAGAGATGACCGATCGTCGACTCTGGTCCTACCGGGAGATCGCCGCACACATCGGAGTGCAGACCGACACCGTGCGCTCGTACCGCAAGCACGGCCTGCTGCCCGCCCCCGACCTCACCGAGGACGGCAGACCGTACTGGTTCGCCGACACGATCCGGCTGTGGGTCGCCGCCCGTCCGGGCAACCGGGCGCGACGCGGCAGGGGCGACTGACCGCCGCCGGAGGGCCCCGGGGGACAATGCCGGTGCAGTTGCCAAGCGGTTCGGCGTCCATTGCGGCATTCATTGCGGCATTCCGCTTCCGCATCCGCTTCGGCACCCGCTTCGGCATCCCCGAGACATCCACCGAGGAGCACAGCATGACGCACGGCACCACCGCCCCCACCACCACCGCCTACAAGGTGACGGGCATGACCTGCGGCCACTGCGAGGGTGCGGTCACCAGCGAGCTGTCCGCCCTCGCCGGGGTCGCCTCGGTGACGGCGGAGGCCGCGACCGGGCTGGTCACCGTCGTCTCCGCCGGACCGCTGGACGACGAGGCCGTCCGCGCCGCCGTGGACGAGGCCGGCTACGAGCTCGTCGGCCGCGCCTGAGCCACGGGTGATCGCCCCGGCGTATTGCCTCACGGGCAAGGGCCCTGATTTCTTCAGGGTCCTTGCCCTTTTACGTCCCCCTTTGCGAAGCGAAAGCAAGAGACCTAGATCACAGCAATTCCGGGGTAACCATTCCGGGGGTGGATTGGTCTAACCAGGCAGTGCTGGATCGTCTTGGGGGACGGGCCGGCCACGCGTGGCCGGGGCACGTACCCGGGGAGCTTTGAGCGGCCCTCCCGTCCGTACGTTGTCCCGGCAGATCGCGCGTGCGGAGCACTGGGCGCCCGGCACACACAGACTCCCGGACGGATCCCGTGGGGGGAATCCGTTCCGGGACGAAAAGCGCCCCGCTCCGACCCGTGGGGGGATCGGAGGCGGGGCGCTTTTCATAGATGTCATGTACACCTGACGGCGGCGGCCCGCCCACATGTCACGTACACGCTTTGTTTTCGCGGGACCGCCGGGGCAACGGACGTCCGGGGCGACGGACAGGACGGCCGGGCAACGGAAACGGCGCCCCGCCCCGGCCGGGGCAGAGCGCCGCGCACGACCCGTACGGGCCGGTCGTTCTCGGGTCAGCGGTTCTCGGCGGTCAGCGGTTCTCGACGGGCACGAAGTCGCGCTCGACGACACCGGTGTAGATCTGGCGCGGGCGGCCGATGCGGGAACCCGGCTCCTTGATCATCTCGTGCCACTGGGCGATCCAGCCGGGCAGCCGGCCGAGCGCGAAGAGCACGGTGAACATCTCGGTGGGGAAGCCCATGGCCCGGTAGATCAGGCCCGTGTAGAAGTCGACGTTCGGGTAGAGGTTGCGCGAGACGAAGTAGTCGTCGGAGAGCGCGTGGTCCTCCAGCTTGAGCGCGATGTCCAGCAGCTCGTCGGACTTGCCGAGAGCGGAGAGGACGTCGTGCGCCGCCGCCTTGATGATCTTGGCGCGCGGGTCGAAGCTCTTGTAGACCCGGTGCCCGAAGCCCATCAGGCGGACGCCGTCCTCCTTGTTCTTCACCTTGCGGATGAAGGAGTCGACGTCGCCGCCGTCGCGCTGGATGCTCTCCAGCATCTCCAGGACGGATTGGTTGGCACCGCCGTGCAGGGGGCCCCACAGGGCGTTGATGCCCGCGGAGATCGAGGCGAACAGGTTCGCCTGCGAGGAGCCGACCAGGCGCACGGTCGAGGTCGAACAGTTCTGCTCGTGGTCGGCGTGCAGGATCAGCAGCTTGTCCAGGGCGCTGACCACCACCGGGTCGAGGTCGTAGTCCGCGGCCGGCACCGAGAAGGTCATCCGCAGGAAGTTCTCGACGTAGCCGAGGTCGTTACGCGGGTAGACCACCGGGTGACCGACGGACTTCTTGTACGCGTAGGCCGCGATCGTGGGCAGCTTGGCGAGCAGCCGGATCGTGGAGAGGTCGCGCTGCTTGGCGTCGAACGGGTTGTGGCTGTCCTGGTAGAACGTGGACAGGGCACTGACCACCGAGGACAGCATGGCCATCGGGTGGGCGTCGCGCGGGAAGCCGTCGTAGAACCGCTTGACGTCCTCGTGCAGCAGGGTGTGCCGGGTGATCTCGTCCTGGAAGCGGGCGAGCTCGTCGGCGGTGGGCAGCTCGCCGTTGATCAGCAGGAACGCGGTCTCGAGGAAAGTGCTGCGCTCGGCGAGCTGCTCGATCGGGTATCCGCGGTACCGCAGGATGCCCTGCTCGCCGTCCAGGTAGGTGATGGCGGACTTGTAGGCGGCGGTGTTGCCGTAGCCCGAGTCCAGGGTCACCAGACCGGTCTGGGCACGCAGCTTGCCGATATCGAAGCCCTTGTCGCCGATGCTGCTGTCGACCACCGGGTAGGTGTACTCGCCGTCCCCGTAACGCACTACTACAGAGTTGTCGCTCACGTCATCCCTCACCGACGTTGTGCCTCTTCTTCGAGGTGCCCTGACTACCCCTACCTTCCCCCATTTGGACGTGGTACGTGCACTCGGGGTCGGCCATAGGGCCCATGGGCGGCACTGAGTGCCGTCCGGCTGGCCATCCTGCCCCCTTCGCCCCGATTGGTAAACCGGTCAGAGACGAACACCACCTCCAGCACCGAGCCGGTGATCGAGCGCGGTGCACCGCCGGCCCGCGCCGACGGCGCGCACCGCCTGCCCCAGGGCCCTCCGGGAGCCCACCAGCACGACGAGGCGCTTTGCCCGGGTTACGGCCGTATAGAGAAGATTGCGCTGAAGCATGGTCCAGGCGCTGGTGGTCACCGGGATCACCACCGCCGGATATTCGCTGCCCTGCGACCGATGGATCGTCACCGCGTAGGCGTGGGCGAGCTCGTCGAGCTCGTCGAAGTCGTAGCCGACCTCCTCGTCCTCGTCGGTGCGCACGGTGAGGCGCTGCTCGGTCTCGTCGAGGGCGGTGACGACGCCGACCGTGCCGTTGAAGACGCCGTTCTCGCCCTTTTCGTAGTTGTTGCGGATCTGGGTGACCTTGTCCCCCACGCGGAAGACGCGGCCGCCGAAGCGGCGCTCGGGCAGGTCGGGGCGGGCGGGTGTGATCGCCTGCTGGAGCAGGCCGTTGAGGGTGCCGGCGCCGGCCGGGCCGCGGTGCATCGGGGCGAGCACCTGGACGTCCCGGCGGGCGTCGAGGCCGAACTTGGACGGGATCCGGCGGGCCACCACGTCCACCGTGAGCCGGCCCGCCTCCTCGGTGTCCTCCTCGACGAAGAGAAAGAAGTCGGACAGCCCCGAAGTGAGGGGCGGAAGGCCGGTGTTGATACGGTGCGCGTTGGTCACGACGCCCGACTGCTGGGCCTGGCGGAAGATGCGGGTGAGGCGGACGGCGGGGACGGGGCTGCCGGGGGCCAGCAGATCGCGCAGGACCTCGCCGGCGCCCACGGACGGCAGCTGGTCCACGTCCCCGACGAGCAGCAGGTGGGCGCCGGGCGGGACGGCCTTGGCCAGCTTGTTGGCCAGGAGGAGGTCGAGCATGGACGCCTCGTCGACCACCACCAGGTCGGCGTCCAGCGGGCGGTCGCGGTCGTAGGCCGCGTCGCCGCCGGGCTTGAGCTCCAGCAGGCGGTGCACCGTGGACGCCTCGGCACCGGTCAGCTCCGAGAGCCGCTTGGCGGCCCGCCCGGTGGGGGCCGCGAGCACCACCTTGGCGTGCTTGGCGCGGGCCAGTTCGACCACCGAGCGCACGGTGAACGACTTGCCGCAGCCGGGGCCGCCGGTGAGCACCGCGACCTTGCCGGTCAGCGCCAGCCGGACGGCCTCCCGCTGCTCGGGGGCGAGCTCCGCACCGGTGCGGCCGGCCAGCCAGCCGAGGGCCTTCTCCCAGTCGACGTCCGCGAAGGCCGACAGCCGGTCCTCGTCGCAGCGCAGGAGCCTCGACAGCTGGGCGGAGAGGGAGAGTTCGGCGCGGTGGAAGGGGACGAGGTAGACGCCGGTGACCGGCTGCCCGTCCTCCGGGCCGGGGACGGTCTCGCGGACCACCCCCTCCTCGTCCGCGGCGAGTTCGGCGAGGCACTCGATCACCAGGCCGGTGTCCACCTGGAGGAGCTTGACCGCGTCCGCGATCAGCCGCTCCTCCGGGAGGAAGCAGTGGCCCTGGTCGGCCGACTGCGAAAGGGCGTACTGCAGACCGGCCTTGACGCGCTCCGGGCTGTCGTGCGGGATGCCGACGGACTGCGCGATCCGGTCCGCGGTGAGGAAGCCGATGCCCCAGACGTCGGCCGCCAGGCGGTACGGCTCGTTCTTCACCACCGAGATCGAGGCGTCGCCGTACTTCTTGTAGATCCGCACGGCGATGGAGGTGGACACCTCGACGCTCTGGAGGAAGAGCATCACCTCCTTGATCGCCTTCTGCTCCTCCCAGGCGGCGGCGATCTTCTTGGTGCGCTTGGGGCCGAGGCCGGGGACCTCGATCAGGCGCCGGGGGTCGGTCTCGATGACGTCGAGGGTGTCCAGCCCGAAGTGGGTGGTGATGCGGTCGGCGAAGACCGGGCCGATGCCCTTGACCAGGCCGGAGCCGAGGTAGCGGCGTATGCCCTGGATCGTGGCGGGGAGCACGGTGGTGTAGTTCTCCACCGTGAACTGCTTGCCGTACTGCGGGTGCGAGCCCCAGCGGCCCTCCATCCGCAGCGACTCGCCGACCTGGGCGCCGAGCAGCGAGCCCACGACCGTGAGGAGATCGCCGGCGCCGCGGCCGGTGTCCACGCGGGCGACCGTGTAGCCGTTCTCCTCGTTGGCGTAGGTGATGCGCTCGAGCACCCCTTCGACAACCGCCAGTTGCACCATGGGGCCGACGTTACAGCGGCCCACTGACAGCCCCGGAGTCCGGTGCGATTCGAGGGGCCCGGTCCGACGACCGGGCCCCTCGCTTCCCCCCTCCGGCTTCCCCGCTTCCCCCCGGATGCCTCCCCCCGGGAAGCCGGATGCCACATACGACCCCTGGCGGAGCCGTGGGGTTGCAGCCTGCGCGAAGCGTTACCAATCCTTTACCCAAGGTGGTGCCGCGAGCGGGAAGCAGATCACTGTGAAACTGGCCTTCTCCACCCTCGGTGTCCCTGGTCTTCCGCTGCCGGACGTGGCCCGGCTCGCCCGCTCCCACGGCTGGGACGGCGTCGAGCTGCGCGCCCATCCCGAGGAACCGCTGCACGTCGGCGCGTCGGCGGCCGAACGGGCGCTTGCCGTGCGGGTGTTCGTCGACGCGGGGGTCTCCGTCGTCGGCGTGACCGGGTACGCGCGGGTCGCGGCGGACGGACCCGACGAGCCGGTGCTCTCGGAACTGTCCGCGCTGGTACGGCTCGCGGCGGACGTGGGGGCGCCGTACGCGCGGGTCTTCCCCGGGGGCGGCTCCCTGCCGCCCGACGCGGCCGACGCCGTCGCCGCGCGCCGCCTCGGGGCCGTGGCGCCGCTCGCGGCGTCCCTGGGCGTACGCGTCCTGCTGGAGACCCACGACTCGCACGCGCGCGGACGGGACGCGATGCGGATCCTGGGGCTCGTGGGGCATCACAACGTGGGTGCGTTGTGGGACGTGTTGCACACGTGGCGGGGAGGGGAGACCCCCGCGGAGAGCGTCGCGGCGCTTCTGCCGTACCTGGGGTACGTCCAGGTGAAGGACGTCGCGTCGCGGGACGACGTGACGCCGGTGGTGGTGGGGGGCGGGGTGCTGCCGGTGGCGGAGTGCGTGGGGGTGTTGAAGGGGGTGGGGTATGAGGGGTGGCTGTGCTGGGAGTGGGAGGGACGGTGGTTTGCGGGGAGTGTGGAGGAGTTCGAGGGGGTGGCGGGGGTGGGCTTGGCGTATTTGCGAGGTCTAGTCGGTGGGGGTGGGGGTGGGTAGGGGGTTGCGCCCCGGACCCGGCCCCCAGAGGGGCACCCCCCGCTTTGGGGGAGGGTAGGGGGTTGCGCCCCGGATCCTCCCTCAGAGGGGGCACCCCCGCTTTCACCGTTTCTCCGGGCTCCGCCCGGGGGAGCCTGGCGCGCGGCTCCGCCGCGCGGTGAGCGGGGGCTCCGCCGCGCGGTGAGCGGGGGCTCCGCCGCGCGGTGAGCGGGGGCTCCGCCCCCTGCACCCCTTTTCGGGGCTCCGCCCCGGGCCCCGGAAAGCGGCTTCGCCGCTTTGTCCTCAAGCGCCGGACAGGCTGAACTCCGCACCCGCATTGGGCATCTCCCGCACCGGACATACGACGCAGGCTCACATGTCAGCCCGTCCGGCGCTTGAGGACAGCGCCCGGAGGGCGCTTCGGGGGCCAGGGGCGCAGCCCCAGCAGGGGTGCAGGGGGCGCAGCCCCCGGCGGGGTGCAGGGGCGGAGCCCCGCTCACCCGCGCGGCGCGCGGCCCCGGCGCGCGGCCCCGCGCCCCAGGCCCCGCCCGCGGGTTGCGAAGGGGCGCGGCCCCTGCGGAAACGGTGAAAGGGCGGGGTGGGGCGCTCCTCCCCATGGGCGCCCCACCCGCAGGGCATCCTCACTCCGCCACCCCCACCCTCACCGCCATCCCGCCCAACACCGTCCCCATCACCCACCGTTGCGCCCGCAGCCACCCCGGTCGTCCCCGCAGGAACGTCGACACCGAACCCGCCGTCACCGCGATCAGACCGTTCACCGTCACCGCCACCACGATCTGCGTCAGCCCGATCACCAGGCTCTGCAACGGCACCGACCCCCGGCCGGGGTCGACGAACTGCGGCAGGACGGACACGTACAGCACCGCGATCTTCGGGTTGAGCAGGTTCGTGACGAGGCCCATCGTGAAGAGCCGCCGCGGCGGGTCCGGCGGCAGCGGGCCCGGGTCGAACACCGAGGTGCCGCCCGGCCGCAGGGCCTGCCAGGCCAGCCACGCCAGATACGCCGCCCCGGCCAGTTTCAGGGTCGTGTAGAGCACGGGGACCATGGAGAAGAGCGCCGCGATGCCCGCGACCGCCGCCAGCAGGTAGACCAGGAAGCCGGCGGCGACGCCCAGCAGGGAGATGAGGCCGGCCCGGCGGCCCTGGGTCACCGAACGGGACACCAGATACATCATGTTGGGGCCGGGGATGAGCACCATCCCCAGCGCCACCACCGCCATGCCGATCACCGCGTGCAGACTGACCATGGTGAGCAGGATTACGTGCCCGGACCATGTAGGACCAGTTCACTTTTCTTCATCATGGGGTGAAGCAAAAGGAACAGGAACAGGGCAGGAAGGAAGAGGGTCGTGCTGGATCTGTCCCGGCTGAGGGCCCTGCACGCCGTGTCCGTGCACGGCTCCGTCAGCGCCGCCGCCCTCGCCCTGGGCTACACGCCCTCCGCCGTCTCCCAGGCGATCGCCAAGCTGGAGCGGGAGACCCGTACGACGCTGCTGGAGCGCCGCGGCCGGGGCGTGGTGCTCACCGACGCGGCCGTCCGGCTGACCGGGACCGCGCGGGAACTGCTCGTCCTCGTCGAACGCGCGGAGACGGAGCTGGAGGAGCGGCGCGGCCTGCCCACCGGCCGGCTGGCCATCGGCGCGTTCCCCACCGCCGCCCGCGACCTGCTCCCCGGCGTCCTGGCCCGGCTCGCCCGCGAACACCCCACGCTCGACGCCCGGATGACCGAGGTGGACCCGCACCTGTCGGTCGGGCTGGTCGCGCAGGGCGCCATCGACCTCGCCGTCGCGCACGACTGGGACATCAATCCGCTGCCCGCCCCGGAGGGCATGCAACGGGCCACCCTGGGCCACGACTTGTGCGACGTCCTCGTCCCCGCGGACCACCCGCTGGCCGGCCGCGCCGTGCTGGAGGCCGCGGACCTGGCGCACCAGCGGTGGATCTGCCAGCCGCCCGGGACCGTCTGCCACGACTGGCTGGTCCGGGCGCTGCGCGCCACCGGGCACGAGCCGGACCTCGTCCACCGGGTCGCCGAGTACCAGACCCAGCTCGCCCTGGTCGCCGCCGGCCTGGGCGTCGCCCTCATCCCCCGGCTGGGCCGGGGCCCGCTGCCGTCCGGGGTGGTGGCGCTGCGGCTCGAACCGGTCCCGGTGCGGCGGCTGTTCGCCTACTGGCGCACCGGCGCCGCCCGCCGGCCCGCGATCACCGAGACCGTGCGGCTGCTGCGCGAGGCCGTCGGCACGGAGGGAACGGGCGGAACGGACGGAACGGACGGCTGAGCGCCGAGGAACCCGGCCGCGGCCCGGTCCGTCCAAGCGGCGTGCCGTCGGTGAGTCTCCGCGGTGCGGTGTCGGCTCCGTCGCACACCGCGTTGCTGACCACCCTCTCCGCCGCCCGCGGCCGACGGCATGCCGCCGCCCGGTGTGCCCCCTCAAGAGCACCGGCGGCGGCCCCTTTCGAAAGGCGCGCGGGGCGAGGAGAGCGCCCCGGGGCACACCCCGCGCTCCTGGCGCACACCGGTCACGGTCCGGTAACTCTGAACACGACTCGGGCGGTTGTGGGACGCGAGGGGGACTCCATGCGCCGACCGGCGCTGAACGCGGCGCTGTGCGCGCTCGCCGTGCTCTCGGGACCGCTCGCGCTCGCCGCGTGCCACCCCACCCTCCGCGCGGAGGCGGACGGCACCGCCACGGGCCGCCGCGACGAGGCCGTGCCGGTACGGGCCCCGCGGCAGGTGACGTTCCTCGCCCCGGGCGCCTGCGCCGGCCCCGGCCCGTCCTTCGAGGAGACGCCGTGCGGCGGCGACGGGGCCGTCGCCCGGGTCCTGGCCCGCTGGAACGGGCCGCGGGCGACGGGCCCCCGCTGCCCGGACCGCACGGACTACGTCCTGCACCTGTCCGCGGTCGACGCCGGTACCTCGGAGGAGGACAGCTCCCCGGAGGGCTACGCCTGCATGCGGAACCTGCGGCCTCCGCACCCGGGCGACCCGGGCAGCGGCGGCGGCCCGCTGACGCTCACCGGCGACTGCGTCCACACCGAGGCACCGGGGGTGGTGAAGGAGACCGCGTGCGACGGCTCGCAGCCGCACGCGCCGGAGTACGAGGTGACGGACGAGGTGGTCGCGCGCGCCGACTGCCCGGACGGCACCGACCTGTACGTACACGTCGGCGGCGGGACACCCGTGGGATGCGCCCGCCGCCTGGAGTGATATGCCGGAGCCCGGAGTTACGGGCGCAGGAACTGCCGCTCCGTCTTGACGTGGTCGAGCTTCGCGTCGAAGGGCGCGAGCGGCCTGGCCGCCTTCTCGTCCTTCTCCACGGCCTTCGGCGCCACGCCCGCCCACTTCAGGACCTCGGCCGTGGCCTTGGTCCGCTCGTCGGCGACGAGCTGCGCGATGTTGGAGCCGTGGTTGCCGCCCGGCGCGTAGAAGCGGAAGTCGTGCCGCTTCTCGGCGTTGCGGCCCAGGCGGAACGGCTCGCCGCTCCACGGGTCGTTCTGCCCGTAGACGAAGAGCATCCGCGTGCTGTCGTTGCGCACCCAGCGGTCCACGTCCGCCATCGAGCCCTTGTGCCACTTCATCGTGATGTCCCGGGGCACGTACGAGCGCGGCTGGTTGATGCCGGGGTACTTCAGCAGGCCCTTCAGGTGCGGGTACTTGACCGTGGGCGCGCCCAGCTCGGTGCCCGCCTGGTAGTAGTACGGGGTGAAGCGCTCCAGACCCTGGTCGGTGTAGGCGTCGAAGCCGGAGATGTCGTCGACGAACTTGTAGAGCTCGTCCGTGGACGCCTTGGTGGCGGGCACGGAGGCGCAGTCGCTCTGCAGGTGGTACTGCCAGAAGGACCAGACCAGGTCGAGGACGACGTTCTCGTACGCCTTGTCGGCACTGCCGACGACCTTGAACGTCTTGCCGTTCTCCTTGGCCCACTTCTCGTAGCGGGCGACGATCTCGCCGCGGCGGACGAGCGCCTCGCGCTGCACGGAGTCGAGCTGCGTGCGGCAGGCCTTGTCGCCGACGGTGGCGAAGAAGCGGTCGTACGCCGAGTCCTCGTCGTTGTCGATGTCGTTCGGCGCGACGTAGGCGACGGTGCCGTTCATGTCGTCCGGGTAGAAGCGGCGGAAGTAGGTGGCCGTCATGCCGCCCTTGCTGCCGCCCGTGGCCAGCCAGTTCTTGCCGTAGACGGGCTTGAGCGCCTGGTAGAGGCGGTGCTGGTCACTGGCCGCCTGCCAGATGTCCAGCTTCGACCAGTCGGCGGGCTGGGGGCGCGAGGGGGTGAAGAAGCGGTACTCCATCGACACCTGGTTGCCGTCGATGATGCGCGTGGGCTCGCTGCGGCTGGGGTTGGTGGAAACGTGGTAACCGGAAGTGAAGAAAACGGTGGGGCGGTTGGTGTCCTTGTGGAGCAGGGTGAACCGCTGCTCGAAGGTGCCCTTCTTGGGCTGCCGGTGGTCGATCGGCTGCCGGTACGTCATGACGAGGTAGCGGTAGCCCGCGTAGGGCTTCTCCTCGACGAGCCGCATGCCGGGTATCTCCAGGATGCGGTTCTTGATGTCGGTGTCGGTGTTGGTGTCGGTTGTGTCCCGGCCGGAGGCGTACGCCGCCCCGGCCGTCGTGCCGCCGGCGCCGATCGCTCCTATGAGCACCACCAGCGCCAGCAGCCATCTGAGAGCCTTGCGCATACGCCCTCCCCTGGGTTCGCTAAGGTCGCGGCGAACCTACCGGGGGTTGCGCGGGGTGCGCTAGACCCATTTTCTCCGCTCGGCGGCGGCCGGTACGCAGCCTGAGTAGCGGATCTGAGTACGTGCGCTCAGGTCCGGAAGTGAAGCGTCCGTAACGCTGGAGCCATGACGACGCTCCAGCCTCTCCCTCCCCCGCCGCCCTTTCCGCCTCAGCAGCGGCGCCGCAGAGCCCCGTTCGTCGTCCTCGGCATCGCCCTGGCCCTCCTCCAGGCCTATGGGAGCAAAGGCCTGTTCAGTGCCTCCAGTTCGGCGATCGGCTCGCGGCAGGGGTCCGTCCTCGCCGGCACCTCGGCCCCGTGGCAGAGCCGGAGTTGAAGCTCCGGGCGGATCCGAGCGCCCCTTGCGGACCCTGCACGCTCCCTTGACCGTGCGTTACCGGCAGTGTGACGCTCTGCAACGCAGCGCAACACTCACAGTAGGAGGGCGCACCATGGGTTACACCTTCATCGGCAAGGACCCCGAGTCCGATGTGAACGGGTGCCCGGCAGTCTGGGTGGACGACGACCGGCGGCTACTCATTCAGGGGCGGCAGGCCGGGGGCGACGCTCAAGCTCGTACGCTGACGGACTCACCGCGATCCGAGGATGAGACGCTGATCGTTCTGGAACCGAGGATGATCCCGCTTCTGAAGGAGGCTATTCGTGTCGCAGAGTCTGGCTGAGTTCGCCGCTCTGCTCCGGCAGTGCGAGCGCTCGGCAGTGCACCTTGAGACCCGCGATGCGTACGCCGTCCCCGGCGAACATCCCGGCTTCGATGCCTGGCTGGCCGGAGAGCGGAAGAACTGGGAGGACCGTTCGTCGTGGTGGCGCGACGACTGGCACGGCCTCATTCAGGACATGACGGTGCAGGGTATTTCGGTACGCCGTGCGCGGGTGGTCAGCGAGCCGGTCTCGGACTACATCAGGTGGGAGCACTACGTCACGTACGGCAACGTCGCCTGCGGGGAACAAGTCCGGTGGCTCCCGCGCCGCCAGGCATCCGACTTGTCGTTGCCCGGCAACGACATCTGGCTCTTCGACGACAAGCTGGTCCAGTTCAACATCTTTGACGGTGACGGCCGTTGGGTGCACACGGACTTCACGGAAGATGCGGGCGTGGCGGCGCGGTGTGCCGATATGTTCGAGGCGGTCTGGGAGCGAGCCATCCCGCACGACAAGTACAGCGTCTGACAGAACAGCGGCCAGTCCATGACCTCACCTCTGTCTACGGCTGAAGAGGCCCATAAGGCAGTTGCCGACCGGCTCATGCGCATGATGGAAGACGCCGATCTTTCGGGGGCCCGGCTGGCCGCTCTGTGCGGCTGGGACCGTTCCAAGACGCACCGGATCATCACTCGGAAGACGATCCCGAAGCCCGCTGACATCCGCGCTTGGTGCGCTGCGTGCGGCAAACCCGAAGAAGCCGAAGCGCTGATAGAGACCACTCGCACAGCCAAGACCCTGTACGTCCAGTGGACGCAGTACCTGAAGGGCGGGCTCAGTAAGGCACAGCGCAACAGCATCTACCAAGAGACACGCTCCTTCCGGGTCTACAGCTGCGGTGTGCTTCCCGGGATGCTTCAGACGGAGCCGTACGCCCGTGGCATCCTCCGCACGATCCGCCATTTCAGGAACCTGCCGGACGACGTCGAAGACGCCGTACAGGCCCGCCTGGAGCGCTCAGAGGACGTTATCCAGGGCAGTCGTCAGGTCTCGATCCTCATGGAAGAGTCGGCCCTGTATATGCCGATGACTGAACTTCCGCAGCACGCGGGGCAGCTGGAGCACTTCCTGTCAGTCATCGGGCGCCCCAACCTTGCCTTCGGGATCATCCCCAAAATGTCGCGCCGCTCGGTATGGCCCATCGAAACCTTCTATGCGTTCGATGATCGCGAAGTTCAAGTCGAGACCCTGACAGCCATGGTCCGCGTGACGAACCCATCCGAGATCAACGTATATCTCAGTGCCTTCGCTCAGATGGCACGCGCAGCCGTGTACGGCTCGAAGGCCAAAGCTCTGATCAGGACGGCTCTCGACGCCTGCGAGGCATGAAAACGTACAACATCGTGCAACATCTCGGCAGCCAGGGCCCGTTGCTCTCTAGCGTCTCCTCATGACCACGGACATCGACGTAGCCGCACAGCAAGCCGACGCCTTCCTGGCAGGCAAGAAGAAAGCCGATGACACGGCCTTCATGCTGGGTCGTGCGCTGGCGGAGATGGGCATCAGGGTCGGGGACACGGACTCGTGGCCGCTGTTGAAGGGCCGCGCGTCCCTCAGTGGTGAGCCGTCCCTCTTCCTCGGGACGGTTCCGCTGGCCACGGCCAAGAAGCTGATCAACGCCCTGATCTACGCGGAGTCGGCGAAGCGGAGCCAGCGAGACCTTGACGCTGGCCGCGACCACGACGCCTAGCGAGGTGTCCGTACCCATCGATCAGGAAGGCTCATCATGAGCGACGTGTACAGCCTGACCCTCGACGGCGCCGAGTTTTCGAAGGCGTGCGGTGGCAACACCCACCCCGACGGCGAAGCGTGCGTGACGCTCGCCCGCATTGTGACGACGCCTGGGCCATGGGCGACAGCAAGCGGCCCGGTGTGGAGCCGCTGAGGTTCACCACGGCGGAGCTGGACGCGGCCGGTATCGACCCGGCCCGCTTCGGCCTCACGGCCTGACCCACGGCCTTCACGGCCACTCGTTGACCGGCGGCCTTCACTCTCCGGGGGTGGGGCCGCCTTCATCTGCTCTGGACAGGACGACCGGTTGCACGTTCACGGGTATCTCTGGACCGGCGAGAAGACCACCTTCGACAAGGAGAGCATCCGCCGCCCACCACCGTCGTTGGCACCGACGGCCACCAGCCCCGACGAGGTGCAGCAGCGGTACCGGGAAGCCGTCGCGGAATGGAAGACCACCGATGTCCCGCCGATCGAAACGGCCTTGTGGCTGCTGAAGCCGCCCCGGCTGATCCGGGACACCTGGGACGAACCGAAGGAGGCTGCGGAGTGGCTGGGGCAGCAACTGACCGAGCACGCGCCCCGGTTCGCATCGGAGCACGACCAGGACACGACCCGGCTCGCCGTTCTCACCGCCTCCGCTGCTGATCGTCTGGCGCTCGGTGAGGATGCCTCGCTTGGGTTCTACCTCCGAGGGACCTTGTTCCTGTCGGTGGCGTTGGTGGCGTGCTCGCCGAACCGGGCCGATCCGGAGCTGCCCTGCCCGATGAGCTGAGGTCAGTTCAGTAACTTCGTAAGTTTCCCGCGAGCAATGCTCAGTACCTGTGGATCCGGCCCGGGGGGCGAGCAACGGGCGTACCTTCCCGGGTGATTGACCGGTAGATCACCGAGTGGGCCGACCTTGGCGCGTCGAGCGGGAAGGCACGCCTGTGCTCAGCGTAGTCAACGCCGACGGCACCACCACGAACGGAGGATTCGACAATTACTCCCTGGCCCGGGGCCCCGCCCCGGGGAAACTGGGGGTACCCCCAGCGGTAGCTGGGGGAGAAAGGGCGGGGCGGGGAGAGAATCAGCCGCGGGCCGGGGACACCGGTACCGTCCCCTCCCCCGCGAACGTCCGCCACAGGTCCGCGTACCGGCCGCCCAGCGCCAGCAACTCCCCATGCGTACCGTCCTCGACCACCCGCCCCCCATCCAGCACAACCACCCGGTCCGCCCGCGCCGCCGTCGTCAGGCGGTGCGCGACGACCAGCGTCGTACGGCGCCCGGCCAAGCGCTCCGTCGCCTCGTTGACCAGCGCCTCCGTCGCGAGGTCGAGGGACGCCGTCGCCTCGTCCAGCAGCAGCACGTCCGGATCGACCAGTTCCGCCCGCGCCAGCGCGATCAGCTGCCGCTGTCCGGCGGACAGGTTGCGGCCCCGCTCCGCGACCGGGTGCAGATAGCCCCCGTCGAGCGTCGCGACCATCTCGTGCGCGCCGACCGCCCGCGCCGCCGCCTCGACCTCCGCGTCGGTCGCGTCCGGCCGCCCGTAGGCGATGGCGTCCCGCACCGTCCCGGGGAAGAGGTACGGCTCCTGCGGGACGACGCCCAGCCGGTGCCGGTAGCCGACCGGGTCCAGGTCGCGCAGGTCGTGACCGTCCACCCGCACCGCCCCGGCCGTCGGGTCGTAGAACCGCGCGACCATCTTCACCAGCGTGGACTTGCCCGCGCCCGTCTCGCCGACGAACGCGACGGTCTGACCGGCGGGGACGGTCAGGCGGACACCCTCCAGGGCGGGCTTCTCCTCGTCCCCGTAGTGGAAGTGCACGTCCTCGAAGGCGACTTCGCCCCGCAGCTCCCGCACCTCGCGCGGCTCCGCCGCCACCGGCGTCGACGTCGGCTCGCGCAGCAGCGCCTGGATCCGCCCCAGCGAGACCGTCGCCTGCTGGTAGCCGTCGAAGACCTGGGAGAGCTGCTGCACGGGGGCGAAGAACAGGTCGATGTAGAGCAGGTAGGCCACCAGCGCGCCGGTGGTCAGCGTCCCGTCGTCCACCCGCCCCGCGCCGACGATCAGCACCGCGGCGGCCGCGACCGACGACAGCAGCTGCACGAACGGGAAGTAGACCGAGATCAGCCACTGGCCGCGCACCCGCGCCCGCCGGTAGTCGTCGCTGCGCCCGGCGAACCGTCCCGCGCCCGCCTCCTCGCGGCGGAACGCCTGGACGATCCGCAGTCCGGCCACGCTCTCCTGGAGGTCGGCGTTGACCAACCCGACGCGCTCGCGGGCGAGTTCGTACGCCTTGACGCTCTGCCGGCGGAAGAAGAACGTCCCGGCGACCAGCAGCGGCAGCGTCGCGAAGACGACGAGGGCCAGCTGGACGTCGATGACCAGCAGGGCGACGAATATGCCGAAGAAGGTCAGGACGGAGACGACGGCGGTGACCAGTCCGGTCTGGAGGAACGAGGACAGCGCGTCCACGTCCGTCGTCATCCGGGTCATGATCTTGCCGGTCAGCTCGCGCTCGTAGTAGTCGAGCCCGAGGCGCTGGAGCTGGGCGAAGATCTTCACGCGCAGCGCGTAGAGGACGCGTTCGCCGGTCCGGCCGGTCACCCGCGTCTCGCCGGTCTGGGCGGCCCACTGCCCCAGGACGACGAGCAGGGCGAGCCCGGAGGCGGCCCAGACCGCGCCGAGCGCCGCCTGCTCGACGCCCTGGTCGATGCCGTGCCGGATGAGCACCGGCAGCAGCAGCCCGGCGACCGCGTCGAGGGCCACGAGCAGCAGGGCCAGCGCCAGCGGCGTCCCGAAGCCGCGCAGCAACTGCCGCAGCCCGTACGCCTTCTCGGGCCGGACAGCGCGCTCCTCGTCCACGTCGGGGGTGTCGGTGGCCGGCGGGAGCGCGGCGACCTTGGCGAGGAGTTCGGGGGTGGCCGGCATGCCGGGCAGCTCCGTCGCGTCCTCGCCGTCGCGGCGGACCCACAGGGACGGGGTGACCCCGTCCACCGGGCGCGGGCGCCGGACGCGCCGGTCGGGGCCGGTCGCGGGCGCGGGGACGACGGCCGCGGGCGGCACGTAGCCGGGGGACACCGAGGACCCCAGCTCGTCCGGGTCGGTCAGCAGCCGCCGGTAGACCGCGCAGCGCTCCTGGAGCTCCGCCGCCGTGCCCACGTCGACCAGGCGTCCGGCGTCGAGCACCGCGATGCGGTCGGCGAGCGCCAGCGTCGAGGCCCGGTGGGCGATCAGGAGCGTGGTGCGGCCGGCCATGACGCCGCGCAGCGCCTCGTGGATCTCGTGCTCGACGCGGGCGTCGACCGCCGAGGTCGCGTCGTCGAGGAGGAGCAGGCGGGGGTCGGTGAGGATGGCCCGGGCGAGGGCGACGCGCTGGCGCTGTCCGCCGGAGAGGGTCAGGCCCTGCTCGCCCACCTCGGTCGCGTAGCCGTCGGGGAGCGCCTCGATGAAGCCGTCGGCCTGAGCGGCGCGGGCGGCGGCGCGGATCTGCTCGTCGGTCGCGTCGGGGACGCCGTAGGCGATGTTGCCGCGGATGCTGTCGGAGAACAGGAAGCTGTCCTCGGGCACGAGCCCGATCGCGGCCCGCAGCGAGGCGTGGGTGAGGTCGCGCACGTCGTGGCCGCCGACGCGGACCGCGCCGGACGTCACGTCGTAGAAGCGTGGCAGCAGCAGCGACAGCGTCGACTTGCCGCTGCCGGAGGCGCCGACGACCGCGACGGTCTCGCCGGGCTCGAGGCGCAGCGAGAAGCCGTCGAGGACGGGCCGCTCGGGGTCGTAGCCGAAGGAGACGCCGTCGAACTCGACGACGGCGGGCGCGTCGGCGGGCAGCTCGCGCGCGTCGGGGCGCTCGTCGATCACCGGCTCGGTGTCGATGAGTTCGCAGACGCGCTCGACGCCGGCCCGGGCCTGCTGGCCGACCGTCAGGACCATGGTGAGCATCCGCACGGGCCCGACGAGCTGCGCGAGGTAGGTGGAGAAGGCGACGAACGTGCCGAGGGTGATCTGCCCGCGGGTGGCCATCCAGCCGCCGAGGGCGAGCATCGCGACCTGGCCGAGCGCGGGGACGGCCTGGAGGGCGGGCGTGTAGCGGGCGTTGAGGCGCACCGTGCGCAGCCGCCCGGCGAACAGCCGCCGGCCGGCCTCGCGGAGCCGGTCCGTCTCCTGGGCCTCCTGGCCGAAGCCCTTGACCACGCGGACGCCGGAGACCGCGCCGTCCACGACGCCCGCGACGGCGGCGGCCTGCCCCTGGGCGTACCAGGTGGCCGGGTGGAGCCGGACGCGGCTGCGGGAGGCGAGGAACCAGATCGCGGGGGCGACGGCGAGGGCCACGACGGTGAGCAGCGGGGAGAGGAACGCCATCACGCCCAGCGAGATCACGAACAGCAGGACGTTGCCGATCATCATCGGCAGCATGAACAGCAGCCCCTGGATCAGCTGGAGGTCGCTGGTGGCCCGGCCGACGACCTGGCCGGTGGAGAGCTCGTCCTGCCGCTTGCCGTCGAGGCGGGCGATGGACGCGTACATCTCGGTCCGCAGGTCGTGCTGGACGTCGAGCGCGAGGCGTCCGCCGTAGTAGCGGCGGACGTAGGTGAGGCCGTAGACGACGACCGCGGCGACGATCAGGAGGGTGGCCCAGGGGGCGAGGGAGCGCTCGTGGGAGCCGATGACGTCGTCGATGATCAGCTTGGGTATGAGCGGGACGAGCGCCATGACGGCCATGCCCGCCAGCGAGGAGCCCAGTGCCAGGAGCACGGTGCCCCGGTACCGCCAACAGTATCCGGCGAGCCGCCTGGCCCACCCCTGTCCTGCCGTTTCCTTCGCCACCCCGGTCCTCCCGCCGTTCATGTGCTACCGAGAGGACCGAACGCCGCGGGCTGCGGATTTCATCCCGCCGCTACAGGACCGCCACGGTGGCCGTCGCGGGCTTCAGATCCCGGGGACGTACTGGATCAGCAGGTCGATGAGCTTGATCCCGGCGAACGGGGCCACGAGCCCGCCCAGGCCGTACACGCCGAGGTTGCGGCGGAGCAGCGCGTGCGCGGACGAGGGGGCGTAGCGGACGCCGCGCAGGGCGAGGGGGATCAGCGCGACGATGACCAGGGCGTTGAAGATGATCGCGGAGGCGATGGCGGTGGTCGGGCTGTGCAGGCCCATGACGTTGAGCTTCTCCAGGCCCTCGTAGCCGGTCACGCCGCCGAACATGGCGGGGACGATGGCGAAGTACTTGGCGACGTCGTTGCAGATGGAGAACGTGGTGAGGGCGCCACGGGTGATCAGCAGCTGCTTGCCGACCTCGACGATCTCGATGAGCTTGGTGGGGTTGGAGTCGAGGTCCACCATGTTCCCGGCCTCCTTGGCGGCCGAGGTGCCGGTGTTCATGGCCACGCCGACGTCCGCCTGGGCGAGGGCCGGGGCGTCGTTGGTGCCGTCGCCGGTCATGGCGACGAGGTTGCCGCCGGCCTGTTCCTCGCGGATGCGGGCGAGCTTCTGCTCGGGGGTGGCCTCGGCCAGGTAGTCGTCGACGCCGGCCTCGGCGGCGATGGCCTTGGCGGTGAGCGGGTTGTCGCCGGTGACCATGACCGTCCGGATGCCCATCGCGCGCAGTTCGGCGAAGCGCTGGGCGATGCCCGGCTTGACCACGTCCTTGAGGTGGACCGCGCCCAGCACCCGGGTGCCCTCGCGGTCCTCGGTCGCGACGAGCAGCGGGGTGCCGCCGCCGGCCGCGACGGAGTCGGCGATCCAGCGGGCGTCCACGGGGATCGCGCCGCCGCGCTGTTCCACCCAGCGGAAGACCGCGCTCGCCGCGCCCTTGCGGATGCGGCAGAAGTCGTCCCCGTACGCGAAGTCGGCGCCGCTCATCCGGGTCTGCGCGGAGAACGGGACGAACCGGCCGTGCGCGAAGTCGGCGTCGTCGTGGTGGATCCCCTGCCGCCGCGCCAGGGCGACGATCGAGCGGCCCTCGGGCGTCGTGTCGGCGAGCGAGGCCAACTGGGCGGCGTCGGCGAGCAGTTCCGCCGGGACGCCCTTGACCGGGACGAAGGAGGCGGCCTGCCGGTTGCCCAGGGTGATGGTGCCGGTCTTGTCGAGGAGCAGGGTGTTGACGTCGCCGGCGGCCTCGACGGCGCGGCCGGAGAGGGCGATGACGTTGCGCTGGACGAGCCGGTCCATGCCGGCGATGCCGATCGCGGACAGCAGCGCGCCGATGGTGGTGGGGATCAGGGTGACCAGCAGGGCGACGAGGACGGTGATGGTCTGCTCGGCGCCCGCCCAGCTCGCCATCGGCTGGAGGCTGACCACGGCCAGGATGAAGATGACCGTCAGACACGCCAGCAGGATGTTGAGGGCCAGCTCGTTGGGGGTCTTCTGGCGGGTGGTGCCCTCGACGAGGGAGATCATCCGGTCGAGGAAGGTGTGGCCGGGGCGCGAGGTGATCCGCACGACGATCCGGTCGGAGAGCACGGTCGTCCCGCCGGTGACGCCGGAGCGGTCGCCGCCGGCCTCGCGGATGACCGGCGCGGACTCGCCGGTGATCGCCGACTCGTCGACCGAGGCGACGCCGTCGACGACCTCGCCGTCGCCGGGCACGGTCCCGCCCGCCTCGACCACCACGAAGTCCTGCGGCCGCAACTCGGAGGCGGGGACGCGCTGTTCCTCCCAGTCGCGCGGGCCGGACCCGACCCACCAGACGCGCAGCCGCCGGGCGACCGTCGTACTCCGGGTGCGGCGCAGCGTCTCCGCCTGTGCCTTGCCGCGGCCCTCGGCGACGGCCTCGGCGAGGTTGGCGAAGACGACGGTGAGCCAGAGCCAGGCGCTGATCAGCCACGCGAAGACGGACGGGTCGAGGAGGGCGGAGAGCGTGGTGAGGACGGCTCCGACCTCGACGACGAACATCACCGGGTTGCGGACCATCACCCGGGGGCGCAGCTTGCGGACGGCGTCCGGGAAGGCGGTGAGCAGCTGCCGGGGATCGACGGCCCCGGCGGCCACGCGGCGGTGCCGCCGTCCGTCCCGCGGCGGTCCGGGGGCCGGGGACGGCGGGGTCTCCTGGGGCGGGGTCTCCTGCTCGGGGACGAGGTACTGCGGCATCGGCGGGGTGGCCTTCGACGGGTCGGCTGGTGATCGGTTCACACAGCCAACCCGCCGGACGTCCCCGGCCGGGGCTTCCTGACGCGCCCTTGTCGCGCGAAGGGCCCGGACTTACGCGGCCCTTACGCGCCTTGGGTGTTGTTACGCGCCGCGGGTGTCCTTACGCCTCGCGGGACGCGGCGATCTGGCGCGACATGATCGTCGTCAGCTCGTACGCCGTGTGCGAGGCGGCCACGGAGGTGATCTCCGCGTGGTCGTAGGCGGGGGCCACCTCGACCAGGTCGGCGGAGACGAGGTTGCAGGAGGACAGCCCGCGGATGATCTCCAGCAGCTCGCGGGAGGTCAGGCCGCCGGCCTCGGGGGTGCCGGTGCCGGGGGCGTGGGCCGGGTCCAGGACGTCGATGTCGATGGAGATGTACAGCGGGCGGTCGCCAATGCGCTGGCGCAGCTGGTCGGCGATCTCGTCCACGCCGCGGCGCATGACGTCGGCGGAGGTGACGATGCCGAAGCCCATCTTGGCGTCGTCGTCCAGGTCCTTCTTGCCGTACAGCGGGCCGCGGGTGCCCACGTGGGAGAGGGCGGAGGTGTCGAGGATGCCCTCCTCGACGGCCCGGCGGAAGGGGGTGCCGTGGGTGTACTCGGCGCCGAAGTAGGTGTCCCAGGTGTCCAGGTGGGCGTCGAAGTGGAGCAGGGCGACCGGGCCGTGCTTGCGGGCGACGGAGCGCAGCAGGGGCAGGGCGATGGTGTGGTCGCCGCCGAGGGTCATCAGGCGGGCGCCGGTGTCGAGCAGGTCGTCCGCGGCGGCCTGGATGGTCTCCACGGCCTCGTCGATGTTGAACGGGTTGGCGGCGATGTCACCGGCGTCCGCGACCTGGGCGAGGGCGAACGGCGACGCGTCCTGGGCCGGGTTGTACGGACGCAGCAGGCGGGAGGCCTCGCGGATGGCGTTGCCGCCGAAGCGGGCGCCGGGGCGGTAGGAGACGCCGGTGTCGAACGGCACGCCTACGACGGCGACGTCGGCGGTGCCGACCTCGTCGAGCCGCGGCAGCCGGGCGAAGGTCGCGGGACCGGCGTAACGCGGGATGCGGGACGAGTCGACGGGGCCGCGCGGGTCACGGGGGGCGTCGGTGGTCATGCGAGGGGGCCTCTCGTTCGCTGCCTGGGACGTACCCGAGGGTAGGCAGGGGCCCGGGCTCCCCACATATACGGAACTGTGAGTACGAACTCTTCTTATGGACACCGCGTCCATCGCGCTCGCGCCCGGGGCACAATGACCGCATGCCGACGCCTGTGCCCGTCCCCAGCCGAGCCCAGCTGATCGACCACCTCGTCCGGCATCGCATCGCGGGCGTCGTCGCGACGCCCCGGGCCAACAGCCTCGACCACTACCGCAAGCTCGCGCACGGCGACCGGCCGCACTGGCTGGGCGTGGAACTGGGCGACCGCTGGCGGGACGAGCAGGACGTCCTGGCCGTGATGGCCGAGCGCTGCGGCGTCAGCGACGACCCGGAGCTGCGCACCGGACCGGACGCGATCGACCCCGAGCTGACGGTGGCCGCGCTGGAGCGGGCCGCCGGCTTCCTGCGCAGGGCGGCGGAGACCGGCCGGCGGGTGCTCCTCGCCACCGGCCACCCCGGCGGCCTGCTGGACGTGCACCGCATGACGGCCTCGGCACTGCGGGCCGCGGGCTGCGAGATCGTCTCCGTCCCCGGCGGGCTGCGCACCGAGGAGGGCACCGTGCACCAGGTCGCGGACGTGGCGGTGTACGAGCGCGGCGCCACGCTGTGGCACACCCACTCCCCCGCCCCCATGGCCGCCGTCCTCGACGCCCTGGACCGCGCGGGCCGCCCGCTGCCGGACCTGGTCGTCGCGGACCACGGCTGGGCGGGCTGCGCGGCCCAGCGCGGCATCGACACGGTCGGGTACGCGGACTGCAACGATCCGGCGTTGTTCCTGGCGGAGGCGGAGGGGTTGCTGCGGGTCGCCATCCCGCTCGACGACCATGTCGTCGATCCCCGGTCGTACGAGCCGATGACGGCGTATCTGCTGGGTGCGGCGGGGTTGTCGGTGGGCTGAGTTCTCCCCGCCCCGCCCTTTCACCGTTTCTTCCGGGGCTCCGCCCCGGGGCCCGGGCACGGCTCCGCCGCGCGGAAGCGGGGCTCCGCCCCCTGCACCCCACCGGGCTCCGCCCCCCGAGCCCCTTTCGGGGCTCCGCCGCGTTGACCGGGGGCTCCGCCCCCTGGACCCCTGAAACCGCGCTCCGCGCGGTTGTCCTCAAGCGCCGGACGGGCTGGATTTCGCGCCCGGGTTGGATTTCGAGTCCAGGTTGGATTTCGCGCCCGCGCTGAATACTCAGCCCGGGCGCGCACTTCAGCCCGTCCGGCGCTTGAGGACGAGCGGCGGAGCCGCACACCGCGCGGAGCGCGGTGCCGGGCCGAGGGGCGGAGCCCCGGAAGAAACGGTGAAATGGGGGTGCCCCCTCTGGGGGAGGGCCGGGGGTGAACTCCCCTACGCCCTCCGCCCGTTCCACCCCCGCACGCACAACCACGACCCCCCGTACAGCACAACCGCCTCCGCCACCCGCAACCCCGTCCCCGATATGAGCCGCGACGCCCCGGTCAGCTCCACAACCCGCTGATGCCAGAAGAACATCAGCACGACGCCCGCGGCGATCACCAGACCCCCGCCCGCCATCATCAACAACCGCGACACCCCGGACACCCGGCACCCCTCCCCATCTCCCCGACTCTCCAACTCTCCAACTCTCCAACTCTCCGACAGGAAAGGAGCGTACAAGGCGGCACTGACAGCCGGTCACCCTCAGGCCCGCGCCCGCGGCACCCGCACCAGCCCCTCCTGGATCACCGACACCACCAACCGCCCGTCCATCGTGAAGATCCGCCCCCGCGCCAGCCCCCGCCCGCCCTGCGAGGTCGGGCTCTCCTGGTCGTAGAGCAGCCACTCGTCCGCACGGAACGGCCGGTGGAACCACATCGCGTGGTCCAGGCTCGCGCCCACCACGTCCCCGACGGCCCACCCGCCCCGCCCGTGCGCCAGCAGCACCGAGTCGAGCAGCGTCATGTCGGAGACGTATGTGGCCAGGCAGACGTGCAGCAGGGGGTCGTCCGCCAGCTTCCCGTTCGTCCGGAACCACACCTGCGAGCGGGGTTCCCGCGCCGCCCCGACGCTGCCGAACGGCGGCTCGTCCGCGTACCGCAGATCGACCGCGCCCCGCGCCTCCAGCAGCTTGGCCAGCACGTCCGGCCCGCCGAACCGGTCCGCGTACCGGGGCAGGAGCTCGGCCGCGGTCGGCAGGCCGAGCGGGTCCGGCGCGGACGGCATCGGCTCCTGGTGCTCAAGGCCCTCCTCGTGGACCTGGAAGGACGCCGAGAGGTGGAAGATCGGCCGGCCGTGCTGGACGGCGACCACCCGGCGGGTGGTGAAGGAACGCCCGTCGCGGATCCGGTCCACGGTGTAGACGATGGGCCGGCCGGGATCACCGGGCCGCAGGAAATAGGCGTGCAGGGAGTGCGGAGGACGGTCCTCCGGAACCGTGCGCCCGGCCGCGACCAGCGCCTGCGCCGCGACCTGGCCGCCGAAGACGCGCGGGATCACCGCGTCCCGGCTGGTGCCGCGGAAGATGTCCTCCTCGATCCGTTCGAGGTCGAGCAGGGCGAGGAGTTCCTCGAGCGGGGTCATGGGTTCGTTCACGTGCGTCGTACCGCCCCTCACAGTCCCATCGACTTGGCGATGATCGAGCGCATGACCTCGCTCGTCCCGCCGTAGATCCGGCTCACCCGGGTGTCCGCGTACAGCCGCGCGACGGGGTACTCCATCATGTAGCCGTAACCGCCGTGCAGCTGGAGGCACTTGTCGACGACGACGGCGGCGCGCTCGGTGGTGAAGAGCTTCACCGAGGCCGCGTCGGCGGCGGTCAGCCCGCCCGCGTCGTGCGCGTCCAGGGCCCGGTCCACGACTGCCTGCATGGCGTCGACGTCCGCCCTGCAGTCGGCGAGGACGAACTTGGTGTTCTGGAACGAGGCCACCGGCTGCCCGAACACCGTGCGCCCGCGGACGTACTCCCTGGCGAACTCCAGCGCGGCGGCGGACTGGGCGTACGCCCCGGCGGCGATGCCCAGCCGCTCCTGCGGCAGGTTGTGGGTGAGGTAGGAGAAGGCTCTGCCCTCCTCGCCGAGCAGGTCCCCGACGGGCACCTCGACGTCGGCGAAGGAGAGTTCGGCGGTGTCGGAGGTCTTGAGTCCGAGCTTCTCCAGCTCGCGGCCGACCGCGTAGCCCGCGGAGGAGGTGTCCACGACGAGGATCGAGATCCCGCCGCGCCGGTCCTCCGGCGCGGGAGGGGCGGTGCGGGCGCAGACGAGCACCCGGTCGGCCTGGACGCCGCCGGTGATGAAGGTCTTGGCGCCGTTGAGGACGTAGTGCGTGCCGTCCTCGGAGAGCTTCGCGGTGGTCCGCATCCCGGCCAGGTCGGAGCCGGTGCCGGGCTCGGTCATGGCGATGGCGGTCATCATGTCGCCCGTGACGAACGGCGGCAGCCAGCGCCGCTTCTGCTCCTCGGTGGCGTACGCCAGGAGGTACGGCAGGCAGAGCGCGGTGTGCACGCCGGCGCCCCCGAAGCTGACGCCCGCACGGGCGCACTCCTCGGTGATCACGGCCTGGAACTTGAAGCTCCGCTCGCCCGCGCCGCCGTACTCCTCGGGCACCTCGATGCCGAAGACGCCCAGCTCGCCCAGCTTCTTGTAGAACGCGCGCGGCACCCGGCCGGCCTCGCGCCACTCGTCGTGGTGCGGCACGACCTCCGTGGCGATGAAGTCGCGGATGGTGACCCGGAACGCCTCGTGGTCCTCGTCGAACACCGTGCGACGCACAACTACCCCCTCGTGGTGGGTGCTTCCCCAGGCGCTTCCCCGGGTACTTCCCCGGGTACTTCCCCGCCCTCCCGGCCGAGCCCTCCTGACCGAGCCCTCCTGGTCGACCAAGCGCTTGCTCAGCGAAAGCTACCGGGCGGTCTCGAACCCTGTCCAGGGCCGCCCACGCCGGAACGTCGCCCTCCCACAAGGGCTTTGACCGCCACCCGGCGAGCGGTCACCCCTGAAACCCGGCCCCCGACCCGGAATCGGTCGCTGAACCCGGACCGGCCCGGCCGGGCGCGAACAGCGGCCGGCCACGGACCGGTCCCGCGGGCACCGCGCAAGGGCGGCCGGCCCGGGCACCCTTGCGCGGGCCGCGCGGCCGTCAGCCCGACAGGGCTCCGAGCGCCCCGTGCGCCAGCCGCCGCAGCAGCGCCGCGGTCGCCTCACGGCCCGGCAGCGCCCCCGGCCGGCCCAGGTGCGGCGTGGAGTTGAGCAGTCCGAAGACCGCGTGGACGGCGGCCCGCGCGGTGTCCTCCGTCGCCCCGGGGTGCAGCTTGCGCACCACCTCCACCCACAGCTCCACGTACTGCCGCTGGAGGGAGCGCACCAGCTTGCGGTCGCTGTCGCGCAGCTGCCCCAGCTCGCGGTCGTGGAGGATGATCAACGCCCGGTCGTCCAGGGCGAAGTCGATGTGCCCGTCGATCAGCGAGCCGAGCACCTCGGCCGGGCCCCCGCCCGCCACCTCGGCCGCGGCCCGCCGCTCGCGGCCGCCGGCGAGCAGCCGGCCGCTGATGCCGACGAGCAGCTCGGCGAGCATCGCGTCCTTGCCCGCGAAGTGCCGGTACAGCCCCGGCCCGCTGATGCCGACCGCGGCTCCTATCTCGTCGACCCCGACGCCGTGGAAGCCGCGCTCGGCGAAGAGCCGGGCGGCCGCCTTGAGGATCTGCTCGCGGCGGGTGGGGGCGGCGGCGGCGATGAGGGCCCGGGCGCGGGTCACCTGGTCGTTGGCGGCGCCGTCGTCGGCAGCGCTGTCGTTCTCGGAGTTCACGGAAGAAATTGTAGACAGGGCCGTTAGCGGGCGTTAACCTGAAGGGGATCTGTTAACGCTTATTAACCGCGCCGGGGGGCGGCAGGCAGTCAGGCAGTACGGACACACCTGCCGGAGCCCGGCGAGCGCCATCCAGCAAGTGAGACCGGGCAAGGGAGCTCGAAGTCCATGCAGCAGGCACCGGTGCTGACCAGCACCGCAGATCCGGCGTCCGACGCCTGGCGGGCCAACGAGACCGCCCACCGCGAGCTCGCGGCACAGCTGCGCGAGAAGCTCGCGGCAGCCAGGCTGGGCGGGGGCGAGCGCGCCCGCGCCCGGCACACCGCCCGCGGCAAGCTGCTGCCGCGCGACCGGGTCGACGCCCTGCTGGACCCGGGGTCGCCGTTCCTGGAGATCGCCCCGCTGGCCGCCGACGGGATGTACGACGGAGCGGCGCCCGCCGCCGGCGTGATCGCCGGCATCGGCCGGGTCTCCGGCCGCGAGGCGGTGATCGTCGCCAACGACGCCACGGTCAAGGGCGGCACCTACTACCCGATGACGGTCAAGAAGCACCTGCGCGCCCAGGAGATCGCCCTGGAGAACCGCCTCCCCTGCCTCTACCTGGTGGACTCCGGCGGCGCCTTCCTCCCCATGCAGGACGAGGTCTTCCCGGACCGCGAGCACTTCGGCCGGATCTTCTACAACCAGGCCCGGATGTCCGGCGCCGGCATCCCGCAGATCGCCGCGGTCCTCGGTTCCTGCACGGCCGGCGGCGCCTATGTCCCCGCGATGAGCGACGAGGCGGTCATCGTGCGCGACCAGGGCACGATCTTCCTGGGCGGGCCGCCGCTGGTGAAGGCGGCCACCGGCGAGGTCGTCACGGCGGAGGAGCTGGGCGGCGGCGAGGTCCACTCCAAGGTCTCCGGCGTCACCGACCACCTCGCCGAGGACGACGCGCACGCCCTGCGCATCGTCCGCACCATCGTCTCCACCCTCGGCGACCGCGGCCCGCTGCCCTGGCGGGTGGAGCCGCCCGAGGAGCCCAAGGCCGACCCGGCCGGGCTCTACGGCGCGGTCCCGGTCGACTCCCGCACCCCCTACGACGTCCGCGAGGTCATCGCCCGCGTGGTGGACGGCTCCCGGTTCGCCGAGTTCAAGGCCGAGTTCGGGCAGACGCTGGTGACCGGCTTCGCCCGGATCCACGGCCACCCCGTCGGCATCGTCGCCAACAACGGCATCCTCTTCTCCGAATCCGCCCAGAAGGGCGCCCACTTCATCGAGCTGTGCGACCAGCGCGGCATCCCGCTGGTCTTCCTGCAGAACATCTCGGGCTTCATGGTCGGCCGGCAGTACGAGGCGGGCGGCATCGCCAAGCACGGCGCCAAGATGGTGACGGCGGTGGCCTGCACGCGCGTCCCCAAGCTGACCGTCGTCGTAGGCGGCTCCTACGGCGCGGGCAACTACTCGATGTGCGGCCGGGCCTACTCCCCCCGCTTCCTGTGGATGTGGCCCAACGCCAAGATCTCCGTCATGGGCGGCGAGCAGGCCGCCTCGGTCCTCGCGACCGTCAAGCGCGACCAGTTGGAGGCGCGCGGCGAGCAGTGGGGGACGGACGAGGAGGAGGCGTTCAAGTCCCCCGTCCGCGAGCAGTACGAGCGCCAGGGCAACGCCTACTACGCGACCGCCCGGCTGTGGGACGACGGCGTCATCGACCCGCTGGAGACCCGCCAGGTGCTCGGCCTCGCCCTGACCGCCTGCGCCAACGCCCCTCTGCCCGAACGTGACCCGGCCGCGCCCGGCTACGGCGTCTTCCGGATGTGAGAGGAGACGTGACCATGTTCGAGAGTGTCCTGGTCGCCAACCGGGGCGAGATCGCCGTCCGGGTCATCCGCACCCTGCGCGAGCTCGGCGTCCGCTCGGTCGCCGTCTTCAGCGACGCGGACGCCGACGCCCGGCACGTGCGCGAGGCCGACACGGCCGTCCGCATCGGCCCCGCCTCCGCCGCCGAGAGCTACCTGTCCGTGGAGCGACTGCTGGACGCCGCCGCGCGCACCGGCGCGCAGGCGGTCCACCCCGGCTACGGCTTCCTCGCGGAGAACGCCGCGTTCGCCCGCGCCTGCGAGGCCGCCGGGCTGGTCTTCATCGGCCCGCCCGCCGCCGCGATCGAGCTGATGGGCGACAAGATCCGGGCGAAGGAGACCGTGCGGGCCGCGGGCGTGCCCGTCGTCCCCGGCTCCTCCGGCAGCGGCCTGTCCGACGCCGAACTGACCGCCGCCGCACGGGAGATCGGCATGCCGGTACTGCTGAAGCCGTCCGCCGGCGGCGGTGGCAAGGGCATGCGGCTCGTCCGCGACGAGGCGCTGCTCGGCGAGGAGATCGCCGCGGCCCGCCGCGAGGCGCGCGGCTCCTTCGGCGACGACACCCTCCTGGTGGAGCGCTGGATCGACCGCCCGCGCCACATCGAGATCCAGGTCCTCGCCGACGCCCACGGCAACGTCGTCCACCTCGGCGAGCGCGAGTGCTCGCTCCAGCGCCGCCACCAGAAGATCGTCGAGGAGGCGCCGAGCGTCCTGCTGGACGGGGCCACCCGCGCCGCGATGGGCGCCGCCGCCGTCCAGGCCGCCCGCTCCTGCGGCTACACGGGCGCGGGCACGGTCGAGTTCATCGTCCCCGGCAACGACCCGTCCTCCTACTACTTCATGGAGATGAACACCCGCCTCCAGGTCGAGCACCCGGTCACCGAGCTGGTCACCGGCCTGGACCTGGTGGAGCGGCAGCTCCGGGCGGCCGCCGGCGAGCCGCTCTCCCTCGCCCAGGAGGACGTCGTCCTCACCGGCCACGCGATCGAGGCCCGGCTCTGCGCCGAGGTCCCGGCCCGGGGCTTCCTGCCCTCGGCGGGCACGGTCGTGGCCCTCCACGAGCCCGAGGGCCCCGGCGTCCGGGTCGACTCGGGCCTCACGGTGGGCACGGAGGTCGGCACGTCCTACGACCCGATGCTCGCCAAGGTCATCGCCCACGGCCCGGACCGCGCGACGGCCCTGCGCCGCCTGCGGGCGGCCCTGGCCTCGACGACGGTCCTCGGCCTGGAGACGAACACGGGCTTCCTGCGCCGCCTGCTGGCCCACCCGGCCGTCGTCTCCGGCGACCTGGACACGGGTCTGGTGGACCGGGACGGCTCCTCGCTGGCAACGGACTCCGTCCCGGACGAGGTGTACGTGGCGGCGGCCCTGTGCCGGCACGCGGCGCTGTTCCCCTCCCCCGGAGCCACGGACGACTGGACGGACCCGTTCTCGGTCCCGACCGGCTGGCGCCTGGGCGGCGAACCGGCGTGGACGCAGCACCACCTGCGGGTACCGGGCCACGACCCGGTGACGGTACGGGTACGGGGCTTGGCGACGGAGGCCGAGGTCCTGCTGGGCGAGCCGGCCACGGCCCCTGCCGGGGCGGAGGAGGCACTCCCCCACGGGCACCCCGTGAGAGCCCGCCTCCTCCCCACCACCCCCACCCGTCCCACCCTCGAAGTCGCCGGCCGCACCCACACCTTCGCCACCGACACGGCGGGGACCTGGCTCGGACGGGACGGCGACACCTGGCACGTCACCGACCACGACCCCGTCACCGCCCGCTCCGCGGGAGCCGCCGCGCACGCGGGGGCGCTCACCGCGCCCATGCCCGGCACGGTCACCGTCGTGAAGGCCGCCGTCGGCGACGCCGTCACCGCGGGCCAGAGCCTCCTGGTCGTGGAGGCCATGAAGATGGAGCACGTCATCTCCGCGCCCCACGACGGCACGGTGACCGAGCTCGACGTCACCCCGGGCAGCACGGTCGCCATGGACCAGGTGCTTGCCGTGGTCGCCCCGGCGGAGCCTCCGGAGGTGGAGTCATGACCACCGGCACCGGCACAGGCACAGGCACCGGCCTGCCCATGGCCGTCCCCGACCCGGCCCTCCCCCACCGCGTCCGCGTCCACGAAGTCGGCCCCCGCGACGGCCTGCAGAACGAGAAGACCGTCGTCCCCACCGAGGTCAAGGCGGAGTTCATCCGCCGCCTCGCCGACGCCGGCCTGGACACCGTGGAGGCGACCAGCTTCGTCCACCCGAAGTGGGTGCCCCAACTCGCCGACGCGGAGCGGCTGCTGCCGCTCGTCCGGGGCGTCGGCGCCCGCCTCCCCGTCCTCGTGCCCAACGAACGCGGCCTGGACCGGGCCCTCGCCCTGGGCGCCCGGGAGATCGCCGTCTTCGGCAGCGCCACCGAGTCGTTCGCCAAGGCCAACCTCAACCGCACGGTCGACGAGTCGCTGGCGATGTTCGAGCCGGTGGTGGCCCGGGCCAAGGCGGCGGGCGCCCGGGTCCGCGGCTACCTCTCCATGTGCTTCGGCGACCCCTGGGAAGGCGCGGTGCCCATCGACCGGGTCGCCGCCACGGGCCACCGCCTCCTCGGCCTCGGCTGCGACGAGCTGAGTCTCGGCGACACCATCGGCGTCGCCACCCCGGGCCACGTCACCGCCCTGCTGCGGGCGTTCAACGACGCGGGCGTGCCCACCGACCGCCTCGCCGTGCACTTCCACGACACCTACGGCCAGGCCCTGTCCAACACCCTCGCGGCCCTGCGGTACGGCGTGACCACCGTCGACGCCTCCGCGGGCGGCCTCGGGGGCTGCCCGTACGCCAAGAGCGCCACCGGCAACCTCGCCACCGAGGACCTCGTGTGGATGCTCGACGGTCTCGGCATCACCACCGGGATCGACCTCGGCCGCCTCACCGCCACAAGCGTGTGGATGGCCGGCCACCTGGGACGGCCCAGTCCGTCCTGCACCGTTCGCGCCATCTCCCACCAGGAGTCATGAGCCATGCCGCTGGACCACCGCCTCACCCAGGAACACGAGGAACTCCGCCGCACCGTGGAGGAGTTCGCCCACGACGTGGTCGCCCCGAAGATCGGGGAGTACTACGAGCACCATGAGTTCCCCTACGAGATCGTCCGCGAGATGGGCCGCATGGGCCTCTTCGGCCTGCCGTTCCCCGAGGAGTACGGCGGGATGGGCGGGGACTACCTGGCCCTCGGCATCGCCCTGGAGGAGCTGGCCCGCGTCGACTCCTCGGTGGCGATCACCCTGGAGGCCGGGGTCTCCCTCGGCGCCATGCCGGTCTTCCGCTTCGGCACCGAGGAGCAGAAGCGGACCTGGCTGCCGCGGCTGTGCTCCGGCGAGATCCTGGGCGCGTTCGGCCTGACGGAGCCCGAGTGCGGCTCGGACGCGGGCGGCACCCGCACCACCGCCCGCCTGGACGAGGCCACGGACGAGTGGGTGATCAACGGCACCAAGTGCTTCATCACCAACTCGGGCACGGAGATCACGGGCCTGGTCACGGTCACCGCGGTCACCGGCCGCGGCGAGGACGGCAAGCCGCTGATCTCCTCGATCATCGTGCCGTCGGGCACCCCCGGGTTCACCGTCGCGCCCCCGTACTCCAAGGTCGGCTGGAACGCCTCGGACACCCGGGAGCTGTCCTTCTCCGACGTCCGCGTCCCCGCCGCCAACCTGCTGGGCGAACAGGGCCGCGGCTACGCCCAGTTCCTCCGCATCCTCGACGAGGGCCGGATCGCCATCTCGGCCCTGGCCACCGGCCTCGCCCAGGGCTGCGTGGACGAGTCGCTGGCCTACGCGAAAACACGGCGGGCGTTCGGCCGCCCGATCGGCGCCAACCAGGCCATCCAGTTCAAGATCGCCGACATGGAGATGCGGGCCCACACGGCCCGCCTCGCCTGGCGCGACGCGGCCTCGCGGCTGGTGCACGGCGAGCCCTTCAAGATGCAGGCCGCGCTGGCCAAGCTCTACTCCTCCGAGATCGCGGTGGACAACGCCCGGGAGGCCACCCAGATCCACGGCGGCTACGGCTTCATGAACGAGTACCCGGTGGCCCGCATGTGGCGCGACGCCAAGATCCTGGAGATCGGGGAGGGCACCAGCGAGGTCCAGCGGATGCTGATCGCCCGCGAGTTGGGCCTGACGGGCTGAGCGGACGCGGGGCCGGGCACCCCGTGTCCGGCCCCGGGCACCACCCGCCGCCCTGCGAGAATTCCCCCATGGCAGAGATCTTCCAGACGGACGGCACCTGGACGTTCGACGGCAGTGCGATACGGATCGTCCCGGGCCGGGAGCGCGGGGTGCACCTGGTCCGCCAGACCCTGGGCGAGCTGACCGTGCCCCTGGCCGCCGTCGCCGGCGTCTCCTTCGAGCCGGGCCGCAAGGGGGGCCGGCTGCGACTGCGGCTGCGCGACGGCGCGGACCCGCTCTCGCAGGTGACCCGCGGCCGGCTGCCCGACGCCGCCGACCCGTACCAGCTGCGGACCGAGCCCGACCGCTCCGGCGTCGCCGAGTACTTCGCGCAGGAGGTCCGCACGGCCCTGCTGCTGGAGCAGGTGCCCGAGGGCCCGGCGGACCGCTACCTGCTGTCCGGCCCGGCCGTCCCGGTGTCCGCCGGCGCCGGGGACGGCACCGCCTCCTTCGACGGCGAGCGCGTCCGCCTGGAGTGGAACTGGCTCACCGACGACGGAAAGGCGTCCGGCGGCCCGCGCGAGTTCCCGCTCTCCGACATCCGCGCCGTGGAGTGGCTGCCCGGCGTCGGCCTGGAGAACGGCTATCTGCGCTTCGAGGTCCAGGGCTCGCCCACCAAGGCCCGCCCCAAGTACGACCCCAACGCGATCGAGCTCTACGGCTTCAAGAAGGACGGGCTGATGGCCCTGGTGGGCGCCGCCGTCGTGGCCCGCCTGCCGCACCCGGCCGCCGACCGGCGGACCGCGCCGCATCCCGCCGCCCCGCCGCCCGAGCCCGTAGAAGCGTCCGCACCCGCCGCGCTCCCCGTCTCCGGAAGCCCGGCCGACGATCACGACACCCTGCTGCGCCGGCTGCGCGAGCTGGGTGAGCTGCATCACGCCGGAATCCTCACCGACGAGGAGTTCGCCGCCGCGAAACAGGCGATTCTCCAGCGTTTCTGACCAAACCACCCACCCTTCCATCACCTCCTGCCCGAATTCGGGCAGGATTCTTGCGAAAGGCGCTCCCACCCCTCAGTATCAACGGGTGCTCGAACGCCGTACGTCCCATGACGACCTGGTTGACCACCTGGTGCGCAGCACGCCGCTCCAGCGCGGCGAGGCCGCCCGGGTGGTCCTGGACGTCCTGGCGTACTTCGACGAGACGGTCGAGGAGTTCGTCCGCCGCCGCCACCGTGAACTGCAGGCCGGCGGCCTGGCCAACGCCGAGATCTTCACCAGGATCTCGGCCGAGCTGCCGCACCGCGCGGTGGCGCCGCCCGAACTCTCACTGCGGCAGTTGCGCCGCATCGTCTACGGCTGAGTCGACAGCCACGCCGGGACCACGGCACGCCGGCGGCTGCTGCCGCCGCCGGGCATCCATGAACTTCTGTACGGGAGGGACTTCACCATGTGTGGAATCGTCGGTTACATCGGCAAGCGCGATGTCGCCCCGCTGCTGCTGGAAGGACTCCAGCGCCTGGAGTACCGCGGCTACGACTCCGCCGGCATCGCCCTGCACGCGAGCGGCAAGACCGGCGGCCTGAAGACCGCCAAGGCCAAGGGCCGCGTCCGCGAACTGGAGGCCCGCCTCCCCAAGCGCTTCAACGGCACCACCGGCATCGCCCACACCCGCTGGGCCACCCACGGCGCCCCCAACGACATCAACGCGCACCCGCACATGGACGCCGCCGAGACCGTCGCCGTCGTGCACAACGGCATCATCGACAACGCCTCCGAGCTGCGCGCCCGGCTGACGGCCGAGGGCATCGCCTTCGTCTCCGACACCGACACCGAGGTCCTCGTCCACCTCATCGCCCGCTCCGAGGCCGGCACGCTGGAGGAGAAGGTCCGCGAGGCGCTGCGGCACATCGAGGGCACCTACGGCATCGCCGTGCTGCACGCCGACTTCCCGGACCGCATCGTCGTCGCCCGCAACGGCTCCCCGGTCGTCCTGGGCATCGGCGAGAAGGAGATGTTCGTCTCCTCCGACGTCGCCGCCCTGGTCAGCCACACCCGCCAGGTCGTCACCCTGGACGACGGCGAGATGGCCACCCTGAAGGCCGACGACTACCGCACGTACACCACCGAGGGCTCCTCCACCTCGGCCCAGCCGACCACCGTGGAGTGGGAGGCCGAGTCGTACGACATGGGCGGCCACGACACGTACATGCACAAGGAGATCCACGAGCAGGCCGACGCCGTGGACCGCGCCCTGCGCGGCCGCATCGACGACCGCTTCTCCACCGTGCACCTGGGCGGCCTCAACCTCGACGCCCGCGACGCCCGCGCCGTGCGCCGGGTGAAGATCCTCGGCTGCGGCACCTCGTACCACGCCGGCCAGATCGGCGCCCAGATGATCGAGGAGCTGGCCCGGATCCCCGCCGACGCCGAGCCCGCCTCCGAGTTCCGCTACCGCAACCCGGTCGTGGACCCCGACACCCTCTACATCGCGGTGTCGCAGTCCGGCGAGACCTACGACGTCCTCGCCGCCGTCCAGGAGCTCAAGCGCAAGGGCGCCCGCGTCCTGGGCCTGGTGAACGTGGTCGGTTCCGCGATCGCCCGGGAGACCGACGGCGGCATCTACGTGCACGCCGGCCCCGAGGTCTGCGTCGTCTCCACCAAGTGCTTCACCAACATGGTCGTCGCCTTCGGCCTGTTCGCCCTGCACCTGGGCCGCACCCGCGACCTGTCCGTCGCCGACGGCAAGCGGATCATCGAGGGCCTGCGCAAGCTGCCCGCCCAGATCGAGGAGATCCTGGCGAACGAGGCGCAGATCGAGAAGCTGGCCGCGGAGTACGCGGACGCCAAGTCGATGATGTTCATCGGCCGCGTCCGGGGCTACCCGGTGGCCCGCGAGGCCTCGCTGAAGCTCAAGGAGGTCTCGTACATCCACGCCGAGGCCTACCCGGCCTCCGAGCTCAAGCACGGCCCGCTGGCGCTGATCGAGCCCGCGATGCCGACCGTGGCGATCGTGCCGGACGACGACCTGCTGGAGAAGAACCGCGCCGCGCTGGAGGAGATCAAGGCCCGCAGCGGCCGCATCCTCGCCGTCGCGCACCAGGAGCAGGAGAAGGCCGACCACACCATCGTCGTGCCGAAGAACGAGGACGAGCTGGACCCGATCCTGATGGGCATCCCGCTCCAGCTGTTCGCCTACTACACGGCCAAGGCGATGGGCCGCGACATCGACAAGCCGCGCAATCTCGCGAAGTCCGTGACGGTCGAGTAGTCCTCGCATCGAGCCCTCGGCCCGACCTGTCCTCGGGCCGAGTTGAAGGGACGGTTCTCCCCGCGCGTGCCACCGAACGCGCGGGGAGACCGCCTCCCCGGTGCCGGCGTCGCCCTCACGCCGGCGGTGATGCCGCCGGTCCCGGGAACCGTCACCTCCCGCCCGGCAGCAGGGCCTGTTGCCGGTGTAGTACCCGCGGGTGAGGCCCTATGCACTCCTACGCATGAGTAGATTGCACGGGGCGTCGAACCCCGAACCGCCGTACCACCCTTGAGGGCGGCGGGAGTTGACGATACGTCGGAAATGCCCCGTTACGGGATGACGACGACGGGCCGCTGCGCCCGGCGCGCCAGCCGCCCCGCGACCGAGCCGAAGATCCGGCCGACGATGCCGTGGGTGGACCCGACGACGATCGCGTCGGCCGCGTACTCGCGCCCGACCTCCTCCAGCTCGTGGCAGATGTCGCCGCCGCGCTCGACGAGGATCCAGGGCACCTCGGAGAGGTGGTCGGCACAGGCCAGCTCCAGCCCCAGCACCTCGGTGCGATGATCCGGGACGTCCACGAAGACCGGCGGCTCACAGCCCGCCCAGACGGTCGTCGGCAGCCGGTTGGCCACATGGACGATGATCAGGCCCGAGCCGGAACGCCGGGCCATGCCGATTGCATACGCAAGCGCCCGCTCGCTCGAAGTCGAGCCGTCGAAGCCCACCACGACGCCGTGCTGGAACGCCGGATCGCAGGAATGACGTGTTTCTTCCGCCGCTTCGGGGAGCGCCGTCTGATCGGCGATCCGCTTGCGGTCCGCGGGTTCGTAGAATTCGTGACCGGCCATCGGTGTCTCGGCGAAGGGAGTCCTCGTACGGAGGGGCGTCGGTGGGCTGACTCAGGGGTCGCGCCGCGTGCCGCACCGGAGCGGTGACGTCAGAACGGCGACAAAAATCCGTCCGGGATTCATCTTTTCAAGGACTTACTCCCCAGGGTAAGGCCCCGTGCGCCGGGTGCCCAGAGTCCGGCCTTCCGGGGAGGCCGGAAGGAGCCGGCCGACGCCGGACGGCCCCGGACCCGACGGACCCCCCGACGGACGGTGCTCGGCACTCGGTGTCCCCCTCGACGGGCGTGACGACTGACGGGTGAGCGTTCCCCGGAGCATGCACGAGGGCCGCCCGGAGCGCAATGCCCCCTTAGGCCCTACCCCTGCCCACTCCCCCAGTGACCCACACGCCCGGGCGGCGTTGTACTACCGCCAGCAGCCGCCGCCAGGGAGCCGCTCCGTGCCCGGAACCCGTGATGACGCCCACGACGACGACACCGAGAGGGAATCGCCCGATCCGGTGAGCGACGTGGTCCGCTGGGCGGCGTTCAGCTGCGCCTTGGTGCCCGTCGTGCTCCTGATGTGCGGTCAGTCCTTCGGTGGCGCCGCCGGCAGCGCGGCCGGCCTGGTGGCGGTCACCTGCGCCTGCCGGGCCCTGCTGCGCCGGTCCGAGCGCGCGGCCGGGCGCGCCGTCCGCGCCGGGCGGCTCGCGGGCGGGGCCGTGGAACAGGCCGTACCGCACCGCGGTCGGCACGGTCGTACGGGGGGCGGTACGCACCGCGGCTCCCGGCACGCGGGCACCAGTACGCCCCTCGACTGATTTTTTGTACGACGACACCCGTATGTTTTCGGCCAACTTCAGGCCGAAGGCCCTCGCTTGGCCTGACCAGCCCCCAACAGCCGGGCGACCAGCAAGGAAAGGACCGCTGAGGGCGGTTGCACCCTACGGGGATTGGGCAGTGGCGAGAGGCGTACTTTTCACCGGGGCCTGCAAGTGCAACGCTTCGTGATCGAACGCTTCGCGCCAAGTTGTCATGTCGACATAGAGCCGGGTGGTGAACTGGTCACCGCGACTACATCCGACACAGTAGATTCGATCTTGGCCATGACCGGCGGGGGAACCGTTCAGGACCGAGGGGAAACGTGCAGGACCGAGAGGACTCGACCGCCGAGGGGGGCTTAGCGCCATGAGCCAGGACTCCACGACCGTACCGGAGACCGTGCGCAAGCTCTCCGGACGCCGCCGCCGGGAGATCGTCGCCGTATTGCTGTTCAGCGGCGGCCCGATCTTCGAAAGCTCCATTCCGCTCTCCGTATTCGGGATCGACCGGCAGGACGCCGGAGTTCCCCGTTATCGCCTGCTGGTCTGCGCGGGCGAAGATGTGCCATTGCGAACGACCGGCGGCCTGGAACTGACCGCTCCGTACGGCCTGGAGGCACTCTCCAGGGCCGGCACCGTCGTCGTACCGGCCTGGCGGTCCATCACCCAGCCGCCGCCGCCGGCCGCCCTCGACGCACTGCGCCGGGCCCACGAGGAGGGCGCCCGCATCGTCGGGCTGTGCACCGGTGCCTTCGTACTGGCAGCCGCGGGACTGCTCGACGGCAGACCCGCAACGACCCATTGGATGTACGCGCCGACGCTCGCCAAGCGCTACCCCTCGGTCCATGTGGACCCCCGGGAGCTCTTCGTGGACGACGGTGACGTCCTGACCTCGGCGGGCACCGCCGCGGGCATCGACCTGTGCCTGCACATCGTCCGCACCGACCACGGCGCCGACGCGGCGGGGGCCCTGGCCCGCCGGCTCGTCGTGCCGCCGCGCCGCAGCGGCGGGCAGGAGCGCTATCTCGACCGCTCTTTACCCGAGGAGATCGGCGCCGACCCGCTCGCCGAGGTCGTCGCCTGGGCGCTGGAGCACCTCCACGAACAGTTCGACGTGGAGACCCTGGCCGCCCGCGCCTATATGAGCCGCCGCACCTTCGACCGCAGGTTCCGCTCGCTCACCGGCAGCGCGCCGCTCCAGTGGCTGATCACCCAGCGGGTGCTCCAGGCCCAGCGGCTGCTGGAGACCTCCGACTACTCGGTGGACGAGGTCGCGGGGCGCTGCGGCTTCCGTTCACCCGTCGCCCTGCGCGGCCACTTCCGCCGGCAGCTGGGGTCCTCCCCGGCCGCCTACCGGGCGGCCTACCGGGCGCGGCGGCCGCAGGGCGGGCCCGAGGGCCGGCCCGACCGTGCCGAGCGGGCGGACCGCGCGGAGCGGGGCGAGCGCTTCCCGGGGACGGAGCCGGTCGAGCCCCGGTCCGGGGAGGCGTCGGTCGTGGGCATGAGACGGAGTCCCCTGGCCGCCGCGCACGCCGTCACCGGCGCCCCGCTCGGCGGTGACCGGCACCTCGGGCACGGTGGGCACACCGGGCACGGGGTACCGGTGGGCCACGGCATCGGCCATGGACCGAATGTCGTGGAACCGGGCAAACCGGAATCCGATCTCTACAGCCCTCACCTGCCCGGCCAGCGGGAACGCCCCGTAGGGTGAGTTCCATGAACGATCGCATGGTGTGGATCGACTGCGAGATGACCGGGCTCTCGCTGTCGTCCGACGCTCTCATCGAGGTGGCCGCCCTGGTCACCGACTCCGAGCTGAACATCCTCGGCGACGGCGTGGACATCGTCATCCGCCCGCCCGCCGAGGCCCTGACCACCATGCCCGAGGTGGTGCGCCAGATGCACACGGCCTCCGGGCTGCTCGAGGAGCTGGACGGCGGGACGACGCTCGAGGAAGCGGAGCGGCAGGTCCTGGCGTACATCCGCGAGTACGTCCCGGAGCCGGGCAAGGCCCCGCTGTGCGGAAACTCGGTCAGCACGGACCGCGGCTTCCTCCTGCGGGACATGCCCGCGCTGGAGGGCCACCTGCACTACCGCATCGTCGACGTCTCGTCGGTGAAGGAACTGTCCCGCCGCTGGTTCCCGAGGGCGTACTTCGCCAGCCCGAAGAAGAGCGGCAACCACCGGGCGCTCGCCGACATCCGCGAGTCGATCGCCGAGCTCCGCTACTACCGCGAGGCGATCTTCGTCCCGCAGCCCGGCCCGGACTCCGACGCGGCGAAGGCGATCGCGGCCAAGCACGTCCTTCCTGTTCAGGGGTAGTGACGTAGCTCGCTCCCGGTTCGGCGAAAGCCGGGAGCGAGCACCCCTCCGGACCCTGTACACTTTTTCTCGGCCGGTGGGAAACACGGAAACGAACGCCGGACGTGGTGGGTATAGCTCAGCTGGTAGAGCACCTGGTTGTGGTCCAGGATGTCGCGGGTTCGAGTCCCGTTACTCACCCTCAGGGACAAGGCCCCTGACCTGCAAAGACAGGTCAGGGGCCTTGTCGTTTCCGAATCTTGGGAACCCGACGGGTACCCGACAAGTCGTCAGGCGATCTAGGGTCCCCGGCATGGCGAGCATCGTGGAGCGCCCCAAGAGGGACGGGACCAGCACGTTTCAGGTTCGCTGGCGCGACGGTGGGGGTCGCGTCGGCAAGGTCGAGACGGAGAACTTCGACAGCGAGGACGCGGCCGAGCAGTTCAAAGATCTCGTAAACGCCCACCGGCAGCACTGGCCGCCCGGGTGGGTGCGCGGCGTCGGCTTCGTCGAGGAGAAGCCGATCCCCGGCGACCGGCCGCTCACGGACTACGCGGACCAGTACGTGAGGCGCCTCACAGGGACGGACAGACGCACCCGTGAGGACTACGCGCGAGACATCCGGCTGCACCTGTCGCGCATCGTCCATACGACGCCTTCCGGCCTCGTGGTGCCGGCGACGGTGGGCAACGTCGTGTCGGGGGACATCCAGGACTGGGTGGCCTTGCAGCAGGACGGGGTGAGGGATCCTGAGAGGCCGGAGGAGTGGGTGTACCGGAAGGCGGATCCCAAGTCGATCCGGAACCGGCACGGGCTCGCCTTCTGCGTCTTCCAGGCCGCGATGGAGGCCGAACCGCCGCTGCGCTCCAGGAACCCCTGCAAGGGCACCTCGCTGCCCCGTGTCGACGACCACGTCGATGAGGAGATGTGCTTCCTGGAGCCGGTCGAGTACGACCGGGTGAGGGCCGAGATCACGGATCCGGATGCCGCGGACCTGGCGGACTGGCTCGTCGGCACGGGGACCCGCTGGGGGGAGGCTACGGCGCTGAAGGTCTGTGACCTACAGCTTGCGGGCAGCAAGCCCTCCGCGAGCATCGTCCGGGCCTGGAAGAAGGCTCCCAAGGGGAGTGACAGCGCCTTCTACCTCGGGCCGCCGAAGACGAAGAAGGCTCGCCGCGTTCTGCGGTTGTCGAGTAGTCAGGTGGAGATGCTGCGGCGGCGTACCGCGGGGCTTCCCGAATCGGCGTTCGTTTTCCGGACGTCGCTGGGCAACCACTGGCGGCATGCGAACTTCTACAACCGGAAGTGGATGCCGGCGGTGAGGGAGGCGATGGCGAAGGGCTTGCCGAAGAAGCCCCGGATTCATGATCTGCGTCATACGCATGTGGCTTGGCTGATCGCGCGACACATCGCCCTGCCGAAGATCCAGGCTCGATTGGGGCACGAGAGCATCTCGACGACGGTGGACCGGTACGGGCACTTGCTGGAGGTGCTGGACGACGAGCTCAGCGAGGTGATCGAGGACATGATGGCTCCTCCGGCGCAGCGGGGCCTCTGCCTGGTTCAGGGGGCTTGAGGCGGGTTGGCGCGGGCAGGGGCGTGGCCGCGCTCCTCCGCGCCGCTTCATGAAGGAGAACGCGGGGTTTCGGGGGAAGGGGGCCCGAGCCGGCGGGCGCAGGAAGCCCCCTCGGGCTCGGCCGGAGGGGGCTGTCGTCGGCGGCGGGGGTTCAGTCGTCGTCGCCGGGGTGGGGCGGTAGGTCGCCGCTCCAGCGTTGGATCCACAGGCCGCTCTTGATCATGTACTCGAGCTGTCGGTTGATGGCGGCCATGCATTCTGCCGACATGTGTCCGGGGCGTACGAGCATGATGAGTTGGCCTTTGCGTTCGACGCCCATGACGACTTCGCCCTCGGGGACAAGGTCGCTCTCTTCGTACCGAGCGGTGGGGCCTGGCGTGCTCGGCCCTGGTGTTTCCGCTCCCTCGTCTTCCATCTGTCCCCCAAAGGCACACGGGTGCACGCCGGATGTCCGTACGGATTCACCCAGTTTGCAGGCTGATGACCTTTCACGCCCCCCAGGCGGAGACATCATGTTGCCAGGTTGGGGACAGTTGAACTACTACCTGCACACAGAAACCTTGCTGTCGGCAAGGCCCCTTCCGCTTCTTCGGCCTCAGCGGGCGTCGGAGAAGGCCGCCAGGAAGCGTCGGAGCTGTTCGCGCTGCTCGGGGGTGAGCCGCTCGGCGTGCTCGACGAGGGCGCGGGCCTCTCCCGAGGTGCTCCAGACGGTGTTGATGCCGAAGAACTGGGCGCCGGCGGCGTCCTGCAGTTTCCAGAGGGGGAGTTCGAGGGCGCGCGCGAGGGCTTCGAGCTCGGGCAGGTAGGGGGCGTTGACCTTCTGTCGTGTCTCCAGCCGGTGGATCCAGCTGTACTTCAGCAGCGGTTCCCCGTCAGGGCCGGCGGTGCGGGCCGCCACGGCCTTGAGGCTCAGCCGGAGTTCTTCCCGGCGCTTCTTGACCAGGTCGGACAGGGCTGTGGGGGCACCAGGTGTCACGTCATCCTGCTCGGCCATGGCTTTCCTGTCGTCTTGTGGGCTGTTCCGGCCATTGTTGTTCATGGTTTCTGTGTGACAGCAGGGCCTCGGGTGCTGATCAGTGCCGGGCGCCACCCCCACCGCTGAACGAATTGTCCATCTAAAGCAACGAGTCGCACTAGCTCCCCTTGGGGTTTGACGCGTTTTGCTCACGACATCCATTTCGATGGACAGAGCGTCCATTCCGTGCGATGCTCGTTCAGCCAAGAAAACATCCCATCCAGGGAGATGGACGCATGGCATTTCGTGACCCTCTGTTCCTGCTCTGGGACCGTGACTTGCTGCTCCGACTGATGAAGCGCACCGGCTCCGGCCACAAGGTCACCGTCCGTGAGCTCGCGGAGCGATCGGGCGTAGCGGTCGGGACAGTCGGAGATCTGGCCAGCGGGGCGCGCAGCAGCGTCACCGCGACCACGGCTCAGGCCATCTGCCAGGGGATTGGCGTAGACCTACTGATCCTTTTCACCCCGATCGGGCGTTCTGTCCCTTCTTCCAGGGTCGACAACACGCCATCCGTGGAGCAGGTGGCCGCGTGAGCGTCAGCCTCCACACCTACGAGGAAGCCGCTGCCGCGCTGCGCATCAAGGAGTCCTGGCTGCGGCGCCACATCAAGGACCTCCCGCACACCAAGCTCGGCCGGGAGGTCCTGTTCACCGACGAGGACCTCGGCCGTATCAGCGCCGAACTCTTCCGTTTCGAACCGGCTACCGGCCCGCTCGCCGCTTCCCTGCGGCCAGCGACCGGCACGCACCCTCTGGCGCACCTCAAGCCGCGCCCTTCCCGGGCGCTCCGTAGCGCCTGACCACGGAGCAAGCGGGGCCGCTCCGACTTCCCGGCCCGAGCGACCCCGAACGGCTTCACCTCAACGAATCCAAGGAGGCTCCACCGTGAGCACAGAGGCTACCTCGCAGCTCGACCTGGCCAAGGGCCTGGTGCAGCTGCTCACCGCCCACCCCGACCTCCCGCATGCCATGTGGACCGTCCACGATCGTCTGCGCGGCGACATCTACGGCCCCCAGGAAGACAACTTCACCGCTCTCCGCGCCTGTCTGCGGCAGCTCGGCGGGACCGTCCGTCGCGGCTCCGTCTACGAGACGCTCGGCGAGCGGATGCGCTCCTACGTGATCACCACGGCGTGGGGAGACATCCCGGTGGAGGTCTCCGTCAGCATCCCGGCGGACCTGCACGACCCGGAGCTCCTCGACGGCCTGCTGGCCGACCGGCGGCACGACGTCACGGACCCGGCGGTGCCGGTCGAGCAGCAGGCGGTGGCCAAGTGAAGAGCCTCCGCCGCCTCATCGGCCGCATCGTCGGCCGCCGCAAGCCCGCCGTGACGGGCCCGGTGCCGATCTACGTCCGCCGCTCCCCCGCCGGGGCGGTACTGGACGTCGAGTCCTACGCGCACCGCGTGATCACGACGCTCGCCGACGAGTACCTGGACGAGCTGATCGAGATCGCCGAGGACCGGGCGAACGTCCGGGAGTACGACGGCCACCGGCCGGAGGGGCTGCTGGTCGAGCGCCTCGCGGAGGCGGTCGGGTACGAACTGCCGCTCTACGGCGTCCAGGTGACCGAGCTGGCCGACCGGCTGCGTGCCGTCGCTCCGGCGGTCCGGATCCCGCAGCAGCGCGCCGAGGGGAGTGCCGCGTGAACGCTCAGATGAAGCCCGGCATCCCGCCTTTCCGCCCCCGCGTGGCCGATCTGTGGGCGCGGATCGAGCGCCAGGGCGGCGCATGGACGACGCACCGCGTGCTGAGGGCCCACCGGCTGAACGGTCATGACGCCCTGAAGCGGGCGACGGCGCGCGGTGATCTCCACCTCCTCGCCCGGGCCGGGCTGCTGGAGGAGCACGACGAGGACCCGAACCGCCGCTTCTACACCCGCAAGCGCACCACGAACGCGAAGGGGATGTCGTGATGGCATCCAGGTCGGCGATGACGTGGAACGGCGGCAAGACGGGGATGGGCCGCCCGCCGGCGGTCACCGCCCTGCCCGGGGAGTGCCCCGTCGAGCACTGCGGTGATCTTGCGCCTGCGGGGAGCCGTCGGGCCGGGATGGTGCGGGTGTCGGTGCGGGGCTCGCGGGAGCCGGCGCGCTGGTACTGCCCCGGTTGGTGCGCCCGGTACGGCCGGGCGCTGGGCGACGTCCGGGCGATCGGGGGTGGCGCGGGTGCCTGAGTCCGTGCCGGCCGGGGCT
>NZ_JAEAMR010000003.1:232256-251909 GCF_015999245.1 Streptomyces sp. AV19 | reverse complement strand
CCTCGTTGGCCGCGGTCGTCGGCGTCGCCGCGCTCCTCGTCAGCGTCTACTCCGCGCTCAGCCACTGACCCCGGGAAACGTCCGTGCCAAACCAGCCTGCTCCCACGCCCGTACAGCCCCGCCACGACCGGACGGCCGCCGATCTGGGAACCCTGGAGGAGCTGGGAGTCGTCGCCCCGCAGCCCACGCCATCACCCGAGCCGCCCCCGCCACCGACGGCGCCCGACGCGGCGTGAACGATCCCCCGCCCTGCCACACGTGCAGGGCGGGGGCCCTTCGCGTTGTTAGGCGTCGGGTCCGGGACGTACGGCGCCCTTGACCGCCTTCTCGACCTCGTATCTACCTGATGTCGCGAAGCATGGCGGTGAGGACGGGGCCATCTGGTGACGGCTGCTGTTCACTGATCTTTGTATAGCCCCACGATTCGTAGAGCGCCAAGACCTTGCCGCCCCCGGCCTCCGCGTTCACCAGCAACGAGACACGTTGTTCAGGGCGGCTGGCCAAGAGCTCGTCATGGATGCGGCGAGCAGTACCTGTCTTCCGCCACTGCTCACGCACCATGATCTCTTTCAGAGCAACGGTAGGCGTAGTGGTGCAGTCGGCGGGCAGCGGCGTCTTCATGCGCTTCCACCAACGGTCATCTGCGGTGAGCGTGTTGACGTAGGCGTACCCGACGGGTTCAGCACCATCGTAACCAACGACGGCTTCCCAGCCCGGATCATGGGCATGGCGAGCGAGACGTTCCCCGTACCGTTCGACTGAGTAGTGCGGCCGGTGTAGTTGGTCGGCCCGCACCTCGGCGTACACCTCGATCAGGGTGGACCAGACGGGCTCGATGTCGGAGGCGTGGCGTAGGACGATGCTGCTGCTGGTGGTGGTCACGCGGCTTCCTTCAGGCGTTATGGATGTACTGGTCCCACATGTAGGCGAAGGTACTGCCGGGCGCGGCTGCATAGAGCTTATTGCCGAAGTCGGCGAGCATTCCACGTACTCGTGGATGCGTGTTTGAGTCGGCCGGCACCTGCATGGCGGTGCTCACCGCCTCCTCGACCAAGCCCTGTTCGAGTTGAGCCTTGGCAAGGCGGGCCGTGGTAATGGCGCGGCTGCGGTGCATGTACGGGCGGAGGCCGGCAAGGCTGCGGTGAGCGTACGCTTCGGCGGTCGCGAAGTCTCTGAGGGACAGATAGGCGGCAACGGCAAGTCCCTCAAGTTCCGCCTGGTCGTAGAAGGCCGTCATCCAGAGCGGCCGCTGCTGGTCCTCTGCCGCACGGCAAAGGGCCTCCTGCGCATGGCCAATGGAACGGCGGACCGCTGCGGCGTCTCCGATGAGGCCCTGGATGGCGGCGTGACGGGCGTGGCCGAGGCTGGCGAAGAGGGGGTCGCGCCGAGCTACAAAGAGGCTGCGTGCCACGTCGTTTGCTGCGAGGGCGTCGGTGGGTCGGCCCATGTGTCGGTAGAGGCTGCCTGCATGGGACCAGATGCGGAACTGGATGGTGGGGTCGCCGGACATTGCGGCAAGGCTGGAGGCACGGTCGAGGTGTCGTTGCGCGGCTTCGAAACGGCGCCCGTCGATGGCGGCCCACAGGGCGGAGGACATGAACGAAGCCGCACAGCCGTACAGGGCGCCGCGCGTACGTTGAGTTGCGCTACCACGTGCTTGAAGTGCGATCGCCTCTCCCGCCAGCCCGCAGGCTTGCGTCTCGATGCTGAGCCGTCCACCGACGCGGTGGTCGGCCGCGATGATGGCGGCGAACTTCTCCTGTAGGCGACGCACGTCATCGAGTCCCACGCGGAACGGTCCAGTTGAACCGGTGGCGGCCGCCAGGGCGGAACCGGTGGCGGCGTTCAGAAGGGTGCGGCGGTGCACGGGGTCCTCCTTTGCGGGTGCCGGAGGGGTGAAGCCGAGCTCTTCGACGGGGCACCCGAACTCATGCTCTAAGGCTTCCCGTTGTGGAGAGCGTGGGCACCGGACTTTCCCCAGCAACCACATGCGGATCGTGCGATCGGTGATCGTGCCAGCTTCCCCCACGGAACGCAGCCAGTTGTTGAGCCGTTCGGCCAGCTCAATCTGCTTGTAACCCGCCTTGACCATCCGCGCCCGCAGCAGCGTGTTCTCCGCCACGAGCACACGGTAGCCGCCCAGCGCATCCCGTGATGGCCGTACGCCCGGAACTTTCCGGTCGGACGCACCCAACGGACAACGCGACTTTCCTCCCTGCCGCCCAACAGGGCCCGTTGTACTGACGCTGGGAGCGCTGGCTCGCCGACGTGCAAGTCAGGCTCGTGCTCAATACCGCTGAGGCGATCATGACCTCTCTTTCCTCCTCCCTCGTCATGGAGGGCTGGGGCTGCCGGAGGAGGCAAAACCGTGCCCGTGATTCGTCCCGAGCAGTCGCATGCGACCGCCGAGTGCCGGACAGGCAGCCACACCACATGCTCCGGCGCGACAACGATCCGTCAGGTCTCCGGCGAGATCACCGCGGACCGCGCCGAGCGTCTGGTCTGCATCTGCTCCTGCCATCAAGCGGTGAGCAGATGACCGCCGCCGGCACCGAATGGCTCGTTCGCCGCTCCCCTTCGCCGACGACAATCCGAACGCAATGGTCCGCGGGCGAGCTGGCTCCCATCCGGACCACCGCGTGGTCCGTCGTCGAGACACACGACATCGTCCAGGCCGTGGACGTGCTCCTCGACCTCCGCCGCACGGGACGCCCCGGCCCAGTCCTCGCCAACCCCGAGGACAAACGCATCTGGTGGCTCCTGCCGCCTGGCCAGGCCGCCGCATTCGACGGCTTCACCGGGGTGACCGTGCGCCCGGCCGGTTGGGTCCTGTTCTGCCCGCCGGCTGACGAACCGCTGTGCGGCCACGGCTGGTTGGAGAAACCCGACGGCAGCGATCGACTGACACACCCCGCCCACCTCAGCGCCGCCCTCACCTCAACCATGCCGAACCCGGGCGAAGCCTCAGCCCCACCCGCCCCAACCATCCCCGAAGGCATCCTGAAGTGATCACTGCCCGACGCCTCGATCACGCGCAGATACGGGACGACTTGCGGGAAGCCGTCAACGCCTACGTCCTGATATCTCCGGCACGGGAAACAGGCAGGGTCATAGCCCGGTTGACCCGCCACCTGACCGCACTGCTGCGTATGACGGAACGCCAGGCGGCCGCATGCCCCCGTGGGAGCGTGCCGTTCGTCATGCGGCAGGCGTCGGCGGACCGCGCCCGGGAGGCACTGGCCAAGCATTCAGGACGCGGCCCGAGAAGCGCTGCGGACCACGCCCTCGCTCTGTACTGCGCCGTCATCGAACTGCTCGACTACCTGCCGGAGGAGTCATGAACACCCCCTACCCCACAGCCTTCTCCGAACGGCGGCGGGCCGTGGAATGGCTCGCCTCGCAGAGCAACGACCCGACGCGCGTCCGGCGGGAATGGGCGCAGTGTCTGCCTGCGCTCGTCCCTGCGGCCGGGCCCCGTTTCGATGCGGTCCGCCTCCCCGCCGCCGTCGTCCACCAGGCTGCCGGGGCGCGTGACCGCGACCGCGTCGAGGCCGTGTTCACCAGCCATGGGATCACCGCCGCCGTCATCGTCGACCAGCCCCGCCGCACCTACTACGTCCTCGTGCCACCCGGCACCCATCGCACCTGGGCCCTGCCCGGCATCGAATGCCTCACACCCACCTGCCGGATGCCCCTGCCTTCTCCCCACCATGCCGAGCCGCCCGGCTCGCACTGGCTCCTCAGCCCGCCGACCGGGCCCGAGGACCTGTGCGCCCCGGACGACATCCGGCAGTTCGTCACCGCCACGCAACCGGAATCCTGATGAAGATCACTGAGCAGGCGCCGGCAGCCCAGGCCGCCGCCGTCATCATCATCGGAACCTGCCTCCGGCGCCTGCGCGCCCGCCGGGGCTGGACGCTGCAGGACGTCGCCCACGCCCTGGGATGCAGCATCAGCACCGCCTCCCGCATAGAGGACGGCAGCGTCTCCACCGATCAACCGGTCGAGACCCTGCTGCGCATGCACTACCGCGTCCCCGAGGAACAGGTCCGGGCCGTCGTCCAACTCCTCGCGTGCGGCTCCCGGGAGCTGGAGGACAGCGGACCGGGCTGGCTCGACCGCCTGGCCGTCGTCGAGCAGCAGGCCACCGTCGTGACCACCTACTCCGCCTGTAACATCCCCCGCCCGCTCCGCACCCCCGCCTACGACGAGGCCCTGGACATCCCGGGGCTCGCCTTCGCCGCGCCCGAGCGGGTACCCCACAAGCTACCGAAGGGGCAGGTCTACACATTGTTCCTGGACGAGGCGATCCTGCTCCAACCGGTCGGCGGCCCCGCCGTCATGGCTGCCCAGCTCGACCACCTGCTGGATGCTGTCCAGGAGCGGCGTGCCGCTGTGCGCGTGGTCCCCATGGAGGCCGGGCCGGTCGGCTGGGACACGAACCTCAGCCGTCTCACCCTCCACGGGCACCGGCTCTACGTGCGAACGACCTTGGGGGCCCAGTACACGATCGACTCCCCTCGCCACGCCTCCCCGGATTTGCCGCTCATCGCGGCAGCGCGGGCCGCCCTGTCGGACGATCGGAGCCATGAGTGCCTGGAGGCGGCGAGCGAGCGCATGCGCCTGGCGACGCTAGGAGCTCCGTGATCACGTCGTCTTGAGGCCGCCCTGTATCTGGGGCGAAGGCATGTCGGCAAGGCTCTATTCGATCGGAGGCAAACACTCGTAACCTGCTGGCGGCATATGCCAGCTCGACTGGCCCTCGCGGAACCAAGCCCCCCAGGCGGTCCGCGGGCGGCCCCGGGCCCCCGGTCTCCGGCCGGGGGCCCGGCCATTGAGAGCGCAGCGGCCACCTGACGGTCAGGGGTTTTTCTACTCACCCCGGACGACGCCTAGTCGGCCCGCCGATGGTGGTGTTCCCGTGTGTACCCGCCCGAGGAACGGGCCGCTTTCGATGGCATCGAGCGTCATCGAACAGCACCGAATTGCCCTGCTTTTAAGCATCGCCGCAGGTCACAATATGTTCAAGGATCTGGTTCGAGTCCCGTTACTCACCCTGATCGACCCGAGGGCCCGGTCTGCGGAAGCAGACCGGGCCCTCGGCGTTGCGCCCCCTCCCACTCCCTTCCTCGCGCACCACGACACGCCGGGCCGTGCCTCCGGGCGCCCCGTCGGCGTCACGCAGTGCGTCCTTGACTCTCCGCCAGGTTCCGGCAGAGTTTCCCGCACAGATCCGGAAGCGTCCCCGCCGCACCCCCGCATGCCCGGCTCCGCCCGGTATGCGACCAACGCGACATATGTACTGGGCGATTCACCGGACTGATGTGCCCGGGCAGCTGGAGGACGCCATGCACAGCAGCGCGCACGGCCGGCGGCCGCGCCGGACGGCGGTGGCCCTCACCGCTGCCGCCGTGCTCGCCGCCGGGGCGCTCACCGGCTGCTCCGGGGACGCGGACGACGGGCGGACCACGCTCTCCGTGGGCACCTTCGGGGTCTTCGGCTTCAAACAGGCCGGGCTCTACGCCGAGTACGAGCGGCTGCACCCCGGCATCCGCATCCGGGAAAGCGTGATCGAGCGCAACGACACCTACTACCCCCAGTTCCTCACCCACCTGGTGACCGGCGGCGGGCTGGCCGACGTCCAGGCCGTCGAGGTCGGCAACGTCCACGACCTGGCCCGGGAGCTGGGCGACCGGCTCACCGACCTGTCCCGCGCGCCCGGCGTGCGGGCGGACGCCTGGCTCCCCTGGAAGTGGGCCCAGGCCACCGCCCCCGACGGCAGGACCGTCGGACTCGGCACGGACATCGGACCGATCGCCGTCTGCTACCGCAAGGACCTCTTCCGGCAGGCCGGGCTGCCCACCGAACGGGAGGCCGTCGGCCGGCTCTGGGCCGGCGACTGGCACAGGTACCTCGCCGTCGGCCGGGCCTACCGGGACCGCGCGCCCGCGGGCACCGTCTTCACCGACTCGGCCGCCGGGATCTACAACGCCGCCATCCACGGCTATCCCGAGCGCTACTACGACCGCGCCGGGCGACCGCTGTACACCGGCGGGCCGGCCGTCCGCACCGCCTGGGACCTCGCCGTGCGGGCCGCCCGCGACGGGCTGACCGCGCGGCTCAAGCAATTCGAGAAGCCCTGGGACCAGGCGTATGCCAACGGGCGCTTCGCCACCGTCGCCTGCCCGCCGTGGATGCTGGGCTACATCAAGGAGAAGGCCGGTGACACGGGCCGCGGCCAGTGGGACGTGGCCGCCGCGCCCCGGCCCGCCAGCTGGGGCGGTTCCTTCCTCACCGTGCCCAGGGCGGCCCGGCACCGGGCCGCCGCCGTCGCGCTCGCCGCCTGGCTGACCGCGCCCGAGCAGCAGGCCCGGCTCTTCGAGCGGCAGGCCAGCTTCCCCTCCACCCCCGCCTCGTACGCCATGCCGCAGCTCCGGGGCGCCCGCAACGCCTACTTCGGCGGCGCGCCCGTCGCGGAGATCTTCGCCGCGGCGGCCCGCCGGGCCCCCACCCTGGTGACCGGGCCCCGGGAGCAGCAGATCGGGACCGCGTTCACCGACGTCGGCATCCCGCAGGTCGAGCAGCAGGGCAGGGCGCCGGGGGCGGCCTGGGCGGCGGCGCAGGAGGAGATCGAGAACGCGGTGGACGAATGACGGCCGCGCCCGCGACGACGGCGCTCCCGCCCGGCGCACCGGACCCGGCCCCCGGGGAGCGCCCCGGCACGCCGGACCGGCGCGCCGCCCGGCGCAGCCGCCGCTACCGCTGGGACGTGCGCTACAGCCCCTATGCCTTCGTGGCGCCGTTCTTCCTCTTCTTCGCGGCATTCGGGATCTTCCCCCTCCTGTGGACCGGATGGGCCTCGCTGCACCGGATGGAGCTCACCAGCCCGGGCCACGCGCAGTGGACCGGGCTGCACAACTACCTGCGGCTGCTGGACGACGCGTTCTTCTGGAACGCGCTGGGCAACACCGCGGTCATCGGCGTCCTGTCGACCGTGCCCCAGCTGCTGATGGCCCTGGGGCTGGCGCACCTGCTGCACCACCGGCTGCGCGCGGCGACCTTCTGGCGGGTCGCGCTGCTCGCCCCGTACGCCACGTCGATCGCCGCGGCCACGCTGGTCTTCGTCCTCCTCTACGGACGGGACTACGGCATGGTCAACTGGGCGCTGGGGCTGGCCGGGATCGGGCCGGTGGACTGGCAGAACGGCACCTGGGCGGCGCGGACCGCCGTCTCGTCGATCGTGATCTGGCGGTGGACGGGCTACAACGCGCTGATCTACCTGGCCGCCATGCAGGCGGTGCCGGACGAGCTGTACGAGTCGGCGGCGCTGGACGGGGCGTCGCGGCTGCGGCAGTTCCGGCACGTGACCGTGCCCGCGCTGCGGCCGACGATCCTCTTCACCGTCGTCGTCTCCACGATCGGGGCGACCCAGCTCTTCGGCGAGCCGCTGCTGTTCGGCGGGGCGGGCGGGCAGAAGGGCGGGGCCTCGCACCAGTTCCAGACGCTGGGGCTCTACCTGTACGAGCAGGGCTGGTTCAGCTTCCACCTCGGGCGGGCCGCGGCGGTCGCCTGGACCATGTTCCTGATCATGCTGCTGGTCGCCGGGGCCGGCGGGCTGGTCGCCCGCCGGCTGCGCGGGGACGGGTGAGGAGCCGCCGTGCGCACACGGGGACGAACGGCCGGACGGCAGCTGAGCGCCGGGCCGGCCGCGTACGCGGTGCTGGCGCTCTTCACCGCGGGTTCGCTGCTGCCCCTGCTGTGGACGGCCGTCGCCGCCTCGCGCGACAACACCCGCCTCGCGCACACCCCGCCGCCCCTCTGGTTCGGCCCGCACCTCGGGCGCAATCTGGGCATCGCCTGGGGCGAGGCCCGGCTGGGGCTCGCGGTGCTCAACACGGTGCTGGTGGCCGGGAGCGTCGCGCTGGGCACCGTGCTCTTCTGCACCGTCGCCGGCTTCGCCTTCGCCAAGCTGCGCTTCCGCTTCAGGAACGCCCTGCTGGCCGCGGTGGTCGGCACGATGATGGTGCCGCCGCAGCTCTCCGTCGTCCCGCTGTTCATGACCGTCGCCCGGCTGGGGTGGACCGACCAGTTGCAGACCGTCGTCCTGCCCACGCTGGTCAGCGCGTTCGGGGTCTTCTTCATGCGGCAGTATCTGGCGGAGGCGCTGCCCACCGAGCTGATCGAGGCCGCCCGGATGGACGGGGCCAGCAGCCTGCGGATCGTGCGGCACGTGGTGCTGCCGGTCGCCCGGCCGGCGATGGCCGTGCTGGGGATGCTCTCCTTCGTCCAGGCGTGGAACGACTTCTTCTGGCCGGTGATCGCGCTGACCCAGGACAACCCCACCGTCCAGGTCGCCCTCACCGGGCTCGGCCGCGGCTACGTGCCCGACCAGGCCGTCGTCATGGCGGGGGCGCTGCTGGGGACGCTGCCCCTGCTGCTGGTGCTCGCCCTCTTCGGCCGCCACATCGTGGGCGGCATCATGCGCGGCGCGGTCAAGGGCTGACCGCCGTGCGTCTCCTGCCACTTGCTCTTCCCTCCTCCCCCACCTACGGAGTGCTTCCATGCCCATGACCTTCCCGCCCGGCTTCGTCTGGGGCGCCGCCACCGCCGCGTACCAGGTCGAGGGCGCGGTCCACGAAGGCGGCCGCACCCCCTCCATCTGGGACACCTTCTGCCGGATCCCCGGCAAGGTGCTGAACGGGGACACCGGCGACGTCGCCACCGACCACTACCACCGCCGCCACGAGGACGTCCGGCTGATGTCGGACCTCGGCCTCGGCGCCTACCGCTTCTCCGTCTCCTGGCCGCGCGTCCAGCCCACGGGCCGGGGACCCGCCTCGCAGCGCGGCCTCGACTTCTACCGGCGGCTCGTCGACGACCTCCTCGCCCATGGCATCCAGCCCGTGCTGACCCTCTACCACTGGGACCTCCCCCAGGAGCTGGAGTCGGCCGGCGGCTGGCCCGAGCGCGAGACGGCGCACCGCTTCGCCGACTACGCGCACCTGGTCGGGGAGGCACTGGGCGACCGCGTCGGCTCCTGGACCACCCTCAACGAGCCCTGGTGCAGCGCCTTCCTGGGCTACGCGTCCGGCGTCCACGCCCCCGGGCGCACCGACGACGCGGCCGCCCTGCGCGCGGCCCACCACCTCAATCTGGCGCACGGGCTGGCCGCCCGGGCGCTGCGCGCCGTGCTGCCCCGGACGGCGCGTATCTCCGTCGTCCTCAACCCCAACGACGTCCGGGCGCTGACCACTTCGCCCGGGGACCTGGACGCGCGGCGGCGCATCGACGCGCTGTCCACGCGTATCTTCACGGGGCCCATGCTGCGTGGCGCGTACCCCGACGACCTGCTCGCGGACACGGCCGGGATCACCGACTGGTCGTTCGTGCGCGGCGGCGACACGGACGTCATCAAGCACCCCCTCGACTGGCTGGGCATCAACTACTACACGCCGTCAGTGGTATCAGCCGCCACTGACAACCGGCCCTCACCTGGGCCTTCCCCGTACCCGGGCGCGCAGGGCGTCGCGTTCCACCAGCCTCCGGGCGCCCGGACGGCGATGGACTGGACCGTCGATCCGTCCGGCCTGTACGACCTGTTGATGCGCTTCGCACGCGAGGCGCCCGGGCTGCCGCTCGCCGTCTCGGAGAACGGGGCGGCGTACGACGACAAGCCGGACGGCAAGGGGGCGGTGCACGACCCCGAACGCGTCGCCTACCTGCACGGTCATCTCGACGCGGTGCTACGGGCGTTGCGGGACGGGGCGGATGTGTGGGGGTACTTCGTGTGGTCGCTGCTGGACAACTTCGAGTGGGCGTACGGGTACAGCAAGCGGTTCGGGATCGTGCACGTGGATTACGGGACGTTGGCGCGCACGCCGAAGGCGAGTGCGTGGTGGTATCGGGGGGTGGTGCGGACGGGGCGGTTGCCGGTGGTGGGGTGATTCCTGCCCCCGCCCCGCCCTTTCACCGTTTCCCCCGGGCCTCCGTCCCTCGGCCCGGCACCGCGCTCCGCGCGGTGAGCGGGGCTCCGCCCCCGCACCCCGCCGGGGGCTCCGCCCCCTGGACCCCCGAAGCGCCCTCCGGGCGCTGTCCTCGAACTCCCCGGAGGGGCAACCCCCGGACGGGCTGGATTTCGCGCCCGGGCCCGGATTCCGAAGCGAGGGCGCGGACTTGCTCCGGCCTCCGCATTATGACTCCGCCGCTCGTCCTCGAACTCCTCGGAGAGGGCAACTCCGGACGGGCTGGATTCTCACCGGAAGACCGACGGCGGCGGCTCCGGTGAAGGGCGGGCGTCCGCGTCCGTCACCGGGGTCGCCCCGCCCGTGAAGTCCTCCAGTTCACGGCCGTGCTGGACCCGGCCCTGGTGCGGGTCCGTCGCGCAGCGGCGGGTCAGTTCGGCGATCGGCAGGGGGTGGTCCGAGGCGAGGAGCACCGCGTTGCCGAAGCGTTTCCCCCGCAGTACCGCCGGGTCGGCGGTCAGGCACAGCTCCGGGAAGACCGTCCGCACGGTCGCGATCTGCGCCTTCACATGGGCGAGCGGCGGACCGTCCGCGAGGTTGGCCGCGTAGAAGCCGCCGGGCCGCAGCACCCGTCGCACCTCGGCGACGAACTCGGCGCTGGTCAGATGGGCGGGCGTGCGGGCGCCGGAGAAGACGTCGGCGATGATCAGGTCCGCCCAGGTCCCGGGCGCCTTGGCCAGGACCGCCCGCGCGTCCCCGCCACGCACCCGGATCCGCCAGGCGGGATCGAGCGGCAGCTCCTTGCGGACGAACTCGACGAGCGGCGCGTCGATCTCGACGACCTGCTGGACCGACCGCGGCCGGGTGGCGCCGACGTAGCGGGCCAGGGTGAACGCGCCCCCGCCCAGGTGGAGCACCTGGACCGGCTTCCCGGGCGGAGCGACCAGGTCCGCGATGTGGCCGAGCCGGCGCTGGTAGGAGAACTCCAGGTGGGTCGGGTCGTCGAGGTCGACGTGGGACTGGGGCGCCCGGTCGATCAGCAGCGTCCGGCCGCGCGGCCGGTCGGGGTCCGGCTCCAGCTCCGCCGTGCCGCCCGCCACCTGCGCGGTGACCGGCTCCGCGGCGCGTCCGCGCCCTGACCTCTGTTTTCCTCGTGCCACGCAGAAAGTATCGCCTCAGCGGCAGCGGTCCACGGCCTCGATGGTGCGGGCCGCCTCGCCGAGCGCCGCCCGGAGCACGACCGGGTCGGTGGCCTCGGAGAAGGCGGCGTCCGGGGCGACGAGCCAGCCCGTGCCGGTGACGGGCGGCTCCTGCCGGCCGGTGCGGGTGCCCCGGCCGTACGTCTGCGTGCAGGCGCTGCCGGGCAGGTCCCAGGCGGCCGCGGTGCCGGCCGGCACGAGGAAGCCGAGGGTGTGGCAGTCGCCGTCGTGCAGCACGGGCCCGACGCCGTCCCGCAGCCGGAGGATGTCCACCGCCTCCAGGCCCTGCCGGGCGGGCACGGTCACCAGGTCGCAGGGGATGCCCTCGCCCGACACCGCCCGGGACGGGCGCGGCGCGGGGCCGTGTCCGGGACGCGGCTGGTCGGGACGCGACTGGTGAAAGACCGCCGCCGCCCGCAAGCCGCCGATGTTCACTCGGGCTTCCGCCAAGGGGAACGCCTCCTCCGCACGTTTCGCTGCACCTGTCGCCGCCGCATCGTCCCCCGTCGGCAAGCGCTCGCTCACGCGGTTCAACTTCCCTTCCCCGTCAACGGCTACGGCGCCACGCCGTCACAAAGGATGGCAGTTCATGGCGGATGGCGAGTGGGATATCCGTTTTGTAGGCAAACCGGACGTACTGGATTCCCATAAGCCGGTACGGTCGTCTCCGCCGTACGGCAGCACCACCGTCCGCCCCGGCACCCGGCGGGGCGGCACCCGCCAGGAGAGGGCCCGGCCATGGCGTCGCCCCACGCGTCCCCGTCACCTCGTCCACCCCGTCCCAACACCGCCTTCCGGGAGCTCCGCGGACAGCGCTCACCTGGGGAGTTCGCCGCCTTGGTGCGCCGGGCGGCGCGGGAGATCGGCGAGCAGGTCTCGTGCGACGCGCGCTACATCGGGCGCGTCGAGTCCGGCGAGATCCGCTGCCCCAACTACGCCTACGAGCGAGTCTTCCGGCACATGTTCCCCGGCCGGGGACCCGAGGACATGGGCTTCCTGCCCAGGGCGGCCGTACGGGGAAGGGGGGCGCACAAGAAGGGCGGTGCGCCGTCCGCACACACCGAGAGCCCCGTCGACGACCGCTCCCCCGGCGCCGGCGGCACCAGCGACGAGGAGAGCGACGTGTTGCGTCGCGCGTTCATGACGGGCGGCACGGCCGCGGTGGCCGCCGTGTCCCTGGCGGGCGTCGCCGACGCCCGGCCCCGGCGGCACGCCGGCGAGGCGGAGGCCGCCGCGGTGGAACAGGCCGTCCGGCGCATCCGGCTGCTCGACGACCGGCACGGCGCGGACGCGCTCTACCGGCGCGCGGCCCGGCCGCTGCGGGCGGCGTACGACCTGCTCGACGCGGAGACACGGCGGCGGTCGGTCGCCGACCGGCTGCACGCGGGCGCGGGCGAGCTGGCGATCTCGGTCGGCTGGCTGGCGCACGACTCGGGGCGGTTCTCCGACGCGCGCTCGCACTACGCGGAGGCGCTGGCGACGGCGCGGCTCGCCGGGGATCCGGCGCTGGAGGCGCACGCGTTCTGCAACACGGCGTTCCTGGCGCGGGACGCGGGGCGGCCGCGGGAGGCGGTGCGGGCCGCGCAGGCCGCCCAGCAGGCGGGGCGCCGGCTCGGCTCGGACCGGCTGATGTCCCTGCTGGCCCTGCGCGAGGCCGGCGGCTGGTCCCGGCTCGGCGACCGCGCGGCCTGCGAGGCGGCGCTGGTGCGGGCGCGGTCGCTCTTCGACCGGGGCGTGAGCGACGCGGATCCCGAGTGGATGACGTTCTTCGGGGAGGCGGAGCTGGAGGGGCTGGAGGCGCAGTGCTGGTCCGCGCTCGGCGACCGGCCGCGGGCGGTGGCGCACGGGGAGCGGGCCGTGACGCTGGCGGATCCGCACTTCGCGCGGAACATCGCGCTGTACACGGCGCAGTTGGCGGACGATCTGGCGCACGGTGGGGCGCCGGAGGCGGCTGCCGAGGCGGGGGGGCGGGTGCTGGAGTTGCTGGGGCAGGTGCAATCGGCGCGGATTCGGGGGATGTTGGGGTCAACGGTGCGGAATCTTCGTCCGCATCGGAAGGATTCGCAGGTTGCGTCGTTCCTGGCGCGGCATCGGCGGCTGCGGGCGTCCGCGTAGGGGGTCTGCCCCCGCCCCGCCCTTTCACCGTTTCTTCCGGGGCAAGCCCCGGGACCCGGCACCGCGCTGCGCGCGGCAGGCGGGGGCTGCGCCCCCCGCACCCCGCTCCGGGGCTCCGCCCCGGACCCCGCATCGCGGCTCCGCCGCTCGTCCTCAAACTCCCCGGAGGGGGCAACCCCCGGACAGGCCGAGATGCGCGCCCCGGGCACGGATTCAGCCCGTCCGACGCTCGGCGGGGCGGCCGGCGAGCCCCTACCCCAAGTGCCCCGTGTCGTTCCAGCGCTCGATCGCCGGCTCCCCGTACGCCCAGCCCAGGGCCGACAGCGACGTCGGCTCCAGGCGGACCCGGGCCGCGAAGGAGACGTCGTAGCCGAGCCAGCGCGCGGCGATCACGCGCAGGATGTGGCCGTGGGCGAAGACCAGGACGTCGCGGTCGGCCGAGCGGGCCCAGGCGACGACCTCGTCGGCCCGCGCCCCGACCTCGGCCAGGGTCTCGCCGCCGGGGACGCCGTCGCGCCAGATCAGCCAGCCGGGGCGCTGCGCCTTGATCTCGGCGGGGGTCATGCCCTCGTAGTCGCCGTAGTCGAACTCCATCAGCGCGTCCCAGTCGGCCGCGCGCTCGCCGAAGCCGGCGAGTTCGCAGGTCTCCTTGGCGCGGACGAGGGGGCTGGTGCGGACCTCGACGCCGGGCAGTGAGTTCCAGGGGGCGCGGTGCAGCCGCTCGCCGAGGAGCTTCGCGCCGCGCCGGCCCTCGTCGAGGAGCGGGATGTCCGTGCGGCCGGTGTGCTTGCCGGACAGCGACCACTCGGTCTGTCCGTGCCGGGCCAGCAGGATGCGCGGTGCCATGGGGAGGACCCCTTCGGAAATCTCGGTGACTTCTGCCACAAATGGGAAGCGATGACGGGGTCCATCATCACCCACTTGCGCACCGGGCGACCCGCCCGGCCCAGGCAACCCAGGGCCACTATCGGGCGTCTTCGTACGCATGGCCCCTCGCACGGGGATCGAACCAGGGGTGTCCCCAGAGTTTCCGTGAAGCCACGGGGCGGTGTGCGCCGCATGTGGCGTACACCGTACGGTTGCATGCGCGCTTGTTGGCCGCCTGAACACATGGAGAGCGTCCGGATGTACCGCACCGCACCACTCGGTAAGCGGCCGCGCTGGTGGACCGAACTGCCGCTGATCGCCGTCGTGTACGCGCTGTATTCGGCGGGTCGTCTGCTCGTGCGGGGGGACGTGGCGACGGCGGTCGATCACGGTCTGTCCATACTCGACTTCGAAAAGCAGTTTCGAATAAATTTCGAGCACCCGCTCAACCGGCTCTTCACCGACCACGCCATCCTCGGCGTCCCCGCCGACTTCGCGTACGCCTCGCTGCACTACATCCTCACCCCGGCCATCCTGGTCTGGATCTTCCGGCGCCGCTCCGAGCACTACCGCAAGGTCCGGACCTGGCTGATGATCTCGACCCTCATCGGCCTCGTCGGCTTCACCCTGCTGCCCACCTGCCCGCCCCGGCTGCTGGACGACGCGTACGGGTTCGTCGACACCATGCGGCAGTACTCCTCGTACGGCTGGTGGGGCGGCGACGCGAGCGCCCCGCGCGGACTCGGCGGGCTGACCAACCAGTACGCGGCCATGCCCAGCCTGCACGTCGGCTGGGCCCTGTGGTGCGGCGTCGTCCTCTGGCGGCACGGCCGCGGCGCCTGGTCCAAGGTCGTCGGCGTCGGCTACCCGCTCGCCATCACGCTCGTGGTGATGGGCACCGCCAACCACTACTTCCTGGACGCCGTCGCCGGCGCCGCCGTCATGGGTGTCGGCCTGCTGCTGACCAAGCCCGCGCTGCGGCTCGCCGAGCGGATCCGCGCCCGGTTCGTCCGGACCCCGGACGGCGCCCCGGACGGCGCCCCGGACGGCGCCCCGGACGCCACCCCGGCCGACGCGGTGGCGGGGGAAACCCACAGGGCCCCCGCGAATGTCAGTGGCGGATGCGAGACTTCGGCTCGTACTGCGCTGTCGCGCACGGCAGCGTCGGAGACACAGCCCGAGGCGGACGCCCGTGACCCCTTTGCTGCGGAAGACCCGGCCGACATCCCCCGGCAGACCCCCCGGGGCACCGACGGCGCTGCGGCAGCGGCTCGCTGAGCTGCGCGGCCCCGGCGTCACGCCGCGGCCGCTCGACGCCCGCGCCCTGGCGGCCCTGGCCGCCAACCCGGGCTGCCGCCGCCGGGCGCTGCTGGACGGCGCGGGGATCGACAAGGGCGCGCTGGCCCGCGCGCTCGGCTCCCCGGCCGCCTTCGGCCAGTCCCAGTTCGCCTTCGCCCGGGGCAACGCCTTCGAAGCCCGGGTCAAGGCGGACGGCGGCGCGGAGCTGGTCCGGCTGCTCCACCGCGAGCTGGGCGAGGGGCCGCCGCCCGAGCCGGGATCCGTCGACGCGCCCGACCTGACCGCCACCGGCCCCGAGGGCCGTACGGCGCGGACGGCGCTGGCCCTGCGCGAGGCCTCCGCCGCCGGCCGCTGGGCGGTGCTCGACCACCCCATGCTGGCGCTGGCGGTCGCCGGCGCCCCCGCCCACCTGGAGCCGGACGCGGTCGTCGTCCACCCCGACGGCAGCTGGACCGTGGTGGAGATCAAGTCCTTCGCCCTGATCGACGGCGCGGCGGACGCCGCCAAGGCCGGGGCCGCCGCCCGGCAGGCCGCCGTCTACCTGCTCGCCCTGGAGGCCCTGGCCGAGCGGCTGCCGGAGCCTCCGCCCGGCGGCCGGGTCCGCCACCGGGCCCTGCTCGTCTGCCCGAAGGACTTCTCCAACCTCCCCACCGCCGCCCTCCTCGACCTCCGCAAGCAGCGCGCCACCACCCGCCGCCAGCTCGACCGCCTCACCCGCGTCGAGGAGATCGCCACCGCCCTCCCCGCCGGGGCCGGCTTCGACCCCGCGCGGCCGGCGGCCGAGCTGACCGCCGCCGTCGAAGCGGTCGACGCCGCCTACGCGCCGGAGTGCCTGGCCTCCTGCGAGCTGGCCTTCCACTGCCGCGCCCGGGCCCGCGAGGCCGGTGACGTGCGGCACCTGGGCCGCGCGGTCCGCTCCGAGCTGGGCGGTCTGACCACCGTGGACGAAGTGCTGGCCGCGAGCCGGGGCGCGGCGGAGACCGACGACCCCGCCGTCACCGCCCTGCGCCGCGCCGCCGCCCTGCGCGCCGAGGCCCTGGGGGCGCCATGTCGCTGATCACCACGCTCGCCCGGCTGGAGGCCGTCCGCGCCGGGCGCGCCCGGCCCGTCGCCACCGTCCGCCACCGGCACCTCTCCGCCCGGCCCATGGTCCTCGTCCCGCTGACCACCGCCGGCGAGACCGGCGCCCCGCTCGGCGCCCTCGTCGGCACCGACCGCGCGGCGCCCCGGCTGCTGACGGTGGCCCAGCCGCGCGACCGCGCCCTGCGGTTCGCGTTCCTGGCGGAGCTCGCCGAGGTCGTCCTGCCGTACGTCGAGGAGTACGCGGACGACACCGTCCCCGAGGAGCGCAAGGAGACCGACCCCGAGACCGGCCGGCGGACGACGGTCGAGGCCGAGCTGTGCGCCGACGCCCCGCAGCTGCTGGTGCCGAGCCCGGCCGGCGTCGAGTACGTCCGGCTGCTCGGCCGGTCCATGCGCTTCCGGCGCACCGCCGAGCAGGACCCCTCGGCCGACTGGCCCGCGCCGCCCCGCGTCCCGCTGCTCGGCCGCTGGCTCACCCACTACGGGGAGCGCGCCCGCGTCCCCGGCGCGGCGCTGCTGCTGTCCATGACCGAGCTGCTCGGCCGGCACTGGGCCACCGGCCAGAGCCGGCTGGAGGACCAGCACCTGGGCGCCCTCCTCGCCTGGATCGACCCGCCCGCCGGGACGGACGGGCCCGCCGCGGCCCTGGCGGCCGAGCTGGCGCGCGACGCCGAGGGCCTGCTCGTCCACCCGCCCGCCGGTCCCGCCACCGACCCGGCGTTCGACAACGAGCGGCTGGCCCCGGCCGTCGCCCGCTACGACGCCGCCCGCGCGCACGTCCTGGAGACCGGGCGCGGCCATGACGCCCTGCGCCGCGCCGACGCCGGGCTCCGCTCGCTCCTGGAGTCCCAGCTGCGCCCGGCCTGGGAGGCGATGTGGCGGGGCGTCGACCTGCTGCGGGAGCTCCCGGAGGCGGCCGGGGCCGCCGAGCGGTGGAAGCACGACCGCTGGTCGTACACCGGCCACCGCGACCGGGTGCGCGCCGGCGAGCCCCCGCAGCCCCGGCGGGACGACGCGGTGACCGCCGCCCGCAAGCTGGCCGCGCGCGAGACGGCGCAGGCGCGGCTGGACGCGCGGGAGGCGCTGGACGATCCGCTGGTGATGGCCGGGCGGCGGCTGGCCGGCGAGGCGTTCGCCGGGGAGGTCGCCGAGGTGGTCATGGAGTTCTCGGAGGCGAAGGTCCCCCGGCCGCGCCCGCTGGTCACGGTCCGCACGGAGGACGTTCCGCTGCTGGAGGCCGGCGCGCGGGTGCACCGGGCGCTGGCCGACGGCCGGACGCAGTCGGCCGAGTTCGTGGCCGCCGGTCCGGACGGCCTGACCGTCCGGCTGGTGTCGGGCATGGGCCGCGGCAAGGTCCCCGACGCGGGGTCGGTGCCCGGGCCCGGTGACCGCGTCTGCTGGACGCTGTTCGACCACACGCCCCGGGGCGGCCCCGAGCTGCCCGACCCCGGGCGGACGCCGTGGACGCACGGCGGTCCGCCGGCCGCCCCGGCCGACGAGCCCGACCCGGTGACCCCGGAGGACCTGCTGTGAACGCTGTGGATCAGGCCGTGGGCCTGCCCGCGCCGCGCCCCGGCGCCTTCGACCCGTCCGCCGCTGCCGCCGCCGCGACGGAGGCCATCCTGCGCGACACGCTCGGCGGGGAGCACCGGGGAGTCGTCGTCGACTCGCCGCCCGGCGCCGGCAAGTCGACGCTGGTCGTGCGGGCCGCCCGGGAGCTGGCCCGGGCCGGACGGCCGCTGATGGTCGTCGCCCAGACCAACGCCCAGGTGGACGACCTGGTGCTGCGGCTGGCCGAGGCGGACGGGGCACTGCCCGTCGGCCGCCTGCACAGCAGCGACCCGCAGCCGTACGACCCGGCGCTGGACGCCCTGGACCAGGTGGTGACGTCGACGAAGGCCGACGGGCTGACCGGGCTGGACGTCGTCGTCTCCACCGCCGCGAAGTGGGCGCACACCAGGGTGGACGCGCCCTGGGGGCACGCGATCGTCGACGAGGCGTACCAGATGCGGTCGGACGCGCTGCTGGCGGTGGCGGGGCTCTTCGAGCGGGCGCTGTTCGTGGGCGACCCCGGGCAGCTGGATCCGTTCAGCGTCGTCGGCCCCGACGGGGCGGCGCAGTGGGCGGGCCTGTCGTACGACCCGTCGGTCAGCGCGGTCAGCACGCTCCTCGCCCACAACCCCGGGCTCCCGCAGCACCGGTTGCCCGTCTCCTGGCGGCTCCCGGCGTCCGCGGCGCGGCTGGTCTCCGACGCCTTCTACCCCTACACGCGCTTCCGCAGCGGCACCGGCCCCGGCGACCGGCAGCTGGCCTTCGGAGTCCGCCCGGACGGCTCGGCGGTGGACCGGGTGCTGGACGAGGCGGCCGAGTCCGGGTGGGGGCTGCTGGAGCTGCCCGAGCGCCTCACGCCGCGGACGGATCCGGAGGCGGTGGCGGCAGTGGCGCTGGTGGTGCGCCGGATGCTCGACCGGGGCGGGGCGGTGACCAGCGAGCGGTCCCCCGGGGAGCCGGTGCCGCTGACGGCCGCCCGGATCGCCGTGGGCACCGCCCATCGCGACCAGGCCGCGGCGGTGCGCGCGGCGCTCGCCGGGCAGGGCGTCCTCGGGGTCACGGTGGACACGGCGAACCGGCTGCAGGGCCGGGAGTTCGACGTCACGGTGGTGCTCCACCCGCTGTCCGGCCGCCCGGACGCGACGGCCTTCCACCTGGAGACGGGACGGCTCTGCGTCCTGGCGTCGCGGCACCGGCACGCGTGCGTGGTGGTGTGCCGGGCGGGGGTGGACCGGCTGCTGGACGAGCATCCGTCGACGGAGCCGGTGCGGCTGGGGGTGGCGGTGAAGTTTCCGGACGGGTGGGAGGCGAATCACGCGGTGCTGGCGCATCTGGCGGAGCACCGGGTGGTGTGGCGGGGGTGAGGGTGCCCGGGCCCTCCCCCGGAGGGGGTACCCCCACTTTCACCGTTTCTTCCGGGGCAAGCCCCGGGCCTGTATCGCGGCTTCGCCGCGTCGACCGGGGGGGGCCCCCCCCGGGGCCCCCAAACCCCCCGCGCGCGGGGGTGGGCGCACACCCCCGCGGGGGGCCCCCCCCCCCCGGCGGGAGCCCCCCCCCCCCCAGCGCCCGGCGCGCCC
>NZ_JAEAMR010000003.1:127820-232156 GCF_015999245.1 Streptomyces sp. AV19 | reverse complement strand
GGGGGGGGGGGGGGGGGGGGGGGGGGGGGGGGGGGGCCCGGCCCCCCCCCGGGGGGGGGCCCCCCCCACTTCCCCGTTTCCGCCCGGCCCCCCCCGGGGGCGTGCCGCGCGCCCCCCCCCCCTCGACCGGGGGCTCCGCCCCCTGGGCCCCGAAACCGCACTTCGCGCGGTTGTCCTCGAACTCCCCGGAGGGGGCAACCCCCGGACGGGCTGAAGCCCCCGGCCCCCTTGCGCGCGGCGCGACAATGGAGGGCGGTGCAGACGATCCTGGAGGTATGTACATGTGCGAGTGCGAGCCGAAACAGGCTCCCGGCCCCGGCGGCGGTGGAGCGTCCGCCCCGCGCCGCCTGAAGCCCGCGCCGCTGCTCTTCGAACCGCCGGAGGCCGTCGCGGAGGCCGAGCACTTCTTCGACCTCGAGTCGATCGAGGACCCGCGCGAGCTGCTGGCCCGCTCGACCGAGCTGGCGCTCGCCTTCCGCGCCGCCGCCGACCGCGCGGTCGAGTTCCAGGCGGTGGCCGCGGCCCAGCTCGCCGACCCCCGGCGGTTCGACCGGCTGCCCACGGCCGCCATCGCGGAGCAGGCCGAGTGGAGTGAGGACTACACCAGGAAGATGGTGGAATTCGGCCGGGAGCTGCTGCGCGGCAGCAGAGCGGCGGACTGACGACCGCCGCCGCCCGGTCCCGTACGGCCCATGACCTCACTCATGGGCCGTTGGCATATGCGGGCCCAAACTAGCGCAGCCCTCGCCCCACTGTCCCGAATTCCCGCAACTGCCCTTGCCCGCCGCCATGTTGGTGCCGATCATGGGACATGGACACCAGGCCGCGCGCCCCGCGCCCCACCCGCACCCCGCACCCCGCCGTCCGGGTCTCCCCCGCCGGCGCCGACTGGCTCGCCTCCGCGAGCCCGTTCCCCCGCAGCGTGCTGGCCCTGTGGACGGACAATCCCCGCTCACCGCTCGTCCTCCCGTGCGGCACGGCCTTCGACGTGATCGGCGTCCCGTCGCTGTTCGGCCGCCGGATGCTCGACCGGCTGTGGTCGCAGGGCCCGGGCTCCGGCCCGGTGGCCGCCCAGCACGGCCGGCTGCTGCTGTTCGCCGCCCCGGGCGCGGCCCAGCGGCTGCCCGCGCTGCTCGGCTGGGAGGAGTGGGCCGCCGCGGTCCCGCCGCTGCTGTGCCTGGGCGCGGGCGACGCCGTGACCGTCCCGGCGCCCCTGCCGCCCGACGAGACCGAGCCGGCCCCGCCGTCCTCCCGCTGGGTCGTCGCCCCCGACGTGCGTCATCCCTGGCTGCCGAGCCCCGACATCCTGCTCTGGGCCTGCGTCCGTACCGCCCGGGCCGGTCTCAAACATACGGATTTTCTTTCCACCGGATCAGGGTGCTAGAGTTTTCTCTGTCAGCAGGCGCCGCTAGCTCAGTTGGTTAGAGCAGCTGACTCTTAATCAGCGGGTCCGGGGTTCGAGTCCCTGGCGGCGCACAGACGGAGAAGACCTCCTCACTTCGGTGAGGGGGTCTTCTTGTTTCACTCCTTGCTCATCCGCACCGTCCACGCCCCGCCCGGTGCCCGCCCCTGGACCGTCACCCGCACCCCGTCCGGCTTCACGGTCAGGGACTCGCCCACACCCAGCGGGGCGTCGGCCAGCGGCGGGTAGACGGCCTCGCCCGGGCACGCCTGGGTGCCCGGATGCCCGTCCACCACCTGTACGGGCCCGCCACCGGACGGCGTCTCGCTGTTCACCCGGTAGACCAGCACCCCTTCCGCGCAGGTGGCGGCGTCGTTGCCGGACGCGGCGCGGACCTCGGCGACGATCGCGCCGGCCGGGCCCGTGCGGGCCACCAGCAGCCGGGCCCGCTGGTCCTGCCCCGCCCGCATCGGGGCCTCCAGCGGCACCAGGGTGTGCAGGCCGCCACCCCGGGAGGTGACGCAGTCCACCTGTCGGGCGTCGAGCCAGCCCAGCTTCCACTTGTGCCAGCCGAAGGGGTCGGACGCGAGCCCGAACTGGCTGCCCATGAGGTCCCAGTCGCCGACGTGGGTGTCCCAGTCGCCCTTGCCCTCGGTGGGCCGGTGGTAGAGATCGGGCAGGTCCAGCACGTGGCCGGTCTCGTGGGCGAGGACGTTGCGGTCCGGCGGGTGGTGTTCGAAGACGGTGACGACGCGGCGCAGCTCGGCGCCGTCCACCTCCAGCGGCCGGTCGAGGTTGACGACCTTGGTCGCGTCGGAGTCCACCCCGGGGGCGTCCGGGTCGGCGACGAGGTAGACGAGGCCGTAGCGGCCGAAGTCCACTCCGCCGTGCGCGGCGGCGATGGCGTCACGCAGATAGGCGGTGCGCAGCTCGCCGTCCCAGTCGCGCTGTATCCGGTACGCGGTGGAGGGCCGGGGCATCCGGAACCAGCGGTTCACCGGGTGGGCGCGGACGGTGAACCGCCCGTAGGAGGCCCGTTCGAAGAACCGCGCGGTGCCGGGGAAATGGTCGGCCGCCAGTTGGGCGGGGGTGGCGACCGGGCGGGAGTCCGGGAAGGAGAGGAAGACCATGACCGCGTCCAGCCGGCCGAGGGGGCGCGGGTAGGAGGAGTTCCAGGTGTCGATCCCTTCGGAGTGGTGGGCCTCGCTGCGCGGGAGCGCGCAGGGCCCGCCGGGGCCGACCGCCCGGGCCGGACCCGCCACCAGGGTCGCGGCGATGGCGCACAACGAGGTCAGCATCGCGCCCAGGCGGCGCAGGCGCGGCCGTTCCACCCCCGTGGGTGTCTGCGGACGCACCACGTCGACCTCCCGGACGGATTCGGGACACCGCCTTCAGCCTCAGTCGAATTGTGGTGATACGCCCTGTTCCAATCCCCCGGTCGAGTGACTCGGCCGACTTCTGGGTACATCACCCTCAGTCACGGACGGTCAATCGAGACGACATCGGGGAGCACGCCCGCACAACCCCGGCCCCCGGCGCACATGGACACGCGGATCGCCACATTTGCAGCATGGAATGCCCCAACGGACGGCTATATGCCGTCATTTCCAGCACGCTTTTCGAGCACGCCCACGGAACTGCACTGGAACGGAACGCCGCACGGACAGTGCGGAACGATTGCCACGCGGGAGCGAGCGGTGAGCGGAACCCTCGACGGCCAGGGCGGCGCGCCGGGTGCGACGGTGCCCGTCGTCACAGAACGCAACGTCACGCAACGTAACGTCAGCGCGAACGATTTCCGCGCTGCCTTCCGGGCCGCGCACCTCGGGATGGCCGTCGTCGGCCCCGACGGTCTGGTGCGCGTCGCCAACGACGCCCTCGGCGCCCTGCTGGGCACCGACCCGGCCCGGCTCCAGGGCTGCCCCGCGGCCGATTTCACCGGCCTGCGCGAGGACTCCCGGACCTGGAACACCTACCGGGAAGTGCTGCTCGGCCGCCGTCCGCGCCTCAACTGCACCCGCCGGCTGCGCCGTCCCGACGGCCGCTCGATCTGGGCCGAGGTGACCGTGACCCCGCTGCCGGGCGGCCGCGACGCCCTGCTGTCGGTGGCGGACATCAGCGAACGGCGCGACCTGCGGGCCCGGTTGCGGCATCTGCGGATGCACGATCCGGTGACCCGGCTGCCCAACCGCAGCCTGTTCTTCGAGCGGTTGGCGGCGGCACTCGCGGCCGCGGACGGCCGCGGCCGGATCGGGCTGTGCTACCTGGACCTCGACGGGTTCAAGGCCGTCAACGACACCCTCGGCCACCGGGCCGGCGACCGGCTGCTGTGCGCGGTGGCACGCCGGCTGCGGGAGTGCGCGGCCGCGGGCGGCCATCTGGTGGCCCGGCTCGGCGGCGACGAATTCGCCCTGCTCGTCGAGGAGTCGGCCGGTACGGAACAGCTCGTCGCGCTCGCCACCGCCGTCCAGGCCGCGATCCAGCGGCCGTTCGAGGTGGACGGCCAGCGGCTGGCCGTCTCGGCGAGCATCGGCGTCGTCGAACGTCCGGCGGCCGGCACGCACGCGACCGAGCTGATGCAGGCCGCGGACACCACGCTGTACTGGGCCAAGGCGGACGGGAAGGCGCGCTGGGCGCTCTTCGACCCGGAGCGCAACGCGCACCGGATGACCCGGCAGGCGCTCTCCAGCACGCTGCGGCCGGCCGTGGAGCGCGGCGAGTTCGTCCTGCAGTACCAGCCGCTGGTGGGGCTCGTCGACGGGGTCGTGCGCGGGGTGGAGGCGCTGGTCCGCTGGCACCACCCGCAGTTCGGGACGCTGGCGCCGAATCGGTTCATCGGGCTGGCCGAGGAGACCGGCGCCATCGTGCCGCTGGGCCGCTGGGTGCTGGAGACGGCCTGCCGCCAGGCACGCCGCTGGCAGCTGGACCGGCCGGACGAACCGCTGGTGGTGAGCGTGAACGTGGCGGTCCGCCAGGTCTGGGACTCCGACCTGGTCGCGGACGTGGCCGCGATCCTCGACGGGACGGGGCTGCCGGCGCGGCTGCTCCAGCTGGAGCTCACCGAGTCCGCGGTGATGGGATCGGCGGGGCGGCCCCTCCAACAGCTGCGCAGACTCAGCGACATGGGCGTCGCGATCGCGATCGACGACTTCGGGACGGGCTATTCGAACCTGGCGTACCTCAGCAGACTGCCCGTCTCCACACTGAAGTTGGACGGGTCGTTCGTCCACGGCTTCCGCATGGACGAACACCCGAATCCCGCCGACGAGACGATCGTCGAGGCACTGGTGCAGCTGGCCCACCGGCTGGGGCTGACGGTGACGGCGGAGTGCGTGGAGAGCGCGGAACAGGCGGAGCGGCTGGGGCGGATCGGGTGCGACACGGGGCAGGGGTGGTTCTATTCGCGGCCGGTGGGGGCGGAACGGATCTCCGCGCTGCTGGGGGCGGGGGCGGGAGCCGTGGTGTGAGGAGTTGCCCCTGCCCCTCCGGGGGAGGGACAGGGGCAACTCCCCCTACGCCGCACCCCCCGGCATCCCGTACGCATCCGCAATCAGCGAAACGCTCCGCACCTTCGCCTCGGCGCCATGCACATTCGCCGTGATCATCAGCTCGTCCACCCCCGTCCGCGCCGCCAGCGCGTCCAGCCCCGCCCGGACCTCGTCCGCCGTCCCGTGCACCACGTTCCCCAGCCAGTCCGCCACGAACTCCCGTTCCGGCTCGCTCCAGTCGTACGCCTCCGCCTCCTCGGGCGTCGGCACCAGCCCGGGACGGCCGCCGCGCAGGCGGAGCATCGACAGGGCGGAGGTCATCACCTGCCGCCGCGCTTCCTCGGCCGTGTCCGCCGCCAGGGCCTGGACGCCGATCTTCGCGTAGGGGCGGTCGAGCACCGCGGAGGGGCGGAAGGAGGAGCGGTAGAGCTCCAGCGCCGGCAGCGTGTTCGCCGCCGAGAAGTGGTGGGCGAAGGAGAACGGCAGGCCGAGCGCCCCCGCCAGCCGCGCGCTGAAGCCGGACGAGCCGAGCAGCCACACCGCCGGCCGGCCGGCCCGCTGGACACCGCCGGGCACCCGGCCCTGGACCGGGCCGGGCACGGCGTGGATCCGGGCATAGGGATGGCCGTCGGGGAAGTCGTCGTCCAGGAAGCGGGTCAGCTCCGCGAGCTGCAGCGGGAACTCGTCCGCCCCCTCCCCCAGCCGGTCGGTACGGCGCAGCGCGGCCGCGGTCGCGCCGTCGGTGCCCGGCGCGCGCCCGAGACCGAGGTCGATGCGCCCCGGCGCGAACGCCTCCAGCGTGCCGAACTGCTCGGCGATCACCAGCGGCGCGTGGTTGGGCAGCATCACCCCGCCCGAGCCGAGCCGGATGCGGTCGGTGTGCGCCGCGAGGTGGGCGAGGATCACGGCCGGCGAGGAGCTGGCGACGCCGGGCATCGAGTGGTGCTCGGCGACCCAGAAGCGGTGGTAGCCGCGCCGCTCGGCGAGACGGGCCAGCTCGACGGTGGTGGCCAGCGCCTGGCCGGCGGTCCGGCCGCTGCCGACGGTGGCCAGGTCCAGTACGGACAGCCGCACCGGGGCCGCTTCGCGAGTGGTCGTTCCGGACTGTGCTTCGGCCACGGTGGCCCGCCTCCCTGCTCACAACGTCCCGGGTCGCGACGTTCTCGACGGAGGCCAACCGGAGTCACTCTCCGTTTTATTCCCGCCCCTCTTCCCCACGAGCACTCCATGCATGAGGCATATGCCTTTGACCTGCACCACAGAACAGAGGCACCCACTCCGCGCCGTTTCTCGCCAACAGCCTCTCCGGAGGGCCCCCTTCGCCCCTATCGTGAGAAGCGGAACACCCGCGCAACCAGCCAAGGGGAGACCGTGGCGCTCAAGCCCGAGCCGATCACACCGTTCCACTCGGTACAGCAGGCCCTGCGCGTCCTGGAGGCGGTCACCAGGCACGTCGGCGGAGTCAGCGAGGCCCAGCTCGCCCGCGAGACCGCCCTGCCCGTCGGCCGCCTGGCACCGCTGCTGTCGATGCTCCACCGCGAGCACTACGTGGCCCGCGTCGGCAACGGCGCGTACGCCGCGGGTCCCGCGCTGGGCCTGCTGGCCACCGGCGCCGGGCGGGAGACCGCCCTGACGCACCGGCTCCAGGACTCGCTCTCCCGGCTGCGCGACACCATCGGCGCCGCGGTCTACCTGAGCAGCTACGTCGACGGCGAGGTCCGGATCACCCAATACGCGGACGGGCCGTGCACGCCCCGGGTCCACGAATGGGTCGACTTCCGCACCGCCGCCCACGCCAGCGCCGTCGGCAAGTGCCTGCTCACCCAGCTCGCCCACGACGACCGGCGCGACCACCTCGCGCGCCACCGGACCGCCCGCTTCACCTCGCGGACGATCACCGACGAGCGGACGCTGCTGACCCGGCTCGCCGCCCAGCCCGCCACCGTGCCCGTCCTCGACCTCCAGGAGTACGCGGTGGGCACGGTCTGCGCCGCCGTCCCGATCACCGCCGGGAAGCGCGTGGGCTCGCTCGCCCTCTCCCTCCCGCTCGCCCATGCCCACCGGCTGCGCCGCGCGGCGGAGGAGCTGAACCGGCACGCGGCCCCGATGCTGCTCTCGCTGGCCCTTCACTGAGACCGGCCCTTCACTGAGGCGGGAGCGCACAGCGGAGGAGCACGGAATTCCGGGGCCGGAGGGCCCTGCGGGACGGGTGGTACGAAGCACCCCTCGGGAGCAGGTAGTATTTTCTTCGTCAGCAGGCGCCGCTAGCTCAGTTGGTTAGAGCAGCTGACTCTTAATCAGCGGGTCCGGGGTTCGAGTCCCTGGCGGCGCACCGACAGAAGAAGGCCCCTCACCTTGGTGAGGGGCCTTCTTCGTCACACGGATCAACCGGGGTCACACGGATCAACCGGGGTCACACGGATCAACCGGGATCGGACAGCGGGGAGAGAGGAGCAGCCAGGTGCCCCAGCACCGCCGCACGACGGCAGCCGGCCTGATGACGCTGCTGCTCCTCATGGTCACCGCCGTCCTCGGCCTGTCCGGCACCGGACCGGCCGCCCCCGCCACCACCGCCTCGGCCACCGCCACCGCGGCGAGGTCCCTGCCGGACCACCGGCCGGACGACGGCGCGTACGCCGTCGTCCCGCACGCCGGTTCCCGCGACGACAACGGCGGCAGCTGCCGGCCCCTCGACGTCCCCTTCAAGGGCACCGAGGCGGTCGTCGCGCACGGCCACACCGACCCGCTCCTGGCGGCCGGCGCCGCGCGCTCCCCCCTGCCCCGGGCACCCCACCAGCGACTCGGCGTCCCCAGGGCACCGCCCACGACCGCCGCCGGTGCCGCCGAGCTCCTCCCCGTCCTGCGGATCTAGACCCGCCCCGCACGGCCCGCCCCGGGCCGCGCTTCGGCATGTCCGGATTCCGTACGACCTCAGGAGCTTCGCCCCCTCATGTCCAACGCCAAGAAGACCACCCCCAAGAAGAGCACCGCCAAGAAGGCCGGTCCCGGCAAGGACCGGGCCGCCCGCTCCCGCCGCCTCGCCGCCGCCGGTGCCGTCGTCGCCCTGATCGTGGCGGTGATCGCCGCGGGCATCGCCATCGCCAAGAGCTCCGGCGACGACGACGGCAAGCCGTCCGCGTCCTCCTCCGCCGACCCGCAGCAGGTCCTCTACGACCAGGTCGAGCGGACCACCAGCCGCCGCGCCAAGGGCGACCCGATGGCCGTCGGCAAGCCGGACGCCCCGGTCGTGCTGGTGGAGTACGCCGACTACCAGTGCTCGTTCTGCGGCCGCTTCACGCGCGAGAGCCAGCCGGAACTGATCAAGAAGTACGTCGACGAGGGCGTCCTGCGGATCGAGTTCCGCAACTTCCCGATCTTCGGTGAGCCCTCCGTCCGCGCCGCCCGCGCCTCCTGGTCCGCCGGGCAGCAGGGCCGCTTCTGGCAGTTCCACGACGAGCTCTACGCCAAGACCCGCAAGGGCGACGCCCTCGCCGAGGACAAGCTGGTGGACATGGCCCGCACGGCCGGCGTCCGCGACCTCGACCGCTTCCGCTCCGACCTGAACGGCTCCGCCGCCGCCGACGCCGTCAAGAAGGACCAGGAGGAGGGCTACAGGATCGGCGTGTCCAGCACCCCGTCCTTCCTCGTCGGCGGCCGGCCCGTCGCGGGCGCCCAGCCGATGAAGGAGTTCGAGGCCGCCATCGCGCAGGCCAAGGCCGCCGCCGAGGCCGCGAAGGCCGGCAAGTGAGCGACATCGGCTACCTCGCCGCCTTCCTCGGCGGCGTCCTCGCCCTGGTCAGCCCGTGCAGCGCGCTGCTGCTCCCGGCGTTCTTCGCGTACTCGCTCGCCAGCCCCGGCCGGCTGCTCGCCCGCACCGGCGTCTTCTACCTGGGGCTGGCCACCACCCTCGTCCCGCTGGGCGCGGCCTCCACGGCCGCCAGCCGGCTCTTCAACGGCCACCGGGACGCGCTGGTCACCGCGGGCGGCTGGATCGTCATCGCCCTGGGCGCCGCCCAGATCCTCGGTCTCGGCTTCGCCTCGCGGAAGGCCCAGTCCGCGGCCGGCCGGATCACCCCGACCACGGCCGCGTCCACCTTCCTGCTGGGCTGTGTGTACGGACTGGCCGGCTTCTGCGCGGGGCCCATCCTCGGCTCGGTGCTGGCGATGACCGCCATGCGGGGCGACGTGACGAGCGGTGCCGCGATGCTCGCCGTCTACGCGCTGGGCATGGCGCTGCCGCTGTTCGTCCTCGCCCTGTTCTGGGACCGCTTCGGGCTGGGCCGCCGGCGCTGGCTGCGGGGCCGTGAGCTGCGGCTCGGGCGGCTGCGCCTGCACACCACCTCCCTGGTCTCCGGGCTGTTCTTCATCGGGATCGGCGTCCTGTTCCTGCTGTACGACGGCACGACCGGGCTGCCCGGGCTGCTGGACGCGGACCAGGAGGCGGGCCTCGAGGAGACCGCCTCCCGGCTGGGCAACGCCGTGCCCGACTACGTCCTGCTGGCCGTCGCCGCGCTCGCGGTGGCCGGCGTGCTGGCGCGGATCGCGCTGCGCCGCCCGCCCGCCGCCGAGGAGGAGGACGCGGCCGACGGTCAGGAGAGCCGCACGTCCGAGCAGGCGTAGAACGCGTTGCCGGTGTCGGCGACCGTCCAGACCGCCAGGACCAATTGCTTGCCGGTCCGCCCGGCGGGGATCGTGCCCTGGTGGGTGACCGTGGCGTCCGGTGTCCGGCCGTTGTAGGGAACCGTCAGGAACGGCTGCGGGTCCAGGCCGGCCCGGGTGAGCGGGCGGGCGGGGTCGTAACGGTCGTTGGTGAGGTAGTAGCGGAAGTCGGTGGTCGCGTGCCGGGCCGTCAACCGCCAGCGGAAGTCCGCCGGCCGGCCCGCCGCGAGGTCCGTGGCGGGCCACTGGCCGCCGCGCGGGTCGTCGAGCTCGGCGAAGCGGCTGTTGCCGCCCGCGCAGAGGGTGCCGTCGGCGGGCCCGGAAGCGGGGAAACCCTTCGGGCCCTCGACGCTCTGCGGCTCCCACTGGATCTCGCCGCAGTCCCGCACCGTGCCGTTGGCGCAGAACTGCTGGCGGCTGGTGGGCGCGTCGGTGTAGCCGTGCGCCCCCGCACCGCCGGTGGAGAGCAGGGAGACACAGGTGACACCGATGCCGACGATCACCGCACTGATCTTTTTGCGCATGCTTCGCTCCTGAACGTGGGGGGTTCGGTGAGCCGGTGATGGGGGATGCCGGGACGACGGAGCGAACAGGGGAACGCCGCATACCGGCCATGCGGTCCAGACCAATACGGAGGCTAGCGCCGAGCAAATAGTCATGTCCAGGCCAAAGTTGGCAACGGTTCGGCCGTCGTTCACCGAATCGGCGCCGCCCCCGGCTCCGGACCCCTCAGCGTCCGGCGGGCGGCCGCGCCCGCCCGTAGAGGTTCGGGCTGTAGCGCGAGAACGCCGAGATCCGCACCTTCGTCCCCGGCCGCGCCGCCTCCAGGTACCGGCCGCCGCCCAGGTAGATCGCCACGTGGTGCACCCCGGAGGCCCGCCCGTCGGAGGACCAGAAGACGAGGTCCCCCCGGCGCAGGGCGCTGCGCGGTATGCGGACGGTCGCCCGGTACTGATCGGCGGCGATGCGCGGCAGCCGCACGCCCGCGCGGCGGTACGCCTCCTGTACGAGCCCGGAGCAGTCCCAGCGGTGCGGCCCCCGGCCCCCGAGCGCGTACGGATCGCCGATGTGCGCCACGGCGTACGCGACGGCGGCCTCCACCCCCTTGGGCGCGGCCGCCTCGGCGCTCTCCTCGCCGACGGCTTCGAGCCCCTCCTCCGCCCCGTCCTCCGCTTCCGGGACGGCCGCCTCCACGGCCAGGGCGGGCGCCCCCTCCTCCGGCTCCGGATAGCCCTCCGGCGACGGATCCTGCGCCACTGGAACCACCACAGGATCCGGCGGGTCCCCGGTCCAGGCCGCGGCCGGGCCGGAGCCGGCTATGACGGCCGCGCCCATCGCCGCCAGCAGGGCCCCGCGCACGACACCGCGCCGGGCGCCCCCTTCGTCGTCACTCTCCGCAGACCCCCCGGGCCGCGCGCGGCCGCCGGATATCGGATCGTCCACCGGTGTCCGCCCTTTCCGCCGACCGTCACCCCCGGCCCGCGGCGCGCTCCGGCGGGCGCCTCCGATCGCCCCCGGCACCGCTCGGCACAGCTTCTCAGCGGTCCGCGCGCCCCGCACCCCACGGTGCGCCCCGGCCGGCCGCCCACCGCCCCGACCAGCAGGGGAAGCGACCGCGGGCGGCCCGGTCCGGGCTGTACTCCGCCAGGGTGGTCGGAAGCACTCCCAGGAGTGAGGTAGAGTTTTCTCTGTCAGCAGGCGCCGCTAGCTCAGTTGGTTAGAGCAGCTGACTCTTAATCAGCGGGTCCGGGGTTCGAGTCCCTGGCGGCGCACAGACAGCCAAGAGGCCCCTCACTCTGAGTGAGGGGCCTCTTGGCGTTGGCCAAGGCTTTCGTGTGCTGGCCAAGCGGATGGCGGCAGGGCACAGTCTCCCAATGGCCAGTGACCTCCTGGAGCGGATCAAGCAGATCGTCATCGACCGCCGGCTGCCGCCCGGGGCGCCTCTGCCCACCGAGCGGGAGCTGACGGAGCTGCTGGGGACGGGGCGCACCTGTGTGCGCGAGGCGCTCAAGGCGCTCCAGGCGATGGGCATCGTCGAGATCCGGCACGGCTTCGGCACCTACGTGGGCCCGATGACCATGGCGCCGATCACCGAGGGCCTCGTCTTCCGCACCGTCGCGGGCCACCGGCGCGGCGAGGACAGCCTGCTCCAGCTCCTGGAGCTGCGGGAGGCGGTGGAGACCGGGCTGGCCGGGCGGCTGGCCGGGCGACTGGCGGAGCCGGAGCTGGCCGAGCTCGACGCGATCGTCACCCGGATGGAGGACGAGTCGCTGACCGGGCCCGTCCGGACGGAGACCGACCGCGCCTTCCACGCCGCGTTCTGCCGTGGGCTGGACAACCCGCTGATCGACGCCGTGCCCGAGGCGTTCTGGAGCGCCTTCCACCGGCTGCGGGACGGGGCCGGGCCGCCCCCGGACCCGCGGACGGTCTCGGCCCGGCACCGGGCCATCGTCACGGCCGTGCGGGCGGGCGACGCGATCCGAACAGAAGAGGCCATTCGCGATCACTTCTGCGACATTCGTACACGCCTACGAAAGGCGTACCGCTTTGCCCGGTAAACAGCTTGTTTCGCCCTTGCGATCATGCCGCGGGGTCCGAGATCCTGATCCAACAGCTGTATTCCAACATCACCGCCGTCGCGGGGAGTTGGCGGCGCCGGAGGGAGCCGGTGCCGACGCGCCCGCGCCGGGCCGAGGGGGGCCGGCAGGGCCCACGCACCAGCACACCACGCAGCCGCGCTGCGTGCGGGGGGAATGACCATGCGGGGGGAATGACTCATGACGTCCACGCCTGCCGACGCCCGGCGGACGACTCCTTACGATCCCGTGGTCGGCGACCCCTCGGTCGCCACCCGGCTGCGCATCCCGGCCCCGCCGGAGCCGGAGGACGAGCGGCGCAGACCCGCGCCCCGCCCCGCCCCGCCGCCGCCGCGGCCGCACCACGCCACGCGCCCGCGCTACGACTACGAGCACTACAGCCGCCTGGCCGGCCCGCTCACCCAGCCCGGCCCCGGTCCCTACCGGGTGCGCTACCGCAGCCTCCTGGCCGACGAGCCGCACCGCGTCCAGGCCGCCCTGCTGCTGGGCCTGGCCCCCGTCGTCTCCGTCGTCCTCCTGGTCTGGCTCCTCCAGCCCGCGCACTGGACGCACCGGGACCACGCGACCCCGCTGATGCGGGCCCTCGACGCCGTCATGCTCGTGTCCATCGGCCTGATCGAGGTCTTCCGCACGCTGAACGTCATCTCCAACGCCCACGCCACCCTGGTGGCCCGCGACCCGATACCGGTCGTCCCGGAGACCGGCACCCGGGTCGCCTTCCTCACCTCGTTCGTCCCCGGCAAGGAGCCGATCGAGATGGTCACCCGCACCCTGGAGGCGGCGGTCCGGGTGCGCCACCGCGGCCCCGTGCACGTCTGGCTCCTCGACGAGGGCGACGACCCCGAGGCCAAGGAGGTGTGCCGGCGCCTGGGCGTCCACCACTTCTCCCGCAAGGGCGTGGAGAAGTGGAACCGGCCGAAGGGCCCGCACCGCGCGAAGACCAAGCACGGCAACTACAACGCCTGGCTCGACGCCCACGGCGACGACTACGACTTCTTCGCCTCCGTGGACACCGACCACGTGCCGCTGCCCAACTTCCTGGAGCGCATGCTCGGTTACTTCCGTGACCCGGATGTCTCCTTCGTCGTTGGACCTCAGGTGTACGGGAACTACGACGCGGCCGTCACCAAGGCCGCGGAGAGCCAGCAGTTCCTCTTCCATGCCCTCATCCAGCGCGCCGGCAACCGCTACGGCTCGCCCATGTTCGTCGGCACCAACAACGCCGTGCGCATCAGCGCCCTCAAGGGCATCGGCGGGCTCTTCGACTCCATCACGGAGGACATGGCCACCGGCTTCGAGCTGCACCGCCACCGCAACCCGGCCACCGGCCGCAAGTGGCGCTCCGTCTACACGCCCGACGTGCTCGCGGTCGGCGAGGGCCCGAACGCGTGGACGGACTTCTTCACCCAGCAGCTGCGCTGGTCCCGGGGCACCTACGAGACGATCATCAAGCAGTACTGGAAGGGCCCCTTCACGCTGCGGCCGGGCCCCTTCCTCAACTACACGCTGATGGTCGTCTACTACCCGATCACCGCGGTCAACTGGATGCTCGGCGCCCTGAGTTGCGCGCTCTTCCTGGGGCTCGGCGCCGCCGGCATCCAGATCGACTCCCAGGTGTGGATGATGCTCTACAGCGACGCCGCGGCCCTCCAGATCGGCCTCTACATCTGGAACCGCCGGCACAACGTCTCCCCGCACGAGCCCGAGGGCTCCGGCGGGGTGGCCGGCATGGCGATGTCCGCGCTCTCCGCACCCGTCTACGCACGGTCCCTGATGGACGCCGTGCTGCGCCGCAGGAGCCGGTTCGTGGTGACCCCGAAGGGCGACTCGGCCAGCCCGGACACGCTGTTCGGCACCTTCCGCATCCACCTCTTCTTCCTGTTGATCTTCGGCGGTTCGCTGGTGGCCTCGTTCTTCCTGGGTCACGCCCATGCCGCGATGCGCACCTGGGCGGCGCTGGCCGTCGTGATCACGGTCGCGCCCATCGCCGCCTGGTGGTGGACCGTGCGCCACGGCAAACGGCCCGAGGGAGCCCAGACATGAGACTCCGGACCACGCGACTCCGGAACCGTCTGCTCAGCCGCCGCACCCGCCGCACCGCGGTGGGTGCGGCGGTCGTGCTCGTCCTGGCGGGCATGAACGGGCCGGCCATCTGGGGCTACGCCTCCGGCCAGTACCACGACTACAAGATCAACCAGCCGGGGTACAAAACGAAGAACGGCCACTGGGACGTCGTGGACGTCCCCGACGAGTACCGGATCAACACGATCCACGCCGCCCTGCTGCACACCGGCAAGGTGCTCCTGGTCGCCGGCTCCGGCAACAACGCGGCCAACTTCCAGGCGAAGTCCTTCCGCACGGTCCTGTGGGACCCGAAGGAGAACACCTTCAAGAACGTCCCCACCCCCAAGGACCTCTTCTGCGCCGGCCACACCCAGCTGCCGGACGGCAGGCTCCTGGTCGCCGGCGGCACCCAGCGCTACGAGAAGCTGGACGGCGACGTCACCAAGGCCGGCGGCCTGATGGTCGTCCACAACGAGAACCCCGACAAGCCGATGACCTTCCCGGCCGGCACGGTCTTCACCGGCAAGCAGACCGGCAAGTCCTTCGAGTCCAAGGACGCCGTGCTCGTCCCCCGCGCCAAGAAGGACCAGGGCAAGGACGGCAAGGTCAAGGTCACGGTCAGCACGGCCCGGGTCTACGTCGAGGCGCTCGAGAAGGGCCAGGAGCACGCCACCGGCCTCACCGACAACTACCGCATCGGCGGCCTCAAGGGCGACGACTCCCGGAACTTCTACGGCATCGCCAACAAGCTCTCCTTCGACAAGAAGGACTTCCAAGGCATCAAGGACTCCTTCGAGTTCGACCCGGTGGCCGAGCGCTACGTCACCGTCGACCCGATGAACGAGGCCCGCTGGTACCCGACGCTGACCACCCTCCAGGACGGCAAGGTCCTCTCCGTCTCCGGCCTCGACGAGATCGGCCAGGTCGTCCCCGGCAAGAACGAGGTCTACGACCCGAAGACCAAGAAGTGGACCTACCTCCCGCAGGAGCGCTTCTTCCCCACCTACCCGGCCCTCTTCCTCACCGACAAGGGCAAGATCTTCTACACCGGCTCCAACGCGGGCTACGGGCCCGCCGACAAGGGCCGCGAACCGGGCGTGTGGGACCTGGGCAACAACTCCTTCATCCCCGTCCCCGGCATCAGCGACCCGGACGTCCTGGAGACCTCGATGTCCGTCCTGCTGCCCCCCGCCCAGGACCAGCGGTACATGGTCCTCGGCGGCGGCGGGGTCGGCGAGGACAAGAAGTCCACGTCCAGGACCAGGCTCGTGGACCTGCACACGGACCGTCCGCGCTTCAAGGACGGCCCCGACCTGTACGCCAAGGCCCGCTACCCCAGCAGCGTCATCCTCCCCGACGACACCGTCCTCACCACCAACGGCTCCGGCGACTACCGGGGGCGCAGCAACTCCAACATCCTCAGGGCCGAGGTCTACGATCCGCGCACCAACTCCTCGCACGCGGTGGCCGATCCGCTGGTCGGCCGCAATTACCACTCGGGTGCGCTGCTCCTGCCCGACGGCCGGGTGATGACCTTCGGTTCCGACTCCCTCTTCCGGGACAAGGACAACACGATGCCCGGCGTCTTCCAGCAGCAGATCGACCTCTACACCCCGCCGTACCTCTTCCGGGACGGCCGTCCCGAGATCAGGAGCACGGCGCCGCAGACGGTGAAGCTGGGCGACAAGGCGACGTACCGGGTCGCGTCCGCGCGTCCGGTCGCGAAGGCGCGGCTGATCCGGCCGGGGTCGTTCACGCACGTCACGAACATCGAACAGCGGTCGATCGCGCTGGAGATGACGCGGAGCGGTGCGGACCGGGGTGGGAACTCGTCGGTGACGGTCACCCTGCCGAAGGACCCTTCGCTGGTGCCGCCGGGTTGGTACATGCTGACGGTGGTGGACGATCAGGACACGCCGGCGGAGGCGGTGTGGGTGAAGGTGCCGGTGGCCGAGAAGTAGGGGTGCCCTTCCTGGCTCGGCGCCCGCATCGCCCTCGGGCGTTGTCCTCAAGCGCCGGACCGGCTGAATCAGCCCGTCCGGCGCTTGAGGACAACCGCGCGGAGCGCGGTTCCAGGGGTCCAGAAGGCGCGCCCCCCGCCCCCACCCCTCACGACCGCGCGTTACGCGCGAGCTCCAGCGCGTACGTCTCCCACCACTCCCCCGCGTCCGGCCCCCCCTTGCACGCCCCGTCCGACTCGCCCGGCCGCTTGATCCACAGGTACGCGTCGACCAGCCGGTCACCCGTGCGGGTCGTCGGGGGCTCGCCGAGGGCCCGGCCCGCCGGGTTGCACCACGCCTTCTCGTGGTCGCCCCCGGACAGCGGCCCGTTCCCGTTCCGGCTCGTGTCGATGACGAAGTGCTTGTCGCCGAGGAGGGTCGACAGGGCCCAGCCGTACTCCTTGCTGTCCCGCGTCGTCTGGAAGTTGGAGACGTTGAGGGCGAAGCCGTCGGCCCGGTCGATGCCGGCGCGCCGCAGCGGCTCGGCCATCCGCGTGGCGGGGGTGACCCAGCTGGGGTTCCCCGCGTCCAGGTAGACCCTCGTCCGCGGCAGGGACTTCAGCTTGCGGACGGCCTCCTTCAGCAGCGCGTACCGCTCCTCGTGGAACTGCTGCGGCGTACAGCCGTCCTCCATGTGCGGCAGTGCGTCCGGCTCCAGGATCACCGTCGCGCTGCGGTCGCCGATGCCGGCGGCCGCGCGGTCGAGCCAGGCGCGGTAGGAGTCCCCGTCGGAGGCGCCGCCCTGCGAGTACTGGCCGCAGTCGCGGTGCGGGATGTTGTAGAGGACGAGCAGCGCGTCGCGGTCGGCCCGCGCGGCGGCCTCGGTGAAGCCGCGGGTCTGGCTCTCCGGGTCGTCCACGCCGATCCACTCGGCGACGGGCTGCTGGGCGATCTTCCCGATGAGGACGGCGTCCCGCTCCTTGCCCGCCTTGCGCAGCTGGGTGACCTGCCGGGCGGCGGTCCCGTCCGGGTTCACCCAGTACGGGGACTGGGCCCGGGGGAGCTGGGAGGGGGAGGCGACGGCGGGCCGCGGGGATCCGGCGGGGGCGGAGGTGTCGTCCGAGGACGAGGAGCAGCCGGCCAGGAGCACCAGAGCTCCCGCGGTGACCGCCCGGACGAGGACCGCGCGGGCCCGACGGGCGTGGCCGGTGTGACTGCCGTACATCCACTCCCCCTTGGGGTGTACTTCCGGGAGCGCATCGGGCCCCTCGGGACAACGACCGGTCGCCCCCATGCTGGCACAGCCGGGTCCCCGGCCGGGGCCGGTCATCTCATGACACGACATCGGATCGCTCTGAAGGAGCACCGGAGGCGCGGTGCGCGGGCTCCTCACGCCGGTCCGGTTCCGGTCAGGTAGGCCGAGACGACCACGTTGGCGCTGTACTGGCGGCGGACCCGGTCGTAGTCGCCGCCGCAGGTGATCAGGCGGAGTTCGGCCCGGCCCGCGGCGTGCGGCCCGTACACGCGCCCGGCGTCGAAGTGGTCCTTGCTGAAGACGGCGACGTCGTCGACCGTGAACTCGGCGGTGGAGCCGTCGGCCCGGGCGACGCTGACCGTCTCGCCGCGCTTGAGGCCGCCGAGTTCGTAGAAGACCGCCGGCGCGCTGTCGGTGTCCACGTGGCCGACGAGGACGGCCGCGCCGGGGCTGCCCGGCTGCGGGCCGCCGCGGTACCAGGCGACGGTGCCGGCCCGGTCGTACGGCGGCGGTTCCGCCGCGCCCTCGCGGGTCAGGCCGCGGCCCTCGATCGGGGCGCGCAGGCCCATGGCCCGGATGGCCAGGCGCTGTGGCGTGGCCCCGGGCAGCGGGGGGTGCGGCGGCGGCAGTTCGAGCGCCGGCGGGCGGCCCGCGGCGGCGACGTCGCCGGTGGCGGTCCAGGACCCGGACGGCACCTCGGTGACCTCTCGGCCCCACAGCCACAGGGCGAACAGCAGGGCCGCCCACGCCACGCCCGTCAGCAGGCGGCCGCCGGTGCCGGCGCGTGCTTCGGACATGGCGCGGGATCGCCTCCCCTCACCGACGGCCGGCGTCGGTGCGGCGGCGGTACCAGATCAGGACGCCGGCGATCAGGACGCCGGCGCCGCCGAGGACGAGCCCGGGGGTGCCAGGGGTGTCGGCCGCGGCGACGGGCGCGGTGCCGCCGCCGCCCGCGGGCACGGGGGCGACGGGCACGCCGTGCTCGTGCTCGTGGTCGTGGTCCTGGCCGGTGAGGGCGGCGTGGCCGTCGTGCCCGTCGCGGCCGTCATGGGGCCCGCGGCCGTCCCGGCCGTCGGGCACCGCGTCGGGGACGACGGTCAGCACGCCCTCGGCGACGTCTTCGCGGCCGTCGCAGTTGACGCGGACGGGGTAGGTGCCGGCGGACGTCGTGGAGCGGACGGTGGCCTCGGCGGAGTGGCCGGTGGTGTCCCGGGCGAGCCTGGCATCGGTCACGAACGCCTCCGAGACGGCCGTGGCGCGATCGCCGGAGCAGCCGGAGACGCGCAGCTGCACGTCGGCCCCGGGCCTGCTGGTGACGGGAACGAGCTCCACCGTTCCCACTCGGGTCGAGGGTGGGTCGTCGAGGGCATGGGCAGGGGCGGCACCGACGGCGACCGCCGTCAGCGCACCGCAGAGTGCGGAGCGGACTGAAACCATGGTGAACCTCCTGACCCTCAGAGGTTCACCCGGCGGGGACCGGCGGCGCATCCGCTCCGTCGACCCGTTACTCCAATCGGTGACGGAACCGCATGCGCGTACCGGCCGGACGGGTCACACCAGGTCGACGAGGTCCGCGATCGAGTCGACGACGGTGGACGGGCGGAAGGGGTAGCGCTCGATCTCGTCGGGCCGGGTCAGCCCGGTGAGCACCAGGAAGGTCCGCATGCCGGCCTCCAGCCCGGCGAGGACGTCGGTGTCCATCCGGTCGCCGATCATGGCGCTGGTCTCCGAGTGGGCGCCGATCATGTTGAGCCCGGACCGCATCATCAGCGGGTTCGGCTTGCCGACGAAGTAGGGCTCGCGGCCGGTCGCCTTGGTGATCAGGGCGGCGACGGAGCCGGTGGCGGGCAGGGCGCCCTCGGCGGAGGGGCCGGTCTCGTCGGGGTTGGTGGCGATGAACCGGGCGCCGTTGTTGATCAGCCGGATGGCCTTGGTGAGCGCCTCGAAGGAGTAGGTCCGCGTCTCGCCCAGGACGACGTAGTCGGGGTCCGCGTCGGTCAGGACGTAGCCGATGTCGTGCAGCGCGGTGGTGAGCCCGGCCTCGCCGATGACGTAGGCGGTGCCGCCGGGGCGCTGGTCGTCCAGGAACTGGGCGGTGGCCAGGGCCGAGGTCCAGATGCTGGCGGCGGGGACGTCCAGGCCGATCCGCCGGAGGCGGGCGTGCAGGTCGCGGGGGGTGTAGATGGAGTTGTTGGTCAGCACGAGGAACGGCCGGCCGGATGCGCGGAGCTTCTTGACGAAGGCGTCCGCGCCGGGCACCGGGATGCCTTCGTGCATCAGCACACCGTCCATGTCGGTGAGCCAGGACTCGATGGGCTTGCGCTCTGCCACGTGCGGAACTCCTGCCGTGCTGTGCCTCGGGGCCCGGGGCGCTTGATGGAACCGGGACGGCAGGGCTCGCCCGCCGCCCCGGCACCCTCCAGCCTAATCAGCTCCCGGTGGCGGCCTTCCAGGCGTCGACGTACGAGGTGAGATTGCGGTTGATGTCCGCCCAGTCCGGGCGGAATATCTCCGTCCCCTTCATGATGTCCGCGAGCGCCTTCGCGTTCCTGTCGGTCGCCGTCACGTCCGTACGGGCCGCGAAGCCGCCGGCCACCGAGGAGACCTGCCGCTGGACGCCCTCGGAGAGCAGGTAGTCGAGGAACCTCCGGGCGTTGTCGGCGTGCGGCGCGCCCTTGACCAGCCCGGCCGCGTAGGGCAGGGCGAAGGTGCCGGGCTTCTTCCCGTCGGCCGCCGCCGGGAAGAAGATCCCCTGGTGGGGCATGGTCGCCATGTTGGCGAAGTTCATCTGGACGTCGCCGTTGGCCACCAGGAGTTCGCCCTTGTCCGTGCGCGGGGCGAGCTGGCCGGTGGAGGAGGACGGGCCGACGTTGTTCCGCTGGAGCTTTTTCAGGTACTCCATCGCCGCGTCCTTGCCGCCGAGGTCGTGCATCGCCTTGACCAGGACGGCCGTTCCGTCGCCCGCGACGCCGGGGGTGGAGTACTGGAGTCTGCCCTCGAAGCGGTCGTCCAGCAGGTCGTTCCAGGTCTTCGGCGGGGTCGTGAGCTCCTTCATGTTGTAGATGAAGCAGAAGTAGTTGTTGACGACGGACGTCCACTTGCCGGAGGGGTCCTTGTCGGAGTCGGCGACCTTCTCCGAGCCCTTGGGCCGGTACGTCTCCAACAGGCCCTTGCCGTCGGCCTGCTGGACGAACGGCGGCAGCGTGACGACCACGTCCGCCCGGGTGTTGCTCCGCTCCCGGGCCAGCCGCTGCACCACCTCCCCCGAGCCGCCCTCGACGTACTTCACCTTGATGCCGGTCTTCTTCTCGAAGTCGCGGAAGACGCGGTCGTAGAAGCCGGAGCCGTCCTGGGACTTGAGGCCGTCGGCGCTGTAGACCGTGATCTCCTTCGCGTCGGATCCGCCGGTGGCGCCACAGGCGGTGAGCGGGGCGAGGAGGGTGGCGGCGAGCAGGGCGACGCCTCCGGTGCGGGTACGGGACATGGCGTGTCGAACTCCTCAACGGGGCCTATCGGTACGAGGCGCGGGTGCGCACCCGGGAGACGGCGAGCAGCACCAGCAGCGTCGCGGTCATCAGGACGACGGCGAGGGCCGCCCCGGCGAAGAGGGCGCCGCGGTCGGTGGCGCCGAAGATCTTCACGGGCAGCGGCAGCCAGTCGGGCGGGTAGAGCATCATCGTGGCGCTCAACTCGCCCATGGACAGGGCGAAGCAGAGCCCGCCGGCTGCGCCGAGGGAGGGCAGCAGCAGCGGCAGGCGCACCCGCCACAGCACGTACGCCGGGGACGCGCCCAGGCTCGCGGCCGCCTGTTCGTACGCCGGGTCGAGGCGGGCCAGCGCGGCCGTGACCGACTGGTGTGCGAAGGCCGTGACCAGGACGGCGTGGGCGACGACGACGATCTGCGGGGTGCCGTTGAGCAGCAGGGGCGGCCGGGAGAAGGCGACGAGCAGGGACAGCCCGACGACGACCGACGGTACGGCCACGGGCAGCATGAACAGGCCGTCGACCAGCCGCCGTCCGCGCGGGCCGAGCCGGGCGGCGGCCAGCGCCGACCACGTCCCGGTGACCAGGGCGAGGGCGCTCGCCGCGAGGGCGGTGAGCAGGCTGGTGGTCAGGGCCTGGAGGGCGTCGCCGTGCGCGACGTCGCGGTAGTGGGCGAGCGTCGCGCCGGAGGGGAGTGCTCCGCTCCAGGAGGTGGCGAACGAGGCCGCGACGACGACCGCGAACGGGAGCGCGAACACGGGCAGGAACAGCGTCAGGAACACGGCGTGCACCAGGCGGCGGGCGGTGCGGCTATGCACGAGCACGGCGGAGTCCTCCTCGGTCGCCTCGGGCCAGGACGGAGCGGTAGAGGGCGTAAAGCCCGCCCGACAGCGCGATGTTGACCACCGCGACCACGCAGGCGGCGGTCCAGTCGCCGTCGAGGATCGCCCTGCCGTAGATCAGCACCGGCAGCGTGGTGACGTCCTTCGCACCGGTGAACAGCACGATCCCGAACTCGTTCAGGCACATCACCAGCACCAGCGACCCGCCCGCGGCGAGCGCGGGCAGCGCCTCCGGCAGGATCACCTGCCGCACGATCCGCGGCGCCTTCGCCCCGAGCGACGCGGCGACCTCCAGCTGGGCCGTCTCCAGCTGCGAGAACGCGGCGAGCAGCGGCCGCATCACGAACGGCGTGAAGTACGTGACCTCGGCGAGCAGCACGCCCCACCGGGTGTGCAGGAAGTCGCCGAACGGTCCGGCGGCGGCGCCGGTGACGTCCGTCCAGAGCCCGTTGGCCATGCCGGCCCGCCCGTAGACGAAGAGCAGCGCGAGCGTGATGAGGAACGAGGGGAAGGAGAGGAAGACGTCGACGAACCGCCCGACCGCCCGGCCCCCGGGGAAGGGCACGAACGCGATCACGATCGCGAGCGCGAAGCCGAGGACCAGGGCGCCGGCGGTGGCCCCGGCGGCGATGACGACGGTGTTGCCGAGGGCGTCCCGGAAGGCGTCCTGCGCGAAGACACGGCCGTACGCGGCGGTGGTCGCGCCGCCGTCGCCACCGAGGGACTCCCGGACGACGAGGCCGAGCGGATAGAGGAAGAACAGCCCGAGGACGGCGACCGGGGGGAGGGCCAGGGCCCACGGCACGAGGGCCCCGGCCCCGCGACGGCTACGCATGGCCCGCCCCCGCCGGCAGCAGCACCGCGTCCTCCGGCGCGAAGTGCAGCGTCACCGGCGCGCCCGGGCGCGGCGGGTCGCGGAGTTCGCGGACGTCCGCCAGGAGGCGGTGGCCGGACACGTCCGCGCACACGCGGTGCGTCGCGCCGCGCCACTGGACCTCGGACACCGTGCCGCGCAGCGCGTTCGGGCCGTCGCCGAGGCCGACCAGGTGCGGGCGGACGCACAGCGTCGCCGCCGCGCCGGAGAAGGTGCCGGAGACCGACAGGGGCGTGCCCGCGAAGGAGACGCCGTCGTCGGCGACGGTCACCGGCAGCAGGTTCGCGCTGCCGACGAACGACGCCGTGAACTCCGTGCGCGGGCTGCGGTACAGCTCCTGCGGCGTCCCGCAGTCGCGCAGCCGCGCGCGGTCCATGACCGCGACGCGGTCGGCCAGGGTCAGGGCCTCGACCTGGTCGTGGGTGACGTACACCATGGAGACGGAGGGCAACTCCCGGTGCAGACGGGCCAGTTCCGCGAGCATGTCGGAGCGCAGGCGCGCGTCCAGCGCGGACAGCGGCTCGTCCAGGAGCAGCACCCCCGGCCGGATGGCCAGCGCCCGCGCGATCGCGACGCGCTGCTGCTGGCCGCCGGACAGCTCGCGCGGGTAGCGCCGGGCGAAGGCGGACATGCCGGTCATCTCCAGCGCCTCCGCGACCCGTTCGGCGACCGTGGCGCGCGGCGTCCGGCGCGCCTTCAGCCCGAACGCGACGTTGGCGTCGACCCGCAGGTGCGGGAAGAGCGCGTACTGCTGGACGACCATCCCCACGCCCCGCCGGTGCGGCGCGAGCCCGGTGACGTCGCGGTCCCCGATGAACACCCGCCCGGAGGACGGCCGGACGAAGCCGGCGACGGCCCGCAGGGCGGTGGTCTTGCCGGAGCCGGAGGGGCCGAGGAGGGCCATGACCTCGCCGGGCCCGACGGCCAGGTCGAGGGAGTCGAGCACGGTGGTGCCGTCGTAGGCGACGGAGACGGAGTCGAAGCGTATGCCGGTCACGGTCCGCCGGCCCCCGCCCCCGCCTCGTACGCGGCGATCAGGTCCGGGAGTTGGGCGACCGAGTCCAGCACCGCCGTCGCCCCCGCCGCGCGCAACGCCTCCGCGTCGTGCGCCCCGGTCAGCACGCCGGCCACGACCGGGGCCCCGGCGCGGCGTCCGCTCAGGATGTCGTACGCGGTGTCGCCGGCGACCGCGATGCCGCCGACGCCGTCCGCGGCGTGCGTGCGCAGCAGCGCGGTGAGGATCATGTCGGGGTACGGCCGCCCGCGGCCGCCCGCGTCGGCGGGGCACAGGGCGAGGTCGGCCGGCCCGTCGTCCCAGCCGAGGGCGGCGAGGATCGCGTCCTGGGTGGTGCGGGCGAAGCCGGTGGTGAGGACCACGGTCCGGCCCTCGCCGCGCAGGCGCTCGATCGCCTCCCGCGCGCCGGGCACGGGGGCGCAGTGCCCGGCGTCCACCAGGCGCGCGTACGCCGTCTCGAAGGCGGCGTTGGCGCGCCGGGCCACGCCCTCGTCACCGCCGCTCAGGTGCCGGAAGACGGAGATCTTGGACTCGCCCATCGTGGCGCGGACGTAGTCGAGTCGTTCAGCGAAGCCCTCCGTGCCCAGCACCTCGGACGCCGCCTCGGCGAAGGCCCGTTCGACGAGTCCGTCGTCGGCGACGGTGGTCCCGGCCATGTCGAGGACGACCAGCGTGATCGGTTCCATGCCTCCTCCTCACCAGCCCAGCGCGTCGGCGGTCGCCCCGGCGATCGCCGGGGAACAGGTCATGCCGCGCCCACCGGGCCCGGTCACCAGCCAGACGCCCTCGCGCACCCGTTCGCGGTGCACGACCTTCCCGGCGTCCAGGCACTGCGCGTACACCCCGGCCCAGCGGCGCCGGACGGGCGGCAGCGGGCGGCCGAGGAGCGTCTCGGCAACGGCCGTCAGGTGGGCGTACGGGTCCTCGTCCACGTCGAAGGCGAACGGGGTCGCGTACGCGTGGGTGTCGCCGATCGTCAGCCCGCCGTCGGCCCGTTGGACCATCAGCAGCTGCATCTTGTGCTCGGCGGCGACGGGCGGCTGCGGCCGGGCGGCGGCGAAGGCGTCCAGCTCCGGGGAGCGGTAGGCGGGGTAGTAGCGGAAGCTGTCGGCGTCCGCGACGGAGGTCGGGAGCGGCTCGCCCAGCGGGGCGGTCTGCATCATCTGCAACCGGACGCGGCGTACGGGCAATTGGGGGGCCAGCTCGCGGACGAGGCCGCCGAGCCAGGCGCCGGTGCACAGGACGACGGCGTCGCCGGTGTGGACGTCGCCGTGGTCGTCGCGGACGCCGTGCTCGCCGACGACGTCGCGGGCCTCGCGCCCGCCGAGGAAGGTGTAGCGGCCGGAGGCGGCCAGCGCCTCGCGCAACGCCCGCTGGGCGACGCGGGGTTCGACGGCGGCGTCGCGCCCGCACCACAGGGCGCCGAGGAGTTCGCCGCGCAGCGCGGGGTTGCGGCGGCGGGTCTCCTCCGCGTCCAGCAGTTCGTAGCCGCGGGCGGCGGCGTCGGGGCGGGCGGCCGCGGCGCGGGCGACGGCCAGTTCGGCCTCGTCGGTGACGACCGTCAGCGATCCGTTGGCACGGAACCCGACGCCCGGGACGCGGGCGCCTATCTCCTCCCACAACGCGCGGGCCCGCAGGGCGGTTTCCAGCTCCTCCCCGGCGGCCCGGCCGCCGACCCAGACGAGGCCGAAGTTGCGCACGGAGGCGCCCCGCGCCTCGGCCTCGCGCTCGATGTGCACGACCTGGTGGCCGCGCTGGACTGCGTGCCAGGCGTGCAGGGTTCCCAGCACGCCGGCTCCGACGACGATGACTCGCATGTCCGGAACGCTCCTCGGGGCGGGTGTCGGCAAAAAGGACGGCCGGCCACGGGAGGGTGAACCGGCCCTCAAGCTTGGACTAGACCCGTTACGATTCCGTTACCCAACTACCCCTGGAGGTGGGCGGTAAACGAGAACCGGTCCCCCCGGTAGAGCGAGCGGACCCGCTCCAGCGGCCCGCCGTCCGCGTCCCGCGAGACCCGGTGGATCAGCAGCATCGGCAGCGCCGGCGGCGTCCCGACGAGCAGCGCCTCGCGCGGCGTGGCCAGGACGGTCTCCAGCCGCTCGTCCGCGTCGCCGAACCGGACGCCGAGCCGTTCGCGGAGGTAGCCGTAGAAGGACGAGTCGGGCTCGAACTCCTCGTCCAGCCGCGGCACCCGGGCCACCGCGACGTAGGTGCTCTCCAGCCCGACCCGCTCGTCGTCCGCGAGCAGCACCCGCTCCATATGCCAGACGGGCTCCCCGGCACGCGCCCCCACGTCCGGCGCGAGCGCCTCCGGGCACGGGAAGCGGTCGAGCCCGACCAGGGAACGGCCCGGCCGCCGCCCCTGGCGGCGCACGCCCTCGGTGTAACTGGCCAGCGACAGCGGCTGCTCCAGCTTGGGACCGGCGACGACGGTGCCCCGGCCCAGCCGTCGCAGCCGCCCCTCCAGCAGCAGTTCGCGCAGGGCCTGGCGGACGGTCTCGCGGGCCACGCCGAACCGGCCGGCGAGGTCCCGCTCGGTGGGCAGGAGCCCGCCCTCGCCCAGCTCGTCGAGGAGCGCGGTGATGTGCGTCTTGACCGCGTAGTACTTGGGGACCCGGCCGTGCTCGGGGACGCCGTCGCGGTGGGGCGCGCCGGGAGTGCTGCAGGAGCCGGGGGCACTGTAGGAGTCAGGGGTGCTGTAGGACTGATCCACGGCGCGATCCTCGCAGGTGCCGAATCCAGCAGCCGTGTGGCGAGTCAGCCCGTCCGGCGATTCGAGTCAGCCCGTCCGGCGATTGAGGACGAGCGGCGGAGCCCCGAAGCGGGGCGCGGGGCGGAGCCCCGAAGCGGGGCGCGGGGGCGCAGCCCCGGAGCGGGGCGCGGGGGCGCAGCCCCGGAGCGGGGCGCAGGGGGCGAAGCCCCCACACCACCGCGCGGAGCACGGTGAGCGGGCCGAGGGGCGCAGCCCCGGAAGAAACGGTGAAAGGGCGGGGCGGGGAGAAAACCCCTCCCACCTCAACGCCGCATCCGCCGCGCCCAGAGCAGCAACCCCACCCCACCCCCCACGCACCCGAGCGCGAGGAGCGCGACCTCGACCGGATCCACCGCGCGCGAAGCCCCCGTCTCGGCGAGCACCGGCGGCCCGGGCCGCTCCCCGCCCGGAAGGCTCGCCCGCGGGGTCGGCCCCGGGGCGACCGGCGCGGCGGCGGCCCGTCCGACCGTGAAGGTGTAGTCCTCCGACTCCCCCACCCACGCCCCGTCCGCACCGCGCCGCTGCACCGCCGTGACGTTGGCGGTGACGGGCCCCTCCGGGGCGCCGTCGGCGAAACCGAGGCGCAGGGGGACGGCGACCGTCCGGTGCGCGGGGACGTCGAAGCCCCGGAAGTCGGGCGAACGGCCTTCCAGGACGCCGACGTTCTCGGCCTCCTCCGTCCGCTCGAAGCGCACGGGCCGCCAGCGGGCGCCCTCGCGGTCGTAGAACTCCATCCGCACGTCCTGCGGCCGGAGCGCGCGGCTCCGGTCGGACAGGACGACGACGGGGTGCACGGCCCGGCACCCGGTGCCGGTGTCGTTGCGCAGGTCCAGCTCCCAGGCGGGGGCGTCGGCGCCGCGCTCGTAGACGGCCGGGCCGCCGCTCAGCCGCGAGACGATCGGGAAGTCCGGGCTGCCCGGGTCTCCGCACTCCTGCCGGTCACCCGCGGAGGCGGACACCGGGACGGATCCGACGGCGGCGAGTCCGACGGCACAGGCGGCGAACACACCGGCGACGGTGATCCGCAGTGCGGTGATCCGCAGTGCACGGGGCAGCAGCATCGAGGAACCTTCGGGGTGGGGGCTCCGCTTCACGCTTCACAGTTCACGCTTGACGCTTCACGCTTCACTCGTCACGTTCGCGGTTCACCGGGAACATCCCCGTCCCGCCGCCGGAGGGCGACAGACACGGCGGGAAGTCCCCCGGCCGGCCGTCGGATTCCGCCCGTTGGGCGGAGCGCCGGCTCAGGCGCACAGGGCGTAAAGGGTGACCGTGCGCCCTCCCGTGGTCCCGGGGAGCGGCGCGGTGGTCACCGACCACCCCTTCCGGTCCGGCGTCGGATGCGTGCTCCGCATGTAGTACTTGCCGGGCGGGCTGACCTGCGCCCCTCCGCTGTGCGTGTGCTCGTGGCCCGGGCAGTAGATCGTGTGCGTGGCGACCCGGGCCGTGGAGACCGTGAACGTCCGGCTAATGCCGTGCTGGACGGCGTCCGCCGGGGAGGGCGTGAGGAGGACGAACAGGACGGCGGCGGGCACGGCGACCAGGGCGGATCTCATGGCGGTTCCTCTTCGCGAAAGGTGCATCACGGAAGGAACAACGCGGTTGCCTGGTAACGGTACGGATGGGTGCAATTCCTTCCCTCGGACGAGTGAGACGCGCGGGACGTCGAGTGGACTCCCCGGCTCCGGTACCCACCCGTCCGTGTGCCAGAGTGGCGGGCATGGACGGCACCCCAGGCACTACCGGCACTACCGGCACCCCCCTTCGCGTGGGCCTCATCGGCTACGGCACCGCGGGCTCGTTCTTCCACGCCCCGCTCATCGCGGCCACCCCGGACCTCGTCCTCGACACGGTCGTGACCGCCAATCCCGACCGGCAGCGCCAGGTGCGTGCCGAGCACCCGGGGTCCCGGACCGCCGCCTCCCCGGACGAGCTCTTCGCCCGCGCCGACGCCGGTGAGCTCGACCTGATCGTCGTCGCCTCCCCCAACCGCACCCACGTCCCGCTCGCCTACCGCGCGCTGGAGGCCGGGCTGCCGGTCGTCGTCGACAAGCCGCTCGCGGCGACCGCCGCCGAGGCGGAGGCGCTGGCCTCGCTCGCCGGGGAACGCGGGTTGCTGATCAGCCCGTTCCAGAACCGCCGCTGGGACGGCGACTTCCGCACCGTCCGGAAGCTGGTCGCGGACGGCTCCCTCGGCCGCGTCCTGCGCTTCGAGTCCCGCTTCGAGCGCTGGCGCCCGCACCCCAAGGGCGGCTGGCGCGAGTCCGGCGATCCGGCCGAAGTGGGCGGGATCCTCTACGACTTGGGCAGCCACCTGGTGGACCAGGCCCTGTTTCTCTTCGGTCCGGCCGAGACCGTCCACGCCGAGGCGGACGTGCGCCGCGCGGGCGCCGAGGCGGACGACGACACCTTCATCGCCCTGCGGCACACGAACGGCGTCCGCTCCCACCTCTGGATGAGCGCCGTCACCGCCCAACTCGGCCCGCGCTTCCGGGTGCTGGGCAGCGACGCGGGCTACGTCAAGTACGGCCTCGACCCCCAGGAGGCCGCCCTGCGCGAGGGCCTGCGGCCCGGCGCCACGTCCTGGGGCGCCGAGCCGGAGCACTCCTGGGGCCGGCTCGGCGCGGGCGAGTCCCCGCTGACAGGCGGCGGCGAGCCGGTGCCGACGCTGCCCGGCGACTACCCCGCGTACTACGCGGCCGTCGCACGGGCGGTGCGCGAGGGCGGGGAGCCGCCGGTCACGGCGACGGAGGCCGCCGCGACACTGCGGGTACTGGAGGCGGCGAAGCGGTCGGCGGAGGAGGGGCGGACGGTGGCGCTGTGACCCCGATAGTCGTCGAGGTCATGGACGGCGCCACCGCGGCACGGACGGAGGATGCCTTCCGACTCGTCCATGCCGAGGCGTTCGCCGAACCGCCGTACGGCGAGTCCGAGGAGGAAGTCGCCCTGACCTTCCGCCGGTTCAGGGAGGAGGCCCGCCGCCCCGGCTTCCGCGCGGCCCTCGCCCGCGTCGCCGCCTCCGGCGAACCGGCCGGGATGGCCCTCGGCAGACCGCTCGGCGCGGACATCATCTGGTACGGCCTCCTACCGGAGGGCGTCATACCACTGCCCCGCACACTCGCCCTGCTGGAGCTCGCGGTCCGCGCGCCCTGGCGCGGACGCGGGGTCGCCCGCCGGCTGCACGACGCGCTCCTCGCCGGCACCGGCGCGGAGCACGTCGTACTCACCGTCCACTGCGAGGCGGAGCCCGCACGAGCGGCGTATCGGTCGTGGGGCTACCGTGAACTCGCCGAAGGGGAAGGCCACCTCGCCATGATGCTCAGGCGAACGGATTGCAGACCGGGACGCCCGCCCAGGTGACGTAGACGTACAGCTCGCCCTTGCGCGTCGTGCAGAAGGAGACGACCTTCGAGCCCAGGTCCGTCAGCGCGGCGACGAGCATCGTGGCGGGGAGCAGGCTGCCGAGCGACGCGATGGTGACGACGCTGGTCACGACCTGGACGAGGTCCTTGGTGATATCCACGCCGGCCTGGACCTTGCCGGTGACGAACGGGTCCAGGTGGATCAGCAGGCCGAACCAGGTCACCTTCACGGTGATGCCCTCGACGATCTGCGTCTCCCCGCTGCGCGGGGCGATCGCCGCCGTCGTGGGATCGACGACCACACCCTCGCTGTCCTTGCTGACGGCGAGGTTCTTGTCGACGAGCGTGTCGAGGCGGGCGACGGCTGTCTTGACGGCGTCGATCGCCTTCTGGCTGATGCCTGCGGCCTGGGCGCCCTTGGCGTCGAGGCTGTAGCGGCCGCTGCCGTAACTCACGAAGGGCGCAAGGGCCTTGCGCTCCGCGTCGCTCAGCCAGCCGACGGCAGTCGTGTCCTTGGACGTCTGCACGACCTGTGTCGCCTGCGGCGCGGCGGCCGGGGCGTCGCTCGCGGCGTAGGCCGGCAGCACGGTCGCGGAGAGGATGGCTATGGCCGTGCTCAGGCCGAGGCCGGTTCTCAGGAGGGTGGACGGGCGCATGGCGGCACTCCTGGGGTGTGGGGGTAGTGGCTGCAAGACTTCGTCTTGCGGCCCTTATCCGGAAGTTATGGCTCCGGATTGACCCACGGCAACGTGATGCGCGTCACAGGTCGATGACGACCCGGCGCAGGACCTGCCGGGCTTCGGTCAGCAGCCGTTCGAGGGTGCTCATCGACGGACCGGTCACGCTGTAGACCAGCAGCCGCAGGGCGTCCACATGGACGCGGTCCGCGTCGTCGACGCCGGTCGCGGGGACGCCCGCGAAGAGCTCGTGCGGACGGTACGAACCGAGCGCCCGCTCAGCCTCCACGAGCAGCGCACGGCCGCCGTACGAGGACGGCTGCTGCTGCCGCACCGCGAGGACGATCAAGATGCGCACCAGGGCGTCCCCCGTGGCCGGGGAGATTCCCCAAGTCCGGAACCGGGCCCGCCTTTCCCGGCCGTAACGCCCGTCGGCGAGCGCCCCTTCCCGGCCGATGACGACGTCGGCGATCCTTACGCACTCGCTCCAACTGTCGTCCACGGCCTCCATGACAGCCATTCTGCCCGCAAGTTGCTCCTCGGCGGACGCCCCCTCACCCGGGCCGTCGGACTCAAGGCGATGACCTGCGGTGAAGGACAGCGGCCGACCGTGGGGTGCCGTGACTCCTGGCAATAGCGGGCAGTTTGGTCGTCGGGGACCATGTCAGGCCGCCACCCAGACGAATTCGGCGTCACTTCGCCCCCAGCGGCTGATGTGCCGCACGGTCCGCGAGATCACGATCGCGGCGGCGCGGTCGGCGCGGATACGGTCGTGAAGCGGTCGCTTGACGACGGGCGGCAACTCCCTTGGCCGCAGGGCGCCGTAGTCCGTGAAGCGGCGGGTGCCGCAGGTGCGGCAGCGGCTCTCGCCCCGGCCCGAGTCCCAACCCTCCGTGTGCTGGCACTGGTTCATCATGGCTTCTCCTTGTCCTTGCGCAGGCAGTGCTCCATCACCCAGTGGGTGAGCGCTTCGGCGGTGGCGTCGCGCGACGCGCGCGGGTCGTCGCCGGACGCGGCGGTGCGGCGGGCGGCTTCGAGCTCGGCGCACCGCTCGCACCCGGTCTGGTACGGCCGGAGCCCGGCCTCGTTGCGCTCCTCCCGCGAGGCCAACCGCAGGACGTCCGGCGGGACTTCCCATTCGAGCCCGCCGCCGGGTCTGCGCACCTGCACACGGTCGCCGGCGGTGCCGGTGATCTGGACGAGCCGCTTCTCGCGGACGTCGACGACGTAGGTGCCGGGTCGGTAGGTCACGCCTCGCTCCCGTTCTCTGGTTTGGGGGCCCAGTGTGCAGGCAGCGGCATGACCAGAACTCCCAATTTGGGCCGCATCACTCGTCCGTGTGGCATCTGCCGATACGTCGATGACGACAGGCACAAGTGCACCAGGCTGAGGACGACACCCCGAAGGAGGAAGGCATGCCGCAGAACGCCCGCCGAACGGCCCGCCGCCGCAGGCTGGGAACCGCTCTCAGAGAAGCGCGGGAGGCAGCAGAGATCACCGCAACCCAGGCCGCACAGACGATCCACAGCGACAACACCAAGCTCAGCCGCATCGAGACCGGTCGGCACCGGGTAACGCGCCTGGAGCTGGAGACGCTGTTCGCCCTCTACGAGGTCAAGGACGAGAAGCTACGGGAGTGGCTGATCGCCCTCGCTGCCGAGGGCAACAAACGCAGTTGGTGGCGGAAGCACAGTGACAAGATCGGTCCCGACCTCAAAGAGCTCTTGTCCCTGGAGGCCGATGCTGCGCGCATCACGACGTTTCAGGCACACGTGGTACCGGGACTACTGCAAACCCGCAACTACGCCGCCGCCATCATCAGTGGCTGCAACGAGCGACTGACCAAGGAGGAAGTCGAATTCTACGTCGACCTTCGAATGGCCCGACAGGACATCTTCCAGCGCGAAGAGCCGACCAGACATCTGGTCATCGTTTACGAAGGCGTCCTCCGTCAACAGATCGGCGGCAGACGGGTATTGGCCGAACAGCTCCGCCACTTGATCTCCCTGAGCCGGCCTCCCGAGATGACGATCCAGGTCATCCCCTTCTCCCAGGGGGCCTTCGATGGGGCACGCGGCTCGTTCTCCATGTTCTCCTACCCCGACCCGTTGGACTTCGATGTCGTGCAGGTCGAGTACCTCGACGGGGCCCTCTACTTGGAGGAGGATGCAACCGTCAAGAAGTACCAAAGGGCGATCGACGGGCTTCGAGCAGCGGCGCTGTCATCGAGTCAGTCCACGGAAATGATCGCCTCGATCGCGCGGGAACTGGAAACCTGAGTGAGGTAACTTGCCGTGATACGTCACGTTCTCCCCGAGCGCGGCTGGAAAAAATCCACGTACAGCGCCAACGCTGATGACCAGTGCGTCGAATCACAGCCCACCGCCGACGGCCGAGTCGCCGTCGGCGACAGCAAATCCCGCCCCCGAGGCGCCTGCCTCTTCCCCCCGTCCGCCTGGACGGCCTTCACCACCGCCCTGCGGGGTTACGAAGGGGCGCAGCCCCTGCGGAAACGGTGAAAGGGCGGGGCTGGGGCAAACCTCCCCCACCCTGTCCACGGCCGGCGAGTGCGCCGAACTCGGGCACTTCGCCGAGGAGCGGCCCCGGACGCGACGCGAGCGGACCGCGGTCCCTTGCCGCCCTCACCGCCGGGCCCCCGTCCCGGACTGCCGGAAGCATTGCCGGGCGGGCTGCGCCGTGGCTGCCAGGGCGGACGGCGAACGCCCAGGCCGACGGCCGGGCCGTCACCAAGAAGCACGGCCCGGACGGCGAACGACGCACCGCCGCCCCGGCGGCGAGGGTGCCGTCCGGGGCAGCGAGTGCGGGGGTCCGGCCTACTCGCTGAGCCCCACGACGCGCCCTTCCTTGGGCCTGCCGTTCTCGAAAGCGGACGGATCATGCTTGGGCGTGCGGAGATCGAGCTTGTCCAGGACCTTGGCGGCGTCCTTGCTCGGGAACATCTTCGACTTCGCGAAGAAGTCCCGCAGGTCCTCACCCGTGACGACGCTGGTCATCAGGATGAGGTTGTCCTGGGAGCCGCGCGGGTGCTTGGGCTTGTCCTTGATGGCCAGATCATTGACCTTGGGCCAGAAGTCCGGGCCGTAGGCGAGCCTGAGCTGGTCGAGCATGACGGCCCGCTGCACATCCGCCGAGGACGGGTCCGCTTCGCGGAGCTTGGCCAGGGTCTGGCTGAGCCGCGAAGTGATGCCGGCGGTGAACCCTCCGACAGGGCGGAAGTGCCGCTCGACGGCGGTGGCGTAGAGGCTCGCCGTGGCCTCGCCGAACCCGTCGCCGCCGAGGGGCGCGAGCTGACGGTGGCGGCCCAGCTCCTTCCAGACATCCCAAGTCCGCTTGTCATGCACAAGCGACGAACTGATCGCGTGAGGGCGTTGGGCCAGCTTGCCCGGGGAGAGGAGGACGTCGGCGTAGGCAGGGTTGAAGGCCACCCGGCCATCCGTGGCCCGGGCCACGCCCTCCGTCTTCCGGCTGTCCAGGGTGATGTGCTGGACCAGCGGGCTGGTGGCCGTCTGCCGGGTCTTCTTCCCGTCCCCGACGTTGTTGACGGCGTCCTGCACGCGGGCGATCGTGTCGTAGGACTCCATCAGCCGCTTCTGGTCCTGGTCGCGGTACTTCAGCGCCGTGGCCCGGTCCACCGTCAGGACGGTCCGCTCGCTGACGTACTCGACCCACGGGACGTTGGTGGGCCTGTCGAGCAGCTCACGGAACTCCTTGTTGCTCGTCTCACCGAGCACAAAGCGCGGGGCCTCCGCCATTCCGATGGTCTCCAAGGTGGCCGAGGCGGACGCATCCCCCTCGACAGAGAGGTAGAGCATGCCGCCGGGCCGGTCGCGGAGGATGTTGCTGCCCGGCTTGAGGGTGATGACGCGCTGCTCGCCCCCGTCCTCCTTGGCGCCCGGGACGCCGATGTGCAGCTTCACCTTTCCGGCCCGGCTCTCCGGAGTGTCGTCGATGATGACGGCCGACCGCTTCTGCGGCGGCAGGTACAGGCCGGTGCTCTGCGCGTTGCTCAACTGCAGCGTGGACTTCAGGCGCTGCTGCTCCGCGGCCGGAGACGGCTTGGCGGACAGCTTCGCTGTGAGGCCCATGGGGGTGTGGAAGACGCCGGGCTTGAGCTGCCGCGCGCCGCGGCGCTGCTCGGTGGCCGCGCCGGCGGAGTCGCCGTCCTGGGCGGTCACCGGCGCGGCCACGGCTTCCGCCGTGGTGGCCGCCGTCGTGCCCATCACGGCAGCGAGGACCGTGCCCGCGATGAACGCGGTCCTTCTGCTGGTGGCCGTCCGGCGCCGGTGCTTGGGCGAATTGTCACGCGTCACGTGGAAGTTTCCCTTCCCTGCCTCGCGGTGGCGAGGGTCTGCGAATCTCTTGTCGCGGCAGCGTTCTCCGGCGGCCCTGAAGAGCGAACCGCTCCGTCATTTCCGGCGAAAACCGCCTCAAATCGATTCCAACACGCCAGCAGGAAAGGGCTTGTGGACCCAGGTGCTCCTCAGGTGGACCCTGGTACCGCTTCGCAGTCCGGCGGCATGGACACGGGCACGGGTCGCCGAGCTGCGCAGCGGGGGGCGCGGAGCGGGTGGCCGAAAGTCCGGCCGCGATTCCGTCAGCGGTGACGGCGCGGCCGACGCGGCCGGCCAATCCCGCGTTCGTCGGACGTCCGGTCGTCCACAAGCACGCTGCCGTCCTCGACGCCCCCCACAGGCGGGCGTCACCCCTCCACCCGCGACCGGTACAGCACCCCCAGCGCCAGCCCCGACCCCAGCAGCACCAGCCCTCCGCCCACGGCCATGTTCCCGTCCATCGGCGGGCCGCTGTGACGCGGGATGCCGTCGTCGGACGAGCGGACCGCCGTCAGCGGCGCGACGGTGATCGGGTAACGGGCGCGCGCCGACGGGTCCGTCGGAAGGGCCGTGGGGGCGGCGTACGCCCAGTCGTCGTGGTCGGCGTCGGAAGAGGCCGGCGCGCCGCCGACGCACGCCCCCGGCGCGCCCGCCGCGCAACGCGCCGCGGCACGTCCGTCCGGGGCGCCCGACGCCGTGAAGGCGCAGAGCAGCAGCGCGCCGCTGACCGTCGTCACGAGGACCGTCGCGGTCGCGGCCAGGGTCGCTCTGGCCATGGGGCGGGCCCTGAGACGGGCCCGGCGAATACTGTGCCGCATGTCCGAAAATAAGCACACGGGAACCGACCCCCTCGGGCAGCACACGCGCCCGTTCCCCCGAACGCACCGCTCCGCCGGTGCGCGAGCGCCCGGTTACCCGTCCTTGAACTGCTGCCGCTGACCGCCCAGGCCCTCGATCTCGAGTTCGACGAGGTCGCCGGAGCGGAGGTAGGGCTTGGGCTCGGGTCTGCCGAGGGCGACGCCCGCCGGGGTGCCGGTGTTGATGACGTCACCAGGGTAGAGGGTCATGAACTGGCTGATGTAGCGCACGAGATGAACAACAGTGAAGATCTGGTCGGCGGTGCTGGAGTCCTGCACCGGCTCGCCGTTGACCCGGGTGCGGATGGCGAGCGCCTGGGGGTCGGGGACCTCGTCGGCGGTGACGAGCCAGGGGCCGAGGGGGTTGAACGTCTCGCAGTTCTTGCCCTTGTCCCACTGACCGCCGCGTTCGAGCTGGTACGCGCGTTCGGAGACGTCGTTGCTGATCGTGTAGCCGGCGACGCAGGCGAGGGCGTCCTCGTCGGTCTCCAGGCGGCGCGCCGTGCGGCCGAGGACGACGGCGAGCTCGGCCTCCCAGTCGGTCTTGCGGCTGCCGGGCGGGATGAGCACGGTGTCGTCCGGGCCGACGACGGTGTCCGGCGCCTTGAGGAAGAGGGCGGGTTCGGCGGGCGTCCGGGCGCCCAGCTCCGCCACGTGGCCGTGGTAGTTGAGGCCCACGCAGACGATCTTGCCGATCCGGGCGACCGGCGGGCCGACGCGCAGGCCCACCGGGTCGAGCCGGGGCAGGATGCGGGCGCCGACGGCGGCCCGTACGCGGTCGAGGACGGACGCGTCGCCGAAGAGGGCGCCGTCCACGTCGGGGACGATCGAGGAGAGGTCGCGCAGGGCGCCCTCCCCGTCCAGCAGTGCCGGACGTTCCGCCCCCGCCGGGCCGACTCGGAGCAGCTTCATCGGTACAACCACCCTCCGGAATGTCGGCACAACTGATTGATCCTCCAAGAACCGAGGGGCGATCGGCAAGGGCCGTTTCGGTCTATGGACGGCGTCCGACCCATGCTCGAACGGTCAGGACGGGACAGAAACCCGCTCGTCTCCCCGGAGTTCGGCCGGAGCGCGGTGGAGGTACGCGCGTTCCACCGCCGACCACAGTGTCGTCGTCACCACGTACAGCCCTGCCGCGAGCGGCACGACCGCGACCGTGATCAGCGTGCCGAAGGACAGCAGCGGGGTGATCCGGGCCATTGCCGCCATACCCGGCGGCTGCGTATCACCCGCGGCCGGTGCGGGGGCCGCGGCGGCCGCCTTGCGGGCGCGCCGGTACGTCCAGGTGGCGACGGCCGCGACGATCGCGAACAGACCGAGATAGACGAGGCCGTGGGCCCCCAGCGGGCCGCCGGATCCGAGCGCGTCGGCCCAGCGGTCGCCGAGCGGGGCGCCGAGCAGGGTGTGGTCGAGCAGGTCGCCGCCGGATCCGGTGGAGAACAGGTGGTACATCACGTAGAAGACGGGCAGTTGGGCGAGCGTGGGCAGGCAGCCCGCCACGGGGGACACGCCCGCCTTCTTGTGGAGCTCGACCGTGGCGCGCTGCAGCTTCTCGGGGTTCTTCCCGTGCTTGCGGCGCAGCTCGGCCAGTTGGGGCGCGAGCGCGGACCTGGCCCGCTCGCCGCGGGCGGCGGACCGGGCGAGGGGGTGCAGGGCGAGCCGTACGCACAGGGTGAGGACCACGATGGCCGCGGCCGTCGCCGAGGCGCCGAAGACGGGGTCGAGCGCGTCTGCCAGTGAGGAGAGGAGCGCGCCAAGGGGTGCGAAAAAGGACATGGTTGAGCCCTCCACGGGTCTCGTCGTGCCGGAATGCGGTATCGGCGTGACGAGCCGCGACGCAGCTCGGTGGAGAAGGAGAGCGCCTACGCGGCCGTCGGGAGGGGACGACCGGGTGCCCGGGGCCGTCGACGGCCCCGCCCGTCGGGATCGCGCTGGGCGAGGAAGGCGGTGCGCAGCTCCCTGTCGCGTATCGCGGTGCGTATGCGCGTCGGGGGGAGCGGGCCCGTGCGGACGGCGGAGGCGAGCGTCGCGCACAGCGTCAGCGCCGCTCCCACGGTCGCCGTCGAGGCGACGGCGACCGCGCCGGCGAGCAGGCTCAGCAAGCCGCTCTCGACGAGCAGGAGTTCGGAGAGGACGGCGAGGAGCACGGCGACGTGCGTCCGTACGACGCGGTTGATCATGCTCCCCCCTCGGCGCGCTCGCGTTTGATTCGTTCAGTCGTTCCCGATACTAGACGCCGCCACTGACAGCCGCGCCCTCCGGGTGCGGTTCCGGGTGCGGATCGCTCGCCAGCACCTCGGCGTCCGGCCGGTCGTCCGCCGGTTTCGGGCCCAGCCAGGACACCGCGAGCGCGACCACGAGGTTCACGCCGAGGGCCAGCGCGCCCGCGTTCACGCCCCACAGCGGGTCGTGCTCGGTGAAGACCAGCGCGCAGACCAGCGCGCCGCCCACGACGAGGCCGCTCAGCGCACCCCACAGGGTCAACTTCCGCCACACCAGACCGAGAAGGATCATGGGGACGAGCTGGGCCATGCCCTCGTAGGAGATGAGGGAGAGCCGGACGAGCGTGTTGGGCGCGGCGTACGTCAGGGCCAGGGCCAGCGTGCCGGCCGCGACCACCACGGTCTGCGCCGCGAACCGCTGCCGCCGTGGGCGCCCGTCCAGCGCGGGGATGAGGCCGAGCACGCTCTTGCCCCACATCGTGCCGATGACCAGCATGAACACGGCCATGGGGACGATGGACGACAGCGCGGCGGCCACGCCGACGAGGCCGACCAGCCAGGCCGGGAGCGAGTCCACGACCAGCTTGAACAGGGCCAGGTTGGAGCCGGCGCCGGTCAGGCCGGGGACGACGAAGAGGGCGGCCATGCCGAGCAGCATGGGCACGAACAGCAGCACGTTGTAGAACGGCAGCAGGACGGCGTTGCGCCGCAGGGCCTCGGCGTTGCGGGCGCCGAGGTAACCGGCCACGGTGGTCGGGAAGATGACGACGGTGAGCGAGTTGAGGAAGCTCGTCGTCGCGAACCAGGTGCCGCCCAGGCCGCTGCCGCCGTGCCCGCTGAGGGTGAGCCACTCGGGCTTCTCGGCCACCAGCCGGTCGAGGAAGGGGCCGTAGCCGTCGAAGTAGTGCGCCGGGACGTAGATCGCGAGGAACGCGAGCGTGCCGATGACGAGCACGTCCTTGAGGACGGAGACCCAGGCGCTGCCGCGCAGTCCGCTGACCACGACGAAGGCCGTGGTGACGGCGAAGGCGATGAAATAGGCCCAGTCGAGGCTGATCGCGCCGTAGGAGATGGTCGAGACGACGACGCCCATGCCGGTGATCTGGAGCTGGATGTAGGGCAGCAGGCAGACGGTGGCGAGGATCGCGACGACGGCGCCGAGCCAGGGGCGGCCGTAGCGGTGGGCGACCATGTCGGTGATCGAGACGAGGCCGTGCTCGCGGGCGTACGACCACAGGGTCGGGCCGACGACGTAGCCGATCGCGTAGCCGCAGGAGAGGTAGGCGATGACGTAGAGGACGGGGGCGCCGAAGTTGTAGCCCCAGCCGGCCGCGCCGAGGTAGCTGAAGCTGGTGTAGCCCTCGCCGGCCATCAGCACCCAGATCATCACCGTGCCGAGGCTGCGGCCGCCGACGGACCACTCGGTGATGCCGCCGCCGGCGCCCCTGCCCCGGACGGCGAGGAGGCCGAGGGCGACGGTGAGGAGCATGAACGTCGCGAAGACGGTCGTCGCGACGGTGGAGTCGCCGCTCATGCCCGGCCTCGTTTGCGGTCGGCCCGCCGTGCCAGGAGGACGGCCACCGGGGTGAGGAGGGTGGCCAGCAGGAGCCAGAAGAAGAGGAAGGGGAGGCCGAGGACGGTGGGGTGGACACGGTCCACGAGGGGGAGGGCTCCCAGGTAGAGGGCGTAGGGGGCCAGGAGCCAGAGGAGGGCGGGACGTTTCTGCACGGGGGCAACCCTAGGTTGCGGGTGGGGGGCCTCTTTCTCCCCGCCCCGCCCTTTCACCGTTTCCCGGGGCGGGGCCCCGGACCCGTGGGCGCGGCTCCGCCACGCGGAGGGCGGGGGCTCCGCCCTCTGCGCCCCCACCAGGGCTCCGCCCCTGGACCCCGTGGCGGGGGGTGCGCCCTCGCGCCACTCGCATCGCCCTCCGGGCGATGTCCTCGAACTCCCCGGAGGGGGCGACCCCCGGACGGGCTGGTTCGGCCCGGCCCGGACCACGCCCTCTGCGCGGGGGCTCCCCCGCAACCGCGCTCCGCGCGGTCGTCCTCAAACGCCGGACCGGCTCACATCGCGGCTCCGCCGCTCGTCCTCGAACTCCCCGGAGGGGGCAACCCCCAGACGGGCCGGAACGGGTTCCGTCACGCCCCCACCATCCTCGACGCCGTATAGATCAGCAGGCCCGCCAGCGCGCCCACCACCGTGCCGTTGATGCGGATGAACTGGAGGTCCCGGCCGATGTGGGCCTCGATCTTGCGGGAGGTCTGTTCCGCGTCCCAGCTCGCCACCGTCTCGGTGATCAGGGACGTGATCTCGTCCCGGTACGTCGTCACCACGTGGACGGCCGCGTCCTCCAGCCAGCCGTCCACCTTCGCCCGGAGCTTCTCGTCCGAGGACATGCGGGCGCCCAGCGAGAGGATCGCGGCGCGGGCGCGGACGCGCAGTTCGCTGCGTTCGTCCTCGGCGGCGGCCACGACCATCGCCCGGACGGAGGCCCACGCCGAGGCGATCAGGTCCTGCACCTCGCCGCGTCCCAGGACCTCCGACTTCAGGCGCTCCACGCGGGCGCGGGTGTCGGGGTCGGACCGGAGGTCGCGCGCGAAGTCCGCCAGGAAGCGGTCCACCGCGCCGCGCGCCGGGTGGTCGGGCATGTCACGCATCTCGGTGACGAAGCGCAGCAGCTCCTTGTAGACGCGCTCACCGACCTTGCGGTCCACGAAGCGCGGCGTCCAGCCGGGGGCGCCACCGGAGACGGCCTGCATCACCGAGTCCCCGTGCGTGACGAGCCAGTCGCGGGCCCGGACGCACACCAGGTCCACGACCTTGCGGTGGCCGCCGTCGGTGACGATGCGCTCCAGCATCCGGCCCAGGCCCGGCGCGACCTCCTGCGCGTCCGCGCGGCGGGTGATCGCCTCGCCGACCACGGCCTGGACGTCCGCGTCGCGCAGCACCCGCAGGGCGCCGCGCAGCGCGGTCGCGAGTTCGGCCGTCACCCGGTCGGCGTGCTCGGGCTCCGCCAGCCAGGCACCGAGGCGGGAGCCGATGCCGACGGCGCGCAGCCGGCGCCGCACCACGTCGGAGGAGAGGAAGTTCTCCCCCACGAACTCGCCGAGGCTCTGGCCGAGCTGGTCCTTCTTGGTGGGGATGATCGCCGTGTGCGGGATGGGCAGGCCCATCGGGCGGCGGAAGAGCGCGGTGACCGCGAACCAGTCGGCGAGCGCGCCGACCATGCCCGCCTCGGCGGCGGCCGCCACGTAGCCCGCCCAGGGGCCCGCGCCGGCCGACTGCGCCCATTTGGCGAGCGCGTAGACGAGGGCGACGGCGACGAGGAGCCCGGTGGCGATGGCCTTCATCCGGCGCACGCCACGGCGCTTGAGGGCGTCCGCCTCGCTGTAGGTGAAGGCGGCCACATCCTCGGAGTCGAGCTGCCTCATCCGTACCACCCGTTCACGCTGTCCCCTCTCGTTCGGGAAAGCCATTGTCTCCGCGGGCCCCCTACGGACGACTCGGGGAACGTCCCCGAAGTTCCCCCCGTCTTCCCCGGTGCTCCGGTTCCCCGGTGCTCCGGCCGTCCGGACCTTCCCCGGCGCCCCGTGGAATCATGAAACCCGGTGATCGTTCCGTGAGGGCACCCGTGCGGCCCCTCCCGGCGCCCTCCGCCGTCCGTCCCAGGAGACCCAGCGATGACCAGTCCCCCGTCGTCCCGCGGCACCGTGCTCGCCGCGGTCGCCGCGCTGGCCGCCGTCGTGACGCTGGTCTCCGCCGCGGTCCTCCTCGGGACGGCGGGCGGGCGCGGCAAGGACGACCGGGCCGCCGCGCCCGGCCGGACGCCGGAGGCGGCGCCGGCCTCCGCCGGTTCGTGGACGGGCACCTGGGCGGCCGCCCCGGCCGCGGCCGAGCCGCGCACCGGACGGAACGGGCTGGCCGGCACGTCCATCCGCAACGTGATCCACACCAGCGTCGGCGGCACCGGGGCCCGCGTCCAGCTCTCCAACCTCTTCGGCAACCGGCCGCTGCACATCGCCCACGCCTCGATCGCCGTCTCCGCCGGGCCGGGCACGGCCGCGGCGGTGCCCGGCTCCATGCGCCGGCTGACCTTCGGCGGCCGGACCGCCGCGGTCGTGCCCGCCGGGCGGGCCGCCTTCAGCGATCCCGTGCCGCTGCCCGTCGCCCCCGCGTCCGACCTGCTGGTCACGCTGTACTCGGCGGCCCCCTCCGGCCCGGTGACGCTGCACCCGCACGCCCGGCAGCTGTCCTGGCTGGCCCGGGGGGACCGGACGGAGGACGCCGGCGGGGCGCGGTACGCGACCCGGACCGCGTACTGGCGGTACGTCACCGCCGTCGACGTCTGGGGCACCCAAGCGGCGGGCGCGGTCGTCGCGATCGGCGACTCCATCACGGACGGCGTCACCTCGACCGCCGGCGCCAACCAGCGGTGGACCGACCACCTCGCGGCCCGGCTGCGCACGGAACGCGGCGCTCCGCGCTACGGAGTGCTCAACACCGGCATCAGCGGCAACCGCATCCTGCTGAGCAACCGCGGCCGGGCCCCGGCGAACAACCCCGGCGCGCTGGACCGCTTCGACCGCGACGTGCTGGACCGTACGGGCGTACGGGCCGTCGTGGTCGAGCTCGGCGTCAACGACATCCTGCGGCGGCCGCAGCAGTTGGACCCGCGGCGGATCCTCGCCGGGCTGCACCAGCTGGTGGCGCGGGCGCACGAGCGCGGGCTGACGGTCGTCGGCGCGACGCTGACCCCGTTCGGCGGGCACCTCGGGGTCGTGCCCCGGCAGGAGACGGTGCGGCTGGCGGTGAACGCGGAGATCCGGGCGGGGCGGGTGTTCGACGCGGTGGTGGACTTCGACCGGGTGCTGCGGGATCCGGCGGACCCGCAGCGGTTGCTGCCGGCGTACGACAGCGGGGACCGGCTGCATCCGAACGACGCGGGGTACCGGCGGATGGCGGGGGCGGTGGATGTGGGGGTGCTGGGGAGGGGTGGGGTGGTGGCGGGTTTGTGAGGGTGCGCCCGGGGTCGTGCCGGAGGGAGGATCCCCAGCCCCGCCCTTTCACCGTTTCCGCAGGGGCTGCGCCCCTTCACCACCCGCGGGGCGGGGGTGTGGCGGCGCGGGTCGCGCCGGGCCCGCGCTCCGCGCGGATGAGCGGGGCCCCGCCCCTGCACCCCGCCGGGGGCTCCGCCCCCTGGACCCCGGTGCGGGGCCTGGCCCTTGGCCCCCGCTTCGGGAGCTCACCCCCTGCACCCCCATGGAGGCCTCGCCCCCTGCACCCCACCGGGGCTTCGCCCCTGCACCCCCACGGGGGCCTCACCCCCTGGCCCCCTGCGGGGCTTCGCCCCCTACCCCCCGCCCCTCCCCCCGTACAACCGAGCAATCACCTGCTCGATGTCCGGCTCCCGCACCGACAGGTCCACCAGCGGGTACCGCTCCGCCACCGCCGCCACCACCGGTGCCGCCGACCCGCCGGCCGGGAAGGCCAGCCACTGCCGCGGGCCCTCCACCCGTACCACCCGCGCCCCGGGCACGTCCCGTATCGGCGGCAACTCCCGTTCCAGGTCCACCACGAGCATCCGCTCGCTCTCCCCCACCGTGTGCAGGCCCTCCAACGCGCCGTCGTAGACGAGCCGTCCGTGGTCGATGACCATCACCCGGCGGCACAGCTGCTCGATGTCCGTCAGGTCGTGCGTGGTGAGCAGGACGGTCGTGCCGCGCTCGGCGTTGACGTCGCGCAGGAAGCCGCGCACCTTCGCCTTGCTCACCACGTCCAGCCCGATCGTCGGCTCGTCGAGGTAGAGCACCTCGGGGTCGTGCAGCAGCGCCGCCGCGATGTCGCCGCGCATGCGCTGGCCGAGCGAGAGCTGGCGGACCGGGACGTCCAGCAGCTGTGCCAGGTCCAGGAGTTCGACGCAGCGCTCCAGGTTGGCGCGGTAACGGGCATCGGGGATCCGGTACATGCGGCGCACCAGGCCGTACGAGTCGCGCAGCGGCAGGTCCCACCACAGGGTCGTGCGCTGGCCGAAGACCACGCCGATGCGCCGGGCGAGGCGCGTGCGGTCGCGCGACGGGTCGATGCCGGCGACCCTCAGCCGGCCCCGGCTGGGCACCAGGATGCCCGTGAGCATCTTGATCGTCGTGGACTTGCCCGCGCCGTTGGGGCCGATGTACCCGACCATCTCACCGCGCGGCACCCGGAAGCTGATGCCGTCCACGGCCCGCACCTCGCGTCGCTCCCGGCGCAGCAGCCCCGCCCGCCGCCGGACCTCGAACACCTTCTCCACATCGGTGAGTTCGATCAGTGTCATTCCTCAACTCCCCGTGCTCCGATAGCTCCTGAGTCCCGCCCGCCACGCCAGTCCCGAGAGCGCGAGCAGCAGCAGGGCGACCGCCGGTCCGCAGAACGCCACCCACCCGGGCAGGTGCAGCGGGTCGTCGCGGCCCAGCAGCCACAGCGCTGGCAGCCAGTTGACGAAGGCGAGGGGGACGACGAAGGTCGCCCCGCGCACCAGCTCCTTCGCGAAGACCGTCGGCGGGTACTGCAGCAGCGTGCAGCCGCCGAACGTGAAGGAGTTCGACACCTCGGAGGCGTCGGACGCCCAGAACTGGAAGGCCGCGCCGGCCAGGAAGACCGCGGCGAAGATCACCGCCCCGGTCACCACCATCACCACCGCGAACAGCACCCGCCCCGGCGTCCACTCCACATCCACCCGCGCCACGCCCCACCCCAGCACCACCGCCCCCTGACCGATCCGCCCGACGCGGCGCAGCGCGAACCGGTCGGCCGCCACCTGGACGAACACCGGCACCGGACGGACGAGGAACTGGTCGAACGTGCCGTCGCGCACCCGCCGCCCCACACGGTCCGCGTTGCCCAGCAGCAGGTCGGCCAGCCCGAAGGAGGTGCAGGTCGACCCGTAGAGCAGCGCGACCTCCGGGAGGGTGAAGCCGCCCAGCGCGTCGATGTGCGAGAACATCAGCAGGATGGCGACGAAGTCCAGCGCGCTCACGGCGAAGTTGCCCAGCGCCGTCAGGGCGAAGGACAGCCGGTACGCCATCGTCGAGCGCACCCACATCGCGGCGATCAGACCGTACGACCGCAGGGCGTGCGCCCACCGCTCGGCCCACCGCTCGGCCGACCACTCACCCACCCTGGACCACCACCTTCCGTGTGGCCCTCGCCTGCATCAGCCGCCCCAGGGCCAGCAGGAGCACCGCCCACCCCGCCTGGAAGGCCAGCGCGCCCGCCGCGCCCGGCCCGGCGTGCCGGCCGAGCAGCACGTCCACCGGCACCTGGAGCATCGCCGCCCACGGCAGCGCCCGGGCCACCTCGCCGAAGAGACCCGGAAAGACGTTCAACGGCAGCAGCGAGCCGGAGAAGAACAGGCACAGCAGCTGACTGGCCACCGCCACACCCGCCCCGTCCAGCAGCCAGAACGCGCACAACCCCACCAGGTAGTGCACGGCGAAGGCGACGACGACGGCCAGCAGCACCGCGCACAGGAACAGCAGCCACCGCAAGGGGTCGGCGGGCAGCGCCAGTTCGAAGCAGAGCGCGCCCGCGACCAGCGGCACCACCCCCCGGCCCAGCAGCTGGAAACCGGCCCGGCCCAGGTCCGCCGCCAGCCACCACAGTTGCAGGTCGGCGGGGCGGTAGAGGTCGACGGCGATGTCCCCGTTGCGGACCCGCTCCTGCAACTCCTCCTGGAATCCGCCCCCGAGCAGCGAGACCGTCGCCAGCAGCGCCTGGCTGACCCAGACGAACGTCAGCGCCTGCGCCCGGTCGTAGCCGCCCAGGTGCGGGCGTTCGTGCCACAACGCGATGAACGTATAGGCGAGGACGAAGCCGAAGACCGTGTTGGTGAAGACACCGGCGGCGGTCGCGATCCGGTACGTCGCATACCGGCGGAAGCCGCTCACCGCGACCGCGGCGTACAGCCGCATCCCGTCCCCCCTCGGCTCGTTGAACCTTGTTAGTCCGCCGCCCGGCCGGGCCGTCACCCGAAACGCAGGAGCGTAGCCGTACGTCCCAGTCCGGAGCCACGCATTTGTCACCCCCCGGTGTGGTCGGCCTCACCCGAACGGCCCCACCGCACCGCACGGGGTGCGCTGGACCCCTCCGGCCGGGACGCGTGATGCGACAGTGCTTCCGGGGCGCGCTCGGCAGCGTTTCCCCGGGTGCGAGGACCGCCTGACACGACCACGACACCGCTGCGCCGCGGCCAACCCCGGCAACGGGCCGAGGAGTTCCAGGAAAGATGAACGAGCAGTCACAGCAACGGGCCCGTGACCGGGCTGCCGGCCCGCCGCCGCGCTGGGCGCCGAGAGGCGAGGCCGCCCGCCCCCGCAAGCGCACCGGATGGCGTCGGCTGTTGCCGACGTGGCGCATGGTGCTCGGGGCGTTCGTCCTGGTCGTGCTCCTCGTCGCGGGCGGCCTCATCGCGGGCTACACCCTGGTCAACATCCCGGCGGCCAACAAGGCCGCGACCGCGGAGAGCAACGTCTTCCTCTACGCGGACGGGAGCCAGCTCGCCCGCGACGGCGAGGTCAACCGGGAGAGCGTGCCGCTCAGCCGCATCCCCAAGAACGTCCAGCACGCGGTGCTCGCCGCCGAGGACCGGGACTTCTACTCGGAGTCGGCCGTCAACCCCGAGGCGATGGTCCGCGCGGCGTGGAACACCGTCACCGGCAAGGGCAAGCAGTCCGGCTCCACGATCACCCAGCAGTACGTCAAGAACTACTACCTCGGCCAGGAACAGACCATCAGCCGCAAGGTGAAGGAGTTCTTCATCGCCATCAAGCTGGACCGCGAGTCCAGCAAGGACGACATCCTGGAGGGCTACCTCAACACCAGCTACTTCGGCCGCAACGCCTACGGGATCCAGGCCGCGTCCCAGGCGTATTACGGCAAGGACTCCGACAAGATCGACACCGCGCAGGGCGCCTACCTCGCGACGTTGCTCAACGCGCCGAGCGCGTACGACGTCGGGACCCACCCCGAGAACAAGCCGCGGGCCATGGCCCGCTGGAACTACGTCCTCGACGGCATGGTCAAGAAGGGCTGGCTCAGCCCCGCCGAGCGCGCCTCCCTGAAGTTCCCGGCGCCCGGCAAGTCCAGGCCGCGGCTGGGCATGTCGGGCCAGCGCGGCTACCTCGTCGAGGCGGTCAAGGACTACCTCACCAATAACAAGATCATCGATGAGCAGACCCTGGCCGCCGGCGGCTACCGGATCACCACGACCATCGACCGCAAGAAGCAGGACGCCTTCGTCAAGGCCGTGAAGTCCGAGCTGATGGACGAGCTCAGCGACTCCCGGAAGGTCGACTCCTATGTCCGCGCCGGCGGCGCCTCCGTCGAACCGAGGACGGGGAAGGTCGTCGCCCTCTACGGCGGCATCGACTACACCAAGCAGTACGTCAACAACGCCACCCGCCGCGACTACCAGGTCGGTTCGACCTTCAAGCCCTTCGTCTTCACCTCGGCCGTGCAGCACGGCTCCACCACGCAGTCGGGCCGGCCGATCACCCCCAACACGATCTACGACGGCACCAACAAACGGCAGGTCATCGGGCCGGACGGGCCCGTCGGCTACAACCCCGCCAACGAGGACGACCGCAGCTACGGGCCCATCACCGTCACCAAGGCGACGGACCTGTCGGTCAACGCCGTGTACGCGCAGATGGCCCAGGACGTCGGCCCCGGCAAGGTCAAGGCCACGGCCGTCTCCCTCGGCGTCCCCGAGAAGACCCCCGACCTGACCGCCTCGCCGTCCATCGCGCTCGGCCCGGCCACGGCGAGCGTCCTGGACATGACCCAGGCGTACGCCACGCTCGCCAACCACGGCCGGCACGGGCCGTACACCCTCGTCGAGAAGGCCAGCAAGGGCGGCGAGAACCTCCAGCTGCCGAACCGCAACGAGAAGAAGCAGACCGTGCCGCGGGACGCGGCGGACACCACCACGTCCATCCTGCAGAGCGTCGTCGACAGCCCCGGCGGCACCGGGGCCGCCGCCCGCAACTCCGGGCGGCCGTCGGCCGGCAAGACGGGCACGGCGGAGGAGGACAAGGCCGCCTGGTTCGCCGGGTACACGCCCGATCTGGCGACCGTGGTGGCGGTCATGGGGCAGGACTCCGACAGCGGGGAGCAGAAGTCGCTCTACGGGGCGACGGGGCTGCCGCGCATCAACGGGGGCGGCTACCCGGCGCGGATCTGGGCCGAGTACACGGCGGACGCGCTGGAGGGGACGCCGGCGCGGGACTTCGACCTGGAGCTGCAGGAGGGGGCGGGGACGCCGCCGCCGGAGCCGCCCGTGACGTCGGCGCCGCCGCCGGTCACGTCCGCTCCGCCGACGACGTCCGAGCCGCCGCGGCGGCCGCCGACGTCGTCGTTCGCGCCGCCCCTGCCGCCGACGGCGCCGCCGGCCCCGCCGACCGGGCCCCCGACGGGCCCGCCGTCGCTCCCGATCATCACGCTCGGCCCGAATCCGGGGCGGGAGGGGCGGGGCGGGGAGCATCACGATCTGCTCGGGTACGACTACTGAGGGCGGGGGTGGGGTGGGGGATTCTGCCCCGCCCCGCCCTTTCACCGTTTCTTCCGGGCTCCGCCCGGGCCTGGCACGGCGCTTCGCGCGGTGAGCGGGGCTGCGCCCCTGCACCCTGGGGGCCCGCGCTCGGCCCGGGCGGGCGGAGGCTCCGCCCCCTGCACCCCTGCCGGGGCTTCGCCTCTGGCCCCCTTTGCGGGGCTGCGCCCCCGCGCCCCGCTTCGGGGCTCCGCCCCGGACCCCGCGAAGCGCCGTGCCAGGCCCGGGCGGAGCCCGGAAGAAACGGTGAAAGGGCGGGACCGGGGCAAACCCCTCAATGACCCGACGTCGCCTTCAAACCCACCACCGCCACCAACAACAGCACCACGAAGAAGATCCGCGCCGCCGTCGCCGGCTCGCCCAGTACGCACATGCCGAGCACGGCCGCTCCCGCCGCCCCGATACCGACCCACACGCCGTACGCCGTGCCGATCGGCAGCGAACGGGCCGCCTGCGACAGCAGGATCATGCTGGCCACGATGCCCGCGACCGTGAACACGCTCGGCCACAGCCGCGTGAAGCCCTCGGTGTATTTCATCCCGATCGACCAGCCGACCTCGAGCAGGCCGGCGACGATCAACAGAACCCATGCCATGACGGACGGCACCTCCGGAAGTGATTCGCTTCAGGGGTGCGTCGTCTTGTCCTGACCCGGTACGGCGCGTCTCGTCGGGATACGACCAGGCTACCCGCTACAGGTCCCTGCAGGGTCCCTGCAGGTCCCGCTACAGGTAGAGGCCCGTCGAGTCCTCCGAGCCCTCCAGCCGCTCCGCGGCCACCGCGTGCAGGTCCCGCTCGCGCATCAGCACGTACGCCACGCCCCGGACCTCCACCTCGGCGCGGTCCTCCGGGTCGTAGAGGACCCGGTCGCCGGGCTCGACCGTGCGCACGCTCTGCCCGACCGCGACGACCTCGGCCCAGGCCAGCCGGCGGCCCACCGCCGCCGTCGCCGGGATGACGATGCCGCCGGTGGACCGGCGCTCGCCCTCGGGAATGTCGGTCCGCACCAGCACCCGGTCGTGGAGCATCCGGATGGGCAGCTTGTCGTGGGTCGTGTTCGTACTCACGCCACGACGTTACCCGGCCGGGCGGGTCCGCGGCGCCGCAGGTACCGGCGCCGGCCCGTTACGCCTTGTGACGCTTGGACGAGACCGTCAGCAGCCCCACCACGCCCACGGCCAGCATCGCCGCCGGGACGATCCGCTCCAGCCGGGGCACGCCCTCGTCCGTCATGAACTGCGACCGCACATCGGCGATGACCCGGTTCGCGAACGCACAGGCCCGGCCCGCGGTGTGATCCACCTTCGAGGCCACCTTCGCCTTCGCGTCACCGATGATCGTGCTCGGATGCATCCGCACCCCGATCTCGTCCAGCGTCGTGGCGAGCTCGCTGCGCCTGCGGGCGATGTCCGCCTCGATCTGCGCAGGGGTCCTGGCTTCCGGCACCGCGCTGCCTCCGTCGTCTCATCAGAGTGATTTACGAGTGATGACAACAGTCTGTCAGCTCCTCCGGCACGACGCCCCACGGCACCCCCGCCCGGCGCGCTGGCTAGGGTGTGTCCGACGGCGCGGTACGGGTCCTGCGGCGCCCGGTACGCGGGTGATACCCCGCCTTGCGGTGCTCCCCCGGCTACCGCTGGGAGGTGCCGTGCCGGCGTCGCAGGATCCGCACCGCCCCACAGAACACACCTGGGCTCGGGCCCCGCACCACGCGCACCAGCGACCACCCCTGAGGAGAGCCATGAGCACGCGTCTGTCGCCCGGCGACACCGCCCCCGACTTCACCCTCCCCGACGCCGACGGCCGGCCGGTCTCCCTCGCCGACCGCAAGGGCCGCAAGGTCATCGTCTACTTCTACCCGGCCGCGCTGACCCCCGGCTGCACCAAGCAGGCCTGCGACTTCACCGACAACCTCGACTTCCTCGCCGGGCACGGCTACGACGTGATCGGCGTCTCCCCGGACAAGCCCGAGAAGCTCGCGAAGTTCCGCGAGAAGGAGGAGCTCGAGGTCACCCTCGTCGGCGACCCCGAGAAGAAGGTCCTGGAGGCGTACGGCGCCTTCGGAGAGAAGAAGCTCTACGGCAAGACCGTCACCGGCGTCATCCGCTCCACGGTGATCGTCGACGAGGAGGGCAAGGTCGAGCGCGCCCTCTACAACGTCAAGGCCACCGGCCACGTCGCGAAGATCATCAAGGACCTGGGGCTCTAAGCACCCGGGGCTCCGACGACGCGCGGCCCCGGTCCGTCCTCGGCCTCCTCGGCCCCCGGCCCGTCCTCGGTCTCCGGCAGGTCGAGGACGGCCTGCGCGCCCCCGCCCGCCGCCGAGCCGAACTCCAGCCGCGCGCCCAGCACCGCCGCCTGGCCCACCGCGATCGTCAGCCCCAGCCCGTGCCCCGTGCCGCGCTCCGGCGCAGCCGTGCGGAACCGCCGCGGGCCCTGGCTCACCAGCTCCGGCGGATAGCCCGAACCGTGGTCCCGGACCACGATCCGGGTGCCCTCCACCCGCACCTCGATCGGCGGCTTCCCGTGCTTGGCCGCGTTGGCCAGGACGTTCACCAGGATCCGCTCCACCCGGCGGGCGTCCGTCGCGACGATCCGGCCCTCGCCGACGACCTCCACGGCCACGTCGTGCACCCCGCGCTGGCCGCGCGCCCGCTTGACGATCCCGCGCACCAGCGACGGCAGCTCCACCGCGTCCAGCTGCGCGCTCTCCACCCCGGCGTCCAGCCGGGACACCTCCAGCAGGTCCTCCACCAGCGCCCGCAGCGTCTGCGCCCGCTCCTGCACCATCTCCACCGCCCGCGGGTGCGGCAGCAGCTCCGCCGACGCCACCAGGCCGGCCACCGGCGTCCGCAGCTCGTGCGCCACGTCCGCGGTGAACTCGCGTTCCGCCTCCACCCGGGCCGCCAGCGCGGTGGCCATCGCCCGCACCGAGCGCTCCAGCTCCGCCACCTCGTCACGGCCGGCCGGTCCCGGCCCGGAACCGCCCGGCGCGGGCTTCTCCCCCGCGGCGATCCGCCGCGCCTCGGCGGCGCTGTGCCGCAGCCGCCGCGACAGGCCCTGCGCCACGAACCACCCCACGACCGCCATCAGCACCACGGTCCCCGAGCCCGCCACCAACAGGGCCCAGTCCAGAGCCCGTTGCAGCGGGTCGCGCTTGGGGTAGGACGCCTGGATCGACAGCACCTTGCCGGCGCCGACCCCCGTCGCCGCCCACACCCGGGGATCGCTCCCGCCGCTGATGTACGTCCCCGAACGCCCCTGGGCCACCGCCTTCGCCAGCGGTGCCGGCAGCTTCGCGTCGTCCAGCTGCGCGCCCAGCGACAGCTGCCCCTCCCGCTGGTAGAGCTGCAGCGCCGAGCTCAGCTGGCTGTCCTGCTGCGCCCGGGCCTGCTGTTCCCGCTCCAGGCCGGAGATGTGGTGGACGGCCAGCCCCAGCACCACGACGGCCAGCGCGGTGACGGAGGAGATCGCGAGCGCGATCCGGCCGCGGATACCCATGCCCATCACGCGATCGAGTACGTCTCCGTCGTCTTCCCGGCCGGGGTCAGGCCGGTGTACGCCACCTCCAGGGAGGTGAACGCCGTCATCCCGTCCACCGTCCGCGGCGCGGAGAGCGTCAGCCGGGCGGGGAACGAGGTGCGCGCCGAGCCGTTGGCCCCGCTCGACACCTGCACGACGCCGTACCCCTCGGCACGGTCCGTGGAGTACTCGTCCCATTCGATGTCACTGGCCACCGTGGCGCCGGTGGCACAGGTCAGCGTGATGATCTTCGGCTCCCGCAGCGGCTCGCCGTACCCGCAGTCCCGCACGCCCGGCAGCTCACCGGTCCCGCCGACCTCCACGGCCGCCGACCGGTCGGCCCGCTCCTTCTGTGCCTTCTCCGTCTTCGGGGCGTCGGACACCGCGCTCGCCCGGTCCACCCCGCGTCCCACCCACAGTCCGCCGAGCAGCAGCACGGTCACCCCTCCGAATATCACCAGAAGGGTGCGCACGCTGGCCCGCCGACGACGGGTTACGGCACGGTCGGTCATCGGGCTCTCTTCCTCGGTTCGCTGCGCGTTGTCCTCCGCTGTGAGGGACGGGGAAATCAGCGGGCGCGTTCCCTCAAGGGGACACGCGGTTGGCGATCGGGGTTCATGTGTGACGCGTCGCACACGCGAGGGCCGTAACTCGTTCACGAGTACGCCCGTTGCTCCACGCGAGGCCGCCAGGAGGGCGGCCGTACCCAGCAACGGACCGCCGCGACACGGGCGGGAACGGGGTACGGCCGTCACGGCCGTGCCCGGGTTCCGCCGACGCGCGGCACGGGAGGGAAATCGTGCCGGTCAAGTACACCTGTCAGGCGCTCGTCGAGGCCGCGCGGACCTGCTCGTCGTACGACGAGGTGGTCCGCCACTGCGGCACCGAGCCGACAGCGGGGAGCAGACGGTACGTCCGTGACCGCATGACGGCACCCGGCATCGACACCGCGCACTTCACAACTGCGCGGGTGCGGCACACGGAGGAGGCGCTGCGTGCGGCCGTCGCCCTGTCCACAAGCATGAAGGAGGTCGTCCGCCGCCTCGGCATCAATCCCGTCGGCGGCAACCAGGCCCACATCGGGCGGAGGGGCGCCGCGCTCGGCATCGACACCTCCCATTTCGTCGGGAGGGAACAGCGACCGCAGGTCCGGCTTATGCTAGGTGCGCCATCAGGGCCTGGGAGCTACGCGACTCGGGCAGAGGACCGAGCGCATGGCTGACCCCTACGACCGCAATACTCTGGCTTCCGCCGCTGCGGCCTCAACCAGTTGGGCAGATCTCATGCGCAGGCTGGGCATGAAGGCGAGCGGCGGCAGACGCCGAGTGCTCCAGGAAAAGGCCGCCGCCCACGGCATCGACACCAGCCACTTCAAGCGTCGGAGCCCTTGGCACAGGTACACCGATGAGGGCATGGCCGCCGCCGTAGCCACGTCCACAACCCTGTGCGAGGTGGCGCAGAAGCTGAGGGCAAGGCCGACGACAGGAGCACTCTCGCACATCCGGCGCAGAATCGACGCCGCAGGCATCGACGTGAGCCACTTCCCCGGACTGAGCCGTCCTCAGTTCGATTTGCCGATCATGCTTCAAGAGCTGAAGGCCGCTGCCGCCTCGGCAACCAGCATCAGGGATGCGGCGCGCCACCTCGGAGTCCCGGACAACGGCCGTTCCCGTGCGGTTCTCGCCCGCATGCTCAGGGAGTCGGGTACCGACACCAGCCACTTCCGTAACGCACGCCTCGCCCTGCCCGAGGATCGCCTGCGGGACGCTGCGGCCAAGGCGACCAGCTTCGCCGACGTGATGCGCACGCTTGGACTGCCGGTGAACGATACGAACCATAGGCGCGTGCGTCGGCGGTGCTTGCAACTCGACCTGGATACATCCCACTTCAAGCGGAAAACCTGGGGTCCCGTCCGCACCGCCGAACCGAGGCGCATCGCCGAGCAGGTGCTCCGCATCTCCCCGCAAGGCTCACCGCGCGTGAACCGCGAACGGCTCCATCGGGCACTCGGCGAGGTCGGCCGCCCCTACCAGTGCGCTTCGTGCGGCAACGAGGGCACATGGCTCGGCAAGCGGATCACCTTGCAGATCGACCACGTCAACGGCGACTGGCTCGACAACCGTTCGGAGAACCTCCGCTACCTCTGCCCCAACTGCCACGCCTTGACGGACACCTGGTGCCGGAATCGCCGACGGAAGCGGTCGATCGAGGTGTGACCCGTCCCGTTGCCCCTTCCAGCCGCCAGCCCAGTATCATGGCTGGCGGCTAGCGGCGGTGGCGCAGTGGCGACGCAGCAGACTTAGGATCTGTGGCCGGTGAAACGGCTTGAGGGTTCGAATCCCTTCCGCCGCACACAAACGGCCTGCGAATCGAAAGTGCGATGCGCAGGCCGTTTCTCTGTCCGGAAGAAGCCGAAGCGGCTCAGCCCAACAACTCCCGCACCACCGGCACCAACCCCCGGAACGCCTCGCCCCGATGGCTGATCGCGTTCTTCTCCGCCGCCGTCAGCTCCGCGCAGGTGCGCACCTCGCCGAGCGGCTGGAGGATCGGGTCGTAGCCGAAGCCGCCGGTTCCCGACGGCTCGTGGCGGAGGGTGCCGCGCAGGCGGCCCTCGACGACGCGCTCCGTGCCGTCGGGGAGGGCCAGGGCGGCGGCGCAGAAGAAGTGGGCGGTCCGGTGCTCGTCCGCGATGTCGGAGAGCTGGGCCAGGAGCAGCTCCAGGTTGGCCCTGTCGTCGCCGTGGCGGCCGGACCAGCGGGCGGAGAAGATGCCGGGCGCGCCGCCCAGGACGTCCACGCACAGGCCGGAGTCGTCGGCCACGGCCGGCAGGCCGGTGGCGCGGGCGAGGGCGTGCGCCTTGAGGAGGGCGTTCTCGGCGAAGGTGACGCCCGTCTCCTTGACGTCCGGGATCTCGGGGTAGGCGTCCGTGCCGACGAGTTCGACGTCGAGCGCGGCGTCCGCGAGGATCCGGCGCAGCTCGACGATCTTTCCGGCGTTGCGGGTGGCGAGGATCAGGCGGTTCATGGGGCCCGATTATTCACGGGCGCCCCGGCCGCCCGCCGCGCAGGCATCGGTCAGCCCGCCGCGCAGGCCTTGGTCAGGGAGTCCGCCGCCTTGGTCAGGTGGCTCACGTCGGGGCGCTCGCCGTCGCCGATGCTGTCCTGGATGTCGTCCACGGCGACGGTCAGTTCGACGGTCGCGTCCTTGACGTCGGAGTCGCCCTCGGTCTCGGTCTGCTTGGTGACCTTGCCCAGATCCCGGTTGATCCTGTCGATGAACTCCTGGGCCGCCTGCGGGTCCTTGGAGTCGTCGCGGATCGCGCCGCGGAGGTCGTCGACGTCACCGCCGAGGTCCTCGGCGAGGGAGGCGCAGTCCACCGCCTTCGCCGCCTGGGAACACCCGGAGACGGCGGGTACGGCGAGGACGGCGGCGAGTGCCGCGGCGGCGGCGGTGCGGTGGCGGCGCGAGGCCATGGGACGGTTCCCCTCCGATGGGCTTCGTTGCCCTGTGCTTCGTGGGGTACGAGCTGGCTGCCGTACCCCCACGAATGGTAGCTACAGCGTCCGCTCCAGGGCGTCGCGCTGTGCCTCGGTCAGCCCGGCGCAGCCCTTGACGGCGAGGTCGAGGAGAGAGTCGAGCTCGGCGCGGTCGAAGGGCTGGGCCTCGGCGGTGCCCTGGACCTCGACGAAGCGGCCGTCGCCGGTGCAGACGACGTTCATGTCGGTCTCGGCGCGGACGTCCTCCTCGTAGCAGAGGTCGAGGAGGGGGACGCCGTCGACGATGCCGACGCTGACGGCGGAGACGGTGCCGGTGAGCGGGTGGCGGCCGTGCTTGACCAGCTTCTTCTTCTGGGCCCAGGCGACGGCGTCGGCGAGGGCCACGTAGGCGCCGGTGATGGCGGCGGTGCGGGTGCCGCCGTCGGCCTGGAGGACGTCGCAGTCGAGGACGATGGTGTTCTCGCCGAGGGCCTTGTAGTCGATGACGGCGCGCAGGGAACGGCCGATGAGGCGGGAGATCTCGTGGGTGCGGCCGCCGATCTTGCCGCGGACGGACTCGCGGTCGCCGCGGGTGTTGGTGGCGCGCGGCAGCATCGCGTACTCCGCGGTGACCCAGCCCTCGCCGCTGCCCTTGCGCCAGCGGGGGACGCCCTCGGTGACGCTTGCGGTGCAGAAGACCTTGGTGTCGCCGAAGGAGACGAGGACGGAGCCCTCGGCGTGCTTGCTCCAGCCGCGCTGGATGGTCACGGGGCGGAGCTGGTCGGGCGTGCGGCCGTCGATGCGAGACATGCTCATGAGCCTATAGGCAAGCCGAAGGGCCCCGTTCCGTTCCGGATCCGGGGCCCTTCCGCAGGAGCTCAGCGGCTCACATCATGTCCTCGATGTCGGCGGCGATCGGGTCGGCGTCGGTGCCGATGACGACCTGGATCGCGGTGCCCATCTTCACGACGCCGTGGGCGCCGGCGGCCTTGAGCGCGGCCTCGTCGACGAGCGCGGGGTCCACGACCTCGGTGCGGAGACGGGTGATGCAGCCCTCGATCTCCTCGATGTTGCCGATCCCGCCGAGCCCGGCGACGATCTTCTCAGCCTTGGTGGCCATGTGCACTCCTGTTGTCTCGGCCCTCGGCGGTCCCGCCGACCGGCTTTCACACGGTAGACCACGTTCAGAGCAATTACGTGGGCGTTTGCCCGCCATCTGACGAATGATGGCGGCCACCGGGCCCTGCGCTCCGGAGGACCGAACCGCACCCCTAAGTGGTCTACACCAGTATGCCAGTCGGGAGGACGCAAGATGAGCGCGGAGGCCGCGGCGGGACGGCAGCGCAAGCGCCTGCAGGGGCTTCTGCAGGGCCTGCAGAAGATGGGCCGCAGCCTCCAGCTGCCGATCGCGGTCCTCCCGGCCGCCGGGATCCTCAACCGGCTGGGGCAGCCGGACGTCTTCGGCAAGGACGGCCTGGGCTGGACGGACGTGGCGAAGGTCTTCGCCGGCGCGGGCGGCGCGCTGCTGGACTCCTCCCTCGGACTGCCGCTGCTGTTCTGCGTGGGCGTGGCCATCGGCATGGCGAAGAAGGCGGACGGCTCGACGGCGCTCGCCGCGGTGGTGGCCTTCCTCGTCTACTTCTCCGTCCTCCACCAGTTCCCCGAGGACTGCCCGCGGACCACGACGTTCTCCGGTGCCGGGCTGTGGAGCGGGGTGTGCGTGACCGGGACGGGCGCGGCGACGCTCGCGACCTTCCAGAACCCCGGGGTCTTCGGCGGCATCGTGATCGGCCTGCTGAGCGCCTGGTTCTGGGTGCGCTTCCACCGGGTGCGGCTGGTGGACTGGCTGGGCTTCTTCAACGGCCGCCGGCTCGTCCCGATCATGATGTCGTTCGTGGCGCTGGTCTTCGCCGTCGTCTGCCTCTTCGTCTGGCCGCCGGTCGGCGACGGGCTGACGAGCTTCAGCCGCTGGCTGACCGACCTGGGGCCGACGGGCTCGGGCATCTTCGGCGTCGCGAACCGGGCGCTGCTGGTGGTGGGGCTGCACCAGTTCCTGAACACGTTCATGTGGTTCCAGTTCGGCTCGTTCACCAAGCCGGACGGGACCGTGGTGCACGGCGACATCAACCGCTTCCTGGCCGGCGACCCGACGGCCGGGCAGTTCACCTCGGGCTTCTTCCCCATCATGATGTTCGCCCTGCCCGCGGCGGCGCTGGCGATCGCGCACACGGCCCGGCCGGAGAACCGGAAGATGGTCGGGGGAATGATGCTGTCGGTGGCTCTGACGTCCTTCGTGACGGGTGTGACCGAGCCGATCGAGTACTCCTTCCTCTTCATCGCCCCCGCGCTCTACGCTGTGCACGCGCTGCTCACCGGGGTGTCGATGGCGGTGACGTGGGGCCTCGGCGTGCACGACGGGTTCAGCTTCTCGGCAGGGCTGATCGACTACGTGATCAACTGGGGGCTGGCGACCCGGCCGTGGCTGATCATTCCGATCGGCTTCGCGTTCGCGATCGTTTATTACGCGGTGTTCCGCTTCGCGATCGCCAAGTTCGATCTCCCCACGCCGGGGCGCGAACCGGAGGAGATCGCACAGGAGATGGAGCGCGAGAAGGTGGAGTAGTCCAGGGCCTTCCGGGTGCGGTTCTTGTGAACCGTCCGTGAACCGCCCCACAGTCCCCGTGTGTCACAAGCCACCGCTGTTGACGGATTCCTTTATGCCCGCTTCACGTGCTACAACAGGTCTAAACCACTAGTGGTGTAGACCAAATTAAGCGGGCCATCTCCCCCTCGATCCCCCGATCTCCGAGTGCCCGCCTCACCTGGAGGAATCCGATGAGTACGGCTAGCGACGGCGCGGCCGAGAAAAAGGGCTTCGGTAAAAGCGCGATGGCGGTGGCCCAGCGTATCGGCCGCAGCCTCATGCTGCCGGTCGCGGTGCTTCCCGCCGCCGCGCTGATGGTCCGCCTCGGCCAGGACGACATGCTGGGCAAGCAGTCGTTCCCGCATTTCCTGAACAAGATCGCCCAGTTCATGTCGGCCGGTGGCGGTGCCATCCTCGACAACATGGCGCTGCTGTTCGCCGTGGGTGTGGCGATCGGCTTCGCCAAGAAGTCGGACGGCTCCACCGCGCTCGCGGCCGTGGCCGGTTACCTGGTCTTCCAGAAGGTGCTCGGCACCTTCACCGACAGCAGCCTCCCGAAGAAGGAGGCGGTGGTCGACCACAAGGTCGCCATGGTGGAGCAGGCGGTCGACGCCAAGGTCCTCGGCGGCATCGTGATGGGCCTCGTGGTCGCGCTGTTCTACCAGCGCTTCTACCGGACGAAGCTGCCGGACTGGGCGGGCTTCTTCGGCGGCCGCCGCCTGGTGCCGATCCTGTCGTCCTTCGCCGGTCTGCTGATCGGTGTCGGCTTCGGCTACATCTGGCCGGTGCTCGGCAAGGGCCTGCACAACTTCGGTGAGTGGCTGGTCGGCTCCGGGGCCGTCGGCGCGGGCATCTTCGGTGTCGCCAACCGTGGTCTGATCCCGATCGGCATGCACCACCTGCTCAACTCGTTCCCGTGGTTCCAGGCCGGTTCGTACGACGGCCCCAAGGGCACCGTCAACGGCGACATCGCCCGCTTCCTCGCCGGCGACCCGAACGCCGGCCAGTTCATGACCGGCTTCTTCCCGATCATGATGTTCGCGCTGCCGGCCGCGTGCCTGGCGATCGTGCACTGCGCCCGTCCGGAGAACCGCAAGGTCGTCGGCGGCATGATGTTCTCGCTCGCGCTCACCGCGTTCGTCACGGGTGTGACCGAGCCGATCGAGTTCACGTTCATGTTCGTCGCGCCGGTGCTGTACGCGATCCACGCGGTGCTGACCGGTGTCTCGATGGCCCTGACGTGGGCGCTGGGCATGAAGGACGGCTTCGGCTTCTCCGCCGGTGCGGTGGACTTCCTGCTGAACCTGGGCATCGCGAGCAAACCGTGGCTGCTGGTGCTGGTGGGTCTGTGCTTCGCGGTGATCTACTACGTGGTCTTCCGCTTCGCGATCACCAAGTTCAACCTGATGACGCCGGGGCGTGAGGTGGATCCGGAGTTCGCGGAGGCGGCGAAGGAGGTTGCCAAGGCGGAGGCCAAGAAGGTGTCCGCTGCTGCGAAGTCCTCCTCGGCCGCGCCGAAGGACAAGGCTCCCGCCCAGCGCAAGGGTGGCGGCGGCAAGGGCAAGCCGGCCTCTGCGAAGGCCAAGCGCTGATCCTCGCGCGCGTCGCGTTCGCGTCGAACCCCCGGGGCCGCTGGTCGGTCCCGGGGGTTTTGCGTTGCCCCCGGCCCGCCCTTTCACCGTTTCTTCCGGGGCAAGCCCCGGGGCCCTCCCCCAGAGGGGGTACCCCCATCGCGGCTGCGCCGCGTTGACCGGGGGCTTCGCCCCCTGGACCCCTGAAACCGCGCTCCGCGCGGCGAGGCGGGGGCTCCGCCCCCTGCACCCCCGAAGCGCCCTCCGGGCGCTGTCCCTCAAACTCCCCGGAGGGGGCGACCCCAGACGGGCTGATTCGTGCCCGCGCGGGATGTACCAGCCCCACGCAGGATGTCCAGCCCGGCGCAGACTTCCGCCCAAGCGCCGGCTTCCGTCCAGGTGCAGACTTCCGTCCAGGTGCAGACTTCCGCTCGGGCGCAGACTTCCGCTCGGGCGCGCACTTCGGCTCGGGCGCGCGCTGTCAGCCTGTCTGGGGGTTGCCCCCTCCGGGGAGTTTGAGGACGAGCGGCGAAGCCGCGACACGGGGTCCGGGGCGGAGCCCCGAAACCAGCCCGTCGCTGCTGGAGGCACCGGCCCGGGCGGTGCGCACGTGGCTGGAGAGCACGCTGCGACTGGGGGCGGGGGGCGCGGAGGGGAAGTGGCGGGCGCTGGACGCGGGGTTGCGGGAGTTGCGGGGGGCGTCGGGCGGGGCCGGGCGGGGGGGCGGGGGCGGCGCCGGGGACGTCCCCCGGCGCCCCGGGTCACAGCCCCTTCGCTCACAGCACCTTGCCGGGGTTCAGCAGGCCCAGGGGGTCGAAGACCGCCTTGATCCCCCGTTGCAGCTCCATCGCCACCGGGCCGGCCTCCCTGGCCAGCCAGTCCTTCTTCAGCAGGCCGACCCCGTGCTCCCCGGTGATCGTCCCGCCGAGCTCCAGGCCCAGGGCCATGATCTCGTCGAAGGACTCCCGGGCCCGGCTCGCCTCGTCCTCGTCGGCGGGGTCGAAGCAGACGACGGGGTGGGTGTTGCCGTCGCCCGCGTGGGCGCAGACGCCGATGGTCAGGCCGTGCTTGTCGGCGATGGCGGCGGTGCCGTCGAGGAGTTCGGCGAGGCGGGAGCGGGGCACGCACACGTCGTCGATCATCGTGGCGGGGCGCAGGGCCTCCAGCGCGGGCAGCGCCATCCGCCGTGCGTGCAGCAGGAGTTCGGACTCGGCGGGGTCGTCGGCGGGGACGACCTCGGTGGCTCCGGCGGCGGTGCACAGCTCGCCGACGGCGGCCAGGTGCGGGGCCGGGTCGGGGGTGTCGAAGGCGGCCAGGAGCAGGGCCTCCGTGGACTCCGGGAGTCCCATGCCGGTCAGGGCGTTGACGGCGCGGAGCGTCGTGCGGTCCATCAGCTCCAGGAGGGACGGGGCGTGGCCACCGGCCATGATCCGGCGGACCGCCTCGCAGGCGGCCGCCGCCGACGGGAACTCGGCCGCCAGCGCGAGCTGCCGGGGCGGCGCGGGCTTCAGCGCGAGGACGGCCCGCACGACGACGCCGAGGCTGCCCTCCGAGCCGACGAACAGCCGCGTCAGGTCGTAGCCGGCCACGCCCTTGGCGGTGCGGCGGCCGGTGGTCAGCAGCCGGCCGTCGGCGAGGACGACGTCCAGGCCGAGGACGTACTCGGCGGTCACGCCGTACTTGACGCAGCACAGGCCGCCGGAGGCGGTGCCGATGTTGCCGCCGATGGTGCACTGTTCCCAACTGGAGGGATCGGGTGGGTAGTAGAGGCCCTGCTCGGCGACGGCGCGGGAGAGGACGGCGTTGACGACGCCCGGCTCGACGACGGCGATGCGCTCGGCCGGGTCGATCTCGAGGATCCGGTCCATCTTGACCAGGGAGAGGACGATGCAGCCGTCCGTGGCGTTGGCCGCGCCGGAGAGCCCGGTGCGGGCTCCCTGCGGGACGACGGGGACGCGCAGTGCGGTGGCGGTGCGCATGACGTGCTGCACCTGCTCCGTGGTGCGGGGCAGGACGACGGCGGCGGGTGCGCCGGCGGCGCAGAAGCTCGCCATGTCGTTGGCGTAGGAGGCGGTGATGTCCGGGTCGGTGAGGACTGCGGTGGCGGGGAGTCCTTCGCGGAGTAGCTGGATCAGGTCGCCCATGTGTTCACCATGCCACCGGGGTCTGCCCGGGGGTAGATCGCCCCGGGCCCTCCCCCAGAGGGGGCACCCTCATTTCGCCGTTTCCGCAGGGGGTGCGCCCCTTCACCCCTTTCGGGTCTCCGCCCCGGACCCGCAACCGCGCTCCGCGCGGTTGTCCTCAAACTCCCCGGAGGGGGCGGCCCCCAGACGGGCTGAGTGCCCCTCCCCGCCCTTTCACCGTTTCTTCCGGGGCTCCGCCCCTCGGCCCGCAACGCGGCTGCGCCGCGTTCGTCCTCAAACGCCGGACAGGCTGAAATTCGTGCCCGGGCGCGCAAATCAGCCCGTCTGGGGGCCGCCCCCTCCGGGGAGCTTGAGGACAGCGCCCGAAGGGCGCTTCGGGGCCCAGGGGGCGAAGCCCCCGGCGGGTGCAGGGGCGGAAAACCCTTACAGATTCCCCCGCTTCTCCTGCTCCCTCTCGATCGCCTCGAACAGCGCCTTGAAATTCCCCTTCCCGAAGCCCATCGACCCGTGCCGCTCGATCATCTCGAAGAACACCGTCGGCCGGTCCTGCACCGGCTTCGTGAAGATCTGGAGCAGGTAGCCGTCCTCGTCCCGGTCCACCAGGATCTTCAGTTCCCGCAGCGTCTCCACGGGCACGCGCGTCTCGCCCGCCCACTCGCCGAGGGTGTCGTAGTAGGAGTCGGGCGTGTCCAGGAACTGGACGCCCGCCGCCTTCATCTGGCGCACCGTCGCGACGATGTCGTTCGTCGCCAGCGCGATGTGCTGCAGGCCCGGGCCGCCGTAGAACTCCAGGTACTCGTCGATCTGCGACTTCTTCTTCGCGATGGCCGGCTCGTTGAGCGGGAACTTCACCTTCCGGGTGCCGTCCGCCACGACCTTCGACATCAGCGCGGAGTACTCGGTGGCGATGTCGTCGCCCACGAACTCCTTCATGTTCGTGAAGCCCATGACCTTGTGGTAAAAGTCCACCCACTCGTTCATCCGGCCGAGTTCGACGTTGCCCACACAGTGGTCGATGGCCTGGAAGTTGCGCTGCGCGGGCGGGGCGAGGAGCGGTTCGGCGGCGACGTAGCCGGGCAGGTACGGGCCGCTGTAGGCGGAGCGCTCGACCAGCGTGTGACGGGTCTTGCCGTACGTGGCGATGGAGGCGAGGACGACGGTGCCGTGCTCGTCCTTCAGCTCGTACGGCTCCTCGATGCCCCGCGCGCCGTGCTCCACCGCGTAGGCGTACGCGGCCCGCGCGTCCGGCACCTCGATGGCCAGGTCCACGGCGCCGTCGCCGTGTTCGGCCACGTGCTGCGCCAGGAAGCGGCCGCGCTCGCTGGTGGCCTTGATGACGGTGGTGAGGACGAACCGGGCGCCACCGGACTCCAGGACGTAACTCGCCGTCTCCCGGCTGCCGTTCTCCGGTCCGGAGTACGCGACCAGCTTCATGCCGAAGGCGGAGGAGTAGTAGTGCGCCGCCTGCTTGGCGTTGCCGACGGCGAAGACCACCGCGTCCATCCCCTTGACCGGGAAGGGGTCGGCCTGCCGAGCGGTGTCAAAGGTGTGATCTGTGGTCTGCGTCATGCGCGCAGCGTCTCGCCGATCCACAAGGTGCGCAATAGTTTGCGTATCGACTGGGCAATCTGCACAGCAGGCCGCCGGTAACCCCGGACGATCTGTACAGGATGACCACGAGGAGCTGATCATGACGATCGATCGTTTGGACGGCAGGCTCATCGAACTGCTCGCACGGGAGCCGAGGATCGGCGTCCTGGAGGCGTCCCGCCGCCTGGGCGTGGCCCGCGGCACGGCGCAGGCGCGCCTGGACCGGCTCCAGTCGCAGGGCGTGATCCGGGGCTTCGGCCCGGACGTGGACCCGGCGGCGCTGGGCTATCCGGTGACCGCCTTCGCCACGCTGGAGATCCGCCAGGGGCAGGGCGCGGACGTCCGCACCCACCTGGCGGGCGTCCCGGAGGTGCTGGAACTGCACACGATCACCGGGCACGGGGACATGCTGTGCCGGCTGGTGGCCCGCTCCAACGCGGATCTGCAGCGGGTGATCGACAAGGTGGTGGGCATCGAGGGGATCGTGCGGGCGTCGACGGCGATCGTGATGGAGAACGCGGTGCCGCTGCGGATCATCCCGCTGGTGCGGGAGGCGGCGGAATCCAGCCCGTCCGGCGATTGAGGACGAACGCGGCGCAGCCGCGTTGCCCGCCCGTGCGGAGCACGCGAGAAACTGGGGCACCCCCTCTGGGGGAGAAACGGCGGGGAGGGGCAAAACCCCCGCGTCAGCAGCTCGGCACCCGCCCGCCCGACGCCAGTGCCTTCAGGGACGCGACCGCGTCCCGCAGGTCGACGACCGGAACCAGCCGCATCCCCTTCGGCAACTCCGCCTCCGCCTCCGCGCACTGCTTCTTCGGCACGAGGAAGACGCCCGCCCCGTCCCGCCCCTCCGCCTGGACCTTCAGCGGGACGCCGCCGACCGGGCCGACCGTCCCGTCCGGCTCGATCGTGCCCGTGCCGCCGATCGCCCGGCCGCCGGTCAGGTCGCCGCCCCGGCCGTCGCCGTCGATCTTGTCGACGATGCCGAGGGCGAACATCAGGCCCGCGCTCGGCCCGCCGATGTCCGCGAGGCGCAGCGTGACCTTGACGTCCTTCGGCGAGCGGTGCAGATAGTCCAGCGCGGCCCGGGTCGCGGAGTCCTGCGACTTCCGCATCTCCGCGACGTTGTGCTCCTCCGTCTCCTTGTCGGTCTTGCCCGGCGGGAAGACGGAGTCGCGCGGCATGACGGCCCGGTCGGTGCGGAACCAGTCGCTCGCCACGGCGCCGGCCCCGACCTCCGCCTGCGGACCGGTGGCGATGATCGTGGACATCCGCAGCTGTCCGCTCGTCCGGCGGGTCTCCGCGCCGCTCACCGAGATCACCGGTTTGCCCTGGTGGTCGCCGAGCACGTTCACCGTGCTGCCGGGCCGGGCGATGGAGAACGGCAGGGGGGCGAAGGCAGCGGTCCCGAGCAGGGCCAGGACGGGCACGGCGCAGACGGCGACGATCCGGGCACGGGGGGACCATTCGGACACGAACGGGAAACGCATGCTGCGAATCTAGTTCACCGTCCGTCCCCCGTGCCCGGCCGCCCCGGCCCGGGCCCTCACCTCAGCGCGTCCGCCACCTCCTTGGCCGCCTCGACGACCCGCGGCCCGACCCGGTGCGGAACGGCGTCGGTGAGCATGACCACCCCCACGCTGCCCTCGATCCCGCTCACCCCGAGCAGCGGGGCCGCGGCGCCGCTCGCCCCGGCCTCCAGTTCGCCGTGGGTGAGCGAGTAGCCCGGGTTGTCGACGTCGCCCGCACGGGCGGCGAGTATCGCCCGGCCGGCGGCGCCCCGGTCCAGCGGGTGCCGGAATCCGGCGCGGTAGGCCACGTGGTAGTCCGTCCAGGTCGGCTCGACGACGGCGACGGCGAGCGCCTCCGCCCCGTCGACGAGCGTCAGGTGGGCGGTGGCCCCCACGTCCTCGGCCAGCGCCCGCAGCGCGGGCAGGGCGGCCTCCCGCACCAGCGGGTGCACCTGCCGGCCCAGCCGCAGGACGCCCAGGCCCACCCGGGCCCGGCCGCCCATGTCGCGCCGGACGAACGCGTGCTGCTCCAGCGTGGCGAGCAGCCGGTAGACCACGGTCCGGTTGACGCCGAGCCGGGCGGCCAGCTCGGTGACGGTCAGACCGTGGTCGGTGTCGGCGAGCAGTTTCAGGACACGCAGTCCTCTGTCGAGCGTCTGCGAAGTCTCCGCGGTCACGACGCCCCCTCCTCCGATGAAAGGCGGGCTCTCGTCGTGGTGGGATTGCGCCTCCGGTCCCGTCCGGCAGCGCGTGAGGAGAGGCCGCCGGTGAAACAGACGTACAACCGGCCGCGCTCCGCGGCGGCGCTGCCACGGGGCGTGTGCGTGACCGGCACGCTAGCGAGCCGGTCCGCTCAGCGGAAGAGTCTGCCCACAATCCGGGCGCCCCGCAGGGGATTTGAGGAACACCTGGTCAACTCGGCTGTATCCATGCGCCGTCCATGTGCCATCCACGTGCCGCCCGCGTACGGATCACCTCATGCGCTCACTTCATGCGCGTGGCCCACTCCCGCACCTTCTTGATCCGTTCGCTCAGCTGCCCGGCCGTCGCCTCCGCGCTCGGCGGGCCGCCGCAGGTGCGGCGCAGTTCGGTGTGGATCACGCCGTGCGGCTTGCCGCTCTGGTGCGCGTACGCGCCGACCAGCGTGTTGAGCTGCTTGCGCAGCTCCAGCAGCTCCTTGTGCGTCACCACCGGGCGCCGCTCGGCCGGCATCTCCAGCAGGTCGGCCTGCTCGTCCGGCTTGCGCCGGCTGTGCGCGATCTGCCGGGCCTGGCGCTTCTGCAGCAGCAGCTGGACCTGCTCGGGCTCCAGCAGGCCCGGGATGCCGAGGTAGTCCTGCTCCTCCTCGCTGCCGGGGTGGGCCTGCATGCCGAACTCGGCGCCGTTGTACATCACCCGGTCGAAGACCGCGTCGGACTCCAGCGCCTCGAAGGGCAGCATGTCCTGCTCGCCGGTGTCCTCGTCCTGCTCCCTGTTGGCCTCGTCCATCTCCTTCTCGGACTCGGCGTAGGGGTCCTCCTCGTCCCCCTCCTTCTTCGGCCGGTCGAGGACGTGGTCGCGCTCGACCTCCATCTCGTTGGCGAAGGTCAGCAGCGTCGGGATGGTCGGCACGAAGACGGACGCCGTCTCGCCGCGGCGCCGCGACCGCACGAAGCGGCCGACGGCCTGGGCGAAGAACAGCGGTGTGGAGATCGTCGTCGCGTAGACCCCGACCGCGAGCCGGGGCACGTCCACGCCCTCGGACACCATGCGGACGGCGACCATCCAGCGCGAGTCGCCCTGCGCGAACTCGTCGATGCGGTCGGACGCGCCCGAGTCGTCGGAGAGGACGACCGTGGCGCCCTCGCCGGTGATCTCGCGGATCAGCTTGGCGTAGGCGCGCGCCGAGTCCTGGTCGGAGGCGATGACGAGCGCGCCGGCGTCCGGGATGGACTTGCGCACCTCGGTCAGCCGCTGGTCGGCGGCGCGCAGCACGTTGGGCATCCAGTCGCCGCGCGGGTCCAGCGCGGTGCGCCAGGCCTGGCTGATCGCGTCCTTGGTCATCGGCTCGCCGAGCCGGGCCTCCAGCTCGTCGCCGGCCTTGGTGCGCCAGCGCATGTTGCCGCTGTAGGAGAGGAAGATCACCGGGCGGACGACGCCGTCGGCGAGCGCGTTGCCGTAGCCGTAGGTGTAGTCGGCGGAGGACCGCCGGATCCCGTCGTTCCCCTCCTCGTAGGTGACGAACGGGATGGGGTTGGTGTCGGAGCGGAACGGCGTGCCGGTCAGGCAGAGGCGGCGGGTGGCCGGCTCGAACGCCTCCATGCACGCCTCGCCCCAGGAGCGTGAGTCACCGGCGTGGTGGATCTCGTCGAGGATGACGAGGGTCTTGCGCTGCTCGCAGCGGTTGCGGTGCAGCATCGGGCGGACGCCGACTCCGGCGTACGTGACGGCGACACCGTGGTACTCGCGGCCCAGCGGGCCCGCGCTGTACTCGGGGTCGAGCTTGATGCCGACGCGGGCGGCGGCCTCGGCCCACTGCTTCTTCAGGTGCTCGGTCGGGGCGACCACGGTCACCTGCTGGACGACATGGTGGTGCAGCAGCCAGGACGCGAGGGTGAGCGCGAACGTGGTCTTCCCGGCGCCGGGGGTGGCGACGGCCAGGAAGTCGCGGGGCTGCGTCTGGACGTACCTGTCCATGGCGCCCTGCTGCCAGGCGCGCAGCTTGTTGGCGGTACCCCAGGGGGCCCGGCCTGGGAAGGCGGGCGAGAGGTGGTGATTGGTGGCTGTGGTGGTAGTCACGGTCTCCGTCGGGGTGGTCGGGGGCCTTGAGGAAACACAACCGCGACAGCCTACCCAAGGGGCGGACGGAGGGAGTCCCGGTCCCGCCATGCAAGAGGGCGAGTGACGGGACTCCGGTCCCGCCACTCGCCCTGTCGTACGTGTCCGGCCCGTGCGGGGCGGTCCCCCGCGACGGTCCGGGGAGGGCAGCGCGAGCCGCACTTGTCGGGTTCGAGGGACGGGTTCATGCCAGGCGCACCCGGCCCTTCGCCCGCAGCCGGGTCGCGACCACCGCGCCCGTCAGGGCCACCGCCGCCATCGCGACGTAGACGGCCCCGAACGCGGAGTGCGGCGCCGCGGCGTCCGGCGCCCCGTGGGCACCCTCACCGACGGTCCCGCCCCCGAACGCGCCGAAGAGCACGCCCGCGACGCCGACCAGCACGATGTTGCCCAGTGCCTCGGACACCTGGAGGGCGGCCGAGCTGACGCCCTCCTCCCCCGCCGGGGACAGCTCCAGCGCGAGCACGGCGCTGCTGGAGACGTTCAGCCCGATCCCGTAGCCGGCGATGATCCACGAGACGGCGACCAGCCACACCGGCGCCCCGTCGAGCAGCACCAGCGGCACGATCGCGATGGCGACGGCCATCAGCACCAGGCCGAGGCACATCAGCCGCTGCCGGTACGGCTCCAGCCGGGACCGGCTCTGGGTGTACGCGCCGAGGCTCCAGGTGAGGCCGCCGCCGGTGAGGGAGAGCCCGGCCGCCGTCGCGGACATGCCGCGCTCGCTCACCAGCATCAGCGGGATGAAGCTCTCGGAGGCGAGGAAGGCGCCCACCGTGACGCCCCGCAGCAGCACCACGGACGGCAGTCCGCGCACGGCGCGGAACGTGCCCTTCGGCAGCAGCCGGGCGATGGACGGGGCGAGCAGCGCGAGGCCCGCGACCGCCGGCACCAGGGCGAGCCACTCGCGGTCCTGGCCCGCGTACTGGAGCAGCCCGGCGCCGACGGCGACGGCCAGCGCGAGCGCGATCCGCCGGCGGTCGGGAGCGCCCCCGGCCTCCGCGCGCGGCAGCGTCCGCAGCGCGGGCAGCATGACCGCGAGCGGCAGCAGGATCAGGACCGGGATCGCCAGGAAGACCCAGCGCCAGCTCAGCTGTTCGGCCACCGATCCGGCGATCACGGGACCGACCAGGACGGGCACCACCCAGGCGGCGGAGAACGCCGCCAGGATCTTGGCCCGCAGGCGCTCGGGGTAGGCGCGCCCCACGACGACGTAGAGCGACACCACGACGAACCCGCCGCCCAGGCCCTGCACCGCCCGGGCCGCCACGAGCATCCACATCTGCTGGGCGGAGCCGGCGAGCACCAGGCCGGCGCCGAAGGTGGCGATGCCGGTGAAGAGCGGGCCCAGCGGCCCGGAGCGGTCGCTCCACTGCCCCGCGACGGACATGGAGAACAGGCTGGCCGTGAAGTAGGCGGAGAACGCGAAGGCGTACAGCCCGACGCCGCCCAGCGCGCGGGCCGCGAAGGGCATGGCGGTCGTGATCGCGCTCGCCTCGAACGCGATCAGCGAGACGACGGAGATGATGCCGAGGGTCAGGGCGCGGTAACGGCTCCCCAGGACGCCACCGGCCTCCCCCGGTGGCGCGGTGGCGGCCTCGGAGGCCGCGGATATCGAGTCAGTACTGGTCATGCCGCGAGCCTAGGAACGGAGGCGGTTCCGGCGCGTCTGTCCGGGGAACGGAGCGTCCTCGGCCGTTCGCCCTAGCCCGGAAGTCACACCTCATGGGTCACAGCAGTCACAGCAGTCACACCCCTCGTACACGGCAGTCACGCCGTCGTCACCAGCACCCCGGCGTACGACACCCCCGCGATGACCGCCCACGCGCCCAGCCCGAGCGCCGCGACGCGTCCCCCGGTGCGCACCAGCGAGGGCAGGTGCACCGCGCTCCCCAGCCCGAACAGCGCGGCCGCGAGCAGCAGTTCCTGGACGCGCTGCGCCCCGTCCAGCACCGCGCCGGGCAGCACACCGGTGCTGCGCACGGCCACCATGGCCAGGAAGCCGGCGACGAAGAGCGGCACGACCGGCGGTCGCCTGGTACCGGTCGCCTTGGTACCGGTCGTCCTGGTACCGGTCCCCGTCGTCCGCCGGCGACGCGTCGCCACCGCCACCCCCGCCACCAGCGGCGCCAGCAGCGCCACCCGCATCAGCTTCACCAGCACCGCCTCGCCGAGCGCCGTCGGCCCGGCCGTCTGCGCGGCCGCCACGACCTGGCCGACGTCGTGCACCCCCGCCCCCACCCAGCGGCCGAACTGCCCGTCGTCCAGCCCGAGCGGGTGGTGCAGCAGCGGCAGGACGGCGATCGCCAGCGTGCCGCAGAGCGTCACCAGCGCCACGGACGTCGCCGTGTCCTCCTCGTCGCTGCCGGAGACCTCGCCGACCGCCCCGATCGCGGACGCCCCGCAGATCGCGTAGCCGGTCGCGATCAGCAGCGGCTGGTCGCCGCGCAGCCCGAGCCGGCGGCCGAGCCAGAGCGTCCCGAGGAAGGTCACGACGACGGTCACCAGCACCATCGCCACGGTCGCCCAGCCGATCCCCAGCACGTCGCCCAGGCTCAGCCGCAGTCCCAGCAGGACGACGCCGAGGCGCATCAGCCGCTTCCCGGCGAGGGTGAGCCCGGGCCGTCCGACGCCGCGCACCCCGTCCCGGACGCCCGGCAGGTGCGCGGCGGCGATGCCGAGCACCACCGCCGCGGTGAGCAGCGGGACGGCGGGGACGAGCCGGTGGACCGCCCAGGCCAGGGCGACCGCGGCGGCCGCCATGGCCAGGCCGGGCAGCGGGCCGGACCGCGGCACCTCGGGAGCCCTGGCCCGGTCCTCGACCAGTGCCACCGACGTCTCCCCCGTCACAGCTCGTCGGCCGGCAGCCGGTAGACGCGCCGCACGCTGGTGCCCAGCCGCGCCACGTCCGCGCCGTAGACGTGGATCGAAATCGCGGCGGACGAGGACGCGTTGCGCACCCGGTGGATGTCCCCGGGCGGCGCGAAGCCGCAGACCTCGCCCTGCCGGTTGGCCACGTCCTCGACGGCCACCAGCCGCGCGCTCGGGCCGCCGGGGACCAGCCGGTAGCGGCGCTCGCTCTCCGTCCCCTCGTGCACGCCCGTCACGCACCACGAGACGTGGTCGTGGATCGGCGTCCCCTGGCCGGGCAGCCAGACGAGCGCCACGACGGAGAAGCCGCCGTCCTCCTCGGCGTGCAGGACGTGCTGGCGGTAGTGGTCGGGGTCGCCGGCCCGCTGCTCGTCGGTGAGCAGGTCGGGGGCGCCGAGGTGGCCGGCGAGCAGTTCGCCGACGAGGCGGGCGGTCGTGTCGGGCGGCAGACCGCGGTCCACCGCCTCCCTGATGTCGTCGACGAGCCCGCGGAGGCGGGCGGTGACCGGGGGCGCGGCGGGCGCCGTCGTAGGGGTCGGGGTCGTCATGGGGGTCGTCATACGGGCAGCGTCGAGCCGGGGAACGATCACGTCCAACGACAGTTCGTTGGCCGGTCGCCAACTGCCGCTTATGGTTTGTTCGAACCGCCGCCGCGCCGCCGCGCCGCGGCCTTGAGCTCGTCCAGGACGAGGGCGGTGGCCGGGACGCGCAGGTGGTCGCGGAGCACGTACGCCGAGACCTGGCGGCTGGACGCCGGATCGAGCGGCCGGCCGGTGATCCGGTCGTGGCGCAGGAACGACAGCACCAGCCCCGGCATCATCGCCACCCCCAGCCCCTCCGCGACGAGCGACTGCACGACCAGGATGTCGTCCGTGGTGAACGCTATGTCGGGCGCGAAGCCGACCTGGGTGCACTCGTGCAGGAAGTTGGTGCGGCAGCGCAGGCAGCCGGCGATCCAGCGCTCCTCGGCGAGGTCGGTCAGGGCCACGGCGCGGCGGCGGGCGAGCGGGTGCCCGGCGGGCATCAGGACCGTCAGCTGGTCCTCCAGCAGCGGTATTTCGACGAGGTCGTCCGGGACCTCGTCGTGCAGCCCGGGGTAGGTGAAGGCGAGCGCGATGTCGAACTCGCCGCGCTCCAGCCTGCGCAGCGACTCCGGCGGCTCGCCCTCCAGCAGCTCGACCCGCACGCCGGGATGGTCGGCCGCGAGCCGGGCCAGCGCCTCGGGGACGAGGGTGGCGCCCGCGCTGGGGAACGCGCACATCCGCACCCGGCCGGAGCGGAGTCTGGTCAGCGAACTCATCTGCTGCTGGGCCACGCTGAGCGAGTCGAGGATCGTCTCGGCGTGCCGGGCGAGCGCCTCCCCGGCCTCGGTCAGCCGCATCCGGCGGCCGACCCGGGTGAACAGCGGTGTGCCCACGGCCCGTTCCAGGGCCTTCATCTGCTGGGTGATCGCGGGCTGGGTGTATCCGAGCGCGCGGGCGGCCGCGGAGTACGAACCGGCCGCCACCACCGCGTGGAACGTCTTGATGTGCCGCGAGTCGAACACACCGGAATCATAAGCGGATTTTGGGGCAGGCGGGAGTTCCCTGATGGGTTGCTTCTGGATCACCGAACGAATAAGGCATGGTGGACATATGCCGCCGAACACCCCACACGTCACATCGCGCTACACCTCCTACGACGGCGCCGAACTGGCCTACCGCGTGCTGGAGGCGCGCGAGCCGGACGCCGGCGGCCGGCCCGTGATCTGCCTCGCCGGCGGCCCCGGACGCGACGCCGCCTACCTCGGCGACCTGGGCGGACTCGACGCCCGCCACCCCCTCGTCGTCCCCGACGGCCGCGGTACGGGCGCCTCCCCGCCCGCCCCCGACCCGTCCGGCTACGCCTTCCCCGCCCTCGCGGAGGACGCCGAGGCCCTCCGCGCCCACCTCGGCCTCGACCGCTTCGCCCTCCTCGCCCACGACGCCGCCTGCGCCACGGCCCAGGCATACGCCGCGCTCTACCCGCACCGGCTGACCCACCTCGTCCTCGCCACCCCCGGCTCCCGCCTCCAGGGCGAACTCCCCGGCGACGCCGAGGAGATCTTCGAGTCCCGCGCGGACGAGGACTGGTGGGTGGACGCCTATGTCGCCGCCCACTCCCTCACCGACACCCACGACTTCGCCGAGGCCCGCGCCCTCCTGCGCCGCGCGGCCCCCCTCGCGTACGCCCGCTGGGACGCCCCGCAGCAGGCCCACGCCGCCACCGAGGACCACCAGCTCCACCCCGTCCCCCGCATCGCCTTCTGGCAGGGCGTCGACGACCCGGCCCGCCTGGCCCTCCTCGACCACCTGCGCGCCGTGACCTGCCCCGTCCTCGTCGTCACGGGCGACCGCGACGCGGTCACGGGCATGCGCGCGGGCGAGCTCGTCGCGGCGTCCTTCCCGCGGGCGACGGTCCGGCCGCTGTACGGGGTGGGGCACTACCCGTGGGTGGACGAACCGGAGATGTTCCGGCCGGTGGTGGAGGAGTTCCTGGCGTCACGAGTCCCGTGAACGGGGCATGTCGGTCATGTGGCACTCCCCGGTGAACCGTTGAACGGGCTGCCGACGCCCGCCTATGGTCATGAGCAACAGCAAAACTTGGCACAACTTGGCCGTGTGCCCGAGTGGTTGAGGGGCTCGCCTGCAAAGCGAGTTACGCCGGTTCGATTCCGGTCACGGCCTCTGATCCCGCATCCGCCCCGCCCGTATCAACCGGGCTCATCCGGGCGGCAGTTGACGGCGGCGCCGGTGACAGTCCCAGGCCCCGGCGCGGACGAGGGCATACGTCCGCCTCCCCGCCGAACCGTCCGCCGAACGCCGGCCACGCGTCCCCCCGCCGACGGGAGCCGCCCCGCCATCCGGGTGGCGGCCCACGGCCCGCCGGTGCGTCGGCTTGCCGGCCCGCTCCACCGCGCACAGGCTCGCGAAAGCGACGCCCCTACACGCCGACTGGAGTCCCCGTGGGAACCTCGCCACCTCCCCCTCCCCCCAGCCACCTCACCGAGCCGTCGACCGGATCCCCCGATGACGAGCTGCCGGTCCGCGCGAACCGCCCCGGAAGTGTCGTGGTGAAGTGGCTCACCACCACCGACCACAAGTCGATCGGCACGCTCTACCTCGCCACATCCTTCGGCTTCTTCATGATCGGGGGCCTGCTCGCCCTGGTGATGCGGGCGGAGCTGGCCCGGCCCGGCCTTCAGATCCTGTCGACCGAGCAGTTCAACCAGGCGTTCACCATGCACGGCACGATCATGCTGCTGATGTTCGCGACGCCGCTGTTCGCCGGATTCGCCAACTGGCTCATGCCGCTCCAGATCGGCGCCCCCGACGTGGCCTTCCCCCGGCTGAACGCCTTCGCCTACTGGCTGTACCTCCTCGGCTCCCTGATCGCGACGAGCGGCTTCCTCACCTACCAGGGGTCGCCCGACTTCGGATGGTTCGCCTACACGCCGCTGTCGGACGCCTCCCACACCCCGAGCGTCGGCGCCGACCTGTGGATCATGGGCCTGGTCTTCTCCGGCTTCGGCACGATCCTCGGCTCGGTCAACTTCATCACCACCATCATCTGCATGCGCGCCCCCGGCATGACCATGTTCCGCATGCCGATGTTCTGCTGGACCGTCCTCCTCACCGGTGTGCTGGTCCTGCTGGCCTTCCCGGTGCTGGCGGCCGCGCTGCTGGCGCTGGAGGCGGACCGGAAGTTCGGGGCCCACATCTACGACCCGGCCAACGGCGGCGCACTGCTGTGGCAGCACCTCTTCTGGTTCTTCGGCCACCCCGAGGTGTACATCATCGCCCTGCCGTTCTTCGGCATCATCTCCGAGGTCGTTCCGGTCTTCTCCCGCAAACCGCTGTTCGGCTACTGGGGACTGATCGCGGCGACCATCTCCATCGCGGGACTCTCGGTGACCGTCTGGGCCCACCACATGTTCGTCACCGGCGGCGTCCTTCTCCCCTTCTTCTCCTTCATGACCTTCCTCATCGCCGTTCCGACGGGAGTGAAGTTCTTCAACTGGATCGGCACGATGTGGCAGGGGTCGCTGTCCTTCGAGACACCGATGCTGTGGGCCACCGGCTTCCTGGTGACGTTCCTCTTCGGCGGCCTCACCGGCATCCTCCTGGCGTCACCGCCACTGGACTTCCACGTCTCCGACTCGTACTTCGTGGTAGCCCACTTCCACTACGTGGTGTTCGGGACGGTCGTCTTCGCCATGTTCGCCGGATTCCACTTCTGGTGGCCCAAGTTCACCGGGAAGCTGCTCGACGAGCGCCTGGGCAAGCTCACCTTCTGGACGCTGTTCATCGGCTTCCACGGCACATTCCTCGTCCAGCACTGGCTGGGCGCCGAGGGCATGCCCCGCCGGTACGCCGACTACCTGGCGGCCGACGGCTTCACCTGGCTCAACACCTTCTCCACCATCTTCTCCCTGCTGCTCGGCATGTCCATGCTCCCGTTCTTCTACAACATCTGGAAGACGGCCAAATACGGCAAGCAGGTAAGCGTCGACGACCCCTGGGGCTTCGGCCGTTCCCTGGAATGGGCCACCTCCTGCCCACCGCCGCGCCACAACTTCCTCACCCTGCCCAGAATCCGCTCGGAGGCCCCGGCCTTCGACCTCCATCACCCCGAGTACACCGAGCACGAGCGTGAAATCGCCACCGAGAAGGGCGTTCTGGAGCACTGATCCCATGGAGCACGGCAACCCGGCCGACACCGCCGAGGCGGGCCTCCGCCAACTCGACGGCTACCTCTACTGGCAGGCCGAACACGACACCGCCCGGCACGAGGCGGCCGCTCTCTGCGACCGCCTCCCCTGGCTCACCACGGCCGAACGCGAGGACCTGGAGCGCGAGTACACCCGCACCCGCGCCGAAGCCTCCCGCACGATGACCCGCCGCGTCGCCGTCCGCTGCGTCGAACTCCGCGAGGAGTACGAGGCGCGCTACCGGCTGCTGCGGCGCCGGGTGGTCGCGGCGGCGACGGGCGTGGTGGGCGGGGTGTGCGCGTTGGTGGAGCTGTGGCGGGGGATGCGCTGAGTACCCGTACTCAGACGCCGGGCCCGGACGGACACGTATCCGCACGGATGTCCGGGCCCGCCCCCGCCGCCTAGCGTTGCGGACATGACAGCAGCCGACGCCCGCACGCACTACGACAAGGCCGTCCCCAACTGCCTGAAGGCCATAGGCGGCCTGGTGCTCTGGCTCTTCGCCGGGGCGACGTTCCTCTTCGCGCCCCTGATGGCGATGGCGAGCGACCCCTGCGGCCCGGCGGACACCGAGCTGATCTGCACCGCGGCCGGGCAGCAGTTGGTGGTCTACATCCCGCTCGGGACGGCGCTGGTGGCGGCGCCGCTGGGTACGTGGGGGCTGGTCTCGCGGCGGGAGACGGCGCGGCTCGCGTGGTTGCTGGCCATGGCGATGCTGGTGGTCACGTGGATGGTGACGAGCTCGATCGCGACGCCGCCCAGCTGAGCCGCCTCCCGGCCGATCGGACGTCCGCCCCGATCAGACGTCCACCCGCGTACAGGGCGAGATCACCCGCACCAGCAGCCGCCGCTCCCCGGGCACCATGGCGACACCGGCCCGGTACCGCTCCGTACTCCGCGCCGCCGCCAGCACCAGCGATCCCTCGGCGTCGTCGAACGGCACCCAGCCATCGGCCTCGAACCACGCCCCCAGCCGCAGCAGCGCCTCCGGCAGGGCAGCGTCCCGCACCCGGTCGATGAACCACTGGTGCGCCACGGCGCACGCCGACTCCGTGAACCCCCACGGCCGGCACTCCGGGCAGACGACGGACGCCACGTCGTCGGCCCGCCCCACGCGCCGGCGCAGCGCCAGGGCGTCGAGGATCCGGCTGGAGTGCGCGTACAGCTCCCGTACGAGCGCCTCGTCCGGCCGCGGCGCCCCCGGGACGGCGAGAATGTCCAGGCACTCGGAAACCGAGCGTTCCGCCTCAGAGGCAGCCTCGCCGAAGCGCACCGACATCACGCCCTCATGCAGTCAAAAGAAACACCCAATCGATGCACAGGTTAGCGAACGTCAGATGCCGCAGACCGTGCACATCGGGTGTTCCGGGCGACGGGGCGTGTCAGGCGAAACGGACACCCTGACTCCGCATCAGCCCGGCAGTCTCACGCCCTGTGGACGCGGACGAGCAACTCCCGTGTGCGCGGCCCGTCGAACTCCGCCAGCAGGACGGACTGCCACCGGCCCAGGTACAGCTCCCCCTCCGTGATCGGGATGCTCAGCTCGGGGTGAGTGGCGATCAGTGCGCGCAGATGCGAGTGACCGTTGTCGCGCTGACCGTGGAGCGCGCGCTCGGCCGGGGTGCGCTGCTTGTCGTGGGCGTAGTAGTGGGTGCCGCTGTGCGGAGCGAAGCGGGCGAGCGCGGCCTTCATGTCGGCCAGCAGGCCGCCCTCGTTCTCGTTGACGACAAGTCCGCAGGTGGTGTGCCCGCAGTAGATGTGCAGCGTGCCCTCGCCGACGCCCGCCTGGTCGGCAAGCCGCCGCAGTTCGCCCGTGAGGTCGACGGCCTCCTCCGGCAGGCCGATGCCGACGGACAGCCGGGCCGAGACGACGACGGAACTTCCCGCCGGCAGAAGTTGCTGCGAAACGATGCTCACGTGCGTGCCCGAGACGGTCGTCATGACGCCTCCAAGGGAGAGTGTGCCGGGAGGAGCATCCGGCTTGCGAGGGAACGGTGGCAGGCATTCCGCCCGCCGACAACGCCCGTTCCGGCCATCGGCCGGCGGCGGTGGGGCGGAGTGTCCGTGCGGGCGGCCTACGGGTACGAAATGCCCGGTGACACGCCCGGTGGCAGAGGGCTGAGCGCAATGTGATGCCCATGCGGTCGTCGCTCCGTGAATTGCGGGCATTCTGGTCGTGACGGCCTGGCAGTCACACCGCCGCGCACACCCGGATCGCCCGCATCCGCACCCGGCGGGACACGACCGTCAGCACTCGGCATACCGCCTCGCCGCCTCCCGCGAGAACACCACCCACACCTTGCTCCCCACCAACGGCTGACGCGCGTCCTCCAGCCGACAGATCCCGCCGCAGGCGTCGACAACCGCATCGAGCGTGGACAACGCGACCCGCCGCCGCGCGAGACACACTCTGCCCAGCCCCTCCGCGTGCAGCGGATGCCGGTCGAACACCGTCAACCGCAACACCCCGAAGCGCCACCGCAGGGACAGATCGGTCTCCCGATTGCCGCTGAACAGATGGCAGTTACCGAGCATCTCGGACGCGGCGAACACCCCGAGCTCGGCCATGTCGGACAGCCCGTGCTCATCGAGCAGCCGCCGGACCAACTCCCGTGCCAGGGACAGCGCGTACGGCCCGCCCGGCAGCCCGAAGGAGTAGTCGAGGTCGGCGAGGGACGGCGGGAGGCAGCCCGTGGGCGGCCCGTCGGGCAGACATGGCGTCGATGTCGATACGGAGTCGCTGAGCATGCGCGATCACTCCAAGCACACGAGAGATGTGGGGGGATGAAGCCCTCGCACGCAGCCACCGGTGGCTCGCCTCCCTGGGCGCGGACACACCCGTCCCGGGGAAGGCGGGCATGCTCACGCGGTGCACTTCCGACGCTGCGGCGTGTGAGCTGAGCGACACCGAAGGTAGACCCGCCACGGTCTCGCAGACAACCTTGTCCAGAAAGACAACCCTGTCGGTGGACCTACACCGCCACAAACGGCATGCTTCGCTTCGCGCGGAGTGCAAGGAGGGACACATGCCGTCAAGGAGCCATCCGACCCAGCGGCAACGACGCCTGGGTACGGAGCTGCGCAGACTGCGCGAGAGAGCCGGCATGAGCGCCCAAGAGGCGGGCACAGCCGTGAAGATGAAGTCCTACCAGGTCAGCCACCTGGAGGCCGGGCGCGTGGGAATCACCCCCGGCCGCCTTCGTACCCTTACCCACACCTACGGCTGCACGGACGACGCGTACGTCAACGCCCTGCTGGCCATGGCCGACGAGCGGGAGAAGCACTGGTGGGAGGAATACCGGGACTTGCTCCCACCCGGCTACCTCGACATCACCGAACTCGAACACAGCACGCAGCGCATGCGCATCTCGTCCAGCATCCACATCCCGGGCCTTCTTCAAGCCGAGGCCCACGCCCGAGCGATTTTCGACGAGGCGGTAACTCCCCTCCCCGAGCGGGAGAAGGAGGTCAGGATCACCCACCGTATGCAGCGCCAGGCCATCCTGTACGGGGACCATCCGCCGAAGCTCGAGGCCGTCCTCCACGAAGCTGCTCTGCGCATGCAGTTCGGCGGTCGAAAGGTCGCTGCGGCCCAACTCGACCACCTTCTGTCCGCCACCGAGCACACCCACATCACCGTGCGAGTCGTGCCCTTCACCGCTGGTGGGATCCCAGGATCGGGTCAACTGGTCTTCTACGCCCACGGACCGGTTCCGAGACTCGACACCGTGCAGCTCGACTCGGCACACGCGACGGTGTTCCTCACCTCGGAGCCCGAGTTGGACGACTACCGGGGGCTCTTCGACCGCACGGAGCGCAAATCCCTCTCACCCAGCGAGTCGCGCGACCTGATCCACAAGATCGCCAAGGAACTATGAGGAGACCCAACCCATGTCCGAGATCACCTGGCACGAGCCATACTGCGTCGGCGGTGGCAACGCCTGCCTCCAGATAGGCCTCTCTTCCGAGGGCACCCGAATACTCCGCGAGACCGCCCGCCCCCACGAGGTCATCAGCACAACCCCCGAGGGCCTGCGCAACCTGGTCGAGGCCGCCAAAAGAGGCGAACTCGACCACCTGCTTTGAGTCCCAGACGCCGAGCACATCCTGCAGGTGTTGAATCCTCCGCTATCCGCGTACCCACCTCAAATCGAGACTCCGGCCCGCTTCTTTCATGAAATGGATCAGCGGCCGGAGCGGACATGCCCATTCAGCGTCCGCAAAACGATACTGGGGCGGCACGGTGAACGGTGGTGCGCGTGAAGTGGCGAGTCACAGATTGAGAACCCCTCCGTGCCAGATCCACCCCGAGCCAAGGACCGTGTTCCGCAAGGGGTTCTTCATCCCCCGCGAGTCAAAGCTAAATGTCTCGACCCATCGCCGGCGACCGTCGGGCCCCGCTCATACGTCCACCGCTTGGAGATCGTTGTGGTCGATCCACGGCTGTACTGGCCCAATGTAGGAACCTTGGACGTATTCCCGATCCATGTCACCTCCCACTGCTCATCGAGGGCGCGCACTTCGCGCTTTCCCGGGACCAGGCGCATCCGAATCCGAATCTGCCGGTCCAACTGGCTCCGCACGAAGAAGGCTTGCCACGCAGGTTCCGCAATCCGCCACTCCGCCACCAAGTCTGCCTGCTCCGCAGGCTGGGCATCGCGCACAACGAACGGCACGTCCGAGCCGTTGAGCGCGAGCAACGCCGCCCGGAGGTCCGTGGCGGGCAGCGGCACGGCACCGCGGTCCGGGTACTGCGTGCCCCTGAACTTGTCCCAGAAGCGACCCATCACTACGCCCCCGTCGGCGGCGAACAGCCATGCCGCTTGGCCGAGTTCGCAGCGAACTTCTTGAGCGCCTGCTCCTCCAGCGCTGGATCCGGTTTGGCCTCCCTACCTCCAACATACCCTCGTTCGATGACGTACAAAGCTTCGCCAGAAGGACAGGTTGCTGCAGCCCAACGGCCCCGTACCTCAACGCCCTTCCTTGCACGGGAGGAACGATATTTAGCCCGTGCACTTTTCTCATACGGACCGTAGTAGGCTCCGATTCTGAACTTTTCCTTGCCGGCGCCGTCGGCCAGGACACAGACTTCGACGGGGGCAGTGTCGTTGACGGCACTCTCATACGACGCCGCCTCTATGCCCTTGCACGTGCCTACGGCCTCGCCCACCCGCTTAAGCACCTTCGTAGAATCACTAGGCACGCGGTCAATATTTCCGCCATGCGGCTTTCCTGTGCACCCCCACTTTTCAGCAGCATTACTGAGAGTGGCGGTCGCCGTACGTGCCAGTTTGGCTCTCCGGTCACTGCTCAGGGGCGCAGAAGTGCGAGCCTGGTGGACCTTCGCACTGACCACGATGTCCCCATCCGCGCCACTTCCACAGCTCAGGTATGCATTGGCATAGGTGATTCTTCCACTAACCGCGATAAAGGCAGCCCAGCCACTTCCTACCGGAGTTGTAGCTGGAGGCCTATAGATCGCTTCATCCTCCGAAATCAGCAGATCATGAACCCTCTCTCCACGCAAGATGTCGACACCGAGGTAATTTTTACCCTTCCCAGGGTCGACCACGCTGCAGTACGAAGAGGAAGAAAGCAGCGTACGCGGCCGTTCAACCTCCAGCAGGCTTTTCACCTCGGAGTGGTCGAGCATCCCATCGCAGGCAGTAGAAAGCGAACGTTCGTCTTGCCAGTTGTCGTACGCTCCGGAGAAATACAGCCCTGCACCACTCAGCACCACAAGCACAGTGAGTGCAGAAACGATGATTACAGTTCTACGCTGCCACCAAGGACGGCTGCTTCTCATAATCAGAGGTTCCTCTTGAGATCTGTGAACGCCGTCGAGCGGGCAGAATCATACTGTTGCACCGCCTCATCATGCATATTGTAGACATAAGGGTCTGTCGCCTTGAGATTTCTCCCTTCTGCCCAGTACTTGATCAACTCATGGAGGTCCTGGCTCTTGGATTCCAGTTCTTTTATGGAACCGTTCTTCGCAGCCTCGTCCGCCTGATTCTTCATATCGTTTGCCCACTCATACGTAGCCGCATCCACGATGCGCTGGGCAGCGTCACCTATTACAGGCACAGGCGTTAGCGGAGTCCCCACGCCATGATATGCGTACTTTGCCACATCATCGGCCCAACCCTTCCGGGCGTCACGATCGTCGAGAATTATATCGGCGCCAATAGCATTGAAGACACCAATTCCTGCTCCAGCGCTGTGCGCATGAGTCGCCCAGGCCACAGATCCTCGCCGAGACTCCGCCTCAGTCAGATATTGCGCTGCTTGAGCCCTCTCCGCCTCGTACAGCATTGCAAAGTTTTCTGGAGAATCCGAGACTCCGCGGAGAACCCTTATTACCGAACCCTTTTTGGACTCAATGTGACCAACTCCCTCCATATCCTCTTTTCGGTCACTGAGAATTTTATGGGTATCGGGTGCGTAATCGGCAAGAGTGCGGGCGAGCGGAGTTTGCAGGTTCTTGTGCACCGAATCCCCACCATTCTCCTCGTCGAGCATTGCAATCGTGTCCTCCAGGACACGCGCTTGGCCGACAGTGTGCTTCCCGTCACTGTTCCGCTCGCTACCGGAAGGCGAACCAGTTGCCGCAGCCTCGATGGCTGCGCCCAGCCCCTTCCGGCTATCCGAGCCCTCGGTGTCACTGGCATCATGCCAGGAGTTGCCGCCATACGCGGCATCTCCATGCAGTTTGACCTCGTTATTGACGAACTTCCAGTCCCGCTCTTTTAGGAGGTAGTGGAGACGGTCGTTGTTGCGATGGGCGGGATCTTTTCCTTCTGCTCCGGGGTCGAGATATGCAGTAGCCGCCTTCGGATCGCGGCTCATCATCTCAAGGGCGCCATCCACGGGATCGTTGGCAAACCAGCCGTTCTTCTTGCCATGGAAATCCCCGTACAGGTCCCAGATATCCTTGTCCTTCTTCTCCGCTGCGATCATGTCGTCAGTAACGTCGGCGAGAAACTGTGGAGCAGCAGGGTCACCTTGCCTCATAAGAGTGATCAAGCTCTGGTAGCCACGAACTTGTTGGTCACGCGACTTGGCGCCGTTCCCTTGGTTCGCGGCAACTTCGAGGTCGTATTTCTCGATGCCAGCCTTCCTCAGCCCTTCACGCCAGTTGTTGTAGAACTCTGCATCCTTAGTCTTTGCCCACTTGACATAGGCATCCCGGTACGCCTTGCTCCCATACGGGATCCGCTTGCCGTCGGCATCCTTGAAGTTCGGTATGCGTGTGGCGCCATTGATAGTGTTGGCCAGCCCCTTCTCCATCGCCAGATAGTCCTGCTTGTTGCCCGTATCATCGAAGTACGCAAGATCGTTGAACTTGTTCGCAACCTTGATGGTGTCCTCGGGGCCGAGCGAGTCCAGCATGGTTCGGCTGAACACCTGGTCATTTGCATTGTCCCGGTACAGCCGGGTCAACTCGGCCCGCTCCGCCGCGCTCAGCTTCCCGCCGCGGAGGAGTCGTTTCGCGTACGCCTCCGCCTCCTCCGCTTCGTAGATCTCGATGTCGCCGACAGCACGGGCATTGAAGTTGTGAAGGGTTTGGTCTGCCGTTCTGACGCCTGCTGCTGTACGCAGGGCATACTTAGCGCCCTGGTCCGCGTCATCTACCGCCTGCACGGCCTTCTTTATGGATTCCGTCCATGAGGTTTCCGCCTCAAGGCACTTGCGACGGAACTCCTGATAGTCAGGGTCGTTGCGCGTGGCTTTGACCTTACTGAAGTCGAAAGTGGCTCTACCTCCGCTGTCGATGTGCATGCCCTCCTTCTGGGCATCGGCGACAAGGCCCTTGACTCGCTGCACCAAGGTGGTGAGCTGGGAGTGCGCATCCCTCAGCAGAGAGGCGATCGCTTTGGCCTGGGTCTGGGCGGCGGCAAGCTCGGCTTGAGTACCCGTAAAGCGATAAGACGCACCAGAAGCAGCTGTTCCGACCCACACGCCGTCTTTCGCTACAGACAGCACCTTTCCCTTGTAGACAGACTCGACTCTATTGAACGCGCCAGCCATCTCATCCCACTTGGCGGCGGCCGAGGAGAGCGATTCGAGTTTCGCAGTGACCACATCCTGATACGTCAGCATGACGGCAGGGTCTCCTCTACTTCTCGCCCCGATTGGTTTCAATCTGGAACCTGTCAAGAATGGAAGCGGTCCGGTGCTCGTACCCGATAAACCCCTTCAGAGCCTGCTGGAGCGCGGACCTGTCCGCGGCAAGCCGCCCTTGGAGCGCCTTCACCTGCCGCCCCCACTCATCCTGTACGTCCTTCAGGCCGGCGCCAGTGGCCCACCCTCGAAGGTCCGACACGGCCTTTCCGTTTGCCTCGTCCGCTTTCGTGGCCGCTACATCAGTACCAGGCTGAATGTCTCCCGCAAGGGCCTTGGCAGCAGCCTCCTTGCCCGGCTCGTTCGTCCTCAACTTGCCGAAGTCTCCGTCAGACATATCCCCTCCCCTTCTGAGCATCCGTGGTCAGTGGCCTAACTCCGCACGTCGCTCCCGGTTGCCGAGCGCCGGTGGGGTGTGTACAGCACGGAAATCACTCAGGTGGCAAACTCTTCGGCCGGATCTTCGGCCTCAACACTGCTAGGCGAGACCGATACACAGTCACTCACTGCTCGCCCCTCTTCCTTCTCATGCCTTGCATCAGTAGGGGCATCAAGCAACGCCACCCACTGTTCGCGCCGACTTGATGACTATCGGTCACATCCATACCGCAAGGTACCTCACGCCGCATGAGTACGGGTACTCATGCGGCGTGAGAACTAGGCCACTTTGAAGGCTAGTTGAGGATATGCGAGCTCCGGCTACGAGCCGATCCCCGTTGTGTCGCGACGGCGACGGGCGACAACTAGTGGAACGCCGACTGCTGCCGCGACGACAACCACTGCACCAGCGCCTAGCAGGACCCATGTCGTGGTGCTGGCGCCGCCATCATCGTTGCGCTGGACGACGCCCTCCCGAGCGTGTTCCTTCGGAGCGCTGCTTTCATGCTTTGGATTCAACGGCTGCGAGGATGGCTTGGACGCCGACGTGGAACTATCCGTCTTTGTAAGCGGGTTGATATCAGCCGGACCCGGGTCGCCAGGGTTATTGAGGGCAACGCGGGGGCGGACCACGCCGTAGCCGAGGTCGTCGCTGCGCTTCTCGCCGCTCTTGGGGCCGCCGGCCGTGTTGATGAGGACGCGGAGGACCTGGTTCGCGGTCCAGTCGGGGTGGGCGGACCAGAGGAGGGCGGCGGAGGCAGAGGCGAGGGCTGAGGCGTCGCTGGTGCCGTGGCTGCGGCGGATGCCGGTGCCTTGCCTGCTCGTGGTGTACATGTCGTCACCCGGGGCGGCCAGGACCACTTGGTTTCCGCGCTGGGACTCGTCGGTCACCTTCGCGTTCCTGTCAATCGCTCCTACGCCTACTACTCCCTTATGGGCGGCCGGATATTCTACCTGGTTGCCCTTTTGCCCATCGTTGCCGGCGCTCGCGAAGACCAACTTTCCCTTGGCAATTGCGTAGTCAAGAGCCTCCGCTTGATCCTTGCCCTCCCAGGCATATCCCAACGAGATGTTGATGATCTTGGCGTTGGAGTCCGCTGCGAATCGGATGGCACGAGCCAGGCTACGGTCGGAGCCGATCGGATCATTGACTCGCACGGGAAGAATCTTGGCACCTGGAGCGAGCCCCATTGCGCCGGTGCCACCAAGCCCCTTCCCCGTACCAGCGATCAACACTGCCATGCCGGTTCCATGTCCAGGATCTCCCTCTGGAGCAGCAGACTCGGAGAAGTCCTTTCCCGAAAGCACCTGTCCACGGAGGTCTGGAAGACCTGCATCCACCCCAGTATCAAGCACTGCCACGGTCATACCGGAGCCGTCACTTGTCCGCCACATCTCTTCGGCGTGCATCCCATCGAGATGCCACTGCCGTTCTCTGACTGTGTCGGCATGAGCAGGCATCGCAGTGGATGCCAGAAGGAAGAGGGCCGCAGCGCAGTGCAGCGCAACCGATCGTGCGTTACGTGCAAGGCGGGTACCTCTGCGCATGAACTGCCTTCTTCCTTCCAGGAGTCAGCCGATGACGGGGGGCACGTTTCGCTGCTCGTCATCGGACGACCATGATTCCTCGTCCTCGACCAAGTAGTCGGGGCGCTTGCCTCGCGAGGCCTTCCGGTCTCCCGGGTTACGGACCAAGCCCGTACCGCCCTGTGTGAAGGCGCGACCGCCGTTCGGCGTGCTGCCGCCGACGACGCCACCGGCCTCCGATGCCAGGCGCCGACCGCCCGCGCCGATGCCGCGCCCGCCACCGCCGGGCGAGCCCGGCATGCCGCCGAAGCCGGGGCCGGCCATACCCGGGCGGCCCTGGGCTCCTTGAGTACCTTGCACTGACTCGGCTCCGACGACCGTGCCTCGAGGAGTCTGGAGCGGCGTCGGGCCCGTCGCACGGGGAGTCGGCTGACCGCCAATGACTTCGCCTGCGGGAACGCGGGGACTGCCGGTCTGGGGAAGTCCCACACGCCCGGCGCCCGGACCGCTGCCCGGGACTCCGGGCACACGCCGAGTGCCGGTCGAACCCGGCCCTGTGGGACCGGTTCCAACAGGGCCTGTCCGGCCTTCCGGCCTGGGTGACGGCGGCACTCGGCCCGGCGCCTTCGGGGTCACCGGGGGGACCGTGGGAATGTGCGGTGCAGGCACGTGCGGACGGCCGACCGGCGGCGGCACGGGCGGACCGCCCGGCGACGGGGTGGTCGGTGGCCCGCCGTTCGGCGTCGTCGGAATGTTTGGTGTTGGAGGCACAGTTTTCACGCCGCCGTCCGACCTGGTCGATGAATCGGTCGACGGGCTGGAGTGATCAGCGTGGGGGAGGGAGACCCCGCCAGTGGTCGTGCCTTCACTACCGGACGCCCCGGCGCCGCCCCCATGGGTCCCTGCCACACCAGAGCTCCCGGCCCCACGGTCGCTACCTCCGATCGCACCAGCCGATCCGTAGCCCCCTCCTCCAGGCTCTCTTCCCGAGCCGGAACCTCCCGGAAGCGAAACGTACTCGAAGCCATTCTCCGTTTGCGACGGCATCATCGTCCGAGGCATCGGCGGAAAGTTCGGCCGCGTAGCCTTCGTCAGGTCCGTCCCCCGCGCGTTGTACGAGGATTCCAGCGCGAACATCGCCCGGGCCGCCGCGTCATGGGCCTCCTTCAGCTTGTTGGCCGCGAGGGTGGCCTGCACCGGAGTCGGCCCGTTGTTGAGCGTGGGGCCGCTGCTGGGCTGGAGGGTGAAGTTGGGGCTGGGGTCGCTGTTTCCCGTGCCGAGGTCGGGCAGGCCGCTCGGCTTCGGGTTCTTCGCGTTGAAGGAGTCCAGCGTCGCCTTCGCGTCCGCCGGGTACTTCGGCATCGTCGTCTTCGCGTGGCGGAGCGCGACCGACGCCTCGTGCAGGGCCGAACCCGCCGCCTGGCTGTAGTCGCCCAGCCGGGTCGTCGCGTTGGCCATGTCCGCGCCCCAGGTGTGGAACGCGTCGGCGCCCTGGCCCTCCCAGTCCAGGCCGGTCATGTGGTCCTTGAGGTCCTTGCCGATGCCCTTGATCGTCTTGGCGGCCGTCTTCAGTTTGTCGGCAATGGCGTTGATCTTCTCAGGACTGGACTGCTCGATCATCCGCAGGAGCTGCTGATGCGGGAACTGATGGAAGTCCGTGCACTGCGAGGCGAATTGGCCACGCGGGTCGGCGGCGGGGCCGTGCCCCTGTGTCGAATCGGTCATGACCAGTGGTGTCCTTTCCCGCCCGGATTGCCTGCATTGCGCCACGGCATCATCGCCATCACATCTCCCCCTCGCCGTGAGTTCCGCCCGTCTTCTCGGGGTTCACACTGTCGCGCCCCGCGCTCTTCACGTTCGGGTCCCGCTTGGGGTCGTAGTACTTGGTGAGTTCACGCTGGACCGCCCACATCTTGTCGCGGTGGTCCAGATCCGTCCCCTGGTAGTCGTTGTGCGCGCCCTGCACCGCCAGGCTCAGCGCCTCGATCTGGTCGGCAAGCAGCTTCGACAAGTTCGCCAAGTCCTCGTGCACCGCGTTGTACATGCCGTACAGCGCCCCGGCCGCCGTGAAGTCCTGCCCGAAATGACCCTTGTCGATCTTGTCTGCGGCCAAGTTCGCGTGCGCGGCCTCGGAGCCCCCGAGCTCCGTCAGCGCTTCATCGACGCGGTTCTTGAACCCTTTGAGCACTTCCACTTCGACGCGCATTTTGTCCGCATCGGACTGCCCGGCCACGTACGACCCCCACCCCTCGTTCAACCCCGTGAGTCCTGCAATGAGCCTTCCTAGCCTACCGACAGGTATTCAGGCGTGCATCGCGCATTAACCCAACTCACATGAGTACGAGGGCGGATACCGCCCTACGCTTCCTACACTCCCGCCGCCACCGCCGCCTGCGGCCGGATCGGCAGCCGGTTGACCGGACGCCCCGTCGCCGCCCGCACAGCCGAGGCCACCGCCGCCGGCGACGTGACGACCGGCACCGCGCTGATCGCCTTCGCGCCGAAGGGGGCGACGACGTCCCGCTCCTCGACGAGCTTGACGATGCGGATGTCGGGGGTGTCCAACGACGTAGGGAGGGCGTAACCCGCGAAATCCGGGCGGCGGAGGTGGCCGGCGTTGGTGCGGAGGTTCTCCGTCAGGGCGGCGCCGACGCCCTGGGTGATGCCGGCCTCGATGCGGGTTTGCGCCTGGGCGGGGTTGAGGACGCGGCCGACGTCCTGGGCCACGGCCATCTCGACGACGCGGACCGAGCCCAGTTCGACGTCCACGTCCACCACCGCGCGGACCGCGCAGAAGGCGATGCCCACGAACGCGTCGCCCTGGCCGGTCTCGTCCAGCGGCTCCGTCGGGTGGGGGCGGCACTGGGCCGTGGCCCAGAGTTCCTTGCCGTCGAGGGCCTCGGCGACCGTCGTGCTGAGGACGCCGTCGTACGAGGTGATGCGGCCGTCGGCGATCGTCAGGAGCTCGGTCGACATGCCGAACTGGGCGGCCAGGGGCTGCAGAAGCTGCGTACGGACCATGCGCGCCGCGCGCTCGACCGCGCCGCCCGAGACCCATGTGTGGCGGCCGTGGGCGGCCGGGCCGCAGGGGGGCTGGTCGGTGTCGATGGGGGCGATGTGGACGTCGGTGACGCCCAGGACGTCCTGGACGATCTGCCGGGCGAGCGTCGAGAAACCCTGCCCCGTCTCGACGGCCGCGCAGATGACCGTGGCGACCGAGCCGCTGACCTTGACCGTCGCCGTGGAGACCTCGTCGGCGCCCTCGGCGCCCAGCATGTGGACCATGCCGACGCCGTAGCCCACGCCGCGCCGGACGGCGGACGGTTCGCCGGCGCCCTCGGGACCGCCGGGGAGGGGCCACTCCTCGTCGTCGGGGAGAGAGGGGAGGGGGAAGTCGCGGACCGCGCCCAGGAGTTCGGCGACCGGGGCCGGGCAGGTGACCGTCTGGCCGGTGGGGAGCAGGTCGCCCGTCGCCATGATGTTGCGCATGCGCAGTTCGGCCGGGTCGAGGCCGAGCTTCGCCGCCAGCTTGTCCATCTGGCCCTCGTAGGCCGCGCAGACCTGCATGGCGCCCTCGCCGCGGACGTGGCCGGAGGGCGGGTTGTTGGTGCGTACGGCCCAGCCCTCGACGAAGGCGTGCGGGACGACGTACGGGCCGCAGGCGAAGGCCACGGCGGCGGCGAGCACGTCCCCCGAGGAGTCGGCGTAGGCGCCCGCGTCCATCAGGATCTGGGCCTCCACCTTCACCAACTTGCCCTCGGCGTCCGCGTGGTGGCGGTAGCGCAGCAGGGTCGGGTGGCGGTGGGCGTGGCTGAGGAACGACTCCTCGCGGGTGGCCGCGAGCTTGACCGGGTGGCCGGTGCGCAGCGCGAGCAGGCCGAGCGGCAGCTGGACGCCGGAGTCCTCGCGGTCGCCCATGGCGCCGGGCACGCCGGTGACGACGATCTTGACGCGCTCGGGTTCGAGGGCGAAGCAGGCGGCGGCCATGTCGCGGTCGGCGTGCGGGTCGGTGGAGGCGGTGTAGATCTCGACGCCGCCGTCGGGGCGGGGCACGGCGAGGGCGGCCTCGGCGCCGATGGGCGCGGGGTCCTGGCGGCCGATGCGGTAGAGGCCCTCGACGATGACCTCGCCGGTGATCCCGGGGTCGCCGAAGCTCAGCGGGATGTGGCGGATGAGGTTGCCGTCGGGGTGCAGCGGCTCGGCCGCGAACGCCTGCTCGGGGTCGGTGACGGGCTCCAGCACCTCGTACTCGACGGCGATGGCGGCGGCGGCGAGGCGGGCCGTGTCGGGGTGGTCGGCGGCGACGGCGGCGATGGGCTCGCCGTGGTGGCGCACGAGGTCGGAGGCGAAGACCGGCCGGTCGGCGACGCGCCGTCCGTGGGCGGGGTCGCCGGGGACGTCGGCGTGGGTGACGACGGCGTGGACGCCGGGCATGGCGGCGGCCGTGCGGGTGTCGACGGACAGGATGCGGGCGTGCGGGTGCGGGGAGCGCAGCACGGCGGCCCACAGCAGGCCCTCGGCCCACAGGTCGGCGGCGTAGGGGAAGGTGCCCTGCGTCTTGGCGTCCGCGTCGGCCGCGGGCACGGAGACACCGAGGCCGCGCGGGGGCCCGTCGGGCTCGGCGGGCGGCGCGGCGACGGAGGAGGAGACGGCCAGCGAGCCGAGCACGCCGGTCACGTCGTCAGGTCCGCCGGATCCGGCCGTCCCGGCGCTGCCGCCCATGCCCGTCATGCCGTCGCCTTTCCGCTGCCGCCGTGCTGCGGCCCCGCCTGGTGCGGGATGCGTCCTGTCGCCGCGTCCGGCCCGTCGCCGGAGCCGGACTGCTGTGCCTGCTGTGCTTCCTCCAGGGCCGCGGCGGCCTCGGCGCGCTCGTCGGCGACCTTGCGGACGGCGTCGAGGACGCCGCGGTAGCCGGAGCAGCGGCAGAGGTTGCCGCAGATGGCCTGGCGGGTCTCCCGTTCGGTGGGGGCGTGGTTGCCCTCCAGGAGGTCGTGGACCGTCATCGCGAGGCCGGGCACGCAGAAGCCGCACTGCACCGCGCCGCATTCGGCGAGCGCGCGCTGGACGTCCGAGGGCCGTCCGTCCGCGGCGAGCCCCTCGACGGTGCGGATCTCGGAACCGGCCGTGGTGGCCGCCGGGACGAGGCAGGAGGCGACGAGCCGGCCGTCCACCTGCACGGAGCAGGCGCCGCACTCGCCCTGCGAGCAGCCGTCCTTGGCGCCCGCGAGGCCGAGGCGCTCGCGCAGGACGTAGAGCAGGGACTCGCCGATCCAGGCGTCGCTGACCGGGCGGTCGGTGCCGTTGACGCGCAGGACGTACGAGGCGCAGGGGTGCTCGGTGCCGGGGGCCGGGGGCAGGAGCTCCTCGTCGGGGGCGGGCAGGGCTTCGTCGGCGAGGGGCTCGGGCTCGGGCCCGTCCGACGGGTGTACGGGCTCGGGGGCGGCGGTCACGTCTTCCGCGGGGGCCGGAACGGGCGGCTCCGGGGCGGGAGTTGACGGTGCGGGCGGGTCCTGGTCGCGCGGCTCGTGGGCGCCCTGCGCGGGGGCCTCCGGTCGCACGGAATCCGGTCGCACGGAACCCTGATCCTGGTGTGCGGGCTCCGGGGCGGACGGCGCGGCGGCTGCGGCGGCCACGGGGGCCTCGGCCGGCGGTTCGCCCGCCGGGTGCCGGAAGCCGGTCTCGGCGTGCGGCATCGCCCCGGGGGCGCCCAGGGTGTCGCTCACGACCTCCCACGCGCCGCCGGCCCGGCTGTCGCCCGTTCCGGTGACGCCCGAGGTGGACGTTTGCGTCAACCCGTCGCCCGCGTACGCGTTCGCCGCGTACTCCCCCGGCCCGTCGGGCGTGTCGCCAGGAACGGGTGGGACGGAGGGTGCGGACGAGGCGGACGCGCCCGGTACCTCCGCCGGCATCGCGGCCGGGACCGGGGACGGCATCGCCGGAGCAGGCGCCGGGGACGGCACGTCCCACTGGCCCGTCGACCCGTCACCGGCAGGCCGGTGCCAGGTCCCGGTGCCGGTGTCCCCCGGCGCGGGGACCGGCCACGGCGCCGTGGCGTGCGGGTCGGGATCCGGGCCGGGCGCGGGCACGGCCGCGGCGGCGCGCTCGTGCAGCGCGTACTCGCCGGACTCCTCCACCGGGTCGTCCCCGGCGGCCGGGACGGACCATTGGCCGGTGACGGCGTCACCCGCGGCGTCGGGGAACGGCACCGGCCACTGCGCGGTGTCGTGCTGCCGGCCGTCCGGCCGCCCGGCGGCCGGGGGCGCGTACGCGTCGGCCGTCACCGCCCACTCCCCGGAGTTGCCCGAGACGAACGGACCGGTCGGCCAGTCGTCGACCGGGGCCTGCGCCCGGTCGGCCGCCGGGCCGGCGGACTGCTGCGGGACGGACGCCGGGGCCTGCGGCGCGGCGGCCTGATGGCGGGGCACGGACTGGTGCGACTGGTGCGGTTGATGCGACTGGTGCGGAACGGACTGCTGCGGAGCCGCCTGGTAGGGAGGCGCCGCCTCCCAGGACGCGGCCGCGGGCGGCGCGTAGCCCGTGCCCGGGGCGGCCAGCGGCGCCCAGCCGTTGCCGCCGCCCGCCGCGTTCGGCTGCGCGAGCAACTCGGGCGGGAGCTGCAGGAACGCGGTGCCCTCGGCGTCGATGTCGACACCGCGGGGCATCGGCTGCCAGCCACCCTCGCCGGGTGTCCGGCCGTGTCGCTTCTGTTCGTCACTCACGCGAGTGCCCTCCCCAGTGCTCGGCGGGCCAGAGTCGCCACGGTACGCCGCAGATGCAACACGGCCGGCGGCAGGGTACCGGGCTCACCGCCCTCCGGCGTGGGTACGGGATCGGGGATGCACGCGGCGGCGACGTAGTCGCCGAAGGCGGTGAGCGCCTCCGGGGCGAGCGTGCGCTCGCCGTCCCAGTCGATGAGCGAGGCGACCCAGTGCTCGGCGTCGTAGGGACGCAGCGGCATCGGCGCGACGGCGCCGACCGCGCAGCGCACCATGCGCCGGGCCGGGTCGAGGACGACGGCCACCGAGGCGGTGGCCCGGCCGGGGCCGGTGCGGCCGGTGGCCTTGAGGAAGGTCTGCGGGGCGTGCAGCAGGGGCACGCGGACGTAGCCGATGAGCTCGCCGGGGTGCAGCAGCTCGATCCCGGCGAGCAGCCGGCCGACCGGGATCTCGCGCCGCCCGCCGCCGGGTCCGGCGATGACGAGGGACGCCTCCAGGGCGGCGAGGACGGGCAGCGCGTCGCCGGTCGGCGCGGCCGAGGCGATGTTGCCGCCGAGGGTGCCGGCGTTGCGGATCTGCGGCGGTCCGGCGGCGCGGGCGGCCGCGGCGAGGGCCGGGATGAGGGCGGCGAAGTCCGGCCGGCCCATCCGGGCGTGGGTGAGGCCGGCGCCGAGCAGGGCGTGGCCGTCCTGGTACTGCCAGCCGCGGATCTCGCTGATGCGGCCGAGGCCGACGAGCGCGGCGGGCCGCAGCAGTCCCGAGTTGACCGCTGCCATCAGATCGGTGCCGCCCGCGACGGGCACGGCGGCGGGCATGGCGGCGAGCGCCGCCACGGCCTCGTCGAGCGAGCCCGGCAACGTCACCGTGTGCGCCGCCTGCGGTGCGTGCTGCGGTGCGTGCGTGGTCAACCCAGCTGCCCCTTCCCCGGTCGTCCCGGCTGTCCCGGCGGTCCTCCCGCTTGCGTTCCGCCGTACGGTACGTGCTGACGGCCCGGACGTGGCAACTCTGGCACATCTTCCGAGTCCGCCGTCGCGAGGGTCCGCGAACGACCCTCCCTCCCCGGCCGTCCCCCGCGTCCCGCGACCGCCGTCCGGCCACGGAGGGCAGAGGCGCCACCTTCTCCGGTTCGGGGCATATGGCCATCTTTGGGCGATCCTTGTACGACTTACGGCGGTGTGTGAAGGTCCACCGTGCCAGGGGCGGAGGGCACGGACCGTCAGCTTCCGCCGTGCCTCACACGATCGGGGAAGAGTCCTCGATCGGGCGTCCGAGCACGCCCGGCCTGCGCTGCCACGGGCGGGGGCCGCCGGGCGGGCGGTAGTCCACGCCCAGGGCGTCGAGCCGGGCGTAATGGGCCCGCATCCGCTGTTCGAAGTGAGCGAAATCGCGCGCTCCGGGCTCGGGCAGCGGCGACCAGACGGTCTCGGCGAAGGCGGCGAGGCGCGGGAACGCCTGGTACTCGCGGCGCTGCTGGTCCTCCGTCACCTCGGTCCACAGGTTGGCCTGGGCGCCGAGGACGCGCGCGGCCGCGTCGCCGGTGAGCTCCGGGGGGACGGGTTCAAAGCGGTAGACGTCCTCCAGGGTGCGGACGAAGCCGATGGGCACGGGTTCGTCGTCGCCCGGCGCCTGCCGGTGGTCGAGGTAGACGTGCCGCTCCGGGCACATGACGACGTCGTGGCCGGCGCGCGCGGCGGCGATGCCGCCCTCGTAGCCGCGCCAGGAGGACACCACGGCGCCCTCGGCCAGACTTCCTCCCGGCCGCTGGCCTTCCAGGATCTCGTCCCAGCCGACGAGCCGCCGGCCGCGCTCCGCGAGCCACCGGTCGAAGTGGCGGACGAACCAGCTCTGCAGCTCGTCCTCGTCGGCCAACCCCTCGGCCCGCATCCGCGCCTGGGCCGCTCGGGACGCGCGCCACTGGTCCTTGGGGCACTCGTCGCCGCCGATGTGGATCCAGGGCGAGGGGAAGAGGCCGAGGACCTCGGTGAGCACGTTCTCGTAGAAGGCGAGGGTGTTGTCAGTGGGGGCGAGTACGTTCGGACTGACCCCCCAGGTGTCCCAGACGGTCAGGGAGGTGGTGTCGATGACGTCCGTGTTGCCCAGTTCCGGGTAGGCGGCGATGGCGGCCTGCGAGTGGCCGGGCATGTCGATCTCGGGGACGACGGTGATGTGGCGCTCGGCGGCGTACGCGACGATCTCGCGGATGTCGTCCTTCGTGTAGTGGCCGCCGTGCGGGCGCGGGTCCCAGAGCGGGGAGGCCCGGTGTCCGAGCTTGGTGCGCGCGCGCCAGGAGCCGGCCTCGGTCAGCCGGGGGTAGCGCTCGATCTCGACGCGCCAGCCCTGGTCGTCGGTCAGGTGGAGGTGGAGCACGTTGAGTTTGTGCGCGGCGAGCAGGTCGAGCCAGCGCAGCACGCCGTCCTTGGGCGTGAAGTGCCGTGCCACGTCGAGGAGTAGGCCGCGCCAGCGGAAGCGGGGGCCGTCCTCGACGGTGAGGGCGGGCAGCGGCCGGGGGCGTCCGGCGGCGACGGGGGCCCGGCGGAAGGCGTCGGGGCCCAGGAGTTGGCGCAGCGTCTGGGCGCCCCAGAAGACGCCGGCCGGGCCGCCGCCGTCGATGCGCACGCCGCGCCCGTCGACGCCGATCCGGTAGCCCTCGGGGCCGAACTCCCGCTCCACGCGGGGGTCGAGGCGCAGGACGAGGCCGTCGCCCCGTCCGCCGCCGTCGGGCAGCGGCAGTCCCGTGGCCGCGCCGAGCGCGGTGCGCAGCCAGCGGGCGGTGCCCTCGGTGCCGGGGGCCGCGTCGATCGCCGTCCGGTCGTCGAGCACGAAGCCGTCGTCCGGCGGGCGGACGAGCCGGCGCGGGGCGGGGACGAGTCCGGTGCTGGGGTCCGTCATGGTGTCGGCCGGTCCTTCGGTGGTGGTCGGTCTTTGGGTCGTGGCCGGTCGGTCCTGCGGTGTCGGTCAGTCCTTCACCGCGCCGCCCAGTCCGGAGACCAGGCGGCGCTGCACGAGGACGAAGAAGACGAGGACGGGCACGGTCATCAGGGTCGACGCCGCCATGATGCCGCCCCAGTCGTTGCCCTCGTCCTTGAAGAAGACGAGGAGGGCCATCGGCAGCGTCGAGTTCTCGGTGGCGCTGATGATGAACGACTTCGCGAACAGGAAGTCGTTCCAGGTGGAGATGAAGGAGAAGACGCTCGTCGCGACGAGCCCGGGCAGGACGAGCGGGAAGAGGATCTGCCACAGGAAGCGGGCGCGGCTCGCGCCGTCGAGGTACGCGGCCTCCTCCAGCGCCTCCGGCACGCCTTTGACGAAGCCGCGCAGCATCCAGATCGCGAAGGGGAGGGAGAAGGCGATGTGCGGGAGGACCAGCGAGCCCAGGGTGTTGAGCCCGACGCCGGGCACGGCGTCGCCCACGTCGCGCAGCAGGAAGAACAGCGGGATGGCCAGCGCCTCGACGGGCACCATCTGCGCGACGAGGAACATGACGAGGAGCGTGGTGCGCAGCCGGAACCGGAAGCGGGTGACGGCGACGGCCGCGAGGAAGGCGACGAGCGCCGAGGCGGTCACCACGATCCCGGCCACCAGCAGGCTGTTGAGGAAGTACCGGCCGAAGTCCTGCTGTCCGAGGACGCGGCGGAAGGAGTCCAGGGTGGGGTGCAGGGTCCACGGCCGCGGCCGGTCCGAGCGCACCTCGCCCTCGGGCTTGAGGGCGGAGAGCACCATCCAGAACAGGGGGAAGGCGGTGACGGCGGCGGCCAGCAGGGCCACGGCCTCGGCGGCGAGCCGCCCGCGGCCACGACGGACGCCGCCACGAAGGACGCGGCTCATATCTCCTCCCCCTGACGCCGCAGCAGCCACAGGTACACCAGCGTGACGGCGAGCAGGACGAGCAGCATCACCACGCCGATCGCCGAGCCGAGGCTGTACTGCGAGGAGGCGAACGCCTTCTGGTAGGCGTAGACGTTGAGTGTGAGGTTCTGTCCGGCGATGCCGCCGCCGTTGGTCATGACGTAGATCTGGGTGAAGACCTTGAAGTCCCAGATGACGGACTGGATGGTGACGACGGTGAGGACCGGCCGCAGCATGGGCGCCGTGACGTGGCGCCAGGTCCGCCAGGACGAGGCGCCGTCGAGCGCCGCCGCCTCCAGCACCTCGGCGGGAATGGCCCGGATGCCCGCGTAGACGGTGACCATCACGAACGGGAAGGAGCACCAGACCACTTCGAGGAGGACGAGCGCGAAGGCGCTGAAGCGGTCGTAGGTCCAGGAGTGGCCCTCGAAGCCGGCGAGGCCGAGCCCGGTCAACACCCGGTCCACCGGCCCGGAGTCGGGGTCGAAGAGGAAGAGCCACACCGTCGATCCGGTGACGGCGGGCGTCGCCCAGGCCCCGAGCGCGGCGAGCATCAGGGCCAGCCGCGGCAGGGCGCGGACGCGGGTGAGGAGCACGGCGGCGGCGCAGCCGGTGGCGAGGGTGGCGAGGACGCACGCGGCGGCGAAGACCAGGGTCGCGACGAGGACCTGGCGGAACTGCGGGTCGCCGAACACCTCGCGGTAGTTGGCCAGCCCCTGGAAGGAGGTCGGTTCGCCGCCGCTGACCTGGGCCTGGGTGTATTCGAGGACGGAGATGAGGCCGAGCTGGCAGACGGGGTAGACCAGCAGTCCGCCCAGGACGGCGAGGGCGGGGGCGAGGTAGAGCCAGGGGGTCCAGGGCCTGGCGGCGCGGGCGGCCGTCACCGGCGGAACGCCTCGTCCATGCGGCGGGCGGCGGCCGTCGTGGCCGCGTCCACGTCCTTCCGTCCGCTGACGATCTCCTGGAACATCGTCGGCAGCACCTGCCCGGCGTCGATCGCCGCCCAGCCGGGCGAGGCGGGCAGGGAGACGGTGCCCGCGTCGAGGGTCCGCACGAACGGCTCGGCGAACGGCTGCCGGCGCGCGGCCGCGCGGCGGGCCTCGGCGGAGGCGGGCAGGAAGCCCATGGCGTCGAAGAGCCGGTCCTGGGTGCGCCGGGAGGTCAGGGACTTCATCAGGTCCACGGCGAGAGTGCGGTGCGAACTGCTCCTGAGCACACCGATGTTGTTCCCGCCCGCGAACGCGGGGGCGATGTGCCCCGGTTCGCGCCCGGGCAGCGGCACCACCGCGTACCGCCCCCTGACCGGCCCGTCGTCGACGGCCTTGCGGTTGAAGTCGCCGGCGATCGCCATGGCGGCGCGGCCCGAGGCGAACGCCTGGACCGTGTCGTTGCCGCCCATCGCGGCGCAGCGGCTCGCGGGGCAGTTGTCGTCGCCGAAGAGGCCGGTCCAGGCCCGGACGCCGGCGCGGGACTTCTCGTCGTCGATCGCCGCGCGCCAGGTGCGGCCCGAGCGCCGGGCCACGTCGCCGCCGTGGGCCCAGACGAAGGGGAGGGCGCCGTAGGTGTAGGCGCCGCCGACCGCGAGCCCGTACAGCCGGGGCCGCTCGCGGTGGATCCGCCGTGCGGTGGCGGCGAGTTCGGCCAGGGTGCGGGGCGGGGCGAGGCCCAGCTCGCGGAAGACGTCGGTGCGGTAGTAGAGGGCGCGGACCCCGACGGACAGCGGTGCGCCGTAGAGCTTCCCGTCCACGGTCACGGAGGCGACGGCCGCGGCGTCGGCCCCCGGGCGGGCGGCGAGTTCGGCGGTGACGTCGGCCAGACCGCCGTCCTTCACGTGGCCGGCGGTGTCGGTGTTGCCGTACTCGACGAGGTCCGGTGCGCTCCCCGGGTCGTTGAAGGCGGCCTTGATCTTCTCGGCCCGGGTCTCGACGGGGATGTAGCCGACCTCGACGCGTACGCCCCGGTGGTCCCGTACGAAGGCGTCCACCGCGTCGGCCACCACCGCCTCCTTGGGCTTGTTGTTCACCTCCCTGAACAGCCACACCCGCAGGGTGCCGGTCCTGCTGTCCCCCGTCGCGGAGTTCACGGACGTGGAGGGGGCGCAGGAGGCGACGGCCGCCAGGGCGAGGAGTAACCCGGCGGTGGTTCTCCGGGCGGACGGCGCCATGGTGATCCCCTCCCGATCGTCGCGCACAGCGCTGTCACATCCGTTGCGTCATGCGCAACGCACGTTTCTCCGTGCGCAATTGGGAGGAGGCTAAGCGCGCCCGCCCGGGCCCCACAAGACTCGCGGCCGGAACGTGACCGGGCGAAGCACTCCGTGCAACGCGGACGGCTCCCCGGGCACGTACGCGTGCCCGGGGAGCCGGAAAGCCGGAGGAGGGGTGGACTACTTCTTGCCGTCGCCGCCCTTGCCGCCCTTGTCGTCGCCGGCGCCCATGCCGTCGAAGATCTCCTTGCACATGGGACAGACCGGGTACTTCTTCGGGTCGCGCCCGGGCACCCAGACCTTGCCGCACAGGGCGACGACCGGGGAGCCGGAGAGCGCGCTCTCCATGATCTTGTCCTTCTGGACGTAGTGGGCGTAGCGCTCGTGGTCGCCGTCGCCGTGCGACACCTGTGGCGTCGGCTCTACGAGGGTGCCTGTACCTGCCCCGCGCTCGGGCTCAAGAGTGCTCATGGTCCCCAAGGGTACTGGGGAGCGCCGGGGTCGGCCGAGGCCCGTCGTCCCGCCGGGGCCGGCTCGTCGCGAACGCGTGCCCGGCCAGGCCCAGCGCGGCCACCGCGGCGGCGGCGAGGGGCAGCGCCCGGGGCGCCAGCCCGGCCGAGAGGGCGGCGCCGCCGAGGGCGGAGCCGACGGCGCTGCCCAGGTAGAGGGCGGAGCTGTTGAGGGCCAGGACCACCGGGCCGCGGTCCGGGCGCAGCTCCAGCAGCCGGTGCTGCTGGGGCACCTGGAGGGCCCAGCCGCCCGCGCCCCAGACCAGCAGGGCCAGGCCGGCCGCGACCGCGTGGGGGGCGAGGGCGGGCAGCAGCGCCTGGGCGGCGACGATCAGCGCGAGGACGACGGCGACCAGGCGGGGCGCCCGGCCCGTACGGTCCACCAGCGGACCGGCCGCGGCGCTGCCCAGGACGCCGCCGAGTCCCCAGGCCCACAGGTAGGGCGTGACGCCGTGGACGCCGCCCGCCGCCGCCAGGACGGGCGCGAGGTAGGTGTAGAGGCCCAGGCTGGCGACGGCGGCGAGGAAGGAGACGCCGACGACCGGGGCGACGCGGCGGTCCGCGACGGCGGCGAGGCGGTCGCGGACGGACGCCCGGTGCTGCGGGGGCAGGGGCGGCAGCAGGACGAGCAGCCCGGCCAGGGATACCGCGCCCAGGGCCGTGAGCAGCCAGAGCGTGGCCCGCCAGCCGGTGTGCCCGGCGAGCAGGACGCCCAGCGGGACGCCGAGGACCGTGCCGGTGCTCATGCCGCCCATGATCAGGGCGAGCGCCCGGCCGCGCCGGGCGGCGGGGACCATCGCGGCGGCGGCCGCCGTGGACAGCGCGGCGTAGAGCCCCGCGCCCGCCCCCGCGGCCACCCGGGCCGCGAGGAGGAGCCCGAAGGTGGGCGCGAGCGCGGTGAGTCCGTTCGCCACCGTGAACACCGCGAGCGCCCCGGTCAGCGCGGCGCGCGGCCGGCGCCCGGCGAGCAGGCTCGCGAAGAGCGGCGCCGAGACGGCGTAGGCGAGCGTGAAGGCGGTCACCAGCTGTCCGGCGAGCGCCACCGTCGTCCCGGTGTCGTCGGCGATCGCGGGCAGCAGCCCGGCCATCACATAGGCGTCCAGCCCCAGGGCGAAGGAGCCCAGGGCCAGCAGCAGGACCTTGCGCACGGTGATGTCCCCCGTTTCTTTTCCGATTCCGGTGGCCGGGAGACTAGGCAGCCTGAACACGCGTTCGGAAATGCCCCGGCGGGGCTATTTATGCTTGGTGCGCATGACCGACCTGAGCGGTGTCGAGCTCCGTCAGCTGCGCTGGTTCCTGGCCGTCGCCGAGGAGCGCAGCTTCACCTACGCCGCGGCCCGGCTGGGCGTCGGCCAGCCCGCCCTGACCCGCGCGATCCAGTCCCTGGAGGCCGCCCTCGGCGCCCGGCTCCTGGAGCGCACCACGCGCAGGGTCGCGCCGACCCCGGCCGGACAGCGCCTCCACGAGGAGCTCACGGTGACCCTCGCGCGCCTGGACGACGCCCTGCGCGCCCCCTCCCGGGACGCGCTGCTGCGGCTGGGCTTCGCCGGGCTGCTGCCGGACCGGGCGGCGGCCCTGGTCGAGGAGTTCAAGCGGGCCACCGGCGCGGGCGTCCGGCTGGTGCGGCGGGACGCCGCGCTCGCGGGTCTGGACACCGGCGAGACGGACGCCGCCGTGCTGCGCGGCGAGGTGCCGGCGGGGATGCGCGGGGTGGTCCTGTGCCGCGAGGAACGCGTGGCGGCCGTGCCCCGCTCCTCGCCGCTGGCCCGCCGCCGCGTCCTGGACTGGACGGAGCTGGCGGGGCTGCCGCTGGTCGTCAACACGGTGAGCGGGACGACCGCGCCGGAACTCTGGCCGGAGGACGCCCGTCCGCGCGTGGCCTGCACGGCCGGGAACATCGACGAGTGGGTGGAGTCCGTGGCCGCCGGGCACGGCGTCGGCGTCGCGCCCCGCCCGGCCGCCGAGCGCCTGGCGCACCCGGCCGTGCGGTACGTCCGGCTGAAGAACGCCCCGGCCGTGACCGTACGGCTCGTGGTCCCGGCGCGCGGCGCGCACCCGCTGGCCGACCGGTGCGCGGCGCTGGCCGGCGCCGGCGTCAGTTGAGGCTGGGGTCGTCCGGGTAGGTGGCGACCATGGCCAGCTCGTTGCGCTGGCGGCGCAGCACCGACCGCCAGAGCCGGGACGGGTCCGGGGACGACACGTCCCCCGGCTCGGACTCCACCACGTACCAGGCGCCGTCGACCAGCTCCTCCTCCAGCTGGCCCGGGCCCCAGCCCGAGTACCCCGCGAAGATCCGCAGCGAGCCGACGGCCGGCCCCAGCAGCTCCGGCGGGGCCTCCAGGTCGACGAGCCCGATGGCACCGTGCACCCGGCGCCAGCCGATGGGGCCGTCGACGGTGGGGACGTCCTTGGCCTGCCGCTCCCCCGGGACGACGGCCACGCCGAGCGCCGAGTCCAGCGAGACGGGCCCGCCCTGGAAGACCACGCCCGGCTCGCCGGCCAGGAAGGCCCAGGAGGCGAGGATGTCGGCGACGCCGACCGGGGTCGGCCGGTTCAGGACCACACCGAGGGAGCCCTCCTCGTCGTGGTCGAGGAGCAGCACCACCGCTCGGTCGAAGTTCGGGTCGGACAGCGCCGGCGTCGCGACGAGCAGTCGTCCTGTGAGCGAGGACACCTCGGGCATGGCGCCATGATCCCGCATTTCCGGGGTCCGCGGGGAGTGGAAGGGCACACCGGACCCGGCGGATCCGCGTACACCCGTGGAACAGCTAACCGGTAGCGACCACTCCGTATGCGGAGCGTGTTGTTGCAAACCCATGACGTACGCAAAGCCCCCCGATGGCGGCGAGCGCCCCCTCCGGTCGCATTACCCTTTCTTCTTGCCCACCTGCCCAACTCCAGGAACGCGAGATCCATGACCGGCCCTGACGATGTCCTGCTTGTCCATGGCGGTACCCCGCTCGAGGGCGAGATCCGTGTCCGCGGCGCGAAGAACCTCGTGCCGAAGGCCATGGTCGCCGCGCTGCTCGGCAGCGGCCCCAGCAGGCTGCGCAACGTCCCCGACATCCGGGACGTCCGGGTCGTCCGCGGACTCCTCCAGCTGCACGGTGTGACCGTGCGCCCCGGCGACGAGCCCGGCGAGCTGGTCCTCGACCCCTCGCACGTGGAGAGCGCCAACGTCGCCGACATCGACGCGCACGCCGGCTCCTCGCGCATCCCGATCCTCTTCTGCGGCCCGCTGCTGCACCGCCTCGGCCACGCGTTCATCCCGGGCCTGGGCGGCTGCGACATCGGCGGCCGGCCGATCGACTTCCACTTCGAGGTGCTGCGGCAGTTCGGCGCGACGATCGAGAAGCGGGAGGGCGGCCAGTACTTGGAGGCCCCGCAGCGGCTGCGCGGCACCAAGATCCAGCTGCCGTACCCGTCGGTCGGCGCGACCGAGCAGGTGCTGCTGACGGCCGTCCTGGCCGAGGGCGTCACCGTGCTGTCCAACGCGGCCGTGGAGCCGGAGATCGAGGACCTCATCTGCGTGCTGCAGAAGATGGGCGCGATCATCTCCATGGACACCGACCGCACGATCCGCATCACCGGTGTGGACTCGCTCGGCGGCTACAACCACCGCGCCCTGCCGGACCGCCTGGAGTCCGCCTCCTGGGCGAGCGCGGCGCTCGCGACCAAGGGCAACATCTACGTCCGCGGCGCCAGCCAGCGCGAGATGATGACCTTCCTCAACACCTACCGCAAGGTCGGCGGCGCCTTCGAGATCGACGACGAGGGCATCCGCTTCTGGCACCCCGGCGGCGAGCTCAACGCCATAGCGCTGGAGACCGACGTCCACCCCGGCTTCCAGACGGACTGGCAGCAGCCGCTGGTCGTCGCCCTGACGCAGGCGTCGGGCCTGTCCATCGTCCACGAGACGGTCTACGAGTCCCGGCTGGGCTTCACCTCCGCCCTCAACCAGATGGGCGCCCACATCCAGCTCTACCGCGAGTGCCTGGGCGGCTCCGCGTGCCGCTTCGGCCAGCGGAACTTCCTGCACTCGGCGGTGGTCTCCGGCCCGACGAAGCTCCAGGGCGCGGATCTGGTCATCCCCGACCTCCGCGGCGGCTTCTCGTACCTGATCGCGGCCCTGGCGGCCGAGGGCACCTCCCGGGTCCACGGCATCGAGCTGATCAACCGCGGCTACGAGAACTTCATGCAGAAGCTGCGGGACCTGGGCGCGAACGTGGAGCTGCCGCAGGGCGCGTGAGCGACTGTCATCCGCCGGTGGGGGCGGGGCCGGGGGTTGTTTCTCCCCCGCCCCGCCCCTTCCCGTAACCGGGGCGGTGCCCCGGGCCCCCGCAGCCGCGGCTGCGCCGCGAGACACTCGGACGCCCTCGGGGGCGGGCTGGATCGGCCTGTTCGGGGGCCCGTTCCGGGGCGTGGATACGGGCGCCCGGAAGGCGCGCTTGCGGGCCAGGGGCGGAGCTCCGGCAGGGCGTTGGGGCAGGGCCGGGGACGGGTCCGGGGACGAGTCCGGGGCCGGGCCCGCGGGCCTGGGTTACGGGACCGGGTTATGGGCGGCCTGGGTTACGGGCCTGTTGCGGGCCCAGGGCAGAACCCCCGTACGCGCCCAGGTGTAGAGCCTTGGTACGGACCCAGGGGTGGAGCCTCGGCGGAGGACCCAAGGGGCCAAGCCCTGTTGCAGCCCCGACAGGGTCCAGGAGCGAGGCCCCGGCGGGCGCAGGGGCAGAGCCCCCGCCACGCGGGCGCGGGGCCCGTCACCCGTCACGCGCCGCGCAGGGCCGCCCGGGGCCCAGGGCGCAGGGGGCGGAGCCCCCGCCACCGCCCGGAGGGCGGTTCGGGTCCGGGGCCCCGCACCGGGAAACGGTGAAATGGGGGTGCCCCCTCTGGGGGAGGGACCGGGGCACCCTCACACGCCGCCGGCCCCCGCCCCCACCAACGCCTGAGGGCGGCCCCTCCCGTCCCGGGAGCGGCCGCCCTCAGAGCGGGACCTGCTTACTTGCCCTTGGCGGCTTCCTTGAGCTTGGAGCCCGCGGAGACCTTCACGCTGTAACCGGCAGCGATCTGGATCGGCTCGCCCGTCTGCGGGTTACGGGCGGTGCGAGCGGCACGGTGCGTGCGCTCGAAGGTCAGGAAGCCGGGGATGGTCACCTTCTCGTCGCCCTTGGCGACGACCTCACCGACGGTCTCGGCGAGGGCGGCCAGAACGGCGTCGGCGTCCTTGCGGGTCACCTCGGCACGGTCGGCCAGAGCGGCCACCAGCTCACTGCGGTTCATGTTGTACTCCCGTGTTCTTCTTGCCAATGAGGCGTGAGATCGAAGCCGATGCTGCCAGGGCCCTCGGACAGTCCCCGGACCCGGGTCCGCCACTAGATCCCTCGCGCCCTAGGGGGATGCCCCCCGGACGGAGTCCTCGGGGGAGCATCCTGCCCCCACCAGTGGCGGGAAAGCCAATCCGGCACCCTGGAGAGTCACACGGAAAGCGCCACAGCCTCGGGTGGGGCCGCGTTTCCACGGCCCGTTCACTGCCCGACACCCTATGGGGGCCGCACGAGCGCCGCGCCACGCGACGCGCCGTCGTCAGGCCGTCGTGGCAGCCGTCACAGCCCTCCGGCGGCCTTCGCGGCCTCCCGGACCGCTCCGGCCACCGCCCCGGCGACCTTCTCGTTGAAGACGCTGGGGATGATGTAGTTCGCGTTGAGCTCGTCCTCGGCCACGAC
>NZ_JAEAMR010000003.1:47339-127720 GCF_015999245.1 Streptomyces sp. AV19 | reverse complement strand
GGATCGCCGTACCGGCCGCACCCGCACCGGACATGACGACCCGCACATCACCGATGTTCTTGTGCACGACGCGCAGGGCGTTGGTGAGGGCGGCGAGGACGACGATGGCGGTGCCGTGCTGGTCGTCGTGGAAGACCGGGATGTCGAGCGCCTCGCGCAGGCGCGCCTCGATCTCGAAGCAGCGCGGGGCGGAGATGTCCTCCAGATTGATCCCCGCGAAGCCGGGGGCGATGGCCTTGACGATCTCGACGATCGCGTCCGAATCCTGCGTGTCCAGACAGATCGGCCACGCGTCGATCCCCGCGAACCGCTTGAAGAGCGCCGCCTTGCCCTCCATCACCGGCAGGGCGGCCTTGGGGCCGATGTTGCCCAGGCCCAGCACCGCCGAGCCGTCGGTGACCACGGCCACCGAGTTCCGCTTGATCGTCAGACGCCGCGCGTCCTCGGGGTTCTCCGCGATCGCCATGCAGACACGGGCCACACCGGGGGTGTAGATCATCGAGAGGTCGTCGCGGTTGCGGATGGGGTGCTTGGCGGCCATCTCGATCTTGCCGCCCAGGTGCATCAGGAACGTCCGGTCGGACACCTTGCCGACCGTGACGCCCTCGATGTCGCGGAGCCCGTCCACGATCTCGTCGGCGTGCGAGGTGGAGGTGGCGGCGACGGTCACGTCGATGCGCAGCCGCTCGTGGCCGGACGCGGTGACGTCAAGGCCGGTCACCGAGCCACCGGAGGACTCCACGGCCGTGGTCAGCCGGCTGACCGCGGTACCACCGGCGGGCACCTCCAGTCGGACCGTCATCGAGTGCGAGACGCTGGGCGCCGTTGCCATGGGAGTTGTGCTTCTTTCTGCTTCTGGGAAGTTCTGCTTCTGGGACGTGGGGGTTCAGGCCGTGGCCCGGGCGTGCGGGCGGGCGAGGTTGTCCGGGTGGAGGATCTCCCGCAGCCGCTCCGGGGTGAGCAGGCCCTTGGCCAGGACCAGGTCGTGCACCGAGGCGCCCGTGGTCAGGGCCTCCTGCGCGACGGCGGTGGCCTGCTCGTAGCCGATGTGCGGGTTGAGCGCGGTGGCCAGGCCGATGGACTGCCCGACGAGCTGCGCCAGGTGCTCGCGGTTGGCGGTGATGCCGCCGACGCAGCGCTCGGCGAGCGTCAGGCAGCCGGCCCGCAGGTGCGCGAGGCTCTTGAGCAGGCTGTGCGCGATGACCGGCTCGAAGGCGTTGAGCTGGAGCTGGCCGGACTCGGCGGCCATGGTGACGGTCACGTCGTTGCCGATGACCTCGTAGGCGATCTGGTTGACCACCTCGGGGATCACCGGGTTCACCTTGCCCGGCATGATGCTCGAACCCGCCTGCACGGGCGGCAGGTTGATCTCGGCGAGCCCGGCGCGCGGACCGCACGAGAGCAGGCGCAGGTCGTTGCAGGTCTTGGAGAGCTTGACGGCGATCCGCTTGAGCACGCCGGAGAGCTGGACGAACGCGCCCATGTCCTGGGTGGCTTCGACGAGGTCGCCGGCGACCGTGAACGGGATGCCGGTGATCGCGCCGAGGTGCTCGCAGGCCGTCCCGGCGTACCGGGGGTGGGTGTTGAGGCCGGTGCCGATGGCGGTGCCGCCGAGGTTGATCTCGCGCAGCAGCGCGCCCGCCTCGTCCAGGCGCGCCCGGTCCTCGTCCAGCATCACGGCGTAGGCCGCGAATTCCTGGCCGAGCGTCATGGGCACCGCGTCCTGGAGCTGCGTGCGGCCCATCTTCAGGACGTCCGTGAACTCCTCGGACTTGGCCGCGAACGCGTCGCGCAGCACCGCCATGGCCTCCAGCAGGCGGGCGGCGGCGAGCTGCAGGGAGAGGCGGACGGCGGTCGGGTAGACGTCGTTGGTGCTCTGGCCGGCGTTGACGTCCTCCAGCGGGTGGAGGTGGCGGTAGTCGCCCTTGGCGTGGCCGAGGAGTTCCAACGCCCGGTTGGCGACGACCTCGTTGGCGTTCATGTTGGTGGAGGTGCCGGCGCCGCCCTGGACGACGTCCACGACGAACTGGTCGTGCAGGCGTCCGGCGCGGATCTCCTCACAGGCCCGCACAATGGCGTCCGCCTTGGGCCCGTCCAGCAGGCCGAGGTCGCGGTTGGCCTGCGCGGCGGCCTGCTTGACGCAGGCGAGGGCGGTGACGAGGTCGGTGTGGGCGGAGATCGGGATGCCGGTGATGGGGAAGTTCTCGACGGCCCGCAGGGTGTGGACGCCGTAGTACGCGGCCGCGGGGACCTCCCGGTCGCCGAGGAGGTCGTGCTCGACGCGTATCTGCGGACCGTCGTGGGTGGGGGCGGATGCCGGCATGGGTGTTCCGATCGGGTGCGTGGGGGGAGTTGAGGGGGCGGTCAGGCCGCGGCGGCGACCGCGGTGACGGCGAGCGTCCGGTGCAGGGCGTCGGCGCGTCCGGCCGCGTCGGTGGCGGCGAGGGCGGCGGAGAGGACGGCGATCCGGGACTGGCCGGCGCGCAGGGTGCCGGTCAGCACCGCGCCGGCGGCCACGAGGTCCACGGCCCCGCCGTGGGTGTAGATCTCCGCGACCGGCCCGGTGGACACGCGGGTGGTCACGGCGACGAGGACACCGCGGGCGACGGCCGCCTCGACGGCGGCGCAGATCTCGGGGGTGGCGTTGCCCGCGCCCGTCGCGACCAGGACGATGCCCTGGGCGCCCGCCGCGACGGCCGCCTCGAACAGCGTCGGGTCCGCGTCGCAGTGGTGCATGACGACGTCGATCCGGGGCAGCGGCCCGCCGGCCGCCGGCACGGCGAGCGGCGCCGGGCGCCCGGGGCGGCGGTGGACGCGGACGGCGCCGTCGGCCACGTCCGCGACCGGCTTGCCGGACGGGTCGGCGAACGCGTCGGCGGCCAGCGTCTGCACCTTGACCGTGCCGCGCGCGGCGTGCACCTGGCCGTCGAAGACGATCAGGACGCCGAGGTCGCGCACCGTGGCCGCGGTCAGCAGCGCGTCGTGGAGGTTGCGCGGCCCGTCGCCGTCCGGTGCCTCCAGCGGGCGCTGGGCACCGGTGAAGACCACCGGGCGGGGGTCGTCGTGGTGGAGGTCGAGGAAGAAGGCGGACTCCTCCAGCGTGTCCGTCCCATGCGTGACGACGATGCCGTCGACGGCGGGGTCGGCCAGCACCTCGCGCACGGTGCGCAGGAGGGTGAGCTGGTGCGCGGTGGTGATCCGGGCGCTGTTCACGCTCATCAGGTCGACGACCCGGACAGTCACGCCCTCGGGCACGGCGGCCGTGGCGAGGACGTCCCCGCCGCGGGCGTCGGCGGCGTACCCGGAACCCTGCCAGCGGCTGGCTATGGTCCCGCCGGTGCTGATGACGACGACCTGTCCCACGTACTAGCTCCCTTGCCGATCCCTGACGAACGCGGCCCGTGCGCCGGGCCGGGAGCAACCGTAGGACAAATCGCGCGCAATCGGGTTGCCCATTCCGGCGGGCCCGGGCGGAAACCGTGGTGGATAATCGCGCCGTGGACGAGATCGACAGAAATATCTTGCGCGAGCTCCAGGCCGACGGCCGCCTGACCATCCAGGAGCTCGCCCAGCGGGTCGGCCTCACCTCGTCGCCGTGCATGCGCCGGGTGCGCCAGCTGGAGCAGGACGGGGTGATCCGGGGCTACCGCGCGGTCATCGATCCCGAAGCCGTCGGACGGGGCTTCGAGGTGCTCGTCTCCGTCGAGGTCCGGCGCGACCGGGAGGCGGTCGAGGCGTTCGAGGCGGCGCTCCAGGACATTCCCGACGTCATCGAGGCGTACCGCCTCTTCGGCAGCCCCGGCTGCCTGCTGCGGATCGCCGTCGCCGACCTCAACTCGTACGAGCGGCTGTGGATCGAGCGGCTCACGACGCTCTCCGGTGTCACCGAGGTGAACTCGCAGATCGTCATGAAGCGGATCAAGGAGCCGAAGGGGCTGCCGGTCGACGGCTGACGCGAGGGTTCACGTACTCCTCGGCAGGAGCAGCGCCTCCTCCGGGAAGCACCAGGCCCAGTCCTCACCGGGCTCCCGGGACGCGATGATCGGGTGGGCCGTGCCGTTCCAGTGCTCGCGCGCGTGGCGCCGCGGGGAGCTGTCGCAGCACCCGACGTGCCCGCAACTGAGGCACATGCGCAGATGCACCCAGCGGGTGCCCTCGCGCAGGCAGTCCTCGCACCCTTCGGTGGTGCTGGGCGCGACGTCCCGGACCTGGTCGGCGTGCCGGCAGGGGGCGTCGGTGGGGGTGCCGTCGGGGCCGGCGATCACGTAGGGGGTGGGCATGGGTCGAGGGTACGGGGGGTGGGGGTGCGGATCGTGGAAGCGGTGGTATGTGGTGGCGGTCGGCGTCTCTTGCCCCCGGCCCTCCCCCCAGAGGGGGCACCCCCCTTTCACCGTTTCTTCCGGGGCTGCGCCCCTCGGCCGGGCACCGCGCTCCGCGCGGTGTGCGGGGGCTCCGCCCCTTGCACCCACCGGGGCTCCGCCCCTGGCCCCTGTTCCGGGGGCTACGCCCCCTGGCCCCCCGAAGCGCCCTCCGGGCGCTGTCCTCAAGCGCCGGACGGGCTGATTGATGGGCCCGCCGGGCCGAATCGCATGCCCTGCCGGGCTACGGGCCCGGGCCGGACTACGGCACGGGCGCGCACTTCAGCCCGTCCGGCGTTTGAGGACGAGCGGCGAAGCCGCGAAACGGGGTCCGGGGCGGAGCCCCGGTGGGGGCGCAGGGGGCGAAGCCCCCGCACCACCGCGCGGAGCGCGGTGCCGGGCCGAGGGGCGCAGCCCCGGGAGAAACGGTGAAAGGGCGGGGCGGGGGCGAAAGACTCCGGCGCGATACCGCCGCACCCCCGCCCCCGCGACGCGGCTCCGCCCCGGCCCCCGCAACACCCCCGGGCCGGAAGGCCCTCCCCGCCCGGCGGCCGGGCCTCAACAGGCCTCAACCCACCCGCTGCGCCACATACTTGAGGACGCTCTCCGCCTCCTCCCGGCGCGCCTCCGCCACGCCCTCCTCCTCGGCGCCGTACTCCTCGGCCACCGCGCGGGCCCGTGCCGTCGCCTCCTCGGCCCGGCCGAGGTCGGCCTCCAGCCAGGCGGCCATCAGCTGCGCGGCGGTGCGCTGGTCCCGCAGGTCCGGGCCGCACGCGGCGAACACGGCCGCGGCCCGCTCGGCATGGGCCAGCCCCTCCTCGTACGCCGCCCGCGCCGTGCCGTCCTCGTCCTCGTCGCCCGGCTCGCCCGGGCAGGAGCGGACGACCAGTTCGCCGGTCTGCCGGTGGGTCTGCGCCAGCTCGGCGAGGAGTTGCTCGTCGCCCGCGGCCTCCCGCGCCGCCGAGGCCATCAGCTCCCGGGCCGCCGGGAGACCGCCGTCGCCGCGCGCGGCGACCCACGCCCGGGCGCGCAGCACGCGGACGACCGCGTCCGGGCGGCCCAGCTCGCGCCAGAGCGCCCCGGCCCGCTCGTAGGCCCGGTCCGCCTCGTCGTCCATGCCGGCCCGGTCGAGGCAGTCGGCGGCCAGGTTGGCCAGGACGGCGTGGTCCTGCTGGTCGTCCCAGCCCTGGGCGACGCCCGCCGCGCGCAGGAACTGCTCGGCCGCCTGCCGGTGGTCGCGCAGCGCGGCCAGGCACTCGCCGAGCCACCAGCGGGCCTGGACGACCTGCCCCTCGTCGTGGTGGCGCTCCAGGTCGGGAAGGACCGTCTCCAGCACGGACGCCGCCTCGTCCGCCCGGCCGAGGCGGTGCAGCGCCCCGCCGAGCGCGAGCCGGGCCCAGGCGCCCAGCGTCTCGCCCTCCCCGGCCCGGTCCGCCCAGTGCGCGGCCTCCAGCGCGTGCTCGACCGCGGCCTCCCGCTCCCCGACGGAGGCCAGCGCATCCGAGAGGATCAGGTGCAGCCGGGCGGTCGGGGCGTCGGACAGGACCTCCGCGCCGTGCTCCAGCGCCGAGCGCGCCGCGCCGATCGCCGTCCCGGGGTCGCCGCAGGCCATCGCGGCCTGCGCCAGCCCGCCCCGGGCCTCGGTCGCGTACCAGGGGATGCCCGCTTCGTCCGCGGCCTGCGCCGACCGCGCGAAGGCCGCGGCGGCCCGGGCCGGGTCGCCCGCCGCGAGGGCGGCCTCGCCGCGCAGCTCGAAGGCGTCCGCGACGCGGGCCCGCATCGCGCGCCCTTCAGCCGCGTGCTCCTCGGCGTAGGCGAGTACCTCGTCGATCGCGTGCTCCAACGCCTCCGAGGCGGGCGTCGCTTCGGGCCCCTCGGGCAGCAGGTGCAGCAGCACCCTGCACCGGTACAGCAGGGCCGAGGCGATCCGGCGCGGCGGCGCGTCCAGCGCGCGCAGGCGCGCGCACTCCGCCTCCACCCCGGCCAGGGCGTCCGCGTCCCGGCCCGTCAGCGCGAGGGCGAGCGCGTGGCGCGCCCGCGCGCCGGCCGCGTCCACGGGCCGGCCGGCCTCCTCGTACAGCGCCGCCGCCTCCAGGAAGCGGGCGGCGCGCGCCTCCAGGTCGCCGGTCCCGTGGACCGCGGCGTGGTCGGCGAGCTCGGCCCGGGCCGACGCGTCGAGGCCGGCTCCGTCACCGGCGGCCCGGCAGGCCGCGTCCCAGGCCGCCCGCGCGCCCGGGTCGAGCTCCTCGGCGAGCCCGCGGGCCGTGGCCAGCAGCGTCTGCACGTCCTCGCCCGCCGGAGCCTCCGGAGCCGCCGGAGCCGCCGGAGCCGGGCGCGGGCCGGTGGTCAGCCGCTGTGCCCGGACACCCAGCGGCAGCCGCTCCGCCAACGGCTCGGCGTCCATCCGCGCGGTGGCCCGGGCGCTCGTGACGGTGCTGCCGTTGCGCGCGTCGAAGCGGCCGGCCAGGGCCAGGGCCTCGGCGCGGGCGTACGCGTGGAGCGCGTCGGCGGTCCAGGCGCGTCCGGCCGGGCCGGGCATCTCCTGTCCGCCGAGCCCCAGTTCGCCCAGGCGGCGGGCGAGCAGGGCGACGGCGGCGAGGAAGTCGAGCAGGGTGTCGGGGTCGCCGGAGGGCGCGAAGTGGCCGCCGTGCTCGGCCAGGAGCTCCAGCGCGCGGGCCTCGTTGCCGGTCAGCGCGCAGAACTCGATGTGGTCGGCGACGGTGGAGCGCATCGACTCCATGTCGCGGATCATCCGGTAGCCGCGCAGGTGGTGGGCGCGGGCCTCGTCCGTGCGGCCGAGCCGCACCAGCGGGAGCAACGAGGACGCCAGGACCACGTGCGGCTCGTGGGCACAGGTGTGCTCGCCGGCCAGGACCGGCGCCCAGGTCTCCAGCGCCTCGGCCGGGCGGTCGAGGTGGCTGAGCCACGCGCCCTGGGTGTTGAGCTCGCAGGCGTGGCAGTCGCTCATCTCGTCGCGGTCGGCGGCGAGCCAGGCGGCGAAGGCCCGCTCGGCGCGCGGGAGGTCGCCGGTGTCCCGGGCGATGCGGAACTCGCCCTGGCGCACGGCCCGTTCGCTGTAGCCGGCGAGCCGGTAGCGGTGCTCCATCTCCGTCTGCCACTTCTCGACGGAGGCCAGCGGGATGCCCGGCTGGTCGAGCATGCCACTGGAGACCCACTTGAACATCCAGTGCAGCCGGTGGGCGGCGAACTCGTCGAAGTCGTCCGGGCGTTCGTCCCACATGCGCAGCACGCGGGCGAACGGCACGAACATCTTCTCCGACTCGGAGCTGAAGTTGTAGGCGGACAGCAGGTTGAAGAGGGTGTCGAGCAGCAGGGCGGTGTCGCCCGTGTGCCCGGCCTCCTCGACCAGGCGCTCGGCGCGGGCGTTGCGCGCGGGACCCTCGGGCTCGCGCATGTTCTCCTGGAGCGCCTCGCGGACGGCGGCGACGGTGGTGCTCAACGGCCCTCCTCGGACGCGGTGGTGGGGTGGGCCGCCCATTCCAGAAGGCCCAGGAAGGCGCGGTTGAGCAGGGCCGAGTCGGCCGGCCGCAGCGGGCGCTGGGCCATCAGCAGGGCCTGCCCGTACAGCGCCTCGGCGGCGGTGCCCGCCAGGTCGCGGTCCTCCAGGGCGCCCAGGCGGCGCACCAGGGGGCTGAGGTGGTTGAGGACGAGGCGGGCGCGGGGGGTCTCGTCGCGCAGCGAGCCGAGGATGGACGTCCACAGGTCGTCGGCCTTGGACTCCTCCTCCTCGCGGGCCCGTTCGTGCCGGGCGGACCGGTCGTCCAGGTGCAGGGCGGGTACGGTGACGGGCAGGAACGCCCGGACGACCACGTCGCAGCCGAGCGCGTCCAGGCGGGCGCGGGCGGCCGACAGGAAGCCGGACAGGGCCAGTTCGTCGGCGGCGTCGACGTGGTCGAGGTGCGCGGTGACGGTCTCGGCGTCCAGCTCGGCCACGGTGGTGCCCGGACGCACCCGGGGCAGCAGCCGGACGAGGTCGGCGTCGAAGGTGTAGCCGCCGTTGACCACGCCGATGCCCTGGGCGGCGGCGATCGGCGCCACCTGCCGGAACTCCTCGACGCCGGTCGTGAAGTGGACGACGGGGTGGCGCTGGGCGAACTCCTCCAGCGACAGGTGCCCGTCGCTCGTCTCGAAGGGCAGCCACGGCAGCATGGTGCGCAGCATGTCCGCGTCGTGCCGGGCCAGGGACTTGACGCCGAGGTGGTGGACGGCCAGGAACTGGCGCAGCCGCTCCTGGTCACCGGCGGCGAGCCCGGCGAGCCAGTCGCGGACGCGCTCGCCCAGGGCCTCACGGACGGCGGCGAGCCGCTCGTCGTCGTAGAGGCTCTCACGGGAGGCCGTCGGGCGCAGGCTGTCGGTGTCGATGACGCAGCGGACGAAGAACGCCCAGTCGGGCAGCAGGTCGTCGGCGCGGTCGGTGAGCAGCATGCCCTTGAGGTGGACGCGGTGGCCCGCGCGCTGCGCCGGGCTGACGGCCTGCGGCAGGACGTAGGCGACTCCCCGGACGCCGGCCAGCGGTACGTCGAGGTCGATGCTGTCGAGCGGGGCGAAGCCGAAGAGCTCCTGGCAGTGGCGGGCCAGGGCGGCGCGGCGGGCGGCGGGGCCGGGGTGCGCGCGCTCCCACACGGCGGGCCGGTCGGTGACCGGGGTGTCGCCGACGCGGACGTCGTAGGGCAGGAGCGAGCCGAAGTCCTCGGCGAGGGCGGTGACGCGCTCCTCGGAGAGCCAGTCGGCGGCGCCGCGGCGGGCGTTGAGGTGGACGGTGGTGCCGGGCTCGGGGCGGGCTTCGTCGGGCAGGGTGCGGACGGTGTACGAACCGTCGTCGCGGGCCGTCCACTCGACCGGGAGTGCCCCGTGCTCCTTGGCCGAGCGGCTGACGACGCGTATCTCCTCGGCGACGACGAAGCAGGCGAGCAGCCCGATGCCGAACTGGCCGAGGAACTCCGAGCGCGCCGACTCGAGTCCCTCGTGAACGGCGTCGTCGCGCTTGGAACTCCGGCCGATCGTGGCCAGGAGGTCGTGGACGTCGCCCTCGGTCAGGCCGATGCCGCTGTCCTCGACGCGCAGCCGGCCGTCCTCCGCGACCAGGCGGACGGTCGCGGGCGCCCCTGGGTCGGCGGCGCGGCGGGCGGTGATCGCGTCGACGGCGTTCTGCAGCAGTTCGCGCAGGTAGACCTTGGGGCTGGAGTAGAGGTGGTGGGACAGCAGGTCCACCAGGCCGCGCAGGTCGACTTGGAAGGTGTGCGGTATCTGGTCGTCAGTCATCGTCGAGCAGACTACTTCGTGGGTCGGACAGCTCGCGGGTCAATAACGGTCCGGTGGGTGGGGTGTGCGTCGGTGATGCCGTCCGACTGGCCTGGGCGGGAGGGGAGTTGTGGCGGTCCGCGCGGTCTGGGTCGGGGTCGGGGGGCGCTGCGGGCCGGCGGGTGCCGGTTGATTTTCCCCGACCCGCCCTTTCACCGTTTCCCGGGGAGACCCCGGCCCCCTCCGCCCTCCGGCCGGAAGCGGGGGCTTCGCCCCCGGCCCCCTTTTCGGGGCTCCGCCCCTGACCCCCGAAGCGCCCTCCGGGCGCTGTCCTCAAGCGCCGGGATCGCCGTACCGGCCGCACCCGCACCGGACATGACGACCCGCACATCACCGATCCCCTTGCCCACCACCCGCAACGCGTTCGTCAACGCCGCCAGCACCACGATCGCCGTGCCGTGCTGGTCGTCGTGGAAGACCGGGATGTCCAGCGCCTCGCGCAACCGCGCCTCGATCTCGAAACACCGCGGCGCGGAGATGTCCTCCAGGTTGATCCCCGCGAACCCCGGCGCGATCGCCTTCACGATCTCCACGATCGCGTCCGGATCCTGCGTGTCCAGACAGATCGGCCACGCGTCGATCCCCGCGAACCGCTTGAAGAGCGCCGCCTTGCCCTCCATCACCGGCAACGCCGCCATCGGCCCGATGTTCCCCAGCCCCAGCACCGCGGAGCCGTCCGTGACCACCGCAACCGAGTTCCGTTTGATCGTCAGACGCCGCGCGTCCTCCGGATTCTCCGCGATCGCCATGCACACCCGCGCCACACCCGGCGTGTAGACCATCGACAGATCGTCACGGTTACGGATCGGATGCTTCGACGCCATCTCGATCTTCCCGCCCAGGTGCATCAGGAACGTCCGGTCGGACACCTTCCCGACCGACACCCCCTCGATCCCCCGCAGCTTGTCCACGATCTCGTCCGCATGTGCCGTCGACGTCGCCGCCACCGTCACATCGATCCGCAACCGCTCATGACCCGACGCGGTCACATCCAGACCCGTCACCGAACCACCGGACGACTCCACGGCCGTGGTGAGCTGACTGACCGCGGTACCACCGGCGGGCACTTCCAGTCGGACCGTCATCGAGTACGAGACGCTAGGCGCCGTTGCCATGGCCGCTTCCCACTTTCCCTGATCACGTCGTGCTGCGCGCAACGTCCGCGCGACGTTCGATCGTCCCACCTACCGACTGGTAGACGGTAACCGGCCGGGGAATTCCGGAAGGCGGCTTTCACCATATGAGAACGGCATGGGAGAGCGGCCCGCCCGCCAACCTGCGGAAACACAACGGGCGCCCTTCGTGTGAAGGGCGCCCGTCGAAGAGTTGAGCGGCACCGGCCCGCCATGCTCGCCTCGCGGCAAGTGGTCGCTCGTAGCGACAAAGGTTGGGCCCGGGGGCTTGGATCGAGCCGGTGCCGTACTCAGGCTAACAAACGCCCCCGGAAAGTCATTCCCGGCAGCGCCCGTTCCGGTCGGTCCCGTCCCGCGGCGGCCGACGCGTCAGTCGCGCAGCAGGTCCGGCACCCCGTCCGCGTCCGGCTCGTCCCGCTCCCCCGCCAGCACGGTCAGCCGCTGCGTGGCGCGGGTCAGGGCCACGTACAGCACCCGCAGACCCGCTGGGGACTCGTCCGCGATCCCGGCGGGCGTGACCACCATCGTCGCGTCGTACTCCAGGCCCTTGGCCTCCAGACTGCCCAGGACGACGACCCGGTCACCCAGCCCGGCCAGCCAGCCGCGGGCCTCGGCCCGCCGGCCCATCGGCACGACCACGCCGACCGTGCCCTCCACGTCGTCCAGCAGGTGCCGCGCCTCCGCGCGGACCGACGCGGCCAGGTCCGGGCCCGCGACGGCGAAGCGCGGCTCGACGCCGGTCGAGCGGACCGCGGACGGCGCCTCCATCCCGGGCATCGCCAGGGCCAGCACCTTCGACGCCAGCTCGGCGATCTCGGCCGGGTTGCGGTAGTTGACGGTGAGCTGGAAGCGGCGGCGGGGGCGGGTGCCCAGCGCCTCGTCCCGGGCGAGGGCCGCCTCGTCGGGGTCGGACCAGGAGGACTGGGCCGGGTCGCCGACCACCGTCCAGGTCGCGTGCCGGCCCCGGCGGCCGACCATGCGCCACTGCATCGGCGTCAGGTCCTGCGCCTCGTCCACGATGACGTGCGCGTAGTCCCGCCGCTCCTGCGCCAGCCGCTCCGCCCGCTCGCGGCGCGACTCGCCGCGCTCGGGCATCAGCTCCTCCAGGCCGGTGAGGTGGTCGAGCGGGTCCGCCTCGCGGGGCTTCCTCGGCCGCGCCGGGGCGCCGAGCAGCGTCTCCAACTCGTCGAGCAGCGCCACGTCGTGGACCGACAGCGGGCCCCTGCCGTCCGCGTCGAGGCGGCCCAGGGAGCGGGCCAGCAGCCGGGTCTCGCGCGGGTTGAGGACCCGGCGCGTCCAGCGCGCCAGGCGGCGCTCGTCGGCCAGCAGCACCAGCACCTGACGGGGCGTCAGTTCCGGCCACCAGGCGGACAGGAAGGCCAGGAAGTCCTCCTCGGTGGTGATGTCCTCGTCGAACGCGGCGCGCGCCTCCGCGGCGAGCTCCGGGTCGGTGTAGCGCTTGGGGCCGCCGGACCTGGCCCACAGGGCGTCCAGGATCAGCCGGCGGGCGCGCGGGCGCAGCAGATTGACCGGCGCGGTACCGCCCAGGGCGGTCTGCCGGATACGGTGGAGCTCCTCGGCGCCGAGCTCGATCCGGCCGCCGAAGGCGACGACGCGCAGCCGCTCCGGGACGGCGCCGCCGTTCCGCGGGACGTCCAGCGCACCGCGGGCCGCCTTGCGCAGCACCTTGAGCATCCGCGACGAGCCCTTGATCCGGGCCACGGCCGGCTCGTCGTACGTGTCCGCCTCCGCGCCGTCGACCAGCGAGCCCAGCGCCCGGATCGCGACCTGGCCCTCCTCGCCCAGCGACGGCAGCACGCCCTCGGTGTAGGCGACGAGCAGCGGGGTCGGCGAGACGACGAGGATGCCGCCGGCGTAGCGGCGCCGGTCCTGGTAGAGCAGGTACGCGGCGCGGTGCAGCGCGACGGCGGTCTTGCCGGTGCCCGGCCCGCCCTCGACCTCGGTCACCGAGGCGGCGGGGGCGCGGATCACCAGGTCCTGCTCGGCCTGGATCGAAGAAACGATGTCCCTCATGGTGTGACTGCGGGCCTGGCCGAGCGCGGCCATCAGCGCGCCGTCGCCGACCACCGGCAGCGCGGCGCCGTCCAGGGTGGTGCGCAGCTCCGGGCGCAGCAGGTCGTCCTCGACGCCGAGCACCCGGCGGCCCTTGGAGCGGATGACCCGGCGGCGCACGACGCGGCCGGGGGCCACGGGCGTCGCGCGGTAGAAGGGCGCGGCGGCGGGGGCCCGCCAGTCGATCACGAGCGGGGAGTAGTCGGCGTCGAGGACGCCGATCCGGCCGATGTGCAGGGTCTCGGCGATCTCGGCCCGCTCGTCGCGGACGGCGTCGTCGGCGGGTTCGACGGAGGTGTACGCGCCGTCCGGCCCCTTCTTGCCGTCCTTGCCGAGCAGCAGGTCGATCCGGCCGAACAGGAAGTCCTCGAACTCGCTGTTGAGCCGGTTGAGATGGACGCCGGCACGGAAGACCTGGGCGTCGCGCTCGGCGAACGCGCCCGGTGTGCCGACCTGGCCGCGCTTGGCGGCGTCGTCCATGAGGAACTCCGCCTCGTGGATCTTCTCCTCGAGGCGCCGGTACACCCGGTCCAGATGGTGCTGCTCCGCACCGATCTCGCGGTCGCGGATCCCGTCCGCGGCCTTCTCAGGTTCCGTCGCCACCTGCGCGCTCGTGGCGTTCTGCGCGGCCACCCAGGCCCCCTTCTGTGTGCGTAGGGCAGCCTTCAACCGTACGCGAACAAGTGGACCTGGCGCACCTGTCAGGACATGGGAGGTTTGACACCTTCCTGCCCGTCCTGACCCCTTGCGCCCTTCCCGTTGAGTGCCCTGCGGCGGTGGCGGGCGACGCGTTCGCGGTTGCCGCAGATCTCGCTGGAGCACCAGCGGCGGCGCCGGCCCCGGGAGGTGTCCAGGTAGAGGAGGCCGCAGCTCTCGCCCTCGCACTGGCGCAACAGGCCGCGCGCGGCCGGGTCGGTGAGCAGTTCGACGGCGTCGCGGGCGACCAGGCCCGCGAGCGCCCCGCAGTCCGGGGGGCCGGCGAGGGCGCGGACCAGGGCGCCGTCGCCGTCGCGCACGGCGCGGAGGGCGGGCGGCGCCACGGCGGCGAGGGCGTTGACGCGTTCGAGGTCGGCGGCGGCGGCGCGGCTTCCCCGGCCGTCGGCGACCTCCGCGTGCACCACGCGGTGCAGCAGGCCGCGGAGCGCGTGGAAGTGACGCAGCCAGCCGGAGTCCACCCCGTCCAGCGGGGTGCCGGGCGGGACGACGCGGGCGCCCAGCAGCCAGGCGCGCAGCCGTTCGGGGGTGGTCAGACGCTCGTACGGCTCCTCTCCGGGCCGCCCGCCCGCGGCGGCCGTGGCCACGAGGTCCAGGCAGAGCCGCCCGGAGTCGAACCGCAGGTCGTGAGGGGCCGCAGCCATGTGCGTGTCACCTTTTCCCTGGGGGATCCCTGTGGGGCCGTGCGCCTCCCCACAGGGTGCACGGCCCGGGGCCCGCCCGGAAGCCCTGCGCGGTGGTTCGGCTCCGGTTCGGCTCCGGTTCAGCCCCGCAGGAAGCCGTCTCCGTGGACGCCGATGTGCGCCTCCAGTGCGTTGAGCGCGTCCTGGGTGGCCTGCCCCGTGCCGCTGCCGCGCCGCTCCGCGTAGTACGCGGCGCCGAGGTTCTTCAGGAGTTCGCCGCCGGCCCGTTGGGCCTGCACCTCCTCGACCTTCTCCTTGCCCTGTTGCAGTGCCTGCTGGGCCTGCTCCTTGGCTCGGTCCAGAAATCCTGCCATGTCGGCCTCCGTGGAACGGATGGGTGGATGGAGCGAGGGGGTCTTGCTTCAGCCTTGTTCAGCCTTGTTCAACGGATCAATTGTCGATCGCGGGGAGGCGGAGCGGCAAGCGATGTGGATCAACTCGTGGCCCGGCCGCGTTGGGGCCCGGCTCGCCCCGGGGGCGGCAACCGCCCTCCGGGCGGTTGTCCTCAAGGTCCCCGGAGGGGGCAACCCCCAGACGGGCTGGGTGCCCCTCCCCGCCCTTTCACCGTTTCTTCGCGCTCCGCGCGGGGGGCAACGTGGCTGCGCCGCGTTCGTCCTCAAACGCCGGACGGGCTGAAATGGCGCGCCGAATCAGCCCGTCCGGCGCTTGAGGACAGCGCCCGGAGGGCGCTTCGGGGTCCGGGGCGGAGCCCCGGGGAAACGGTGAAAGGGCGGGACCGGGGCATCCCCCACTACCCCCCAGCCCTCACCCGCTTCCGCCACACCAGCACACCACCCGCCACAACGACGCCCACCGCCCCCACGACCACCGGCGCAACGCCACCCCCACCACCGGAGGCACCCGAGCCGGTCACACTGACCGCATTGGTAACACCAGGCGCAACAGACGCACCCCCTTGCGTCACCACAAGCCGCCCCGTCCTCCGCACCCGCCCATGGTGACTGACCACCGTCACCGGGTACGCCCCCGGCCCCAGCGCCCTCCGGATCCGCGCCGGACCGTAGTACCGCGGGTCGTCCCCGTCCCCGGAGCGGCTCTCGTCGCGGCGCAGGGGCACCGGCCGCTCGAAGGCGGGGGACGTGGCGGTGAGCCGGCCCTCCTCGCCCGGGTCGGGCGCCGCGTCGTGCCACAGCACGTTCACCGTGCCGCCGGCCGCCGCAGGCCCGTCCGCGCGGGCCCGCCCCGGCCCGCCGGGAGCGGTGAAGAACGCGGGGCCGCGCGCCCGGCCCAGATAGTCGCCGTCCCCGGGACGCGCCGCCCGGACCGTCACCGTCCGCTCCCCCCGCGCCCGCCCGTCCGGGCCGGCGAGGACGATCCGGTACGTGCCGTCCTTGGCATCCTGCGGCAGCGTCGCGGTCCCCGTGAACATCCGGGGGTTGTTCCAGTGACTGCCCCGCGGGTCGTGGACCAGCCGCACGGGACCCGGCAGGACCGGCGAGCGGGCCGTGAAGGAGGACCCCGTCCCGCCGGGGCGCAGGTCGTCGAACCACAGACCGAACCGCTCGCCCGGCCGCACCACCCCGTCCTCGTCCGACAGCCGGAACGACGGCGGCTTCTGGGGCCGCACCCGGACCAGGTCCCGGGCCACGGTCCGGTCGCCGACCCGGACGGCGAGCGGGTACGCGCCGGGGCGTGCCGTCATCGCGACGGCGGGCCGCCCGCGGTGGCCCCGCGCGCGGCGGTCGTGCTCATAGGGGGCGAGCCGGACGGGACGACGGCCGAAGGCCGACGAGTGGACGGTCACCGGTGCCCCGGGCCGCACGCCCTGCACGTCCACGGCGACCAGTTCACCGGGCCGGTTCTCGAACGCCCCGCTCAGCACCACGTGCACGGCGTCGTCGGCGGGCGGGCCGGTCGCCCCGGACGCCGGCCCGCCGCCCATGAGCAGCACCGCGCCGGTGACCGTCGCCACGGCAGCGGCCGCCCGGATCCCTCCCATGGCGCCACCCCCCTCTGTCCATAAAAGAGGGCCGTTTCCGGCCCCCGGTTGCGCGTGTTCCCGGCCAGGAACCCGGCCGGGAACGGCGAAGGCCCCACCGCCAGGGGCGGTGGGGCCTTGCCTCACATGGGATGAGTGGAGATGGCGGGAATCGAACCCGCCAATTCGCCCTGCTCTGGCCTGCGATTTTTCGCGTTTCCGCAGGTGACAGCCGCACAGGCTGACACAAGCTGACACGCGATAACCCACGTTAGCAGGCCCGGTGCCCCCACGGGGGGCACGGATGATCATGGTCTGGCAGACCCTCACGGGGCTCCCAAAAGCCCGCCTCTGGTCACCGGTGAGCATGTGGCAAGCCTCTCCTGCAACCCGACTCGCCGACCAGTGGCCTCAGCCACAGGCGTCAGTCACGCGGCGTCATTGGCTGGCACGTTATGCACCGTCAAGGGTATGAAGCGACCCAAACTGGCATATCTGCCGAGCCCGCAAGAGGCACCGACGCTCTCGGTGCCCGACGCGGGTCGCCTCGCCTTCGATCTCGGCCGCACCGCCTCGTACGCAGCAGCGCGGCGCGGCGAGTTCCCGATCATCCGCATGGGTGGAAAGGTGCGCGTCTCGACGGCCCTCTTGTGGGAGCGGCTCACGGGGCGTCCCTACGAACCGGCCCCCGCGCAAACACCCGCGGCCCAACCCTTGCCGCGCGCCCGGAACAACAGACGGCGCCCTGCCAACGATCACGCGGGCCGCGCGGCCCAGCACAACGCGCTAGTGACCACGGACTCCGGGGAGGCGCTATGACCTCCCCGGAATCCCTGACGATCACCACACTCGGACGGCCCGCCGCACAGGGCTCCAAGAGGCTCCTCGGCCGCGTCATGGTCGAAGCCTCCGCCGCCGTGGCCCCATGGCGCGCCGCCGTCACCCAGGCCGCCGTCGACGCCATCGCCGAGGCCGGGCACGAGGTGCGTCCCGTCTACAACGGCCCCGTCTTCGTGGACATGTGCTTCACGGTGAGGAAGCCGACCTCCGCGCCGAAGACCCGGGTGAGCTGGCCGAGCACGAGGCCGGACTTGGACAAGCTGGTGCGTGCCTGCGGCGACGCCATCGTGGCGGCCGGCGTACTGCGCGACGACGCGCAGATCGTCGAACTGGCCGCGGCCAAGCGGTACCCGTTGGAGGGCCCCGGATCACTCCCGGTCCCTGGCGTCGTCATCACCGTCCAGCCCGCCGACCACCAGCCCACCCTCGGCACCGACAACGACCCCGTCGTCAGCCTCGACGCGGCGAGGTGGACGCCATGACTCAGCCCCGCCTCGCTCGGCAGAACTGCAGCATCGGACGCGTCTACCGCAACCCGATCACCGGTGAGGAGGCGCCGAGCATCACCACGATCACCGGCATGCTCAACAAGGCCGCGCTCGCCCCTTGGTACGCCCGCGAAGCCGCCGAGTACGCCGTCTCCAGCTGGTCCGAACTCTCCTCCTTGCCGGAGCGCGAACGCATCGACCTGATCAAGGCGGCCCCCAGGCGCACCTCGGAGGCCGCCGCCACCCTCGGCAGCAATGTCCACGCGGCCGTCGAAAAACTCGCCACCGGCCAGACTCTCAACGGACACGGCCCCGAACTCGACACGTTCCTCGACCAGTTCGGCGACTTCTGTGCCACCTGGAACCCGGAGTTCATCGCCGCCGAGGCCACCATCTGGAACCGGGCCCACGAGTACGCGGGCACCCTCGACGCCATCGTGAGCATCGCTGGCAGGAACTACCTCGTCGACTACAAGACCGGCGCGTCCGGCGTCTGGCCCGACGTTCAACTCCAGCTCGAAGGGCTCGCTCACGGCGAGTTCATCCTCCACGAGGACGGCGCCGAGCTCCCCATGCCCCACATCGACGCCCTCGCCGCCCTGCACCTGCGGCCCGAGGGCTGGGAGCTCGTCCAGGTCCACCGTTGCGAGACCGCCTGGCGGGCGTTCCTCGGCGCCCGTGCCGCCCTCACCTGGCACACCCGCCAGCACCAAGCGTTCGGCAAACGCCTGCACGGCGCCGCCGACCAACCCACAACAGAAGGAGAGGCCGCGTGATGGCCGCCAAGAAGAACAACGACAACCCCGGCAACAACCCGGAGCAGGAGGACCTGCTCTCCTCCATGAAGGACGACGCCACCACCGACGAGTCCTTCGACCTCCTGGCCACCCTCGACGGCACCAGCGCCGACCCCTGGATCGCCCAGGAGCACGGCGACGGCATCCAGGGTGTCGTCACCGCCCTCGACGAGACCACCAGCGACTTCGGGCCCGAGCCTGTCCCCGTCGTCACCGTCCGCACCGCCGACGGAAGCGAGAAGCGGGTCACGGCCTATCACGGCGTACTCCGCAACGAGATCCGAAAGGCCGCCCCGCAGGTCGGCGACACCTTCGCCTGCCGGTACTTCGGCCAGAAGGAGTCCAAGAGTGGATCGACCTACCACCACTACCAAGTGAAGGTCGTCCGCAGCACCACCCCGCCCCCCGCCACGGGCGGCCCCGTCCCGGCCGGCGTCCCCTTCTAACCCCCGGCACACAGCAGGGCGCCCCGGGATGCACACCCCGGGGCGCCCGCCAAGCAGTGGATATCCAACTACCCACCCAGTAAGGACAATTCTATGGAAACCGCAACAAACAAACCAGACACCACGCAGGTCACCGCCGCCACCTGGCAGGACCTCAACATCACCAAGGAGCACGCCCAGCTCCTCGCCGACGCCGCCATCACACCACAGGCCGCCAAGGCCGCTGGCATCTACTCCATCAAGACCACCGAGGAACTGCCGCCGGAGTTCGCCGACTACGGGACCGAAGCCGTCCCCGCCCTGCTGTTCCCCATCTGGAAGCCGCCCGACAGCGACAAAGAACCCGTCCCGCAGCTACGGCCCGACAAGCCCTTGCGCAGCGGCGCCAAGTACGTCTTCCCCACAGGCCAGGGCCCCGGCATCGGTGAGCTCCGTGCCCCCGACGGCAAGGGCCGCCCCGTCCTGATCGTCGAAGGCACGAAACAAGCTCTGGCCGCCGCCAGCTGGGCACCGGACGACTACGGCGTCTACGCCCTGGCCGGCTGCAACGGAGCCTCGAAAGTCGATGTCGGCTTCGCCGAAGGTCACCCCGTCTGCCTCTTCTTCGACGCCGACTGGAAAACCAACCCCCACGTGTGGGACGGCGCCGATCGCCTGCACCACGCCCTGACCGTCGCCGGAGCCAAGACCATCGCCTTCTGTCGCGTCCCTGTCGGCGGCAAGGAGGGTTTGGACGACTACCTGGGCCGCGTCCCCGGCGACCAGCGCCGCCGCCGCATCCTACGCATGATCGACAAGGCCGAGGACGGCCTCGGGCGCCGCCCGGCATCCAGACGCGCCACCGGGCTCAGCCGCGAAGAGGCCGAAGGCCGCCCGGTCCTCCCCCCGCCCCACGAACCCCTTAAAGTCGCCGAGGCGCTCCTGATCCCGTATCTCCACGAGGGACTGCTCACCCTCCACGCGTGGCGCGGCTCCTGGATGAAGTGGGACACCGCCTGCTGGAAGGAGTTCCCCGACGACGAGATGCGCGCCGCCTTCTACCGCGCCACCGGCGATGCCGTGTGCACCGGCGAAAAGGGCAGCGTGTACGCCTGGGCGCCGAACCGTCGCACCGTCGGCGACCTGTCGGAGGCGTTCGCGGCCCTGGTGCACCTGCCCCAATCCGTCGAGATGCCCTGCTTCCTGACCCCTCCTCCACCAGAGGGTGGTCCAGGTTCTGGTCCAGGTCCGGTCCAGGCAAAAACGATCAACAGTAAGGCTGTGACCTGCGAAGGGTCCAAGCGGTCCACACGGTCCACGCAAAACAACAAAGAGCTGCTTATGGGGAAGCGGCTTGTCATCTCCTGCACCAATGGACTCCTGGATGTCGCCACCCGCACCCTGACACCGCACACCCCGGCGTTCTTCAACACCGTCGCCGTCCCCTACCCCTACACCCCCGGCGCCACCTGCCCGGCCTGGGAGACGTTCCTGCGCGAGCTGTGGCCGGACGAGCCTGACAACATCCGCCTCCTCCAGGAGTGGTTCGGGTACGTCGTCTCGGGCCTGACCAGCCACCACAAGATCCTGCTGCTCGTCGGCCCCCCGCGCTCCGGCAAGGGCACCGCCGCCATCGTCCTCATCAAGCTCATGGGCGGCACCGGCCTCGAAGACGACGACACCCCTGTCACCGGCACCACCGCGGTGGCCGCCCCCTCCATGGAGGACTTCTCCGCCCACTTCGGCCTGGAACAGCTCATCGGCAAACCCCTCGCGGTCATCCCCGATGCCCGCCTCTCCCGCAAAGGCGCCCGGTCCGCCGTGGAAAAGCTGCTGTCGGTCAGCGCCAAAGACACCGTCACCGTCCACCGCAAGCACCGCACCGACTGGATCGGACGGCTCCCTACTCGCATCGTGATGCTCTCCAACGAACTGCCGGCCTTCGAGGACTCCTCCGGCGCCATCGCGGGCCGCTTCCTCGTCCTCCAGACCCACCAGTCCTTCTTCGGCCGCGAAGACCCCACCCTCGCCAAGAAGCTGGAGAAGGAACTCCCCGGCATCCTCAACTGGGCGCTGAACGGACTCGACCGTCTCATGCAGAACGGACGGTTCACCGTGCCAGCCGGCTCGAAGGAGGCCGTCACGGCGATGCAGGAGATCGCCTCTCCGGTCACCGTGTTCATCAACGAGTGCTGCACCGTCTGCCCCGATTGCCAGACCCCCTGCGACGAACTGTGGCAGGAGTGGACAACCTGGGCCCAGGACCACGGCGTCCCCACAGGAACGCGGGAGGTCTTCGGCCGTGATCTCCGTGCCGCCGTACCCAGGGTCCGCAAGTCGCGGCCCCGAGAGGACGGCAAGCGGCTGTGGACCTACTCCGGCATCGCCTTTGCGCACTCTCATAAAAATGAATTCGGTCCCCCCATCGCGGACCGCGTGGACCAGGTGGACAACCCGCAGGTCAGAGCGGGTGCGGTCGATGACGAGCGCCTGGACCAGAACCTGGACCGCGCATGGACCACGGCCGCCACCGTCATGTCCGGCCCCGAGCCGGACCTCTTCTACGCCGACGAGCCTCCGTTCCCCGACGACGGCCTCCCCGCTCTCGTTCTCCCGCCGTCCCCCACGCCGGACACCCGACCGCAGGACGGCACCGTGCACGGCATCCCCCTCGCCCACGACCCCGGGGGCATCCCCTGGGACACCGCCGATCTGTGCGACTGGACCACCGAGCACCTGCCGGCGTCCCCGCCCGGCACCTGCCCCCGGTGCGGCGGTCGGCTCCAGCCGCTGCCCCCGGCGATGCTGCTGCGCTCCTGCCCCGCCTGCTTCCCCAGCGACTACCCGCAGAAGGGAGAGGCGGCATGACGCTGACCGCCACCGTCCAAGGCGAGACCGTCCGCCTGCACACCCCCGCGGACTACGACCCGGCCCTGTTCACCGCCACCCTCGACAGCGACCAGCTTCTCGGTCTGGACACCGAGACCACCGGTTTCCCCGACAAGCACCCTGGCGTCTTCGGCACAGGCGGCCAGCTGCGCCTGGTCCAAGTCGCCACCCGCACCGACGCGTGGGTCCTCGACATGAACCTCCCCGAACAGCGGGGTGCCGTCACCAACCTGCTCGCCGACCCGGGACGGCGGTTCGTCACGCACTCCCCCTACGACGTGTTCACCGTGTGGCGCGGGCTGGGAGTGTGGTTGGGGCAGCGCACCCTGGACACGATGCTGCTGCACCAGCTCGTCAGCCCGGGCGGCAAGCAGGTCCGCCACGGCCTGAAGAAGATCACCGCCGAGCTCATGGACAGCGGCCTCGCGGACGCCGCGCAGGCTCTCACCGACCGTTTCCGGCAGCTCGCCCCCGCCGACGTGGGCCGGAAGGCGGCGGACATCAAGCGGTGGGGCTTCACCCACATCCCGGCCGACGACGAAACCTACCTGCGCTACGCCGCCCTCGACGCCCTCTACGTGCGCCGCCTCACCCCGCTCCTAACCGCCCAGTGCGCCCCGTACGCGCACCTCGTACGGACCGAGCACTGGCTGTACGCGCAGATGGCAGCCGTCACCGCACGGGGCATCCGCATCGACACCGACCGCACGGAAACACTCCACACCAAGGTCAAAACCGAAGTCGACGCCCACCTCGCGGAGGTCGCCACCCTGACCGGCTGCAACCCGCGCTCGGTCAAGCTGACCGCCTGGCTCGCCGAGCACGGCGCCGTCTCCACCCGCCGCACCGACAACGGCAACCCGTCCCTGGACAAGGAAGCCCTCGCCGAACTCGTCCACCTCCACGGCGACGACCCGGTGGTGGGGCCGGTGCTGCGCGCCAAGCAGGCCGCCCAGGAGCGCACCAACGCCCTCAATATCCTGGCCAGCTTCCTCGCCTACGCCGACGCCGCCGGACGCGTTCACCCGAACGTCAACACCCTCAAAGCGGTCACCGCGCGTATGTCCATGGACAAGCCCGCGCTCCAGACCCTCAAGAAGTCCCCGGACCCCGGCGAGGCGGAGGTGTCGGAGGACGACGCGTCCCGGCTGCGCGAGTGCGTCATCGCCGAGGACGGCCACGTCCTGGTCTCCGCGGACTTCAAGGCGGTGGAGGTGCGCATCGCCGCCGCCCTCGCCCAGGAGACCAAGCTCATCGACGCCTTCCACGCCGGAGCCGACCCCCACAACCTGACCGCGAAGCTGATGTTCGGCGACGGATTCACCCCCGCCCAGCGCACGCTGGCCAAACGGGCCATGTTCGGCACCCTCTACGGCATCGGCTTCGCCAAGCTCGCCCGCTCCACCGGCATCACCGAAGACGCCGCCCGGGATGTCATCGGCCGGTTCCGCCGCGCCTACCCCCGGCTGCGCAGGTTCGGGTTCGACATGGAGAAGCAGGACACCGTCGTCACCGCTTCCGGCCGGCACCTGCCCGCCGACCCCAACAAGCGCTACAGGTCGCTGAACTACGTGATCCAGTCCAGTGGGCGTGACCTGCTCGTCGACGCCTTCTACAAGCTGGCCACCACCACCGAGTACGGGCGATGTGTGCTGCTGCTGGTGCACGACGAGATCGTTCTCCAGGTCCCCACCGGACAGGCCGAGGCGGCATTGGAGACGCTGACCGGCTGCATGACCGGCCGGTTCATGGGCGTGCCGATCGAGGCCGACGGCACCATTCACGGCCCCCGCTGGGGTGCCAAGTGAGCGGTGAGGGTCGACTGGTGCTGGCGGAGTGTGCGCGCTGTCCGGCGCCGGTGCTGCGGACGACAGTGAGTGGGGTGTCGTGGCGACTGGGGTCGTGGACGGTGCCGCCGGCTGACGGCGTGGTGCTGCTGCGGTGGGGGCATCCGGTGCTGCGGGTGCGCCGGTCAGTGGGCGGGGCGTGGCGGTGCTGCGGGGGCTGGCTGCCGCGCGTGCATTCGCTGGAGCGGGAGTGGCTGGTGACGGAACATCGGTGCGGGTACGGCGGTGGTTGACGAGTTTGTTCCACAGTGGGACAAAATTTCACAAGTTGGACTACTGTCCAGTTTTGGAAGGGCTCTGATCTGGGATGTACAAGGTCATCGAGCTGGATGAGAACACCGTGCCCTGGGAGCGGCAGCCGGGCGAGAGCGCGCAGATGTACGCGCGGTTCGAGCGGTACCTGGCCATGGGACCGAAGCGGTCTTTGGTCGAACTGGCGTCGCAGATGGATGCCCCGTACGGCTCCGTGAGGCAGTGGTCGAGCGTGGGCCGGTGGGCTGAGCGTGTGGGCTGCTATCAGTCGCACGTGTTCCAGATGGCGATGCGCGGCGGGTCGGCGGCGGTGCTGCGGACGGCGGTGATGGTGCAGGACGGGATGGAGAGGGCGGTACGCAATCTGGTGCCGATGCTGCCGGATGCTGCGGTGGGCAGGAAGGTGTCGGCTTCGAGGGCGACGGAGTTGTTCTTGATGGCGTCGCGGGAGAGCCGGGAATGGGCGACGTCGGGGGTCTTTCCGCAGGACACGGTCGTGGGGCGGCGTGGGCAGGTGGCTGCGTTGCTGGAGTCGGAGGCTGGGCGGGAGCTGGGCGAGGCGATGGAGGAGCTGTTCCGTACGGTGCCGGGGGCGCGGGAGGCGTTCATCGGGGCGGTGGAGCGCCGGGACCGGCGGGCCCTGGAGCAGGGGGAGGCGTAGGGCTGTGGCCGGGCTGCTGGATGCGGTGGCGGTGCGGGCCTCGCCGTTGTTGCTGGCGTCCCGGGCGGGGGTGGGGCTGGATGTGTGGCAGCAGGAGTTTCTCGGGGTGGCGGGGGTATCGGCGGAGGTGTGGGCGCGGCTGCATGGGCCGGTGGGGCTGCGGGGGTTGTTGAGGTGCGGGCGGCAAACGGGCAAGAGCTTGTCGTTGGCGGTGGCGTGCACGTACAGGGCGTTGGTGGAGCCGGAGTTGGATGTTGTGGTGGTGGCGCCGACCGCCGCTCAGGCCGCCGGGCTGATCCTGAAGTGCAAAAAGATCGCTCAGGCGGCGGGGCTGACGCTCTACCGGGACGCGGTCACGATGCTGCATTTGGCGCCGGGATCGCGGGGCCGGATCATCGCGATCCCGGCGTCGGGGAGCGTGCGGGGTCTGTCCACCGGGCTCATGGCGGTTGATGAGGGTGCTTGGGTCGGTGACGAGGTGTACTTCGCGGTGTTGTTGCCGATGCTGGCGGCGGTCCCGGGTTCGTCGCTGGTGGCGGCCAGCACGCCAAGGGGTCAGACGGGCTGGTGGTACCGGGCTCATGAGCAGGAGGGGGAAGCGTGGCGGCGCTGGTCGGCGACCTGGCGGGACACCGGGGGCCGGGTGTCAGCGGAGTGGGTGGAGGCGTACCGGGCGTCGGTGCCCGCCCATGTGGCGGCGGCGGAGATCGATTGTGATTTCGTCGGGTCGGTGGGCGGCGTGTTCTCGGCGCAGTTGATCGACGGCATGTTCACCGACAACGACCGCCTGCTGTTCCCCGCGGACATTTTCGGCCCGGACTGGGATGATCCGAAGCGCGATGAGGGCTGGCCCACCTGATGGCCCGGCTGCTGATCCTCAGCATGGACGTCGGCCAGTCCCGCGACAGCGCGGCCTGGGTCGGGATTGTGCCCGACGGACGCCGCCCCACCGGCCCCGTGCCCCGGTGGCGGGCGGTGGTCTGCGAAACCGCCCCACTCGGCACCCCGTACGAACAGCTGACGGCGTGGACGGTGAGACGGACGGAGCGGGCCGCCCTCAAGGGCTGGCCGGTGCTGATCGCCGTGGACGCAACCGGCGTGGGGCGTGCGGTCGTCGAGTCGCTGCGCACCGCTATCACCGCCCGCGCCTGCGCCGACGTGGTGGATGTGCTCGCGGTCACCGCGCACGGCGGCACGAAGGTCGGCGGGCAGTGGCCGGACCTGACCGTGCCCAAGACCGACCTGGTGCACACGCTGCTCGTGGATGCCGAGCAGCAGGCCGTGCACATCGACCCCACCCTGCCGGCCGCGCACCGTCTCGCTGGTGAGCTTGCCGCCTACCGGGCGAAGAACACGCCGGGCGGGAAGATGCGCTACGAGCACGGACGCTCCACCCAGCACGACGACCTGGTCTCCGCCGCGCAGCACGCCTGCTGGGCCGGACGTCGTTGGGCCACCACCGTGGCCCGCATCAACCGCACCTGCGACATCGAGGAGACCCCGTGGTGAGCATCCTGGGCATCCCGAACTTTCCGCACACGCCGCACATCACGCCCGCCCAGCTGATCGCTGCCCAGGCCCGCCAGGCCGCGGTGGAGGCCGGGCAGTGGGAGCCGCCCCCTGAGCGGCACATCATCGACGCCGGACTCGGCGACACCAAACGCCCCACCGCCATCGTGGCCGCCACCTGCCACCGCGGGGGCGCCATCGACGTCCGCGGCACCTACGTCTCCCGCCCCGGCACCCCCTACACCGACACCGCTGCTGCCATCGTCCGTCTCCTCGCCCAGCTGCCCGATGACGGTGTCCAGGCCGATGTGCGGGTGTGTGCCTCGTGCGCGGGTCGCAGTGTCGCCGACCGGGTGGCCCGCGATGTGCGTACCGCCCGTACCCGTTGGGGGCCGGTCCTCACCTACACGTGGAACACGCCAGGTCGGCCGGAGGGGGTGCGGGTCGTGCACCGCAAAGAAGCCGCCGGCACGGTGGTGTGGGTCAGTGAGAAGCAGCTGCTGCACATCCCCCTCCAGCTCAAACACGCTTCCCGGCTGCGTGCCTCTCTCGGTTCGTTCACCGCCGGCTGTCACCTGAACGATGCCGGTGAGGATCGGTACGGCGACACCGCCGACCTGGAGATGGAAGGTCTGATCCTGGGGGTGTGCTCGATCGCGTACGCGGTACGGTACCTGGCCACGGCGTGATGAGCGGCATGCCGGAACACCTTGATGCGGTCCGCGAGTTCAACGAGCACGAGCCACACGACGCCCTGGACGATGCCGCCGAGGCCGGGCTTGTGTGGGACGGGCACGACGAGTACGAGTGGGAGCGCCGGTGAGCCCCGTCCGCTGGGCCCTCGCTACGGTCGCCGTGGTGCTGGCCGGTGCAGTGTGGGCTGCCGTCGGGGACGTGGTGGCCGGGCTGGTCCGGCGGCGGATACAGGCCGACTGACCAGGGCGCTCGGTAAGTGCGTGGGAAGACGCGCGGAAACACCGGCACGAAGTCCCAGGTCACAGCGGGCGTGCTGCCTTTACCGCGCTTCCCGCGCTTTCCGCGCAGCACTCGGCCGCCCAGACATTCTTCGCGGGTTCTTTCGCGCCCTCAGCGAAGAGTCCCGGCCTTGTTTGCCCAGGTCACAGGCTTACACGGGACTTATTTCGCAGAATTCGCATGTTTCGCAGGCTCAGACCGCGAACAGGGACGGCTGGACTGTCTCCGGCTCAGCGAACAGCTCGGGCTGGACGACGAGACCGCCCTCGGGCTGCGGCGCCGGGCGCGGCGGGCGTACGGGGCAGGAGACCAGCGCGGCGACACGCGCCCCAGGGCGCCGGACGCGACTGACAGGTGGCCAGAGCGCTGGGCATACTGGCCGCGATGCGCATGCTGGCCACCGCTCACCACCCAGCGATTACCACCATCCTTGCAAGGAGATCAGGTAACACCGGCTAAGGCGGCCGAGGAGAACCGGGCCGATCCACTCAACACCTCCCGGCGCGGGCACCTGGCGGTGAGGAACCGACGCGAGCACGAACAGCGGCCCCGCGCCGTTGCTGGCTTCTTCGCGCCGCAGCCGATCGACCCGGCCCAGATCGAGGCGACCGACTCGGCCGAGCGTCTGGCCGCGTACGAAGCCGCCATCGCCGCGGCCCAGGGCAGGGCGGAGGAGACCATCCAGGCGGCGAGGATTCGCTTCGATGTCGAGGTCTCGGCCGCCATGCGCGGGATCGCCTCCGAGAAATTGCATGCCGAGCAGTACGGCACCATCGAGGACTATGCCGAGAAGCGATGGGGGCTGAAACGGCCGACCTACTACGAGATCATGAAGGCGGCCCCGGTCATGGTGGTCGCGATGTCTGGAATCCCAAATACACGGCAGCGGACGGAAGTTGAAGCTTCAGCCGGGCAGGACGCGGCCCTGCCTGTCCAGAGGAACGACGACGGCGCCGAAGTGGTGTCCGGAATTCCAGACACCCCCTCGAAGCCTGTGCTGCTGAACCGCCAGCAGGCCATCGAGACGGCCCCCGTGCTGCGTGATCAAGGCGAGGACGAGACCCGCCGCTTCCTCGCTGACGTCGTCGCCGAATGTGCCGAGAAGAAGGCCAAGCTCACCGCCGCCGCCATCAAGCAGGCCCGGATCGCCCGCTACGGCGACGACGGCCAGGAGCGGCAGACGACCGGCACCACACAGAACACGGACGGGCAAAGCGAGGACGGCATCCAGGAAGCCGAGATCGTCCCAGACCCACCTCTGGCGACGCTGAAAGGCCGACGAGAGGAGTCCTCCGCGCTGAAGAAGGCCATCACGGCGGACCTCTTCACCCACGCGCTTGAGGACAAGGCAACCGATCCTGTCGCGTACAACCGCGCTCGCAACGGGATCATCAGCGATCTAAAGACCGCGCTAAAGGCCGCCCAAAAGGCCCCGGTCGCGTTCGCTCCCGCGCCCGCGTGCCGGCACTGCGGCACGATCCCCGTGCAGGGCGAAGGCTCGTACCAGGAGTACTGGTGGTGCACCCAGTGCGAGGTCACCCAAGGCATCTGCAAGCCCGCCTGAGAGCAGTGCGGCCCCGCCCCCGTTTACGCAGGTCAGCAGCGTGCCGTGGAATCTTAAGCAGTGATGTACGCGTGTCCGATTCGTCGGCTGCGTACTTTCTTTGAAGTGCCGAAAGGGGGCCCGGGATGGGTCGTCGTCAGCAGGCCGCGCAGGCTGCCATCGCCCAGATCGACAAGGCCACGCAGGCGGTCGCACGGGTGCGTGACCTCCTGCCCCCGCCGAAGGCCGAGTCCGTCCTGTTCCTGCGCGCACCGTCTGCGCGGGACCAACAGCTCGTCTTGGTGGCACGGCGCCGCCGGCACGAGGAGGCGTGCCACCGGTGGCAGGAGTCCGGCATGCGGGGGCAGCCACCGATGCCCGAACCTCCGCCCACGCCTCCACCGGCCGCTGCGCCGGAAGGCCCGACCTACAACACGCGGCAGCGCCGAGCCCAATGGGAGATGGAGCGCCGCGCCGCCGCCTGGCGCAAACAGTGCAGGGAGCGGGCCGCCGCATTCGAGGAGCAGCGCGCTGCCGAGCGGGAGGCCGCCGACCGGCCACGGTCCCCGTACGCGGAGCGCGCAACCGTCACCGTCTACCCGGCGGACCGCTGGTGACCGCCACCGAAGTTCGCCCAGCACCGGCTTGAAGGTCCCAGGGCCCGTCGTAGTTGATCAGTCGGCCGCAGGTCTGGAGATTGGCGGCGCCGGCGCCGAGCAAGGCGGCTGGAGGCGAGTACGACAGGGAGGCTGCCCAGGGGTTCGTCCCGAACAGGTATGGGATCGGTTCACCGTGCCAGTCCCAGAGTCGACTTTGATCTTAGCGGGGAGTGTCGAGGGCGAGCTTTTCGTGCATCCCTTCCTGCCACTGGCTTAACACCGAGGCGGGACGGGGGTGAGTGCGGTCCGCGCCTTCTGGCCCGCGGGGTGCCCCGACGGCGCGCTGGACATGATGCCGCCTTGGGTGGGGTGCCGCAGCACCAGGACAACGGGATCATCGCGCTCTGCGGCGGCGCCTCGCCTCAGCTGCCGTACGGGATCGAAGTGCAGGTCAAGGCGTACGCCACCTGAACCATCCCGAGTCACCCATAGATCAAAGGAACCTTCTCCCCCATCAAGGCTTGATGATCGCGATTTCCGCGGTATGCTTTCACAATGTCTGAGCTGCGGGAAGAGTCAAAAAGTCGTACCGGTGTTGAGCTGTTCGCTGGCGCGGGCGGCTTGGCGATGGCCGTCCACAGCGCGGGCTTCCGGCCACTGCTGTTCAACGAATTCGCGAAGCGTGCCTGCCAGACCTTGCAGGCCAACGGCGCGAAGCCGCGGGGCGACAGCGAAGCGATCCCCGAACCGGGGGAGCCCTGGCCCCTCGTGGAGGGCGACGTACAGGACCTCGACATGCGCTACCTGCACGGCAAGGTCGACGTGCTCGCCGGCGGCCCACCATGTCAGCCGTTCAGCCTCGGCGGCGTCGCGAAGGGGGACGAGGACAAGCGGAACATGTTCCCGCAGATGTTCAAGGCGATGCGCCAGATCCAGCCCAAGGCCGTTATCTGCGAGAACGTCAAGGGGCTCACGCGCCCCTCATTCAAGCCGTACCTGGACTACATCCTGCGTGAGATGGAGATGCCGTTCGAGTTGCGTGACCCGGACGCCACCTGGCAGGAGCACGACGCCTACCTGCGGGTAGCGCGGGAGAAGCCCGCTTCTGATCCATCCACACGCTACGAAGTCGTGATGACGAGGGTCAACGCGGCGGACTACGGCGTCCCCCAGATCAGGCACCGCATAATCATCGTCGCCTTCCGCGCCGACCTCGGGGTCGATATCGAGCGGTTCAAGAACGACGTGTTGCCCACGCATCACGAGCACGCACTGATCAACTCCATGATCGACAACTCTTACTGGGGGCGCCACCCCACAGTCCCCAGCGATGTACGCGATCAAGTCATGGCGGGGCTTCCCAAGGAGAAGCTGGAAGTAGACCCGAAGTTCCAGCCATGGCGGACATTCCGCGACGCGATCGCCGGCATCGATGAGAACGAAGGCAAATCCCTTCCGAAGATCCCGTGGGACAGGCTGGACCGCAAAGAGTACCGAGCGGGGGGAGTTACCGACCACATCGGTTGGCCCGGTGCCCGCATCTACAAGGGCCATACCCCCAACGCGCTGGATCGTCCGGCGAAGACCGTCAAGGCGGGAGTGCACGGTGTGCCGGGTGGCGAGTCCGTGATGTTGACCGACGAGCGGTATCGCGATCCCCAATCCCCCACGGGCTGGACGTACAAGCACCGCTACATGACCGTGCGGGAAACCGCCCGCGTCATGACCTTTCCCGACAGCTGGAAGCTGGAAGGCCCTCGAGGAGAGAAGATGCGGCAGCTCGGTAACGCGGTCCCGGTCAAGCTGGGAGCCGTGTTCGCCAACGCCGTAGCGGCGGCTCTCGACAGGGCGGAAGGAGGTTCATGAGCGGCACGGCGAAGTCGCCCCAGAACCCCTGGAACGACAAAACGCCTCCCGACCGAGCGTGGAAAGGAAGGCCGGGAAGGACACGCGCGGCCCAATCCGCTGAGCAAGACCGGGCGGCCGGCGGCAGCCATCAGCGTCTGGTCGATCTCGGAGATGGACGGTTCGCGCATGCCTCTGTCTCATTGAGGCTCTACGCCAAGACCCGGCGGATCCGGGCCACGTTGCGCTGGGGCGACGGGAGCAAGTCCCCAGAGGTCTACTTGGGCGAGGTCGAACACGCTACCCGCGCGGCCAATCTGGCCGCGGCCTGGGAGCGCGCTCGAGCCATGGGGCTGCTAGCGGAGGAAACCCTGCCCAAGGGATCGAAGGCGTCGTCCCCGGCCGTACGCGCGTCCATGCGAGGCAATAGAGGCAGGGACACCAAGCCGGAGATGCTGTTGCGGTCGTTGCTGCATAGGGAGGGTCTGCGCTACCGCGTGAACGCACGCCCGATCAAGGGGCTTCGCCGCAGTGGGGATGTCGTCTTCCCCAAACAAAAGGTGGTGGTCTTCGTCGATGGCTGCTTCTGGCACGTCTGTCCCGAACATCATCGGCCAGCCACCAGGAACACCGAGTTCTGGAACGAGAAGTTCCAGAACAACCAGCGGCGGGACATCGAGACCACGCGGCTCCTCGAAGAAGCGGGCTGGACCGTCATCCGCGCTTGGGAACACGAGGCCCCCGGAGACGTGGCTCAGCGCGTCATCGCCACCGTACGGGGTACCGCCCACCGGACCTGAGGAGTAGTCGGACATAAGGGGTGATCCCGTCATCGAGTGCAGAGACCATGATCTTCGTGCCCCGTGCGCCCGTGCCACCTACTAGGGTTGCCCCAGGGGGGGCGAAGGATCAGCACGCACGCCCGGCCAGGGCCAGCCATGTCCGCCGTGCCGCTGGCGGGTCAGATCTGGAATCCGCCCGTTGGGAGCAGGTTCGAGACACGGACGAAGGTTGGCCATGACCCAGGACCGGTACATCAATGTCACGCCGCACCCCCGCATCCTCGGGGTGCTCGGCGACATCGAGTTCTCGCACTGGCAGTGCCTGGCCGAGCTGATCGACAATTCCTTCGACGAGTTCCAGGCCGCGGGTGACACAGGCGAGCGACCTTCTGTCTCCATCTCCCTGCCGCCGGCCAACTCGCAGCGCGCGACCGCCGAGATTACGGTGCGGGACAATGGGCGCGGCATGAGCTTGGACGCCGTGACCAACGCCATCAGCGCGGGCTGGACGAGTAACAGTCGACACGGATCGCTCGGCCTGTTCGGCATGGGCTTCAACATCAGCACGGCGCGCCTTGGCCGACGCACCACCGTACGCACCAGCAGGGCTGGCGACCCTCATTGGATCGAGGTGACCCTGGACCTGGTGAAGATCGCGGACTCAGCCCAATACCAAGCGCCCTACCGCTCGGTGCCCAAGAGCAGCCCGGACGAGCACGGCACCACGATCACGATTAGCGACCTCAAACAGGAGCAATACGCGACTCTCTGCCGCCCGCAGACACAAAACGTGATCAGGGAAAAGCTTGGAGAGGTTTACAGCTACCTACTCCATGCGAAAGGGTTCCTGCTCACGCTGAACGGCAAGAAGGTGAAGCCTCGCCTTCCTTGCGTGTGGGACGAGAAACGCACGGTCACCCGCCAAGGCGTCGATATCCACGCCGTCCAACACATCGAACACCACCTGAGCGCCAAGAAGGCGTGCATGGTATGCGGCTATTGGAGTTCGGCCGACGCGGAATTTTGTGAGGAATGCGGTCAAGACCGTCTAGAACTCCGGGAACGCAAGATCTGGGGATGGATCGGTATTCAGCGATACCTCCACCGCACTGACTACGGCGTCGACTTCCTTCGCAACGGGCGAAAGATCCTACTCAAGGACAAGAGAGTCTTCTACTGGCAGGACGAGGACAGCCTCGCCGAACCGGAACTTGAGTATCCAATCGATTCGAAGACTCCCATGGGCCGCATCGTGGGCGAGATCCACTGTGACCACGTCGCCCCCAACTATCAGAAGACGGCCTTCGAGTTCGAGACCGCCGAATGGCGCCAAGTGTTGCGTGAGATCCGCGGGGTCAGCCCTCTGCGCCCGAAGATCGCCAAGCGGCTGGGTCTTCCGGAAAACCGTAGTCCGCTCGCTTTGCTCTACGCGGGATTCCGCCGCCAAGACGCTGGATTGAACTATCTAATTCCAGGGGACGGCCGTAACGCGCTCCATGACAAAGCCCTCGTATGGGCTGAGTTGATGAGGAAGGGCGATCGCGACTATCAGGACGACGAAGTCTGGTACCGCGCCGCCTACCAGCATGACCACCCTGTAACGGCGGAAGCGACACCTGAGAGCGACGAAATCCTACCGGGCTTCGATTCCGATCTCCTCAACCACCAGGACGCTTCGGAGTCAGCGAGCCCACAGAGTGCCGCCTCCGCCGCCCCGGGTGAAGCGAGTGAAGAAGAAGCCGCTCCCGTCGAGACGATGGACCAACGGCTCCAGCGCTACCGCGGGAACGCCGAGGCTCTCGTGGACTTGGCTGGCGACTACTACCTCGAGGAACTCGGCCGCATCGAGCTCGCGGCATGGGCGGTCCGGGGCCACGCACTCGTCACGAACGATGGTCGCGCCGCCCCCGTTGTCGTGTCGATGATCCGTGCGCCGCGCCTGGAGGTCTTCCTCGACACCGGACACCATCTCTTCAGAGAGAACGGAGCCGACCTCCGCGACTTGGCCCTGGTCGAGGTGGCGGAGTACATGCGTGTGCGGGCGAACAGCCTCTCAATGCCTCTCACGGAAATCATCGCCCAGCTCAAATCGCAGACTGGAAGCCCTCGACTGACCCCCGCCGCGATGGCAGAGGAATCAGAACGCTTGTTGGACCAAGTACGTGGGTCCATGGTGTCGCCCGTATCCGAGAACCCCGCTATTCATTGGCTACTGCTTACACAAGACGAACGAGCCATGGCTGAGCGCAAGTTCGCGGTCCAGTCCGGAGGGGAGTTCTCTTGGAACGACGCGCTCACCAACGGAGAATTTATCCGCTACACACCGGCCAGCGCCCTGATTCGGATCATCCAGGAATCCCCTCAGGCTTTCCTCGATGGCAGTGTCTTCAAGCGTGGATACGTGGCCCTGAGTGACCCTGAAGCGAAAGCACTCGTCGTCGAGCGTCTACTCAACCCCTTGAGCGATCTCGCGCTGCTCGAGCAGCACCGCCCACGACTCGATGTGGAAGAACTGGCCAGGATTCGCATCAGCTGCCGTCTGATCTCCCGCGATCTCATTACTGACAACACGTAGATAGGTGCCAAGTGTCAGGGTTCCTTACTGCCGCCTCTCTGCTAGACGTCGGGCCACTACAATTCCCCCGTCGGATCGAACGACTTCTTTGGCATCTGGGCTTCACGGATGTTTCCAACATCGATGGCTCCGGCGACCAGGGGGGCGATATTCTGGCCCGGCTCAAGGGCGAGACTTGGGTGCTCCAATGCAAGTGGAAACGAAATGGCGCGGTCGGTAGCGAGGCTGTAGACGAAATCGCCCGGGCTCGTGACCACTACCGCGCGCACCACGCCGTAGTGGTCACCAACACCCGCTTCAGTCCAGAGGCCCGCCGGCGATCGAACGACCTCGCCCGCCTCGGCCCCAAGATCATGCTCTGGGCAGGCACTGATCTCTCCACCAGCTTCGATCGCCTGCCTGACCACTTCGGAAAGGTCACCCTGCGGCCTTACCAGACCGGGGCCCTGGAAGCCATCAACACCGATCTCGACGCGACCGGTCGCGCCCTGCTCATCCTCGCCACCGGCCTGGGCAAGACCGTCGTCGGCGGTGAGGTGATCGCCGAGCATCTGCGCCGAACCGCAGAAGGAAAGGTTCTCGTAGTCGCTCACGCGAAAGACCTCGTCCAACAGTTGGAAAGGGCACTCTGGCGGCACCTGCCCAAGGGTGTACCCACACGCCTCCTCACAGGAGACAGCCGACCCAACGAACTCTCCGGGCTCACTTGTGCGACCGTTAGTTCAGCTTTGGGAGCCGCACGCTTCGGCTACCGCCCAGATTTCGTCTTGATCGACGAGGCCCACCACATCGGTGAAGACGGTCAGTACGACGAGTTGCTCAGCATCCTGCGCGAGTCTCGCCACCTTGGTGTTACAGCGACCCCATGGCGCGGCGACAAACATGACATCACTCATCAACTTGGTCAGCCCAGCTTCACTCTTGGCATCGAAGAAGGCATGCGGCGCGGCTACCTCGCGCAGGTCGACTACCGCTTGTTCGTCGACGACGTCGACTGGGATACCGTGCGTGAGGCCAGCGATCACGACTACGGCCTCGCTGAGCTCAACGCCAAACTCTTCCTCCCCCAGCGAGACGAGGCTGTTCGTGACGAACTCGCGGCAGCTTGGGCAAAGACAGAAGAGCCTCGCGCCATCGTCTTCTGCCGCACCATCGAACACACCGAGCGCCTCGCCGATCTGCTGCGCCGTTCTCCGTTGTGGTCCGGTGCCGCCGCCATCCATGCCGGCCTGTCGAAGCGGGAACGTCAGAACCGTCTTCTGGCGTTCCGCTCAGGTGAAGTCCCCATCCTCACATCGGTCGACATCCTCAACGAGGGCGTAGACGTTCCCGACGTCAACATCCTCTGCTTCGCCCGAGTCACGCACTCTCGCCGTATTTTCGTGCAGCAACTCGGCCGTGGCCTCCGACTGCGCGAGGGGAAGGAGCGCGTCACCGTGCTGGACTTCGTCAGTGACCTCCGCCGCATCGCGGCCGCTCTCAATCTCAAGCGATCCCTGGACGGCGATGGCGAAATCGAGACACTGCCGAAGGTCAACCCATCTAAGATCATCTTCAGCGATCAGCGGGTGGCCGCGCTCATGGACGAGTGGATCAAGGACGCGGCCAGCCTCGAGACAGCGTACGACGAACATCGCTTGCAGTTCCCCGCCGCCCTCGCATCCCAGGAGTGACGCCTCAAATGCCGCCCATGCAGCTCCCCGCAGCCGTTCGCGAGCGCCTTGTGTACGAGATCTACAGGCAAGCCAACAACCTGGACTGGGAGTTCCTGAGCAACGGCGAGAAGACCGCTCAGTATCGTAGCTGGATCGAGGATCCCAAAGTGGGTGGCGTCCTTCTCGCATACGGCCCCGAGAAAGACGCACGAGTCTGGATTAAAGACGTGCCCATGAAGGAATACGCACGCGCCCAGGAAGGGATCGGTCTTTACACCCGCTATGCCGTAAACCGGTTCCGTGGAGCGGGTGAAATCGTCCAAGCCGCATTCGGAGACGGCTGGACGGTAAAGCCTGACTCCATAGGAGAAAAACCTAACCACTGTTACGCCACCAATGGTGAATCTACTCGCTACGTATGCTGGGGACGCCCCGGAACTTTCCGTGATCTCGTTTGGGCGGCCATCAATGAGGCCATCAGTTCAACGGAGCGTCCGGCCATAGTAATCGCCACCCGAGATGGCGAGAACATCTCTACCGCTGACCGCAAACGCCAAGTCGATATCACAAAGCACTGCTCTGTCAGCATTACACATCTTCACCGCACCATGATCCCGAACCCCGAATACACAGAACCTGCCATGGGCGCCTAATCACTATTGCCCGTTCTGCGGAGATGTATCGGGAGGGGAACATCACATGACGTCAGCAGGTGGCGGCACTTCAGTGGGTGGCGGATATGGGCTATTTGACGGCTTCGAAGGGTATCGAACGCCCTCGCCGGATGATTACCGTCGCGTACTGAGGCGCGGCATGGTCGTCTTCGACGCCAACGTCTTGCTTAATCTGTACCGATACACCGAAGAAACACGGGACGGGCTACTCGCCATCATGGAGGCCCTGGGCGAGCGGTTCTGGGTACCTCATCAGGCATTGGTGGAGTTCTGGCGGAACCGCGAGTCCACGCTCAACACTCCGAGGGACAGTGCGAGAGAAGCCGAAGCACTGTTGATGAAGGCGGAGCGAACCGCAAAAGACGCCATCTCAGTCTGGGCCAAGAGTTCAGCCCTTCCGGACGAACGTCGCGACGAGATCATAGGGCACTTCAGATCGGTATTCGAAAAAGTCTGCAAGGTGGTCCAAGAGCAGGCGGAGAACGATACGATCCCGCACGCCCGAGACACCAATCAAGACGCACTTCTTTCCAGGCTTTCTACCGTGCTCGCAGGTAGGGTCGGCCCTCCGATGTCCGAGAGTGATCACACAGTCGCGTTGAAGGAGGCTAAACGTAGAGCTCAAGCCAAGGAGCCCCCTGGATATCGGGACCAAGAGAAGGATGGGGATCTTGGGGCGGGCGACTACTTGGTATGGGAACAGCTACTGATCGAAGCGTCGCGAAGGCAGTGCGACGTACTCTTCGTGACCAACGACCTCAAGGAGGATTGGTGGCGAAAGATAAGAGGCGAACAGCGCGGACCGAGGCTTGAGCTCCAGACTGAGTTCCGATCTCGCACACGTCGACAGCTATTCATGCTGCAGCATACGGGCCTGTTGGCGCAGGCCAACCCGTCAGACATGTCAATCGGTCCGGAATCTGTTGAAGAAGTCGAAAAAATCGATCGCATGGGGGCTTCGCACCTTCCTCCAGAAACGCGCGAGACGCTGCTGCTTGAGCTGTATCGACAAGCTCACGAACTGGATTGGGATTTTCTGGGCAACTCGGAGAAGGCGAATCAGTATCGCCAGTGGGTCGAAGATCCTGAGGTGGGTGGCACTCTCCTATCCTTCATGACAGAGGCAAAGGCGCGTGTCTGGATCAAAGACGTAGCGATGAAGGAGTATGCCCGGGCCCAGGAGGGGTTCGGACAGTATTCCCCGTACACAGTCATGCGATTCCGGGGGCCTGACGAAATCGTCAAATCAGTCTGCGGTCCAGAGTGGAGTGTCAAACCCGACTCCACCGGCGAGAAGCCCATGCATTGTTACGCCACGAACGGCGCCGCAACACGCTATATCTGCTGGGGCCACCCACGCACGTTCCGCGATCTCATGGGGGCTGCCCTGAACAAAACTATCGATTCAAAAGAGCGGCCAGCGATAGTCGTCACGACCCGTGATGGCGATACCGGTGTGACTACTGACGAGCAGCACAAGCAAACCCAGCTCGCCGAGCGTTCCGGAATCGAAATCAATTATCTCCACCGGAGCATGATTCCAAATCCCGAATACGCCAGGGAAGGCTCATAATGAACAGCCGGGATATCGACTGGTGCGTCGTCAACAAATGGACCGGGCTCCCCGCCGGGAGCCATAGGCACGCTATTCGATGCGCCTATCGTCTTCAGTCGAAGGTAAGCAGCGGCACATCATATAGGCGGGGGTTGCGCGGCCTGGTCATGTTCGGTGACACGACCTCGACCACCAACAACTCGCTGAGGAACTGGACTTTGGCGCTCAGGAGGTGGCTCGTGCGGCCGTCGGCAGACTGTGCCTTGAGGCCGGCGGACACGTGGATGTGCGGCAGGATGGCGCCACTCTCCGGATCGTGCGCGAGCGTGCCAGCGCCGAACGCCTCGACGTTGGTGACGTAGGTCTTGGACCAGACCGGGGCGTCCGGGTTCTCGAGCTTTTCGCAGGCCCCTACGATCTCGGCCTCCGCGAAGGCACCGATGAATGAGGGGATGTATCCCTGGCGTACTCCGTGCTCGCGGCAGAAAGTGGAGAGGGCGTCGAAGAAGTCTTCGCCGTGATCGAAGGTGACGCCGAAGGTTCGGCCGATGGTCAGTTCGTGGGCGCGCACGCGCCTTCCCTTCTGGGATCTGTTGAGGTCAGTTGGCGAACGTCGTGAAGGTCGCTGCGATTGCGTCGCGCCCTGTTCCGTGGGCGATCAGTTGGTGGAGAAGAAGCCTGGCCTGATAAGGGCTGAGGGATCCGGCCGGGATGAGGCCGCGCTTGATGAGGTCCGTTTCCGACCCCGCGAAGCCGTACGTATGGGTCAGTACCGGACCGCTGCCGATCCGTGAAGCCAGGACTACGGGAATGCGCGTGGCCAGTTGCTCCAGCGCGTCCACGAGCTGCTGCGGTACATGTCCCACCCCGAAAGCGGCGACGACCAGGCCGTCGCAGGCGTCGTCCCATCGCCCGAGCAGGGCTCCGTCGTCCCCCAGGCTGACGGTATAGAGGCCGACCCTGGCGCCTTGTGCCAGGGGCTTCATGGGAGCGGGCCGATCAGGCAGCCTGCCGACGAGGTGGACGCGGTCTTCAGCGATGCGGCCGAGCGGGCCGGCGCTCGGTGACGTGAATGCGGCTGGGCTGGTGGTGTGGGACTTGCGGACGTGCCGTGCTGCGTGGATCTCATCGCCCATGACGACGAGACAGCCGGATTCTCGCAGCCTCGGGTCGGCCGCGGCGACCACGGCGGCGTACAGGTTTCCAGGGCCGTCCGGTCCTGCCATGGTCGGGTTGCGCATCGCGCCCGTGACAATGACGGGGGCCGCGTGAGCATGGCAGAGATCAAGGAAGAAAGCGGTCTCCTCAATCGTGTCGGTCCCCTGCGTGACCACGACGCCGTCAACCTCGCCCTCGTCGAGCATCGCGTTGATCGCCTCGCTGAGCATGGCGAGGTTCTCGAAGGTGAGCGACGCTCCCGGTACCCGGCAGAAATCGTGCACCCGCAGGTTGATGCCGAGCGCGTCAAGGCCGGGAACAGTGGCGAGGAGGTCGTGGGCAGACAGGGCTGGGACCACCCCACCGGTGTCTGGGTCGGTCGTCATCGCAATCGTTCCCCCGAGGGAGTAGATCGCGACTGTTCTCACTGCCCCTGCCACCTCGTCAGCCCCCTGCCCATCATCCGAGTGGTCACGCGTCGGGAGATCGTTCCGTGCAGGCTACCGAGTCCCGGCCCTGGTGACACGGCCAGTTGACCGGAATTCGGCCGCGACGAAGGAGCAGGCGACGTCGAGAGCGGCGAGACTGAGGTGGCGGCTTCGCGGTCTTGCTAGCCGTCGCGTTCCTCCAGCCGCAAGCTGTCGGCATCGGCGGGCGAGCCACTCGTGGTCGAGGTTGAGGTACTCGGCCGTCGCCACGAGACGTTCACCCGGGCTTCCTCCCACGGTGACCGAGTGCGCCTGTGCATGCCGCGTGATGTCCGTGAACGTGCGCAGCGTGTGCCGCCCCGACGTCAGCATCGTTTGCGCGACGGCTTCCGCTCGCACCCACGTAGCGATCGCGGCCTTGCGGCCGGGCACCAACACGAACCCGTCCGTCCGCTGTAGATCAGCTTCATCGACGAGCCATGTCGTGACTCCGTGGGCCTCCATCAGAGCCAGAGCGAGGAAGAGCAAGACCCTCTCGTACGAGGGCGAGGTGTCGACCGCCCAACGGGGAACGCAGAAGGCGCGGCCTACACCACTGTGCGCTCGAGCGGGGGCCGTCTCCCGGAGGTACCTGTGCTTGTGCCTGAAGAACAACCAGGTGGCTGCTTCTTCTCCCCGCTGCTCGCGTGTCCAGAAGAGGGGGTCGTCAGCAAGCTCGTCACGTTGATCAAGAATGAACTGGGCGCATGCCTGCGACCCGAGGAACATCTGTGCCCCACCGGTCAGACCGCTCACCTTTGCCAAGCTCTCACCGTTGCGCAGCAGGTCTTGTGGGGACAGCGCCAGGCACTCGTGGAGGTCCGCGTCGTCTCCGAGCAGCGATGCGTCGAATCCGGTGACCGCCCAGAGCACTCCATAGGTGAGGTCGTCGAGTTCGTAGGCCGCGGGGATAGCGAGTACGCGGCCTTGAGGCACTGTTTCACGGGCGTCCGCTACGAAGTGCCGTTCGTGGCCATCAACGACGTGGGTGGCGGCGATCAAGGCCCGGAGCGGCATTCGGGCCCACTCTTCGATGCCGCGGTTGAGCGCCACGGTGACCGTGTCGCCGCTGAGCGTAGAAGCCGACTCCGTCAGCACCGGCAGAACCGACGGAGGCAGACGTTGCCCTGCGGGCAGGAGAAGCTGTCCCGGCCCGACTGGAAGACTGGGATGTCCGTCGATCGGCCGTGCCACCTCGATGGAGTCGTGTCCGCGGGGGAGCAACCCAATGAGTTGGGGTGGCACTCCCAGGGCCTCGCCCCACTGCTTCACCTGGCGACGGTCGCGGATCTTCTTCCGCCCGCGTTCCAGACGGCTCACCTCGGCCTGGTCGATGTTGACCAGCCGGGCGACGGCCGCTTGCGATAACCCGGTGTGCTGGCGGAGCAGCCGTACAACGGCACCGAAGTCCCAGGCTTCAGCGGCCTTCCGCACCGTCGGATTGGTCCAGAACGCCGGGTCAAGCCTTGCGATTGGTTCTCGCTGACAAGGCAAGCACCGCGTAAGGGAGTTGGAGCGACTCAGCGGCGTACCGCACTGTACACACCGGCGACGGTCAGTGGTCACCATGGACCGCATTCTTGTGCTCACCAGAGCGATCCGAGCGCAGGTTGGCGCGATCGCTCATAAATGCTCATCACCGGCCAGGGCGCGGAGTGCCATCGTCGACAGCCGTCCGGCGAAACGGCCACGTCGTTGATCTTCCGCAGTTGGTAGACCGCCCTCGACATCGCAGGGCGCGGCACCGCCGCGACGGCCGTTTCCGTCACCAGATCCACCACCACATCAGAGGAGGTCAGTCATGCCGCAATCGCGACGGGAGAAGAAGGACCACTTGATCTACGCCGACGTCGTCGACTCCAAGAGCAAGGCGGGAGTGTGGATGGGCGAGCGCGCCTCGTTCCAGCAGAAGCAGTCCGAGATCCTGGAGACGATCAAAGACCAGGTGAACTGGGTCGAGCTGAAAGACGCGATCATGGTCGTGAGCACCGAGCCGGCCGGCATCACGCTCATGGCGCCGAACCCCACGCTGCCGGGTGTGATCGTCCTCGCCGACGGGGGCTCCCCCGCGGCGTCGGCCAAGCTCCAGGCCGCCGGTGAGGAGACCGTGCGGAAGGTCATGGCACAGCTGGGGATCGCCGAAGAGGAAGCGGCCTGATCGCAGTGACCCGACCCCGCCTTTTGTGGGGGAGGTACTTCCAGTACGAGCGGGACGGGGAGTCGGTTCTCCTCGATCCCGTGGCACTGGAGAGTGTGTACCTCGACCCCGGTGAGGTCCGTGACCTCGCCGGGGTTCCCCCGACCGCGACCCACAAGGCTCTCGAAGAGCTCGGCTTCACCTCGGATGGCCCCGTTGCCGACCGCCGCGAAGCACTCCGCAACCGCCTCGACATCCTCGGCCTGGACCCGACGCCGCGCCGCATCAGCGGACTCCGGGTGGTGCTCACCGACCGCTGCAACATGGCCTGCACGTACTGCTTCGTCGACACCAACACCGGCAAGCCGGACATGACCGAGGCCGAACTGGCCGAAGGACTCTGCTACCTGTTCGAGCAGAACAGCGGGCAGGAGGAGGTGTCGATCCAGTGGTTCGGCGGTGAGCCGACCATCCGCTTCGACCTGATGCAGTACGGGGACGAACTGGCCGATCACCTTGCCCGTCAGCACGGTGTCGGCAGGGTCCGTCGAACCGTGGTCACCAATGGCGCCCGCCTGACCGAAGCGGCCCTGGAGCACTTCGTCCGTTACGAATACGGCGTCGGCGTCTCCATCGACGGCCCTCCGGACATCAACTCGGCCAACCGCTTCCTCCTCGGAGGACAGCCTGCTGACGACCGCATCCGCCGCAATGTCCATCGTCTGCTCGCGGCGGGCAACCTCCATGTGGGCTGCAACCTGACCCCCACGGCGGCCAATATCGGGCGCCTTGCCGAAACCGTGGCCTGGATCATCGATGACCTCGGGCTGAAGTTCATCTACGTGAACACCCCCATCCCTGCGGGCGGACGTTGGCGTGTGAACGGCCGTGATCTCGCGCATGAGTTGCACGAAGCGCGGATGACGGCCTTGGGGCGAGGCGGGATGCTCTTCTCGGTCCTGGACCGCGCCTTCCAGGCCCTCGACACGCGCCGGCCGATGCTCTTCGACCACATGCAGGGGGACCGCAGCCTCAACGCCGCGCTGCTCCCCGGCAACAGGGTCAGCCTGTGCGACATCAACTTCGAAGAGCCCTCGTTCCTCTACAGCATCGACGATCTCCGGGCGAATCCCGAGCTATTGGCGGGGATTGCGAAGGTGATCGCGCCGATCCATGAATGCGGCGATTGCCCCGCACTGGCGATTTGCGGCGGTCCGTCCCGCAACGAACAAGCCCTCATAGGCGGAGATTCCCCAGACCCGGAGATGTGCGCCTTCTACACCAGCACCGTGGGAATCGCGGCCTGGGACAACACGGGGGTGCAATGACCCTCGAGACCGCCACGCCCATAGAAGCGCCCGAATCCTCGCTCCATTTTCGGTCCGCGCTGATCAGTACTGCAGGACACTGTGCGGTGGCCTGCGGCTTCTGCTTCCGCGCCGACCGCGCCCATGGCTTTCTCGACGTGACCACCTATGCCCGAACGCTGTCGCGGCTGAGGGAGATCGGCGTCGGGGGAGTCTGTCTCACCGGCGGCGAACCGACCCACCACCCGCAGCTGCGGACGCTCGTGCGTCTGGCCCACCAGTTCGGCATGTCCGTCTCGATGGTCACCTCTGCCCGGACGCAGGAGGAAGTGAGTCGCCTCAGCGAGATCGGTCACTTGCTGGAGACGGTGACGGTGTCCGCTGACTCGCACGGTGCGATGCTCCTTGGACGTACGAAAAGGTCGGCGGAATCGGCAGCAGCGACCTTGCGGTCGGTCCCGGCGTCGGGCAAGGTCCTGCACCTTACCTACTGGAAGCTCTCCGGCGACGAATGCGGCGACATCCACCGGTTGGTGGAGCACGTGGACGTCGAGGTCCAGCTCAGCCCCGTCACCCTGGACCCTGCTGGCCGACGCCGCAGCGGTATCTCCCTGCACGAATACGTGGCACAACAACGCGAGGACGCCGAGGTGTTGCGCCGCTATTTCGTGCTCTCGCAGGACTTTCAGGATCACTTGACGGGCCTGCGGACCATGCAGCTCTACCCGGAACGACGCCGCGGGTGCCACTCCTCGGCCCTGTACGTGTCGGCCAACGGCGAAGTACGCCGTTGCCCGTACGGGAAGGCCGGCATCAGCGTCCACGCTCCCCGCGCAGCCATCAAGGCGTTCCTCGGAAGCCGCGCCGAGGACCGGGTCACCCCGGACTGCGCCGCCATCTGTCGACCTTCCAGATGACACACGAGGTCCGCATGCGTCCCCACGTCACCACAGCCGTGGAGTTCACCACCCGATGGCGAACTCCACCCAACTTCCGCATCACCAGCCCCCTGGTCCCCTTCGAGTTCCAGCTTCCGACAGCCGTCGACGTCCTTGATCGCGTGCGGCGTGACAACGCGGTGCGTTTCACGATCCTCGGCGACGACGACTGGGCCGTGAGGATGGAACGCACCGAGAAGTTCCGCACCGCGCCGTTGAGCGAGATCGTCGCCTGGCCCTTCAGGCTGGTGCACTTCGATCTCGCCCGCTTCTACGACGACCTGTTCGCAGGCTTCCAAGAGCAGGTCATGATCCCGTGGCGCACGTTCCTGGCTTCGGAAGGCTTCACCTGGCAACGCTGCGCGCCGATCCTCTTCATCTCCACCCGCGGCGCCGCCTCGACGTACCACAACGACAACTCGCACGGCCTGGTCTGGCAGGTCGAAGGCGCGAAGACCTTCCACAGCTACCTCGCCCCCGACCGCATCCTGTCGGCGGAGGCGGCGGTCATCGGGGAGACCACCGCGGAGGAGCCTCCCGAGCACGATCCCGCCGACCGGCAGTCCGTCCGCATGGAGCCCGGCGATCAGTTATGGAGTCATGCGCTGACGCCCCACTGGGTCACCACGGAGTCGCCACTCGCCTTGAGCATCACGCTCGCCCACGGCGGCCTGTGCCACCAGGGGCACTACTCCGAGCGTGAGCTCGCGCTCCGAGCGTACTGGGACGACAACCCCGCCGAGGCGTGGCTGCATGATCTCCGGAACACCCGGTATTGATCGTGGGGGGTGCCACCGTCCACACGCGACGGCCGGCGGCACCTCCCTCTCGCGACTACGGGGTGAGACGGTTGGGCCCGCGGAACAGGAACGTCGCCTCCCGGATCGAGTCCAGACCGAGCAGCACCATCAAGACTCGCCCGAGCCCCATGCCCAGACCGCCGTGCGGGGGGCAGCCGAAGCGGAAGGCGTTGAGGTAGTCCTGCATGTGCTCGGTGCTCATCTCCTTCTCGGCGGCCTGCTTGAGCAGGACATCGTGGCGGTGCTCGCGCTGGGCGCCCGTGGTGACCTCCAGCCCCTTCCACAGCAGGTCAAAGGACAGCGTGACGTCCGGCTGGCCGACCGGGCGCATGTGGTAGAAGGGCCGGATACTCACTGGGTACTGGGTGACGAACACGAACTCGTGTCCGGTTTGCTCCTTGATGTGCGCGGCGATGCCCCGCTCGCCTTCGGGGTCGAGGTCTTCCTTCACCCCCTCCGGGTCCCATCCTTTGGCACGGAGGATCTCCTGGGCCTCCGCCATGGTGATCCGCGGGAACGGCGCCTCGGGCACGACCACGTCCACCCCGAAGTGCTCCCGGATGGCCTCGCCGTGCTTCTCGGCGACCTGGGCGATGGCGTGGGCGAGCATCCGCTCCTCAAAGGCCATCACGTCCTCGACGTCGTTGATCCACGCGAGCTCGACGTCGACGCCGGTGAACTCGGTGGCGTGCCGGGAGGTGAAGGACGGCTCAGCGCGGAAAACCGGGCCGACCTCGAAGACCTTGTCGATGCCGGCGGCGATCGCCATCTGCTTGTAGAACTGGGGCGACTGGGCCAGGTAGGCGTCACGGCCGAAGTAGCCGAGCTTGAAGACCTCGGCGCCGGACTCCGAGGCGGTCTCCATGAGCTTGGGGGTGTGCATCTCGGTGCATCCCTGGGCGTAGGCGTACTCGCGCATGCCCTGCTCAAGGGCGGTCTGCACGGCGAAGAGGAGCTGGGCAGCGGGCCGCTTGCGGACGTCGAGGAAGCGCCAGTCGAGCCGCTGCTCCAGGGCGGTGTGCTCGTCGATGGGGAGCGGGGTCTCGGCACGGTTCAACACCTCGACCGCTTCGGGGATGATCTCCAGGCCACCGAGCTTGACGACAGGGTTTTCGACTACTCGGCCGGTAATGCGGACGGAGGACTCGGGGGTGAGCTGTTCGAGCCGGGCTTCCAGTTCGCCGCCGTCGCGCTGGTGGGTCACCTGGGTCATGCCGGTGTGGTCGCGGACGACGACGAACTGCATCTTGCGCTGGAGGCGGAGGGTGTTCACCCAGCCGCAGATCGAGATGGTCTGGCCGAGGTGTTCGCGCAGGTCAGCGACGAGCACGCGGTCGGTGTGGTGGATCATCACAGTCCTCCAAAGGACCTCGTCATGATCCCTTGGGAGTGCGGGCGAGAAGGGCAACTCGCGGTGCCACCGCACTTTCACCACCGCTCGATGGCGGCGGCCTCATTCGGGCCCGGTCACGGGGGCCAGCCGGCGGGGCATTGGGCCGAATGGCCGTTCCTCCCCGCGCTCGGGAGGGTCTTCACCCCAGGGCGCGAGGCCGCCTTCCCAGCTACCGGCAGCTCTCTCGGCTCGCGTGATCCCGCAGCTACTCGTCTCCGTCGACGCGTTGCCCAGGAGCATACGAGCGCACGGCCGACAGCGGCAACAGACTTCGCCGAAACCCTGACGCAGAGGTGTCCCATGAAAGGCGAGCACGCGATGACGGACCCGTACGAGTTCCGCCCGGTGTATCACCCGGCAGGGTTCGACGATCCCCTCCGGGTAGCGGTGGAAGAGGTGCGTGCCGGGCGCTGGGTCGCGATGCGCGATCTGCTCGCTCGTACGGGTGCCGACTGGGCGCTGCGGACATCGCGTACGCAGGTGCTGGGCGTGGTGGCGGCAGGGACCACGACCGTGGAGGCGTGGTCGGAGGAGGAGCGGAACAGTCTTGATGCGCGGGTGATGTGGGCCCGTGTGTTGGTTCAGCGGGCCCGGCGCGCGCACCGGAGGCGTTACTACGGCGCCCAGGATCTTGAGGTCCTGGCACGTCATGCATGCTTAGTCGCCGCTGAGGCCGTGCCGGCGGATCCGGTGCCGTGGGTGTGTCTGCTTGCCCTGGCGCGGCTGGATGAACACCAGCAGCGGGCCGAGCACCGTGTCCAGCCGTGGGAGTACATGCTGCCGCCCGGTCCGTGGGGTCTCCTCCGGCGTGTCTGGGACCGTGATCAGCAGCCTCGGGAAGCGTTCCATCGCGTGTTCGAGTTCCTCAACGGCTGCACCGCGGGCGCCGCAGCCTCGGCTTCGGCGGTCGACTTCGGACGGTGGGTGGGCTCGTGGGCTCCCTTCGGGTCGGCGCTCCTCGCGCTCCCCCTCTACGCCTATGCCGAGTCCTACGGCCAGCAGCTGGAGGAGGCACGACGCAAAGGGCGGGAGGACCCGCTCCTGCGTCGGCAGTGGGCCGAAGATCCTGCCCGCGGCGACGCTCTCAAGGCGTTCCATCAGTGGTTCGCCGTGGTCGCGCACATCGAGCCGTTGAGGCGATCGGTGGCGGACCTTTCTCACCTGGCCTTCGCGCTGTGGGCTGCCCACCGGTACGTCGAGGCCGCGGCAGTGTTCGAGGCTCTGGGGCCCCACGGGGCCTTGCAGCCGTGGGTCCACCTCACCGACGGCCCCCATCGTCCGGGATTGGCCGAGGGCGCCTTCGTGCGTGCGCGGAGCCAGTGTCTGTCCGCGGCAAGAACATCGCACTGATCAGTTGTCGTGGGGCGCAACCAGGGAAGTGCACGTTGCGCCGTTCGCTCATCTTGGGGAGGTCTTTCGTGTCCATCCACAGCCGACGGCTTGGCCTGGTCGACCGGCAGTCGCACGACCTGCGTGACGACGAACTGCTACGCACGCTCGGGTACAAGCCGGTGCTCACCCGGCGCATGGGCCCATTCGGCAACTTCGCCATCAGCTTCTCCGTGATCTCCGTCCTGTCCGGCTGCATGACGCTGTACGGCTTCGGGCTGAACACGGGCGGTCCCGCAGTGATGATGTGGGGCTGGATCGCCGTCGGCATCATGGTCATGTTCGTCGGTGCCAGCCTGGCCGAGGTCACCAGCGCCTACCCGACCTCCGGCGCCCTCTACTACATGGCAGATCAGCTCGGTTCGAAGAAGTGGGGCTGGTACACGGGCTGGCTGAACCTGCTCGGCCTGCTCGGGGCCATCGCCGGCATCGACTACGGGGCCGCGCAGTTCACCGGCGCCTTCGCCAACCTCCAGTGGGGGTTCCAGCCGACGCCGAGCAAGACCATGGTCATCTACCTGTGCATCCTGCTCCTGCACGGGCTACTCAACCTCTTCGGCGTCCGGCTGGTGAGCATCCTCAACTCCGTCAGCGTCTGGTGGCACATCCTCGGCGTCGCCGTGATCGTCGGCGTTCTGTGGGTCGTGCCCTCGCATCACCAGTCGGCGTCCTTCGTGTTCGGGAAGTTCGTCAACGACACTGGCTGGAACGCGCATTGGTACGTGATCCTGATCGGCCTGCTGCTGGCCCAGTACACCTTCTCCGGCTACGACGCCTCCGCCCACCTGTCGGAGGAGACCACCGGCGCGCAGATCAACGCCGCCCGCGGCATCGTGCGCGCCATCGCCTGGTCCTGGCTCGCCGGCGGTGTCCTCCTCGCCGGCCTCACCTTCGCCATCCAGGACTACGCCGGCACCCAGAACTCCGACACCGGCGTACCACCCGCGCAGATCTTCCTCGACGCCCTCGGTACCGGCGGCGCGAAAGCCCTGCTGCTGATCGTGATCGTGGCGCAGCTGTTCTGCGGCAGCGCCGAGGTCGCCGCCTGCTCCCGCATGGTCTTCGCGTTCTCCCGGGACGGCGCCTTGCCGGGGTCGCGGTGGTGGCGGCAGGTCTCCGACCGTACCCGCACCCCCGTCCGCGCCGTGTGGCTGTCCGTCGTCGTCGCGGGGGTGCTCGCGGCGCCGTCCCTGTACAGCCCCACCGCGTACGGCGCGGTCACGGCGATCAACGTCATCGGCATCACGCCCGCCTACGCCATCCCCATTTACCTCCGCCTGCGCAACCGCCGCACCTTCCGGCCGGGCCCGTGGTCCTTGGGTAGCTGGGGCCCTCTGGCCGGCTGGATCGCCGTCCTCTGGGTGGCGTTCGTGACCGTGCTCTTCCTGCTCCCGCAGAGCTACCCGGTGACGGCCGAGACCTTCAACTACGCCCCCGTCGCCCTGGCCGCTGTCCTCCTCCTGGCCACCATCTGGTGGCAGGTGGCCGGCCGACGCTCCTACGAGACCCCCACCTACGGCAGCGCTCGCGAGACAGCTGAACTCGAGGAAGAGATCGTCTGATGGAGACCACCACGCCGAACCGATTCACCGCCGTCAGCGAGCGGACCGCGGCAAGCCGCCTAGCGGGGCGCCTCACCATCGACGGACTCCGAAAGCACGTCCGGTCCGGGCAGGTGGACACCGTGCTGCTCGCTCTGCCCGATCTTCAGGGCCGTCTGAAGGGCAAGCGCTACGGCGCCCGGCACTTCGTCGAGCGCATCGCCACCGGGGACGCGGACATGTGCGCGTACATCCTGGCCACCGACGTCGACATGACCCCGGCGGACGGCTTCGCGATGACCTCGTGGGACAGCGGCTACCAAGACCTGCACGCCGTGCCCGACCTCTCCACCATCCGCGCGCTTCCGTGGATGCCCCGCACCGTGCTGGTGCACGCCGATGCCCAGGACCATCAAGGACAGCCGCTCGAGGTGGCGCCACGGCAGATGCTGCGCCACCAGCTCGCACGGCTGGCCGACCGCGGGCTCACCGTCAAGGCCGGTCTGGAGACCGAGTTCATCCTCTACCAAGGCAGCTACGCCCAAGCCGCCGAAACCGACTACCGGGGCCTCCGCCCCGTGGCGGCCGACAACCTCGACTACGCCCTCGACCACGACCCGGCCCTCGACCGCTTCCTGCGCCGGCTCCAAGCCGCATTGGCCGGTGCCGGGCTACCGGTCGAAGCCGTCAAGACCGAGTCCGCACCCGGCCAGGTGGAAGTCACCTTCCCGTACGGGGACGCTCTGGCCGCATGCGACGGACACACGGTCCTCAAGCACGCCGTACGCTCCATCGCCCAACGTTCAGGGTGGGCGCCGACGTTCATGGCCGCTCCCGAGACCGGTCTGGCGAACGGACTCCACCTCCACTTGTCCCTATGGCGCGATGACCAGCCAGTGCTCGCAGCCGAAGACGGCAGCCTTTCCCCACTCGCACGCCACGCCATCGCCGGGCTGGTCGATTCCCTGGCCGACCTGGCCCCGCTGTACGCGCCCACCATCAACTCGTACAAGCGGCTCACCAACGAGTCGTTCGCCCCAACTCGCCTGACGTGGGGGTTCGACAACCGCACCTGTGCCGTTCGCGTCGTCGGCCACGGCGACGACCTGCACATCGAGGTCCGTCTGCCCGGCGCTGATGCCAATCCCTACCTCGCCGTGGCAGCCGCGCTCGGCGCCATCTTCGACGCCACGGATTACGACTTGCAGCCCTCGTCGCCGTTCACCGGCAACGCCTACCAGGCAGAGAACGCGAGGAGTGTCCCTCTCTCACTCCAGGAAGCGCTTGAGGGCTTCCGCGACAGCCCGGTGGCGCAGAAAGCGTTCGGCGCCGCCGTGGTCGAGCACTACACGCGTATCGGTCAGATCGAACTTGATGCGCATCGCCACGTCGTGACCGACGCCGAGCGACGGAGGTGGTTCGCACGGGCTTGACCAGGTGTCGCTGCCGCCCGCTGATACAGAGGCGCTGCGGCAGCGACGCACCACCGGTCCGGCCGCCCCGATACTCCCGAGCCGGGAGCCAACCTGGGCTCCAACTCGTCGTGATAACCGGAAACTTGATTTCTTCCACCGCATGACACCCGCGCCGGTAGCGTCAGCGCCATGGCGAACTCAAGCGCGAAACCGTGCCACGAAGGCGCCGGCCCCGACTGCCGCTGCGAAGGCAAGATTCCGCCGCCCGACCAGAGGCCGGGCTGGACGTGGGTGGAGGATGAGGGGGAGATGTGCTGGGTCCACGTGACCGTGAACGGCAACATCACCACCCGGTGGCGCGCCGTGGAATGGAGCCACGAGACGAGGATGCGTCTGACCCAGCTCCTTTTCGGACCTGCCCAGCGACACCAACAAGCCGACGAACGACAGGCCAAGTCCAAGGTGACCAGCGAAATCGTCATCGTGGACGGCGACGGTAACGAAGAGCCGTACGCCCCCGGCAAGCTATGAACACCAAGGCCCCCGCCATGAGGCAGGGGCCGCAGCACTCAGCCTCTACGCGACAGCACGCAGGCGCCGCGGCTTCTTGCCCATGAGCAGCCCCTCGGCGGACTCGGCCATGCGGGCGTCGGTCTCCGGGATGAGGTGCGAGTAGATCCCGCTCGTCACGGTGACGTTCCCGTGGCCGATCCGCTTCGACACGGACTCGATGCCGTGCAGCGGGATCAGTGCGGTGGCGTGGGAGTGCCGGAGGCTGTGCGGGTGCGGGTCCTTCATCAGTCCTCGCTCGGCCGCCAGCTTCTTGACCTTCTTCCACCTGGCCGTGTTGAAGTGCGCGTTACGCCAGATCTTGCCGCCCCGCGTACCAGGCGGCGGGAACAACAAATCCTTGGGCTTCTTTCCCTTCGCCCGCGCCAGCAGAATCCTCAGCGCCTCCGGACCGAGCGCGATCGTGCGGAAGGCGTTGGCCGACTTGCCCTCCAGGGTGCAGATGTACGGCTGACGGTTCTCGTCCTCCTTGACCACCTGCATGATCGACAAGGTTCGTGCCTGCGCGTTGACGTCGCACGGCCGGAGTGCGATCAGCTCGCCCCAGCGCACGCCGGTGCCGAGGATGGTGGCGGTGATGTCCCCGGTGTCCTCGTCCACCTCGTACGCGCAGTCGATCCACGCCGGCGCCTCGGCCTCGTCGACGATGTGCTCCAGCTTGACGGTGCGCCCCTTACGCTCGGGCAGCTTCACCCCGCGGCATGGGCTGGCGGGGATGTAGCCCCGGTCCACGGCGTAGTCGAAGACCGGGGAGATCACCGAACCGTGGATGTTGATGATGGTCTTCGCCGAGTAGGTGCGCTTGACCTTCTTGCCGTAGGTCTTCGTCCGCATGTGATTGACCCACGCCTGCACGACATCGCGATCGTGGCGATCGACGGCCATCCGTCCGAGCGGGCCCACCGCCCGGCCGTCGGGGAGCACGACCACGGCCGCGTTGATGTGGTTGTCGAAGGCGGTCTCGTACTCGGCGACGGTGCGCCGGTCGGTGTCGACGAGCGTCGCGAGGTACTCGCGGAACACGTCCCGGTACGTCTTCACCTTCGCGGCCGCCGGAACGACGCCGAGGTGCGCCGCCCACTCCGGATCCTCGTACGGGTCGCGGAAGCCGTTGGCGACGAGCGCCCCGCGGAACTGCACGGCCTCGTGGACGGTGTCGAACGTGCGAGATCGCTTCCCTCCGTCCCGCTGCCCGCCCTCGCGCCACGGAACCCGGTAGCCCGTAGTGCCGTCCGCCCGGCGCCGGTACTCGACGCCTTGAGGCCGTCTCGATCTTGTGTTCACCATCACATCGTCCATTTGGGTCTCGTCGGAGACCAAGAACATGCGACGCGACGCACCGGGCGTGCGGGCCACCCGAGTGACCCCCGTGCCCCCACGGTGCCCCCATGGCATGAAAAAGCCTCCGACCTGCTGCTATTTATGCAGGTCAGAGGCTTTTCATGGGGAGTGGAGATGGCGGGAATCGAACCCGCGTCCAACGGTGCAGAATCAGGGCTTCTCCGAGCGCAGTCCGCTGCGATTTTCTCAGCCCCGGAGATCACGCGGACAAGTCTCCGACGGGCTCAGTCACTGTTTGATTTCCCACCGGGCCCCGTGACCGGGCCCAGTGGTTTAGTTCCCTAGCTGATGCCAGGATCCGGGTCGGGAACAGCCCCGGGCTGACACTTCGCAAGTCGCTACTTAGGCAGCGAGGGCGAAGGAATCGCGCTTGGTGTTGGCGATTATTGGTTGCGACATATGGTTAACGAGATCATTGCCGCTTCCTCGGCTCGCTTCCCCTGCTTCGACATCCGCTGTCGAAACCGATCATCCCCATGTTGTGTTTTCAAACTGCCGCCCCGGGGGGCGTGCTGCCGCCATCGTACGTGACCGGCGGCGGGCGGTGCCAGTGAATTCCGGCGGCTCCCCCGGCGGGGTCACTTCGCCGCGCGCTCCCGCTGACGCCGGCGCGCCGCCGCGATCGCCCGGTCCGACTCACGGCGGTCCTGCTTCTCGCGCAGGGTCTGCCGCTTGTCGTACTCCTTCTTGCCCCTGGCGAGCGCGATCTCGACCTTCGCCCGCCCCTCCTTGAAGTACAGCGCCAGCGGCACGATCGTGTGCCCCGTCTCGCCGGCCTTGGACTCCAGCTTGTCGATCTCGTCGCGGTGCATCAGCAGCTTGCGCTTGCGGCGCGCGCTGTGGTTCGTCCACGTGCCCTGGGCGTACTCGGGGATGTGCACGTTGTGCAGCCACACCTCGCCGCCGTCGATCTGCACGAAGCCGTCAACCAGCGAGGAACGGCCCTGACGCAGCGACTTGACCTCGGTGCCGGTCAGCACCATGCCGCACTCGTAGGTGGTCAGGAGGTGGTAGTCGTGCCGTGCCTTCTTGTTCTGCGCGACGAGCTTGCGCCCCGCGTCTTTCTGCTGTTTCTGCTGCTTTCCCATGGTGCGGTCATTCTCGCACTACGACCCCGGCCCCAGGCCACCCAATACTGCGCGGGCCCGGGGCTCGGGGTCGCCGTGGACGACCAGGTCGGGGGTGAGGCCGCCGTCCTCGACGGTGCGGCCGGCGGGGGTGCGCCAGTGGCCGACGGTCTGCTCGGCGACCGAGCCGTCGGGCAGCGCGCGGGGCATCTGCACCGAGTCCTTGCCGAAGGTCCGCGAGCCGACGAGGACGGCCCGGCCCCGGTCCTGCAGCGCGCCGGCCAGCAGCTCGCCGGCGCTCATGGTGCCGCCGTCGACGAGGACGACCAGGGGCCGGCGGGTGTCCCCGCCGGGGCGGGCGGACAGGGCCCGCTGGCGGCCGTGGACGTCGTAGGTGGCGACGAGACCGCCGTCGAGGAAGGCGGACGCGGTGGTGACGGCCTCGGTGACCAGACCGCCGGCGTTGCCGCGCAGGTCCAGCAGGACGCCCTCGCGGGGGCCTGCCGCCCGTACCGCCTCGCGCACCGCGCGGCCCGTGCCCCGGGTGAAGGAGGCGACCTTGATCCGGGTGCCGGCGGCCGCGCCGTCGCGGAACCGGTCGGAGACGACACTCCTGGTGCGCAGTCGCTCGCGGCGGAGCGTGCGCTCCCGCACCGCGCCCTCCCCGGCCGCCGAGCGCCCGGCGCGGTCCAGGCCCAGCCGCACGGGACTGCCCGTCCCGGACGGTCCGCCGCGCAGCCGGGCGACGACGTCGGTGACCGGCCGGCCGGTCACCTCCACCCCGTCCACGGTGCGCAGCCGGTCGCCGGGCGTGATCCCGGCCCGGGCGGCGGGTCCGCCCTGCTCGACGCCCTCGACCTCCATCGCCCCGTCGCCGAGACGGCGGACGGAGAGGCCGACCCCCACGTACTCGCCGCGCAGGGACCGCTCGAAGCCCTGGTACTCACGGGCGCTGTAGACACCGCCCCAGCGGTCGGGTGCGGCCGGCCCGCGGGGGCGGGCCGCAGACGGACCGGGTGCCTTGCCGTCCTCCGTGCCCGCGGCGAGCGGCGCGCGGGCCGTGGACGGGAGCCCCTGCCGGGCGTCCGCGCCCCACGATCCGGTGGCGGCCCCGGTGGCCAGGGCTGCGGCGAAGACCAGCGTCAGCACCGCGCCGCGGCGGAGGCGGCGGCGCGGTACGAACATCGGCGGGCCGGGCATGCGCGAGAGTCTAGGCCACCACCGGTCCCCGTACGGGGAGTTGACGGTACGGCGCCCGCGTCCCGCGCGCACCACGGCCCCTCCGCTACACCTTCAGGTATTTCCACAGCGCGGCGAAGGCGGCCAGCGCGGGCATCAGCAGCCCGGTCGCCAGGACCAGCGGCAGCTTGGTCAGCACCGCGTCCCAGCCGATGAACTGGATGACGTCGATATGGGTGGCGAGCAGATTGTTGACCAGGAACTGCTGCCCGGACACCAGCAGGACGCAGGCGAGGATCCCGCCCAGCAGCCCGGCGACGGCCGCCTCCATGATGAACGGGACCTGGATGTAGAAGCTCGACGCGCCCACCAGCCGCATGATCCCGGTCTCCCGGCGCCGGCTGAACGCCGAGACGCGGACCGTGTTGACGATCAGCAGCAGGGCCACGACGAGCATCAGGAACATCACGCCCAACGCCCCCCAGTTCATGTACCGGAGGAGGTTGAAGAGACTCTTGAGGGTGTCCTTCTGGTCCTCGACGGTCTGCACGCCCGGGCGCTTCTGGAACGCGCTGGAGATGACCTCGTACTTGGTGGGGTCCTTGAGCTTGATGCGGAAGGACTCCTGCATCTGGTCGGCCGTCACCACCGTGGCCAGCGGCTGGCTGCCGAACTCCTCCTTGTAGTGCTTGTACGCCTCGTCCGACGTCTCGAAGTGGATGCTCTGGACCAGCGGCATCTTCTCCAGATCGGCCTTGATCTGCTTCTTCTGCTCGTCGGTGACCGCGCCCTTGGCGCAGGAGGAGAAGTTCGCCTTGTCGGTCTTGTTGCAGAGGTAGATCGAGACGTTGGCCTTGTCGTACCAGTAGCCCTTCATCGAGTTGACCTGCTCGTTCATCAGCAGCGAACCGCCGAAGAGGGCCAGCGACAGGGCGACCGACACGATCACCGCGAAGGTCATCGTGAGGTTGCGGCGGAGACCGACGCCGATCTCCGACAGAACGAACTGGGCGCGCATGGCGTCCTTTCACTGCCTTTCAGTGCAGGCTTTCAGTGCTGGTAGCCGTAGACGCCGCGCGACTGGTCGCGCACGAGACGGCCCTGGTCGAGCTCGATGACGCGCTTGCGCATCTGGTCCACGATCTGCTGGTCGTGGGTGGCCATGATGACGGTCGTGCCGGTCCGGTTGATCCGGTCGAGCAGCTTCATGATGCCGACGGACGTCTGCGGGTCGAGGTTGCCCGTGGGCTCGTCGGCGATCAGCAGCATCGGGCGGTTGACGAACGCCCGGGCGATGGCCACGCGCTGCTGCTCGCCGCCGGAGAGTTCGCCCGGCATCCGGCTCTCCTTGCCGCCGAGCCCGACCAGTTCCAGGACCTGCGGGACGGCCTTGCGGATCTCGCCGCGCGGCTTGCCGATGACCTCCAGGGCGAAGGCCACGTTCTCGGCGACCGTCTTGCTGGGCAGCAGCCGGAAGTCCTGGAAGACGGTGCCCAACTGGCGCCGCATCTGCGGCACTTTCCAGTTGGAGAGGCGGGCGAGGTCCTTGCCCAGCACGTGCACCTGGCCGTGACTGGCGCGCTCCTCCCGCAGCAGGAGTCTGAGGAAGGTGGACTTGCCGGAGCCGGAGGAACCGACCAGGAAGACGAACTCGCCCTTCTCGATCTCGAGCGAGACGTCCCGGAGCGCCGGGCGGTTCTGCTTCGGGTAGGACTTGGAGACGTTGTCGAATCGAATCACGAGTGCACCACGTGCGACCTGGGGAGCGGCACGGAACGCCACGGTCGCGGCGCCCGTCGGTGTGCGTGACCATACGCGAACGACGCGTGTACGCGCAGTCGGCGTCCTGTGTTGACGGGTTTATTACCGCTACCTACGGGGACAAATCGAGGACAATCGGGTCCCGGGCGGGCGACGGGCCGGGGCGGCGGGACGCGGCGCAACACCGATCGGGTCGGCTCCCGGGTACCGGTCGCGCCGAAGGGCGGGAAAGCTGGCACAGTGGTAGGGGGAACCGCACGGCTTTCCCTCGCGTTGGACGTACCGGAGGAGGAATTCGCATGACATGCGACCGACTGGTGTGTGCCAACTGCGCAGCCCCGGTCAGCGAGGGACGGTGCCCGGTCTGCCGGGCGAGCCGGGAGCGGCTCCAGCAGCAGGAGGGCGTCTTCGCCGGCCTGACGCCGGCCACGCTGGTCGCGCTGCTGGTGGCACTGGTCGCGGTGGCGATACTCGCCCGCGGTTTCGCCGGCTGAGCGACGGTCCCGCAGAGACTTGAGGGCCCGGGGTGCGACGCACCCCGGGCCCTCGTCATGCGCGGACGTGACGCTGCGCGCCCGCCCGCTCACGCTCGATCGATTCCGATCGGACCTGCTCAGGCAGGGGTGTTGCGGTTGATCACACGCGGCAGGAGGCGGAAGCCGATGCCGCCCGCGATCATCGTCGCGGCGCCGACCACCAGGAAGGAGGTCTGACCGGCACCGGTCTGGGCCAGCTCCTCCTTCGGCTTGGCCTGCTGCACCGGCTTGACGCCGGCGCTGTCGGCGGCCGTGTTGCAGTTGCCGCTGCCGGTGTCCACGGGGCAGGTGGTGGCGTCGTCGCTGCCGCCGGGGGTGCTGCCGGGGACGGGCTCGGCGGTCTCGTCGCCGTCGCGGGTGGGCTCGGAGGTCGGGTCCGGCTTCGAGGTCGGGTCGGGGTTGCCCGTGGGGTCCGGCTTCCCGGTCGGGTCGGGGTCGCCGGTCGGATCCGGCTTGCCCGTGGGGTCGGGGTTGCCCGTCGGGTCAGGGTCGCCCGTGGGGTCCGGCTTCCCGGTCGGCTCGGGGTCACCCGTCGGGTCCGGCTTGCCCGTCGGCTCGGGGTCACCCGTCGGCTCCGGGTCGCCCGTGGGGTCCGGCTTCCCGGTCGGCTCCGGGTCACCCGTCGGATCCGGCTTGCCCGTCGGCTCCGGGTCACCCGTCGGCTGCGGGATGCTCGTCGGCTCCTGCGTGGGGTCCGTAGGCCCGTCGGGAGCGGTCACACCCCCCGTCCCCTGCACCTTCGCCGTCTTCGTCGACAGCCCGCCCAGCGGGACGTCCACGCCGGCCGCCGAGGCCGCGCCCGCGGCCGTCAGCGATGCGCCCGCGGCTATCACCGCGCCCGCGGTGATGCGCGCCACGCGCAGCCGCGTCTTGTTCGTCATATGCCTGCTACCCCCAGTAGCTGGATTCGTCGGTGGGGCAGCCGTGCACCGGGTGGTGGTCCTGGGAGGTCCGCGAAACGTCAGCGGCGGCCTTGCGGCCTTGTGTCGCCCCCCGCCACACGCATCCCAGTGATACGCATGCCGCCCGCCACCCTTGCGAGTTTTCGGGCATGCGTCAAGGCGGATCCGGGCCGTATGCCCGGATCCGCCCTGGTCCGTCCTACTTTTCCTGCTGCTTGCGCCAGCGGATGCCGGCCTCGAGGAAGCCGTCGATGTCGCCGTCGAGGACCGCCTGCGGGTTGCCGACCTCGAACTCGGTACGCAGGTCCTTGACCATCTGGTACGGGTGCAGGACGTACGAACGCATCTGGTTGCCCCAGGAGTTGCCGCCGTCGCCCTTGAGCGCGTCCATCTTCGCCTGCTCCTCCTGGCGGCGCCGCTCGAGCAGCTTGGCCTGGAGGACGTTCATCGCGGTCGCCTTGTTCTGGATCTGCGAGCGCTCGTTCTGGCAGGAGACGACGATGCCGGTCGGGATGTGCGTCAGGCGGACCGCCGAGTCGGTGGTGTTGACGCCCTGGCCGCCGGGGCCGGAGGAGCGGTAGACGTCCACGCGCAGGTCGGACTCGTCGATCTCGACGTGGTCGGTCTGCTCGACCACCGGCAGCACCTCGACGCCCGCGAAGGACGTCTGGCGGCGGCCCTGGTTGTCGAAGGGCGAGATGCGCACCAGGCGGTGGGTGCCCTGCTCGACCGAGAGCGTGCCGTAGGCGTAGGGGGCCTGGACGGCGAACGTGGTGGACTTGATGCCGGCTTCTTCGGCGTACGAGGTCTCGTAGATCTCGGTCTTGTAGCCGTGGCGCTCGGCCCAGCGCAGGTACATCCGCTGGAGCCGCTCGGCGAAGTCGGAGGCGTCCACGCCGCCGGCCTCGGCGCGGATGTTGACGAGGGCCTCGCGGGAGTCGTACTCGCCGGACAGGAGGGTGCGGACCTCCATCTCGTCGAGCGCCTTGCGCACGGCGGTGAGCTCGGACTCCGCCTCGGCGAGGGCGTCGGCGTCGTCCTCGGCCTCGGCGAGCTCGAAGAGCACCCCGAGGTCGTCGATGCGGCCGCGCAGCCCCTCGGTCTTGCGCAGCTCGGCCTGGAGGTGCGACAGCTGGCTGGTGATCTTCTGCGCCGCTTCCGGGTCGTCCCACAGGGACGGGGCGGCCGCCTGCTCCTCGAGCACGGCGATGTCGGCCCTCATCCTGTCGAGGTCCAGGACGGCCTCGATCGACCCCATGGTGGAGGAGAGGGACTTGAGCTCTTCGGATACATCAACGACTGCCACGCACCCAGCCTAACCGCTGCGCGGGGCGGGGCGCCCCGGTCCGGCGTTCACGGGAGCTGCCCCTGGGGCGCGTCCGTGCGGTGGACGCCGGGCTTCGCGTCGCCGGAGTCGTGGCCGGCCGTGGCGTACCAGCCGCCCACGCCCGCCGCCGCGGCCAGCGCCACCGCGGCCGCGCCCAGCCTGATCCGCCGCCGCCTGCGCTCCTCGGCCAGCGTGCGGTGCCGGGCCGAGCCCGCCCGGCGCTCGCCCGCCGCGCGAGGCGCCCGGGCCGTGCCGTGCGCTCCGCCCGCGAGCTCCTCCGGGCCCGGGACGCGCATGCTCGTGTGGGTGTCACGGCTGGAGTCGAAGGCGGGCGCCGGGACGAGCGGGACCGCTCCGCGGCGGGGCGGCCCGGGGATCGCGGACGGCGGGGCGTAGACCGCGCCGGGCGGCTGCTCGGCGGCGTCCGCCGCGTCCGCCTCCGTGCCCGGCTCGTCGATGTCGAGCGGCGGCAGTCCGGCCAGCGCGGGCAGCAGTTCGCGCAGCCGCGAGCCCAGCTCGGAGGCGCGCAGCCGGGAGGCGGGCGCCTTGGCCAGGCACTGGACGATCAGCTGCCACAGCTCGTCGGGGATGCCCGGCAGCGGGGCGACCGTCTCGGTGACGTGCCGGCGCAGGACCGCGCCCGGGTGTCCGCCGCCGAACGGCGTGAACCCGGCGAGCAGCTCGTAGAGCACGGTGGCCAGCGCGTAGACGTCGACGGACGCCCGGGGCGGCAGGCCCTCGACGATCTCGGGGGCCACGTAGTCCGGGGTGCCGATGACGCTGCGCGGGGCCGCGGCACGGGTGCGGTCGCGGGCGGGGCGCGGGGTGTCCACGAGGCGGGCGATGCCGAAGTCGGTGAGCAGCGCGGGGTGGGCGCCGCCGGGGCCGAGCGGGCCCTCCATGTCGAGCAGGACGTTCTCCGGCTTGACGTCGCGGTGGACGACGCCGGCCCGGTGCGCGGCGGCCAGGCCGTCGGCGACGTCCGCGACGACGGCGACGGCGGCCTCGGGGGCCAGCCGGCGCTCGTGGTCGAGCCGGGTCCGCAGGTCGGTGCCCCGGACGAGGTCCATGACCAGGGCCAGGTCGTTGCCGTCCACGACCAGGTCGCGGACGCCGACCACCCGGGGGTGGTCGAGGCCGAGGAGGGCCGCCCGCTCCTGGACGAACCGGCCGACGAGCTCCTGGTCGGACGCCAGGTCCTCGCGCAGGAGCTTGATGGCCACCGGGCCCTCGGGCCCCTCGCCCAGCCACACCGTGCCGGCGCTGCCCCGGCCGAGGACCTGGTGGGCGGTGTACCGGCTGCCGATCTTCCGTGCCAAGACTCTTCCCCGACTCCTCAGACATCCCGACAGGCGCGTCGCACCGATCCGCGCGCGACCAACCTACGCGGCTGAGGGGATGCTAGGGGCACCGGCCGGTGCCCATCCTCACTTCCGCGGCACAAGCCGCCCGATCCGGTGGGCCCGTGGCCGGGTGCCCGAACCCGGCGGGCCGGTCACCCGGACTCCGGGGCTACTTCGGACTGTGGCTCGCGATCCAGTCCTTGGTGTCGGTGACCCAGTCCCACGCCGCGTCCCAGAAGCTCTTCCCGTCGGCGACCCAGTCCTTGAGCGGGGTGAACTCCCACACGGCCCAGGAGCCGATCACCAGGATCACGATCAGGAACAGACAGCCCTTGAGGCAGCCGAGGCCCGGGATGCGCATGGGGTTGGCGCTGCGCTGCCGCGGCGGGCGGGGTTCGCGCCGGGGGGCGGGTTCGGGCGCCGGCGGGGCGTACGGCTGCGGCTGGGGCGCCTGCGGCGGCTGCTGGTAGCGCGGCTCCGGCCGGCGCCGGCGCTCGGGCTGCGGCGCGTACGGCTGCTGGGGCTGCTGAGGCGGCTGCTGCGGGGCGTACTGCTGCGGCTGCTGGCGGTAGGGCTGCTGCTGAGGCTGCTGCGGGGCCCCGTACTGCTGGGGCTGCTGGGGCTGCTGGGGGTAGCCCTGCTGCGGGGCGGCGCGGCGCGTGGGGCGCCGGCGCAGCGGGTCCTCGCTGGGGTCCAGGTACTGGACCTGCGTCTGGTCGTTGCGGTCGCGGGCCGCGCGCAGCTGGGTCTGCCACGGGTGCGGGCCGTCGGCCTGCGGCGGCCCGGGGTCCACCGGCGGCATGGCGCGGGTGGGGTCCGCCCCGCCGTAGGAGCCCGCGGGGAGCACCTGCGTGGGACCGGCGCCGGGGCCGGAACCGGCGGGCAGCACCTGGGTGGGGTCCGCGCCCGGACCCTGCGCCGCGCCGGGCAGCAGGCTGGTCGCCGCATCGGGGTCGTAGCCTCCGGGAACGCCGGTGGCAGGCGGCAGGACCTGCGTGGGGTCCGCGTCGCCGAAGCCGCCGGCCGGGTTTCCCTCACCAGTGCCGGGCACCACGGCCGGCTGCGGGTCCGGGGCGAGCAGCGCGGCGACGCCGAGCGCGGCCTCGGCCTGGGCGGCGCTGGCGTGCACGCCGACGCCGGCGGCGACGACGCGCAGGGCGCGGGCCAGGTTCTCGGCGCTCGGCCGCTCCTCGGGGCGCTTGCGCAGGCAGCGCTCGATGACCGTCCACAGGGGCTCGGGGACGGTGGTGGGGCGGCGCGGCTCGGCGCTGAGGTGCTGGTGCAGCACCTCCAGGGCGGTCGCCCCGGCGAACGGGGGGCGGCCGGTGACCAGCTCGTACATCAGGATGCCGGCGCCGTAGATGTCGACGGCGGAGGTCTGCGGGCGGCCCTCGGCCGATTCCGGGGCGACGTAGGCCGGGGTGCCGACGAACTCGTGGGTGCGGGTCAGGCCCGGGGAGTCGGCGAGGCGCGCGATGCCGAAGTCCGTCAGCATCGGGTGCATCCGCCCGCCCTCGTCCTTGAGCAGGACGTTGGCCGGCTTGAGGTCGCGGTGCACGATGCCGTCCGCGTGGCTGGCCGCCAGCGCGTCGGCGATCTGGGCCGTGAGCAGGGCGGCCGCCACCGGGGTGAACGGGCCGTTCTCCCGCAGGTAGCGGTGCAGGTCCGGGCCGTCGACCAGGTCCATGACCAGGGCGAGCAGGTCGCCCTCGACCACCAGGTCGCGGGTGCGGACGATGTTGGGGTGGGTGAGCCGCAGCAGGACGGAGCGCTCGCGCAGGAAGCGCATCACCACGTCCGCGTCGTTGGCCAGCTCCTCCTTGAGCACCTTGATCGCGACGGTCTCGCCCGGCTGCCCGGCCACCGCGGCCTCGGCTCCGGCCGCCTCGCGCTGGCTCGCCCGCCAGACGGTGCCCGTGGCCCCGCGCCCGAGCGGCTCCTCGAGCAGGTACTTGCTGCCTACCGGCCGCACGTCATGCGCTCCCTGGTCGTGATCCGGACCGTGCTCCCGGTCCCGGTGTCGAACTGTGTGACGGCCTCTCCCCGAGCTCGGCCCTCCGCCCACTGTAGTGCTGTCCCGCGAACCGTCGCCTTGACGAATCCGTGGGGCTCCGGGGAAAGACGCGTGTTCCGGACGGTTGGTTGCCGCCGGTTGCTGCGGGAATGTCATGGGGCGATCGACGGCCGGGCGGAAAGAGACCGACACCGGTCGTCGGCGGTCACCCGCCGTACGGGACCGAAGGGGAAATCCCCCGCGATCCGGTCGCCGATCGTTCACCCCCGGGCAGTTTCGCCTCCTCTTCGACTCCCGTTCGAGCAAGGGGCCGGTCGTTCATGATCACGAATCGGCTCTCGCCGGGCGCGCTGTCGGCGGCAGGTGCGAGGATGCTCGCAGCACGGAGCGGTGGGGGCGGCGCGGAGGCCCCGCGCTCCGTCGTGACCTGTACGTGCCGAAGTGCCCGTGCGCGCCGGTGGGGGCGGTCCTTCCCCGTCGGTACCAGGGCAGGAAGGGACTGTGGACGCCGATGCAGATCCGGCTGACCGTCCTCGGGCCACCGCTCGGCGGGCACGCCGCGCACGCCTGCGACGTTCTGGTGACCGCTCCCGCGGGCACCGCCCTCGCCGGGGTGGCGAGCGGCCTCGCCGCCGCCCTCGCGGCGGCCGGCTCCGACCTGGGGAGCGGGGCGGTCGTCGTCTTCGCCGGCCAGGAGCGGCTGGACGCGCAGCGCTGCGCGCTGGGCGAGCCGCCGCTGATCGACGGCGCGGTGCTCTCCCTGGGCGCCCCCGCGGATCCCGAGCGGCACGCGGGCCCGCCGCTCGCGGGCACCCCCCGGCTGCACGTCGTCTCCGGTCCGGACGCGGGCGGGGTGCACCTGCTGCACGGCGGCGAGGTCCGCGTCGGCCGCTCCTCCTCCGCGGACGTCCCGGTCGACGACCCCGACGTCTCCCGCCTCCACTGCGCGGTCACCCTCGGCGACGACGGCCGCGTCACCCTCCACGACCTCGGCTCCACCAACGGCACCACGCTGGACACGACCCCGGTGGACGACCGCCCGGTCCCGTTCCGCCCCGGGGCGCTGCTGCGGGCGGGCGAGTCGACGCTGGTCCTGCACGGGCCGGACACCCCGGCTCCGGCCGGGGAGGGCCCGGATCTCCTGCCGACGTCCCCCGACGGGGAAGGGCGCCTGCGGGTGACCCCGCGGACGGGCGACGCGGGGGCGCGCGGGGGGCATCGGAGCGCGGGCGGGCGCGAGTCCGCCGGTGAGCGCCGGGGAGCGGACGGGCCGTCCGCGTGGGACACGCGGGCGCCCGGCGGTCCCGTGGCGGGCGCGGAGGCACCCGGGTCGTTCCCCGGGCCGACGGGGTACGCGACGGGCAGCGGGCACGGTCAGCGGACGCCCGGCACCGGCGGTACGGACGGACCGCACGGGACGGCGGCGGAGCGGGCCCCCGAGTGGAGCGCCCCCGCGCGGACGGAAGGGGCGCGGGGCCGGGGAGCCGTCGGGCCGCAGTGGTCCGGCCGCTCCGGCCACTCCGACCACGAGGCCGGGGCGCACCCCGGCGAGCGCGCGCGCTCCCGCACGCCGGAGGACGACCCGCGCGGCGTCCCGGCCCGTACGGCCGGGCAGGGCGGGCCGGAAGGGAGGGCCGCCGGGCAGCCTCACGACAGCGGCGCCCCCGGCGGACCGGAGGGCCGGACGACGGCTCACCGCGGCGTCGTCCCCCCGCGCGACCCCGCGGCCACCGCGCCCCGCACCGGCGAGCCGGAGGAACGGACACCTCCCAGCGGCACCCGTACGCCGCCGCAGCGGACCGAGGACGGCGGCCCGCGCGGGACGACGTCCCCGTGGAACGCCTCGATGCCCGCGCCGGGCACGGACGTCGACGGCACCGGAGGCACAGCGCCCGCGTGGGGCACCCGGTCGCCCGTGTACCGGACAGGGGCCGGGGCGGCGGCGCCGTACCCGCACTCCGCCGGGGCCCAGGGCGACGCCGCCGGCTCCGTGACGACCGTCGACGGCCCCGGCGGCGTCCCCCTCCGCGCCCCTCAGCAGCGCACCGACGAGCCGTCCTGGACGGCGGCGGCCACGGCACCGGAGGACGACGTCGCGCGCCCGGCCGACACCGCGACCGCCCTGGGCACGGCCCGCATCCACCCGGCCCCCGGCCCGGCGGACGCGCCCCCCGCCCCCGACGCCAAGCGCCCCCGCAACCGCGGCATAGCGGCCTGGGCGCGCCGCCTCGCCGGAGGGCGCGGCGGGCAGCAGCCGCGCTCCGAGGACGACAGCGGGCCGGGCGCCGTCCCGTCCCCGCGGGCGCCGGCCACGGTGGAGACCGCCGCGGCGCTGCGCGAGCGCTGGCCGGACCCGGCGGCCGTGCTGCTGACCGCGCTCGGTCCGGGCCCGCGCCTGTGGGAGCGGGGCCCGGACCATCCGGACCTGCTCACCGTCCGCCTGGGCACGGCCGACCGCTACGTGCCCGGCCCGCACGGCGGCGAGGGCGTGCTGCTGCCCGCCGTGCCGGTCACCGTGGGCCTGCGGCAGGCGGGTTCGCTCGGCCTGGCCGGGCCGCGGGTCCGGCTGGCCGGCCTGGCCCGTTCCGTCCTGTCCCAACTGGCCGCGCTGCACTCGCCGTCGGTGCTGGAGTACGTCCTGATCGCCGCGGATCCGCTGCGCACCGCGGCGGAGCGGCAGGCCGAGTGGGCCTGGCTGGGCTGGCTCCCCCAGCTGCGTCCGGCGCACGGCCAGGACTGCCGGCTGCTGGTCGCCCACGACCGGGAGCAGGCGGCGGCCCGCACCGCCGAGCTGGTCCGGAGGCTGGACGACGGTCCGCTGGGCCCGAGTTGGCCGACCGCGCCCGAGGAGAAGGTCGCGGCGCTGGCCGAGGCCCACCGGGGGCCACGCACGGTGGTGGTCGTGGACGGCGACCCGGGCACCCCGGCGCTGCGGGAGTCGCTGGCCCGGCTGGCGGCGCGCGGCGGCGCGGCCGGGATCCATCTGGTCTGCCTCGCGGACGCCCCGTCGACGACGGCGAGTTCACCGGTGTCGGCGGCCCTGGAGACCGCGCGGGCGGTATCGCCCGCGTTCCCGCACTGCGGGGCGGTGGCCCTGCTCAGCGGGGACGTGGCCACGGTCGTCCAGGTCATCGGGAACGCGCCGCGCGGCGGCGCCGACGTGCCGCCGCCGGGCAGCACGGTCGTCGCGGCCCTCGACGCGGTGTCGGGGGCGTGGGCGGAGCGCTTCGCGCGGGCGCTGGCGCCGCTGCGCGTGGCGGACGCGGCCGAGGGCGACGCCCGTTCGGCGCGGGTCGCGGCCCTGCCCCGCACCGCGCGGCTGCTCGACGAGCTGGGCCTGGCCCGGGCCACCCCGGCCTCGCTGACGGCGCGCTGGGCCTCGGCCACGGACCCCGGCAGCCGGCCGGGCGGCCGGGCCGTCGCCGTCCTGGGCGCGGGCCCGCACGGCCCGCTGTCGGTGGACCTGGCGGCGGACGGGCCGCATCTGCTGGTGGAGGGCGGCCCCGGCAGCGGGAAGACCGAGCTGCTGCGCTCGCTCGCCGCGTCGCTCGCGGCCGCGGACCGGCCGGACCGCCTCTCGCTCGTCCTGGTGGACGGCGCGGCGTCCGAGCGCGGCGAGGGCCTGCGGATGTGCACGGACCTGCCGCACGTCTCGACGTATCTGGCGGCCGCGGACCCGCTGCGGATGCGGGAGTTCGCGCAGGCGCTGGGCTCGGAGCTCAAGCGGCGGGCCGAGCTGCTGGGCACGCTGGACTTCGCGGCGTGGCACGAGCGGCACTCCCCGCCCCCGCCGCAGGTGGTGCCCCCGCGCGCCTCCGGAGACCTGGAGCCGGCCGCCACCGGCACGCTCAAGCTGCGCGCGGCCCGGGCCGACGGCCCGGCGCACACCACGGAGAACGCGCTGCCCCGGCTCGTCGTGCTCGTCGACGACCTGGACGCACTGGTCGCCCCGGCCCTGGGCAGCACGGGCCGGCCGGCGGCCGGTTCGGTGGTGCGGGCGCTGGACGCCGTCGCCCGGGAGGGCGAGCGGCTGGGCATCCACCTGGTCGCCGCGTCGGGCCGCCCGGACCGCACGGCGGACACGGCGGTGGCCGAACGGGCCGCCCTGCGCGCCGCGTTGGAGATCGCCCCGGCCTCGGACGGGGGCGGGGCGACGGACGGCCCCGCGCCGGGCCGCGGCCGTCTGCATCGCGCGGGCGCGGTGACCCCGTTCCAGGCGGGGCGGGTCACCGGCCGGATCCCGCGCACGGCGACGCAGCGTCCGACCGTGGTGACGCTGGACTGGCAGCGGATGGGCGACCCGCCGACGCGCCGGCCACTGCGCGAGCTGGGCAACGGGCCGACGGACCTCGCGCTGCTGGCGAGCGCGCTGCAGCGGGCGGCGCAGTCGGCGGGGGCGGTGGCGGCTCCGCCGCTGCTGTGAGGGCGGGACCGGGGCACAAAAACCCCACCAACCACCCCCCACCCCACCACCCCGCCCCACCATCACATCCCTGTCACGATCGCCGAGTTGACACCGACGGCGGTATTGCGAGCACCCCCGCCCCGGCGTAGGACTGTCGCACGGAAGTGCGGTCGTACGGGGGCGAACGTACGGGGCGGCCGTCCGCGACGACCGGGCACGGAAGGGACGGCGATGCGTACGACACGGACGAGGAGCCGCACGGCACGCGGCACGCTGGCCGTACTGGCGGCAGGAGCCCTGGCCCTGTCCGCGGCGGCCTGCGGCGGCGGAGACGGCAAGGACGACAAGAACGACGGCACACCGGGCACCCCATCCGCGTCCCGCACCTCGGACGTCATACCCCACACCGTCACGCTCCCCAAGCTCAACGGCCAGAAGATCAAGGTGACCGCCGTCTGGACCGGCGCCGAGCAGCGCAGCTTCACCAAGGTCCTGGACGAGTTCGCCAAGCGCACCGGCGCCGAGGTCGCGTTCGTGCCCAGCGGGGACGACATGTCGGCGTTCGTCGGCTCGAAGGTGGCCGGCGGCGACCCGCCGGACGTGGCGCTGCTCCAGCAGCCGGGCGTGCTGCGGGAGTTCGCCAGGAAGGGCTGGCTCAAGCCGCTCTCCCCCGAGGCGACGGCCGAGCTGAACAAGAACTTCGCCAAGGGCTGGCAGACGCTCGGCTCGGCGGACGGCAAGCCGTACGGCGTCTACTTCAAGGCCAGCAACAAGTCGCTGGTCTGGTACAACACCAAGGTCTTCGACGCGGCGGGGGTCAAGGAGCCCTCCTCCTGGCCGGAGTTGCTGCGCACCGCGCAGACGATCGCGGACTACGGCGTACCGCCGGTCTCGGTCGGCGGCGCGGACGGCTGGACGCTCACCGACTGGTTCGAGAACATCTACCTCTCGCAGGCCGGACCGGAGAAGTACGACCGGTTGACCACCCACAAGCTCAAGTGGACGGATCCGTCGGTCAAGGACGCCCTGACCACGCTCGGGCAGCTCTTCGGCAAGAAAGAGCTGCTGGCGGGCGGCAACGACGGCGCGCTGCAGACCCCGTTCCCCGCCTCCGTCACCCAGACCTTCGCGGGCGGCGACAAGGCGAAGGCCGCCATGGTCTACGAGGGCGACTTCGCCGCCGCCAACATCACCGCGGCGAAGGCGAGGATCGGCACGGACGCCAAGGTCTTCCCGTTCCCCAAGGTCGGCGCGAAGGCCCCGGTGGTGACGGGCGGCGACGTGGGCGTGGCCCTCAAGGACGGCAAGGCCGCGCAGGCCCTGCTGACATTCCTGGCCTCGCCGGACGCGGCGTCGATCTGGGCCCGCGAGGGCGGGTTCCTCTCCGCCAACCGCAACCTGGATCCGGCCGCCTACCCGGACGACGTCCAGCGCTCCATCGCCAAGGCGCTGGTCGCGGCCGGTGACGACTTCCGCTTCGACATGTCCGACCAGGCGCCCGCCGCGTTCGGCGGCAAGCCGGGCCAGGGCGAGTGGAAGGACCTCCAGGACTTCCTGCGGAACCCGGCGGACGTGGCGGGCGCCCAGCGGAAGCTGGAGGCCGACGCGGCCAAGGCGTTCGGCGACTGACGGGCGCGGCCCCATGACCACCGCGACACCGCCGGCCACGCGCCCGCGACGCGTCAAGCCCGTGTCGGGCACCCGCCCCTGGGTGGCCGCCGCGTTCCTGCTGCCCGCGCTGGCACTGCTGGGCGCGCTCGTCGTCTACCCGATCGGGTACTCCGTCCACCGCAGCCTCTTCGACGCCTCCGGCCACGGCTTCGTGGGGTTCGACAACTACCACGAGGTGTTCTCCGACACCCGGATCCGTACCGCCCTGAAGAACAACGTCATCTGGGTCGTCGTCGCGCCCAGCATCGCCACCGTCCTCGGCCTGGTCTTCGCCGTGCTGACCGAACGGGTGCGCTGGGGAACGGCGTTCAAGCTGGTCGTCTTCATGCCGATGGCCATCTCGATGCTGGCGGCGGGGATCATCTTCCGGCTGGTGTACGAGCAGGACCCGGACCGGGGTGTGGCCAACGCCGTGTGGGTGGGCGTCCACGACACCTTCGCGGCGTCCGCCCCGTATCCGGGGGCGCATCCCCGCACCGGCGGCGATCTGACGGCGGACGCCGACGGGGCGTTCACCGCGAAGTCCGCGCTGCGGGCCGGCACCCCGGCGCCGGTACCGCTGGTGGCGGTCAAACCCGGGGACGCCGAGGACGAACGGGCCGCCGCACCGGCCCGGGCCGAGCCCGGGAAGGTGACGGGGACGGTCTGGCTCGACTTCGTGCGTGGCGGCGGGGGCGCACCGGGCCGTGTCGACAAGGGTGAGAAGGCCCTGTCGGGGGTGACGGTCGAGGCGGTACGCGACGGCCGGACCGTCGCGTCGGCGACGACCGGCTCCGACGGGACGTTCACGCTGTCGGCCGCGGCCGACGGCGCCCGGCTGCGGCTGCCCGCCGCGAACTTCGCCGAGCGCTACCGCGGCGCCGAGTGGCTCGGCCCGACGCTGGTCACGCCGTCCATCATCGGCGCCTACATCTGGATGTGGGCGGGCTTCGCGATGGTGCTCATCGCGGCGGGCCTGGCGGGCGTGCCGCGCGAACTGCTGGAGGCGGCCCGGGTGGACGGCGCGAACGAGTGGCAGGTCTTCCGCCGGGTCACGGTGCCGCTGCTGGCGCCGGTGCTCGGGGTCGTGGTCATCACGCTGATGATCAACGTGTTGAAGATCTTCGACCTCGTCTACATCATCGCCCCGGGCTCCAGCCTGCCGGACGCCAACGTGCTGGCGCTCCAGCTCTACCAGTCGTCCTTCGGCACGGCCGTCAACCAGGGGCTGGGCAGCGCGATCGCCGTGCTCCTGCTGTTGCTGGTGCTGCCGGTGGTGATCGTGAACATCCGGCGCATGCGTAAGGAGCGGCGGCGATGACGACCGTGGACACCGCGCCGGCCCGGCGGGCGTGGCCCGCCCGGCTGGCCGCCCGGCTGGCCGCCCGGCTGGGCGGCGGGGCCGTACGCCTCTTCCTCGTCGCGGTCGGGCTGTTCTGGCTGATGCCCACCGTCGGCCTGCTGCTGTCCTCCCTGCGGGACCGGTCCGACATCGCCTCCTCGGGCTGGTGGCAGGTCTTCGCCCACCCGGGACAGCTGACGGGCGCGAGCTACGACACCCTCCTCCACAACGACAAGGTGATGCACTCGCTGCTCACCACCACCCTGATCACCGTGCCGGCGACGGTCCTGGTGATCCTCGTCGGGGCGTTCGCGGGCTACGCCTTCGCCTGGCTCGAATTCCCGGGCCGGGACTGGTGGTTCATGGGCGTGGTGGGCCTGCTCGTCGTCCCCGTGCAGGTCGCCCTGATCCCGGTGGCCAAGCTGTTCAACACCCTGGGCATCTTCGAGACGACGCCGGGCGTGGTGCTCTTCCACACCGCGTTCGGCCTGCCGTTCGCCATCTTCCTGCTGCGGAACTTCTTCGCGGAGATCCCCCGCGAACTGCTGGAGGCGGCCCGGCTGGACGGCGCGGGCGAACTGCGGCTGTTCCTGCGGGTGATACTGCCGCTGGGCGGTCCGGCGATCGCCTCGCTGGGGATCTTCCAGTTCCTGTGGGTGTGGAACGACATGCTGGTCGGGCTGATCTTCGCGGACAGCGGCAACCCGCCGATCACGGTGGCCCTCCAGCAGCAGGTGCGGCAGTTCGGCGACAACGTGGACATCCTCGCGTCGGGCGCCTTCCTCTCCATGGTCGTACCGCTCGCGGTGTTCTTCGCCTTCCAGCGGCAGTTCGTCAGCGGCGTGATGGCGGGGGCGGTGAAGTAGTCGGGTGCAGTGAAGCAGGGGGTGGTGAAGCGGGAGGCGCGGCGGGAACGCCGGATATACCTCCCGCCTGCCCCGGCCGGCAGGAGTACCGCGTGACCGCGCCGCCGCGTACGTACACCGTCGCCCCCTCCTCGCGGCACAGCTCGCCGAGCACGCGCGACTTGGCGTACTCGGCGCGCTGCGCCCGGAACCAGCGGCCGCCGACGGTGGTCGTGTCCCACACCACCCAGACACGGGTGCCTGGGGGCAACCGGGCCAGGCGGCGGCGCAGTTCGGCCGAGTCGGCCTCCTCGCCGTAGAGCGTGCCGGAGGCGGCGGCGCCGCGCCCGAGCGTCAGGTCGCGCAGGCCGGTGAAGTCGCGCGGGTACATCAGGGATATGCGGCGCTCGTGGTGCGGCAGGAACAGCACCGCGTCGCCCGGCCTCGCCAGCCGGCCGACGACGGCGGCCACCCGGGCGGGCTCGTCGCCCCGGCTCGCGGGGAGCCGCTCGCGCTGCTGGACGGGGAGCTGCCACAGGAAGGACGCCGCGATCGCCGCGACGCCGACGGTCACCGCGACGCCGCGCCGGGGCAGGAACCCCAGCAGCCGTTCCGCTCCGGCGGCGGCGAGCAGGGGGACGCCCGCGAGACCGAAGAGCAGGTAGCGGTCGAGGAACACCGGTGTGCTCTGCGACGCGGCGTACAGCAGGACGGGCGGGACGAGGGCCAGCGGCAGGGCCACGGCGTGGAGCGGAAGCCGGGGCGCCGCCGGCGGACCGGTGCGGGGCAGCGGGGCGAGCAGGGCGACGGCGGCCAGCGCCAGGGTGCCGGCCAGGACGGCATCGCTCGGGCCCGCGAAGGCGAGGACCAGCGCTTTCGCCTCCGCGGAGCCGGGCGTCCTGATCCAGGAGACCTGCCCGCTCTGCCCCCGGGAGAAGACCGCCAGCGGCGCGACGGCCGCACAGGCGGCCAGGGCCGCGCACCCCCAGCCGCGCCACGTCCGCCACGGCACGCGCGAGGCGAACAGTGTCAGGGCGTGCGCGGGCAGCAGCAGGACGGCGAACTCGTGCAGCAGTGCACTGACCATGACGACGGCCCCGTAGCCGCACCAGCGGGCGGCGGAACCGCGCTCGGCGGCGCGGACCAGCAGCAGCGTCGCCAGCGCCGCGCCCGCCGCGACCAGCGCGTACGAGCGGCCCTCCTGGGCGTAGCGGCCGACGAAGGGATTGACCGCGTAGAGCAGGCCCGCCCACAGGCCCACGCGGGGCCGGGCGAGCCGGCTGCCGAGCGCCCCGACGAGGGCGGCGGTGCAGGCCGTCGCGGCGACCGAGGGCAGCCGCAGCGTCACCTCGTCCGCGCGCACCGCGAGGACGGCGTGCATCAGCAGGTAGTAGAGGCCGTGCACGGCGTCGACGGAGCCGAGCAGCCGGAGTATCTCGGGCACCGAACGGCGGGCCACCTGGAAGGTGGCGCCCTCGTCGCGCCACATCGAACCGCGGTCCAGCCCCCACAGGCCCAGGGTCACCGCCACGCCGGCCGGGCCCAGCACGGCCGCCCGCGCCGCCGCCCGCCCGCGACCGCCTGCCGACGCGGTGGCGACCGCCCCGGCGGCGGCCGTCGACGCCCGATCCGTCAGCGCGGCCCGCACCGGAGTCCGCCCCATCGCCGCTCCCTCCCGCTCCTCGACACATTCGGCCCCACAATGGCCCGGTTTGTCGTACTCGCCGGATAAAAATGAGTTCCGTGACGGTGAACGAGAGCGGAACCCCTGGCCGGCCGAACGCTCCCGGCACGCTGCCCCCCGGCCTGGTCAGCGTGATCGTCATCGGTTACGACGACGCCGCGCACGTCGCGGACGCCGTCCGCTCCGCCCTCGCCCAGGATCCCGCCGTCGCCGAGGTCATCGCCGTGGACGACGCCTCGACCGACGGCACCGCCGCCGTCCTCGACCGGCTGGCCGCGCGCCACCCCCGGTTGCGCGTCATCCACCGCCGCGTCAACAGCGGCGGCTGCGGCACGCCCCGCAACGAGGGCCTGCGCGCCGCCCGGACTCCGTATGTGATGTTCCTCGACAGCGACGACGTGCTCCCCGAGGGCGCCGCGGAGGCACTGCTGGGCGCCGCCCTGCGGCACGGCGTCCCCGTGGCCGCGGGCCTGTGCGTCCGCCGCGAACTCCCCCAGCGGATCGACACCCGCTGGCAGCCCGGCCTCTACCGGACCGCCGCCCTGCACCCCTCCCCCGAACACCATCCGGCGCTCCTCCACGACACCCTGTGCGTCAACAAGCTCTACGCACGCGCCTTCCTCACCGAGCACGGCGTCCTCTTCCCCGAAGGCCGTTATCCCTACGAGGACTTCGTCTTCAGCGCCCGGCTCCTCGCGGCCGGACCTGCCGTCGCGACCGTCCCCGACACCGTCTACGTCTGGCACGTGCGGCGCCGTGCCGCCCGGCCGTCGCTCTCGCTCGACCGCGACCGGATCGCCAACTGGCACGCCCGGGTGCGCGCCCACCGGCGCGGCGAGCAGATCTATCGCGCGGCCGGCCGGGAGCGGCTGGCCCTCGCGGCACGCGTCAAGTTCCTCGACCACGACCTGCGCATATACGTCCGCGAACTGCCGCGGCGCGACGCCGTCTACCGGCATGCGTGGTGGCGCGCCGCCCGTGCGTGCCTGGCCGGCTACGACGAGGCCGAGCTCGCGGCCGCCCGGGCGCCCGCCCGCTGGATCGCCCGGGTGGTCCTGGCCGCGCCGGCCCCGCGCGACCTTGACCGGCTCGCCCAGCTCGCCGCCCGGCCGGCCCGGCTGCTGCCGCCCTACGCCGCGGTGTCCGGCGGGCCGGTGTGGGCCGACGACCTGCCCGCCGCCGTCCTCGACGGCCTCGCCGCGGCTCCCACCCGGCGGCTGCCCGTCACCGTCGACGCGACGCTGCGCCTGCTGCTGCGGGCCGACCTGACCCTGCACGTCCACGACCTCTACGGCCGCCTCGCCGCCGCCCGGCCGCACACGGCCGAGGTCGAACTCCGCCCGCGCGGCGGCTCCTGGGCCCTGGTGCTCCGCACGCCCCTGCACCCCGAGGGCCCCGGCTGGTCCGCCCGGCTGCGCTTCGGCCTCGGGCCGCTGGCGTCGTACGGGACCCGGACCTGGGAGGTGCGCGTGCGCCTGCACTGCGCGCACGGGGGCGTACTCCGCACGGCCGCGCGGGCCACCGGCCCCCTGCCGCGCGGCCGCGTCGCCCTGCCGAGCCTGCGGTACGGCGTGCTGCTCCTTCGTCCCCATGCGACGGGGGGCGGGGCGCTGGCGATGCGGGTGGTGGTGGGGGTCGGGGGTGCGCTGACGGCGGTGGCGAGGCGGTTGCGGTGGTGGGGTTAGGGAGAGCGCTCCCCCATCCCGCCCTTTCAGCGTTCCGCAGGGGGCTCCGCCCCCTGCCCCCCGAAGCGCCCTCCGGGCACTGTCCTCAAGCTCCCCCGGACGGGCTGGTTTCCGCGCCCGGGCGCGCTGTTCAGCCCGTCCGGGGGCTGCCCCCTCCGGGGAGTTCGAGGGAGATACGGCGGAGCCGCATTGCGGGGCCGAGGGGCACAGCCCCGGGAGAAACGGCGAAAGTGGGGGTACCCCCTCTGGGGGAGGGCCAGGGGCGAAATCCCTCACCGGTCCACCTCCTCGAACAGCGCCTCCCAGCGATCCAGCACCACCGGCAGCGCCAACCCCGCGACCCGCTCCCGCGCACCCCGCCCGTACCGCCCTCGCAGACCCGCATCCGCCATCAACCCGCCCAGCGCCTCCGCGAACGCGCCCACGTCCCCCGGCGGCACCAGCACACCCGTCTCCCCGTCCGCCACCAACTCCCGCACCCCGCCCGACAGATCGAAGGACACGCAGGGCACCCCACACGCCGACGCCTCGGCGAGGGCCATGGGACGGCCCTCGTACTCGCTCGTGAGCGCGAGCACCGACAGCTCGCGGTACGCCGCCGCCACGTCCCGCACCGTGCCGCGGAACCGCACCCGGTGGGCGACGCCGAGCCGTGCCGCCCGCTCGCGCAGCCCCGGCTCCTCGGGCCCGTCACCGAAGAAGTGCAGCTCCCAGCCGGGCACTTGAGCGCTCGCCGCGGCGAACGCGTCGACGAGCCGGTCGAGCCGCTTGACGGGATCCAGCCGGCCGACGGCCCCGACCCGCCGCGTGTCCAACGGGGCCGGCGGACCGGCGGCGAACGGCAGGGGGTTGGGAACCACCGTCACGTTCGGCAGGCGCAGCCGCCGGAACTCCGCCGCGTCCGGCTCGCTGAGGAAGACGGCCTTCTCCAGCGAGGCGTAATGCCGCAGGATCAGCCGAAGGTTGGCCGAACAGGCGGCCTGCGCGAAGGACTCGTGGTACTGCCCGACGCACTTCAGGTGCGCCCGCTCCACCCCCGCCAGCCAGTCCACCGCCCAGGGCGAGCCGATCACCACGTATCCGTCGCGCACCGCCGCGAACCGCCGGGCGAGCCGGGCGCGGGCCCGCTCGCCGTCCCGCCGCGCGGCGCGGAGGGCGCGCAGCCGGGCGGGCCGCAGCAGTTCGCCGAGCGTGGCGGCGTCGGAGTCGGGGGCGGCCGGCGCCCGGTGCAGCGTGGCCCGCCGGTAGGCGGGGCGGGCGTGGAAGGTGTGCGGCTCGGGGCTCGGCCGGATGCCGATCAGCTCCACCCGGTGGCCGCGCTCCGCGAAGCCCTGGGCAAGGGTGTGCAGCACGCGCTGGGAGCCGCCCATCGAGTCCACGTCGACGCCGATCAGGAATAGGTTGCGCCGGGTCACCGGGCACCTCCCGCGAAGGATTCGGAGAAGGATTCGGCGAAGAACAGGTCGACCACGGCCTTGCTGGACGCCCCGGTCTCGTACGGGTTGAACCGGGCCCGGAACCGCTCGTACGCCCCGGCCCACTCCTCCCGCACGGCGTCCAGGTCCCGCAGCACGGCGGCGAGTTCACCGGCGGTGGTGATCAACGGGCCGGGGGCGATGGCCGGCAGGTCGTAGTAGGTACCGCGCAGCGCGGACCGGTACCGGTCGTAGTCGTCGGCGTGGAACAGGACGGGCCGGCCCAGGTTGACGTAGTCGAACATCACGGACGAGTAGTCGGTGAGCAGCGCGTCGGAGGCGAGGAGCAGGTCGTTGAGGTCGGCGAACTCCCGTCCGTCGCGCACCGCGTGACCGAGCTCACGGGGGACGGTGTAGCGCTCGTAGTAGTGCGGGCGGACCACGACCGTCCACGCTCCGCCGGTGCGGCGGACGAGCTCCGCGAGGTCCGCCCGGACGGACTCACCGCTGCCGCGCGCCCCGTCGCGGAAGGTGGGCGCGTAGAGCAGCACCCGCGCCCCGTCCGGGATCTGGAGCCGCTCGCGGGCGGCGGCGGCGCGCTCGCGCTGGGCCGGTTCGTCCCAGCGGACGAGGACGTCGTTGCGCGGCAGTCCGGTGCGCAGCAGGGCTCCGGTGTACTCGTTGGCGCGGACGAAGGTGCGCTCGAACTCCTCGCTGGGGGCCACGAGCGCGTCCCAGCGGCCGATCATGGCGCGGTGCCGGCGGCGCCGCCCGGGTCCGGCGAGCCGGAGCTCGGGGACGTCGAAGCCCATGTGCTTGAACGCCTGTCCGTGCCAGGTCTGGAGGTAGCGGGTGCCGGGGCGCTTGGCGAGGTGCGCGGGGAAGCCGTGGGAGTCCACCCAGTAGCGGGCGCGGGCGACGGCGCGGAGGTGCTCCCAGCTGCCGCGCCGGACCAGCGGGACGCCCTCGGGATAGCCGGCGCGGCTGCCGGCATAGGACCAGACGGCGCGCAACGGGAGGCCGCGGCGCAGGAGTTCCTCGTGGATGTAACGGGGACTGTCGGCGTAGCCGCGCCCTTCCAGGGCCTCGAAGACGACCAGCTCGTCGTCGACGGGCAGCCGGTGGAGCTCACGGCAGGCGAGGCCCCGGGCGCCGGGGCCGGTGGCGCGGCGGGCCAGGCGGCGGACGGGGGCCAGGCGCGGCGCGAGGATCTCGGCGCGGGCGCGGACGCCCGTGCGCTCCCACCGGATCTCCAGGCGGCCCGCGCCGCGGTCCTCGCAGCCGACGCGTACGTCGTGGCCGTTGATCCGGGCGCGGAGGGCGGGTGCGCCGGGGATGGCGAGGAGGGGGTCGGTGCGGTGCAGGCCCAGGCGTTCGAGGACGACGACGGGGTGGCGGCGGCCGCCGAAGCCCTGGGGGCCGAGGCGGGCGCTGCCGAGGTCGAGGACGAGGTCGGCGGTGCGCACGGTCGCGTCGTCGGGGGCCGGGGCGTAGCCGAAGGGCACGGCGAGGGGGGCGGTGCGGGCGGTGAGGCGCAGCTCGGCGGTGACGGGCCCGGCGAGCAGCCGCGCCGGATCGTGGGTGCGCAGGGAGATCCGCAGGCGGGTGCCGTGGGGGGTGACGCGGGTGACCTCGTGCCGCAGCGCGGCGGTGGCGAACGGCTGGTCCGTCACGTGCCAGTCGGTGATGTCCAGTTCGGCGGCGGCGCGGGCGTCGGGGGGAGGGGTGGCGCCCCAGTAGGTGCGGCCCGCGGCGCGTACGGTGTGGCGCGGGGCGAGGAGGGGCCGGCCGAGGGTGCGGGCGCAGTCGGCCGCCTCGGCGTGGCGGCCGGCGCTCAGCAGGTACTGGCAGATCCGCTGCTCGCGCGGGAGGGCCTCGACGGCGCGCGGGGCGAGGCCGGCCAGGTAGGGCGTGACGGCCGCGGCGAACCCGGCGGCCCAGCCCGGCCCTTGGAAGGGCAGGTCACCGAGGTGGAGGCGCAGGTCGTGGCGGAGGAACGCCTCGTCCTTGGCGGGTCCGAGTGCGGCGTGCCCGCTCTCCTCCAGGAAGGCGTCGGTCAGCCGGGCGACGGCGACGCGGTCCTCGACGCTGCGGATGCGGTGGCGGCCGGCGGTGATCGAGGCGGCCCGCGGGTCGAGCCGCCAGGTGTAGACGGGCCAGGGGACGACGGCGAAGCGCTCGGCCAGCGTGTAGGCGCGGGCGCTGAAGTGCTGGTCCTCGTAGTGGAGGCCCTCGGGGAAGCGCAGCCGGTGCCGGGCGAGGAAGGCGGCGCGGTAGAGCTTGTTGGTGGAGAGGTGGTCGAGGAAGAACTCGGGCGCCTCGGCGATGCCCGCCAACACCCGTGCCTCCCCGAAGAGATGGGGGTACCACAGGCCGGTGGCGCCGGTGTCCTCGAAGAGCCGGGTGACCTCGCCGGCCACCAGGTCGACGCCGGTGCGTTCGGCGGTGAGCAGCAGTGACTTGCAGGCGTGGTACGGGAGTTCGTCGTCGCTGTCGAGGAACATCACGTACGGCGCCCGGGCCGCGTCGATGCCCGCGTTGCGCGGGGTGCCGCAGCCGCCGCTGTTGGCCGGCAGGCGCAGTGGGCGGACCCGGGGGTCGGTGGCGGCGAGGCGGCGGACGGCGTCCGGGGTGGCGTCGGTGGAGCCGTCGTCCACGATCAGCGCTTCGAGGTTGCGCAGCGACTGGGTCAGGACGGACCGCACGGCGCGCGGAAGCCGTTCCGCGTCGTTGTGGACGATCACGACGACGCTGACGTCGGGAAGGGGGCGCGCGGCGGGCATGGGTCACCTCGTCTCCGATGGGCTCCGGGGCTCCGGATCACTACCCAGAGAGTAGGGGGCACCACTGACAGTCACCGTCCGGGCGGTCGTGGCCCGCCTCCGCCACACGGCCAGGGCCAGGACCGCGGCGGCCCCGGTGAACATCACGATGTCCTTGAAGGCGTGCCTCCGCGACCCGCCGAGCTCCGGCCAGGGCACTCCGGCGATCTGCGGCACCAGGGGCATCCAGAACCACACCTGGCGCGCGGCGGCCCCGCGCACCACCACCGACGCGACGAGCGCCGGCAGGATCACCAGCGCGTAGTGCAGGAAGGACGGCCGGGACACCAGGAACGCCGCGAGCATCAGCAGCGACCCGCACTCCACCAGCCGCAACGCCTCGTCGCCCCCGGCGCGCCAGCGCGCCCGCGCGAAGCAGAGCGCGGCGACGGCGGCGCACGCCCCCAGGGCGAACGCCAGATGGTGCGGCACGCCCAGGCGGGGCAGGACCGCGGTCCACGAGGCGTCGTACGGCGCGGCGTAGTCGTCCTGCCCGTGCAGCAGGAACGGCAGCGTCTTGGTGAGGAACAGCTGCGGCCGGGGCATGGCGAGCGCCGCCGCCGAGGAGATCACGGACGGAAGGGCCACCGCCCAGGCCAACGCCCGCCATCGGCGCGCCAGGACGAAGAGCAGCAACAGTGGCACGAGCATCGGTTTGAGGGCGATCGCCGCGCCGACGACCGCCCCCGCCGCGCTCCAGCGGCCGCGCAGCGCCAGCAGCAGCGCGGCGGGGAACGCGACGACCGAGGCGGCCGTCCAGTTGCCGAGGTGCACGATGCCCTGGAACGGCAGGAAGAGCGCGAGCCCGGCGGTCACGGCCGCCGCGAGCCGGCTGTCCGCCCGCACGTCGAAGATCCGCAGGGCGAGCACCACGCCGGCGAGCACGAACGCGGCGGTGACGAAGGGCACCGCGCGCGTCAGCGTCCGGTCGGAGAACGGCGCCTGGGGCAGCGCCGCGAAGACCGCGCCCGGCAGGTAGAGGAAGCGCTTGTCGGCGTAGGGCGACCCGCCGTCGAGCAGGTGGCGGGCGGCCCGGACGACGACCGCGTTGTCCATGCCCGTACGGCGGACGCCCAGCATCCGCCCGGCGCTCAGCAGGTACACGAGCAACGCGGCGGCGAGCAGCGGCCACGAGGCACGGCCGCGCGCCCACCGCGCGAGCCCGTCCCCGCCCGCCCCCTCCGGCGTCCGCGCCTTCCCGGCCGCCCTCCTCATCGGGCTCATCGGGCCTCCACCTCCAGCAACGCGAACCCTCCGGGTCCGCGGACCGTCCGTCGCAGCGCCGGGTCGTCCGGCCGCAGGCCGGGGGCGCCGTCCTTCTGCAGTACCCAGCGCGCCCCGTACCGCCCCAGCAGGCCGAGCCGTTCGGCCCGGGAGGCGGAGGGCGCGTAGTAGCGCCGGGTCGCCTCGCGGCGCGCCCGTTCGTCCGGCAGGAAGACGTCGGGCCAGGCCGGGGCGACGGTGTACGGCCCGTAGGCGGGCAGCATCCGCAGCGCGAAGTAGTCGTTCGTCATCACCGTGGCATCGCCAGGCAGTTGACCGGCCGCCCAGCCGAACGACGGCCACGGCGCGACGGCCGGGACGTGTTCGCGCACGGTCCGGGCGGCGCGCGCCGGCAGCGCGTACGCCACCGTGCCCGCCTGGGCGCACGCGCCGGTCAGCAGCGCCGCGCCCGTGACCGCGGCGAGGGCCCGGCGGGCCCGGCCCACGGCCTCCGCCGTCGCGCCGGCGAGCGCGCGCTGGGGGGGCCGGGGGGCGGCGGGCCGGGCCCGCCCCCCGGCCCCGGGCCCGCGCCCGCCGCCCCCGGGAGCCCCC
>NZ_JAEAMR010000003.1:0-47239 GCF_015999245.1 Streptomyces sp. AV19 | reverse complement strand
GGGGCGCCCCGCGCCGGCAGCGCGTCCGCCACCGCGCCCGCCGGGGCGCACGCGCCGGGCAGCAGCGCCGCGCCCGTGACCGCGGCGAGGGCCCGGCGGGCCCGGCCCACGGCCTCCGCCGTCGCGACGGCGAGCGCGAGCTGGGCGGGCAGGAGGACGGCGGGCAGGACCCGACCCCAGGCCCAGTGCCCGCTCCAGCCGCCCGCGGCGAAGACGGCCAGGCCGGCCGCGAAGAGCAGGGCGAGCGGGTCGCGCCGGTCGCGCCGCCACCGCGCCACGAGCGCGGCGACGCCCGGCGCGAGCAGCCAGAACTTCCCCAACAGGTGGGTGTAGAGCGGCCGGTGGATGGCGTCGAGACCGTCCGCGCCGAAGAGCGCGAAGAACGGGTAGTAGGGCCAGGACCACAGCGCCACCAGCGCGAGACAGCCCCCCGCCGCCGCCTTGGGCCACACCTCGCGCCCGGCTCCCGCCAGCACCGCCATCACCCCCAGCACCGCCACAGCCCCCGTGAACTGATGCACCAGCAGCACCACGGCGAGCAGCAGCCCCAGCGAGAGGAAGGCGGCGAACCCCCAGCCCTCCGCGACCGCACGGCGCACCAGCGCCCACAGGTGCAGGGCGAGACCGAGCGCGAGGGTGCTCGGGTAGGCGAGGGTCAGGGCCAGCGAGGTCAGCCCGGGCATCCCGCTCCAGGCGGACAGCCGCGTCCCGTGCAGCAGCAGCACGCACAGCAGGGCGAGCGGCACGGCGGCCGGGCGGCCGGTCAGGGTGCGGACGAAGGCGGCGACGCCGGTGACGAACAGGACGAGCCCGGCGAACGCGGCCAGGTGCAGCACTCCGAGGCCGCCGAGACCCGCCGCCCGCGCGGCCAGCGCCAGCAGGACGGTCCACGGCGAGTAGTAGGGACTGGGCACATCGGCGGCCACCAGCGGATGGCCCGGGTGCGGCAGGTCGGCGCGCAGCCGCTCCACGACCGCCGCGTGCATCCCCAGGTCCCCCGCCCAGGGCAGCCGCACGGCCGTCACCAGCAGCAGGGCGGCCGGCAGCAGGGCGGCGCCCCACAGCGCCCGGTGCGCGCCGACAGCGCGAAGGATCACGGCGGCGCGCGGTCAGCGGGTCCGGCCGCCGCCCGCGCGCAGGGTTCTGGCCCTCAGCCGCCAGGGCACGGCGACGGACTCCAGCTGCACGGTCAGGTTCATCTTCGACTCCCCCACGGTGCGGTCCTCGAAGTGGATGGGCACCTCCACGACCGTGAAACCGGCCCGCAGCGCCCGGTACTTGGTCTCGACCTGGAAGCTGTAGCCCGCGCTGTCGACGGTGTCGAGGTCCAGGGCGCGCAGCGCGGCCGCGCTCCAGAGGTTGAAGCCGCCGGTGATGTCGCGCAGCCGGGTGCCGAGGACGGTGCCGGCGTAGGCGTTGGCCCAGCGGGAGAGCAGTCTGCGGTGGGTGCCCCAGGCGGCGGAGAGCGTCCCGCCCGGCACGTAGCGGCTGCCGACGACGACGTCCGCGCCGGTGGACAGCGCGACCCCGAGCAACTCGGCGATCTTGTCGGCCGGGTGGCTGCCGTCGGCGTCCATCTGCAGCACGTACGCCGCGCCGTCCTCGACGGCCCGCGCCATGCCGGCCGCGTAGGCCCGGCCCAGGCCCTCCTTGGCGGTGCGGTGCAGGACGGCCACGCGCGTGCGACCCGGCTCGTTGTACTTCTCGGCCAGCTGCTCGGCGACCCGGCCGGTGCCGTCGGGACTGCCGTCGTCCACGACCAGCAGCCGCAGCCCCTCCAGCGGCAGGGCCATCAGCGCCTCGGCCATCATCGGGAGGTTCTCCGCCTCGTTGTACGTGGGCATCACCACGGTCGTCGCGGTGCGGCCCCACTCGGCGGGCAGGGGGGTCATGACGGTGTGCGGAACGCTCATGGGGGCTGTCCTCGTCGCGTAGGGGGTCGGGAGTCAGGCCGCGGAGAAGCGGATGGCCGCGTCGGGGATCGCGGTGCCGCACCAGACGCGGGCGCCGTCGCGCAGCTCGTTGTCCGCGCCGATGTCGGCCCGGTCGCCGACGACGGCGCCGTCGAGCACGGTACGGGGGCCGACCCGCGCCCCGGCGCCGACCATGGAGGCGCGCACCCGCGCGCCCTCCTCGATCCGGGCCCCGTCCAGCACGACCGTCCCCTCGACCTCGGCGCCGGCCGCGACGCGGGCCCCGGCGCCGACGACGGTGCCGCCGCCGAGCCGTGCCCCGGGCTCGACGTGGGCGCCGGGCAGCACCAGGTGTTCCCCGGGTTCACCGGGAACGGCCGGGGAGCGGACGATGCCGCGCACCAGGTCGGCGGAGGCCTGGATGAAGGACGCCGGCCGGCCCAGGTCCAGCCAGTACGAGGCGTCCACCACGCCGTGCAGCAGCGCGCCCCCGGCGAGCAGGCCGGGGAACGTCTCGCGCTCCACCGAGACCGGACGGCCGGCCGGGATGGTGTCGATGACCTCGCGGCGGAAGACGTAGCAGCCGGCGTTGATCTGGTCGGTGACGATCTCCTCCGGGCGCACGGGCTTCTCGGTGAAGGCCAGGACTCGTCCGGCGGGATCGGTGGGCACCAGCCCGAACGCCCGGGGGTCGGCGACCCGGGTCAGGTGCAGCGTCACGTCCGCCTGCGCCCGCTCGTGCCGGCGGAGCAGGCCGCGGATGTCGAGGCCGGTGAGGACGTCGCCGTTGAAGACCAGCACGCCGTCGCCCGGCCGGGCGTCCAGCGCGTCGGCCGCGCCGCGGATCGCCCCGCCGGTGCCGAGCGGCTCCCGCTCGGTGACGTAGGTCAGCCGCAGGCCGTGGGCGGAGCCGTCGCCGAAGTACGGCTCGAAGACCTCCGCGAGGTAGGAGGTCGCCAGGACGACGTGCTCGACCCCGGCGGCCCGGGCGCGGGCCAGCTGGTGGGCGAGGAAGGGCACCCCGGCTGCCGGGACCATGGGCTTGGGGGTGTGGAGGGTCAGCGGCCGGAGCCGCGTGCCCTTGCCGCCGACGAGCAGTACCGCCTCTGTCATGCCACTGTCCTCGCGCCTTGTCGTCGCATCGTCGCACTGCGTTAGTTTTCGCGGGAAATTACACTACAATCGGCTGTCTGCGTGCAATGTCTGCTATGCGTGGCGAACGTATCGGGAGATGCCCTTGCGACAGGTGAAGGCAAGAGGGAGACGTCGGACCGGCCCGTCGAGGCTGTTGGCGCTCGTCCGGGAATTCGCGAAATTCGGCACGGTCGGCGGCATCGGGATCTTCGTCAACTTCGGCGTCTTCAACCTCTGCCGGGGGATCACCCGGCTCCCGGTCGTCCGGTGCAGCGTGATCGCCACCGTCGTCGCCATCGCCTTCAACTATCTGGGCCTGCGGTACTTCACCTACCGCGACCGCGACCGCGGCGGCCCCGGCCGGGAGGTCGCCCTCTTCGCCGTCTTCAGCGCCGCCGGCCTGGTCATCGAGAACGGGGTGCTCTACGTCGCCACCTACGCGTTCGGCTGGGACACCCCGTTCCAGAACAACGCGTTCAAGTTCCTGGGCATCGGGACGGCCACCCTGTTCCGCTTCTGGGCCTACCGGGCCTGGGTGTTCCGGACCCGTCCCGGCCACGGACCGCGGCACGCCCTGCCTCACGACGCGCCCGCCGGCGCTCCGGGCGACCCCGCCGCGTACCGACCCGAGACCACCGCACCTCCACCGTAGGAACCACCGGACCCAGGGCAGCACGCCCGGGCGGCCGGACCGCCAACTCCAGCGGAACCGGCAGGAACCAGAACGTGAAAAAGGGGGCGGCCCCGGGGTGATCACCCCGGGGCCGCCCCCGTCCGTTCGCGACGGGATCAGGTGTGCGTGCGCAGCAGCGTCCGCATCGTCCGCATGGCCACCGACAGGTTGGCCAGGTCGAACGAGTCCGAGCCGCGGATCTCGTCGAGCGTGGTGCGCGCCCGGGTCAGGATCGGCGCGTTCCGCTCCTCCCACGCCGTGAAGCGCTGCTCCGGCGTCGAGGAGCCGTTGCCCACCGAGAGGATGTCGGCGGTCAGCGCGGCGTGGCAGGCGTACAGGTCCTCGCGGATGGAGGCGCGGGCCATCGACTGCCAGCGGTCGGAGCGCGGCAGCTCGATGATGCGGTCCATCAGCTGGCTGATGTGCAGCCGGTCACCGAGGTCGTAGTAGACCTCCGCGACGAACAGGGGCTCCTTGCCCGTGCGCTCCGCGATGGCGACGATGTCCAGCGCCGGGAAGACCGAGGAGAAGCCGGCCACCCTGATCGCCAGCTCGTCCGGCACCCCGGCGGCGGCGAGCTCGTCGTGGATGGACTTCCACCACTCGAGGTCGTCGCCGCGCAGCAGCTTGGGCAGCTCGGCCCAGACCGTGGCCACGCCGTCGCGGAAGAACTCGATGGTCTCGGCGAGCGCGAGCGGCTGCGGGCGGTTGTTGAGCAGCCAGCGGGTGCCGCGCTCGACCAGGCGCCGAGAGTGCAGCCGCACCTGCGTCTGGACGTCGGCGGCGACCGTGTTGTCCAGTGCCTCGACGGCGTCCCACACGGCGTTCAGGCCGAAGATCTCGCGGGCGGCGGTGTGCGCCCGGACGATCTCCTCCAGCGAGGCCCCGGTCTCCTCCCGCAGGCGGTGCAGGAAGGTCGAACCACCGGAGTTGACCGTGTCGTTGACGAGGACGGTCGTCACGATCTCGCGGCGCAGCGCGTGGTGGTCGATCTGCTCGCCGAACGACTGCCGCAGCGCGGTCGGGAAGTAGGCGTAGAGCAGGCGCTGCAGATACGGGTCGTCCGGCAGGCCGGTGGTGACCAGTTCCTCGGCCGCGGTGATCTTGATGTAGGCGAGGAGGACCGCCAGCTCGGGCTGGGACAGCCCGCGCCCGGCGGAGAGCCGCTCGCGGATCTGCCGGTCGGTGGGCAGGAACTCCAGCGCGCGGTCCAGGTGGCCCTCGCGGCTGAGGCGGCGCATGATCCGGTGGTGGGCGTGGAGCAGGCTGGGGGCCTGCGCCACGGCGTTGGCCAGGGCGACGTTCTGCGCGTAGTTGTTGCGCAGCACCAGCTCGCCGACCTCGTCGGTCATCTGGGCGAGCAGCTTGTTGCGCTGCTTGACCGTCATGTCGCCGTCGGTCACCAGGGCGTTGAGCAGGATCTTGATGTTCACCTCGTGGTCGGAGGTGTCCACGCCGGCGCTGTTGTCGATGGCGTCGGTGTTGATCCTGCCGCCCGCCAGGGCGAACTCGATGCGGCCGAGCTGGGTCAGGCCCAGGTTGCCGCCCTCGCCGACGACCTTGACACGCAGGTCCTGGCCGTCCACGCGGATGGCGTCGTTGGCCTTGTCGCCGACGTCCGCGTGGGATTCGGCGGAGGACTTGACGTACGTGCCGATGCCGCCGTTCCACAGCAGGTCCACCGGGGCGCGCAGGATGGCCTTCATCAGCTCGGCCGGGGTCATCTTGGTGACGCCCGCCTCGATGCCGAGGGCCTCGCGGACGTGCGCGTTGACCGGGATCGACTTGGCCGTGCGCGGGTGGATGCCGCCGCCCTTGGACAGCAGCGCCTTGTCGTAGTCGGCCCACGACGAGCGGGGCAGCTCGAACAGGCGCCGGCGCTCGGCGTAGGAGGTGGCGGCGTCCGGGTTCGGGTCGAGGAAGATGTGCCGGTGGTCGAAGGCGGCCACCAGACGGATGTGCTCGGAGAGCAGCATGCCGTTGCCGAAGACGTCGCCGGACATGTCGCCGACGCCGACGACGCTGAAGTCCTCGGTCTGGGTGTCGTGGCCCAGCTCGCGGAAGTGGCGCTTGACCGACTCCCAGGCGCCGCGGGCGGTGATGCCCATGCCCTTGTGGTCGTAGCCGGCCGAGCCGCCGGAGGCGAACGCGTCGCCCAGCCAGAAGCCGTAGGACTCGGCGACCTCGTTGGCGATGTCGGAGAACGTCGCGGTGCCCTTGTCGGCGGCGACGACGAGGTAGGTGTCGTCCTCGTCGTGGCGCACGACGTCCTTGGGCGGGACGACCTCGCCGCCGACCATGTTGTCGGTGATGTCGAGCAGACCGGAGATGAAGGTCTTGTACGAGGCGATGCCCTCGGCCAGCCAGGCGTCGCGGTCCACCGACGGGTCCGGCAGCCGCTTGCCGACGAAGCCGCCCTTGGCGCCGACGGGCACGATGACGGTGTTCTTCACCATCTGCGCCTTGACCAGGCCCAGGATCTCGGTGCGGAAGTCCTCGCGCCGGTCGGACCAGCGCAGACCGCCGCGGGCGACCTTGCCGAAGCGCAGGTGGACGCCCTCGACGCGCGGGGAGTAGACCCAGATCTCGAAGGCCGGGCGGGGCGCCGGCAGGTCCGGGATGGCCTGCGGGTCCAGCTTGATCGACAGGTAGTCGTGCGGCCGGCCGGCCCCGTCCCGCTGGCTCCCTCCTTCGCTTCCAGCGCTGACGCGCTGGAAGTGATTGGTGCGCAGCGTGGCCTTGATGACGGTGAGGAAGGCCCGCAGGATGCGGTCCTCGTCCAGGCTCGCCACCTGGTCGAGCGCGCCCTCCAGCTCCTCCAGCAGCCCGTCGATCAGCTCGTTGCCCGCGCGCTGGAGCGCCGGGGACATCCGGGCCTCGAACAGGTTGACCAGGAGGCGGGTGGTGTGGACGTTGTTGCTGAGGGTGTCCTCCATGTACGACTGGCTGAAGGTCACCCCCGCCTGCCGCAGGTACTTGGCGTAGGCCCGCAGCACCATGGCCTGCCGCCAGTCGAGACCGGCGCGCAGCACGAGCTTGTTGAAGTTGTCGTTCTCCGCGGCACCGGTCCAGACGGCGGCGAACGCCTCCTGGAAGCGGCCGCGCGCGTCGTCACCCTCGACGTGCTCGGGCATCCGCAGGCCGAAGTCGTAGACCCAGGCCGTGGTCCGGTCCGAGCAGCGCAGCTCGTACGGGCGCTCGTCGATGACCTCGACGCCCAGGCGGTTGAGCACCGGCAGGACGGCGGAGAGCGAGACGGGGCGGCCCGTGCGGTAGATCTTGAAGCGGCGCTCGCCGGGGCCCGCGCCGACCGGCTCGTAGAGGCTGAACTCGAAGTCGCGGTCGCCGCCGCCCGTGGTCAGCTGCTCCAGGTGGCCGAGGTCGTTGACGGCGGCGCGGGGACTGTGGTCGGCCTTGTAGCCCTCGGGGAAGGCGTGCGCGTAGCGGCGCAGCAGCTCGGCGGCGCGCTCCTCGCCCACCTCGGCGGTGAGCGTCTCGGCGAAGCCGTCGGCCCAGGAACGGGCGGCCTCCACCAGCCGGGCCTCGATGCGCTCCTCGTCGGCCTCGGTGAGGTCGGGCAGCGTGGAGCCCGGCTCGACGCGCACGACGAAGTGCAGCCGGGAGAGGACCGATTCGGTGTTCCAGGCGGTGAAGTCGACGCCGGCGCCGTTCAGCTCCTCCTTGAGGATGTCGATCAGCCGCAGCCGGACGCCGGTGGTGTAACGGTCGCGCGGCAGGTAGACCAGGGCCGAGTAGTAGCGGCCGTATTCGTCGCGGCGCAGGTACAGCCGCAGGCGGCGGCGCTCCTGGAGGTAGAGCACGCTGGTCGCGATGGCCCGCAGCTGGTCGGCCTGGGTCTGGAAGAGCTCGTCGCGCGGGTAGGTCTCCAGGATCTGGAGCAGGTCGCGCCCGTCGTGGCTGTCGGGCGAGAAGCCGGCGTCGGCCAGGACCTGGGCGACCTTGCGGCGGATGACCGGGACGCGGCGCACCGACTCGGTGTACGCGGCCGAGGAGAACAGGCCCAGGAAGCGGCGCTCGCCGGTCACGTTGCCGTCGGCGTCGAACTTCTTGACGCCCACGTAGTCCAGGTAGGACGGGCGGTGCACGGTGGCACGGCTGTTGGCCTTGGTGAGCACGAGCTGCTTGTGCTCACGGGCCTTGGCGCGGGCGTCGGCGGGCAGCCGGCTGAAGGAGGCGGATGCCGGGCGGGCCAGCGGGGCGTGGTTGCCCTCGTGGTGGCCGTGGGTGGTGTGGGCCGGGTCGGAGCGCAGGATGCCCAGGCCCGTGCCGGGGACGGCGGTGAGCGCGTCCTCCTCGCCGCCGTCGGCGACGGGGACCTTGGTCAGCTCGTACTCGCGGTAGCCCAGGAAGGTGAAGTGGTCGGCGGCGAGCCAGCGCAGCAGCTCGCGGGCCTCGTCCACCTCGGTGCCCGGGAGGTCGGCGGGGGCCGGCTCGTCCGGCAGGCCGTCGGCCAGGCGGAGCGCGGCGTCGCGCATCTTCTCCCAGTCCTCGACGGCCTCGCGGACGTCGGACAGGACGCGCAGCAGATCGGCGGTGATCTGCTTGAGGTCGCCGCGGTCGGTCTCGCGGTCGATCTCGACGTGGATCCAGGACTCGACGAGGGCGTCGTGCGGCAGGGTGGCGTTCTTGCCGGTGCCGTGCGCGTCGCAGCTGGAGCCGAGGACCTCCAGCAGGCGGCCGGTCACGTCGCGGCGGACGACCATCTGCGGGTGGATGACGACGTGGATGCCGCGGTTCTGCCGGGAGAGCTCGTTGGTGACGGAGTCCACCAGGAACGGCATGTCGTCGGTGACGACCTCGACGACGGAGTGGCTGCACGTCCAGCCGTTCTCCTCGACCGTGGGGGTGTGCACCCGCACGTTCGCGGTGCCCTGCGGCCGGTTCTCGGCGAGACGGTAGTGCGACAGCGCGGCACCGAAGACGTCGATGGGGTCGCGGCCCGTCAAGTCCTCGGGGGCGGTGTGCAGGTAGTAGCGCTGGAGGTAGGCGGCCAGGGCATCCCCGGCGAGCCCGCTCTCACCCTCCGCACCGGTCGGAGGTGGCCCCCCGGCCGGACCGTTTTCGGCGACGCGGGCCGCCCGCGCGAGCAACTCGGCCTTGGCTTCGTCCAGCTTGGTCTGCATGTCCTCTGGCTCCTGTCGCGCGCCGTTGCGTGACATCGGTGGTGAAGGCATCACGCCGCGACGCGGAATCTCCGGTCGTCTTCGACGGTATGCCGGGATGAGGGGTGACCGGGCCGTTCTGCGGCAACTGTGGCAGAAACGTCGAGAACGTTGCCAATGCCGGACGGGACCGGTCCCGGATACCAGCGCAGACCCGGGCGTCATGACGCTCCGGGCGCGGCACAGCGGCGTCGTCGCCCCTGGCGGATATCGCGCTGATCACCCGGTAAGGCTATCGCCCTTCCGGGGGAGCCCGTCATGAGGCGATAGTGGCAAAACCCGGCGCGCGACTTTGACGGTCCGGACAGTGCCCGGCTCCGTCCGCCCCTCCCCGCTCCCTCACCCCACCAGCCGCTCGGCCGCCTCGACCGCTTCCTCCAGGGTGTCGGCCACCGGCACGCCCGCCGAGACGAGGCTGGCCCGGCTGTGCGACCCGCCGCTGTAGAGCACCGCCTTCGCTCCGGCGTGGGCGGCGGCCGAGGCGTCGTCGAGCGCGTCCCCCACGACCACGATCCGCTCCGGGGATATGCCCTCCAGGGCCGCCAGGTGCTGGACCATCTGGCGGGCCTTGCCCTGGTCGCTCCGGCCGGTGCGGCCGTCCACCCGGACGAAGTGCCGGTCTATGCCGTAGGTCCTGACCAGCGGTATCAGCTGGTCGTGCGGCGCCAGGGAGCACAGCGACTGGGTCCGCCCGGCGGCCAGTCGCTCCTCCAGCAGCTGCCGGGCCCCCTCGGCCAGCCCGGCGTCCACCGCGTGGGCCGCGTAGTGCCGTTGGAACGCCTCGTCCATGGCCAGCCACTCCTCCTCGGAGGGCAGGCGGCCCATCAGGCGTTCGTAGAATCTCGGGACGGGCACGCAGTACAGGTCCCGGTAGCGCTCGAGGGTGATCGGCGGCAGGCCGACCTCCGCGAACGAGCCGTTCGTGGCCGCGAGGACGGCATCGACGTCGTGGAGCAGCGTGCCGTTCCAGTCCCAGACGATGTGGGCGCCGTGCTGAGTCATGCCATGACGGTACCGGGGGCCACTGACAACGCCCCGGCCGGTGCTCCCGCCCCGGATCAGATCGGGGACCGGATCGGGTTGAGGATCAGATCAGTCAGGTTGGGGATCAGATCAGGTTGGGGATCTCCTGCACCCCGAACCACATCAGCTCGTGGTCCTCGGCCCCGTCCACCGTGAACCGGGCGTCGTCGTCGCCCAGGTCGGCCGCGCCCAGCGCCGCCGCGGCGGCGCTGACGTCCGCCTCGGCGTCGTCGGCGTCCACGTGCACGGCGGCCGCCTTCGACAGCGGCACCGGCCGGGCCAGCCGCACCTCGCCGACCGCGTCCCGGTCCAGACCCCGATCGGGGTCCACGGCCGCATCGGCGTCCGGCACGTCGACCGCCACGACCACCCGGCGGCGCGCCGCCGCGGGGTCGGCGGCGAGGCGGCGCAGCGAGCCCAGCGCGGCCCGGCCGAGCGCGGCGTACTCCAGCTCCTCCATGTCGTCGGAGGTGTACCACTCGCGCAGTGCGGGGGTGACGGCGTAGGCGTCGACGGGGGCGGGGCCGAGCTCGCCCGCCTTGTGCGCCTCGGCGAGACCGGGGAGGGTCAGGGGGACGTAGACGCGCATGACCGCCGCTTTCCGGAGTACCTGTGGTTGTGCTGCCAGCATACGGGGGCGAGTCCCCCTTCGAAGTGCCGGGAGCGCCCGGCGCCCTCGCCGACCCCGACCCGGCGCACCGCCGCGACCAGCACAGATCCGGCGGCGACCGCCCTGATAGGTGAATCGCCCAGGACCGCGCGGAGCCCTTGTCGGGCCCGGCGGCACCCCGGTAGAAGATCCCCTACCGAAGGGGGCGACGACATTGAACAGGACCACTGGGCCGGGCCGGCACGCGGCCCACCGGAGCGCACCACCGCGGCGGGCCGACTCCCGCCGTCCGGGCGGCGGGACGGCGGCCGCGCGGCAGGTACGGGCGCGCATCCCGCGCTACTGGTTCGCCGAACAGCTGCTGCTCACCCTCAGCGGGCAGCGCCCGGTCCACCGCATGATCGGGTACACCCTGCCCGCCGCCTACGACCTGCTCGCCGAGCTGGCGCCCAGCGCGCCCCTGCGGCCGGCGGCCCCGGGCGGCAGGACCCCTGTCGTCCACCGCTGCGACGAGTTCCAGCCGCGGCCCGGGGTGATCGAGGCGTACGCGCGGATCGTCTCCGGGGACCGGCTGCAGGCGCTGGCCTTCCGGCTGGAGCAGGGCACGGACCGGCGCTGGCGGTGCTCGGCGGTGGAACTGGGCCTCACCCCGGCCTGAACGACGCCGCCGGGGGGGGGGGGGCCCCCGGGGGGCCCCCCCCCCCCGGCGGTCGTGTCGTACGTCGCTCGCTACTTCTTGCGGCGGCGGCCGCCACCGTTCTTCTGGGCCTTGCGGCGCTCCGCGCGGGTCATGCCGTCCGCCGGGGAGCGGTAGGAGCTGTCGTCGCTGACGAAGTCGCCCTCGACGATGTCGCCCTCGCCGTCCACCTTGGGAGCGGAGAAGTGCAGCCGGTCCGGCCGCTGCGGGGCGTCCAGGCCCTTGGCGCGGATCTCCGGACGGGCCGCGGCGGGCACGGCATCCTCGATCTTCTCCAGCGACGGCGCCTCGGCGCCCGGCTGCACCGGCACCTCCTCCAGCTGCTGGTCGACCTGGACCTCCAGGTTGAACAGGTAGCCGACGGACTCCTCCTTGATGCCCTCCATCATCGCGGTGAACATGTCGAAGCCCTCGCGCTGGTACTCGACCAGCGGGTCCTTCTGGGCCATGGCACGCAGGCCGATGCCCTCCTGGAGGTAGTCCATCTCGTAGAGGTGCTCGCGCCACTTGCGGTCCAGCACCGACAGCACCACGCGGCGCTCCAGCTCGCGCATGATGTCGGAGCCCAGCTGCTCCTCGCGCGCCGCGTACTGCTCGAGCACGTCGTCCTTGACGGACTCGGCGATGAACTCGGCGGTCAGGCCCGCGCGGTCGCCCGCGGCCTCCTCCAGCTCCTCGATGGTGACCCGCACCGGGTAGAGCTGCTTGAAAGCGCCCCACAGCCGCTCCAGGTCCCACTCCTCCGCGAAGCCCTCGACGGTCTCCGCCTGGATGTAGGCGTCGATGGTGTCGTCCATGAAGTGCTGGACGTGCTCGTGCAGATCCTCGCCCTCCAGGACGCGCCGGCGCTCGCCGTAGATGACCTCGCGCTGGCGGTTGAGGACCTCGTCGTACTTCAGGACGTTCTTGCGGGTCTCGAAGTTCTGCTGCTCGACCTGCGACTGGGCGGAGGCGATGGCCCGGGTGACCATCTTGTTCTCGATCGGCACGTCGTCGGGGACGTTGGCCATGGCCATCACGCGCTCGACCATCTGCGCCTTGAACAGCCGCATCAGGTCGTCGCCCAGCGAGAGGTAGAAGCGGGACTCGCCCGGGTCGCCCTGACGGCCGGAGCGGCCGCGCAGCTGGTTGTCGATGCGGCGCGACTCGTGCCGCTCGGTGCCCAGCACGTAGAGCCCGCCGAGCGACTTGACCTCCTCGAACTCGGCCTTGACCGCGGCCTCGGCCTTCTCGAGGGCGGCGGGCAGCGCGGCCGCCCACTCGTCGATGTGCTCCTCCGGGTCGAGGCCGCGCTGGCGCAGCTCCGCCTCGGCGAGATCGTCGGGGTTGCCGCCGAGCTTGATGTCCGTACCGCGGCCGGCCATGTTGGTGGCCACGGTGACGGCGCCCTTGCGGCCGGCCTGGGCGACGATCTGCGCCTCGCGCTCGTGGTGCTTGGCGTTGAGCACCTCGTGCGGGATGCCGCGCTTGGCCAACTGCTGCGAGAGGTACTCGGACTTCTCGACGGAGGTGGTGCCGACCAGGATCGGCTGGCCCTTCTCGTGCTTCTCGGCGATGTCCTCGACGACGGCGTCGAACTTCGCGACCTCGGTGCGGTAGATCAGGTCCGACTGGTCCATGCGCTGCATCGGACGGTTGGTCGGGATCGGCACCACGCCGAGCTTGTAGATCTGGTGGAACTCGGCGGCCTCGGTCATGGCCGTACCGGTCATTCCGGAAAGCTTGTTGTAGAGGCGGAAGAAGTTCTGCAGGGTGATCGTGGCGAGGGTCTGGTTCTCGTCCTTGATGTCCACCCCTTCCTTCGCCTCGATCGCCTGGTGCATGCCCTCGTTGTAGCGGCGGCCGGCGAGGATACGGCCGGTGTGCTCGTCGACGATCATGACTTCGCCGTCCATGACGACGTAGTCCTTGTCCTTCTTGAACAGTTCCTTCGCCTTGATGGCGTTGTTGAGGTAACCGACGAGCGGGGTGTTGACCGATTCGTAGAGGTTGTCGATGCCCAGCCAGTCCTCGACCTTGCCCACGCCGGACTCGTGGATGCCGACCGTGCGCTTCTTCTCGTCGACCTCGTAGTCGCCGGTCTCCTCGATGCCCTTCTGCGGGTTGGCCGGCTCGCCCCGCTTGAGCCGCGTGACCAGCTTGGCGAAGTCGCCGTACCACTTGGTGGCCTGGTCCGCCGGGCCCGAGATGATCAGCGGCGTACGGGCCTCGTCGACGAGGATCGAGTCGACCTCGTCGACGACCGCGAAGTTGTGGCCGCGCTGCACCAGCTCGTCCTTCGACCACGCCATGTTGTCGCGCAGGTAGTCGAAGCCGAATTCGTTGTTGGTGCCGTAGGTGATGTCGCAGCCGTACTGCTCGCGGCGCTGGGCCGGAGTCATGTTGGCCAGAATGCAGCCGACCGACAGACCGAGGAACTTGTGGACCCGGCCCATCATTTCCGAGTCGCGTTCGGCGAGGTAGTCGTTGACCGTGATGAGGTGCACGCCGTCGCCGGAGAGCGCGTTCAGATAAGCGGGGAGGGTGCCCACGAGGGTCTTTCCCTCACCGGTCTTCATCTCCGCCACGTATCCCAGGTGCAGCGCGGCGCCGCCCATGAGCTGGACGTCGTAGTGGCGCTGGCCGAGCACGCGCTTGGCGGCCTCGCGGACGGTCGCGAACGCCTCCGGGAGCAGGTCGTCGAGGCTCTCGCCGTCGGCGTAGCGCTGCTTGTACTCCTCGGTCAGGGCGCGCAGCTCGGCGTCGGAGAGGTGGAGGAAGTCCTCTTCGATGGAATTGACCTGGTCCGCGATGCGGTGCAGCTTGCGCAGGATCTTGCCTTCTCCTGCACGCATGATCTTGCCGAAGACGGACACGTAGGCTGACTCCTTGCCGGTCGGGCCTGGCACTGGCTGTCCCCCGCCACCGGCGGGGAGAGGGTGCGCGGGCACGACGGGACAGTCCCCGCCGCAACGGCCATCGTAAGCGAGGACCCCGTCGCGCCGGGAGGTCCGTCATCTCCGAGACCGGCTGTCACCCGCACGATGAACGAACGGGGCGGGCGCGGAGTGCCCGCCCGGGGTAACCGGGGTGCACGGTGTTGCCGGACCGTTTCCCCGCCTGTGACATTCTCTGCGCGCATGGAAGCGATATCCCTCACGACCGAGCGCCTGGTGCTGCGCCCCTTCCTGCCGTCGGACGCCCCGGACGTGCACGCCGCGTGCCAGGATCCCGAGATCCCGCGCTACACACCGGTGCCTTCGCCGTACACGGACGGGCACGCCCGCGCCTATGTGGAGGAGAGCTGTCCGGCGGGCTGGCGGGACGACACCGCGTACACCTTCGGCGTGTTCACCCGGGACGAGGGCCGGCTGGCCGGTGCGATGGCCCTGATGCGGCTCGCTCTGGACGTGCCCGCCCGGCAGGCGGAGATCGGCTACTGGACCGCCAAGGAGCAGCGCGGGCGCGGCTACACCGCCGAAGCGGCCCGCGAGGTCGTGCGCTGGGCGTTCGAGGATCTGGGCGCGGAGCGGCTGGAGTGGATCGCCGAAGCGGGGAACACGGGTTCGCGCGCGGTCGCCCTCAGATGCGGGTTCCGCATGCAGGGCACCGTGCGCGGCCTGATCGTGCACAACGGGACGCGCCGCGACGCCTGGACGGCGACGCTGCTCCCCTCGGACCTGGGCCTGCCCTCGCCGACCCCGTACCTGCCCTACCCGGAACGCGGCTGACCCGGACGTCGTCGGTGGCCAGGGGCGTTGTCAGTGGCCGGTCCTAGGGTGTCCGCATGACAACTGCCGCCGCTGCCAAGGGCCCTGGGGCCACCGTCCGTCTCTCCGCCGACGAGGCACGCCGCATGGCGCTGCGCGCCCAGGGCCTGCTCGGGGCCCCCGACCGCCGGGCGGGGGTGCGCGGCGTGCTGCGCCGGCTGGGGGCGGTCCAGCTGGACACGATCTCGGTGCTGGCCCGCTCGCACGAACTGGTGCCGTACGCACGGCTGGGCGCGGTCGGCCGGACGGCGGTGGAGCGGGCGTACTGGGCGGGCGCACCGCAGCCGGCGCACGGCTTCGAGTACTGGTCGCACGCCGCGTGCGTGCTGCCCATCGAGGAGTGGCCGCTGTTCGCCTTCCGGCGGCGGGCCTTCCGGGCGCGCGGCCACCGCTGGCACGTGATGGCGGAGCCCGAGCGCTCCTGCGCGGCGGTGCGCGACCGGCTCCGGTCCGAGGGGCCGCTGACGGCAACCGAGTTGGGCGGCGCGAAGAACGGCGGGCCGTGGTGGGACTGGTCGGAGACGAAGATCGCCGTCGAGTGGCTGCTGGACACCGGCGAGGTCGTCTGCACCGAACGCCGGGGCTGGAAGCGGGTGTACGACCTGGCGGAGCGCGCGGTGCCCGACGCCCTCCTCCACGACGACCTGGACGACGCCGCGTGCATACGACGTCTGGTGACGCAGGCCGGGGCGGCGATGGGCGTGGCCACCCGGGCGGACCTGGCGGACTACCACCGGCTCAAGGGCGAGCAGGTCGACGCGGTCGTGGCGGAGACGGGTCTGGTGCCGGTCGAGGTGGCGGGCTGGTCACGGCCGGCGTGGGCCGACCCGGAGGCGCTGGCCGAGGAGTCCGCCGCGAAAGGCCGGCGGCACCGCACGACGCTGCTGTCCCCCTTCGACTCACTGGTCTGGGACAGGCCGCGCACGGAGCGGATCTTCGGCTTCACGCACCGCCTGGAGGCGTACGTGCCCAGGGCCAAGCGCGTCCACGGATACTTCGCGATGCCGCTGCTGGCCGGCGGCCGGCTGATGGGCCGGGTGGACCCGGCCCGCGAAGGGCGGACCCTGGTGGCCCGGCAGGTCTCGCTCGACGGCGCCGCCGCGGTGCCGCCGATGGCCCGGGCGCTGCGCGAGGCGGCGGAGTGGGTGGGCTGCGACGCGGTGCGCGTGGAGCGGTGCGACGACGCGGGCCTGGCGAAGGCGCTGACGAAGGCCCTGGACTGACCCTGGCCTCCGGCGGACGACCTCAGCGGCTCTCGGGAATCTTCTCCCGCATCGCATAGGCCACCGCCTCCAGCCGGAGCGCCATCGGGGGAGCACCCGCACAGTCAGCGGATCTCCAGGATCTTCTCCCGCATCGCGTAGACCACAGCTTCCATCCTGGAGTGCAACTGCAGCTTCTCCAGGATGTTGCGCACATGGTTCTTCACCGTGTTCTCGCTGATGAACAACTCCTTGGCGATGTCACGGTTGTTCATGCCCGTGGCGACGAGCTTGAGCACCTCCAGCTCCCGGTCCGTGAGGCGGGGGGCCGGGACCAGCCGCCGCTCGTCGGTGCGCTGGATCATCGACTTGAACTCGGTCAGGAGCTTGGACGCCATCGAGGGGCTGATCTGCGACTGGCCGTCGGCGACCGCCCGGATGGCGGTCGCCACCTCGTCGGTGGAGATCTCCTTGAGCAGGTACCCGGTGGCCCCCGCCTTGATCGCGTCGTAGAGGTCGGCCTCCTCGTCGCTGATCGTCAGCATGATGATCTTCGCGCTGGGGGCCACCTCCTTGATGGAGGTGCAGGCCTCGATGCCGCCGCGCCGGGGCATGCGCACATCCATCAGCACGATGTCGGGCAGCAGGTCGGCGGCTTTGTCCACGGCCTCCGCCCCGTCGCCGGCCTCGCCGACGACGAGGATGTCCTCCTCGTGGGCCAGGACGATCTCCAGCCCGCGGCGGAAGAGCGCGTGGTCGTCCACGACCAGCACCCGGATCGGCTCGTCCCGCGGAGCCCCCGCGGCCCGCTCCGCGGCGGCGCCCGCGGCGCCGTCCTCACCGGGCCCGGAGACGGGTCCGAACCTGTCCGCCATCGTTCCTCCCCCTGAAGGCCGTGGCCTCGCGGTTGCACTGCTGCCGGCGTCCCAACCGGTCACGGCGGACCGGCCGTTGCCGCCCGCCCATGATTCCATGCCGGACGACGGCCCGGTGCTCCCACGGCCGCACAACGGTGTCCCGGAGGCCCTCGGCCTCCGGGACACCGTCACGGACAGCTTCCCCGCGGCTCCGCGTCACCGTGGCGTGTCGCGGCCGGCCGGGGCGCCGCGGGGCCCGGCTCAGCCGCCGAGCGCCCCTCCCGCGCCGCCGGGCGTCTCCTCGGCGAACGCGTCGGTGTTGAGGTGGATGACGCCGTAGTCGTAGGCGTGCCGCCGGTAGACGACGCTCGGCGTCTTGTTCTCGGCGTCGACGAACAGGTAGAAGTCGTGACCCACCAACTCCATTTCGTAGAGCGCCTGATCGAGCGACATCGGAGCGGCGGTGTGGGTCTTCTCGCGGACCACGACGGGGCCCTCGCCCCGGATCTCCAGCGAGCCCATGCGGGTCACCGGCACCTCGCCGGCCGTCTCCTCGGTGACGAGCCGGCCGCTCGAGTCGAGCTCCGCGGCCCCGACGGCGGCCGGGACCTCGCTCGCCGGGATGCGTCCGTTGCCCCGGCGGCTGAGCCGCTTGTCGTGCTGCTTGCGCAGCCGCGCCTCCAGCTTGGCCGTGGCCAGGTCGAGCGCGGCGTAGGGATCTGTCGCGGCGGCTTCCGCCCGGATCACCGGTCCGCGTCCGCGCACGGTGATCTCCACTCGGTCCGAGCGGTCGGCCTGCCTGGGGTTGGGCTCCTTGGACACCTCCACGTCGAGGCTGATCACCTTGCCGTCGAGCTTCTGGATCTTGTCCAGCTTCAGCTTCTCGGCCACGTGCTTGCGAAAGCGCTCGGGCACCTCTGTCTTGCGGCCCTTGACGACGATGTCCACGCAGAACTCCGTTCCCGGATCACTCCGCCGACGATGCGGAGCGCATCCCTCTTGCATCAGACCCCGGGGATGCCCGGAGCCACCGACACGGCGGTTTCACCTCCTCCTCCCCCTGCTGCAAGATCTACATCCCGCCCGTCTCCAGCTTCTTCGACGGCACACAAAACGCGCCATTCCGGAGATACGAGGCATAGCTCCTGCGATTCCTCACAACCGAACATATCTCGCTCGGAAGCCCGTCGGTACCCCTAACCTCGGCGTACCTCCATTCAGGTGTTCTCCGCCCGTTTCCCTGAAGAACGAAGGGCGTTACCGGCCAGTTCCACTTGACATCGGCTCGCTGCTGTCCAGCCACGGCCCCGCCCTTCAGAGGCGCCGCCCCCGCCGCGGCGGCACCGCGACCACCGCCGCGCCCACGACCCTGCCGCCCGCCTCACCGATCGCGCGGGCCGCCTCGATCAGCGAGGCGCCCGTCGTCATCAGATCGTCCACCAGCACCACCGGAGCGTCCCCGTACCACCGGCGGGCCACCCCGCCGACCGCCGCCATGGCTCCGGCGACATTGGCGCACCGCTCCGAGGCGTCCAGCCCCACCTGATCGGCGACCGCCCGGCGCTGCCGCAGCACCGCCGCCACACACACCCGCTCCCCGGCACGCCTGAGCACCCCGGCCGCCACCGCGGCCAGCCGCCGCACCGGATCGTGCCCCCGCCGGGCCACCGCCGACCGCGCGGAAGGCACCGGCACGAGCATCAGGGGCGCACCCGCGTCCCCGCCGTCCCGGGCCCGGCCAACCGCACCGGCCCTCAGCACCGCACCCGCCAGCGCGCCGCCCAGGGCCTCCGCCAGAACCAGGGCCCCTCGCTCCTTGTGCGCGAGCAGCACCTCCCGCACCGCGTCCGCGTACCACGCTGCCGCGTACACCGGAGGAAGCCCGTCGGGCACCGGCTCCGGCCACGCCCGCCGCGGCCGCCCCCTCACCTCCTCGCGGCACTCCTCGCACAGCACACACCGGCCGGCCCCGCACCCCGCGCACTCCGCCGGCAGCACCAGGCCGGCGATCTCCCGCCACCACCCCCGCATGCGCCCACTCTGCCGCCACGGCCCGGCCACCGCCACCCCTGTGGATAACTCAGAGCAACCCATGGACACGGATCGTGGCGGCCATCCACAGGCCTACCCCGGGTAGACCGGCGCGGAGCCCTTCGCCACAGGCTTCCAGTTGGTGTCCGGCAACAGCCGCACGATGCCGCCGTCCCGCTCGGCGAGCACCGCCTGCGCCTTGCCCGCGCCCTCCGGCGCCGCCACGCCCCCGACACCCGTGATGCCCGGCAGCGCCGACGTGCTGGACAGCGAGCCGTCCGTGTCTATGAATTCCACCTGCTGGAGCCCGCCCTGCTCACTCCCCGCGACCAGCAGCCGGCTCCCGCCGGCCCACGACACCGCGTCGACGTCCACCAGCTTCGGCGCGACCGACCGCAGCTCCCGCACCGACAGCCCCCCGCTCCCCTGCCGCTCCACCCGGCCCAGCCGCAGCACCGACCGGTCACCGTCGGCCACCAGCAGCGCGATCCGCACCCCGTCGGCCGCGACCCGCACCCCGGTGATCCGCTGCCCCTTGAGCCCGTCCACCGGGACCTCCTCGGGCGCCCCCGTGCCACCGCGAAGCCGCAGCAGCCGCGGACGGTCCGGATCCTGGTCAGCCACCCACAGATCGCCCAGCGCCCAGCTCGGCGTGGTCAGCCCGTACTTCGATCCACCGCGGACCGTCAGCCGCGCCTCGCCCGGCGAAGCCCCCGCCTCCAGGTCCGCGACATGCAGCGCCTGCCCATTGAGGGACACACCCGCAGCGCGGCGCTCCGCTCGGTCCACCGCCACCGACCGCAACTGCAGCCCGCCATCCGCGCCGAACGGCCCGGGCACCCGCCGCGGCTCCTCGTCCCCGTCCGCCAGACCGGCCAGCCGGTGCTGCTCGTCGAGGAAGTACTGCCGGTCGGGGCGCCCCGCGGTCTGGTCCGGCCCGTAGGCGCGGGCGTCGCCGCGGCTGAGCGAGCACAGCGTCTCGTCCTTGCTCTGCAGCGTCACCCGGTCGACCCGCGCCGACTCCTGCGCCGTGTAGAAGAGCTGCGCCGCCATCCGCAGGCACTGGTCCTGCCCGGCCTTCTCCGCCGGCGCGCTGAGGCGGACCTTCAGGCTGTTGGAGTCGTCGAGCGACAGCCGCTCGTCCTCCAGCCGCGTGCCCGCCGGAAAGGCCGAGGCGGCCACCGGGTCCAGCCAGGTTGTGGGGCCGTCGAGCAGCGCCTTCACCGCCGAAGTCACAGTGTCTATCCGCTTGCGCAGATAGACGGGGTCGGCGACGAGCACGTCCCGCGCCTTCCCGCCCACGCCCGGCACCGGGTCCGCGAAGTAGAACTTGTTGACCGACCGGTAGATGCGCTGGAAGTCCGAGAGACCCACCACCAGGCCGGTCGGCAGCGCGTCGATCCGCCACTCGCCGTCCTCGCGCGTGAGGTGGATGCGCTGCCGGTACGAGCGGGCGTCCGGCCGGTACGCGTGCTGGGCGTCCACCTGCGCCACCTGCTTGCCGGTCAGGGTGACCGTCAGCCCCGCGTCCCGGTCCCCGCCGCCGGCCTCCACCTGCACCTGCGGGATCTCCGAGAGCACTGTCGTCGACGCGGTCGGGTTCCACTGCCGCCTGGCATGCTTCGCCAGGTACATCCGGGCGGTGACGTAGTCCGATTCGTCGCTCGTCGTCGCCTCCAGGAAGCCCTTCACGAGCTCCCCGGGCTGCTCGTTCTTGCGCGGCGGCACGCCGTAGACGCGCACCTGCGCGTCGGCGTCCGCGCGCTGCGAGGAGTCGACGGAATCGACCTCGCCGCTGTCCGGCATCGACGCACAGCCGGCCAGCAGACCACCGCACACCACCGCCACCAGCAGCGCGACGCCCGGCCGCCGGCACCCGGCACCGCTGTTCATGCTCCTCACGCCCGCCTCCGGTCCTGGCCGCCCGTGCTTCCGTCCACCGGTGCACCGCCCGGCCGGGCCACCACGCGCGCACCGTTGCCCGGCAGGGCCGCCGGGTCCACGGCCGGCGGGGCCTGCCGCGTCTGCGGGGGTACGGACGCGCCGCGCCGCGGGGGCGCCAGCGGCACCCCCGCCTCGTTCAGCCCCAGGTTGCGCCGCGAATCCGCGGGCTCCAGCGGGATGGGCGAGCCGCGCAGCGCGCCGCCCGCCGCGCACGGCAGCGTCAGCCGGAACTGCGATCCGCCGCCCGGCTCGCCCCATGCCTGCAGCCAGCCGCCGTGCAGCCGCGCGTCCTCCACCGCGATGGACAGGCCCAGGCCGGTGCCGCCCGTCGTCCGGGCACGAGCCGGATCGGCACGCCAGAAACGGTTGAACACCCGCGTCGCCTCGCCCGGTTTGAGCCCGACGCCGTAGTCCCGGACGGCCACCGCGACCGCGCCGCCGGCCATCGCCAGCCGCACGACCACGTCCCGCCCGTCCCCGTGCTCCACGGCGTTGACGACGAGGTTGCGCAGCACCCGCTCCACGCGCCGGGAATCCGCCTCCGCGACCACCGGCTCCTCCGCGCCCTCCACGAGCAGCCGGCTGCCCTTGCGCTCCGCCAGCGGCAGCGCGCCCTCGATCACCCGGTTCACCACGTCCCGCAGGTCGACCGGCTCCGCCTCCAGGGCGGCCGCGCCCGCGTCGAACCGGCTGATCTCCAGCAGATCGGCCAGCAGCGACTCGAAGCGGTCCAGCTGCCCGCACAGCAACTCCGCGGAGCGCGCCGTGACCGGATCGAAGCCGTCCCGCGCCTCGTGAATGACCTCCGCCGCCATCCGGACGGTGGTCAGCGGCGTCCGCAGCTCGTGCGACACGTCGGAGACGAACCGCCGCTGCATCCGCGACAGCTCCTCCAACTGCTGGATCTTCACCTGGAGGTTCTGCGCCATCTTGTTGAACGACTCGCCGAGCCGGGCGATGTCGTCCTCGCCGCTGACCTTCATCCGCTCCTGGAGCACCCCTGCGGCGAGCCGCTCGGAAATACTCGCGGCCATCCGCACGGGCGTGACGATCTGCCGCACGACCAGCCAGGCGATGGCCCCGAGCAGCACGACGAGGAACACCCCCGCCGTCGCGAGCGTGCCCTTGACCAGGCTCAGCGACTTCTCCTCCTGCGTGAACGGGAAGAGGTAGTAGAGCTGGTACGACTTGCCGTTGACGTCGTAGAGCCGCTTGCCGACGACCAGCGCGGGCTCCCCCTCGTCGGAGGCGTTGCGCTTGATCGAGGTCGGCTCCTCGTACGCCCCGGACTGGGTCTCCAGCTTGCGGCGCAGATCTTGCGGAATGCTGTGCTCCGGATCAATGTCCCCGGAGGCGCGCGGACCGCGGGTGCCCACGTGCGTGGGGTCCGTACCGCCCTCGCTGAGCGCCACCACGTGGTACACGCCCTGGCCGCCGCTGGCGAGCTGCTGGACGAGCCCGGTCAGCCAGGCACCGGGGTCCGGGTTCCGCCCGCCCGCGCGGGAGGCGTCCTGGCCTCCGCCGTCGGCACCGGTCGCACCCGCGTCGGCCGCGTCCCGGGCCGCCTTGAAGCCGCCCTCCGCCTGGCTCTGCGCGGCGTTGCGCTTGGCCTCCAACAGGCCGTTGCGCACCTGCCCGATGACGACGAGCCCCAGCAGCAGCACCACGCCCAGCGACATCAGCAGCGTCGTGACGACCACCCGCAACTGCATGTTTCGCCGCCACAGCCGCAGTGCGGGCAGCAGCGGCCGCCGCACCCAGCGCGCGTACAGCCGCAGCACCGGATGGACGGGCGCGGCGGCGCCGTCGGGCAGCAACAGCCCGGCGCGCCACAGCCGGCGGAAGAGAGATATGCCGCCCGCTGTCTCGGCGGGCCGCCCCGCGCTCCGCTCCGGAGCGGCACCGCGCTCGGTCACGTCAGCTCGGCCCGGCCTTGTAGCCGACGCCGCGGACCGTCACCACGATCTCCGGACGCTCGGGGTCCTTCTCCACCTTCGAGCGCAGTCGCTGCACGTGCACGTTGACCAGCCGCGTGTCGGCCGCGTGCCGGTAGCCCCACACCTGTTCCAGGAGCACCTCACGGGTGAACACCTGCCAGGGCTTGCGGGCCAGGGCCACCAGCAGGTCGAACTCCAGCGGCGTCAGGGCGATCGCCCGGCCGTCGCGCTTGACGGAGTGGCCCGCCACGTCGATGACGAGGTCGCCGATCGTCAGCTGCTCCGGCGCCGGCTCCTCCGATCTGCGCAGGCGGGCCCGGATCCGGGCCACCAGCTCCTTCGGCTTGAACGGCTTGACGATGTAGTCGTCCGCGCCGGACTCCAGACCGACCACCACGTCGACCGTGTCGCTCTTGGCGGTCAGCATCACGATCGGCACGCCGGATTCGGCGCGGATCAGCCGGCACACCTCGATACCGTCCCGCCCGGGCAGCATCAGATCGAGCAATACAAGATCCGGTTTGGCCTCGCGAAATGCGGCGAGTGCCTTGTCGCCGTCGGATACAAACGACGGCTCGAAACCTTCACCACGCAGCACGATTCCGAGCATCTCGGCCAGTGCGGTGTCGTCGTCGACGACAAGGACGCGTCCCTTCATATCGACATCATCCCATTACCCGATCGTGACCTGGCACACAGCTCCGCCAGACCGCCCTCGGTCACGGGGGAAACAACCCCGTTTTCCGTGACAATCGCGGTCACGAGCTCGGGCGGTGTGATGTCGAACGCAGGGTTGTACGCCTGCGCTCCGGGCGGCGCCACGGCCACTCCCACCGTGGGCGCGGCCCCGGCCTCGGGCGCCGCCGGGAGGGACGCGGGGAATTCCGTGACTTCGTGGCCGGGCCGCTGCTCCACCTCGATGCCCGTCGCGTCCCCCGTCCCGGGATCCACGGTCGTACAGGGGGCCACGACGACGAACGGCACGTGGTGGTAGCGGGCCAGCACGGCGAGCGGATAGCTGCCCACCTTGTTGGCCACCGCACCATCGGCCGCGATCCGGTCTGCCCCGATGAGCACGGCGTCCACGTCACCGGACGCGAACAGCGAACCCGCGGCGTTGTCGGTCAGCACCGTGTACGCCATTCCGGCGCGCGCCGCCTCGTACGCCGTCAACCGGGCGCCCTGGAGCAGCGGCCGCGTCTCGTCCACCCACAGGCGCCTCAGCCGCCCCGCCTCGTGAACGGCCCGGGCCACGCCGAACGCGGTGCCCTCCCCGCCGGAGACGAGGGAACCCGTGTTGCAGTGCGTCAGGATCTGATACGCCCCACCGGGCAGCAACTCGTCGAGCAGCTCCACCCCATGGCGGGCCATCAGAGAACTGGCCCGGGCGTCCTCCCGGTGGACCGCACGCGCCTCGGCGAGGGCGGCCTCCCCCGCCCGCCGGGCGTCGGCGCCGCCCTTCACGGCCGCCCGGTACGCCTCCAGGGCCCGCCCGACCCCGAGCGCGAGGTTGACGGCGGTGGGTCGGGTATGGGCCAGCATCGTGGCGGATTCCTCGACGTCGAAGCCCCGAACCGCCGCGAGCGCCACACCGTACGCACCCGCCACACCGAGCAGCGGGGCGCCACGCACCGCGAGCGTACGTATCGCCTCGACCAGGGCCGGCACATCCGTACAGACCAGCTCGACCTCCTCGGCGGGCAGGCGACGCTGGTCCAGCAGAACGATCACAGGGCCTTCGGGCGGCTCCTCCCAGCGCAGAGCGGCGGAGACGGGATAACCGGCGGCGTCCGTGCGGAGCGCGTACTGATCGGCCATTCACCCAGTCTGCCCCTGGCGGCCCGACTCTTGAAGGCCACCCCGCGCGCTCTCCCCCTTACGAGCCCACAGCGTGCGACAGGCACCGTGACACGATGTTTGTGTAACGGCTTTGCGTATGGCTCGACGGCCGGAACGGCAAGCGGGCCCAGAAGGAGCGACAGAACATGAACGACTCTCCGGGCCCGGGCTCGCCCGGACCCTCCCCCTCCGGCCCCCCGCCTCCCGGCTGGCAGCAGCCCGGCCGGGGCTGGGGCCACCAGCCCTGGGCTCCCCCGCCCCGCGCGCCCCAGCCGGGCGTCATCCCCCTGCGTCCGCTCGGCATCGGCGAGATCCTCCAGGGCTCGCTCACCACGATGCTCAAACACTGGCGGACCGTCCTGCCCGTCTCCCTCGGCATCGCCCTCGGCACCCAGGCCGTGACCACCGTGGTCACCGGTCTGTGGCGGCAGGACAGCGAGGCTCTGGAGAGCCTCAGGGACAACCCCAGTCCCCGGCGGGTGCTGGAGGCCATGGGCGACAGCATGGGCTCCATGGGCGTCACCATGGTGATCGGACTCATCGGCTCGATCATCGCGGCGACGATGCTGACCATGGTGGTCAGCCGTGCCGTCCTCGGGCAGTCCATCACGGCCGGCGAGGCGTGGCGGAGTTCCCGCCCGCAGCTGGCGCGCATGGCCGGGCTGCTCTGCCTCATTCCGCTGCTGATGGTGGGCGTCCTCGCCCTGGCCACAGCCCCGGGCCTGCTGCTCTATGCGGCCGGGGCGGAGCCCGTCGGCGCGGCTCTCGTCCTCTTCGGTGCCCTGGCGGGGATGGCAGGGACGATGTGGCTCTGGATCCGCTACTGTCTCGCGGCGCCGACCCTGGTGCTGGAAAAGCAGGGCGTGATCGCATCCATGCGACGCAGCGCGAAGCTGGTCCGTGGCGCCTGGTGGCGGATATTCGGAGTACAGATCCTGGCGTTGCTGCTCCTTTTCGCAGTGGCCATGATCGTGGAGATACCGGTGGGCATCATTCAATTGATTGCCGCTGGTGATCTTGAATCCGCTGCTTCGTTCAGCTGGACTTCCGTGATCATTATGGGTGTGGGAGCCGTCATCAGTTCCACCCTCACACTGCCTTTCACGGCCGGTGTGACGGCGCTGATTTACATGGACCAGCGCATTCGCCGGGAGTCCCTGGATGTGGAACTCATTCGCGCTGCCGGCCAGGGGCCGGTTGCCTGAACACTTCTGCCCGCCTCTCCGGAGGCGGGCAGGCGGGCAGGCGGGCAGAACCACTTCGACGGGGCCCAAAGCCCTCTTCCTGGCAACGCAAAAAAGCCGTGGGCCCCGGACCGTTTTCACGGTACGGGGCCTACGGCTTTATCAAATTTAGTTCGGTTCCAACCTTACCAGACCCGATTTCTCGTTTCCGGCCCCCTGTCGGAGCGGGGTTCGCCTTCTCGCTTTCGCTTTCCGGCGATTCCGACTTTATCAGATTCGAGGCGAGCCGATTCACATCGGCTTTTCGCTTCCGATAAGGAGTCGAGGTGCTTCGATTCGGAGCGACCGATCGGTCACTGCGTGAAGCGTTGTAGATACTACCTGCTGATTGCGGCTTGGTCCAGCCGCCTCAACCGTTTGAATCTACCTCCCCGATCGATCCGTGTCAACGGTTCTCTCGGGGCAAAAAGAACCTTACCAGGCCCCGTGCCCCCGTTGCACACTCCCCCCTCAGTCGAAGACTGTCGGCGGACTCTCCAGGTCCTCCAGCTCGATGCCCGGAGCCGACAGGACCACGTCGCCGGCGAGGTGGACGGTGTGCCGCTCCCCCGTGTCCAGGGCGCTGACCTGGTACTCGTCCACCTCCAGCACCCCGTTGTCAGTGGGGTGTGGTGTCCTTCCGACCAAGGCCCACGACTGGTCGACGGTGAGGGGGGCGAGGACGGGGGCGGTGAAGGCCACCAGGCGGACGCGGGTCGGGGAGCCGCCGGGGGCGAGACGGAGCAGACGGGCGAGGGCCACGTAGAAGGCGGGGGAAGCGCCGGTGAAACCGTGCGCGCGGACATTGCCCTCGGTGGCGTGTTCACCCGACGGGTCCGTGCGGACCCAGGTCACGCCGTCGACCAGCGCTGCCCGCACCTGCCAGTCGGCGGACCGGAGCTGGAGGCGGATGGGCCGGCCGAGGGCGTCGATGGAGAGATCGGCGGATCCGGTCCGCTCGCCGGACGGAGTGGTGATCGTGGAGACGTAGCGCCAGCCGGAGGGACCGGCAGCGCACTGGAAGTGTTCGTCACCGAGGGGGGTGCGATCGTGCGGATCGTGGAGCGAGTAGCGGCCGCGGGGCATGGTGAGTTCCTTGAAGCGAACGGGCCAGGCCCCCGCCGCAGGGGCGGGGGCCTGGCCGGCCGGTGGGTTCACCGGCTGCTGACGTTGCTCGTGCCGGTGTTGCCGGCACGGGTGCGATCGTCAGTAACGGTAGTGGTCGGGCTTGTACGGGCCCTCGACCTTGACGCCGATGTACGACGCCTGCTCCGGGCGGAGCGTCGTCAGCTTCACCCCGAGCGCGTCCAGGTGGAGGCGGGCAACCTTCTCGTCCAGGTGCTTAGGCAGCACATAGACGTCGGTCGGGTAGGACTCGGGCTTCGTGAAGAGCTCGATCTGCGCCAGGGTCTGGTCGGCGAACGAGTTCGACATCACGAAGGACGGGTGACCGGTGGCGTTGCCCAGGTTCAGCAGACGCCCCTCGGAGAGCACGATGAGGACCTTGCCGTCGGGGTAGGTCCAGGTGTGGACCTGCGGCTTGACCTCGTCCTTCACGATGCCGGGGGTCTTCGCGAGACCGGCCATGTCGATCTCGTTGTCGAAGTGGCCGATGTTGCCGACGATGGCCTGGTGCTTCATCTTGGCCATGTCCGAGGCCATGATGATGTCCTTGTTGCCGGTCGTCGTGATGAAGATGTCGGCGATCTCGACGACGTCGTCCAGGGTGGCGACCTGGTAACCGTCCATCGCGGCCTGCAGGGCGCAGATCGGGTCGATCTCGGTGACGATCACGCGGGCGCCCTGGCCGCGGAGCGACTCCGCACAGCCCTTGCCGACGTCACCGTAGCCACAGATCACTGCGACCTTGCCGCCGATCAGGACGTCGGTGGCGCGGTTGATGCCGTCGACGAGCGAGTGCCGGCAGCCGTACTTGTTGTCGAACTTCGACTTCGTCACCGCGTCGTTGACGTTGATCGCCGGGAAGAGCAGCGTGCCGTTGGCCTGCATCTCGTAGAGGCGGTGGACGCCGGTCGTGGTCTCCTCGGTGACACCGCGGATCTCCGACGCCAGCTGGGTCCACTTCTGCGGATTCTCGGTCAGCGTGCGGTTCAGCAGCGTGAGGATCTGCGCGAACTCCTCACTGTCCGCCGTGGACGGGTCCGGCGCGGCGCCGGCCTTCTCGAACTCGACGCCCTTGTGCACCAGGAGAGTGGCGTCACCGCCGTCGTCCAGGATCATGTTCGGGCCGCCGGTCGGGGAGTCCGCCCAGGTCAGCGCCTGCTCCGTGCACCACCAGTACTCCTCCAGCGTCTCGCCCTTCCAGGCGAAGACGGGCACGCCCTGGGGGTTCTCCGGCGTACCGTTCGGGCCCACCGCGATGGCCGCGGCGGCGTGGTCCTGGGTGGAGAAGATGTTGCACGACGCCCAGCGCACCTTCGCGCCCAGCGCCACCAGCGTCTCGATCAGCACCGCCGTCTGCACCGTCATGTGCAGCGAGCCGGTGATGCGGGCGCCCGCCAGCGGCTGCGCCTCCGCGTACTCCTTGCGGATCGCCATCAGACCGGGCATCTCGTGCTCGGCGAGGGTGATTTCCTTACGGCCGAATGCCGCCAGGGAAAGGTCCGCGACCTTGAAGTCCTGGCTGGTGGAGGTGGTGGTCATACGGGCTGCTCCTCCTGAAGGGCGAGCGAGGGATGGGTACGGCCGTGCGACGGACAGGTCGCGTGCGCGACGGTCTCCATGAGGCTTCCGCTCCCTGAGGCTCCCGCGCGTCACACCTGGCCGCAGCGCAGTCCGTCGGAGGCCCTCTCTCCCTCGGCCGGTCCGTCGTGCGAACCGCCCGACCGCCATCAGCAGCGACGTCTGGCACCGGGTCCGAATCTACACCGCACCGTGCGCCGAGCCCCAGCCCCTTCCGGGGCCCGATCCGCGGAGCGAACGGTTCCGGACTGCGCTGCCACGCCGACCGGAGCGGGCATCGCCACACTGCGACCCCAATTCGTAACACAATGCGACCAGACGTGCACTGTCCGGAGGGATCCGGCGGACGATGGAGAGGAGGGCCCGCGTGACCAGTCCGGCCGGTCCCCCCGAGGACGCGGGATCCCGCGGGGACGGAGACACAGGGGACAGTGCCGGGACCGGCGGGCAACGGCTCAAACTGCTCGCCGTCACCGCCTGTCCCACCGGCATCGCCCATACCTATATGGCGGCGGAGAGGCTGACCCAGGCCGCCCGTGCGCTGGGCCATGAGATCAAGGTGGAGACCCAGGGGGCCGTCGGGGCCGAGAACGTCCTCACCTCGCGCGACATCGAAGAGGCCGACGGGATCGTCGTGGCGGCCGACAAGGACGTGGACCTTGGCCGCTTCGACGGCAAGCGGGTGCTGGTCACCGGCGTGACCGAGGGCATCGACCATCCCGAGCGGCTGATCGAGCGCGTGCGCACCGCCCCCGTCCACCGGGCGGGCCGGCCCGGCCGACGGAGGCCCTGGGGCGTGGTCGGCTACCGGGCGCTGATGACGGGCGTGTCGTACATGATCCCGTTCGTCGTGGTCGGCGGCCTGCTGATCGCCGTGTCGTTGGCCCTGGGCGGGCACCCGGGGCCGAGCGGGCTGGTGCTGCCCGAGGGATCGCTCTGGCAGCATCTCCACGACATCGGGGGCATCGGGTTCACGCTGATGCTGCCGGTGCTCTCCGGCTACATCGCCTACGCCGTCGCCGACCGGACGGCGCTCGTGCCCGGGATGGCGGGCGGCTGGCTCGCCGACCACGGCGCGCTGTACGACTCGCGGTCGGGCGCGGGCTTCATCGGGGCCATCGCCACGGGGTTCCTCGCCGGGTGGCTGGTGCTGGGGATCAGGCGGATCGCGGTCCCCGGGTTCGTCCGGCCGATCATGCCGATCATCGTCATCCCGGTGGCGGCGACCTCGGCGTTGGGGTTGTTCTTCGTCTATGTCCTGGGCCAGCCGGTCTCCTGGGTCTTCGAGCGCCTCACCGACTGGCTCGGCGGGCTGACCGGGGCGAGTGTGGTGGTGCTCGGGGTGCTCGTGGGGCTGATGATCGCGTTCGACATGGGCGGGCCCGTGAACAAGACGGCCTTCCTCTTCGCGGCCGGGCTCATCCCCAGGAATCCCGAGGTCATGGGGATGTGCGCGGTGGCGATCCCGGTACCACCGCTCGGGCAGGGCCTGGCGACGCTGCTGCGGCGCGGGCTGTTCCGCGCGCAGGAACGGGAGGCGGGGTTGGCAGCGCTGTTCATGGGGCTGTTCGGCCTCACGGAGGGGGCGATTCCGTTCGCCGCGGCCCGGCCCGCCCGGGTGATCCCGGCGAACATGCTGGGCGGCGGGGTGGCGGGTGCGGTCGCGGGGCTCGGGGCGGTCACGGACGGGGTGCCGCACGGAGGGCCGGTGGTGGCGGCACTGGGGGTGGTGGGGGGCGTGCCGATGTTCTTGATCGCGGTGGCGGTGGGGACGGTGGTGACGGGGCTGGCGACTGTCACGTTGATGTCGCTCGGGCGGGCGGCTCCGTCCGTGTCCGCGCCTGTGCCGGCTGTCCCGGCCAGGGGCGGGGACGGGCGGGAGCGGCGACCGGCTGCCCCCTCGCCGGCGAGGTCGGCCGAGCCGGCCGCGGTGCTGTCCGGGCGGCTGGACGAGCGGACGGTGCGACCGTGGCTGGCCGCACGCGACAAGGAGGAGGCGATCCGGGAGCTGACCGAGTTGCTCGCCGAGGGGGGTGGTGTCACGGACGTCGATGCCCTCGTCGCCGATGTGCTGCGGCGGGAGGGGCGGGGCACCACCGGGTTCGGGGCGGGGGTGGCGATCCCGCACGCCTGGTCCGATGCGGTGGAGGCGCCGGTCGTCGCGTTCGCGCGGTCGGAGGCGGGGGTGGCCTGGGGATCCCCGGACGGCACCGCGGCACGGTTGCTCTTCCTCATCGCGGTGCCGCGCGGGGCGGCGGCGGATGAGCATCTGCGGATCCTGGCGGCGCTGGCGCGGCGGTTGATGGATCCGGGGTTCCGGCGGCGGTTGACGGGGGCGGTGGGGGTGGGGGCGATTCTGGGGGTTCTGTCGGAGATTCGGTGACGGGTGCGATGTGTGCGCGTGGGGTGGTTTCCCCAGCCCCGCCCTTTCACCGTTTCCTCCGGGGCGAGGCCCCGGGCCCCACAATGCGGCTTTGCCGCGTTCGTCCTCAAACGCCGGAGGCTGAACTACCCACCCCCGCTTCCGGGGTGCAGGGATCACAGCCTCATCGCCCAGCAAGCGGTGCGGACAGAGCGGCGAGTCGCAGGCGAGTCGCAGGAGAAACAGCGAAAGGGCGGAGCGGGGCCGACAAGGCACGTGCTCCGCCCCTCAGTTGCCGCCCTCGGCGCTCAGGCCGCCTCCGGCCCCGGGCCGCCCGGCGTCGCCGCCGGGTCCGGGCCCGCGGCTGCCGCCTTCTCGCTGTAGACGTCGGGCTCCAGGTAGATGACGCGGGCGATGGGGACCGCCTCGCGGATGCGCGACTCGGCCGCGTCGATGGCGCGGGCCACCTGGGCCGCGGTCTCGTCGTGAGGCACCGCGATCTTGGCCGCGACGAGCAGTTCCTCGGGGCCCAGGTGCAGCGTGCGCATGTGGATGACGCCGGTCACCGTCTCACCGTCGACGGCCGCGGCCCGGATCCGGGCGACCTGCTCGGGGCCGGCCGCCTCGCCCAGGAGCAGCGACTTCGTCTCGGCGGCCAGGACCAGGGCGATCAGGACGAGCAGGGCACCGATGCACAGGGTGCCGATGCCGTCCCAGACCCCGTCGCCGGTCGCGACGGTCAGGGTGACGCCGAGCAGCGCGAGGACGAGACCGACCAGCGCGCCGAGGTCCTCCAGCAGGACCACGGGGAGCTCGGGCGCCTTGGCCGTGCGGACGAACTGGCCCCACGACTGCCGGCCGCGCAGCTCGTTCGACTCCTTGACCGCCGTGCGGAAGGAGAAGCCCTCCGCGATCACGGCGAAGACGAGCACACCGACCGGCCAGTACCAGTTGTCCAGCTCGTGCGGCTCCTTGATCTTCTCGTAGCCCTCGTAGAGCGCGAAGACGCCGCCGATGGTGAACAGGACGATGGAGACGAGGAAACCGTAGACGTAGCGCTCGCGGCCGTATCCGAAGGGGTGCTCCTCGCTCGCCGCCCGCCGGGCCTTCTTCCCGCCGAGCAGCAGCAGCGCCTGGTTGCCGGAGTCGGCGACCGAGTGCACGCCTTCGGCGAGCATCGACGACGACCCGCTGAACGCGAAGGCGACGAACTTCGCCGCGGCGATGGCCAGATTGGCCCCCAGCGCGGCGACGATGGCCTTGGTCCCGCCTTGAGCACTCATACGTACGCGTTGTCCCTTCCAGCCTGCCGACGGCTTTGCTGTTTCTTTGCCGCCTAGGCGGGCCATTGTCGCAGGGTCAGACCGCCACGGTCGCGCGGAAGAGGGTGCACGCGCCGTCCAGCACGGCATGCTCCCCTGCCCGGACGAAGGCGGACTCCCCTTGCGCGAGGGACAGTTGCTCACCGTCGTCCCCCCGGAGGCGGGCGGTGCCCGCGGTACACAGGAGGATCTGCGGGGCGCGGGCGTCCAGCGGGTGCGGCGGGGCGCCGACGGGCCGTACGTACCGGGAGAGGCGGAACTCGTCCACGGACTCGGCCGCGGTCTCCCCCACCGGCGTGGCGTACACCTCCTCGCCGTCCGGCCCCGCCTCCGGACGCAGCACGCCCGGGACGCTCGGCTCGAAGCGGACGACGCGCAGCAGTTCGGGGACGTCGATGTGCTTGGGCGTCAGGCCGCAGCGCAGCACGTTGTCGGAGTTGGCCATGATCTCGACGCCGAGTCCGTCGAGGTAGGCGTGCGGCACCCCGGCGCCGAGGTAGAGCGCCTCGCCGGGCTGGAGCCGTACGTGGTTGAGGAGCATGGCCGCGATGACGCCCGGGTCGCCGGGGTAGTGCCGGGCGACGAAGGCGTAGGCGGCGTAGTCGTCCCGGTGCGGGCCCTCCTGCCCGGCCAGCCGCTCGGCCGCGGCGCCGGCCGCGACGGCGGTCTCCGCCATGGCCGCGCGGTCGGCACTGAGGACGGCGGTGAGGACCTCGCGCAGGGCGTCGGCCTCCGGGTGGGCACGCAGCAGGTCGACGTACGGCTTGAGCGAGTCGACGTCGAGGGCGGCGAGCAGGTCCGCCGTCGCGGCCGGGTCGCGGAAGCCGCACAGGCCGTCGAAGTGGGTGAGGGCGCAGAGGAGTTCGGGCTTGTGGTTGGTGTCCTTGTAGTTGCGGTGCGGGGCGTCGAGGGGGATGTCCCGGGCCTCCTCGGCGGCGAACCCGGCGGCGGCGCCGGCCCGGTCGGGGTGCACCTGGAGCGAGAGCGGCGCCGCGGCGGCCAGCAGCTTGAGCAGGAACGGCAGGGTGGGCCCGAACTCCCGGACGGCCGCGGCGCCGAGCTCGCCGTGCGGGTCGGCGGCGATGACGTCGCAGAGGGGGCGGGGGCCGTCCCCGCGGTCGACGCGGGACGGGGCGCCGGGGTGGGCCCCCAGCCACAGCTCGGCCTGCGGCTCACCGGTCACCGGCGTGCCGAGGAGCTCGGGGATCGCGGTGGTGGAGCCCCAGGCGTAGGGGCGCACGGTGTTGGCGAGGCGGTCCATGAGGCGGTTCCTGACGTGTTGTACGGGTCGGGCCGGCTCGCGCGGCCCGCTAGGGGGTGCCGGCGAGGGCCAGGTAGACGGCGGCGAAATCGGTGACGGCCAGCAGGTCGGCGGCGGTCTCCAGCGGTGTCCCGTCGTCGGCCGCCTCCAGTTCGCTGATGGGCGTGCCGCGGTGGAGGGCGAGGTCGCGGGCGCCGGGGGCCGGTGAGGTGACGGCCGGGGCCCGTTCGCGGAGGAGGACGACCCGGGCGTGCAGCGCCTCCGGGTCCTCCACCCGGTCACGGAAGAAGTCCTCCGGATCCGCTCCGGCGGCGAACGCCCCGGAGAGCAGGGTGCCGTGGGCGGTGAGCGCCTCGGGCAGCTCGGCGGCGAGCGCGGGACGGCCGGCGAGCGCGGCCAGGACGGTGGAGAAGCGCCGTCCGGCCGCGGCGGCGAGGTCGCCCTCGGTCCAGATGAGCGGGAGGGTGTCGGCGAGCTCGGCGGCCAGCGTCTTGGCCGGGTTGCTGTAGGTGGCGATCGCCGGGCCACAGCGCTCGGCCAGCTCGTCGAGCCGGTCGGCGAGCGCGTCGAGGGCGGAGGCCGGGGCGTCGAACAGGCCGATGCGGTCGGCGAGCACGAGCAGCGGGGTGAGCAGCGACCAGAGGGTGCCGGGGCCGGTCGGCAGGACGTTCTCACCGCCGCTCGGGGCGTCGTCGCCGGCCATCGTGGCCTCGTACGAAGTGCTGGTCAGCGGGACGGCCAGGCCGCGGGCCTGGGCGGTGGCGTCGGCGAGCGGCGAGCCGGCCGGGGTGACGCAGACGACCGGGCAGCCGCGCCGGTAGGCGGCCTCCAGCAGCTGGGCCAGGCCCGGCTCGGTGCCGTCCGGGCTGACGACGAGCAGCAGGTCGAGCGGGCCGGTCCAGCCGGGGAGCGTCCAGCGCAGAGCTCCGGGGGCCGGGGCGACGCCGGCCGGGCGGAGGTGCGTCACCGGGCAGCTGCCGCCGCACAGGGCGGCCAGCAGGTCGGCGGTGGAGCCGACGGCCGGGCCGGGACCGGCGACGAGGAGGGCACGCGGCCGGCCGTCCGGCCGCAGGGAGCCGACGCCCGCCTCGGCGGCGTTGCGGGCCGCCGTGCGCACCCGCGCGCCGGATTCGGCCGCGCCGCGCAGGAGGCCGTGGACGTCCGCGCGGGACAGGGCGTCGGGATCGTCCAGCAGTGACTCGTCGAACACCGTTGATCAGTCTCCGATCGCCGTCGGGTGGGCGCGGTGGGTCAGGCGGGGCGCCGGGCCTCGTCCACCAGCAGGACGGGGATGCCGTCGCGGACGGGGTACGCCAGGGCGCAGCCCTCGCTCGTGCACACCAGCTCGGCGGTCTCGTCGGAGGCGCCCTCTGCCTCGGTGGCCGCAGCCTCGCGGAGGGGGGCGTGGCACGCCGGGCAGGCGAGGATCTCCAGGAGGCCGGCTTCGAGCGGCATGGGGGTTCCCTTCGGGAGGTGTGCGTCTTCGTGCGTTCCAGCTGTGCGGTCAGGGTACCGCCGGGCCGTGGGGCCACGCGCCGCGTGGCCCCACGGGAGTGACGGGCGTCAGGCCCGGACGATGGCGAGGACCTCGTCGCGGACGCGGGCGACCGTCTCCGCGTCGCGGGCCTCGACGTTCAGCCGCAGGAGGGGCTCGGTGTTGGAGGCGCGGAGGTTGAACCACCAGTCGGGAGCGGTGACGGTGAGGCCGTCGAGCTCGTCGACGGTGACGTCTTCCCTGCCGGCATAGGCGGCCTTGACCGCGGCGGCCCGGCCGGGCTGGTCGGCGACGGTGCTGTTGATCTCGCCGGAGGCGGCGTAGCGGTCGTAGGCGCGGACGAGCTCGGAGAGCGGGCCGTCCTGCTCGCCGAGGGCGGCGAGGACGTGGAGCGCGGCGAGCATGCCGGTGTCGGCGTTCCAGAAGTCGCGGAAGTAGTAGTGGGCGGAGTGCTCGCCGCCGAAGATGGCGCCGGTGCGGGCCATCTCCTGCTTGATGAAGGAGTGCCCCACGCGGGTGCGGACGGGCTCGCCGCCGTGCTCGCGGACGACCTCGGGCACCGAGTGGGAGGTGATGAGGTTGTGGATGACGATGCCGCCGGGGTGCTTGGCGAGCTCGCGGGCGGCGACGAGGGCGGTGATGGCGGACGGGGAGACCGGCTCGCCCCGCTCGTCGACGACGAAGCAGCGGTCCGCGTCGCCGTCGAAGGCCAGGCCGATGTCGGCGCCGGTCTCGCGGACCTTGGCCTGGAGGTCGACCAGGTTCTTCGGGTCGAGCGGGTTGGCCTCGTGGTTGGGGAAGGTGCCGTCGAGCTCGAAGTAGAGCGCGACCACGTCGATCGGCAGGCCCTGGAGGACCGTGGGGACGGTATGCCCGCCCATGCCGTTGCCCGCGTCGACCACGGCCTTCAGCCGCCGGACGCCGCTGAGGTCCACCAGGGAGCGCAGGTGGGCGGCGTAGTCCGCGAGGGTTTCCCGCTGGGTGACCGTGCCCGGGCGGGCGGCGGCCTCGGGCGCCCCGCTCTCCGTCCAGCCCTCGACGAGGGCGCGGATCTCAAAGAGGCCGGTGTCCTGGCCGACGGGCGCGGCGCCGGCGCGGCACATCTTGATGCCGTTGTACTGGGCCGGGTTGTGGCTCGCCGTGAACATGGCGCCCGGCAGGTCCAGGTGACCGCTGGCGAAGTACAGCTGGTCGGTGGAGCAGAGGCCGATCTCGGTGACGTCGGCGCCGCGGGCGGCCGCCCCCTGCGCGAAGGCCCGCGAGAGACCGGGCGAGGAGGGCCGCATGTCGTGCCCGACCACGATCGCTGCGGCACCCGTCACCTCGACGAAGGCGGCGCCGAAGAGCTGGGCGAGCTTCTCGTCCCACTGGTCGGGGACCACACCACGCACGTCGTAGGCCTTCACGAGCTGCGACAGATCGGCCACGGTCAACCCCTCCTGGAGTCCTGGAACAGGGACCCCAACCTACCTGGCGGGACCGACAATCCGGACGGCGGACGGCGGTCCCGGCCCGGAACCGGCGGAGGACGGTGTGCGAACGGCCGACGACGAAGCGTCACGGACGTAAAGGGACGGTGCCCACAGGGCGTCAGGAGTCCGGCGAGCGCAGCACCCTGAGATGACCTCGGCGGGCCACCTCCATCGGGTTGACCTCGCGGGTGCTCGGCCCGACGGGGCCGACGGCCGGCCCGGCGCCCGCGGCGCGCTCCTGCGGATGCGGACGGGCCGCCTCCCGCACGGCGTTGGCCAGCGCTTCGAGGTCGTCACTGCTGCGGGCGGGGCCGGAGTCCACGGCGAGGCGGACGACGTCCCAGCCGCGCGGGGCGGTCAGGCGCTCCGAGTGCTCGGCGCACAGGTCGTAGCAGTGGGGCTCGGCGTAGGTGGCGAGCGGGCCGAGGACCGCGGTCGAATCGGCGTAGACGTACGTCAGCGTCGCCACGGCCGGGCGGCCGCACGCGGTGCGCGAACAGCGACGTACAGGGCTCACGACGTTGGACGGTACCGCACTCTTGAGCGGGCCGCGACGACTCACTCCTGGCTCACCCCTCCGTGTCGTGCCGGAGCGTCCCGTGGACACCGGCCCCGAACCGCCTGGCTGACCTGCGCGGGGAGCGACCGCGACGGGAGGCGCGGCCCTGGGACTTAGTCATCACCTGGCCACCATAGTGTCATTCGGCATGCGATCACCGGTCTCATGGGTGGCTTTATCCGATCGCAAGGATGACCGGAACGCTCATCGGGCGACATCCGATGAGATGCGCGGCTACGGCGCGTACACGGCCGGGCGGCGGATACCCTCGGGGGTGATGGACAGCCCCGTACCGCCACCGGCCGCCGCCGGCGGCGACTCCAGCCCGGCGGGCCCGCGCCCGCGCCACCGCGACCGGCACGGCCGCGGCATGCGCGGCCCGATCGCTCCGCCGCAGGTGCCGCTGTCGGTGAGCCGCGCGGAGGCGTTCGTCGACCTGGTCCACGACTCGGCGGAGCGGCTGGAGCGCCGCTGGCCGCAGCTGGCGTCGGTGGACTTCGCGGTGCGCGAGGTGCCCGTCCCGGGCGAGGACGGCGAGCCCCCCGCGGAGTTCCTCGACGGCGAGTCCGTGCCGCTCGGCCGCTACGTCGCGGCCCATGGCGACCGGCCCGACCGGATCGTCGTCTACCGCCGTCCCGTGGAGATCCGCACCAAGAGCCGCGACGAGCGGGCCCTGCTGGTGCACGAGGTCGTGGTCGAGCAGGTCGCCGAACTGCTGGGGCTGGCCCCCGAGTCGGTCGACCCGCGCTACGGCCAGGACTGAGCGCCCGTCAGCGGGTGACGGCGGACAGGTCCTGACGGACCGCCGGGACCTCCACCGTGGAGCGGTCGTCGGGCAGCGGCTGGATCGTGAACGCCGGGACGCCGTCCTTGGGCAGGGCCAGCATCCGGGACGCGTGCACGGGCCCGCCGGACACCTTCTCCACACCGACCGCCCAGACGCCCTTGCCCCCCGCGGGCGTCGGCGGCTCGACCGTCAGCGTGGTGCCGCCCTTGACGGTGTACGTCCGCGAGGCCGGCGCGCCGCCCTCGCTACCGGCCGAGGCGACCACCTTGACCTGCGCGTCCTTCTCGGGAGCGGTGAGCGACAGCGTCGTCCCCTTCGCCCGGGCGTCCGCCACGGTGCCCCGGGTGCCGATCGGAGGGACGGCCGGGACGAACGCGGTCTCCTGTTTGTCCCCCTTGCCCCGGGTCACCCGCAGCCCGGCGGTGAACGGGACGCCGCCCTCGGACGTCAGCAGCAGCGACCCCGGTTCGCCCTTGGTGATGGCCCCCAGATCCGCCGAGGCGGTCATCCCGCTCTTGACGTGCAGCGACTCATGACCGGCCGGCCGGATGGTGCCGCTGGGCCCGGCCAGCCGCAGCGTCAGATCGGCGTCGTCCGAGCCGGGCGCGAAGGCGACGAGCCGCACGGACGTGGCGTCGGCCGGGATGCCCGGGAGCACCGCGCCCGTCCCGGCGTCGGAGGCCGGCAGCCAGTCGCCGCCCAGCTTGTCGTCGTTGGACTGCACGGCGGCTCCCACCCGTCCGGACCGGGCGGCCACGTGGAGGGTGAGGTCGCCCTCGGTGCCGTCGGACGTCTCGGGGAGCGTGGTCAGCAGCACGGGCACGGTGGAACGCGGCGGGACGGTGACGCCCTCGCCGGTGGGAGCGGCGACGCGGCCGTCCTTGCCGTAGAGCTCCAGGTCGACGACGGCGGCCGTGGTGGCGTCGGGGTTGGTCAGGTGGACGTAGTCCTGGCGGCCCTTGGCCGTGGCCACGCCCGGGAACCAGAACGAGGTGTCCGGCGCCGTGCAGGTCAGCCCCTGCAGCCCGCGCCCGCTGCCGGCGGCGATCGTGGTGGTCTGCTGCACCGTCCAGCCGGGGGCCAGCGCGCCGTCGGCGGAGCCGGTCAGCGCGGGGGCGTCGGAGCGGTCGGTGGTGGCGGTCACCGGCTTGCCCGGTGCCTTGAGGGAGAGAACCGGCTTGCCGTCCCTCTTCTTCGCGTCGTCCTTCTTGCCGTCCGCCGCGGGCAGCAGGTCGGCCGGTTTCGTCTCGCCCCGGCCGCCGCCGGGCGCGTAGGCGGTGTACGTCGTCTCGCCCACCTCGGAGGAGGTGGGCGCCGGGCAGAGCACGGACGTGTGCTGGACGGGCATCCGCGCGGCGGACGGCCGGGGCGCGGCGGTGCCGTCCTGCGACGGGCCGGTGACCAGGGCGACGCCGGTGACGGCGGCGAGCGCCGCGGCCGTCGCGAACAGGGAGAGGGTCGTGCGCTTCACTGCTGCTCGCTCCCGTCGCGGCGGGCCGCGTCGGCCCCGCCGTACGTCGTGTCGTGGGGCTGCGTGCCGTAGCCGTACGGGTCGTGGGCGCCGCCCGCGTAGAGGTCCGCCTGGTAGGTCCCGTCGGGGTAGTACGCCTGCTGCGCGTAGCCGCCGTCGTACGCGCCCTCCTGGTAGGGCTGTTGCTGCCCGTAGTACGCCTCCCAGCCCTCGGCGGCGGAGGCCTGGGCGTAGGGCTGCTGGGGCACGGCGGCGTACGGGTCGGCCGACGGTTGTGCGTAGGGGTCGTGCTGCACCGGTTCCGGAGCGGGCTCCGGCGCGACGGGAGCCGTCGGCGCCGGCTCCGCGGCAGCGCGCAGTCGCCGCGCCCGGCGGCCCTCCCCGGCCGGTGCCTGCGCGGGCACGGCCGCGGCCGGTGCGGCGGCCTCGGGCAGGTCGTCGTCGACGTGGCGCCGGCGGCCCGGCAGGGCGAGGACGACCAGGACGACGCCGAGCAGGGCCTGGGTCCACACCCAGGCGGTGCGGGTGAGCGGCGTCTCGTAGGAGAGCGTCAACGTGCCGCCGTTCGCCGGGAGCCGGAAGCCCTGGGCCCAGCCGTCGACGGTGGTCCGCTCGAGCTCCTTGCCGTCGAGGGTGGCGTGCCAGCCGGGCGCCGCCTTGTCGGCGAGGCGCAGGACCCGGCCGCCGGAACCGGCGGGCAGGTCGGCGCGGGCGCCGACCGGGCCGGAGGCGACGGGGACGGGAGCGGATCCGCCGGAGACGACGGTGACGCGGGCGACCTCGCGGTCCACCCGCCACAGCGCGGTGCGGCCCTCCTGGCTGAGCCGGGTCAGGCCCGGCGTGGCGTCCAGGGCGGCGCCGGCCTCCTTGGCCGCGCCGTCGCGGACGAGCACGAAGCCGACGGCGTACCCGGCCAGCCGGCCGGCCTGGTCGGCGCCGGAGCCGGAGACGAGGTCCGCGACGACGCCGTCGAACCGCCGGTCACGACCGCCGCCCAGCGCCTCGTCGCCCATACGCACGCCGGAGCCCCGGACGAGCGCGTAGGCGAGGTCGTCCGCCGTGCCGCCGAGCACGAGGGTGCGGGCCTGGTCGCGGGTGGTGGCGGCCTCGGCGACGAACGCCGGGACCTGGACCGGGTCCCGCCGCTCCAGCGGGCCGCCCGCCCCGCCCGCCGCCCAGGCGACGGCGGCACACAGCGGGCCCGCGGCGGCGGCGAGCGCGACGAGTCCGGCGACCGGCTGCCGCCAGCCGAAGCTGCGCGCGGCGACCCGCTCGCGCGCGCCCTCGGCACCGACCGCGGCGGCCGCGATCAGCGCCAGGCCCTGGACGAGGGTGGCGGGCCCGGCCCACGCGGAGTGGTTGGCGAGCGCCGCGCCCAGCATCCCGGTGAGGGCCACGGCCCAGGCGGTGAGGACGACGGGCCGGCGGTCGGCGCGCAGCAGCGCGGCGAGCGCGGCCAGCAGCACGCCGGCCAGCGCCAGCCCGCCGAAGGTGTTGGGCCCGCCGGGGTCGCCGAGGAGCAGGAGCAGCGGGGTGGTCGTGCCGCCGCCGTACTCCGTCCCGGCCTGGTCGAGGAACCGGCCCGGGTGCGCGAACAGGCCGAACGACCAGGGGGCGAGCACCAGGACGGGGGTCAGGGCGACCGCGAGGAACGCCGGTCCGTGCGCGGCGAGCTGCCCGCCGCGCACGCGCAGGGCCAGCACGCCCAGGCCCAGGGCAACGGCGATCGGCCACACCAGGGGCGTGAAGGCGGTGGTGACGGTGAGCAGGAGGGCGTACGCCCAGACCGCGCGCCAGGTGGGCCGGGCGCCCGCCGAGCGGAAGCCGCCGGCGGAGACGGCCGCGCGGGCCATCAGCGGCAGCAGGATCGCCAGGACCGCGGTGCCCAGCCGGCCGGCCGCGAGCGCTCCGGTGGCCGCGGGCAGGAAGGCGTAGGCGACGCTGCCCCAGGCGCGCAGCAGCCGGGACTCGACCAGCGGGCGGGCGGCGAAGTAGGCGGTCAGCCCGGCCAGCGGGACCGAGCAGACGAGCAGCAGGGTGAGGGTCAGGTTCACCGAGCCGAGCAGCAGCACCGACAGGGCCGCGAGCACGGCGAGGTGGGGCGGGCCGCCGGCGGTGTCGCCGGTGCCGACGGCGTGCCAGCCGTCGGCGAAGCGCGACCACAGCCCGCCGACGCCGTCGGGCGCGGGCAGCAGGGCGCCGCCGGACAGCGCGCCACCGCCGTAGAGCCCCCGGCAGGCGAGGGCGGAGACCAGCAGCAGGAGCGCGAAGAGGACCGGGGCCGGCTTGCGGGCGAGCCGCTTGATCCGGGCGAACTGCTCGATGTCCAGGTAGTCCGCGTCGTCGCCGCCGGGCCCGGACTCGACCGCGCCGTGCCGGCCGGCCGACGACGAGCCGGCGTCCGGCCGCCCGCCGAACGCGGCCGTCAGCTGCTCGAACGCGGCGCGCAGGCTGGCGCCGGGCGGCGGGAAGAGGGGGCGCAGCTCCTTGGCGGGGACGGTCGCCCCGGCCCGCCGTTTGCGGGCGGCGAGCACGCGGCCGGGCCGCAGCAGGACGGCGCCGAGGCCGGTGAGTTCGTCGAGGGCGGGACCCGGCGCCTTGCCGACGAGGTAGCCGAGGACCCGCAGCAGGGTGCCGAGGAGGATCCGGAACAGGACGTAAGGCAGCGCCGCGCCACGGGCGTTGGCGAGCAGGGTGTGGATGGCACCGGCCTTGTCCACCCGGTGCGCCGGGACCGGCTTGCGGCCCGCGCAGTCGACGGGCCGGCGCTCGCGGGAGGCGGCCTCGGCGTGCCGGAGCACGGCGTCGGGGGCGACGACGACGCGGTGGCCGGCGGCGTGGGCGCGCCAGCAGAAGTCGACGTCGTCGCGCATCAGGGGCAGCCGGGCGTCGAAGCCGCCCAGCGCCTCCCACACGTCGCGGCGCACCAGCATGCCGGCGCTGGAGACGGAGAGCACGGAACGCACCTGGTCGTGCTGGCCCTGGTCCTGCTCGCGGCGGTCGAGGCCGGTCCAGCGGCGGCCGCCGCGGGCGATGGCGGCGCCGACCTCCAGCAGCTGCCGGCGGTCGTACCAGCTGCGCAGCTTGGGGCCGACGACGGCGGCGCCCTCGGCGTCGGCGACCCGCAGCAGTTCGTGGAGGGCGGCCGGTTCGGGCGCGCAGTCGTCGTGCAGCAGCCACAGCCACTGCACGGGCTCGCCGGTGGCGCCGCGGCCGTCGGAGTCCTGGGGGTCCTCGCGCCAGGTGCGGCCGACGGGGTCCCAGCCGCTGGAGCCGGCGAGGTAGGGCAGGTCGTCGGCGGTGGGCGCGGGGGCGGCGCGCACCGCCTCCTCCACCGCGGTGCCGAAGCCGGCCCGGCGGGCGAGGCGCAGGACGCGGTCGTCGCCGAGCGCGTCGGCGAGCAGCCGGGCGGAGCCGTCGTCGCTCCCGGTGTCGGCGGCGACCGCCCGCTGGACGGGCCGGTCCTGGCCGAGCAGCCCGGCGAGCGCGTCCGGGAGCCAGCGGGCGCCGTCGTGGGCGACGAGCACGGCGGTGACGACGTGCCGGGGGAACGCCGGGGGGTGGGTGAGGTCGAACGCGTGGCTGCTGTGCGCGGACATCGGGGTACGGGCCCTCCGGCCGGTCGTACGGGAGGCGTGCTCCCGGCGGGACCGCGGTGCTGGACTGCGGTGGACGTGTGCGACCCCGGTTCGGGGGCGCCGGTGCGTCACGGACGGCACCCCAGACTAGTGGCTGACAACACGGCGGTCCGCCTCCTGAGTGCGGGGCGCGGGAGGCGGACCGTGCGGTACGAGCGGGTATCGGGTTCGGGCGGGCCGGACGGGGTCCTGGCCTATTCACGCTCCCGGGTCACGGCGGACCCGTGCGCGGTGCCCGGCCGGACGGCGTCGGCCCTGGTCCGGGCGGGGATGGTGCGGGGTGGTGCCGGCGTGGCGTGGAGTGGTGGCGCAGCCGGTGCGGGCGGCTGACGTCGCCTCAGACCGCGGCCTTCTTCAGGCGGCGGCGCTCGCGCTCGGACAACCCGCCCCAGATGCCGAAGCGTTCGTCGTTGGCGAGAGCGTATTCGAGGCACTCGGAGCGGACTTCACAGGCGAGGCAGACCTTCTTCGCCTCGCGGGTGGAACCGCCCTTCTCGGGGAAGAAGGACTCGGGATCGGTCTGGGCGCAGAGTGCGCGCTCCTGCCAGCCGAGCTCCTCGTCCGCCTCCTCGACCAGCAGTTGCTGAAACAGCTCGGTCATGTGCGCCCCTCGTCTGTCATTGCGTCCCCGTGATGCTGCCGTGATCAGGTACGGCAGAACGACACGAGTGAAATTACAAGTGCGCCGATCCGGGCCAGTCAAGCCGAGATCTGCTATTGGGCCCCTTATTCACTCTGCGGAACCAAGGCCGAGCGGAAAGTTGCCAAATCGCCACAAGAGTGGACACATCTCCCGCCCGCCACAAGCGTCCCGAGAGTCCCTCGCCAATGAGAGGGACGTCGTCCGCGGCGATCCAGTTGCACCGGGGCGTCGGAGGATGTTTGAGGACCAGGATGCCGGGCGATTGTCCTGCCGCACGCCGACACAAACCCTTCACCGGGCTCCGTTACCGGATGAGGTGAAAGATTGGCATCAAAACGGACATCCGGTTGACACCGCGCGGTCCGTGCCGGTCTCCTTGTCTGCATGCTCGCGACCGCACCCGCCCCGTCCGGCCTGACCCGTGCCTACGGGTCGCGCTGTGCCGTGCAGGCGCGCTGTCGCTGTTCCAGCTGTTGATGCCGCAGAGCTCCGGCTGATCTTTCTCCCCTCTTCTCTTTCTTTCCCTTCGCCTGCCCGGGCCGGTCCGTGGCGCCGCTCTTCCGGCTGCCGCGCCCCGGTCGGTCCGCCGTACCGAGGAACCCACCCTTCATGAACAGCGACGTCCAGATCGCCGGCGACCCGCTCGCCGTCCCGCATCTCATGCCGCCGCCGGCCGCCCACCCGGCCACCGTGGCCGAGTTCGCCGGCCTCGCCCGCTCCATCGCCGCCGACCGCGCCGCCTGGTCCCACCTCGTCCGCTACGACGCCGTCAGCCGCTGGTACCACCGGCTGCGCACCGGGCCCGGCTACGAGGTGTGGCTGCTGAGCTGGGTGCCCGGCCAGGGCAGCGGGCTGCACGACCACGGCCGCTCCTCCGGGGTGCTCACCGTCCTGCACGGCGAGCTCACCGAGACGCACCGCGCGCCGGGGAGCACGGTCCGGCGCCGCCTCGGCGCCGGTGACCAGCGGGTCTTCGCCCCCGGCCACATCCACGAGGTCGTCAACGACTCGGTGGAGCCGGCGGTCAGCTTGCACGTCTACTTCCCCGGTCTGACCGAAATGCCGTTCCACGACCGGTTCCACGACCGGCGCGATGTGGTCGCACTCCGCAACTCCCCGGCGCCCGCCCGTCAGTGAGCGCCCCCGGACTGACACACTGCTCCACATGCGCATTGTGGTTCTGGCCGGCGGGATCGGGGGCGCCCGCTTCCTCCGCGGCCTCAAGTCAGCAGTCCCTGACGCGGACATCACCGTCATCGGGAACACCGGTGACGACATCCACCTCTTCGGACTCAAGGTCTGTCCCGACCTCGACACGGTGATGTACACGCTCGGCGGCGGCATCCATGAGGAGCAGGGCTGGGGCCGGGCCGGTGAAACCTTCGCCGTGAAGGAGGAGTTGGCCGCCTACGGCGTCGGGCCCGAGTGGTTCGGGCTCGGCGACCGCGACTTCGCGACGCATATCGTCCGCACCCGGATGATCTCCGCCGGCTATCCGCTCAGCGCCGTCACCGAGGCGCTGTGCGAGCGCTGGAAGCCGGGGGTGCGGCTGCTGCCCATGAGCGACGACCGCGTCGAGACCCACGTCCTGATCGACGACGAGGACGGCGGACGGAAGGCCGTCCACTTCCAGGAGTACTGGGTGCGGCTGCGCGCCCAGGTGCCGGCCCACGCGATCGTCCCGGTCGGCGCCGAGCAGGCCGAGCCCGCGCCCGGCGTGCTGGAGGCGATCGGCGCGGCGGACGTCATCCTCTTCCCGCCGTCCAACCCGGTCGTCAGCGTCGGCACGATCCTGTCCGTGCCGGGCGTCCGCGAGGCGGTCGCGGGCGCCGCGGCGCCGGTCGTCGGCCTCTCGCCGATCGTCGGCGACGCGCCGGTGCGCGGCATGGCCGACAAGGTGCTGGCGGCCGTCGGCGTGGAGTCCACCGCCGGGGCCGTGGCCCGGCACTACGGTGCCGGCCTGCTGGACGGCTGGCTGGTGGACACCGTGGACGCGGCCGAGGCCGCCGGTGTGGAGGCCGCGGGCATACGCTGCCGAGCCGTCCCGCTGATGATGACCGACATCGAGGCGACGGCGCGGATGGCCGCGGAGGCGCTCGCCCTGGCCGAGGAGGTACGCGCGTGATTCCCGCCTACCGGGTGTGGGCCCTGCCCGGCATCCCCGAGGTCCGGCCCGGCGACGACCTGGTCAAGCTCGTCGCGGCGGCGGCCACCGCCGAGGGGACGCCCGGCCTGGCCGACGGCGACGTCCTGATCGTCACCTCGAAGATCGTCAGCAAGGCGGAGGGGCGCGTCGTCGAGGCGGAGGACCGCGAGGCCGCGATCGACGCCGAGACCGTCCGGGTCGTGGCCCGCCGCGGTGCGTTGCGCATCGTCGAGAACCGGCTCGGCCTCGTCATGGCCGCGGCCGGCGTCGACGCCTCCAACACCCCGGCCGGCACCGTCCTGCTCCTGCCCGAGGACCCGGACGCCTCCGCCCGTGCCCTGCGCGCCGGGCTCCGCGCCGAGCTCGGCGTGGACGTCGGCGTCGTGATCACGGACACGGCCGGCCGGCCCTGGCGCAGCGGTCTGACGGACATGGCGATCGGCGCCGCCGGCGTCCGCGTCCTCGACGACCTGCGCGGCGGCACGGACGCGCACGGCAACCCGCTGAACGCGACGGTCGTCGCGACCGCCGACGAACTGGCGGCCGCCGGTGACCTGGTGAAGGGCAAGGCGGGCGGGCTGCCGGTGGCGGTGGTCCGGGGGCTGCCGCACGTGGTGGCCGAGGACGCGGAGGACGCCCGGGCGCTGGTCCGGTCCGCCGAGTCCGACATGTTCCGGCTGGGGACGTCGGAGGCGGTGCGCGAGGCGTTGTCGCTGCGGCGCACGGTGCGGGAGTTCACGGACGATCCGGTGGACCCGGGCGCGGTCCGGCGCGCGGTGGCCGCCGCGCTGACGGCGCCGGCGCCGCATCACACGACGCCGTGGCGGTTCGTCCTCCTGGAGTCCGCGGAGTCGCGGACGCGGCTGCTGGACGCGATGCGGGACGCGTGGATCGCGGACCTGCGCCGGGACGGCCGCTCCGAGGCGGGCATCGCGCGCCGCGTCAAGCGCGGGGACGTGCTGCGCAACGCGCCGTACCTGGTCGTGCCGTGCCTGGTGATGGACGGCTCCCACGACTACCCGGACGAGCGGCGCGCCGCGGCGGAGCGGGAGATGTTCGTGGTGGCGACGGGGGCCGGGGTGCAGAACTTCCTGGTGGCGTTGGCGGGGGAGCGGCTGGGGTCGGCGTGGGTGTCGTCGACGATGTTCTGCCGGGATGTGGTGAGGGACGTTCTGTCCCTGCCGGAGGACTGGGATCCGATGGGGGCCGTCGCCGTCGGGCGGGCGGCGGGGGCGCCGCGGGAGCGGGGCGCGCGGAGCGCGGAGGCGTTCGTAGCGGTGCGGTAGGGAGGTTTTGCCCCGGACCCGCCCTTTCACCGTTTCCGCAGCAGCACGCTGCGCGCGCTGTCCTCAAGCGCCGGACGGG
>NZ_JAEAMR010000029.1 GCF_015999245.1 Streptomyces sp. AV19 | reverse complement strand
GGGGTGCAGGGGCGAAGCCCCGCTCACCGCGCGGAGCGCGGTCCGGGCCCGGGGCTCGCCCCGGAAGAAACGGTGAAAGTGGGGGTGCCCCCTCTGGGGGAGGGGCCGGGGCAAACCCCCCTACGCCGCGCGCCCCCGCCGCAGCAAACTCGCTATCGGATGCCACGACTCCGTCTCGACCTCCGGCATCGTGCGCCACACCAGCCCCTCCGGGTGGTACAGCGCCGCGCTGATCTCGTCCGGCGACGGCGGCTCGCTGTTCCCGCGCAGGTACACCGCCCGGAGCCCCAGGTTCCGGACGCGGGTGAGCGCGCGCGCCCGGTTGGCCGCGTGGACCAGGACCCGTACCCGCCCCCCGGGCGGCACCGCTCCGTCGCCGGGCGGACTCGGAAGGGACAGGGCGACGACCACACTGCCGTCCGGGAGCTTGACGAAACCACCGCCTGCCATATGCAACCACCCTCCGCCGGAACACTCCGTGTCAATAAGAGGACACCTCTGAACGCATCCAACCGCGATCCCCGGCACCCCGCCAGGGGGTTCCGAAAAGAGGCGGTTGACCTGCGGAAATACCACACTCCGAGTGGATGATCAGCGTCCGTTCCCGCCCCCGGGGGAACCCCGCCGACGACCGCTCCCCCACCACGGTGTCAGTAACGCGGGCGCGCCCCCGCCCGCTCCCGTCCCGCGCCGCGACCCCGCGCGACCTCACCGTCCGTCAAGGGCGCGCTTATCGGCGGTTCCCCGAGGGCAGACAGGACCGTAGAGTCTTTTTGCGGTACGTACGTGTCGGCTCTGCACCCCACCATCCCCCCCGAGGACGGATCCCGTCATGCCGCGTCCGACGTCAGCACAGATCGCCTACGGCTCGGCCACCGTTGTCCTGTCGACCCTCGCCATGCTCCTGCTGACGAGGACGAGCTCGGTCGCCGGGGTCGCCGTCGTCGCCCTGGGCGCCCTCGCGCTCGGGCTCGTCGTCGCGGCCGCCGTGCCCGTCTCCCGCAGGAGCCCGCGGACGGTCGCCGGGAGCTCCCGGGTTCCACGGCAGCGCGCGGGGTCGGCGCCCGCCCGGGTGGGCGAGCACTCACTGCACGGCTGAGACCACGACCGTCTTCGCCGCCTTGTCGTGGATGCACTGCTGGTACGGCTTGTCCCAGGTGCACCAGAGGACGTTGATGAGCCAGAAGACGAAGCCGCAGCAGGGCACGATCCACGGCAGGCAGTAGACCGCCGCCCGGATCCAGCCGGGTCCGTTCTGCGGGACGGCACCGTTCTCCAGCACGGCGACGCGGATCTGCATGGCCATCTTGCCGACCGTCTGGCCGCGGGCCGACAGCATCAGCCCCTCGTAGACGAAGTAGACGATCGCCACGAGGACGGTGAGGCCGGTGTTCTTGGTGTTGTCCCGGTAGGGGTCCCAGTGGTCCCAGGTGAAGGCGGAGTAGACCAGGCTGACCGGGATCGAGACGATCAGGAAGTCGATGACCCGGGCGACGAGCCGTCGGAAGCGGTTGGCGAGCGGCGGCATGCCGGCCAGCGGGTCGGTCGCGCCGCCCGGGCCGCCGTAGGGACCGCCGGGGCCCCCGGTGTCGTACGGACCGCCGGGGCCGGGCCCCCCGCCGTACTGCCCGCCGGGATAGGGGCCGCCCGCGGGCGGTCCGTTGCCGGGCGCGTGCCCGTACGGCGGGAGGTCGCCGGGCGGCTTCTGGCGGAACGGGTCGTCGTCCTGCGGCTGGTCCGTGCTCATGGCCCGAGTAGAACCCGGCGGCCGGGCCGCCGCATCCGCCCGTATGCCGTTCGAGTTGCCCGCGCCGGCGGTCAGGCCCCGCCGGAGGCGACGAACGTCCGCGCCGCCTTGTCGTGCCAGCACTGCCGCCAGGGGCGGTCGAACAGACACCACAGCACGCCCAGCAGACCGACCGCCAGGAGCCCGGGCAGGCTGTAGACCAGCCAGCGGCGCAGGGCGGCGCCGAACGACGCGGTGTCGTGCGACCCGATGTCGAGGACGCGCACGCCGCACAGCTTCTTGCCCAGCGTGCGGCCCCACTTGGCGGTCGGCAGCACCTCGTAGAGCACCCCGCCGAGCAGCAGTGCGGCCAGCACGATCGCCAGGTAGGTGCCGGTGGTCCCGTCGAGGAGCCAGACGGTGACGGTCTGGCCCGAGCGCTTGGCGCGGTCGACCTTCTCGTCGATGTGCTCGACGGAGCTGTTCCACAGCGGCACGGCGAGGGCGGCGAGGGCGCCGCCGAGGACGGCCGTGTCGACGAGCCGCGCGGCCAGCCGCCGGCCCAGGCCCGCGGGGCGGCCCTCCTGGCGCGCGGCCTGGAGGAAGGGGTTCTCCGTCGGCGGCTTCCAGGGCGCGGGCACCACGGTCTCGCGGACGGCCGGCTGCGCGGGCGCGGCCTGCGGGACGGGCAGGGGCTGCGCCGTCGGCAGCGGCTGGAGCTGGGCCTGCGGCTGGGGGTGGGGCTGGAGTTGCTGTTGGGACGGCACCTGCGGCGGGGCCCAGACGGCGGGGGCGGGCCGGTGCTGCTGCGCGGGGACGGGCTGCCGGGCCTCGTCCGGCCAGGCGCCCGGCGGCCGGGCCGAGGAGAGCGCCGACGGCCCGTGGTGGATCTGCGGCGCGGCGGAGCCCGGTGCGGGCTTGCGGCCGCCGAGGTCCATCGTGCCCTCGCGGGCGGGCGCCACGGGGGCGGCGGCGTCCGGTGCGCGCGGGTCGCGGACGGCGGGCACGGACGGGCCGTCGCCCCACGCGGCGGGCTCGCGACGCGCGGGCAGCTCCTCGTCGAAGAACACCGGCCCCGTCTCGTCCCGCCCCTGACCGGCGGGCGGCCGGTGCACCTCGGGGCGCGGGGACGGCGGGACGGGCGCGGCGAGGGCGGGCAGCGGCGCGGCGGGCAGGCCGGGCGGCGGCCCCGGCATGGGCTCGCCCTCGGCGGGGGCGGGCCGGCTGGTGCCCGGGACCCAGGCGGTGCCGCTCCAGTAGCGGATGTAGCCGGGAATGGACGGGTCCGGGTAAAAGCCTTGGCGGGGGCTGCCGTCGGCGGATCCCGGGATGGGTGCGCTCATGGTCTCCGGTGTCCCGTATCTGTTCGGCCGTGCTGGGATATCAGGCAGTCTGCCGCACTGGCGTGGTGTCCTGTGTACCGCTCCGGGTCCGGTGCTCGCGACGGCGGGCGCACATCCATGTGACCTCTATGCGCAAAAGGCAACCCAGGGCGCAGCCAACAGGTCTACCAGACGGCCTCCCTCTGCGTGGACGTTACGCCGACGGGACCACTCACACGTGCGACCGGGAGGCGCCGCGGTGCGAAGTCGCGTCATGACGCGGGGCCGATCCGCTCTGTCCAGGTGCGGGCCCGGTCGCGAGGCCCGCGCAGCGGGCAGAGGAACGAAAGAGGGCGCACTTCATGCATGCCGTGGTGGAACGAGACCTGGAGATGGACCTGGTGCTGGAACCGGGGCGCAGCATTCCGGTGCCGGCGCGGCTGAGCTACCGGGCCGACGACCCGTACGCGGTGCGGATCGCCTTCCACGTGACGTCGCGGACGCCGGTCAACTGGACGTTCGCGCGCGAGCTGTTGGCCGAGGGCGTGCACCGGGCCTGCGGTTCCGGGGACGTACGGGTGTGGCCCGGCTCGTCCGGCGGGCGGACGGTGGTGTGCGTGGCGCTGTCGTCGCCGGACGGCGAGGCGCTGCTGGAGGCACCGGCCCGGGCGGTGCGCACGTGGCTGGAGAGCACGCTGCGACTGGTGGAGCGGGGCGCGGAGGGGAAGTGGCTGGCGCTGGACGAGGGGTTGCGGGAGTTGCTGGGGGCGTAGGGCGTGGCCGGGAGCGGGGGCCGGGGCGGCGCCCGGGGCGGGCCCCCGCGCCCCCGGGGCCCCCCCCCTGGCCCGCCCCCCCCCCCCCGGGGTGAGCCCGCCCCCGGGGGGGGAGGCCCCCGTGGTGCCCCCGTGGGGCGCCCAAGCCCCCCGGGC
>NZ_JAEAMR010000028.1 GCF_015999245.1 Streptomyces sp. AV19 | reverse complement strand
GCGCAGGGGCCAGGCGCAGCGCGGGCAGTCGATCTGCTCCGAGCAGCGGGTGCAGGCGGCGAGCGGCTCGTGGTGGCGGGTGCAGACCTCGGCGACGAAGGCGCCGGGCTCGTCGGTGTAGTCGCGGGCCAGGGCGGCGTCGGCCATCCCGGCGGCGTCGTACCGGCCGCAGTCGCCGCTGAACTGGGCGAGGATTGTGCCCTTGGCGTTGAAGACGGCCCACATCAGCGGTGCCTCCGTCCCTTGGCACGGTCGAGCTGCTCGCGTCGTGCGGCGGCGTCGCGGGCCTCGGCGCCGGCTGCGTACTCCCTGGCGCAGCGGTCGAGCGTCGCGGGCTCCTCCGCGACCGAGCGCGACGTGGTGGGGTCGGGGGGCTCGGGGGTCTGGGGGTGGGTACGCTCCATGGCGGACCGCCTCTTCGTGAGAGTTGCGGGTGGTCTGACCCCGGTCCATGTGGCGTTGCAGCGCCGGGCCGGGGTCTATTCATGAGCAGCGCGTGGACTGCCTCCCTCACTGTAGGGGAACCCCCTACAGTGAGGGAAGTGGCCCGCCCGAAGAGAGGGGCTGGATTTGAGCGAGGAGGCGCGGCGGGTGTTCGAGGCGCTCGGTGAACTCGAAAAGATTGCCGACACCAGGGCGCGGGCGCTTGCTCTGGGCGAGGTGCTGAAGCAGCTTCCTCAGCACAACAAACGCCTTAAGAAGCTGCGGCAGCAAGCGGTGCAAGAACTTCTCGCACGCGAGGGTGCATCCCTGCGCACCGTGGGGGCCGACCTGGGGGTCAGTTTCTCGACGGTGCAGGACATCGCCAAGGGCTACTCAAGCTCGGGCAGCAGGCGCCCCAAGAAGGGTCAGTCGCAGGCCGAGTGACCTGTGTCAGTCGGCGTCCTTCACTGCCCTTGGGGCGTGAAAGTGTCAGTCGGCAGGGGGTGTGAGATAGGCCGGCGCTTGGCCGTGACCTATTGGACGGCCAGGGAGGCGAGACCCGTCGCGATACAGAGGGCGGCGGTGAGACCCGTGATCAGGGCGGCGAAGCCGAAGGCCCACTTGTTGGCGATGCCGTCGTGTCCGTGCACGAGGGTCTGGGAGGGGTCGCGAGGGTGGTGAATGATGTCTACCTCGTCGCCGACTTCGTACACGCAGCTGTGCGGTGAGCCCGTCATTGCTTCCCCGCTCGTGGGTGTGTCGTCGGGAAGCTGGTAATTCACCTGCGGGTAGTGCTGGAGGTCGCCGTCGCCGTCGGTGTCTGTGCGGATCGCGGTGATCACCCCCCAGGCTTGCACCCCATGCCGTCGAAGCCAACGCACACGAAGGGTCTCACGCAGCATGAGGCTGGCTCCGCCTCCAATGACGAGCCCCACGATGAGATAGGCCAATCCTCCGGTCACACGGCAAGACTACTTCAGTGCCGAACGGTCATCGTCGGCTCTTCGGTGAGCAGTTGGTGAGGCTGGAGAGGGTGGGTAGCTCATCGACAGGTGGTCGGTGGCGGCCTGCGGCCGGTAGAGCGACAGTTGGAGACTCTGCTCTGCATAAGCGTGCACGAGGGGAGAATTCGTGTACCCGGGGCGTCAGTGGCTCCCCGGGTACACGGCGTCCAATCAGATCAAAGCCAAGACTCCTCTAAGCCTGACGCAGAATCGTTTTGCGCACTTCCGGCGAACCGATGACTACGGTCAGGGAATCAGAATCTCCTTGGTGCGCTTTAGTGGAGACACTCCCCTTCTGGTCGGAGGCGGGGGCATGCTCCTTGGAGGAGTATTCGATCACCATCGCCGCTTTGCTGCAATAGAGCGAGGCCCACGTTTCGGATTCACTCGAACCTGCCCCCGAGGTGAAGCTGTAGGGTCCAGCGGGGTAGCGCTTACTCCCCTCTGAATCGTTTTTCGGCCACGCTGAAGTGATATCGATCAACGATTGCTTAGAGTTGGCCGCGTCGGCCACTAGAAGGCCACAGGAACCCTCTTGGGTGTACGCAATTAGGCGGCGTGGACCCTTCCGGAGCTCGCCTACCGCTTTAGGGGGCTTGGATTCGGGGAACTCCTCCGCCGCAGGAAGATCTCCGCTCAAGTCGATCGACTTAAGTCGACCCAGAGGAATCAATTGCTCAGCCGATGATTCAGGGATGGCCCCTCTCTCGCCGCCCATCGTGCAGGCAGTGAGAGAGAGCGCAAGGGTAAACCCGACGGCTAGCTTTCGAGTCGCCTGCACCATGGGGCCAACCTTTCATTCACGAAAATTGAAAAACGTTAATTAGCCCACTGATTGAAGCATACGCCAATCGGCTTGTAGATCTCTGCGTACCCTGCGATGGGGAGGTTAACCCGGTAGTGATGATAGAGAGGGTATGCCTCAATGGTCCCGTACTTGCCCCTAGGGACTTCGAAGCGTGTCTGGTTTTCCACCTTGTAGGTTCTTGTCACGCTAAATCCTACTTGGGCAGACACTATTCCCCAATCGACACCGCCGGATGCGCTTTTTTGGACCGCCACTTCCTTGCTAACCGTCATCACTAGGGTGGTTTTCCCTGAGCCACTCGTCTTCTGGATCACATTGGTGCCACACGACTCGCCCATGTCGGTTACACCACTGCGTGCCAGGCTCGGAGCGGCGGCCCTGGGCGAACCTTCGACGTTCCGCTTGATCGTCAGCTTTGCGCCGGGCTTGAATATGCTGTCAGGTATCTTGTCGCCCGGCTTGAAGAAATCCTTAACAGAGGTCGCGCTAGGAACCTCCGCCTTGTCCTGTGCCAGGGCAGGAGCTGCTGAAGTTCCCACCAACCCCAATACACTCATGGCAACTGCGCCGACGAGTGTGCCGCGTCTTGCCGTGCGGTTCATAAACCCCTCCGGTAATCTTCTGCGGTTTTTTATCCGCACCTCGATAACGGGTTCGGACGTCCGAGAAGCTAACCGGCATCCATCTCAGGGGCCACCGTGATTGATGATTTCAGGCCAGGCTGCAGGCGCCGATTGTCGGCCTTGCATTGTCATGACAAATCGCCCACCGTCCGGCAGAACGCCTCTCCTCAGGGGAGCGGGCGTAGGGCGCGGCGGCGCCATCAACGCCCCGAGTGACGTTTAGCTCATCAGTCTGAGGCCTGACTCGTTGAAGTGGGTTGGGCATCGGCAACGCACTCGCGCCAGACGCGCTGCGGGCCGACTGAGGGCGTCAAATCCGTTCGCTCGCAGTCAAGTTGTTTCAGGGGGCATGAGTCATCCGTGGCCATGATGAGCGCCGTGCAACCCGCCCCTCGGGAGGTGGGGCATCCGGCAGATCCCCGCTTCTCGGGGTGGTGGGTGGTGGAGTCGCCCCTGGACCGATGGCCGGCCCGGTTCAACTTCACCCATTGGCGTGATTGCGTCGTTACCGTCTGTCGCGATGTTTCGGTCTTCAACTGACGACGCACTGCCGCTCGGGCCCACACCTGGATGGCGCGGGCCTGTCGTTCACGATGTGGCGTCGACGCGTTCGCCGGTGATCTGCTGGACTGCGTTGATTTCAGCGGAAAGCCGGTTGCGAGCCGCCCGCAGCGCGCGCTCGGCGGAGCTCAGGGCGCGGCGTGTCCGTTTCAGCGCCGCAGCTTGGTCGGCCTGGCGTGTGGTGAGCTGTTCGACGCGTCGCGTCAGGCGTTCCACTTGCTCGCGGGCGATGGCTGCGCCAGGGCGTTTGGGGTTCTGGTGGGTTGGGCGCGCCTTGGGTGCGTTGAGTCGCTTGCGGGCGAAGTCGAGGAACTCCTCCTTCACGACGTGCTTGGTGCGCTTCCCGGCCAGGCCGGACACCAGCACGATGCGGGGGAAATTCTGGTACCGCGTGGCCCAGTTGGTGACCGCGCTCCTGGTCACGCCCACGAGGTCGGCGGCAGCCGACAGGTGGATCAGCTCGTCTTCGCGCCCCTGGTACTCGGGGCGTAGCCACGTGATCGGCTCCATGTGCTCTCTTCTCTCGTGGTGGCGGGCCGGCGGCCGGTAGGCCGCCGGGCCCGGGGCGGTCAGTTGCAGGTGGTGGAGCGGGTGATGGAGGCGCGGCGGACGCACTGCGGGCCGGGGAGGTCGCCCCACGGGTCGGTGAGCAAGTAGCGGGTGTCGGTGGGATTGAGGTCGTGCCGGAGGCGGCAGACCGAGCAGGGGCAGGGCACGGCGAGGTAGAAGCCGTGGGCCGTCTTGATGCTGCCGTGGTAGTGGACGAGGTCGCCGGGCTCGATGAGGTCGAGGCTGCGGAAG
>NZ_JAEAMR010000027.1 GCF_015999245.1 Streptomyces sp. AV19 | reverse complement strand
ATCTGGCCTGCCAGGCCCTGCGGTCGGGCGAATGCACCATGGCCCTCGCCGGCGGTGTCACCGTCATGGCCACACCAGCAACCTTCATCGAATTCTCACGCCAGCGAGGACTCTCCCCGGACGGTCGGTGCAAACCCTTCTCCGCCACCGCCGACGGAGTCGGCTGGAGCGAAGGCATCGGCATGCTCCTCGTCGAACGCCTCGCGGACGCACGGCGGTTGGGACACCAAGTCCTCGCCGTCGTACGCGGCAGTGCCGTCAACCAGGACGGAGCCAGCAACGGACTCACCGCACCCAACGGCCCCTCCCAGCAACGCGTCATCCGTCAGGCCCTCGCCAACGCCGGACTAACGCCGGGTGATGTGGATGTGGTGGAGGGGCATGGGACGGGGACGACGCTGGGGGATCCCATCGAGGCCCAGGCCCTCCTCGCCGCCTACGGACAAGGCCGGCCGGAAGACCAGCCGTTGTGGCTGGGCTCCCTGAAGTCGAACATCGGCCACACCCAAGCCGCCGCCGGCGTCGCCGGCATCATCAAAATGGTCATGGCCCTGCGTCACGGGCAGTTGCCCGCCACCTTGCACATCGACGAACCGTCACCCCACGTCGACTGGGACACCGGCGCGGTCGAGCTGTTGAGGGAAGCCATGCCCTGGCCGGAGACAGGACGGCCGCGGCGGGCCGGGGTGTCTTCCTTCGGCGTCAGCGGCACCAACGCCCACGTGATTCTGGAACAGGCACCGGCCGAGGACGAACCCGCTGCGGCCGCTGTGATGCCGCCGGGGCCGTGGCCATGGCCGGTATCCGGCAAGACCGGGCAGGGACTGCGTGATCAGGCAAGGACGCTACGGGCGTTCATCGCTGCCTACCCCAACCTGCCACTACCGGACGTGGGACATGCCCTGGCATCAGGCCGGTCGGTGTTCGATCACCGAGCCGTCATCCTGGCCGAGGACCGCGACGGATACCTCGACGCCCTCAAGGCACTTGCAGCCGGTGGGGAACATCCCGCTCTCGTACAAAGCAGCCCCCAGCCCGGGTCGGACGGGTACAAGACCGTGTTCGTTTTTCCGGGGCAGGGTGGTCAGTGGGCGGGGATGGGCTTGCAACTGTTGGAGTCCTCGCCGGTGTTCGCGGCTGCGTTGGAGGAGTGTGCGCGGGCGTTGGAGCCGCATACGGGGTGGGCGGTGCAGGACATGCTGGCCAGGCCTGCCGG
>NZ_JAEAMR010000026.1 GCF_015999245.1 Streptomyces sp. AV19 | reverse complement strand
CGCCCCATCCGGTGCCGTCCGCCGCCGCCGAGAACGCCTTGCACCGACCATCCGGGGAGAGACCCCGTTGGCGCGAGAATTCCAGGAACGTGACCGGGGTGGACATCACCGTCACCCCTCCGGCGAGTGCCATCGAGCACTCGCCGGCATGTAGCGCCTGGCAGGCGAGATGGAGAGCGACCAGTGATGACGAGCATGCGGTGTCGATGGAAACAGCCGGGCCCTCCAGCCCGAACGAGTAGGCGATCCGTCCAGAGGCGATGCTCGTCGAGGCGCCCGTCAAGAGATAGCCGTCCAGAGCATCGGTCGCGCCCTGCATATGGGTGGCGTGGTCCTGGCCGTTGAGGCCGGTGAAGACCCCTACCCGGCTCTCTCGGAGCGTATCGGCGTCAATGTTCGCCTGCTCGATGGCCTCCCATGAAGTTTCGAGGAGAAGCCGGTGTTGAGGGTCCATGGCGAGGGCTTCCTTCGGGCTGATCTCGAAGAAGTCGGCGTCGAAATCAGCTGCTTGGTAGAGGAAGCCACCCAGGCGTGTGTATGTCGTCCCGGGTGAGTCCGGGTCCGGGTCGTACAGGCTGTCCGTGTCCCAGCCTCGGTCCGCTGGAAAGTCGCTGATCACATCCTGTTCGGATGCGAGGAGGTCCCAGAGATCTTCAGGGCTTTGGACTCCGCCGGGGAATCGGCATGCCATACCGATGACCGCGATCGGATCGTGTTCGGCCGAGACTGATGCAGACGGCAGCGCCGGCCTGTTCTCGGTGCTCGGGGCGGCGTGGACACCGCTGGCGCTGAGTTCTGTGATCAGGAATTCGGTGAGCTTCCGAGGCGTGGGATGGTCGAAGACCAGGGTGGTAGGCAGCTGCATTGCAGTGGACTTGGCGAGCCGGTTGCGGAACTGCACGGCGGACAGGGAGTCGAACCCGAGCTTCTTGAACGAGACGTCTTCCGGGACGCCGCCAGCACCTTCGTGTCCGAGTGTCTCCGCTGCTTGTTCGCGGACGAAGTCGAGCAACGTCTGGCGCTGCTGACTGGAACTCTGGATGGCCAACCGGCGGCGTAGCTCCGCATTGTCCCCCTGGGCGAGCACGGCAGCGGAGTGTCTGCTGGAACGCCGGGTCTCAGGAATCTCCTCGAAGAACGGAGGAGCTTCGTCAGCGTGGGTCAGCGCGAAGGTCGGCCAGTCGATGTCCGCCATGACGACGGTGGGAGACGGGTGGTTGACGGCTAGCTCGAAGGCGGCCAGGGCGAGTCTTGTGGGCATCGGTGGCAGCCCGTGACGCCGCATGTGCCCGGTGATCTCGGCGTTGGCCAATCCCCCTTCTTCCCAGAGTCCCCAGGCGATGGAGGTGGTGGGGAGTCCTTGGGTGTGGCGGTG
>NZ_JAEAMR010000025.1 GCF_015999245.1 Streptomyces sp. AV19 | reverse complement strand
ACCGCCGTGGTCATCACCTTCATCGGCGTCATCGGCGCCATCGACCTCTACGACCCCGTCACCGCCCTCACCGGAGTCCACCGATGAACACCGACCTCACCCTCGCCGGATCAGCCGTCAGCATCGGCATCACCTACCTCAACCTGCGCCCGTGGTGGAAGGGCGGCCGCAGCCCGAAAGACCTCCTCCCCTTCAGCGGAAGCTTCCTCCTCGGCTCCACCGCCACCATGTGCACCGGCGGCATCCTCGGCTGGCTCGCCGGCTGTTCCGCCACCAGCGCCAACAAGGCCGGCGGCACCGTCGTACGCGGCACCACCGGCACCGAAGGCGGAGCCATCGCCCACGGCTCCCTCGGCGCCCTGACCCCCGACGGCGGAGTCGTCGTCTTCCTCACCACCATCGCCGTCGGCGCCGCATGGCGCGCCGCAGGCAAGGCCGACCGCCGCCGCATGGCCGGGGGAGCGTTCTGCGGTACGAGCCTCACCTTCACCGCCGGCGTGGCCGGCGCCCTGTCCTGGCTCCCCGGAGCCGTCAACGGACTAGGAGCAACACTGCGCTCCGGCCTGGAAGGCGCGTTGTCGCTGTGACCCGCCTCCAATACATCGCCGGGGGCCTGACGGACGGCTCTGCCGCGCTCGCCCGGCGGATCATCGGGGGCGCCTGCGCCTGGTGCCGACGTGGCTACCGCACCGACCTGACCGGCTGGCGCGCCGCCCTCGGACCGGCCTTCCGTACAGTCCTGCTCCTGGCCGGGCTGGCGGAGGCAGGGCGGCTGGTCATCGCCCACCCGGCGGCCCTGTGGGCCCTGACGCCCGTCTGGAGCGCGGCGGCCTGGCGCACCGGACAAGCGGCTACCCCCGCGCCTGCGGAGAGCCCGGATAACACCGTCGAGGATCCCCCACCCGTCACCGAACCGGCGCTCACCAAGGAGGAGTTCTCCGCGCTCGTCCGCAAGCTCGCCCAGGGCGGCGCCGGAGCCCATCTCTCCGCCCTCGCCGAGCACCTCACCGACAACCCCAAGGAGACCGCCGCCGTGCGGTCCCTGTGCGCCGCGCACGGGGTGCCCGTGTCCCCGTCCGTACGGCAGCCCGGCCGCGGAGTGTCCACCGGCGTCAAGGTGAAGGACCTCCCACCCCTGTCCCCAGACGGGCCCGAGGCCGGGCGCGTAGTTGTAGTCGCCGCAGGTCAGGAACCGACTACGGCCCCGGCTACAGCTACGACTACGCCGACCGTCGAGCAGCACGCCGGGGGCGCCTACGCGGTCATCCGCGCGGCCGCCAGTGCGCCCTGACAACCCTGGAAGGAATCATCATGCCCATCGTCGCCACCCACGCGGACCAGATCACGGAGGACGGAATGAGCGAGCAAGTCAAGGTGCGGGTGCTGCTCCTGTTCGGAGACCAGGCCGAGATCGTGGCGGACGTACCGGACCCGGCGGAGCCGGTCCGGTATCCCGCCGCGCAGGTCGCTGCCGAGGCCGGGGTCGAAGTGAGGGCCCTTCCCGGAATGCGGCTCTGGGCATCCGTGGGGAAGGACGACCGGCTGACGGGGTTCCGCGTCGCCGAGTGATGCAGCCGCCCGCCTCCTCAATCTTGTGGGGGCGGGCTTCTCTTCACCCAAAGACGTTGCATCTCGATACCCCAATGCTGTAAGTTGACACCCAACGGGAAGGGGCCGCGAACCCCAACCCGCCACACCATCCACGAGAGAAAGGCGGGCAACATGTCCGACGAGCTCGACAAGAACACCAAGCGGACCATCTACCTGCTGATGGACTGCTACGACCTTCTCGCCGACGTCGCGGGGAAGTTCCCGCTCGCGATCGGCCTCCCGGTCAGCTTCGGCGACGAGCGCTGGAGTGACCGAAGCCAGGCTGTCGAGCGCGCGGCGACCGTCATTTACGAGATGCCGGGCACCTCGATCGAGGCCCGGGAGAGCTTCAAGTGCGCCTGCCTCAGCTGGTACGG
>NZ_JAEAMR010000024.1 GCF_015999245.1 Streptomyces sp. AV19 | reverse complement strand
GATCAGGACCCTTGTTCGATCGACAACCCTGCTGATCGGTAAGCGGATACCTTCTGAGAAGTCCGGGCCTTACTGGCTACGGCCTGCGGATGATCCGCCACCAGCTCGATCACGAGCCGTGCCCCGACCCGCAGGCCGACGTCGACGCCGCACACGCCTGGATCCAGCAACGGGCCCGCTGGTGCCAGATGCTCCTCGGTCTGGCCGTCGCCGACGGCCGTGAACTCCAACATGCAGCGGTACGCGGGTGAATGCACACGTGCGAGTGCCGTGCAGTATCGGCGTTGACGATCCGGTAGGGGCAGCGTGCGGCTGGTTCATCGGCCTTGGGTCGGCTGCCGTGCTCGTACTCCTCGGTCACCTCGTACAGGACCAGCTTGAGCACGGCCAGCACGCCGCAGCCCCTCACCCGGTCGAAGCCGAAGCACCTGCCACGGCATCGGACGGTGCCTGGTAGCCGACTACACCAGGGTCGCAGCGCGATGGCGCAGGGCGTCCGCGGCGGGGTGCCGCTGGTGAGGGCGCAGGCGGCCGACCATGGAGTTCACCGCCGTGGTGACGCGCTGGGAGCGGACGAGCGCGGCGTCGTCGAGGAGCGCGGACCAGGTGGCGCAAGCTTCGTCGAGGTGGCCGCGGTCGAGCTGGATTTCGGCGAGGCGCGCGTTGGAGATGGCGCGGCTGCGGCGCTCGGCACCGGGGCGGGTCTGGTTGCTGCAGCGCATGGCCTCCTCCGCCTGCCGGAGGTCGTGCAGGTGGTGGTGGGCGAGGGCGGACGCGTGCTGGAAGCCCGAGATGTGGAACGCGTCTTCGCCGCGGCTGGTGGTGCGGTCCACGTAGCGCTCGGCGGTCTTGAGCCAGGTGTGGGCGGCGCGCCGGTCGCCGTTGCCAGCATGGGCGACGGCCAGGCGGCTGGCGATGAACGCGGTGGTCCGCTCGGGCGCGTTATGTCCGCCGGCGGCGTCGAGAGCGGCGTTGCCCAGGCGCTCGGCGGCGCGGTGGTGACCGAGGTCGCTGGCCTGCACGCACATGCCGCGCAGCACGGTGGCGTACATCAAGGGGGAGTCGGCTTCTGCCGCGAGGCGCAGGGCGAGGGTGTACTGGCGTTGGGCGAGTCCGTGTTCCTCGGCGTCCCAGGACATCCAGGCGACGAGGTAGGTGAGGTCGGCCGCGGCGGCGTACAGCTCGAGGCGTATGGCGTCGGGGCCGTCGGCCCGCAGGTAGGCGGCGACGTCGTTGGCCAGGTAGGCCGTTGCGGCGGTGCGTGCCCGGCCGGAGCCGTAGGCGTGGTCGATGTCGCTGAAGGCGCGGGTCATCTGGCGGACCGCGTCGACGTCGCCGGTGCCGATGCGCGGGCGGGGGGAGCGGGCGGCGTGCTGGCCGCGGGCGGCGATCTCGTGCCAGCCGGGGATGTGGAGCAGGGCGGTGAGGCTGTAGGTGGTGCGCTGTATGAAGTCCCGGCGTTCCACGATGGCCCTCCCCAGGATCACGAGGTCGGCCACGGCATCGGTCGTCCAGCGCAGCCCCACGTCAAGGTGCTCATTCCCGGACGGGGCCATGCCAATGTCGGCGAGGGTGATGGGAATGTCCAGGCGCCGGGAGAGTGCCTCGGCGATGTACAGGGGGACGGCGTCGCGGGGGACGGCGCCGTGGAGCCATTGATGGACCGAGGGCGCGTGGTAGTGCAGTTCCTCACCGGCTTCGCGGCCGACGATGTTGACGGTCCGGGCGAGGGCCTCGTAGGAGCAGCCGGCTGCCCGGATCAGGACCGCGAGCTGGGTGTTCGGCTGGTGTGTGTGCCGCGAAGCTGTCATGCGAGGCCCCCCGCTGTACGTGCCGTCGTTGAGCCCGGTCCGGCTCATGCCTGCAGCGTGGGCTGACGCGCCCCGGCGGGCCAGGAGGTGTCCGCCCGCAGCCGCCCGCAGCGTAGCGGGCACTGCGGACACCGGTTCGAGGATCGCGATGAACCCCCGCGCGCCGGAGCGGCATCAGCCACCATGCCGGTTAACACGCTTAACGCCCTGGGCGGGCTTCTGCCCTAGTCGCGTCGTGGAAGCGGGAGTTGACTCTCTGTTGTCGCCTTCGAGCCCGGCGACCACTCCCGTACCGAATTCCCGGGCGCCGCACGCCCGCGTGGATCTTCGGCATGGGCTCATGGCCAGCAACCTCGGCGCGATGACCGCGCAGTTCCTCTTCGTCTGACTTGTTCGTGGTCGGGGAGCTGTGTGCCGTCTGCCTGCATGTTCAGGAGGGGTGATGGGGGAAGTTGTGCAGTACCCGCAGGGGTGCCGTCCCGCAGAGAAGGGCGTCGCACGGCTGCGGCCGGCGGTGTGGGGCCTGGACATCGGGGCGACCAAGGTCGCCCTGGGGACGCTGACCGAGACCGGGGTCCAGGTACGCGCGACGGTGGCGACGCCGCCGTCGCCCGACGGGCTGCTGCCGTGGCTGCGGTCGCAGCTTCCGCGCCGGCTGGATGGGCTGGGTGTGGCGTTCCCGGGCGGGATGGACAGCAACGACCGGGTGACCTCGTGGCCCAACCGGCCGACGTGGGACGGCTTCCCGCTGGGCAAGGAGCTGTGCCAGCTCGCCGAGGCGGTCACCATCGTTGACGACGGTGAGGCCGCGGCGCTGGGGGAGTGCAGGCGGGGTGTCGCGTTCGGGCGCCCGGACGTGATGGTCGTCGTGCTGGGGACCGGGATCGGCGGAGCGGTCGTCGTCAACGACCAGCTGCGGTCCGGGCTGCGGCGTGACCCACGCACGCTGGGGCACGTGCGCATCCTGGACGGCGGGGGGTGCGCGTGTGGGGCGACGGGCTGTGCGCAGACGGCCTTGCGGTCGCTGCCGCCCGACGGCGGCCTGGGGCCGCGGCTGTCGGCCTGGCCGGACGGCCGGCGTCTGATCGATTTCGTCGCCGACCTGGCCCGGCTGATGGACGTGCAGGTCGTGCTGACCGGCGGGCTGATGGAGCGCCCGGTCCTGCGCTACGAGACCGTCGCCCGGCTGAACGCGGCCGGCCTGGTCCCCCTCGTGCCCGAGCACCCCGGGCAGTCGAGCCTGCTGGGGGCCACGGTCCTGGAGCATGCCGCATGACCGCCGCGGTTCAGGCCGTGCTCTTCGACCTCGACGGCACCCTGGCCGACACCGAGGCGATCACCGCCGCCGCGCTGCAGGGAGCCTGGGCCCGCGCGGGACAGCCCGGCCCGGCGCCACTCGACCGGTTCCTCGCGATGTCCGGCCAGCCGCTGGAGACCATCCTCGCCCGCCTGCAGCTGCCCGCACGCCTCGCCGAGCTCTACCGGCAGGAAGCCGCCACCCTCGCCGACCGCGCACGCCTGTTCGCCGGGGCACTGACCTGGCTGACCATGCTGCGCACGCGCCACGTGCCCGTTGGAGTGATCACCGGTAAGGAACGCTCACGCACAACTGTGCTGCTCAAGCGCCTCGGTGTCACCGACCTGATCGGCGCCGTGGTCACCCCGAGCGACCCGCCCGCCCCGAAGCCGGCGCCGGACGGTGTGCTGTGGCTGTGCGACCAGTTCCGCGTCGATGTGCGGCACACGGTGCTGGTCGGGGACGCGGTCGCCGATATGCAGGCCGGGCAGGCCGCCGGGGCGCACACCATCGCGGTGCTGTGGGGGACCGGCCGGCGCGAGGTGCTGGCCGCGCACCGGCCGTGGCGGATCGTCGAGCAGCCCGCGCAGCTGACCGTGCTGCTCGAAGACCTGACCGCCGGAAATCCGGCGGCACCCGACCCTCCCGGGGCGGCACAATCCGCCCCGTCCCGGCCCGCGCGGCCCGTCGCGCCGCTGGGGGCCGTTCATCCGAACCACCAGGAGATGTGGCATGGCTGACGTTGTGATCCCCGGTTCGAAGTCCGAGACGAACCGGCTGCTGTTCCTCGCCGCGGCCGCTACCGGCCGTACGGTGCTGCACCGGCCGCTGGTGGCGGACGACACCGAGGCGTGCGCCCGGGCCTTGGCCGCCCTCGGCTACGACATCGACATCACGCACGCCGGCCGGTGGGCGGTCACCGGCCGCCCCGAGGGCCCGGCGGCCCCGGAGGCGTCGATCGATACCCGCGACGGGGCCACCGGCGCGCGGTTCCTGCCGGGCCTGGTCGCCGCCGGCCGCGGCGTCTACCACTTCACCGCCTCCGAGCAGATGCGCCGCCGTCCCATCACCCCGCTCCTGAACGCCCTGCGGACCCTGGGGGCGGACATCGACCGCGACACCCTCCCGTACACGCTGCGCGCCAACGGCCTCGCGGGCGGTCGGCTGGTCGTGGACGCCGGCGTCTCCAGCCAGTACCTGACCGCGCTGCTGCTGGCCGGCCCCCTCACCCGCACTGGCCTCACCCTGCACGTCACCCGGCTCGTCTCCGCCCCCTACATCGACATCACCCTCAAGCTCATGCGACTGTTCGGCGCGAGTGTCGAGCGCACCGACGACGTCTTCCGCGTCGAGCCCGGCGGCTACACCAGCCCCGGTGAGGTGACCGTCGAGCCGGACGCCTCCACCGCGAGCTACTTCCTGGCGGCGGCCGCCGCCAGCCCGGGCCGGTCGGTGACTGTCCCCGGTCTGGGGACCGGCTCCGCCCAGGGCGACCTCGGCTTCGCCCGCGTCCTGGCCGACATGGGCGCCGCCGTGGGCCTTCAGCCGGACTCGGTCACCGTCACCGGCCCGGGCCGACTGACCGGGGTGACGGCGGACCTGCACCACCTGTCCGACACCATGCCCACCCTCGCCGCCATCGCCCCGCTGGCCACCGGCCCGGTGCGCATCGAGAACATCGCCAACGTCCGGGTCAAGGAGTGCGACCGCTTGGAAGCGTGCGCGGCCGGGCTGCGGACGCTGGGAGTGCCGGTGGTCACGGGGGAGGACTGGATCGAGATCCAGCCCGCGCAGCCGAACGCCGCCCTCGTCGCCACCCAGCGGGATCACCGGATCGCGATGGCGTTCTCGGTGCTCGGTCTGCGCGTTCCCGGCCTTGAGCTGGACGACCCGGGCTGCGTGATCAAGACCTGCCCGAGCTTCCACCAGCTCCTGGGCGACCTGACCGCCCAGTGGGAGAAGGAGCCCGTGTCATGACAGCGGGGATAGGCCGGGTGCTGGTGGTCGGGGCCGGGTGGATCGCCCACCGCGTGCACCTGCCGTACCTGGCCCGCGCGCGGCAGGCCGGCGCGCTCGGCGAGCTGCTGGTCGCCGACACCGACTCCGTACGGGCCGAGGCGGCGGCGCGGGAGTTCGGCGCCCGCGTGCACGCCGGGCCGGTGGAGGAGGCCGGGGCCGACCTGGCGCTCGTGGCCACCCCTCCCAGCAGCCACGCCGCCCTGGTCCTGCGCGCCCTGCAGGCGGGCGCGCAGGCCATCGTGGAGAAGCCCCTCGCCCTCACCGCCGGCGACGCCGCGGCCATCTGGAAGGCCGCGGCCGCCTCCGGGCGCGGGGTGTACCCCCTCTACACCAGCCGCCACCGCCCGGAGGTAGCCGCCCTGCGGGACGCGGGCGCCGAGCTCGGTGACATCACGCAGGTGCGGGCGGTGTGGAAGCGCCGCATGGGGGTGCCCGCCACTGCGGGGGGCCGGGCGGCCGGGGTGCTGTGGGACCTCGGTCCCCACCTGGCCGACCTCGCCCTGCACCTGGCCGGCTGGACCGACGTCACCGGCACTGCGACCGCCCGCCACCAGCACCCGGCCACCGCCGGCCGGGCCACCGCCGCCTGGCAGACCACCACGCCCCCCGCCGGCACCGTGCCCTCGCGGCCGCGCTGGTACGGGGTCAGCGGCACCGCGGACCTGCATCCCTCCTCGCCCGCCGGGCCCGCCCGGCGGCTCCAGCTGGAAGCGTCGTGGGCAGCGCCGGGGACCGCCCACGACCAGGTCCGCATCGACATGGACGCCGAGAAGGGCTCCGTCCACTGGCGCACGGTCCTGGGCTGGAGCCCGGACCGCGCCACCGCCCCCACGCCGACGGCCTGGACCGTGCTCGACGGCCGGCGGCACGTCCTCATCGACGCCCAGCCGCGCGACGCGCGCCACGAATACACCGCCCAGCTCGACGCCGCCTTCGCCGCCCTCACCGGCCCCGCGCCCCGGGCCGAGGCCGCGCAGCATCTACGGGCCGCCTGCGCGAGTACCGCGCTGCTGCACGCCATGGACACCGCCCTGTCTGGCACCGCGCAGCCCTTCACCATCGCCGTCTGACCGACGCGCTTCCCTCACCGTCACCTTCTTCACCCGCAAGGGATGTGAACTTCGTGGTTTCTCTTGCCCTGTGCGGCGGGCCGCCCGTGCGCCCCCGCCCGTACGCACCCTGGCCCTCGCCCACAACCACCACTCGCAAGGCCCTGGTCGCCGCGCACGACAGCGGTGTGTGGTGGCAGGACGGCAACAGCGCGGCCGAACCCCTGGAGACATGGCTGGCCGCCGAGTTCGGCCACCCGGCGGTGGCCGTCTCCAGCGGCACCACGGCGCTGGAGCTCGCGCTCGCGGCGCTCAGCATCGGCCGCGGCGACGAGGTCCTGGTCCCCGCCACCACCTTCATCTCCTCCGCCACGGCCGTGAGCCGCGTCGGTGCGCAGCCGGTGCCGGTCGACGTCACCGCCGACAGCCTCACCCTCGACCTCGAGGCCGCCGCCGCGGCCCTCACCTCCCGCACCCGCGCGGTCCTCCTGGTCCACCTGGCCGGCCACCCCGCCGACCTGACCGGCATCGGCCGCCTCGCCGAACGCCACCGCCTGGCCGTGGTCGAAGACGCCGCCCACGCCCTTGCCGCAGCCTGGGACGGCATCCGCATCGGCACCGTCTCCGACGCCACCACCTTGTCGTTCCAGGCGGCGAAGCTGCTGGCGGGCGGAGACGGCGGAGCCGTCATCCTGCGGGACGAGGACACCGCGCGGCGGGTCCGGATGCTGGCCAACTGCGGGCGCGAACGCGGCAGCGGCTCCTACGACCACACCCTGACCGGCACCAACGCACGGATCCACCCGCTCGCCGCCGCCCTGGTCATGGCCCAGACCCCCTGGTACCCGCGGGCCCGGCAGACCCGCGCCCACCACCACCAGGCCCTCGGCGCTGCCCTGGACGAGCAGGTCGAGAAGGAACTGCTCGTCGGCCCGGTGCCGCAGGCCACCGTCCACGACCACTACGCCGCCCTGCTCCGTGTCCCCAGGTATCTGGCCGAGCGGGGCATCACCGCCGGCACCCTCGCCAAGGCCCTGAGCGCGGAAAGGATCCCGGCGAAGCCGCTGTTCCCGCCGTGGCAGTCCGTCCCCGCCTACCAGACGGACGACCGCGCCCGCAGCGCCCACACACCCACGGCCGCCCAGGCGGCCATCGGCGTGGTCGCCCTCCCGCACCACGTCCTGCTGGACCCCCACGCACCCGAGCAGATCACCGCCGCGCTCGCCAAGACCGTCGCGGCGGCCGACAGCCTGGCGGCCTGGCAGGACCAGCACATGCCGCCCCCGCCGGATCCGGCATGACCACGCCGCCGGCGTTCGACGCCGACCGGATGGTCCTGGAGATCGAGCACTGCGGCCACGCCGTACCGCCGTGGCGGTGGTTCGAGATCGACCTGGACCACATCACCGTGGCCGGCCTCCAGCACGATGTGCCCCAGGCGATCACCGGGGCGCGGGTGAGCGCCATGACCCGCCACCACCAGGCGGAGCCGATCGCCGCGCTCCTCGCCCGGGACCGCACCCGGCACCTGACACACCTGCAGTTCGAGGCCACCGGCAACCACTCCGCCCGCACCGTCGCGACGCTTGCCTGGGATCAGGGCCTGGTGCCGCTGCCCGCCCGCCACCTCGACCAGCCGCCGGACGACGGTGAACTCGCCCGCCTCGCCGGCCAGCTCGCCGGTCTCGGCACCCCCCTCATCAAGATCGCCTACCCGGCGCCCCTCCCCGCCCACGTCGATGCGGCCGTCCAGCTCCTGACCCGGTGGGACCACACCACCACGGCGCTCGCCCTCATCCCGATGGGCACCCGCAGCGGCCGGGCCGCCGCCCACGCGGCCGGCTCACGCCTGATGTGGGTCCCGCCCTGGCCCCAGCACGACCGCTGGGGCCCCTCCGACCACCTGCCCCTGCCAACCGGCCCCGCCAGCAACGTGAAGGAGAGCCTGCTGTGACCACGATCAGCTGCGACGTCCTCGTCGCCGGTACCGGCATCATCGGCGCCGCGTGCGCCCTGGCCCTGGCCGACCACGGCCTGGACGTCCTGTGCACCGGCGAGCCGGCGGCCACCCTCGGCACCGCCTCCAGCGCGGCCGGCGCCATGCTCGGCGTCCTCGGCGAGGTCACCACCGACGACGACCCCGCCCCCGACTCCCTCGACGACCACGCGCTGCGCCTGCGCCACCGCGCCGCACAAGCCTGGCCCGACTGGGCCGAGCACCTCGCGCAGACCGCCGAAACCCCCGTGCCGATCCGTTACGGCACCACCGTGATCGCCAGCGCCTCCCAGCCCGGCGACCGGGCCAACCTCCGCGCCATCACGGCCGCCGCCGACCGCCTCGGGCTGCCCGCCCACCCCATCGACCCCGCCGACGTGCCCTACTGAGCTGCCCCGACTTTCGTAGCGGCCGGGTTGTGTGTTTTCAGGCGATGTTCGG
>NZ_JAEAMR010000023.1 GCF_015999245.1 Streptomyces sp. AV19 | reverse complement strand
GTACGAGCGATCCAGGCCGACCGTCAAGCGCTGGGCCACGCATCCCGACTGGCCGCAGGCCACCGGTAAACAGGGGCGCTGGAAGACCTACCCGGCGGCCGCCGTCGCCGAATGGGTCGAGAAGAACATCAAACGCCCTACGGTCCCGCTCGACCCGAAGGGCTGGTACACCGCACAGGACATCGAAGACGCCAACGTGGGCGTCAAGGCCGGCAGCATCCGTTCCGACCTCTCACGGGGCCGCTGGCCCGAGCCCGACGCCCAGACCCGCGAAGGCGTTGGCCTCTGGAGGGGGCAGACGGTGAAGGACGTCCTGGAGAAACGGCGAAGGTACCCGGCACGCTGAAACACGGTCGCGCAACGCCACGCCCACCGTGGGTCGCCGCGAACATCCCAGCAGCAAAAGGCCCTACAGCGCCCCAACACCGCCGAGGCACACTGATAGCCACCTCGCCAGCGCCCCGGGGAGCCACGCCATGCACGAAGACACCCATCCGGCCGGGAACCATCGCCGCGTCGTAGCCCCGCCGGTAGCATCGGCGCGACCTATCCGCTGTGAAGAGAGGCAGCCTTGCCCGATCTGGTCAGCAAGCAACTACTCCACATTCCCATCGACTTCTACGGTTTCGCGCTCCAGGACATCGACGACTCGGCGGTCCCTGTCCCTTACCCGGACGACGTCGACCCCGAGTTGAACCCTGCGGGCTTCCTGACGTTCCACGAAGGCCGCATTGACGTGCAGAGCGCCGGCCACACCCACGAGATCCGCTTCGTGGCCGAGGTCTGGGACAGCGAGCCAGGCGAGGACCACAGCAAGGAGTGGGAGGCGCAGGCCACGGGAGAACTCAGGTCGCCGTCGGGAGAGCTAGCGTTCTGGACCGTCGCGGGCAGTCCGGACGAGACGGTACTCCTTGGCAAAGCCACTGACCTCTGGCGAGTGCGGATGTACTCCGCAGGCCGAACCGAGGTGCAGCGCCTGGCGCAAAGGGGAGTTCCGAAAGGCATCGAGCAGTACCTGGCCCAGTTCTGGCCCACTGGCCGCTGATGAGGGAGGGGCCGCTCTTCAGCCCCTCCCTCCCACCGGTTTACCTGACCACTACGTAGTAGGCGTCATAGTCCTTGGCGCCCTGCGAGTCGATGATCCGGTTCTTGGTCATGAAGCCCGAAAGCAGGAGGCCCCCTGCCCTGTTCTCACTGTCGCGGATCGGGCGCGCCGAGAAGTTGTCCGCGTACTTGCCGCCGACCTTCTTCGCAGCACCCTCGTAGGTACTGGCGAAGGGGTACTCATCACATTCCCGCTTCACCGTCGGATTGCGGGGATCCTTGGTGTAGTCCTTGCCCCAGTACTTCACGCAGGTTGCAATAGCCCTGCTGCGATTGGCGTCGCGCTGCTTCTTGTTGTGGAACAACCGGTGAAGCGGGTCTTGCACCGAGCCCCCGGGAACCTTCTTCCGGGCGTTGTCCGGCTTGGTCTTCGCGGGGTTGGTGAGCGCGTCCTTGACGTGCTGCGCGGCCGCTCGCTCCGGAGCGCCGGCCTTGGTGCTGTAGTACATGGGCACCACGTTGTTGAAGACCGCTGCGCCGCCGCCCTTGGTGACGTACTGGGCAGCGTCCCATCGAGGGGCGAAGATGAACGTCGTGCCCCCCTGGTCGCCCTTGAAGTCGTATCCGGGCGGGGGCATGATCTTCACTGTCGGCTGCCAGGCCGCGAAGACCAGATCGTCGGGCTTGGACCCCTGACCTTTCGCCACCGTAAAGGTTTGAGTGAACGACTGGTTCTTCAGGCTGTCGAAGCTCCGCCCTCCGGGAAGCGTTCCGCTCTGCTTGGTTTTGGCCGACGCGGGCCACGTTTGCTTGATCGCCGTCCGAGCGCTGATCAAAAGGCCGCCGGTGCTGGTTTTACCGGCCTTGTCGAACTCGGTGAAGAAGTACTTGAGCTTTATGTCGCGGCTGCCCTTGGCTATGGTGCCGACGACACGCATATTGAAGGCGCTCTCACCGACTGGCTTGCCCTTCTTGCGCCAGTACTGAATGAAGGACGCCCCTGTGCACACTGCGAAGCGGGACTTGACGTAGAGCTTGTTCTTCGTCCCGAGCCCGTCTTTGCACTCCTTGAGCCTCATGTCGTGCGGCGGCTCCGGATAGCTGACGCCGGCCGCGCGCGGCGCGACCGGAGGTGTCGCTGGCGGCGCCGGGCTCACCTGCCCCGCCCCGCCGGGCGCGTTGGCCGCAGCCGTCGCCTGCGCCAACCGACGCGCCAGGGCGGCAGCAGGTCCCGTGGTCTGGGCGATAGCCGACTCTTCCGCTGTCTGATCGAGGGCACCGGCACGGAGCAGGGCCTGGCCGCTCGCTGTGCCGGTGTCCTTCCACGACGGCCGTTCCGCCCCGAACGTCAGGACGTGCGACTCGACGGACAGCCCCTCTGCGGGGTCATCATCTGCCCCTGCTGGCGAAGCCGCTGGAACCAGCAGTGCGGCAGCCGCCAGCACGGTCAATCCGCGCAGTGTGTGACGACCTCGTACAGGAAAACGTGATCTCACGCGGTCCTCTCTCAGGTCACTCGGCGGGCACTCTGCCCGTCGGCGGCCCCTACACAACCAGCGCAAGAAGCGGAACCCAGCCGCGAGGCGAACGTGCGTCTGATTTCGATTGGTTGATGACCGACTCGCGCCCTTGACGGCCGCCACTGCGCACTGCTCGCCCCCGGTCTGGAACGACACCCGGTACGCCCCTGACGACGGCCAGCCACCGGGGCGTTCGCGTGTCCGCTCGCACATCTCCGGTCACCGTTACGATGATTGACAACGTTGTCAGACCCCGGAGGAGGTGCTGGCCATGGAGGAATCCAGCGGCCCCGGCCAGACCCGGGGCCCCGACGGCAAGTTCATCTACACCGTCGCATCCGCCCAACGCGACGCCGACGCCTGCGAACTCCGCGCCCGCGGCTGGAGCTACAAGCGAATAGCCGACCACCTCGGCGCCGACGTCCACACGATCCACGACGGCGTACAACGCGCCCTCCGCGCGATCGTCCAGGAACCCGCCGAGGAAGTGCGGACGCTGGAGCTGGAGCGCCTGGACCGGCTGTACGAGCGCGCGGTCGAGGTGCTGGAGCGCCGCCACGTCACCGTCTCCCAAGGCAAGATCATCTACGAGGGTGGTGAGCCCCTCGCCGACGACGGCCCTGTCCTCCAGGCCATCGACCGGCTGCTCCGGATCCAGGAGCGCCGGGCGAAGCTCCTCGGCCTGGACGCCGCGACGAAGACGCAGGTGTCCGGCGGCGTGAAATACGAGATCGTCGGCGTGGACATGGATCAGCTCAAGTGACCACGGCACAGCTGGAGCACGCCTTCGAGCCGCACGGCACCGCCCGGGAGGTCATGCACTGCCGCGCCCCCGAGGTCCTCATGTCCGGCCCGGCCGGCACCGGCAAGTCCCGCGCCTGCTTGGAGAAGCTCCACCTCCTGGCCCTGCTCAACCCCGGCATGCGCGGGATCATCAT
>NZ_JAEAMR010000022.1:960807-995929 GCF_015999245.1 Streptomyces sp. AV19 | reverse complement strand
CCGCTTCGGGGCTCCGCCCCGGACCCCGTATCGCGGCTTCGCCGCTCGTCCTCAATCGCCGGACGGGCTGACAGTGCGCGCCCGAGCCGAAGTGCGCGCCCGAGCGGAAGTCTGCACCTGGGCGGAAGTCTGCGCCTGGGCGGAAGTCTGCGCCTGAGCGGAAGTCTGCACCTGGACGGAAGCCTGCGCTTGGGCGGAAGTCTGCGTGGGGCTGGACATCCCGCGCGGGCACGAATCAGCCCGTCTGGGGGTCGCCCCCTCCGGGGAGTTTGAGGACAGCGCCCGGAGGGCGCTTCGGGGGTGCAGGGGGCGGAGCCCCCGCCTCACCGCGCGGAGCGCGGTTTCAGGGGTCCAGGGGGCGAAGCCTCCGGTCAACGCGGCGAAGCCGCGTCACAGGCCCGGGGCTCGCCCCGGAAGAAACGGTGAAAGGGCGGGCCGGGGGCAAAAACCCCCACCCCCACCTCACTCCTCCTCCACCAACCGCGCCAGCAAATCCACCGCCTCCACCACCACGGCCCGCTCCCGGTCGTCCAGTTCCTCCCGAAGCGCCCGCGCGATCCACCCCTCGCGCGTCCGCCGCACCTCCTCCACCTGCCGACGGCCCTCCGCCGTCAGGGACATGAGCGTCTGGCGGCGGTCCGTCGGGTGGGGCGAGCGTTCGACGAGGCCCGCGTCCTCCAGGGCGGCCAGGGTCGCACCCATGGACTGGGGCCGGACCCGCTCCGCCCGGGCCAGTTCGACCGTCGTGGCCGGGCCCCGGCGGTCGAGCCGGCTGAGGACGGCGGCCTGGGACATCGTCACGTCCGCGCCCTCGGACGCCGCGCGCAGCCGCCGGGTCAACTGCCCGGCGAGGGCACGGATCTTCGACGCCGCCTCGTGCAGCTCGTCGGGGGCGGGGGGCTGGTGTTCGTGGGCCGTCACCGGGCCAGGGTACCCGCCGGGAGCCGTCCCGCCCTTCGTCCCGCCCCTGGTCAGCGCCCTGCCCCGGTTCGTCCGGACTCCCCGGGCCGACGGGCCTGCGGGAGCTGTCCGGACTTCCCGCCGCGCCCGGACGCGCCGCGCCCTCCGGACAGTTCGCGGTCGAGCAGCGTCGCCAGGAGCAGCAGCACCCCCAGCCCGCAGAGCACGGCCGCGGCCGTGTGCAGTCCGGCCGTCGTGGCCCGCTCCCCGTACACCAGCCCGATGAGGCTCGTGGACGCGATGGCGCCCACGTACTGCGCGGTGCGGAACAGCCCGGCCGCCGTCCCGGTCTCCCCGGCGGGGGCCTGGGCGTAGAGCGCGGTCTGGTTGCCCACCGAGTTCAGCCCGTTGGGCAGGCCGAAGACGACGCCGACGAGGACCAGTACGGCCACCGGGGTGCCCGGCCCGGTGAAGGCCAGCGCCGCCGCGGCCACGACCATCGCCACCGTCCCGGCGAGCAGCGGGCCGCGCACGGTCCCGCGGCGCGAGCCGGCCCACGAACTCAGCGCGGCCACCGCGCACATGGGCAGCATGAGGACGCCGGTGAGCGCCGCGGAGTACCCGCGCTCCTCCTCCAGCCACTGCGTGAAGCCGTACAGGACGCAGTAGATGACGAGGTACGAGGCGCCGTAGCGGGCATAGGTGCGCACCAGCGGCCGGTTGGCGGCCAGCATCCGCAGGTCGACGAAGGGCCGCCGGGCCCGGCGCTCCCACACCGCGAGGGCCCCGGCGGCGGCCGCGCCGAGCGCGAGCAGCGGCCAGTCTGGCCGGCCGAGGCCGGTCAGGAAGAACATCGAGGGAAGCAGCGTGGCGGTGAACAGCAGTACACCGAGCGGGTCGAGGGCCGTCCGGAGGCTCTCGCCGCCCGTGTCGCGCGGCCCGTCCGGGGGCAGCCACGCCAGGGCCATGAGGAGACCGGCCACCGCGAGCGGGACGTTCACGGCGAAGACGGCCCGCCAGCCGGCCAGTCCGGTCAGCAGCCCGCCCAGGGCCGGCCCGACGGCCGCGCTGCCCAGGGCGGCGATGGTCAGCGCGCCCAGGGCGTTGCCCGGGACCCGGCCGTCCGCCGTACGGGCCGCCCGGGCGCGGATCATGGCCATGGCCGCCGGGTAGGCGGCCGAGGTGCCGATGCCGGTCAGGACGCGCACCGCGATCAGCTGCCCGAGGGAGTCGGCGAGCAGCCCGGCCAGTCCCGACAGGCCGACGAGGACCAGCCCCGTGAGGTAGACGCGGCGGGCGCCCAGCCGGTCGGCGACCCGGCCCAGGGCCGGCTGGGCGACCGCGCTGGCCAGGTAGAGGCCGGCGACGAGCCACACGGTGGCGGCGGTGGAGGCGTGGAAGGCCCGGCCGATGGGGACGAGCGCCGTGGAGATCATGGTCGAGTTGACCGGGTTGAGCATCGAGCCGATCATCACCGCCGCGGTGAACCGGGCGCCGACGCCGGTGGCGCCACCGCCCGTACCGGAACTCGTCCGGACGGCGTGTTCCCTGACGCTGCGGTTCATGAGCACCTTCCTTCCGGCGGGCGCGTCCGCACCCCATAAAGGAAGGCTAGCTTTTCATCAGGAAAACTTGCAAGGTTTCCTTGTTATTCATTCTGCTCCCGGCGGATGACCAGCAGCGCCGCGTCGTCCGCCAGCTCCCCGCCCGTGTAGGTCAGCAGGTCCGCCAGGAGCCGGTCGGCCAGGGCCCCGGGGGCGCTTTCCGTCAGCGCCGCGAACCGCCGTTCCAGCGGATAGAAGCGGCCCGACGCGTCCCGGGCCTCCGTCACGCCGTCGGTGTACAGCAGCAGGAGGTCCCCCTTGTGGAACGGGAAGGCGTCCGGGTGGTACGGGCCGCCGCCCACCAGCTCCCGCAGCGCCAGCGGCGGATCCGTCCCCTCCGCCCGCGCCTCGATCGCGGTCACCGTGCCGCCGGACCGCACCAGCGGCGGCAGGTGCCCGCAGTTCACCAGTTCCGCCCGGCCGCCCGACCGCGGGACGCCGAGCAGCGCGGCGGTCACGAACTCCTCCCCGATCCCGCGCCGGCGCACGGTCGCGTCCAGCCGCCCGGCCACCGCGTCCAGGCGGGCCTCCACCTGGGCCGCCTCCCGGAAGGTGCCGAGCACGTCGGCCGCGGTCTCGACGGCGCCGAGCCCCTTGCCCCGGACGTCCCCGATGAGCAGCCGCACCCCGAACGGCGTCTCCAGCACCTCGTACAGATCGCCGCCCACCCGCGCGTCGGCCGCCGCCGCCACGTACCGCACGGCCACCCGCAGCCCGCCGACCCGCTCCGGCGCCGGACGCAGCAGCGCCTGCTGCGCGGCCGTGGCCACCGAGCGCGAGCGCAGCAGCTCGCGCTCCCGCGTCGCCACGAGCACCACGTTGGCGGTGCTGATGCAGGTGATCGCCAGCACGGTGAGTGCCGCGGTGAGATGGGTGATGAAGGGGACGTTGACGTCGTTGTAGGCCAGCGGGACCACGAGAAGCAGGGCGATCAGGCCGGTCAGCAGGGGGACCCGGGCCCGCCGGGTGCCGATGCTGGCCAGCACGGGAGCGGTCCCCAGCGCGGGGGAGAGTGTCACCCGGGGGTTGATGGTGAAGTCGGTGGCGATGGTGACGGCCAGCAGCACCCAGCCGGCGATGACGAGTCCGCGGGCCGGGCGGGGGAGGGCCGGCGCCTGCGACGGGCCGTCGTGACCGGGGGCGCGCTTCATGACTGCTTCCCACCCTAGGGCCGGCCCGTGCGTGCGCAACCGGGCCCCGGTTGCGCACGCGGATCACCGCCCCGTCAGCGCGCCGGGGCCGCCTCCAGCGAGGCGGAGGTGGCGCGCGCGGCGTCGAGCAGCAACTCCTCGTTGTGGCGCGCCCGTTCGCCCGTGGGGCGCAGGACGGCCCGCGGGCCGGTGAGGCACAGGGCGGCGACGGGACGGCCGTCGCCCGCCGGGTCGAGGACGGCCGTGGCCAGCGACGCGGTCTCCGTGCCGATGCCGTCGCCCGCGCCGTCGCCCGTGCCGTCGTCGGCGTGGAGGCACCGCCCCTCGGCCGGATCGCGCAGCACCCGGGCCAGGGCGCTGCCTGCCGGGACGACGTCACCGGTCACCAGCCGCTGGGGCGAGTTGTCCGGGCGGAAGACGTGGTGGATGACCTGCGCCCCGCGCGGGTGCGCCACGGCCAGCAGCACACTCGTGCCGCTGTGCGCGGCGAGGGTGTCGGCCCAGGGCATGGCCGCGGCGCGGACGTCGTTGCAGTCCGGTCGTCCGCCGGGGCGCGGGAGCGGGCGGAGCGGCTCGCCGGGGCGGCAGACCCCGGAGCCGGCCTCGTACTCGATCAGCCCCTCCGCGCGCAGTCCGCTGAGCAGATCGCCGACGGCGCGGTCGGGCAGGCCCAGGGAGGCGGTGAGTTCGCGGAAGGTCACGCCCCGGTCCGGCTGCCGGGCCAGGAGCTTCAGCACGGCGGCCGTGCTGCCGACGGGGGCTCGGTGCTCGGTCATCTGCGGTTCTCCGTTCTGGGTCCGGTCGCGGATTCCCCAGGCTAGGAACGGGTCCGGGCGGCAGCGTTCCCCCGACCGGGGGAACGGCCGGGGGACGTGGCTGTCCCCCGCCGCCCCGCGAAACGGCGGCATGGCGCACGGACCGTCACCACGTGTATGCATGGAGCAGCTGTCATGTAACGGTCCAACTGTGCAGGCGACGTCCATGCGGCGGCGTCCGCGCGGCGAGTCTGTGCGACGACGGGAGGAACGACGGCGATGGCGGTCGGCGACACTCGCGACGACGTGAACGAGGGAGCCACGGAGGGCACCTGGGGCCCGCCCCTGCTCGCACTCGCGCCCGCTCTGCTCATCCGCATCATGTCCGACCGCTCGGGTCCCTGGCAGGCCGCGGCCTGGACGGTCTGGGGCCTCGCCGCCGCGCTGACCGCGGCGGGCTGGGCGACCGCGGTCCGGGGCGGGATACGCAGGTCCCAGGGGTGGGCCACGTGCCTGCTGCTGCACGTGGGGCTCGCGGTGCAGGCCCTGTCCCTGGCGTCCTGAGGCCCTGGCTAGAGTCGGGGGCATGGTTGAGGACGAAGGCCCCGTACGTGTCGACAGCTGGATCTGGGCCGTGCGGCTGACGAAGACCCGTTCGCTGGCCGCGACGGCCTGCCGCGCCGGCCACGTCCGCGTCAACGGCGACCGCGCGAAGCCGGCGCAGACGGTGCGGCCCGGGGACGAGGTGCGGCTCTTCCACGCCGGGCGCGAACGCGTCGTCGTGGTCTCCCGCCTGGTCCGCAAGCGGGTCGGCGCCCCGGCCGCGGCGGAGTGCTACGTCGACAACAGCCCGCCGGTGCCGCCGCGCGAGGTCGCCGCCGCCGCGGGCGTACGCGACCGCGGCACGGGCCGCCCGACGAAGCGGGACCGCAGGGAGATCGAGCGGCTGCGGGGTGCGCCGGGGGCGTGAGCTCGCCCCTGGCCCTCCCCCAGAGGGGCACCCCCACTTTCACCGTTTCTTGCGCGCTTCGCGCGGGGGCAACGCGGCTGCACCGCGTTCGTCCTCAAACGCCGGACGGGCTGGATTTCGCGCCCGATGCGGGGCCGAGGGGCGCAGCCCGGAAGAAACGGTGAAAGGGCGGGCCGGGGCAAACCCCCTCAACGGCCCCTCAACGGCGACGCCCCACCCCCGCCGCCACCCCCATCACCACCGCGAACGGCACCAACGCCACCACCGCCCACCGCGGCCCACCCCCTGCCCCCGACAGGTGCAGGGCCAGCGTCACCAGCGCAATGCCCAGCGCCGTCCCCAGCCCCCGCGCCATGTTCACCAGCCCACCCCCCGTCCCCGAGGAACTCGTCGGGATCGCGGTCATGATGACCGCGTTGTTCGCCGGCGTGTAGACGCCCAGCCCCAGCCCGAGCAGCACCAGCAGCGGCACCAACACCACCGGCGTCAGCGGCAGCACGGCCATGACCACCAGCGCCGCCACGCACACACCGGCCCCCAGCAGACAGCGCCCACGGTCCGGCATCCCGCGCGGCAGCGCCCGGTCCGCGCAGGTCGCCGCGAGCGCGAAGCCGGCCGGCAGGGCGGTGAGCACGAGGCCGGCGACGAGCTCGGAGGAGCCCGCCGACGTGAGCGCGGCCGGCACCAGCACCAGCGGCCCGAAGAGCACCAGGTAGTCACAGAGCGCCCCGCCCAGCCCCGTCGCCACCGTCCGGCACCGCAGCAGCGCCGGATCCAGCAGCGGCCGCTCGCTGCGTCCCAGATGCCGCCACAGTGCGGCGCCGGCCACCCCCGCCAGCAAGAGCAGCACGACGACCGTCCACCACGGGAACGGCAGGCCCGAGGCCCCGGAGACCCCCAGCAGGAGCGCGGTGGTCGTGGCGGCCAGGAGCGCCAGGCCGACGCGGTCGAAGCGGGCGGCGGCGGTCCGGCTGCGGGTCCTGGGCAGCAGGTAGTGGCCCGCCACCAGGGCGACGACGCCCACCGGCACGTTGACGGCGAACACCCAGCGCCAGCCGAACGCCGAGACCAGCGCACCGCCTACCGTCGGCCCGAGCGCGAGTCCCAGTGCCTGGGCCGCCGCCTGCACCCCGAGCGCGGCCCGCATCCGGCCGCGCGGCGCGCTGGTGGTCACCAGGGCCACGCTGTTCGACTGCATCATCGCCGCCCCGGCGGCCTGGACGACGCGGGCGCCGACCAGCGCGGCCAGCGAGGGCGCCAGCCCGCAGGCCGCCGAGGCGGCGGTGAACAGGGCGAAGCCGTAGAGGTACAGCAGCTTGCGCCCCCGGGCGTCCGAGATCCGCCCGACGGGCACCAGCAGGGCGACCAGCGTCAGCAGGTAGGACAGCGACACCCACTCCACGGCCGCCATCGAGGCGTGGAACTCGCTGCTCAGACTCCGGTACGTCAGCGTGACGATGCTGGCGTCCAGCTGCCCCATGAACGCCCCGAAGCACACCGTGACCACGGCCAGCCGCCAGGCACCGGGCCGCTCGCGTATCCGCCGGGGCCGGGCCCGCTCCTCGGTCAGCGCCGCCGGCCACGTCCGCGAACGGGACGGATGCGGGGCCGGACGTCGGGACATGGACTCCTCCTCGGCACAGAGGCCCGGGACGGCTCGGGACAGCGGTACGCGGCTCGGGAACAGCGGTACGCCGTCTGTCGAAACTAGCCCGGACGGAGGACCTCCGCGAACGTGGCCCCCGGAACACCCGCCGGATCTCCGCCCGGCCCCCACGCAACTCGTCCCGCAACCCGTCACCGCACCCCGCCATGGCTCGTTGAGCGCTCTGGCGGGGGAGGCGTCCCAGGGGGCCCGCCCGCCGGGAACGGGCAAGGCAGGAAGGGCGGGCGATGCGCGACCCCCGCGGCAGGGACGGAAAACAGGGCACCACGAAGGGTGCCGTCAGGAGCTCCGTCAAGGGACCCGTAAAAGGCCCTGTCAGAGGCGCTGTCAGAGGCCCTGTCCAAGGCCCCGGCAAAGGCCCGGCCAGGAGCTCCGCCGGAAAGGCCGCCCCGCCCCGGGACGCCCCCCGGCCCAGCCCGGGCCACTACGCCCGGATCGCGGTCTGCCTCGCCTCGGCGGTGATCCTGGCGATCGCCGGGACCGGCTGGCTCGCGGGCCACTGGCTCACCAAGGGCCTGACCACCTCCCGGGCCCTGGAGGCCCTGCGGAAGAGCGCTCCGAGGAAGCCCGACGACTCCGTCAACCTGCTGCTGATCGGCCTGGACAGCCGCAAGGACATGAACGGCGACGACCTGCCGAAGGAGTTCGTCCAGCAGGAGCTGCACGCCGGCTCCAGCGGCATCGGCGGCTACAACACCAACACGCTGATCCTGATGCACATCCCGGCGGGCGGCGGGAAGGTCACCGCGTTCTCCATCCCGCGCGACGACTACGTCCAGGTCGCCGGCGGCCGCGGCGAGCACAAGATCAAGGAGGCGTACGGGATCGCGAAGGCCGAGGCCCAGGACCGGCTGGCCGCGCAGGGGCTCAAGGGCGCCGAGCTGGAGCACCGCAGCCGGGAGGCCGGCCGCGAGGCCACGCTGGCGACGGTGCAGGATTTCCTCGGGGTGCCCATCGACCACTTCGCCGAGGTCAACCTGCTGGGCTTCTACGACATCGCCAAGGTCGTCCAGCCGGTCCCGGTCTGTCTGCGGCACGCCGTCCACGACCGGTTCTCCGGCGCCGACTTCCCCGCCGGCCGCCAGGAGCTGGATGCCCGGCAGGCCCTGGCGTTCGTCCGCCAGCGGCACGGGCTGGAGGGCGGCGACCTCGACCGGACGCACCGACAGCAGGCGTTCCTCTCCTCTGTCGTCCACAAGCTCACCTCCCAGGGCGCCTGGAGCGACATCGACAAGCTGGAGGGGCTGCTCGACGTCGTCAAGAAGGACGTCGTCCTCGACGACCAGTGGGACCTGCTGGCCTTCGCCCGCCAGGCCCCCGACCTCACCGGCGGTGACGCCGAGTTCCACACCCTGCCCATCGCCGGCTTCGCCACCCGCAAGGGAGAGGCGGTCAACCTCGTCGACCCGGCCCGGGTCAGGAGCCTCGTGCGGGAGATGATCGACCGCTCGAACCACTCGGACCACTCGGATCACGCGTCGGATCACGCGGATCACCCGGGCCATCCGCGATCCGACCGGTCCGTGCCCCCCGTCGCTTCCCCGAGCCCCCCGCCCCCCGTCCCCGCCGACGCCTCCTCGACCACCGTGGACGTGCACAACGCCTCCGGCGTCCGCGGCGCGGCGGCGGCCGAGTCCCGCTCCCTGTCCGCCCTCGGCTACGCGCCGGGGCACATCGCCAACGCCCCCGGCGGGGGCGGGACGAGCGTCGTCCACGGCCGGGGGGCGGGGGCCGCGGCCCGGCAGATCGCCGCGCGGCTGGGGGTGAGCGCGACCCGGAGCTCCGCGGTTCCCGTGCGGCGGGTCGTCGTCACCCTGGGGTCCGGCTTCACGGCGCCCGGGCCGGGCGCGGCCCCGTCCCCCCACCCGGCCGCCGCCCCCGGCGGGGACTCCCGGGTGCCGTCCGACGCCTTCCAGGGCCGGTCGGTGCGGATGGGGGGCATCACGTGCGTGGACTGAACCGAGGGGAACGGACGCCCTGTTGAGACGTCCTTCCAGGGAGCCCTGTTAAGGCCGGCGCACCGGGACGCTCTGGGTGCGCGCCGGGACGCTGTGGTGCGTGGAGGTACTGGTACGCGCCGGTGAGGTGTGCTGGAGCGACGAAGGCCGCTTGACCGGCTTGACCGGGGTGATCTGCCGGTCCGGGGACCGCATCATGCAGTCGCGCACGAGGTCCAGGTGTTTGGCGATGACCGGCTGCGCCTTCTTCGCCGCGTCCCGGATGTCGGCGTCCCTGCCGTTGGACGCCTCGTCCTTGAGCAGGTCCAGCGTCAGGACGTGCGCGGTGTCCTGGGCGCGCAGCCAGAGGTTGTCGTAGGCGGGCGTGTGGGCTTTCTTCCGCAGTTCCTTGAGGCTCTTGTCCTGCTCGTCGCTGACCTTCCGTGGCAGGGCCACGTCCAGTTTGCCGCCCAGTTCCTTGACCCCCTTGTCGAGCTCCGTGTGGTCGCGGACGAGCACCCTGCCGGTCTCGCGCACGCACGGGGCCACGGCGTTCTTCTGCGCGTCGCTGCCCGCCGCGATCTCGGCCATGTTGCCCTGGTGCACCGTCTCCAGGAAGGAGTCGTCGCGGGAGTCGGTGGCCAGTGCCGTACCCGTCGACGCCGTGACTAGGGAGAGGACCGCCAGTGCCGTCGTGACCCGGTGTCGCATACGCATTTTCGCTGCTCCGTTCTCGTCGGCCCGCGCCGCCGCGGCGACGCGGGCCCGTCCGGCCGGGGGGCGCCGGTCGCGCCCCCCGCGGAGCTGAACAATGCACCGGGCCCCGGCCCGGCAGCCCCTCGGACGCCACCGCTCCGGCCATATGGCGGTGTGCTTTTCGGGCGATCGGGCGTATGGGGGCGGCTCAGCGCCCCGGGCCGGGAATGCCGAACAGCTTGGCCAGCCGCGCGATTTCCTCCTGGGCCTGGCCGATCGTCATGCTCCCCAGCCGGCCGAGCACACCCAGCAGACCGCCGTTGTCGCCGACGGATCCGTGGTAAGGACGGCCGGAGTCACGGTCCCACCCGGACTCGTGGCGCGGACCGGACCCGTCGTACCGGTCGCGCTCGTCGGACGGGTCCAGGCCCTCCCGGGCCCGCCGGGCGTCCTCCCGCGCGCAGTCGATCCTCGCGCGGTCCGGTGCGGGGGACGTGGCCTGCTGCTGGAGCTCGGACCGGGCCCCGGCCAGGACGCCGATCCGGTCGCGGACCGCGCCGCAGACCACGCCCTGCTCCTGGCTGGGCCGCGCCAGGGAGTCGCACGCCACGACCGCCTCGGCGGCCCGCTGGCCGACGGCGTCCTGGTCGAGCGCCCGCACGGCGTCGGCGGAGATCCGGCGCAGTTCGTCCGGGGCCGTGGCGACCACCGGCGCGGTCAGCGGCCGCGCGGCCGGCAGGGGCGCGGGGGCCACGGGCGGGGCGTCGGCGACGGCCGGGACGGTGCCCAGCGCGAGCGAGCCGCAGACGGCGGCGGTGAGGAGAAGGCCGGTCCGGCGGGGTGCGTCCATCGGATGCTCCTTGCGAGAGGGGGATCTTGCCGCCACCCTGCGTCCGGCCCGCGCCACCCGCAATCGGAAGCGGCAGCGGACGAACCGTCAACTGACGCCCCATCGGCTCGAAATGTCGACGAATCGTCAGCTGCTTTCCCTTCAATTCCGGGCGAACGGCCCCTGAAACAAGTCCGCAAGCCCGGCTGCGCCGAACGGGTCGTCCGCCTCTGTCGGCCTGTCAGTGACGTATGGGTGGCGGCCGCCTCCGTGGCGCACCGCTGCCAGCAGTGAGGCCGGCGTCCGCGCGTCTGCGATCATCCTCAGCGGCGGTGAGGCCGGTGCGTAAAGTCCGTTCTGTGAACCGAAGTTCGGCCGCAAGGGCGTCGAGGGGCCGGCGTGAGCCGGCAGCGCCCTGCCCCGCCGGGGATCAGTCGGTGTCCGTGGCGGCCAGTACGGCGAGTCGTCGCCGTCCCGGGGCCACGGTGACCAGTCCTATGTCCCAGGCGACACGCGTGAACCACTTCGTGGCGCCCCCGAAGTCGTACCAGGCGCAGTCCCGGGCCTGCCGCGCCACGTCATCAGGCGCCGCGTCCGCGGCCGCGCCGGACAGGGCGGCGAGGGACCGCCAGGCGGCCAGCCGGCCGTACGCACCGTACATGCCGTGGTTGTACGCCCCGCCGGTCGACGCTGCCGCGAAGAGCATGTGCCACGCTTCCTCCGGCCGGCGGGAGGAGAGCGCCAGGCGGTTGCGTCGGCCCACCCCGTCGAAGCACTCCAGGCCCAGGGTCACCAGCAGTCCGGGAAGTCCGTCCGTCCCGACCGGCGCGGCAAGGTCGTACGTTCCGGCCTCGATGCGTCCGTTGGACTCGTCGGCCCAGTTGGCCGTGGCCGCGGCGACGGCCGAGCGGAAAGCCTCCGTCGTCGTCCCGGTCGCCGTGGGGACGTGCGCGGTGCCGCCCGGGGCCGGCCCGGGGCCGCCGTCCTGCTGCCCGTACGGCAGTGAGCAGCTCGCTCCGCCCGCCGAGCAACTCGGCAGGGACGGTGTCTCCTCGAGTGTGCCGAGGGCCAGTGGCAGCCGGCCGAGCGGATGGTGACGCCAGTGCGGCGACCTCGCCCACCCCGCGATTCCCGGGGTCTCCCCGACCGCCACGCCTCGCAGCACCAGCTCGTGGACGAGGCAGGCCCGGAGCTCCTCGGAGGCGCCCGCGCGCGAGCTGCCGCCGGTGAAGACCACGGCCAGGTTCTCCGGGGTCTGGCCTGCGGCGAGCAGTGACGCAGCGTACCGGGGCAGTTTTCGATCGGCGGACGCGGCGGCGGATACGAGCCGCAGCGCCTGCTCGACGTGCTCCCGGCCGGGAGTGGAGGTCAGGAGACGCAGGAGACGGTTGAACACGCTGCCGTACTGCCATACCCGGGTGGCGGAGGAGCCGTACCGGTTCGACAAGGCGATGCCGAGGTCGGCCACGAACGCGATGTCTCCCTCGGCGAGGCTCCGATCGGCCGCTTCCCATACCTCGGTCACGGTCTTCATGCCGGGCAGGCGCGTCACGGTCTTCTGTATCCGGTGGCTCACGCCCCTGAGCCCAAGGGAGACCTGATCACGGGTGTGCATGAGTGCGAGGCGCCGCTCGCACCCACCCGAAAACCCGCCCCGGATTCTCCACGAACACCGCCCTCCCCGCCTCCTCCCCGAATTCCCGCTCCAGCCGCGGCCGCAGCCCCCGCAGGAGGAACCGCATCCCGGGCCCCTCCCGCCGGGCCCCCGCCGTCGTCGTGTCCCCGCCCAGCAGGATCTGGCCCGCGTGTCCCGCCTCCACCAGGGCCGTCAGCCGGTCGAACAGCCGCCAGTCCGTGGGGTGATGGCGTCGCGACGGGCCGTCGAAGGCGAGGAACGCGCCCGAGCGTGCGGCCTCCAGGTGGACTCGGGCGTCGGGGGAGCGGCCGAGGTGGCCGAGGACGACCGACGCGGGTGGCATTCCGAGGTCGCCGCACAGCAGGTCGAGTACGTCCAACGCCGCTGTCCCCAGCTCCAGATGGACCGCGACCGGGGCCCCGGTCGCGTGGTGCGCCTCCGCCGCCGCGGTCATCGTGCGCCGCGCGTGGGCGTCGAGGCCGTGGAATCCGCTGGCGACCTTGACGAGTCCCGCGCGGACGGGGGCGGTGGTCAGATCCGTCACGAAGAGGTCGGTCAGGCGGTCCATGTCCCGTGCCAGGGAGGCGGGTTCGTAGTGGGCCGCCTGGTGCAGGCCCGTCGCCGCGACGACGTGGACGCCCGTCGCCCGGGACGCGGCGACGGCGTCCGCGAGCCGCCGTCCCATCCCGCGCGGTGTCCACTGGACGACCGTCCCGCCGCCCGCCTCCCGGAAAGCGGTCAACTCGGCCTCCGCGGCCCGAGGATCGTCGAGTTCCTCCCCGGGCAGCGCGGGGCTGCGGAGGAAGAGGTGGTCGTGCGCGTCGACGGAGCCCAGTTCGGCGGCCGGCACGTCGCCGAGGACGGTTCGTGCGAGGCGGATCATTCCGCGACCTCTGCGACCTCTGCGACCTCCGCGACGGCCCGCAGTCCGGCCAGGGCCTTCGGCACACCCACGTACGGAGCGAGGTGGACGAACACCTCGGTGATCTCCGTCATGGTCAGCCCCACCCGCAGGCCGGTCCGGACGTGCCCGGCGAGCTGCGGCTCGACCCCGCCCAGCGCGGTGAGCGCGGCGAGGTTGGCCACCTGGCGGTCGCGCGGCGACAGGCCGTCGCGCTGGTACGTCCCGCCGAAGAGGCTGGTCACGATCCAGTCGGGGAATCCGGGCGCGAGGCGCTCCAGGCCGGGCAGCGTGGCCTCCCGGGTCCGTTCGTCCTGGAGCTCCGCCAGCAGGCGGTACCCCTCGACGCGGTCGAGCCGCGCTTCCCGCAGGTTCATGGTGCGGTCCCCCTTCTCCGTGGACAGGCTTCTCCGTGGAACAGGCGTAACGGGTCAGTCGTTACGCCCGGTCAATGTAACGCATGAGGCGTTACGATTGCGATCATGGGTGACGACGAACGCCTCGCCTTCCGCTTCGACTGCGGAGCGACCTGGCTCAACCTCCTCGCGACCAGCGGCCGCACCTTCAGTGCGCACCCGGTCGAACGCATCGCCACGCCCGAGCGCCTGGCCGAGTGGCTGGAGCGCAGCGAGATGACGCCCGTCCGGCCGCCCGACGAGGACGACCGGCGTCAGGCCGTGGCCCTGCGCGAGACGCTGCGCGTCCTCGCCCTGGCCGTGGCGGGCGGGGAACCGCCCCCGGCCCGGGCCGCCGCGGACGTCGCGCGCTTCCTCGACGCGCAGCCCGACCCCGTCCGGCTCGCCGCCGCCGAGCGGCTGCTGCGCGAACCGCCGCCCACCACGGGCGCCGCCCTGGCCCGCATCGTCCGGCAGGCGGTCGACCACCTCACCGGCGCGGAACGGCAGTCGCTGTCCGTCTGCCCAGAGCACGACTGCCGGGGCGTCTTCGCCAACCCGACCGGCCGGCGCCGCTGGTGCCCGTCGCCGGCGTGCGCGAGCCGGGGCCGCGTAAGGGCCCTGCGGGAGCGGCGACGGGCCGAGTCCGGAAAACAGTGAGCCGAAAAGCAGTGAGGGCGGGGGCCCCCCGGGCCCCCCCCCCCCCCCCCCCCCCCCCCCCCCCCCCCGGGCCGCCCCCCCCCCCCCCCCCCCCCCCCCCCGGCGCCCCCCCCCCCCCCCCCCGCGGGGCCCCCCCCCCGCCGGGGCCCCCCGCCCCCGCCCCCCCCCCCCCCCCCACCTACCCTGACACAAGCCGCATAAGCCGTGTTCAGCTTTCAGGGGGAAGCCCCGTAGAGCGTCGAGTGGAACAGGCTGGTGCAGTAGTGCACCACGCTCGTCAGGTTCCCCAGCGCGGCGCGCACCGCGACGACGGCGGTGGCCGAGACCGCGAACGACACCCGGCCGGTGACCGTCAGCCACAGCAGCGTGCACCAGGCCAGCGTCAGACACGCCCCGCCGGCCACCGCCGCCACGAGGTTGGCGCGCAGCTGCCGGCCCGCCGCCGTGACGACCCGGTCGTCGATCCGGTGCGAGAGCGTGCGGTACCAGAACAGCAGGTACGCCTTCATGCTGTTGGCCCGCACCTCGTCCGCCAGCCGGGGCGTGGTGACGTGCCAGCGCATCATGCTCTTGACGTTGCGGCTGGAGACGTTGGCGTAGTGCGTGCGGTGCTCGATCTTCGCCTCGGCCACCGCGCCCGCCCCGGACGGCACGACCGCCAGCACCAGCACCGGCAGCATCAGCGGGTGCAGCACCGTCAGGACCCCGAACGCGGCGGTCAGCCGGATCAGCGCGGACATGAACGCCTGCGCGTCGTACAGCATCCGTTCGCAGCGCAGCGCGCCCGTCTCGGCGGCCTCGTGCTCGTCGGCGAAGTCCGCCCGGTTGAGCGCGGCCAGCTCCACCGAGACGACCGCCTCGACCAGGGCCACGTCCGCGGCGGTCATCAGACGGGGTTTGAGGCGGCCGACGGCCCAGGAGGCGATCCCGTAGGCGACGCGGGCGACGGCAGCGGCCACCGCCACCACGACGAGCGCGGGGAGGGCCTCGCGGATGCGGTCGGGTACGAACCCGCCGCCGAGGACCGGGGCCATCGCGTCGGCCGTCGCGGCCAGCCCGACCGCCGCGGCCGTACCGGAGACCAGCTGACAGCCGAGCAGCACCAGCACGTCCCGCCGGTCGATCCGCCACGCCATCGTGGCGATCTGCCGCAGCAGGGCGGGGATCCGGGAGCACAGCTGGAGGAAGGACGCGTCCTCGAACGCGTTCCGCACTCCGGCGTTCTGGCATCGGACTTCCTTGGGCTCGGGCATCGGGGGACGGCCGGGATCCGTCGTCCCTCTGATCTCATGTCCGGTCGTCGTCATCACGTTTCTCCCTCCACTCGTTCAGGTGCCGTTCGCGGACACCCGGTGACCAACTCGTCCGAATGGGGGAAAGACACGCGGCGCGTGAAGCCCGGTGGACGCTTGCGGTCCGGTTAATGCGCCCTATGAAGTGGCAGCTTGGGGCCGTCGCGTGAGTGTGTGGTGTCCGGGGCTCGGGTGGCGAGTGGTGCCGCAGGTGGTTGGTCCGGCGGATCAGGCCGGGCGGCCCGCCGGCACTGAATTGCTGGAGCGACCCGCCGGACAGCGTTGGGCGGAGCAGGTTGGGTCCGTCGACTAAATGGCTCGACATCGGTCGCGGTGATCGGGGACGCTTCGCGCGATGACCAGAATCGACGACACACCGTCCGCGTGGGACGAGCGCACCCAGCTCACCACGTTCCTCGACTACGCACGTGACACCACCCGCGCCAAGTGCGATGGCGTCTCCGCGGAGAACGCACGCAAGGCGCTTCTGCCGAGCTCGCCGCTGATGACCATGAGCGGAGTGATCAACCACCTCCGCTGGGTCGAGTACTACTGGTTCCAAGTGGTCTTCCTAGGCGAGGAGGACCGGGGCCCCTGGACGGAGGAGGACCCCGACCGTGAGATGCGTATCGCTGTCGACTTCCCACTCACGCAGTTGCTTGACGAATACGCCGAACAGAGCGCCCGCTACCGCGAATTGGTCGCCGGGAGCGACCTGGACAAGCAGGCTCGGCGAGCCGTCCGCAACGGCCTGCACGTCGACCTGCGTTGGATCCTTCTCCACCTCACCGAGGAGACAGCCCGCCACAACGGCCACCTGGACATCCTGCGCGAGATGCTTGACGGAACGACCGGCGACTAGATCCGGCGAAGATCACGGGCGGATGCGGATCGAGGCGACGGTGCCGTGGAAGATGTAGCCGCGCTTGTCGTCCTGTACGCCAGCCGGAAGGAGATCGCCGACGCAATCAGCACCGGCCGTCGTAGCCCCGGCTGCTTCCCCGACGTTCAGCTGCCGCGGGCCCTGAGGGTGACCACTGATCCGGCTGCTGCGCTGGATGACGCGGACTGCCTTGTGCTCTCCGCCCCGCCCGGTCCCTGCGGGATGACCCCGCTACTCGGGGCCTGGCCGGGACCGCTCGCCTGGCCACCGCCCCGGGCAACCACCAGGCCGTCTTGGAAGCCGTGCCACAACTGCGTGATCCGTTGCCTTCCGTGACGGGTTCCGGTGATGGCGGTGGCTGTCAGGGTTCACCGGTTGCAAGGCCTGTCCGTTGGCGACCTCAATCATCCGAGCAGTCGTACGACATATATGTCACTGGTCCGAGTGAATCTGCTGGGTGGCCGGAGAAGACTGCAAAGGTGCGGTCGGCGGCGGGAAGGCTGACGCGTATGCGTGCGGTTTCCAAGGCTCAGAGGAGGCAGCGATGAGCGGTGGCCTGTCCGGTGGGACGGAGGATGGTGCGGCTCAGACACAGGATGCGGGTTCCCGGGCCGGCAGCCGACTCGATGACGACCCGGTGATCGCGAAGGCCAAAGTGATCATGGCGGATGTTCTGGAGTGCACTGCCGCTGCCCTCCGGCCGGATGCTGATCTCTTTGACGACCTGGGAGCTGATGAAGAGTCCATCACCAACGTAGCCACGCTGCTGGAGATGGAGCTGGACATCTACGGTCTCTATGAAGATGTCGACTACTGGGCGACGGTCGACGATGTCCTCGCCAGCGTCCGTGAACAGGCGTCCTCGGCCTGATGCTTCTTTCTGCCGTCTCGTCGGCAGGCCCTCAGCGACCCGCGCGGTCGCGATCGCGCCTGGCTGACGCCGGCGTGCTTCCCGCTCTTCCTGCGATCGGAGATTCTCATGTCCGGTGAAACAACAAGGGCTGCGGCTGCGGCTGCACAAAGCCGTGTGCGGGTGAAGAAGGTGAAGGACAAGGACGCTCCCAAGCGGCCCCAGAGCGCGTACATGATCTTCGCCAACGAGAACCGGTCGAGGGTCAAGGCGGCCAATCCCACGATGAGGTTCGGGGAGATCGGAAATCAGCTCGGTATCGAGTGGCAGAGGCTGCCTCTGGCCGAGAAGAAGCCGTACGAGGAGAAGGCAGCGAAGGACAAGGAACGGTACGAGCAGCAGATGGAAGCGTACAAGAAGGACAAAGGCGCCCGGCAGGAGGGCTAGGACGACGAGGTGGAGCAGGCGTGGGGCTCCACGCGCGGACTCGTCCTTGCGCGGGCGGTACCGGACACCTTCTGAGCAGGTCCTCGTTGCCCGGCTCACCGAGCACCACGAAAGCCAGGGAACCGACCCCGCCCCAAGGACTCTCCTGCCGCTCGGCATCCTCAGTTCCCTGAAGACGCTGCGCCGAGTGGTGGCAGCCGACGAGAACGAACTGGGCGGCTGGACCGTCGAATAGCAAGCCCCGAGAGGCAGCGCTGAGCTCGGCCCCGCCTCGACGGTGTCGCGCGCCCAGAGGTGTACAGGGGCTCACGCGCGTCGGGGATGTCCGGGGTGTCGGGCGGCCAGGGGGTGCCGACGAGCACCGGCATTGAGTTCCTCCAGACCTGCCGCTGTTGATGTCCCGGTCGCCCCGGACCTCGTACATCGCCCTCCAGGCCGACCGCGGACGTGGTCTTCCCGTGACCACCGCGCACGCACAGCGGGCTTCGCCCGCTGAGTCACCGGCCCACATAGTGGGCTTCTCCACCATGGCCGCCTGCGTGCTCGCTGGTAAGTCTCCAGCCACCCCGCGCCAGGGCAAGCACCGGCAGGGCACCGAACAGGGCACCCAAAGGGCCACCGCCTCATGCCCCCGGGGCGTCGGGTCGCGGAGCGTGGTCGGCGAAGAGCTTTCGAAGAGCTCTCGGACGAAGAGCTTCGAAGAGCTTCGAAGAGCTTTCGACACGACCGTTCTGCGAGACCCACGATGTCTGTCCCCGACCCCCAGGTTGTTCTGGACCGGCGCATCACCGCCGGCCCCGCCTCCTTCCCCGTCCAGATACGGGCCGGGGAGGAGTCATGGGACGAGCTGACCAGGACCGTGGCCGCGCTGGGCGCCGAACACGTCCTGCTCGTCACCGGCCCCGGCGTACCGGCCGCGCACACCGACCGCGTGCTGCGCCACCTCCGCCGCGCCGCCCCCGTCCGTCCGGTGCCGGCCGCCTCGGACATACCCGCCGATGACGGCACTCTCGTCGTCGGCCTCGGCGGCACCGGGGTCCTCGACGCTGTCGGCCGCCTGGCCACGCCCGGCGGACGCGGGCCGGTCCTCCTGCCCACCACCCTCCCCGCCATGACCGACACCGCGCTGTCCATGGCAGGACACCGCCCCACCCCTCTCCTCGTCCGCGCCCAGCTCGAATTCCTCGACACCCTCGCCCCCGGTGCCGTCCGGCCCGGGCTGTACGCCCTGGTCCGGAACGTCCTGGCCGTCTGCCCGGGGTCCTACGACCAGGTGTGCGCCCGGCTGCGGCCCGACGGACGGTACGGCCGGGCCGGCCTCGCCTCGTTCATCGCCCTGTGCGTCGACGCCCGCACCACCCTCACCTGCTACGACCCGCGCGAGGAAGGCCCGGCCGCGGCGCTGCGGTACGGGCACGCCGTCGCCGACCTGCTGCGGCCGCTCGGCGTCGGCGCCCTGCGGTACGGCGACGCCGTCGCGCTCGGTCTGCTCGTCGCGGCACGCTGCGCCCGCCACCTGGGCACGCTCGACGCGGCGGACGAGGAAGCCCACCGGCGGCTGCTGGACCGCTGGGGCGCCCCGACAGTTCTGCCGTCCCCCGTCACCACGGACGACGTTCTGCGCGCGGCCCCCGGCGGCACGGCCGCCCTCGTCCTCCTCGACGGCCTGGGACAGCCGCACGTGTCGCGCGGCCGCACCGTCACCGACGTCGACACCGCCCTCCTGCGCACCGGCCTCGACGCCGTGGCGCCCCGGACCGCCGCCTGGGACACGGCCGGGACCGGCCGCTCATGCGCCCGGGGCGCCGGGACGCCGAGCGTGGTGAGGGACGCAACCCCGCCCTCTGTGAGGAGATCACCGTGACCACCCTGGCCCCCCGCATCCCGCACGGCCTGTTCACGTCCGGCGAGCCCGTCCGCTCCTGGACCGTGAGCACCGCCAAACCCGTCCGCTACGAGGTCGCCTTCACGCCGGACGTGCTGGACCCGCGCAACCCCGCGCTCGCCCGGGCGGGGACGTCCCGCGACGGACCCGCCCCGGCGCGCCGGCTGCTCGTCGTCGAGGCCACCGTCAACGACCTCTACGGAGAACGGATCCGCGCCTACTGCGCCACCCGCGGCCTGCGGTACCGGATCCACGTGCTGGCCGCCCACGAGCGGCTCAAGACCATGGAGTCGGTCTTCTCGGTCGTGGAGGCCATGGACCGGTTCGGCATCGCCCGGCGCAGCGAGCCGGTCGTCGCGATCGGCGGCGGCGTGCTGCTGGACATCGTCGGCCTGGCCTGCAGCCTGTACCGCCGCAGCACCCCGTACGTCCGGGTCCCCACCACGCTGATCGGGCTGGTCGACGCGGGCGTCGGCGCCAAGACCGGGGTGAACTTCGGCCCGTACAAGAACCGGCTCGGCACCTACCACCCCGCCACCGAGACCCTGTTGGACCCCGGTTTCCTCGCCACCCTGGACCGGCGCCACCTCAGCAACGGCATGGCCGAGATCCTCAAGATGGCCCTGATCAAGGACCGGGCCCTGTTCGAGCTGCTCGACGGCCACGGCGGCCGGCTCGTCACCGAACGCTTCCAGGGCGGGCGCGGCCTGCGCCCGGTCGCCGAAGAGGTCCTGGGGCGCGCCGTGCACGGGATGCTGGAGGAGCTGCAGGGCAACCTGTGGGAGAGCGAGCTGGAACGGATCGTCGACTACGGCCACTCCTTCAGCCCCACCATCGAGATGCGCGCCCTGCCCGAACTGCTGCACGGCGAGGCGGTCTGCCTCGACATGGCGCTCACCACCGTCGTCGCCGAACGGCGCGGCCTGGTCGAGCCGTCGGAACGCATCCGCGTCCTGGACGTGATGCGCAGACTGGGCCTGCCCGTGTGGCACCCGCTGTGCGCCCCGGACGTCCTGGAGGAGGCGCTCGCCGACACCGTCCGCCACCGCGACGGAAGCCAGCGGCTGCCGCTGCCCTCCGGGATCGGCGACGCGGTCTTCGTCGGTGACGTGACCTCCGACGAACTAGCCGATGCCGCCGAGCATTTGAGGGTGCATCACGCGCGGGACGAGGTGAACCGCCATGCGTGAGGCCGTCGTCGTCGCGACCGTGCACGACCCCGCCGACGTCCACGGCGTGCACGCCGCCGAAGGGCACTCCCGCTGGACGTGCCTGGCCCGGCGCACCGGACTGCACGGCGGCTGGGAGGCCGTCGAATGGGCCTGGCTGCCGCCCGGCGGCGTCAGCGGCGAACACCTGCACTCCCGCACGGAGGAGCTGTATTTCATCGCCGACGGCCAGGGCGAGGTCACCCTCGACGGCGTCCCCCGGCCCGTCCGCGCGGGCGCGGCCGTCCTGACCGGACTCGGCCACCGGCACGCGCTGCGCAACACCGGCGACCGGCCGCTGTCCTGGCTCGTCGTCGAACTCCCCGCACGGAAAGGACCCTTCATGCGCCACACCGCCACCACCGTCATCACCGACCTGCGCCGCACCGGGCCCGTGGACGCCTCCACGGTGCTCACCGGACCGCTGCGCACCGTGGAAGTCGCCCGGCTGCCGCCCGGCGTCACCGCCGAGCTGAACGCCGACGGCGTCGAGCACACCGTCTACGTCACCGGCGGCGACGGCACCGCGCGCACCGGCCCGACGAGCGTCCCGCTCGCCCCCGGCGTCGCCCTCACCCTGCCCCTGGGCACCACCGCGCGCCTGACGGCCGGCGGTCACGGCCTGGAGTGCTTCCACGCCGTCCTGGCCGTACCCGGAGGAGCACCGACATGATCATCAACGCCGGCCGCCGGACGGCCGTCCTCCTCGCCCCCGACGGCGAACGCGTCCGCATCCGCTGCCTCGCCCGGCGCGGCATGCTCCACAGCGAGTGCGAGGCCGCCGACCGGATCGACCTGGGCCCCTGGACCCGCTACGCCCTCACCGGGCGCGACGGCACCGAAGCGGCCTGGTACGTCCTGCGCGGCCCCCTCACCGCCGAACCCGGCGGCACCGTCCTCCGCGACCGCGACCTGCTCCTGGCCCGCCGCGGCGACGGCATCGCCCTGCGCGCCGGCCCGGCCGGTGCCGAACTCCTGTGCCTGACCGTGGCGCCCCCCGCCGTCACCCGGCACCTCCCGCCCCGCACGCCCGACACCACCACCGAGGAACCCGCCATGCCCCCCACGACTCCGGCCGCCGCCCACCACGTCGGCTGCACCGTCCCCGACCTCGAACAGGCCGTCGCCTTCTTCACCGACGTCCTCGGCGCCCAACTCGCCTACCGGGAAGGGCCGTACGAGGATCCCGGCGGCGACTGGATGCGGCGTCAGCTCGGCGTCCACCCCCGCTCCGCCGTCCGCATCGCCATGCTGCGCCTCGGGGCCACCCTCAACCTCGAACTCTTCCAGTACGAGGGTCCCGGCCGGCGCCGCGAGATGCCCCGCAACGACGACTGGGGCGGACACCACCTCGCCCTGTGGGCCGACGACTTCGACGCCTCGGTCCGCCGCCTCGCCGCAACTCCCGGCGTCCGCCTGCTCGGTGAACCCCAGCGGGTCGGCGAGGGGCCCATCGAGGGCACCCGCTGGGTCTACTTCACCACCCCGTGGGGCATGCACCTCGAACTCGTCCACGCTCCGGAAGGACAGCCGTACGAACGCGACACCGCCGTACGCCTCTTCCGGCCCGCGCGGACCGCCGAGGGAGGTGCCGGACGATGAACGGCATCTGGGGACCGGGCACCCCGCCCGTGGTCCAGGGCGACGCCGACCGCTACGACGCCGACGTCGTGATCATCGGCTCCGGAGCCGGCGGAGCCACCACGGCCTGGGCCCTGGCCGGGACCGGGGCCCGCGTCCTGGTCGTCGAACGCGGCGGCTTCCTCCCCCGCGAGCCCGCCAACTGGTCGCCCAAGGCCGTCTTCGGCGACGGCCGCTACCACAACGCCGAGACGTGGCATACCCGTTCCGGACGGCCGTTCACCTCCGCCGCCCACTACTACGTCGGTGGCACCACCAAGGTCTACGGGGCGAGCCTGCCCCGGCTGCGCGAGAGCGACTTCGACGCCGCCGAGCACCTGGACGGCACCTCCCCGGCCTGGCCCTTCGCCTACACCGACCTGGAGCCCCACTACGCCGAGGCCGAACGCCTCTACCGGGTGCACGGCAGCCCGGGCCGCGACCCCACGGAACCGGCCCGCTCCGGCCCGTACCCGCACCCGCCGGTCGCCCACGCACCCCGCATCGCCGAACTCGAACTCCGGCTCACCGCCCAGGGATTGCACCCCTACCCCCTCGAACTCGGCGTCGACCTGGCCGACGGCGGCACCTGCGTACGCTGCGGCACCTGCGACGGCTTCCCCTGCCGCGTCGGCGCCAAGAGCGACGCCGAGACCCGCGCCCTGCGCCCCGCCCTGCGCTCGCCCACGGTCCGCCTCCTCACCCACACCTACGTCTCACGGCTGCGCACCGGACCCGACGGACGCACCGTCACCGCCGTCGAGGCACGCAGGAACGGCCGGTCCGTCACGATCACCGCCGGTACGGTCGTCGTCTCCTGCGGCGCCATCAACTCGGCGGCCCTGCTGCTGCGTTCGGCCTCCACCGCCCACCCGGACGGGCTGGCCAACGGCAGCGGCCTGGTGGGACGCAACCTGATGCTGCACCACAACAGCATGCTCATGGCCATCGACCCCCGGCGCCCCAACCCGTCCGTCTTCCAGAAGACCCTCGCCGTCAACGACTTCTACCTCGCCGGCCCCCGCACGCCCTACCCGCTCGGCAACCTCCAGCTCATGGGCAAGGTCCACGCCACGGCCGTCGCCACCGCGCACCCCCGGGTGCCCCGCCGCGTCCTCGACGCCCTGACCGGCCACAGCATCGACTGGTGGCTGATCTCCGAGGACCTGCCCCGCCCCGGCAACCGCGTCCTGCTCCGCCCCGACGGCGGCATCGCCCTCGACCGGCACCCGGGGGGCACCCGGGCCCACCGCCGCCTGGTGCGCACCGGCGCCCGGATGATGCGCCGCGCGGGCTGCCCGATCGTCCTCACCCACCGCATGGGCATCGAGCACACCGGCCACCAGTGCGGCACCACGGTGGCCGGGCACGACCCGGCCCGCTCCGTCCTCGACCCGTACTGCCGCAGCCACGAGGTCCGCAACCTCTACGTCGTCGACGGCGGCTTCTTCCCGTCCTCCGCGGCCGTCAACCCGACCCTGACCATCATCGCCCAGGCCCTCCGCACGGCCCGCCGTGCCCCGGTCCTGCCCTGAACCCCTCGAAGGAGCCCGTCATGCCCGCCCACCGTCTGTCCTCCGTCACCATAGGCGTCCCCGACCCCGCCGCGACCGCCCCCTACTACACCCAACTCGGCCTCACCCCGCACCCCGACGGCTGGTTCTCCACCCGCGACGGCGGCCGCCAGCTGCGCATCGTCCCCGCGCCCACCCGGCGGCTGGTCGAGATGCGCATCGGCGTCGACGACCCCGACGACCTCGGCGCGGCCGCCGCCCGCCTGGCCCGCCTTGGCGTGCCCTCGGCCCGGGTAGCCGGGACGCTCATCGCGACCGAGCCCGCCACCGGAGTACGGGCCGTCCTCCAGGCCGAGCCGCGCTTCGCCCCGCAGGCGACCGGGCCGACCCCGTACAACGGACCCGGGCGCGACGCCCGCACCGACAACCGGGCCCCCGGCCTCCTGCGCACCGGCCCCGTCCGGCCGAGCAAGCTCGGCCACGCCGTCCTGGGCACCCCGAACGCCCCGGTGACCACGGCCTTCTTCCATGACGGCCTGGGCTTCAAGGTCAGCGACTCGCTCGGCGACGCCGGCGGATTCCTGCGCTGCTCCACCGACCACCACAACATCCTCATCCTGGCCGCCCCGTTCACCTTCCTGCACCACACCTCCTGGCAGGTCGACGACGTCGACGATGTCGGGCGCGGCGCCATGACCATGCTGGAGGGCCACCCCGAGCGCCACATCTGGGGATTCGGCCGGCACTTCATCGGGTCCAACTTCTTCTGGTACCTCAAGGACCCGGCCGGCAACTTCACCGAGTACTACTCCGACATGGACTGCATCATCGACGACCAGCTCTGGGAGCCCGAGGTCTTCGACGTCAACGAGAGTTTCTTCAGCTGGGGGCAGCCGCCCTCGCCATCCTGGCTCGCCCCGGAGGACCTGGCGGGACTCATGATCGGCACCCATTCCGCCTGACGACCGCCACAACGAGAGATCGTCCGGAATGGCCGTTAGCGTCGGTATGTGAGCGAAGAAGAGGCCCGCCCTCCGCGCGTCCTGATCTGCGACGACCACCCGCTGTTCCGCAGCGGTCTGAAGGCCGCCCTGGAGGGGGCGGGCGCCGAGGTCGTCGCCGAGGCCGAGACCGGGGCCGAGGCGCTCGACGCCGTGGCGCGGCAGCGGCCGGACGCCGTCGTCATGGACCTCTCCCTGCCCGACGCCTCCGGGATCGACGTCACCCGGCGGCTCACGGAGCGCCACCCGGGGCTGCCGGTGCTGATGCTGACCATGTCCGACGACGACGGAAGCCTGCTCGCCGCGCTCCAGGCCGGTGCCCGGGGCTATCTCGTCAAGGGCGCGGGCGCCGACGAGGTCCTGCACGCGGTCCGCACGGTCGCCGCCGGCGGCGCCGTCTTCGGGCCGGACACCGCCGCCCGCCTCACCGCCGTCTTCCGGCACGGCCGGCAGCGCGACGCGGAGCAGCTCTTCCCGGCGCTCACCGCGCGCGAGGTGGAGATCCTGTCGCTCATCGCCCGGGGCCTGGACAACCGGCACATCGCCCGCCACCTGGTGCTGTCCGAGAAGACCGTCCGCAACCACGTCACCCACATCTTCGACAAGCTTCAGGTGACCTCCCGCGCCGAGGCCGTGGCCCGTGCCAGGGACGCGGGGCTGGGGGAGGACGGCTCCGGGGACGAGGGGGCCGAGGGGCGCGGGTGAGCGGGGAGAGGGCGGCGGCGCGCGGCCGGCGGGCCCGTCCGGTCCTGGCGGCGTACGGGCTGACGATCGTCTCCGCCGTGGTCTGGGCCTTCTTCGCCCTCACCCGTCTGTACGACGCGCGGCTGGCCCCGATCGTCGTCGACCGCGGTGCCCTGATGCTGGCCGCGATCGGCCTCGTGCTGCTCGGGGCCTTCATGACGGTCCACCGGCCGCACAGCGTCCTCGGTCCGCTGCTGATCGCGGCCGGGACGGGGCACGTCGCCTCGGAGGCCGCCCTGCTGGGTGCCGCCGCGACCGGCGCCCCGCGCGCCGTCGGCGACGTCCTGTACGTCATCGACCTGTGCTGCTTCGCCCTGGCGATCTTCACTCTCTACGCCCTGCCGCTGTACCTGCCGGGCGGTGAACTGCCCCGGCACTGGATCTGGCGTCCGTACCTGGCGCTGGTCGCGCTGTGGAGCCTGGTGCACGCCTTCACCGACGCCGGCGGCTTCCCCTCGCGCACCTACACGCTTCCCCGCCCGGCGGACCACGGGGAGTGGGCGCGCCTGCGCACGGCGGTGGAGGCCTGCGCCCCCCTCGTCCCGCTCATGACCGCCATCCTGCTCGCCGGCCTCACCGTCATGGTCGTGCGCTGGTGCCGGGCCCCCGACCGGCGGCAGATCGTCTCCCTCCTGCCGTACGTGCTCTGGCTCGTCTTCGCCTACATCGCCCACCTCGTCCCCCTGGGGGAGAACCTCTGGTACGTCGCCTACACGGCGGCCGTCATCTGGCCGTTCTGCGCGGTCTACGGCATCGGACGGGACCACTCCGGACGGCTGGACCGGGCCACGCGCAGGGCCCTGGTCGCGCTCGTCCTCATCACCACCCTGCTCGCCGTCTACACGGTGCTGGCGGTGCTGGTGCTCAAGGTGTTCCCGGGCCGGCCGGGCCGGGGAGCCCTCGTGACCGGGGCCGTGGGACTGGCCCTCGGGGCCCTTGCCTACCCCTGCGCACGCGGGGCCGCGCGGATCGTCGACCGCGTCTACTACGGCGACCGCTCCCGCCCCTACCAGGTCGTCCGCGACCTCGCCGAGCGCCTCAGCCGGGCCGCCGCCCCCGGCGCGGCCCCGCAGTTGCTGTGCGACACCGTCACCCAGATCCTGCGCCTGCCCGGCGCCACCGTGACCGTCAACACCCGCGGCGGCCCCCGCGTCCTGGCCGCCGTAGGCGAACGGCGGCCGGAGGCGGGCTTCCCGCTGACCTACGAGGGCGGCGTCATCGGCAGCCTCGACGTCACGCTCCGGCCCGGCAGCCAGACGCTGGACCGGCAGGACCAGGAGGTGCTCCAGTTCCTCGCCGACCAGGCGTCCCCGGCGCTCGCCTCGCTCCAGCTCTACGAGGACCTGCGGGCCGCCCGCGAGCGCGAGATCGTCGCCCGCGAGGAGACCCGCCGCACCCTGCGGCGCGACCTGCACGACGGGCTGGGCCCGGCGCTCTCCGGCGCACGGCTGCAGATCGACGCCGCGCGCTACGCCGTCCCCGACGACTCACGTGCCGCGCCCCCGCTGGACGCCGCCTCCCAGGGCATCGGCCAGGCCATCACCGAACTCCGCCGCATCTCGGCCGGTCTCACCCCCGCGGCCCTGGACCGCAGCGGACTGGGCGGCGCCCTGCGGCAGTTGGTCGACCGCCTCGGCGAACCACCGCACGTCACCGTCGACTTCTCCCCGGACCCGCTGCCGCGCCTGCCGGCCGCCGTGGAGGTCGCCGTCTACCTGATCGGCGGCGAGGCCCTGAACAACGTCGTACGCCACTCCGGCGCGGACCGCGCCGAACTGACCGTCCGCGTCGTCCCCGACTCCGTCACGATCGAGGTCCACGACAACGGCCGCGGCCTGACGGGCCGTTCCACGGGCACCGGGCTGGGGCTGCGGTCGATGGAGGAGCGGGCGGGCGAGCTGGGCGGGCGGTGCGCGATCACGGAGGGGGAGGGCGGCGGAGTGACGGTACGGGCGTGGTTCCCGCCGGTGGCGGGGCCGTTCTCCTGAGACGTCATCCCGTGCGTTCGGGGGCTGCCGTGGCCGAGGCGGAGCGGAGGATCTGCCCGATTCCGAACCGGAAGCGTTCCTCGAAGCCGAGGGACGTGAAGTCCTCCAGCACCGAGCCCAGTCCGGGAAGGTCTCGTTCGCCGACGTTCGCGTACAGGCGGTCGCGAACACCGGTGGCGGGGCGGCCTGTTCCTTCTGGACGAGGCCCGGGGTAAAGCAGAAGAGGTTCCAGGCCGTCCACGCGGCCGTCCTGCGGGTGGGGCAGCCTCGCAGGAGGGCGTCCCACTTCCCGGGCAGGTCCTCCAGGCCCACCTCCCCGAGGACGGCTTCGGCCATCGTGTCCAGGAGTCGGTCCTTGGTGCGGATGTGCCACATGACGGTGTTCATGCTGACCCCGAGTTCGGACGCGATCGCCCGGGTGGAGAGCTTGGCGACACCGTCCCTGTCGAGTACGTGGTCCAGCGTGATCCCGACCCTTGTACGGTCCACAGCTTGCTTCTTGGTCATCCCGCATTCAGCCGACAGCCCGAGAACCCGCCCCGAAGACCCTCAGAGATCATTTCGAAACCACGTCGGTGGATCGAGGCTAAGTGATCTTGGTGTTTGGGGGGGCGGTCTGCGGCAGGTTCCGGCGGGTTCGATGCTGACCCAATGAGGAATCGCGGACATGACGGACCGTCCTGGGGGAGGAGGGGCGGGCGTGGTTCCTTCCGCTCAACGACCGTCGGGGCCTCCCACTCCTGTCCGCCCGCTGCGTCAGGTCCGCGGCTCGCGGCGGTCCGGGACGATGCGTCCTTGGGCCCTTCGAGAGGGAACGGGGGGAGCGGGAATGCCTGTGCGCGGGGCGAAAGCCCTACCGACCCCAGACCAGGACGCCCGGTCCGGGCAAAGTGAACAGGGGTTATGCGATCTGTCATGCGAAACTAGATTATGGGTCATGAACTTCCTGGCCGATAATGGCGGAAATGCCGCCCTCTGTGCGACCGGTGGCATGCGGGATTTAATAGGGGCGATGCTCTCCCGGTGAATCCGGAATGCGCTGTTCGACCGGCCGCAGGAGCGCGTGACCTCCACACATGGGTGGCGGTCGGCGCCCCAGCCGGCTTCTGTCTCCCGGATGCCCGCCCTTTCCCGGGCATCCGGGGTCCCGAGCCGGGGAACGGTGGTGCTGTTCGGTTGAAGCTGCTTCAGCTGAATAGGGTGCTCACACCCACCGTTCTCCTTCGCGGGCGGCATTCTCTCCCCACGCCCGCCCGCACCCGGCCGCCCGTCACGACCCCCTGACGGGCGGCCGGGCCCTGCCTGGCCCCGTTGCCCGGGACCGCTGACGGCTTCCAGCCCCGTTCGCTCGCGGCCGCGCGCCGACAACCCCCTCGGGGACCGGGGAGGAGCCCGTCCTCCGAGGGGAGTACCCGCGGCCCATAACCGTGGATCCCGCCGCGGTGCGGGAATTCCGGTCAGGTTCTGGTTCCGGGTGAATATCCCGTGACAACCGGGACACGGCAGGGTGTGAATGGGTTTGCCGCATCGAGCGACAACCGTATAGACCTGGCTATCAGGAATTCGGCACCGGTAAATGCCGGTACGGCTGATGAGGAGACTTCCCATGTACGTCCGGGATGTGAGGCGTTTCCACCGCCTTCTGCGGCTGAGAGGCATGTCGCTGCGGGAACTCGCCCGGCATATCGGTGTGCCGGAAACCATCATCGTCTTGATGTCCGTCGGACGGTGCGACGTGGCCCTCTCGACGGCCCGACTCGTCGCGGACGCGCTCGCCGTCCCAACCCGAGTGCTCTTCCACGAGACGGCCCCCGGAGCTTCCGGCCGGCCCGCCGCCGGCGCCCGGCCGCACCGGTCGGCCAACGGGAAGACGACGTCCGGACTGCCGAGGCAGCGCACCCCGGGCCCCTGCCGGAACTGACCGGGCCCGGCAGGAGCCGGACCCTCACCCCCTTCCCCCCTTCGTCCGTCGTGAGAGTACGGAACCACCATGACCAGCCCAATGGAAAACGCCTTGCTGGACACCGTCCCACCGGCCGACGGCGCCACACGGCCCCCCGCCCGCGAGGAGCATGCCGTCGGGGAGCCGGACGCCGGGGACTCCGCCGTGAAGGAGTCCGTCAGCACCATCCGGGAACTGCTGGCCGAACTCAGCAGGGTCCTGGACAGGTGGTACAGCGACGTACCCACCCCCACGAGCCGGGAGCAGGCAGCCGTGCCCGGTCGGCCGTTGACCCCGTGCACCACCGACCGGGCGGACCGCGCGGTGCCGTACATCCCCGCCCGGCCTCCCGTGCCGAGCGGAAAGCCGATCGTCCGGTCCCCGGTAGAGCCGAACGCCCTTGAGGCCAGGTACCGTCCATGAGTGACGTCGATACGTCGGTCCCCCGCCCATCCGGAACCGCGGCCCCGGAGTTCGGCCACCAGACCGACTCCGCCGTATTCGTCGAACGCGAGGAGCACCTCACCGGCCTCCGCTCCGCAGTCGCCGGACACCGGCCCGGAACAGCGGGCGCGGTCCTCGTCGAAGGCGGAGTCGGCTGTGGGAAGAGCACCTTCCTCAGCGCGGCCGTCCGGCACCTGACCGCATCGGGCTCCCTCGTCCTCCGGGCCGGCAGCGCCGGCCCGGGCAGCAGTTCCCCGGACCTCCTGGGACAACTGCTCCGCAACCGCTCCTTCCCCGACGACCTCCGCACCGGCCTCGAACAGACCCTTGACGGCAACCTCCCCCTCGTCCCGGTGGCCGGCCACTCGGCCACCGCGGCATGCGAACGGCCGGACAAGAACGGCAGGCTGGCACAGGCCCGGAACCTCTGCGCGGTCTTCCAGGCCATCGCGCGCACCTCCCACCTGGTGATCGCCGTCGACGACCTGCACGGTGTGGACGACGCCACCCGGCAGTACCTGCTGCACACGGTCCGGGACTCGCCGAGCGGCAGCGTCCTGCTGATCTGCACCACCAACCCGTGCGTCCGCAAGGACGCCCCCCTGCTGGACGCCGACTTCCTCAGCCTGCCGCGCTTCCACCGGATCGTCCTGAACCCCCTCACCCGGAACGGCATCGCGGAGTACCTGGCCACCTCTCTCGGGCAACCCGTCGGCGACGACCTCGTCGACCACTACCATGCGGTCACCGGAGGCAATCCCCTGCTGCTCCGCTCACTGCTCGAAGAGGCCCGCGAATCGGTCGGCTGTCGCACCGGCACGGAACCGGGGCGCTGCACGGAAGGCCCTGTGCAACCAGTCGTCGGCGGGCCCTTCTACCGGGCCGCACTGGCCTGCCTGGCCCGCATCGGAGCCGTGTCCCGGGAGTCGGCCGCCGCCCTCGCCGTCCTCGGCGGGGCCGGGTCCCCCGGCCGGCTCGCCCACGTCGTCCAGCAGAACACCGCGGCCGCGGCATGGGACCTTCGGCTGCTCGGCCTGACGGGACTCACGGACGACGCGGGCCGGCTGCGTCACCCGGTGCTCGCGGCCGCGGCACTGGACACCCTGCCCCACGACCACCGCACGGCACTGCACCGGCGCACGGCCAAGCTGCTGTACGACGAGGGAGCCCCGGCACTCGACATCGCCGGCCACCTCCTGGCAGTCGGACACGGTGAGGACCGCTGGGCGGTCTCCGTCCTCTGCGACGCCGCCGAGGAGATTCTCGCCGGGGACGACGCGAAGCAGGCGACCGCCTGCCTCGAACTCGCGGAACGCATGTCCGGCAACGCCCGGCAGCGGGCCGTGATCGGCATCAGGCTCGCCCAGATCGCCTGGCGCATCAATCACGCGGCCGCGTCACAACGCCTCGCCGAACTCGTCACCGACATGGAGGAGGGACGGCTGAGCGCGCCGCACACCGCGCTGTTGGCCCGGCTTCTCATCGCCCGCGGCCGCCTCGGCGAGGCGGGGACGGCACTCGCACGCCTGCCCGGGCGCGGGGGGACGGCGGGCCCGGCACCGGGAGACCCATGTGACTTCTCCGCCCTCTGGGCGTCCGCCGAATACCCCGTTCCCCTCGCCCGCGCCGCCCGTTTTGTGCCGCAGGAACCCGGCGGAGCGGTGCAGGCCGCCGCGGGAGAAGTCCCGGAGCTGAAGGCCGCGGCAGCCGTGTGGGCCTGGCCGGGTGACGGAACGAGCGACTCGGCGGCCGAAGCGGCGGCACATGCCCTGCGGCACTCCCCGATCACCGACACCACACTGGTGCTGCTCACCAACGCCGTCCGGACGCTCGCCCGCGCGGGACGCTGTGACACCGCCGTCTTCTGGTGCAACAGGCTTCTCGGCGAGGCCCGGCGGCGGGACGCGCAGGGCTGGCACACCGAACTCACTGCCGTCCAGGCCGAGATCTCCCTGATGCTCGGCATACTGCGCGACGCCGGGCAACAGGCGGAAGCCGCCCTGACCGCCGTGCCGCAGGGCACCGAGAGCGTCTTCGTGGGCAGCCCCCTGGCCACCCTCATCATGGTCCACACCGCCATGGGCCGGTACGACGACGCCCTGGAGAAAGTCAACCACCCCGTGTCGGAAGGCCTGTTCCACAGCGTCTACGGCCTCGGCTTCATGCGCGCTCGCGGCCACTTCCACCTGGCCACCAACCGCCTCCTGGCCGCCGTCAGCGACTTCACCAACGCGGGCCGTATCGCCGAGTGCTGGGGGCTGGACCGCGCCGAGATCCTCCCGTGGCGCAATGACGCCGCCCAGGCGTTCCTCCGGCTCGGCGACGGAGCGAAGGCGCGGCAACTGGTCAGGGAGCAGATGGCGCAGAGCCGTGGCAGCAGCGCGCAGGTCCGCGGAGCCATGCTCCGGATCTGTGCCAGGACGGTCGGGGGAGCCGACCGGATCCGGCTGCTCGACGAAGCGGCCGACGCCCTCCGCGCCAGCGGCGACCGGCTCGAACTGGCCCGGGCCCTTGCCGATCTCGGCAGGACCCACCAGGCCGAAGGAGACACCGTGCGCGCCGGCACACTCATCCGGAGGGCGTGGCGGCTGGCGGAAGAATGCGGGGCGAAGGCCCTGTGCGACCAGATCATTCCCGGTGGAGGCGACGGCGAGTACACGGGGAAGCCCCGGGGCAGGCTCAGCGAATCCGAGATGCGCGTGGCCGTCCTCGCCGCACACGGCAACACCAACAAGGAGATAGCGGCCAAGCTCTACGTCACCGTCAGCACGGTCGAGCAACACTTGACGAAGGTGTTCCGCAAGTTGGACATCACACGGCGCCAACAGCTTCGCGCGCGGCTCCAGGAAGAGCTCCGGGGCCCCGTGCCGTGACGCGCCGCGCACCGGGCCGGCTCCGATGCGGGTCAGGCCCCCAGCCGGTCGGGTCTTTCACCGACCGGCTGGCCGCATGGGGCCTGGCGGTCGCGCGGGTGGCGGTCGCGGGGCGGACAAGGGCGGGCGGGTCGGCCGGGCTGGGCGGGGTGTTCGGCGGATCAGCGGGTGTCCGGCAGGTAGGCCCATGTGATGCGCCGGCCGTTCGCGGCAGGACGCCAGGACCACGTGTGCGACAGTGTGGCGATCAGGGCCAGCCCCCGGCCGGACTCCGCGTCGTCGCATGCTCTCCCCGGTTGCGACGGCCTGCTCGGGCCACCTCCGTCCTCGACCTCCACCATCAGCGCGTCGTCGCCCTCGACGAGCGTCAGTGAGATCTCCTGCGGTAGTGCGTGCTGGAGGGAGTTGGCGAGCAGTTCACCGATGACCACTTCCGCGCGGAAGAGACGCTCGGTGTCGTCGGACGACCACCGCGTGAGCGTGCGCACGGCAGCGTGCCGGGCTTTCCGCGCGGCTCGGCATCTGGGAGCCACGCTCACGGTAAACGTCCGTCGTACGGCGAGGGGTGGCGGATGGCAAGGGGGGGATGCCGAGAACGCCGGAAGGATGGCGGACCGGTGAAGGACGTCAGGTGTTTTCCCGTCATGGGACATGGCCGATCCTCACTGACCGAAGTTGTCGGCGCCGCACGAAGGGCCCGGAATCCCGGCACCGTGGACACTCACCACACGAAAGGTGAATCCGGGGTTTCTTTCACTTGTTGACCCATATGCCCATGAACCGACGCAACCAAAACGCCGGACCAGCCCTTCTGGGGTCGTCCTCCCGCCCACCAGGGGAATCGCGAGCCCTGTCGGGGGTCCCCCTGAAAGGGGCAATTTGGATTCGGGGAGGCTCTACGGGGAAGACGGACGGACGCCTGCCAAGTGGTTTCCTGGATAAGGAGCTTGGCGGGAGCTCTGTACAGAAGTGAGCCATCGCACGACGGTCGTGGAGAAGTATTCAACTCCTCCACGAAGGGCGGTCGCACGCCGGCCTTCTCCCGGTCGGGCCTGGCGCCGCTGGCACTGGAAGAAGGCATGGACTCGGCCCCGGGCGGTGAAGTCGGCAGGAACCGCCCACCACTTGACCCTGTTGTCAACGACATGGCGCACGGCAGAGCATCTGTCGGCATCGTGCATCAACATCAAGTTGCGGTCAGGGCGATCGGCTGTTCAGCGGGAAGGGAAATCAGGAGTAGAGCGTTCGGTGGTGGCTCATCGGCTGTTCTCCTCGCCGCAGACGTCCGAGAGCCATTCGTGAACGCAGAGGGCGGTTGTCCGGGAGTGATCAGGGCCCAGCATGTCGAAGTGGTTTCCCGGCACTTCAGCGACCATGTGAGGAAGCGGCCAGACCGGATGTGACTCGTAACCCTTCAGGGGTTGTCCGTTGTCGTCGGTGAAGGGCGGTTCGTGCGCCCAGACGCAGAGGGTGGGCGTGGCAATGCTCTGCGGCATCCAGTGCTCGAAGAGGCGGAGGTACGCACCCATGGCCGTGAGCATTGTGTAGTCCAGCTGCACCAGCGACGCCACTCTCGCGAACATTCCCAAGTCCAGGGACGTACGGAACAAGTGGTCGGCCCGGGTCGACGTATAGGTGTCCATCAGGACCGCGCTCTTGGGAGGGACTCCGGTCTTTTCGAGACGGCTGGTAACAGCTTGCGCGAGCCATCCGCCCGCGCACTGGCCGACCAGTGCGTAGGTGGCACCATCCATGCGCTCGCTCACTGTGTCGGCGAGGATCGCGATGATGTCGTCCACGGAGGCCGGCACCAGTTCCCCACGGAAAAATCCCGGGATGGAGAGGTGCCACACGTCCCGGATGCCGGCGAAGCGCGAGGCGAATTCTGTGTAGTGGCGGACGTCAGGGCCGATGATTGTGGGGAGGCACACCAGCGCGGCCGACTTCCCATCGCCGTGCGCAAGCTGAGTGGTCCGGATGAGGCCGGCGGGCGGATTCGTCCTGTTGAAAGTTTCCCTGAAGCGTGAGGTGACCATCAGGAGTTCCACTCCGTGGGCCGCCTGTCCCGTCTCACACGCATGCTGAAAGAGGGAAACGATGAATCCGGATGAATCGGCTTCATCAGCGGCGGCGGCCGTCGTCTGCTCGCCCTTGGTGCGTCCTGTTCCGTCCTCTGCATCAAGCGTGGTTGTCAGGTACGCGGCCAGTTCGGCGGGGGTGGGGTGGTCGAAGGCGAGGGTGGAGGGGAGGCGGAGTCCTGTGTCGGTGTGGAGTCTGTTGCGGAGTTCGATGGCGGTGAGTGAGTCGAATCCGAGGTCTCGGAAGGCTGTG
>NZ_JAEAMR010000022.1:887453-960707 GCF_015999245.1 Streptomyces sp. AV19 | reverse complement strand
TCCACGGCTTCACGCTCGAGGACGGAAGGATCAAGTCCAGCCGTGAGTACGCCAATCCGATCGAGCACATGCGGTCGTTGAGCATCGACACACCGCACATCAGGCGCGACTGGATCCCCACGGACCACTAGCACCCCGTACACCCCCCGACGCATGATCACAGCAAAGGACTCAGGAGACATGGCCATAGGCGCGGAGGCCTCGCGAACCACCGTTGACCTCATCACCGCCGCCTGGCGCACCCAGGCGGTGTACGCCGCGGCCCGGCTCGGCCTGCCCGACCTCGTCGCCGCCGGCAACACCGACGACGCCTCGATCGCCCGGGCCACCGGGATGGACGAGGACGTCGTCCACCGCCTGATGCGGCTGCTGGTGCTGCTCGGCGTGTTCGAGACGGCCCCCGGCCACACGGCCCCCGGCTACACCACCACCGAAGTCGGCGAACTCCTGCGGGACCGCCCGGACTCCCTCCGCGACATGTGCCTGCTGTACGGCGAGGAGTTCTACTCGGCCTGGGGCCACGCCGAGGAGGCGTTCCGCACCGGGTCGTCCGGCTTCGAGAAGGTGTACGGCCAGCCGCTCATCCCCTACCTGCGCGGCGACTCCGAGGCCGCGGGCCGCTTCCAACGGGCCATGCAGGCCAGCAACTTCTACTTCGACTCGGTCCCGCAGGAGATCGACTTCTCCGGGGACCGGCACATCGTCGACATCGCGGGCGGCAGCGGCCAGTTGCTCTCCACGGTCCTGCGCGCCACCCCGCGGGCCCGCGGCACGCTCGTGGACCTCGAGCACACCATGCCCATCGCCAAGGCGCACTTCGAGCAGACCGTCGGCACCGACCGCGTCGACCTGGTCGTCACCGACATCTTCACCGGCGAACTGCCGGGCGGCGCCGACACGTACCTCCTCTCGCGCGTGCTGGGCGACTGGGAGGAGGAGCCCTGTCTGCGCCTGCTCGCCAACCTCCGCTCGGCGATGTCGGAGGACTCGCGGCTGATCGTCGTCGAGCGGCTCACCCGCGACGACGGCACGGGCCTGCTGCCGGCGCTGTGGGACCTGCACCTGTACGTGCTCAACGGCGGCCGGCAGCGGACGCTCGACAGCACGCGGGACCTGGCCGCGCGGTCGGGCCTGACCATCGAGGACAGCGTCGAACTGCCCAGCGAGAACACGGCGCTGATCCTGAAGAAGACCCCCGCGTAAACCCTCGCTCTGGATAGGAACCATGGCAACGACACACTCCGCGGACGTCATCGTCGTCGGCGGTGGCATCGGCGGTCTGACGGCCGCCCTCAGCCTGCACGCAGCCGGGATCGAACCTCTCGTCCTGGAGTCGGCCCGGGAGATCCGGCCGCTCGGCGTGGGCATCAACCTCCAGCCCGCGGCCGTCCGCGAACTCGACGAGCTCGGCCTGCTGGACGAGCTGGCCGCCCTCGGCGTGCCCGCCGTCGAGCACGCCTTCGCGGACCACAGAGGCCGCACGCTCTTCGGCGAGGCGCGCGGCACGGCCGCCGGCTACAACTGGCCGCAGTACTCGGTGCACCGCGGCGAGCTGCAGATGATGCTCCGGGACGCGGTCGTCGAGCGGCTGGGCCCGGAGGCGCTGCGCACCGGCGTCCAGGCCGAGGACTTCGAGGAGACGGAGGACGGGGTCCGGGTGCATGCCGTGGACCGGTCGACGGGCGGCCCCCTCGGCTTCTCCGCCGAGGCCCTGATCGCCGCCGACGGCATCCACTCCACCCTCCGCGGCCTCCTCCACCCCGGCCAGGGCCCGCTCCAGTGGAACGGCGTCACGATGTGGCGCGGCGTGACGGAGGCGGACTCGTTCGCCCCCGGCAACTCCGTCGTCATCGCGGCGGACGACAAGAACACCCAGTTCGTCGCGTACCAGATCTCCCGCGCGGCCCTGGACCGGGGCCGCACCCTCGTCAACTGGGTGTGCCTGGTCCCGACGGGCGAGCCCGGCGCGCTGGGCACGGACGTCAACTGGAACGCCCCCGGCACGATCGAGGACCTGCTCCCGCACTACGCGGACTGGCACTTCGACTGGACGGACCTGCCCGAGCTGTTCGCCCGCAGCGAGCAGATCCTCGAGTACCCGATGGTCGACCGCGATCCGCTGCCCTTCTGGGGCCGGGGCCGGGTGACCCTGCTGGGCGACGCGGCGCACCCCGGCTATCCGTCGGGTGCCAACGGCGGCACGCAGGCGATCATCGACGCGCGGGTGCTGGCGTACCACCTGGCGGTCGAGCCGGACGTCGGCAAGGCGCTGGCCGCCTACGAGGCGGAGCGCCGTGAGGCGACCTCGGCGATCGTGCTCGCGAACCGTGAGATGGACCGGGTGGGCCGCAACAAGTCGGCCGCCGCGGGCGCGCCGTCGGGCGAGTCGATCGAGAAGGTCACGGAGGCGTACCGCAAGGCGGCGGGGGAGGCGGAGAAGCTGAACTCCCGGGCTTCGCTGACGCCGCCGGCGGCCGTGCGGGGCTGAGACCGGGTGGGAGTCCCCCCGGGCGGGGGGACTCCCACCGCTCTGTCAGCCGGTGGCGGTGGACAGGGTGAAGCCGCGGTAGCCGTCCCGGGCGGTGGCGTCGCACTCGGCCCGGTAGCGGTCGAGGCCGCCGGTGTAGGCCAGGAACACCCGTGGTTTGCCGGGTACGTTCGCCCCCGTGTACCAGGAGGCGACGGCCGGGTAGAGGGTCTTCGCGGCGAGGCCGGCGACGTGGGCGCACCACTCGTCCTCGGCGCGCGGGGTGGCGTCGATCTCGGTGATGCCGTTCCGGCGCAGGTGGGCGATGCAGTCGGTGATCCACTCGACGTGCTGTTCGATGGAGACGACCGCGTTGCTGAGCACCGACGGGCTCAGCGGCCCGACGACGGTGAAGAGGTTGGGGAAGCCGGCCGAGAGCAGGCCCAGGTGGTTGCGGGGGCCGGCGGCCCACTTCTCCTTGAGGGTGGTGCCGCCCTTGCCGACGACGTCCACGGCGACCTGGGAGCCGGTCATGGCGTCGAAGCCGGTGGCGAAGACGATGACATCGGCGGGGTGTTCCCGGTCCGAGGTCCGGATGCCCCGCGGCGTGATCTCCGTGATCGGGGTCCTGGCCAGGTCCACGACGCTCACGTGGGGCCTGTTGAAGGTGGCGTAGTAACCGGTGTCCAGGCAGGGGCGTTTGGTGCCGAACGGGTAGGTGCGCGGGGAGAGCGCCTCGGCCGTCTCCGGGTCGGTGACGATCGCGCGGATCTTGGAGCGGACGAACTCGGCGACGGTCTCGTTGGCGGCCGGGTCGACGAGGATGTCGGTGTACGTGCGCAGCAGGCCGCTGAGCAGGCCCGATTCCCAGGCCGCCGCATAGGCGGCCGCGCGCTCCGCTTCCTTTGCCTCCAGGGCCGACCGGGTCGGCGGCTCGAAGACGGTACCCCCGCGGGACTGCCGCTGGGCAGTGCGGAACCGCGGGTAGCGGGCCTTGAGTTCCGCGGTCTCGGCGGGGGACAGCGGGCGGTTGTGGGCGGGCAGCGCGAAGACCGGGGTGCGCTGGAAGACGGTGAGGCGGGCGGCCCGCTCGGCGAGGAGCGGGACGGCCTGGACGCCGGAGCAGCCGGTGCCGATCACGGCGACCCGTCTGCCGGTGAGGTCGACGTCCTCGTGCGGCCAGTCGGCGGTGTGCAGGGCCCGGCCGGCGAAGCCGCGGACCCCGGGTATGTCGGGTTCCTTGACGGCCGACACGCAGCCCGTGGCCAGTACGACGAACCGGGTGGTGACCGTCTCCCCGGTGTCGGTGGTGACCTGCCAGATGTGCCCCTCCTCGTCGTACACCGCCCGTACGACGCGGGTCCGCAGGGTGACGTCCTCGCGCAGGCCGAAGCGGTCGGCGACGTGGCGGAGGTAGCGCAGGAGCTCGGGCTGCGTCGCGTAGCGTTCGCTCCACTCCCACTCCTGGTCCAGTTCGGGCGAGAAGGAATAGGAGTAGGACGTGCTCTCGACGTCGCAGCGGGCGCCGGGGTACCGGTTGCGGTACCACGTTCCGCCGATGTCGTCGCAGGCCTCGAAGACGCGGGTGCGCAGGCCGAGTTCGCGCAGCCGGTACAGCTGGTAGAGGCCGGAGAAGCCGGCGCCGACGACGACGGCGTCGAGTTGCGGGGCGGTGTGCATGGGGTTCTCCTGACGGGTCTTCCGGCCGGGCGGCACGAGCGGTACGGGCCGGCGCGCACCGGTGCCGGGCGGTTGCGGGCGCGGCGCCGTCCGCCCGGCGAGACCGCCGGTGCCGGTGGCCGGCCCCTTCGCACGCTCCCCGCAGCAGCACATCCTGCTTCACGCCCCGGCCTCCTGAGAAGACCCGGGACCGGCGCGTTCGCCGTGCGCGGCGGGGCTGTCGCGCGGTCCACGGCCCCTTCGTGGCTTCGCCGGCACCGGGCGCGTGGTGGGCACCGCCGGGTGGCCGTGGTCCGCCGGAGGGCCTGCCGGGACGCGCGACGGGCCGGTCGCCACATGGCCGTGTCGACGGTCGAGGTCAGGACACGCCGCCACGTGGGTGGTTGGGGAGGGAAAGGCGTGTCATGTCTGTGATGTGACGGGCCGCCAGGCACCCCCCGAGTGTCTGAATGCGGCCATTAAAGCGGTGATATCGCGCCACTTTGGCCGGGGTCCGGGATGGTTCGTCGGACCTTATGAATGGCCGAAATGCGCCCCGAGGTTCGTCGGCGCATCGCCCTGAGTCCGGCCGCGTCACTCTCTGTACTCGCGGGTAATGCGAGGTCAGCGCGGAAATCGAGGGTTAAACACGCCGAACGTCCCCAGTGCGGGTGACTTGGCTTGCGGTGGGTGATTCGGGGCGCTTCGGATCGCGCCAACCCGTGCCGACCGGCCCTGGACGGGCGGAATGTGGCGTGCAAGCATCCCGCCGTGATCTACAAATGGCCCATATGGAACGTTATGGGTGGGCCGGGCGGCGCTCCGATTCGGCCGTGTGTCATGCGCATCCGCGTGTCCCGGGGCCCTCCCGGCCTCCAATCCCCTGTACTTACCGCGTGGTTGGAGCGTGGCGCGGCTGTCGGCTCGCAACGCGTCGTTCATGGCGGCGTCATGCCGGAGGGCGGATCGGTTGCCATCATCGATGGTCCCGCGGTGGCGCGCTCCGGCCGTCGGCACGCGGCGCGACCCGCTCCGCGTTCCGCACGGCGCTCCGAGTTCCGCATGGCGAAGATCACACAGGCGGAGGGAATCTCACCGTCCGCGCGGGGGAGAACCGTGTCCGTCGGCAAAGGTGCCACCGTCCGTCACGATCGATCAACCCGTGGTCATTGACCCTCAGTTCCCGCGAGAGAGGCGTATCCCTGGTGAATGCCGTTGCGAACCTGCCAACCGACTTATCCTTCAACATCCTGGGGCCCGTGGCTGTGTCGTCGAACGGGGGCCCCCTCCCCCTGGGCCCGGCCCGCCAACGCGCCGTGCTGTCCGCGCTGTTGCTGGCGCCGGGACAGGTGGTCGGGGCGGAGCGGCTCACGGAGGCGATATGGCCGGCCGGCCCGCCCGGCAACGCGGTCGCCAGCCTCCACAGCTACGTCTCCCACCTCCGCCGCCAGCTGGAGCCCGACTGCCCGCCCTGGGGGCGCAACCGCATCCTGCGGCGCGAGCCGCAGGGGTACCTCATCGCCGTCGAGGCGGAACGGGTGGACGCCCGCCGCTTTGAAGGCCTGTTGCGGGAAGGGCGGCGGCTGCTGCGGGAGGGCCGCTACCCGGAGGCGAGCCGGGTCCTGCGGACCTGCCTGGAGATGTGGCGCGGCTCGCCGTACGCCGAACTCGGCGACTACGAGCCCGCCGTGTGCGAGGCGGCACGCCTGGAGGAACTGCGCCTGGCGACGATGGAGGCCCTGTGGGAGGCCGAGCTGGCCTGGGGGCACGACTATGTCACCGCCATCGCCGAACTGGCCGCGCTCAGCGCGCGGTTCCCCACCCGCGAACGGCTCGGCTGGCTGCTGATGGTCGCCCTGTGCGAGGTGGACCGGCAGGCGGAGGCGGTGGCCGTGTACAACCGCATCCGGCGGGCGCTGGCCCAGGAGCTGGGCGTGGACCCGGGGCGGGAACTGCGGTCGCTGTTCGCCAGGATCCTGCGCGACGAGTCCGTCGGACGGGACTGCCTGGGCGGTTGAGGGCCCGCCGGGGGACGCTCCAACCGACCCCCGGCGAGCCGTCGGCGGCATCTCACCGATATCTCACCGATTTCAGTGGATCCGCCGGTCGTGGCCGGCCCAGTAGGGCTCCCTGAGCCGGCCCTTCTGGATCTTGCCGTTGCTGGTCCGGGGCAGGGCGTCCCGGAAGTCCACGGAGGTGGGCGCCTTGTACCGGGCCAGCCGCTGTTTGCAGTAGGAGATGACCTCGGCCTCGGTGACCGGGGTGTCCGCGGTGGGGACGACGACCGCCTTGACGGTCTCGCCCCACCGCTCGTCCGGCACGCCGATGACGGCCACCTCGGCGATCGCGGGGTGGCCCTGGAGGCAGTCCTCCACCTCCACCGAGGACACGCTCTCGCCGCCGGTGACGATGACGTCCTTCACCCGGTCGAACAGGACGAGGTGCCCCTCGTCGTCGAAGGACCCCACGTCACCGGTGCGGAACCAGCCGTCCTCCACCGCCGCCTCGTCGGCCCGCTCGTCCCGCCAGTAGCTGTCGAGCACCATGTTGGAGCGCGCCAGCACCTCGCCGCGCGGCCCGCTCCTCAGGCGCACGCCCAGCGCGGGCGCGCCGGCCCGCGTCAGCCCGCCGTCCTCGGGGGCGCCCGGCAGGCGGCGGTTGAAGGTGAGCAGCGTCGTCTCGGTCAGGCCGTAGACCTGGAGGAACTCCCAGCCCAGTTCGTTCTCCACCCGGGAGACCAGCTGTTCGCTCACGGGCGCGCCCGCGCAGACCACGCGCACCCGCCCGCGCCCGGGGATCTCGCCCGGCCAGTCGCGGGCCGCCTGCAGCACCGCGTCCCACACGGCCGGGGCGCCGAACGCCAGCGTCACGCCGTGCTCCTCGACCCGGCGCAGGATCTCCGTGCCGTCGATCCGGCGCAGCAGCACCTGCTTGGCGCCCAGCCCGGCGAGGAGGAACGGCACGCCCCAGCCGTTGCAGTGGAACGTGGGCAGGGTGTGCAGGTAGACGTCCCCCTCCCAGATCCGGGCGTGGACGCCGAAGGTCATCGCGTTGAGCCAGATGCTGCGGTGGGTCAGCGCGACGCCCTTGGGGCGGGCGGAGGTGCCGGAGGTGTAGTTGAGGGTCGCGACCGCGTTCTCGTCCGGCTCCGACCAGGGGCGGGGGGCGACGCCGAACCGCATGACCTCGGTCTCGGTCTGCTCGCCGAGGACGAACCGCTTCGGCACGTCGACCGAGCCCAGCGCCGCCTCGACGTCGGGGTCGACGAAGACCACCGAGGCGTCGCACTGGCGCAGGATGTAGGAGATCTCCTCCGGCGTGAGCCGGTAGTTCACCGGGACGCAGATCCGTCCGCTCGCCGTGACCGCGTAGAGCAGCTCCAGCAGCCGGGCCGAGTTGGGGCTGACGACGGCGACCCGCTCGCCCTCGCCGATCCCCAGCGCGTCCAGGCCGGCCTGCCAGGCCCGTACGCGCCGCAGCGTCCCGCCGTAGGTGGCGGTGGGCAGCGCGGCGGCCGGCTGGTGCGGCTCGTCGACAAGTGCGGTGCGTGCGGCGGCCGTTGCCTCGGCGCGGTCGAGGAAATCGGCCGTGGTGAGCGGAACGAGCATGAGGTGTCCTCCGACGGGAGTACCGGGAGAAGGGGCGAGCAAGCCGGGGCGCTGAGGTGCCCCGTGCGCAGCGGACGCCCCGGTCGCCCGGGGCCGCGCCTTCGCTTCAGGCGCCCATAGTGGCACTCCCGATCGCAAGCCGGAAAGCCTCGATCTTCCGGCGCCAAGTTGTCTCCAAGAAAGCATCAAGAGCGGTCGGCGACGATGCCACGACACCGCGGGACGCCTGTCGCCGAGCCGCGCTCGGACAGCGGGAACGGCCCGGCGGACGAGCGGCCCGCGGTGGGTACGGGCGACGAGGTCGGGAGAGAACATGCGAGACGAGCAGCCGCACTTGGCGACCACCTGGGCGGCCCGGGGGTGGATCGAGGAGGAGGGCATCGGCAGCGCCACCCTGGGGCGGCTGGTACGCGCCTGGCCACGCCGCGCGGCGGTGGTCAACAAGGCGGACATCCTGGACGAGTGGGCCGACTACGACACGGTGGTCCCGGACTACCCGCTGGAGATCGTGCCGTTCGCCGAGCACCCCCTGTTCCTCGCGGCCGAACCGCACCAGCGCCGGCGGGTGCTGACGGGCATGTGGATCGGCTACAACGAGCGCGTCATCGCCACCGAGCAGCTCATCGCCGAGCCCGCCTTCGACCTCGTCATGCACGGCGTCTTCCCGGGCAGCGACGACCCGCTCATCCGCAAGAGCGTGCAGCAGTCCATCGTGGACGAGAGCTTCCACACCTATATGCACATGCTCGCCATCGACCGCACCCGCGAACTCCGCAAGATCAGCGAACGGCCGCCCCAGCCCGAACTCGTCACCTACCGCCGGCTGCGCGGTGTCCTCGCGGAGATGCCGGAGAAGTGGGAGCGGGACATCGCCGTCCTCGTCTGGGGCGCGGTGGCCGAGACCTGCATCAACGCCCTGCTGGCGCTGCTGGCCCGGGACGGCACGATCCAGCCCATGCACTCCCTGATCACCACCCTGCACCTGCGCGACGAGACCGCGCACGGCTCGATCGTCATCGAGGTCGTCCGCGAGCTGTACGCCCGGATGAACGCCGAGCAGCAGCGCGCCCTGGTGCGGTGCCTGCCGCTGGCCCTGGAGGCGTTCGCCGAGCAGGACCTGTCCGCGCTGCTGCTCGAACTGAACGCCGCGGGCATCCGCGGGGCCGAGGAGATCGTGGGCGACCTGCGGTCGACGGCCGGCGGGAAGCGGCTCGTCCGCGACTTCTCCGGCGCCCGGAAGATGGTCGAGCAGCTCGGGCTGGACGGCGCCGTCGACTTCGACTTCCCGGAGCGGCCCGACTGGTCGCCCGTGCGAACGGACAGCTGATCCCCAGGACTTGGGACCCCTACGACTCGGGGCCTCTGCGGCCTGGGACCCCTACCGAGCCGGACCCCTACTGAGCCACGCGGTGGAGAACCAGCCTTGCGCAGTGCAGAACACGACGACCGGCCGCCTCACCCTGCCAGGAAGGAAGCGATGATGGAGTTGCACGAGGGAGGCGAACGGCCGCTCCGCGAGCGGCTCGTGGCCGCTCGGGAGGCGGAGCGACACCGTCTGCTGCTGGACCTGATCCGCACGCACACCGCCGCCGCCACGGACGGGAAGGCCCGGACCCTCGACCCCGGCCGGGCCTTCGGCGAGCAGGGGGTGCGCGGGCGGTCCGCCGCGCGGCTGCGCGAGCTGCTGGCCGAGGCCGCCGGCCTTGCGCTCCCCGCGACCGTCGTCTTCGACTACCCGACCCCCCGCGCCCTCGCGGAGCACCTGACCGGCCTGCTGCTCGGCGCGGACGCCGCCCCCGGGCCCGCGGCCGGCACCGGCGCGGCGGCCGATGAGCCGATCGCGATCGTCGGCATGGGCTGCCGGCTCCCCGGCGGGGTCAACTCCCCCGACGACCTGTGGGAGTTGGTGCGCTCCGAGACGGACGCCATCTCCGAGTTCCCCACCGACCGCGGCTGGGACGTCGAGTTCAACCCGGACCCCGACCACATCGGCACGACGGTCACCCGGCACGCCGGCTTCCTCTACGACGCCCCCGACTTCGACGCCGACTTCTTCGCGATCAGCCCCGGCGAGGCCGTGACGATCGACCCGCAGCACCGGCTGCTGCTGGAGACGACCTGGGAGGCCATCGAGGGCGCCCGGCTCGACCCGACCTCGCTGCGCGGCAGCAGCACCGGCGTGTTCGTCGGACTCATGTACAGCGAGTACGGCGCCCGGATCCGCAACGTGCCGCCGAGCGCCGAGGGTTACCGCGTCGTCGGCAGCATGCCCAGCGTCGCCTCGGGCCGCCTCGCCTACACCTTCGGCTTCGAGGGCCCCGCGGTCACCGTCGACACCGCCTGCTCGTCCTCCCTGGTGGCCATGCACCTCGCGGCCGAGTCGCTGCGCAAGGGCGAGTGCTCGCTCGCCGTGGCCGGCGGCGCCACCGTGATGTCCACGCCCTGGGGCTACATCGAGTTCAGCCGCCAGCGCGGCCTCGCCCCCGACGGCCGGGCCCGCTCGTTCTCCGCGGACGCGGCCGGCAGCAGCTGGTCCGAGGGCGTGGGCGTCGTCGTGCTGGAGCGGCTGTCCGACGCGCGCCGCAACGGGCACCGCGTCCTCGCCGTGCTGCGCGGCTCCGCGGTCAACCAGGACGGCGCGTCCAACGGCCTGACCGCCCCGAACGGCCCCGCCCAGCAGCAGGTGATCCGCCAGGCGCTCACCCACGCCGGACTGTCCACGGCGGACGTGGACGTGGTCGACGCGCACGGCGCCGGCACCCGGCTCGGCGACCCGATCGAGGCCCAGGCGCTGCTGGCCACCTACGGCCAGGGCCGCCCGGCGGAACAGCCCCTGTGGCTGGGCTCGTTGAAGTCCAACATCGGCCACACCCAGGCCGCGGCCGGCGTCTCCGGCGTCATCAAGATGGTGATGGCGATCCGCAACGGCGTCCTGCCGCGCAGTCTGCACATCACCGAGCCGACACCGGTGGTCGACTGGGCCTCCGGCGCGGTGGAGCTGCTGACCGAGGCCCGGGACTGGCCGGAGACCGGCCGCCCCCGCCGGGCGGGCGTCTCCTCCTTCGGCGTCGGCGGGACCAACGCCCACGTCATCCTCGAACAGCCCGAGCCGGAGCCCGAGTTGACGGCCACCGGCGGCGACGCCCGTCCGCTGCCCTGGCCGCTCTCGGGACGCGGCGCCGCGGGCCTGCGGGCCCAGGCCGGACGGATCCGGGACTTCCTGGCGGCCCACCCCGAGGTCCCGGACGCGGACGTCGCGTACTCGCTGACCGCGACGCGCGCCGCGCTGCCGGACCGCGCCGTCGTCGTGGCCGCCGACCGGACCGAGGCCATGGCCCGCCTGGCCGCCCTCGCCGACGGCGGCCAGCCCGAGGGCGTGGCGCTCGCCACCGCGGCCGACCGCGACCGGCCCGTCTTCGTCTTCCCGGGACAGGGCTCCCAATGGCCCGGCATGGCCGCCGAGTTGATGAGCGCCTCACCGGTGTTCCGCGAGTCGATCGAGGCCTGCGAGAAGAGCCTCGCCCCCTACGTCGACTGGTCGTTGACCAAGGTGCTGCGCGGCAAGTCCGGCGCGCCGACCCTGGAGCGCGTCGACGTCGTCCAGCCCGCGCTGTTCGCGGTCATGGTCTCCCTCGCCGCCCTGTGGCGGTCCTTCGGCGTGGAGCCGGCCGCGGTCGTCGGGCACTCGCAGGGCGAGATCGCCGCGGCCCACGTCGCGGGCGCCCTCTGTCTGGACGACGCCGCCCGCATCGTGGCCGTCCGCAGCCGGGCCCTGCGGGTGCTGTCGGGCCGGGGCGGCATGGTCTCCGTCGCCGCCCCCGTCGACCGGGTGCGCGGCGCGCTGGAGCGGTGGAACGGCGCCGTGTCCGTCGCGGCCGTCAACGGGCCGCGCTCCGTGGTCATTTCCGGCGACCCCACGGCACTGGACGAGGCCGTCGAGGCGTTCACCGCCGACGGAGTGCGCGCCAAGAAGATCCCCGTGGACTACGCCTCGCACTCGGCGCAGGTCGAGGAGATCCGCGAGACCCTGCTGGAGACCCTGGCCGGCATCGAACCCCGTTCCGCGGGCGTCCCGTTCTACTCGACGGTCACCGGCGAGCCGATCGACACCACGGCCCTGGACACCGCGTACTGGGTGACCAACCTCCGCGAGACCGTCCAGTTCGACCGCACCGTCCGCCGGCTGATCGACGACGGCCACACCGGCTTCGCCGAGATGAGCCCCCACCCGGTGCTCACCGTCGGCGTCCAGGAGACCGCCGACGACCTGGCGGCCGACGCCGTCACCCTCGACTCGCTGCGGCGCAACGAGGGCGGCGTCGCACGCTTCCTGACCGCCGTCGGCGAGGCCCACGCGCACGGCATCGCCGTCGACTTCTCGCCCGCCTTCGGCCACGCCGCCCCCCGGCCCGTGGACCTGCCGACCTATGCCTTCCAGCGCCGCCGCTACTGGCTGGAGGAGGCGGCCGCCCCGGAGGCGGACCTGGCGTCGGCCGGCCTCGACGGCGTCGACCACCCCCTGCTGGGCGCCACGATCTCCCTGCCGGACGGCGGGACGCTCTGCACCGGGACCCTCTCGGCCCGCAGCCACCCCTGGCTCACCGACCACGGCGTCGCCGACGTCCTCGTCGTGCCCGGCACCGCCCTCGTGGAGCAGGCCCTGCACGCCGGCGCCCGGGCCGGCTGCGAGGTCCTGGAGGAGCTCGTCCTCCAGGCCCCGCTGATCCTGCCCGAACAGGGCACGATCCGCGTCCAGTTGGCCATCGGCGCACCGGACGAGTCCGGGCGGCGCGGCGTCACCCTGCACTCGCGGGCGAACGACGCCCCCGCCGACGAGCCGTGGACCCGGCACGCCGAGGGCACCCTCGCCCGCGCCGGCGACCGCTTCGAGGACCTCCCGGGCACCTGGCCGCCCGCCGGCGCCGAGGAGATCGAACTCGACGACTGCTACCGCACCTTGGCCAAGACCGGACTCCACTACGGCGCCGCCTTCCAGGGCCTGCGGCGCGGCTGGCGCCTCGACGAGGACGTCTACGTCGAGGCCGAACTCCCCGAGAGCGGCGGCGACGCCGGCCGCTACGGCCTGCACCCCGCCCTGTTCGACGCGGCCCTGCACATCGCGGCCTTCGTCGGACTGCCCGGCGCCGCCGCCGACGAGGACGTGACCCGGCTGCCGTTCTCCTGGAACGGCGTCGCCCTGCACGCCGCGGGCGCCGGCCGGCTGCGGGCCCGGATCCGCTTCACCGGACCGGACTCCCTGTCGCTGGCCGCCACGGACCCCGCCGGACGCCCGGTCGTCTCCGTCGCCTCCCTCGGGATGCGCCCGGTGACCGCCGAGGCCCTGCACCGGGCCGCCGCCTCGGCCGGGACCGCGCTGCTCCGCCTGGAGTGGCAGCCGCTCACCCGGCCCGAAACCCGCGACCGGAACGGGCGTCGGGCCTGGATCGGCGACGGAGACCCCGGCGCGGAGTACGAGCGCCACGACGGCCTTGCGGGCCTGCGGGCCGGCCTGGACGGCGGCGCCCCCGACGTCGTCGTCCTCGCCCAGCCCCCGGCCGACGACGACACCGACACGATCACCGCGGCGCACCGGGCCGTCCACCGCGTCCTGGCCGACGTCCAGGACTGGCTGGCCGACGACCGGCTGGCCGGCTCGCGGCTGGTGGTGCTCACGCGCGGTGCCGTCGGATCCTCGCCGGACCCCGCCCTCGCCGCGGTGTGGGGACTGGTCCGCTCGGCCCAGTCGGAGAACCCGGACCGCATCACCCTCGTCGACCTCGACGGACGGGACGCGTCCCGCACCGCCCTGCCCGCCGCCCTCGACAGCGGCGAGGCGCAGATCGCGGTGCGCGACGGCGCCCTGCTCGTCCCGCGCCTGGCCCGCGTGACGGCCCACGGCCCCACGGCCGGTACGGCCTGGCGCACCGACGGAACGGTGCTGGTGACCGGCGGGCTCGGCGTCCTGGGCCGCCTGATGGTGCGTCACCTGGTCACCGCGCACGGCATCCGCCACGTCGTGGTCGTGTCGCGGTCCGGGAGCACCGGCGACGGCGTGACCGAGTTCGCCGAGGAACTCCGCGCCGAAGGCGCCGAGTTGCTGGTGATCGCCGGAGACGCGGCCGACCGCGCCGTACTGGAAGGGGCACTGGCCTCGATCCCGGCGGAGCGCCCGCTGACGGCCGTCGTGCACATGGCCGGCGTCCTGGACGACGGCGTGCTGACCTCGCTGACCCCCGAGCGCGCCGACCACGTGCTGCGCCCCAAGGCCGACGCGGCCTGGCACCTGCACGAGCTCACCGCCGGAACCGATGTGCCGCTCGTGGTGTTCTCCTCCCTCTCCAGCGTGCTCGGCCCCGCCGGGCAGGGCAGTTACGCGGCGGCCAACGCCTTCGTGGACGCCCTGGTGGAGCGGCGCCGCGGCGCGGGAGCGCCGGGACTGGCCCTGGGCTGGGGCCTGTGGGCCGCCCGGTCGGGGCTGACCGGCGACCTGGACGAGGCGGACATCCGGCGCATGGCCCGGTCCGGCGTCCAGCCGCTCTCCAGCGACCAGGGACTCGCCCTGTTCGACCTGGCCCGCGCCGGCGACGACCCGGTCGTCTTCCCCCTGCACCTGGACACCGCCGCCCTCGGCGGCGGCGCCCCGGACGACGTCCCGCTCCCGCTGCGCGGACTCGCCCGCACCCCGGCCCGGCGCGCCCCCCCGCGCCGGGCCGGGCGCCCCGCCGCCCCCCCCCCCCCGGGCCCGCCCCGTTTCCCCCGGGCCCCGCGCGGGCCCCCCCCGGGGGGTCTCCCCCCCCCCCCGCCCCCCCCCCCCCCGGGGGGGCGGCGCCCCGGACGACGTCCCGCTCCCGCTGCGCGGACTCGCCCGCACCCCGGCCCGGCGCGCCACCGCGCGCACCGAGGACGCGCGGCCCGGCGGCGACTCGCCGGCCGACCGCCTCGCCGGGCTCTCCGAAGCCGAACAGGACGCCCAGCTGCTCACGTTGGTCCGCACCCACGTGGCGTCCGTGCTCGGCTACGACGACCCGCGGACCGTCGGGGAACGCCGCACGTTCACCGACATCGGCTTCGACTCGCTCCGCGCCCTGCAACTGCGCAACCGGCTCAACGGCGCCACGGGACTGCGCCTGCCGGCCACGCTGGTCTTCGACCACCCCACCCCCGCCGCCCTCGGCCGGTACCTGCGCACGCGGCTCGTCCCCGACGCGCCGTCGGCGCCGGCCGCCGAGGACCCGGCGACCCCGCCCCCCGCGACACCGGGCGAGGGGGACGAGGCCAGGGAACAGCTCCGTTCCGCGGCCTCCCTGGAAGAGGTCTTCGACCTCCTCGACGACCAGCTCGGCAAGTAGGCCGACCCCCGCTCGCACCCGACAGGGAGGCGCCCCGATGCGTGTGCTGTTGATCGACAACTACGACTCCTACACCTACAACCTGTTCCAGCTCATCGCCGAGGTGTACGGCAAGGAACCCACGGTCCTCGTCAACGACGACCCGTCCTGGCCGCAGCTCGACCCCGCGATGTTCGACTGCGTCGTGATCTCGCCCGGCCCGGGCCGTCCCCAGCACCCGGCCGACCTCGGCTTCTGCCAGGAAGTCCTGGACCGCTGGCACGACGTGCCGGTCCTCGGCGTGTGCCTGGGCCACCAGGCGATCGCCCACTATCACGGCGCGCAGGTGGTCGAGGGCATACCCCGGCACGGCCACCTGGCCAAGGTCCGCCACAGCGGCCGGGACCTCTTCGACGGACTGCCGCAGAACTTCACGGCGGTGCGCTACCACTCGCTCAAGGCCGACGAACCCCTGCCCGGGGACCTGGAGGCCATCGCCTGGGCCGAGGACGGCACCGTCATGGCGCTGCGGCACCGCACCCTGCCCCGTTGGGGCGTGCAGTTCCACCCGGAGTCCATAGCCAGCGAGTGGGGAGCCCAGCTCCTGCAGAACTTCGCCAAACTCGTCGGCTCCGGATACGCCGCCGCGCCCGTGGAGCGGGCGCGGTGGGCCGCCCGGGAGGACGCCCCCGCCGAGGGCCCGGAGCTCCGCCCGGTCGTCGAGGTCGTCGAACGGGCCGTGGACACCGCCGCGTTGTTCACCGAGCTGTTCGCCGCGAGCGCCGACTGCTTCTGGCTCGACAGCAGCGCGCCGGGGATCGGCGGCGCCCGGTTCTCCTTCCTCGGCGACGACTCCGGCCCCCTCGCCGAGACCCTCACCTACCGCACCGGACGGAACGAGGTCACGGTCCGCGACGCCACCGGCGAACACACCGAGCCCGGCACCGTCTTCGACGTCCTCCAGCAGCGCCTGCGCGCCCGCCGGCTCACCACCCCGGACCTCCCCTTCGACCTCAACGGCGGCTACGTCGGCTACTTCGGCTACGAGCTCAAGGGCGACTGCGGAAGCCCCAACGCCCACACCGCCGAAACCCCCGACGCCGTCTGGACGTTCGCCGACCGCCTCGTCGTGGTGGACCACCTGGAGGAGAAGACCTACGTCCTGGCCGTGACCACCACCGGCGAGGAGGAGACCGCCGCCGCCCGCGCCTGGGTCGCGGAGACGGCACGGCGCGCCCGCGCCCTGCCGGACCCCGCCCCGGCCGGCGCGACCGCCCCGGCCGCCCCCGCGCCGTCCGAGCGGGGCATCGCCCGCGACCGCGCCGAGTACACCGGCGACATCGGCGCCTGCCTCGACGAACTGCACAGCGGCGAGAGCTACGAGATCTGCCTGACCAACCGCATCCACCTGCCGGCCGTCGAGGACCCGCTCGGCTACCACCTGCTGCTGCGGCGCCTCAACCCCGCGCCCTACGGCGCCTTCCTGCGCCAGGGCGAGGTGAGCGTCGTGTGCTCCTCCCCGGAACGGTTCCTGCGCATCGACCCCGACGGCGTCGCCGAGAGCAAGCCGATCAAGGGCACCGCGCCCCGGGGCAAGGACCCCGTCAGCGACGAGGCGCTGCGCGCCTCGCTGACGAAGTGCTCCAAGACCCGGGCCGAGAACCTCATGATCGTCGACCTGCTCCGCAACGACCTGGGCCGGGTCTGCGAGGTCGGCTCCGTCGAGGTCCCCGCCTACATGGTCACCGAGACCTACGCGACGGTGCACCAGCTGGTCACCACCGTCCGCGGCCGCCTGCGGCACGACGTGGACCCGGTCGCCTGCGTCCGGGCGTGCTTCCCCGGCGGCTCGATGACCGGGGCCCCCAAGCTGCGGACGATGGCCATCATCGACCGGCTGGAGCAGGAGGCCCGCGGCATCTACTCGGGCACCATCGGCTACTTCGGGCTGTCCGGCGGCGCCGACCTCAACATCGTCATCCGCACCGCCGTGACCTCCGGTTCCGGCACGGTGATCGGCACCGGCGGCGCCATCGTCCTCGACTCGGACCCGGACGAGGAGTTCGACGAGGTGCTCCTCAAGGGCCACGCCCTGGTGCGGGCCCACGGCCTGCTGGACGGAGCCGGCGTACCGGCCGGCCCGCGGGCGGCCGCCCGGTGATCCGCCGCGGAGCCCGTGCCCCCACGGGCTCCAAGATCGCATCAAGTTTCGTCGCACAGAATGCGGGGCGGCAGCTCGCTCCCGTACGCCGAGGGAAGGACCGAACATGTCGACCACCGCTCACTTTGAGCCGTCCTGGGCGGATCTGCCGTACCTGGACTTCACCGACCCGCAGTTCGCCTGGGACTCGCCCGCGGTGGCCGAGGCCCGCGAGAAGTCCTGGGTCGCCCGCACCCCGCTGGCCCTGCTCGTGCTGCGCTACGCCGAGGCCGACCAACTCGCCCGCGACAAGCGGCTGATCTCCGGCTTCCGCGGCCTGGTGGAGACGGTCGGCACCCCCGAGGGCCCGGTGCGCGACTTCATGGTCGACTTCCTGCAGAGCCTGGACGGCGCGGACCACCGCCGGCTGCGCGGGCTGGCCACCCACCCGTTCACCCCCCGCCGGATCACCGAGGTCCGGCCGTTCGTCCGCTCCACCGTCGAGGAGTTGGCCGCCAAGCTGCCCTCGGGCGAGTTCGACTTCGTGCAGCACTTCGCCCACCCGCTGCCGGCCCTCGTCATGTGCCAGCTGCTCGGCTTCCCCCTGGACGACTACGACGCCGTCGGCCGCCTGTCCATGGAGACCAACCTCGGGCTGGCCCTCTCCAACGACCGGGACGTGCTCGCCAAGGTCGAGCAGGGCCTCGGCCGGATGTTCGACTACCTGGTGGCCGCGATCGAGAAGCGCAAGGCCGACCCGGGCACCGACCTGACCTCCGACATCGTGCGCGCCTTCCACGACGGCGTCCTGGACGACTACGAGCTGCGCACCCTCGTCGCCACCGTGCTGGTCGCCGGGTACGAGACCACCCTCCACCAACTGGCCCTGGCCATGGTGGACTTCGCCCAGCACCCCGACCAGTGGATGCTGCTCCGGGAGAACCCGGAGCTGGCCCCCCAGGCGGTCGAGGAGGTGCTGCGCTGGAGCCCCACGCTGCCCGTGACGGCCACCCGGATCGCCGCCCAGGACTTCGAGGTCAACGGCGTGCGCATCCCCAACGGCACCCCCGTCTTCATGTGCGCGCACGCGGCGCAGCGCGACCCGCGGGTGTTCGCCGACGCCGACACCTTCGACATCACCGTCAAGCGCGAGGCCCCGGCCATCGCGTTCGGCGGCGGCCCGCACTTCTGCCTGGGCACGGCGCTGGCCAAGGTCGAACTCGCCGAGGCCCTCGCGGTGCTGCCCTCCCTCCTGGACCCGCCGCGGATCACCGGCGAGATCACCTGGCGTCACGAGCTCGGTGTCGCCGGGCCGGACGTTCTGCCGCTGCGCTTCGGCGCGTGACGCCGGGCCGATGGTGAACCACCGGGGATCCGGCGCCCTCGACGGCGGGTTCACGAGGCCCTGAACTCCTTCCGGAGGTCCTGGCCTCCTTCGCCCGCACCTCCTTCGCCTCCACCTCCTTCGCCTCCACCTCCTTCGCCTCCACCTCCTTCGCCCGAATCTCCTTCGAAGGGCAGCACGTTCGACATGACCAATGACGCCAAGACGCTCGACTACCTCAAGCGCCTGACCGCCGAGCTGCTGGACACCCGTGAGCGCCTGCGCACCGCCGAGGCGGCGGACCAGGAGCCCGTCGCGGTGGTGTCGATGGGATGCCGCTATCCCGGAGGCGTGGCGTCGCCGGAGGAGCTGTGGCGCCTGGTGGCGGACGGGACGGACGCGATCGCGCCCTTCCCGTCCGACCGGGGCTGGAACACCGAGGACCTCTTCGACCCGGACCCCGACCGGCCCGGCCGGACGTACACCCTCGAAGGCGGATTCGTCGACGGCGCCGCGGAGTTCGACGCGGACCTCTTCGGGATCAGCCCGCGCGAGGCCGGCGCGATGGACCCCCAGCAGCGGCTGCTGCTGGAGACCGCGTGGGAGACCTTCGAGCGGGCGGGCACCGACCCCGAGTCCCTGCGCGGCCGGCCCGTCGGGGTCTTCGTCGGGTCCCTCTTCGTGGCCGGCGGCAGCGGCGTCGGCGTGGCCGAGGGCGCCGAGGGCTACCACATGACCGGCAACGCGGCCAGCGTGCTGTCGGGGCGCCTGGCCTACGCGTTCGGCCTCGAAGGCCCCGCCGTCACCGTGGACACCGCCTGCTCGGCGTCCCTGGTGGCGGTGCACCAGGCCGTCCAGGCGCTGCGGCAGGGCGAGTGCGCCCTGGCGCTGGCCGGCGGGTCCACGGTGATGACGACGCCGGGCGTCTTCACCGAGTTCAGCCGGCAGCGCGGGCTGGCACCGGACGGACGGTGCAAGGCGTTCGCGGCGGCGGCGGACGGCACCGGGTTCGGCGAGGGCGTCGGCCTGGTGCTGCTGGAGCGGCTGTCGGACGCGCGGAAGAACGGGCACCCGGTGCTGGCCGTCGTCCGCGGCTCCGCCGTCAACCAGGACGGCGCCTCCAACGGCCTCACCGCCCCCAACGGCCCCTCCCAGCAACGGGTGATCCGCGCCGCCCTGGCCGCCGCCCGGGTCCCCGCGGACGAGGTCGACGCCGTGGAGGCGCACGGCACCGGCACCGGGCTCGGCGACCCCGTCGAGGCCCAGGCGCTGCTGGCCACCTACGGACAGGACCGGCCGGCCGGCCGGCCGCTGTGGCTGGGCTCCATCAAGTCGAACCTGGGCCACACCCAGGGCGCGGCCGGCGTCGCCGGCCTCATCAAGATGGTCATGGCCCTGCGGCACGGGGTGCTCCCGAAGACCCTGCACATCGACGAGCCCTCCGCGCACGTGGACTGGGAATCCGGCGCCGTCCGGCTGCTGACCGGCAACCGCGACTGGCCGGAGACCGGCCGCCCGCGCCGGGCCGGCGTCTCCTCCTTCGGCATCAGCGGGACCAACGCCCACCTGATCCTCGAACAGGCCCCGGAGGACGAGGAGGCGGACCCCGGCGCCGTCGTTCCCGCCCGGATCCCGTGGGTGCTCTCGGCCCGCGGCGACCAGGCCCTGCGCGGCCAGGCACAACGGCTGCTGACCGAGGTCCGGGACCGGGCGGAACTGCGGCCGGTGGACGTCGGCCACACCCTGGCGACCGCCCGCGCGGCCCTCGACCAGCGGGCCGTGGTGTGGGCGGACGGCCGCGACGGCCTCCTCGCGGGCCTCGAAGCGCTGGCCGGCGACCGCCCCGCCCCCGGCGTCGTCCGCGGCACGGTGGGCGACGGCCGCCTGGCGTTCCTCTTCTCCGGCCAGGGCAGCCAACGGCCCGGCATGGGACGTGAGTTGACCGAGGCGTTCCCGGTGTTCGCCGAGGCGCTCGACGAGGTGTGCGGCCACTTCGACCGGCACCTGGACCGGCCGCTGCGGGAGATCCTCTTCGCCGCCGAGGGCACGCCCGGGGCCGCGCTGCTGGAACGCACCGCTTACACCCAGGCCGCGCTGTTCGCCCACGAGGTGGCGCTGCACCGCCTCCTCGCCCACTGGGGGATCGCCCCCGACCTGCTCCTCGGCCACTCGATCGGCGAGCTGACGGCCGCGCACGTCGCCGGCGTCCTGTCACTGGAGGACGCCTGCGCCCTGGTCGCCGCCCGCGGCCGGCTGATGCAGGAACTCCCCGGCGCCGGCGCCATGGTCGCGGTCCAGGCCACCGAGGCCGAGATCCTGCCGTGGGTGACGGACCACGCGGACGAACTGTCCGTCGCCGCCGTGAACGGACCGGCCTCGGTGGTCGTCTCCGGTGCCGAGACCGCCGTCCTGGAGTTCGCCGAGCACTGGAAGGCCCAGGGCCGCAAGACCAAACGCCTCCGGGTCAGCCACGCCTTCCACTCCCCGCAGATGGACGGCATGCTCAAGGAGTTCGGCCGCGTCGCGGAGAAGCTCACCTTCCACCCGCCCCGCATCCCCGTCGTCTCCAACCTCACCGGCGAGATCGCCACCGCCGGCCAGCTGTGCTCGCCGGCGTACTGGGTCCGCCACGCCCGCGAGGCGGTGCGCTTCCACGACGGGATACGACGGCTCGTCGCGGAAGGGGCGCACACCTTCCTGGAGGTCGGACCCTCCGGGACGCTGACGGCCATGGCCCAGGAGTGCCTCGCCGGAGAACCGGGCGCCGTGACCGCCGCCGTGTCGCGCGGCGGACGGCACGAGGCCGACGCCGCGCTCGCCGCGGTGGCCGAGGCGTACGTCCACGGCGTCCGGGTCGACTGGGACCGGTTCTTCGCGGACACCGGCGCCCGCCGGGCCGACCTGCCCACCTACGCCTTCCGGCGCCGCAGCTTCCCCTGGGCCCGTCCGGCCCAGGACGCCGACGTGGCCTCGGCCGGCCTCGCCGGGCTCGGACACCCGCTGCTCGGCGCCTCGTTGGAGCTCGCGGACTCCCAGGGCGTCGCCCTCAGCGGGCGGCTGGCGCGGCGGACGGAGACATGGCTCGCCGACCACGTCGTCCTCGGCTCCGCGCTCGTCCCCGGCACCGCCGTCGTCGAGATGGCCGTCCGCGCCGGCGCCGAGACCGGCTGCGGCCGGCTCGCCGAGCTGACCCAGGAGGCGCCGCTGGCCGTGCCCGAGCGGGGCGCCGTCCACCTCCAGGTGCGGGTCGGCCCGGCGGGGGAGCGGGGGCACCGTCCTCTGGGCGTGTACTCCCGGCCCGAGGACGCCGGGGCGGACGACCCCTGGGCGTGCCACGCCCGCGGCGTCCTCGCCCCGGAGACCGCCCCCGCGCCCGCCGGCCACGGCGGCGCCTGGCCGCCCTCCGGCGCAGAACCCGTCCCGCTCGACGGGTTCTACGAGCGCCTGGCCGCCGACGGCTTCGCGTACGGCCCCGCGTTCCGGGGACTTGCCCGCGCCTGGCGGCTCGGCGACGAGGTGTTCGCCGAGATCGCGCTCCCCGAGGGGGCACGCTCCGGCGCCGACCGCTACGGCGTCCACCCGGCGCTGCTCGACGCCGCGCTGCACACCGCACTCCTCGACAGCGAGGCCGACGCCGCGCAGGTGCGCATCCCGTTCTCCTGGCACGAGGTGTCCTTCCACGCCGGGAGCGCCCCGGCGCTGCGCGCGCGGCTGACCCGGACCGGGACCGACACCGTCTCCCTCGCCCTGTGGGACGAACACGGCACCCCGGTCGCGTCGGTCGGTTCCCTGGTGAGCCGCCCCGTCTCCGCCCAGCAGCTCCGCGCGGGCCGCACCCACGACACCCTCTTCCGCCTCGACTGGGTCGAGACCACGATCGCCCCGGCGGCCGTGAGCTGCGCCGTTCTCGGGGACGACGAGTTGGCCGCCGCCCTGTCGGCCCCGGCCTTCGCGACCCCGGCTTTCGCGGACCTGGGCGCGCTCGGCTCCGCCCTCGACTCCGGCGAGCCCGTGCCGGACCTGGTGCTCCTGCCCTGCCATGCCGGAGCCGGTGACGACCGCGCGGCCGCCGCCCGCGCCCTGACCGCCCGCGTCCTCGACGTCCTCCGGTCCTGGCTCGCCGACGACCGGCTGGGCTCCGCCCGCCTGGCGCTGGTGACCCGCGGCGCCGTGCCCGTCGCCGACGGGGAGCCGGTCGCCGACCCGGCCGCCGCCGCGGTCTGGGGGCTGGTGCGCTCGGCACAGGCCGAGCACCCCGGCCGCTTCGTCCTGGCCGACACCGACGGGCACGCCGGCTCGACGGCCGCCCTGCCCCGGCTCCTGGCGGGGGACGAGCCCCAACTCGCCCTCCGCGAGGGCCGGGTGCTCACCCCCAGGCTGGCCCGCGGCATCCCGTCCGGCACCCTCGTACCCCCGCCGGGAACCCGCGCGTGGCACCTGGACCTCACCGGCGGCGGCACCGTCGACGACCTCGCCCTCACCCCGTTCCCCGAGGCCGCCGCCCCGCTCGCGCCGGGACAGGTCCGGGTCGCCGTGCGCGCGGCCGGGCTCAACTTCCGCGACGTCGTCATGGCGCTCGGCATGGTGCCCGACCAGCGGGCACTGGGCGGCGAGATCGCCGGCGTGGTCACCGAGGCCGGGCCGGACGTGACCGGATTCGCCCCCGGCGACCGGGTGTTCGGGATCGCCGACGGCTGCGTCGGCCCGGTCGCGTCCGTCGACCACCGCCTGATCGCCAGGATCCCCGAGGGCTGGTCCTTCCCGCAGGCCGCGTCCGTCCCCGTCACCTTCCTCACTGCCTACTACGGCCTGGTGGATCTCGCCGGGGTGCAGCCGGGGGACCGCGTGCTGGTGCACGCGGCCGCGGGCGGCGTCGGCATGGCCGCCGTGCAGCTCGCCCGGCACCTGGGGGCCGAGGTGTTCGCGACGGCCGGCCCCGCCAAGTGGGACGCCGTGCGCGCGCTCGGCGTCGACGACGCGCACCTCGCCTCCTCCCGCACGGGCGAGTTCGAGACCCGCTTCGCCGCGGCGGACGGCGGCCGGGGCATCGACGTCGTCCTCAACTCCCTCGCGGGGGAGATGGCGGACGCCTCGCTGCGGCTCGTACGGCCGGGCGGCCGGTTCGTCGAGATGGGCAAGACCGACATCCGCGACGCCGACGAGGTCGCGGCCGCGTACGACGGAGTCGCCTACCGCGCGTTCGACCTGATGGACGGCGGGGCCGGGCGCATCGCCGGGATGTTCGCCGAGCTCCTCGCGCTCTTCGCCGACGGGAAGCTCCGGCTGGCCCCGGTGACGACGTGGGACGTCCGCCGGGCGCCCGCGGCCTTCCGCCACTTCGCCCAGGCCCGGCACATCGGCAAGATCGTCCTCACCGTGCCCCCCGCCTGGGACCCCGAGGGCACCGTCCTGGTCACCGGCGCCTCCGGAGGCGTCGCCGCGCACCTGGTGCGGCACCTGGTCGGCACCCACGAGGTGCGGCACCTGCTGCTGGCCAGCCGCCGGGGACCCGACGCCGAGGGAATGGCCGAACTGGCCGCCGAACTACGGGAGTCGGGCGCGCGCACGGTCGACGTCGTGGCCTGCGACTGCGCCGACCGCGACGCCGTCGCCGACCTGCTGGCCTCGGTGCCCGACGAGCACCCGCTGACCGCCGTCGTGCACACGGTCGGAGTGGTGGACGACGGCGTCCTGGAGACCATGACGCCCGACCGCGTCGACACGGTCTTCCGGCCCAAGGCCGACGGCGCCTGGCACCTCCATGAGCTGACCCGCGACCGGGAGCTCGCCGCCTTCGTCGTCTGCTCCTCCGTCGCCGGCACCCTCGGCGCCGCCGCCCAGGCCAACTACGCGTCCGCCAACGCCTTCCTCGACGCCCTGGCCGCCCACCGCCACGACCTCGGCCTGCCCGCCACCTCCCTGGCCTGGGGCATGTGGTCCGGCACCGCGGGCATGGCGGCCAACCTGGACCGGGCCGACCTGGACCGCATGAAGCGCTCCGGCATCACCGGCCTGTCCACCGAGGACGGCCTTGCCCTCTTCGACGCGGCCCTCGCCGCCGGCCGGCCGGTCTGGCTCCCGGCCCGGCTCGACACCAAGGCCCTGCGCGCCGCCGCCGAGGGCGGCACCCTCCCGGCCCCGCTGCGCGGCCTCGTCCACGTCCCCGCGCCGGAGACCGGACCCCTCCCGGCCGCCGACGCGCTGCGCGCCCGCCTGGCCTCGCTCGCGCCCGAGGAACGCCACGAGGCCGTCCTGGACCTGGTGCGCGGCCAGGTCGCCCTGGTCCTGGGCCACGGGACGCCCGAGGGCATCGACGACCGACGTGCCTTCAAGGACCTCGGGTTCGACTCCCTCACGGCCGTGGAACTGCGCAACCGCCTCAACGCCGCCACCGGCCTGACCCTGCCCGCCACGCTGGTCTTCGACCACCCGACACCGGCCGCCCTCACCGACAGCATCGAAACCGCGCTCCTGGCCGGCCTCGGCTCGCCGGCCGACCCCCTCCTCGCCCGCCTCGACGACTGGGCCGCGGGACTCGCCGCCACCCCCCTCGACGACGACGGACGCGCACAGGTGGCGGCCCGGCTGCGCGCCCTCGCCCTCCAGTGGGGCGGGGAGACGGACGCACAGGACGACACGACGACCGTCGCCGACGAACTCGACGCGGCGACCGACGACGAAGTCATCGACTTCATCAGCAATGAACTCGGCATCTCCTGACCCCGTGTCGCATCCCGGATGCGAGGGGACGACGATGACTTCGACACGAGGTGGTTTCTGAAATGGCTACGGATGACAAGATCCGCTACTTCCTCAAGAAGGTGACCGCCGACCTCCACGAGACGCGCGGCCGCCTCAAGGAACTGGAGGACGCCGCCGCCGAACCGATCGCGGTGGTGGCGATGGGATGCCGCTTCCCCGGGAACGTCCGCTCCCCGGAGGACCTGTGGCGCCTGGTCGTCACCGGACAGGACGCGGTCACGCCCTTCCCCGACGACCGGGGCTGGGACCTGGACGGCCTCTACGACCCGGACCCCGACCGCCCCGGCCGCACCTACGCCAAGGAAGGCGGCTTCCTCGACGACGTCGCCTCCTTCGACGCCGGCCTGTTCGGCATCACCCCGCGCGAGGCCCTGGCCCTGGACCCGCAGCAACGCCTGCTGCTGGAGGTCTCCTGGGAGACCTTCGAACGCGCCGGGATCACCCCGTCCGCCCTGCGCGGCAGCCGGACCGGCGTCTTCGTCGGCACCAGCAGCCAGGAATACGCCTACCTGGTCCGCGAGTCCCGGGAGAACCTCGAGGGCTACTCGACCGGCTTCCTCGCCTGTGTGCTCTCCGGCCGCCTCGCCTACACCTTCGGCCTCGAAGGCCCCGCCGTCACCGTCGACACCGGCTGCTCCGCGTCCCTCGTCGCCATGCACCAGGCCGTCCAGGCACTGCGGCAGGGCGAGTGCGGCATGGCCCTGGCCGGCGGAGCCGCCGTCATGGCGACACCGGGCATGTTCGTCGAGTTCAGCCGGCAGCGCGGCATGGCGGCCGACGGCCGCTGCAAGGCGTTCTCCGCCGCCGCCGACGGCACCGGCTGGGGCGAGGGCGTCGGCATGGTGCTCCTGGAGCGGCTGTCCGACGCGCGGAAGAACGGGCACCCGGTGCTGGCCGTCATCCGCGGCTCCGCCGTCAACCAGGACGGCGCCTCCAACGGCCTCACCGCCCCCAACGGCCCCTCCCAGCAACGCGTCATCCGCGCCGCCCTCGCCAACGCCCGGCTCGCGGCGTCCGACGTGGACGCCGTCGAGGCCCACGGCACCGGCACCTCCCTCGGCGACCCGATCGAGGCCCAGGCCCTGCTCGCCACCTACGGCCAGGACCGCGCCGACGGCGAACCGCTGTGGCTCGGCTCGCTGAAGTCCAACACCGGCCACACCCAGGCCGCCGCGGGCGTCGGCGGCGTGATCAAGATGGTGATGGCGCTGCGCAAGGGCGTCCTGCCGCCCACCCTGCACGCCGACGAGCGCACCCCGCACGTCGACTGGGCCTCGGGCGCGGTCGAGCTGCTGACCGAGGCACGCGACTGGCCGGGCACCGGCCGCCCGCGCCGGGCCGGCGTCTCCTCCTTCGGCATCAGCGGCACCAACGCCCACCTGATCCTGGAACAGGCCGAGGAGACTCCCGCGTCCGAGGAGACCCCCGCGTCCGAGGAGTCCCCCGCCGCCGAGGAGGCCGGCGACCAGGGCGGCCCCGCCCCCTGGCCCTGGGCCGTCTCCGCGCGCAACGCCCGCGGACTGCGCGAGCAGGCGGCCCGGCTGCGCGACCACGTCTTCGACCACCCCGAGCTCTCCCCGGCCGACGTCGGCCACTCCCTGCTGGCGTCGCGCACCCTCTTCGACCACCGCGCCGTCGTCCTGGGCACGGACCGCGACGACTACCTCACCGGCCTCTCCGCCCTCGCCGAGGGCAGGAGCGCCCCCGGCACCGTCGAGGGCGTCGCCGCCGACCCCGGCAAGCCGGTCTTCGTCTTCCCCGGCCAGGGCTCCCAATGGGTCGGCATGGCCGCCGAGTTGTACCGCGACTCGGCCGTCTTCCGCGACAAGCTCCACGAGTGCGCCGCCGCCGTGGAACCCCACGTCGACTTCTCGCTCGTCGACGTCGTGTGCGGCGCCGACGGCGCCGAATCCCTCGACCGCGTGGACGTGGTCCAGCCCGCGCTGTGGGCCATGATGGTCTCCCTCGCCGCACTGTGGCGGTCCTACGGCGTCGAACCCGGCGCCGTCGTCGGCCACTCCCAGGGCGAGATCGCCGCCGCCTGCGTCGCCGGCGCGCTGTCCCTCGAACACGGCGCCCAGATCGTCGCCCTGCGCTCCCGCCTCGTCGCCAAGCGCCTCTCCGGACGCGGCGGCATGGCCTTCCTCGCCCTCCCCGCCGACCGGGCCCGCGAACGCCTCGCGCAGTGGGGCACGCGCCTGTCCGTCGCCGCTGTCAACAGCCCCTCGTCCGTCGTCGTCTCCGGCGAACCCGAGGCGCTCGACGAACTCCTGGCCGCCGCCGAGGAGGACGGAGTACGGGCCATCCGCGTCGCGGTCGACTACGCCTCCCACTCGGCCCAGGTCGCCTCCCTGGAGGCCGAACTCGCCCCGCTGCTCGCCGGAATAGACCCCCGCTCCTCGAAGATCTCGTTCTCCTCGACCGTCACCGGCGACCTGCTCGACACCTCCGGCCTCGACCCCGCCTACTGGTACCGCAACCTGCGGCAGACCGTCCGCTTCGACCCCGCCGTGCGCCGCCTCGTCGAGGCCGGCCACCGCACGTTCGTCGAGATGAGCCCGCACCCGGTGATCGCGGTCTCGGTCGAGGAGGTCCTCGACGACACCGCCACGGACGGCGTCGTGCTGGCCTCGCTGCGCCGCGGCGAAGGACACCTCCGGCGCTTCCTGGCCTCCGTCGCCGAGGCCCACGTACGCGGCGTCCCGGTCGACTGGTCCGCCCACCTCGGGCCGCGCCGCCGCACGGTGGACCTCCCCACCCACGCCTTCCAGCGCCGCCGCTACTGGCTGGACGCGGCCCCCGCGGCGCCCGGGCGCGAGGCCGCGGCCCCGGTGCGGGAAGAGGAGGCCGAGGAGACCGAATCCACCGCCTTCCGGCGGCACTTGGCCGGCCTTCCCGCCGCCGAGCGGGAGCGCCTGGTCCTGGAGACGGTGTGCGAGCACGCCGCCGTCGTCCTCAACCTGGACTCCGCCGCCGACCTCGACGTCACCAAGCCCTTCACCGACCTCGGGTTCGTCTCGATGACGGCGATGGAACTGCGCAACCGCCTCGACACCGCCACCGGCGTCCGCCTCTCCCCGGCCGCCGCCTTCGACCACCCGAGCCCCGCGAAGCTCTCCGCCCACCTGCTGGCCCACCTCACCGACACCGGCGACCGTCCTGCCGAACCGGCGCGCACGGCGCCCGCCGCCGACGAGCCGATCGCCGTCGTCGCGATGGGCTGCCGGTACGCGGGCGGCGTCACCTCCCCCGAGGACCTGTGGGACCTGGTCGCCTCGGGACGGGATGCCACCTCGACCATGCCGCGCAACCGCGGCTGGGACGTCGAGGGCCTGTACGACCCGGAGCCGGGCCGGTTGGGACGGACGTACGTCGACCGGGGCGGATTCCTGCGCGACGCCGACCAGTTCGACCCCCTCCTCTTCGGCATCAGCCCGCGCGAGGCCCTGGCCATGGACCCGCAGCAGCGCCATCTGCTGGAAGTGGCCTGGGAGGTCTTCGAGCGGGCGCGGATGTCGCCCGAGTCCGTCCGCGGCAGCCGGACCGGCGTGTTCGTCGGCATCGCCGGCCAGGACTACCTGCCGCTGATGAAGGCCGCCCCCGAGGAGGACGGCGCCGGCCACCTGATGACCGGCACCTCGACGAGCGTCGCCTCCGGCCGCATCGCCTACACCTTCGGCCTCGAAGGCCCCGCCGTCACCGTCGACACCGCCTGCTCCTCGTCCCTGGTCGCCCTCCACCTGGCCGTCCAGGCCCTGCGGCAGGGCGACTGCACCGCCGCCCTGGTCGCGGGGGCCACCGTGCTCTCGACCCCGGGCGCCTTCGTGGAGTTCAGCCAGGCCGGCGGCCTGGCGCCGGACGGACGGTGCAAGGCGTTCGCCGCGTCCGCCGACGGCACCGGCTGGGGCGAGGGCGTCGGAGCCGTCCTCGTCGAACCGCTCTCGGAGGCCCGCCGCCACGGACACCCCGTCCTCGCCCTGATCCGCGGCACCGCGACCAACCAGGACGGCGCGAGCAACGGCCTCTCCGCCCCCAACGGCACCGCCCAGCGCCGCGTCATCCGACAGGCCCTGGCCAACGCCGGCCTCACCGGCCGCGACGTGGACGCCGTCGAGGCCCACGGCACCGGCACCACCCTCGGCGACCCCATCGAGGCCGAAGCCCTGCTCGCCACCTACGGCCAGGACCGGCCCGCCCACGCGCCCCTGCTGCTGGGATCGCTCAAGTCCAACATCGGCCACACCGCCGCCGCGGCCGGCGTCGGCGGCATCATCAAGATGGTGATGGCACTGCGCAACGGAGTGCTGCCGCCCACCCTGCACGTCGACGACCCGACCCCGCACGTCGACTGGTCGTCCGGCGGCGTGGAACTGCTGACCGAGGCCCGGCAGTGGCCCGACACCGGGCGGGCCCGGCGGGCCGGCGTCTCCGCCTTCGGCATCAGCGGCACCAACGCCCACGTGCTCCTGGAACAGGCGCCGGACGACGCGGACGACACGAACGGGCCGGCCGCCGTCGCCACGCTGCCCGCCCTCCCGTGGGTGCTCTCCGGCCGGACCGAGCAGGCCCTGCGCGAACAGGCCGACCGCCTGCGCCGCTTCGTCGAGGAACGCCCCGCCCTCGAACCGGCCGACGTCGCCCGCTCGTTGGCGGCCACCCGGGCCGCGCTCGACCACCGCGCCGTCGTCCTCGGCCGGGACCGGGACGAGGCCCTGGCGGCTCTGGCGCTGGTGGCGGACGGGGGCGAAGCTCTCAACTCGGTGCGGGGAACGGCCCGTTCCCGTCCCACGGTCACCTTCCTGTTCACCGGCGAGGCCGGCGCGGGCCGGGAGCTGTACTCCCGGATACCGGCCTTCGCCATGGCCGTGGACGAGGTCGCCGCCGCGTTCGCCGCGCACCTCGACCGGCCGGTGAAGGACGTCCTGCTGCCGGGCGAGGACCCGGTCCTCGCCCGGGCCGCGCTCTTCACCGAGGAAGTGGCCCTGTTCCGGCTGCTGGAGCACTGGGGGGTCACCCCCGGCTCCCTCCACGGCCACGCCGCCGGCGAGTTCGCCGCAGCGCACTGCGCGGGCGCCCTGTCCCTGGCCGACGCGGTCGCCCTCGTCGCCGCCGACCGCCCGGAGGACGTCGTCGGGAAGCTGACCGTCCACCCGCCGGCCGTCCCCGTCGTCTCCGGCCGGACGGGCCGCCCCGTCACGCAGGAGGAACTGCGCTCCCCGGAGCACTGGGCCCTTCCGGCCGCCGAGCACGTACCGGACGGGGACGACGTCGTCGTGCTGCCGGTCCCCGACGAGCGCGAACTCCTCGCCGCGCTGGCCCGGTTGCACGTCAAGGGCGTCGCGGTGGACTGGGAGACGATGCTCGCCGAGTGCGGCGCGCACCTGGTGGAGCTGCCCACGTACGCCTTCCAGCACGAGCGCTACTGGCCCGAGCTGTCCGGGGTGTCGGCCCGGCCGCAGGGCGACGCGCGTCCGGGACGTACGGAACGGGGCCGGGAGTTCCGCGAGCGCATGGCCGCGGCGGCGGAGGACGAGCGGACGGAGATCGTGGCGGGGCTCGTCCGCGCCCACGTCGCCAAGGTGCTCAGGCTCGCCGGCACCACCTCGGTGGATGACGAAACACCGCTCCCCGAGCTGGGTTTCGACTCCCTGACGGCCGTGGACCTGCGCAACCGGCTCGGGGCCGACACCGGCCTCCGCCTCGCCCCGTCCCTCGTCTTCCAGTACCCGACCGTCACCGCCCTGGCCCGGCACCTGGCCGGACAGTGGACGACGACGGGCGCGGCCTCCGAAGAGGGGGCCACTGCGGGACCGTCCACCCTGGCACCCCTCTTCGCCCGCGCCGGCGAGCTGGGCCGGGGCGAGGACTTCCAGGAACTGGTCCTCCGCGTCGCGGAGTTCCGCCCCACCTTCGACGCGCCCGAGGAGCGCTTCCGCGTCCCGCACGTCCGCCTCGCGCGCGGGGCCGAGGGCGCGAAGCTGATCTGCTTCCCGACGTTCGCCGGTGGCTCGGGGGCCCATCAGTACGCGCGGCTGGCCGCCGCGTCCGGGGGCGAACGCGACATCTGGGTCCTCCCGGCCCCCGGGTTCAGCTGGCAGGAGCCGCTCCCGTCGTCCGTCGAAACGCTGGCCCGCCTCCAGGCGGACAGCGTGGAGCAGTGCGCCGACGGCGGGCCGGCCGTCCTGGTCGGCTACTCGGCGGGCGGCTGGATCGCCCACGCCACCGCGGCCGCGCTCCAGGAGCGCGGATCGGCCCCCGCGGCCGTCGTCCTCCTGGACAGCCACCGCCCCGACAGCGCGATGCTCCCGCACCTCCACGCCCACATCGACGGGGCCCGGGAGGACGTCCTGTGGACGGAAGGCACCCACGACGACGCGTACTTGACCGCCATGGCCCACTACGCGCGCCTCTTCCGCACCTGGACCCCGCAGGACATCGACGCCCCGACCCTCCTCGTCCGCGCCACCGAGCCGCCCTTCGAGGCGGCACCGGAGGACTGGCGGCCGCACTGGCCCCTCCCGCACACCGCCGTCGACACGGCCGGCAGCCACTTCTCGATCATCCGTGAGCACGGCGAGTCCGCACTGCGGTCGGTACACGCCTGGCTCGACGGCCTCCACTGAGGACACGACGGACACGATGTCCCGACACGACAGGAACAAGATGACCACCACCACTGACACCAGCACCGACCAGCTCCTCGACCAAGCCGTCATCGAAGGGCAGTCCGGCTACACGAAGTCGTTCCTCAACCTCTACGACCTCGCGGTCTTCCGGGGCACCGCGCCGCTGGCCTGGCACTGCCCGCCGGCCGTCTCCCGGCAGATGTACGACACGTGCCTCGGGGCCAACCACGTGGAGATCGGCGTCGGCACCGGCTACCTCCTCGACCACGCCACGTTCCCCGTGGCCGACCCGAAGATCACGCTGGTCGACCTCAACCCCAACTCCCTGGCCCACACGGCCCACCGCCTCCGCCGCTACGACGTGACCACGCTCCGCGCGAACGTCCTGGAGCCCCTGCCCCTCCCCGAGCGCACCTATGACTCGGTCGGCATGAGCTACCTGCTGCACTGCGTCCCCGGCAGCATCAAGGAGAAGGGCATCGCCCTCAAGCACGCCGCGTCCGTGGTCCGCCCCGGCGGCGTCGTCTTCGGCGCCACCGTCCTCTCCTCAGGCATCCCCGTCAGCACCCGAGGCCGCTGGACGATGAACTGGCTCAACAAGCAGGGCGCCTTCCACAACCAGGAGGACAACTACGACGACCTCCGCGACCAACTCGCCCAGTACTTCGACCGCTTCCAGCTGACGTCGCGGGGTTGCGTGGGCATCTGGCGGGCTTGGACGGTGGGCTGAATCGGGGGTGAGGAGCGGGGTGCGGCCCGGGGTTCCGGGCCGCACTGCTCTGCTCTGACTGCGCGTAGCGCATGGGGCGTTGGCGGGACCGTCCATCGGAGCTATCCCAACTGTACGGGAACGACCCGGGGGAACCCTGGCACGTCCAGCGCGATGAACAATCGATCCATTACGCGCCGTTCCTCGACAACATCCGGCCATCCGGGGCTGGAAGTGCGTGCGCCACAAGTGTTCTCTCCAGTGTCATGGGCGGCCGGTGAGTGCATGACTCACCGGTGAGACGCTCAGGGAGTACCTTGAAATTCGCAAGCCCGGCGAGACGAATAACCGGCGCAGTGGCCGCCGCCACAGCGATGGCCCTGCTGATCCCGTCCTCGGCGGCCACTGCCGCCGACCCGAACAACGACGAACTGCGGGCCGAGACCTACGTCGTACCCATTGACACGCCGGCCCCATCGTTCGGCGAACTGCGGGACGGATCGGGCACTGCGCGGCTGGAGGCAGCGGCGCGAGCCGCCGCAGGCGCCGTAACTGCACAAGAGACCGTGGGTCCTGCCGCGCGGTACGCGCCCAAGGCCAAGGAGCCGTCGGCTGCGCCGGCCTTCACCGTGCCAGCGGCAAAGGCCGCTGCGGCAAAGAAGATCGACTACCCGGACCCACCCCGTTCCATGTCGCTGAAGGAGTGCCAGGACAACCTGAAGGGGGGTGCACCCTTCTACGTCAAGTCCCGATTTGCCGCCTGCACCGGCAAGGGCATCGGAGTCACCTACTGGAAGAACAAGAAACTGGTCGGCAGCAGCTTCCTGAAGTTCTACATCCGCGGCTCGGTGGCGAAGGACACCGACCGGGAGATCCGGTTCGACTACGACGTCACCGATTTCGCGGTGACCAAGACCCCGCCGACTTCCGGGCAAATGTTCAGGATCAACTACCAGATCAAGAAGATCTGGCCCGCGAGTGCCAAGGTCAAGAACGGCGGCAACATGCCGCGCGGGCGGTCCTTCGACGACCTGCGGCGAATGAAGCCGGCGCACTTCCTCCACACCGCGTATGTTGACGCCGGGCATGGCTCCGGGCCGGCGGACCTGGTGCAAGCGGTTTATGCGCCGACGGTCAAGGTGGAACTCCCGAAGCCCTATACCGGAGGCGGCACATCTCAGTTCCCTCTGCTCGCACCCAAGTGGGACGCGGCCAAGAACCCTGAAGAACTCCACCGGAGGCGGGAAGCCCGCGCGGCGCGGTGCGGCGAGCTTCTCCTACATCTCGACCTTGCACTACAGCACGAGCCCGAGGGCGCCTGAGAAGGGGGCCGCTGCCCACATCAAGAAGGCATTCACCAACCCCAAGGGAACACAGCCGCCCAACGCCAAGAAGGACGTCCCGGGCAAAGACCTCCGGAAGCCGCTGCACCGGAACCTCGACAGGAAGAGGAACGACGACAACAGAGAGGCCGCCAGGAAGAACTGCCGCAAGTACTTCGGGAAAAACTACAGCCAAGGGAACAAGTACGACTGCGATGAGTTCCCTTTTGCTGCCACCTATGAAGGTTCTGCGCAGCATGACTACGACCGAAACACTCCCGTGAACAACTTCTCGGTGCAGCCGGTCATCAAGAAAGAGAATGGTGCGGGAGGTGCGCTCCTGCTCAGCTTCTTCGCCAAGTACCGCATCCTCGAAGGCAATGACGACGCCTTCATAGTCAAGATCGATCAGCGATGAGGGGCGGTCGTCAAGGCCGCCCCTTGCTTTCGTCAGAGGGCTGCCGGCCAGAACTGCACCAGGTACTTCTCGATGCCGCTCACGGAGTCGCCCGTCTCGTACTCGACACGTTCCGCTTCCCGGCGCCCCGATGACATCGCCCGGACCTGCCAGGTGCCTCCGCTGCCTCCGAGGCGGATGACGTCGGCATCAGCGCGTCCTGTGCCGTCCCAGACGGCCAACTCGCCGCTTGTCGTGTGCAGTGTGGCTTCCTCGGTCTCTTCCCAGTTTTGGCTCGTATTCGGCTCCGGGGTACCGTCCCACACTTCGACCGTTAGAGGCGCGATGTGGGTGTGCGCGGCACTGGAGAGGTCCAGTCGGCCTTGGAACGTCTGGAGGAAGACACCGAACTCGGTGTCGTCGGGGTATTCGACGGACACGAAGGACTCGTCGGATTCTTGCATTCCGAAGCCATGATAGGAGACCAAAACTTCAAACTCTTGCTGGGTCAACCGCTGCGCCATCGCCCTGCCCTTTCGATCATTCGGATGTTCGTGACGGGTGATCGTAGGCGTGCTGACTGCGCCGGGGGAACGATGTCTTCAGCCACGAACTGCGCTCGTTCCATTGGTCCTTCGGTCAGTTGGTGATGAGGTCTCGTTCGGTCACGCGGTGCCAGGTGGGCCGGCCGGGACTCGGAGCTGGGCTGGTACACGGCGAGGGCCGGACAGTTCGTCCGGCCCTCGTGCCGGGAACCCGTTCACATGGTCGTGCTGGCGATATGGGTCAACAGGGCAGTGTTCGCGTTCACGTCATGCCCGAGGGACAGGCTGTGGCGGGGCAGTTCGTCGAGGAGCGCGAGCAGGGGTTCGGTGCCGGGGAGGCCGGCGGGCAGGAGGCCGAAGACGTCGGGATAGCGGTCTTCGGTGCTCGCGGTGAAGAAGTCGCCGGCCTGCGCGCTGCGGTCGTCGTCGAGGACAGCGGGTTCGGCGCCAGGAGTGATCCGGGGAAAGAGAACGCGGGCGGCGTGTCCTTCGGTGGCCAGAGGCAGGCCGAGCCAGGTGTGGAGCTGGTCGGGGAAGAACTGGGGCTTGAGTTCCTTGCCGGAGGTCTTCCACCGGGGTGTACGGCTGCCGGAGAGGAGGGCGTCGGTGACCTTCTGGTGCTGGGTGGGGTGGAGTTGTTCGCCGCGCTCCACGCGGTCGCGGACCTGGTCGTACCAGCCGAGGGCGGCGAGGAGGCCGAGGCCGATGGCAGCGGCGGAGGGCCAGGGCAGGACCCGCAGCCGGTTGTCCTCGCGGCGGATGAAGACACGGTCGTTGGCCAGCAACTGCCAGCCGGCCCGGGCCAGCAGGAGCCCCACGGTGGTCTTTCCGGCACCCTTGTCGCCCAGGGTCAGCACGGCCTGCCCGTCGCGGACGACGGCAGAGGCGTGCAGGATCGACCAGCCGTCAGCCGCCAGTCGGCCGCGGAGGACCTCGCGGGTGAGGCGGGCGGCGGCCAGGGCGACGGGGACGTCGTCGCAGCCGTAGATGTGCAGGGGGTCGCCGGGCCTGGCCCGGTAGGCGAGCTTGTCGTCGGGCTGGGAGGCCAGGATGGTGCCGTCGTCGTCCCGCTGGAAGAGCATGCCCGAGTTCGCGTAGACGGTCTCGCAGTGCGGGTGGTCGGCTACGCGCCGGGCGATCTCGGTGACGTGGCCGGGACTGACGTCCGCGATCACTTGTGAGTCAGCGTCCGGAGTAACGCTGGTGGCGTTCCACCAAGGGCCGAAGTACCGGCGGGCCCATTCGGTGACCACCGGCGTGTTGCTGGTGACGGTCACGGTCTGGACGGCTGTGGCGATGCGGGTAGCGGTCCTGGTCACTGGGGTCTTCTCCTTCCGCGAGGGGCGTGCGGGGACGTGCAGGCGGGCCAGCGGATCGTAGGCGTCGCGGAGTTTGACGTCCGCGGCCACCAGTTGGCGGGTCTCGCCGGCATCGAGCCGGGGGAGGCACACGGTTGGGGTTCCGGCGGTGAAACGCAAGGGGATTCCCATCCACCGGCCCGTGTGGTCGACGGACAGTTCCACCACCGCGTCGTGCAGGCCGAGGCCGGCGCGGAGGGCAGCGACGACAGCGCCGGCGGGGCCGCAGCGGGTGCGGCCGAGCCCTGAGTTGATCCGGGCCGGGCGGTCCGCCAGCTCGCGACGAACCCGTTCGACCGGCACAGCGACCGGGCGGCCGTTCACGCGGGTGGCCGATGCGCACACCACCGCCTGGTCGCCGTGCTCGCCGATCACATGCCCTTCCACGACCTCGGCGGGCACGTCGAGCAGATGAGCGAGGGCGAGGCGGTAACGGGCGGTGTCGGTGTTCGAGCCGACCCCGTAGACGCGAGGGCAGCCGGAGACTTCGGCGAACAGACGGGTCATGATGTCCACAGGGTTGGTCACCATGACCACCAGCCCTTGGAAATGGGCCAGCGCGGCCGCCAGGGCGGCGATGACAGGGGCGTTCGCCTTCAGCCCGGCCATCCGCACGTTGGTGCGGTGGGTGTTGACGAATTCGGCCCGGGGGCAGACCACCACCGCTGCGCAGGACACCAGCCGACCCGGGTCGGCGGCGTGGACCGTTCGGACGGGGGAACCGATGACCTGGCACATGTCCTCCAGATCGGTCACCAGGGCCCGGGCCGAGATGCCGCTGCGGGAGACGACATGAACGGATTCGCACCAGCCTCCGGCCGCCAGCAGCATGGCCACGCTCTGGCCGACGGCCCCGGCGCCGATCACCCCGATCGCACCGGTCTTCACCGCCGTCACCGGTTCGCCGCCTTCACGACGTCTGCCAGCGCGATCCGCCACGCAGCCTGCGGGTCCGCCCCGGCGATCAGTCCGGCGGTTGTGATCTCCAACAGGCCGCACACCGTCTCCGCCCGGGCGGTGAGCCTTCCCGCGTGCTCGGGCAGAGGCAGGTCAGGTGGGCAGGTCAGGTAGGTGCTGAGGATGTTGGTGGTGTCCATCAGCCAGAGCACCATCAAGTACCGCAGCCACTCGGCCCGCTCGTCCGGGGCGAGGTCGGCCGTGAGGACGTCGGTGAACTCCTCGATCCCGGTCGCCGTCGTCCGGGCCGTCACCAGGTCCGGGGAGGAGGCGATCAGGCCGAGCACGGTCCGGGAGATCAGCTTGGCCGGGTCGGTCTGGAGCCGTCCTCGGCCCAGGCCCGGGTCGAGGAAGACCGGCCGCCCGTCGGCACGGTCGGGGAAGACGACATGGTCCGGCTTGAGGTCGCCGTGGACCACCGGCAGGTGCCCGGCCGCCGGAGCGGGCCGCAGCCGACGGAGCCGGAGGACCACCGCGATGCACCCCGGTATCGTGCCAGTCCACACACCGGGCGCACCTGGAACCAGGTACCGCCCGGCCGCACCGACCTCCCGGACCAGCGTCCGCAGGACGTCAGTCGGCGTCGATGCGGAGCGAGGCCAAGGCCTCCAAGTGCTGTTCTTCGGTAGCGTGGGTGGTGGCGGTGAACTCCGCCGGCAACTCGATGTCCTTGCCTCGCTGGCCCGCGTCCGGTGCGAAGGTCACCGGCGGGGCGTCGGCGGCGTACGAAGCCAGGGCCGTTACGCGTCCGCTGCGGTCATAGGTGACGAAGGCTCGCATTTCTCTCCCCGTTCCCGTCAAGGCGAGATGAGGCCGAGTTCCACGTACCAGATGTACATGGTGTCGCGCCCCGTGTTCTGGACGATGATCTCGACGAACTGGTCGGGGGTGGTGCGGCGTCGCACCTCGGTCACGACCAGGGTGCGGTCCGATCCGGAGGCGTCGAACGGGTGCGCATTGACCAGGACGGCACTTTGGTTCCACCCGTAGGGGCCGAAGAAGAACCCCCGGGATGTTCCGGGCGCGAAACCGTTGCCGTCGGAGAACTCGTAGTGGAAGTGGGTGACAGTGGCCACTGCGGCCTCCTGGGGATTTCCGCCTCGGCGGCGGCGAGGTTCACCGCCTGCACGTCGATGCTGGCAGGGCTTTCGGGCGGGAGGTAACTCGGGCGTGAGTCAACCTGGTTGGTGCGTGATCGAGTTTCTGTGGCAGCTGGGTTCGGCGGCGGCGCGGTGTCGGCAGACCAATGAGCCGGGCCGGGAACTCAGGGAATCACGAGGCGGCCTTCGGGAAGAATTTTCTGATTATCGCGCTCTGTGGGGTTTTGGCCGGAAAGGCGCGGTGTCGGCCCTCCACGCCTGCGTGTGATGAGGCCCGAGCGTCACATTAGGGTGGCCGCCATGGTTGATCTCTCCACCCCCTACGTGCAGGTCAACGGCCATGCCGCTGCGACCGACCCGATGTTCCCGACCTTGATGGGCGGCTACGGACACATGACCGCCATGCAGATCCGGGACGGCCGGGTGCGGGGGCTCGATCTCCATCTGGCCCGGCTGGACGCGGCCACGCGGGAGTTGTTCGGCGAGGGGCTGGACGGCGGGCTCGTACGGCAGCGCGTCCGGCAGGGTCTGGCCGGGGCCGGAACGCGTGACGCCTCGCTCCGGGTGTACGTCTACGCCCCCGACCCCGGCGCCGGGCCGGAGACCACGGTCGTGGTGCGGCCCCCCGTACCCGAGCCGTCCGCTCCGCAGAGCCTGCGCAGCGTCCCCTATCTGCGGCCCCAGGCCCACCTCAAGCACGTGGGGGTGTTCGGGCAGGCGTACCACCTCAGGCGGGTGGCCGCCGAAGGGTTCGACGAGGCGCTGCTGGTCGGGCCGGACGGCGCGGTGGCCGAGGGGGCCATCACCAATGTGGGGTTCCTGGACGGCGACACCGTGGTCTGGCCCGACGCCCCCGCGCTGGACGGCATCACCATGCTGCTGCTCCGGCGGGAACTGGAACGGACGGGCCTGCGGTGGCGGCAGCGGCGGGTAGCGCTGGGCGAAGTGGGCCGCTTCGACGCGGCGTTCGTCTCCAACTCCAACGGCATCGCCCCGGTTTCCCGGATCGACGACGTGCGCTTCGCCACCGAAGCGGAACTGCTGGGGCAGTTGGAGCGGCTTTACGCGCATGTGTCTTGGGATGTCGTCTGACGGCCTTCGGGCCACCTGCGCCGGGGCAGCATCTAAGGTGTTCGCGCGGCACCCGCCGCACCACAAGCATCATCAACGGAGGAACTGTGCGACGCATATCCCTCGCACTCACCACAGCCGCCCTCATCGGCAGCACCGCCGCCATCGCCGTCCCGGCCCAGGCCGCCACCGCGCCGGCCCCGCGGGCCGTCACCGCGGCCGCCAAGGAGTGCCACGCGGACAACGCCGCGATCTACACCGACGGCACCCGGCTGCGCGCCAAGGCGAGCTCGAAGAGCGCGGTCAAGGGCCAGCTGTACTTCAAGGACCCGATCCGCATCCTGAAGAAGTCCGGCAGCTGGGACTACGTCCAGCTGAAGGCGAAGAGCAGGGGCGGCCTGGCCAAGGGCACCCGCGGCTGGGTGGCCCACAAGAACATCATCCCGCCGTTCTGCGGCTTCTGAGCCGGTGCTCACGTGGCGACGCCTCCTTGGGAAGCGTCGCCGCTTCAGTTTTCCGCGCCGCCAGGGCCTTGTGGGCGTGGCCGGGGACAGGCGAGGCGCAGCAGGCTGGTCCTCTCCTGTTCACCGTATGCACGGGTTCCTACCTTGTCCTCACGTACACAGACCTGATGGAAGGCGACGTGGGGGGATCATGGGGAGAGCTCGACTGAAACAGATCACCTCCACCGGGGTACCGCTGGCCCTGTTGGTGATCGTCGCGGCGGGGTCGGACGCTGTGCTGCGGGGGCGAGGCCAAGGATGGAGCCTGTCGGACTGGCTGTCCAACGTCGTGCTGGGGGCCCTGGCCACCGTGATCGTCGGTATCCTCCTGGCCCGTCGTCAGACGCGTGTACAAGAGGCACTGGCGGATCTGGAGCTGACCGAGAAGATCGCTGCCCTCAGGGTCGCTGATGCCAGGCTGCGCGACCAGTGCACTTCGGAGGCGGCGCACCGTGCCGTACTGGATTGCCGGGCCGGGCTGGCGCTGGTGCCGCTGGCCCGGGTGCCGATGCAAGAGGAGTACCTGCGGGCAGCTGTCCGGATGGTGCGTGTACTCGGGGATGCGCTGGGGTCATCGCTGGAGCCGCGCGCAACGTGGTCGGACGCCGACTGGGAGTACCTGCGGGAGAACATGGAGGAACTCCTCAAGTCCGCGGAGCACAACCTGAAGGGGGCATCGGCCATGAGGCCGATTTGGATCGACGACATCAACTCATGTAAAGGCAGGATCCTCGAACTGGCCCAGGGAGAGGTCCTCTTCACCGTATTCCGTCGCCACTTCACCCAGAGCCAGAACCGTATCCGGACCTTGCTCGACTGGAACGCACTGGCCCGGCTCGCCCCGCCCAACGGCAACGCGGTATGGGTGGAGCACCTGACCCGCCAGGTCACCGATCCGGCTGCCCTGGCCTCGTACTTCACCGTCTGGTACACCCGCAGTGACGGAACCGAGACTGAATACGACCACCCCGAAGCACGTCCCATAAGTCTCGCCAGCCTGGCCGAGGGAACATCGTGCTACCTCGGCCGAGAGCGCCGGGACCGGATCAAGGATCTGCACCGCCACTACGCCGCAAAAGTCGAGGGCAAAGACATCAGAGTCCTGATCGCCACTTATCCGGTACGCGTCGAACCGTCTGCCCCGGACGCGCGGGAAGCCGTAGTGATCCTGGACGGCAACCACCGTCTCGCAGCACTGGTTCAACTTGCCCGCGAGGGATGCCCATTCACCATTGCGGAGTTCCGCCTGCACGCCCCCGCGGACCCGGCGTTCCTGCCGGACCTGAGCCACCACGTGCCCGACACCTTCGATGGGACACCCTAGCCAGGGCCCGCCTGCGAAGGCTGTTGCCGATCTCGATCCGGGCCGGCACTCCGGCAATTCGGCAGATTCTGTCGTGCCGCCGGGACTGTGCCTACCCGCCTTCCCGTGCCCTCTCGTAAGCAGCCAGTTCGTCCGGGCTGCCGACGAAGGCGGGGCCGCAATGTGGTGGCAGGCGCTCGACGACCGCCGCTACGGCGGCCTGTGCGCTGTCCGTCTCGACGATCCGCGGGTTGTTTCGACTCGGTCCTTCCACGTAGTACCGGCCGTTTCCCAGAGTGCCGATATAGGGGATGTCCCACGTGTAGCGGATCTCCGTGCACCTGCTGAAGTGCAGCTCCCACATACCGGTCCATGGGTAGAGCCGACGTAGCTGCGGCTCGGCGTACGCCACCCGTACCATCTCGGTGAAGAGACCCGGGAGCGGCGTGCCATGTGGCCGGGCGGACTCGCCGGCAGTGGTCAGGATCTTGTGCCAGGCGGCCTGGACGATGTCAGTCATCCTGCGATTGTGCAGGTCCTGCATCCCCGTCTTCAAAGATCACCTGCGGGAAGATCACGATGGGGTGCGTGGGGCGTGAACCGACCGGCCGTGAGTGGGTGTTGCTCGCTCCACCCGCACCCGGGTCGTGACCGCGGCATGCGGGGCGGGCGGTGGTAAGGGCTCCCAGGTGGGTCACCGGTGTGCGTTGACACCTGTCATGGGCTGGATGGATGCGGCTTCCGGGGTGCCAATTCGCTGGGCGTGGCGAAGGCCCGCCCATAGGCTCGTCCAGTGCCTCCTGCGAAGACCTCGTTCGTCTGCCTGCCCTGCCGCAGGTCGTACAAGCAGCGCTTTCCTGCTCCGTACGACGCCGACGAACGGAGTTGCCCGCGCTGTGGTGGGGCGTTGATCCATGTCGGGGCGGCATTCCAGCCACCGCCCAGGCGTGACAGGGCGGGCTGGCGGGTCCTGGCCGTCCTGCTCGATGCAGGGGTCCGTTTCCCCATGGGCTGCAGTACCGGCCCGGGCTACCGCCCCCGGACGATCGCCGAGGTGCGCGAGCGGATGGCCCATGCGCGGCGGATGGGCGAGCCGTTCGCCCGCGCGCTTGTCCGCGAGGAGCTTCCGTAGAAGGTCCTGTTGAGCCATTGCGAAGAACGTGCCGGGGGGTTCGCCGGTTTGTCGCCGGGGCGGTCATATGTCGGAGCGGGGTCACTCCGACGGGGCGTCGGGTAACCGCACCGAACGGTACGGCTTGACCTCAGCATTACCTTTGCTTTGTTGGAACTTTATGACAGAGTGTCCAGTCAAGGCGGCCGAATCCGCTTCAAATGCCGCCGAAGTCACCCGGTGTTCGAGTGCGGCCACTCTTGGGAATGCTGTGTCCGCACTCGCTGGTGAACATGAAATTCAACCAGTGGGAGTGCCATGTCTCGTAGCCGTCATGCAAAGCTGCTCGCCGCCACCGGCGGTGCACTCGTCCTGCCGTTTCTGGTGAGTTCCCCGGCGGTCGCCGCCCCGTCGCCGATCGTTGTGTACGACGCCAAGGCCCCGCAGAACACCGCCAAGGTCGGTGAGCTCATGAAGTCGTTCTGCGACCCCCAGCGTGCGGCCGGCGTCAATATCGGCGGTGACGGGGCGCTGCTCGTCGCCCCGAGCCCTTGGCAGATAGACCAGAAGGTGTTCCCAGCCACCGAAGGGCTCTGCGAGGTGAAGGTGGTCGGGTCGAAGAAGGCCGATCCGGACGTGGTCAAGGACCAATGGCGGAGGCTCTTCCAGTTCACCAACCGGGGTTCCACCGAGTCCACGGCGGTGAGCAACGAATCCGTCATGAACTCCAGAAAGCTCGGCTTCACCATCGGCCTGTCCGGAGACCGGAGCTGGTTCGAAAACCCCGTCAAGACGGCGCTGTCCGCCTCCTTCAATTACGAGGAGGTCTCGCAGACCACCAAGACGAAGGAAGTCCGTCACCCCGTCGCTCCCCGGACGCGGGCCACGGTGTACCAGGTGCCGGACGTCACCGAATACACGCTCCAGGTGAAGATAACCACCAAGCTCCGCAAGGGAGTCGAGCCCACCGCCGACAACACCGACGTGGGCGCCGACGGAAGATTCCGCTTCCGAATCGACAACTTGACGGTACGGGACGTCAACTTCAACGCGAACAGCCCCGTCTACGAGGCGGTCGAGGAGAAGCTGAGCTGATCAGCGCGGTGCGCTGCCGGTGGGCGGGGCGGCCGCCCACCGGCAGCGCACTCACCCCATGGAGCCGTCCGGACCCGGGACCGGCCAGGACGAGAACACCGGGACGATGCCCTTCGCGGCCTCCGCCAGCGGCGAGTTCGCCATCTTCGCGGTCCGCTCCACCGCCCCGTAGGCCCACCCGGCCAGCGACACGGCCAGGACCCGCAGCCCGTTGTGCCCGTAGGCCGCGGCCACCTCGTCAGCCACGCTCAGCGCCTCCTCCGGGACGTCGTGGTCGCCGCCGTCCGTGAGCCGGGACATCAGCCGCACGACGTGGTGCGCCGCGAACGACTCCAGGAACGACAGCTGCATGCGCTCCAGGCACCAGGCCCGCAGCTCGGCCCGTTCGTCCTCCGCTGCCTCTTCTTCCGAAGGAGCCTCCGGCCCCGCCCCGTCCCTCCGCGCCGCGGCGGCCATGAGCTCCGTCTGGTAGAAGTCGACGAGCTGTTCCGGGCTATGTCCCGTGATATCGGCGAAGTCGTGACTGACCCCGATGAGCATGTTCGCCAGGGCCAGGGCGAAGGCCCGCAACCCGTCCGAGCCCAGCTGCGCCTCGATGCCCATGACCGTCCCCAGGCTCAACACGGGCACCACCGCCGGCTCTTCCACCGCGAGCCCCGCGCGCATCAGCTCGAGCACGGTGCCCTGAGCCTCCGCCTTGAGCGGCTTCAACCGCCTCTGCTCGGCTTGCACGACGCGCACCTGCTCCTCACGCTCCTTGCCGGCCACGCTCATTCCCCTTCCGCTTGCGCACGCTGCCGGTGCGCACCGTACGGGTTGCGGCCGGTGCAGGAGAGGCGTTCGCGCATTCCGCCGTAATCCGCAGGGGACGATCAAGGCATCACGATCAACTCTCCCAGGGCCAGCGGGCGTCCCGGCCGCTCTCCAGCAGCGGCACCATGCGGAACGCCGCGTCGGTCAGCCCGCCGAACGTGTGCCGCTCGGCGGATCCCGACGGGCCGTGCCCGGGCCGGTAACCGGCGAGATTCCACGTGTACACCGGGACGTGGGCCGGAACCTGCTCCGTGGGGTCGCCCGCGTAGTGGTGGACGGCCTGTTCGTCGGTGACGATCAGGACCCGGTCGTGACCGCGGTAGTGCCGGCGCACCGCCTCCGTGGTGTCGGTGCCGCCGAGGCTCCCGAACCGTTCCAGCACCTTGAGCACCGACTCGCCCCGGCGGAAGGCCACGGGCGCGCTGCCGGTCCCGAACTGGACGAGATCGGCGTCGGCCGCGCGCAGCGCCACGGCCGTGCCGAACACCGCCGCCGCGTCGGCACGGTCGAGCTGCGAACGGGCGGACAGCGGCGACCACATGGAGCCGGAGCGGTCGACCAGGACCAGGGTCCGCCCGGGCAGCGCGGGCACGTTCGCCAGGGAGTGACCAAGCGCCCGCTCCAGCGGGTGGGCCCAGCGCAGCGAGGGCGCGTGCCGGTACGCGGACAGATACCGGAAGGGGAACTGCCGGGACCGCGCGACCTCTTCCGCGTCCGCGATCCGCGCGGCCACGTGCCGCGCGGCCACGTGCCGCGCGGCCACGTGCCGCGCGGCCTCGTCGGAGACGCCGGCCTCGTCGAAGTTCCGCAGGTTGCGGACTAGGGCCATGGTGCCCATGGAGGGGATGACGGCCTCCCAGGCCGCCGCGTCCATCGGGCCCTGCAGCCACCCCGCCAGCGCCTCCCAGGTCATGCCCGCCTCGGCCAGGCGCCCGGCGCCGCCGGGACCGGTGACCAGGGCGCGGCGTTCCGCGACGGGGACGGCCATCAGCGCGTGGTGCGCGGTGAGGACGCGGTCCGAGGCGAGCGGCCGGGCGGAATCCGGGTTGTGCCGGCGGTCCAGGGCGTACCGGAACAGGTCGCCCTGCCACGGCTTGCCGGGGTCGGGCGTGGGGTGGACGAGATTGAGGACGTCACCGAAGCGGTAACCGCGGGAAGCGGTGTCGTACTTGAGGAGGTTGCGGCCGGTGTACAGGCGCCGCAGGGCATCGGCGATGCCCCGCTTGACCGGCTTCGGCACGTTCCGCCCGTACATCGAGGTCCAGTAGGCCAGCAACTCGCCGGGCTCGTCGGCGCGGCGCAGCACGGAGTCGACGACCTGGCGGTTGGACGGGCCGTCCGTGGCACCGGCGTCGAGCCGGGCCCTGACGTACTCGACGGCGCCCACCAGGGAGGCGGTGCGCATCTGCCCGTCGCCGCGCAGCCACCCGAGGAGACCGGCGGTCCACGCGGCGTCCTCGACGGCGAGCCTGCGCACGAGCGCGGCGAAGCGGTCGTCGCGGGCGGCACCGTCCTCGTGAAAGGTCTGCTGGGAAACGAAGTCGGCGACCGCGAGCAGGAACAGCTCGGAGCGGGCGTCCCGCGCGTACCCCTTGCCGCCGAGGTGGGTACGGGTGCGCCCGGCCGTGGTCACGGGCGAGGCGGGAGCCGCCGCCCTGCTCGTGCGGACGTTGAAGCGTGCCATGTGAATTCCCCCCGAATCCATCGAGGGAAGCACGGCGGAGGACGTCCGAGATCAGGGGTCGGCGACGGTACACAATGTCAGCCGCTCTTCCTGACCGAGCTGCACCAGCCTGTGGCCGGGACGGGATTCGAACCCGCGACCTGCTGATCCCCGAAGTAACCGTCACCTGCGCCCCGGACGCCCCGGTGCCGCGCCTCCCGAGCTCAAGTCGGCCACGGCATGGGATTCGATCATTAGCGAAGCAGCCGTGGCCCGCGCACCGGGAGGTGCGTGAAGCATGCGTCCAGAGATCGAGGCGGCGGAACCGACATGGCGCTCTGGCCTGCTGAGCTACACCGGCCTGTGTGCCGGCGGCGGGATTCGAACCCGCGACCTCCCGATGAAGAGTCGAAGTAGGTCCTGCCTTCGCACCTGGACGACCGTCACTCTAGGAGAGCGGACGTCCGCGCCGCCAAGGGTTTTCCCACGGTGTCCGTCGCCCCGCCCCGGGGAAGGGATCCCTCCGCACGCGGCGACCCGGCGGGAGGACACAGTGGTTACGGACCGGCACGCCCACACGATGACGCACACCGGTGCCGATGCCGTGCGGCACTACGAGCAGGCCCTCGACAGTCTCCTCTTCTTCCGTGAGGAAGCCGCCGCGCAGGTCGAAGCGGTCCTCGGCGCCGCGCCCCGGTCCGCCATGGGCCACGTCTTCCGGGCGTACCTCGGGCTGCTGGGCACGGAGGAGAAGGACGCGGCCGCGGCGGCCACGGCGTTCGAGGCGTACCGGCGGGACGTGCCCGTGGCCGGTCTGTCCCCGCGCGAGCGCATGCACGTCGAGGCGGCCTCCACCTGGCTGGGCGGCGACATGCACGGGGCCGGCCGCCTCCTGGCCGAGCTCGTCGTGGCGCACCCGAGGGACGCCCTCGCCCTCGCGGTCGGCCACCAGATCGACTTCTTCACCGGTGACGCCGTACTGCTGCGCGATCGCATCGGCGGCGCGCTGAACGCCTGGGACCGGGAGGATCCGCACTTCGGCCTGCTCCAGGGCATGTACGCGTTCGGCCTGGAGGAGGCCGGGCACTACACGCTGGCCGAGGGCGTGGGGCTGGAGGCCGTGGAGCGCAACCCGCGCGACGTGTGGGGCATCCACGCCGTCGTGCACGCCTACGAGATGCAGGGCCGGCACGAGGACGGCATCCGCTACCTCGACGCCCGCGCGGACGACTGGTCGACCGGCAACTACCTGAACGTGCACAACTGGTGGCACTACGCCCTGTACCTCCTGGAGACGGGCCGCACGGACAAGGTCCTGGCCGTCTACGACGCCGCCCTGCACCACGAAGGATCGGGCGGCGCGGCGATGGAACTCCTGGACGCCGCCTCGCTGTTGTGGCGGCTCCACCTGGCGGGCGCGGACACCGGCGGCCGCTGGCCCGCGCTGGCGGACGCCTGGGCACGGCGGGACGACGGCGCGTACTACGCCTTCAACGACGCCCACGCCGTCATGGCCTACGTCGGGGCGGACCGCGTCTTCGACGCCGAGCGGCTCATCCGCGACCGGGAGGCCTGGCTGCGGGACGCGGGCCCCGGCCGGCCGGGGCACTCCAACGTCCCGATGACCGCCGAGATCGGCCTGCCGGTGTGCCGGGCGCTCGTGGCGTACGGGCAGCGGCGGTACGCCGACGCGGTCGGTCTGCTGCTTCCCCTGCGGCACCGCTTCCAGACGTTCGGCGGCAGCCACGCCCAGCGGGACGCGCTGCAGAGGACCCTCGTCGAGGCGGCCCTGCACGCCGGACGGCACGACCTGGCCCGCACGCTGCTGAGCGAACGCATCAACCTGCGCGCCCGGTGCCCGTACAACCAGGACGCCTGGGCCCGGCTCGCCCGGGGGACGCGCTAGGCCCGCGGCGGGCCGCTCCCGGCCGGTCCGTACAGGTCCAGGAGCCGGGTGCGGGCGGCCCGCAGGCGCTTGCCGATGGTCTCGGCCACGTACAGGAGCAGCGCGTGGTCGAGCTCGCGGTCGTGTGCGCACAGCTCGCGGACCTTCTCGGCGTCGAACTCCCAGGCGCGCACGGGGCCGGTGGCCTCGGCGCCCAGGTGCCACTGGCGGGGCGCGAACAACCAGGACCAGCCGAGCAGTTCGCCGGTGCCGACGGTCTCGATGACGGCGGGGCGGCGGCCGGGGACGTGCAGGTCGAGGGCGACGGTTCCGGTGTGCAGGATCCAGAACCGGTCGGCGTGGCCGCCCTCCTCGAAGATACGGGTCCCGATGGGGAACGACACCTCGCGGGCGGTGGCCAGCAGCGCCTCGCGGCGGCCCTCGGGGAGGACCGCGAAGACACCGGTTGCCATGGCCGCTCCTGGGCGTCGCAGGGGTGTCCTTACAGCGTGACGACGGCGTCCCGGGCGCGCATCCCGAGTGTGGCGGGAGGGTGTCGCGGGCGTGCTTTTCCGGGTTATCCGCCGGGTTGCTCGCCTACTCGCCGGGTTGCTCGCCCGGAGTGGCGGAGTCCGCCCGGAGCGAGTGGGCCACCTCGTGGCGCGGTTCGTACAGCCGGAGTTCGCCGCCGCCCGGCAGGCGCAGCGTGGTCAGCAGCCCCCACCCCTCCTCGGTGACCGGGCGGCTGAACTCCACGCCCCTGGACTCCAGTTCGGCGACGGTGGACGCGATGTCGTCGCACATCAGGAACAGCTCGTGGGCGCCGGGCTCGTCCGAGGGGTGCACGGCCACCTCCGCCGGCGGCAGCCGGAAGATCAGCCAGCCGCCGCCCGCGTCGACGTGCGGATACCCCAGGACGTCCCGGAAGAAGGCCCGGTCCGCCTCGGCGTCCCGGCTGAAGACGACGACGTGAGCACCATTGATCATGACCGTGCCCTTCCGCGCGGTGCCGGCGGGCGCGCGACGGGTGCCGTGCAGCGACGCCCGGCCCGCCCTTCCGGCATCATCACACACGGCGTCGCGGGGCGCCCGGGCTGATGAGCCGCAGCCGCGGGACCGACGCGTTGTGCCGACCGCGGCAGGCGCGCACGGCCGCCCGCGCGCCCGCCCCCGCACCGCGCTCCCACGCCCACTTGCATAGGTATTGCAGGTGGTAATCGGCCGCGCCTACGGTGTGCCCTCCCTGGTACGCCGAAGGAAGGGAAACCTGCGATGACCACTGGTTCTTCCACTGTCACGGGCATACGGCCGTCCCGCTGGCGGCGTGCATCGGGGGCGATTTCCCGCCATGAGTGGCGGCGGCTGGGCGGCATGGCCGCCGTCATCGTCGCGCTGCACGTCGTCGGCTGGATCACGCTCGTCGCGTTCGTGGCCCCCGAGCACTACAGCCTGGGCACGCAGACCTTCGGGATCGGCATCGGGGTGACCGCCTACACGCTCGGTCTGAGGCACGCCTTCGACGCCGACCACATCGCGGCGATCGACAACACCACCCGCAAGCTCATGTACTCCGGCCGGCGGCCGCTGTCGGTCGGATTCTGGTTCTCCCTCGGCCACTCCAGCGTGGTGTTCGGGCTGGCCTTCCTGCTCTCGCTCGGCATCAGGCAACTGGCGGGGCCGGTGGAGGACGACGGTTCCGAGCTGCACGAGGTCACCGGCTGGATCGGCACCACCGTCTCCGGCGCCTTCCTCTACGCGATCGCGATCATCAACATCGTGATCCTGGCCGGGATCTGGAAGGTCTTCCGGCGGATGCGTGCGGGCCACTTCGACGAGGCCGAGCTCGAGCGACAGCTCGACAACCGCGGCTTCATGAACCGGCTGCTGGGCCGCGTGATGAAGTCGATCACCCGGCCCTGGCAGATGTACCCGCTGGGCCTGCTGTTCGGCCTGGGCTTCGACACCGCCACCGAGGTCGCCCTGCTCGTGCTGGCCGGTTCGGGCGCCGCCTCCGGCCTGCCCTGGTACGCGATCCTGTGCCTGCCCGTGCTGTTCGCCGCGGGCATGACGCTGCTGGACACCATCGACGGCACGTTCATGAACTTCGCCTACGGCTGGGCCTTCTCCAAGCCCGTCCGCAAGGTCTACTACAACCTCACCGTCACCGGCCTGTCCGTCGCCGTCGCCCTGATCATCGGCACGGTCGAGCTCCTGGGCCTGCTCGCCGAGAAGTCCGACCTCCACGGGCCGTTCTGGGACTGGATCGGCGGCCTCGACCTGAACACCGTGGGCTTCGTCATCGTCGGGCTGTTCCTGGCGACCTGGATCCTCGCCCTGGTCGTGTGGAAGGCCGCCCGCATCGAGGAGAAGTGGAGCGAGCACGTCCCCGCGGAGCGCGTGGGCGTCGGCGACTGACGCGCCGGGGCGGCTCCGGCGGGCGGGTCCCCGGAGCCGCCACCCGGGCTGCCCTCCGCTCCCGCCTGTGCTTAACCTGGAGGATGCAGCTGGTTCGCCCCCGTCCGCCAGACGGGACGCGTCGCAAGAGGGAACCCGGTGGGAATCCGGGACTGCCCCGCAGCGGTGAGCGGGAACGACCGCCGTCATCGAGCACTGGGTCCGCACGGGCCCCGGGAAGCGACGGCCAGTAGGACCACGGAAGGCGCCCGCGAGTCCGAAGACCTGCCGCTGCCCGCGCGTGGCGGTCACGCGCGGCCCGACCGGCGGCCCCGAGGGAGGGCGACGCGGGGACGCGCCGGCACGCACCCAGGTGCGCCGGGCCCTTCGCGCCCGCCCGGGGTCCGCGACGCGACGCGCGAAGGAGAGTTCCGTGCCGTGGCAGCCGACTGCCCCGACCGGAGGATCGTCCATGACGGCCGGATCGTCCATGACGACCGGAGGATCGTCCCGAGCCTCCCTGCCCGCCCCCTGCGTCCTCCTCAAGCCCGGCGAGGCGTTCCTCAAGGGCCGCAACCGGGAGCGGTTCGAGCAGCGGTTGCAGGACAACCTGCGGTACGCCCTGCGCGGTGTCGGCGGCTCCACCTGGATCAAGACCACCCAGAGCGTGACCGTCCTCGGCGGCGAGGTCCCCGTCGAGGAGCTGGTGGAACGGGCCCGGAGGGTCATCGGGTTCAGCGCCGTGGAACCCGCGGTCCGGGTGCCCAGTACGGTCGAGGACATCGCCGCGACGGTGCTCGGCGCCCTGGACGGGCTGCGGGCCGAACGCCCCGGCCTCACCTTCGCGGTCCGCGCCCGCCGCCGGGACAAGGACTTCCCGCTGACCTCCACCCAGCTCGAACGGCACGTCGGAGGCGTCGTCCACGAGACCCTCGGCCTGCCGGTCGACCTCCGTAACCCCGGCGTCCGCGTCTCCGTCGAAGTCGGCAGGCACGAGACCTACCTGTCGTGGGAGCGCCACAAAGGACAGGGCGGCCTGCCCGTCGGGACCAGCGGCCGCGCCCTCGTCCTGCTCTCCGGGGGCTACGACTCGCCCGTGGCCGCCTACCGGGCCATGCGCCGCGGACTGCGCTGCGACTTCGTCCACTTCACCGGCGCCCCCTACACCAACGCCGCCTCCGTCTACAAGGCGTACGCCCTCGCCCGCGAGCTCAACCGCTACCAGCCGGGGGGCCGGCTGCACGTCATCGCCCTGGGGACGGCCCAGAAGCAGCTGGCGATCGCGGGCGCCGGGAAGTTCCAGGTGGTCGCCCAGCGGCGGTTGATGATCCGTACGGCCGGCGCCCTGGCCCGGCAGACCGGGGCCGAGGCCCTCGTCACCGGCGACAGCCTCGGCCAGGTCGCCAGCCAGACCCTCACCAACATGGCGACCATCGACGAAGCGGCCTCCCTGCCCGTCCTCCGCCCGCTGCTGGGCTGGGAGAAGCAGGAGATCATCGACGAGGCCCACACCATCGGCACCGCCGGCATCTCCGTCCTCCCCGACGAGGACTGCTGCAAGCTCCTGGCCCCCGAACGCGTCACCACCCGGGCCTACGTCCCCGACGTGCAGAGGGTGGAGAAGCGGCTCGACATGGACGAGGTCATCGAGGGGCTGCTGCGCGGGGCGCAGTGCCTGCGGCCGGGGGCGGACGACGCCGCGACGGGCCTCGCGGCCGCGGCGGACGGCGCGTGCGGCGTCCAGGCGGTGCCCTCCCGGTGAGTGTTCCCTGGGTACACCTACTCAGCTCCGGTTGAGCACGTCACCCCTGTCGACGAGCAGGCCCCATGGCGTGGAATCGCCTCATGAAGACAAGCACGCCCCAGGAGCCGACCGCCGCCACCCCGACCGCAGGGGTGAGTCGCAAGGTGGTGGTGCGGCGGTGGCTCATCGGCCTGGCCGCGGCCGCGGCGATCTTCTGGGCGTGCTCCGCGGTGTCCGGCTTCTTCGAGAACCTCGGGGGCGGCCCGATACGTTCCGCGGCGGACTACCGCGAGCAGGACATCAAGACCCGGGAGGCCGGAAGGCGGGCCATCGGTGGCCTTCGGCCGGGCGCCGGTAACGCCGACTGGATGACGGAGGAAGGCAGCACCTCGTGCGTCGACGACCTGGGCTTCGACGGTGACGACGTGAGCAGGAAGCAGCCCCGCTACGAGTGGAATCTCCGCTACGCCGGCAAGGCCGAATACCTGGCCGACCTGGGCAGGCTCCGCGCCGCCTGGGGGCGCCGCGGCTGGAAGACCGAGGACAAGCCGGCGCCCGAGCCCGTGAACCCCGACCGCCCGACACTGCGATGGCCCGGCATCCGGACCACCGACGACCATGGCGTCACCGTCGCCGTCGGCATCGACCGGTACACGGGCAAGCCCGTTCTGTCGGCCGACGGCGGCTGCGTCCGCTACCGGAAGGACGACGGGGTCGCCGCACGCGAACGCACGGGCGCGGCCGGAGGCAAGTCCCCGGCCCGGAAGGGGACCGTCACCTACGACGACGGCGTCGAGGTCTCCATGGGCCCCGCCCGGCCCTTCACTCCGGCCCCGGGAGGCACCGACGCACCGGCCGCGCACACCTACCGCGTGCCCGTCACCGTCACGAACCGCAGCGGCGCTCCGGTGGACCTGCGCAGCCACGACATCGGGAGCTACGCGGATGCGAAGTCGGGCCTCAGAAGGCTCACCGGCTACCCGGCGGAGCTCGGCGCGGGCGGACCGCACCGGGTGCCGGAGGGCGAGTCGATGCGCGTGGAGTACGTGTTCACGGCGGAAACCGAACCCTCGCATCTGGAACTCGCGTACGGCCCCGGCGAGTTTCACACGTCCTGCACGTGGAGGCTCTCCGTCCCCTGGACGAGTAGTTCCGATGTGGCTCAGTGGTCGTAGGCGATCAGTGACCTGGTAATCGGTGCGCCGATGAGGCGGTTGTGCCAGATTGCGCAGGTCACCGCCAGGATCCGCTGGGCTGCACGGACGCCGACGCCCTCGATGGTGCGGCCGCCGTGCTGTTCGAGGTCGAGCTGGCCCTTGAGGGTGTTGTTGACCGACTCGATCGGCCGGCGCACGGTCTTGAGCAGGACTTCCCGGCCCGTGGCGGGGTGCCGCGGTGGCGGTAGGAGGGGCGCAGCAGGCCGACGCCGCGGGCGGCGAGGAAGCCCTTGTCCGCCGGGATCAGCAGCCCGGGCCGGCTCGGCCTCGAACAGGGCGGCCAGGACCTGCCGTTCGCCGATTTTGGGGTCGGCCAGGGCCCGGGTGGGGGGCCACCGTCTGCCGGCTGTCGGAGAGGAAGGCCCGGCGGAAGCGGGCGATCGCTTCGGGTCTGCCGCCGAGTCGCGCTACCTCGCGGCGTACGCCGGAACCGCCCGCTGCGCCGGCCCCGTATAAGCCCCCAACGGCCGGATCAGCGCATTGTGGGCGAGTTGTTCCGTGATGTGCGCCGTCCAGCCGGTGATGCGGCTCATCACGAAGATCGGTGTGAACGCCGGGACGTCGAAGCCCATCAGGTGGTAGGCGAGCCCCGCGGGGTAGTCGAGGTTGGGGTGCAGGCCCTTGCGGCGCAGCATGGCCGTGCTCAGGGCGGAGTGGAGGGCGGCCAGGCGGGCCGTGCCGGGGGCGTCCGAGCGGGCGGTGAGCCGGTCCGTCGCCTCCTGCATGATCGGGACGCGGGAGTCGCCGTGCTTGTAGACGCGGTGTCCGAAGCCCATGATCTTGCGCCGGGCGGCCAGCGCCTCGTCCAGCCACCGGTCGACGTGCCGCGGCTCGCCGATCTCCCGGAGCATGTGCAGCACGGCCTCGTTGGCCCCGCCGTGCAGGGGTCCCTTGAGCGCGCCGATGGCGGCGGTGACCGCGCTGTAGAGGTCGGAGAGGGTGGAGGTGACGACCCGGGCGGTGAACGTCGAGGCGTTGAAGCTGTGTTCGGCGTAGAGGATGAGGGAGACCTCGAAGCAGCGGACGACCTCGGGGTCGGGGACGGCGCCGAAGCACATGTGGAAGAAGTTCCCGGCCAGTCCGAGGGACGGGTCCGGCGGGATCGGCGCGAGGCCGTGCCGCCGGCGGTGGTCCGCGGCGACGACCACCGGCAGCTTCGCCAGCAGGGTCAGGGACTTGGCGCGGTTGGCGGCGGGGCTGCCGTCGTCCTCCGCGGGGTCCTCGGCGCCGAAGAGGCTGACGGCGGTGCGCAGGACGTCCATGGGGTGGCAGGTGTGCGGCAGCCGGGTCAGCAGCTCGGCCGTCGTCCGGTCCAGGGGGCGCAGGGCCCGTTCCCGCGCCCGGAACTCCACGAGCTGGTCGCGGTCGGGCAGTTCGCCGTGCCACAGGAGGTGGGCGACCTCCTCGAAGGAGCAGTGCGCGGCGAGGTCCTGCACCGGATAGCCGCGGTAGGTCAGGGAGTTGGTCTCGGCGACGACGGTGGAGATCGCGGTGCTGTCGACGACGACGCCGGCGAGCCCGCGGTGGATCTCGGGCAGGGTGGTGGTCATGGGGGCCTCCGGTGCGGGGATCAGGTGCCGGGCGGGAGCGTGAAGTCGAAGACGGCCGAGTCGAAGGCCGCGTACTCCTCGTAGCCGAGGAGTTCGTACAGCCGCGAGCGGCTCTGCATGCGGGGGAGGAGCGATGCCTGGGTGCCCTCGGCGGCCAGGACGCGCAGACCCTCCTCGACCGCGCCCATGGCCAGGCGCAGCAGGGTGACGGGGTAGAGGGCGATGTTGTAGCCGAGGTTCTCCAGGGTGCGGGCGTCCAGGAGCGGGCCCTTGCCGAACTCGGTCATGTTGGCGAGCAGCGGTACGTCCACGGCCGCGCGGAACGCCGCGAACTCGGCCTCGTCCGCGAGAGCTTCGGGGAAGACGGCGTCGGCCCCGGCGTCGACGTACGCCTTCGCCCGGTCGATCGCGGCCGCGAGCCCCTCGGGGCCGCGGGCGTCGGTGCGGGCCATCAGCAGGAGGTCCGGGTCGCGGCGGGCGTCGGCGGCGGCCCGGATCCGGCGGGCCATCTCCTCGCGCGGCACGACGGCCTTGCCGTCGAGGTGGCCGCACCGCTTGGGGTTGACCTGGTCCTCCAGGTGCAGCCCGGCCGCGCCGGCGTCCTCCAGCAGCTGCACGGTCCGGGCGGCGTTCATGGGCTCGCCGAAGCCGGTGTCCGCGTCGACGAGGAGCGGGAGGCCGGTCACGCGGGCGATCTGCCGGGCGCGGTCGGCGAGTTCGCCGGCCGTCGTCAGGCCGATGTCGGGCAGCCCCAGGTCCGCGGAGAGTACGGCGCCGGACAGGTAGACGGCGTCGAAGCCGGTCTCCTGGACCATCCGGGCGGAGAGCGGGCTGAGGGCGCCGGGTACGCGCAACAGCCGCCCTGAGGCGAGGAGTTCGCGGAAGGAGCGCCGGCGCCCGGCGGGCGTGGTGCGGGTGTGGAGCATCAGAACAGCCCTCCGGGCAGCCCGGCGTCGTACGCGGCGACGGCCTCGGTGTCGACGGCGGGGAAGAGCGCGTCCAGTCCGCCGGTGCCGAGCGTGGGCAGCCGGTCGGCGGCGGACAGGAAGCGGTCCTGCGCCTCCGCCGTGACCCGGCCCTCCGTCAGGGTCCGGAACTTGGCGGTGTATCCGGCGCGGTCGAAGGGCCGTGCCCCGGCGGGGTGGGCGTCGGCGACGGCCAGTTCGTCCTCGATGACCGTGCCGTCGTCCAGCGTGATCACCGCCCGGCAGCCGAAGGCGCGCCGCGCCGGGTCCGGATCGTGGTAGCGGCGGGTCCACCGCGGGTCCTCGACGGTGGTGACCTTCCGCCACAGCGCCACGGTCTCCGGGCGGCGGGCCCGCTCGGGCGCGTACGAGCGCTCGTGGTGCCACACCCCGTCCTCCAGGGCCACCGCGAAGACGTACGGCACGGAGTGGTCCAGCGTCTCGCGGGACGCGGACGGGTCGTACTTCTGCGGGTCGCCGGAGCCGGACCCGATCACGTGGTGGGTGTGGTGGCTGGTGTGCAGCACGACGGAACGCACCCTCCCCCAGCCTCCGGCCGGGGGTGCCCCCACCAGTGGCCCGGCCTTCTCCCGCAGCCGCCGGGCCAGGTCGATGACGGCCTGCGCCTGGTACTCGGCGGAGTGCTCCTTGGTGTACGTGTCGAGAATGGCGCGCCGCGGCTCGCCGGGTGCGGGGAGCGTGACGGTGTACGTGGCCTCGGGGCCGCCCAGCATCCAGGCGAGGAAGCCGTCCTCGCCCTCGTAGACGGGCGACGGGGCGCCCTCGCCGCGCATCGCGCGGTCCACGGCCTCGATCGCCGCCTTCCCGGCGAAGGCCGGCGCGAACGCCTTCCAGCTGGAGATCTCGCCCTTGCGGGACTGCCGCGTGGCGGTGGTGGTGTGCACCGCCTGCTGCACGGCCTGGTGGACGACCTCGGTGGGCAGCCGCAGCAGCGCGCCCAGGCCGCAGGCGGTGGCCGCGCTCAGGTGGGCGACGTGGTCGATGCGGTGCTCGTGCAGGCAGATGCCCTTCACCAGCGCGACGTGCACCTCGTACGCGGCGATGATGCCGCGCAGCAGGTCGGCGCCGGAGCGGCCGGCGTGCTGGGCGACGGCCAGCAGGGGCGGGATGTTGTCGCCGGGGTGGGAGTAGTCGGCCGCCAGGTAGGTGTCGTGGAAGTCCAGCTCCCGGACCGCCGTGCCGTTGGCCCACGCCGCCCACTCGGGAGAGACGCGGACGCCGGGCGCCGCACCGAGGACCGAGGCGCCGGGCGCGGCGGTGTGCGGGAGGGCCTGGGCGCGGGCGACCGCCACCGGGCGGCGCAGCAGCGAGGCGACGGCCACGGAGGCGTTGTCGACGACGCGGTTGACGGCCATGGCCGCGGCGGCCGGGTCGAGGTCCCGCGCGTCCTGGGTCGCGGTGGCGACGGCCGCGAGCTTCCAGGCGAGCTGCTCCTCGCGGGGCAGCCGGGCCGAGCTGGGACGGACGCGTACCTGATGGTCGATCACGGGACTCCTCGGGGGAGGGCGAGGGGGCTGGTCGCTCCGAGCCTTCCCCGTCGGCGCCCGCACCGCGAGCCCTCCACTCTGTGGAATCAGTCCAGGCCGGCGGTGTGAAACTGCGAATCCTGCGAAAGATGCGAATGGTAACTTCGCAGGAACGCCGACGGTGGGGAGGAGCGGTGCACCGCATGGGACGCCCGGAGGGCCGCAAGGTCTACGCACACGCCAAACTCCGCAGACTGCGCCGCGAGCACGGGCTCAACCAGGTCGAGCTGGCCCGCCGGCTGGGCATCTCCACCAGCTACCTCAACCAGATAGAGCACAATCAGCGCCCGCTCACCGCCCCCGTCCTCCTGCGCATGGCGGAAGTCCTCGGCGTGGACGCCGAGTTCTTCTCCGAGGCCGAGGAGGAGCGCCTGGCCACCGACCTGCGCGCGGCGCTGGGCGACGAGGCCTGCGGGGTCGCGGTGCCCGCCGGGGACGTGGCCGACGTGGCGCGCGACCACCCCGAGGTGGCCCGCGCCCTGGTCGCCCTGCACCGCCGCTACCGCGACGCCGCCGAGCGGGCCGCGGCCCTCGCCGCCCCGGGCGACGCGGCCGCCGCCCTGGTGCCGGCCGAACCCCACGACGACGTACGGGACTTCTTCTACGCCCACCACAACCACTTCGAACCGCTCGACGCCGAGGCCGAGCGCACCGCCGACGCCCTGGGCCTCGCCGGAGCGGGCCGCGCCGCCGACGCCCTCGCCCGCCGCCTGGCCGCACGCCACGGCGTGACCGTCGTCCAGGCCGCGCCCGAACGGGCCGCCGACGTCCGGCGCTTCGACCCCGGCCGCGGACTGCTCTTCCTCTCGCCCTGGCTCGACGACGGCCGGCGTGCCTTCCAACTCGCCACCCAGCTCGCTTTCCTGGAACACGGCCCCCTGCTCGACGCGCTCGTCGCCCGGGCCGACGTCGGCCCGGGCCCGTCGGCCGCCCTCGCCCGCATCGGCCTCGCCGACTACTTCGCCGGCGCCCTGCTCATGCCGTACACCGCCTTCCACGCCGCCGCCGAGGAGCTCCGCTACGACATCGGGCTCCTCCAGGCCCGCTTCGGCGTCGGCTTCGAGACCGTCTGCCACCGCCTGAGCACCCTGCAGCGCACCGGACGGCGCGGCGTCCCCTTCTCCTTCCTGCGCGTCGACCGGGCGGGCAACATCTCCAAACGCCAGTCCGCCACCGACTTCCACTTCTCCCGCCTGGGCGGCACCTGCCCCCTGTGGACCGTCTACGAGGCGTTCTCCGCCCCCGGCCGCGTCCTCACCCAGGTCGCCGAAATGCCCGACGGCAAGCGGTACTTCTGGATCGCCCGCACCGTCACCCGCGGCGGCTCCGGCCACCGCGCCCGCCGCGCCGAGTTCGCCGTCGCCCTCGGCTGCGAACTCCGCCACGCCCACCGCCTCGTCTACGCCGAGGGCATCGCCCTCGACGATCCCCGCGCCGCCACCCCGATCGGCCTCGGCTGCCGCATCTGCGAACGCCGCGACTGCGCCCAGCGGGCCCGTCCGCCGGCTGGCGGCCGGCTGGCGGTGGACGCGGACCGGCGGACGCAGGTGCCGTATCCGGTGGTGGACGGCGGCCGATGATGTCCGTACCTGCCGTTAACCTGCGCGTATGGATCTTCATGTAGTGATCGGCCACGGGCCCGCCGGGGCGGCCACCGCCCGGCTCCTGGCCGAACGGGGGAACGCGGTACGAGTGATCACGAGGTCGCCGGGGCGGGCGGCACCCGGGACCGAGCGCGTCGCGCTGGACGCGGCGGACGCCCCGCGGCTGACCGAGGCCGTGCGGGGCGCGACCGCGATATACCAGTGCGCCGCGCCGCCGTACCACCGCTGGGCGGCCGACTGGCCGCCGCTCGCCGTGTCGGTCGGCGCGGCGGCGGAGGCGAGCGGCGCGGTGCTGGTCATGCTCGGCAACCTCTACGGCTACGGCCCGGTCGACGGCGCGATGGCCGAGACCTCGCCGCTCGCGGCCGCCGGCCCCAAGGGGCGCCTGCGGGCCGGCCTGTGGGAGCAGGCGCGGTCCCTGCACGAACAGGGCCGTATCAGGGCCGTCGAGATCCGCGCCTCGGACTTCTTCGGCCCCGGCGTCCTCGACGGAGGGCACCTGTCCGCACGGGTCGTCCCCAACATCCTGCGCGGCAAGCCCGTCCTCGCCCTCGGCGACCCCGACGCCCCGCACAGCTGGACGTACCTCGACGACGTGGCCCGGACGCTCGTCGAGGCGGCGGCCGAGGAGCGGGCCTGGGGACGCGCCTGGCACGTCCCGACGGCACCGCCGCTGTCCGTCCGCGAGATGGCGGACGGGCTCGCCGGACAGGCCGGGGTCGCGCCGGTCCGGGTGCGCGGGCTGCCCGCGGGGGTATTCGGCGCCCTCTCCCTCTTCTCGCCGCTGATGCGCGAACTGCGGGAGATCCGCTACCAGTTCGACCGGCCGTTCATCATGGACTCGACCGCCTGGACCACCGCGTTCGGCACCACCGCCACGCCCCTGGAGGAGCAGCTCCGGGCGACGGTGGACTGGTGGCGCCAACGGCTCGTTGGCGGGTGACGGTCCCTCACCCGCCGCTCCGGATCCGCCGGTACGCCGCGCGGTAGCCCGGCGGATCCCACGTCGTGGCGCCGCCGCTGTCGGCCGCCGTCGCGATGCGCACGGGGCCGTGCAGCCGCTCGGCGGCCTGCCGGAGAAGGCGCGGTTGAGCTCGTCGACGAGCTGCCGGCCCTGCTGGGCCGGCGGTTCGGGGACGGTGGCCGTCTGGAACCGGCGGCTCTCGATGCGCTGGGAGGCGGACGGACCGCTGTCGCCCGCACCGATGCTGAAGGGAGCGCCGGCCCCCTCGCGGCGCGTCCCCGTTCCCGAAGGAAGCGGACGGCACCCATTCGCGGTGCCACCACGGCCCGTACTCCGAGTCCGGACCGAAATCCTCCTCGTCCTCCTCGTCCCCCATGACGCTCATCCGCATGCTCCAGGTATCGGCTATGCCTTGGGAGCCGGGCAGTTGCCAGTGGGAGGGGACGGGATTCGCGAGGCCGCTGCCGTCGTTTACGCAGCAGTGACTCGACCAGTGGGCCGGGGAGCCGGGCACCCAAGGTGGCCGCGGTCGCGGCCAGGGCGTCCGGCCCGGCCGGCGGGGCGAGCTCGGCGAAACCGGCAGGGGCGTGCCGCAGCAGCGCCTTCTCGATCCGCGACCACGATTGCGCGATGGACGATGTCATGCGGCGCATGCTGCCACCCGCCACTGACAATCGACCGTTTGCCCAGGTCGGATCCCCTGCGCGAACAACGCTGCGCGAGGCAGAGGTTGGCCCCTCAGCCGCTTCGGACTCCAGGAGTCCGACGAGTCGTCGGTGCCTGTCGAATACCCTGACCGGACCGAATTCGGTGTCTTCGTCCAGGTGTTCCAAGGACGTCTGGACTCCTTCGGTGCCGCGGCACATGCAACATCGCCCCTCTGGCAGTTGAAACGTGGACGTGCCGATGGCCACGGCCTTGCCGGCGCGGCCGCACATCCCTTGCTGTGTTCGTCGCCGGTGATGAGGATGGAGCCATGCCCACGCTCACCGCGGCCGACGGGACGGAACTCGCCTATCACGTCATGGGCGAAGGGGAACCGCTGCTGTGCCTGCCCGGCGGACCGATGCGCGCGTCCGCCTACCTCGGGAATCTGGGTGGCCTGTCGAGGCGGCGGCAGTTGGTCATGCTCGACCTCCGTGGCACGGGTGACTCCGGCATACCCGGCGATCCGGCCACGTACCGCTGCGACCGGCAGGTCGACGACGTCGAGGCCCTCCGCGATCACTTCGGATGGGACCGCGTCGACGTTCTCGCGCACTCGGCCGGCGGCGATCTCGCCATCCTCTACGCGGCCCGGCACCCACAGCGCATCCGCACACTGAGCTTGATCACAGCCCGCGCCCGCGCCCTCGGTGTCGACTTCACCGCAGAACACCGCCGGGAGGCGGCCGCGTTGCGCACGGCCGAGCCGTGGTTCGAGGACGCCCGCGAGGCCTACGAAGCCATCTGGGCCGGAACCCCCGCCGACGCCGACTTCGACGCCGCCACTCCTTTCTTCTACGGCCGTTGGCACGCCGTCGCCCAGGCGCATGCCGCGGTCGAGGTCACGCAGACCAACGAACCGGCAGCGGACCGCTACGCGTCCCCGGGCGCCTTCGACCCCGCTGCGACCCGCGCCGCCGTCGCCCGCCTGGCCGCGCCGGTGCTGGTGCTCGCCGGCGAACTCGACGGCGGCCCGCGTCCCCATGTCGCCGCCGGCATCGCGAAGTTGTTCCCTCGCGCCGAGCTGACCGTCCAGCCGGGCGCCGGCCACTACCCGTGGCTCGACGACCCCGTCCGCTTCGCACGGGCCGTCGCGTCCTTCCTCAGTCGCCCTTGAACGGGTTGTCGTGCCCGCCGCGGCACACCGTCCCGTCCGCCGGCCGCCTCCCCGTCAGGAAGTACGTGGACACGTGGTTGACGCTGCACCTCGTCACGGCACCGTGGCCGAAGCCCTCGTTGACGACGAGCCGTGCTCCCGGCCCCATCGCGGCCCGCATGGCCTGCGCCCACGCCAGCGGAGTGGCGTTGTCCCAGCGCTCGTTGACGATCAGCGGGCGGGTGGAGGACCGGTTCCACGGGCCCGTGTACTTGTAGCCGCGCGGCTGGTGGGCCGGCCAGCCGGCGCACACGGCGTTGTCGAGGACGCGGAACGCCCCGAACACCCTGCTGTCGCGCTCCGCGCCGCGGACCCGGCGGAGCCACCAGCCGGGATCGGCGGGCGCGGCCGGGAAGTCCAGGCACAAGGTGGCGTTGCGGCTGTCGTACATGTTGAACGAGTAGCCGTCCGGGTCCCGGCGGTACGGAGCCGGGAGCCGCCAGGTGGGCAGCGCGATCTCCGTCTCGGGGAGCGCCTGGCGGTAGGGACGGTTCTGGAACACCGCGCCGTACATCGCCTGGAGGTCCCTGGCCGCCTCCCGCGCCGTCGTGCCCGGAGTGGAGACCACCAGGGCGTCGTGCACGAGACGGCGCCAGGTGATGCGCACGTCGGGCACCTGCGCCCCGGCGGGGCGCAGCCGGCCGACGAGGCGGTCGAACTTGCGGTTCGCGCCCCCGGCGAAGGCGCAGTCGCCGGGGTGGGCGTCGCAGGCCCGCAGCGCCGCCCTGAGGGTGCGTTCGCCCTGCACGGTGTCGCTGCGCATGAAGCCCGGGAGGTCGTTCAGCCACAGGCGCGCGTCGACCACGCCGTGCAGGACCATCCTTCCGGTGCTGCCGGGGAAGCGGTTGGCGTAGACGGCGCCGATCACCGTCCCGTAGGAGAAGCCGATGTAGTCGAGCTTCGGCCGGCCCAGGGCCCGGCGCAGCCGGTCGAGGTCGTGGACGGTGTCCATCGTCGACATGTCGGACAGCAGGGACCCGGCGTTGGCCCGGCAGAGGCGGGCCGTCTCCTGGTCGGTGCGGATCTTCTCCCGGACGCCCTTGTCGGTACGGGTGTCGGCCTGGTGCGTGTAGAGCTCCTCCATCCGCTCCTGGGGGCCGCAGCGCAGCGACGGCCTGCTGTGCCCCACGCCGCGCGGATCCCACGTCACCAGGTCGTATCGTTCGGCGGTTCTGCCGACGACGGTCTGGAACAGGCCCGTGAAGCTCAGGCCGTCGGCGCCGGGGCCGCCGGGGTTGCCGAAGAGGACGCCCAGCCGCCTGCCCGGTCCGCGGGCGGGGCGGCGCGCGAGCGCGAGCCTGACGGTCTGCCGGCTCCCGGTCGCGTAGGAGAGCGGGACCTCCAGGGTCCCGCACTGCCAGCCCGCCGCGACGGATCCCTCGGACAGCCGGGGGCACGATCCCCAGACCACGGAGGGGGCTTTGCCGGCCGGTTCCTCCGGGAGGCGCTCGCCCGCCGCCGTCGCGGGAGACAGCCACGCGGTCAGCGTCAGCGGAAGCACCAGGGCCGAAATCACCGAAAGCCGTCTCACGCGCCGCTCCCTTCAGGATGATCGGATCCGACATAAACACATGGAAGGGAAATCTCGTCGATCTTCGGTGCGCCGAACAGGTGAATGCGCGGACTGTGCTTCCCTTCCGGAATGACCATCAGGAGCTTTGAGATATGTGGTGGGCGGCCGGGGCCTGCCGTCCGCGCCAGGACCGACGGCGATATCGAGGAGTGCGCGCGTGTCCTCGCGGAGGTCCACCGGCGGGACGGGTATCCGGTGAACTGGCCGGACCGGCCCGGCGATTGGGTCGCGGAGGCTGCCGCCCTGGGGGCCTGGGTCGCCGAACTCGAAGGCCGGGTCGTGGGCCACGTCGGCCTGTCCCGGAGCGGGGAAGGGGATCTGGCCCCCGGGGTGTGGAGCGAGCGGAACGGCGCGGGGCGGGAACAAACCGCGGTGGTCGGCCGGTTGTTCGTCGCTCCGGGGGCGAGGGGACACGGCGTCGGCGCGCTGCTGATCGGCCGGGCCGTCCGGGAAGCCCGCGGCCGCGGCCTGCAGCCGGTGCTCGACGTCGTGGCGTCCGACACCGCCGCCGCGGCGCTGTACGAGCGGCTGGGATGGGAGCTGATGGCCACGGTCGGGCAACAGTGGGGACCGCGGCGGACGGTGACCGTCCGTTGCTACGCCGCGCCGTCGTGACGCGGCCCCGGACCGCGTCCGACCTGCGGTTCACGGCCCGGGCGGACCCGTTGTCAGTGGGTGCGTGCATCATCGTCTCCATGACTCAGAGCATCACCGACGCACTGCACGCGCTCGCCCACCAGCACCTGCCCGACGACATCGCCGAGCGCTGGATCGGCCTGCTGCGACCGGGGCTGGCCCTGGACACGGCCGCGGGCACGGATCCGGTCGTCGGCCGGCTCGGCGGCCTGCCGGAGCTGCCGGAGAACGAGGAGTGGCCGATATGGGAGGGCCACGGCCCGCTCTCCTTCGTCGCCTCCCTCGACTGCGCCGCGCTCCCCTCCGCCGGCCTCGACATCACCCTGCCGACGGACGGCACGCTGGCCTTCTTCTACTTCGACGGGCAGGTGGACGACGGGGTCGCGGTGGTCGCGCCCGACGATCCGGACAGCTGGGCGGGGGCGCGCGTGCTGTACGTGCCCGAGGGCGTCCGCGTCGTCGAGCGCGCGGCCCCGGAGGGAATCGGGGCGTACCCGGAGATCCCGCTGACGGCCCGCGCGGAGACCACCGCCCCGTACCTCTGGCACCCCGCCGTCTACCGGGAGTTCGCGCCGATGCCCGACGACCACCCGCTGTGGTCCGAGGAGTTCCAGGACGCCCTGTGGGACCACTCCGAGGGCGCCGGACACCGCGTCGGCGGCCACGCGGACCCGGTGCAGGACGAGGTGGAGACCGAGGTCGCCCACGGCGCCCTGCACGGCCCGCCGTGGGACGACCCCCGCATCCAGGAGGAGGCCCTCGGATGGACGCTGCTCGCCCAGTTCGACTCGGACGACGACGCCGAGATGATGTGGGGCGACTGCGGCACCCTCTACTGGCTCATACGCCCCGAGGACCTGGCCGCGCGCCGCTTCGACCGCGCGATGTTCACCTGGCAGTGCGGCTGACGGGACCCCTGCCTGCCTGAACGAGATCGAACGGGTCCGGGGCGCGGCCCGCCCAGATCCGGCGGGACGCCTGTTCCGGGTAGGGCACGGTCCTCGACTCGGTGTCCAGGACGCGGGTGAGCCGCCGGCCGGGCCGGTAGGCGGCCCAGCCGGGGTCGCCGGTCGTGGCGAAGCGGACCCACGCCTGCTGGAGCTCCCGGGACACCGCGAGGGCCTCGGGGGCGGGCGGGTCGCCGAGGAGCTGTCGGCCGGCGGGGCTGTCCGGGGTGCCGAACGCGAGGGGGACGTCGAGGCTGTGGCAGGCGCCCAGCGCCCCTCCGAGGGCCAGTTCGAACAGGAAGGAGGTGCCGCCGGCCGCGGCGTTCGCCTCGGCCAGCAGCAGCGAGGGCATCCGGAAGAGGGCGTCGGAGTACACCGACTCGACCAGCTCGTCGGGGGTGGCCCCGGGGTGGGCGGCACGGTAGGCGTCCGCGCCGTCCGGTGCGGGGGCGAACAGGTCCAGGGCGGTACGGGCTTCCTCGTCGGTGAACGTGCCCAGCCGTCCGGTCATGACGCTGAACAGGCGGAATTCGTCGCGGGTGTGGCCGACGAGGAGCTCGGCCCCGTTCGCGCGGCCGCCGGTCAGCGCGGGCCAGGGCGTTTCGGGGAGGACCTCGCCGTCGACGACGGGGCAGACGGCGATGCCGACTTGGGCGAGCCGTCCCCAGCTCGCGCGGCGGGAGGGGAGGTCGGCGCAGAGGGCCGTGAGCTCGTCGGCCAGGCGCCGGGGTGCGACGTCGGAGAGGGCCTCGGCGGTGGGTGCCGTGCCGAGCCGCTCCGCGAGCGCCGCGGCGACCTGCCGCGCCAGCGCGGGGGCGCAGTGCCAGCCCGGCACCGAGTGGGTGATGGCCCGCCGGAACAGGCCGCGCGCCGGCTCCATCGTCAGCAGGGCGGCGACCGACCCCGCCCCGGCGGACTGTCCGGCCACGGTGACCCGGCCCGGGTCCCCGCCGAAGGCGGCGATGTTCCGCTCCACCCAGCGCAGCGCCGCGATCTGGTCGAGGAAGCCGCGGTTGGGCGGGGCACCCTCCAGGAGGGCGAAACCCTCGGCGCCCACCCGGTAGTTGACGCTGACCACGACCAGCCCCGCCGCGGCCGGCGCGGTCGGGTCGTACATCGGGTCGCGCGTGTCCGCCGTCACGTAGGCGCCGCCGGGTATCCACACCAGTACCGGCAGCCCCGCCGCGCCCGGATCGGGGGTGCAGACGTTGAGGGTCAACCAGTCCGTGTCCTCGGCCGAGTTCGCCCCGGCCGTAGGGCCGGACTGCGGGGCCGTGGGGCCGAAGTCCACGGCCCGCCTCGTCCCGTCCCAGCGGCGCGGCGGAGCCGGCGCGGCGAAGCGCAGCGTTCCCACCGGCGGTTGGGCGTACGGGATGCCGCGGAACACCGCGTGCCCCCGGCGCCGGCGGCCCTGGACCGTGCCCTCCGCGGTGCGCACCTCGGGGTGTTCGAGCATGTCGCCTTCCTTCCTCCGCAGGGACTTCCAGGGTTATCGGCCAGTTGTAATATGTCAACCGTAATGTAAAGAGTGACGGGAGGAACCGGCGATGCCGAAGCAGGTGGACCACCGCGAACGCCGCGAAGCGATCGCCCGAGCACTGTGGCGGGTGGTGGAACAGCGCGGCGTCACCCACCTGACCGTGCGTGAGGTCGCGCGCGAAGCGGGCTTCTCCCACGGGCATCTGCAGCACTACTTCGCCACGCGGGCGGAAATGCTCTCCTTCGCCATGGACTTCGCGTCCGAACAGACCTCGCTGCGCGTCGCCCGGGGCCTGGAGGAGCTCGGCGACCGGCCGCACCCCCGCGACGTGCTCCGGCTGATGCTCACGGAGATGCTCCCCCTGCACGCCGACACCCGCGCGACCAGCCGGATGAGCGCCGCCTACGTCCTGGAGGCGCTGCACGACAGGAACATCCACGCCCGGGCACGCGAAGGACTCGCCCAAGGGCGTGCCCTCGTCGAGCAGTTGGTCCGCCAGGCCGTCGCGGACGGGCACATCCGACCCGACCGCGACCCGGTGACCGAGACGAACCTCCTCCTCGCCCTCACCGGCTTCACCACGCTCCTCGAACTGGACGTGATCGAGCCCCGGGAGGTGCTCACCGCCATCGACGAGCACCTGGACAGGCTGTTCACCGGAAACGGCGCCGGGTGACGGGCGTCCGGGCCCGGCCTACCGCGCCGTGTACGTCAGGCAGTCCGCGGAGTCCTGCAACGCCGCCACCGTGATCCCCGGCGCCTGGCACTCCAGGTCCTGGTTGTGCAGGCACCCGGCCATCTTGCACGCCCCCACGCGGCCGGTCGCGGTCGCGTCGCCCCCCTTCGTGGGAAAGGTGAAGAACGTGTCGCACTGCGCGTGCGTCGCGTCCCCCACCGTGATGGCCAGGGCGTGACACGCGCTGTCCTGGTTGTAGGCGCACACGTCCACCTCGCACACGGCCACTTGCGGCATGTCCACTGGGTTCTCCTCCGGCAACTCGGCAACGGCGTCCGACGATGTGTTCCTCCGGCGGCGCGCGGCGACACCGCGCGTCCCGACGGTTCACCCGGAAGCCCGTTCGCCCGCGGCTCAATCCGCCCAGGGCGCAAAGCGTGGGGGCGAAGACGGGAGCCCGCCTACCGTGGCGGCATGACGAAGCTTCAGGCGCGGCAAGTGACGCCGGACATATGGATGTTGGAATTCACCGTCGGCCAGGCCTACGCCGTGCGCCTGCCGGACGGCTGGGCGATGGTCGACACGGGGCTCGGCGGTCCCGGGCAGGCCGAGGCGGCGCTCGACGCGCTGGCCGCCCTGCCCGGCCCCGGGGAGCTGCGGGAGATCGTGCTCACCCACTACCACCTCGACCACCGCGGCAACGCCGCCGCCCTCGCCGAGGCCACCGGGGCCCGGGTGCTGGCCGGCGCGGGCGACGCGGCCGTGATCCGGGGCGAGGCCGAGGAGCCGCCGCCCGTTCTGGAGGAGTGGGAGGTCCCGGTGTTCGGGAGCGTCCAGGCGGTCATCGCCGATGCCGGGACGCCGCCCCCGGCCCCCTGCCGGGTGGACCGTGAACTGGCCGACGGGGACGCCCTGGACTGGGGCCAGGACGTGCGGATCGTGGGCGTTCCGGGCCACACGGCCGGCAGCATCGCCCTCCATCTGACCGGGAGCCGCGCCCTGTTCACGGGCGACACCATCGCCCGGCACCTGGAGGTGATGCTCGGCCCCTTCAACATCGACCGCCCGCAGGCCGTGGCCTCCTTCCGGCGCCAGGCGGCGCTGGACGTGGACGTGGCGTGCTTCGGCCACGGCGCGCCCCTCGTGGGCGGGGCGGGGAAGACGCTCAGGGAGGCCGCCGAGCGGCTCGGGGGCTGACGCGGGCCCGGCCGGCTCCCGGTGCGCCCGGGCCCGCCACCCGCTACCGGCCGGCGTACGGCAGCAGCGCCATCTCCCGCGCGTTCTTGATCGCCGCGGCGAGCTGCCGCTGCTGCTGCGCCGTGACGCGGGTGACCCGGCGGCTGCGGATCTTGCCGCGGTCGGAGAGGAACTTCCGCAGCAGATCGGTGTCCTTGTAGTCGATGTACGTGATCCCGGCCACGTCGAGGGGGTTGGGACGCGGTCTCGACGGAGTGCGGGGGTTGTGACGGCGGGCCATGGGGGCCTCCTGATGGTTCGTACGGGGTGGTTTCGCGCGGGGTGGTCGCGCGGGGTTACGGGACGGGGTCGAGGAGCGGGGCGAAGGCGGCCGGGAAGCTCTTCCACCCCTCGCGGCCGGACGCGTACTCCGCGTCGGTCAGCAGGCAGGAGTCGAGCAGCCGCACCAGGCCGTCCCGGTCCAGGCCCGGGGACGTGAAGACCAGGTGCTGGCAGCAGTCGCCGTGCTCGGCGTCCCAGTCCAGCGCGGCGGCGGCCCGCCGCAGGGCCGGGACCATCTCCCAGGCCGCGTCGGGCAGGGCGGCGAGCCACGGGCCCGCGCTCTCCACGCACAGGGCGCCGCCCGCGCAGTCCCAGCCCAGCAGGGTGTCCGGGCGGTCGGCGAGCCAGAACCGGCCGCGGCTGCGGGCCGCCGCACAGCTCAGGTCCTCCAGCGCCGCGTGCAGCCGCTCGGGGTGGAACGGCCGGCGGCGGTGCCACACCAGGGTGGCGACCCCCGCCTCGTCCGCCTCCTGGGGCAGGAGGGCGCAGGACGGGTGCTGGGCCGCGGCGGCCGTCTCGACGTCGAAGCCGCCGAAGGCCGCGGCCGCCAGCTCACCCGAGCCGACGCGGACGAGGCGGGCGGTCGGGTGGAGCTGCGCCAGCAGCGCGCGGTCCTCGTCGTCGGCCTCCTCGCCGTCGACGACCGCGAGCACCGGGGCGTACTCCAGCTGCCGCGCCCAGGTGTCCGCGACCGTGCGCCGGTCGGTGACCGCGGCCGCGAGACCGGCCTCGGCCAGGTCGTCCCCGTCGCCGAGGTACGGGAGGACGAGCGCGGGGTCGACGGCCGTGATCACACCGGTGAGTTCGAACGGTCCGGCGTGGGCCGCGACCACCTCGGCCATGGCCTTGGGCTCGACGGAGTCCCACAGCTCGACGACGGCCAGCCGGGTGGTGCCGCCGACGGCCAGGCGCTCCAGCTCGGGGACGAGGTCCTCCCGCAGCGCGCAGCAGGCGCAGTCGTTGACCAGCGGCGCCTCGCCGGAGTCGGCGACGCCGACGGCGTCCCGCACGGTGCGCAGGACCCGGCCCTCGGCGGCCGACGACAGGTCGTGGTGCAGGGCGACGCTGCCGGGCACCGTGCGCAGCAGTTCGTCCACGGCCGCCCGGCGGGCGGCGGCGTGCAGGCCGCCGACGAGGGCGACGGCCAGTGCGGAGGGGTCCCTCATCGGCCGGCCCCCCGCGATCCGTAGCGCCGTTCGAAGCGCTCGACCCGTCCGGCGGTGTCCACGACCCGGGCGTTGCCGGTGTAGAAGGGGTGGCTCGCCGAGGAGATCTCGACGTCGACGACGGGGTAGGTGTTGCCGTCCTCCCACTCCACCGTCTTGTCGCTGGTCATGGTGGAACGGGTGAGGAAGGCGAAGTCGGCGGCCTTGTCACGGAAGACGACGGGGCCGTACGGGGGGTGGATTCCGGGCTTCATGGCGGGTGTTCCTTCTCCGGGGACGGGATGTGCTCGGCGCGGCGGTCAGCGTTCTTCGCGGTAGTCCACGTGCCGTCGCGCGACGGGGTCGTACTTGCGCAGGGTCAGCCGGTCCGGGTCGTTACGGCGGTTCTTGCGGGTGACGTAGACGTGGCCCGTGCCCGCGGTGGAGCGGAGCTTGACGACCGGGCGCAGTTCGTTGCGTGCCATGGGCGCTACTATACGGCAATGGAAATCATTTCCATCTACGTTCTCCGTGCGGAGAGCTCCGAAGAGAGGCAGGTAACACCTTGTCCGCCCACTGCCAACTGACCGGCGCCCGGCCGGGCTTCGGCAACACCATCTCCCATTCGCACCGGCGCACCTCCCGCCGGTTCGACCCCAACATCCAGCGCAAGCGCTACTGGCTGCCGAGCGAGGGACGGTACGTCCGGCTGACGCTGAGCGCCCGGGCGATCAAGGCGGTGGACGTCATCGGCGTCGAGGCCGCCGTGGCCCGCATCCGCGCCCGGGGGGTGAAGGTCTGATGGCCAAGAAGAGCAAGATCGCGAAGAACGAGAAGCGGCGGGAGATCGTCGCGCGCCACGCGGCGCGGCGCGCCGAGCTCAAGGAGATCATCCGCCGGCCGTCCACGCCGGAGGAGGAACGGGCCGCTGCCGTACGGGAGTTGCGGCGACAGCCGCGCGACGCCAGCGCCACGCGGGTGCGCAACCGTGACGTCGTCGACGGCCGTCCGCGCGGCTATCTGCGGAGGTTCGGACTCTCCCGGGTCCGGCTGCGGGGGCAGGCGCACGCCGGGATGCTGCCGGGGGTGACGAAGTCGTCCTGGTGACGGGTGGCGACGCCGGCCGGGTTCGCTGATGTGGAAATGGGATCCATTTTCATATAGCCTGGCCGGCGTCACCTCATCCGACCCAGGAGACTCCCCATGGCCGTCCCCAAGCGCAAGCTCTCCCGCAGCAACACCCGCCACCGGCGCGCCCAGTGGAAGGCCACCGGCGTGCAGCTGGTGCCCGTCATGATCGACGGCGTGTCGTACCGGGTGCCGCAGCGGCTCGTCAAGGCGTACGAGCGCGGGCTGCTGCGGCCGGAGGGCTGAGCGGGCGGCCCGCCTTGGACCCCGCCGTCAGGGCCGTGACGACGGCGCGGATCGTCGGGCGGCCGTGGAGCCGGCTCCACGGCTCCTTCGGTCCGGGCGGCGAGCGCGTCGTCGCACCGTGGGCGGTTCATCCCGGTCACGGCCCCGGGCCGGGGAGCGCGCCTCCGGTTCCTGAACGGGCCCTTGTTTCCCAGCTGTTGAGCAAGGCTCAGCTCTCCGGTTCCGTCCTGCCTTCAGGACCTCGCCCCGCGCCCCGCATCGTGGCTGCGCCCGCCTGGCGCCCCATCTCCCTGAAGGGGTCCGTCACAGGCCCGACAGCCCCCTCAGGACTCCCCCCGAGTGATCGCCAGCAGCGCCATGTCATCCGTGATGCGGCCACCCGTGTGCCGGCCGACGTCCGTCAGCAGCGTGTCGAGCAGTTCGTCAGGGCCCGGGAAGTCCTCTCCCGTCAGGGCCGCGACGGGGTCGAAGAACGTTCCCGTGCGGTCCTTGGCCTCCGTCAGGCCGTCGGTGTACAGCAGGAGGGTCGCCCCGGGAGGGAAGCGGACCGTGTCGGTGGGGGCCTCGCCGGGGGACAGTTCGCCCAGACATAGAGGGAGGGACGGTTCGGACGGCTCCAGGGTGCGCACCCGGCCCCGGCGCTCGCGCAGCAGCGGGGGCGGATGGCCGCGGCTGACCAGGCGCAGTTCGTCGCCGGAGGACGGGAGCTCGGCGAGTACGGCCGTGACGAACTCCTCGGGGCGGGCGTCCCCCGCGCCTTCCCGGAGCAGGGCGCGTTCGAGCCTGGCCGCGACCCGGGTGAGCGTGGGTTCGTCCTCGGCGGCCTCCCGGAACACGCCGAGCACGACGTCCACCGTCTTGACCGTCTCCATGCCCTTGCCCCGGACGTCGCCGACCAGACAGCGCACGCCGTACGGGGTGTCCTGCACGCCGTAGAGGTCGCCGCCGATCTGCGCCTCCCGGACGGCCGCCTGGTAGCGCACGGCGATGCGCAGGGGGCCGATGGCGGCCGGCGGCCGGGGGAGGACGGCGCGCTGGACGGCGAGGGCGATCTCGCGCGCGGACTGCAGCCGTACGTCGCGGTAGCGCATGAGGCGGTTCACGACGACGGCGAATGTCGAGACGGTGGCCACCGTCGCGAGCTCGCCCTGCCCGCTGGAGTTGTCGAGGAAGCCGAAGTGGGTGAGCGACGCCGCGTCGGCGGCGCAGGCGCCGATGCCGGCCAGGATCGTCGCGCGCAGGGACAGCAGGGCGGCGGCCGTCATCGGCGCGGCGACGTAGAAGGCCTCCGGGCTGAAGTGCGGAGGGGTGTAGAAGTCGATGAGGACGCCGGTGGCCAGCAGGAGGAGGGGGACGAGGCGGAGGTGGCGCAGGAACCAGGGCACCAGGGCGCCGCTCCCTGTGCCCGGTGTCCTCACCTGCCCGCTCCCGGTGTCTTGTGCCGCAGTCGTGCCGTACGCCGAGCTCAAGCATCGTCGGGCCGGGGCGCGCATGCCACCGTGGGGATGCCGTACGGGTGCCGGTGAGCATCCGACCGCCGCGCCCACCGTCGAGGAGTCCGCGCTGCGGGACGTATTCGCTGAACTGCTGGAACGCGAGCGGGGCAGACGGGCCCCGACGGCGACTCGGCTGGGCCTGCCCGGATTGCACCGACCGCGCGGCGCCGGAGGCATCGTTCCGCTCGCCGACGCCGTTGCGCATGCGTTCGCCGTGCGGCTGGAGGGGCGGCGCCGGCGATGAGGGACTCCCGGTCGGTGCCCGTGGACCGGTGGTGGGTGGTGCCGGCCCTGCTCGACGACGAGGGCGGGGAACTGCCCGTTCCGGGGGCCGGCGAGGAGGCGGTGGAGCTGCGGCGGGCCCGGGGCGGGGCCGATGCGGGAGATCGGTGGGGCGTTGGGGGAGTGGCCCCTCATAGATGCTGATGGTTCGTCAACTTCTCTGCGTCGGTTGGGTGATGATGCGCCGTGCAGGGGTGGGTCGGTTTGTGGCGGGGCGGTTCGTCGGGTTGTGGGTGGGTGGGGGACGGTCGGTGGCGCAGGGGGTGGGGTCGGGGGCGTCCAGGGTGGGTCGGCGTGGGGGTGAGCGGTGGGTACGGCGGAGGGATGCCCCGGTCCCGCCCTTTCTCCGTTTCCCGGGGGCCCCCGGGCCCCGACCGCCCTGCGGGCGGTGATGGCGGGGGCTGCGCCCCCCCCCCGCCCGCGCCGTCCCCCGGCCCGGGGCGGGGCGCCGCCCCCAGGGCCCCCCCCATGCGGCTCGCCGCGTGGACCCGGGCGGCGCCCCGGGCCCACGTACCCGGTGGGCACACCTCGCCCC
>NZ_JAEAMR010000022.1:783914-887353 GCF_015999245.1 Streptomyces sp. AV19 | reverse complement strand
GCCAACTCCTCCCCGCGGCGGACGGCTTGGCCGGTGCGGGCAGCGGTGTCGTCACCCTGGGCCCGGTCGCCCACCACCTGGGCGCCCTGGCCCACCTTCTGGACCGTCCGCGCGCGGCCGCCGATCACTACCGCCGCGCGCGGGCGGTGGCGGAGCGGGCGGGGGCGCGGCACTGGGCGGAGGCGGCGGGGAGGGGGTTGGCGGGGCAGGTGGGTGACCCGCCGGGGAGGGCGTGCCGGGCTGGAGTTCCGCCATGAGCTCGTGCTCCATGGACATCTTGCCGCTCACCGCCGGGCAACTACGTCTGGCCGTTCACATGGGTCTTATGGGGCGAAATCACTACAACTCGAGCTCTAACCACACACTTTCGAGGGACACCACTGGGTGCGTCCGCTGGCCTAGCATTTTCGCCAGCCGTCCCCGTGCAATCGCATATGAGAATCCGCGATCTTGTGACGGCATCTCCCATCGGCAAGCCGCCCCATGGGCGGCGCAAGCGAGAGAAGGCCGAGGTCACTTCATGACGTTCGACAACAGCGTCCCTCCCGGCAGCATCGAGGGTGTGGAGTGGATCAAGAGCAGTGAGAGCGTCGGTCAGGGCAACTGTGTGGAGCTCGCGAAGCTGCCGAGTGGGGAGGTGGCAGTGCGCAACTCGCGTTACCCGGAGGGCGTGGCTCTCGTGTACACCCGTGAGGAGCTCGCCGCCTTCCTGAAGGGTGCCAAGGGATCGGAGTTCGATCACCTGACGGTGTGAGTGCCTGAGGCGTAGGCCAAAGGTTGGTCCGGCGGACATCCACCCCCCATCCTGGTAGCTGTCGACTGCGTCAGCCTCTCAGCGGGAGCCCAGATGTCCGCCGTTCCCAAGTCAGTTGAAGCCGCGACTGCTTCGGTGATCGCCATGAAGGGCGACCCGAAACAGGCGGCTGCGGCGCGCTTGCTGGGCGATCAACTACGGAGGTTGCGCCAGGAACGCGGACTCGGGCTGAAGGATGTGGCTCCGGTCATCAGGGGTTCGGTGTCCAAAGTGAGCCGACTGGAGCGGGGGGAGAGCCCACCGAAGGACCGGGACGTTCAAGACCTCGTGAGATTCTACCGGGTATCACCCGAGTTGGCCCATGAGATCGAAGGCCTCGTGCAGCAGGCACGCAATGAGGAGTGGTGGCAGCAGTACCTCGATGTGACACCGGGATTCCTGAAGAGGCTCATCAGCCTTGAAGGAGCAGCGGCCAAGATCTGTACTTACGAGACGCATGTGGTACCCGGACTGTTGCAGACTCCCGCGTACGCCCGTGTCCTGGTGCAGGCCGCCATGCCCGGAGCGACGATGGAGGAGATCGACAGGCGGGTCGCTCTGCGCATGGGCCGGCAGAGGATTCTGGACCAGCAACGCCCGGCTGTCGTCGCCCTCTTGGACGAGGGGGTCCTGCATCGCTGCGTGGGCGGTCCGGACGTCATGCGGGAGCAGCTCGAGCGCCTTCAGGAACTCGCCGGGCTCGATCATGTCAACATCCGGGTGGTTCCTTTCAAGCGAGGTGTGGACGTGACGCCGTCCTACCCCATCTCCCACCTGTACTTCGATGACGGCGGACCGGCCGAGCTGGTCTACCTGGAGCACATCAACAGCGCTCAGTACCTGACACGTCCGAAGGAGATCGACCAGTACCGGAGTGTGCTCGACAGGCTGCGGGATGCCGCTTCCCGCTGGGAGGAGAGCAATGCCCTCCTCGCCACGGCGATCGGACGGTGCAGGAGCGATCAGGTCTGACGGCCCGGCCGTCTCACCGGTCAGAGCTGGGCCAGACCGCCCCACTCGACCCAGTCCGTTGGGCGAAGGGCGGCGGGGGGAGGAGCTACGTCAGGGCGCCAGTCGACGACATCGACGAGACCCGGTTCGAGAACCTGAAGTCCGCGGAAGTACGCCTCGACCTCGTCGCGCTCGCGTACCCGCCCCCATTTGTCCCCGGTCTTCCGGGCCATCAGCTGGGTGACCTTTCGGCGGACGTCGGGGTTGTCGCTGATGAGCTGGCACATGACCAGGAAGTTTCCGGGGCCCAGTTCCCTGAGTACACCGGCTACCCGTCGGATGAGGGCCGCGGGGGAGCGGTCGTCATCGGTGTCGGGGAGGCAGTGCAGGACGGAGACGAACAGAGCCGCGGTGCGGTGGCCCGGCCGGATGAGCCGGCGCGTCTCCTCGTGGTCGAAGATGACCCCGGTGTCACGCATATCGGCCTGGATCACAGCGGTGTTGGAGTTCTCCTCCAGCGAGGTGCGCCCATGCGCCAGAACCAGGGGATCGTTGTCGACGTACACAACGCGACAGTTCTTGTTGATGCGTTGGGCGACCTGGTGCACGTTGTCCCGTGTGGGAAGCCCGGAGCCGTGATCAATGATCTGTTCGACGCCGTACTGCTCGACCAGTACTGCGACGACGCGGCGCAGGAATGCCCGGTTGCTGCGGGCGAGCGCCTGCGAACTGGGGGCGATCTCCAACAACTCCGCGCAGGCCTCTCTGTCCGGCAGGTAGTTGTCGATGCCTCCCAGTAACCAGTCGTACATGCGCGCCGCGCTTGGTGTGTTCACGTCAATTCGAGGTGCTTTTTGTTTCTCGCTGTGGACCATCCCGTCCCCTCCCGGCCGTGATCGGCCCTGCGCTGATGGAAGTGCCCATGCTAGAGAGGGCACGACAGTGAGAGGTAGTCCCTCGTTCGAGGGTAGGGCGGCGCATGGATGGATTTCGGAACGCGGGCAACAGGACTGCTGGATGAGCGACTTATCGTTTCTCGCTCGCCGCAAGGGTGTGCGGAGAAGGTGCCGCCGCGTCGGAGCCTCGGCTGGTGATGAGGGCGTAGTCGAGTTGCTCCCACAAGCTTCTGACCGCTTCCGGATCGGCGCCGAGTCCGGTGGCAAGGGCGGCAGTTGCCGACCAGGACGGGATGTCATGGCCGAACAGGATGCGCTGGACGACTGCGGTGGGAACCCCGGTCGTTGCGCTGATCTTCGGGAAGGCCGGACGGCCGGCTGCGAGGTGCAGGCCGCGCAGCGCATGACGCAGGTTGTCGGCGGCATCGGTGAGCGCCAGCCTCGACGGCCGCGCCACTCCTTGAGAGCTCTCCCAAAGGGCGCGTACATCCCGGGGGTTGCCGCCAAGAATGGTGGTCAACATGTGAGTGACGGGCCAGGTGGGGACGTGCTCTCCCGTCAGGACCCGCCACAGCTCCGACGGGGGCAGGTCGGCCTGTCGTGCGGCCTGCCGGGTGTCGATCCCCGAGCCTCGCTGAAGGGCTGACAGTGCGGCGCCGAGCGACCGGGGCTTCGCCAGGATCCCGCAGTCCGTCGGGGGCTCTTCCGTCCGGTGCGGTCGCCCTCCGCCGGCGGCGGGATCGCCTTCGGGCAGCGCGGCTCGGTCCGCGAGACGGGCGAGCCTCCCCCGCCTCCAACGGGCCCGGGCCGATGCTCCGCTGATGCCGGCAGCAGAACCTATGTCCTGCCACGACGCTCCGGCGAGGCGGGCCTCGTGCGCCACGAGGGCCGGGTAGTACAGCGCGGTGGCAGTGATCCGTTCCATGATGGACAGGCGTGTGCTCAAGGGCCTCGACGAGAGCTCCGCTGCTTCCAACTGTTCTGCCAGGCGGCGTAGATCACGAGCGGTTGATGCCCCGGAGGGCGTTCTGTCGCCCACAGGGGAGCAGCGTTGCTCGCGGGCCCGGGCGCGTTGGGCACGTGCTCTGCACTTCGAGTCGCAGTAGTCTCTCGGCCTGCCGACGCCGGCCCGGAAGATGATCTCCTTGCCGCAGGCTCCGCAGGCTCGTGGCCGGTGTTCCGGCTTCACCCCTGATCTCCTTGGTCGGCCGGGGCCCGGCAGGTGCGGGCCGGGCCCCGGCGCGGTCATGGCGCGGTCATGGCGATGGGCCGACGTCAAGTAGACGCCTTCCTACCGCAGATGAGTCAGCCGCGGCGGATCCGCAGCAGAGGGGCGGACGGACCGGTGGGCGCCGCATGGCCTGCGCCCGGCGACTGCAACAGCCACTCCACGAACAGAGGGCACCCGCCGATCACCACGATCGCGACGATGATGATCACGATGACGGCAGAATCCGGGTACAAGGTGATGTCCCATGTCCATGAGGGGTTTGGTGCACCCTCCGGACGGTGCATGCTTACGTGAGATAAGGCCGAGGACGGACTACGACGTCCCCGGTTCTTTCGCATGATCACTGCACTCCTCAGGTGTGTGGAACGATCATCTGGCGGTGGCCCTGGGGCGCAATCCCAGGGCCACCTCTGTGCGGTCGGCAACTCTGCCGACCGATCGCTAAGACGATACAACTGGCGCTCGCGTGCTTACAGTTGTTGAAGGATGGGCGAACCGATTTTCGCGCCGTGCAAAAGGGAGTCGCCGTGCAATCCCTGAGAGCAGGTTGCCGAACCGGGGGCCAATGGGCCCGCTCGCATTGTATGGAAAAGCCCCATTCCTGGGCGGGTTTGAGCGTTTCCCTAGGTCTAACGCGGCAGAAATTGATCGATCCTCATCAGCGTTTGCTGTCCTTAGGGGAGTCGTTCAGGCGATCATCCGTTGATTGTGGATCAACTCCTCTAAGTGGTTCACTCAAAATGGTGAATGAGAGAGGTGTGGAGTGCGATGTTCCGCTTGTTCTTGAGTCGTGAGGATGCAAAAGAAATCCGGGTCCCCGTCAGCCGTAGCGGCAAACGATCAAGTCATCCGTGGTGCCCGCCGTCTGCACGTGGCCCGGACATCGGTGCCGAGGTGAAGTGAACTCGCCCTGGCGCAGGGGGAGTAGATACTCCGAGGGCCGCGCCGTGTCAGCGGCCGGTCAGGACGAAGCGGAGATAGCGCGTTCGGGACAGATCGCGGTGTGTGCGCCGTGCCGCGATGAGGGAGTCCGTGACGGCGGTGAGGTCTGCCTGGGACGTCCGGATCTGGGCGGAGCGCTGACCGAAGGATCGGCGCTGTTGCTCGGCGTCGCGCAGTGCGTCGTTGTCCTCGGAGTCCAGGCGGGCCCGGGCTTCCTGGAGGCGCTGGTGAGCCTGGGCGCGTCGGGCGGTGGCATTGAGCTCGGCCTTGTCGCGTTCCGCGGCGCACTGCGCTCTGCGGAGGTCGAACCCGGCGATGATGGCCTGCTTCCGGGCAGGTGACAGCTGGGTGGTGCACCGGGAGCGCGCGTCGGCGGCCCTGGCGTCCCGCCAGGCATCGAGCGTACGGGCCTTGGCGTCGCCGATGCCTTTGATGTTCACTGCGGTCCCGTTGGGCTTGACTATGAGTGCGGTGACGTTCGTATAGCCGTGTCTGCTGGTCGATGTCAGACGGATGCCGGTGAAGTCGGCGGCAGTCCTGATGCCGTACAAGGCGAGGCCGTCCTTCAGCTTCTCACCGATTCCCGGAAGGCGTGCCATGGCGATGCGCGCCTTGCCCAGCTCGGCCTGGACACAGGCGTTCCGTGCTCCGGCGAGCTCCCGGTCCAGAGCCGCCTTCTGGTCCGAGTCGAGGGCCTGGAGCTTGAGGTCGATCGCTCGCATCTCCGTGACCTTGTCCTTCTCGGCGGCCGCCACGTCGTGCTGGTGGGCTTCCACCAGCGCGCTGCGCCGACGTGCGAGCCGCACCTTGCGAGCGGCCTCGGAGTCCTCGAACTCCCGCTGCTGCGCGTCGAGGTCTGCCAGATCCCGGCCGGCCTGCGCGGCCTGCCACTGTTGCGCCACGAGGGAACGCTCATGTTCCCTCAGACTCCGGACTTCCGGCCGGCTGCGGTGTGCGCCCCACCCCAGAAGGGCGGCAGCGGACACGGGCAGGGGCAGCAGGAACGAAGCGAGGGCATGGGCGGCCCACAGCAGTCCGGGTACGACCACGGCGAGGGGCAGGAGGACGGCAACCAGGGTGTCCAGGATTCGACGTCCCCGGAACCCGGTGGGCAGGGGTGGTCCCGGCGGGGCGGTAGGGACCGGCGGCGGCAGATGGCCGGCCATCCAGCCCGGCAGACCGGTGCCACCACTGCTCGCCGGGGCAGCCACCGGCGCCGGTCCGGTCGCTGTCAGGGGCGGGAGGGCGTCGAGTGGTTGCCAGGACAGGGCGCGGACTTGATCGGCAAGGTCCCGGACGGTGCGGTCGGGATGGGCGAGCAGGGCCGGGAAGCGTGGGGAAGCCGAAGGGTTCTTGAAGTCGTCCTCGGTGAGGAGCAGGTATTCGCCTTGCGGTTCGTGGAGCTGGGTCCACAAGGTGGCATCCGCTGCGAGGGCCTTGAGGGCCAGGTAGATCACCCAGAGGGAGAACCGGTCCATCGCGGAGCCGAAGTCCTGGTCTCCGCGCGCGGGCGACTGGTAATTGCGGTGTCCCCGTTCGGTGCCCGCGCGGCCGGTCAGTGCGGGTACGTACATGCCGTCGTAGTCGACGAGCCGGAAGGTCCCGTCGTCGGCCACCAGCAGGTTTCCGTGCTGCAGATCGCCGTGGGCCATCCCGTGCGCGGCGAGGTCGGCGGCGAGGCCGGTGAAGCGGTCCGCGAGCCGGTCCACGGCGGTGCTGTCGTGATGATGGGCGTCGAGCCAGGACGACAGGGTGGTGGCCTGGACCCAGTCCATCTTCAGTACGGGATACCGCTCGTTTCGCACGGTCACCGCGTCCGGCAGGTATTCGAAGCCCATCGTCCACGGCTGCGACAGGGTCGCGGGGTCGAGCGAGGCGAGCTGTCTGCTGATGGCTTCGTACCGTAGTTCCTGGTCCGGAACATGCCGGGTGAAGCACTTGACCGCGTAACGCCGCCCGGACGCCGGTGAGGTGAGGGAGAAGACGCTGGCGAACGCCCCGGAGATCGCCTTCGGAGTCTGAAGCCTGGTGAGGTCGGGAACCGCTCCCTTCAGCTCGGGGTGCCGGAAGCACAGATGGGTGTGCTGCAAGGCGTCTGCGTACTCGCCGCCCGTGGGGAAACGGCGGAGCGGTCCGGCGGCGCCAGACATGCATCATTTCCCTTCGATGTCGACGCGTACGACGGCGACGTCGTCGTTGCGCAGAGATTCCCGCGAGCGGAGGGTCTCGAGCCACGCGCCGAAGGAGTCGGCATCGTGCGGCCCCCCGAACTCCAGGAGTTGGCGGAGTGCGTGGACGGGGTCGGAGGCGGTGAGGAACCAGGAGGCGAGGGCGTCCGACATCAGCAGCAGACGGTCGCCCGGTTCACAGACCCCACGGGTGAACCGGGTACGGGCGGCAATCAGGCCGGTGTCGCGGTTCCGGCTGCCGAAGAGGTCGGGCGCGGTGCCGAACTCCTCGGGGTGCTCCACCGGGAAGGACCGCAGGGGCTTGTCGTCACGCATGTGGAAGAGGCAACTGTCGCCCAGCGCTGCCGCCTGCCAGTGCCACGACTCGGTGGGGGAACCGGGTTCCGGTGTGATCCGCAAGGTCAGCATGGTGGCGTAGGCGCCCTCGGCGAGTTTGGCTTGCTCGTACCACTTGAGGGGCCGGCCCGCGGCGGCCCGGTTCCGGGTGTACTCCTCCAGCCACGGCTCCCAGCGCTCCACCACCTCCGTCGCGAAGCGCTCGTAGCCGGCACCGCCGGTGAAGAACTCCTCGTCCCGGAGGGCGTATTCGGCCGAAGCGGCGGCCAGTAGCCGTGCCCAGTCCTTGGCCAGGACGCTCTCCGTCGCGCCGTCGCACACACTGGCCGTCATCGGCCCGGTGACGAGGACATCGCACGGCACGTCCGGCAGTACGCGGACAGCGTCCTCGCATTCTGCCGCCGTGCTGCCGTGCTTGGGTGCGACGAGGTGGGTGAGGTAGAGACCCGGAGAGCTCACCGCAGCTCGGTCGCCCGGGTGCCGATGTCCAGGAACTGGACGACCGCGGCGATGTCGGCGTTGTAGACGAAGCCACGCGTGGCGTCGCTGACCCGCTGCCCCTGGGACGCGGCATAGGAACGCATGTGACCGGGCAGCGGGCTCGACATCGTGAACAGCGTCCGGGCGTACGTGTCCGGCAGGTTCGCGTCGGAGTCGGGGAACGAGACCGGTGAACCTCCGGCGTCGGAGACATGGAGGTTGAACAGCAGCGCGGCACCATCGGCAGTGGCATGAGAGGTGACGGCCGCCGCAGCCTCGACCGGATCGCCGTCGGTCGACTCGCCGTCGGTGAGATTGATGACGATCGGGGGGAAGCTGGCGGGATGGCGCTCGGTCCACCCGGCCACGAGGGTCGCGGCGTACTGCAGAGCCCGGTTCATCGGGGTCCCGCCGTGGGCCACGGGATCCATCCACAAGGGGAACTTGACGCTGGTCTCCACCAGCCCGCCCGCACCGTCGGGCACCTTCTTCGTCCGGTCCTCCACGCGGGCAGGATTGTCGGCGACCTCACTCAGCGGAACGAGATCGCGGCCCGTGAGTGACCCCGCGAACGCCGAGCCCACCGTGGCTCCGTAGCCGATCACGGCAACGTGGAAGTAGTCGCGTACACCTTCCTCCTTGGCGCACTTGACGGACAACTCGGTGAGCAGCCGGTTGATGGCGTCGGCCACCACATCCGCCTTGCGCCGGGGTTCTTCATCGCCGATCGGGTCCGTCATCGAGGTGGACTGGTCGACGAGGAACACGATGCAGGTCGGATGGGTGCGGCTGATCTCGGCCGTGTAGGGCATGTGCGGACTCCAGTCGTGGGCACGCTGCGGTCGTCTCCGGGCAGGAGGGACTCCGGCGGCTCGCTCATGGCGCACGACCGGTCTCCCCCCGAGGACTTGAGCATCGTAGAGGACACCCTCGGTTGCTGCTATGGCCGGAAGAAGCAGTGACAGAGGCATGTGCGAACAGATATTTCTTGCGGGTTGAGGTGGTGGAGACCGCTGGGTCCGGACCGGAACGCGGAGACCAGGACGCAGGGTTCCGGTGGACCATTGGGCGGTGGGCTTGTCCGGAGGGGACATGTCGAACGACGAAGGCGTGCTGCGGGTAAGGGTTCTGGGTGCCGATCCCGCACACGCCGACCGGGAGGCACGGGAGTTGCGCGACAGGCTGCGCGGGCTTGCGGGCATCGAGGCGCGCTTCGCGGAACGGAAGATGCCAGGCCCGGGCCGGGACGGTGCGAAGGGGGCACTGCTCACCCCCGAGGTCGTGCTGTTGGTCTCGGGGGGTTCTCTCGGGCTGGCCCGCGTCGCCATCAAGGGGTGGGTGGAGGTGCGGAAGAGCCGGCGTGTGCGGCTGGAGTCCGGCGACGGCACTGTGACCGAGATGACGGGCCTCTCGCGCCGGGAACTGAGGGAGCTGAGGGAGCAACATCAGGGCGAGCGAGGCGAATCACCGGAGGCCTCGGGGTGAGCCGTCAGCATGCCCTGCTGATCGGTACGGCGGCGTATGAGGACGAAGCCTTCAGCACACTGCCATCCGTGCGTGCGGATGTGCACTATCTGAGCCAAGTTCTGGAAATGCCGTCGGTCGGGCGCTTCGAGCGGTGCGTGCGAGTGGAGGACTCCTCCAAGGACGCGATCAAGCAGTCCGTCGAGACCTTTCTCCACGACCGGGAGCCGGACGAGCTGGTCGTGCTCTACATCAGTGGACACGGCCTCTACGACAGCGAAGAGGGACAGCTCTACTACGTGGCCTCCGACACCCGATCCGACCGGTTGCAGCGCACGGCCGTGGAAGCGGCGTTCATCACCGAGCAACTCGAGGCGTGCGCCGCACGGCGCAAGGTCCTCCTGCTCGACTGCTGCTTCAGCGGGGCCGCGGTCCAGGGCTTCCGGAGCAAGGGCGGGGCGGGACGTCCGGTCGTGCCCGCGGTGGAGGCCGGCGGTGTCTATGTCATCACCGCGTCCCACCAGTGGGAGCAAGCGTTCGAGTCGGCGGTGGGCGAGCCCTCGCAGTTCACCCGAGCGGTGATCCAGGGGCTCCACTCGGGGCGCGCCGACCTCGACACGGACGGTATGGTCTCCGCCGACGATCTGTTCCGATACGTCAGCCGGGAGTTGAGGGCCGCTCCCGACGGCAGACAGCAGACACCGACCAAATCCAGCCTCCAGGTGACCGGCGAGATCTTCCTCGCACGCGCCGCAGTGGGGAGGCGTCCACCGGCCCTCGCCCCGCTGCCCGCCGCTCCCGCCACCGCGGGTGGGGACGAGACGCGGCTGTCCCTTCCGCCGGTCAAGGCGGCTGTCGCCGGCCATGACGACTCGGCGTTCACCGCTGCCGACTGGCCGAAGCTCTTCACGTACTACCTTCAGTGCCTGCAAGAGGAAAACGCGAACGGCGAGATGCTGCCGCTCATCGGCAACGACCCTCCGCGTACGGTCTGGCCGGGAGGGGAGGAGCTCCTGCTCTCGGGCGGCGCGGAGCATGTACTCGCGCCGCCGGATGTGGTGGCGCTCGCCGAACGGGCTCGGCGCGACGGCGCCGAACTCTGGTACGGCTACCCGGTGGTGGTCCTTTTCGACGGGAAGCGGCAGATGTGCGCGCCCTTGATGGCGCAGCAGATCGAGGTGGCCGAGGACGGTCAGGGCCGGCACACCGTGGTGCCGGCCGGCCCGGTGGTGCCACACACCAAGCTGATCGTGGACCGGCTGGGGAAGGACGAGGGCCTCGAGCTCGTCTCCTCGTATCAGCCGAACTGGCGGCCCGGGTTCCGTGACGAGATGATGCGCGATGTCCGCTCCCTGCTCGACCAGTTGGGCATCCCGGACACCGAACATCTCGACCCCGCCGCGCTCGGGAGCGGCGCGTCCCTGGGAGCTGCGCACGAAGGGGCCCGCAACGTCGCACTCGTCCATATGGTGCGGGACGAGTCCGGGGCTACGAAGCAACTGGTCAAGGACTACGCCTCCCTCCGGAAGCTGGCCGAGCGGATCCCGGAGACCGCGCTGGGGGCGCTCGCCGAACCGGACGTGGAGGGCCCCGAGTCGGGGCGCGCCGTGCAGATCGTCGCTCCCCTGGAACTGAACGAGGCACAGGAGTCCGTGATCCGGTCCGCCATGACCCGCAGGCTGACGGTGGCGACCGGGCCTCCCGGCACGGGGAAGAGCCAGCTCATCGTCAACGCCGTGGCCACCGCGCGGGCGGCCGGCGAGTCGGTGCTCGTCGCCTCCACCAACAACAAGGCGGTCGACGAGGTCTGGGAACGGTGCGAGGAGCTGGTTCCGGGGCTGGTGATACGGACCGGCAGCCGGGGCGGGGAGCGGGACAACATCGAGGACGAGCTCGACGGACTGGAACACCTGGCCCATCTGGCCGAACTCCCGCAGGGTTCGGCGGCGCTGCGTGGTGAACTGCGCAACAGCCTGCGCGAACGGCTCACCGTCCGGGAACGGCTGTCCGAAGTGGCCGTACGCGAACGCACGCTGGCCGGGGCCGGGAGCCGACGGCAGGCCTACGCCGACGAGCAGCGCCACGATGTCGCCGCGCTGGTGGCCGGACTGGGCGCCGACGCCGGCGTCGAACGGTGGCTTCCGGGCGCCCGCAGGACGAGCCGCGCCCGTACGTTCGGCCGTTGGCGGCGCCAGCGGGCACTTGGCAGGCTGCCCTCGCCTCCGGCAGTGGCCGACGACGCGGAAGAATTCGCCGAGTTCGTGCGATTCGTCGAGGACGAGGTGACGTGGCGGGCACAGACTGGGCTCGCCGACCGGGAGACGGACGACGAGCACCTGTTGCGACAGGTCCAGGACGCCGACCGGCGAGTACAGGACGCGGCGGTGGCACTGCTGCGAACACTCGTCCACGAGCAGGCAGCGGCCGCACGGGAAGCCATCCACGAGCGGATCCAGGCGGTGCGGGCACGGTCCGTGCGCGAGTGGGCCACCCTGGACAACATCCTGCCGAAGGTGTCCTGCTGGGCAGTGACCGCGCGGTCCGCCCGCCGGTTCCGTGACCGGCCCGCCATGTTCGATCTCGTGATCATCGACGAGGCGAGTCAGTGCTCGATCATGGACGTACTGCCCCTGCTCTTCCGCGCCCGTCGCGCGCTCGTCATCGGCGACCCCATGCAGTTGCCGCACATCACCAGGGTGCAGCCGCGCCAGGAGGCGGCGGCCCGCACCACTGCCTCGGTGCGCGCGAGCTGGCTGGAGGAACACCGGCTCGGTCACCGGCGCTATGCGTCCTTCCACGCCGCCGCGCGGGCGGCGGGTTCGACCCTGCTGCTCGACGAGCACTTCCGTTGCCACCCCGACATCGTCGGAATCTCCAACCGGTACTGCTACGCGGGCCGTCTGACGGTGATGACCGATCCGCGGGCACTGCGCCGTCTCGACGGGGTGGATGCGGTCCAGTGGCTCGATGTCCCAGGAAGGGCACGGCAAGGGCCCCAAGGCTCCTGGACCAACCAAGAGGAGGCGGAGCGGGCCCACATCGCGGTGGAGCGGCTGCTGCGCCGGATGCCACAGGGTTCCACCATCGGCGTGGTGACACCCTTCCGGGCGCAGAAGGAACTCGTCGCGCGCCGATGGGAGTCCGACCCCCGGGTGCGGGTGGGAACGATCCATACCTTCCAGGGTGGCCAGCAGGACGTGATGGTGCTGTCCCTGGTGGCCGGTCCGGATATCCGCCCCGCTGCCCTCAACTGGCTGTGCCGCGAGGTGAATCTCTGGAACGTGGCGGTCACCCGGGCACGGGCCCATCTCATCGTCCTCGGCGACCACTCCTTCTGGGCACGGCAGTCAGGATTCCCCAGCACCCTCCTGCGGGCAGCGGCCAAGGGCGGAGAGGTGGACCGGCCCTCGGCCCTCGATGAGGACCAGGTGCGTCTCGCCGACCGCTGCCAGCAGCTTCTCACCGACACGACTCCCGGCCTGCTGCTGGACCGGGAAACGGTGACGGACGGGTATCCCCACGACTTCGACGTCCAGGTGGGCGGTATGCGCAGGCGCATCCTGCTCGATCACGGGGCAACCCCGGACGGTGACGCCGCACGGCATCTACGGCTCATGCTGACTGCGGCGGCCCGATTGCCGCAGGGAGTGCGGGTGCCCGCCTGGCACGTGTGGGCAGGGCGGACACCGGTGGACGGGGCCGGGCCCGCGGAGCAGGAGCGGGGCCTCTGATCCGGCCCGGGAGGAGGCCCCGGGGCATGCCGTGCGTCCCGGGCCGGGGCGGTGTGGTCCGCTTAGACTCTTCGCATGGACGGGCAGGACTCGGCCGATCGTTCCCGCGGTGTCGAGGAGGCCGTCGCCGTGCTGAAGGCCGTGGCCGACCCGACGCGTTTCCGGGTGTTGTGGGCGCTGGCGCGGGGCGAGCACTCGGTGGGGCAGCTGGCCGAGCTGGTGGGGGCGCACGTGGCGGCCGTCTCGCAGCACCTCGCGCGGCTGCGGGCGGCCGGGCTGGTCGTCTCGCGCCGCGAAGGTACGCGGATCTACTACCGGGCGGCCGGGGCGCATGTGCGCGCGCTGCTCGAAGGGGCGGTGCTGGCCGCGCGGGCCGAGCCGGAGGGGCCGGCGCCGGCCAGTGTCGCCGGCAACACCGCCGTGGCGGCCCCGGCGGGGGCGCGGCTGCGGCCCCGGCCCGTGAACGGCTAGGGCCTGCCCGGCGGCTCTCGGGCTGCCGCCGGGTGAGCCGTCCGTCACCCGCGTCAACAACCCTGCTGTCCCCGCAGCCCTGGGCCGTGTCCGACGGCTCTTGAGGCCGCCGCCTCACAGGTGCAGGTGCTCCCTGTGGGGCGGTCGGCAGCTCATGAGTCGCGCCGCATGGCAGGGGCGGCCTGTTCGGCAGCAGTCCAAGAACCGTCGGACAAGCCCTACCGCGCACCGCCCTCGTCCAGGGCGTACTGCTCGGGCGCCGCGTCGTAGGAGTACAGCTCGGCGTAGCGGCCCCAGTCGGTGGCGGTCTCCAGCTGCTGGGCGGTCTGTTCGCTGGTGTAGTGGTGGGCCAGCAGGTCGCGGAAGAAGCCGGCGCGCAGCGTGCCGCCGGTGCGGCGCAGGCTGGTGACGATCAGCTTGACCAGCGGCGCGGCCTCCAGCACCGCGTCGGCGAAGATCTTCTTGGACTCCTGGACGTCGGCGCGGGCGAAGGCGGCGCCGCGCGGCGTGAGGACCAGGTCGCCCTCGCTGATCACGGCGAAGCCGAGCAGGTCGAGGGCGTCCACCTGGGGGAGCAGGTCGTCCACCTCCAGGCCGAGTTCCTCGGCGAGGCCGGCGAGGTCGCAGCGGTTGCCGTGCATGGCGAGGATCTCGGCGAGGCCGGACAGGCCGTCGACGCTGGCCCCGGGCAGCGGGGTGTTGGCCGGGGTGCGCCGGGCCAGTTCGGCGGTGGCGGGGCGGCCGGGCAGGTGCGGGGCGGTGTCCTTCTCGCGGCCGGTCATGACCTGGTAGATCGTGTCGATCAGGGCGTCGAACTCGGGCGCGTTGCGGTCCCGGGGCCGCTCCAGCGGCACGTCGAAGGCCGCCCGCAGGGTGCCCGGGCGGGAGCCGAGGACGACGACGCGGTCCGCCATCAGCACGGCCTCCTCGATGTTGTGGGTGACCAGCACGACGGCCCGGGTGGGGAACTGGCCCGACGCCCACAGCTCCATCAGCTCGCCGCGCAGGTTCTCGGCCGTGAGGACATCCAGCGCGGAGAACGGCTCGTCCATCATCAGGACGTCCGGCTCGACCACCAACGCCCGTGCGAAGCCGACGCGTTGGCGCATACCGCCGGAGAGCTCCTTGGGGTAGGCCGACTCGAAGCCGTCGAGGCCGATGAGGTCGATGGCCCGCAGGGCGGCGACGGCGCGCTCGGCGGCGGGCACGCCCCGGGCCTCCAGGCCGAGTTCGACGTTCTGCTGGACGGTGAGCCAGGGCAGCAGCGCGAACGTCTGGAAGACCATGGCCGTGCCGGGGTTGGCGCCGGCGAGGGGCTCGCCGCGGTAGGTGACGCTGCCCGACGTGGCCGGGATGAGCCCGGCCAGGCAGCGCAGCAGGGTGGACTTGCCGGAGCCCGAGCGGCCGAGCAGGGCGACGATCTCGCCGGCGCGCACCTCCAGGTCGATCCCGGCCAGGACGGGGAGTTCGCCGTCGGCCCCGGCGTAGGACTTGGTGACCGCCTCGGCGGCGAGCAGCACCTCGCCGTCGGGGCGCGGCGGGGAGGTCGTGGCGCGGGCCATGAAGGGCTCCTTCACAGGGAGTAGCGGGTCTCGGCGAGGCGGTAGAGGCGGCGCCAGACCAGCCGGTTGAGGCCGACGACGTACACGGCCATGACCGCGATCCCGGCGATCAGGTGCGGATAGTCGCCCCGGGAGGTGGCGCTCGCGATGTAGGCGCCCAGGCCGGTGGCGGTCAGTGTGGTCCCGCCGAAGGTGACGACCTCGGAGACGATCGAGGCGTTCCAGGCGCCGCCCGAGGCGGTGATCCCGCCGGTGACGTACGCCGGGAAGATCCCCGGGATGATCAGGCGCCGCCAGCGCTGCCGGCCGCGCACCCCGAGGTCGTCCATCGCCTCGCGCAGGTCGGTGGGGACGGCCGCGGCGCCGGCGATGGTGTTGAAGAGGATGTACCACTGGGCGCCGAGGGCCATCAGCAGCACGCCGCCGAAGTTGATCGACAGGCCCGTCCGCAGGAAGAACCAGGTGGCCAGCGGGAAGAGGAAGTTGGCGGGGAAGCTCGCCAGGATCTGGACGAACGGCTGGGCGATCCGGGCCAGTTTCGGCGAGAAGCCGATCCGCACCCCGACCGGCACCCACACCACCGTCGCCACGATCACCAGGACGACGACGCGCGCCAGGGTCGCCAGCCCGACCAGCAGGGGTTCGCCGAACACGCCCAGGCCGGTGCGGGCGTCGAGGTAGCCCAGCAGGTCCAGCACGCCCCAGACGACCAGCCCGCCGGCCACCACGGCGAAGACGACGTCTCCGGTGCGGCGGCGCACCGGGCTGACGGCGAGCGGCCGGTCGTCGGTGCCCAGCAGCCGCCCGGCCCGGCCGAGCGCCTCGCCGACGAGGCGGGCCGGCCGGCCGAGCAGGCGCGGCCAGGAGGAGCGGCGGACGAAGTCGAGCACCAGCGAACGCTGGACGTCGGTGGCCTCGGACTGCTCGTTCTTGAACCGCTCGGCCCAGGCCGTCAGGGGCCGCCAGAAGACGAAGTTCACCCCGACGACCATGACGGTCATGGCGGCGACCGCCCAGCCGACCTTGCCCAGGTCGCCCTCGGCGATGGCCGTGCCGGCGAACGAACCGACGCCGGGCAGCGCGTACTCGTGGCCGGAGACGCTGATCGCCTCGGAGGCCACCAGGAAGAACCAGCCGCCGCCGAAGCTCATCATCCCGTTCCACACCAGCCCGATCGCCCCGGCCGGCAGCTCGACCTTCCAGAACCGCATCCAGCGGGTGAAGCGGAACGAGCGCGAGACCTCGTCCAGTTCGTGCGGCAGGGTGATGAGCGAGTGGTAGAAGCCGAAGGTCATGTTCCACGCCTGCGACGTGAAGATGGCGAAGACCGAGGCGCACTCCAGCCCCAGCAGGGAGCCGGGGAAGAGGGAGATGAACCCGGTCACCGCCACCGACAGGAAGCCCAGCACCGGGACGGACTGCAGGATGTCCAGGGCCGGGACCAGTACCCGCTCCAGCCGCCTGCTGCGGGCGGCCGCGTAGGCGTAGACGAGGGTGAAGGCGACGGAGGCGGCGAGCGCGGTGAACATCCGCAGCAGGCTGCGCGCCGCGTAGTACGGCAGCTCGGCGGGGTCCGTGTTCACCTTGACGACCTGCGCGGGGTCGAAGGAGACCGTGGCCCCCTTGCCCACCCGCAGCAGCAGGTACAGCCCCACGAGGACGGCGGCGGCCACCACCACGTCCACCCAGGACATGCGGGACAGCCGGCCGGTCAGCCGGGCGGGCAGGGAGGTCCGCCAGGCGGCGGAACGCGACGGGTAGGTCACGGGGCGGCTCCCGGTGGGCGGCGGCGGTCTTCCCCGCGCTCCGTCCTCAGTCGATCACAGGGCGGGGACGTTGTCGCGAGCAGTGCTCCGCCGTGCGGGCGCGGGACGTGCGCGCCCGGTCAGGGCCGGCGTGCGGCCGGGGCGTCCAGTGCGTGCAGGACGGGGCTGTCGGCGGCGCCGTCGGCGATGCGGCGCAGGGCGGTGCGGAGGGCGGTGCGGACACCCGTCGGGGACAGGCGCGGGGCGCTTGGGATGTGGAGGACGGACAGGACGGACATCGGGGTCACCTCCGTGGCGGGATGTGAGCAAGGGGGGCCGGCGCGTGCGGCAGTGATCACCCCGTGTGCGGGCAGCTCGGCGGGTGCCCGGACGCGCTGGGTGCGAGGGGGGAGTGGTTATCGCGTGGCGGGGGCCGGCGAGGACGTACGGATGCGGGGCCGGGCGTGGCCCGGATCACCATGGCCGGTGTCCATGTCTCTCGCCTCCTCCCGGCCGGGGCACGCGGGTGGCGCGTGCTCGTCGAACGCCTCGGCAGCGTAGCGCGATACTTGCGTGGGCGCGCAAGTATTTTGATGGAAGCTTGACCCCGCGGGCCGGGCGGGCGCGGGCCGGGGGCCGCTGTTCCGGGCCCCGAGCCGTTTCCGCTGGTTGTCGTACTATGTCCGATGTCGCTGTTGCGTTTTCGGCCATCTCGCGAGATTCGGTGTGCGGTACACGAGGCCGGTGCGTGGTACGGGCGGAACACCCCCGCCCGGCCCGGCAGGTGGCATCACCAGTTCCCGGCAGAACGGAAAGCACCCTCGTGGACCTGAGCGCGGCCAACAACGCGGGCAACAAGAAGGGGCTCAGCCTCTTCGCCCTGATCATGATCGGGCTGGGGTCCATCTTCGGCTCCGGCTGGCTCTTCGGGGCCGGCCAGGCCGCGCAGGTCGCCGGCCCTGCCGCGCTGGTGGCCTGGGTGATCGGCGCGATCTTCATCGGCATGATCGCCATGTCCTACGCCGAGGTCGGCGCGGCCTATCCGCTGCCCGGCGCCATGGCCCGCTTCGGCTCCATCTCGCACGGCCCGGTGCTCGGCTTCATCACGGGCTGGGCCGTGTGGATCGCGACCGCCTCGCTGATCCCCATCGAGGCCATCGCCGGCACCCAGTACATGTCGTCCTGGAACTTCGGCTGGGCCCGCGGGCTGGTCTCCGACGGCAGCCTCAGCGCCACCGGCATCGCCACCGCGCTCGTCCTGACCGTCGCCCTCTGGCTGGCCTGCTACTGGTCGGTCGCCCTGCTGGCCCGGGCCAACAACCTGCTCACGCTGGTCAAGTTCGCCATCCCGGTCCTCGCCTGCGGCGCGCTCATCGCCTCCGGCTTCCACACCGGCAACTTCACCAACCACGGCGGCTTCGCCCCCAACGGCTGGTCCGCCGTGCTCACCGCCGTCACCGCCTCCGGCGTCGTCTTCGCCTTCAACGGCTTCCAGGCCGTCGTCAACCTCGGCGGCACCGCCAAGAACCCCGGCCGCGCCATCCCGCTGGCCCTCGTCGGCGCCCTCTCCCTCGGCCTGGTCATCTACCTCGCCCTCCAGGTCGCCTTCCTCGGCGCCGTCCCCCCGGAGAAGCTCGCCGAAGCCGGCGGCTGGAGCGGCATCAACTTCGCCTCGCCCTTCGCCGACCTCGCCAAGCTGCTGATGCTGCACTGGGTCGTCACCATGCTCCAGTTCGGCGCCTTCATCTCGCCGAACGGCGCCAACATCGGCAACGTCGCCTCGTCCGCCTACCTCGCGCAGAACCTCGCCGAGACCGGCTTCTTCCCCAAGAAGATCGCCGAGGTGCACCCCCGCTACGGTGTCGCCCGCCCCGCCATGTGGCTCAACCTGGGCTTCTCCGTCCTGCTGCTGGTCACCATCGGGCACAGCTGGGAGGCCCTGGCCAGCGTCGTCTCCGCCGCGATGGTCGTCTCCTACCTCATGGGCCCCATCGCCGTCGGCGTCTTCCGCAAGACCAAGCCGCACCTGCCCCGCCCGTTCCGGCTCCCCGCCGCGACCGTGCTCTGCCCGGTGACCTTCGCCTTCGCCGCCTGTGCCCTGTACTGGTCGAAGTGGCCCAACACCGGCAAGGTCGCCCTGCTCACCCTCGTCTCCGTGCCGATCGCCGCCGTCGTGCTGCGCCGCAAGGGCGAGAAGAGCCTCGCCCGGCAGTTCGCCCCCGCCTGGTGGATGGTCGCCTTCCTGCTCTGGCTGGCCCTGCTGTCCGCGCTCGGCAGCGCCGAGTTCGGCGGCCACGGCGTCCTCCCCGGCGGCGTGGACATCGCCCTGGTCGCCCTGTCGTCCGTCGGCTTCTACTTCTGGGCCGTCCGCGCCGGCGTCCGCGCCCACGAGGCCGGACTGCCCGGCCCCGACCCCGTCCTGGACACGGCCGCCGCGGCCGCGGTGCCCGGGCCCCGCGCGTCCGAGACCGTCGAGACCGCCGGGGTCGCCGCCCGCTGACCGGGGCCGGGACAGGGCCAGGTGAGGGACACCCCGGCGACGAGATATCTTGATATCGAGCAATGTTGCAAACGTGGAGTGGAGCGGAGCACCCGGTGACTGACTCGACCATCATCTACACGCACACCGACGAGGCGCCGGCGCTGGCGACGCATTCGTTCCTGCCCGTCATCCAGGCGTACGCCTCGACCGCCGGGATCACTGTGGAGAGCCGCGACATCTCCCTGGCCGGGCGGATCATCGCGCACTTCCCCGAGTACCTGGAGGAGGGCCAGCGCATCGCCGACGCCCTCGCCGAGCTCGGCGCGCTGGCCAAGACCCCCGGCGCCAACATCATCAAGCTGCCCAACATCTCCGCCTCGATCCCGCAGCTGAAGGCCGCGGTCGCCGAGCTCCAGGGCCAGGGCTACGCGCTGCCGGACTATGTGGACGACCCGAAGACCGACGAGGAGCGCGAGATCCGCGCCCGCTACGACAAGGTCAAGGGCAGCGCCGTCAACCCCGTCCTGCGCGAGGGCAACTCCGACCGCCGCGCCCCCGCGTCGGTCAAGAACTACGCCAAGACCCACCCGCACCGCATGGGCGCCTGGACCGCCGAGTCGAAGACGAACGTCGCCACCATGGGCGAGAACGACTTCGCGACCACCGAGAAGTCCGCCGTCATCGCCGAGGACACCACCCTCCGCTTCGAGCACGTCGCCGCCGACGGCACCGTCACCGAACTGCGCGAGCCCCTCAAGGTCATCGCCGGTGAGGTCGTCGACGCCTCCGTCATGCGCGTCGAGGCCCTGCGCACCTTCCTCGCCGCCCAGGTCGCCCGCGCCAAGGCCGAGGGCGTGCTGTTCTCCGTGCACCTCAAGGCGACGATGATGAAGGTCTCCGACCCGATCGTCTTCGGCCACGTCGTGCGCGCCTTCTTCCCGAAGACCTTCGCCGCGTACGGTGAGAAGCTCGCTGACGCAGGGCTGTCCCCGAACGACGGCCTCGGCGCGATCCTCAACGGCCTCGCGGCGCTGCCCGAGGGCGACAAGATCAAGGCGTCCTTCGACGCCGAGATCGCCGAGGGCCCGGCCCTCGCCATGGTCGACTCCGACAAGGGCATCACCAACCTGCACGTCCCGTCCGACGTCATCGTCGACGCCTCCATGCCGGCCATGATCCGCACCTCCGGCCACATGTGGGGCCCGGACGGCAAGGAGGCCGACACCCTCGCCGTCCTCCCGGACAGCAGCTACTCCGGCGTCTACCAGGTCGTCATCGACGACTGCCGCGCCAACGGCGCCTTCGACCCGGCCACCATGGGCTCCGTCCCCAACGTCGGCCTCATGGCGCAGAAGGCCGAGGAGTACGGCTCCCACGACAAGACCTTCGAGATCGCGGCCGCCGGTGCCGTCCGCCTCGTGGACGCCTCCGGTGACGTGGTCCTGGAGCAGCCGGTCTCCGAGGGCGACATCTTCCGCGCCTGCCAGACCAAGGACGCCCCGATCAAGGACTGGGTGAAGCTCGCCGTCACCCGCGCCCGCGCCACCGGCGACCCGGCCGTCTTCTGGCTCGACGGGACCCGCGCCCACGACGCCGTCCTCATCAAGAAGGTCGAGCAGTACCTGCCGGAGCACGACACCGAGGGCCTGGACATCCGCGTCCTGTCCCCGGTCGAGGCCACCAAGCTCTCCGTCGAGCGCATCCGCCAGGGCCTCAACACCATCTCGGTCACCGGCAACGTCCTCCGCGACTACCTGACCGACCTCTTCCCGATCCTGGAGCTGGGCACCAGCGCCAAGATGCTCTCCGTCGTCCCGCTGATGGCCGGCGGCGGCCTCTTCGAGACGGGCGCCGGCGGCTCCGCCCCGAAGCACGTCCAGCAGCTGGTCAAGGAGAACTACCTGCGCTGGGACAGCCTCGGCGAGTTCTTCGCCCTGGCCGCCAGCTTCGAGCACCTCGCGCAGACCACCGGCAACGCGCGCGCCCAGGTCCTCGCCGACACCCTCGACCGCGCCACGGCGACCTTCCTCAACGAGGACAAGTCGCCCACCCGTCGCGTCGGCGGCATCGACAACCGCGGCAGCCACTTCTTCCTGTCCCTGTACTGGGCCCAGGAGCTGGCCAAGCAGACCGACGACGCCGACCTGGCCAAGGCGTTCGCCCCGCTCGCGGAGACGCTGACCGCGCAGGAGCAGGCGATCGTCGACGAGCTGATCGCCGTCCAGGGCTCGCCGGCCGACATCGGCGGCTACTACCAGCCCGACCCGGCCAAGGCCGCGGCCGTCATGCGTCCGTCGCAGACCTTCAACGCGGCGATCGCGTCCCTCGTCTGACGCGTGCGGCGGGTTCCCGCCCCGGTCGGCCTCGTGCCGGCCGGGGCGGTTCCGTATCGCACGGGGCCGGGGCCCGCCTCGCAACTCCGCGTGAGGGGTAGGGGCCGAACCACGTGAACGGTGTGTCGTGGCCGCAGTCCTGCCCCTCTCCCGCATAAGCGGCGTCCGGCTTCCGCCGCGGCCTCAGTGAGTTCGTGCGGACGGCGGAGGGGCATGCGGGTCGTGTGGGTTATGCCTCCGGCTTCCGCGCCAGCAGGAAGCCCTGCGGCGTCAACTCCGGGAACGCACCCGTGTCCTGCGGCTCGCGCACCATCCGGGTGTGCACCTCCAGCCCCGCCCGGCACAGCATCTCCGCCACGTCGTCCGGGCGCAGCCGGTGGAAGTCCAGCGCTATCGGGTGGCCGAACCCGTCCGTGCGGTGCGACGTCTCGTCGCCCACCTGGAAACCGAGCAGCATCTGACCGCCCGGTGCCAGCACCCGGTGGAACTCCGCGAACACCCGCGGCCGTTGCTCCCTCGGCACGTGGATGACCGAGTACCAGGCCGTCAGCCCGCCGAGCGTGCCGTCCGGCACGTCCAGTTCGAGCATCGAGCCCACCTCGAAGCGCAGGTGCGGGTGATTGCGGCGGGCCACCTCGACCATTCCGGGGGAGAGATCGATTCCCGACACCGTCACCCCCAGGCCGGCCAGGTGCGCCGTCGCCACGCCGGTGCCGCACCCTACGTCGAGGACGGGGCCGCCGCCGTTCCGTACGAGCTCGGCGAAGCCGGCGAGCAGCGCGCGCTCCAGGGGCTTGGATGCGAGGTGGTCGCCGAAGTGGCCGTCGTAGGCGGCGGCGAGGGTGTCGTACGACGTGCGGGTGGCGTGCAGGAAGCCGGGTTCGGTCATGATCGGACCGTATCTCGTACGGCCGAGCGAGCTGTCACCGGTTGCAGCCAGGCGACTTGACCCGGCGCGGGCGCGTGTCCAGCGACGGGGGGACGCTCATGCGCGAGCTCCGGTCGAACCCCTCCCCCATTCCCCGCGCCTCCTGGTCCGCGTTCGTGACCGCTCTCGCCGCTGCGGACGGCGACCTCTCCACCTGATCCAGGCGCGTGAAAGATTCACGCCGCGCCCGTGAGGACGTCACTTCCCGAGGGTTCAGCCCACTGATGGGATGGAGCCCTGCACAGCGAACGGCGTTCCCTCGGCATCGGCGCCGAGTTCGGTACTGCCAGGGCGTGTGCAGGGACAGAGGGGGAACTGATCCGACGCACTGAAGAGGAGCCTGATCCCTGCCGTAAGGAGGGGTGCAGGCTTTTCCGCATGCTTTCGACGATGATGACTACGTCCTTGGAGGACGAGCAATGGATCCGGTCGCGGGATTGGTATTCGGCGTAGGGCTGTTCACGCTGGGTGCGATGATTCACTACATGAAGAATCAAGTTGCGAGTGGGAATATCCAGCGCAACTCTGTGATCGGAATCCGGACCAAGGCGACGATGTCCTCGGACAGCGCTTGGGAGGCCGGGCACGCCTCGGCGTCCCCGATGCTGACGGTGACATACCTGACCGCCTATGCCGTGGGTGCGATCACCTTGGCAATCGGTCTGTCGTTGATGCTGAGTGACGCCAGGAATCCAGCTGTTCTCATCGTCCCGTTGACCGGAATCGGCGCGGTTCTCGCGCTTCTCACGGCAGCGGCGGTCAAGGCGAATTCGGCTGCACGGGCAGCTGCTCGCGAACAGAGATAGTCCAGCGCGCGCTGGGCTGCATCACATGTCAGGGGAGGACATTGTGAAGTTCACATCCAGAAACGTCATCGCCACCATAGTGGCCGGCTCCATCATCGCGGTGGGCGGCGTCACCGCCCAGAGCGCCTTCGCCGACGACGGCCGCGTCGTTTCCGCGCCGGGCAAGGCGCAGCTCAAGGAGGCGGCGAAGGAGACCGCCAAGTACAGCGACGAGGAGCTTCTGCAGCTGCTGCTCGCCGCCCAGGGTCCGATCGCGGACGCGCATCCGGAGCTGAAGCGGATGCTCGGATTCAACGCCTCCAAGCCGCAGACCGACGAAGCGGCGCTGAACAAGATCATCACGGGGTACCTGGCCGCTCACCCCGAGTTCCACAAGAAAATGGCGGTTCCGTTCCAGTCCGGAGACCCGGTGCGCGTCGACGCCGCCCTCCGCGACTTCTCGGTGAGCTTCAACGAGTTCATCAAGAAGAACGGTCAGCCCGTGAACACCGGCAAGGTTCAGGCGCGGGCCGCCGGCTGGTTCTACATGGGCGCGTACGTGGCCATCTATGTGAACGCCGTGGGAGCCGCCAACGCGGCCGTGTACACGAACGCCGGAGTCGCCACCAACGCCCTCGCAACCCTCGTGGTCGTCACGTGGTATCTCGAGGACGGCAAGCCGACCGGCTCGGACATCGAGCGCGACGCGTTTGTCGACGCTCTGACCTCCGCGCTGACGTGAGTCGCGGCCCGGCGACCATCGAGCAGAACGCCGACGAGCAGAACGCCGACGAGCAGAACGCCGACGAGCGGACCGCCGGGGGGACGGACTCCGAGCCGATTCGCTCGGTACCGGGTCTGGTCTCTGCCGCGGCCGGCATTCTCCTGGTCGGAGCTCTGCTGGCTGGATCGATCTTCTTCTCCCTTCCGAGCAACGTACTTTCCACGCGCGACGGGGGTGATCTCCGGGCGCTGTCGGCGAGGTTCATGCCCCAGAGTTGGGCCTTCTTCACGAAACCTCCGAGCGATCCCGAGTTCGTTCCCTACACCGTGTCCGGTGACGGTGTCGCCTATGCGTCGCGACTGCCGAATTCGCGCGCGGACAATCTCTACGGGCTGACGCGGCGCCAGCGTGCGCAGGGCCCGGAGGTCGCCAACATGGCGAACCAGGTGCGGGCGTGGAAGAACTGCGAGGAGCTGGAGGGGGATTGCCCAGCCGTGGTCGCCGGGTCCTCGGCCGCGCCTGTCTCCGTCACCAACCCCTCTCCGGTACCGACCCTGTGCGGGCGGCTGGTGCTTGTGGAGACGAGGCCTGTCCCGTGGAAGTTCCGCGACAAATATAAAGGTTGGCGCCTCGACAAGAAGGCCGCTCTTGTGGAGGCGAAGTGTACGCGAAGCGAATAGCCGTGTGGATGGAACGGTCCGTTCGGCGCTTTCCTGCCGAATCCCGGGCTCTCGGCGTGGGCAGATCGATGATCGCGCTCGCCCAGGCGTCGATCCTCCTCTTCACGCCGGCGTCCCATCTCTTCGTCCCGGTGGGCGGGGACGAGATCAAGGTCGACTGCTCGACCTCGGCCCAGGCCGCGTCGCTGTACTGTCTGGCGGGCTCCGCGGACCGGCAGCTCCTCAACTTCCTTGTTCTGGCCATGCTTCTGGTCGTGGCGAGCGGGATCCTGCCCCGGTATACGACCGTGCTGCACTTCTGGGCGTCGCTCTCCATCAACCAGTCGATATCGCTGCCTGACGGTGGCGATGCCGTCGCGCAGGTCGTCACCTTCTTCCTTGTTCTGGCCTGTGTCAATGACAGGCGGACCTGGCATTGGCAACGACCCGGTGGTGAAGAGCGAAAGGGGTCCGTCCGGCAGGGGATCGCCTGGGCCGGCTGGTGGGGCGTGCGACTCCAAGTCGCGTATATCTATCTCGACAGTGCCCTGGCGAAACTGTCCGTCGGCCCGTGGTCGGAAGGCAGCGCGACCTATTACGTCGCACGTATGGAGAACTTCGGGGCGGCCGGCCTGTTCGACGACCTGTTCCGCTGGTCGACGAGCATCACTCTGCTCGCCCTCCTCTCCGCGTGGGGAGCGATGTTCGGGGAGTGCGTGATCGCGCTGCTGCTGTTGCGGCGCGGGTCCCGGCAGGCGGTGGCCGCGCTGGTGAGCGCATGCCTCCACGTGATGATCATCCTGCAGCTCGGGATCGTCTCCTTCGGGTTCATCATGGTGGGGGCGGTCGTCTGCGCGGCGTCCCGGGGTCTGGACGCGAACGCCCCGCGGTTGAAGAGCCTGTTGTCGCGCATCCGTGGTTCCGCTCGGGAAGGCCACTCGGCCGTGCCGACGGATCCCGAGCCGGCCAACAGGGCCGACCCGGTGGCGCTCGGGTCGTAGTGACGGGTCTCCGGGCTGCGGCGGTGCTTCCTCCTCGGGGGAACCGCCGCAGCCCGACGCGTTCCGGTCAGCGGCGGACGGTCAGCGTCAGCGCCGACGAGGAGCGCCAGTCGCCGCCCGGGCGGCCGACCAGATAGCTGACCCGGATGGTCCCGGGCGTGGAGCGTCCGATGACGAACAGGGTGCTCCGGCCCACCTCGTCGGCTCCGACCACCCTCCGGTCGATGAGCGAGGTGCGCAACACCCCGGTATCCCAGCGGAGTTGGACCTCGTCCCCGCGTGTCATCCGCGGATACGGCTCGACGCGCACGGTGAGACCCGGTGATCCGTTCAGCACGACGACGCCGTCCACCGCTCCGTCGACCGAGGGAGCGGCCAGCTGCGCAACAGATGCATCACTCATGTCCTGTTGTCCTGTCCTCACGCGGGGTGCGTTGCTTTCCGGCCATGTGCGGGGGAGCAGACCGTAGCTCCTTTCGGCGGCACGTACCAGACCGGCGGGCGCGGCGGCGCCGCCGCGCGCCGTCCGCCGCGTCAGGCGCGCAACTCCCGCGCCAGGGAGCCCCACGGCTCCGGCGGCGAGCTCGCCAGGAAGCGCAGCACGCGCAGCACGCGCAGCAGGCGGCTCAACGGCGGTGCGGTCCAGTGCCGTTGGCCGGTGACCGGCGGGCGCATCGCCGCGACGAGGGCCCAGGACAGGTGGTGGCGCAGGATGCGCGGTGCGAGGCCGGGGGCGCCGTAGCCCTCCAACGCCGGGACGACGTCGGTGAGATCGAGCTTGGCGAACTCCATCGCCGGTTCGCCCCGGCAGGCGTCGCCCCAGTCGACCAGGGCGGCGAACTCTTCCGCCTCGCCGACGAGGACGTTCTGCGGGGCGACGTCGCCGTGCAGCAGGCAGGGCGGGGACGCCGGGGCGAGGCGGTCCAGGCGGGTGAAGCAGGCCGTCAGCCAGGCGGCCGTCGCGGGGTCCACGGAGCCCCGGCGGGCGAGGTGACCGACGATCCCGTGGGGATCGCCGCCGTCGTCGTACGGGAGCCCGGCGGGCGGCGGGGCGGCGTGCAGCAGGGCCAGGTCGTGGCCCAGCGCGCGCAGGACGCCGGCCCGTCGGGGGCCGGACAGCGGCACGGACTCCAGGCCGGCGCCCGGTACGCGCTCCAGGAGCATCCGGGGCGGGTCGCTCTCGGTGAACTCGACGACGCCCGCCGTCCGCACCCCCGTCCGCCGGGCCGCCGGGATCACCGCGGCCTCCTTGCGCAGGTCGGTGGCGGACGCGGCGTCCCTGGGGATGCGCAGGAACAGATCGTCCCCGAGGGCGAACGCGTGGTTGGCGACGCCGCCGGGCACGGGGGTGACGCGGTCGGCGGGTACGCCGTGCCGGGCCGCGGTCGCGTCGGCGAGGGAGCGGAGCACGCGTCAGACCGGTCCCGCTCCCGCGGCCAGCGTCGCCGGGGCGTAGCCGAGGTCCGGCGGGACGGACACGCCCAGCGAGCGGGCGATCGGCACGATCATCGCCAGGTGGTGGACGGCGTGGTAGGAGACGAAGAGCAGCTCCCGGCCGACGGTCGAGCGGGTGCGGGCCACCGCGCCGTCGGTGCCGACGACGGTGACGACCTCCACCGGATAGCCGAGGTCCCGCGACGGCATCGTGCGCACCCGCAGTCTGAGGTTCGCCAGGCGGGCCAGCGCGGCGCCGCGGTCGTGCTCCAGGACGCCGCCGCGGGTGCGGCGGTCGTAGTCGACGGTGCCGCTGTCCGCGCCGGCGAGGATCGCGGAGTAGTGGTCCACGCAGTGGCGCACGTGAAGGGCGATGCCGCTGGCGTCCCGGGGGCGGTGCAGGTACTGGGCGTCGGTGAGTATGCCGACCAACTCCTCCATCCGGAGCAGCTGTTCGGCGGAGCGTTCGGTGACCGTGGCGGTGGGATCGTTCAACGATGGAGCTCGCTTTCTTTCCGGAAGCTACCCACGGTAGTGCGACGCTCGCGGCGGACGGATCGGTTCCGGGCCGGTGGGCGGGGCGCGTGGCGCTGCGCGAGGCGCTTCAGTCCCGCGAAAGGCGCTTCAGGGCGTCGATCATCGTGCGGCACGCCTCCGCGCCGGGCTCGATGGGCGTGTAATGGCCGGTTCCGGGCAGAAGGAGCAGCTCGGCGTCGGCGTGCGCGGTCGCGTACGCCGTCGACTGCGCGGGCGGAACCTCCTCGTCCGCCTCGCCGTGCAGCAGCACCGTGGGCACCCCGGTGGTGCCGGCGGTCCGCACCAGCGTGATCGGGTCGGTCAGGGGGAGGCGGTCCTCGATGTGCCCGGGACCGCCGAGCAGTTGGAGGGCGGCGTCGTCGCTCAGGCCGTCACGGACCGTGGCCGTCAGATCGGCGACCGGTGCCAGGGCCAGCACCGCCGGGGGCGGCTCGGCCGTGAACCAGGGCGACTCCGGGGGCAGCAGCCCGCGCGCGCCCGCCCACAGCGCCAGGTGCCCGCCCGAGCTGTGCCCGGCCAGGACGTACGGCCGTCCGCCCGGGATCGTGTCCAGGGCCAGCGCGACGTCGTCGAAGGTCTCCGGGTAGCCGCCGGTTCCGCCCGAGAGGCGGAAGCCGGGCAGCGCGACGGCGAAGCCGTGGCCCGCCAAGTGGGCGGCCAGCGGCGTCAGATGCGTACGGTCGTAGCGCCAGAAGCCGCCGTGCAGCAGGATCACCAAGGGGCCGTCCCCCGGCCACAGGTCGTACACCTGCTCCGGGTGGTCGCCGTAGCGGCCGCGCGCGGGCGGTGCCACCGGGGCGAGGGCGAGCACCCGCCGCTCCTCCTCCAGGCCGGCGTCGGACACGGCCGTGCGCCGCCCGGAGTTCGGGCCGTCCCCGGTCTCGTGGGCCGCGGCGGTCGCGCCGTCCGTCATAGGGTCTCCGGAGGTCGCACGGTCAACTCGCCCATCGGATCAGGATTCGCGCGGGAAGTCGAGACCTTGACGATCGACGGGTGGGGCGATCGATACGAGTGGGACGGTCAACGAGTGGGATGGTCAACGGGCGGGACGGTCAACGGGCGGACGGGACGCCCTCCTCCGCCCGGATCGCGGCCGTGATCTCCGCCACCAGCGGCGCCGGGTCCGGCAGGAAGTAGAAGTGGCCGCCGGACAGGGTGCGCACGCCGCGGAACCGGGTCGTCCGGGCCGCCCAGGTGTGCATCAGGTGCGGGAAGGCGTAGGGGTCGGCGTCCCCGGCGAAGGCCGACAGGGGAACGGGCAGCGGCGCGGCGTCGGCGTGCGGCCGCCAGCACTCGGCCAGGCGCAGGTCCGCGCGGAGGACGGGCTCGATCAGCTGCCAGAGCTCCGGGTGCTCCAGGACCTCGCGCGGGGTGCCGCCCAGGGCGACGACGGCGTCGCGCAGTTCGTCGTCGGGCAGGCCGAACCGCTGCTCGCGGCGCGGGTGGTGCTCCGGCGGGTTGATGGCGGACAGGCCCAGCCAGCGGGGGAGCGGCAGACCGCGGTCGCGGAGGGCGAGGGTCAGCTCGTAGGCGGTCAGGGCGCCCATGCTGTGCCCGAAGAGGGCGTAAGGGGCGCCGAGATGGGGGCGGAGGTCGTCGAGGAACGTTTCCGCGAGCTCGGCCGCCGTGGTGTGCGGCCGGCCGGGACGGGTGGCCCGGCCCGGGGCCTCCAGCAGGCACAGCTCCCACTCCCGGGGCAGGAGGCCGGCCCACGCCCGGTACGGGACGTGCGAGCCGCCGGCGTGGTGCAGGACGAAGAGGCGCAGCCCGGCGCCGGGGGCGGGGCGGGGGCGGATGATCGGGTCGGTGCTCACGGTGCGAGCGTACTGAGCGGCCGGGCGCGGGGCGCATACCGGGGCCCCGCGGCCGTCAACTGGCCGCATACAGTGGGCGGATGGAGAAGACCTTAACCACCGAGGCACCGACCGTGACCACCGAGACCTCCTCCCCCCGCTTTCCCGAGCACCTGCCCGCCGCGCTGACGGAGATCATGCGGGGGCACGGCTGCGTCCCCGACGCCCTGTACGCCAAGCTCGGCATGGAGGTGACCGAGGCGACCGCCGAGCGGGTCGCCGGGTCCATGCCGGTGGCGGGCAACACCCAGCCGTACAGCATGCTGCACGGCGGGGCGTCGCTGGCCTTCGCCGAGACGCTGGCCTCGATAGGCGCCGTGCTGCACGCCGGTCCGTCGCGCATCGCCTACGGCGCGGAGGTGAGCGCCACGCACCACCGGGCCGCCCGGTCCGGCACGGTGCACGGTGAGGCGGTGGCGCTGCACCGGGGGCTGAGCTCGGTCACGTACGAGGTGGCGATCCGCGACGACAAGGGGCGCCGGCTGTGCAGCGCGCGGGTGACCTGCGGGGTGCGGCAGCGCTGAGCGCTCCGCCGGAAGTGCCGCGACGGGCCGTCGGCCGGCTGCGGCGCCGTCGTGGCCGGTCGTGCCCACGCGGCGGAGCCGTACAGCGAAAGGGCCCCGCGCCCCTTCGGGGCGCTGCCGAACCGCAGCGGCTTCGCCTGACCCGCTGAGCTCCCCGAAGGCCCTCAGCTCTTGGAGGGTTCCGAGGCGGCCGCCGCCGGTGCCGGGGCAGCGGCCGCGGCGGCCTTCCGGCCCCGCCCGCCGCGCAGCGAGAAGCCCATGACGGCGAGGGTGAGGACCTGGAGGCCGAGCCCGGTCAGGCCGAGGGCGAACGCCCCGCGGCCGAGGACGAGTCCGCCGGCGAGGCTGCCGAGCGCCTGGCCCGCGTAGACGGCCGAGCCGGACAGCGAGAGCACCACCTGGGTGTGCTCCCCGCCCGCGTTGACCAGCCGCTTCTGCTGGGCGGGGTTGACCGTCCAGCCGATGAGCGACCACAGGACGGTCAGCGCGAACAGGCAGGCCACGGTGGTGGCGTTGTCGCCGCCGTAGCGCGCCAGGACCGCGAGCAGGCCCATGACGGCGACGAGCAGCGTGGTGGAGAGCACCGCGATCCGCTGCGGGGGGAAGTGGTCGATCAGCCAGCCGGCCGCGAAGTTGGAGACCACGCCGCAGACTCCGTAGACCAGGTAGACCCAGGTCAGGGCGCCGCCGTCGATGCCGGCGGTCCTGTCGACGAACCAGGCCAGATAGGCGTAGAGCCCGAACATCGCGGCGTACGTCATCAGGCTGCCGAGCAGGATCGACGGCACGCCGGGCAGGACGGCGGCGCGGGCGCGCCGGGCGAGGGACGCGACGCCGGCGGACGGCACGGCGGGCAGGGCGCGGGCCAGGCCGAGCAGGGCGACGAGGCTGAGCGCGGCGACGAAGACGAACGCGGCGCGCCAGTTCACGAAGTTGGCGATGACGGTGCCCAGGGGGACGCCGAGGGCGCTGGCGAGGGTGAGGCCGCCGAGGATGGCGGTCAGGGCGCGGCCGCGCTCGGCGGGCGCGACGATGGTCGCGGCGCTGGACGAGGCGGAGGGCATGTACATCGCGGCCGCGAGGGCGGCGAGGACGCGGGCGGCCATCATGACCGTGTAGTTCGGGGCGGCCGCGGCGAGCAGGTTGGCCAGGACGAAGCCGACCAGGGACACCATGAGGACCCTGCGGCGGTCGAGACTGCCGGTACTGACGGCCAGTAACGGCCCGGCGACGGCGTAGACGGCGGCGAAGACGGTGATCAGCAGGCCGGCGGTGCCCACGGACACCCCGAGGTCGTCCCCGACCTCGGGCAGCACGCCGCTGACGAGGAAGGCGTCGGTGCCGAGCGTGAACGACCCCAGGGTCATGAGCAGGACCGGGCGGCGCGCCGGTGGGCCGGGGAACACCGCATTGATCATGCGCGTACTCAACTGGTCCTCCAGGAAGGGCGGGAAGCGGGCTCCGGACGGAGCGGTTCCGGGTTCGGGGATCGCCCGGGTCCCGGCGATCGGTCGCCTCGCCGGGACGGGGGATGGGGATGGGGATGGGGACGGGGGTGGGTCAGCGGATGGCGAACGCCGCGGCGTCCCGCGTGGCGAGGTGCCCGCGCAGATCGGCGTAACGTTCCCGCAGTTGCCGCTTGAGCACCTTACCGGTGGGCCCGGTGGGAATGTCGGCGTCCTTCGCGGCGAGATCCAGCACGGCCAGCGGCGGCTGATCCCTTTCGGCCAGGGCCGCGTTGGCCCGTTCCAGCAGCGTCGCCGGCGGGGTGGAATCGCCGTCGCGGCGGCGGACGACGGCCACCGGCACCACCGTGCCGTCGTCCCGCCCGGCGACCACCGCGCAGTCGGCGGCCTCGGGCAGGGCGAGCAGCAGGATCTCCTCCATCAGCACCGAGTAGCCGTCGCCGGCGTCGGTACGGATGCGGTCGACCAGCCGGTCGACGTGGAAGAAGTCGCCGTCGGCGGTGCGGTGGACGAGGTCGCCGGAGAGGCGGTAATCGCCGAGGCGGCCCCGGTGGTAGGTGTCGCAGTCGTTCCAGTAGCCGGGGGAGAGGGAGGGGCTGCGCAGGGCGAGCAGCCCGACCTCGCCGTCCTCGGCGGGGGTGCCGTCCTCGCGCAGGACCGTGACGTCGGCCAGCGGGACCGGCCGTCCCAAGTGGCGTGGGCGGGCGGGGGATTCGGCGGTGATCGTACGGCCGAGGGCCGCCCAGCCCAGCTCAGAGGCGCCCAGGCCGTCGCGGAAGGCCGAGCCGGGGACGGGTCTGCCGTCCTCCAGGTGGTGGCCCAGCGCGATGAGTTCGCGGATGTGCGCGTCGTGCGCCGAGTCGCCGGTGTTCATCCACTCCCGGACGGAGGCGAAGTCCTCGGGGGCGGGGCGGGAGTTGGCCAGGGCGGAGTGCACGGGGTGGAACGCCTGGACGATGGTGGGCCGGTGGGTGCGCACGGCCCGGGCGAGGCCCTCGGGGCTGCGGTCGGACAGCGAGACGAACGGGAGCCCCGCGAGGACCGCGTAGAAGGTGAACGCGATCGCGCCGGAGTGCGAGGCGGCGATGGCCGAGAGCATCACCGAGTCGGCGGGCTCGGGGTGGGTCTCCAGCCGGAAGCGGGCCCCCGCGATGCTCTGCCGGTGGGTCCACACCACCAGCTTGGGCACGCCGGTGGTGCCGGAGGTGTGGCAGAGCACGACGGGATCGTCGGCCGCGTGCCTGAACAGGGCGTTCTCCGGCAGCGGTTGGCCGTCCAGCCGCCCGGCCGTGCGGCGGGTGTGGATCCAGCGCAGGCCGTCGACGGACTTGAGCGCGGGTTCGAGGCGGGCGAGGCGGGTCTCGTCGGTGTAGATCCCGACGGGCGCGCAGCGTTCGACCAGGGCCAGGACGTACTCCGGGACCATCAGGCCGTTGAGCAGCACGGGTATCGCGCCCAGCTGGGCCAGGGCGGTGAGGTGGACCTGGTCCTCGAAGGTGTCCTCGATGTGGACGACGACCCGGTCGCGGGGGCCGACGCCCCGCTCGCGGTACCAGGCCGACCAGGCGTCGGCGAGGGCGACCAGCTCCTCAAGGCTGAACGAACCCTGCTCCACGCCCTCGGCGTTGACGATCGGCCGGTCGGCGACGAGGACGGGGAGGCCGGGGGCCGGGCTGGTGCGCAGGGCCGTGCGCCAGGCGTTGCCGCCGCCGAAGTCCTGCTGGGCGAGGGCGGCGCGGGCTTCGGTGGTTCGCAACGTGCGGGGGGAGAGCCGGGTTTCGGAGGACAACCCGGTTTCGGGGGACGGCCGCAACGACCTCACCTTTTCCATGGGTAGGCGTATTCGGGGCGGAGACGCCGAGACATTAGCACCGGGAGCCCCCGGTTGATTTGCCCGAATCCGCTTGATTGCGGCGGTAGTTGATCATGTTCCGGCCGTTCGTCGGAGCGCGGCCGGTTTACGCGCATTGTGTGACCTGTGAGTACGGGCCGACCGCGCGGAACCGGCCACCCGGCATGGCCGATTCCCTTTGTTCCGAGGCGTGTTGGTGTTCCGCGGCGGTGAGCGCGGCTACTCTGCGCTGGAACGTGTGTGCGTTCAATGACGTGTGTGTGCGTTGGCGGCGTATGTGCGTTCAGCGACGTCAGCAATCGTGAGCGGCGCCGTGGTCGTCCACGTCCTGCCATCGATCGACTTTTTCCGAGCCAGCACCAGTGGACGTGACATACCTCCAAGGGGGCGCCCATGTCTGACTTATCCGGATTCCCACCCGCCGACGATGTGCTCGACAGGCTCCGCGCGATCGTCGCCGGCGTCCTGGAGACCGCACCGGAGGCCGTCGAGGACGACGCGCTCTTCTTCGAGGACCTCGCCCTCGACTCGCTGGAGAAGACGGAGATCGTCGTCCGGGCCGAGAAGGAGTTCCGCCTGACCCTCGGCGCCGACGAGGCCGCGCTCATGCGCAGCGTCGAGGAGTCCGCCGCCGTCCTGCGCGAACGCCTGGACGCGGCGGCCGGCACCGGCGTCGACCCGGTCGGACTACTGCTGGGCGGGCACCTCGCCCGGGGCCGGGGCGACCGGACCGCCTGCACCGACCCCGACGCCGGTGACGTCTCCTACGCACGGCTGCACACCGCCGCCGCCCGCTACGCCGGTCAACTGGCGGGCGCGGGCGTCCCGTCCGGCACCCGGGGGCTGATCGTCGCCGACGACTCCGTCGCCACCGTCACCGCCGTCCTCGGCCTGTGGTGGCACGGCTGCGTCCCGGTCGTGATCAGCCCCATGCTCACCGACGACGAGGTCCGCCACGTCGCCGCCGACTGCGCCGCCGCCGTCGTCCACCTCGACGCGACACCCAAGCGGCAACAGGCCCTCGAAGCCCTCCTCGGCGGCCTGCCGCTGATCCGCGGCGCGGACGTCAGGGCCGCGCTCGACGGCGACGCGCCCGCCGACGGCCCGCCCCCCGTCACCTGGCCCGAGGGCCGCGAGGCCCTCGTCCAGTACACCTCCGGAAGCACCGGCCTGCTCAAGGGAGTCCGGCACCGGGCCGGCGCGCTCACCGCGGCCCTCGCCGGCTTCGGCTCCGTGCTCGGCCTGCGGGAGGACGACACCGTCCTGTCCACGGCCCGCATGTCCTTCGGCTACGGCTTCGGCAGCACCGTGCTCTACCCGCTCGCCGCCGGCGCCCGCACCGTCCTGCTGCGCGGCGCCGTCGACGTCCACTCCGTCACCGCCGCCGTCGGCCGGCACCGGCCGACGGTGCTGTGGTCGGTGCCCCGGCTGTACGCCGCCCTCGCCGACGCCGGCGGCGTGCCCGCCGGGACCGTACGGCTGTGCGTGGCCGCCGGCGAGCACCTCGCCGCCCCGCTCGGCGAGCGCGTCCGCACCGCCTTCGGCGCCGAACTCGTCAACGGCCTGGGCGCCACCGAGGTCCTGCACATCGTCGTGGCCACCCCGCCCGGCCGCCCGATGCCCGGCACCATCGGCCTCCCCGTCCCCGGGGTCACCGCCACCGTCCGCGACGCCGACGGCCGGCCCGTCCCCGACGGCACCGAAGGGCGGCTGCACATCGCCGGCCCCACCGTCGCCCTCGGCTACATCGGCCGCCCGGACGCCGCCGCCCGCACCTTCGCCGACGGCGGCGTCTACACCGGCGACATCGCCGTACGCCGGGACGACGGCACCGTCGTGCACCTGTGCCGCGCCGACGACCTGCTCAACCTCGGCGGCTACAAGGTCGTCCCCGGCGAGATCGAGGCCGTCGCCCGCGAGGTGGCCGGCGTCAAGGAGTGCGTGGTCGTCGGCACCACCGACGGCGACGGCCTCCAACAGGCCGTGCTGTACGCCGTTCCCGCGCCCGGCGCCGACACGGCGGCCGTCCGCCGCGCCATCACCGCCGCCCTCCGCGGGCGGCTCGCCCCCTACAAGCGCCCGGCCCGCGTGGAGTTCCTCACCGAACTCCCCGTCACCTCCACCGGCAAGCTGGCCGCCTTCCGGCTCAGGGCACTTGAGGAAGACGCCGGGGAACACCGGCTCAAGGAACGGGTGAAGCGGTAGTGACCTGGAACATCACCGGCACCGGGGCCGTCGCCAACATCGGCGGCACCCCCGGCCGGATCTTCGACGCGCTCTGCGCCGGGCAGGAGACCCGCGCCCCGCTCCGGGCCTTCGACCACGACAAGTACCGGACCCGGTACGCCTACGAGATCGACGACCGCCCCGACGGCGAGGACGAACCGCTGCGCGCCACCACCTGGCTGATCCACGCGATCCGCCAGGCTCTCGCCGAGGCCGGCCTGCCCGAGGACCTCTCCCGCGTCCCCGTCCTCGTCGGCACCACCATGCGCGAACAGCGCAGCGCGGAACTCTGGTGGACCCGGGGCGCCGCCGTCACGGCCGCCGACTTCCACTTCGGCGGGGCGCTGCGCGCGGCCTTCGGCGCCGCCACCACCTACACCTTCGCCAACGCCTGCTCCGCCTCCCTCTACGCGCTGGGCATGGCCACCGACATGATCGAACTCGGCGCCGCCGACACCGTCGTCGTCGCCGGCACCGACGCGGTCACCGAGAGCGCCTTCGGCACGCTCGACCGCGTCCAGAACGAGACCCCCGAGGCGCTGCGCCCCTTCGACGTCTCGCACCGGGGGATGCTGATGGGCGAGGGCGCCGTCGCCGTCGTCGTCCGGCGCGCGGGCACCGGCGGGCCGCCCCCGCAGGCCCGGGTCCGGGCCGTCAGCATGAACTGCGACGCCCACCACGCCACCGCCCCCGACCCCGCCGGGATCCGGGCGGCGGTCCTGGAGGCCCACGAACGGGCCTCCGTCCGGGCCGCCGACATCGACCTGGTGATGCTGCACGGCAGCGGCACCCCGCGCAACGACGAGACCGAGGCGGCCGTCCTCGCCGAGGTGTTCCGGGGCGCCGGGCCCGGGCCGCTGATGACGGCGATCAAGTCCATGACCGGCCACACGCTGGGCGGTTCGGGGCTGCTGAGCCTGGTGATGGCCGTGCAGGCGATGCTGCGCGGCACCGTCCCGCCCGTGCTCGGCCTCACCGAACCCATCCCCGAGGCCGCCGGCCTCGGCCTCGTCCGGGACCGGGCGGCCGCGGCCCCGGTCACCACGGCCCAGATCGACGCCTTCGGCTTCGGCGGCATCAACGCGGTGGCGATCGTGGAGGCGGCCCGGTGAAGCGGCACGCGCCGGGCGGCCGGCGGATCGTCGTCACCGGCACCGGACTGGCCGTCCCGGGGCTGGCCCGGCCGCTCGACCTGCTCGCCGACGAGCCGCCGGCGGAAGGCGGCTTCGACCCCGCAACCGCCCTGAAGGGCAAGGACATGCGCGGCAAGGACCGCGCCTCCCGGCTCGCCCTGCGCGCCTGTGACGCGGCCCTCGCCGACGCCGGACTCCTCGACGGCGACGGGGCGTACCGGGGGGCGGGCGAGGCCACGGCCGTGGTCGTCAGCTCCAACCTCGGCACGCTGGAGACCGCCTGCGAGTTCACCGACACCATCGCCCGCGAGACCGTCACCGGGCTCAGCCCGCTCGGCCTCCCGCAGACCTCCAGCAACGTCGTCGCCGGCTGGATCGCCATCCGCCACGGCCTGCGCGGCCCCAACCTCACCGTCTGCAACGGCGCCACCAGCGGCCTCGACGCGGTGCACTGGGCCTGCCACCTGATCCTCGCCGGCCGCTGCCGGCGGGCCGTCGTCGTCGGCGTCGAACCGGCCGCCGGGCCCGTCGGCAAGCTCCTCGGGCAGGAGCCGCGCGACGTCACCGCCGCCGTGGTGCTGGAGAGCGCGGCCGACGCCGCGGCGCGCGGCGCCGGCGCGCACGCCGTCGTCTCCGCGTACGCCCGCGGCGCCGACGCCGCGCGCACCGTCGCCGCCACCGAGTCCCGGACGCCCGTACCCGTCCAACTGCGCCTGGCCGCGGGCCACGTGGATCTGACCGACCGGCTCGGCGACTGCTCCGGCGCCCTCGGCGTCCTGCAGTGCGCCGCCGGCGCCGACCGCCTCCGGGCCCGCGGAACCGGCGCCGTCCTCGCCGTCACGGGCGGCACCGCCACCGACGACGCGGCCGCCGCCCTCCTCCTCACCGCCGAACGACACAGCAACTGAGCAGCAACTGAACAGCAGTTGAGCAGCAATTGATCAGCAACTGAAAGGACCCCACCGTGGCCGCTGTCGTGGACATCGACGACCTGCGTGCGATCGTCGCCGGCTCGCTGGAGCTGGAGCCCGGGGACGTGGCGGACGACGCCCACTTCACCGACGACCTCGAAATGGACTCCCTCGCCCTGCTGGAGGTCTCCTCCCGGGTCGAGAAGCGGTACGGCGTCGCCGTCCGGGACGCCGCCCTCGGCTCCCTGCGCACCCTCGCCGACCTGCGGATCCTCATCGAGTCGCTGCTGGCCGAGGGATCGGCGGCGTGAGCGCGCGGCCGGTGGCCGTGGTCTCCGGGGGCTCCCGGGGAATCGGCGCCGCGGTCGTCGAGCGCCTCGCCCGGGACGGCTTCGACGTCGCCTTCTGCTTCCGCTCGCGCTCCGCCGAGGCCGAACGGACCGAGCGCGCCGCCGCCGCGCACGGCGCCCGCGTCCTCGCCCGGCGGGCCGACGTCGCCGACGCCGACGCGTGCCGGTCCTTCGTCGCCGCCGCCGAGGACGAACTCGGGCCCGTCGCCGCCGTGGTGACCGCCGCCGGCATCACCCGGGACAAGGCCCTGGCGACGATGGAGGACGCCCACTGGAACGAGGTGCTGCGCACCAACCTCGATGGCACCTACCACCTCTGCCGGCCCGTCGTCGAGCGGATGGCCCGCCGCCGGGCCGGTGCCGTGGTCACCCTCTCCTCGCTCGCCGGGCTGTACGGCAGCGCCGGGCAGGCCAACTACGCCGCCTCCAAGGCCGGGATCATCGGCTTCACCCGCTCCGTCGCCAAGGAGTACGGCTCCTTCGGAGTCCGGGCCAACACGGTGACGCCCGGCTTCATCGAGACGGAGATGACCGAGGGCGTCCCCGAGCGCATCAAGAAGAAGTACCTGAGCCGGATCCCGCTGTCCCGGTTCGGCACCTGTGACGAGGTGGCCGACCTGGTGTCCTTCCTCGTCTCGGACCGCGCCGCCTACATCACCGGCCAGGTCCTGGGCGTGGACGGCGGACTGGTCGTCTGAGGCCGTGAGTCCGAGGCCGTGAGTCCGAGGCCGTGAGTCCGAGGCCGTGAGTCCGAAGTCGTGATCCGAGGCCGTGAGTCCGAGGTCGTGAGAGAGAACAGGCAAGAAAATGAAGCCCGTTGAACCGGAAGTCTTCCTCGTCGCCCGCCCCGGCATCGACTACCCGGCCCTCGCGGCCTACCTGGAGGAGGTGGGCGGCGGCGACTGGCTGGCCCGGCTGGACCGGGGCGAGCTGGACGGCGTGCTCAACGACCCGCAGAACCTCGCCGAGTTCGCCGGGCGGATCTGCTACCGGTCATGGGAGCCGGGACTCAACCCCAACGTGACCCGGATCCGCACCGACCAGGACGCCTACCTGGCCAACATCCTCTCCAGCATGCACGGTTCCGTCCTGGAACACGTGAGCTTCACCTTCGTCCTGCACCACGTCAGCCGGGTCCTCACCCACGAACTGGCCCGGCACCGCGCCGGAGTGGCCGTCTCCCAGGAGTCCCTGCGCTTCGTCCGCCTCCAGGAACTGCCCTTCTGGTTCCCCGGCTGGGCGCGCGAGGACCCGGAGCTCATGGAGCGCGCCACCGAACTGCTGGAGCGGATGGAGGAGTTCCAGGGCTGGATGGCCGAACACTTCCGGCTGGACGAGGACGGCCGCCGCTTCGGCGACAAGAAGCACAAGACGTCGTTCATGCGGCGCTTCGCCCCCGAGGGAGTGGCCACCGGGCTGGCGTGGACCGCGAACGTCCGCACCCTGCGCCATCTGATCGAGGCGCGCACCGCGCCCGGCGCCGAGGAGGAGATCCGGCTGGTCTTCGGCCGGATCGGGGAGATCGTACGCGCCGAGGCCCCGGCGCTCTTCTCCGACTTCCAGGTCGAGGACGGGGCGTGGGTGCCCCGCTGGCGCAAGGTCTGAACCCCTCCCATATCAAGACCTATATGACGCTACGTCGGAAAGTGATGACACGATGCCCGTGACAGACATCGCGCCCGGGACGTCCCGCGCCCCGCTGACCGGCGAGGAGATCCTCCGCCGGGCCAAGGAGGCCGCCCCGCTGCTGGCGGCCCGCTCCGAGGAGATAGAACAGGCCCGGAGGCTCCCCGACGACGTCGTGGAACTCCTGCGCGCCACCGGCGTCTTCCGCATGGCCTACCCGAAGGCATGGCAGGGCCCGGTGATGACCCCCGCCGAGCGGACCGAGGTCATCGAGGCCCTCGCCACCGGCGACGCCTCGGCCGCCTGGTGCGCCATGGTCGGGATGGACAGCGGCATCTTCGCCGCCTACCTGGCCGAGGACGCGGCCCGCGAGCTGTTCCCCGGACTCGACATGATCACCGCGGGCGCGATCCCGCCCCGGGGACGTGCCGAGCGGGTCCCCGGCGGCTTCAAGGTCACCGGCCGCTGGCAGTTCGGCAGCGCCATCACCCACGCCGACCGGGTCATCGCCGGCGTCCTCGTCCATGACGCCGACGGCAAGCCGGAGCCCAACCCCGGCCCGCGCGGCGGCCGCGCCCACTGGCGCATCGTCGTGGGCCGCCCCGAGCAGTTCGAGGTGATCGACACCTGGCACAGCACGGGACTGGCGGGCAGCGGCAGCCGGGACTACGCGGCCGACGGGATCTTCGTCCCCGAGGAGCACACCCTCAGCTTCGCCAACCCCGTCGTCCCCGGCCCCGAGGCCGAGCCCGACGCGATCCTGCGCACCATGCCCGGTGTCGCCCTCGGCGTCGGCCGGGCCGCCCTCGACCACGTCCGCGCGATGGCCGCCACCCGCGTCGACGGCCAGAGCCTCACCCCCTGGCCGGAGGAGTACCGCGTCCAGATGGCCGTCGCCCAGGCCGAGATGGAGCTGCTGGCCGCCCGGCACGCGGTCTACGGCACGCTGGAGCGCCAGTGGGACCTGCTCACCCGGGGCGAGCGACTGACCCCCGACGACCGGGTGTCGGCGGCCCTCGCCCGCGTCAACGCCTTCCGCACCGTCCGCGGCTTCGTCGGCCGGCTCTTCGACCTGGTCACCACGTCGGCGGTCTACCGGCCCTCGCCGCTCGACCGGCACCTGCGCGACCTCTACACCATGTGCCAGCACGCCACCGTGCAGGACCAGATCCTCCAGTCCTCCGGAGCCGTGCTGCTCGGCGGGAAGCCGCGCAACCCGATCGCCGTCGGGCTCCCGGAGTAGCCCCGCCTCAGCAGGGCGTGCCGTCCAGCAGCGCCCGCCCCAGCGGCGTCAGCCGGTGCCGCACCGACGAGCCCGTGCGCTGCGTCGTGATCAGCCCGGCCGTCCGCAGGACCGTCGCGTGCTCGCTCGCCGACGCGGGGGAGATCCCCGCCCGGCGGGCGAGCTCGGCCGTCCCGCCCCCGGCCGCGGCGGCGTCCAGCACGCGGGCCCGGGTCCGTCCCAACAGCCCGCTCAGATGCCCCAGATGCTCGTCGCCGCTTCCGGTCGGCGCCAGCACCGCCTGATACACGCCCAGCTCCCGCGCCACCGGGTAGCGCACCTCCAGCGGCGCGTCCGGGTCCGCGCTGTCCAGCCGGAACACCGGGGCGGTCAGGAAGAACGTCGGCGTGAGCAACAGCCCCCGCCCCTCCAGCGGCAGATCGACGTCCATCGAGCACGGCGCGTGCAGCACCGGGGACTCCCAGCGCAGCGACGGGTGCAGCGTGGCGAGCAGCCGCTCCACGCCGTGCTCGGCCATGAGCCGGACCCGGTGCGCCCGGTCCGCCTGGACGCACGCGGCGAGCTGCCGCCAGTACGGCGCGACGACCGCGTCGTAGTACGAGCGGAACGCCCGGTCCACGAGCCGGGTCGCCTCCCGGTCACCGTCGTGCAGTTCGTCGATCCAGCGAGGGACGGAGGGCCGCCACTCGCGCGCCACCGAAAGATCGGCCGCCCACACGTGCCGCGGCATGCTCCAGGTCGCGTCCAGGCTGTGCTCCAGCGACGTGGACCCGCGCACCCGGATGAACGCCTCCGGCACGTACTCGTCCAGCCCCGCCGGCGCCAGCTCCAGCAACGGCCGCACCACCGGGCTCAACTCCCGCAGCGACCGCTGCCGCCACCCCTCCAGCGCGGCCGCGCCGCTCCGCTGGAGCAGCGGCAGGCTGAACGTCGCCTCGGCGAGCGGGTCGGGTGTCGTCGTCAGCCGCACCCGGGCGAGGTCCTCGGCGCTGAAGCGCACGCGCAGGGTCACGGCTTCTCCGGCCTCCGGGGTAGGGGTGAGGGCTGGGTGAAGGAACGCTCACCTCCACTTGTCCCGCTCGATGGTAAGCGTTCGCCCGTGTCCGTATTCGGCCAGCCCCGAAGACCTTTGCCCGCACCCGCCCCGGAGCCGCAGACTCCGTTGTCGGGCCACGACACCCCAGGCCCGCGCCAGGCGCCGTCCGGCCGCCACGGGGGGATCCGTGACACAGGCGGTGGGGGGAGACGTTCACCTGGCAGCCGAAGGGCGCCGTTCCGTGTGGGGACGGGATGGCGCCCTCCGGCGCGGGGCAGCTCTCCGCGTTCCGGAACGCCGGTGTCGGCGCGCCGGGTTCCGCGAGCCGGGTGTTGCGGGACTGGACGTTGTCGACGCCCCTCCAGTGTGTGGACCCACCGTTTTCAGAGGGTGATAGAGCGACAGTCACCCGTCCAGATGCCGGGACGCCTCGGAGAGGGCGGCGGCCTCCGGTTCCCGCTGATCGGCAACTTGGCTGTGCAACAGTCGCAGCGCGTCGGCCGAGGCGCTGTCGTTGGGGGTATAGACCTCGAGCCGGTGGTCGGGGCTGTCGGGCTGGAGCCACACCTGGTAGTCGACGTCGACCCCTCCGACGGTCGGGTGTCGCAGGCGCATGGTGCCCACGGTGCAGTCCGCCACGTCGCCTTTGGCCCACAGCGCGGCGAAGTCGCCGCTGTGCATGGTGAGTTCGCCGATCAGTTCGGCCAGCCGGGCGTCGGTGGGGTACCTGCCCGCGGTGAGCCGAAGGTAGGCGACATGGATTCGAGCCAGTTCGTCCCAGTTCCGGTGCAGGTCGCGGGTGAGGGGGTCGAGGAAGAACATCCGGGGGACGGACGGCCGTCGCGCGAGATCGTGGGGCGCGTCGAAGTCGATGTGTTCCGCGACGAGAGCATGTCCGGTGCGGTTCCAGGCCAGCACGTCGCCGCGGCGGCCGAGCACGACGGCCGGCGTGGTCTCGCCCAGGGACGCCAGGAGCGCCAGCACTCGTGGGTGCGGCTTTTCGGGGCGGGGACGGACCAGGCGTGATGTGGTGGGCCGACGGGCGAGGTTGTGCAGGTGGGCCGTCTCGGCCGGGTCGAGCCGGAGCACGCCTGCGAGCGCGTCGAGGACCTGTCGGGAGGCCGTACCGGCCTGACCTTGTTCCAGCCGCGTGTAGTAGCCGGCGCTCACGCCGGCGAGCTGCGCGAGCTCCTCACGGCGCAGGCCCGGTACGCGGCGGGCGGTGCCGTAGGTGCGCAGTCCCGCGTCGGCGGGTGTGACCCGGTCGCGGCGGTTCTTGAGATATGCCCCGAGGCTTTCCAACTCCATGACTGCGAGCGTAGGCGCGACGGCCCGTGTCCGGGTGCCCCTGGGAGGTGTACCCATGACATGGGACTGGTTGCCGAGCGGACCGCGCCGCACCGTCGGAGCATGAATGAACAGCGCGTTTCTCACTCACCCGGTCCGCGGCAGTGGCTCGGTCTGCTGGTGGTGACCGGCCCGGTGCTGCTGGTCGCGATGGACGGTTCGGTCCTGTTCCTGGCCATGCCCCAGGTCACCCAGGCGCTGTCGCCGACTGCCGGTCAGGCGTTGTGGATCCTGGACGTCTACGGATTCGCCGTCGGGTCCTTGCTCATCGCGTTCGGCAGCATCGGCGACCGGTACGGTCGGCTGAAGCTGCTGATGGCCGGCGCGGCGGTGTTCGGCGCGGCCTCGGCGGGAGCGGCGTTCGCACCCGGGCCGGAACTGCTGATCGCCTTCCGGGCATTGATGGGCGTGGCCGGTGCCACGCTGCTGCCGTCGGCGCTGGCGGTACTCGGCGAACTGTTCACCGACCCACGCCGGCGAGCACAGGCGATCGGGATCTTCGCGGCCACCTTCGCCGCCGGGTTCGCGATCGGCCCGGTCATCGGCGGACAGCTGCTGAGCAGGTTCTGGTGGGGATCGGTCTTCCTGATCAATCTCCCCGTCGTCCTGCTGTTCCTGGCCCTCGCCCCGATCCTGCTCCGCGAGGTACGCGCCACCCGGAGCGGCCGCATCGACGTCCTGAGCGTTCTGCTCTCCGCCGCGGGCATCCTGCTGACCGTCTACGCGATCAAGCACGCCGCCGCACAGGGGCCGTCCGCCGCCCCGACGGCCACGGGGATCGCCGGCATCGTCACCCTGGGGTGGTTCACCCGGCGGCAACTCCGCCTTGAACACCCGCTGATCGACTTCCGGCTCTTCCGCGACCGGGTGTTCACGATCGCGGTCATCACCGGGCTTCTGCCGCTGGCCGCATGGTCGGCAGTGGCCTACCTCGGCGGTATCTACCTCCAGTCCGTCCTCGGGCTGCCCGTCCTGGACGCGGCCCTCGTCGCGCTCCCCGGCGCCGCCGTGCTCACCGTCACCTGCATCGTCACACCGGCACTGGTCGCACGTACCGGCACCCGAGCAGCACTCATCACCTGCCACTTCTTCATCGCCGCAGGTCTGCTCCTGCTGCTGCCCACCGGCGTCTCCGGCGGGATCGGCTGGTACCTGGCATCCACCGTCATCGCCGGCATCGGCTACGGCATTTCCTTCAGTGTTGTCGCCGACACCGCCGTCGCCGCGGTTCCCGCGGAACGTGCCGGGTCCGCGGCGGCGATCGCCGAGACCAGCAACGAGATCGGCAACGCGCTCGGCATCGCGCTCCTCGGCTCGCTGGCCGCCCTGGTCTTCCGGCTCGAGGGACCCGACCTCGCCGGCACCCTCGACGAGACGCTCCGGATCCCCGGCCTCGCGCCCGCCGTGATCGGCGAAGCGAAGGCCGCCTTCGTCACCGCTCTGCACGCCGCTGCCGTCATCGCGGGCATCCTCCACGCCGCACTCGGTGCATTCGCCCTGCGCCGGATACCGAGAACCTTCCCCGGCACGGGTGACGCCGGCACGGAGCCCCTGGCCCAGGACGCCGTCGAGGAAAGCGGCGTTCGTTGACCCATGCCGGCTCCCCGTTCGGCATCGAGGGCCGACGACGCCTCGTCGAGCGGTGCCGGACCCGGCCGATCGCTCACGGTGCAGCTGAGATGGGCATCTCCCGAGCCCTGATCAGGAGTGCCCTGCGCCGTCAGGGGTGACGGCCGGGGCGCTCGGCTCCCCGGCACCGACGAGCCGTTCGGCCGCCCCGCCGAAGAAGACGCCGAACGCCGCCCACAGCGTGCACGGTACGGCCAGTGCCGCGAGGCGGAAGCGCCACAGGAGGTCCGCCGGGAAGTCGGCGGGGACTTCGTCGACGGGCGGGAGGAGGGCGTACGCCAGAGCGATCGCGGAGAGCAGAGCTGCCGCCGCGGCGACCGTGGCGTGCCAGGGGCCCAGGCGGGGCGACAGGCGGCGGCCGAGGAGGACGGCGCCGGCGCACAGCAGGGCGCTGAGGGCGATCATCAGGACGTAGAGCGTCGTCCGCGTGCCGATGGTGTCCGGCTCGCCCACCGAGGGCGGGTTGGCCGGGTACTTGAGGAACGGGATCACGTGGACGGCCAGGAGGGCCGCGCCGGAGAGCAGGGCCGCCGTGGCGCGGGGGCCGAAGCGGCCGGTGCGGCCCAGGAGCGCGCAGTACGCGAGGGACGCGAGGCCGCCGAGGGCGAGGGCCTCGGCGAGGACGCCGGTGGCGAGCCCGGCCGTCGACTGGAGGGAGCGGGAGACGACTTCGGCGCCGTGCTCGTGGGTGTGCGCGTCCTCGAAGGAGATGGCCGCGTTCATCTGGGGCTCGCCCAGGAGGTAGGCCACGACCAGGGCCAGGAGGCCCGCGGCCAGGCCGGCGAGCAGGCCGCGGACGAGCAGGGGACGTACGGGGACGGGACGCATGCGGGTACCCCCGTCGGGTCAGTGGCAGGGGAAGCCGAGCAGGTGGCGCGCGTCGTGGACCCACTCGTGGACGCCCGCGCCGGAGAGGAGCGAGGTGGCGCCCTGTTCCGCGCCGACGAAGTAGAGCAGGGCAAGCGTCAGCAGGCCGACGAGGAGGGCCCACGGGGCGAGGGACTTGAGGGGTATGGGAGTGGTGGCGGGGGAGGTGGGGATGGAGTGGGCCATGGCGAGACCTCCTGAGGGAAGGGCGCGTCCCGGTCATCGGGTTCGGGGCGGCGAGGGGCGGGTCCGGCTTTCACGGTGGCGCGACCGTGCCGGAGTCCCACCGGCTTCCGCCAACTTCGTCGCCGGCGTCCCGGTGACCGTACCGTTTGAGCCAACGCCCGGCTACGGGCGGGGAGATGCGCACCCGCGCACGGAGGGGCGCCAGTCGCCGGCCGTGCGGGGCTGGAGAGGAGGAGCGGGATTGACGGTACGGGTGGTGCTGGTCGCGCCGGTCACGGGGCAGGTGGCGCGCTTCGGCGACGAGATGCCGGACGCGGCCGCGTTGCGGCGGGCGGAGGCGGCCGCGGGCGCTCTGCCCGCCTTCGTCCGGGCGTACTCCGCCCCGGAGGCGCGCTGCCGGGCGACCGTGGACGCCCTGGGAGTGCACGCGGTGCCAGCAACGGAGTTGGGCGATCTGGACGTAGGGCGGTGGCGGGGCAGGGAGCTCGACGACGTGGCCGCGGACGAGCCGGAGGCGATGGCCGCCTGGCTGTCGGACCCCGAGGCGGCGCCGCACGGCGGGGAGGCGCTGCCCGCCCTGGTCGCGCGGGCCGCGGGATGGCTCGCGTCGCAGGCCGAGGCCGGTGGCAGGGTGCTGGCCGTCGTCCCGCCGGCCGTCGTCCGCGCCGCCGTGATCGGCGCGTTGGGCCTGTCGCCCGCCGTCTTCTGGCGGCTGGACGTCCCGCCGCTGACGGCGACGGAGCTCACCGGGCGGGCGGGGCGGTGGAACTGGCGCTGCGGGCGGGCGCTGCGCGCGTGAGTCGCCGCGCGTTCGCCCACCGGACGCCGGACGTTCGCGGAAATTGGCGGGAAGCGACTGTTGATGGCACTGAGTGCCACTGTCACAGTCGTGGTGTGGCTCGTCGGAGTTCGACCGTGCTCATCTGAACTACCGCGCGGTACAAGGGGCTTCAGTGCATGGTGCTTCGGTACAAGGGGCTTCGGCGCAAGGGGCTCCGCTTGCCACGGAGACGAACGTGAAGGTCGACGCGAACCGGGAGACGGTCATGGCGCAGGCAGGCACGACGACGGCCGAGGAATTGACGCGGCAGTGGGCGACGGATCCGCGGTGGAAGGGGATCCGGCGGACCTACTCCGCGGAGGACGTGGTGCGGCTGTCGGGCAGTGTGCGCGAGGAGCACACCCTGGCGCGGCGTGGTGCGGAGCGGTTGTGGCGGCAGTTGCACGAGCGCGAGTACGTGCACGCGCTGGGCGCCCTGACGGGCGGTCAGGCGGTGCAGATGGTCCGGGCCGGCCTCCAGGCGATCTACCTGTCCGGCTGGCAGGTCGCGGCGGACGCGAACCAGGCGGGGCACACGTACCCGGACCAGAGCCTCTACCCCGCCAACTCGGTTCCGGTGGTGGTGCGCCGGATCAACAACGCGCTGTTGCGCGCGGACCAGATCGCCACGGCCGAGGGGGACGACCCGGTCGACTGGCTGGCGCCGATCGTCGCGGACGCGGAAGCCGGGTTCGGCGGGCCGCTGAACGCGTTCGAGCTGACGAAGGCGATGATCGCGGCCGGCGCGGCGGGCATCCACTACGAGGACCAGCTGGCGTCCGAGAAGAAGTGCGGGCACCTGGGCGGGAAGGTGCTCGTCCCCACCGCGCAGCACGTCCGCACGCTCAACGCGGCGCGCCTGGCCGCCGACATCGCCGGGGTGCCGACCCTGATCGTCGCGCGGACGGACGCGCTGGCGGCGAACCTGCTGACCAGTGACGTGGACGAGCGCGACGCGCGGTTCTGCACGGGCGGGCGGACGGCCGAGGGCTTCCACCGGGTGGAGAACGGCATGGCGCCGGTCATCGCCCGCGGCCTGGCCTACGCGCCGTACGCGGACCTGCTCTGGGTGGAGACCGGCACCCCCGACCTCGCCCAGGCCCGCGAGTTCGCCGAGGCCGTCCACGCCGAGCACCCGGACAAGATGCTCGCCTACAACTGCTCGCCCTCCTTCAACTGGAAGGCCGCGCTCGACGACGACCAGATCGCCAAGTTCCAGCGGGAGCTGGGCGCGATGGGCTACCGCTTCCAGTTCATCACCCTGGCCGGATTCCACTCCCTCAACCACGCCATGTTCGACCTCGCCCGCGGCTACGCCGAGCACGGGATGACGGCCTATGTCGAGCTGCAGGAGCGGGAGTTCGCCGCGCAGGAGGACGGCTTCACAGCGGTGAGGCACCAGCGCGAGGTGGGTACCGGGTACTTCGATCTCGTCTCGACGGCGGTCAACCCCGCCTCGTCCACCACAGCCCTGACCGGCTCCACCGAGGAAGAGCAGTTCCACTAGGCCCGTGCCGGGCGGACCGGTCCCCCAGGAGACGACCATGACCGCACCCATCCTCGCCCCGACCGTCCACCTCCTCGGCGACCGGCCCGCCCGCTCCGACGAGGTCCTCACCCCCGAAGCCCTCGACTTCGTCGCCCGCCTCGACTCCGCCTTCGCCGGCCGGCGGGCCGGGCTGCTGGCCGAACGGCGGCACCGCGCCGCGCTGTTGGCCGGCGGCGGAGCCCTCGACCACGTCCCGGCCACCTCCGCCGTCCGGGCCGACCGCTCCTGGCGCGTGGCCGCGCCCGCGCCCGGGCTCGTCGACCGCCGCGTCGAGATCACCGGCCCGCCCACCCGGGAGGGCGCGGACGGGGCGTCCGCCTCCGGCGCCCCGGCCTGGGTCGCCGACTTCGCGGACGGCGTGGCGCCCGCCTGGAACCGGGTCGTCGACGGGCAGGCGCACGTCCTGGGGTCGCCGCTGACCGTCCTGGTCCGCCCGCGCGGCTGGCACCTCACCGAGAAGCACCTGCAGATCGCCGGGCGTCCCGCCGCGGCCGCCCTTGTCGACGCCGGGCTCCACCTCTTCCACCGGGCCCGGCGGGGGAGCGGCGCCGCGCCTGGACCGTACTTCTGCCTCCCCCAGGTGGAGAACCACCTGGAGGCGCGGCTGTGGAACGACGTCTTCGCCTTCGCCGAGGAACGGCTCGGCCTCGCGTACGGCACGGTCCGTGCCACCGTGCCCGTCGAAACGATCGGCGCCGCCTTCGAGATGGAGGAGATCCTCTACGAACTGCGCTCCCGCAGTGCCGGTCTGGCCGCCGATCCCCGGCGCTATCTCGCCAGTGTCGTACGGGCTTTCCCGCACCGGCCGGACTTCCTCCTCCCGGACCGCGCCAAGGTCACGATGACCGCGCCCTTCCTGCGGGCGTACGCCGAACTGCTCGTCCGCACCTGCCACCGGCGCGGCGCCCACGCGATCGGGGCGTCGGCCGCGCAGGTGCCGGGTGCCGACGAGGCGGCGCACGAGGCTGTGCTGGCGCGGGTGCGGCTGGAGAAGGAGCGCGAGGCGGAGGACGGATTCGACGGCTCGCGCGTCGCGCACCCGGACCTCGTGCCCGTCTGCCGCACGGCCTTCGACACCGTCCTGTCCGGCCGCCCTCACCAGCTCGAACGCACCCGTGAGGACGTCCATGTGACGGGGAGCGGGCTGCTGTCCGTGCACCGGACGAGCGGCCGGCCCACGGAGGCCGGTGTGCGCGCCGCGCTGGGCATCGCACTGCGCTGCGGAGACTCCTGGCTGCGCGGCGGTACGTCGGTCGTGTGGCGTGGCCTGGTGGAGGACGCGGCCACGGCGGAGACCGCCCGCTGCCAGGTGTGGCAGTGGCTGCGTCACGACGTGATCTCACCGGCGGCGGTGCTGAGGCTCCTCGCCGAGGAGGCGTCCGTGCTCGCGGCGGAGGAGCCGGGGGCACGGGCCGAGGAGGCGCGGGGCGTCGTGGCGCGCACGGTGCTGGGGGCGGAGCCACCGGGGGCGTTCGGGCCGGACTTCGCGGGGGTGCGGCGGGGGAGTGCGTGAGTTTTCCCGGGCTGGGGCGGGCTCGCGGGTTGGGTGACCTCGTGGGCTCGCCCCTTGTTTTTCGGTGCGGGAGGGGGCGGGTGGGGGGTGTGCCCCGGACCCTCCCCCAGAGGGGGCACCCCCACTTTCACCGTGTCTTCCGGGCTCCGCCCGGGCCCGGGGGCTTGCCCCGGAAGAAACGGTGAAAGGGCGGGCCCGGGGCATAAACCACCCCCTCACACCACCTGCCGCCCGAAGCCCTCCCGCCACGTCGGGTGATCCGGGCGCCAACCCCGCGCCACAGCCAGGGAGTTGAGCGCACCCCGCTCCCATCCCGCACCACCCTCCACCGGCCCCGGCGCCGCCACCCCCAGCGCCCCCGCCAGCACCGGCAGCCACTCCCGCCCCCGCGCCGGCTCGTCGTCCACCACGTTCACCGGGCCCGACGGCCAGTCCAGCGCGGCGACCGCCGCCGACGCCGCGTCCGCGACGTGGACGAAGGAGCTCACGCCGTCGTCGGCGGTCACGCCGCCGAGGAAGGCGGCGGGTCCGCCGCGCAGTGCGGCGGCCACCGCGCCGCCGGGCGCGTACCACGTCCCCGGGCCGTACAGGATGCCGTACCGCAGCACCACCGCCGTCTCCAGCTCCGCGACCGTCTCCTCCAGCGCGCGGATGCCGTCGATCACCGACGCGCGGGGCGGCCCGGCGGCGTGGTCGAGGGGGACGGACTCGTCGGCCGGGCCGTCGCCGGGGGCGTAGGCCCAGGAGACGGACTGGGCGACGATCCGCCGGACCCCGGCGGCCCGCGCCGCGTCCACCAGGTTCCGGGTGCCCTCGCGGCGCAGCCTCGTGTTGGCGCGGCCGTCCGCCCCCGCCAGATCGGTGAGTTGGTGGATCACCGCGTCCGGCGCCGCCTCGGCCACCGCCCGCCGCAGGCCGTCCGCGTCGAGGGCGTCCACCCGGACGGCGGAGGCGCCCATGCACCGCACGAGCTCGGTCCCGTCCGGCGTGCGGGAGGCCCCGGTGACCTCGTGCCCGGCCTTCAGCAGGAGGGGGACGAGGTGACGGCCGACGGCGCCGGTGGCGCCCGCGACGAAGATGCGCATGGGGGGATCCGTTCGTGCATGGTGCTGGTACGGAACACGAGGCTAGGGCGGACGCGGCCTCGCATTTGGGCCATTCGGGTTCCGAAACCATGGGCTACTCGGTACAGGTGAGGTTTACATCACCTTCCCGGGCGGGCGGGCAACCCCTACGCTGACGGTGCAGCTGGTTCGCCCTGCCCGCCAGGCAGGCGCGTCGCAAGAGGGAACCCGGTGGGAATCCGGGACTGCCCCGCAGCGGTGAGCGGGAACGACCGCCGTCATACGCACTGGGCCCGGAGAAGGGCTTGGGAAGCGACGGCCAGTAGGTGTCCTCGACGCGAGGACGTGCCCGTGAGTCCGAAGACCTGCCACTGCCCGCGTGCGAGAGACGCGCGCGGAGTTCCGGTGACCTCGTGGGCGGGTCGGCGAACGCGACGACGGCAGGCGGGCGTGCCGAACAGGAGCCCGCGGTCGTTCGTCCCTTCGCGTCTTCGCACCCGTCCCCGGGACGCCGATCAGTGCTCGCGAAGGAGAGTGTTGTGACCAGCAAGTCCGCAGCCGCGGCAGCACGGGCCACCGTGTACGGCTACCCCCGCCAGGGTGCCGGCCGGGAACTGAAGAAGGCCGTCGAGGGCTACTGGAAGGGCCGGGTCGACGCCGCCGGACTCCGGCGCACCGCCGCCGCGCTGCGCGCCGCCACCTGGCGGGGCCTCGCCGAGGCCGGGGTGCACGAGGTGCCGACCGGCGACTTCTCGTACTACGACCACGTCCTGGACACCACCGTCATGGTCGGCGCGATCCCCGCCCGGCACCGCGCCGCCGTCGAGGCGGACGCCCTGGACGGCTACTTCGCCATGGCCCGGGGGACGCAGGACGTCGCGCCCCTGGAGATGACCAAGTGGTTCGACACCAACTACCACTACCTGGTGCCCGAACTGGGCCCGGACACCGTCTTCACGGCCGACTCCACCAAGCAGGTCACCGAGTTCCGCGAGGCCCGCGCGCTCGGCCTCGACGCGCGCCCCGTCCTCGTCGGTCCCCTCACCTACCTCCTGCTCGCCAAGCCCGCCCCGGGCGTCGCGGCCGGCTTCGACCCGCTGACCCTGCTCGACCGGCTGCTGCCCGTCTACGCCGAGGTCCTCGCGGACCTGCGGGCCGCCGGCGCCGAGTGGGTCCAGCTCGACGAGCCCGCCCTCGTCCAGGACCGCACCCCGGCCGAACTGAGCGCCGCCGCACGGGTCTACCGGGATCTCGGCGCCCTCACCGACCGGCCGAAGCTGCTGGTCGCCTCCTACTTCGACCGGCTCGGCGACGCGCTGCCCGTCCTCGCCAAGGCCCCCGTCGACGGCCTCGCCCTGGACTTCACCGGACCCGCCGCCGGCAACCTCGACGACCTCGCGGCCGTGGGCGGCCTGCCCGGCAAGCGGCTGGTCGCCGGCGTCGTGGACGGCCGCAACGTGTGGATCAACGACCTCGCCGGGTCGCTGACCACCCTCGGCACGCTCCTCGGCCTCGCCGGACGCGTGGACGTCGCGGCGTCCTGCTCGCTGCTGCACGTGCCGCTCGACGTGACCGCCGAACGGGACATCGACGGGCAGATCGTCCGCTGGCTCGCCTTCGCCCGCCAGAAGACCACCGAGGTCGTCCTCCTGGCGCGCGCCCTGGAGCGCGGCACCGACGCGATCGCCGCCGAACTCGCCGCCAACCGGGCCGATCTGGCCTCCAGGGCGGGCTCGCCCATCACCCACGACCCGGCCGTGCGCTCCCGCACCGCCGCCGTCACCGACGCCGACGCGCGGCGCGCGCTCCCGTACCCCGGGCGGGCCGCCGCCCAGCGCGCGCGGCTCGGCCTGCCGCCGCTGCCGACGACCACCATCGGCTCCTTCCCGCAGACCACCGAACTGCGCACCGCCCGCGCCGACCTGCGCGCCGGGCGCATCGACACCACGGGCTACGAGGAGCGGATCGAGGCCGAGATCCGCGAGGTCATCTCCTTCCAGGAGAAGGCCGGGATCGACGTCCTGGTGCACGGCGAGCCCGAACGCAACGACATGGTCCAGTACTTCGCCGAGCAGCTCACGGGGTATCTGGCCACGCAGCACGGCTGGGTGCAGTCCTACGGCACGCGGTACGTGCGTCCGCCGATCCTCGCCGGCGACATCTCCCGCCCGGGCCCGATGACCGTCCGCTGGACCTCCTACGCCCAGTCGCTGACCGGCCGTCCCGTCAAGGGCATGCTGACCGGTCCCGTCACCATGCTCGCCTGGTCCTTCGTCCGCGACGACCAGCCGCTCGGCGAGACCGCCCGGCAGGTCGCCCTCGCCCTGCGCGACGAGGTCGCCGACCTGGAGGCCGCGGGGACGTCCGTCATCCAGGTGGACGAGCCGGCGCTGCGGGAGACGCTGCCGCTGCGGGCCGCCGGGCGCCCGGGGTACCTCGCGTGGGCCACGGAGGCGTTCCGCCTCTCCACGTCGGGGGTGCGGGCGGAGACCCAGATCCATACGCACATGTGCTACGCCGAGTTCGGCGATGTACTCCAGGCGATCGACGACCTCGATGCCGATGTCATCAGCCTGGAGGCGGCGCGTTCGCACATGCAGGTGGCGGGGGAGCTGGCTGCCGCCGGGTATCCGCGGGAGGTCGGTCCCGGTGTCTACGACATCCACTCGCCGCGGGTCCCCGACACCGGGGAGGTCACGGCGCTGCTGCGCCGGGCGCTGGCGGCCGTTCCGGCGGAGCGGCTGTGGGTGAACCCCGACTGCGGTCTGAAGACGCGGGGTTGGGTGGAGGTGCGGGAGGCGCTGGAGCATCTGGTGGCGGCGGCGCGGCAGGTGCGGGGGGAAGTGGGCTGATGCCGTAGGGGGTTCCCCGACCCCGCCCTTTCACCGTTTCCCGGGGGCTTCGCCCCCGGACCCCCGCATCGCCCTTCGGGCGATGTCCTCAAGCGCCGGACGGGCTGATTCGGCGCGCCAATCCAGCCCGTCCGGCGCTTGAGGACGAACGCGGCGCAGCCGCGTTGCACCCCCGCGCGGAGCGCGCGAGAAACGGTGAAAGTGGGGGTACCCCCTCTGGGGGAGGGTCCGGGGCACAAGCAACCCCCGTCACGACAACGGCTGCTCCGCCCAGATCACCTTCCCGCCAGGGAGATACCGCGTACCCCACCTCTCCGCCAACTGCGCCACCAGGAACAACCCCCGCCCACCCTCGTCCTCCGCCGCCGCGTACCGCAGGTGCGGCGACGTGCTGCTCGTGTCGGAGACCTCGCAGATCAGCATCCGGTCGCGCAGCAGCCGCACCCGGATCGGCCCGGACGCGTGCCGGATGGCGTTGGTGATCAGCTCGCTGAGGATCAGCTCGGTCGTGAAGACCGCCTCCTCCAGGCCCCATTCGGCGAGCTGCCGGGTCACGTCCGCCCGGGCGCGGGCCACGACCGCCGGGTCGGAGGGCAGCTCCCACTCCGCGATCCGGTCGGCCGGCAGCGTCCGCGTACGGGCCACGATCAGGGCGATGTCGTCCGTCTGCCGGTCGGGCATCAGGGCGGCGAGGACGTCCTCGCAGGTCTCCTGCGGGGTGCGGCCGGCGGCCGACAGCGCCCCGCGCAGGGCGGCCAGCCCCTCGTCGATGTCCCGGCGGCGGTCCTCGACCAGGCCGTCGGTGTACAGGACGAGGCCGCTGCCCTCCGGCAGGCGCAGTTCGGCGGCCTCGAACGGCAGGCCGCCCAGGCCCAGCGGCGGCCCGGCGGGGAGTTCGGGGAAGTCCACCGTGCCGTCCGGCGAGACCAGGGCCGGCAGGGGGTGGCCGGCGCGCGCCAGGGAACAGACGCCGGACACCGGGTCGTAGACCGCGTACAGGCAGGTGGCGCCCGCGACGGACGGCTCGTCCTCCGCGTCCGCCGCCTCCTGGTCGATGCGGGCCACCAACTCGTCGAGGTGGCCGAGGAGTTCGTCCGGGGGCAGGTCGAGGGTGGAGAAGTTCAGCACGGCCGTGCGCAGCCGGCCCATGGTGGCGGCGGCGTGCAGCCCGTGCCCGACCACGTCGCCCACCACCAGGGCGACCCGCGCGCCGGGCAGCGGGATGACGTCGAACCAGTCGCCGCCCACCCCGGCCTGGGCCGGCAGGTAGCGGTAGGCGACGTCCAGGGCGTTCTGCTCGGGCAGGCCGCGCGGCAGCAGGCTGTGCTGGAGGGCGACGGCCATGTCGTGCTCGCGGGTGTAGCGGCGGGCGTTGTCGACGCACACGGCGGCGCGCGCCGCCAGCTCCTCGGCGAGCGATAGGTCGTCCTCCTCGAAGGGCGCGCTGTCCCGGGTGCGCCAGAAGGTGGCGATGCCCAGCAGCACGCCCCGCGCCTTCAGCGGCACCGTGATCATCGAGACGAGGCCGTAGTCCAGCACGGCCTGGGTGCGGGACGGGTCCTGGGTGCGCCAGCCGGAGGAGGCGGCCAGGTCGGGGACGAGCACGGGGTGGCCGCTGACGAACCCGATGGCCTGCGGGGTCGGCCCCGCGAAGGTGACCAGCTCGCCCGCCGGGTAGAGCGGGCTGTCGTCCGTCGGACCGGTGAGCGCCACCCGGCGCAGCACCGCCTCCGCGCCGCCCCGCGCCGACAGCTTGGGCTCGTCGCCGTGCAGCACGGGCTCGGCGAGGTCCACGGAGGCGTAGTCGGTGAACCGGGGCGAGGCCACCCGGGTGAGCTCCTCGGCGGTGCGCCGGACGTCGAGGGTCGTGCCGACGGCCACGCTCGCGTCGTACAGCAGCCGCAGCCGCCCGCGCGCCACCTCCGCCCGGCCGGCCAGGGCCCGCAGCTCGGTGGAGTCCCGCAGGGTGGCGACGCTGCCGGGCGGGCCGCCGCCGCGGTCGGTGGGCCGGAGGTTGACGGCCAGCAGCCGGTCGCCGACGGGCAGCACCTCGTCGGTGACCGCGCGCCGGGACGACAGGACCGTGGCCGTCCGCGCGTCGAGCCCCAGCTCGTCGACGGGCCGGCCCTCCACGTCCGCCGGCAGGTCCAGCAGGCGCCGCGCCTCGTCGTTGGCCAGCAGGAGGCGTCCGTCGCCGCCGACGATGACCACGCCCTCGCGCACGGCGTGCAGCACCGCGTCGTGGTGTTCGTACATCCGGGTCATCTCGGCCGGGCCCAGGCCGTGGGTCTGCCGCCGCAGCCGCCGGCTGACCAGCGCCGTGCCCGCCGTGGCCAGGGCGAGGGCCGCCGCGCCGGCGCCGAGGACGAAGGGCAGCTGCCGGTCGAAGGCGCTGCTGACCGCGCTGACCTTGATCCCGGAGGCGACCACGCCGATGATCGCGCCGCTCGCGTCGCGCACCGGGACGATGGCCTGGACCTCCTGGCCGAGCGGGCCGTGCACGTCCTCGATAGTGATCTTCCCGGAGGTCACGGTGGGCCCGATGGTGCCGACGAAGCGCTTGCCGATCTCCCCCGGCTCGGGGTGGGTGTACCGCATGCCGTCGCGGTCGGTGACGACGATGAAGTCGACGCCGCCGCGCTTGCGGGCCTCCTCGGTCAGCGGCTGGAGGACGGCCGACGGGTCGGGGCCCTCCATCACGGCGGGCAGCCCGGGCGCCTGCGCGAACGCCTCGGCCGCGGCGAGCGACCGGTCGCGCGCCGCCTGGAACCTGTCGCTCCGCGCCTGGAACAGCAGCGTGCCGACCGCGGCCACGACGAGCAGCAGCACGATCAGCACCTGCAGCAGGAACATCTGGCCGGCGACGCTGCGGGTGCTCTTCACCGCCCACGGACGCCGCGACGACGCCCCGCGTGGACTGTGCCGCCACTGCCGCCGCTCGTGCCGACTGCCCGCGCGCCGGCCGGCGAACCAGCGGCCCGAGGGCCTCCAGGAGCGGCCCCGGATTCGGGCCATACCCCATGTCTACCGTGGTGCCCCGCGCGGCGCGAACGTTGGACGCCGCGCGGGGGGCCGGTCCGTCCCCTCACCACTCCTCGTCGGCGAGCCCGGCGTCCCGGTCCTCGTCGCTGACCACCTGGTTCAGCGTGTCCTCCTTCATCTGCTCGATCTCGTCCGCCACGTCTCGCTCCGAGAAGGTCATCTGCCGCTCCTCACACAGCTCGGGAGAGAGGTCGGGTGCTCTTACCGCACGCAGTCCTCATCCCACACGCAGGCACGCCGGAGCGCAGCCTTCCGCCGCTCGAACGGGTGATCCGCGGTGCAATCGGCGTCGGATCGCCGGTGGCATCGGGTCGCCGGTGGCGTCAGATGGAGAACACCCCGTGGTCGTACCACCCCATCCCCGGGATCTGGTCCCACCAGGCGCTCCACACCCTCCCGTTGGCCCCCGCCCAGAAGACGTCCAGATGCCCCGACGTCCGGGCGACCGCGGTGACGCCCGTGCCCGGGGCCGCCGGGACCGGGAAGTCGCGGGCGACGGGGAAGACCCCGTGGTCGTACCAGCCCATTCCCGCCTGCTGGTCCCACCAGGCGCTCCACACCTTGCCGTCGGTGCCGGTCCAGAAGACGTCGAGGTGCCCCGAGGTCCGGGCGACGGCGGCGACGCCGGTGCCGGGTGCGGGCGGGACGGGGAAGGAGGCGGAGACCGGGAAGGCGCCGTGGTCGTACCAGCCCATGCCGGGGATCTGGTCCCACCAGGCGCTCCAGATCTTGCCGTCGGTGCCGGCCCAGAAGACGTCCAGGTGCCCCGAGGTCCGGGCGACGGCGGCGATGCCGGTATCGGGCGCGGGCGGGACCGGGAAGTCGCGGGCGATGGGGAACGCCCCGTGGTCCCACCAGCCCATCCCGGCGCCCTGGTCCCACCAGTTGCTCCAGATCTTGCCGTCGCTCCCCGCCCAGAAGACATCCAGATGCCCGGACGTCCGGGCCACCGACGCGACGGCGGTCGCCTCCGTCGGAAACACGGGGAAGTCGCGGGCGATGGGGAAGGCGCCGTGGTCGTACCAGCCCATTCCCGCCTGCTGGTCCCACCAGTTGCTCCAGATCTTCCGGTCCACCCCGGTCCAGAAGACGTCCAGGTGCCCGGACGTCCGGGCCACCGCGGAGAGGCCCGTGCCCGGCGAGGCGGCGGCCGGGAAGTCGCGGGCGATGGGGAAGGCGCCGTGGTCGTACCAGCCCATCCCGGCGCCCTGGTCCCACCAGTTGCTCCAGATCTTCCCGTCCAGCCCGGTCCAGAAGACGTCCAGGTGCCCGGACGTCCGGGCCACCGTGGCCACGGCCGCGTCGTGGGCCACCGGCACGGGGAAGTCGCGGGCGATCGGGAACGCACCGTGGTCGCCCCAGCCCATCCCGGGCGCCTGGTCCCACCAGTTGCTCCACACCTTGCCGTCGGTGTTCGCCCAGAAGACGTCCAGGTGGCCCGAGGTCCGCGCGACCGCGGCGACCCGGTTCACGACGACCGGCAGGTGGGGCGCCAGCGTCTGGCGGATCCGGCGCTCGCACACGGCGCAGAAGGGATTGCCGAGCGCCCGCATCCGGCAGGTGAACTGCGGCCGGTACGCGGCGCAGTGGTAGTAGTGGGCGCCCTCGAAAGCGCCGACGGTGTTCGCGCCCACCGGACTGGGCTGCGGGTCGCACACCGCGCAGTTCGCGTTCCGCGTCGTCGGCAGGGCGGTGGCACCCAGGATCAGGTCCCGCCACTTGTTGGTCGTCCGGCCCGCGTCGATCGTGACGTTGGGCTCGGCCGGCTCCAGCGCCGGGTGGACGTTGCGGTCGGTGTCGACACCGCAGCCGAGGTAGTACTCGTACTCGTCCGCCAGACCGAACGCGGTGTGGCCCATCTCGTGCAGGCCGATCTCGTTCGCGTTGGCCGCGAGCGAGAAGACCGCGACCTGGCCGCCGGACCCGCCGTACACCGCGGAGTTGACGATGACCATCACCATGTTCCACTGCGGCACGGCGTTCCCCGCCGCCGTCAGCGCCGTGCCCGTGTCGACGGTCAGGAGCCGGCGGGCGCCGTTGTTGCAGAACGCCGCGTCGAAGTACGTCCGGGCCGTCGCCCCCGTGCCGCCGCAGGCCGCGGGGTCGTCCGCCCCGCTGTCGGTGGACCGGACGTCCACCCGGTACACGTTGACCGCGGACCGCAGGGCGGTGAACGGCGCGGTGGCGAAGAGGGTGTTGACGAAGTTCTGGGTATCGGTGGCGAACTGCCCCAGCTGCGCGTTCTGGTAGCCGTCCCCCATGATCACCAGGTTCCAGCGGACCGTCGCCGGACCGTTGTCGACGATTTTCGTGGTGCCGACGACGGCCCCGTCCCCCGTACCCATCTCAGCGTCCCCCCTCGTCCGTACCCGCCTCGTCCGCGCCCGGACCCAGGGCGAAGCGCGCCACCTCCGTCGCGGGAGCGGCGGTCGCCCCCGGGGCCGGCGGGCTGCTCACCAGCGCGATGTGATCGGCGTCCGCCAGGTCGGGGACCAGCACCGCGAAGGCCCCCTTCGGCTCGTCCACCGGCACCCGGGCGAGCGAGCGCTCCGGGTCGTCGGAGAACACCTCGGCGTCGTGGCGCACCGGAGGGTGCATGACGCGCCGGTAGAGCGGGTGGAGACCCGCGTCCCGGACCTCCACCCAGAAGCCGTGCAGGTCCTGCTCCGGGTGGAGCGGGTCGCCGGGCGGCGGGACCATCTCCACCCGCTGCCGGGAGACCAGACGGATGTCCGTCCCCTCGTACTCGAAGATCAGCCGGACGGCCGTCTGCCGCCCGGGAACGGAGTCGTTGCGCGGTGCCGTGGTCACGGCCCACCCCCTAGGTAGGGGCCCGTGGAACGCGCTGCGCCAGGGCCCGTGGAGCGGAGAATCGCGATGGATACGGGCCCGGCGGGGCGGGCGGAAGGAGCCCGGGAACCCTGTCGGGTTCCGGCGTCGTACTGGTCATGGTGCGGCCGCGCCGGGGAGTGGCGCAATACGGCCGAACGGGTGACCCGCGCGGGCGGCCCTCAGCGGCGCCGCCGCAGCCCCGCCGCGCCCACTCCGGCCGCCGCCGCGACCGCCGCCACCGCGCCGCGGTGCCGGGCCAGCCACGGCTGCACCCCGTGGCGGACCGCCCGGTCGTCGAAGGTGCCGTGCGCCCCGAAGTCGTGCCCGTCGGGACCGTCCTCCGGGTGCCAGAGATTGACCGGGTCCATGTCCTCCCGCGGCAGCACCGTCTGCTGGGAGGCGAAGGCCGTCCGGGCCAGACAGCGGTCCAGCAGCCCCGGCGCCACCGCGTTGGCCAGCAGTGCGGCGACCGTGCTGCCGCCGACCCAGTGCTCGCGCCGGTCCGGATGGTCGGCCGCGTGGACGATCGCCCGCGCCGCCACCTCCGGCTGGTAGACCGGCGGGACGGGCCGCGGGCGGTGCGGCAGACGGGACAGCGCCCAGCGGAACTGGGGGGTGTTCAGGGCCGGCAACTGCACCATCGTCGTGCGCACCTTGCTGCCCTCGTGCAGCAGCTCGCAGCGCAGCGCCTCGTTCATGCCCTGGATCGCGTGCTCCGCCCCGCAGTAGGCCGCCTGCAGCGGCATCCCCCGGTACGCCTGCGCCGAGCCGACCTGGACGATCGTGCCGTGGTCGCGCGGCAGCATCCGTGACAGCGCGGCGTGCGTGCCGTACACGCAGCCCAGATAGGTGACCTCGGTGGCGCGCCGGAACTCGTCCGGCTCGATCTCGACGAAGGGCGCGAAGACGGTCGCGGAGGCGTTGTTGACCCAGACGTCCACCGGGCCGAACGCCTCCTCCACCCGGTCCGCCGCCGCGCGCACGGCGAGGTGGTCGGCCACGTCCACGGGCACGACCAGCGCCTGCCCGCCGGCCTCGACGACCTCGCGCGCGGCGGCGTCGAGGCCCCTGCGGCCCCGGGCCAGCAGGGCGACCCGGTCGCCGCGCGCGGCGAAGGCCCGCGCCGTGGCGCGTCCGACGCCGCCGCTCGCCCCGGTGACGACGACGGTCCGCGGTCCGCTGCGTGTGTTCACCGCCGCCGGGTACCCCTCGCATACCGGGGCAAACCCCCGATCGGTCGCCGCCCTCGCGCGCCCGCGCCGCCCGCCGCGCATGCTCGGCCCTGTGAGACCTCTCCGCGCGCCGGCCGCCGCCCTGCTGCTCCTCCTCTGCCTGCCCACGGGCACGGCCCGCGCCGCGCCCGTCGAGCACTTCTACGGCTCCGCCAACCGCACCTTCGCCACGCCCGACCGCCGCGTCGCCCTCACCTTCAACGCCGCCTGGGACACCGCCGGGCTCGACGAGGTGCTGCGCACCCTGCGCCGGTACCGGGCGCCCGCCACCTTCTTCCCCACCGGGCAGTTCGCCGAGCGCCACCCGGACGCCGTGCGCGCCATGGCCCGGGAGCACGGCGTCGGCAGCCACTCCCACACCCACCCGCACTTCGCCGGGCTCTCCCGCGCCGGGGTGGAGCGGGAGGTCACGGCCGCCGACCGCGCGCTGCGCGCCACCGGGACCGTCCCGCTGCCGTTCTTCCGCTTCCCCTACGGCGAGGCGACGCCGCAGGGCATCGCCCACGTCAACTCCCTCGGATTCGCGGACATCGAGTGGACCACGGACACCAAGGGCTACGTCGGCACCGCCGGCGGCATGACCGTCGAGCAGGCGGTGCGGCGCGTCGCCGATGTGCTGGCGCCCGGCGCGATCGTCCAGATGCACGTCGGCTCCGGCGACGGCTCGGGACAGGTGCTGGACGCCGAGGCGCTGCCGAGGGTCATCGACCTGGTGCGGTCGCGGGGTTACGAGGTCAGCGACCTGCGGACGCTGCTCGACCCCCCTGCCCCGTCCGCCCCGGCCGCGCGTCGACCCTCCCCGGCACCTCCGGCTCGCGCAACGGGCGCAGCAGCAGCCAGCCGACGCCGGGCAGGACGATCAGCGGGGCGAGGGCCGTCCGCAGGGACGCCGCGTCGGCCACGGCACCGATGGCCGGACCGGCGATCCCGCCGACGCTGATGGCCAGCCCCAGGGTGACGCCGCCGGCCGTGCCCACGTGCCGGGGCAGGTAGTCCTGGCCGAGCGTGACGTGCAGCGAGAACGGCACGTACAGACAGGCCGAGGTCAGCGCGACGAACACGTAGAGCGCCGGGCCGGGGACGAGGACGACGCCGGCGACGGCGAGGACGGACAGCGCGTACGACCGGCGCACGACGGTGACGCGGCTGTACCGGTTCGCCAGGCGTCCGCCGGCCACCGTGCCCACGGCGCCGCCCAGGTAGAGCACGAACAGGGCGGCCGTGCCCGCGACTTCGCCGCCGCCGGCGCGCTGGCGCACGTACAGCGAGATGAACGCGCTCAGCCCGACGAAGACGACGGAACGGCACATGATGGCCCCCGACAACAGGGCGAACGACCGCCAGTCGTCGCGGCGCCCGTCCGCACCGACGGCCGGTCCCGGCCCGGGCCGTCCCTCCGTCCGCGGCACCGCCACGTACAGCACCGCCGCCGCCAGCGCCGGTACGGCCAGCAGCGGCGAGGCCCGCAGACCGCCCGTGGCGACGACGGCCGCCACCAGCAACGGGGCCGCCGCGAAGCCGATGTTGCCGCCGAGCGAGAACCAGCCCATGGCGGAGTGATCGCCCCCGGCCGCGCGGCGGGCCACCCGCGCCGCCTCGGGATGGTAGGCCGCGACCCCGATCCCCGACACGGCCACCACGGCGAGGGTCACCGCGTACGACCCGCCGACCCCGCTCAGCGCGACCCCGCCGCCCGCCGCCACCGTGCTCACCGGCAGCAGCCACGGCATCCGCCACCGGTCGGTGAGCATCCCGAACAACGGCTGTACGACGGACGACAGGAGGGACGCGGCCAGGACGATCCCGGAGGCGGCGGCGTAGGTGTACTCCCGCTCGGAGACGAAGAACGGCACCAGCGCGGCGACCGCGCCCTGATAGACGTCCACGCACGCGTGGCCGGCGGACAGCAGTCGTATGACGTTTCGTTGTGAGGACACCTGTTGATCGTGTCGCCGTCGCCGCGTGTCGCGCTTCCGATAAAAGGCCATTCTGTACCGGAATTCCGCCATGCTACAACGGTGCGATGATGCGCTTACGATCTCTGCTCCTGACGGCAAGCCTGGCGACAACACTGCTCGTTGGCGTGCAGCCGACGGCATCGGCCGCGGACCACTGCCCGAAAACCGCGACCGCGACGGTCTTCCGCCCCGGCGGCATCCCCCTCACGGACTGGCGCGAGAACCTGGAGTTCGACGGCCGCGGCACGCTCTGGGTCTCGCACCTCACCAAGAACCGCGTCGAGGGGTACGCCCCCGACGGCACGCTGCGCACCACCGTCCCGGTGAACGGCCCGGGCGGCATCCGCCGCGGCCCCGACGGCCGCATGTACGTCAACTACGGCGTCAGCCCCCTGGCCCGCGACGCCGGCATCGTCCGCTTCGACCCGGCCTCCGACCGCCCCCGCCCCGAGAAGGCCGTCACCGGCACCCGCGGCATCAACGGCCTGGCGATCGACGACGCCGGCAACTTCTACCTCACCCGTGAACTCGCCACCGGCATCCTCAAGATCCGCCCCGACGGCACGCGCGACGAGGAGTGGACGCGCAAGGCGGCCGTCTTCGGCACCAACGGCCTGGCCCTGGAGGGCGACCACCTCTACGCGAGCGTCATCACCGACCTGAGATCCTCGATCGTCCGCGTCCCCCTGGACGACCCTTCCCACCACACCACTGTCGCGCGCCTGAGCCCGAATCCCTTGAAGGCGAAGGTCCTGGACGACCTCACGGTCCTGGACAACGGCGACGTGGTCGTCGCCTCCTTCGCCCGGGGCGAACTCATCCGCGTCGACCCGGCCACGGGCGGCTCGTGCACCCTGGCCGCCGGGCTGCACATGCCGACGAGCGTCCGCGCGGCCCGCGGCTTCGGCCCGGACGGCGACCTGTTCGTCACGGAGGCGTCGGGGCGGATCGTGCGGGTGCGGATCGGCTGACGCCCCGGCCCAATGGGATCACCGGCCTCCAGGCCCGGCCGGTCGTTTCCGGGGAACTCCTTCCGGGGACAGTCCGGTCGGGCACCGCCGTCGCAGATGCGTCATGCGGTGATCGCCCGTCAGTACCCTGCGCCGGTCCGTCATGAGGGCGTGGAACCCGGTCGGGGAACAGCCGGTCGGCATGCGGAAGTCGCGGTTGAGGTGCGGCTGGTCGGCGTAGCCGGACGCTGCGGCGGCGTCCGCCCATGAGAGCAGCCCGGTGTCGTACCTCAGGGACAGGCACCGCTTCAGCCGGGCGATGCGGGCCACGGTCTTGGGAGGCAGTCCGATCTCCCGGCGGAACCGGGCGTTCAAGTGCTGGCGGGACCAGCCCACTTCGTCCGCCACCCCGATCCGCATGTCGCCGGAGAGCGTCGAGAGCTCGGGGCTCTCTGCGCCTGGGCGCTCCCCTGTGGACTGCGTGCGCCCTTGACCAGGATGGCCCCAAGAGGCAATGGTCATGCAACCAACCGCAACTGGTCTGATAGTAGGAGGCAGTCATGGATCTACGGTTCATCGGGATCGACCCGAACACCGGGCACAACGAGTGCCCTGCGGTGTGGGTAGATTTGGCGAAAGACCCTGAGCCCAACCTTGTCTTCCAAGGATGGCTGGCCGACCAGGAGACCCAGGACGAGTGCCTGAAGAACAGTCCCAAGCCCGACACGGAAGCAGTGATCCGCATCCCGGCCCGCATGGTGCCGCTGATCAGGAAGGCGTGCGATGCCGCTGAGCGAGCAGCCCAGCTTTAGGGAGCTTCTGGAGTCAGCCCAACTGTCCGCTGTGCACCTGGAGATGCGGGACTCCTACGGGATCGGACCGGAGGCGGGAGACTTCGCGCGGTGGAAGGCTGTGGGGGAGCGGGATGTCGATCCTGGTTCGGACTACTGGGCCCCGTGGGTTGACCTCATCCGCCGAACTGTTGCACGAGGCGTCGTCGTTCGTCGGGCCCGGATCGTGTCCGAGCCGGTGACCGAGTACGTCAGGTACGAGCATGCCGGCACTTCGGTCAACCTCGCGGCTGGGGAGCAGGTCCACTGGCTGTCGCGTCGGCAAGCGTCGGACATCGCCTTGCCCGGAAACGACTTCTGGTTGTTCGATGGCCGGTTGGTGATGTTCAATCACTTCACCGGCGACGGTGCGTCGGCGGGCCCCTCGGTGACCGAGGATCCCGCTACTGCCAAGCTGTGTGCCGCCGCGTTCGAAGCAGTGTGGGAGCGCGGCACCCCGCACGAGAAATACAAGGTCTGACCAAGCGCTACCACCGGACTGCCAGTACATGCCCACGTCGCCCTCATCCAGTGCCCAGGCCGCCCGTGAAGCTCTTGCCGAGCGGCTGAGGGAGATACGGCTGGACGCGGGGCTCACAGGGCATGACCTGGCGGTCCGGTGCGGTTGGCACAAAGCGAAGTCGAGCCGCATCGAGAACGCCAGGACTGCACCGTCGGATGCCGACATCCGGGCATGGTGCTTTGCCTGCGGTGCGGGAGAGCAGGCAGCCGACCTCATAGCGGCGAACCGAACTGCCGAAGCCCTGTACGTGCAGTGGAAGCGCCTCCACCGCACCGGGCTCCGTAGGATCCAAGAGTCCTACATCCCGCTGTACGAGAAGACGCGTCACTTCCGCGTCTACTGTTCCAGCGTCGTCCCCGGGTTCCTGCAGACCGAGGCGTACGCGACGGCCCTGATCTCATCCGTCGCGGCGTTTCGCGAAGCCCCCGACGATGTCGTCGACGCGGTGGCCGCCCGTCTCGCTCGCTCGCACGTCGTCCGCGACGGCAACAGGCGCTTCGCGATGCTCGTCGAAGAGTCCGTACTGCGCTACCGGGTGGGGGACGCCGAGGCCATGGCCGGTCAACTCGGCTACCTCCTGTCAGTGATGTCTCTGCCCACAGTGTCCTTGGGAGTGATCCCCTTCGAGGTCACTCGTACTCTCTGGCCGCTGGAGACGTTCAACGTCTTCGATGACAGGGAAGCTGCTGTCGAGCTCCTCACCGCGCAGGTCACCGTGACTGCTCCCGGAGAGGTGGCCATGTACGTAAAGGCGTTTGGTGATCTTCAAGGTCATGCCGTCTACGGGTCCCGTGCCCGGTCACTGATCACGTCGGCAATCGACGCCCTTGACTGATTGGACTGCAACCCACTGCAACTTTGTCGCGGTGGGCACTTGTGGTCTCCTAGCGTCATCTCCATGACCACGGACATCGAAGCAGCCGCACAGCAAGCCGACGCCTTTCTGGCAGGCAAGAAGAGAGCCGACGACACGGCGTTCATGCTGGGGCGAGTGCTCAAGGAGATGGGCATCAGGGTCGGGGACCGGGATTCGTGGCCGCAGCTGACGGGCCGGGCGTCCCTGTCCGGGGAGCCGTACGTTTACCTGGGCACGGTGCCGCTGATGACGGCCCGGAAGCTGATCGATGCCCTCGTCTACGCGGAGTCGGTGAAACGGAGCGTGCCGGAGCAGCGCGCGTTCCGTCCCGATGTCTGAGCCAAGGGTTTGCCCCGGTGCTGTGATCGCATGGGTCCGCCGGGGGGGCGATGAAGGTCATGATGACGAGCGATCGTCTTCCTCAGCGGATGCCTCGCCCATGACCTTGCGGGGACAGCGCGCGCGGTCGCACAGCGACGAGCTCTTCTCCGAGTGGCATGGGAAGCGGCTCGAGTACGTGATGTCCACACCAACCTGTCGCTCCTGGCGGATCCTCATGCCGAGTTCGCGGCAGGACTACGACTGCCCCGGTTGCCCACTGGCGCCAGGGTTCCGAGCACTGGTTCTGCTCCGACGATTCATGGGCTGGTCATGGCGCACGACACGGCCCATCAGTGGGGGCCTCGCCGGCTGTACGACGAAGTGGCCGACGCGATGGCCTGGTGGGAGGAGGAAGGACGGCCGGAGATCCTCGATTTCGGGCCGACCGTGACGGAGGCGGGACGGACCGTCTGGCTCAAGGGCGAGGGCAGCCACGTCGGCCGGGTTGACTGAAACCCATTTGCCCAGGCCGGGGCGAGGTTGCTACCGTCCCGTCCGCGCAAGGAGCGCGTGATCACTGGACCAGGGAGGTTGATGAATATGGCCGCCGTCGGCCTTCATCGGCATGCCCTCGTCCGGCCCGTGCGATAGCCGCTGCGGCGGAGCGCGGTCCGGTCGTTCCCAACGACCAGGAGTGATACGTGACTTCCCTCTTCCATACCCATGCAGACCTGATCACCGACCGCCTCGTTCTCCGGCCCTGGACCACGGCCGAGGCCGCCGGCGTCCTCGCCGGCGACCGGTCGGCGCGCTGGGCCGACGACTTTCCCACCGAGGGCGATCTCGTCGTGGCCGGGCTCTTCGGGGAGTTCCCCGGCTGGCTCGGCGAGTTCGGGCACCGGGTGATCGTCGAGCGCGACAGCGGGCTGACCGTGGGGTCGCTCGGGCTGTTCTGGCCGCCTGCCGAAGGAGCCCTGGAGATCGGGTACGGCGTCGTGGCCTCGCGCCGGGGGCGGGGGTACGCCTCCGAGGCGGCCCGGGCCCTGGCGGAGTTCGGGCTCGCCGCACCGGAGGTGCGCACCGTGTTCGCCAACGTGGAGCTGTCCAACCCGGCCTCGGTCCGGGTGCTGGAGAAGGCGGGGTTCCGCCGGGCCGCGGATGACGGGGAGCTGGCCCGGTTCGAGATGACCCGGGAGAAGTGAGCCGGGAGAAGTGATCCGGGGGGCTCCGGCGCGTACGTACGCATGTGCCGGAGCCCCGAGCTCCTCGCCGGGAGTCAGCCCAGCGAGCTCAGGTCATGCGCGTAAATGCCCACCGCGTGCGCGATCACATCGATGTTGGTGTCGAAGTACTTCAGGTCGATGTTCTGAAGGGTGTCGCCCTTGGAGTGGTAGTTGGGGTCGTACGCGACGCCCGCCGTGCCGCCGAACTTCTCGGCCTGCTCCTTGGTCTTGATGCCCTCGGCGCCCGTGAAGGTGCCGCCCGCGGGGATGCCGGCGTCGATGAACGGGCCGTAGTCCGAGCGGCCGTCGAAGTCGGTGCCCTCGTGGGGCTTGTGCTTGCGGTCGAGGTAGCCGGTGATCAGCTTCTCGATCTCGGCGGAGCCCTTGGGGCCGGGGCCGGAGCCCTTGTGGTCGGAGTCGTCGCCGTCGTAGACGAGTTCGGCCGCGTTGGGCGAGGCGATCATGTCGAAGTTGAGGTAGAGCGCGATCTTCTTGCGCTGCTCGGGGGAGAGCTGCTTGACGTAGTGGTCGGAGCCGAGCAGGCCGAGCTCCTCGCCGGACCACCAGGCGAAGCGCACCTTGTTGGTGGGGTGCTGGGTCTTGCGGGCGAGCTTGAGAGCGACCTCCAGCAGGCCGGCGGAGCCGGAGCCGTTGTCGTTGATGCCCGGGCCCTCGGGGACGGAGTCGAGGTGGCTGCCGAGCGCGACCACGTGGTCCGCGTCGCCGCCGCGCGTCTCGGCGACGACGTTGCGGGTGGTCTTCGCGATGTGCTGCTGCTGGACGGTGAGGGAGAGCTTGACCGGGCCCTTGGCGGCGGCCGCGGTGAGCGCCTCGCCGTCGGCCAGGGAGATGCCCGCGGTGGGGATCTTCCCGTCGGCGGGGCTGTCGAAGCGCGGCCGCGCCGGGGCCGTTCCGCTGTGGTTGTAGATGATCGCGCCGATCGCGCCCGCCTTGGCGGCCGCCGCCTGCTTCTCGGCGTAGCCGCAGACCCCGCGCTTGATCAGGGCTATCTTCCCGGTGAAGGTGTCCGAGGCGTAGTCGTCCGCGGTGCAGCCGGGCGTCTCGTCCGCACGCGCGACGGCGATCTGCGCCTGGATCCCGGCGGCGGGGGTGGACGGCGACAACTTGCCCGCCGTGACCTTCAGTTCGCGCGGGTCCGGGGAGAGGACGGACAGCTTCTCGGCCGTCGTCTTCGCGTCCCAGATGGTGAAGTCCTGGTACGAGACGCGGTATCCGGCCTGCTTGAGGAGCTTGTACACGTACGTGGTGGACGCCTCGTGGCCCGGCGTCCCCGCGGCGCGGTTGCCGCCGTTGGCGTCGGCGATCCGCTGGAACGCCTTCAGGTGCCGGTAGGCACCCTTCGCCGACGACTCCCGCTCCAGCTGTCTCGCGAGCCGCTCGGCCTTGCGGTGCTGCCGCGCCGGGTCGTCCCCGGTCCGGGCGTCGGCGGGCGAGGCGGCGATCAGGACGGGGGCGGCGACGGCGGTGGCGACGAGGGCGGTCAGCGCCCTGCGGCCGCGGTTCCGGTGGGGAAGGCGCACGGGGATCCCTTCGACAGGCGGGCCCCTTTCGTCAAGGCCCGCTATTGGCACGGACCTTACGGAGCACACGCGTCCGGCGGGAGCCCCTGGCCGGTAGTTGACACGAGATCGCCACATGCCGGACATCCCGCCGGACGCGTGCACCGGATCAGCGGACCGGGTCAGCGGACCGGATCAGGTGTTCTGCGCCTGGTCGTAAAGCTTCTTCGCCTCGTCACCGAAGTACGGGCCGAACATGGTGTTGGGCAGGAAGGTGTAGCCGAAGCTGTTCACCGACGCCTGCAGGCCCGTGCCCGTCTTCTCGTCGAAGGAGGTGAACCAGGGGCCGCCGCTGGAGCCGCCGGTCATGTTGCAGCCCAGGCCATGGTCCTTGGTGAGCAGGAAGTCCTTCGTCGAGGTGCCGCTGCAGTGGACGAGCTTGCTCCCGTCGTACGGCGAGGCGGCCGGGAAGCCGAAGGCGTACATGGCGCGGCCGTAGGCGCCGTTGAAGTCCAGGCCCTGGCCGCCGACCACGTCGGTGAGCTTCTTCCCGTCGAGCGGGGCGACGACGGCGGCGCCGATGTCGTTGTTCATGTCCTCGCTCGCCGTCCACTGCGGGGTGGAGAGCGTCTTGGTCGCGGCCCACGTGCCGTACGGGGTCTGGCCGTCGTGGTAACCGGGCACGAACGTCCAGTTGGTGTGCCAGTTGCCCTGGTACTTCACGCAGTGCCCGGCCGTGATCACGGTGCTGCCGTTCCCGCTGGTGACCGCGTCGCCGGAGCAGGAGGCGTTGCGGCCCTGCATGGTGAAGAACACCCGGCCGGAGGTCTTGACGACCGCCCCGCCGCCCGTCCACGGGCCGCCGGCCTGCGGGAAGGACCGCACGGCCGGGTGCGCGGGGGCGGGGGTCGGGGCGACGGTGGTGTGCTCGCCGGTATTCGTCGGTGCGGCGCCGGGGTGGTGGCCGGGCGCGACGTCGAGCGGGGTGGCCGAGCGCATGCGTTCGGGCGTCCAGTAGGCGGCAACCTGCTTCTGAGAGGCGGGAGTTGTGGCCGCCGCGTGCTCGGTCGCAGGCGGGGCGGCGGCGTCGGCCGTCAGGCCCGGGAGGGCGAGCGAGCCGGCGGACAGCAGGGCGGCGGCCGCGACGGCGGTCGTACGGGGGTGGCGTCTCACGCGTACTCCTTCTGCGGGGGGCCGGTCCGCGCGGGGCGCGGGCCGGGCAGACGAGTGGTGCGGTTTCGACGGTGCGAGACGGTGCGAAGGGTAAGGGTGCGTGAGTTGACAGGAGCTCGTCAAGTCTGTGACGGGTCAATCCGAAAGCGGGCAGTTGAGGTGTGCGCGGCCGCGTGACTGTCCGGTTTTCACAGCCGAATTGCCCGTAAGTGCCGGTGCGGTTGCCGTGAGGCCGGCGCGCCGTGGGGTCCGCGTCGGCCGCGTCGACGGCATGCGGCGGGGGTGTCCGCGAGGAGACGTACGGCCCGGTCGGCGCACTCGGTGCGCACCGGCGCCCCGGCCTTCGACGCGGTGCACGGCCGGCCGTACTTCGACTGGCCGGCGCGGCACCCGGAGGCGGCGGCCTTCAACAGGGCCCAGGCCGCCCTCCTGACCCAGCGGTGGCCGCCGCTGCTGGACCGCGACCGGCGGGACGCGAGGGCGGTGGTCGACGTGGGCGGCCGCGAACGGACCGGGCCGGCGCGCGCTGCTCGACGCGAGCGGCTTCCGCCCGGAGCGGGTCGACCACGGCGTCCGCTCCTCGCTGCTGACGGCGGTGCCCGATCAACAGGCAATAGGCCGGGCACCGCCCTCGGCGACCGGGGGTCAGCCCACGTCGTACGCGTTCCGCAGCCCCAGCCGCCACCGCGTCTCGTCCCGCCGCTTGGCCGCCTCCAGCGCCGGCGCCCGGTGCAGCGGGGTGATCGTGCACCGCTCGGCGCCCGAACCGGCCTCGTCCAGCAGGGCGTTGACTGCCGCCCGGGCCGACGCGTTGGCGCCCTCCATGGTCGCCAGGTCGATGTCCGTGACGACGTAGTCGCCGGCCAGGAAGAGGTTCGGGACGGCGGTGCGGGCCGTCGGGCGGTTGGCCCAGGTGCCGACGGGGTGGATGAGGAGCTGTTCGTCGTTGGTGGCCCGGGAGCCGCCGAGTTCGACGGCCGGGTCCAGGAACCAGGAGTGCAGCACGGAGTCCCTCAGCACCGTGCGGCCGGTGTCGTTGAGGCTCGCCTTGAGCTGGGCCCACACCTCGCGCGCGACCTCTTCGCGGGTGCACTGCTTGGCCGTCTTGCCGTAGAGGATGCCGGGCTTGTCCCACTCGGAGACGTCGCAGGAGAGGCAGTCGGCCACCGTCCCGTCGCCGAAGTCCCGGCGGAAGTCGTGCCCGGGCCAGAACTGCGCCTGGGAGACGGAGGTGATCGACCAGGCGGAGTCGATGTGGTTGATGTGACCGTGGACGATCGGCGTCGGCTCGGTGAGGTAGAACTGGATGCCGGTCATCCAGTCCGTCTGCAGCCGGTCGCAGCGGGCCAGTTGGGGATCGGCCGCCCGGACCGCCGCGTTCCAGGTCGTCCGGGCGTGTTCGACGGGCATGGCGGAGACGAAGTGGTCCGCCTCGGCGGTGTGCCGGGCGCCGCCCGGGCCCTCCAGGACGGCCCCGGTGATCCGCCCGCCCTCCAGCCGCAGGTCGCGCGCCGCCCACCCGGTGCGGAACTCCACGCCCAGGGAGCGCAGACGGGCGGCCCACGGGTCGATCCACGCCTCGTTGGTCGGCCCGTTGAGCAGCCGGTCCGGCGGGCCGTCCGCGCCCAGGCCGAGGGCGTTGAAGACGAACGCCTCCAGCATCGTCGCCACGGTCCGGGTGCTCGCCACCTCGGCCTTGGTCGCGACGATGTTGCGGGTGATGCCGATGCACAACAGCCGCTGGTAGGCGGGGGACATGCGCGCGGCCCGGGTGAACTCCCACCAGGGCGTGCGCTCCCAGTCGCCGACGCGGCGCCGGTCGCAGCTGGTGAACCAGACCAGCATGCGGCCCGCGAAGTGGGCGATCTCGTGCGCGGGCAGCCGGGCGAAGGTCTCCAGGAAGGCCATGAGGGCCCGCCGGAACTCGTCGGGCGTGAGCGGGGCCGGCCGGGAGCTCCAGCCGGCGAACGGGAAGCGGAGGTCCTCGAGCCCGGTGCGGGCGAAGAGCGCCTCGCTCGGCGCGACCAGATTGTCGTGCACGCCATGGGCGTTGCCGGCGAAGGGTATGCGGCGCAGGGTGTCCGGCAGGTTGTGGTAGATGCCGGGGATGAAGCGGAAGCCGTGCTCGCCCGGCAGCGGTCTGCGGCCGCCTCTCGCGCTGCCCGGTACGTCCATGCTGCGCGCCTTGCCGCCGAGGGCGCCCTTGCGCTCGTACACCGTCACCTCGAAGCCGCGTTCGGCGAGTTCGTGGGCGGCGGTCAGGCCCGCGACCCCGCCGCCCAGCACCACGACCGTCCGCGCGCCGGAGCTCCGGCGGCCGGACTTTCGGGGGCCGGGCTTTCGAGAGTCGGGCTTTCGAGGGTCGGACGCGGCCCGGGCCGTCCCCGTGAGCGCCGCCGTGGCCGCCACCGCCGCGGCCCCTCCGATGAATCCCCTGCGCGTGCTGCTGCCTGTGCTAGTGCCCGTGCTGCTGCCTGTGCGTTGCACTGTCACCACGACTCCTACGGGTGGGTAACCGGCATGTGGCGCTGGAGCATAGAGGCGCACCCGCCCCTCGCACAGCACCCGTCACGCGTGGAAGCAGGATGGCCGGAACACGCGGCTCTGTGATTGAAAGGGGGCTCCGGCCGCCCCGACCATGGACCCGTACCGGCGAACGGGCTTACACGGCGCCCGTGGGACCGGGCGGGAGGCGAAACACCTGTGGGACTGCGGATCCATTTCGGGGCCGACGATTTCGCGCGGACCAGGCTCGCGCAGTCGCCCGACCCGATGTGGGAAGTGCTGCTCAGCCTGCACATGCTCCAGACCAATGACGGCCCGCTTGTGTTCGACCGGTGGCGCCGCTCGGTGCGGGGCAGACTGGACCCCGGCGCGCGGCGCCTGCTGGCACTGGCCCCGCCGCTCGGCTACTCGCCGGACTTCCTCACCCCGGCGGCCGGTTCGGGCGGCATCGACCTGGGCATCAGCGCGCTGCTGTCCACCCCGCGCGCCCGGCTGCGCAACGACCTCACCGAACTCGCCCTGTCCAAGGGCCGGGTGGCGCCCTGGATGCGCGGCATCGCGGACGGTGACGTGGAGGCGCTGACGGGCCTCGGCGACGCGATCCGGTCGTACTACCGCCTGGCCCTCGCGCCGCACTGGTCGCGGATGCGCACCGAGGTCGGCGCCGACCTGGCCGCGCGCGGCCGGGCGGTGCCGGCGGCCGACCTGCCCGCGGGCGCCTTCGACCACCTGCTGCGGAACCTGCACCCCGGCCTGGAGTGGCAGCGTCCGGTGCTCATCATGCGCGGGCCGCACGTGGAGGGGGATCTGCACCTGGACGGCCGCGGGATACTGCTGCTGCCCTCCTTCTTCTGCTGGCGCAAACCCACGATGCTGCGCAGCCGCGACCTGCCGCCCGTGGTCGTCTACCCCATCGAGCACAGCCCCGTCCAACTGGCCGCCGCGCGGCCGCCCGGCGGGCGCGGGCAGGGGCTGGAGGCGCTGCTGGGGCGGACGCGGGCGGTGCTGCTGGAGGCCGTCGCCGCGGGCGGCACCACCACGGAGCTGGCGCGCACCGCCGACATCGCGGCCGCGACCGCCAGCCACCACGTCTCCGTCCTGCGCGAGGCCGGCCTGCTGGTGACCCGCCGGGTGGGCGGGGCCGCGCACCACACCCTCACGCCGCTGGGCGTCCAACTGCTCAACGGACGCCGGGTGGCGTGAAGGGCGGCGTGAAGGGCGGCGTGAAAGGCGGCGCGTGAAGGGTGGCGTGATACCGACCGGCCGCCGACCTGCCGGATTCGACACCGGTCGAATGCCGTGGCCCCCTTGCCCCGCCGGGCGGAACCTGGTCTCCCGGGGGATGCGGGGGAGAGACGGGGGATCGACGTGCGAGGACGTGAGCCGGGAGGGCCCGGGCGGCGGTACGCGCCATGAGCGCGCCGCCGACGGGAACGAGGGTGCCGACGGGGGTGGGCGCGGGCGTCGCCGTGTACGACCGTGACTCCGGCACCTTCACCGAACGGCTCGCACCGGACGCGCGGTTCCGGTCGGCGTCAGTGGTGAAACTGCTGATCGCGCTCGACCACCTGTGGGACCGCGGTCCGGTGGACGTCCTGCCGCCGGACGACCGCACCCGGCTGGGCGCGATGCTCGCGAGCAGCGACGACAGCGCGGCCGGCCACTTCTGGGAGCGGAACGGGGGGACCGGCGTGATCACACGCATGGTCTCCCGTCTCGGTCTCACCGGCACCTCGGGGCCGCCGCCCGGCTTCCCCGGCTACTGGGGATTTTCGGCCATCACGGCGGCGGACACCGTCCGCGTCTGGTGCCACCTGCTGGACGAGGCGCCCGCGCCGCTGCGCGAGGCCGTGCTGGGCCCGCTGCGCCGGGCCACCCGGCACGGCACCGACGGCTACGACCAGTCCTTCGGGATCCCGTCGGCCTTCGCGCGGCCGTGGGCGGTCAAACAGGGCTGGTCGGGCTTCCCGCCGCCCGCCCGCCCGAGGGGCGCGGGCGGCGAGGTGGACCTGGACCGGCCGGCCCTGCACACCACCGGGACGGTGGGGGCGGACGACCGCGCGGTGGTGGCCGTGTTCACCCTGCACCCGCCCGGCACGGGGTACGCGGAGGCGGGAGCGCGGGTCACGGAGATCGTGCGGTCGCTGCGGGTGCCGGGCGCGGTGTCGGCGATCTGACGCAGCGTCAGTTACCGGGCAGCCCGTCGAGGATGTGCCGCACATCCTGTTCGTAGGCGTAGCCGCACACCCTGTTCGTAGGTGTAACGGGCCGCCAGCTCACGGGAGTCGTGGGCGTACGAGCTCAGGTGCGGATGCGCCGACGGCCGGCGCGCCCGGCTCGACGCGGGCATGGCCTCCGGGATCCTCAACAGCGCCCATCAGACGGGTGGTTCGCTCGGACCGGCGGTCACGGTCGGTGCCGCCACGAGCCGCACCGAGGCGCCGGCCGGCCGGGGCGAGCCCGCCCGGAGGCGCTCAACGGCGGCTGCGCGAGCGGGCTCCTCGTCGGGCCGGGCTGCTGCTCCCGGCGGCGCTGCCCTCGATGACCCTGCCGGGGCGGCGGCCGTTTGGCGGCCCGGGCGCGCGCACATACTCGGGAGGGAACGCGGGGGACGGACACGGGGCGGAGGGTCACTCTCCCGAAGTCCTTGGGCGACAGGGGAGTTGACGGTACCCGTCCGTGACGACCGCTCTTGGCAGCTTACTCAGGGGTCAGTTTTTCAAGAGTTTTGAGAGGCGCATTCGAGTGAACTTGGGGCGCGCGATGATAGCACCGTGCGCCCTTGCGCCCCCCACGGCTCAGTGATCCCCACCCATGACCGTGGCAACCGCCGGTATGAATTGTTGACGTGCCCCGAGCAAGACCGGCATTGGGGGCAGACGGGAAGGGTGGGACGTAATCCGTGATCCGAGTTCTACTGGTGCACGACACCTCGCTGCTGCGCACCGCGCTCGCGGAACTGATCGGAAGAGAGCCGGATCTGGAGGTCCACTCCGCACCGTGGCGCCGGGCCCCGGCCGTCGCGCGCACCGTCCGCCCGCGCGTGTGCGTGGTGGACATGGACAGCCCCGACGCGGGTGGCCCCGGGGGACTGCGGGAACTGTCCGCCGGGCGGGACGCGGGGGACGCGACGCCCGCCCTGCTGGCCCTGGCGAGCGCGGAACGCCCGGGGCCGCTGCGCCGGGCGTACGAGGAGCGGGCCTTGGGGTACTTGAGCAAAAACGCTTCACCGGACCGGCTGGCCGAGGGCATACGCCATGTTGCCCAGGGGCGGCGCTACATCGACGAGTCGCTCGGCTTCGGCTTCCTGGAGGCGGCGGAGATCCCGCTCACCAGACGGGAGTTGAGCGTCCTGTCACTCGCGGCCGAGGGCGCGTCCGTCGGCGAGATCGCGCGCAGCCTGCACCTCTCCAACGGGACCGTGCGCAACTACATGTCCGCGATCACCCGCAAGACGGGGGCGCGCAACCGCGTCGACGCGATAAGGATCTCGCGCGTCGCGGGCTGGGTCTGAGCGTGATGATCCGCTGTCCTCGCTCTCGTCCCCGCTCTCGTCCCCGCCTATGAGGTCCCGGTACAGCGGGGAGACGCGCAGCAGCTCGTCATGCTCCCCGAACACCGTGTGCGGACCGTCCATCACCAGGATCCGGTCCGCGCGCAGTGCGGAGGCGGCACGGTGCGCGATGACGACCAGGGTGCCGGGGCCGCAGGCCACGGCCGGCCGCCGGGCGAGGGCGCGCTCGGCGCGCGCCTCGGCGGCCGGGTCGAGGTGACACGTCGCCTCGTCGAGGAGGGCGATGGGGGCGGGGGAGAGGTAGGCGCGGGTGAGGGCGATCTGCTGGCGTTCGCCCGCGGAGAGCGTGGTGGGGGTGAGGGGGGTGGTGAAGCCGCCGAGGCGTTCGACGAGCCGTTCCATGCCGACGGCCTCGGCGGCGTCCGCCAATTCTGTTTGCCGGGGCGGCTCTTGCCGTAGATACCCGAGGTTCTCGGCGAGCGTCCCCGAGAAGACGTACGCCTCCTGCGGGATGAGGAGCCGCAGCGCCCGCGCGGCCTCGCTCCGCGCGGGCAGTCCCCCGAGACGGACGTCGCCGGTGTCCGGCCGCAGCAGCCCGGCCGCCAGCCCGGCGAGCGTCGACTTGCCGACGCCGCTGGGGCCGACGACGGCGAGGTGCGCGCCGGGGGGGAGGGCGAGGGTGAGGTCGTGGAGGACGGGGGCGGAGTGGGGGCCGTAGGCGAAGGCGGTGCGGTGGAAGGTGAGGGTGGGGGGCTCGGCTGTCGTCCGGGGTTCGGCCGCGGGGGTGGCGACTGCGCTTTGCGTGGCGGCCTTCCGGCTCCGGACGGGTTGGTCGCCCCTGCCCCTCCCCCAGAGGGGGCACCCCCATTTCACCGTTTCTCCCGGGGCAAGCCCCCGCCACCGCGCGGGGCGCGGTTGCGGGGCCGGGGGCGGAGCCCCGAACGGGGCGCGGGAGGCGGAGTCCCCGTGGGGTGCAGGGGCGGAGCCCCGCTCGCCGCGCGCGGCGCGGGCCGGGGGTGCAGGGGGCGGGGCCCCCGCGCCCGGGTGCGCGTCGCGCGCACGCGGGGTGGCGCAGGGGCGCAGCCCCTGCGGGAACGGTGGAAGGGAGGGGGTGGGGTCCATCAACCTCCCCCCCCCCCCCCCCCCCCCCCCCCCCCCCCCCCCCCCCCCCCCCCGCCCCACCGGGCCCCCCCCGGCCCCCGCCCCGCGGGCCCGGCGGGGGGGCGCCCCCCCCCCCCCCCCCCGGCCCCCCCCGTGTCCCGTCGAAGGGTCTGCTGCAGATCATCGACCCGACGTTCAAGGCCTTCCATGTGGACGGCACGTCCTGGGACATCTACGACCCGGTGGCCAACATCGTCGCGTCCTGCAACTACGCCGCCAAGACCTACGGCTCCATGGACAACGTCAACTCCGCCTACTGATCGATCAGAACCGATCATCAACCGGGCAGGGTCAGATCGGGGCGCAGCCGGTGCCAGATGGGGTGCCGGATGTGCCCCGCCGGCGTCCAGCCGGTCAGGGTGATCTCGGCGACGAGCCGTGGTTCGACCCAGTGCGCCCCGGGCGCGTCGACCGGCCCGGCGAACGGCGAGTCCTCGCGGGCGACCGCCGACAGATAGCGGGCGAGGTCACGGCGTTCGTGGCCGGAGAGGCCCGAGCCGACGGAGCCGACGTAGCGCAGGCCCGTCGGCTCGTCCAGACCCGCCAGGATCGCGCCGGGGAGCCCCACCAGCGAGCCCCGGCCCTCAGTCCAGCCCCCGATGACCACGTCGAGGGTGAGCAGGTGCTTGACCTTGCGCCAGTCGGGTGACCGGACGCCGGGCAGGTAGGACGAGGTCAGCCGCTTGGCGATCACCCCCTCGTACCCGTGCCGCAGCGTGGCGTCCCACGCCCGCTGACCGTGGCCCGCCAGGTGGGTGGGCACGGACCAGCTCCGGCCGGTGAGACCCATCCCGGCGAGCACGGCCCGCCGCTCCTGGTAGGGGGTGGCCATCAGGGACCGGCCGCCGACGTGCATCACGTCGAAGAGCATCAGGTGGATCGGGTACTCCATCGCCAGGTGGGCGGCCCGCCGCGGATTCACGATGCTCATGCGGCGCTGGAGCAGCCCGAAGTCGGGCCGGCCTTTTTCGTCCATCGCCACGATCTCGCCGTCGAGGACGGCCGGGCGGCCCTGGAGCTGCATGCCCAGCTCCCGCAGCTCGGGGTAGGTGGAGGTCACGTCGTTGCCCGTCCTGCTGACCAGCTGGATGCCGCCGTCCCCCGGCGCGGTGACGACGCAGCGCACGCCGTCCCACTTCACCTCGAACCCCCACTCCGCCTCCTCGCGCTCGTCCGGCAGCGGTCCGGGGACCGTCAGCATGGGCCGGATCGCGGGGAGCGGGGCGACAGGCGGAGCCATGTCTCGATGGTCCGGCGCGCGACGGAGTTTCGCAGGTCAAGCGCGCGGGTGGATCAGCCGCCCGGGGCGGCGGCCGCGTACCGCACGACCAGAACGGCCTCCACGTCCCCGTCGGGCGCGGCGTACAGGTGCGGGACGTCCGCCGCCCAGGCGCCGTGCCCGCCCGGGCCGACCGTGAGCGGGGACGCTGCCTCGCCGACGCGGGCGGTGCCGCCGAGGACGACGATGTGCTCCCGGGTGCCCGGGGCGTGGGCCGCCGATTCCTGGGCCGACCCGGCACGGATCCGGATCCGGAAGACCTCCGTGACGGCCGAGGCGTCCTCGTGCCGGTCGGTGAGGACCGCGTCCACGGCGCCGCCGGACACCGTCTCCCGGCCCCCGGCCGGGGACAGCAGGGCGCTGAGCGGGGCCGACAGGGCGGTCGTCAGCGCGTAGAGGGTCTCCAGCGTCGGGTTGCGCCGGCCGCTCTCCAGCTCCGAGAGCGTGCCCTTGCCGATGCCCGACCGGCGGGCCAGCTCCGACAGCGACAGCCCCCGCCCGGACCGCAGCTCCCGCAGCCGGCGCCCCACCCGTCCGGCGAGCTCCGCCGCTCCCGCTTCCGTTTCCGCCATGGCCCTGCCTCCGCTTCCGTCGCCCCCGGCCCGGAATTTCCGTTGACCGGGTACCTTCCCCGCCCCTAGCGTTCTATATACAGAACGTTTTGGCGTCTACGTAAGGAGCGACCCGCATGTCCTCCCCCCTGCCCGCCCGGAGCGAACCGGTCGCCCGCGCCCTCGAGGCCGCGGCGGTCCCCGGACGGATCCGCGAGCTGTCCGCGTCGGCACGCACCGCCGACCGGGCAGCCGAGGCCCTCGGCTGCCCGGTCGGGGCCATCGCCAACAGCCTGGTGTTCGTCTCCGACGGCGAGCCGGTCCTCGTCATGACCAGCGGCCGGCACCGGGTGGACACCGCCGCCCTCGCCGCCCGCCTCGGCCGGGGGCCGCTGCTCCGCGCCACCCCGGAGCAGGTGCGCGAGGCCACCGGGCAGGCGATCGGCGGCGTGGCCCCCGTCGGCCACCCCCGGCGGCTGCCCGCGGTCGTGGACGAGGCGCTGGCCGACTACGACGAGGTCTGGGCCGCCGGAGGCACCCCGCACACCGTCTTCCCGACCACCGCCGACGAGCTCGTCCGGCTGACCGGCGGCCGGCTGATGCCCGTCGCCTCACCCGTCGCCTCATAGGAGCCGGCCCCGCCGGCACCCTCGCCGGGGAGACCGGGGGAAAACCCCACCCCGCACTGCCCGGCTGCCACCATTCCCCGCTGACCTGGCCTTTCCTACCGTCATACGCACGATGACCGACGAAGGAAGGGACACCATGGCGTCGCGCCGCGACCGCGTACCCACCCAGCAGTACCCGGGGCACGGCCCCGCGGTCGAGCTACGCGCCGTGCGGCGCGCCTACGGCCGCGGCGAGGGCGCCGTCCAGGCCCTGCGGGGCGTGGACCTCGCGCTGCCGCGCGGCAGCTTCACCGCGGTGATGGGCCCGTCCGGGTCCGGCAAGAGCACGTTCCTGCAGTGCGCCGCCGGGCTGGACCGGCCCAGCGACGGGCAGGTGCTGCTGGGCGGGCAGGACATCACCGGGCTGAACGAGGACCGGCTGACCAAGCTGCGGCGCAGCCGCGTCGGCTTCGTCTTCCAGTCCTTCAACCTGCTGCCCTCGCTGACCGTGCTGCAGAACGTCCTGCTCCCGCAGCGCCTCGCCGGCGAGCGCCAGGACCGGCGCCGGGCCCAGGAGCTGCTGGCCGAGGTGGGGCTGGAGGGGCACGGCAGGCGCCGGCCCGGCCAGCTCTCGGGCGGGCAGCAGCAGCGGGTCGCGATCGCCCGGGCGCTGGTCACCCGGCCCGAGGTGGTGTTCGCCGACGAGCCGACCGGCGCGCTGGACACCCGCTCCGCCCAGGAGGTCCTCGGCCTGCTGCGACGGGCCGTCGACGCGCTCGGCGCCACCGTCGTCATGGTCACCCACGACCCGGTGGCCGCCTCGCACGCCGACCGGGTGCTCTTCCTCGCCGACGGCCTCCTCGCCGGCGAGCTGACGCGGCCCGACCCGCAGACCGTCGCCGACCGGATGGTCGCGCTCACCGCCGCGCACGGCGGCCGCCTCGCCGGAACGGGGACGGCCGCATGACGAACGGCCTCGCACGGGCTTCCGTGCGCTTCCGGCCCGCCTCGTTCGCGGGCAGCCTCGTCGCGCTGCTGTTCAGCGCCGCGATCATCACCGCCTGCGGCGTCCTGCTGCAGACCGGCATCACCGCGCACATCGCCCCCGTGCGCTACCAGCACACCCCCGTGGTGGTCGCCGGGGACACCCACGTGCGGATCACCACCGGCCGGGGCGACAGCCGCACCACCTCCGAGGCCGCGCTGCCCGACCGGGCCCGCGTCGACGCGTCGCTGGCCGCGAAGATCAAGGCCCGGCCCGGCGTGGCCGCGGCGGTGCCCGACCTCTCCTTCCCCGTCCAGCCCGGCGCCGGGAACCCCCGGACGGCCTGGACCGGACGGCCCTACGCGACCGCCGGCCTCGACACGGCCGCCGGCACCGCCGCCCTGGCCGAGGGCCGCGCCCCGCGCGCCGGCGAGGTCGTCCTGGACGCCGCCTCCGCCCGCGCCGCGCACCTGGCCACCGGCGACCGCGTCGCGCTCGTCGCCCCCGGCGGCACCGCCACCTACCGTGTCTCCGGCCTCGCCCCGGCGGGGACCGGCGGCGCGACCGCCTGGTTCGCCGGCCGCACGGCCGACCGGCTCTCCGGGCACCCGGGCACGGCGGACGCCATCGCCGTCCGCGCCCGCCCCGGAGTCACCGGCACCGCGCTCGCCGACGAGGTCCGCCGGGCCGTCGGCGACGACGCCCGGGTGCTGACCGGCGATGCCCGGGGCCGGGCCGAGGAGCCGGGCCTGACCGAGGCGAAGACCCTGCTGAGCGGGCTCGGCGGGTCCTTCGGCGGCATCGCCGCCATGACCGCCGTCTTCGTCGTCATGGGCACCGTCGCCCTGGCCACCGGCCAGCGCTCCCGCGAGTTCGCCCTCCTCCGGGCCATCGGCGCCACCCCGCGGCAGATCCGCCGCACCGTCGCCACCGAGGCGATGATCGTCGCCCCGGTCGCGGGCGTCCTCGGGATCCTCCCCGGCCTGGCCCTGGCCTCCTGGTGGTTCGACCAGCTCGTGGACCGGGGCGCCATCCCCGAACAGGTCTCCCTCGACATCGGCGCGGTGCCCATGGTCACCGCGATCGGCGCCAACCTGGTGTCCGCGCTGATCGCCGGCTACGCCGCCGCCCGCCGCCCGGCCAAGCTCCGCCCCGGCCTCGCGCTGGGCGAGGCCGCCGTCGAACGCAACCGCCCCGGCCTGATCCGCACCGTCCTCGGACTGGCCGCCGCGGCCGGCGGCGTCACCCTCGCCGGACTCGCCGCCGGACAGGACGGCGACAACGCGGCCAACACCGCCCTCGGCGTCGTCATGTGCTTCCTGCTGGCCGTCGCCCTCCTCGGCCCGCCGCTCACCTGGCTGTGCGCGACGCTCCTCGGCCTGCCCCTCCGTTCCGCCGGCGCGTCCGGGTCGCTGGCCGCCGACAACACCCGGGCGCACGCCCGCCGGCTGGCCTCCGCCATCACCCCGATCGCCATGGTGACCGCCTTCTGCGGCACGCTCGTCTTCCTGCAGAGCACCATCCGGCACGTCGCCGACGCCCACGTCCGCAGCAGCGTCGTCGCCGACCACGTCCTTGCCCCCGGCGGGGCGGGCCTGCCCGCCTCCACCGCCGCCCGGGCCGCCCGCGTCCCGGGCGTGGAGGCCGCCGTCGGCGTCCTGCGCACCGGTGCCGTCCACCGATCCGGCGACGTCCTGCTGCCGTCCACCGTCCTCGGCGTCTCCGGCGACCCGGCGAAGCTGGCCCGGGTGCTCGACCTCGGGGTCGAGAGCGGCTCCCTCGCCGCCCTGGGCACCTCCCCGGGCACCGTCGCCCTCGACGCCTCGCTCGCCCGCGGCCTCCACGCGAAGCCGGGGGACACCGTCCCGCTCTGGCTGGGCGACGGCACCCGCGTCCGGCCGAAGCTCGTCGCCACCTACGAACGGGGCCTGGGCCTCGGCGAGATCCTGCTGCCCCGGGCCGCCGTCGCCGGGCACGTCTCCGCCGCCCTCGACTCCCAGGTCCTCGTCCGGGACGCACCCGGCGCCGACCGCGCCGCCGTCGCCCGGCGACTGACCGCGCTCGGCACCCCCGGCAGCACCGTCACCGACGCCGCGGGCTTCGCCGCCCGGGCCGACCGGGACCAGGAGCTCAACGCCTGGGCGAACACCGTCATGGCGGCCGTGCTCGGCGGCTTCGCCGCCGTCGCCGCGGCCAACACCCTGGTCATGACCGTGCTCGACCGCCGCCGCGAGGTCGCCCTGCTGCGACTGTCCGGCACCACGCGCCGCCAGGTGCGCGGCATGATGCGCTGGGAGGCGCTGCTGGTCGCCGTCACCGGACTCCTCGTGGGCGGCGCCATCGCCTGGACGACCCTGGTGCCGATCACCCGCGGCGTCACCGGATCCGGCCCGTACGTCCCGGCCGGCACGGCCCTGCCGCTGGCCGCCGCGACCGTCCTCCTCGTCCTCGCCGCCACGGGCCTGCCGACCCGGGCGCTGCTCCGACGCGGCCCGCTGGCCGCCGGGGCCGTGCGCCAGTGAGCCGCGGAGGCTGAACAGCCGCTTCCGGTACGGGAGTTGCGCACTTCGTAAACCAGGTGCGCGCTCCCGTCGCGGAATGGTACGCCAGTCGACCATGGACGATCTTGTGACGGAGCGGCTCGTGCTCCACCCCCTGACCGCCGACGATGCCCGCCGCCTCGTGGCCCGCCGCCCGGCCGCCGACGACCGCTGGGCACCCGGCTACCCCACCGACGGCGACGTGGAGTCGGCCCGGGACTTCCTCGACCACTGCGCGGCCACGGGCGACCCCCGGCCCTTCGGCGACTACGAGATCCGCCGGCGCTCCGACGGCCTCGTGATAGGCAGCCTGGGCTTCCACCGCCCGCCCGGCGCGGAGCGCACCGTGACGATCGGCTACGGCGTCGTCGCCCCGGCGCGGGGGAAGGGGTACGCCACGGAGGCGCTGCGCGGGCTGCTCGCGCTCGCCCGGGAGCACGGCGTCGTGTGCGTCAAGGGTGACGCCGATCTCGACAACGTTGCTTCTCAACGGGTCATGGCAAGGGCCGGGATGCGGGCTGTGGGGGAGGATGCCCGGGTCAGGTACTACGAGATCACGTGGCCTGGCGGTGTGGTGACCGGGAGGCCGTAAGGGGGGCTGGCTGTAAGGGGCTCGGTGGGCGGCGGCTTCGCCGCCGGGCCGATCCCCCGCCCCGCCCTTTCACCGTTTCCGCAGGGGCTACTTGTCGTGCTCTTCGTTGATCGGGGCCATGTCGTCGGATCACACGGGGACTTCTGGGATGGCGTTGCTTCCGGAACAGGAGCGCCTGCCGATGTGCACCCAGCGTCCGGCGCGGTTCTGTCGCCCACGCGTCGCGGTTGTGCTGCCGGATGAGCCAATCGGCCTTTGCGGATGTACTGCCGCGTTGTTCGTGAGCACTTCTTTGGGCTCCATCACACGGAACAGAAGTAGCTCCAGCGCGTAAGAAGTTGATCTGGCTCCACTCCGCGTAGCGATGCGCGGATCTTGGACGTTGGATAGGGTCCGGCGGGAGATGCGGGGATGAGTTTCCGGTTGGCGGCGTACGCCGTGTGTATCGAAGACGGACGGGTGCTGCTCGCCCGCCACGTACCACCGAAGGGCGGGAGCAACTGGACTCTTCCGGGCGGCAAGGGCGTGAATCACACCAAAGGGAAGGCAGACGGCCGGCCTCACGTAGGTGTTCGGAGGCTTGGCGCTCACCGTGCCCTCCACATCGGTCAGGCCGTGGTCGCCGGGGCCGGCCGCACAATTGGGGCAGGCGTGCAGGGGGACATCGGGGCCGCTTGCGCGTTCTGCGCAGCCGATCTCTACGGGTGCGACGGTCTTGGTTCCGCAGATGCAGCAGCGGACGGCAGGGCGGACGGCCGGGGCATCCACGGGGATGCGGTCGGCGAGGCTCATGCGGACACCCCCGTCCGGCGGGCGTGCGCGAGCTGTTCGAACTGATCGTTGGCGTGCCCGTTCGGGTAGTCGTAGCCGATCTCGACGAACGCGGCGGACGACCAGTGGTCCAGCTGATTCGAGGTGAGTTCTTGCACTTCTTCGGAGCGGAAGATGGCGCGCGCGAATCAACAGCGGCGAGTGTCACACCATTTGATCTCAGAGGTGCAGCTCGCCTGTGAATTCGGCGTCAACCGGGACATCATTCGGGAGACGACCCGAGCGCTGCGGGAAGAGGGTGTGATCGGCACGACGTCCGGCATAGGGTCATTCGTCGAGGAACAGCCCCCGCTTGCAGGTGATGGCTGAACCGGCCGCACTCCCATAGTTCGTTCAGGGCCGACGGCAGGGCGCCCCGGCCCGGTGCTCAAGGCTCCTAGACCGGGGGTGTCGTTGCCCATGACGGGCCCTCCCTTGGTTGTATCGGGTTGGGGATGGAACGTGAAACCTGTCTGCCGTGGTGCACCCGCCCGGCTGCCGGGCCTCAACCGGACGGCCGGGCTGGGTGCTTCCCGCCCCACTGCGGGCGGCCAACGTCAACCGGCGGGGCGGAGTCTTGGGAGCCTTTCGGGCTGTCCCCCCGTACAGCCCGAAAGGGGGGCCGGCCGGTCCCCGGAGGGATGCAATGGACCGGCCGGGCGGTTCCGCCGGCCCTTTGGCCGTATCCCAGAGAGGCGGGGGCTGGAGGACGAGCACGAGCAGCGCCACCAGGACTACGAGGAGCACCAGAGCGAGGACGAACGCCGCGCCCCGGCGATTTGCTGATCACCCGTTCCGGTGGTCACCACGCCCCCGGGTGCTTCCTCCCGTGATGCTTGACGAACCCGTCGGCGAACTTCCCGGCCGACTCCCGGTCGCCCCGCTTCCACGCTGCTCGCCATGCACTGTCGAGCCGGACGCAAACGGCGCAGCCCTCGACCGGCACCGGCATGGCCGTGGGTCCGCTGCTGTGCGGCAGAAGGATCACGGCGCGTGCTCCTTGTGCGGATCGCTCTGCTGATGGGTGCCGAGCTCGGCGCGGAGCCGGTCGGCGGTGTCCTGGTCCCGGGCGCGCAACGCGAGACCAATCCCCTTGTGGATGACCAGGCACTTCGGGCACGTGCGGTAGGTGTGCGGCGTGGTGTCCGGCAGCCGGGTCACGCCGACCAGGGGGCGGGGGAACCGGTATGCGGGGCGCAGATCACTCACAGGCGTTCCCCGGGAGGCTGCCATCCCGGCCGACAGCGACATCCGCCGTCCTCTGCTCGTCGGCGGTAGCCACTCTCACCGCACTCGGCCGCGCTTCCCACCCACGCCCACCACGAGGCGGGCGGAGCTGAAGGTTCGGGCCCTCGTGACCCATGACGACGCCGACCTTGTCGGAGCGCTCATCCACAACAAGCGTGCCGTTCGGGGGTGCATCCCGTTGCTCAGCCATGGCTGTGATCATCCTGCCGGGGCTGTGTACTGACCAGCGGCCCCGCGTAGGCCAGGTGTCGGCCAGACTGGGGGCATGTCGGGGAGCATTGGGGCAAACATCAAGTGGTTGCGCGAACAGTGCGGGTGGAGCCAGGCGCGGTTGGCACGGGAGGTCTGCCGTGCTGCTGGTGTCCAAGGTGGCCCTGTCGGTCGTCAGGAGGTCAGCAGGTGGGAGACGGGAAAACGGACGCCCCGTGAATGGTTGCCCTTCATCGCTACGGCTCTTGAGGTGCCCGTGGAAGCGCTCAGGGAGCCACAGGTGCCCGTGGAGCTGCCCCCGCCATCGCTGGCCGACTACTTGCCCGAAGGCGACCCGCTCGCCCCGATCAGTGCCCGTGAGGGGCGACGCGTCGGCGTGGACGCCGTGGCCGACCTACAGCAGCGCGTACACGGGCTCAGGCTCGCCGACGATGTGATTGCCGGAGGGGACTTGCTGCGCCCCGCACTGCGCGAACTCCGGTCTGCGGTGCGGTTGTTCCGAGAGGGGACCCATACTGAAGCCGTAGGTCGATCACTGCTGCGAGCCATCGGGGAGTTGGCGCAGATCGCCGGGTGGATCGCGAGTGACGCCGGACAGCAGGCTGAAGCCGAACGGATCTACCGGCTCGGTTTGTCGGCGGCACACACAGCGGAAGACGCAACCCTGGCGGGCAACTTGCTGGGCTCGCTGGCCTACCGGCGAACGAACACAGGGGACGTACAAGAAGGGGTCGACATGGCTCGCGCGGCCCTTGAGAACGCCGCCGGAGCGCCACCGCGGGCGCGCGCCCTCTACCTTGACCGTGTGGCATGGGCCCACGCCAAGGCCGGGGAAGACCAGGCAGCCATGCGAGCTGTCAAGGAAGCCGGTGACGCGCTGACGGGGCACGGCGGGGAGGATGAACCCGGTTATCTCTACTGGGTGGACGCCGGAGAGCTACAGGTCATGGAATCACGCGTCTGCACAGAGTTGCGCCGCCCGCTCCGGGCCGTCCCGCTGCTCCGGGACGTACTCGGCCGATACGACGCCACGCATACGCGGGAACTCGCGCTCTACCTGTCGTGGTTCGCCGTTGCCCTGACTGACGCCAACGAGCCGGAGGAAGCGGCAGCCACAGCGGAACGCATGATCTGCCTCTCTGCCGGCGTGGCCAGCGAGCGCACAGCGGAGCGGGTCAAGGTCGTACTCAGGCGGCTTGAAGACTTTCGGGATGTGCCCGAGGTTCGCGCAGTGCTGGAGAACGCCGTGTAGCTGTGGCGCAACGCAATCGAGCCCCGCTGGCCCAACGATGGGCTGGCGGGGCTCCTTTGCCCAGACGCTCGGTCCAGCACGTCCGAGTCGTCGTCCTCGGGATCCGGCGCCCGCAGCCCCGGCGCAAGTGTTTCCGCTCCCTGCGGATCAGGGCTGGGCGGTGCCGGACTGCCAGTGAATCCACTCCGTCGCCCCGCCCTTGGCAGTGATCTTCCCGCGCTTGTCCTGCGGGTACAGGTCTTCCACGTTCAGGCACAGCACCTCGTCGGCCCGCGCGGCGGACTCGTAGAGCATCTTCCACTGCGTCTTCTCCCGCAGGGCGACGTCGAGGCGCCGCAGGGCAGCGATCTGGTTCTCCGCGAGAGCCTTGGTGCGGTCCGGCGGCGCCGGCCGCCGCTCGATGCCGATCGTGGGATCACCTTCGATCCAGCCCTGGCGCTGCCACCAGCCGATCGTCTTGCGAGCGATGGACAGCTCCCGGTCGACGGTGTCGGCGTCCGTCTCGTCAGCCCGCGCCGCCGCCGGCTCGGCCAGCATCTCCGGCAGCGCCGGGGCGTCGATCGCGGCGACGGGGAAGACGGGCGGCTTCGCGCCCCGGCGGGCGGGACCGGTCGGCGCCGGTTCGCCGGCGAGCATCCACCCCCAGGTCGTCAACGAAATCCGCTAGATCCGCGCGGAGGACTTCGCGATCCCGGCGCCGGTGAGGTACCGCCCGACCGCCGCGGTGTACGACGCGGGCGGGGCGGACAGAGGTAGGGGAGGGGACTGTCAGTGCCCGACGCCGACCAGGCCAGGCGCCAGCGTGTTTGCCTGGGTCATACCCCCAGGTCCTCCGTCACGGGCAGGCACTCGGCGAGCAGGTCGACGACGTCGCGCCAGGCTCGCTGCGCGTGCTGTGGGTGGTAGCCGACGCCGGGGACCATGGGGTGGTCGACCGGCGGGTGGTGGAAGGCGTGCAAGGCGCCGCCGTAGACCGCGAGGCGCCAGTCGACGCCCGCGGCCTGCATCTCAGCGGTGAACGCGTTCCGTTGCGCGGGCGGCATGATCGGGTCTTCCGACCCAACCCCAGCCCACACCGGGCAGCGAATGCGCGCCGCCTCGCCCGGTCGGCCCGTGGTAGTTGCGTTGACTGTCCCGATCGCGCGCAGGTTGACGCCATCGCGCCCGAGTTCCAGCGCGATGGCGCCCCCGGTGCCGTAGCCGACGGCGGCTATCCGGTCGGGGTCGGTCCGCGGTTCGGTGCGCAACACGTCGAGCGCCGCGTGGCCGATGCCTCGCATCCGGTCGGGGTCGGCGAGCAGCGGCAGGCAACGGGCCAGCATCTCCTCGGGGTCGCCCAAATAGCGCCCGCCGTGAAGGTCGAAGGCCAGCGCTACATATCCCAGCTCGGCGAGAGCATCGGCCCGGCGGCGCTCGACGTCGCTGAGCCCCATGCCCTCTGGTCCGAGCAACACCGCGGGCCGGAGGCCGACACCGGCCGGGAGCGCGAGGTGCCCGATCATCGTCAAACCGTCGGCCGGATACTCGACCGTACGCGTCGTAATCGTCGTCATGAGACTGGACTGTAGTGATCGTCGAGCCCGGTCCGGCCGGTGTTCTGCCGCTGGCAGAACAGCCCGGGTATCCCAAATACGGCGAGGGCTCACAAGAACCGTCACAAACCCCGTCCCCACGGCAGCGCGATCGGATCACCTGCCCAGGCCACGGTGTTGGAGGCTGACCCTCGAAGCAGGATTCTGGTGTATACCGGCCCGCTCCCGTGAAGGGCGTCACCAGCTAGTTCACCTCACGGTTCAAGCGGCCTGGCCGAGACCGGCGGCAGTCAGGTCCTGCTCGCGCCCCGGACCCGTCCCAGCGAGACGGCCGCGCACGACACCGGCCGGCGAAACGGCCGCACCGGTGGCCGGACGACGCCCACCAAGTCCACCCCCGTGGGCATTTGATCACCTGACGGCTATCCGGACGTCATGCGGACCCGCTTTCCTGTGGGCACCACAGCCACACCCCCGCCCCAGGAGAACACCATGCAGCCCCTCGCCAGACCCGCCACCCTCGCAACCGCCCTCGCCACCGCCGCCCTCGCCACAGCCCTCACCCGCCCGGCGGCCGCCGTCCCGGCTTCCACCCCGGCCCTCGTCCCGGACCTCAAGGTCCTCACCTACAACACCTTCCTGATGAGCACCAACCTCTACCCCAACTGGGGCCAGTCGCACCGCGCCAAGGAGATCGCCGCGGCCGGCTTCTTCCGCGGGAACGACGTCGTCGTCCTGCAGGAGGCGTTCGACAACGAGGCGTCCGACGCCCTCAAGGCCGACGCCGCCGCGCAGTACCCGTACCAGACCCCCGTCGTCGGCCGGAGCAAGGACGGCTGGGACGCCACCGGCGGCAGCTACTCGGCCACCACCCCGGAGGACGGCGGTGTCACCGTCCTCAGCAAGTGGCCGATCCTGCGCAAGGAACAGGTCATCTACAAGGACGCGTGCGGCGCCGACTGGTGGTCCAACAAGGGCTTCGCCTATGTGGTGTTGGACGTCAACGGCGCCAAGGTCCACCTCGTCGGCACCCACGCCCAGTCCACCGACAGCGGCTGCAAGACCGGCGAAGCGGCGGCCGACCGGGCCGGGCAGTTCCGCCAGATCGGCTCCTTCCTCGACGCCAAGCACATCCCCGCCGACGAACAGGTGATGGTCGCCGGCGACCTCAACGTCGACTCCCGCAGCGACGAATACCCCGCCCTGCTGGCCAACGCCGGCCTCGCCCCGGCCGACACCCGCGACGGCCACCCCTACTCCTTCGACACGAAGGACAACTCGATCGCCGCCTATCGCTACCCGGACGACGCCCGCGAGGACCTGGACTACGTCCTGCACCGCAAGGGCCACGCCCGCCCCGTGGCCTGGCGCAACACCGTCGTCAAGGAGCGGTCCGCACCGTGGACGGTGTCGAGCCGGGGCAAGGAGTACACCTATACCAACCTCTCGGACCACTACCCCGTCGTCGCCGGAGGCTGAGCCCCGCGCACGGCCACGGCCGGGCACCGGCAATGGCACCGGCACCGGCACTGGCGCCGCCAAATCACCGTCAGGAATTCGTCCGGTAATGGTGCCGGTGTGCGACCTCATGTGTTGCGATGGATCCGTGAGTACCGTGACATCGACGAGAGTTGGGGGACTCCCACGATGACGGAGCGATCACCGATCACCGCGAAGGGCGCGTGGTCCCATGCCGCGCACTGACTCCGCGCCCCGCACGGCCAGGCTCGCCGACATCCTCAACGACCACCACGCCAGACCGGGACCGCGCCCGCCGCTGGGCGTCCGCGCGAAGTACGCCCTGGTCATCCGCCGCTTCGAATTCCTGCCGGGCTATGTCCCCCAGGCCGTCGTGCCCGGCCTGCTGGGTGCCGCGTCCTGGGGGCAGCTGGGCTCCCTGAACGCCGTACTCGCCATGCTCTGGGTCATATCCGGCCTCCAGATCGCCAACATGGCGAACGCCCTGGCCGACCGGGAGGCCGACCGGCGCCTCAAGTCCCGCCAGTCGAAGGCTGTTTACGGCCTGGGGGTCTCGCGGGTCGTCCTCCACACCGCCGTCTCCACGCTCGTCTACGGCGCCGTGGCCGCCCTCCTCGCCGCCCGGACCCACCACTGGGACCTGCTCGCGTACGCCGCGGCCTTCCTGCTCATCGGCTTCGCGTACTCGCTCCCGCCGCTCCACCTCAAGAGCCGGGGCATCTGGCACCTGCTGTCGCTCCAGACCGGCTGCATGCTCCTGCCGGGCGTCGCGATCCTGCGCGCCTACGAGCACGCCACACCCTGGGCCCACGTCTGGACACTCGTGGGCTTCGCCATGGTCGTGACCGCCCTCTTCGTCACGAGCCACTGCGAGGACTACGTCGTGGACGGGCAGTTCGGCACCCGCACCTACGTCCGCGCCCTCGGCCTCGCGGGTGCCCTGTACCTGCAGTCCTCGATGCTGTTCCTCGGCTCGCTGCTGCTCCTGGGCTCGGTGTGGGCGATCGACGGACCCACCTGGGGCTTCGTCCCGTACGCCGTCGCCTGGCTGCCGAGCCAGCGGCTGCTGTTCGCGGCGGTACGGGTGGTGCGCCGCGTCCCGCTCGACGAGGCGATGGACTACTTCCACCGCAAGTCCCTCCACGGGCCCTACCACTCGGCGCTGATGAGCTGGGCGACGGTGGCCCTGGCGGCCCTGGTCCTGGCCGGGCGATGAACATGACCGGACGAACATGACCGGACGAACATGACCGACGGACCGCCGACACTGGGATGCAAGGGATGCTGACCCGACTCGCTCGTCTCGCGATCAACCGTCCGAAGTCGGTGCTCGTCGGCGCCCTCCTGGCCGTCGTGGCGTGCGGCGTCCTCGGGGTGTCCGTGCTCGACCGCTTCAAGGAGGGCGGATTCGTCCCCTCGGACGCCGGATCGGCCCGGGCGTCGCGCATCGTCGACACGCACTTCACCGGCGTCCAGCCGAACCTCATCGTCGCCCTCACCGCCGACGACGGCGCCGACGGTCCCGCGGCGCGGCGCGCGGGCGGGACCGTCACGGAGTGGATGTCCTCGCACCACGACATCGGCGGAGTCCGGTCCTACTGGCAGCTCGGCCCCCGGGACGGCGCCGCACTGCGCAGCAAGGACGGCCGGACCGCACTGATCACCGCACGCATCGACGCCGACGACACCGACCTGCCCAAGACCTCGCGCAGGATCAAGGCGGACATGCCCCGCCCGGACGGCGTGACGGTACGGGTCGGCGGCTACGGCCCGATGACCAACGAACTCAACAGCCAGACCATCGAGGACGCCACCGTCGGCGAGGCCGTCGCCTTCCCCGTCTCCCTCGTCGTCCTGGTCGTCGTCTTCGGCAGCCTGGTCGCGGCCGCGCTCCCGCTGCTCGTCGGCGCCGTCTCCATCGTGACCACGCTGGCGATCCTGCGCCTGGTGACCGGCTTCGCCGACGTCTCCGTCTACGCCCTCAACATGACGACCCTGCTCGGACTCGCCCTGGGCATCGACTACAGCCTGTTCATCGTCAGCAGGTTCCGCGAGGAACTCCGCGCCGGGCGCGGCCTCGACGACGCCGTGCTCCGCACCGTACGGACCGCCGGGCGCACCGTCGTCTTCTCGGGGGTGACCGTCGCGCTCGCCCTCGCCGCGCTGATCGTCTTCCCGGTGTTCTTCCTCAAGTCGTTCGCCTACGTCGGCATCGCCGTCGTCCTCGTCGCCGTCCTGACCGCGGTGCTGGTGCTGCCCGCGGCCCTGGCGCTGCTCGGCCACCGGGTCGACCGGCTCGACGTGCGCGTCCCGCTGCGCCGCCTGTTCCGGCTGCGGCCGCCGCACGCCGCCGCGGACGTCGCGCCGGAGCGGACCCGCTGGTACCGGATGGTGGTCGTCGTCACGCGCCGCGCCGTGCCGGTCGCCGTGGTCACCGTCGCCGGACTGCTGCTCCTCGGCGCGCCCTTCCTGTCGTCGAAGTGGGGCTACCCCGACGACCGGGTGATCAGCGCCTCGGTGTCCGAGGCCCGCCAGGTCGGCGACCTGCTGCGCGAGGACTTCGCGGAGGACGCGTCCGCCGCCACCACGGTCGTCCTGCCCGGCTTCGACGGCGGCGACGGGCCGGTCGCCGCGTACGCGACGGGTCTGTCGCGCGTCCCCGGAGTGTCCGAAGTGGTGAGCGGCGCCGGTACGTTCGTCCACGGCGCGCAGGCCGCCCCGGCGTCGGCCCCGGCCTCGCGGGGCCTGGTGAACGAGGCGGGCGCGGTGCTGCGCGTCGGCACCGCCGTGGACCCGTACTCCGCCGACGGCAAGCGCCTCCTGTCCGGCCTGCGCGAGGTGCCGGCCCCGGGGGAGAGGCTGCTGGCCGGCGCCGCCGCCGAGAACGAGGACGTGCTCGACGCCCTCGCCGACCCCCTGCCGCTCGCGGCCGGGCTGATGGCGCTCGCCATGTTCGTGCTGCTGTTCCTGTTCACGGGCAGCCTGGTGCTGCCGCTCAAGGCGCTCGTGATGAACGCGCTGTCGCTCGGCGCCGCGTTCGGCGCGATGGTGTGGGTCTTCCAGGAGGGCCACCTGTCCGGCCTCCTGGGCTTCACCGCGACCGGCTACCTCGTCGCGAACGTCCCGGTGCTGATGTTCTGCGTGGCGTTCGGCCTGTCGATGGACTACGAGGTGTTCCTGCTGGCGCGCATCCGCGAGGAATGGCTCGTCTCGGGCCGCGCCACCACCGAGGCCAACACGCACGCCGTGGCCCTGGGCGTGGCCCGCACGGGCCGCGTCTTCACGGCGGCGGCCCTCCTCATGGCGATCGTGCTGGTCGGCATGGGCATCTCGAAGGTGTCGTTCCTCCAGATGTGCGGCCTGGGGCTGGCACTGACCGTGCTGGTGGACGCGGTCTTCGTCCGCTGCCTGCTCGCGCCGGCGATGATGCGGTTGCTGGGACGGTTCAACTGGTGGGCGCCGGCGGGGCTGAGGCGTGTGCATGCGCGGATCGGGCTGGCGGAGGAGGCTGTGATGCCTGCGTCGGCTGCTGCTGCCCGGGGGGACGAGGCTCGCTGAGCTGCCGGGTGCGAGGGAGGGGAGGCATGCCCCAACCCCGCCCTTTCACCGTTTCTTCCGGGGGCTCCGCCCCTCGGCCCCGCATCGCCCTTCGGGCGCTGTCCTCAAACGCCGAACAGGCTGAATCAGCCCGTCCGGCGTTTGAGGACGAACGCGGCGCAGCCGCGTTGCCCCCCGCGCGGAGCGCGCGAGAAACGGTGAAAGTGGGAGTACCCCCTCTGGGGGAGGGTCCGGGGCAAACTCCTCCGGGACCAGGGCCGGTCACCTGCCGACGGGCCCCCGCCGCCTCACTTCTTCGGCGGCTTGATCCACCCCTTCTTCACCAGCTCATCGCAGTGCCACTTCGCATGAGCCGGCGTCTCATGGTTCTTCTTGGCCGCGGCCAGGCAGTCCGCGTACGGATAGGGCGGCTGATCGGCGGCCACCGCCGCCGTCCCCGTGGCGACCGCCCCGAACACCATCGCCGTGGCCACCATGAGCATCGTCCAACGCACAGCATTCCTCCTGATGTGGTCGATTGATCCCTGCTCGTCCTCGTTCAACGAGCCCGACCCGACGAGGGAACGCCCCGCGCGCCACAGGTGCCGGTCGCCGTTGGCCTAACCCCCATCACGCAGCCTGGACTTCGAGCACACTCACAGACGTGGAGATCGGAGATTCCGTCGAAATGCTGCGCTGCGAGGGCCGGTTGTTCGACTACGCCGAGATCGCCCGTGGCGGGCCGCTCTCCCCGGTGCGCCCCGCCGGCACCTGTACCGGTCCGGCCCAGGGCCTCTGCCCCGTCCTCCGAAACCGCCTGCCCCGCACCGCCGTCGACGTACGCGGCGACCTCACCCTCGCCCGTCTCCGGCACGATCCCGCCCGGACCTGACCGCCGCGAGGTCCTGCTGGAACAGCCGGTACAGCCACCACAGCGACGGCACCAGCAGGAACGCGCCCACGCCCAGGCTCGCCAGACAAGCCGCCAGTACCGCCGGATGGGAGGCCGTCGCCGCGACCGTGGTGTCCGGCACCAGCATCAGCGGGTACTGCGCCGCGCCCCACGCCCACAGGACCGCGGCCACCGCCACCGCGGCGCTCGCCCGCGCCGCGACGTACCGGCGCCGCACCAGCAGCACCACCCCCGCCAGCCCGCCCACCGCGCTCAACAGCACCAGCGGCAGCGCCCGGTGGGTGAGCCCGGTGAACAGCCGGGGCGCGTCCGCGTGCAGTACCGCGATGCCGGCCGCCGCCACCAGCCCGCAGGCCGCGCCCGAGGCCAGGGCCCGCCGGCGGAACGCCCCGGCCAGCTCGGGCCGCTCCTCGCGCAGCGCGTCCGCGCACAGGTAAACGGCCGACAGATGGGCACAGGCCAGTACGGCGAGCACCCCGCCCAGGGCCGAGGTGGGATTGACCCAGCTGGTGACCGTGTCGCCCGCCGCCAGCCCCGGCGGCACCCGGCCCGAGGCCACCGCCCCCGCCACCGTGCCCAGGAAGAACGGGGTGACGACCGAGGAGATCGCGAAGCAGCCGCCGAACAGCCGGCGCGCCCCCAGGCCCGTACTCGCCTTGCGGAACGCGAACGCCGCGCCACGGGCGATGATGCCCAGCGCGGTGAAGGTCAGCGGCAGGTAGAGCGTGGAGAGCACGGCCGCGAAGACCGGTGAGAAACCGGCCCACAGCAGCACCACCACGAAGATGATCCATACGTGGTTGGCCTCCCAGACCGGCCCGATGACGTGCTCGATCAGCTTGCGCTGCGGCAGGCCGCGCCGGCTGCCCCCGGCCAGCAGGTCCCAGAACCCGGCCCCGAAGTCGGCCCCGCCGAACAGCGCGTAGCACGTCAGACCCAGCCACATCACGGCCAGCACCGCGTCGGCGAGCATCGTCGCCTCCTCCTCACACGACCCTCACACCACCGGATAGTCCTCGACGTCCCGCTCCTGCGGCGCGACGGGCACCGGACGCTCGGCGGTCATCCGCCGCAGCACGGCGACGGTCGCCGCCGTCATCGCCGCGTAGACCACCAGCACCAGCCACAGGCCCGTCCTCAGCCCGGGCGCCGGGTTCACCGCCTCGCGCACCGTCATCAGCCCCTGCACGATCCAGGGCTGACGGCCCAGCTCGGTCACGCACCAGCCGCACTCCAGCGCGACGACGGCGGCCGGACCGGTCAGCGCGGCCAGCAGGAGGAAGGCCCGGCCGCCGCGCACGGCCAGCAGGTCACCGCCGCCCGCGCGGCGCGCCCGCCACCAGGCGAGCAGCAGCCAGGCCCCCATGAACAGCAGGAAGAACCCCGCGGCCACCATCAGGTCGAACGCCCAGTGCACCCCCGTCACCGCCGGCCACTGCGCACGCGGAACCTGGTCCAGACCGCGGACGACCTTGTCCGGGCTGTCCCCGATCAGCAGCGACAGCCCGCTGGGGATCTCCAGCCCGTACCGCAGCCCGTCGGGGCCCGCCACCCCGCCCAGCGTCAGCGGCACATGGTCGCCGGTGCGGAAGACGCCCTCCATCGCGGCCAGTTTGACGGGCTGGCTGGCGGCGACGAAGCGGGCCGCCCAGTCGCCCACCGCGATCTGCGCCGGGGTGACGGCGGCCCCCAGGACGAAGGGGACGAGGAACCCGGCCCGCTGGTAGGCCGTCCGCCGGCCGCGCAGCAGCGCGCACGCGTGGACGCTCGCCGTCAGGAAGGCGGCGACCATCAGCGCGGCCAGGATCATGTGGACGGTCTGCGGCGGGGCCGCCGGGTTGAGCATCGCGGCCCACGGATCGACCGCCGTGATCCGCCCGTGGCGCACGGTGAAGCCGCTCGGCTGGTTCATCCAGGCGTTGGCGCACACCACGAAGAAGGCGGAGGCGACGCCCGCCACGACGATCGGCACGCCGGTCCACAGATGGACGCGCGGCGGCAGCCGGTCCCAGGCGTACAGATAGATGCCCAGGAAGATCGCCTCGATGAAGAACGCGATCCCCTCCAGCGCGAACGGCAGTCCGATGACCTGCCCGTAACGTCCCATCAACCCCGGCCACAACAGGCCGAGTTCGAAGCTCAGGATGGTGCCGGAGACGGCGCCCACCGCGAACAGCACCCCCATCGCCCGCGCCCAGCGCCGGGCCAGCAGCCGCAGGACCGGGTCGCCGGTGCGCAGCCCGCGCCACTCGGCGACCAGGGTCAGCAGGGGCAGGCCGACCCCCAGGCACGCCACGACGATGTGCCAGGCCAGCGAGAAGCCCATCTGCGCCCGCGCCGCGGCGAGGTCGCCGGGCGACGCGGCCGCCGCGAGGAGACGGTGAAGAGGGTCGGTGAGCACGGCGCATGGGGTACCCGGCGGGCACGCCGGGGTAACGACGCGCCGGGCAACAGAGTGCCGCCGCCCGCCCGCGCCCGGCGGAAGACGAGCCCGCGTCCGGCGGAAAAAAGAGCCTGCGTCCGCCGAAAAAAAGACGTTGCCCGGCCCGTTCCCCGCCCCGTACGGTGTGACGCATGGGTTCTCTGTGACAGCCGGGCGTGCAGCCGCGTCGAGTTCCGACTCCGCCGCTGCCGCCGTCCTCCGCGCACCCCCGCACCCGCAGCCGGCCGATGCCGCCCCGCGGGCGGTCCGTCGTGCGCGGAGCCGACATCGATCCCTTCCGCATCGATCGGCCCGGCCGAGAACAGGAGGGTGCCCCCATGCACACCTCACAACTCACGCTCCACGACGTCACCAAGCGCTACCAGGACCACACCGTCCTCGACCACGTCTCCCTCACCGTCGCCCCCGGCGAGAAGGCCGGCGTCATCGGCGACAACGGCGCCGGGAAATCCACCCTCCTCAAGCTGATGGCCGGACAGGAGCACCCCACCCGCGGCGAACTCACCGTCCAGGCCCCCGGCGGCGTCGGACACCTGGCCCAGACCCTCGGCCTCCCGCCCACCGCCACCGTCCAGCACGCCGTGGACCACGCCCTCGCCGGGCTCCGCGCCCTCGAAGCCGCGCTGCGCCGGGCCGAGGCGGCCCTCGCCGAGGAGGACGACGCACCCGCCCTGGAGCACTACGCCGACCTCCTCGCCCGCTACGAGGCCCGCGACGGGTGGGCCGCCGACGCGCGCGTCGACATCGCCCTGCACGGACTCGGCCTGCCCCGACTGGACCGGCACCGGCTCCTCGGCACCCTCTCCGGCGGCGAACGCTCCCGCCTCGCCCTGGCCGCGACCCTCGCAGCACAACCCGAACTGCTGCTCCTCGACGAGCCGACCAACGACCTCGACGACGACGCCGTCGCCTGGCTGGAGGACCACCTGCGCGCCCACCGCGGCACCGTGGTCGCCGTCACCCACGACCGGGTGTTCCTCGAACGCCTCACCACCACCGTCCTGGAGGTCGGCTCCGGCGGCGTCACCCGCCACGGGAACGGCTACGACGGCTATCGCGCGGCCAAGGCGGCCGAGCGCCGGCGCCGCCTGCGGGAGTACGAACAGTGGCGCGCCGAACTCGACCGCAACCGGGAGCTGGCCGCCGCCCACGCGGCCCGCCTGGACGCCGTCCCCCGCAAGCTGCCGTTCGCGGTCTTCGGCCACGGCGCCTTCCGGGCCCGCGGCCGCGCCCACGGCGCGACCGCCCGCATCCGCAACGCCAAGGAACGCGTCGCCCGGCTCACCGCCCGCCCCGTCCCGCCGCCGCCCGAACCGCTCGCCCTCAACGCCCGCCTCACCAACGCGAGTTCCCTGACCACGGCGGCCGAGCTCACCGACGTCCGCGTCGACGGCCGCCTCCACCTGCCGTCCCTGCGCCTGCGCGCCGGCGAACGGCTGCTGGTCACCGGCCCCAACGGAGCCGGGAAGACCACCCTGTTGCGCGTCCTCGCCGGTGAACTGACCCCGGACGCGGGCTCCGTCCGCGTCCCCGGCCGGGTCGGGCACCTGCGCCAGGAGGGGACGCCCTGGCCACCCGGACTCACCGTGCCGCAGGCCTTCGCCCACGGCCGGCCCGGCCACCCCGACGAGCACACCGACACCCTGCTCTCCCTCGGCCTGTTCGCCGCCGCGGACCTGCGGCTGCGCGTGGGCGAACTGTCCTACGGCCAGCGGCGCCGTATCGAACTGGCCCGCCTGGTGAGCGAGCCCGTGGACCTGCTCCTCCTCGACGAGCCCACCAACCACCTCGCCCCCGCGCTCGTCGAGGAACTGGAGGAGGCCCTGACCGGCTACCCGGGAGCCCTCGTACTCGTCACCCACGACCGCCGGACGCGCGCCCGGTTCACCGGTACGCACCTGGCATTGCGCGGCGGCCGCGCCGAAGCGATCCGGGAGGCCGGAGGACGGGGGTGGGGACAACCGGAGCAGTGACGCGGGTACCCGCAGGATGGTCCCCGGTGATCCCGGACGGGAGGCTGGGGACCATGAAACACCCCCGCACCACCGCCGCCCTGACCCTGCTGCTCTCCCTCGCCACCGCGGCCCCCGCCCTCGCGGACCCGGCCACCGCCGCGCCCCGCGCCGACGACGCGGTCGTCCGGACAGGCGACCGCGCCGACGACCGCGTCGTCCGCGCCGTCGAACGCGCCGCCCACCCGCTGCGCTCCACCGAACCGTCCGCCCCGGACGGCGACCTGCGGCCGCTGGACCGCATGATCGGTGACGCGCGCGTGGTGGGCATGGGCGAGGCCACGCACAGCTCCCGCGACTTCTTCGCCCTCAAACAGCGCACCTTCCGCCACCTCGTCCGCGACAAGGGCTTCCGGACCTACGCCCTGGAGGCGCCCTGGAGCACCGGCCTGCGCCTCAACGACTACGTCCTGCACGGCAAGGGCGACCCGCGCCGCATCCTGCGCGAGGACTTCCAGGACGCCTACCTCTTCTGGAACACCCGCGAATACCTCTCCCTCCTGACCTGGATGCGCTCCTGGAACCGCGACCACCCCGACGACCCGGTCCGCTTCATGGGCAACGACGTCGCCTACGCCGGCCCCGAACTCCACGACCGCGTCCTCGACCACGTCCGCGCCACCCGGCCGGCCGCCCTGCCCCGCCTCGCCGAGCTCTACCGCGGCCTGCGCCCCGACGCTCCGGCCGGCCCGTACATGCGCGCCTACCTCGCCAAACCGCTCGCCGAGCGCCGCGCACTGGCCGAACGGGCCGGACAGGCCCTGGAATTGGTCCGCTCGCTGCGGCCGGGAAGCGGACCGGGGGCCGCCGAGGCCCACCGGTGGGCCGTGCAGAACGCCCGGACCCTCCAGCAGACCGCGCAGCAGTACGCCTTCGACTACACCACCCAGGACGGCGTCGCCGCCTCCATGCGCTTCCGCGACCGGACCATGGCCGACAACACCGCCTGGTGGCAGCGGGAGACCGATACCAAGGTCCTGCTCTCCGCCCACAACGGCCACGTGACGTACGAGAGCGACGACCCGCGCAACTACCCCAAGACGCAGGGCTCCTTCCTGCGCGACCGCTACGGGTCCCGCTACGTCACCGTCGGACTCACCTTCGGCCGGGGCTCCTTCAACGCCGTCGGACCCGACGACGAGATGCTCGACGCGAACGTCCGCCGCTTCACCGTCGGCCCTGACGCGCCCGGCAGCAACGCCGCGACGCTCGACCGCGCACGCGTGGGCACCGGCGCCGGCTACCTGCTGGACCTGCGCACCGCCCCGCCGCCGGCTCGCGACTGGCTCCGCCAGGCCCGCCCCACCCGCAACATCGGCACCGCGTACCCGTACCCCGCGCACCCCTCCGCCCTCGCCAGCTCCTTCGACCTCCTGATCCACCTGCACCGGATCGACGCCGCCGAGCGGCTCCCCGCCGACGGCGGGTGAGGCGGCACATGGCTGGCCAACCGGGCGCCCGGCCAGCAGACTTGGACCATGGAACTCATGGTGCCGGTGAAGAACGGCGAAATCTGGGCGGACGACACCGGCGGCGACGGCCCGCCGCTCGTCCTGCTCCACCCCGGAATCGCGGACTCCGACGTCTGGGACGCGGTCGTGCCCACGCTCGCCCGCCACCACCGGGTGATCCGCTACGACGCCCGCGGCTACGGCCGTTCGCCCGCGCCCACCGCCGCGTACTCCCAGGCCGAGGACCTCGCCGCGGTCCTCGGCCACCTCGGCCTGGAACGGGCCGCCCTGGCCGGTACCAGCATGGGCGGCGCCACGGCGATCAACCTGGCCCTCGACACCCCGGACCGCGTCACGGCCCTGGCCCTGGTCTGCCCCGGCGTCACCGGCTGCCCCGAGCTCACCTCGCCCGCCCTGACGGACGAGATCGGCGCCCTGGCCCGGGCCGGCGACATGGACGGCCTGGTCGCCCTCGCCCTGCGCACCTGGGCCGCCGCCGGCACCCCGCCCGACACCGAGGCCGCCGGCCTCCTGCGCCGCGCGATCCCGGCCTGGTTCAGCACCTACCCCCATCAGGTCGCCGACGCCCCCGCCTACGACCGCCTCGGCGAACTGCGGCAGCCGAGCCTGGTGGTGGTCGCCGGACGGGACCAGCCCGAAGTCGTCCGCTGCAACGAGGAGATGGCCACCCGCATCCCCGGCTGCCGCCTGGAACGGCTGCCGGACTGCGACCACCTGCCGACGCTGCGGGACCCGCAGACCGTGGCACGCCTGATCCTGGAGGTGACCTCCGGGACGTCCTGAGGCCCGGCCCGATGGCCCGATCCTTGCGGACCATGGCCATCAGGCCACTACTCCCGCCGCCCGCGCCGGGCCAGCCTGGGCACATGAGCACCATGAAAGCGATCAGCCAGAACACCTACGGCGGCCCCGGCGTCCTGCGCGAGGCCGAGATCGACCGTCCGGCCCCCGGCCCCTCCGAGGTCCTCGTCCGCGTCCACGCGGCGGGCATGAACCCCACCGACTGGAAGCACCGGCAGGGCCGCGGATTCCTCGACCGCCTCCCCCTGGTCCTGGGCTGGGACGTCTCCGGGACCGTCGAGGCCGTCGGGACCGGCGTCACCCTGCACGCGCCCGGTGACGAGGTGTTCGGCATGCTGCCCTACCCCTACGGCGTGGGCTCCTTCGCGGAGTACGTCGTCGCCCCGGCACGAGCACTGGTGGCCAAGCCCTCGAACATCGACCACGTCCAGGCCGGGGCGATCCCGCTGGCCGCGCTGACGGCGTGGCAGGTCCTGGTGGACGCCGCGCGGGTGCGGCCCGGGCAGCGGGTGCTCGTCCACGCCGCCGCCGGCGGCGTGGGGCACTTCGCGGTGCAGATCGCCAAGGCGCGCGGCGCCCACGTGACCGGCACGGCGAGCGCCCCCAAGCACCAGGTGCTGCGCGAGCTCGGCGCCGACGAACTCGTCGACTACCGCACCGAGGACTTCACCGCCATCGACCCGGTGGACGTCGTCCTGGACACGCTCGGCGGCGAGACGGCCGCCCGCTCGCTCGACGTCCTCAAGCCCGGCGGGCAGCTCGTCTCCATCGCCATCCGCCAGTTCCCCGCCGACCTCTCCGAACGCGCCGCCGCCCGGGGCCTGCGGGCCTGCCCGCTCCTGGTCGAGGCCGACCAGGAGGGCATGCGGGCCATCCGCGATCTCGTCGAGGACGGCAGGCTCAGGCCCGTCGTCGAAGCCGTGTTCCCGCTGGAGCAGGCGGCCAAGGGCCACGAACTGGGCGACACCGGCCGCGTCACCGGAAAGGTCGTCCTCACGGTCGCGCCCCGCTAACCCGGACGACCGGGGCCGACCCTCTGGACACCGGGCCCCCGGCGCGGCAGGGTCTGCCCGTGGACCATCTCCCGCACTTCCGGCGCGAGATCCGCGCCTTCGCGGCCGCGGCCCGCCGTGCCGCCGCCGATGCGCCCGTCGTCCCGTCCTGCCCCGACTGGTCGGTGACCGACCTCGTCGCCCACCTCGGCGGGGTGCACCGGTTCGTCTCCCGCGTCGTCGAGGACCGGCTCGCGGAGCCGCCGGACACCACCGACCGGGCATTCCTGCGGCTCCCCGCGGGCAGCGAACGCCGGCCCGCGTCCCTGGAGGACGGCCCGCACCGCGGTCCCGTCCCGGCCGGGCTGATCGAATGGTTCGAGGAAGGGGCCGCCGAACTGGCGGAGCACTTCCGGGAGACGGGCCCCGACGAGCCCGTGTGGAGCTGGACGCGGGAGCGGAGCACCGGCTTCTGGCTGTGGGTGCAGAGCGTCGAGGCGGCCCTGCACCGCTGGGACGCCGAGAACGCGATCGGCGCCGCCGCGCCGCTGGACGCGGACCACGCCGCGGACGCGATCGGCCGGCACCTCGGTGTCGTGGCCCCCGCCTGGCGGGCCCGCGCCCAGGCCCCGGCCGGCAGCGGCGAACGGCTGCGCTTCCGCCGCACCGACGGCCCGGGGGAGTGGACCGTGTCCTTCGAGGGCGACGCGATCCTGCCGGCCGAAGGGCCCTGCGACGCCGAGCTGTCGGGCACGGCGTCGGATCTGCTGCTGTTCCTCTGGCACCGGCTCCCCGCGGACGCCTGCCAGGGGAACAGCAGCA
>NZ_JAEAMR010000022.1:755330-783814 GCF_015999245.1 Streptomyces sp. AV19 | reverse complement strand
GGGGGGGGGGGGGGGGGGGGGGGGGGGGGGGGGGGGGGGGGGGCCCCCCGGGGGGGGGGGGGGGGGGGCCCCGGGGGGGGGGGCCCCCCCCGGGGGGGGGGGCCCCCCCGCTGGTGGAGGCGGCGCGGTTCGCGGTACGGGTCGGTGCCGCGTCCGTGACCCGGCCGGGGGCGCAGTCGTCGTACCCGACGGTGGCCGAGCTGCCCGCGTGATCTGTCAGCCGAAGCGCACGCTCTCCCCCCTGAACCTTCCCCAGATCACTGCCGTGCGCTTCGGGACGACCTCGCTGCCGCCGCCGCACCCGTAGGTGTCGTACACCCGGGCATCGGTGCCGGTCTGGTTGTCGGCGCCGTGGGCGGGCATGTCGAAGTCGTGGCACACGCTGTCGGCCGGGTTGTCGAACCTCCCGTGGCTGCCGTCGATCCGGTCGTAGATGAACCTGCCGGTGGCGGCCCGGGCGTCGAGGGCGGGCCCGGCGGCCGGCAGGAGTGCGGCAACGGCGGTCAGTGCGGCGCGGGTTGCGGACGTGAGCGTCATCATGGTGTGCCACTCCTTCGGGGCCCGTGCGGGGCCGGGCCCCCGGGGCTGCAACGGTCCCCCTCCGGGGTGCTCCCGTTCAGCCCGTCACCTCCTCTTCACCCGTTCGGGGGACGGCACGCCTTCCCGCTCATTCCCCGGCGGCCAGCCAGCGCAGTCGTCCGTCCCAGGGGGCCACGCGGCAGGTGAGTTTCACTCCGCCCGAGGAGACGGCCGTGGCGCCCTTCTTCCGGCACTTGCGGTGCGGTTCGTTGCAACTGCCCTTCTTCTTGCCGGGTATCTTCGCGCAGTTCTTGGCGGCCGGCGCCTGGCGTCCTTCGGCCGGGAGGGTGCCGTAGGGGGCCGCCGGCGTCTTGCCGGGCGTCTCCGTCGTCACGACGGACGGGGACGCCGGGGGCACTTCGGCCGCGAACGAGCCGGCGCCGAGGGTCGTGGACACGCCCAGCAGGGCGGTGGCGAGGGCGAGGGGGGCGGCGAGTCGCGCCGCGCGTGCGGTGATTCTTCCGGGCTTCACGGGAATTAAGTGTAGGCGGCAGCCGGATGATGATGTTGCGCCGGGAGGGGTGTGGCCCCAGGGGTGGCTCCGCCCTTCTCACAGGTAGACGCGCAGCGCGTCGAAGAGTTCCCTGAAGCCCCGCGCGTCGAGCCCGGCCGCCAGGGTCCGGGCCTGGTCGCGCGGGGTCGCGCCCAGTCTGCGGACCAGGAGGGCCGCGGCGGGGACGACGGAGCGGGGGATGCCCGGGCGGTGCAGGTACGGATACGGGTACGGGCGTCGCGGGAGTCCGGGGAGCGGGTGCCGGGTGTTGTCCGTGGGCAACGGGGGCCTGGTGGGCGGGGGTATGGGTGCCGGGGACGGTGGAACGGGGGCGGGCGTGCGCTCCCTCCTCTGCCGTTCCCTCGTGCTCCTCCAGTGGTCCAGCAGGTCCTCGGTGCTCAGCTCGGGGTGCTGCTTGTGGTGGCGGGCCAGGCGGCGGCCCTCGCGTTCGGGGAGTTCGCCGGAGCTGAGCATGTCCTGGATCTCCTGCGGGAGGCGCAGGAGGGCGAGTTGGTTGGTGACCCAGGAGCGATTGTGCCCCAGGCGGGCAGCGGCCCGGCTCTGGGCGCCCAACGCTCCTTGTTCCGCGCAGATGTTGACGAGCTGGCGGACCCCGCGTGCGCGTTCCATGACGTCGAAGTCCTCGCGTTCGAGGTTCTCCGCCAGTACGTAGTTGACGAGGTCCTCGCGGGAGGTCGCCAGCCGGTCGCGTATCGCGAGGTCCAGCGTGGGGAGGCCCACGTGCAGGGCGCTGCGGTAGCGGCGTTCGCCGTTGATGAGGACGTATTCCGCGGCTCCGACGGCGTCGGTGTGCTCGGGCCACAGGGCCGTGTAGGCGTGTCGTGACATCGCGACGCAGGGTGCGAGCTGGGCCCTGCGCATGCTCTCGCCGAGGGCCGTCCGTTCCTCGGCCGTGCCGAAGGTGCGGCGCGGGTTGAGGGGGGTGGGTGCGATGGCGGTCAGCCGGACCTTGCGCAGTTCATATGCGCCGCCGTCCGGCGGCCGGTGCTCCGGATGATCGACGGCTCTCATACGCACCTCTCGGAAAAACATGGCACACGGCTTCCAACAGCCATTTTTGATCATTCGCTTGCAATGTACAGCGATATGCGCGGTGATGAGCATGTGGAGTTTTCTATGGAGGGTTAGCCGTCTTCTATCGCCAATGCGCGGGTTTTTTCCGAGCAATGACGGAGCGTCAGATCAGGGATCCGGGCGTGCGGCTCATCCACCGCAGCCAGCCCGCGCAGTCGGCGATCCCCCGCCACCCCTCCCCCGCCGCGAGGCGCTCCCGCACGGTGCGGGCCGCGACGTGGAGGACGGCGCCGGTGAGGGCCGGGGTGCTGTGTTCCTCCACGCACAGGACCCGCATCGTGCGTTCGCGTTCGGACGCGCTGGCGCGCAGCACGGCGTAGAGGCCGCGGCGCAGGTCGGCGGTGGGCCGGGCGGGGTCGCAGAAGAGGCGGTGGAGCGCGGCGGCGAGGTGTTCGTGGGCGCGGACGGCGGCCGCTCGGCGGGCCGAGTGGGCGGCGACGTCCCGGGCACGGGCGAGGCATTCGGCGTCGCGCAGGGCGATGGTGAGGCCGGACGCGGTGAGCGGGTGGCAGGTGCCGGCCGCGTCGCCGACCAGGGCGTGCCGGCCCCGGCCGTGGAAGTCTCGGGGACGCAGGCGGTTGACGGCCCATTGCGGGGTGGCGCGGTCCAGCGCCGCCCGCAGGGCGCGGCCGAGCGGCGCGGGCAGGGCGGGCGGGTAGGCGTGGCGCACGTAGGCCAGGAGCCGTTCGCCGTGCAGCGGCAGCAGGGGGACGTCCAGGATCAGCCGTACCGTGTCGGCGTCCAGGCGGTAGGCGACGACGGGCCCGGGGGCGCCGGCGAAGAGGTGGCCGTAGCCCTCCCGGGGCAGGGCGACGCCGCGCAGCAGCAGTCCGGCGGTGCGGGAGATCGTGGTCGCGGGTGCCGGTGCGGGGCTCAACAGGCGCCGGACGAGGGAGGACTGGCCGTCGGCGCCGACGATGCGGTGCGCGCGGACGTGCCGTTCGGGTCCGGCGTCCCGGGCCCAGGTGACGGTGGTGTCGCGGACGGCGGTGACGCGTGCGCCGAGGGCGAGGGAGATGCCGGGGTGGGCGCCGGCCGCGGTGCGCAGGGCGGTGACGAGGTCGCGGTGGTGCAGGGAGGCGGCCCGGCCGTCCCGGGGGCAGGGCAGGGTGATCGGCGGGCCGTCGTCCTCGGGGTGGAGGACGAAGCCGTGGGCGGTGACGGGCCGGGCCGGGGCCAGGTCGACGCCCAGCCGGCGCAGGACGTCGAGGCCCTGGGGGTGGAGCCATTCGCCGGCCAGGCGGGCGGGGGCCCGGTGCGCCGCCTCCAGGAGGAGGACGCGCCGGCCGAGCCGGGCGTGGGCGAGGGCGGTGGCGCAGCCGGCCGGCCCGGCGCCGACGACGGCCACGTCGAAGGATGTCGTGTTCATCGCTCCTTGCCGGGGGCGGGCGCGCCCGTGGTCCAGGCCCGTGCGGGCGACCCCGTCGCGGGGGTGGTGGTCGCGGTCGCGTGCAGGTAGCGGCCCAGGGCCAGGGTCGGGAAGTAGGCGGCGTAGAGGGGGTAGTGGAGCAGCAGGGTGGCGAAGGAGACGCCGTTGACGTGGTCGTTCTCCCAGGAGCCGTCCGGCCGTTGGTGGTCGCACAGCCAGCGGATGCCGCGTTCGACGACGGGGTGGCGGGGGCCGAGGGTGTCGAGCGCGGCCAGGACGCCCCAGCTCGTCATCTCGGGCAGGCCGTGGTCGAGGGGGATGTGGCGGCGGGCGGCGCAGCCCCGCCAGTCCTCGCCCCAGCCGCCGTCGGCCAGTTGGGTCGTGGCCAGCCAGCGGCCTAGGCCGGCCGGGGCCGGGTCGTCGGGGCGGACGCCCGCGGCGCGCAGTCCGCGGGCGGCGAGGAAGGCGGCGTAGGTGTGGTGGATGCCCCAGGTGCCGGGGAAGGAGCCGTCGGGCTGCTGGGCGGAGCGCAGGTACGCGACGGCGCGGCCGGTCGCCGCCTCGGCGCGGCGGCGGTCGTCCGGGTCCAGGTGGCGGCGCAGCCGGGCCAGGGCGGTGAGGACGGAGCCGGTGCAGTCCACGGAGGACGTGTCCGTCATGCAGCCGGGGAACATCTCGGTGGGGTTGAGCGCCTCCAGCCACCGTCCCGCGCGCTGCCGGTCGAGGGTGCCGAAGCCGCCGTCGCGGTTCTGCCGGTCCAGCATGACCTCCAGTGCGGCGCGCAGGGAGGGCGGCGGCAGCGGCGGGGGTGCCTGACTCTCCTGGTCCAGGAGGGCGTTGAGGGCCTCGGCGGTGCAGTCGCCGACGGGCCAGCGGCTGCGGCCGTCGGAGAACGCCCATCCGCCGGGCACGGTGCGCAGCGGCGGGACCAGTCCGGTGTACTCGGTGATCTGGGCGGCGGCGAGGTGGGCCCGGGCGCGGCGGACCGGATCGGGCACGTGGTCCGGGTCCGCGGCGAGGAGGGCCTGCGCGGCGAAGGAGGTGTCCCAGACCTTGGAGCGGTCGCCGCAGAGGCGCACCCCGCGCCGGGCGTCGGACCAGCGCCAGTAGGCGAGGCGGGCGACGGCCCCTTCGAGCAGGGGGTGGTCGCGGTCGTGGGCGTACAGGGCCAGGCACTCCAGGAGGGCGTTGGCACAGGACAGGCCGTGGTGGGGCGAGGCGTGCTGCTCGTCGGCGACGGCGCGGTGGCAGCGTTCCAGGGCGGCGCGGCGCAGCCGTGGGCTGTGCACGCGTTCCCAGCCGCGCAGGCAGCACTGCAGGACGCGCAGCGGGCGGCCGCGCGGCAGGTGCGCGTCGGTGCCGGGCAGAGGCGCGCCGGGGCCGCCGCCGTGGGGGAACAGTTCCTGGCGCAGTTGGCCGGCGAGCGGGCCGAGGTCCATGTGGAAGCGGGTGCCGTAGATGTAGGCCATGGGCTGGTAGAGCATGCGGGTCCAGCCCAGCAGCCGCGAGGGGTGCAGGGGGAACCGGGCGGGCAGCAGCATGGCCTCGGGCGGGACGGGGGCGAGGTCCTCGTAGGGGATCAGGCCGAGGACGGCCAGCCAGAACTTGCCCCATTCGGGGACGGCCGGGGCTCCGGGCAGGGCGCGGAGCCAGGCGGCGGCCTCGGCGGCCAGGGGGTCGGTGGGGGCGGTGCCGAGCAGGCGCAGCGCGAGGTAGGCCAGGGTGGTGACGTAGGGCGAGGGCGGGCCCTGGCGGTGCATGGCCCAGCCGCCGCCGGGGCGGCGGGTGCGGCGGAGGTGCTGGACGACGCCCCGGCGCGTCGGCTCGTCGAGGGGGCGCTCCAGGATCCGCAGGACGATGACGTACTGGGCGAGGAGGGCGGCGTTCCACTCCATCTCGCCCTCCCAGGAGCCGTCCTGGCGCTGGAGGCCGAGCAGGTGTGCGCGGGCGGCCGCGTGGGCGCCGGCGGCGCTGCGCGCCGGGACGGGGGTGCGGGAGTCACCCGTGGTGCCGGTGGTGGGCATGGACGCGCCGCTCCTCGGAATACGCCTGTGGGGTCGTCGTGAAGTCCCCTACATGCTGGCGCCGGCCGGGGGTGCGAAAACGCAACTCATCCGAAAGAGCGACGGGATGGCCGCGCCGGGGCGGCACACCGCGCTCTCGCTATGGCCAAGGGGACCGAATTCATGGCGACTTGGCGGGAAAGATGGGCAACTGACGGTGCTGCACGGGCCATTCCGGACGATCCTGGAGACATGACGCGTTCGTCCCGCCCGGCCGCGCCATGGATCATCCCGCGGCCGTCAATCGTCGGACATACACCGGTCGCTCACCAACCCTTCGCCGATCGTTCACACGACGGCCGGGGCCGCTCGTCATTCCGACGACCCACCATTACTGAACAGTAGTGCGATTCCGCTGTCCGGCACCCCACCAGGACTGTCCGGCACCCCACCAGGAGAACGAGGCATGTCCTCATACAACAGGCGCCAGTTCCTCACCGGCACGGCGGCGGTGACCGCCGCGGCGTCCCTGTCCCTGGCCGACGGCCGCTTCGCGTCCGCGGCCGCGCTCGACCGGGCCGTCGCCGCCACCGCCGCGCGGGCCGTCCGCGTCGAGGGGACGACCCTCGCCCAGGTCGCCGAGCCCACCGGCGCCGGCCCGTACAAGCGGCTGAAGGCGGGCCCCGGCTGGCCGCTGGTCGTCCGGGGCGACCTCGCCCCCCGCGGCGCCCGGCGGGCCGCCGCCCGCGACGGCTCGCGCACCGCGCTGGCCTGCTTCGTGCAGTTCACCGATCTGCACCTGGCCGACACCGAGTCGCCCGTGCGGTTCGAGTACCTGGCCCGCCTGATCGACAGCGCGCACCGCCCCCACGAGACGCTCACGGTGCGCGGCGCCTCGTCCCTCGTGGAGCGGGTCAACGCGCTGGGCCGGGGCCCGTACACGGGTGCCCCCTTCTCCCTGGTGATGGCCACCGGCGACAACACCGACAACCACGAGAAGGTCGAACTCGACTGGTACCTCTCGGTGATGGGCGGCGGCCGGATCACCCCGAACAGCGGTGCCCCCGCCCGCTACGAGGGCGTCCAGAACTCCGGCAGCGCCGACTACTGGAACCCCGAGTCGCCGGCGAACGACGCCTACAAGGCCAAGGGCTTCCCCCGGATACCCGGCCTCCTGACGGCCGCGGGCCGTCCCTTCGCCGCGCCGGGGCTGCGCACTCCCTGGTACACCACGGTCGGCAACCACGACGACAGCGTCGAGGGCACGCTGCCCGACCTCGGCCTGCTCCGCGCCCTCTACACCGGCGACCGGAAGCTGGAGGGCTGCGACCGGGCCGAGGCGGCCGCGCTGGCCGACGCCCTGCGCACCGATCCCGGGAAGGCCGTCAAACACCTGGCCCGCCTGCTGAGGACGGCCGGTCCCGTCCGCCGCGTCACCCCCGACCCGCGCCGCGCGCCGTTCACCCCGGCCGAGTTCGCGAAGGCCCACCTCGACCCGCGGTACACCGGGGCCGGGCCGGCGGGCCACGGGTTCACGCCCTCGGCCGTGGAGCAGGGCCGGCTGTACTACACCTTCCGCATCGCCCAGGGCGTCCTGGGCGTGAGCCTGGACACCACCAACCCGGCCGGTTTCGCCGACGGTTCGATCGGGACGGCCCAGCTGACGTGGCTGGAGTCGGTCCTGAAGTCCCGCAGCGGCCACTGGTACGACAAGGACGGCCGCGCGGTGCGCGGGAAGGGCCAGGACGAACCGGTCGTCGTCTTCAGCCACCACACCAGCACGTCGATGGGCAACCTGCTGCCCGACCCGCACCACCCCTTCGAGAAGCGGCACGACGGCGGCGCGCTGGTCGCCCTCCTCCAGCGCTTCCCCAACGTGGTCGCCTGGGTCAACGGCCACAGCCACGAGAACCGCATCACCCCGCACGGCCACGCCGTGCCCGAGCGGGCCTTCTGGGAGATCAACACCGCTTCCCACATCGACTATCCGCAGCAGGCCAGGATCGTCGAGCTGACCGACAACGGCGACGGCACGCTGTCCCTGTTCACCACGCTCGTCGAGTCCGCCGCCCCTTACCGCACCGACGTCGCGGACACCTCGGAGGCGGGACTGGCCGCGCTGTACCGGGAGTTGTCCTACAACGACCCGTACGCCAGCCCGGCGAAGAGGCTGGGCACGGCCCTCGACCACAACACGGAGCTGGTGCTGGCACGGCCGGGGAGGAGGTGAGGGCGGTCCCGCCGCGGTTCCCGTCGCACAGGTATCGCCTCACCCGTGTCGCAAGTGATGACAGCACCGTAGGATGACGGCATCGGCGTCAAGGGCAAGTCCCTCCGGGATCCGCGGTGTTCACGTGCCTGCGGTTTCCTGGGGGACGGACGGCTCGTGATTCCGGCGCAACGAAGGGGCGTGCGAGTCGCCGCCTTCGGTCCGTGAACCGTGATGAGGCGATACGCGCGTCGCGCGCCCCTGCGGACCCGTGGGGTCGGGCACCGGGGGAAGCGCTGTGCCCGGCGCCCGGGGGGAGGTCCGCTTGAAGCCCGTGGGAGAACTGCTCCACCTGATCAGACTGCACACGGACAGCATCCGCGCGTGCCTGGACGACGGGCAGTACGACCTGCTCCTCACCGCCCTGCACGACCTCGCCCGGGCCTACGACGACGGCGCGGCGGCGGCCCGCGCGGAACGGAGCGTCGAGAGCGCGCTGTTGCCGCTGCCGCAGGACCATCCCGCCTCCCCCTCCTCCCCGCCGGACGCCCCCTGCCCGCTGTTCCCGCACGCCGGGCCCGCCGGCCTGGCGTGGCTGCTGCTCGCCGAGCTGGTCGCGGACCGCGCGACCGCGCCGTGCCCCGCGGGAATCATCGTCGCGGTCAAGCGGCGGCTGCTGGCGGCCCCTTCGCTCTCCGCCGCCGAGGCGCGCGACCGGTGCGCCGAGGAGCCCCTCCCCCGGGAGCTGATCCGGCTGGCGGACCCGGTCCGCGGCGACCGGTACCCCGCGTTCCAGTTCGCCGGTGAAACCGGCGGGCCCGTCTCCGTCGTCCGTTCGGTCAACCAGCTGCTGCTCGCGGAGGTGGATCCGTGGGGTGCCGCGGACTGGTGGTTGAGCGGCAACACCTGGCTGGGCGGGCCGCCCGCCTCGCTCCTGGGCGCGTTGCCGGACGACGTACTGGCCGGCGCCGCGCGGGCGCTGGTGAAGGGGGAGGAATGACCGGCGACGTCTCCCCGGCCACCTACACGATGCGTCCCCACACCTACGTCGTCCCCGCCGGCAGACGGTGGTGGCGGGTCCACACCGCCCGGCGGCCCGCCGGGCAGTTCAAGCCCGCCGCCCCCGGCGCCCGCTTCTGCGGCAACCGGTTCGACGGCACGCCGCGCGACCCGTACGGCTCCCTGTACATGGCCTCGGACCCGGCCACCGCCCTGGCCGAAACGCTCCTGCGCTCGGTGGACTTCGACGCCGGGTCGGGCATGCGCCTCGTCCCGTACGCGGCGGTCGCCGGCCGGGCGCTCAGCATGCTGGTCACGGAGGCGGAACTGCGCCTGATCTCGCTGATCACCGAGGAGGACCTGGCCGCGGTGTGCCAGGACTCGTGGCTGCTGGAGGCGGAGGGGGAGCACTATGCCACGACGCGGCGCTGGGCGAGCGCGATGCGGGCGCGGAGCCCCGACGCCATGGGCCTGGTGTGGCAGTCCCGCCGGCACCGCCCGCGGCTGTCCTCGGTCCTCTTCCGCGACCGCTGTCCGGACGCGGTGGTCTCCCCCGTGCGCGTCCGCGCCTACCGGGACCTGGGGTCCCCCCGGGGCATCGCCGAGGCGAACCTGCTCCTCGCACCGCTGCGCGCGGCCATCGTCCCCCCGTGGCCGCAGTGAACCGACCGGCCCCACCGCACCGCACCGACCACCCCGCTCGTTCGAAACCGATTGGCGGAGCCATGCCGTCCGACCCACCGCTGGATGATGAATTCCCCGCCATTCTCCGGGAGCTGAGGGAGGTCAGGAGGGCGGGCCTGACCCGGCTGCGCTCGCTGCGGCTGCCCGCCCTGGAAATGGCGGCGGCGCAGACGCCGGACGGCACCGTCGAGAGCCTGCTGCGGCTCTCGGTGGCCCGGCTCGACGAGGGCACGCTGCGCACGGCCGCCGAGTACGTGCTGGGCCTGGCACAGGGCACCAAGGACTGGCCGGGCGCCGACCGGCGGCGGCGCGCGGCCGAGTTGTACGGGGTGAGCGTCGAGCGGTTCCGCAAGGACCAGGAGCTGATGGTGCTCGGGCAGGTCACCGAGGTGATCGGCCGGACGTACGGGCCGGGGGCGACGAGCTGGCAGACCACCGCCACCCACCGGGTGCTGCACGTTCCCATGACCCGGCGCACGGCCCGCTTCACCGTCCACGTCCACCCCGTGGACCTGCTGCGCGACGTGGATGTCGTGGTCTCCCCCACCAACACCCACCTCGCGCTGCCCGAGCCCTACAAGTCGTCGGTCTCCGCGTCGCTGCGCCGCGCCGGGGCCGTGCGCGGGGTCAACGGCGACATCCTGGAGGACCCGGTCCACGACGAGCTGCGCGCCTGGGCGAAGGAGAACGGGGCGGCCGGCCGGCCCGTGCCGTCCGGCACGGTGGCGGCGACCGGGTCCGGCACGCTGGCCGCCCGGGGCATCCGCCGGATCTACCACTGCGCCGTCGCGATACCCCGGCCCGGCACCAACGACTACGACGTCCTGCCCTCGGACGTGACCCGGACCGCGGCACGGGTCTTCGAGGTCATGGCCGAGGAGCGCGAATCCTTCGGCCCGCCCCTGCGGTCGGTGTGCTTCCCCCTGCTCGGATCGGGGCGCGGCGGGCTGCCGTACGGGACGAGCGTCGGCGCGCTGTGGGCGGCCGTCGAGGCCGAACTGGCGCGCGGCGCGGACTGGGACGTCCACTTCGTGATGCGCCGTCCGGCGGCCGCGGCGCTCCTGGCTACCCTCGTCACCGGGAACCGCCCGGTGGGCGACCGCTCCGCGACCAGCGGTTCCGGTTGACTGGAAGTACCGGACCGGACCGCTCAGAGAATCGGGGGAGGGCGTCGGGGTACGTCCGCCGAGCGGCCGGTCCGGCACTCCGGTCGTGGGGGCCCGGAGTCGATCGCCGCCCGGGACCGGCGGCACACCGGGTCGGCCGGACCCGGAGCCGGCCGGGCGGCGATCCTCATGCGACGCTTCCGTCACCCGCCGGCACCGGGCAATCGAACGCCCGTTATCTTCCCTTCACCGCCTTCCGCCCTCAAGGGTGTTGTCCTCCCGAAAGACCCTTATCGTCCTTGTCTGCCGTCTAGGTTGGCCACAGGTGCGGGCGGGCCGGGAGGGCGGATGGAGTATCTGCGGCTGTTGCGGCGGGGGCCCGTGCCGGTGTTGTGGGCGGCCCGGAGCCTGTCCGTCCTGGGCGACCGGCTCCACACGGTCGCGGTGATGTGGAGCGTGTGGGCGGGTACGGGATCGGCCTCGCTGATGGGGCTGGTGGCGATCCTCGAATCGGCCCCCTACGTCGTGCTCGGCGCGACCGGCCGGCGCGTGGTGGCCCGCTTCGCCTCGTACGGGGCGCTGGCCCGCGTGGACGCCGCGCGGGCGGCCGTGGCCACGGCGCTGCCGTTCCTGTGGTCGCCGGACGCGCCGGGCACGGCCGTCGTGTTCGCGGGCGTCCTGGCCCTCGGGACGCTCGGGGCGCTCTTCGACCCCAGTCTGGAGGCGTTGCTCCCCACGCTCGTCGAACCCGGGCGCGTCCAGGCGGTGACCGGGCTGTTCGACCTCACCGGCCGCATCGCCCGCACCACCGGACACGCCTGTGCCGCCGCGCTGTTGCTGGTGTTCTCCAAGGTGGAGCTCTTCGCCTTCGTCGGGGCGGCCTTCGCGGTGTCCTCGGTGACGCTGGCCGGCATGGCCCGCCGGTACGACCCGGTGGTGCCGTCCGCGCCGGGCCCGCGTCCCGCGCCGGCGCCGGACCTGCCCAGGGCCCGTCCCCGGGTGGGCCCGGGCGTTCTCGCGCACGGCGCGCTGCCGTTCACGGCGGCCGCGACCACGGTGGCCATGCCCGCGCTGCTGGCCGCCCGCCATGGGGCCGGCGCCGGGGTGTACGGGCTGATCACCGCCGCCGTGGGGGTGGGGGCCCTCATCGGCAACCCCGTCGCCGGGGCCTGGCGGCCGCGCACCTGGCTCCTGGTGTGCTGCGCCGCCTGGGGGACCGACGGGGTGGCGACCGCCTGCATGGGGCTGACGGACCACGTGCCGGTCCTCGAACCGCTCTCCGTGCTGGTCGGGCTGGCCGCCCCGCTGGGGACCGTCACGCTGCGGGCCCGCCTGGGCGCCTTCCCGCCGGCCGAACGCCTGCGCCTGATGTCCGTCGAGCACACGGCCGCCCGCGCGGGCAGCGTGACCGCGATACTGCTGCTGCCTCCGCTCGCGGACCTTTCGCCCCCGGGCGCGTTCGTCACGGCCGGTGCGGTGGTGACCGCGCTGGCGGCGGGGGCGGCGCTGCTCTCGCGGCCGCTCGCCCGGCGTGCCGGTGCGTGCGGGACGGTGCCGGGGGCCCGCGCCGCGGCGGGAGCTCCCCCTGCGGGGCGCTTCCCCGCCGGGGATCCCGGGCGTCAAAGGGCTTGAGCGGGACGGTGGTCCGGCGTCCGGTCCGCCCGCACGGGCCCGGGCGCCTCGGCTCCCGGCACGAGCACCCCGGCACAACAGGCTTGAATCGAGGGCGGGTTCGACGTTCACTACGACCGCACGGGTACCCCTGGGACAACGGGCCCGGGCAGAGCCGCGGTTCGGGCATCCGCAGCGGCCGCCCGGCCGGCGTCTCAGCTCCCGGCCGCAGGGGCCGCCACCACGCCCCGAGGCACCCCGACCCGGCCGCGTACGAGGCGGTGCTGGGCGAGGCAGGAGCCGGCGATGACCGCGCCGAAGACGCCCCAGCCGAGCGGTCCGGCGGCGACGGCCGCGGTGACCACGAGCGGCCCGGCGGCGCGCTGGCTCGCCTGCGCCAGGCCGTGGACGCCCAGGTAGGCGCCCTGGGCGGTGTCGGGGGCGAGGGCGATCGACAGCTCCCAGGAGACGATGGCGTGCAGCATCTCGGCGAGCGTGAAGGCCGCCGCCCCGACGGCGAGGCACGCGGTGGCCGGGACGGCGCCGTGGGCCGCGGAGGCCGCCATGGCCGCGCCGCCCGCCGCGAAGACCAGGGAGAGCGGCAGGAGGAGGCGGTGGGCGGCGCCGGTCGTGGCGCCGAAGCGGGAGAGCGGGACCTGGAGGGCGACCACCATCACACTGTTGAGCACCAGCAGCACCGGGACCGCCCCGTCGGGCGCGTCGGTGGCGTGCACGGCCCACAGCGGCAGGCCGACCTTGAAGACGGCGTCGTCGAAGAAGAGCAGCGCGTCCGTCATCACGTAGGCCAGGTACGTCCGGTCGCGCCAGGGGTTGGCGGGCCCCTCCCCGGCGCGCGCGGCGGCGGGCACGGGAGCCGCCGCGATCTCCGCGCAGCGGGCCGTGAGGAGGGCCGCGGCCACGAACGACAGGGCGTCGCCCAGGAGGAGGACGCGGTAGACGGCCGTCGTGCCGGCGGCGAGGGCCGCGGCGGCGCCGAGGCCGCCGACGGTCCAGCCGACGTTGGCGATCGTGCGGTTGACCGCCTGGTAGCGGACCCGGTCGGCGCCCGCCACGCGGGAGGAGTAGAGCTTGGTGAGGATGCTCGCCGCCCGGTCACCGAAGCCGCCGGCCGCCGAGCAGACCAGCAGCAGCGGGAAGGCGTGGGTGAGCAGCAGCCCCACAGCGGCCGCGGCGCGCAGCAGTTGGAAGGCGATGAGCACCCGGGTCACCGGCAGCCGGTCGGCGAGGCGGCCGCCGGCCGGGGCGCCCGCGAGGCCGGCGCATCCGGCGACGGCGGCCAAGGTGCCGACCTGGCCCACGGACAGGTGGGCGACATAGGTGAAGTACAGGACCGAGGTGGCGGCCCACAGGCCGCTGCCCGTCCGGTCCACCAGCGCGACCCCCAGCATGCGGCGGCCGTCGCGGCCGCCCGGTATCCGGCGCACGGCTCGTTCGTATCTCGTGGTCACGCATCCCCCCGGCACTGCTGCTGTCCTGTGCTCTGCCTTGCCAACTGCTTTGTATTGATACATACTTGATTACGTGGCGATACAATATGCGATCACCGGGACGACGGCCAAGGGGATTTCCGCCTCCGTCGAACGCGCCGTGTCCGAGGGGGCCTTGGGGTCCGGGGCCGCCCTGCCCCCCGTCCGCCGCCTCGCCGAGCAGCTCGGGGTGAGCCCCGGCACCGTCGCGACCGCCTACCAGGAGCTGCGCCGGCGCGGCATCGTCGTCACCCGGGGGCGCGGCGGCACGGTCGTCGCGGACGCGCCGGCCGCCGCCTCGCGCCGTCCGCCGAAGGTCCCGGAGGGGCTGCGCAACCTGGCGGGCGGGCACCCCGATCCGGCGCTGCTGCCGGATGTGGCGCCGCCGGCGCGCCTGTTGCCGGGTGCCCGGTCGCACCGGGCGGCGCCCCGGCTGCCCGAGCTGGAGGAGGCCGCGCGCGACTGGCTGGGCCGCGACGGCGTCCCGGCCGGGCACCTCGCCTTCGCGCACGGTGCGCTGGACCTGGTGGGGCGCCTGCTCTCCGTCGAGCTGCGCCCGGGCGACGCGGTGGCGGTGGAGGACCCCGGCTACCACCACCTGCTCGACCTCGTCACCGCCCTGGGGCTGCGCACCGTGCCGGTCGCCGTGGACGGGGAGGGCATGCGTCCCGAGGCACTGCGCGCGGCGCTCCGGGACGCCGGGGCACGGGCCGTGGTCTGCAGCCCGCGCGCCCAGAACCCCTACGGCGGCTGCTTCTCGCCCGCGCGGCGCGACGCGCTGGCCGCGGTGCTGTGCGAGGCCCCCGACGTGCTGGTCGTCGAGAACGACTACGCGTCGGGCATCGCCGGTGCTCCCCTGTACTCGCTGTGCGTGGCGGGCCCGTCCCGGTGGGCGCACGTCCGGACCGTGACCAAGTCCCTGGGCGCGGACCTGCGGTGGGCCGCGGCCGCCTGCGACGCGACGACGCTCGCGCGCCACGACGGCCGCCTCCTGCTCACCTCGGGCTGGGTCAGCCATCTCCTCCAAGCCGCCGTCCTGGCCCTGTTGACCGACGCGGACACGGCGGCGCTGGTCGAGCGGGCGGGCTCGGCGTACGCCCGGCGGCGCGCCGCCCTGGTGACCGCGCTCGGGGAGCGGGGCATCACCGCCCACGGGCGGAGCGGGATGAACGTGTGGGTGCCGGTGCGGGACGAGTCGGCGGTGGTCAACGGGCTGCGGACGCGCGGGTGGTGGGTGGCCGCGGGGGCCCGCTTCCGCGTGGCGTCGGCGCCGGGGGTGCGGATCACGGCGGCGGATCTGGAGGAGGCGGAGGCGGGGCGGCTGGCGGGGGACTTCGCGGCGGTGCTGGGGGAGTCGGAGGCGACGTACGGGGGGTGAACGGCCGACGGCACGGAAACGGGCCCTGCCCCTGGTGGACAAGGCCCGCGGGTTGTTCAGCGCCTCCGCAGACCGCCATTGCCGTTGCGCGGCTTGAGCAGTTGCTCCGGCACGTGACCGGGGAAAGGCCGGTCGAAGAGCCAGTTGTAGAGCATCTCCCGGCTGATCTCCGGCTGGAACGCCGGGACCTCGTGGCCGGAGTCGGGGATGCCGACCTGGGTCACGTTCCCGAGGCCGCGGACGAACCCCTTCGGGTTCTCCTGCGCGTACTTCCAGATCAGCCGGGGGGCGTTGCGCCAGTCCCCCCGCTCCCTCATGAGCTCGTCCAGGATCTCCTCGGTGCTGCGGAATCCGCAGGCGGTGTCGAAGTTCCCGGTGTAGAGCAGGGTCTTGTAGTCCTTGTCGATGAGCTCGGCGTACCGCCAGGAGGCGTCCGCCATGTTGTCCTTCACCAGCGCCTTGGCCACCGGGCCGTCGTTGTCGGCGCTCCGCCAGGGGACGTTCGCGGGAACGTTGAGCGCCTTCTTCACGGCCGCGCTGTTGAGGTAGGCGTTCAGCGCCCCCATGGGCAGGTCGTCCCAGCGCCGGACGTCGTAGAAGTCGAATTTCCCGCCGTACTCCAGGGTCCTGGTCACGAGGGCATTGCCGAGTTCGGTGGCCCTCTCCATTTCATGCGCCTCGAGGGCGGCGCGGAAGTCGGCGTAGCCCTCGTACAGCGAGTCCTTCTGGGCGATGCCGATGAACCCGGTCGTGTAGGCGTAGTCGATCAGGACGCGGATCGACAGCTCGGGCTTGATCCAGCCGTTGCCGACGGCTATTCCCTGGAGGTTGATGCGCTGTTCGTCCGGGACCTTGCGGTTGTGCTCGTCGATCTCCAGGGCTATCGCGGGCACGTATTTGCCGGCGTAGCTCTCGCCGCAGACGTACAGCGGGCACTGCGCGTATTCCGGGTGCAGGGCGAAGAACTTCTGCAGGCCCTCCCGGAACATCCGGCCGAGGGCTTTCTCGCTCCTGACGTTCTCGTCGACGTCGGAGTAGCTGTATCCGGCGCCGATGGGCTGGTCCCAGAAGACGACGTGCGCCTCCTTGTTCCAGGAGTAGGGGTTCACCGATATCGTCCCGGCGGCGTCGTCGGCGACGGACAGCGGCCCGTTCTCCAGGAACAGCCCCAGCAGCGAGGAGGCGCCGGGCCCGCCGTTGAGCCAGATGAGCAGCGGGGTGTTGCCGATCAGCTCCTGCTGGTCGGGGGCCGGGACGTCGTGGTCACAGCTCTGGCTCTCGAAGAACCAGTAGAACAGGTGGTTCTTGGTCTCCGGGTGCTTCGTGCTGTCGATGGGCACGTGCCCGGCGTAGGAGCGCACCTTGAGGTCGACGCTCTGTGTGTTGAGGACGTTCGCGGGAATCGAGGCGACGAGGTCGTCCGCGGACATGGTTCACCTTCCGTTCGGCGGCGGGGTCAGGGAGCAAGGGGTCAGGGAGCGAGCGGACGGCGGCGCTGGGACCGCGTGTGGTAGGAGCCGCGGAACAACTTGCGCTTCTTCTGCTTCGGCTCCAGGACGCCGATGCGCTGTCCCTGGAGCAGTTGGATCGCGGGGAACCGGTCCTTCTCGAACAGCAGGATGTTCAGCGATCCGCCGTACTTGAAGTTCCCGATCCGCTCCCCCTTTTCGACCCTGACCGGCCTGTGCAGCGGGGGCTGGAACTTGTCCTCGAAGTTCACGGAGGCGATCGAGTTGAGGCCGACGGGCACCACCCCGACGTATCCCTCGCCGTCCGGCCCTCCATGGGCGTTCAGGTACGTCGTCTTGATGATGACGTATCCCCTGCGGAAGTTCTCGAAGTCCGAGTAGTCGTAGCCGTAGCCGACGTCGCCCTTGTCGAGCAGGTCCGGGAAGTCGCGGATCCCGTAGTACGCGCCGCCGATGTCGTCACAGGCTTCCACCACTTCGCCCGCCACCGGGGCGTGATACCAGTGGTAGCTGTCGGGCATGAGGATGCACGACACCGCCGTACCGCCGACGAAGTGCTTGGCGTAGTCGGAGTTGGCCAGCAGGTGTTCGAGGCTCATGGTCTTCGTCTTGACCGGGATCTGTGTCTTCTCGGTCAGGTCGTCGACGATCATGTTGATGACGCAGTCGGCCGGGGCGACCACCACACTGGCGTCGTCCTTGGCGTCGATCGGCCGCCTGCCCTCTTTGATCTCGCGGACGAAGAAGTCGTTGAAGGTCTGCCAGTCCTCGACCTTGTAGTCGTCCATGCGCTTCGGGCCGAGCTCCTTGACCCAGCGTTTGATGAGCTTCTTCCACTTGTCCCCGTCCAGCTTCCCGTCCATCTGCATGCCCTGCAGATGCGTGAAGTCGGCGGTCATCTCGCGCCCGGGGCCGGAGGTCACGAACCTCACGCCGTCCGGGTTCTCGTAGTTGAGCCAGCTGAACTTCTCGATGTAGTCCAGTCCGTCGTGGACGCCCGACTCCCAGTTGTACCAGTCCGTGAAGAACTGACACAGGGTGTCGACGCCCTGACCCTTCCAGTCGAACCGGACTTCTTCCGGCGTGTCCTTCGGGTAGGGCACCACCTTCCGGACCGCCTTGTCGTACGCGCCCCTGAAGCCCTCATAGTCCTTGTCGTACCACGTCCTGATTTTGTCGAGGAACTCTTCGAGGCTCTGTGAGTACGCTTCGTCGCCCTGCGCCACTTTCCTGTTCCCCTTCCGGGAATGAAGGCGTCAACTCGCTTGAATTTTCAGCGAGTTGTCCGCCGCCGTGTCGTGCCGGACAAGGCTGGCCCGGATCGGGGCCGCTGTGAAGGGAGGGCCGCGGGCGCGAAGATCGTTCCCTGCCACGCGGACGCCCCGTCGAGCCACGCATCAGTTGACGGCACGCGCCACACACGCATCACGAGAGCTCGACATCACTGCCCCGCACATCCCGCGCGCAACATTCACCCCACCCGCAACGCCAGGCACTGCACTGCGAAGCCACTCACAATGACCGGGACTCACCCGGACAAGCGATCGGACGGTTCGACGAGGCCCCGGTGCCCTGACGGGACGTCACCGTCCTCGCCAAAACCGGGAGTCTCCCGTCCGCTTCGGGACCAAAGTCCCTACCCACCCGCACACATTGCCGATTGCATGTCCTCCCAAGCGGCTTCAGCCGCTTTCCTCCCACACTCCGCCAGAAAGTAAAGAATTCAATGAGCCATGTCTCCAGACGGCGCCTCCTGACCATCGCCCCCGCCGTCGGCGTCGCCGCCGCCGTCCCCGTCACGGGACTGCTCGCCGCACCGGCCGCCTCCGCCGCCCCCCGCACCCAGGCCGCCGCGAAGACCGCGAAGAGCAAGGGCACCCCCTCCCGCCCGCTCCAGGAGATAACCGACGCCTGGGGCCGGTGGATGGCCAAGGAGCGGTTCCCCGGATCCAACGGATGCCGGTTCACCGCGTCGACGGACTACGGCAGGCAGAGCGCCCTGGGGAGCTACCACGAGCACCAGGTCCGTACGAAGTACAGCGGGATCACCTACGACCCCAGCGCCCCCTCCCCCGTCCCCGGCCAGGTCAGCTCCGTGGCCACCAACTACCGCAACGGCACGGACGTCGAGCAGACGGTCACGTACAAGCAGAGCCGGACGACCGAACAGGACCTGCGGATCTCGGTGACGGAGTCGCTGAAGGTCGGCGTGACGGTGCAGGTGTCGGCGGAGGTGCCGGCCGTCGCGAAGGTCAGCGAGACGACGTCGATCGAGGCGACGCTGTCCTCGACGCAGGAGTTCTCCCACAAGGAGACCCAGAACTGGAGCGTCGACCTGCCGCTGAAGATCCCGGCGAAGTCGGTGGTGGAGGCGTCGCTGGTGGTCGGCACCCAGAAGTACGACATCGACTGGACGGCGACGGTCGGCCTCACCGGCAGCGTGGCGATCTGGTTCGAGGAGAAGGTGGACCTCAACCACGACGGCGACCGCCACTGGCTGTGGTTCGTGCCCGTCGAGGAGGTCTTCCGCGACTGCCGGGCCAACGGGATCGTCGACACCTCCGGTTACGAGGTCACGGCGGACGGGGTGAACGCCTTCGCGAGCGGGACGTTCTCCGGCGGCCAGGGCGTCTCCCTCAGCATCAACGCCGTGCAGAAGCCGCTCGACGGGCGGGCGAAGCGCAGCGCGGCGGCGACCGGGCGGACGATCCCGGTGCCGCTGAGCGCGTCGGGCAGGAAGGTCAGCGTTCCCGGCCGATGACCGGCCGCTGACAGACCGATGACCGGCCGTTGATCCCGTGACAGGCTCCGCGGATGTCCGGAGCACCGAAATCCGGACATCCGGGGGAGCGGTCCGCAGCCACCCGCGTACCGCCAGTCACCCCATCTCACGTGGGGTGGCGTTCATCTGACGGTCCGAAGTCGTCCGCCGCATCGTGGACGCCCCGTTGTCCGTAATGCGGACAGGAGTGACCGGAAATGGTCGCTTCTTTTGACTGAACATGCTGCTGTAGCCAAATCTCTGTCAAATGTTGTCAATGACGTCGCCCGACGGCGGCGGCCCCTTACGCAACCGCGACTTCCGGCTGCTGCTGGCCGGCGCGGCCACGAGCCAGCTCGGCGCCCAGGTGACCCTGGTCGCCCTGCCGCTGGTCGCCGTGGTCGAGCTCGATGCCTCACCCCTGGAGACGGGGCTGCTGACCGCGGCCGAGACCGCCGCGTTCCTGCTCGTCGGCCTGCCCGCCGGCGCCTGGGTGGACCGCATGCGGCGGCTGCCCGTGCTCGTCCGCGCCGATGTCGTACGGGCCGTGGCCATGGCCTGTCTGCCGCCGGCCGCCTGGGCCGGGGTGCTGACCATGACCCAGCTCTACCTGGTGGCCCTGGTCACCGGCGTGGCCACGGTGTTCTTCGACGTCGCGCACCAGAGCTACCTGCCCGCGCTGCTCCCCCGTGAGCAGCTGGTCTCCGGCAACGGCGCGCTGGAGACGGTGCGTTCGTCCGCGCAGGTGGCCGGGCCCGGCCTGGGCGGGGTCCTCGTGCAGGCCGCCGGGGCGCCCTTCGCCCTCGTCACGGACGCGGCCGGCTATCTGCTGTCCGCCCTCTTCCTGCGCGGCATCCGCACCCCCGAACCGCCCCCGGCCCCCGCCACGGGCGCGTCGCTGCGCGCCCAGGTCGGCGAGGGGCTCGCCTTCGTCTTCCGGCACCCGGCCCTGCGCATGATCGCCTGCTCGACGGCGGTCGCGAACTTCTTCGGCGCGATGCTCGTCGCCGTACAGACCGTCTTCCTCGTCCGGGTCCTGGAGCTGCCGGCCGGCGTCATCGGCCTGATGATGTCCGCCTCCGCCGTCGGCGGCCTGGCCGGGGCGCTGTGCGCCGGCGCCCTCGCGCGCGCCGTGGGAAGAGCCCGCGTGATCTGGCTCGCCCCCGCGGTCACCGGGCCGTTCGCCGTGCTGTGGCCGCTGGCGGGGCACGGCGCCGCCGCGATCTGGTTCGCCGTCGCCTCGGCCGCCGTCTTCTTCGGCGCCGTGGTCTACAACGTCGCCCAGGTCAGCTTCCGCCAACTCCTGTGCCCCGCCGAGCTGCTGGGCCGGATGAACGCCACCCTGCGCTTCCTGGTCTGGGGCACGATGCCCTTCGGCGCCCTCGTCGGCGGGGCCGTCGCCGACGCCGCCGGCCCCCGTGCCGCGGTCTGGACGTGCGCGGCCGGCTTCCTGCTGGTCCCCGTCCCCCTCCTGTTCTCCCCCCTGCGACGGCTGCGCGACCTGCCCGTGCCCGCCGCCGCGCACGCGCCCGGCCCCGTCGCGGGCTGAGGCACCGCCTCCCCCCACACCCTGTCCTTCGTCATTCCCCCGAACCGTCGCGCCCCCAACGGCGCACGGGAGGTCAGCGTGCAGACCCGCAGCATCACCTCGTCCTATCTCGACCGTTACCGCGTCGTCGCCGAACAGGCCCCCGAAGCCGAGGCGTTGCTCCCCCTCACGGGAGCCCAGCGCCGCTTCGTCCTCGCCCGCCGGATGCGTCCCACCGCCCGGCCCGACCTCGTCCCGCTCTTCTTCGCCTTCCCCCGAGACTGTGTGGACCCGGCCCGGCTGCGGAGGGCCGCCTGTCATCTGGCGGCCCTGCACCCGGCCCTGCGGGCCCGCGTGGAGGTGCGGCGCGGCGTGCCCGTCCAGCGCCTCGGCACCCCCGAGGGCCTGGTGCGCCGGCTGCCCGTGCCGCCGGGCGGGTCCGCGGCGGAGACCCTGCGCGGGGCGCTGGCCGACTGGCCCTCGGACGGGCCGCCGCTGCGGCTGTTCCTCGCCGCCGACGACGGGCCCGCCGGGCCGCGCGACCTCCTCGCGCTGGTGCTGGACCACACCGTGTGCGACGAGCAGTCGCTGGGCCGGATCACCGCCGGCCTGACCCTCGCGTACGGCGAGGGGCTCGGCCCGCCGGACGTGCCCGCGCTCCGCGCCGCCGGGGAGGCGGCGGCCTACGGCGAGGCCGTCCGGCTCCAGCTCGCCGCCGAGGAGCGGGCGTCCGCGCCCGGGTCTCTCGCCTACTGGGCCGGGCGGCTGGCCGGGCTGCGTCCGCCGCCCGCCCCGGACGGCGCCCCGGACGCGGCGGGCACGGGCAGCGCCCTGCACCGGCTGCCGCTGCCGGAGGGCGGGGCGCGCGCCGTGGCCTTCCCGGCCGCTCTCGACGCCTGCGCCGAGGCCGCGCGCGCCGCCTACGGCGACGGGTACGTCCCGGCGCTGGGCTACCCCTGGGGCGGGCGGCCCGTCACGGCCGAGCCGGTCCTGGGCTGCTTCCTCAACACGGTCGTCCACCCCGCCGACGACGCCGGCCCCGACCGGCGCACCACCGCCTGGTGGGACGACCTCGACCACGCCGACGCCCCGTTCGACGAGGTCGTGCACGCGGCCCGCGGCGCGGGCGTGCCCTGGGCCGGGCGGCTCGACGGCCTGCTGACCTTCGAGGACCTCGGCCGCCGTCCGCCGCTGCGGCTCGGCGACGTCACCGGGCACGAGACGCACCTCGACGACCGCCCCCTGCCGGGGCCGTTCGCCGTCACCGTCTCCTACGGCCCGGACCTGCTGGTCCGCATGGCCTGGCAGCGTTCCGCGCTCCGCGACGAGCAGGCCGAGCGCGCCTTCGCCCGCCTCGTCGAGGCCCTCTCCCTCTCCACCACCGCGGCGGTCTGAGCCCGACCGGCCCGTTCCGCCGCCCCGGCGCCGCCCGTCCGACCGGCGTGCGTCCGCGCCGGCCGCCCCGCGCGATCCACGCGCGACAACCACCGACCAGGAAAGGTTGACCATGTTCGGACTCTCCGCGTCCCAGGAGATCGTCTGGCTGCACGAGCAGATGCTCCCCGGCAGCCGTGCCTACAACTTCACCGCCACCGTGGACCTGCGCGGCGCCCTGGACGAGGACGCGCTGCGGGCCGGCCTCGCCGCCGCCCTCGCGCGCCACCCGGGCCTGCGTCTCGAACTCGTCGACGCGTCCGGGGCGTTGCCGGGCCAGCGCGTCCGCGAAGGCTGCGCGCCACGGTTCCGGACCGTCGGCCTCGGCGGGGAGGAGGACCCCGAGGCGGCCTTCGCCCGGCTGCTGCGCGCCGAGGCCGGGACGCCGCTGGACGTCCACGAGGCGCCGCTGCTGCGCTGGTGCCTGGTGCGGCTGGCCGCCGACCACCACCGGCTGGTGCACGTCGAGCACCATCTCGTCCACGACGGGCACTCGTTCGCGATCCTGCTGCGCGACGTGTTCACGGTCTACCGCGCGCGGGTGCTGGACGAGCCCGTGGCGCTGCCCGCCGCCCCTTCGTACGCGGAGCACGTCACGGCCGACGAGGCCGCGCGCGCGGAGCGGCGCGGGGCGAGCCTGGCCCACTGGCGGCGCGAGCTGGACGGCGCTTCCTTCGATCTGCCGCTGCCCGGGCTGACCCGGGCGGGTGCCCGGCGCCGGCACGCCGGTGCCCAGCTGCGCCAGGCCATCGACGCGGACCTCGCGGAGCGGCTGCGCGCGCACAGCCGGGCGATGGGCCACACCCCGTTCTCCACGCTGCTGGGCCTGTTCGCCGAGCTGCTGCGGCGGCACAGCGGGCGCAGCGACCTGGTCGTCGGCACGGCGGTGGGCAACCGCCCGGCCGGGTTCGAGGAGACGGTCGGCATGTTCGTCAACACCATCCCGCTGCGGCTGCGGCTGGATCCCGCGGCGGGGGCGGACGAGATGGTGGACGAGGTCACCGACGGCCTCATCCGGGCGCTGCCGCACCAGGAGGTGCCCGTCCAGGAGCTGACGCGCGAGCTGGGCCTGCACACCACGGGTGCCGACAACCCGCTGTTCAGCGTGATGTTCAGCGCGCACGACGCGGCGCTGCCCGAGGTGGAGGTGCCGGGCCTGGAGGTGTCGCTGTTCGAGGGCTTCAACACCGGGACGACCCGCTTCGACCTCGATCTGGTGCTCATCCCGGACGACCGGCGCACGGTCGGCCCGCGCCGGGGCCCGGCAGGGATGACGCTGGTGTGGGACCACGACCGCGACCTGTTCGACGAGGAGACGGCCGGCCTGCTCGCCGACCGCTTCCTCGCCCTGCTGCGGGCGTACCTGGAGACTCCGTCGGCGGCGCTGTCGGCGCTCGCCCCGGAGCCGGTGCCCGCGCGGGCCGAACCGGTGGCGGAGGCGGCCGGCGTCCTGGACCCCGTCGCGCGCCACGACGCCGGCCGCGTCGCCCTCCTGAGCGGCGCCCGGAAGCTGACCTACGGCGAACTCGGCCGCGAGGCCGACGAATTGGCGCGGAAGCTGCGGGCGGCCGGGGTGCGCGCCGGGCAGCCGGTGGCGGCCGTGCTGCCGCGCGGTGCGGACAGCGTGGTGACGCTGCTGGCGTGCCTGCGGCTGGACGCGGTGTACTGCCCGCTGTCGCCGAACGACCCGGCGGACCGGCTGGGGACGCTGCTGGAGCGGCTGCGCCCGGCCCTGGTGCTCACCGACCGGGAGAGCGCGCTGTCCCTGCCCGCCGAGGGCCTGCCGGTGGCGCTCGTGGACGGGGAGTTCCCCGCCGCCCGTGACGTCGCGTGCCTGCCGGGGGTGGCGTACGTCATCCATACCTCCGGCTCGACGGGCCTGCCGAAGGCCGTCGCGGTCGGCCGTCCCGCGCTGGCCCACCACGCGAAGGTCACCGCCGAGCGCTACGGGCTGACCGGTGAGGACCGGGTGCTGCTGTTCGCGCAGCCGTCCTTCGACGTGGCGCTGGAGGAGGTGCTGCCCGCGCTGTGGGCGGGTGCCTGTCTGGTGGTGCCGCAGCGGGAGGTGCCGACGGCGGCGGAGCTGACGGCCGTGCTGGCGTCGCGCGCGGTCACCGTGGCCAACCTGCCGACGAGTTACCTCCTGGCCGTGCGCGAGGAGCTCACGGAGGCGCTGCGCGACGGCCGTTGGCGGCCGCGGCTGCTGGTGGCGGGCGGGGAGCGGTTCCCCGCGGCCGCGCTGCGCGAGCTGCTGGCGGCGACGGACGCGCCGGTCCTCAACGCGTACGGGGTGACCGAGGCGACGATCACCTCGACCGTCCACGAGGTGCCCCGCGACGGCGCGGCGGACGAGGTGCCGCTGGGCACCGCGCTGCCGGGCATGGCGGTGCACGTGCTGGGCGCGGGGCTGTGTCCGCTGCCGGACGGAGCGGTCGGCCAACTGGCCGTCGCCGGCGCCGGGCTGGCCGAGGGGTACGTCGGCGACGCGGCGGCGGCCGAGGCCACCGCGGCGCGCTTCGTGACCGTTCCGGCGCTCGGCGGCGAGCGCGTCTATCTGACGGGCGACCTCGGCTACCGGGGCCGCGACGGGCTGCTGCGCTTCCTGGGCCGCCACGACAACCAGGTCAAGCTGCGCGGTTACCGCATCGAGCCGGAGGAGATCGAGGCCGCGGCCTCCGCCGGGCTGGGCGGCCGCTCGTGCGCGGTCGTCCTGAGCACGTCGGCCGCGGGCCCGTGCCTGGTCGGCTTCCTCGACGGCGGCCCGGAGCCGGACCAGGTGCTGCTGCACAAGACGCTGTCCGCCCGCCTGCCCGCGGCCCTCGTCCCCGCCCGCTGGATCCGGCTGGAGGACATGCCGCTGCTGCCGGGCGGCAAGCCGGACCGCGCCGCGCTGGCCCGCCTCGCGGAGGCCGCCCGGCCCGACGCGGACGCGGAAGCGGCAAAGGAGAGCGCCGATCCGTCCGTCGCGCTGCTGGGCGAGGGCTGGCGGGAGGTGCTGGGCCACGACCGCTTCACCGCGTCGTCCCACTTCTTCCAGGTCGGCGGGCACTCGCTGCTCGCCGCGCAGCTCGCGGCGTGGCTGGAGCCCCGGCTCGGCAAGCGCCCGCCGCTGCGGATCCTCTTCCAGCACCCCGTCCTGGCCGAGCAGGCCCGCGCCGTCGTGGAGGCGACCCGATGAGCACCGGCCCCTCCTCCGTCCTGGAGGCCGAACACCGCGAGATCGTCGGCTCGTTCGAGTCGTTCGTCCGCCGGGAGCTCGTGCCGCTGGCCGCCGACCTCCCCGAGACCGGCGAGCTGCCGCCGGCCGACCTGCGCTCCTACGTCCGCAGGCGCTCGGCGCGGCTGGGCTTCTACGCGGCCGACCACCCCGAGGAACTGGGCGGCGCCGGCATGCCATTCACGGCCGTGGTGCTGCTGCACCACGCCGCCGGGCGCAGCGGCTGCCCGCTGGCGCCGTACGCGCTGGCCGGCTCCGACGGGCCCAGCCCGCTGCTGCGGCAGGGCACGCCCGAGCAGATCGAGCGGTATCTGGTGCCGCTGGTGCGCGGCGAGGCGACGCGCTGCCTGGCCCTGACCGAGCCGAACGCCGGGTCGGACGCGTTCCGGCTCAGCAGCACCGCGACCCGGCAGGCCGACGGGAGCTGGGTGCTCAAGGGCCGCAAGACCTTCGTGAGCAACGCGGGGCACGCGGACTTCGCGCTGGTGATCGCCGAGGCGAAGGATTCAGGCAGCGGCGGACCGACGGCGTTCGTCGTGGGCATGGACCATCCGCGGCTGCGGATCGGGCAGCGCTACGACGGCATGTCGGGCGAGGAGCTGTTCGAACTCGTCCTGGACGACGTGGAGTTGCCCGGCGACGCGGTCGTCGGCGGCGAGGCGGGCATCGGCACGGCCCTGGCCCACGGCATCGACAGCCTCTCCCGGGGCCGGCTGGTGGTGGCCGCGATGTGCGACGGCATCGCCGAGTACGCGCTGCGCCTGGGCGTGGAGTACGCCCGCGAGCGGCGCGCCTTCGGCGAGCGGATCGGCGCCTATCAGCACGTCCAGGAGCACCTGGTGACCAGTCGGGCCGAGACCGAGGCGGCCAAGCTGCTGACGCTGGCGTGCGCGCGGCTGGTGGACGAGGGCGTGGAGGCGCCGGAGAACGCGGCACTGGCGAAGCTGACCTCCTCGGAGACGGCGGTGCGCGTGGTGGACCGGGCGCTGCGGGTGCACGGGGCGACGGGGTGGGTGCGCGGGCATCCCCTGGAGTTCCTGTACCGGTACGTCCGGATGATGACGATCATCGAGGGGACCTCGGAGATCCAGAAGGTGATCGTCGCCCGGGCCATGGGCCTGGGCTGACGGGCCTGGTCTGAACGAAGCACCGCACCCCCGGATCGAAGCCTGGAGCGAACGAGGAATCATGACCACTACATCTGTCGCGTACGGCCCCGCCGACGCCGCCACCGGCCCGGACGACGTCCTGGCCCTCTTCGCGGAACAGGTCCGCCTGGACCCGTCCGCCCCCGCCGTCGAGGACGGCGAACTGTCCTGGAGCTACGGCGAGTTGGACGAGCTCGCCGACCGCGCGGCCGACGCGCTGCGCGGCCGGGTGCGCCCCGGCGACCTCGTCGGCGTGTGCCTGGACCGGTCCGCCGCGCTGGTGTCGACCGCCGTCGCCGTGGCCCGGCTGGGCGCCGTCTACCTGCCGCTGGGGCCACGCCCCGGCGAGCGGCGGCTGGCGGCGGTGACCGCCGGCCTGCGCGTGACCTGCCTCGTCGGGACGCCCGGCACGCTGCCGGAGGCGCACCGCGCGGGCGGGACGACGCCGCTGCCGCTCCCGGCGTCCGGCGCCAACGCGGCGGGCGATCCGGTCGCCGTCTTCCCCGCCACGGAAGGCGGGCCGGCGCCCGAGGGCGCCTTCTACGCGGTGCTCACCTCGGGCACGACCGGGACGCCGAAGGCCGTCGCGGTGTCCTCGGCGGCCCTCGCGGCCCGGCTGCGCTGGTACGCCGCGCGTACCGGCAGCGGCCCCGGGGAGCGGCACAGCCTGCTCGTCGGCGTCTCCTTCGACCCGCACCTGATGGAGCTGTGGACGGCCCTGACGTCCGGGGCCGCGCTCGCCGTCGCCCCCGACGACGTGCGCTGGGACCCCGAGACCCTCACCGGCTGGTGGCGGCGGGCGGGGGTGACGGCGTCGATCCTGCCGACGCCGCTCGCGGAGCTGGTGCTCGAACGCCCGTGGCCGCGGGGGCTGTCGCTGCGTCACCTGAGCACCGGCGGCGACCGGCTGCGCCGCCGGCCGGGCGCGGACGTCACCGCGCGGGTGGACAACCACTACGGCCCGGCCGAGGGCACGGTTCTCGTCACCGCCCACGCGCTGTCCGCCGGCGCCGAGGAGGCGGCACCGCCGATCGGGAGCCCCCTGCCGGGCGTCGTCGCCTGCGTCACGGACGCGTCGGGCGCGCTGGTGCCGCGCGGCGAGCCGGGCGAACTGCGCGTCGGCGGCGCGGCGTTGGCCCTCGGGTACCTGGACGAGGAGCTGACCGCGCGGCGGTTCGTCGCACCGCCGGACGGCGTGGAGGGCACCGGGCGGGTCTACCGCACCGGCGACCGGGTGGTGATGCGCGAGGACGGCGTCCTGGAGTTCCTGGGCCGGCTGGACGGCCAGCTGAAGATCCGCGGGGTGCGGATCGAACCGGGCGAGGTCGAGGCCGCGCTGGAGCGCGACGCGCGCGTCCTGCGCGCGGCGGTGGCGGCGGAGCCGGCCGCCGGCGGCGGCACCCGCCTGACCGCGTACGTCCGTCCGGCCCCGGGCGCGGACGCCCCGCCGCCCGCGGAGCTGCTGGCGGCGGCGCGCGCCTGGCTCCCGGAGCAGGCGGTCCCGGCGGCGGTCCGCTACGTGGAGGCGTTCCCCCTGGACGCGAACGGCAAGGTGGACCGCGCGGCACTGGTGCCGGCCGCGTTCCCCGAGCCGGCTACCGCGGTGCGAGAACCGGCCCACTCGCCCGCCGAGGACCTCGTCCTCACGCTCTGCCGCGGCCTCCTGTCCCGCCCGGACCTCACTCCCGACGACAACTTCCTCTCCTCCGGCGGCGATTCCCTCTCCGCGGCCCGCCTGCTGGCGGCCCTGGAGGAGCAGTGCGGCGTCCGCCTGCGCGCCCCGCAGGTCCTGCGGCAGCCGGACCTGCGGGGCGTGGCGGCGCTGGTCGCGGCCCGGGTGGGCGGCATGGCCCCCGGAACCGATGGCGTGCCCGGCCGGACGGCCGCCCCCGGGGCGGCAGCCGCCCCGGGGGC
>NZ_JAEAMR010000022.1:736197-755230 GCF_015999245.1 Streptomyces sp. AV19 | reverse complement strand
GGCGGCGCCGGGCGGCGCCCGCCGGCGCGCCCCGCCGGCCCGGCGGCCGCCGGACCGGGGGGGCGGGGCGGCGCTGGTCGCGGCCCGGGTGGGCGGCATGGCCCCCGGAACCGATGGCGTGCCCGGCCGGACGGCCGCCCCCGGGGCGGCTGCGGCCCCCGGGGCGGTACCCGGCCAGGGCGCGGGTGCCGCGGCCGCAGGCGGCGCATCCGGGCGCGCGGCCGTCAGCGCCTCACCGCACGCGGACGCTACGGCAGCCGCGGACGCGGCAGGTGACGGCGCGCGGGCCGGCGGGGAGCCCGCCGGGGGCACGGTCCGGCCGCGCGGCCCGCAGGGCACGAGCACGATGCCGGCGAACGCCCGCACTTCCGCCGAGGACGGCGGTTCCGCCTCCGCCGCGCGCGAGCGGGCTCCGGGGTCCGGGGGCGAAGCCCCCGGAGGAAACGGGAAGGGGCGGGGCGGGGGCAACTCAACTCACGGCACCCTCCAGCGCATCCTCGCCCACGCCACCACCCCCACCGCCCTCGCCCTCACCGACGGCACCACAACCCTCACCTACGCCGAACTGACCGACGCCGCCCGGCAATTGGCGGGCGTCCTCCGCGCCCGCGGCGTCACCCCCGGCACCCCCGTCGGTCTCCTCCTCCCCCACTCCCCCGGACTCGTCGTCGCCCAGCTCGCCGTCTGGTGGGCCGGCGGCCACTACGTGCCGCTGGGCGCCGCGTACCCCCGGGTGCGGACGGAGCAGATGCTGGCCGACGCCGGCGTGACCGTGACTGTGGGCGGCAAGGACCTCCTGGAGGCCGCCGGCATCCCGGCCGCCCGGGCGCTGTGCGTCTCGGCGACGACCGGCGCCGCCGAGGACGCGCGGCCGGCCGCCGGGCCGGAGCCGCACCCGTACGCCCCCGACGCCACCGCCTACGTGATGTTCACCTCGGGCTCGACCGGCCGCCCCAAGCCCGTGGCGGTCACCCACCGGGGCGTGGCGGAGCTGGTGACGGCGCCGGACTACCTCACCCTCACCCCGCGCGACCGGGTCCTGTTCCACTCGCCGCTGACGTTCGACGCGTCCCCGATGGAGGAGTGGCTCGCCCTGGCCAACGGGGCGGCCGTGGCCGTCTCCACCGCGGACCGGCGGTCGCTGGAGGGCCTGGCCCGCGACGCCGAGCGGCTCGGCGCCACGGTGGCGCTCCTGACGACGGCGCTCTTCCACCACCTCGCCGCGCGCGGCTCGGCGCTCTTCTCCGTCCTGCGCGGCCTGGTCGTCGGCGGGGAGGCGATGTCGGCGCGGCACGCCCGTACGGTCCTGCGCGCGCATCCGTGGCTGGAGCTGGTGAACGCCTACGGGCCGACGGAGGCCACCAGCGTCGCCACCGCGCACCGGGTCCGCGAGGCCGACTGCGACGGCCCGCCGCCCATCGGCCGCCCGGTCGCGGGGGCGACAGCGCACGTCGTGGACGAAGGCGGTGCCCCTGTGCCCGCCGGCACCCGGGGCGAACTGTGGATCGGCGGCCCCCGCCTCGCCGCGGGCTACCCGGGACAGCCCGAGCGGACGGCGGAGAGCTTCGTCGACCACCCCGCCTGGGGCAGGGTCTACCGCACCGGCGACCTCGTCTCGGCCCGCCCCGACGGCACGCTGGAGTTCCACGGCCGCATCGACGGCCAGATCAAGGTCCGCGGCTTCCGCATCGAACCGGGCGAGGTCGAGCACGCGCTGCGCACCCACGACCGGGTGGCGGACGCGGCGGTGACCGTGATGCGGAACGGGGACGGCACGGACGCGCGGCTGGCCGCGTTCGTCGTACCCGCCGACGGCCCGGAGCCCGCCCCGGCCGCCCTGCGCGACCACTTGACCGCCCTGCTGCCGCCCCACCTCGCACCGACCGCCTGGTCGGTGGTGGACGCCCTGCCGATAACGGCGAACGGCAAGGTCGACCGGGACGCGCTCGCGGCCGCCCCGGGCGAGGACCACGAGCCCGTTGCGGAACGGGAGTTGACCCCGATCGAGCAGGCGGTCGCCGCCGCCTGGGCCCGGGCCCTGGAGCGCGAGGTCACCGCGCCGGAGGCCGACTTCCTGGCGCTGGGCGGCCATTCGCTGCTGGCCCTGGGCATCGTGGACGACCTGCGCGAGGACCTGGGGGTGGAGCTGTCGCTCGCCGCGTTCTTCGCGGCCCCCACCCTGGCGGAGCAGGCACTGCTCGTCGAGCGGGAACTGTCCGGCTCCTTCGACGCGGACGCTTCATTCGGCGCGTTCGGCACAGACGGTACGGAGGACGGCCGATGACGACCGCTCAGGACATCGCACGCCAGCAGGAACTGCTGCGCAGGGCCCGCGGCCGCGCGGCAGGCCCCCGCACGCGCCCGGAGGCCGCCGGGAACGGCCCGGCACCGCTGTCGCACGCCCAGCACCGGATGTGGCTGATGGAACGCCTCGGCCACGCCGGCGCCCTGTACAACGTGCCCTTCGCGACCCGGCTGCGCGGCCCCTTCGACGCGGAGGCGTTCGGCCTGGCGCTGACGGGGCTGGTCCGCCGCCACGAAGTGCTGCGCACCCGCTACCCGCACACCGACGGCGAGCCGTACCAGGAGGTCACCCCGGCCGCCCCGGTCCCGGTCCGCACCGTGGAGGCCCCGGCCGGCACGGAGGAGACGCGGCGGCTGCTGCACGAGGAGGCGGCGCGCCCCTTCGACCTGGCGACGGGCCCGGTCCTGCGCGCCCTGCTGGTGCGGCACGCCCCGGACGACCACACCGCCCTCCTGACGTTCCATCACATCGCCATGGACGGCGGCTCCCTGGAGCTCGTCGCCGACGAGCTGACGTCCCGCTACCGGGCCGCGCTGGACGGCCTGTCCGGGGATCCGGCCCACGAGGCGCCGCGTTACGCGGAGTTCGCCCGCCGCGAGCGCTCCGCGACGGCCGACCCCGGCGGGGCGGGCCTGGCGTACTGGACGGAACGGCTGGCGGGCGCCCGCCCACTGGCGCTGCCCGCACCGCGCCCCGGCGGCTCGCGCGGCACGGGCCGCCTCCTGACGGCACCGCTGCCGCCGGGCACGGCCGACGGCCTTCGTTCGGTGGGCCGTTCGCACCGGGCCACCCTGTTCACCGTCGTCCTCGCCGCCGCGTTCGCGACGCTGCTGGAGGCGACCGGCGAGGAGGACCTGGTCATCGGCTGCGCGAGCAGCCACCGCGACCGGGCGGAGGCGCGCGGCCTCGTCGGACTGTGCGTCAACACGCTCGCCGTCCGCCCGGACCTGTCCGGCGCCGCCGACTTCCCGGACCTGCTGGGGCGGGTGCGCGACGAGGTGCTGCGGGCGCAGCAGTACCGCCACGTCCCCTTCGACGCGGTCGTGGAGCGCCTGGGCGCGGCGGCCCGCGACGAGGCGGGCAATCCGCTGGTGGGCGTCACCGCGGACGTGCCGGGCCGCCCGGTCGTCCTGGATCTCGGCGGGACGGCGGCCGAGGCGGTCGAGATCCCGCTGGGCACGGCCAAGTTCGGCCTCGGCTTCTTCCTGGAGGAGGCGTCGGGCGAGGCCCCCGAGCGGTGCGTGGTGCAGTACGACACCGGGCGCCTGTCCGGGGAGACGGCGCGGGAGCTGCTGTCCGCCTTCACGGAGCTGCTGACGACCGTGGCGACGACGCCCGGCGCCCGCCCCCTCGTCCGCGGGACTCCCGTCGGGGCCCCGGCGCGGCCGGACGCCCCCGCGCCGCGGGCCGCCGCGGCCTCGGTGCGGGCGGTGGAGGCGGTGTTCGCGGACCTGCTGGGCGAACGCCCGGGCCCGGACGGGGACTTCTTCCTCCTGGGCGGGCACTCCCTCCTCGCGGTCCGGGTCGCCGAGCGGCTGCGGGAGCGCTTCGGCGCCCCGTTCACCGGCCTCGACGTCCTGGAGCACCGCACCCCGCGGGCGATCGCGGCGGTGCTGGAGGAGCGCACCCGGCAGCGGGCGGCGCGCCATCCCAGCCGGGCCGGCGGCGCGGTGCGGACCGGTACGACGCTGGTCACCGGCGGCACGGGCGGCGTCGGGGCGTTCGTCCTGCGGGAACTGGCCGCCCGGGGGCGTCCGGTGCGGGCGCTGGTGCGCCCGGAGTCGGCTCACCTGGTGCCGGACGGCGTGGACGCGGAGCTCGTCGAGGGCGACCTCGCCGACCCGGAGAGCCTGCGGGCCGCGGCCGAGGGGGTGGACGCCGTCGTCCACGCGGCGTGCACCTTCACCTCGCCGGAGGTGGACGTGGCGGCGATGCGCGCCCTGCTGTCCGCCCGCCGCGAGGGCCCGTTCGTCTTCGTCAGCAGCGTCGACGCGTACGGCATGCCGTCCGTGGCCGATGTCGCGGAGGAGGCGCCGTCCGAGGAGCCGTTGTCCTCGTACGGGCGGGCCAAGCTCGAGTGCGAGCGGATGCTGATGGCGGCCGCGGGTCCGCGGGGCGGGGCGAGCGTGGTGCGCGCGCCCATCGTCTGGGGCGCGCATCCGCGCCTGCGCGACCAGCTCCGCTGGGGTGCGACCGGTGCCCTCTACCAGGCCGCCAGGGCGGGCGAGCCGGTCGTCCTGCCCCCGGCGGGCGCCGTCCCGCCCTCGGGCGACGCGTGGTCCGGCGCCCCGTGGGTGCACGCGGCGGCGCTGGCGCGGGCCGTGGCGCACTGCGCGGAGCGGCCGGTGGACGGTGTGGTGAACGCCGTGGGCGGGCACGTGGCCTGGTCGGAGTGGGCCGGTGAGCTGGTCCGGCTGCTCGGCAGCCCCAGTGCCGTCGTCCCGTCCCCGGAGTCCGGTCCGGGCCTGCTGCACCGGCACCGCTACCGGACGGAGGCCCTCGCCGAGCACCTGGCCGGGCGGCCGGGCGAGGACTGGCGGCCGGTGCTCGCGGAGATGCTGCGCGGCTGACGGCCGGGCGCGATACGCACCGCGATGCGCACAAGGACGCCGGGCGGGCACCGATCTGCCCGCCCGGCGTCGCACCGGGGATCACACGTGGTCGACGAGGCCCACCTTCCCCTCCGCGCGGGCGCAGTGCGCCCCGCAGTACCAGTGCCCTCCGGCCTCCATACCCTGCCCGATGATCCGGGCCTCGCAGTGTTCGCAGACGGGCGCCATGCGGTGGATCGCGCAGGCGAAGGAGTCGAAGACGTGCCTCGCCCCGTCCCGGGTCTCCACGGTGAAGGCGAGGTGGTAGTCATTGCCGCAGACTTCGCAATGTGCCATGCGCCGCATCGTGCGGAGCGGGGCGGCCGGAGGCAAGCCACCGGCGGGCGGGTCGGCGGGGCTGCACCCGCCCGGCGCATACTGGACCGCGTGCGCCCCGATGACCTCACGCGACAACAGGAACGGCTCCGGACCGAGGCCGATGCCGTGGCCGCCGACCTCGGTCTGGCGGAGCTGCTGGACCCGGCGGGCGAGGCGGTGCGGGTCGGCAGCGCGGCGCTGGGGCTGATGGTGCGGCGCGACCTCGACGTCACGGTCGTCTGCCCGGTCCTCGACGACGCCGCCAAGGCCCTCGTCGCCGGCATCGGCGCCCGCCTCGCGGTCCACGACCGCGTCCGCGAGGTCCGTTTCCGCGACGACACCGGCCACTGGAACACCGACCCCCGTTACCCCGACGGCCTCTACCTGGGCGTCGCATACCGCTCGGCCGGGGGCCGGGAGTGGACCCTGGACCTCTGGTTCGTCGACGAGCCGGACCGCCAGCCCGACTTGGCCCACCTCACAGAACTCCCGCCCCGGCTGACCGAGGCGCACCGCGCGGCGATCCTCACCATCAAGCACGAGCTGGCCGGGCGGGACGAGGGCACGGCGCGGGTGCCGAGTTACGAGGTCTACCGGGCGGTCCTGGACGAAGGCGTCGCCACGGTCGAGGAATTCGACGCCTGGCACGCCCGCGAAACCTGATGGCACACGGGTCCGGTTCCGGATAGACGTAGCCCCCGTGAACACACGTGACTTGATCCTCCGTCCACTCGCCGGACCTGACGAACTCGGCCTCTTCCGCCGACTGCCCTACGTCCTCGACGAGGAGCTCGCCGACGACCTCGCCGAGGGCCGCCGGCAGGCGGAGCGGATGTGGGTGGCGCTGCGCGGTGACCGGCTGCTGGCCCGGGCCGCCTGGTGGGGACCGGCGTCGCTGCTGGACGTGCTGGACGTGGACGACGCCCTCCCCGCCGCCGACCGCGTGGGCGTCGGCGTACGCCTCCTGCGCACGGCCATGAAGTCCGTCCCGGGCACCGGTGAATACAGCCGCTTCGTCCCGCCCGGCTGGCGTGACGACGCCGCCACCCGGCAGGCCGTCCAGGACCGCATGACCATCGCGGAGCGCGCGGGCGCCCGCCCGTTCGTCGAACACCTCCGCCTGGAATGGCACCCCGGGACCCCGGTCCCCGAGCCGGCCGGACGCCTCGCCTTCCGCCCCGTCCGGGACACGGAGGAGCTGCTCGCCCTCATGACCTCGGCCCTGGACGGGACGCTGGACGCCTACAGCCGTGCCGACTTGGCCCGGATGTCCCCCCGTGAGGCGGCGGTCGCCCACTACGAGGACGACCTCGCGCGCTTCACCGGCCAACGCGACTGGTGGCGCGTCGCGACCCTGCCCGACGGCGAGGCCGTGGGGTTCGTGGTCCCGGCCCGCAACGACTACCACGCGATCATCGCCTGCCTCGCCGTCCTGCCCGCGCACCGCGGCAACCGCTACGCCGACGACCTCCTCGCCGAGGGCACCCGCGTCCTCGCCCGCCGGGGCGTCCCCCGCGTCCGGGCGGCCACGGATCTGGGCAACTCCCCCATGGCGAACGCCTTCCGGCGCGCGGGGTACGTCGGCTTCGAGCGCGAGATCGTGCTGACCTGGCGGCACGACGGCCTCGCTCAGGGTGCTCAACTCCCGTGATTCACACGGGTGCCGACGCCCGCTCGCCCTCTGCCCTCAGAGCCCCATCCGGTAGCGGCACCAGCGGTCGGTGACGCACAGTCCCGCCGCGGCGAGGGCCTCGGCCGTGACCGGGTCTCCGTGCTCCTGGACCTCCAGGGTTCCGGCGCCGGGGTGTTCGCGGCGCAGCAGGGCGACGAGTTCGGCGACAAAGGCGGTCAGTACTGCCGCTTCCGTGTCGGCCGCCTGCGAGCGGAAGATCACGTCGACGTGGGCCGTCTCGTCGAGGATCACGGCGGTGGCCTGGGCCGCGACGTCCCCGGCCGGGGTGAGCAGGTCCAGGGTCGCCTGCGGGAGCGGGGGGAGGTCGGCGTGGACTTCGGCGGCGTCCTCGGGGGTGTAGGGCTGCCCGGTGACGTCGGAGTAGAAGCGGGCGTGCTCCGCGAGCAGTCGCGCGTCCGGCTTCCCGGGGACGGGGCGGACGGTGACCGGCGGGAGATCCTGCTGGGGCCGCCAGTCGGCGAGCGGCGCGGTCGTCGTCCAGCGGCGGCCGAGCTCCTCGCTCTCCTCGGCGCCGAGTTCGGCCGCGATCCGCGCGTCGAGGCCGTCCCCGCTGCCGTCCCATTCCAGGGCGGTGCGCCCGGCGGCCGCGGCGCTGTTGGCGGCGCCGCGCAGCAGGCGCACCACCGTCTCGAGGTCCTCGTCGGTCGCCGCGCGGCGGACGGCACGGCCGGTGCTGATGCGTTCGCGTTCGCGGGAGACGAGCAGCCACTGGGCGTCGGCGGTGCGGTCGTCGTGGTCGTGGACCTCGGCCCAGCCCAGCAGTTCGCCGTCGGGGCGGCGGGCGACGGCGACGGCCGCCGGCCGGTCCAGGTCCTCCCGGGTGAGGTCGGGCGCGGGGACCGGGAGCCCGGCGTACAGCTCCTCGTAGAGGTGGACGTCGGCGTCCGCGTCCCGGTCGTACTCCACGGTGATGCTCATCTCGCTGACGCTCTTTTCACTCGTTTCCGAAGTGTCCGGCCCGGGACGTCCGTCGCCCGCACCCGAACTATTGTGCTCGCTGTCCCAGGTCCGCACAGCGAGAGGAACTCCCGTGTCCATCATCCGTCCCGCCCGCCGGTCGATCCCGGCCATAGTCCTCCTGGCCGCGGTGGCGGCCGTACCGGCCCTGCCCGCCACGGCCTCCGCCGCCGCGCCGGCCCCGGCCGCGGTGCGGACGGCCGAGGTGCGGATCACCGAGGGCCAGGTGCGGGAGGCCGCCCCCGGCGGGAGCATCCTCTACCCGTCCGTGACCAGTTGTCTGACCGTCACCGTCCGCCTGCGGGACGGCGGCCTGGTGGGGGCCCACGCGAGCCTGTTCCAGGTGCCCGGCGAGTACCGTTCCGACGCGATCCTCCCGGCCCTGCGCGAGCGCGTCGGCGCCCGGCAGGTGGCCGCGGTCGAGGTCAGGGGCGCCGTCGGTGCCTGGCACCCGGGCTATCTGACGAAGGCGATCGAGAGCTACGGCGAGGGCGAGGAGGTGCCGTACCCGACGCACCCGGATCCGGCCGGAGTGGCGGAGGCGGTGGCGCGCGGGCTGGGACAGCCGCGGGGCGCGGTCACGGTGGAGGACGTCCCGGACGGGGACATCAGGGTGCGCTGAGCAGGCTCAGCGGCGCCGCCCCAGGTCACCGGCGTCTCCTCTCGTGCGTCCCGGCGCCACGCCGCCGTGCCGGGCGGTGGTGGCGCCGTCCGGAGCCGAACGGCCCATGCCCGCCCACCGCCCCCACTCAGGTGGCCTGTCCCAGCACCTCCCGGATCACATACCGGGCGTTGTCCGCCATCGTCGGGTTCGTCCCCCGGTAGTACGGCAGCGCGATCAGTGCCTGCGAGAGCGCCCGGGCCCGGCCGCGGGTCCAGGTCGCGTCGTCCACACCGAGCGCCGCGCGGAAGACCTCCCGCGCGCCGGCCGGCAGCAGGTTCCACGCGGGGAACAGGTCGCAGGCCGGATCGCCCGCCCCCAGGCACCCGAAGTCGATGACCGAGGCCAGCCTGCCTCCGCCGTCCACCAGGAGGTTGCCCGGCATCAGGTCGGCGTGCAGCCAGACCGGCGGCACGTCCCGGGCCGGGGTCCGTAGCACGTCCTCCCATACGGCGGCTGCGGCGTCGCAGTCCACGCCCTCTTCCGGGATCCGGCGCAGTTCCTCGATCGCCGCCGCGGTCTCCGCGCCGAGCAGGGCGAGGGGCCCGCCGCGATGAGCCTCCGGCGCCCCCGGCAGGGTGACGCTCCGCATCGCCGTCACGAACCCGGCCAGGTCCCGGGCCAGCAGCACGGGCTCGGCCGGCGCCCCGGCCTCGGGGTTCTCCCCCGCCAGCCAGCGGTGCACCGACCACGGCCACGGATACCCCTCGGCGGGCTCCCCGGCCCCGAGCACCTCGGGCACGGCGGCCGGCAGCCGGGACGCGAGGCGGGGCAGCCACTCCTGCTCCCTCCGCACGTCCCCGGCCCCGCCCCGCGCCAGCGGCAGCCGTACGGCCATGTCGTCGCCCAGCCGGTACATGGCGTTGACGGTGCCCCCGGACGCGACCCGCCGCACCGCGAGCCCCGCCCACCGCGGGAACTGCCCGGCGACCAGCCGCCGTACGAGGTTGTCGTCGATGGGGTACTGGCCGGGATGCATCTGTCCTGTGCTCACGGGCGGCATCCGACCGCCGGACGCGGGCGGGCGTCAAAGGCTTTTGCGCCCCGGCGGCCGCCGGGGCTCACGCCCGGGCACCCACCGTCCGCGCGATGTCCAGCATCAGCCGCTCCCACGGGTCCCGCTCGTCCAGCCCGGTCAGTTCCCGCGCCCGCCGCAGGCGGTAGCGCAGGGACTGCGGGTGCAGGTGCAGGGTCCGGGCCGCTGCGGTGGCCGAACCGGTGTCCAGGTAGGCGGTGAGGGCGGCGAGCAGGTGGCGGTGGTCCGGTTCGGTCAGGGGGCCGAGGACGAGGTGGGCGATGCGGTCGGGAGCGGCGGCCGGGTGGCCGCCGAGGAGGGCGAGGACGTGCGCGTCGGCGTCGGTGAGCAGGCGGCCGGGGCGGCGGGCGTGCGGGGGCGCGGCGTCCAGGGCGCCGTCGGCGAGGCGGTGGGCGACGGCGACGCGGTCGAGGCCCTCGCCCTGGATCGCGCAGCCGCGCCACCCGCGCTCGCGCAGGACGGGCGCCACGGTGCGGGCGGACGCGGCGGGCAGGAGGAGGACGGCACGGCGGCCGTGGGCGGTCACCAGCGGTGTGGCGTCGCCGGCCAGGGCGGCGAGGAGGTCCAGGGCCGTCTCCTGCGGGAGCGCGGCGCCCGGGCAGCCGTCGGGTTCGGCGGCCAGCAGGCAGTAGGGAGCGGGCAGTTGGACGCCCAGCCGGGCCGCCCGGTCGGCGGCGGCGCCGGCGGAGGCGTGCCGTCCGGCGATCAGGTCGTCGAGGAGCAGGCGCAGGGCCCGGGCGCGGTCGCCGGCCAGTTGCTCGCTGGTGGCCGTGTAGGCGCCGGCCATCGCCTCGGACAGGGCGTCCAGGGTGGCGAGCACGTGCCGGGTCAGGGCGAAGGCGTCCGCGGCGGCGGACCGCGGCGCGCGGGCGGCGACCTCGTCGACGAGCACGGCGGCCGCGACGCGGTAGGCGCGGAGCACGGCCTGCAGCGGGCGTCCGTCGGCCGCGCGGGCCGCCGCGATGCCCCGGAAGCGGCGCAGTTCGTCCGGTCCGACGGTGTCGTCGACGGCCCACAGGTGCAGCAGCCGTTCCACGGCCCAGCCGGCGATGGCGCGCACCTCGAGGAGCCGCTCGCCGTCGAGGTCGGCGTAGGCCGGGACCCGGTCGTGCACCGCGTCGACGACGGCCTGGACGAGGCGGGGGTCGGCGGTCAGTTCCCGCCGTATGCGCTCGCGGGTTTTTGTCACAGGGTGATAATCGCAGCCGAACATCCTGCGCACCACCATGGACGGAACTTGTCACTCCCGTAAGGATCGTGAGCATCGACGACCACGGGAGGCGGGACCGGGCGATGGAGAGTACGGCGATGGAGAGTACACAGCCCTGGGCGGACCACCAGTACGAGATCTACCTCAACGGCCTGATGGGCGCCGTGCCCCGGCTGCCCACCGACCTGACCCGGCTGGAGGCGCTCGTCGAACGCCGGCTGGGCCCGGGCCCGGTGGGGTACGTGGCGGGCGGCGCGGGCGACGGCAGCACCGTCCGCGCGAACCGGTCGGCCCTGGAACGGTGGCGGATCGTGCCCCGGATGCTGCGGGACGTCCACGAGCGCGACCTGTCCGTGGAGGTGCTCGGACGGCGGCTGCCGACCCCGCTGGCGCTGGGGCCGGTCGGCATCCTGACGATCCTGCACCCGGGCGCCGAGCCGGCCGCGGCCCGCGCCGCCGCGGCGCACGGCGTGCCGTACACCCTCTCCTCGGCGTCGAGCACGCCGATGGAGGAGGTCGCCGAGGCGATGGGCGACGGGGAGCGGTGGTTCCAGCTGTACTGGTCCAGGGACCGCGAGGTGACGCGGAGTTTCCTGGCCCGGGCGAAGGCGGCCGGCTACAGCGCGCTGTTCGTCACCCTCGACACCCCGATGCTGGCCTGGCGCCCGCGCGACCTCGACCAGGCGTACCTGCCGTTCATGCACGGGCTCGGCACCGCCAACTACTTCAGCGACCCGGCGTTCCTGGCGGGCCTGGCCAGACCGGTGGCCGAGGACCGCCAGGCGGCGGTGCGGCACTTCATGGGCCTGTTCTCCGACCCCGGCCGCACCTGGCCGGACCTGGCGTTCCTGCGCGAGAACTGGGACGGACCGATCGTCCTGAAGGGCGTCCTGCACCCCGACGACGCCCGGCTCGCCGCCGACGCGGGCATGGACGGCGTGGTGGTCTCCAACCACGGCGGCCGCCAGGTGGCCGGGTCCGTCGCCTCGGCCGACGCCCTGCCCGGCGTCGTGGCGGCGGCCGGCGACCGGCTGGAGGTGTTCTTCGACAGCGGGGTGCGCACGGGCGACGACGTCGTCAAGGCGCTGGCGCTGGGCGCCCGCGCGGTGCTGCTGGGCCGGCCGTACGCGTACGGGCTGGCCCTGGACGGCCAGGCTGGTGTGGAGCACGTCCTGCGCTGTCTGCTCGCCGAGTTCGATCTGACGCTGGCCCTGTCCGGGCACGCCCGGCCGGACTCGCTCTCCCCCGCCGACCTGGTCCGGGAGGCGCGATGAGCCCCGACGTCAAGAACGTGCTCGCCGTCGTCTCCCCGCACGTCGGCGGCCGGTCCGCGGGCGCCGCGCTGAGCGGACTCTTCCCCGGCCGGGCGGCCGTCACCGTCGTGGAGTCCGCCGACGAGGATCCCGCCGCCCTGCGCGCGGCCCACGTCGTGATCACGGGGCTGGCCCCGGTGACCGCGGAGCACATCGCCGCCGCGCCGGACCTGGAGCTGGTCCAGTGCGCCAGCCACGGCTTCGACTACGTCGACGTGGACGCGGCCCGCCGCCGCGGGATCCCCGTCTGCACGATCGGCTCCACCGGCGCCGAGAAGCAGAACGTGGCCGAGCAGACCTTCGCCCTCATGCTCGCCCTGGCCAAACAGCTGGTCCCGGCGCACACCGCGCTCGTGGCGGCCGACTGGGCGCTGCCACGCCTGCAGTCGTCCATCACCGAGCTCTCCGGCAAGACGCTGGGCATCGTCGGCCTGGGGCACATCGGTGAGGAAGTCGCCCGCCGTGCCGTCGCGTTCGACATGAACGTCCTCTACACCGGCCCCGAGGCCGCCCCTCCGGAGACCGAGGAACGGCTCGGCGCACGCCGCGTCGGCCTCGACGAACTCCTGCGCACCAGCGATTACGTGACGCTGCACGCGCCCCTCACCGACGCCACCCGCCACCTCCTCGACGCCGCGCGCCTGGCCCTGCTCAAACCCACGGCGTTCCTCGTCAACACCGCCCGCGGGGCCCTCGTCGACCAGGACGCCCTGGCCGACGCCCTGGAGTCGGGCGCCCTGGCCGGCGCCGGGCTGGACGTCTTCGACCCCGAACCGCCCACTGCCGCGCTCCGGTTGCTCAAGGCCCCGAACGTGGTGCTCTCGCCGCACGTGGCCGGCGTGACGCGCGAGACGCTCGTCCGGATCGCGCTGGCGGCCGTGCAGAACGTCCTGGACCACCTGGAGGGCAAGCCGGCGCGGGACGTGGTCGCATAGGAGGGCGTCCGTCCATGGCTGCCGGGCCGCGCCCTGCCCTAGCCTCGGGGCATGGCGATGAACCGTTACCACCGCTTCTTCTGCCGCTCCCGCCGGTGGACCCGCACGGTCGAGACCGAGTTGCTGCCGTGGACGCTCAACGGCGTGCAACTCGGCTCCGATTCCCTGGAGATAGGCCCCGGTTACGGCGTGACGACGCGCGTCCTGCTGGAACGGGTGCGGAATCTGTGCGTCGCCGAGATCGACCGCTCCGCGATCGAGGGGCTGTGCCGGCGGTTCGGCGACCGGACGGAGATCCTGCACGCCGACGCGGCCGATCTCCCGGTGTCCGCGGGGCGGTTCGACTCGGTCACGTGCTTCACGATGCTGCACCACGTGCCGTCGCGGGAGCGGCAGGACCGGCTCTTCGCGGAGGCGTTCCGGGTCCTGCGGCCCGGCGGGGTCTTCGCGGGCTGCGACGCCGTGGACGGGCCGGCCTTCCGGCTGGTCCACCTCGGTGACACGTGCGTGCCCGTGCCGCCGGGCACGCTGATCGCCCGGCTGCGGGCGGCGGGCTTCGACGAGGCCCGGGTCAGCGTCCGCAAGGGGCGGTTCCGTTTCCGGGCGTACCGGCGGTGAGTGGTGCGGTCAGCCGCCCTCCTGGCAGCGGGGGCACCAGTACGTGGGCCGTTCCCGCCCCGGCGGCCCCTGGCCCTCGACCCCGACCGGGCCGCCGCAGCGGCGGCAGGGGCGGCCGGCCCGCCCGTAGACCCACAGGCGCCGGTCGGGGCGCGGGTCGGCGGTGGTGACGCGGGCGGTGCGGGTCTTGTTGAGTTCGAGGAGCTTCTTGGCCAGGGCGGTCAGGCGCTCGGGCGACGGCAGCCGGGAGACCGGCAGCCAGGGCGAGATCCGCAGCAGGAAGCAGAGTTCGCTCTTGTAGACATTGCCGATGCCGGCGAGGTTGCGCTGGTCGAGGAGCGCCTCGCCGACAGGACGCCCGGGGTCCGCGAGGAGCCGGCGCACGGCCTCGTCCGCGTCCCAGTCCGGACCGAGGAGGTCGGGGCCGAGGTGTCCGACGGCGGTGGACTCGTCGGCGGTGCGCAGGAGTTCGAGGACCGGGAGGCGGTGTCCGACGGCCGTGTGGTCCGCGGTGGCCAGGACGGCGCGGACCTGGTGCCCTCCGGTCCGTACCGCTTCTCCGGCCGGGTGGACGCGCCAGGAGCCGTCCATGCCGAGGTGGGAGTGGAGGGTGAGGCCGCCCTCGACGCGGACGAGCAGGTGCTTGCCGCGCGGGACGGCCTCCAGGACGTGCCGGCCGGTGAGGTCGGTGGTGGCGAGGGCCGGCACGCGCAGGTCGCAGCGGGTCAACGGCGCGCCGGCCAGCGCGCCGTGGAGGTCCCGCGCGGTGCGCCAGACGGTGTCCCCCTCGGGCACGCGGCACCTCCTCCGGCGCGGGCCTCCGGCCCGTCAGAGCCGGGACAGGGGGGTGTGCACGGACACTCCGCCCGACACCTCCCCCGGAACGTGCTCCTTCACCCCGTCCTTGAGGGAGGCGACGGCCCGTTCGGCGGAGACGTCGTCGGCGACGGGTCCGACGAGGCGCGTGAACGGGCCGGCGGCCGCGGGCTCGACGGTGGACGCCCCGGCCTCGGCGGCGTGCGCGGTGGCGGTCGAGGCGGCGACACCGCCGGTGGCGAGGAGGAGCGCCCCGAGGGCGATGCGGGTCATGGTGCGGTGGCTCATGCCCTGCCAACGAGCGGAACCGGACACACGACACGAACCGCCCGAAAGTGACCCGCCGGTCACTCCTTGTTCGACCTCGCCTCCGGGCAGACCACGCCGCCACCCCTCGGCCGTCAGCGCATGTCCTCCAGATGACTGCCGTTGCGCAAGTAGGCACAGCGTCCGCCGCGCAGGCCGTCCTGGGCGACGGCCAGGACGCGGGCCTGCCCGGGGTGCACCAGGGGCGCCCACTCCTCCGCGGTGAGCATCCGCCAGTCGTCGTGCTCGTCGGACAGCCTGATGTCCATGCGGGCCGGATCCACGAGGGGCCCCTTGAACAGGGCCCAGCACTCGGCGATGCCCTCGGGGTGGAATCCCCAGTCCACGGCCAGCAGTTCGGGGTGCGGCGGCATGCCGAGGCCGGTCTCCTCGGCCGTCTCCCGCACCGCGGTCTGCCAGAGGTCCTCCCCTTCGTCCTGCCCGCCCCCGGGGAACTGCCACTCGTCCACCCAGCTCGCGTGCAGCAGCAGGATCCGCCGCTCCGCGTCGTGGACGACCGACGAGGCCGACGAGAGGACCCTGGGCCGGGTGGCGAGCCAGTCGGCCCGGGGCATCAGAGGATGCTTGCTCAACGTGTTCACCTTTCGCGCAGGGGCGTCGCCGGGGCACCGGGTACGGCCGAACCGCCGCCCCACAGCGCACTGCCGCGGACGCGACACACATCCGCCCCACTGTCCAACAGGGCCGAACGGGTGAAGGACACGCTGCGCCCCGCACCGGGGGCAAACGGGAACGCCGCCCCGGCGGACAGGGCGGCGTATCGCTGTATCCGCGCGTCAGTAGGCGACAGGGCGGTTCTCGCGCACCCAGAGCCGCTCGGCTTCGCTGCGGGAGGGCGGAGGCGCCATCCCGTCGATCATCCACAGATCCCTGGGCGTCTCGTTGACATGGAACTCGCAGTGGAAACCGCGCTCTTGAGTATGCGGAGCCACCAGACGCCCCAGCGCTTCGCTCATCCTCGTCCGCACGTCCGGATCCTCCACATGACGGGCGATGTGCTCGACGACGATCCGCACGGTCGCGCCCGAAGGCTCTCCGCCGACCAGGAACGAGGACTCCTCGACCTCGTGGAAGAGGGTGACCACGTAGAACTTCGGCAGGCCGAACCGGGTGTAGAACTCCGTGACGTCGGCGGCGAACTCCCGCTTCTGCCGCGCGGAATAGGCACCGACCGGATGGTGGACGTGCCACAGGGGCATTGCTCTCTCCTTCGCAAGTGACGGTGTTGCTTCAGCACTTCCGTGCTTCAGCGCCCGAAGGGAACGGTGAGCCCTTCCACCGGCCCGGCGAGCGCCGCCTTCATCCGCCTGGTCACGGCGTCGACGAGCACCTCGTCGCTGCCGTCCTCGATGCCGTCGAGGACCGCTTCGGCGACCCGGGCGGGCGGAATCTTCCCGGCCGGGAGTCCCGCGACCATCTCCGTGTCGGCGAAACCGAGATGCACGCCGACGACCTGGGTCCCCTGCGGCGCGAGCTCGATCCGCAGGGAGTTGGTGACCGACCACAGCGCGGCCTTGGAGGCGCCGTAGGCGGCGGCACCGGCGCCCCAGGAGAGCACGGAGTGCATGTCGACCAGGGCCCCGCCGCCGTTCGCCGCCAGGACCGGGGCGAAGTGCTGCGCCACGCGCAGGGCCCCGAAGACGTTGGTGTCGAACGTCGCGACGACGTCGGCCATGTCCGCCTTCAGCAGGGCGGACGGGAGCAGGATCCCGGCGTTGTTGACGACGATGTTCACGTCCCGGGCCCGTTCGGCGAGCGCCGAGACCGAGCCGGGGTCGGTGACCTCCAGGGGGACGGCCACGACGCGCGGGTCCCCCGTGGGGCCGGGTTTCCGCGCGGTCGCGTAGACCTTCGCCGCCCCACGGCGCAAAAGCGCCTCGGCCAGTGCCTTGCCGATCCCGCGCTGACCACCGGTCACCAGCACCACGGAACCATCGATTGCGACCATGTCCGACCCCCTTCGGCAACGAGTGAATAGATTATAAGCATCATCTATAGCGGGAGCGGAAGTATCCTTGGCGCAGCGCCGGCCCCCGTCCCCGGGTCCGGCAAGGCCACGGAAGGAAGTGCAGAGCATGCCCCGAGCGTCCCGGGCCGAGGCCGAGCGGCACCGCGAGGAAGTCGTCGCGGCCACGTCGAGGCTGGTGCGCGAGCGCGGCGCCGGCAAGGTGAGCGTTCCGCAGGTGATGGCGGCGGCCGGGCTGACCCACGGCGGGTTCTACCGCCACTTCGCCTCGAAGGACGACCTCGTCGCCCGGGCGTGCTCGGCCGCGTTCGCCGAGCGCCTCGCGGCCCTGGAGGACCTCGCCGAGGAGCACGCCACGGGCGATGTCCCCGCCCGGACCGCCTTCCTGACGGCCTATCTGTCCGCCCTGCACCGCGACAACCCCGCCCTGGGGTGCCCCGCCACGGCGCTGGCGGTGGACGCCGCGCGCGCGGAACCCGGTGCCCCGCTGCGCGCGGCCTTCACCGACGGCCTGCGGAATCTGATCGACGGCATGGGGCGGCTGGAGGGCCGGTCCGGTGACGCCGGGGCGGACGGGGAGTCCGTACTCGTCGAACTCTCCGCCATGGTCGGCGCGGTGATCCTGTCCCGCGCCTGCGCCGGTGACGAGCTGTCGGACCGCGTCCTCGCCGCGGTCCGCGGCCATTTCCTGGACGGCGACGACAACGCCCCCGGCCGCGGGGGCCCGTCCGAGGACGCCGGCTGAGCCCGGCGCCCCTCAGCCCACGCGTTGCAGCTTGTCCGGGCTGAGCACGGTGTAGAGCGCGTGGATGCGGCCGTCGTGGATGTCCGCCAGGACGAGCTGCTCCCGATCGCCCGAGGCCAGCCGGACGGCGGGCCGGCCGTTGGCGTCCACGATCCGGGTCCAGGAGATCTCGTGCCTGCGCGTCAGCCCGAGGACGAACGCCGCGACCTTGTCGAAGCCGACGATGGGCCGCAGGGCCGCGCGGACCTTGCCGCCGCCGTCGCTCCAGGCGGTCACGTCGGCGCTCAACAGGTCCTTGAGCGCGGCGAGATCGCCGCCGGCCGCCGCGTCCAGGAAGCGGGTGAGCAGGCGTTCGTGCTCCTCTCGGGAGGGCCGGCCGCGCTTGCGGGCGGCGGCGAGGTGGCCGAGGGCGCGGCGGTGGGTCTGCCGGCAGGTGGCGGCGGAGGCGCCGACGACCTCGGCGATCTGCTCGTACGGCATCTCGAAGGCGTCCCGCAGGACGAACACCGCGCGTTCCGGCGGGGTGAGACGTTCCATCAGGTGGAGTGTCGCGTAGGAGAGGGTGTCGCGGAGCTCGGCGGTGTCCAGGGGGCCGGCGGTGTCCGTGGCGACCGGCTCCGGGAGCCAGGAGCCCGGGTAGGACTCCCGGGTGACCCGCGCGGAACGGAGCTGGTTCAGGGCCAGGCGGGAGACGACGGTGGCGAGGAAGGCCCTCGGCTCGCGCACCTCGGCGCGGTCGGTGCGCAGCCAGCGCACGTACGCCTCCTGCACCACGTCCTCGGCGTCCCACATGCTGCCCAGCATCCGGTAGGCCAGCCCCAGCAGCATCGGGCGCAGGGCCTCGAACTCGTCGGTCACTTCTCTCCCGGCTCGGCGGCGGATCCGCCCAGAATAACCGGGCGCCGGCCTGCGCCGGACGGCGATGGTACGCGCGAGCCGGTCGCCGGGCGGCCGCTGGTGCGAAGGGGTGACATTCCGGAACTTCCCGGAAGGCGCCGAGTTGCTCACGGTGCTCTCGACTGGGAGAGCTCTGGTCGATCGAAAGGCGCAGACGTGCTGCAGAAGGTACTGGTCACGGCCGCGATGACGGCATCCGCGCTCGGCGCGACCGCCACCCCGGCCATGGCCGTCGGCGGCGGGCAGGACACCGTCAACGCGAACGGCGCGAAGTCCGGTTACGGGAACGCCGCCACCGGGGGCAAGGCAAGCCCACAGATGACGGCCATCGAGGGCACGCTCAACAAGCCGTGCCTGGGCATCGGCAAGCTCGGCCTCCAATCGGTCATCGGCATCCTGATCAACCTCGGGATCCAGGACGTGCCGATCGCCACGTCGCAGCAGATGCAGCAGTGCACCGACAACTCGGTCATCAACGACGGCGACGACCAGCTCTCGCACATCGCCGACGGCATCGCCCTGATCGCGGGCAACGGCTTCGGCAACGAGTGACGCCGCCCGGCGCTCACACGGGCGGTACGAGGACGAAGTACCGCCCGAGCGCCTCCCGGTCCCCGCGGACGCCCTGGCAGGCGTCCGCGGGGA
>NZ_JAEAMR010000022.1:575990-736097 GCF_015999245.1 Streptomyces sp. AV19 | reverse complement strand
TGGTACTGCATGGGGGACCGTGTGGGAGAGTAGGACGCCGCCGAACTATCATTCAAAAAAGCTCTGGTGTTTGAACTACGGTTCAGACGCCGGGGCTTTTTTGTTTTTGTTATGCAGTACGGAGCGTTACGTCGGGTTAACCTTTCGCGTCCACCATCCGCAGATATGGGGACACAGGAACTGCTGTTGGCGGCCGGCGTCGGCCTCGGTGACGAGGTCGTCGTGCCGTCGTACGCAACGGCCGCTGCCGCGGAGGCCGTTCGATCCGTCGGCGCGACACCGGTGTTCGCGGACATCGATGCCGCGAGCTACTGCCTCGCCCCCGCCTCGGTCGCCGCCGTGATCACTGCCCGTACCGCCGTCATCGTCGTCGCCGAGCTCTTCGGGCACCCAGCCGACCTGGCCGCCCTCCGCCTGGTCACCGCTGCCTGTCCCCTGCCTGTCATCAACCACGTCGAGCCGCTCGATGCCGGTTCGACGGCCGATCGCGATGCCGCCCGTCGGCGTCGGGCCAACGCCGCCTACCTCGACGCCCGGTTGACCGGCGTCCTGACACCCGTCGTCCCGGGGGGAGTTGAGCACCGCTATCACTCCTACGTCGTGCGTGTCCCCGGCAACGGGAGGCCCGACCGGGACGCCTTCGCGCGGGCGTTGCGTTCCAGGGGAGTGCGGTGCCACGTGCCCGTGAAGGCCCCGGTGCACCGGATGCCGCCTTACCGGCGGGAGTTGAGGCTGCCCCAGACCGAGCGGGCGGTCGACGAATGCCTCGCCCTGCCGGTGGACGCGGGCATGACGCGGCGTGAACTCCACCGGGTCGTCTCGGCGTGCAATTCCCTGGGCGGGCTCCTGCCGTACGGCGCTGCGGCCTAGCGCGGTCCGGCCGGGCAAAAGTACGTCCGAACATCAGGTATGCTTTATCTCGTTGCCGGCCCCAATAGCTCAGTCGGCAGAGCGTCTCCATGGTAAGGAGAAGGTCAACGGTTCGATTCCGTTTTGGGGCTCTGTGAAGAAAGGCCCCCGCCGAATGGCGGGGGCCTTTTTCGTATCTCTACGATCAGTCGTCCCGCGGCTCCGGGACCCGCATGGCGAGGATCGCCATGTCGTCGGAGGCCGGTTCCGCCGCGAAGCGTTCGACGGCGCGGAGGATGCGGGCGGAGACGGCGCCGGCCGTCAGGCCCGTGCACGTGGTGAGGACGTCGGCCAGGCCGTCGTCCCCCAGCATGCGGGTGCCCTCGCGGCGCTCGGTGACGCCGTCCGTGACGCAGAGCAGGACGTCGCCGGGGTTCAGGGTGACCGTCTGCTCGTACAGTTCGAGGTCCTCCATGACGCCCAGCAGCGGCTGGGGGTCGGCGGCCGCCTCCACCGTGCCGTTCTGGCGCAGTCGCAGCGGGAGCGGGTGCCCGGCGCAGACGACCTTGAGCAGGGCGCTGCCGTTCTCCTGGGGCCAGAGCTCTCCGTAGAGGAGGGTGAGGAAGCGGCTGCGGGCACCCTCGTCGAGGATCGCCGCGTTGAGCCGCTCCAGCACCGCCGGGCCGCCGAAGCCCTCGCGGGCGAGCAGGCGCAGGGCGTGCCGGGCGAGGCCGGTGACGGCGGCGGCCTCCGGGCCCGTGCCGCAGACGTCGCCGATGGCGAAGCCGTAGGCGCCGTCGCGGATGGGGAAGAGGTCGTAGAAGTCACCGCCGACCTCGTTGCCCTCGCCGGCCGCCCGGTAGATGACGTCGACCTCCACGCCGGGCACGTCCGGCAGGCCGGGCGGGAGCAGGCTGCGCTGGAGGCTCTGGCTGATGGCGGTGCGCTCGCTGTAGAGGCGGGCGTTGTCCAGGGCGAGGGCGGCGCGGCGGGAGAGGTCCTCGGCGAGTTCGAGGATCTCCTGGCGGAAGTGGTCGTCGGTGGGCTTGCCGAGGGTCAGCATGCCGATGACGCGGTTGCGGGCGACGAGGGGCAGGACGACCGTCTCGCCGCCCACCGCGGCCGCCGTCGCCAGCGAGATGCCGGGCCCGGGGGAGTGCTCCGCGTCGCCGGCCAGGCCGACGGTGCGCAGGGAGGTGCGCAGTGCGCCCCGGTGCGCGGCCTGGGAGGGGGCGGGCCAGGGGCGCGCGCCCGGGGTGGGGACGGGGTCCGGCGGGGCGACCTTGACCAGGAGCGCCTTGAGGCCGTCGATCAGGTCCTCGTCCTCGTGCAGCACATAGGAGAGCTCGGGCTCGGAGGACTGGTCGGCGATCGTGTAGACGGCGCACCAGGTGGCGAGGGTGGGGACGGTCATCTGGGCCATGAGGGCCAGCGTCTGGTCCCGGTCGAGGGTGCCGGCCAGCAGGTCGGAGGCCTCGACGAGGAAGGAGAGGGAGCCGCGGCGCAGCCGTTCCAGCTCGCCGAGGCGGGCGGACTCGACGGCGAGGGCGATGCGGTCGGCGGCGAACTGGAGGCGCAGGGCCTCCTCGTTGCCGTACCGGTGCGGGGCCTCTGCGGCGACGCCGAGCGAGCCGGTGAGGCGGCCCTCCACCTTGAGGGGGACGGTGACGACGGAGCGCATCCCGGTGTCGGTCAGCAGGGGAACGGCGCCGGGAACCGCGTTGAGGTCGTCGTGGACCGAGGGCATGCGGGCGGAGCCGTAGCGGCCGGTGCCGGCCTCGACGGGGACGCGGGCGAAGCGCTGGCGGGCGGAGGGCAGGCCGGTGGAGGCGCGGACCTCCAGTTCGGTCTCGTCGTCGGTGGCGAGGAGGAGGTAGGCGGAGTCGCCGTCGAGCATGTCGCGGGCGCGTTCGACGGTGCGCTGGAGGAGGCCGTCGAGGTCGTCGGGGGCGGGGGAGCCGATGAAGACCTCGAAGGGGTCGGCCGAGCCGGCGCGGTCGGTGCCGGAGTCGCCGCCGGTGGTGCGCGGCGGGCTCTGCAGCACGGCGCGCTCGGCGTCGCGTACCAGCAGGCAGACGGTCGAGGGGGCGCCGCCGGTGTCGCGGACGCGCAGGTGGGAGGCGTAGACGGGGATGACGCGGCCGTCGGCGCCCCTTATACCGTACGACCCCTCCCAGCGGGAGAGCCGCAGGGCCTCCGCGATGCCGGTGGAGGTGCCGGGGGTGTGCGGCCAGGCGGCGAGGTCGGCGAGGGGCTTGCCGGTGACCTGCTCCGCGCCGTAGCCGAAGATATGCTCCGCGTCCTCGTTCCAGACGCTGATGTGTCCGGTGCCGTCGATCTGGATGACGGCGACGCGCACCCGGGGGTCGGCGAGCGGGAGGGCGGCCACGGGGAGGGCCGGGCCGGCCGAGCGGGTGCCGGCGGGGCGGTCGTCGAGGTCGAGTCGGAACCACACCTTCTTGTGGGTGGAGCCGTACTCGACGCCCCAGCGGGCGGCGAGGGCCGTGCAGAGCATCAGTCCCCGGCCGCCCTCGCGGTCGATGCCGCCGAACTGCCGGGCCGGGGACTGGAGCGGCAGCTCCCGCTCGGGATAGCGGTCGCTGACCTCGATGCGGACCCCGGAGTCGGTGCGGACGCAGAGCACCTCGGCGGAGGTGCCGGCGTGGACGACGGCGTTGGTGACCAGTTCGCTGGTCAGGACGACGGCGTCGTCGATGATGTCGGGAAATCCCCACCCCTGCAGTGTGTCGCGGACGAAGGCACGGGCCGCGGCGACGGATCGCCCGACCGGCTCGAAGGTGGCGGTTGCCCGCGCGGTGATCACAGCACTCCCCATTGGCCTCTCATCGCTCCCCCGAGTCCTGTGCCCGATTCTCATGACGGCGATTCGTCCGCCAGGCTAAACCGTCGGCAGGGGCGATGGGGAACGGAGCCGGGTACTGCATTTCCCTGGGGGACACCGCACCCATAGCAACTGTGCTGCGGGCACGTACCCCGGCCGGGAGTGAATGCGGGGACACGGCCGTACGCGCTTTCCGCCCGTAATGCCGGGGGAGAAGGGGGCCGCCGGGGTCCGAGGAAGCCGGCGGATGTGGGGTGGTCCGCGGTGTCGTGTCCTGTGGGTCCGGGGAGTGCCGCCGGGATGTGCGGCTCATGGAGGGGCGCCGGGCAGGTTATCTGTTCGGCTTTAACGAGTCGCCTGCCAGCTGGTTACGCTCTGACGGGCAGCCGCTCCGGTGCGCTCGGGTGAAACACTGGGAAAGCTGGAAGCGAAAACCCGACGAGGATCAGCGACCCTGCGGGAGGGACACGGTGGAGTCTGGCGGAGCGACGCGGGGCACGAGCGCGCGCGCGAAGGGCGGACGGTCCCGGCCCAATGGGACGACCGAGGTGGACACGGCGGCCCTGCACCGGCTGCTGTCGGCACTGGAGGCGATGCGGGACGGAAACTTCCGCAAGCGGCTGACGGTCTCGGGTGACGGGGTGTTGTCGGAGGTCGCGGCGGTCTTCAACGAGGTCGCCGACCGCAACCTCCAGCTGACCGGGGAGCTGGCGCGGGTGCGCCGGGTCGTCGGGCGGGAGGGCAAGCTCACCGAGCGGCTGGAGGTCGGCGGGTGCGAAGGGGCCTGGGCGGCGGCGATCGACGCGTCGAACGCCCTGGTCGACGACCTGGTGCGGCCGGTCTCCGAGGTCGGCCGGGTGCTGTCGGCGGTTGCCGAGGGCGACCTGGAGCAGCGGATGGACCTGCGCTCCCAGGCGGCGGACGGGACGGCGCACCCGCTGCGCGGTGAGTTCCTCAAGGTGGGGCGGACGGTCAACGGGCTGGTGGACCAGCTCTCGGCGTTCACCGACGAGGTGACGCGGGTGGCCAGCGAGGTCGGCACCGAGGGGAAGCTCGGCGGGCAGGCCCGAGTACGTGGAATGTCGGGTTCGTGGAAGGATCTCACGGACTCCGTCAACACGATGGCCTCGCGACTCACCGCTCAGGTGCGTGATATCGCGTTGGTGACGACGGCGGTGGCGAAGGGTGATCTGTCCCGGAAGGTCACGGTTCATGTGGCCGGGGAGATGCTGGAGCTGAAGAACACCGTCAACACGATGGTCGACCAGCTCTCCTCCTTCGCCTCGGAAGTGACACGGGTGGCCCGGGAGGTCGGTACCGAGGGCGAGCTCGGCGGGCAGGCCCGGGTGCCGGGTGTGGCCGGCGTCTGGAAGGACCTCACCGATTCCGTCAATCTCATGGCCGGGAACCTCACCGCCCAGGTGCGGGGGATCGCGGAGGTGACGACGGCGGTCGCCAACGGAGATCTGTCGCGGAAGGTCACGGTGAGCGCGCGGGGCGAGATCGCCCAGCTCGCCGAGACGATCAACCAGATGACCGAGACGCTGCGTACCTTCGCCGACGAGGTGACGCGGGTGGCCAGCGAGATCGGCGCCGAGGGGCGGCTGGGCGAGCAGGCGCAGGTGCCGGGCGCGGCGGGGACGTGGAAGGACCTCACGGATTCGGTCAACAACGCGTTCCGCAACCTCACCGCCCAGGTGCGGGACATCGCCCAGGTGACCACGGCCGTCGCCAATGGCGATCTGGGGCAGAAGGTCACCGTCGATGTCTCCGGCGAAATGCTGGAGTTGAAGAACACCGTCAACTCGATGGTGGACCAGCTCCAGTCGTTCAGCGCCGAAGTGACGCGGGTGGCACGGGAGATCGGCGTCGAGGGCGAACTCGGCGGCCAGGCCGCGGTGGCGGGCGCGGCGGGCACGTGGAAGGACCTCACCGATTCCGTCAACACGGCCTTCCGCAACCTCACCGGGCAGGTGCGCAACATCGCCCAGGTGACGACGGCGGTGGCCAACGGTGATCTGGGGCAGAAGGTCACCGTCGAAGTGTCCGGCGAGATGCTCCAGTTGAAGAACACCGTCAACACCATGGTCGATCAGCTGTCGGCCTTCGCCGACCAGGTCACGCGCATGGCACGGGACGTGGGCACGGAGGGCCGACTGGGCGGGCAGGCCCGGGTGCCCGGCGTCAGCGGCACCTGGAAGGAGCTGACCGACTCGGTCAACTTCATGGCGGGCAACCTCACCTCGCAGGTGCGGCAGATCGCCCAGGTGACGACCGCGGTGGCGCGCGGTGACCTGTCGCAGAAGATCGACGTGGATGCCCGGGGCGAGATCCTGGAGCTGAAGAACACCATCAACACGATGGTCGACCAGCTGTCGGCCTTCGCCGAGCAGGTCACCCGCGTGGCCCGGGAGGTCGGCACCGACGGCCGGCTGGGCGGCCAGGCGCAGGTACCCGGCGTCGCGGGCGTCTGGCGCGACCTGACCGATTCCGTCAACGGCATGGCGGGCAACCTGACGGCCCAGGTCCGCAACATCGCGCAAGTCGCCACGGCGGTGGCGCGGGGCGATCTGTCGCAGAAGATCGACGTGGATGCCCGGGGCGAGATCCTGGAGCTGAAGAACACCCTCAACACCATGGTCGACCAGTTGTCCTCGTTCGCCGAGCAGGTCACGCGGGTGGCCCGCGAGGTGGGCACCGAGGGCATCCTGGGCGGTCAGGCGGAGGTGCAGGGTGTCTCGGGCACCTGGAAGGACCTCACCCAGTCCGTCAACTTCATGGCGAACAACCTGACTTCCCAGGTGCGCAACATCGCCGAGGTCACCACCGCGGTCGCCATGGGCGACCTCTCCAAGAAGATCACGGTGGACGCCAAGGGCGAGATCCTCGAACTGGTCACCACCGTGAACACGATGGTCGACCAGCTCTCGGACTTCGCGGAACAGGTGACCCGGGTGGCCCGCGAGGTGGGCACCGAGGGGCAGCTGGGCGGCCAGGCGCGGGTGCGCGACGCCACCGGCATCTGGAAGGACCTCAGCGACAACGTCAACCTGATGGCCACCAACTTGACCAGCCAGGTGCGGAGCATCTCCCAGGTGGCCGGCGCGGTCGCCAACGGCGACCTGACCAAGAAGGTCACCGTCGAGGCCAGGGGCGAGGTCGCGCAGCTCGCCGACACCGTCAACACCATGGTGACCACGCTGTCGTCGTTCGCCGACGAGGTCACGCGGGTGGCCCGGGAGGTCGGCACCGACGGCATCCTGGGCGGCCAGGCCCGGGTGCCCGGGGCCAGCGGCACCTGGAAGGACCTCACCGAGTCGGTGAACTCGATGGCGTCCAACCTGACCGGCCAGGTCCGCAACATCGCGATGGTCACCACCGCCATCGCGCAGGGCGACCTCACCAAGAAGATCGACATCGATGCCCGCGGTGAGATCCTCCAGCTCAAGACGACCATCAACACGATGGTGGACCAGCTGTCCTCCTTCGCCGACCAAGTGACGCGGGTGGCCCGCGAGGTGGGGACGGAGGGCCAGCTGGGCGGCCAGGCGCGGGTGCGCGACGTGGACGGCGTCTGGCGCGACCTGACCGAGTCCGTCAACGAGATGGCCGGCAACCTCACCCGTCAGGTGCGGGCCATCGCCGAGGTCGCCACGGCGGTGACCCGCGGCGACCTCAACCTGCGGATCGACGTCGCCGCGGCCGGCGAGATCCTGGAACTCCAGGACAACATCAACACGATGATCGCCAACCTGCGCGAGACCACGCTCGCCAACAAGGAACAGGACTGGCTCAAGGGCAACCTGGCCCGCATCTCCGGACTGATGCAGGGCCGCCGCGACCTGGAGGACGTCGCCCAGCTCATCATGAGCGAGCTGACCCCGGTCGTCTCGGCGCAGCACGGGGCGTTCTTCCTGGCCATGCCGACCGCGGGGCAGGACGGCGGCAGCGGGGAGGACGCGTACGAGCTGCGGATGCTCGGTTCGTACGGCTACTCCATGGGCTCGATGCCCACCTCCTTCCGGCCGGGCGAGTCGCTGATCGGCACGGCGGCCAAGGAGAAGCGCACGATCCTCGTGGAGAACGTGCCCACCGGCTACCTGAAGATCGCCTCCGGGCTGGGGGAGGCGCCGCCGGCGCACGTCATCGTGCTGCCGGTGCTGTTCGAGGGGCAGGTGCTCGGCGTCATCGAGCTGGCGTCCTTCCAGCAGTTCGCGCAGATCCAGAAGGACTTCCTCAGCCAGATCGCCGAGATGATCGGCACCAGCGTCAACACCATCAGCGTCAACACCAAGACGGAGATGCTGCTCAAGCAGTCGCAGGAGCTGACCGAGCAGTTGCGGGAGCGGTCGGCCGAGCTGGAGAACCGGCAGAAGGCACTGGAGATCTCCAACGCCGAGCTGGAGGAGAAGTCCGAGCGGCTGGCCCGGCAGAACCGGGACATCGAGGTCAAGAACACCGAGATCGAAGAGGCCCGGCAGGTGCTGGAGGAGCGCGCCGAGCAGCTCGCCGTCTCGATGCGCTACAAGTCCGAGTTCCTGGCCAACATGTCGCACGAGCTGCGCACGCCGCTCAACTCGCTGCTGATCCTGGCGAAGTTGCTCGCGGACAACGCGGACGGCAACCTCTCGCCGAAGCAGGTCGAGTTCGCCGAGACGATCCACGGGGCCGGCTCCGACCTGCTCCAGCTGATCAACGACATCCTGGACCTGTCGAAGGTCGAGGCGGGCAAGATGGACGTCAGCCCGACCCGCATCGCCCTGGTGCAGCTGGTCGACTACGTGGAGGCCACGTTCCGGCCGCTGACCGCGGAGAAGGGCCTGGACTTCTCCGTCCGGGTCTCGCCGGAGCTGCCCGCCACCCTGCACACCGACGAGCAGCGGCTGCTCCAGGTGCTGCGCAACCTGCTGTCGAACGCGGTGAAGTTCACCGACTCCGGCGCCGTCGAACTGGTCATCCGGCCGGCGGGCGCGGACGTCCCGGACTCCATCCGCGAGCAGTTGCTGGAGGCGGGCGCGCTGCGCGACGCCGACGGCGAGCTGATCGCCTTCTCGGTCACGGACACCGGCATCGGCATCGCGGCCAGCAAGATGCGGGTCATCTTCGAGGCGTTCAAGCAGGCCGACGGGACGACGAGCCGCAAGTACGGCGGGACGGGGCTCGGTCTGTCGATCAGCCGGGAGATCGCCCGGCTGCTGGGCGGCGAGATCCACGCGGCGAGCGAGCCGGGCCGGGGCTCGACCTTCACCCTCTACCTGCCGCTCAACGCGGCCGAACTGCCGCTGGAGGGCTACCCGCAGCAGCTGCCCGAGGCCGGCACGAGCGACCTGCGGGCGCTTCCGGCGGGCGCGCCCGTGGCGGACGAGGAGCAGGGGCCCGAGGTGCCGGCGCGCGGTGCGGCCGGGCTGTTCCTGCGCCGCCGGAGGGCCGCGCAGCAGCAGGCCGCCGCGCCCGCGCAGGACCCCGCGGACCGTCCGGGCGCGGGCCGGGGCGCGGCCGCGGCGCCGGCGGCGCCGCAGGAGTCCTGGGTGGAGGTCGGCGAGGGCAGTGCCGCGGGGGCCGTCGGCTTCCACGGGGAGAAGGTCCTGATCGTCGACGACGACATCCGCAATGTGTTCGCGCTCACCAGCGTGCTGGAACAGCACGGACTGACGGTGCTCTACGCGGAGAACGGGCGCGAGGGGATCGAGGTGCTGGAGCAGCACGACGACGTGGTGGTGGTCCTGATGGACATCATGATGCCGGAGATGGACGGCTACGCCACGACGGCCGCGATCCGCAAGATGCCGCAGTTCGCCGCACTGCCGATCATCGCGCTCACCGCGAAGGCGATGAAGGGCGACCGGGAGAAGAGCATCGACGCCGGGGCTTCCGACTATGTCACCAAGCCGGTTGACACTGATCAACTGCTGGCGGTGATGAAGCAGTGGATGCGCGCAGAGTGACAACTGGCCGACCGGTCAACGATGGTTTGCCGACCGACTGTGGTCGATGACGTGTGGGACCGCGGCATTCCGGGAACTTTCACGTCCCCTGCCGCGTTTCCTCTCCGTGCGCAGTGACATCGTGGTGACAGGGTGTGGTGACGGGCGGGGTGCGGCTACCATGACCGGCACAAGGACGGGCGGCGCAAGGGAGTCGTCCCCTGGGGCGGCGCCCGGTGCACTTCCGGGGCGAGGAGGACGGGCCATGGTGCAGAAGGCCAAGATCCTCCTGGTCGATGACCGGCCGGAAAATCTGCTCGCGCTGGAGGCCATCCTCTCGGCGCTCGATCAGACACTGGTGCGGGCATCGTCAGGGGAGGAGGCGCTCAAGGCGCTGCTGACGGACGACTTCGCGGTGATCCTGCTGGACGTCCAGATGCCTGGCATGGACGGCTTCGAGACCGCGGCGCACATCAAGCGGCGGGAGAGGACCCGGGACATCCCGATCATCTTCCTCACCGCGATCAACCACGGCCCGCACCACACCTTCCGCGGCTACGCGGCCGGCGCGGTGGACTACATCTCCAAGCCCTTCGACCCCTGGGTGCTGCGCGCCAAGGTCTCGGTCTTCGTCGAGCTCTACATGAAGAACTGCCAGCTGCGCGAGCAGGCGTCGCTGCTGCGGCTGCAGATGGAGAGCGGCCAGGGCGGCCGCGCAGCGTCCGGCGAGCCGCCGGAGACCGCGGGGCTGCTCGCCGAGCTGTCGGCCCGGCTGGCCGCGGTCGAGGAGCAGGCCGAGGCGCTGTCCAAACAGCTGGACGAGTCCGCCGACGCCGCGGCCGTCGCCACCGCCGCCCATCTGGAGCGCAAGCTCAACGGGCTGCGGCGGGCGCTGGACGCCCTGGAGCCGGGCGCGGGCAGCAGCGTTCCCCCGGTGGCGTCACAGAGCTGACGAGCCGTCCCATGGGTGATGCGGCGTCAGTCCATGCGCTGAGGCAGCGTCACACACATGGGTGAACGCCTGGGCCCACGTGTCCCCTCCGGCGGACGACGGTAATCTCGGCACCATGGCCTCACGTACGTCCGGCAAGGGTTCCCAGAGCACGGCGGGCACCTCCAAGCAGCGCGCCGGACGCGCCGGGAGCCCCGCGAAGAAGGCGCCTGCCAAGAAGGCACCCGCGAAGAAGGCCGCCGCCCGGCCGCCCGCCAAGAAGGCACCGGCCAGGAAGGCCGCCGCCAAGGCGGCGCCCAGGCCGTCCGTCGCGGGCCGCGCCGGACGCGGGGTGGCGCACGGCGTCGGCGCGCTGTTCCGGGGCATGGGACGCGGCGCCCGCAACCTGGACCCCGCCCACCGCAAGGACGGGCTCGCGCTGCTGCTGCTCGCCCTCGCCCTGGTCGTCGCGGCCGGCACCTGGTCCAGCCTCGAAGGCCCGGTGGGCGACCTGGTGAAGCTGCTCGTCACCGGTGCCTTCGGCCGCCTCGACCTGGTCGTGCCGATACTCCTCGGCATCATCGCGATGCGGCTCTTCCGCCACCCCGAGCGCCCCGAGGCCAACGGACGCATCGTCATTGGCCTGTCCGCGCTGGTCCTCGGCGTCCTGGGCCAGGTCCACATCGCCTGCGGGGCACCCGGCCGAGGCGAGGGGACGCAGGCGCTCCAGGACGCCGGCGGCCTGATCGGCTGGGCCGCCTCGAAACCGCTGCTGTTCACGGTCGGCCAGGTCCTGGCCGTACCGCTGCTGGTGCTGCTCACGGTCTTCGGGCTGCTGGTCGTCACGGCCACTCCGGTCAACGCGATCCCCCGGCGGCTGCGGCAGCTGGGGATCCGGCTCGGGGTGATCGAGCCGCTGCCCGGCGAGTACGAGGACGAGGACGCGCACCGTTACGCGGGGGAGTACGACGCCGACTGGCGCGAGACCCCGGCCAGGCCCAAGCGCCCCCGGCGCACGCCGGCGGCGCAGGCCGATGCGGAGAGCGCCGAGGAGGAGGCGCTCGCCAAGCGGCGCCGGCCCAGGAAGCCGTCGTCGGACGCTGTGGATGTGGCGGCCGCCGCCGCGGCCTCGCTGGACGGGGCCGTGCTGCACGGGGTGCAGCCCTCGCCGCTCCTCGCCGGGCTCAGCAACGGCATCACCCAGGAGGACGAGCGCACCGTCCCGGTGCCGGCGCGCGGTGCCCGGACGGACGGCTCCGTACCGGACCTCACCAAGCCCGCCCCGGAGCCCCCGGCCGGACTGCCGCCGCGGGCCGAGCAGCTCCAGCTCGCGGGGGACATCACCTACGCCCTGCCCTCCCTCGACCTGCTGGAGCGCGGCGGACCGGGCAAGGCCCGCAGTGCCGCCAACGACGCCATAGTGGCCTCGCTGACCACGGTGTTCGCGGAGTTCAAGGTGGACGCGGCCGTCACCGGCTTCACCCGCGGCCCGACGGTCACCCGCTACGAGGTCGAGCTGGGCCCGGCGGTCAAGGTCGAGCGCATCACCGCGCTCACCAAGAACATCGCCTACGCCGTGGCCAGCCCGGACGTCCGCATCATCAGCCCCATCCCCGGCAAGTCCGCCGTCGGCATCGAGATCCCCAACACCGACCGGGAAATGGTCAACCTGGGCGACGTGCTGCGGCTCGCGGACGCCGCCGGCGACGACCACCCCATGCTCGTGGCGCTGGGCAAGGACGTCGAGGGCGGCTACGTCATGGCCAACCTGGCGAAGATGCCGCACATCCTCGTCGCGGGCGCCACCGGCTCCGGCAAGTCCTCGTGCATCAACTGCCTGATCACCTCGCTGATGATCCGGGCCACCCCCGAGGACGTACGGATGGTGCTGGTCGACCCCAAGCGCGTCGAACTGACCGCGTACGAGGGCATCCCGCACCTGATCACGCCGATCATCACCAACCCCAAGCGGGCCGCCGAGGCCCTCCAGTGGGTGGTGCGTGAGATGGACCTGCGCTACGACGACCTGGCGGCCTACGGCTACCGGCACATCGACGACTTCAACGCGGCGGTGCGCGAGGGCAAGGTCAAGCCCCCCGAGGGCAGCGGCCGCGAGCTGGCGCCCTATCCGTACCTGCTGGTCATCGTGGACGAGCTCGCCGACCTGATGATGGTCGCCCCGCGCGACGTCGAGGACTCGATCGTGCGCATCACCCAGCTCGCCCGGGCCGCCGGCATCCACCTGGTGCTGGCCACCCAGCGGCCGTCCGTGGACGTCGTCACCGGCCTCATCAAGGCCAACGTGCCCTCCCGGCTCGCCTTCGCCACGTCCTCGCTCGCCGACAGCCGCGTCATCCTGGACCAGCCCGGCGCCGAGAAGCTGATCGGCAAGGGCGACGGCCTGTTCCTGCCGATGGGCGCGAACAAGCCGATCCGCATGCAGGGCGCCTTCGTGACCGAGGCCGAGGTCTCCACCGTCGTCCAGCACTGCAAGGACCAGATGGCGCCCGTCTTCCGGGACGACGTCACGGTCGGCACGGCGCAGAAGAAGGAGATCGACGAGGACATCGGTGACGACCTCGATCTGTTGTGCCAGGCGGCCGAGCTGGTCGTCTCCACCCAGTTCGGCTCGACGTCGATGCTCCAGCGCAAACTGCGTGTGGGATTCGCCAAGGCGGGCAGGCTCATGGACCTGATGGAGTCGCGCAACATCGTGGGTCCGAGCGAGGGCTCCAAGGCCCGCGACGTGCTCGTCAAGCCGGACGAACTGGACGGGGCGCTCGCACTCATCCGCGGGGACGCCGGAGCCTGACGGCGGGTGGACGCCCTGGTCAACCGTTTCTCCCGGGCGGGCGCGCAGGGGTGAGGAGGGAGGGGAGCAGCGATGTGCCGCAGCCGGTACCGCAGAGCCTTCTGATGGCCTACAAAGTCGGCCTTCCCGCTTGCCGGACGCTTTTGCGTCCCCCCTAGACTGAACTTCCAGCAGGTGGCTGCACGCTCGAAAGGCGCCCACGTGTCCATCGGCAACTCACCCCCGGAGGACGAACGGCCCTCCATCGGCCGCGCTCTCCAACAGGCCCGCATCAACGCCGGACTGACCGTCGACGAGATCAGTTCGACCACTCGCGTACGCGTTCCGATCGTGCATGCGATCGAACAGGACGACTTCTCCCGTTGTGGTGGGGACGTCTACGCCCGAGGACATATCCGCACGCTGGCGCGCGCCGCCGGCCTCGATCCCACGCGGCTCATCGAGCAGTACGACGCCGAGCACGGCGGGCGTCCCCGGCCGAGCCGGGCGGCGCCGGTCTTCGACGCCGAGCGCATCCGGCCCGAGCCCCGGCGGCCCAACTGGACCGCCGCCATGGTCGCGGCGATCGTCGCGGTCGTCGGCTTCGTCGGATTCACGCTCTTCAACGGCGGGGCCAAGAGCCAGGACAACGCCGCCGAGGCGGGCCAGGCGTCGGCCAAGCCGTCGAAGGCCCCCGCCAAGGCGCCCCCGGGCAAGGCCGACGCCAAGAAGCCCGAGCCGTCCGACAGCGCGGTCGCCGGTGCCCCGGCCAACAAGGTCACGGTCAAGCTCACCGCCGAGCGGGACCAGACCTGGATGTCGGCCAAGGACCACAACGGCAAGCTGCTCGACGAGGGCGTGCTCAGGCGTGGGGCCTCCAAGACCTTCACCGACAGCAACCGGATCGACCTGGTGCTCGGCAACGCCGGCGCCGTCCAGCTGTTCGTGAACGGCAAGGAGATCAAGAACGTCGGCGACGACGGGCAGGTCCAGCGCCTCAGCTACACCCGGGGCGACCCCGCCGCCGGCTGAGCGGCGGCGGAACGGGACCCTCCGGCCGACGGAGGGCCGCCGGGTGACCAGGCTCTCCGCACCCGGCGGCCACTCGGCAACGGAAGCGGCGTCCGGACAAAGTAGGCTGAGCCCTATGCCCGAACGCCGTACCGTCGCTCTTGTCACACTTGGCTGCGCCCGTAACGAGGTGGACTCGGAGGAGCTGGCAGGCCGCTTGGCGGCGGACGGCTGGGACCTCGTCGAGGACGCCGCCGACGCCGATGTCGCCGTCGTGAATACCTGCGGCTTCGTCGAAGCCGCGAAGAAGGACTCCGTCGACGCCCTCCTGGAGGCCAACGACCTCAAGGACCAGGGCCGCACCCAGGCCGTGGTCGCCGTCGGCTGCATGGCCGAGAGGTACGGCAAGGAGCTGGCGGACGCGCTGCCGGAGGCGGACGGCGTCCTGGGCTTTGACGACTACGCCGACATCTCCGACCGCCTGCAGACGATCCTCTCCGGCGGCATCCACGCCGCCCACACCCCGCGCGACCGGCGCAAGCTGCTGCCGATCAGCCCCGCCGAGCGTCAGGGCGCCACCGCCGTGGCCCTGCCCGGCCACGCCCAGGACACCTCCCCCGAGGACCTGCCGGAGGGCGTCGCCCCCGCCTCCGGGCCCCGGGCCCCGCTGCGCCGCCGGCTCGGCGCCAGCCCGGTGGCCTCCGTCAAGCTGGCCTCCGGCTGCGACCGGCGCTGCTCGTTCTGCGCGATCCCCTCCTTCCGCGGCTCGTTCATCTCCCGCCGCCCCTCCGACGTGCTCGGCGAGGCCCGCTGGCTGGCGGAGCAGGGTGTGAAGGAGATCATGCTGGTCTCCGAGAACAACACCTCCTACGGCAAGGACCTCGGCGACATCCGGCTGCTGGAGACCCTGCTGCCGGAGCTGGCGGCGGTGGACGGCCTGGAGCGGATCCGGGTCAGCTACCTCCAGCCGGCCGAGCTGCGGCCCGGCCTGATCGACGCGCTGACCTCGACCGAGAAGGTCGTCCCGTACTTCGACCTCTCCTTCCAGCACTCGGCGCCCGCCGTGCTGCGCGCGATGCGCCGCTTCGGCGACACCGACCGCTTCCTGGAGCTGCTGGACACGATCCGCGCCAAGGCCCCCCAGGCGGGCGCCCGTTCCAACTTCATCGTCGGCTTCCCCGGCGAGACCGAGGAGGACGTCGCCGAGCTGGAGCGCTTCCTCACGGGCGCCCGGCTGGACGCCATCGGCGTCTTCGGCTACTCCGACGAGGACGGCACCGAGGCCGCGACCTACGAGGACAAGGTGGACCCCGACGTCGTCGCCGAGCGGCTGGCGCGCGTCTCGCGGCTGGCGGAGGAGCTGACCGCGCAGCGCGCCGAGGACCGGATCGGAGAGACAATCGAGGTACTGGTCGATCGCGTGGACGACGAGGACGGCGTCATCGGCCGGGCCGCCCACCAGGCGCCCGAGACCGACGGCCAGGTCCGGCTCGTCACCGAGGGCCTCGCGGACGTGCCCGGTCCCGGTCGCATGGTCGTCGCGAAGGTCGTCGCGAGCGAGGGGGTCGACCTCGTCGCCGAGCCCGTCGGGGACGGCGGGTGTACCGAGGAGGCGGGCAGATGAGCGGAGTCCCGGCATCGGCCGCGGGCCGTCCCGCCCCGGCGCCGGGCGTACGGCCGGTCCGGCTGTGGAACATCGCCAACATCCTCACCATGGTCCGGCTGTTCCTGGTGCCCGGATTCGTCCTGCTGATGCTCCACAACGGCGGGCACGACCCGGTCTGGCGCTCGTTCGCCTGGGCCGCCTTCGCCATCGCCATGATCACCGATCTCTTCGACGGGCATCTGGCGCGGACGTACAACCTGGTCACCGACTTCGGCAAGATCGCCGACCCCATCGCCGACAAGGCGATCATGGGCGCGGCGCTGATCTGCCTCTCCGGCCTGGGCCTCCTGCACTGGTGGGTCACCGGCGTGATCCTCGCCCGCGAGGTGGGCATCACGCTGATGCGGTTCTGGGTGATCAAGCACGGTGTCATCCCGGCCAGCCGGGGCGGCAAGCTGAAGACGCTCGCCCAGGGGGTGGCCACGGGGATGTACATCCTCGCCCTGGAGGGGCCGCTGGCCACGGTGCGCTTCTGGGTGATGGCGGTGGCCGTGGTCTTGACGGTCCTGACCGGCCTGGACTACATCCGGCAGGCCGTCGTCCTGCGCAGGAGGGCGGCGACCGCGGAGTCCGGGCGGTGAGCGCGGACGCGGCCGGCGTCCTGGCCGCGCTGATCACCGGGGGCCGGACGGTGGCCGTCGCCGAGTCGCTGACCGGCGGTCTGGTCGCGGCGGCCCTCACCGCCGTTCCGGGGGCCTCCCGGGCGGTGCGCGGCTCGGTGACCGCCTACGCGACCGAGGTCAAGCGCGACGTCCTGGGAGTGGACGGACACCTGCTGGCCGACCGCGGAGCGGTGGACGCCGAGGTCGCGCGGCAGATGGCCCGGGGCGTGCGCGGCCTGCTGGGCGCCGACTGGGGCCTGGCCACCACCGGCGTCGCCGGGCCCGGGCCCCAGGACGGCCGGCCGGTCGGGACGGTCTTCGTCGCCGCGGCCGGTCCGCACGGCGACTGCGCCGTGCGGAGGCTGTCATTGGACGGCGACAGGGAATCGATTCGGACAGAAAGTGTCCGAGCGGTCCTCGCGCTCCTGCGGGACGAATTGACGGCGAACGCGGGGGCAAAGGATACGGAACACAAGGGGGGAATGGATGTTTGCAGCCCTGAGTGAACACGACATAGCTCCCCGCACGGCCGCACCCCGAGGCGGTACGGTGGGGCGTGAAGGATCCGGATTCGCGGTCCAAGGAGGGAGCCACCGATGATTCTGCTCCGTCGCCTGCTCGGTGACGTGCTGCGTCGGCAGCGCCAACGCCAGGGCCGCACTCTGCGCGAGGTCTCCTCATCGGCCCGGGTCTCGCTCGGTTACCTCTCCGAGGTCGAGCGGGGGCAGAAAGAGGCGTCCTCCGAGCTTCTCTCCGCAATCTGCGACGCTCTGGACGTACGGATGTCCGAGGTCATGCGCGAGGTGAGTGACGAGCTGTCGCTCGCCGAGCTGGCGCAGTCGGCGGCGGCGAGCGAGCCGGTACCCGCGCCGATGCGGCCGATGTTCAACCCGGTGTCGGTGACGTCCGTGACCGGCGTCCCGGGCGAGCGCGTGACCATCAAGGCGCCCGCGGAGGCCGTCGACGTGGTCGCGGCCTGAAGCCCAGCCGGTCAACTGCTGTTCCCGGTCCCCGCCGGTCCGTTGAGGACCTGCGGGGACCGGTGTTTTCCGGGGACGTATCGAGGGGCGTATTCGGGGCGTATGTCCGGGCGTGCAGCGGCATTTCCGGTCGGTTTTCTCCACTCCGGCCCGATTCCGGGTGCTGTGCGATGGTGGTGGAACGGACGAAAGCGAAATCCGGGACCGACGGCAAAGGAGAAGCACATGTCTGTCGTGAAGAGCCCGTTGCCGGAACAGGACCGCAAGACCGTCGGTGAGGCCCTCCAAGGCGCGCTCGTCGATCTCGTGGACCTCTCGCTCGTCGCCAAGCAGGTCCACTGGACGATCGTGGGCCCGCGCTTCCGCTCGGTGCACCTGCAGCTCGACGACGTCGTGGCCAGCGCGCGGCAGCACGCCGACACCGTCGCCGAGCGCGCCTCGGCCATCGGCGTCGCCCCCGACGGACGGGCCGACACCGTGGCCGGAACCAGTGGCATCGCCCCGCTCGGCGGCGGCTGGACCAAGGACGTGGACGTGGTGCGGCTCCTGGTCGACGCGCTCGACGCCGTCATCACCCGGATGCGTCGGCGCATCCGCGACACCGGCGACCCCGACCCGGTCAGTCAGGACATCCTCATCGGGCTCACCGCGGACCTCGAGAAGCACCACTGGATGTTCCAGGCGGAGAACGCCTGAGCGGGCCCCGGGTGGCGGACCCGGGGGCGGCGCGGTCTCCTGGGGGCATGGACGAGCACCCGGTGATCCGCTTCACGAACGAGCTCATGTTGGTCTCCGAGCTCGACCGGCGGGCGGCCGGCGCCTTCGTGCGCAGCGTCTTCCAGGAGGGCGCGCGCGAGGGCGAGCAGCGGGTGATCGTCGAACTCCACCGGCGCGACCGCACGATCGCGGAACTGGAGGCCGAACTGGCGCGGCTGCGCGGCGAGGACGCCGGAGCGTCCGGCTGACGCGGCACCCGGTGGGCACTTCGTCGCGCGGGCGCGGAGCGGTGCGCCCCTCCGGGCTCCGGCGGGGCGGTGCGCGGCGGGCGGCCGTCCGGCTGGCCGCCCTCGTGACGGCCGGGGTGTGGTCCTGGACGGCGTACCGGCTGGGCACCGGGCCCGCGGGCGCGGGGCCGGTGGAGGCGCTGGCGGCCGCCGGGTGGGGGCTGAGCCTGCTGCCGGTGCACTGCGTGCCGTGGACCCGGCCGCGCGGGCGGCGGCGCGGGACCCGGTGAGGCGCGCGGCGGGTCAGGGGGCGCGCAGCCGCAGCCCCCGGGGCGTGGCGTGGAAGCCGGCCGACTCCAGGAGGGATCCCAGCGGCGCGGTGAGGGCCGGGGCGCCGTTGATCCGCTCGACGGTGACCGTGCCCAGGGCGCCCGCGCGGGCCGCCGAGGCCAGGGCCTCCACGGCGGCGCGGAGCCCGGCGTCGTCGGGGGGCGCCTCCTCGTCGGGGCGGTGCCAGGCCAGCAGGGTCTTGCCGCCGCGCTCCACATAGAGCGCCAGCTCCCCGTCCACGAGCACCACCAGGGAGCCCGCCTTGCGGCCGGGCTTGTGGGCGGCGCCCGCCGGGGGATCGGGCCAGGGCAGGGCCGCCCCGTAGGCGTTCGCCGGGTCGGCGGCGGCCAGGACCACGGCGCGGGCATCGGCCGGACGGGAGCCGTGGGGGCCGGAGTCGCCGGCCCGCTCGCGGGCGGTGCTGATGGCGCGGAGGCGGTCGACGGCTCCGTCCATGGCGAACTGGGCGGCGCCCAGCCCCTCGACGACGTAACCGCGGCGGGCCCGGCCGCTCTCCTCGAAGGCGGAGAGCACCCGGTACGCGGCGGAGAAGCCGCCTTCCACGCCTTCGGCGGCGACGGCGCCGCGGGTCACCACTCCGTGCCGGTCGAGGAGCGTCCGGGCCAGGGCGTGGGCCCGGTGGGTGGGGTCGGGCTCCGGCGGGGGCAGCAGCGACCAGCGGCCGGCGACCGTCGGCGGACCGCCGCGCGAGGCGGTGGGGCGGAGCGGGCCCGCCTGCCCCGCGAAGGAGCCGTAACGCCCGCGCGGGACGCGGCGCTTGGCGCGGTGCGCCGTGGCGCCCGCCGTCCGGCCCGAGCCCAGGAGGGAGCGCAGCGGGGCCAGGGTGTCGTCCGTGATCCGGCCGGACCAGGCGAGGTCCCACACGGCGTCGGCGATCTGCGCGTCGGTGGTCAGGGGGCCGTCCGGCTCGGGGAGCGCGGCGCGGACGCGGTCGGTGATCTGGCGGAAGAACAGCCCGTAGCCGCCGGAGAGCGCGTCCAGCACGGCCCGGTGCAGGGGCGTCGGCTCCAGTGGGTGCGGGGCGGGCAGCAGGAGCGGGGCCGTGTCGGCCGGCAGCAGCGAGACCCAGCCGTCCTTGCCGGGCAGGGCGCCGGCGCCGGCCCAGACGACCTCGCCCGCCGCGGTGAGCTCGTCGAGCATCGCCGGGGAGTAGTCCGCGACGCGGGCCGGAAGGACGAGCTTTTCCAGGGCCGAGGCGGGGACCGGCGCGCCCTGCAACTGCTCGACGGCGCGCAGGAGTCCGTCGACGCCGCGCAGGCCGTGGCCGCCGCCGACGTGCTGCCACTGGGGGAGGAAGGCGGCGAGGGCGGCGGGCGGCACCGGCTCCAGCTCCTGGCGCAGCGCCGCCAGGGAGCGGCGGCGCAGCCGGCGCAGCACGGTGGCGTCGCACCACTCCTGGTCCGTGCCGGAGGGGTGGAACTCGCCCTGGACGATGCGGCCGTTGGCGGCCAGGCGGTGCAGGGCGCCGTCGGTCACCGCCGTGCCCAGGCCGAAGCGGGCCGCGGCCTGGGCCGAGGTGAACGGGCCGTGGGTGCGGGCGTAGCGGGCCAGGAGATCGCCGAGCGGGTCCTTGACGGGCTCGGTGAACGCCTCGGGGACGCCCACGGGCAGGGCCGTGCCCAGGGCGTCCCGCAGCCGTCCGGCGTCCTCGACGGCGCACCAGTGCTCGCGGCCGGCGACGCGCACGCGCAGTGCGCGGCGGGCCTCGGCGAGATCGCGCGCCCAGCCCGGCTCGGCGCCGCGCTCCGCCAACTCCTCGTCGGTGAGCGGCCCGAGGAGGCGCAGCAGGTCGGCCACGCCCTCGGCGTCCTTGACGCGGCGGTCCTCGGTGCGCCACTGGAGCTCGCGCTCCAGCTCGGCCAGCACGTCCGCGTCGAGGAGCTCGCGCAGCTCGGCCTGGCCCAGCAGCTCGGCCAGCAGCCGCGAGTCCAGCGAGAGCGCGGCGGCGCGGCGCTCCGCGAGCGGGGAGTCGCCCTCGTAGAGGAACTGGGCGACGTAGCCGAAGAGCAGCGAGCGGGCGAACGGCGACGGCTCGGGGGTGGTGACCTCGACCAGGCGCACGCGGCGCGCCTCGATGTCGCCCATGAGCTCGGTCAGGCCGGGGACGTCGAAGACGTCCTGGAGGCATTCGCGGACGGCCTCCAGGACGATCGGGAACGAACCGAACTCGCTGGCGACCTCCAGCAGTTGGGAGGCGCGCTGGCGCTGCTGCCACAGCGGGGTGCGCTTGCCGGGGTGGCGCCGCGGCAGCAGGAGGGCGCGGGCGGCGCACTCGCGGAAGCGGGCGGCGAACAGGGCCGATCCGCCCACCTGGTCGGTGACGACCTGGCCGATCTCGCCCCGGTCGAAGACGACGTCGGCGGCGTCGACGGGGGACTGCTCCCCGTCGTGCCCGGGGCCCTGCCGGGCCGGGTCGGCGTCGAGCAGGTCCAGGCCCAGGAGCTCGGCGTCGGGCAGGCGCAGCACGATGCCGTCGTCCGCGTGCATCACCTGGGCGTCCATGCCGTACCGCTCGGTGAGGCGGGCACTGAGGGCCAGGGCCCAGGGCGCGTGCACCTGGGCGCCGAAGGGGGAGTGGACGACCACCCGCCAGTCGCCCAGCTCGTCGCGGAAGCGCTCGACGACGATCGTCCGGTCGTCGGGCACGTGGCCGCAGGCGCGGCGCTGTTCGTCCAGGTATGCCAGGACGTTGTCGGCGGCCCAGGTGTCGAGGCCGGCGGCGGTGAGGCGGGCGCGGGCGGACGCCGGCTGCGCGCCGGCGATCTCGCGGAGGAACGCGCCCAGCGCACGGCCGAGTTCGAGCGGGCGGCCCAGCTGGTCGCCCTTCCAGAACGGCAGCCGCCCGGGGACGCCCGGGGCGGGGGTGACGAGGACGCGGTCGCGGGTGATGTCCTCGATCCGCCAGGACGTCGTCCCCAGGGTGAACACGTCGCCCACCCGGGACTCGTAGACCATCTCCTCGTCCAGCTCGCCCACCCGTCGCCCGCCACCACCCCGAGTGGAAGCGCTTCGCGCTGCTGTGTCCGATGGGCCGCCGCCCCTCTTGGGGTCCGCGCCGGCGAGGAAGACGCCGAACAGGCCGCGGTCGGGGATCGTGCCGCCGGAGGTGACCGCGAGGCGCTGGGCGCCGGGGCGGCCGGTGAGCGTGCCGGCGACCCGGTCCCACACCAGGCGGGGGCGCAGCTCGGCGAAGGCGTCGGACGGATAGCGCCCGGCGAGCATGTCGAGCACGCCGTGGTAGGCGGACTCGGGCAGCGCGGCGAAGGGTGCCGCGCGGCGCACCAGGGCCAGCAGCTCCTCGACGTCCCAGGGATCCATGGCCGTCATGGCGACGATCTGCTGGGCCAGCACGTCCAGCGGATTGGCGGGCACCCGCAGGGCCTCGATGGCGCCCTGGCGCATCCGCTCCGTCACGACCGCCGCCTGCACCAGGTCGCCCCGGTACTTGGGGAAGACGACGCCGGTGGAGACGGCGCCCACCTGGTGGCCGGCGCGGCCGACGCGCTGGAGGCCGGAGGCGACCGACGGCGGCGACTCGACCTGGACGACCAGGTCGACCGCGCCCATGTCGATGCCCAGCTCCAGGCTGGAGGTGGCCACCACGGCGGGCAGGCGGCCGGCCTTGAGATCCTCCTCGACCTGGGCGCGCTGCTCCTTGGAGACCGAGCCGTGATGCGCGCGGGCCAGCACCGGGGGCGCGCCCCGGGCCACGCCGGACTGGGCCATCAGCTCGGCGGGCGAGTGGTGTTCGGCCGGCGGCTCGCCGGCCGTCCGCTCGTGGGCGATCTCGTTGAGCCGGTTGCACAGGCGCTCCGCCAGGCGGCGGGAGTTGGCGAAGACGATCGTCGAACGGTGGGCCAGGACGAGATCGGCGATGCGCTCCTCGACGTGGGGCCAGACCGAGGGCCGCTCCCGCTCGTCCCCCTCCTGCACGGGGGCGGCGCCCAGCTCGCCGAGATCCTCCACCGGGACGACCACGGACAGGTCGAACTCCTTGTCCGACGGCGGCTGGACGATCTCGACCCGGCGGTGCGGCGACAGATAGCGCGCGACCTCCTCCACCGGGCGCACGGTGGCGGACAGGCCGATGCGCTGGGCGGGGCGGGGGAGCAGCGCGTCCAGCCGCTCCAGGGACAGGGCCAGGTGCGCGCCGCGCTTCGTCCCGGCGACGGCGTGCACCTCGTCGAGGATGACCGTCTCCACGCCCGTGAGCGCCTGCCTCGCCGCGGAGGTGAGCATCAGGAACAGCGACTCGGGGGTGGTGATGAGGATGTCCGGCGGGCGGGTGACCAGGGCGCGGCGCTCGGTGGCCGGGGTGTCGCCGGAGCGGATGCCGACGCGGATCTCCGGCTCGGGCAGGCCGAGCCGGACGGCCTCCTGGCGGATCCCGGTGAGTGGGCTGCGCAGGTTGCGCTCGACGTCCACCGCGAGGGCTTTGAGCGGGGAGACGTAGAGCACGCGGCAGCGCTTGGCGCGCTCGGCCGGCGGCGGGGCGCTCGCCAGCCGGTCCAGCGAGGCGAGGAAGGCGGCGAGTGTCTTGCCGGAGCCGGTGGGCGCGACGACCAGGACGTCCGCCCCCTCGGCGATGGCCCGCCAGGCGCCGGCCTGCGCGGCCGTGGGCGCGGTGAAGGCGCCCGTGAACCAGGAGCGGGTCGCGGGGGAGAAGCCGCCGAGGGCCGGGTGACCGTCCCCCGCCGAGGCCCGTGCGGGGCCGGTCGCCGAGTCGTCCGTCATGCCCCCCATCGTGCACCGGGGCACTGACAACGCCCCGTCCGCGCAGGTCAGCCCGGGTGCGGGGGGTGTGCGGGCGGGCTGCCGCGGCCGTGCGCGCGCAGGGTCAGGAGCGCCTCGACGGTGGCCACCGGGCGGCTCTCCAGGGCGGTGCCCGGCGCCCAGGCGCCCCGGCGCAGCGGCCAGCCGCCGTCCTCCTGCTGCGCCCCGGCCAGGTGGTCCAGCGAGCGGTCGAACTCGGTGTCGGTGAACCAGGCGCGGGCCAGCGAGTCGGGGGTCCGGGCGAAGTCGTGCGGGAAGTGCGGGAAGGAGCTGTGCGCGGCGGACCCGGCGGGCGGGGACGCGGCCGCGCGCTCCGGGTCCAGCACGGCCAGCCGCTGCTCGCGCACCACCCGGCCGAGCCGGTCGGCGGCGGCCTCGGCCCGGGCGCGGTCCGGGGCCCCGTCGAGGAAGGCGACGGCCGCCTCGACCTCGTAGGGGTGCGGCCGCCCGGCGAGCACCAGCGCGTCGATCGCGGCCCAGCAGAAGTCGGTGGCCCGGAACAGCCAGGCGTGCCACACCGCGTTGCGGTGCAGCAGGCCCACGACCGGGCCGGTGGTCAGCAGGGAGCCGGCGGCCGGGGCGCCGCGGCCGCCCGGCGGGGCGGGGAACCAGGGCGCCGCCGGCCAGGTCCCCGACGCGGGGTGCAGGGCGGGCAGCGCGCCCTCGGGGGTGGAGACCGCCGTCAGGTAACGGCACACGAGTTCGGCGCGGCGGTCCGCGCAGCGGCCGATCTCGTCGAGGACGCGCAGGGCGTGCGCGGTGTGGTGCGGCTGGCTCACCGGGCCGCGCAGGTCGGGGTCCAGAGCGTGCCCGTAGCCGCCGTCCTCGCCGCGGTAGGCCGTCAGCGCCGCCTCCACGGCGTCCGGGCTGCCGTCGAGGAAGTGGTAGGCGAATCTGCGCTGTTCGAGGACGCGGGCGGTCAGCCAGACGAAGGCTTCGGCACGGGCTACGGGGGATGCTCCGGATGGGGCCATGGACAAGACCGTAGGGCGGAAAACGCCGCCGGTCAGCGGCTCGCGCCCGGCTGCACCCGCAGGGGCGGGGGGCGGGACGTACGGGGTTGACGGAGGACGGGCCGGGGGTTCCCGGAGGGGCGGCGCGGGAGCGTTCCGTAGGATCGGCCGGTCTTGAAGATCGACTGGGGGGCGACGGTGGCGACGGTGGACGCATCCATATCCGTCCTGGCGGCGGCCGGTGCCGCCGGGGACGGGCAGGCGGCACGGCTGATCGGCGGGGCGAACGTGCTCCTGGTCCTGGGGATCATGGCGCTCGTCCTGGTGCTCCAGTTCCGGGCCCGCAGGGTGCGGGCCGTCGCGTTCGTCTGGGTGGTCCTGCTCGTCGGCCGCGGCCTCGTCCCGCCGGGTCCGTCGCGCGCGACGGCGGCGGGCCTGGCGTTCCTGGTCCTGGGGCTGGCCGTCTCGGCGGTGTTCGGCGTGCTGAGGGGCCGGGCCATGCCGCTGTGGCGGGACGCGGACGGGACGGTGCGGCGCAGGGGCGACCCGGCCGTCCTGCGGCTTTGGCTGCTGACGGTCGGCGCGCGCTGCGCGGTCTCGGCCGCCGAGTACCTGCTGACCGACGAGCCGTTCAACGGCAACGCGTTCCTGCTCGGGCTCGGGGTCACGCTGGGCGTCCAGCACGCCGTGCTGCTGTCCCGGCGTGCCGTGCTGCGCCGGGACGGGCGGGGGACGACCGTGTCCGTGCCCGGCGCGTGACGGCTTACGCTGCGTACATGCGGTTGACGGTTTTCTGGCAGCGAATGGCGGACCAATTCGGGGCGGCGTACGCCGACTCCTTCGCGCGCGACCACGTGATGTCCGAGCTCGGCGGCAGGACGGTGCACCAGGCGCTGGACGCCGGCTGGGAGGCGAAGGACGTGTGGCGCGCGGTCTGCCGGGCGATGGAGATTCCCGCCGACAGACGCTGATGCGGGGGGTCGTCACGGTTGCCGCCGCGCCCGCGCGGCGCGTTTGACACAAAAATCGAACATCCATTCTCATGGGTGGTCCGGGCCCTCCCGGAAATGTCCACAACATGGCGTTTCCGCAGGTCGGAGCGGTGTCCGGGCCCGTTGTCAGTGGCAGGCGCTAGCGTCATGGACGTGAAGCGATCGACTCAAGCAAACCGGGTGGAACCCATGGCAGGCACGGACCGTGAGAAGGCGCTCGACGCCGCACTCGCGCAGATTGAACGGCAATTCGGCAAGGGCGCCGTGATGCGCCTCGGTGAGCGGCCCAACGAGCCCATCGAGGTCATCTCCACCGGGTCGACCGCTCTCGACGTCGCGCTCGGTGTCGGCGGGCTGCCGCGCGGCCGCGTGGTGGAGATCTACGGGCCGGAGTCCTCCGGCAAGACGACGCTCACCCTGCACGCGGTGGCCAACGCACAGCGGGCCGGTGGCACGGTGGCGTTCGTCGACGCCGAGCACGCGCTCGACCCCGAGTACGCCCGCAAGCTGGGCGTCGACATCGACAACCTGATCCTGTCCCAGCCGGACAACGGCGAACAGGCGCTGGAGATCGTCGACATGCTGGTCCGCTCCGGCGCGCTCGACCTGATCGTCATCGACTCCGTGGCGGCCCTGGTGCCCCGTGCGGAGATCGAGGGCGAGATGGGCGACTCGCACGTGGGCCTCCAGGCCCGCCTGATGAGCCAGGCGCTCCGGAAGATCACCAGCGCGCTCAACCAGTCCAAGACCACCGCGATCTTCATCAACCAGCTCCGCGAGAAGATCGGCGTGATGTTCGGTTCCCCCGAGACCACGACCGGTGGCCGGGCGCTGAAGTTCTACGCCTCGGTGCGCATCGACATCCGCCGCATCGAGACACTCAAGGACGGCACGGAGGCGGTCGGCAACCGCACCCGCTGCAAGGTCGTCAAGAACAAGGTCGCGCCGCCCTTCAAGCAGGCCGAGTTCGACATCCTCTACGGCCAGGGCATCAGCCGCGAGGGCGGCCTGATCGACATGGGCGTGGAGCACGGCTTCGTCCGCAAGGCCGGCGCCTGGTACACCTACGAGGGCGACCAGCTCGGCCAGGGCAAGGAGAACGCCCGCAACTTCCTCAAGGACAACCCCGACCTCGCCGACGAGATCGAGAAGAAGATCAAGGAGAAGCTGGGCGTGGGACAGCGGGGCGCCGCCCCGGCCGAGGACGGCGTCGCCGACGCGGCGGGCGAGCCCGTCAAGTCCGTGCCCGCCCCGGCCACGGCCACCAAGGCCACGGGGAAGGCCGTCAAGGCCGCGGCCAAGGGCTAACCGCCCATGGTGCGACGGAGCGACTGGCCGGCCGGGGCGGCGCCGTCCTCGGCCGGGCGGGTCGCGGGTGATCGTGGCGGTGACGGTCGTGACGGTCGTGGCGGTGACGGCCGCGGCCGACGGACCGGCAGCGGCGCCGAGCCCCCGTCGAGGGCCGGGGGATCGGCGCCACTGCCGCCCGAGGAGCAGGCGCGGGCCATTTGCCTGCGCCTGCTCACCGGATCCCCGCGCACCCGCAAGCAGTTGGCGGAAGCGCTGGCGCAGCGGGGCATTCCCGACGACGCGGCGGAGGCGGTGCTCTCCCGCTTCGAGGAAGTGGGGCTGATCGACGACGCGGCCTTCGCCGGTGCCTGGGTGGACTCCCGGCACCGGGGACGGGGGCTGGCCCGCCGTGCCCTCGCCCGCGAACTGCGCACCAAGGGTGTGGAGTCGGCGGTGATCGACGAGGCGGTCGGGCGGCTCGACGCGGAGCAGGAGGAGCTCACCGCGCGCGAGTTGGTGGAGCGCAAGCTCCGGGTCACGCGGGGGATGGACCGGGAGAAGCGGTTGCGGCGCCTTGTGGGGATGCTGGCGCGCAAGGGGTATTCGGAGGGGGTTGCGTTGCGGGTGGTGCGGCGGGCGTTGGAGGAGGAGGGGGATGATCCGGAGGTGCTTGACGGGTATTTGCCCGGTGAGTGATGGGGTGGTGTGGGGTGGTGGGCTGGGCTGGGCTTGTTGAGCCCGGGCGTGGGGTGGTCGGGTGAGGGGTGAGGCCCAGTCCCGCCCTTTCACCGTTTCTTCCGGGCTCCGCCCGGGCCCGGCACCGCGCTCCGCTCGGTGAGCGGGGACTTCGCCCCCTGCACCCCCACTGGGGCTCCGCCTCCAGCTCTCAAGGCTTCGCCCCGGAGCCCGCGTTGTGGCTCCGCCCCGAATACAACGCGGCTCCGCCACGTTCGTCCTCAGGCTCCCCGGAGGGGTACCCGCCCGGACTGGCCGAACGGCGCTCCCGCGCCGCCGGCGCCCTTGCGTCCGCGAGCCCGGTCGCGTCAGCGCGTCACCGGCAGCCCCGCCGCCCGCCACGCCTGGAAGCCGCCCACCACATCCGTGGCCCGGTGCAGGCCCAGCCTCCGTAGCGAGACGGCCGCCAGCGACGACGCGTAGCCCTCGTCGCAGATCACCACCACCCGCAGGTCGTGTCCGGTCGCCTCCTCGGCGTGGTGGGGGCATGCCGGATCCAGCCGCCATTCCAGTTCGTTGCGCTCCACTACCAGCGCACCGGGGATCGTTCCGTCCCGCTCCCGCAGCGCGGCGTAGCGGATGTCCACCAGCAGGCCGCCCTCGGCCTGTGCCCCGGCGGCCTCGGCGGGGGCCAGCCGGGCCAGTTCGGCGCGGGCGGTGGCCAGTAGTTCCTCGACCGTCACGTCCACTCCTCCGGCCACTCGACCTCCTCCAGGCGCAGCACCCGGCCCGTGCGGCCGTACCGGCGCATCAGCGGCAGTGGCGGGTAGTAGGCGTGCACCGACACCGCGTGCTCCTCCTGCGAAGGGTTGAACACCTGGTGCACATGGTGCGGGCCGAAGGCCCGGCCGTCCTGGGCGGCGAGCTGCCGTTCGCGGTCGACGCCGTCCGCGAGCTCCAGCAATGTCCAGCCCTCCGTGGGCAGTTGGGCGGCGAGTGACTGTTCGGTCAGCCGGCCCCCGGCGGTGACGAAGGCGCCGTGCGAGCCGCCGTGGTCGTGCCAGCCGGTGTCGGTGCCCGGCGGCCAGCCGATCAGCCACGCCTGGCTCCCGCCCGGCCCCTCCAGCCGGATCCAGGTGCGGCCCTCGGGATCGAGCGGGAGGGAGGAGACGAGCGACGCGTCGGCGGCCACACCGCGTGCGAAGCGGAGCAGGTCGGCCGCCGAGGGCGCGCCGACGCCGGTGGAAAGGGCAGAAGGGACAGGAAGGGATGACAACGGAACCGCCCTGAATGATCGCGGGAAGGGGCGCGGAAACCGCGCGGGAACGTGCGGATCAGCAGGACGGACGACAGACACAGCCCGCGTAGCGGAGCAGGTCCACATGGACCCTCCGCCAGAAACGCGTGCCGTTGTCCTTCACGGGCCGGAGTCAACCACGGCCCGCCGGGCCGGTCAACGCTTGGCCGAAGCCTCACGGGGAGCCGGATCGGCCTTCTCCGACGGCTCCTTGACGAGATCCGTGCCCGCCTCCCGGGCCGGTTCCGGGGACCCGCCGCGGATCGCGTCCGCGCAGGCGTACAGCTCCGCCGGCCGCACCCCGGACATCGCCGCCACCAGATGTCCGTCCGGCCGCACCACGAGCACCGTGTGCGCCGCGGCCCCCGGATAGCCCTCGGCGACGAGCAGTTCGGCCCGCACGGGCAGGGCGCCGACGGCCGCCGCCAGCCCGGGCATCAGCCCCGCGCCCAGCCAGTGCCGCCGCTCCCACACCCCCGTGCCGGGGGCGACCAGCACGACCAGCAGCGGCCCGTCCAGCCGGTCGCGCAGCCGGACGGCCGAACCGTCCGGCGCCGTCACCGGCACGTCCGCCGCGGGCGCCCCGACCGGGGTGCCCACCGGCACCGAACTCGCGGGCGGCGCCGCCGGGGCCAGGGGCGTGCGGGCGTGCACCGCGGGCTCGCCCAGTGCCCCGCGCCCCACGTGGGCGTCCGTCAGCAGCGCGTCGTGTCCCCGCACGGCGCCCGGGATCACCGTGCGCCGGACCGTGCGCCAGCCGCCCGCGCCCCGTACGGCGGGCAGCGCCCGGTCTGCGGCCCGCAGCCTGGCCCCCACGGCCTCCCGCCGCTCGGCCTCGTAGCTGTCGAGCAGCGCCTCGGACGCCCCGTGGTGCCACGCCTGGGCCAGCTTCCAGGCGAGGTTCCCGGCGTCCCGCAGGCCCTCGTCGAGGCCCTGGGTGCCGAGCGCGCCCAGCAGATGGGCGGCGTCACCGGCCAGGAAGGCGCGCCCGCTGCGCCAGCGGCGCGCGAGGCGGTGGTGCACGGCGTGCACGCCGGTGTCCAGGAGCTCGTACCGCGGCACGTTCCCGCACCAGGCGCCGAGGGTGTCGTGGATGTGGCCGACGAGGTCCTCGGGCGTGACCAGCCCGCCGTCCGGCGGCAGCAGCCAGTCCAGCCGCCACACCCCGTCCGGCAGCGGCCGGGCCGTCACCTCCGCGCCCCGCAGGGGCGACCGCTGGAGAACGGCCTCGCCCGGCCAGGGCAGTTCGGTGCGCAGGGCCGCGACCGCGTACCGCTCGACCGCGGTGCGGCCCGGGAAGCGGGCGCCGAGCAGCTTGCGGACGACGGACCGGGGGCCGTCGCAGCCGACCAGGTAACCGGCCCGCCAGGTGGACCCGTTCTCGCCCCGGGTGTGCAGGGTGATCCCGTCGGCGTCCTGCTGGAGCACGGTGACCCGGCTGCCGGGGACGATCCGCACGTCCTCCCGGCCGGCGAGGGCGGCGCGCAGCTCGCGCACCAGTGCGTGCTGGGGCAGGTGCAGCGGGGACGGTTCCCCCGGCACGTCCTCCGACGCGGCCTCGGGGGATTCGGAATCGTCCAACACGCCATCGTCCAACACGCCGTCGTCCGGGGCGGGTTCGTCCGGCTCCTTGCCGGGGTCCGGCTCGCCGAAGGGCACACGCGTCACCAGCGTGCGCCGACGCATCGTGCGCCACCCGGACCACCGCGCGCCCTCCGCCGTCGTGCAGCCGAGCCGCTCCAGCATGCCCACCGTGCCGGGCCGCAGGACGGCGGTGCGGGCGAGGCGCCGGTCGCGGAGGTCCGCGTCGTCGGCCGGCCTCTCGTCGAGGACGACGACGGGTACCTCGTACCGGGCGAGGGACAGGGCGAGCGCGAGACCGACGGGGCCGGCCCCGACGACGGTCACCGGGTCCACGGGGCGGGGCGGGTGAGGAGACGGAGCGCGATCACAGAACGTATGCAACCCATTGCCGCTGCTTGCGTCAAGTGATCAGTGGCCTCCCGGCGGCGCGCCGGTGGCGTGCGCCCCCGTGGCCCGGAGCGGACCACCGGTGCCGCACGCCACGCGTGCCCCGAGGCGCGTCAGGGATTCGTGCCGGTCCCGAGGTCGAGTGTCACGGGGGGAGCGGGAGGGGCGCCCTTGCGGGAGCGCTTCGTGCGCCGTTCGACCCAGGTCGCCGTGCCGGACAGGGCCATGCACAGCAGGATGTAGATCGAGCCGAAGACGATGACCATGGGGATGAAGGCGTAGACGCCGTTCACCGGCTCGGTCTGCGAGGCGAATTCCTTGCCCACGAAGAGGAGTTCCTCGTAGAGGATGATGAAGCCCAGCGCCGTGTCCTTCAGCGTCACCACCAGCTGGCTGATGATCGAGGGCAGCATCGACCGCACGGCCTGCGGGACGAGGACGTACGCCATCACCTGCGTCTTGCGCAGCCCGAGGGCCTGGGCCGCCTCGCCCTGCCCCTTGGCCACCGCGTTGATGCCGGAGCGGAAGACCTCCGCCTGCACCGACCCGTTGTAGAGCGTCAGCCCGATGACCAGGGCCCACATGGGGTCGTTGGTGAAGAACGCCGCGTACAGCAGGAAGATCATGATGAGCAGCGGCATGGCGCGGAAGAACTCCACCACCACGGTCGCCGCCCAGCGCACCGGCCGGTGGTCGGAGAGCCGGCCGGTGGCCAGCAGGGCACCCAGCGCGAGTGAGAGCAGTGCCGCGATCGCGAAGGTCTTGAGCGTGGTCAGCAGGCCGTCGAGGATCCGGTGCTGGGTGTCGGTGTACTCGTACGCCTCCCACAGTCCCGCCTGGAACTGGCCGGTGTCGTCGAGCCGGTAGAGGACGAAGGCCAGGAGGCCGACGATGGCCAGGACGGAGGCCGCGCCGTAGATCCGGTTGCGGATCCGGGCCTTGGGCCCGGGGGCGTCGTACAGGACGCTCGCGCTCATCGGGCCACCGCCAGCCTGCTCTCCAGCAGCCGGAAGATGCCGCTGATGGCGAAGGTGATGATGAGGTAGCAGATGGCGATCCAGAGGAAGATCACATAGATGTTGTAGCCCTCGTCCGCGTTCAACTGCTTCTGCAGCGCGGCCAGTTCCGCCACGTTGAAACCGGAGGCGATCGCGGTGTTCTTGGCGAGGGCGATCATCAGGCTGCCCAGCGGGGGTATCGCGGTGCGGGCCGCCTGGGGCAGCACGATCTGGCCGAGGGTCTGCGTGAAGGTCATCCCGATCGAGCGGGCGGCCTCGGCCTGGCCGACCGGCACGGTGTTGATGCCGGAGCGCACCGCCTCGCAGACGAAGGCCGAGGTGTAGCAGCCCAGGGCGAGCACGGCGAGCCAGAACGAGTCCCAGCCCTTGAGGCCGAGCGCCGGCAGGCCCAGGGTGACGGCCAGGAAGAGCAGCACGAGCGGGGTGTTGCGCAGCAGCGTCACCCACGCCGTGCCGAACGCGCGCAGGGCGGGCACCGGCGAGACGCGGAACCCGGCGATCAGGATGCCCAGGACGAGGGCGAGCAGGGCGCTGGACGCCGTCAGCTCGACGGTGCCCAGGAAGCCTTCGCGGAATTCCGCGAAGTGGTCCGACAGAACGTTCACATCACTTCTCCGGGGTCACGGGGCCGCGGCGGCCGGGCCCGGTCGGGCCCGGAACCGCCTCAGTAGCGCTCGACGGCGGGCGGGGCGGGGGCCTCGCTGCCGGACTGGCCGAGGGTGGCGTCGTACGCCTTCTTCCAGTCGCCGTTCTTGACGTGCGACTCCAGGGCCTTGTTGACCGCCTCGCGCAGCGCCTTGTCGTCCTTCTTCAGGCCGATGCCGTACGGCTCCTTGGAGAACGGCTGCCCGACGACCTTGAGCTTGCCCTTGTTCTGGGCCGCGTAGCCCTTGAGGATCGCGTCGTCCGTGGTGACGATGTCGACGGTGCCGTTGGCCAGCTCCTGGACGCAGAGCTGGTAGCCCTGCTGGGCCTTGACCTCGGCGGCGCCGTACTTGGCCTCCTTGATCCGCTTGAGCGGCGTGGAACCCGTGACGGAACAGACCTTCTTGCCCTTGACGTCGTCCGGGCCCTTGATCGAGCTGTCGGACTTCACCAGCAGGGACTGGCCGGCGATGTAGTACGGTCCGGCGAAGCCGATCTGCTTCTTGCGCTCGTCGTTGATGGTGTACGTGCCGACGTACAGGTCCACGCCGCCGGCGGCGATCTGGGTCTCGCGCGCTTCCGAGGGCACCGTCACGAACTCGATGTGCTGCTCGTCGAAGCCGAGGTCGGCCGCCACCATCTTGGCGATCTCCACGTCGAAGCCCGAACGCTTCCCCGTGCTGGGGTTCTTGAACCCGAGGTTGGGCTGGTCGGCCTTGGTCCCGATGGTGATCTTCTTGCCCTTGATCTTCTCGAAGACCGGTGAATCCTTCACCTCCGCGGAGGTGTTGACCTGGTACTTCGGCGGCGCGGGTGCGGAGGATCCGCCGGTCGCCCCGTCCTTCCCGTCGCTCGGGCTGCCCTCCTTCCCGCAGGCGGTCGCGGTCACGGACAGTGCCACCAGCACGGCGGCCGCTGCGGCGGTCTTGCGGAGCTTCATCTGGGCATCCTTTTCACGGAGAAGCGGAGAGCCGGCGGTGCGGATCGACGGATCGTGGATCAACGGGTCGTGGATCGACGGATCGACGGATCAGTGATGCAGGATCTTGGACAGGAAGTCCTTGGCCCGGTCGCTGCGCGGGTTGCTGAAGAACTGGTCCGGTGTGGCCTCCTCGACGATGCGGCCGTCGGCCATGAAGACCACGCGGTCGGCGGCGGAGCGGGCGAAGCCCATCTCGTGGGTGACGACGACCATCGTCATGCCGTCCCGGGCGAGTTGCTGCATGACCTCCAGCACCTCGTTGATCATCTCCGGGTCCAGGGCCGAGGTCGGCTCGTCGAAGAGCATCACCTTCGGATCCATGGCCAGCGCGCGGGCGATGGCCACGCGCTGCTGCTGGCCGCCGGAGAGCTGCGCGGGGTACTTGTCCGCCTGCGCGCCCACCCCGACGCGGTCGAGGAGCGTACGGGCGGTGGCCTCGGCCGTGGCGCGGTCCTTCCCGCGCACCTTGGTCTGGCCCAGCGTCACATTGGCCAGCACGGTCTTGTGCGCGAAGAGGTTGAAGGACTGGAAGACCATCCCCACGTCCGCGCGCAGCCGGGCCAGTTCCCGGCCCTCCTGGGGCAGCGGTCTGCCGTCGATGGCGATCGAGCCGGAGTCGGTGGTCTCCAGCCGGTTGATCGTCCGGCACAGCGTGGACTTGCCGGAGCCCGACGGCCCGATGACGACCACGACTTCGCCGCGTGCGATGGACAGGTCGATGTCCTGCAGCACGTGCAGCGCGCCGAAGTGCTTGTTGACCTTGTTCAGGACGACCAGGGGGTCCGCCGCGGGGCCCGCGCTGTCGTTCACCGGTGCTTGGCTCATCGGCGTTCCACGCTCCGTCCTCCTCGGTTGAGAGGACAGTAGTGAGCCGTCACGACCAGCGTCATTACATCTGAGCGGAAATTGAGCATAACGAAACGGCCGCACGCGGCCACGGTCCGTGAACGGGCGCGCGGGGCGCCCGGGGGCGTACCGACCGCATAACGGAAGCCGTCCTGCTGCCCGGGCCCCCTTGACGTACGCCGCGTCCATCGGCGTGGATGCGGGGGTGCCGCACCGAGCCGGCCGACCGGACGGAGGACGATGAGACTGCTGCTCGTCGAGGACGACGACCACGTGGCCGCGGCCCTGTCGGCCGTCCTGGCCCGGCACGGCTTCGCCGTCACCCACGCGCGCAGCGGCGAGGAGGCCCTGCGGGCGCTCCTGCCGGGCGACGGCGCCCCGTTCGGGGTGGTCCTGCTCGACCTCGGCCTGCCGGACCAGGACGGGTTCGAGGTCTGCGGCAGGATCCGGCGGTCGTCCGGCACCCCCGTCATCATGGTCACCGCCCGCGCCGACACCCGTTCCAAGATCCACGGGCTGAACCTGGGGGCCGACGACTACGTCGTCAAGCCGTACGACACCGGTGAACTGCTCGCCCGCATCCACGCCGTCGCCCGGCGCACTCCACCCGCCGAGGGGCGCGTACGCCCGACCGCAAGCTCCCCGGGGAGTGAACTGCGCCTGGGGCCGCTCACCATCGAACTGCCCACCCGCCGCGTGTCCGTGGACGGCGTCGTCGTCCCCCTCACCCGCAAGGAGTTCGACCTGCTGGCCCTGCTCGCCCGGCGGCCGGGCGTCGTCTTCCGCCGGGAACAGATCATCAGCGAGGTGTGGCGCACCAGTTGGGAGGGGACGGGACGGACCCTGGAGGTGCACATCGCCTCGCTGCGCGCCAAGCTGCGCCTGCCCGCGCTCATCGAGACCGTCAGGGGCGTCGGTTACAAAATCGTCGTCCCCGCGGCCTGACGGCCCCGCCCGTGCGCGCCCGCCTCCTCCCGCTGCTCATCGTCCTCATGGCCGGTGTGCTGCTCGCCCTCGGCCTCCCGCTCGGCGCCGGCATGGCCGCCGTGCAGCAGCAGCGCGTCGTCGTGGACCGGATCGACGACACCGCCCGCTTCGCCGCCCTGGCCCAGTTCGTCGTCCTCCAGCCGTCCGGGGCGGACGAGCGGACGGCCACCCTGAGCGCCGAACTCGTCCGCTACGAGGAGCTGTACGGCATACGGGCCGGGGTCTTCCGGCGCGACGGGAGCGCCGTGGCCGTCGCCCCGGCCGGGTGGGGGGTGCCGGAGCACGGGGAGGGCCGGCGGGCGTTCGAGGAGGCCCTCGCCGGGCGGCGCAGCCGCGACCCCGCCCAGGTCTGGCCCTGGCACCACGGCCGGCTCACCGTCGCCTCGCCCGTCATCCGGGACGGCGACGTGGTCGCGGTCGTCGTCACCGAATCGCCCACCGGCGCGCTGCGTTCGCGCATCCTGCACCGGTGGCTGCTGCTGGCCGCGGGCGAGACGGCCGCCATGCTGCTGGCCGTCGGCGCCGCCTTCCGGCTCACCGGCTGGGTGCTGCGGCCCGTGCGGACCCTGGACGCCGCCGCCCACGGCATGGCCAAGGGCCGGCTGAAGGCACGCGTCGCCGCCGACAGCGGACCACCGGAACTCCGGCGCCTGGCCCGCTCGTTCAACGAGATGGCGGACAACGTCGAGGAGTCGCTGGAACAGCAGCGCGCCTTCGTCGCCGACGCCTCGCACCAACTGCGCAATCCGCTCGCGGCCCTGCTGCTGAGGATCGACCTGCTGGCCCTGGACCTCCCCGAGGGGCACCCGGAGGTCGCCTCGGTGCGCGCCGAGGGAATGCGGCTGGCCCGGGTCCTGGACGACCTCCTGGACCTGGCGCTGGCCGAACACAGCGCCGCCGACCTGAAGCTCACCGACATCGCCGAGCTCGTCGCCGGCCGGGTGGGCGCCTGGAGCCCGGTGGCCGGCCGCGAGGAGGTCGCCCTCGGCTACGCGGGACCGGCCGCCGTGACCGGCTGGGCCGACCCGGTCGCGCTGTCCAGCGCGCTGGACGCCGTCGTGGACAACGCGCTGAAGTTCACGCCCGCCGGGGCCCGCGTCGAGGTCTCCCTGGCCGTCGTCGGGGACCGGGTGACCGTCACCGTGGCCGACGAGGGCCCCGGGCTGACCGAGGAGGAACTCACCCGCGTCGGCGACCGCTTCTGGCGCAGCGGCCGGCACCAGAACGTCTCCGGCTCGGGGCTGGGCCTGTCCATCTCCCGCGCCCTGCTGGCCGCGGGCGGCGCCACCCTCTCGTACGCGCCGAACGCGCCGCACGGGCTGCGCGTGACGATCCGGGTGCCGCGCGAACGGCCCCCGGACGCCCCGGATCAGGGCTTGCCGGACACGTAGTAGCGGCGCGCCCCCGCGTGCAGGGGGAGGGGATCGGTGAAGACCGCGGTGCGCAGGTCCACCAGCTGCGCCGCGTGCACCTCCTGGCCGATGCGGTCCCGGCTGCGGATCACCGTGCGGGTGACGCCCTCCGTGAGCTCCGCGGCGGCCCGGTCCGTGGTGATGAGGAGGTTCGCGACCGCGATGGTCTTCACGGCCTCCGTGGCGTTCGCCTTCGGATAGGCGTCCACCGGCATCATGGCCGCCCGGTAGTGGCGGGCCTCGTCGCCGCCGAGGCGGCGCAGCGGGGCGATCATGTCGTCGAGTGGGACGAGGCGGACCGGGAGCCGCTCGCTGAGCGCGCGCAGGCTGACGGTGGGCAGTCCGCCGGACCAGAAGAAGGCGTCGACGCCGCCGTCGCGCAGCAGTTGGGGAAGGGTGTTGATGCCGGCCCGGACCGGCGTGATGTCCCGCTCGAAGTCCACCTCCCCGGCCCTCAGCAGCCGCCTGGCGATCAGCTGCACCCCGGACCCGTCCGCCCCCACGCCCACCTTGAGCCCCTTGAGGTCGCGTACGGACCGCACGCGCGCGTCCTCGCGCACCACCAGGTGGATGTAGTCGTCGTACAGCCGCGCGCAGGCGCGCAGCCGGCCCGCGCCCGGCCGCCCTCCGTCGAGGTACGTGGCGACCGCGTCCGCCGTCGCGATCGCGAAGTCGGCCTCGCCTGAGGCGACTTGGCGCAGATTGTCCAGCGAGCCCTGGCTGTGCCGCACCCGCACGTCCAGCGCGGGCAGGTCGCGGGCCAGGTCGTCCTTGAGCATCGCGCCGTACTTGGCATAGACCCCCGACGGGGTCCCGGTAGCGATCGACATCCGCCCGGAGGGGGACGGCGTCCCCTCCGGCGCCGCCAGCCACCACGTCAGCAGCGCGCACAGCACGGCGGCCACGGCACCCGCCTGGACGGCGCGGTGCCTGCCGAGGCGCGGGATCCGGGGGGCCATGGGCGGATCCTGCCAGCCCCGGAGCCGGGCGGCCAGGGGCAGGACGTGTCCGGCAATGATCGGAAACGACCGGAGTGTTGGCGGGCCCTGCGACGAGGGGCCGCGGGCGTCAGCGGTACGCCGACGGAACGCCCCTGCGCGGCCCCGGCCGGATGGGCTTCCGGCGACCAGCCCTGTCGTCGCGACGGCCGCGACGCCCGCCGGCCGGAGGGCACCGTGGTACCGGCCGTGCCGCCACAGCACAGGCGCCAGGAAGGCCGTCAGGACCGTTCCGGCGAGGCCGCCGCAGATCATGGGCGAGGTGGCGGACGCGACGCGGACGAGGAGATTCCGCGGCGAGGCCGGCAATCCTCCCGCCGCGAACGCGGCGAGGAAGAGATGCCGGTGCGCCGATCCCGGCCCGGCGTCCGGAGCGTACTCGGCGGTACGGCCCGCGACATGCCGTACGCCGGAAAATCACGCACGACCCGAGGCCGGCCCCGGCGGCAGGGCGGCCTGGCGGCGGTGACCGCTCCGGCGCCCCTTTACCCTTGAGGGATGACCAGCAGCAGCGACCGGAGCCAGGCAGTGGACGTCAAGGGAACGTACGAGGTGCGCACCTACGGGTGCCAGATGAACGTCCACGATTCCGAACGGCTCTCCGGCCTGCTGGAGGACGCCGGTTACGTGCGCGCGCCCGAGGGCACCGCGGAGGGCGAGGCCGACGTCGTCGTCTTCAACACCTGCGCCGTGCGCGAGAACGCCGACAACAAGCTCTACGGCAACCTGGGCCGGCTCGCGCCGATGAAGGCGCGGCGCCCCGGGATGCGGATCGCCGTCGGCGGCTGCCTGGCCCAGAAGGACCGGGACACCATCGTCAAGAAGGCCCCCTGGGTCGACGTCGTCTTCGGCACGCACAACATCGGCAAGCTGCCCGTGCTGCTGGAGCGCGCCCGCGTCCAGGAGGAGGCCCAGGTCGAGATCGCCGAGTCGCTGGAGGCGTTCCCCTCCACGCTGCCCACCCGCCGCGAGAGCGCCTACGCGGCCTGGGTCTCGATCTCCGTCGGCTGCAACAACACCTGCACCTTCTGCATCGTGCCCGCGCTGCGCGGCAAGGAGAAGGACCGCCGGCCCGGCGAGATCCTGGCCGAGGTCGAGGCGCTCGTCGCCGAAGGCGTCACCGAGATCACCCTGCTCGGGCAGAACGTCAACGCCTACGGCTCCGACATGGGCGACCGCGAGGCCTTCTCCAAGCTGCTGCGCGCCTGCGGCAAGATCGAGGGCCTGGAGCGCGTCCGCTTCACCTCGCCGCACCCGCGCGACTTCACCGACGACGTGATCGCCGCCATGGCCGAGACGCCGAACGTGATGCCGCAGCTGCACATGCCGCTCCAGTCCGGCTCGGACACCGTCCTGCGGGCCATGCGCCGCTCGTACCGCCAGGAGCGCTTCCTCGGCATCATCGAGAAGGTCCGCGCCGCCATGCCGGACGCCGCCATCTCCACCGACATCATCGTGGGCTTCCCCGGCGAGACCGAGGAGGACTTCGAGCAGACGATGCACGTCGTCCGCGAGGCCCGCTTCGCCCAGGCCTTCACCTTCCAGTACTCCAAGCGCCCCGGCACCCCGGCGGCCGACATGGAGGGCCAGATCCCCAAGGAGGTCGTGCAGGCCCGCTACGAGCGCCTGGTCGCCCTCCAGGAGGAGACCTCCTGGGAGGAGAACAAGAAGCAGGTCGGCCGCACCCTGGAGGTCATGGTCGCCGAGGGCGAGGGCCGCAAGGACGACGCCACGCGGCGGCTGTCCGGCCGCGCCCCCGACAACCGGCTCGTCCACTTCACCAGGCCCGAGGAGCCCGTGCGCCCCGGCGACATGGTGACCGTCGAGATCACCTACGCCGCTCCGCACCACCTGCTGGCCGAGGGCCCGGCCCTGGGCGTGCGCCGCACGCGGGCCGGCGACGCGTGGGAGAAGCGCAACGCCGCGGGGGCGGAGAAGCCCAAGGGCGTGATGCTCGGCATTCCGGCGATCGGCGCGCCCGCCCCGCTGCCGGCGCCCGCCGCCTCGGGGTGCAGCCTCGCCTGACCCCGGGTCCGCCGCGGCGGCGGGCGCCGCGCGGGGCGTATCGTTCCCGCATGCTCGTCGCCGCCGCCGTATGTCCCTGTCCGCCGCTGCTCGTCCCCGAACTGGCCGCCGGGGCCGCCCGGGAGCTCGACGCCCTGCGGGCCGCCTGCCTGGACGCGGTGGCCGTGGCGGCCGCCGCCCGGCCCGACCGGCTCGTCGTGGTGGGGCCCGCCGAGCCGCCGCGCGACGGCCGCTATCCGCAGGGCGCCGTCGGCTCGTTCCGCGGCTTCGGGGTGGACCTCGACGTCCGCCTCGGCCGGGACGGCACCGTGGGCGCGCGGCCGCTGCCGCTGTCCCTGGCCGTCGGCGCCTGGCTGCTGGAACGCACCGGCTGGTCCGCCGCGCCCGTCGAGGGCCTGGCGGTGGCCGAATCGTCCGAACCCGAGGACTGCCTGGCCGCGGGCCGCGAACTGGCCGCCGGGCAGGACCGCGTCGCCCTCCTGGTGACGGGCGACGGCAGCGCCTGCCGCACCCTGAAGGCGCCCGGCTACCTGGACGACCGCGCCGAGCCCTTCGACGCCGCCACGGCGGCCGCCCTGGGCTCCGCCGACACCGCCGCCCTGGCCGGCACCGACCCCGTGCTCGCCCGGGAGCTGCAGGCGGCCGGACGGGCGCCCTGGCAGGTCCTCGCGGGCGCCGCGGAGGGCGCCGGCCTGTGCGGCGGGCTGCTGTACGACGAGGCCCCGTACGGGGTCGGCTACCACGTGGCCGCCTGGTCCTGAACGTCCCCGCACACGGCGACGGCCGCGGAGCGCGTGCTCCGCGGCCGTTCGCCGGTACGGACCGTCAGGAGGTGCCCTTGTCGCCCCGGGCGGAGCCGCCGTCCTGCTCGGCGAGCTTCTCCAGGGCTTCCTTGGCCTTGCCCGTCCCGGTCCGGATCTGGCTGCTGTACTTGCCGTCGGTCTTGGCGTCGACCACCCGCGCGGCCTTGTCCAGCCCCTGCTCGATCTTGTCCCCGTGCTGCTGCACGAGGTCGCCGACCTTGTCCTTCACCGGACCGATCCTGGCCTTGAGATCGTCGAACAGGCCCATGGGCACCTCGTTTCCTTCCGCGCGCTGTGCGCTACTTGCGGGCGCCCTCACCGGCCTCGCTGTCGGCCGCCTCCTCGGCGGACTGCTGCTTGGGGATCTCGACGCCCTCTCCCCCCTCAGCGGCACCGTCGGTGGCAGCGGCCTCCTCCGTCGCGGCCGCCTCCTCGGAACCGGCCGCCTCCGGAGCGGCGGCGGTGTCGGAATCCGCCGTACGGGTGTCCGCCGTGGCCTCCTCCGTTGACGCCTGCGACGGCTTACGGCGAAGCCATGAAAACACGCCCATATCTACTCCATTACCTTACTGGTGTGAGCGAAATCCCGGGTCGCCCGGTGCGTCCCCTTGCGCCGCTCCCGGGCTCCGGCCCGTTAACCGGCGGTCGGAACCTCGCAACAGGCAACGAGGCCGGGGGCGTCCCGTCACGTCGCTCGTTCGAGCGGCGGGCTGAGGTTTGCGAGACTGGTGCGGTGAGAAAAGCAGCCCCCGCACCGCAGGTCATCGCCGTCGTCGGCCCCACGGCGGCCGGTAAGTCGGACCTCGGTGTCGCGCTCGCGCGGCACCTGGACGGCGAGGTCGTCAACGCGGACTCGATGCAGCTCTACCGGGGCATGGACATCGGGACCGCCAAGCTGACCGTGGAGGAGCGGCAGGGGGTGCCGCACCGCCTGCTCGACATCTGGGACGTCACCGAGGCCGCGAGCGTGGCGGAGTACCAGCGCCTCGCCCGCGCCGAGATCGACCGGCTGCTGGCCGAGGGGCGCACCCCGGTGCTGGTGGGCGGCTCCGGGCTCTACATCAAGGGCGCCATCGACGCCCTGGAGTTCCCCGGCACGGACCCGGCCGTCCGCGCCCGCCTGGAGGACGAACTGGCCGAGCACGGACCCGGCCCGCTGCACGCCCGGCTCGCCGCCGCCGACCCGGAGGCCGCCCGCGCCATCCTCGCGGGCAACGGCCGGCGCATCGTCCGCGCCCTGGAGGTCATCGAGATCACCGGCAAGCCCTTCACCGCCAACCTGCCCGGCGAGACGGCCGTCTACGACACCCTCCAGATCGGCGTCGACGTCGAGCGCCCCGAACTCGACGAGCGCATCACCACCCGGGTCGACCGGATGTGGGAGGCGGGGCTCGTGGACGAGGTCCGCGCGCTGGAGCGCGCGGGGCTGCGCGAGGGGCGCACCGCCTCGCGCGCGCTGGGCTACCAGCAGGTGCTCGCCTTCCTCGCCGGCGAGTGCGACGAACAGGCCGCGCGGGACGAGACCGTCCGCGCCACGAAACGTTTCGCGCGCCGCCAGGACTCCTGGTTCCGGCGGGATTCCCGGGTCCAGTGGCTCAGCGGAGCCGCCGGGGACCGGGCGGAACTCCCGGGGCGCGCGCTGGCGTTGGTCGAACGAGCGGTCACAGCCTGATCACGTGATGGCATCGGGACGCGCCAGGTGTCATCGCGGCCTTCCCGGGCGTGCCATCATCAAACTTCGATCGAGCCGTGAAGTCCGGTTGGGAGGGCGCGTGGCGATGGAGGCCGGCCCCCGCGACAGACCGCAGCAGCCGCCCCGCGGCGAGACCGGGGCGCTCTCCCCGGACGGCCCCGAGGACACCGAGGCACCCGCCCCGGAGGCGGCCGAGCCCGCCTCCTTCCGCGAGCTGCGCCCCCCGCGCCGGCTCCGCGCCTGGCAGCTCGCGCCGATCGTCGTCCTAGCCGCCGTCGGCTCGCTGATGTTCGCCTTCCCGCTGGCCTTCGAGTTCGGTGACGGCGGGCCGGTCGTCGCCATGCTCGGCCTGCTCATCAGCGGCTGCGCCGCCGGCTGGGGCGTGATGGCGGCCCGCCGCGTCGGCTACACCTGGCCCGGCCTGCCGCAGCGCGGCTCGGGACGGCGGCCCGACTGGCGCTACGTGGCCCTCTACACCGTCCTCGTCCTGGTGGTCGCCGTCCTGGCGGTCTGGCGCGTCGCCCGGCTGCGCTGAGCCGCCGCCCGGCTGGGAGCCGCGGCCCGGCGGCCCGTACCATCGAACCGTGAGCACCGCACAGACCGCCTTCCTCAAGGGCCACGGCACCGAGAACGACTTCGTGATCCTCCCCGATCACGACGGGCTGCTGGAGCTGTCCCCGGCCGTCGTCGCGCGCCTGTGCGACCGGCGCGCCGGCCTCGGCGCGGACGGCGTGCTGCGGGTGGTGCGCTCCGCCGCGCACCCCGAGGCGCGGGTGATGGCCGACGAGGCCGAGTGGTTCATGGATTACCGCAACAGCGACGGCAGCGTCGCCGAGATGTGCGGCAACGGCGTCCGCGTCTTCGCCCGTTACCTCCAGCGGGCCGGTCTGGCCGGCGAGGGCGACGTGGCCGTCGCGACCCGGGCGGGCGTGCGCCGGGCGCACATCGCCAAGGCGGGCCCCGACGGGACGCCCGGCGACATCACCGTCGCCATGGGCCGGGCCGCGCTCCCCGAGGGCGACGTCACCGTCACCGTCGGCCCGCGCAGCTGGCCCGCGCGCAATGTGAACATGGGCAACCCGCACGCCGTCCTCTTCGTCGACGACCTCGACGAGGCCGGCGACCTGTACGCCGCCCCGGCGGTGGCCCCCGCGGCCGCCTATCCGGACGGCACCAACGTCGAGTTCGTCGCCGACCGCGGGCCGCACCACGTGGCGATGCGGGTGCACGAGCGCGGCTCCGGCGAGACCCGGTCCTGCGGCACCGGCGCCTGCGCGGTGATGGTGGCCACGGCCCGCCGGGACGGGCTGGACCCCGCGGTCGCCGGGCACCCCGTCACGTACACCGTGGACCTCCCCGGCGGCCGGCTGGTCATCAGCGAGCTCCCGGACGGCACGGTCGAGATGACCGGCCCCGCCGTGATCGTCGCCGAAGGGCACTTCGACGCCTCCTGGCTGAGCGCCTCCTGACGGTCCGCAGCCAACGTCTCCGGTCCTATCGCCGGATTTCCGGACACGCGACTCGCTCGAATGGGTGATCCGTTTCACTCTGGGCGAGAGGGGGTGAGCGGTGCGTGATGGGGTCGGTAGCATCAAGCACCGGTCCGGAGGCGTGAGCCCACCGCCGGTCGAGGCTGCCGGAGGTGCCCATGAGCGCAGAGGCCGCGAACGAACGTGCTCCCCGCCGCAGGCGCGGCCGCCGGATCGACCTGAGACGCCTCGGGCGCGCGGCCCTCGGCGGTTCCGGCGCCCGCGACCGCCTTCCCGATGCCATCGAGCACGTGGCGAAGGTGCACCGGGCCCACCACCCCGGCGCCGACCTGGACCTCCTGCGCCGCGCCTACGTGTTCGCCGAGACCTCCCACCGCGGCCAGACCCGCAAGAGCGGCGGCCCGTTCATCACCCACCCGCTGGCCGTCACCCTGATCCTCGCCGAACTGGGCGCCGAGACCACGACGTTGACGGCCTCGCTGCTGCACGACACCGTCGAGGACACCGAGGTGACGCTCGATCAGGTGGGCCGGGAGTTCGGCGCGGAGGTGCGCTTCCTCGTCGACGGGGTCACCAAGCTGGAGAAGGTCGACTACGGCGCCGCCGCCGAGCCGGAGACCTTCCGCAAGATGCTCGTGGCCACCGGCAACGACGTCCGCGTGATGTCGATCAAACTCGCCGACCGCCTGCACAACATGCGCACCCTCGGCGTCATGCGCCCCGAGAAGCAGGCCCGCATCGCCAAGGTCACCCGCGACGTGCTGATCCCGCTCGCCGAGCGGCTGGGCGTCCAGGTGCTCAAGGCCGAGCTGGAGGACCTGGTCTTCGCCATCCTCCACCCCGAGGAGTACGCCCGCACGCGGGACGTCGTCCGCGCCCACGCCGGCCGCCCCGACCCGCTGCAGGGCACGGCCGCCCGGGTGCGCGCCGTGCTCCGCGAGGCCGGTGTCGGCGCCGAAGTCCTCGTCCGCCCACGGCACTTCGTCTCCGTGCACCGGGTGCGGCTCAAGCGCGGCGAGGTGACCGGGTCGGACCTGGGGCGCCTGCTCGTCCTCGTCGCGGAGGACGCCGACTGCTACGCGGTCCTCGGTGAACTGCACACCTGCTTCACGCCGTTCATCTCGGAGTTCAAGGACTTCATCGCCGTCCCCAAGTTCAACCTCTACCAGTCGCTGCACACCGCGATCGCGGGGGAGGGCGGAGAAGTGGCCGAAGTCATCGTCCGCACCCACCAGATGCACCGGGTCGCCGAGGCGGGGGTGATCGCGCTCGGCAATCCGTACGCCGCCGCGGAGCCGCCGGACGCGGGGGAGGAGGAGCGCGACCCCACCCGTCCCGGCTGGCTCTCCCGGCTGCTGGAGTGGCAGCGCGCCGCCCCCGACCCGGACACCTTCTGGACCTCCCTGCGCGACGAGCTGGCCCAGGACCGGGAGATCACCGTCTTCCGCGCCGACGGCGGCACCGTGGGCCTCCCGGCCGGCTCCAGCTGCGTCGACGCGGCGTACGCGCAGTACGGCCAGGGCGGCCACAGCTGCATCGGCGCCCGGGTCAACGGACGGCTGGTGACGCTCAGCACGGTCCTGCGCGACGGGGACACCCTGCACCTGCTGATGTCCCCGGACACCGCCTCCGGCCCGTCCCCCGACTGGCTGGGGCACGCCCGCACGCCCGCGGCCCGGATCGCCATCGGCCGCTGGCTCGCCACCCACCCGGCACCCGAGCCCGCCGCCCGCGCGGCCGAGGACCGGCCCCCCGCCGCGCGGGCCGCGCCGCGCCCCCCGGTCCCCGTCTCCCGCACCCCCGTCGCCGTCGTCTGCGACGAGGAGGGGCTCGCCGCCGCGCACGTCCGGCTGGCCGGCTGCTGCACCCCCGTCCCGCCGGACGAGGTCACCGGCTTCGCCGTGCGCGGCCACGCGGTGACGGTGCACCGCGCCGAGTGTCCGGTGGTGGCCCGCATGGACGCCGCCGGGCGGCGGCGGACGCGCGTCCACTGGCGCGACCCCGCCGGGCCGGGGTCGGGGGACTGCCGGGTGACGCTGCGGGCCGAGTCGTTCAGCAGGCCGCACCTGCTCGCCGACCTGACGGAGGTCATCGCGGCCCAGGGCGCCGCCGTGGTCTCCGCGGCCGTCGAGCCGCCGCACGAGCAGCGCGTCCGGCACACCTACACCCTCCAACTGCCGGACGCCGCCCACCTGCCCGAGCTCATGCGGGCGATGCGGCGCGTCCCCGGGGTCTACGACGTCGGCCGGGCGGGCCGGCCCGCCGCCGCGTCCCTCTGACCCGTCGTGTCCCACCGGCGCCCGCGTCCCCCTAACACACCGGGCGGGAGTTCCCCGCCTTCCGGGACGCCCGTACGGGTGGGGTCCTGCGCGCCGCGCACCACCGGCCCCGGCGCGCTGGTAGCGGTGGACGCATGCCGCACTCTCCCGGGGAGCGATCCCCGCGGCGGCGCAGGCCCCTCCGCCCCTGCGCCGCCCTCGCCGCCACCGCGTCCCTGCTCCTGCTGGCGGGAGCCGCCCCGCCGCCCGCCCCCCTGGGCATCGGCGACCGGCTCTTCCCGTACCTCGGCAACCCCGGCTACCACGTCACCGAGTACGACGTCTCCCTCGACTACCACGGCAACACCGCCCCGCTGGAGGCGGTGACCCGGATCGGCGCCCGGTCCACCGCGCGGCTGGCGCGGTTCAACCTCGACTTCGCCCGGGGAACGGTGCGTTCGGTCGAGGTCAACGGGGCGCGGGCGAGCTTCGCGCCGGCCGAGGAGGACCTCGTCGTCACTCCCGCCCGTCCCGTCCGCCGCGGCACTCCGTTCACGGTCACCGTCCACCACACCAGCGATCCGCGGGGCTCCAAGGAGGGCGGCTGGGTCCCGACCAAGGACGGCCTGGTGATGGCCAACCAGGCGGACGCGGCGCACCGCGTCTTCCCCGGCAGCGACCACCCCTCCGAGAAGGCGCCCTTCACCTTCCGCGTGCGGGCCCCCAAGGACCTGACGGTGGTCGCCAACGGCCTGCTCGTCGGCAAGGTCACCCGGGGCTCCGGCACCACCTGGGTCTACCGCACCCGGCACCCCATGGCCACCGAGGTCGCCCAGGTCGCCATCGGCCGCTCCGTGGTCCCCGAGGGCGTCGGCCCGCGCGGCCTGCACCTGCGCAACGTCCTGCCGGCGGGCGGGCGGGAGAAGCTGGAGACCTGGACGGCGAAGACGCCCGAGCACCTGGCGTGGCTGGAGGGGAAGGTGGGGAAGTACCCCTTCGAGAACTACGGGGTGCTGATCGCCGAGGCGTCCACCGGGTTCGAGCTGGAGACCCAGACCCTGTCGCTCTTCGAGCACGACCTGTTCACCCGCACCGACCTGCCCGCCTGGTACGTGGAGTCGGTGATGGTCCACGAGCTGGCGCACCAGTGGTTCGGCGACAGCGTCACCCCCCGCACCTGGTCCGACGTCTGGCTCAACGAGGCCCACGCCACCTGGTACGAGTCGCTGTACGCCGAGCTCAAGGGCGGGCGGAAGCTGGAGGACCGGGTCCGCCGGGCGTACGAGTACTCCGACCTCATGCGGACCGACGGCGGGCCGCCCGCGGTCCTCAAGCCCGCGGCCCCGGGGAAGAAGGTCGGCATCTTCCGGCCGGTCGTCTACGACGGCAGCCTGCTGGTGCTCTACGCCCTCCGCCAGAAGATCGGCACCGCCGCCTTCGAGGAGCTGGAGCGGGAGTGGGTCACCGCGCACCGCGACTCCACCGCGTCCACGGCCGACTTCGTCCGCCTCGCCTCCCGGACCGCCCGCCAGGACCTGACGGAGTTCCTGCGCGCCTGGCTGTACGAGCCGACGACCCCGCCGATGCCCGGCCACCCCGACTGGAAGCCCACCCGGAAACCCGCGTGACGCCCCCGGCGGCGCATGGGAACATCGTTCCTGTCGGCAGGCGCGGCCGGCCGCCGGGAATCCCGGGGCGCCGCGGGACGTTGTCGACATCGGGACCCCGGTCCCCGCATCCGCACCACCCGACGAGCAAAGGATCACATGACCTCCACTTCTCCCCTTCCCCAGGACCGGCAGAGCCTCGCAGAGGGTCTTCGGGCCGACGCCCTGATGGAAGAGGACGTCGCCTGGAGCCACGAGATCGACGGGGAGCGCGACGGCGACCAGTACGACCGCTCCGAGCGCGCGGCCCTGCGGCGCGTCGCCGGCCTCTCCACCGAGCTGGAGGACGTCACCGAGGTCGAGTACCGGCAGCTGCGCCTGGAGCGCGTGGTGCTGGTCGGCGTCTGGACGTCCGGCACGGTCCAGGAGGCCGACAACTCCCTCGCGGAGCTGGCCGCACTCGCCGAGACCGCCGGCGCCCTCGTCCTGGACGGCGTGACCCAGCGCCGCGACAAGCCCGACCCGGCCACGTACATCGGCTCCGGTAAGGCGCAGGAGCTGCGCGACATCGTCCTGGAGTCCGGCGCCGACACCGTCGTCTGCGACGGTGAGCTGAGCCCCGGCCAGCTCATCCACCTCGAGGACGTCGTCAAGGTCAAGGTGGTCGACCGCACCGCCCTGATCCTCGACATCTTCGCCCAGCACGCCAAGTCCCGCGAGGGCAAGGCGCAGGTGGCCCTGGCACAGATGCAGTACATGCTGCCGAGGCTGCGCGGCTGGGGCCAGTCGCTGTCCCGGCAGATGGGCGGCGGCGGCTCCGGTTCGTCCGGCGGTGGCATGGCCACCCGCGGTCCCGGTGAGACCAAGATCGAGACGGACCGCCGGCGGATCCGCGAGAAGATGGCGAAGATGCGCCGGGAGATCGCGGAGATGAAGACCGGCCGCGACATCAAGCGCCAGGAGCGCAAGCGCAACAAGGTGCCCTCGGTCGCCATCGCCGGCTACACCAACGCGGGCAAGTCCTCGCTGCTCAACCGCCTCACCGGCGCCGGAGTCCTGGTGGAGAACGCGCTGTTCGCCACCCTCGACCCCACCGTGCGCCGGGCCGAGACGCCCGGCGGGCGGCTCTACACCCTCGCCGACACCGTCGGCTTCGTGCGTCACCTGCCGCACCACCTCGTCGAGGCGTTCCGCTCCACCATGGAGGAGGTCGGCGACTCCGACCTGATCCTGCACGTGGTGGACGGCTCGCACCCGGCGCCGGAGGAGCAGCTGGCCGCCGTGCGCGAGGTGATCCGCGACGTGGGCGCGACCGACGTGCCCGAGATCGTCGTGATCAACAAGGCGGACGCGGCCGACCCGCTGGTCCTCCAGCGGCTGCTGCGCATCGAGAAGCACTCGATCGCCGTGTCCGCGCGGACCGGCAAGGGCATCGACGAGCTGCTCGAGCTCATCGACGCCAACCTGCCGCGCCCCGCGGTCGAGGTCGAGGCCCTCGTGCCGTACACGCACGGGGCGCTGACCGCCCGGATCCACTCCGACGGCGAGGTGATCTCCGAGGAGCACACCGCGGAGGGCACCCTGGTCAAGGCCCGGGTCCACGAGGAACTGGCCGCGGAGCTGCGGCAGTTCGTCCCGGCCGTCTGAGGTTTCCGTACGCGGAAGGGCCCGTCTCCCCCGGGGAGACGGGCCCTTCCGCGCGCCGGCGGGTCGCGTGCTCAGCGGGTCGCGGCGAACTTGCGGCTGACGGCGTCGTAGACGCCCTTCGCCTCCGGGCCCAGGTGCGGTCCGGCCAGCCAGCGGCTGTCGGACGGGCCGATGGAGGTGTTCGAGACGAGCACCGCCTTGCCGTCGGGGCCGGGGGCGAACCAGCCGCCGCCCGACGAACCGCCGGTCATCGTGCAGCCGATGCGGTACATCGTGGGCTGGGCGGCGTCCAGTGACAGCCGGCCCGGCTTGTCGATGCAGTCGTACATCATCTGGCCGTTGAAGGGCGGTGCGGCCGGGTAGCCCCAAGCCCCCATCGTGCGGATGGACTTCACCTGCGGGGCGTCGAAGTCCACGGCCAGCGCGGTGCCGACGGTCTCCTCCAGGGACTTGCCCGTGCCCCGCTCCGGCTTCACGTGCAGCACGGAGAAGTCGTACGGCGCGCCCGCTCCGCCGCTCTCGGAACCCTGGGTGATCCACTGGGTGGACGTCTGCGCCCAGTCCGCCCACCACACGCCGTAGGGCGCAACGTCCTGCGCCGGGGCGGTGTTGACCCGCGATGCGGGCAGGCCCTTGTCGTTGTAGGAGGGAACGAAGGCGATGTTGCGGTACCAGCCGCCCTTCTTGCCGGCGTGGACGCAGTGGCCCGCGGTCCACACGAGGTTGGACTTGCCCGGGTGGGCCGGATCCTTGACGACCGTCGCCGAGCAGACCATGTGGCCCTGCGGGCTGTCGAAGAAGACCTTGCCGACCGGGGCCGCGTGCTGCCGGTAGGGCTTCTGGACCTCCTTGGCCCGCACCGGGCGCGGCTCGGGGTCGGTGACACCCTGGTCGCCCTGTCCGACGCCGCCGGGCGCGGTGCCCGGGGCGTCCTTGAGCGTCTTGTCGCTCGCGTGGGCGTCCTTCATCGAACCGGGCTTCCAGTGGCCCTCGATGATGGGGTTGATGAAGTCGCGGGCCTCACGCAGCCACTGTTCCTTGTCCCACGTCTTCCAGGCGCCGCCCTTCCACTTGTCCAGGTCCTTGAGCGTGAGGCCCTTGGGAAGCTTGAGGGTGGTGTCGCCCTGCTGGGCGGCCGAGGCGCTGGGTTTGTCGCCGCCGGCCGCCTCGTCGTCGGACGGGCCGCAGGCCGCGGCCGTCAGCGCCAGCACGGACGCCACGGCGGCCGCGGCCAGGGCACGCGGTCCTCGCCGGCGGGCCAGGGACGGGCGTTGGGATGGCATGGAGTGGATTCCCCCGATCTGTGACACATGTACGGGCGCACGTCTGCTCGTTGGAGCGCACGGTTGACGAACTTGTCATGCACCGCCCCGGCGACGGGGCAGGGACACCCTACGCCGACGCCGCAGGGCGGGGCGGCGCGTCCGCCTCCCCGTGTGGCATACCGCACCTTCTCGTCGTCCGCCCGTGTTCCCCCGGCCCCGGCGTCGTTGGTACGTACGGGGGACCCTCGACGTTCGCCGGGGTTGCCTTGCGCTGCCGGTCCTGCGTGCCCCGTGGGCCTGTGGTGCCGGCCGGGGGTTCGGGGGTGTCCCCGGAGAAAACGCAGTATCAGGAGGAGGACACAGGACGTGCCCTTGACCCAGCCGTCGGCGGCGCTCCCGGCGACGCGCGGCGGTCCGCGCAGGGAGCGGGCCCGTGCGCACGCCCGCGCCCTGCCCATCGTGCCGGTGCGCGCCCGCGGACTGACGATCGAAGGGGCCGACGGGCGCCGCTACTTGGACTGCTTCCCCGGCGCCGGTTCCCTCGTGCTGGGCCACAACCACCCCGTGGCGCTGGAGGCCGTCCGCTCCGTCCTCGCCGCGCCCGGCCCGGGCCGTCCCGTGCACGACGCCTTCACCGACGAGCTGCGCGCCATGCTGCCCGGGCCGCTCGCCGCCCGGGCCCGCGTCCGGTTCTGCGCCCCGACCCGCGCCGCCGCCCTGACCGCCGCCCTGGAGCTCGCCCCCGGCGGGGAGACCGTCGAGGCGGTGCGCGACGAGGACGGGGTGCTCGTCACCGGCGCCGAACGGCTGCGCCGGGCGCGCGACGCGGCCGCCGCCCGGTCCGTCCCCCTGATCGCCGACGAGACCCGCACCGGGCCGGGGCGCACCGGGACGTTCTGGGGCATCGAGCACGGCGGCGTCGTCCCCGATGTGATGGCCCTGTCCGGCGCGGTCGGCGGCGGTCTGCCGCTGGCCCTCGTCGTCCACGGCGACGGGGTGCCCGCCGGCCCGCCGGAACCCTTCCGCGGCAACCGGCTCGCCCTCGCGGCCGGCGCCGCCACCCTGCGCCACCTCAGGGAGAACGGCCTGGCCGGCCGCGCCCGCGCGCTGGGCGCCCGCCTCCTGGCGCGGCTGCGCCGCGACGTGCTCGCCCACGAGGGCGTACGGGACGTGCGCGGCCTCGGGCTCGTCCTCGGCGTCGAGTTCGCCGACGCCGCGACGGCCGCCGCCGTGCGCCACGCCTGCCTGCGGCGCGGCCTGCTCGTCGGGCCCTGCGACGCCCGGCCCGCCGTGCTCCGCCTGCTGCCGCCCCTGACCATCACGGACGAACAGGCGGAGGCCGTGCTGGACCGGCTCTCCGACGCGATCGCCGCGGCCCCGCGCGGCGAACCGCCCACCGTCAGTACGCGGAAGGAGGCAGGCGCGGCCCCGGCCTGACGCCGGCGGCGCGGCGCCGCACCGCATGAAGGCATCCCTGTTGAAGGCACCCCTGACCACCGCCGCGACGGCCGCCGCCCGGGCCGTCGTCCCCCGCGGACGCGTCCCCGCCGACCGCCCCGGCGGGGACCCCCTCGACCACCCCGACCCCCGGGCCGCCGCCGACAGCGCCGCCCGTGACAACCTGCTGCGCTGCTGGGTCCACGAGCAGGACGTTCCCCGGCCCCGGGGCAACTGCCTGCAACTGCCGCTCCCCGCGTGCGGCACCGTGCTCCACGTCCCCGTCCGCTACTGGTCCGCGACCGGCGCCCACCGCTTCGGCGCCCCCACCCTGACGGGCGCCCCCGGTGACGCCCCCGTCCTCGACGCCGTCACGCTCGCCGCCCTGCTCGGCCACCAGGCCGCGCACGCCGTGTCCCGGGCGGGCCGCCCGGCGGGCGCCGCGAGCGCCGCCCTCGTCGTCCGCGTCGCCGACTCGGTGCGCCGCACCGCCTCCTTCCTCGGACACCGCCGCGCCCGCCCCGAAGACCCCGACGGCGCCGCCCTCTTCCTCCACGGCGAACAGTCCTCGCTCCTCGGGCACCCCCTGCACCCCGCGCCCAAGAGCCGCGAGGGACTCTCCGCCGCCGAGGCGCCGCACTGCTCGCCCGAGACCCGGGGCGGCTTCCCGCTCCACTGGCTCGCCGTCCACCGCTCCGTCCTCGTCACGGACTCGGCCTGGACCGAACGCGGCCGTCCCGTCGAGGCGGCGGCGCTCACCGCGCGGCTCCTCCCGCCCGGCGTGCGGCTGCCCGACGGGACCGTGCCGCTGCCGCTGCACCCCTGGCAGGCCCGCACCGTCCGGCACCACCCGGCCGTCGCACGCCTGCTGGACGACGGGCTGCTCCACGACCTGGGGCCCCGGGGCGAGGTCTGGCACCCCACCTCCTCGGTCCGCACCGTGCACCGCCCCGGCGCGCCCGCGATGCTCCGCCTCTCCCTGGACCTGGACGTCGCCGGATCCGGCCGGGAGCCGGTGCGCGCCGGCGCCCGCCGCGGCGTCGAGCTGCACCGGCTGCTGCGCAGCGGTCTGGCCGAGCGGTGGCGCGCGGCCTGCCCCGGCTTCGACGTGGTCCGCGACCCGGCCTGGCTCGCGGCCGACGCCCCGGACGGCACACCGGTGCCCGGCCTGGACGCCGTCGTCCGGCACAACCCGTTCGGCCCCGGCGACGACGCCGTCTGCCTGGCGGGCCTCACCGCGCTCCGCCCCTGGCCGGGCCGCGGGACGCCGGCCGGCCACCCCGCCGTGGCCTCGCGGCTCGCCGACGTCGTCGCCCGGCTCGCCCTGCGCACCGGCAGGCCGGAGCCCGTGGTCGCCGCGGAGTGGTTCCTGCGGTACCTGTCCGCGGTCGTCCGCCCCGTGCTGTGGCTGGACGGCGCGGCCGGCGTCGTCCTCGACGCCCACCAGCAGAACACCCTCGTCCTCCTGGACCCGGACGGCTGGCCGGCCGGCGGCCGGTACCGGGGCGGCCACCGCTTCCGGGAGGCGCGGCGGGCGGAGCTGGAGGCGCGGCTCCCGGGGATCGGCGGAGAGAGCGAGGCGTTCGTGCCCGACGCGAGCGCCGACGAGCGGCTCGCCCACCACCTGGGCCGCGACAACGTCCTCGGGCTGGTCGGGGCGCTGGGCGCCCAGCGGCTGCTGGACGAGCGGGTCGCGCTGGCCGCGTTCCGCCGGTTCCTCGCCCGGAGCGACACCGCCTCCTCCACGCTGCCCGGATTCCTGCTGGAGGCCCCCGCGCTCCGCTCCCCGGCGCTGCTGGCGGACGGGCCGGGGCACGTCATGGCCGCCAACCCCCTTGCCGTGCCGGGCGGATGAGCAGCCGGGCGGCAGGCCGGGGCGGGGCCGGTGTCGCGGAGGGGGCCCGCGATGTCGGTGCCGCCCCGTAGGGTGGAAGCGCTATGACTGCCACCTCCTCCCCGCCCCCACTGACCGATCTGCTGCACGCCGCCGTCACCGCGGTCGGCGGCACCGAGCGACCCGGTCAGGTCGCCATGGCCGAAGCCGTGGCCGAGGCCATCGACGGCACCTCCCACCTGCTCGTGCAGGCCGGCACCGGCACCGGCAAGTCCCTCGGCTACCTGGTGCCCGCCCTCGCCCACGGCGAGCGCGTGGTGGTCGCCACCGCGACGCTGGCGCTCCAGCGCCAGCTCGTCGAGCGCGACCTGCCCCGCACGGTGGACGCGCTGCACCCGCTGCTGCGCCGCCGCCCCGAGTTCGCCATGCTCAAGGGCCGGTCCAACTACCTGTGCCTGCACCGGCTCCACGAGGGCGTCCCGCAGGACGAGGAGGAGGGGCTCTTCGACCCGGTGGAGGCCGCGGCCCCCACCAGCCGCCTCGGCAAGGACCTGCTGCGGCTGCGCGACTGGGCGGACGAGACGGAGACCGGCGACCGCGACGACCTGACCCCCGGCGTCTCCGACCGGGCCTGGTCCCAGGTCTCGGTCACCTCGCGGGAGTGCCTGTCGGCCTCCAAGTGCGCCTACGGTGCCGAGTGCTTCGCGGAGGCGGCCCGCGAGCGCGCCAAGCTGGCCGACGTGGTGGTCACCAACCACGCGCTGCTGGCCATCGACGCCATCGAGGGCGCCCCGGTCCTGCCGGGCCACGAGGTGCTGATCGTCGACGAGGCCCATGAGCTGGTCTCCCGGGTGACCGGCGTCGCCACCGGCGAGCTCACCCCGGGCCAGGTCAACCGGGCCGTGCGGCGCACGGCCAAGCTGGTCGACGAGAAGGCGGCCGACGCGCTCCAGACCGCCTCGGAGAGCTTCGAGCGGCTGATGGAGCTGGCCCTGCCGGGCCGCCTGGAGGAGATCCCCGAGGACCTGGGGTACGCCCTGGCGGCCCTGCGGGACGCCGCGCGCACGGTGATCACGGCCATCGGGAACACCCGGGACAAGTCCGTCCAGGACGAGGACGCCGTCCGCAAGCAGGCCCTGGCCATGGTCGAGAACGTGCACGGCGTGGCCGAGCGCATCCTGGAGGGCTCGGAGTACGACGTCGTCTGGTACGAGCGGCACGACCGCTTCGGGGCGTCGCTCAGGGTCGCGCCGCTGTCCGTCTCGGGGCTGCTGCGCGAGAAGCTCTTCAACGAGCGCTCCGTGGTGCTCACTTCGGCCACGCTCAAGCTCGGCGGGGACTTCAACGGGGTCGGCGCCTCGCTGGGCCTGGCCCCCGAGGGCGTCGCGGGGGAGGACCTGCCGGAGTGGAAGGGCGTGGACGTCGGGTCCCCCTTCGACTACCGCAAGCAGGGCATCCTCTACGTCGCCAAGCACCTGGCCCAGCCCGGCAGGGAGGGCGGCCGGGCCGACATGCTCGACGAGCTCGCCGAGCTGATCGAGGCGGCCGGGGGCCGCACCCTCGGCCTCTTCTCCTCGATGCGGGCGGCGCAGGCTGCGGCCGAGGAGCTGCGCGGCCGGCTCGACCTGCCGATCCTCCTCCAAGGCGAGGAGACGCTCGGCGAGCTGATCAAGACCTTCGCCGGTGATGACCGTACGTGTCTGTTCGGCACGCTCTCCCTGTGGCAGGGCGTCGATGTGCCGGGGCCCAGCTGCCAGCTCGTGGTCATGGACCGGGTGCCCTTCCCTCGCCCCGACGACCCTCTGATGAGCGCCCGGCAGCGGGCGGTGGAGCAGGCCGGGGGCAACGGCTTCATGGCGGTCGCCGCGACCCACGCGGCCCTGCTGATGGCCCAGGGCGCCGGCCGGCTCGTCCGGGCCTCCGGCGACCGCGGCGTGGTCGCGGTGCTCGATCCGCGGCTGGAGAAGGCCCGTTACGGATCGTTCCTGCGCGCTTCCCTGCCGGATTTCTGGTACACGACGGACCGGAATCAGGTGCGTCGTTCGCTGGCCGCCATTGACGCTGCCGCTAAGGAGACGAAGAGCTGAGCCCCGGGCCGGGCGGCGGCCATTTCCTTTCGCAATGCGCCGGACGCATAACTCGGCGGGCAATGCGCGGTGGCCGGAACCGGCCGTGCCGGTGACGGGGCCGACGGGAATAGCGTTACGGGATTCGGCCGGTTGTCCCGGGTTTCGCGGGCCGCCCGGGTTTCGCGGGGCTTCCGGGACGTCGTGGGGCCGGGCGCGGCACCCGGTGCCGACGCGCCCGGCGAAGAAGCTGTTCGGGCGGCACGAGGCCCCGGAACCGGCGCAGAGGTCCCGGGGCCCGCCGCCGGCGGCGACGCGGCGCGTCACACCCGCCGCAGCACCGCCACGACCTTGCCGAGGATCGTGGCCTCGTCGCCGGGAATCGGCTGGTAGGCGGCGTTGTGCGGGAGGAGCCAGACGTGGCCGTCCTCGCGCCGGAAGCGCTTGACCGTGGCCTCCCCGTCGAGCATGGCGGCCACGATGTCGCCGTTCTCCGCGACGGGCTGGCGGCGGACGGTCACCCAGTCCCCGTCGCAGATGGCCGCCTCGATCATGGAGTCGCCGACCACCTTGAGGACGAACAGCTCGCCGTCGCCCACCAGCTGGCGGGGGAGGGGGAAGACGTCCTCGACGGACTCCTCGGCGAGGATCGGGCCGCCGGCCGCGATCCGGCCGACCAGGGGCACGTAGGAGGCGGCCGGTTTGCCGGTGGTGTCCGTGGGCTGGGAGCTGGGCTGGTCGGAGCCGCGCACCTCGTAGGCGCGGGGGCGGTGCGGGTCGCGGCGGAGGAAGCCCTTGCGCTCCAGCGCCATCAGCTGGTGCGCCACGGAGGAGGTGCTGGAGAGCCCGACGGCCTGCCCGATCTCGCGCATGGACGGTGGGTAGCCGCGCCGCTGGACGGAGTCCCGGATGACCTCGATCACGCGTCGCTGCCGGTCGGTGAGGCCGGAGCTGTCCGCGCGGATCCCCGGTGGGCGGCCGGGGAGCGAGCGGGCCGGCTTCTGCCCCTCGGCGTTCATGGCTGAATCGTTCATCGGGTGTGTCTGGTCGAGTCGGTTCTGGGAGCGGTCCTGGGCGGTGATGGTGGCGCTGTTTGCGGTGGTGGTCACGTCGGCCCCTCTCGAAATGTTCTCCCTAGCTGGACAACGGTAGTTGCTTTCGAAAGGTTGCGCCAAACACACGTTCGAGTGAAATATCGCCGATTCGCTGACGTGATCAGCTCGGAGGGTGTACGAGCGAAGATCAATTTCGCTCGTTCCTGTCTCCGTCCGGCACCGTTCCCGTGAATTCGGTCGCCGCGCCCGACGTTTTTCCCGCAATTCCGAGGGCCCGCCCGGGATCCGGTCCCGGGATCGCCGGGCCGGATATGTGGAGGCGGTGATCGACGGCGGACGGTGCCGCGGCCCGCCCTCCGCCGCGCGTGCGGGCCACCAGTGTGTCATCCACGGCCCCGTGGGGCCGCCACCGCGCCCCTCGCGTAGGCTCTCCAGCGGTTCCGCGCGGCGGCCGCCGCGCGACACGCGTCGGGCCCGCTTGGTCGCCGGACACCAGATCTAGTGGTTTGATGGCCTGCGCCGCCCACAAGTTGTGGTCGGTGACCGATCCCGGTCATCCCCACCCGTGGCCATCGCCTATGCTTGGGGACTGCTTCGAGGAGCCTGTCGCCAGGCCGGCCGAAGCCGCGGATCGTGCACAGTTTTCCCGAGGTTCCCGGGTCGGGCTCCTCGCGGGTCATCCGAGGGTGAAGAAGGAGGGTGGAGAGCCATGCACTGCCCCTTCTGCAGGCACCCCGACAGCAGGGTCGTCGACAGCCGGACCACGGACGACGGCTGCTCGATCCGGCGGCGCCGCCAGTGCCCCGACTGCTCCCGGCGGTTCACGACGGTCGAGACCGCGTCACTGATGGTGATCAAGCGCAGCGGGGTCACCGAACCCTTCAGCCGCACCAAGGTCATCTCCGGTGTGCGGAAGGCGTGTCAGGGACGGCCCGTGACGGAGGACGCCCTGGCCCTGCTCGGCCAGCGGGTCGAGGAGGCCGTGCGCGCCACCGGCAGCGCCGAGCTCACCACGCACGACGTCGGGCTGGCCATACTCGGCCCGCTCAAGGACCTCGACCTCGTGGCCTACCTGCGCTTCGCGTCCGTGTACCAGGCGTTCGACTCGCTCGAGGACTTCGAGGCCGCCGTCGCGGAACTGCGCGACAGCATCCCCGGCGCCACCGGCGGGACGGGCCGGGAGGGCCGGGACGGGCCCGCGCAGCACGCCGGCGGACGCGGCGGGGACCTCGAAGTCCCCGCGCCCGCCGCGGCCGTCGACTAGCGGCGACACATCAGACCTACCCGGTGCGCCCCGTGCGCACCCGGGTGAAAGACACACATCGCGCCATGGAAGAAATGTGCGCACAAGGGCGTTTTGCCCGGTAGAGGGAGGCGGCATGACAGAGACGACGAGCGGCCCGGCACGAGGTTCCCGCTCCAAGGGGAACAAGGGCGGCAAGGGTCTGCGCATCGAACGCGTCCACACCACCCCCGGCGTGCACCCGTACGACGAGGTGGTCTGGGAGCGTCGTGACGTCGTCATGACCAACTGGCGTGACGGCTCCATCAACTTCGAGCAGCGCGGCGTCGAGTTCCCCGACTTCTGGTCGGTGAACGCGGTCAACATCGTCACCAGCAAGTACTTCCGGGGCGCCGTCGGCTCCCCCGAGCGCGAGTCCGGTCTCAAGCAGCTGATCGACCGCGTGGTGAGCACCTACCGCAAGGCCGGTGAGGAGCACGGGTACTTCGCCTCCCCGGCGGACGCCGAGATCTTCGACCACGAGCTGACCTACGCCCTGCTGCACCAGGTCTTCAGCTTCAACTCGCCGGTCTGGTTCAACGTCGGCACCGCCCAGCCGCAGCAGGTCTCCGCCTGCTTCATCCTCTCCGTCGACGACTCCATGGAGTCGATCCTCGACTGGTACAAGGAAGAGGGGATGATCTTCAAGGGCGGCTCCGGCGCCGGCCTGAACCTCTCCCGCATCCGTTCCTCCAAGGAGCTGCTCTCCTCCGGCGGCAACGCCTCCGGCCCGGTCTCCTTCATGCGCGGCGCCGACGCGTCCGCCGGAACGATCAAGTCGGGCGGCGCCACCCGCCGCGCGGCCAAGATGGTCGTCCTCGACGTGGACCACCCGGACGTCGAGGCCTTCATCGACACCAAGGTGAAGGAGGAGGAGAAGGTCCGAGCCCTGCGCGACGCCGGGTTCGACATGGACCTGGGCGGCGACGACATCACCTCCGTCCAGTACCAGAACGCCAACAACTCCGTCCGCGTCAACGACGAGTTCATGAAGGCCGTCGAGACCGCGTCGAAGTTCGGGCTGCGCTCCCGCCTGTCCGGTGAGGTCATCGAGGAGGTCGACGCCAAGGCGCTCTTCCGCAAGATGGCCGAGGCCGCCTGGGCCTGCGCCGACCCCGGCATCCAGTACGACGACACCATCAACCACTGGCACACCTCGCCGGAGTCGGGCCGGATCACCGCGTCCAACCCGTGCAGCGAGTACATGCACCTGGACAACTCCTCGTGCAACCTCGCCTCCCTGAACCTGATGAAGTTCCTCCGCGCCGACGACCAGGGCCACCAGTCGTTCGACGCCGAGCGCTTCGCCAAGGTCGTCGAGCTGGTCATCACGGCGATGGACATCTCCATCTGCTTCGCCGACTTCCCGACCGAGAAGATCGGCGAGACCACCCGCGCCTTCCGCCAGCTGGGCATCGGCTACGCCAACCTCGGCGCCCTGCTGATGGCCACCGGCCACGCCTACGACAGCGAGGGCGGCCGGGCCCTGGCCGGCGCCATCACCTCGCTGATGACCGGCACTTCCTACCGCCGCTCGGCCGAGCTGGCCGCGATCGTCGGTCCGTACGACGGTTACGCCCGCAACGCCGAGGCCCACCAGCGCGTCATGAAGCAGCACGCGGACGCCAACGCGGCCGCCAAGCGCATGGACGACCTGGACAACCCGGTCTGGGCCGCGGCCACCGAGGCGTGGCAGGACGTCATCCGCCTCGGCGGGAAGAACGGCTTCCGCAACGCCCAGGCGTCGGTGCTGGCCCCGACCGGCACCATCGGCCTGATGATGGACTGCGACACCACGGGCGTCGAGCCGGACCTGGCCCTGGTCAAGTTCAAGAAGCTCGTCGGCGGCGGCTCGATGCAGATCGTGAACAACACGGTCCCCAAGGCCCTCAAGCGCCTCGGCTACCAGGCCGAGCAGGTCGAGGCGATCGTCGCCCACATCGCCGAGCACGGCAACGTGATCGACGCCCCGGGCCTGAAGCCCGAGCACTACGAGGTCTTCGACTGCGCCATGGGCGAGCGGGCGATCTCGGCCATGGGCCATGTGCGCATGATGGCCGCCGCGCAGCCCTTCCTCTCCGGCGCGATCTCCAAGACCGTGAACCTGCCCGAGACGGCCACCGTCGAGGAGGTCGAGGAGGTCTACTTCGAGGGCTGGAAGATGGGCCTGAAGGCCCTCGCGATCTACCGCGACAACTGCAAGGTCGGCCAGCCGCTCTCCGCCAAGAAGAAGGAGGAGGAGAAGAAGGCCGAGGTCGTTCCCGTCGCGGCGGAGAAGGTGGTCGAGTACCGCCCGGTCCGCAAGCGCCTCCCGAAGGGTCGTCCCGGCATCACCACCTCCTTCACGGTCGGCGGCGCCGAGGGCTACATGACCGCCAACTCCTACCCGGACGACGGTCTGGGCGAGGTCTTCCTGAAGATGTCCAAGCAGGGCTCGACCCTCGCGGGCATGATGGACGCCTTCTCCATCGCCGTCTCGGTGGGCCTGCAGTACGGCGTGCCGCTGGAGACCTACGTCTCGAAGTTCACCAACATGCGCTTCGAGCCGGCCGGCATGACCGACGACCCGGACGTGCGGATGGCGCAGTCGATCGTCGACTACATCTTCCGCCGCCTGGCGCTGGACTTCCTGCCGTTCGAGACCCGTTCGGCGCTCGGCATCCACTCCGCCGAGGAGCGTCAGCGCCACCTGGACACCGGTTCGTACGAGCCGGCCGACGAGGACATGGACGTCGAGGGCCTGGCCCAGTCCGCTCCGCGCCAGGTCGAGGCCCCGAAGGCCGAGGTCCAGGAGCGTCCCGCGGCCGCCGTCCCGGCCCCGAAGCAGCCCCACAACTCCACCGAACTGATGGAGATGCAGCTGGGGCTCAACGCCGACGCGCCGCTGTGCTTCTCCTGCGGCACGAAGATGCGCCGCGCGGGCAGCTGCTACCTGTGCGAGGGTTGCGGCTCGACCAGCGGCTGCAGCTGATCGCAGCCGGTCAGGGCGGTGGTGCCGGTTTCCGGCGCCACCGCCCTGCGGTGTTTTCGGGGGCGTTCCTCGTTTCCCCGGGGGTTCGTGGTCCGCTTGTGGTTCAGGACGGCCGGGACTCCGCGTACGACTGGAGCTCGATCAACGTCCCGTCGGGCGCCCGCAGATGACCGGTGCGCAGGCCGGCGCCCCACTCCGGGCGGTCCCGCGCCGGGGCCAGCACGGTGGCGCCGTGGCGGACGAGCACGGCGCAGGCGGCCTCGACGTCCTGCACCGGCAGGGCCAGCATCGCCGCGTCCTGGGCCGCGGCGGGGGAGGGCAGGCCGGCGGTGCCGATGACCTCGGTGATGGCGGAGCGCGTGAAGACGACCAGAAGGGCCTCGTCGCCGACGGCCCACTTGGCGTAGCCGTCCTCCGGAAGGATTTTGACGGGCGCTATGCCGAGCAGATCGCGGAGTGCCGCTTCCCAGAACCGGGTGGAGGTTTCGAAGTCTTCCACGAGCAGGCGCGGGTAAAGGACGTTCATGGGCCGAGGCTAGCAAGTGACCCCGGATACAAGCCATATGACATGGGTGACGCGGATTCGGGCGGGCGTGCGCGGAATGATCGAGTCCGTGTGGAATGGCGGGAGCGCCGGCCCGGGTACGCGCCTTATGTGTACAGGGCCGGGTGAGGGGCCGCGGCCGGACGCCCGGTGCCGTCGTCCCGGCCGCCGGGTGCGGGGGCGGACCGCCGCATCTCGGCGCACGCGAGTTTCCCCGTTCGTCTCGTGGGCGGTGGTACAGAAGACGGAGTCGGGTGTGCGAAGGACGCTCACGGGCTCGGTGCTGCCGGTTGTGCGCCCCGGGGGTTCGGCCGCCGAACGGTAAGCCGGGGAAGGGGAGTTGCGCGAGTTGTCGGCGGAGTGGTTCGGGAGCGGGCCGGCCTGCGGCGGCGCGGCGACGCCCGGCCGGGTGGACTCCTCGCGTACGTGATGCGCGCCACTGTGCGCACCGTACGATGGCCCGGTGCTGGTCAAGTGGATCCGCTGCACCGTGGTGGACCGCCGCGGTTTCGAACGGGGGCAGCGGAAATGGGCGGGATTGCTGGGCGAGCCGGGATTCCGGGGGCAGGGGGGAGGATGGAGCCGGGGCCGCCATGATGTGGCGCACCTCTTCAACTTCTGGGAGAGCCGGGCCTTTTACGACTCCTTCATGGCGCGCTCGCACGACAGGCTGGCGGCCGCGCAGGCCGGCACGTACAGGAATGCCCAAGTGCGGCTCTTCGAGCACCGTTTCGACGTCAAGGTGGGATTCAGTCCGCAATTCACCGACGCGGACGTGGTGCGGGTGGCCCACTGCCGGGTCCGCGCGGATCGGGAGGAACACTTCCGGCTGATGCAGGAGAAGGTCTGGAACCCGGCGATGGCGGGTTCTCCGGGAATGCTGCGCGGTTTGTTCGGCGAGGCGCCCGGCCCGGAATTCCTGGTGCTGTCGATGTGGGATTCCGGGGCCGAGCACGGCAAATACCGGGTGGAGCGGGTGGAGCGCCTGGCACTGCGGGCCCAGACCGAGGCGGACGTCGAGGCGATCACCGGCGACGTGGTCGGGATAGATCCCGCGTGGACGGTGTGAGGGGCGGGTTCCGTTCTTTTCGTGTCTTTTCGTGGTGTCGTCGTGCCGTTCGCTTTCGGGTTTCAGGGTGTCGTCTTCGGGTTTCAGGGCGTCGTGCCGTCCGGCGTCGTCGTGCCGTCCTGCTCCGGCGGTGTCGCCGTGAAGGCGCCCGCCCGGGTGGCCGCGAGTGCGGCCGCCACGGCCTGGTCGGCGGCGGCCTCGTCGAGGGGCTCCCGGGTGATGAACAGCCGGAAGAACAGCGGGGCGCTGACGGCCCGCGCCACGGCGCCCGCGTCGGTGCCGGTCGGGGCCTCGCCCCGCGCGACGGCGCGCTCGACGAGCGGGGCGCAGCGGCCGAAGCGTTCGTCGTAGAAGGCGCTGAGCGCGGTGGCGGCGCGCTCGGACTGGAAGGCGGCGGCGACGAAGGCGGCCGGTGCTGCCGCGGCGGCGGGGTCGGCGAAGGTGTCGAGCACTTCGCGGGCGAGGGCCGTCAGGTCGCCGTGGAGGGAGCCGGTGTCCGGCGGGGTCCAGGTGTCCTCGCCGGCCAGGTCCAGGGCGTCGGCCACCAGTCCCTCGACGCCGCCCCAGCGCCGGTAGAGGGTGGTCTTGTGGACGCCGGAGTGCTCGGCGACGTATTCGACGGTGAGGCCCGGGTAGCCGTACTCGACCAGTCCGGAGAGGACGGCGTCGCGGACGGCGGCGCGGGTACGCGCGGTGCGGCCGCCGGGCCGGACGGTGCCCGGCGTTCTCGGGGACTCGGCATCCGAAGTCAACTGCAACTCCCGTTGTGTTAGGCGGTGGAGTGTGCCATCCTGATCGTAACGCGACGGTGGTTGCGTTTGATTGCCGGGTCGTCGAGTGCGGACGGGGGAGGGCGCATGTTCGCTCGGCTGGTTCTGATGGTGCTGGCGCTGCTGCGGGGGACGGTGGCGCGGGAGGCGGTCGTGGCGCACGGTGTGGTCGCGCCGCACGGTGTGCGCGGTGCGGTCGTGGTGCAGGGGGTGAGGCCGGGCGTGATCGGCCGGTACGCCCTAGGGTGGCGCCATGGCACGGCCCCGGCGCATCGTCCTCCTCCGGCACGGAGAGTCGGAGGGCAATGTCGACGATTCCGTCTACGAGCGCGAGCCCGACCACGCGCTGAGCCTGACGCCCCTGGGCCGGCGCCAGGCCGAGGAGGCCGGGGTCCGGCTGCGCGAGCTCTTCGGCGACGAACGGGTCTCCGCGTACGTCTCGCCCTACCGCCGCACCCACCAGACCTTCCGGGCCCTGGGCCTCGACCCGCGCCGGGTCAGGGTCCGCGAGGAGCCGCGGCTGCGCGAACAGGACTGGGGGAACTGGCAGGACCGCGAGGACGTGCGCCGGCAGAAGGCCCGCCGGGACGCCTACGGCCACTTCTTCTACCGCTTCGCGCAGGGGGAGTCCGGGGCCGACGTCTACGACCGCGTCGGGTCCTTCCTGGAGAGCCTGTGGCGCAGCTTCGATGACCCGCGGCACCCGCCGAACGTCCTGCTGGTCACCCACGGGCTGACCATGAGGCTGTTCTGCATGCGCTGGCTGCACTGGTCCGTGGCGGAGTTCGAGAGCCTGTCCAACCCGGGCAACGGGGAGACCCGCGCCCTGCTGCCGGGGGACGACGGACGGTACTACCTGGACCGGCCGTTCGAGCGTTGGTGTACCCCAGAGTCGTATGGCTTCACCGATTAGAGTTCGCTGCGATGACCGCTGACCGATTCCACCGAGCCCTCGCGAGCCTGCGCGGGCTGGCCGTGGGCGACGCCCTCGGCTCCCAGTTCTTCGTCCCCGCCAACTACCCCTCCCTCCAGCGCCGCGAGGTGCCCCGAGCGCCCTGGCAGTGGACCGACGACACCGAGATGGCCTGCTCCGTGCTGGCCGTCCTCGCGGACCACGGGCGCGTCGACCAGGACGCCCTGGCACGGTCGTTCGCGGAGCACCACGACTTCGACCGGGGCTACGGTCCCACCGTGGGCCGCATGCTGCGGCTGATCAGGGAGGGCGGCGACTGGCGGGAGCTGGCGGCCTCGGTGTTCCAGGGGCAGGGGTCCTGGGGCAACGGCGCGGCCATGCGCATCGCCCCGCTGGGCGCCTGGTACGCGGACGACCCCGAGCAGGCCACCCACCAGGCCGAGATCTCGGCGTACACCACGCACCAGCACCGCGAGGCCGTGGCCGGCGCCATGGCCGTCGCCGCCGCCGCGGCGATCGCGGCCGAGGCGGACGGGGCGCCGGTCACCGGCGAGACGCTGCTGGACGGTGTGATCGCGCTCGTGCCGCGCAGCGCGGTGCAGGCCGGGCTGCGCCGCGCCCGCGACATGCTCGACTACGGCGACGCGAGCACCGTCGCCGCCGTTCTCGGCTGCGGCCGCCGGACCAGTGCCCACGACACGGTGCCGTTCGCCCTGTGGTCCGCCGCCCGCCATCTCGGCTCCTTCGAGGCCGGGTTCTGGACGACGGCGCTGGTGGGCGGCGATGTGGACACCACCTGCGCCATCGTCGGCGGAGTGGTCGCGGCGGCCGGCCGGGGCGCGCCGCCCGCCGCGTGGCTGCGCGACACGGAGGGGCTGCCCGGCTGGCTCCCGGACGCCCCGCGCTGACCGGGTCGTCCCAGAAGGCTGACCGGGTCGCTCCAGGAGGGGGCCGGGGAGCCGCGCGCGGCTCCCGGGGCGTACCCTTGCTGGCGCCATGCCCTACCAACCGCCCACCCACAGCGTCGAGCGCTCCCTGCGAGCGACGACGGGAGCCAAGGTCGTCGCCGGCGTCGACGAGGTCGGCCGGGGCGCCTGGGCCGGGCCGGTCACGGTGTGCGCGGCCGTCACGGGCCTGCGCCGGCCGCCGGAGGGGCTCACCGACTCCAAGCTGATCACCCCCAGGCGACGCCTCGTGCTCGCCCGGGAGCTGGAGTCCTGGGTCACCGCCTACGCCCTGGGCGAAGCCTCCCCCGAGGAGATCGACGCCCAGGGGATGACGGCGGCGCTCCGGCTGGCGGCCACCCGCGCGCTGGAGGCCCTGCCGGTGCGGCCGGACGCGGTCATCCTCGACGGCAAGCACGACTACCTCGGTGATCCCTGGAGGGTCCGCACGGTCATCAAGGGCGACCAGTCCTGCGTGGCCGTGGCCGCCGCGTCGGTGATCGCCAAGGTCCGGCGCGACATGCTGATGGCCGAACTGGGCGACGGACACGCCGACTTCGGGTTCCCGGACAACGCCGGGTACCCCTCGCCGGTGCACAAGGCCGCCCTGGAGCGGCTGGGGCCCACGCCGTACCACCGGTTGTCGTGGGCCTACCTCGACGCGCTGCCGCAATGGCAGCATCTCAAGCGGCCGCGCCTCGTCCCCGGAGGACCGGCGGCGGCCCGTGAGAACGCTTTGGAGGCCGGTGGCCAGCTCGGCTTCGACTTCTGACAGCCTTCTGATCGCCTTCCGGCCGCCAAAGCACCACCCGCCGACGCGACTCGCACCGGCGTTTGATAGACATCAATCCATGCCTCTCATCCCCGAGGAGCCTCAGATTCACGAGAGTGTCCCGGGTCCCCGCACTGTGCCGGCCGCCGGCCGCACCGCGCCGACCCCCCGACCCGTTCCTGGCCCCCGTCCGGCGGCTCCCCGCCCCGGCAACCCCGGTGCGCGCCCGGTGCCGGCGCCCCCGGACCGGCGCACCGCGCCCGGGCCGGAGGACGCCGCACCCGCCTCCGCCCCCGGTCCGCAGATCCAGCTGATCCCCGCCTCGGCGGAGGGCGCCCTGGACGCCGCGGACGAGGCCGTCGACCTGCTGCTCGACAGCGGCCGCGGCCCCGGCGAGATCCTGGTGCTCACCACCGGCGGCCCGCACCCCTGGGCCGCGCACGAGCTGTCCTTCGGCGAGGCGTCCTACTGGGCGCAGCACGACGCCGCGGACGACGTCTTCTACGCCGACGCCATGGCGGACCGGGCGGCCGCCCGGCCGGTCGTGGTCGTCGCCGTCAACGGCGGCGCGGACGCCGAGGTGACCCGGGCGCTGCCCGCGGCGCTGACGCGGGCCGGTGCCCTGCTGGTCGTCTGCGGCGACCCCCAGCGGGTCAACGCCCTGCTGTCCGTGGGCGTCTGACGGCCGGACCGCGCGGCGGCGCCCCCACGGGCACACGGTCCGCGGGGCGCTCTCGCGTGCCCTGGGGCGTGTCCGACGGGTCGGCGCGGGCCCTGCGACGCCCGGCGCGGTACCGCGCCGCGTGGTCGCATCACCCGAGTACGCCCGGTACGCGGGTGATGCTCCCCCAGCTGTCGCCGGGAGGTGCCCCCGGCACCGGACGCCGCAGGAGCCGCACCGATTCCATCGGACACGCCCCAGGACCGCACGCCGTCCGGCCGGCGCGTCACCGCGCCGCGGCGCGGCGGTGCACGACGTGCTCCGGGCAACCGGTGTCCAGGGGCACGGCGGGGCGCGCGGCCGTCCGCGGGCGCCGTCCGCTGCGGCCCTCGCCGAGGATCCGCCAGCCCGCTCCCGTCAGCGTGATGTACGCGCCGCAGCGCAGCCCGTGCAGGATGCAGGCGTCGCGCAGCCCCCACATCCAGGCGCCGTCCTCCTCGGTCCAACGACCGTCCCCCTCCCGGCAGTAGAGCAGTACGGCCGTCCGTACCGGCGAGCGTCTGCGCAGGTCGTGCGGGATCACCCGGCGCAACTGGGCGAGGAGTTCGTTGCGCAGCTCCCAGCCGTCGGGCGCGGTGGCCCCGCGGGTGAACGAGGCGCTGGCCGCCAGCCGTTCGTCGGGACCGAGGACGGCCACCACGGCCGTGAGGGGCGTCGGCAGGTGCCGGGCGTGCAGCCCGGTGACGACCTCACGGGGGTTGCGCAGCAAGGGAATTCCCGCGGCGGCCCACTCGGCGGGCTCGAGCAGCCGGCCGGGACGCGGAGCCGGTCCGGCGGACCGGGGCGGAGCGGGACCGAAGGCCATGGTTCTCCCTTCGTCTGCGCCCCCGGCGCGTCCGCACGGGGAATCGGCAACGAGGAGCAGGAGACGGCAGCCCGGCGGGCCGTGAAGGGGCGGGATCGGGAAGCCGGTTCAATTCTCGCGGCCCCGCCCGCCGTACGGCAACGATCAATTGACGCCACTGACCGGTATCCGGTGGTCCGCATCCGGCCTTCCGCCGCCCCCTCTCCCGGGCCGGCCAAGATGATTCGGGAACCGGACAGCCCGGCGGGACGGCCGACGGGCCGGGCCCGGCCGGTGGGCTCCGCGCACAGGACTGCCGCCCCGGGCCGCGGAACGGGGAGGGCCCTCCCGTCCCAACCTTCCCGTCCCCAGCAGAGGCGTTGGCCCTGACCTGCACAAACACGTCGATCAAGGAAGATCGCGGCCGAGCGCTCCGTGAGTGAATTGGCCTGTTGCCCGTGCCATCGGGTTGCATGGGGGCATGGACGATCTGGAGCTGCGCGCCGAAGCCGATGCCATCCTCGCCGAGCTCGTCGGCGCCCCCGAGGGCGCGGCGCGGCTGCGCGAGGACCAGTGGCAGGCGGTGGCGGCTCTCGTGCGGGAACGCCGGCGCGCCCTGGTGGTGCAGCGCACCGGCTGGGGCAAGTCGGCGGTGTACTTCGTCGCCACCGCTCTGCTGCGCCGCCGCGGCTCCGGTCCCACGGTGATCGTCTCGCCGCTGCTGGCGCTGATGCGCAACCAGGTCGACTCGGCGGCGCGGGCCGGCATCCGGGCGCGCACCATCAACTCGGCCAACCCGGAGGAGTGGGACACCATCCACGGGGAGATCGGGCAGGGCGCGATCGACGTTCTCCTGGTGAGCCCGGAACGGCTCAACTCCGTGGACTTCCGCGAGCAGGTGCTGCCCGGGCTCGCGGCCACGACCGGTCTGCTGGTGGTCGACGAGGCGCACTGCATCTCCGACTGGGGACACGACTTCCGCCCCGACTACCGCCGGCTGCGGGCGATGCTCGCCGAGCTGCCCGCCGGGGTGCCGGTGCTGGCCACCACCGCGACCGCCAACGCGCGCGTGACGGCCGACGTGGCCGAGCAACTGGGCACGGGCGCCGGTGAGGCCCTGGTGCTCCGCGGCCCGCTGGAGCGGGAGAGCCTCCGGCTGGGCGTGGTCCGGCTGCCGGACGCCGCGCACCGCCTGGGCTGGCTCGCCGAGCACCTGGACGAGCTGCCGGGGTCCGGGATCGTCTACGCCCTCACGGTGGCCGCCGCCGAGGAGGCCACCGCCTTCCTGCGGCAGCGCGGCTTCCGGGTGGCCTCCTACACGGGCCGCACGGAGAACGCGGACCGCCTGCAGGCCGAGGAGGACCTGCTCGCGAACCGGGTCAAGGCGCTCGTCGCGACGTCCGCGCTGGGCATGGGCTTCGACAAGCCGGACCTGGGCTTTGTCGTCCACCTCGGCTCGCCGTCCTCGCCGATCGCGTACTACCAGCAGGTCGGACGCGCGGGCCGCGGTGTGAAGCACGCCGACGTGCTGCTGCTGCCGGGCAAGGAGGACGAGGCCATCTGGCGCTACTTCGCCGACACCGCCTTCCCGCCCGAGGCACAGGTCCGGCAGGTCCTCTCGGCCCTCGCCGACGCGGGGAGGCCGTTGTCCGTGCCGGCCCTGGAGGCCGTGGTCGACCTGCGGCGCACCCGGCTGGAGACCATGCTCAAGGTGATCGACGTCGACGGCGCGGTCAAGCGGGTGAAGGGCGGCTGGATCTCCACGGGGGAGCCGTGGGTCTACGACGCCGAGCGGTACGCGTGGGTGGCGCGGCAGCGGGCGGCCGAGCAGCAGGCCATGCGCGACTACGTGAGCACGTCCGGATGCCGGATGGAGTTCCTGCGCCGGCAGCTGGACGACGAAGGGGCCGCGCCGTGCGGCCGCTGCGACAACTGCGCGGGAGCCTGGGCCGATTCCTCGGTCTCGGCGGAGACGCTGACGGGGGCGGCCAAGGAACTGGACCGCCCGGGCGTGGAGATCGAGCCGCGCCGCATGTGGCCGACGGGCATGCCCGCACTGGGCATCGACCTCAAGGGCCGCATCCCGGCCAAGGAGCAGTGCTCCACCGGGCGCGCCCTCGGGCGGCTCTCGGACATCGGCTGGGGCAACCGGCTGCGCCCGCTGCTGGACGGGAACGCGCCCGACGGGCCGGTCCCCGACGACGTCCTGCGGGCCGCGGTGGCGGTCCTCGCCGACTGGGCGCGCTCCCCGGGCGGCTGGGCGCCGAACGTTCCGGACGCCGCTCCCCGGCCGGTGGGCGTCGTCGCCGTGCCGTCCCTGACCCGTCCGCGGCTGGTCGGTTCGCTCGCCGAGGGCATCGCGTCCGTCGGCCGCCTCCCCTTCCTGGGCACCTTGACGTACACCGGCCCGGACGGCGCGCACGCGGCGCGGCGCAGCAACTCCGCCCAACGCCTCCGGGCGCTCACCGGTGCCTTCGCCGTCCCCGGGGAACTGGCCGCCGCCCTCGCAAGCACTCCCGGCCCCGTCCTGCTCGTGGACGACTTCACCGAATCCGGCTGGACCCTCGCGGTCGCCGCCCGGCTGCTCCGCAGGTCGGGTAGCGAGCGGGTCCTGCCGCTGGTCCTCGCCTCGGCGGGCTGAGCTCGGGGCGGGGTCCGGTCAGAAGTCCGTGGGGCGGCCGGTCAGATAGCCGCCCATGGAGGTGAAGTACTCCGCCGCGGGCAACTCCCGGCCGTCCTCGGTCCGTACGCGCGTGATGGCCAGGCCGTGGTTGCGGCCGGTGCGGGCGTCGGCTCCGGCGACGATCACCACGCCGTCGCCCTCGCGGTAGAAGACGCGGCCGGGCGTGCCGCCGTAGCGCCCCCGGGACACCACCGCGGCGAGGACCTCCAGCCGCCTGCCCTTGTGGAAGGTGAAGGCGCTGGGGTACGGCTCGGACTGGGCGCGGACCAGGCGTTCGAGGTCCTCGGCCGGCCAGGTCCAGTCGATGCGGATGTCCTCGACGGACCGCTTGTGGAAGAAGCTCGCCCGGGAACGGTCCTGGTGGATGAACTCCGTTTGCCCGGAGGCGATGAGGCCGAGTGCGCCGATGGTGACCGGGGCGATCAGGTCGACGGTCTTGTGGAAGAGGTCGGTGGCGGTGTCCGTCGGTCCGACCGGCACCGCTTCCTGCCGGACGATGTCGCCGGCGTCGAGTTCGTCGTTCATCATGTGCGCGGTCACGCCCACTTCGGATTCCCCGTTGATCAGGGCCCAGATCAGCGGGGAGAAGCCGGCGTACTTCGGCAGCAGCGAGTCGTGGATGTTCAGCGTGCCGTGGCGCGGGAGGCCGAAGATCCGCGGGGGGATCCACGTCCGCCAGTTGTTCGCCACGATGATGTCCGGATCGGCCTCCTTGAGGCGCTCGAACAGCTCGTCGTCGTCAGGGCGGTTGCGGATCAGCACCGGGACGTCGTGTGCTTCGGCGAGGTCGGCTACGGAGTCGCTCCAGATCTTCTCGTAGGCGTGTTCGCTCCTGGGGTGCGTCACGACCAGCGCCACGTCGTGCTCGGAGTCCAGGAGGGCTCGCAGGGTGCGGTGCCCCCAGGTCTGGTAACCGAACATGACGACCCGCATGGGGTTCCTCCTCAACGGCAGGGATGGACCGAGAGGAAGTAAAGCAAGGCTTACCTTACTTTGCAATGGGTGTACGCGGAGCCCCAGTTGACCGGCTCCGGCGTCCGTACCCGATCCGACCCATCGACAGTTCCGTAGTATTAGCTTAGGCTTACCTAAGTTTCAGTGGGTCGCTCCGTCGGCGTGCCCATCTTCCGCAGTTTCCCCGCGCCTGACAGGCGGCTTCCCCGCACGATGGGAGTGACATGTCACGGGTACTTCCTGACGACGCACCACCGGTCCATGACCTCATCGGCATCGGCTTCGGACCGTCCAACGTGGCCATGGCGATCGCGATCGGCGAGCACAACGCACGCGTCGGCAGGCGGGAGACGGTCACCGCTCGCTTCTTCGAGCAGCAGCCGCGCTTCGGCTGGCACCGCGGCATGCTGATCGACGACGCGACCATGCAGGTGTCCTTCCTCAAGGACCTGGTGACGCTCCGGAACCCGGCGAGCGAGTTCAGCTTCCTGTGCTACCTGAAGAGCAAGGGGCGGCTGATCGACTTCATCAACCACAAGAACCTCTTCCCGCTGCGGGTCGAGTTCCACGACTACTTCGAGTGGGCCGCGGCCAAGGTCGACGGCATGGTCTCCTACGGCCACGAGGTCGTCGGCGTCACGCCCGTCGTCCGCGACGGAGCCGTGGAGTACCTGGACGTGACGGTCCGGTCGGGGGAGGGGCTCGAGGTCCACCGCGCCCGCAACCTCGTCATCGGCACCGGGCTGCGCCCGGTGATGCCGGAGGGCGTGGAGCGCGGCGACCGCGTCTGGCACAACTCCGAACTGCTGAAGAAGGTCGACGGATTGGAGGGCGCCCCGCCCTCCCGGTTCGTCGTCGTGGGCGCCGGGCAGAGCGCCGCCGAGAACGTCGCCTACCTGCACCACCGCTTCCCGCGGGCCGAGATCTGCGCGGTCTTCTCCCGCTACGGCTACAGCCCAGCCGACGACAGCGGCTTCGCCAACCGGATCTTCGACCCCGAAGCCGTCGACGAGTACTTCGCGGCGCCCGAGAACGTCAAGAACCGGCTGATGGACTACCACGGCAACACCAACTACTCCGTGGTGGACATCGACTTGATCGACGACCTGTACCGGCAGATGTACCGGGAGAAGGTCCTCGGCACCGAGCGGCTGCGCTTCCTCAACGTGTCCCGGCTCGCCGGCGTCGAGGAGACGCCGGACAAGGTCCGCGCCACCGTGAAGTACCTCGTCACGGGCGAGGAGACCCTCCTGGACGCCGACGTCGTGGTGTTCGCCACCGGCTACAGCCCCGCCGACCCCCTCGGCCTCCTCGGCGAGGTCGCGGACCACTGCCTGCGCGACGACGAGGGCCGCGTCCGCGTCGAACGCGACTACCGCGTCGCGACGGACCCCGGCCTGCGCTGCGGCATCTACCTGCAGGGCGGCACGGAGCACACGCACGGCATCACGTCGTCGCTGCTGTCCAACACCGCGATCCGGGTGGGCGAGATCCTGGACTCGCTGCTCGACCGGGGCGTCAAGGCCGCCTCCGACGAGGCCCGGCCGGTCACCGGCGGAACCGGCACCACCGCCCGTTAGGGATGGCGTGAGCCCGCCCGTTCCTGTTTCCTGGCATGAGGCCTTCCCGGCATGAGGCGCTCAACCGGCCATGCGCCACCGGCAGATCGAAGGAACAGCGTAAGTCGACATGCGCACGACCACAGTTGAGCGCCCCGCGCCCCGGGGCGGCACGGAAGCCCGCCGGCGGCGGGTGGTGGGTTTGGGCACGCTTGTGGCGGTCCTCGTGATCGCGGGGGTGGCGTCGCTGGCCGTCGGCGCGCGCGCGTTGAGCCCCGCCGAGGTGTGGCACGGGCTGTTCGCGGGGCCGGAGTCCGACCAGGGGCTCAACGAGATCAGACTCATCGTGCAGACCGTACGGGTGCCCCGGACGGTGCTCGCGATCGTGGCGGGCATCGCCCTGGGGGCCGGCGGGGCGCTGATCCAGGGGTACACGCGCAACCCGATCGCCGACACGGGCCTGTTGGGGGTGAACGCCGGCGCCTCGTTCGCCGTGGTGACGGCGATCACCGTGTTCGGGTTCGCCGACCCGTTCCAGTACGTCTGGTTCGCCTTCCTGGGAGCGGCGGTCGCCGGCGTCGTCGTCTTCGGGCTCGCGAGCATCGGCCGGGGAGCCGGCAATCCGCTGACGCTCGCGCTGGCCGGGCAAGGGGTCACGGTGTTCCTCGCGGCGATGACCAAGGCGGTCGCGCTGTCGGACCAGAAGTCGCTGAACGCGCTGCGGGTCTGGGACTCGGGTTCCGTGGACGGCGTGAAGTTCGACGTCATCTGGCCGATGACCGCGTTCATCGCGGCCGGGCTGGTGCTGGCGCTGACCACGCTGCCCGCCCTCAACCTGCTCAACCTGGGCGACGACGTGGCGCGGGGGCTCGGGGTGAACGTCGCGCTGAGCCGGACCGTCGGCATCGCCGCCGTCACCCTGCTGGCGGGCGCGGCGACGGCGGCGTGCGGCCCGATCGCGTTCCTCGGGCTCATGGTGGCCCACCTGGCCCGCCATCTGACCGGGCCGGACTATCGCTGGCTGGTGCCGTACGCGGGGCTGCTCGGCGCCGTCGTCCTCCTGGTCTGCGACATCGTGGGGCGCCTGGTGGCGCGGCCGGGCGAGCTGGACGCGGGGGTCGTCGTCGCCCTCCTCGGCGCCCCGTTCTTCGCGGTTCTGGTGTGGCGAGGGAAGTTCAGGAGCGCATGAACGGGACAGACGTGAGGCGATCGTTGGCGCCGGGCGTGCGGCTCGGCCGCGTGTCGTTCGTATGGCGGCCCTGGATGGTGTCGGTCACGCTGCTGCTGGCGGCGGCGACCTTCCTGGTGTTCTGCCTGTCCGTCGGCGTCGGGGAGTTCCCCGTCGGCCTGTCCCGGGTGATCGCCACGATCCTCGGCCGGGGCGAGCCGGCCGACGAGTTCGTGATCATGGATCTGCGGATGCCGCGAGCCCTGGCCGGGCTCGTCGTGGGGATCGCGCTGGGGGTGTCCGGGGCGATCACGCAGTCCGTCGCGCGCAACCCGCTGGCCAGCCCGGACATCCTGGGGATCACCGGGGGCGCCAGCGCGGTCGCGGTGTTCCTGGTGACGGTGTCGGGCGGGACCGCCGCGGCGGTCGTCAGCGCCGTGGGCCTGTCAGCGGCGGCGCTGTTGGGCGGTCTCGGCACGGGGCTGCTGGTGTACTTCCTGGCGTGGCGGCGCGGGGTCGACGGCTTCCGGCTCATCCTCATCGGCATCTCGGTGAGCGCCGTGATGGAGGCGATCACGACCTGGCTGCTGGTCACGGCCGACATCAGGGACGTGGCCCGGGCCCAGGCGTGGCTGGTCGGCTCGCTGGACAACCGGTCGTGGGACGAGGTCGGGGTGGCGCTCTGGTGCACGCTCGCCCTCATGGTGGTCGTGGCGGGTGCCGCGTTCCAGTTCAAGCCGATGCACCTCGGCGACGACGTCGCCGCGGGCCTGGGCGTCCGGTACGCGAGGGTGCGGGCGGTCCTGCTCCTGTGCGCGGTGCTGCTGGCCGCCGTGGCGGTGAGCGCGGCGGGCCCGGTCCCGTTCGTCGCGCTGGTGGCGCCGCAGGTGGCGATGCGTCTGACGCGGCATCCGACGCCTCCGGTGGTGGCCTCGGGCCTGGTGGGGGCGCTGCTGCTGATCGGCGCGGACCTGGCCGCGCGCACGGCGCTGCCGGTCGGCCTCCCGGTCGGCGTCGTCACCGCGGTGATCGGCGGCCCCTTCCTCGTCTACCTGCTGGTACGGGCAAACCTCAGGTAGTTGACAACACGTTGGATCCATATAAGGGGGGCACCATGGCCGCTCAGCACATCACCGGGGCCGAATCCGGGGGCAAGTACGCCGCACGGCTGGCGGCCAGGGGCGTCACGGTCGGATACGGCGGCCGGACCGTCATCGACGGACTCGACGTGGCGATACCGCCGGGGGTGATCACCACGATCATCGGCCCCAACGGCTGCGGTAAATCAACCCTGTTGCGCACCCTGACACGGCTGCTCAAGCCCGCCAGCGGGACGGTCGTGCTGGACGGCGAGGACATCGCCCGGCTCAGGACCCGGGACGTGGCGAAGAAGCTCGGCCTGCTGCCGCAGGCGCCGGTCGCGCCGGAGGGGCTGACCGTGGCCGACCTGGTCGCCAGGGGGCGTCATCCGCACCAGAGCTGGCTGCGACAGTGGTCGTCGGACGACGCCGGCGTCGTGGAGCGCGCGCTGGCCATGACCGGGGTGTCCGAACTGGCCGACCGCCCGGTCGACTCGCTGTCCGGCGGGCAGCGCCAGCGCGTCTGGATCTCGATGACCCTGGCCCAGGGCACCGACCTGCTGCTCCTGGACGAGCCGACCACCTACCTGGACCTGGCGCACGCGATCGACGTGCTCGACCTGGTGGACGACCTGCACGAGTCGGGCCGCACCGTGGTGATGGTGCTGCACGACCTCAACCTCGCCACGCGGTACAGCGACAACCTCATCGTGATGCGGGCGGGGTCGGTCCTGGCGCAGGGGCACCCGAGCGACGTGATCACCGCCGAGCTGCTGCACGAGGCGTTCGGCCTGCGCGCCGCGGTCATCGACGACCCGGTGGGCGACCGGCCGCTCATCGTGCCGATCGGGCGGGCCCATGTCGACCTGGACCGGGTTCCGGCGAAGGTCCCATCCCCGCCCACCACTTATGCAAGTTAGGCTAGGCTTACCTTACTTTCTGAGGGTATGGTTTGGCTGCCCTGAACCGGGGTGCAGCGGACAGCGCGACAGCAAGGGGATCCGGATGCTCCTCCATCGAACGATGCTTCAGAAGCCGTGGCGGCGGTTGGCGGCGGCATTGTCCGCCGCGGCCCTCGGCGCCGGCCTCCTCGCGGGATGCGGTTCCGAATCGGCGGACAAGACGAGCGACGACGCCCCGGCGGCCTCCGCCGGCGCGTTCCCGGTCACGGTGGAGCACGCGTTCGGGTCCACGAAGGTCCCCAAGGCCCCCAAGCGGGTCGTCTCCGTGGGCTACACCGACGACCAGGCCATCCTGGCGCTCGGCGTCAAGCCGGTCGGCATGGTCGACCAGTACCCGAACCCGGCGGGCACGTCCCCCGACGTCAACACCCAGTGGCCCTGGGTGAAGGACAAGTGGGGCGACGCCCGCCCCGAGGTCGTCATGAAGAACGGCGACGCGGGCCCCAACTACGAGAAGATCGCCTCCCTGCGGCCGGACCTGATCATCGCGGTCTACTCCGAGATCGACAAGGCCGGCTACGACAAGCTCACCAGGATCGCCCCGACCGTGGCCCGCACCAAGGGCGAGAAGGAGCCGTTCAGCGCTCCCTGGCAGGACAACGCGGTGCACATCGCCAAGGCGCTCGGCAAGGAGAGCGAGGGCACCAAGCTGGTGCGGGGCATCCAGGACAAGCTCGCCGCGGCCCGCAAGGCGCACCCGCAGTTCGCGAAGCAGACCGCCGTCACCCTGTCCTGGTACAAGAACTCGGTCGCGCCGTTCACCACCACCGACGTGCGCGGACGGCTGGTGACGGGCATCGGCTTCAAGGGCCAGACGAAGATCGACGAGATCGCGGGCGGCAAGTTCTTCACCGTGCTGTCCCCCGAGCGCATCGACCTGGTCGACGTCGACCGCGTCTTCGTCGTCAACGACAAGGCGGACCAGGAAGCGCTGAAGAAGTTCAAGCTCTTCACCAACCTGAACGCGGTCAAGAACGGCAAGGTGTCGTACCTGCTGGACAGCGAGGGCCCGGCGGTCGGCGCGGCCATGTCCCAGAGCACCCTGCTGTCCCTGCCGTACGCGATCGACGAGCTCGTCAAGGCGGCCAAGTAGGCACGACCGGGCCAAAGTTGGCGACCAATCTGTCCGTCCCCGATCTGACTGGGCCTCTGTGTGAGCACTGTTGACACACCCGTCGCCCCGGCGACCCTCCGCACGACGACCGGCCGCGAGGCCGCCCGATGGGTCTCGGCGCACTGCCGCGAGGCGCCGTGGCCGGTGGCCGCCGCCGTGCTCACCACGGTGGCCGGGGCGGCGCTCCAGGTGCTCCCGGTGCTCCTCCTCGGCCGGGTGGTCGACGGGGTGGCCGGGGGCGAATCGCGCTCGGTCCTGGTCACGATCGGGATCTGGACGGTGGCCGCCGCGCTGCTCGGCGCGGCGGCCACCGCGATGTCGACGTACCTGATCGGCCGGGTGGGCGCGGATCTGCTCGCGCGGCTGCGGGAGGGCGCCGTCCGGGCGGTGCTGGGGATGCCGAGCGCGCGGATCGAGCAGGTCGGCCGGGGGGACGTGCTGTCCCGGGTCGGCGACGACGTGGCCGTGCTGTCCAAGGGCATAAGGACCGCCGTCCCCACCGTGTTCTCGGCGGGGGTGCTGGTCGCCATCGCCACGGTCGGCATGTTCGGCCTGGACTGGCGGCTCGGCCTGGCGGGCGCCGGCGCGCTGCCCGCGTACGCGCTGGCCCTGCGCTGGTACCTCCCCCGGTCCGCCCCGCTCTACCGTGAGCAGCGGGCCGCCCAGGCCGACCGCGCGCAGGCGCTGATCAGCGGCCTGAACGGGATCGACACGGTCCGCGCGTACCGCCTGGAGGACGCCGTCCGGGAGGAGGTCACCCGGGAGTCGTGGCGGGTGCGCGAGCTCGGCATCGAGGTGTTCCGGTTCTTCGGGCGGTTCGTCGGCCGGGAGAACCGCGCCGAGTTCATCGGCCTCGTCCTGATCCTCGGGGTGGGGTACGCCCTGTTGGAGGCCGACGCCGCCAGCCTCGGCGAGGTGTCGGCGGCCCCGCTGATGTTCCACCGGCTGTTCACCCCGCTGGGCGCCATCATGTTCACCTTCGACGAGGCGCAGAAGTCGGGCGCCAGCCTGACCCGTCTCGTCGGGGTGCTGAAGGAGCCCGCGGAGGACCGGCTGGTGGGCGACGCCCCCGTCGCGCCGGCGGACGCCGCGCCGTACCCGGTGACGGTGGAGGGGCTGACGTTCCGCTATCCCGGCACCGACGAGCCGGTGCTGAGGGATGTCGACCTGACCATTCCGGCCGGGGGTTCGCTCGCCCTGGTGGGGGCGACGGGTGCGGGCAAGACGACCCTGGCCGCGCTGATCGCGGGCATCGGGACCCCGCAGGCCGGTTCGGTGCGCGTCGGGCCGCACGATCTCGCCGGTCTGGACGAGGCCGGGGCGCGGGCCCTGGTGAGCATCCTGACGCAGGAGACGCACGTGTTCTCCGGCACGCTCGCCGACGACCTGCGCCTCGCCGCGCCGGGAGCGACCGACGCCGAACTGGCCGGCGCCTTGCGCACGGTCGGCGCCGACGGCTGGGCCGAGGCGCTGCCCGACGGGCTGGACACCCCGGTCGGCGAGGGCGGCGAGCGCCTGGACGGCACCAAGGTGGCCCAGATCGCCCTGGCGCGGCTGGTGTTGGGCCGTGCGCCGGTGGTGGTGCTCGACGAGTCGACCGCGGAGGCGGGCAGCGAGGGCGCCGCCGGGCTGGAGCGGGCCGTGCTGGCCGCGTGCTCGGGCCGGACCACGCTGTTCGTGGCGCACCGGCTGACGCAGGCGATGGCGGCGGACCGGATCGCGGTGCTGGACCGGGGGCGCGTGGTGGAGCAGGGAACCCACGAGGAGTTGGTGGCCCTGGGCGGTCGGTACGCGCGGCTGTGGCGAGCCTGGCGAGAGGGTAGTTAGGCGACCCTTAGTTAGGTTAGGCTAACTTTCATACTTGGAAGGGATGCTGAGTCTTCGATGTCTTCGACGATGGAACCGAGCCCTCGCCTCGCACTGCTTTCCCCCACGCGCCTGGCCGGAATACGCCGCCGGATCGGCGACTATTCCGACAGCTCCATCGCCGAAGCGTGCGCCACAGGGCTGTCCTACTGGGCGACGGGCCGCAGCCCCGACGGCCTGGACCTCACTCCCGGCACGCTGTTCGCCGACGTCCTCGGGTGGATCGACAACGGCGGCTCCGGGCCCGCCGGTTGGGAGACCGGCGCGGACGGCCGGAGCATCACCGTCCCCGAGGGCGTCGTCCTGGCCGAGGCGCAGCTCGCGCTGGACGACCTGGCCGACTTCCCGGACCGGCCCATCGGCACCGTCGGCCCGTCCGACGCGGCGGCGCGGCTCGAAGCCCTGGCCGAGTGGAACGACACCGGGGCCGACCGGGTCCGCCCGACCGTCGTGGAGATGTTCCGCGAGCGGGCGCGGACCCGGCCGGACGCCGTCGCCGTCGCCGACGAGCACCGCACGCTGACCTACCGTCAGGCGGACGAGCTCTCCGCCCAGTTGGCCCACCACCTGATCGAACGCGGACTCACCGCCGAACAGGTCGTCGGCATCTCGCTCGGCCGCTCCGCCGACATGGTGATCGGACTGCTCGGCGTGCTCCGGGCCGGGGGCGCGTTCGTGCCGCTCGACCCGCAGTGGCCCGACGGGCGCCGGGCTGTCGTCGTCGAGGACGCCCGGGCCGTCCTGCAGCTCAACGCGTCGGGCGAACACGCCCCGGGCGAACCGGAGGCCGTGGCCGTCGACCTCGGTGACTGGCGGTTCGGCTCCCACCCCGTCGAGGGCCCCGACGTCACCGTCCCCGGCGCCGCCCTGGCGTACGTCATCTTCACCTCAGGCTCGACCGGGCGCCCCAAGGGCGCGATGATCCGGCACGAGGCGATCAGCGAGCGCCTGCTGTGGCAGGCCGACGAGATCCTGGGCTTCGGCCACGACGACGCGTCGCTGTTCAAGGCGCCGCTGTCCTTCGACATATCCATCAACGAGATATTCCTGCCGCTGGTGTCCGGAGGCCGGCTGGTGGTCCTGCGGCCCGGCGGCGAGCGCGACCCGCACCACCTGCTGGGCGTGATCGCCGAACAGCGGGTCACCTTCACGTACTTGGTGTCGTCCATGCTGGACGTCCTGCTGGAGATCGCGGGCGACTCCGGGCGCCTCGACAGCCTGCGGCACGTGTGGTGCGGCGGCGAGGTGCTGACCCCCGAGCTGTACGAGCGGTTCCGCGCACGGCTCGACATCCCCATGTACCACGGCTACGGCCCGGCCGAGACGACGATCGGCGTCTCGCACGTCGTCTACCGGGGCGCGGCGGAACGCCTGTCGACGTCGATCGGCAGGGCCAACCCCAACACCCAGCTGTACGTCCTCGACGACGAACTGCGCCCGGTCCCGGTCGGGGTCGGCGGCGAGCTGTACGTGGGCGGGTTCCTCCTGGGACGCGGGTACGCGGGCGCGCCCGGCCTGACGGCCTCCCGGTTCGTGGCGAACCCCTTCGCCGGGGACGGCTCGCGGCTCTACCGGACCGGTGACCTAGCGCGGTTCGCCCCGGACGGTTCGCTCGACTTCCTCGGCCGGGCCGACAACCAGATCAAGATCCGCGGCATGCGGCTGGAGACCGAGGACGTCGAGGCCGGTCTCGCGGAGCACCCCGGCGTACGGCACGCCTGCGTCGTCGCGAAGAAGAACGCGGCGGGCGGCGCCTACCTGGTCGGGTACGTGATCCCGGCCGCCGGGCGCGAGGACCTGCGGGCGGACGAGGTCAGGACGTGGGCCGCCGCGCACATGGTCGAGTACATGGTGCCCGCCCACGTCGTCGTGATGACGGAGTTCCCGCTCACCGCCAACGGCAAGCTCGACCGGCGCGCGCTGCCCGAACCCGCGGTCGGCACGGGCGCGTCCGTCCCGCCCGCCACCGGGAACGAGCGCGCGGTGTGCGCGGCGGTCGCGGCCCTGCTGCAGCTGGACGAGGTCGGGGCCGACCAGGACTTCTTCCAGCTGGGCGGGGACAGCATCCTGGCCATCTCCCTGCTGAGCGCGCTGCGCGACGCGGGACTCCACGTCACGGCCCGGCAGATCTTCACCCACAGCGTCCTGGGGGCGCTGGCCGCGGTGGCGGGCCGGGAGGACGTCTCCGGCGCGGACCACGGCGACGTACCGACCGGATCCGTCGTGGGATCGCCCATCGTGCAGTGGCTCGGCGAAACCACGGACGCGATCGACGGCTTCGTGCAGTCGGTGGTGCTGAACACCCCCGAGGCCCTCACCGCCGACGCGCTCGACGCGATCCTCGCCGCCGTGACCGGCCGGCACGCCATGCTGCGCGCCAGGCTCGTGCGCGGCGACCGCTGGGGCTTCGACATCCCGGCGGCGGACGGGGCCGCCGCCCGGTGGCAGGAGAGCGACCGGCCGCTCGACGAGTGCGTCGCGCTCGCCACCGGCGGACTCGACCCGGCGGACGGCGTGATGCTGCGCGCCGTCTGGCGCCGCGCGGCCCGCCAACTGGTCGTGGTCGTCCACCACGTGGTGATCGACGGGGTGTCCTGGCGGGTCCTGATGGAGGACCTGGCCACGGCGTGGCGGCAGTTCGCCTCCGGCGCGCCCATCGAGCTGCCCCCGGTGGGCACGTCGTTCCGGCGCTGGACGCAGCTGCTGGAGCGCGCGGCGTTCGACGCCGACCGCGCCCACTACGGGCAGCCGCTGCCGGGAGCGGACCGGCCGGTGGGCAGGCGCGCGCTGTCCGACGGCGACACCGTCGCGCGGGAGCGGGTCCGGACCGTCACGGCCGGCCCCGAGGTCACGGCCGCGCTGCTGGGCGAGATCCCCGCGAAGTTCCACGCGGGCGTCAACGACGTGCTGCTGACCGCGCTCGCCGTCACCCTCGCCCGGTGGCGCCGCGGCCTCGGGCAGGACCAGACGTTCGCGCACATCGAACTGGAGGGCCATGGCCGCGAAGGGCGGTTCGTGGCGGACAGCGCCGGCTTCGAGCCGGAACTGTCGCGGACCGTCGGCTGGTTCACCACCCTGTTCCCGGTGACCGTGGACCCCGGCGCCCCTGGTGAAGAAGCCGCCGGCTTCACCGCGCCCGCATACCTGGCCGCCGCCCTCAAGGCGGTCAAGGACGACCTCGCCCGGGTGCCGGGCAACGGCCTCTCCTACGGCGCCCTGCGATACCTGGCCGGTGCCGCGTTCGACGCGCCGGCGCCGCAGGTGCTGTTCAACTACCTGGGCCGCTTCGACGCGGGCGCGTCCGGCGACTGGCAACTCACCGGGCCGACCGGCCAGCTGGGCGAGAAGCGCGACCCGGGGATGCGCCTGCCGCGCGCCCTGGAGTTCAACGCGATCGCCGAACCCGCCGCCCCGGCCGGCGAGTACGAGCTGGTCACCACCATCTCCTGGCCCGACGGGATGTTCACCGAAGAGGACGTCACGACGCTCGGCGCGTACTTCCGGGAAGCCCTCGCCGGCCTCGCCGCGCTCGACGAAGGCGGCCACTCGCCCGGCGACTTCCCCCTGGTGCCGCTCACGCAGGCCGACGTCGACGCCCTGGACGGCCCGGCGCTGCGGGACGTCCTGCCGCTGACCCCGTTGCAGGAGGGCCTGTACTTCCACTCGGTCTTCGACGGCGACTCCGCGGGCACCTACGTCGAGCAGCAACTGCTGGCGCTGGACGGCGAGGTGGACGCCGGCCGGCTCGCGGCGGCGGCCACCCGGCTGCTCACGCTGTACCCCAACCTGGCCGCGCGCTTCACGGCCCTCGCCGACGGCCGGGTGGTCTCCGTCCTGGAGAGCGGCGCCGAGGCGCCCTTCACCACGCTGGACCGCCCCGGCATCACCGACGACGAGATCCGCGCCCACGCCGAGCGCGACCGCCGCGCCGGATTCGACCTGGCCACCGGCCCGCTGATGCGGTACACACTGATCCGCGCGGGCTCCGGCCGGAACGTCCTGGTGCAGACCGTGCACCACATCATCGCCGACGGCTGGTCGGTGCCGCCGATGCTCCGCGCGCTGCTGGCCGAGTACCACGCGCCGGGGACCGTGTACCCGCTCGGCGGTTTCCCCGACTACGTGCACTGGCTCGCCGGACGCGACGACGACGAGAGCGACCGGGTGTGGCGCGAGGAACTCGCCGGGCTGCCCGGCCCCTCGCTGGTCGCCGAGGGCCACACCCCGTCCGACCGGTTCGCCGACACCGCCGTGGAGACCGGGGACGACATCGACGCGGCCGTCCGCTCGGCCGGCGTGCCGCTGAGCGTGGCCGTGCACAGCGCCTGGGCGGTGACGCTGGGCGGCATCCTGCACGGCAGGGACGTGGTGTTCGGCTCCACGGTGTCCGGGCGCGACGCGGAGGTGCCCGGCATCGAGGACATGGTGGGCCTGTTCATCAACACCGTTCCCGTGCGCGCCCGGTGGACCGGTGCCACCACGGCGCACGACCTGCTCGCCTCGGTGCGCGAGCACCAGAGCGCCGTGCTGCCGCACCAGCACGTCTCGCTGGCGAGGACCGGCCGCCTGGCCGGCGCCGGCTCCCTGTTCGACACCCTGGTGGTGTTCGACGTCGCGACCGACGTGGACGGTCTGCGGAGGCCCGGCGACACACTGGTCGTCACCGGCATCGTCAACGAGGGCGCCCCGCACTACCCGTTGACGCTGGTGGTGGAGCGCACAGCCGACGCCCGTCCGCGCTTCAACCTCATCTACGACGGCGAACTGCTGCGGGAGACGAGCGCCCGGGCGATCCTGGACACGTTCGCCTCGGCCCTCACCGGCCTGCTCACCCGGCCGGACGCCCTGGTCGACGACCTGACGCCCGGGAACGACCGGCTTCCGCACTGTGTGTTCCCGGGGGGCCGCCCCCCGGGAACACACAGTGCCCCGACGACCCTGGGCGCGCTCTTCGACGCCGCGGCGCACCGCGACCCGGCCGCCACCGCCGTCACGCAATGCGGCCTCGACGGCCGTACCCGGTCACTGACCTACGGCGAACTGGCGGACGCGAAGAACCAGTTGGCCTCGGCCCTGCGCGCGGCCGGTGTCGCCCCCGGCCAACGGGTCGCCGTCGCCGTCCCGCGCTCCCTGGAGCAGGTCGTCGCCCTGGTCGCGACCGTCACCGCCGGCGGCGCGTACGTACCGCTGGACCTGGCGTACCCGGACGAGCGCCTGGAGTACATCCTCGCCGACGCCGCCCCCCAGGCCGTCCTCGTCGACCGCGAACAGCGGGACCGCTTCACCGGGCTCCTGGCCCGCGTGGGCGTCCCGGCCCGCGTCCTCGTCCAGGGGGACGAACCGCAGCGGGACACCACCGTGCCCGCGCCCGCGACCGGCCGGCACGACCCCGCGTACGTGATCTACACCTCCGGATCCACCGGCCGGCCCAAGGGCGTCGTCGTCCCGCACTCCAGTGTGGTGACCCTGCTCGCCAACACGCGGCAGGACATGGACTTCGGCCCGCACGATGTGTGGGTCCAGTTCCACTCCTTCTCCTTCGACTTCGCGGTCTGGGAACTGTGGGGCGCGCTGGCGCACGGCGGTGAACTGCTGGTGCCGGAGTACGCGCTGACCCGCTCCCCGGCCGACTTCCACCGGCTGGTCCGCGAGCGCGGAGTGACCGTGCTCAACCAGACCCCGTCGGCGTTCTACCAGTTCGCCGAGGCCGACCGGCACGCCGGCGAGCCGCTCCCGGCACTGCGCCGGATCATCTTCGGAGGCGAGGCGCTGGACCCCGGACGGCTGCGCGGCTGGGTCGGGCGGCACGGCACCCGCTCGCCCGAGCTGGTCAACATGTACGGCATCACCGAGACCACCGTCCACGTCACCCACCGGGTGCTGACCGACGAGGACTTCGGACCCGGGGACGACGCCAGCCCGATCGGCGGTCCGATCCCCGGCCTGGTCACCCACCTGCTCGACGACCGCCTCCGGCCGGTGCCGCCGGGCCGGGTGGGCGCCATCTACGTCGCCGGCGACCAGGTGTCGCTCGGCTACCTCGGCAGGCCGGGGCTCACCGCGTCCCGGTTCGTGGCGAACCCGTTCGCCGGCGACGGCTCCCGGATGTACCACACCGGCGACCTCGCCCGCCGCACGCTCGACGGCGAGCTGGAGTTCACCGGGCGCGCCGACGACCAGGTGCAGCTCAAGGGCTTCCGTATCGAGCTCGGCGAAGTGGAGTCCGCGGTCAGGGCACTCGACGGCGTCGTCGACGCGGCCGTCACCGTGGCCGACAGCGGCGACCACCTCGTCGCGCACGTCGTGGGCCGGGTGCCCGGCGACCTCGCCGGCCTCCTGTCCGCGAAGCTGCCCGTGCACATGGTGCCGGGCCGGGTGCTGACGGTCGACGCCCTGCCGCTGACGGTCAACGGCAAGCTGGACCGCAAGGCCCTGGCCGAGCGCGCCGCACAGGACGACAACAACACCCCGGCGGCCGCGAGTGGTTCCGCGCTCGCCGCGCTGGTCGGCGTCTTCACCGAGGCGCTGCCCGGCTCCGCCGTCGACGGCGACACCGACTTCTTCCGGGCCGGAGGCGACAGCATCGTCGCCATCACCGTGATCAACCGGGCCCGGGCGCTCGGCCTGTCGATCTCGCCCCGGGACGTGTTCCTGCTGAGGACGCCGCGCCTGCTCGCCGAGCACCTGGGTACGCGCACGGCGCAGGCCGCCACGCCCGCACCCGCCCGCCGCGAGGACGGACCGGTGACACCGACGCCGATCATCCTGCGCCAACGCGAACTGGGCGGATCGCTCGCCCGGTTCGCCCAGGCCAGGACACTGACGGCCCCCGAGGGCACCGGCCTCGCCGACGCCGCGCGCGCCGCGGACGCCGTCGTGGCCGCGCACCCGGCCCTCCGGCTGCGGCTGCGCGTCGAGCACGGCGTGTGGACCCTGCGCACCGAAGCCGCCCGGCAGGTCACCGTCGTCCCGGCGGACGCGGCCGACGCGACGGCCGCCGCGAACGAGGCCGCCGGACGGCTCGATCCCGGATCCGGGGACGTCGTCGCGTTCTCATGGCTGGAGGCGAGCCGGACCCTGGTGGTCACCGTGCACCACCTCGCCGTCGACTCGGTGTCCTGGCTGGTCCTCCTGGACGACCTGGCCACCGCCCTGCGCGGGGAGGCCCTGGCGCCGCCGACCACCTCCTACGCCGAGTACGCCGAAGCACTGGCACTCCAGGCCGCCCAGGACGCCGGCGACCTCGGGCACTGGGTCACCACACTCCGAGCACCCGCGCTGCTGACCGCGGTCGAGGGGCCGCGCGAGACCACGGTCGCCCTCGCGCCCGACGTGAGCGACCGCGTGACGCGTACCGCCCCCGTCGCGCTCGGCGTCGGGCTCACCGAGCTGCTGTGCGGCGCGCTGCGCACCGCGCTGACCCACATCCAGCCGTCGCCCACCGACCTCGCGATCGAGCTGGAGCGGCACGGCCGGGTCCCCGTCCTCGAGGACCACGACTACACCCGCACGGTCGGCTGGTTCACCTCCATCGCGCCCGTACGGCTCACCGCGCACACCGACCCCGTCGCCGCGGCGCGCGAGGTCGCCGAACGCCAGCCGGACGAGCGCGGGCACGTCGCCTACGGCCGGCTCAGGTACCTCAACCCGCAGACGGCCCCGCTGCTGACCGCCCGCCCGCAGGTGCTGTTCAACTACCTCGGCCGGGGCAGCGAGTCACAGGCGGTGCACATCACCGGCGGCGGCCAGGGCAGCCCGTACGCCGTCGAGGTCAACGCGTGGCTCGACGACGCCACCGGCGGCCTGCGGGCGGCCTTCACCCTCGCCGAGGGCATTCCCGACGAGATCACCGAGCACTGGCGGAACGCGCTGGAACACATCGCGGACGCCGCCGCGGGGGCCGAGCGCACGGCACCGGTCACCCCGCTCCAGCGGGGCCTGTACTTCCAGGCCCAGATGGCGGGTCCGGCCGGACACTACGTCGCGCAGAGCTGGTTCGCCTTCGACCGGCGCCTGGACGCCGACGCGCTGTCCGAGGCGATGGCGTACGTGATCGCGCGGCACCCGGTCGTGGGCGCCGGCTTCACCGCCGACGGCGACGGAAACCCCGTCCAGGTCCTCAAGGCGGGCCGGCGCGTAGGCGTCCGCACGGTCGCCCTGGCGACGGACGCGGACGTGGACGAACTGCGCGCCCTCGACCGCGCCACGGGCTTCGACCCGGGTGAACCGCCGCTGATCCGGCTGACCGTGGTGCGCCTGCCCGGCGGCCGCGACGGCCTGCTGCTCAGCTACCACCTGCTGCTGTGGGACGGCTGGTCCCGCGAGATCGTGCTGCGGGACCTGTTCGACGCCTATCAGGCCGTCCTCGCGGGCGAGTTGCCCGCCCCGGTCCCGGCCACGCCGGGCTTCGAGGACCACGCCCGGGCGCTCGCCGCCAAGGACCCCGCCGGGTCCGAACGCTTCTGGGCCGGGCACCTCGCGGGCCTGTCCGGCCCGACCCTGCTCGCCGGACCGTCGCCGTCCCTCCCGGACGACCTGCCGCACGCGCTCGTCCACACGCTCTCCGCCGAGCAGTCGGACCTCCTGCGGGACACGGCCAAGGCGCACGGCGTCACGCTGAACTCGGTGCTGACCGGCGCGTTCGGCCTCCTCCTCGGCGCACGCACGGGCCGCGGTGACGCCGTGTTCGGCGTGACCGTCTCCGGCCGGGACGGCGAGGGGCTGGACGGCGTCGTCGGCGTGCTGCTCAACACCGTGCCCATGTGGACGCGGGCCCGGCCGGGCGACACCGTCCGGGAGTACCTGTCGGCCGTGCAGGCCGCCAGGGTCGAGGCGATGGAGCACGAGCACCTCGGCCTCGGCGAGATCCAGCGGGCCGCCGGGCACGACACCCTGTTCGACAACCTCTTCGTGCTCCAGAACTTCCTGGACATGGACGCGTTCGCCGAGATGAACGCCCGGCACGGCATCACCTCGGTGAAGGCCGACGACTCCACCCACTACCCGTTCACCTGGGTCGTCACGCCCGGCGACCGGATCGCCGTCAAGCTGGAACACCGCGACGACGACACCGCGGGCGCCCGTCGTCTCCTCGACGACTACCTGCGCGTGCTCGACGGCCTCGCCCGGTCCACCGGCCCGCTCGGCGCGCTGCCGGGCCTCGGGCGGGCCCCCGAGCCCGCCGGACGCACGGACATCGGCACGGACACCGTCGTCGACCGGTTCGACCGGGCGGCGGACCGCGATCCGCGGCGGGTCGCGCTCGTCGCCCACGGCAGGACCATGACCTTCGCCGAACTCCAAGGCCGCAGCCGGACGGTGGCGGGCGTGCTCGCCCGGCGGGGCCTCGGCCCCGGGACGACCGTGGGCCTCGCGATCCCGCGCTCCCTCGACTCGATCGTGGCGCTGTTCGCCGTGCTGCGCGTCGGCGCCGCGTACGTGCCGCTGGAGCTGGACCACCCGGACGAGCGGATCGCCGCGATCGTCGCGGACGCCCGCCCGGACGTGATCCTCACGGTGAGCGCCGTATCGCCCCGGCTGACCGGCGACCTGATCGAGCTGGACCGACCCCTGCCCGAGGCCGGGCCGTTCGTGACGTTCACGCCGGACGACCCCGACCGCCTGCGGCACCCCGCGTACACGATCTACACCTCCGGCTCGACCGGAAAGCCCAAGGGCGTGGTGACCGAGTACGCCGGGCTCACCAACATGCTGATCAACCATCAGCGCCGCGTCTTCGAGCCGGTCCTCGCGGAGCACGACCACCGCGTCTTCCGCATAGCCCACACCGTGTCGTTCGCGTTCGACATGTCGTGGGAGGAACTGCTGTGGCTCGCCGACGGCCACGAAGTGCACATCTGCGACGAGGAACTGCGCCGCGACGCGCCCGGACTGGTCGAATACTGCCTCGATCACGGCATCGACGTCATCAACGTGACCCCGACCTACGCGCAGCAACTGGTGGCCCAGGGCCTGCTCGACAACCCGGCCCGGCGCCCCGCGCTGGTGCTTCTCGGCGGCGAGGCCGTCACCCCGGCCCTGTGGCGGCGCCTCGCCGCGACGGAGGGGACAGCCGGCTACAACCTGTACGGACCCACCGAGTACACCATCAACACCCTCGGCGTCGGCACCTTCGAGTGCCAGGACCCGGTGGTGGGCAGGCCCATCGACAACACGGACGTGTACGTGCTGGATCCGTGGCTGCGGCCCCTGCCGGACGGCGTTCCCGGTGAGCTGTACGTGTCGGGCATCGGCATCGCGCGCGGCTACCTCGGACAGCCCGCCCAGACCGCGCACCGCTTTGTCGCGTGCCCGTTCGGCGCGCCCGGCGAGCGCATGTACCGCACCGGCGACCTGGTGCTCCGGCGGCCCGACGGCAACCTGACGTACCTGGGCCGCACCGACCAGCAGGTCAAGATCCGGGGGCACCGGGTCGAACTCGGCGAGGTCGAGGCCGCGTTCGCCGCGCACCCGGCGGTGCGGTTCGCCGCCGCGGTCGCCCAGCCCGACCCGCAGGCCGACGGCGCGTACCGGCTCGCCGCCTACCTCGTCCTCGACGGCGCCGGCCTGGCGGCGGTCGCCGCCGAAGCGGTCGCCGGGCTGCCGGACTTCCTGCGCCCGACGCACTACGCCCAGGTCGACAGCATTCCGTTGACGGTGAACGGGAAAGCCGACATCAAGGCGCTTCCGGAGGCCAGGCCGCTGGGAGCGCTGACGACGGCGGGGGAGCGCGGCCCGGAGACGGAGACCGAGGCCGTGGTGTGCGAGTTCTTCGCCGAGGCACTGGACCTCGACGACGACGAGGTGAGCGCGGTGAGCGACTTCGTGTCCCTCGGAGGACACTCCATGCTGGCGGTGCGGCTGATCGGGCTGCTCCGCCGGGAGTACGGTCCCGTGGTCACGATCCGTGACCTGTTCACCCTGCGAACCCCGGAAGCGATTGCCCGCCATCTCGATGACAACTCCTGACACGCAGCGGTCGATGACAACTCCTGACACGCAGCGGCCCCGACCGGGGTCCGACATCCTCCGGACCGCACTGCGCCGCAACGTCGGCGCCATGGTCTGGGGCACCGTCCTCATGGGCCTGTACCAGGCCGGGGAGACGGCCTTCCCCATCGCGCTCGGCATGATCGTCGAGCACACGCTGCGGGACGACCGGAGCCTCGGCTCGCTCGGCCTGTCGATCGGCGCGCTGGCCGTGATCATCACGACCGTGTCGCTGTCGTGGCGGTTCGGGATGCGCATCCTGCAGAAGGCCAACACGACCGAGGCGCACCGCTGGCGGGTGAAGGTCGCGGCCTGCGGACTCCAGCCGGTGGCCAGGGACGTCGACCTCAAGTCCGGCGAGGTGCTGACCATCGCCACCGAGGACGCCGACCAGACCGCCGACATCATCGAGGTGGTGCCGCTGCTGGTCAGCTCGCTGGTCGCGGTGCTGGTCGCGGCGGTCGCGCTGGGCCTGGCCGATCTCCGGCTCGGCGCCCTGGTGATCGCGGGAACCGTCGCGATCCTGACGGTCCTGAGCGTGATGTCCAGGCGGATCGGTTCCAGCACCCGCGAGCAGCAGGCCCGGGTGGCACGGGCGGGTGCGAAGGTCGCCGACCTGATCACCGGCCTGCGCCCGCTGCACGGCTTCGGCGGCAACCACGCGGCGTTCCGGTCCTACCGGAAGGTCAGCACGGAGGCGAGGCGCCAGTCGATCACCGTCGCCAAGGTGAACGGCGTGTACGCGGGCACCGCGCTGGCCCTCAACGCGGCCCTCGCCGCCGCCGTGACCCTGACGGCCGGCTGGCTGGCGTTCGACGGCCGGATCACCATCGGGGAACTCGTCATGGCCGTCGGACTCGGGCAGTTCATCATGGAACCGCTCAAGCTGTTCTCGGAGATGCCCAAGTACGTGATGGTCGCGCGGGCTTCGGCCGAGCGGATGGCGCTGGTGCTGGCCGCGCCGCCGGTGGCGACCCCGGGGCCGGGGCGCCCGGCCGCGGGCGGTGACCTCGAGGTCGACTGCGTCCGGTACGGGTCCCTGAGCAGGCTGAAGTTCCGGGTGGCCGCGGGCGAGTTCGTGGCCGTCGCCGTCTACCAGCCGCGCGCGGCGGCCGACCTCGCGTCGATCCTGGCCGTGAACGTCCCGCCCCACGCGTACGAGGGGGTGGTGCGGGTCGGCGGGCAGGAGATCGCGGACCTGTCGGTCGGGGCGGTCCGCGAGCACATGCTGGTGAACCCGTACGACGGGGAGATCTTCGCGGGCACCCTCCGTACGAACATCGACCCGTCGGGCACCAGCCGGACGGTCCCCGAGGCCGTTGAGGCGTCCATGCTGACCGACGTCGTCGCCCTCCACCGCGAGGGACTCGACTACGGTGTCCGCGACCGCGGCGCGAACCTCTCCGGAGGACAGCGCCAACGGCTGTCCCTGGCCCGCGCCCTGGCCGCCGACACCGACGTCCTCGTCCTGCACGACCCGACGACGGCCGTCGACGCGGTCACCGAACAGCTCATCGCGCGCAACGTCGCGCGGCTGCGCCGGGGGCGCACCACTGTCGTGATCACCAGCAGTCCGGCCCTCCTGGACGCCGCCGACCGCGTCCTCGTCCTGGACGACGGCGTCGTCACCGCCGAGGACACCCATCGGAACCTGCTGGCCACGGACGAGGAGTACTGCCGGGCGGTGGCGCGGTGACCTGATCTGTCCGACCCCGGTGATCCGCCGGGGCCGTTCAGGCGAGCGCCCAGGCGACGTCCCTGAGCAGGGCGTGCCGCCAGCCCGCCCGGTCGTGGTCCGACGCCGACCGCGAGACCCGCACGGTCGCACCGGCCTGTTCGGTCAGGGTCTCGGCCAGTTCGCAGTGGGGGAGCATCCGCGTCTCGTGTTCCCCCACGTCGAACGCCACCCGCAGACCGGAGAGGTCGGGGCGCTCCCGCAGGCGCGCGGCGACGGCGCCGCCGACCGGGCCGCCCAACGGGTCCGCCAGGCCCGGGGCGTCGGGTGTCCACCAGAACGACGGCGACTGGCAGGCGACGCGGGACACCAGGTCCGGGAACTCCAGTGCCGCGTACATCGCGCTCAGCCCGCCGAGGCTCTGGCCGGCGACCACCAGCCGGTCCCGGTCGGCGGGCACGCCGGACTCCGCCACCAGCGGCAGCAGTTCGTCCCGGACCGCCTCCCACAGCTCCGGCCTGCACGCGAACTCGGCCTCCCGGTCCCGGGCGGGAAGGAAGACGAGCGTGACGGCGGGCATCCCGCCACTGGCGACGGCCGAGTCGAACGCGGTCATGGCCGGGTGCAGGTGCAGCCAGTCGTCCCCGTCGAGCAGCAGGACCACCGGTCCGCCGCCGCCCGCCGGGTGGACCCGCACGGTGCGCCGCCCGCCGAGCCGTTCGCTGGTCCAGCGGAGCCGGGTGCGGGGGACGGGCAGGACGTCCGCGGCGCCGACGGCGGGCCAGTGCGGCTGGGCCGGGGCGTCCGGGGTCGCGGCGATGGACCGGTCGCCGCCCGCGCCGACCGGGTTGAACGGGTCGGCGTACGCCGCGTCGTCCGCGAGGAACCGGTAGGTCACCCGCAGCCGCGCGGGCATCCGTACTTCGGCGTACCAGCAGTCCGTGTCGTCCCATCGGCGCAGGGGTACCGGCTCCGACCAGCTCTCGAAGTCGATGCTCGCCGGGCCGGTGCTCGCCGGGGGCCTGCGCCACAGGAACAAGGTCACCCAACCGCCGTCACCGGCAGGGACCGGCACGGGTGTCCGTGCCGCCGCCCAGAACTCGTCGGTGCCGGGCCTGCCGGGCAGTCCGAACCCGGCGAAGGCGTTCTCCAGACGCATGAACGTCTCCTTGTGGGGAGGGAAGGGGAAAGGCTAAGCTCGCCCCTGATTAGGTGAGCCTAACCTAACCATGAACCGCGTTGCGTGAATACCGCACACTCACCGGCCTGTTGGGCCCGAGGAGGAGCTGACACATGAGCACCAACCCCTTCGACGACCCCGAAGGCCGTTTCCTGGTCCTGGTGAACGGCGAGGGGCAGCACTCGCTCTGGCCGTCCTTCGCCGAGGTGCCCGGGGGATGGACGGTCGCCCTCGGCGAGAACACCCGTGAGGCGTGCCTGGAGTTCGTCGAGACCCACTGGACCGATCTGCGCCCCCGATCCCTCGCGGCGTCCATGGACGCCTGACCGCGGCGGGCCGGAGACGCCGCCGATGCTCAGCGCCAGACTGACGAACGCGCGCTTCCTCACCATGGATCCGGACCACCCCGTCGCCCACGACCTGGGCATCTGGCGCGGCCGGATCGCGGGCCTGGACGAGGCCGTGACCTCCCTGCCCGCCCGCGAGGTGATCGACCTCCAAGGCGCCACCGTGCTGCCCGGGTTCGTCGACGCCCATGTGCACCTGGCCTGGACCGGGCTCAAGGAGGACACCCCGAGCATCGCGGGCCTCACACGGATCGACGACGTGCTCGCCGTGGTGGAGCAAGCCGCCGGCCGGCAGGGCCCGCCCGGCTCCTGGGTGAACGTCGTCGGCTACGACCAGCGCGCCCTGGGCCGCCACTTGACCGCCGCCGAGCTGGACGAGGCCGGCCACGGGCGCAAGGTGTACCTGCAGCACGACTCCGGTCACGGCTGCGTCGTCAACTCCGCCGTCCTCTCCCTGCTCCCCGCCGGCACCCCGCACGAGAACGGCTTCCTCGCCGAGGGCGCGATGGGCGCCGTCCGCGCGCTGCGCCCGCCGTACTCCCAGAAGGAGTTGGCCCGGGCGATCGGGCGCGCCGCCCGGACCTGTCTCGCCGAGGGCGTCACCGCCTGCGCCGAGGCGGGCATCGGCGGCACCCTCTTCGGCCACAGCCCGGTCGAGCTGGGTGCCTACCAACTTGCCCGCGAGGACGGTCTCCTGCCGCTGCGCGTGCAGCTCATGGTGTCCGCGGACCGGCTGCGCCGGGTCGCCGCGCACGAGGCCGACGGCATCCCCCGGGCCTTCGGTCTCGGCCTGCGCACCGGGTTCGGCGACGACCGCCTCTCCGTGGGCGCGCTGAAGGTCTACACGGACGGCGGCATGATGGCCCGGACCGCCGCGCTCGGCAGCCCGTACGAAGGGCTGGACCACGCGGGCCAGTTGCAGGACGACCCGGACGTCCTCGCGGAGACGATCGTGGACGGCCACCTCGCCGGATGGCAGCTCGCCGTCCACGCGATCGGCGACCGCGCGGCCGACCTGGCCCTGGACGCCCTGGAACGGGCCCAGCGACTCCGGCCGCGCCCCGGCGCCCGGCACCGCATCGAGCACGCCGGCCTCATCCGCCCCGACCAACTCCCGCGCTTCGCGCGGCTCGGCGTCAGCGCGGTCGTCCAGCCCAATTTCCTGCGCTGCTTCGGCGACGACTACGCGGCGGTCATGGGCGAGGAACGGGCCCCGTGGCTCTACCGCGGCAGGGCGTTCCTGGACCACGGCATCCCCCTCGTCGGCAGCTCCGACCGGCCCGTCGCGGACGGATCCCCGCTGCGCGCCGTCCAGTTCATGGTCGAGCGCGCCTCCGGATCCGGCCGCGCGATCGGCCCGGACGAGGGCATCACCGTCGACGAGGCCCTGCGCGCCTATACCGTCGCCGGCGCCTTCGCCTGCCACTGGGAGGACGGCCTGGGAAGCCTCACCCCGGGCAAGCTCGCCGACCTGGTCGTGCTCGGGGACGACCCCCGGCGCGTCGACACGTCGCGCATCGGGGACATCGAGGTGGTGGCCACCTACGTCGACGGCCGCGACACCGGCTTCGTTGCTCATGGCCCCATGCAACACGAGGCCACTGACAACGCCCGTGCGAAGAGGTGAAGAAGGGCCCTGTATCCACAGGGATTCGTAGGACAATATTCGCGATATCCACAGGCCTGGTGGGCATCCGCGCACCTGCGGGACGCTCGGGCCATGGCCCACCACAACGAATCAGCCGGCCCCTCGCCCCTGCCGTCCTCCGACTGGGGACCGCCGGCGGAAACCCACGTCACCCTGCGCACCCCGGCCGAACTGGCCGACGCGCTCCCGTACTTGCTCGGCTTCCACCCCGACGACAGCATCGTCATGATGGCGCTCCACGGCGAACGCAAGCGCTTCGGCGGCCGGCTCAGGCTCGGCATCCCGGCGGACCCCAGGGAATGGCCGTTCGTCTCCGAGCAACTCGCCCGCACCCTCGTCGCGGCGAGCACGAAGCGGGGCACCGCACCGGACGGCATCGTGCTCTACCTCTGCCAGGACCCCGCCGAAGGGGAGACCGGCCAGGCTGTCATGGAGCGGCTGCGGCCGCTCGCCCACCGCCTGCGGATCGCCTGCGGCGGCCTCGACGTGCCGGTGTTCGAGGCGCTGTGCCTGTCCGACGGCCGCTTCTGGTCGTACTGCTGCTCCGACGCCCGCTGCTGCCCGCCCGACGGCACGCCCCTGAAGATGCCCGGCACCTCGGTCATGGCCGCCGCCGCGGCCTACGCCGGAATGCGGGTCGGCGGATCCCTGCGCGAGATGGAGGCCCGCCTCGCACCGCTCGGCGGACAGCCCGCCGAAGAACAGCGGCGTGCCCTGGACGCCGCCGCGGCCGAGCTCGTCCCGCGCATGCTCGGCGCCGAGGCCGAGACGGTGCGGCAGGAGACGCTGGACCTGGCCGAGCTGGTGCTGCGCCGCTTCGACGGCACCCCGCCCACCGGCGCGCGGGCGGAAGCCGACACGCGGGACGACGGCCTGGTCTCCGCCGACGAGGCGGCGGCGATCGTCCTCGGCCTCCAGGACCGCGTCGCCCGGGACCGCGCCGCCGAGTGGATGGAGGGCCCGCTGCTGCCCGCCACCCTGCGGCTGTGGCGCGCGCTCGCCCGCCGCTGCGTCCCGCCCTATACGGAGCACGCCGCCGCGCCCCTGACCCTGGCGGGCTGGGTCGCCTGGGCCGGCGGCGAGAGCGCCGAGGCGAAGATCACCCTCGGCCGCGCGCTGACCGCCGACCCCGACTACCTCTTCGCCCAGCTCCTCCACCACGCCTGCAACGAGGGCCTCGACCCGGAGTCCCTGCGCGACTGCCTGCGCCGGGAACGGGCGGACCGGGCCGTCCTCGACGCCGCCCGCGCCGCCGCGGAGGGCCGCGCGCGGCCGGGCGCGGAACCCGGGACCGGCGGTGGACCGGGCCGGCCGGCCGCGCCCCGCCTCCGGCGCCGCAAGCCGCAGGGCGACACCGTCCGACCGGCCCCGGCGCGGGGCACGGCCGCGGCGGGCGGGCCGGAAGGGAAGCCGCGTGCCCGCCGGCAGCAGGGGCGGCGCGCGGCCCGCGACCGAAGGTGACCGGGGACACGTCCGGGCCCCGTGACCTCGACGGCACCCGTGCCGTTCACCTGAGTGGCCCTCATTCGTCATCCCGGCCCGTGACCTCCACAGGGAGCGCAGACCCGTGCAAGGCACCGCCACCCACACCCCGTCCGTCCCCCGCCCGGCGGCGCCCCAGCGCCCCGGCCCCGCCCGCCCCCCGGGCCCGCAGCCGGTGCACGCGGCACTGATCTGTGTCGCCCTGCCCGCACTCGCGATCTCCGGCGAGCAGGGACAGCTCACCGGCCAGGGCCTCGACGGCTTCTACCGGAACGGGCGGCGCCTGCTGGCGCGGTGCCTGATCAGAGTGGACGGCGTCGAACCGGTGCCGCTCCAGGGACGGCTGACGGACGCGGGCCGGGCCCGCTTCGTGGGCGCGGTGCGCACCGCCGTGGACGAGGGACCCGACCCGGCCGTCACCGTGGAACGGCTCCGCGACGCCGAGGGCGTCGAGCGCATCACGCTGCGCAGCGCCGCCGGCCGCGAGGCCAGGCTCGGGGTCGAGGTGTCCCTCGGGACCGACCTCGCCGAGCTGGGCGCCGTCGCCACCGGCGCCGCCGCCCCCGAGCTCCCCGCCGCCGTGCACGCCTCCGGCCTGCGCTGGTCGGCTCCCGGCCTGGACGCGGTGGTGACGGCCGACCCGGCGCCGGACGACGCCCTGGCCTCCGCCGGACTGCTGTGCTGGGAGATACGACTGCCCCCCGGCGGTACGCGGAGCATCGAGCTCCGGGTCCGGCCGGAGACACCCGGCAGGCCCCTCCCCGCCCCCGGCCCCTCGGCCCGTGGCGGCGCGCCCTGGGGCGACGCCCAGGCGGAGGGCGACGACGCCCGTGCCGCCGCCTTGTTCGCCACCTCCCTCGACGATCTGCGCGCCCTCCTCGTGCGCGACCGGCAGATCCCCGGCGACGTCCATCTCGCCGCCGGCGTCCCCTGGCGCTGCGGCCGCCTCGCCCCCGCCGAGGCCCTGTGGGCGGCACGGATGACGCTGCCCCTCGGGGCGCGGCTGGCCGCGGGCACGCTGCGCACCCTGGCCCGCACCCAGCTCCCGGGCCCCGGGCCCGACCGTGGCCGCATCCCCGGGGCGCTGCGGCACGCCGGAGCCCACCTGCCCCCGGGGTGCACCGGCGTCGAAGCGACGCTCCTGTTTCCCGCCGTGCTCGCCGAGGCGTGGCGCTGGGGGCTGCCCGGCCAGGAGCTGGAGCCGCTGCTCCCGGCAGCGGAGCGGTGCCTGGCCTGGCTGCGCGCGGCGGCCGACGAGGGAGGCTACCTCGCCGACCCCCACCCCGGCGGGCCGTACCGCTGCGAGGTCCAGGCCCACGCCCACCGGGCGGCCCTGCTCGGCGCCGACCTGCTGGAGGCCCACGGCCGCCCCGGAGCACAAGAGTGGCGGGACTGGGCCGCGGACCTCCGGCGCCGCTTCCGCGACGACTTCTGGGTCGAGGACCGCGGCGGCGGCCGTCCGGCGGCGGCCCTCGCCCCCGACGGGCGGCCGGTACCGCATCTGGGGTGCGCCGCCGCCCACCTGCTCGACACCGGCCTGAGCGCGGCGGGCGCCTTCGCGCCCGGACTGCTGGACCGCGTGCGCACCGAGCAGCTCGCCCGGCTCCTCGGCGGCCCGCCCCTCGACTCCGGGTGGGGCCTGCGCAGCCTCGGCACGAAGGAGCCCGGCCACAACCCGTTCGGGCACCGCGGCGGAGCCGTGCGCGTCCACGAGACGGCCGTGGCCGTGGCGGGGCTCGCGGCCGCCGGCTTCGAGCGGGAGGCGGGTGCCCTGGCGCGCGGGGTGCTCGACGCCGCCGAGACCTTCGGCCACCGGCTGCCGGAGATGTACGCGGGCGAGCAGCGCACCGCCGGAGGCGCTCCACTGCCGCATCCGGCGGCCTGCCGCCCCGCGGCCGTGGCCGCCGCGGGCGCGGTCCAGCTGCTGACCGCCTTCGCCGGAGTGCGGCCGGACGTCCCGGCCGGCGGAGTGACGGTCCGCCCGCCCAGCTCGGCACCGCTCGGCGCCCTGCGGTTCACGGGACTGAGCGTGGCCGGGCGGCCGTTCGCGGTGCGGGTCAGCAGGCTCGGGCTCGGCATGGTCGAGGAGGCCGCCGACGGTCTCCAGCTGGGGGTGTGAACGCGTGCGCACCGAACTCCCCGGAGACCCGCCCCCGATCCCGGCCGCCATTGGACAAGAACCTGATTATCGTCAGGCAGACGACTATGATCGCGTCATGCCCTACGACCCGTCGGCCTTCCCGCCCTTCGCCGTCACCGTCGACCTGGTCGTGCTCACCGTACGCCGCCACGCCCTGTGCGCCCTGGCCGTACGCCGTGGCGAGCCCCCGTTCCAGGGCCGGTGGGCGCTGCCGGGCGGGTTCGTCCGGGGCGACGAGGACCTGGCTACGGCCGCCGCCCGCGAGCTGGCCGAGGAGACCGGGCTGCACGTCCACGACCCGGCCTGCCCGGCCCCCGACAACGCCGCGCACCTCGAACAGCTCGCCACCTACGGCGACCCCCGGCGCGACCCCCGCATGCGCGTGGTCAGCGTGGCCCACCTCGCGCTCGCCCCCGACCTGCCGGCCCCGCGCGCCGGGGGCGACGCGCACAGCGTGCGCTGGGCCCCCGTGGGGGACCTGCTGGGGCAGGAGGGCGAGGAGGCCGCCCCGCTCGCCTTTGACCACGCCCGCATCCTCGCCGACGGGGTGGAGCGCGCCCGCTCCAAGATCGAGTACTCCTCCCTGGCCACCGCCTTCTGCCCCCAGGAGTTCACCGTCGGGGAGCTGCGCCGGGTCTACGAGGCGGTCTGGGGCGTGGCCCTCGACCCGCGCAACTTCCACCGCAAGGTCACCGGCACCCCGGGCTTCCTGGTGCCCACCGGCGGTACGACGACGCGTCAGGGCGGCCGCCCGGCGCAGCTCTTCCGCGCCGGCGGGGCCACCCTGCTGAACCCGCCCATGCTGCGCCCCGAGGCGTAGCGCCCGCCCCGGCGGGCAGGACACGACCCTCCGGCACACGCTGCGTTCCGCAGCAAATAGGACATATCGGGTTACCGTGCTGCGGAACGTCCCGCGTTCCCGCGCACCCCACGTCGCCCGCGCGGGATGCCCACGCCCCGCGAGGGAAGTCATGATCCAGGCCATCGGACTGACCAGCGTCCCCCGTCGCAACCGACCCCCCGCCGTCGACGACCTCACCTTCGAGGCCCTCCCGGGGCGCATCACCGTCCTCCTCGGCGAGTCCGGGGCGGGCAAGACCAGCGCCCTGCGCCTGATGCTCCGCCTCGACCCCGGCCGCGGCATCGCGCTCTTCCGGGGCCGCAGCCTCGACCGCGTCGCCCACCCGGTCCGCGAGGTCGGCGTCCTGCTCGGCGACGTCCCCGGCCACCCCGCCCGCACCGCCCGCGGTCACCTGCGCATGCTCGGCGCGGCCGCCGGCGTCCCGCCCGACCGTGCCGACGAGGTGCTGGACGTGGTCGGCCTCGGCGGCCTCGCCGACCAGCGCATCGGCGACTTCTCCCACGGCATGGACCGCCGCCTCGGCCTCGCCGCGGCGCTGCTCGGCGACCCCCACACCCTCGTGCTCGACGAACCGGCCGCCGGCCTGTCCCCCCGCGAGACCTCCTGGCTGCACGGCCTCCTGCGCGGCTACGCGGACCAGGGCGGCGCCGTCCTCCTCACCTCGTCCTCGCCCGGAGAGGCTGCGCGCCTGGGCGACCAGGTCGTCACCATCCACCGCGGCCGCCTGGTCGCCGACCAGGAGGCCAGCGTCTTCGCCCGGGCCCGGCTGCGGCCCAAGGTCGCCGTCCAGTCGCCGTCGGCCGCCCGGCTCGCGCACGTCATCGCCGCGGAGTCCGATACCGCCGATCCGTCCCCCGACACCCCTCCCGTCGAGGTCGTGCACGACGGCGGCAGCACCCTCTCCGTCTACGGCCGCAGCTGCGCCGCGGTCGGCGAGACCGCCCACCGGCACGGCATCCTGGTGCACCGGCTCACCGAGGAGACCGACACCGCCCCCCTGCCTCTGCCGCAACGCGTCGACGGACACGTGGCCGACGGCGACCCGGGCTCCGACCCCGCCGAGGAGCGGCGGACGCAGCAGGGCCCGCTCGCCCGCGTCCAGCCGCCCCTCCCCGCCCCCGGCCCGGTCTGGCCCCTCCGCTACGAGCTGCGCCGTACCGCCGGCGTGCGGACGGGCTGGATCGTGGCGGCCTCCTCGCTCCTGCTCTCGCTGGTGGCCTCCGTGCTCCTGGCCCGCGCCGGGGCGCCGGTCCTCAGCCTTCTCGCGGGCTGGCCCGCCCCGCTCCCGCTGCCCCCCGCCGCCCTCGGCGCGGGAGTGCTCGGGGCGCTCGCTTTCGGCCAGGAGTTCCGCTACCCGGCCCTGGCCCCCGACGTGGGCAGTGTGCCGCGCCGCCTGGCCCTGCTGGGCGGCAAGCTCGTCGTCACGGCGGCCGCCGCCCTGCTGCTGGCGTTCTCCTCGGTCGCCCTGGGCGCCGGAGCGGTGCGGCTGCTCTTCGGCGGCACGGTGACCGTCCTCCCGGCGGCCTGGGGCACGGCCCTCGTCGGCTGGGCCGCGCTCACGCTCGGCTGCGCCTGGGCCGGCCTCCTCGCGGCGGGCCTGTTCCGTTCGACGGTCCTGGGGCTGATGGCGGTCCTGGTGGTCCCGGCGCTGGTGGTGCCGGTGGTGAGCGCCGTCCTGGCCCGGCCCGCCGCCCGGTCTCTGGCGGGACTCCCCGAGCGGCTGCGTTCCACGGCCCTGCTGCAGTGGCCGGCCGGCCTCGACGAGGGGCTCTCGACGGCGCTGCGAGTGATCGCGCAACCCGTCGGCTGGGCGCTGATCCTCTCGCTCACCGGGTTGCTCGCGGCGTACGTCCTCACGCTGCTGCGCGGGCGGCCGCGGTGAGGCTGTGCTAATGCGGAAGAGGGGCCGCCCGGCGCGCCGCGCGAGTGCGGCGCCGACGCAGAGTGACAATCCGTTCGTCGGGCGAGAGGGAAAGATGTTCGTCATGAGCCGTGGATATGCCCCGGGGAACCCTCCCCCCGACGCGTCCCAAGAGCTCACGACAGTTGCTCTGTGTACTTGCTCAACTCCGGAGGGTGCCCGGATGTGTCCGTTTGGGCGTCAATTGTGAGGTAATGGGCGATCACCCTTTCGTGTGCTTTTCACCAAAGACCTCAAGGCCCGTCGACCCGTCGCCGACAAAGGAAGCGTGAGTACCCTTGCGCACACCATGATGACCGCGGCTCGCCCCGCCGACTCCGGCCTGACGGGCCCGGGCGAGCTCGACCGATACTCCTACGCAGAGGCCCCCGGGGCCGACCGCGGCTCCGCGCACGCCTGGGACGGCGACGCGGAGCTGGGTCGCGCCGGGCGCCGGGCGGCCGGCAGCCGCGGCCGGGGGCTGCACGGCCAGCTCGTCCAGCAGCTCGGGCAGATGATCGTCTCCGGCGACCTGGGCGCCGACCGCCCGCTCGTCCCGGAGGAGATCGGGCAGCGCTTCGAAGTCTCCCGCACCGTCGTCCGCGAGTCGCTGCGCGTCCTCGAGGCCAAGGGCCTGGTCAGCGCCCGTCCCAACGTCGGCACCCGGGTCCGTCCGGTCAGCGACTGGAACCTGCTCGACCCGGACATCATCGAATGGCGGGCCTTCGGCCCCCAGCGCGACGACCAGCGCCGGGAGCTGTGCGAACTGCGCTGGATCATCGAGCCCCTCGCCGCCCGGCTGGCCGCGGGGCACGGCCGCGAGGACGTCCAGCAGAGGCTCGCCGACATGGCGGAGATCATGGGGCACGCCCTGGCGCAGGGTGACTCGCTCACCTTCTCCCGCGCGGACGCCGAGTTCCACACCCTGCTCCTCCAGGTCGCCGGCAACCGCATGCTGGAGCACCTCTCCGGCATCGTCTCCGCCGCCCTGCATGTCTCGGGCGCGTCGGCCGGAGGCTGCGACCGCCCCACCGACACCGGAGTGGGGCACCACCTGCGGATCGTCGACGCCGTCGGTGCCGGCGACGCCGCCGCCGCCGAGTCGGCGATGCGCCAGCTCCTCGTCTCCCACCCGGAGGTCGAGCGCGTGGTGCCCGCCCCGCGCGAGCACTGACCGCGGGGGCGGGGCCGTACGGACAGGGAGGTACGCGCGGGACTGCTCGTCCGCCCCGCGCGTACGGTCGCGCACGCCGGGCCGGACGGCCGTCGCGGGCGCGAGAGCGGTGAACGCGTCGCCGATCTTGGGGTGAGCTGCGGGGAGGTGCAGCAATTCGCCCGGTTCAATGGGTTTTCGCCCTGTATGTGGTGTGACTCGGGCCACGGGGATTGGGCGTAACGCTCCTTGAGGCAGCGCGATGACTAAAGAGGTGGTGGCCGCGGAGGGAATACAAGCCTCGTTAGAGGCGCTGTGTTGCACCGCACTATCGCCCGCGCCGTCGGTTCATCCCTTGCCGGCGGTCGTCGGCTCCGGTCCGCAGCGGACGGAGCCGGAAGCCGTTTCCATCGTTCCGAGAGGTTGTTCGTGTCGGCCAGCACATCCCGTACGCTCCCGCCGGAGATCGCCGAATCCGAGTCTCTGATGGCGCTCATCGAGCAGGGAAAGGCCGAGGGGCAGATCGCCGGCGACGACGTGCGTCGGGCCTTCGAGGCTGACCAGATTCCGCCAACCCAGTGGAAGAACGTCCTGCGCAGCCTCAACCAGGTCCTCGACGAGGAGGGTGTGACGCTGATGGTCAGCGCGGCAGAGGCGCCCAAGCGCACCCGCAAGAGCGTCGCAGCGAAGAGCCCGGCGAAGCGCACCGCCACCAAGGCCGTCTCCTCCAAGACGGTGACGTCCCGGACGTCCACCGCGGCCGCCTCCTCCGCGGCGGGCGGTTACGGGGACGAGGCGGGCGACGAGGCCGTGGCGCCCGTGAAGAAGGCCGCCGCCAAGAAGACGGCCGCGAAGAAGACGGTGGCCAAGAAGGCCACGGCCAAGAAGGCGACGGCCAAGAAGGCCACCGCCAAGAAGGACTCCGACGAGCTGCTCGAGGACGAGCTGGTCGAGGAGACCCCGCTCGCTGGCAAGGGCGAAGAGGAGGAGGAGACCGGCGAGAGCAAGGGCTTCGTCCTGTCCGACGAGGACGAGGACGACGCTCCCGCGCAGCAGGTCGCGGTGGCGGGCGCCACCGCCGACCCGGTCAAGGACTACCTCAAGCAGATCGGCAAGGTCCCCCTCCTCAACGCCGAGCAGGAGGTGGAGCTCGCCAAGCGCATCGAGGCCGGTCTCTTCGCCGAGGACAAGCTGGCGAACGCCGACAAGCTCGCCCCCAAGCTCAAGCGCGAGCTGGAGATCATCGCCGAGGACGGGCGCCGCGCCAAGAACCACCTGCTGGAGGCCAACCTCCGTCTGGTCGTCTCCCTGGCCAAGCGTTACACCGGCCGCGGCATGCTCTTCCTGGACCTCATCCAGGAGGGCAACCTCGGTCTGATCCGCGCGGTCGAGAAGTTCGACTACACCAAGGGCTACAAGTTCTCCACGTACGCGACCTGGTGGATCCGTCAGGCGATCACCCGCGCGATGGCCGACCAGGCCCGCACCATCCGCATCCCGGTGCACATGGTCGAGGTCATCAACAAGCTCGCCCGCGTGCAGCGCCAGATGCTCCAGGACCTGGGCCGCGAGCCCACCCCGGAGGAGCTGGCCAAGGAGCTCGACATGACCCCGGAGAAGGTCATCGAGGTCCAGAAGTACGGCCGCGAGCCGATCTCCCTCCACACCCCGCTGGGCGAGGACGGCGACAGCGAGTTCGGTGACCTCATCGAGGACTCCGAGGCGGTCGTCCCGGCCGACGCGGTCAGCTTCACCCTCCTCCAGGAGCAGCTGCACTCGGTCCTGGACACCCTGAGCGAGCGCGAGGCCGGCGTGGTCTCCATGCGCTTCGGCCTCACCGACGGCCAGCCCAAGACCCTCGACGAGATCGGCAAGGTCTACGGCGTGACGCGCGAGCGCATCCGTCAGATCGAGTCGAAGACGATGTCCAAGCTGCGCCACCCGTCGCGCTCCCAGGTGCTGCGGGACTACCTGGACTGAGCAGCTGCTTAAGAAGCGCCCCTGACCATTGAGTTTTCCGGTCGGGGGCGCTTCACTCTCTGAGCACAGCGCGACTAACCCAGATATCGCGCCGTCACGCTCGGGGGACCCGTGGACACGGACAGCATGCTCGCCCTGCTCGACTCCTGGATTCTTCACCTCGCTGCCGAGAGGAAGAGCTCTCAGACGATCAAGACATACGGCGACGGTGTCCGTCGCTTCGCCGTCTGGTGCGACGGCAACGGCGTACCTCCCCAGCTCGACAAGAAGACTGTCAACGCCTTTGTGGCCGCGCTCCTCGAAGCGGGATCCGAGCCCGCCACGGCCAGGTCCCGGCAGCTCGCCCTCCGCCGATTCTCGGTGTGGCTCGTGGAGGAGGGCGAGATAGACACCGACCAGCTCGCCGGGCTGAAGGCCCCCAAGCTGGATAGCAAGGTTGTCCCTGAACTATCCGAAGATCAGCTCAAGGCCCTCATCAAGGCATGCCAGGGCAAAGAGTTCTGGCACCGCCGCGACGAGGCGATCGTCCGCCTCATGATCGAAACGGGTGCCCGTGCCGGCGAGGTCGTCGCCATGGAGACCGAAGACGTGGATCTGAAAGCGGGATCGGCCACCATCAGGCGCGGGAAGGGCGGCAAGGGGCGCGTGGTGCCGCTCAGCCCCCAGACCTGCCGCTCGATCGACCGCTACTTGCGGGTACGAAGGAGCCACCGGCTTGCCGACACGCCGGCCCTGTGGCTCGGTGACCGAGGGAAGAACCTCGGCTACCACGGGCTGTACTGCACGCTGACGTACCGCGCCGAAGCCGCCAGCATCCCGGACTTCCACCCGCACGTCCTCAGACATACGGCAGCGGGTCGCTGGCTGGAGAAGGGCGGCTCCGAGGGCGGCCTGATGGCGGTCGCGGGCTGGTCCCGCCGCGACATGATCGACCGATACACCAAAGCCTCGTCGCAGAAGCGGGCGGCAGACGAGGCCCGGCGCCTGAACCTCGGCGACCTCTAGAGAGAGCGACCGCCCCTGGAGGGGTACAGGGAACCCCCAGGGGCGGTCGAGAGGGCCGCAGCCCCGCCATCCGGACGGAACGACGCACCTCGCAGGAAGCGCCTTCCACGACCCCGCTCCCGCGTTCGTTGAGCGTTGCACATCCTGGCCCGCGTGCCTTGTGGCGGCAAGAGGGATTCAAGAACAACCTTGCGAAATCTGTGGCGGGCGGCGGAAGCCTACTCGCCGGTCTGCCCGCCCTTGATCAGACGGAGGACATCCCTGTGATCGCACAGCGCTGTCGCGTCGCCCGGGGGTGTCAGCAGCCAGAACGTTCCGGGCGGCTCGGCACGGTGAGGCGCGGGTAGGGCGATGCGGGAGGTCGGGGGCAGACACTCGATGCCGTGCAGGTTCCACATCTTGTGTGTGCCGGGCAGAACGAGGATGTAATGGTTGCGTCGTGGCCGGTCGATGATGACGGCCGTGGTGATCCCGCGCTCAGCGAGGGTTGCCTCGATCTTGTCGCGGTCCGTCGTACCGGCCGTGCGATGGATGATGGCGGCGGGCAGGCGGATCGTGTCGAAGCGTGGTCCGGCCGCGCGGACGAGTGCGGGTCGGTCCTGTGCCCACTCGCGACGGACGCGCCGCGGGTCGTTGCTCTGCGAGGCGAGCCACTCCACGGCCTGCCGCCGCTCGGAGAAGGCCGCGGGGTAGGGGGTGTTCATGACTCCTCCGGCAGGTAGTCGAGTAGTTCGATGACGGCCCAGTACAGGGCGAGAGCGTGATCCGCGACGCTTCTGGGTCCGCGTCCTGGCCGCTTGGCCAGTGCCTTCCGGGCGCGGTCCACCGACGCCTGCCGCATGACGAAAGGCACGCTCCCGGTGGCGTATGTGGTCGCCTGGCGCTCCGTCATACGCAGCAGTGCGGTCAGATGGCGGGTTAACCGGACTATGACCTTCCCTGTTTCCCGTGCCGGAGGTATCAGCACGTAGGCGTTGACGGCCTCACACAAGTCGTCCCGGATCTGGGCGCGGTCGAGTCGCCGGGCGGTGATCACTTCAGGACGCTTTCGTGGTGGATGGTTGGGGAAGGCGGGGTGGGGGTTTCGGTTGAGTTTGGTGTGGTCGTGGTGAGGGCGGCGCTGAGGTGGGCCGGGTGCGTCAAGTGCCCGGTGCCGTCGGGCTTCTCCAGCCAGCCGTGCCCGTGCAGCGGTTCGTCGGCCGGCGGGCACGGGAGCGCCCAGTCGGCCGGGCGCACGGTCAGGCCGGGGAAGCCGTCGAACGCGGCGGCCTGGCCGGGCGGCAGGAGCCACCAGATCTGCCGGCCCTCGGGGTAGGCGAGGACCGGGCCGGCGTGCCCGGTCCGCCGGAGGGCGAGGAGCACGTCGGCGGCCTGGACGATGTCGTGCGTCTCGACGACGGACCACGCGGTCGTGCGGACGGGAGCCAACTCTTCGGCGGACCACTGCGCCTGGACCGTCGTCGGCGAAAGGGCGCAGTGGGCGAGCCATTCGGTGCCGGCCGGGGTCATCTGCTCACCGCTTGATGGCAGGAGCAGGTGCAGACCAGGCGCTCGGCGCGGTCCGCGGTGATCTCGCCGGAGACCTGGCGGATCGTCGTCGCACCGGCGCACCGGCTGTGGTGTCCGGTCCGGCAGTCGGCCGTGATGTGAGGCTCGATGTGCTTGGTTACGGGCACGGCCGTGCTCCTCTGAGGGCAGCGCGGAGCTTCGCCGGGTCCACCAGGGTCCCGTCGGGCAGGTTGGCCCAGTGCAGGCCGGGTGGGAAGAGGCTCAGTGGGTCGGGAACGCGGAGGTAGCTGGGCTTCCCCAAGGCCTCGGTGCCGGGCTGATCCCAGGTGGCGGCCGCGCCTACCGGTACGAGGAAGAAGGCTTCTTGTCCCTCGCGCATGATGGGCCCGGAAAGGCCATAGCGGAGCGCCTCCTCAACGACGTAGCCCTGTACCCGGATCGCGTCCCATTTCCGCCCCACAGGGAGCAACGCCACCTGGGTGCTTGCCCACCAGCGCAAGGCGTGAGCTTCGTTGTGATCAGCGGCAGCCAGCCACTTTCGACGTGCATCGGGCGTCGTGAGACGAGACACGGCACGATCCCCTCGGTTTCGGTGAGTGAGGGGATCGTGCCGCTTGTGAGGCGCTGTGCGCGCACAAAGTGTGCAGGATGAAATTCAAGCAACTAGCTTGACATCAGCCCGAGTTATACACCGGCCCATCGTGCGAAGCCGGCGAGGGTGTCGTCCTGGGCCCGGTCCAGCCTCACCAGCGTGGCCGCCGTGCTGCGCACCGTCGGATGGAATCGGGTGTGATGCGGGGCGAGTTGACGGGCTCGGGTGAGGTCCTGATAGGAACCGGCCCGGTCGCCGGTGGCCAGCTTTGCCGCGGCCACGTCGATGTAGTGGTGTGACGACCGCTCCCGTGCCAGGTCGGTCGGCGGCTCCCACTCCTCCTTGTCCTGCTCGGCGCCCCACTGACGGACCCGCGCAAGCGCCTGCTCGGTGTCGCCGGAGTCGATGAGCATCGCCACTTCGTGGATCTTGACGTTGCTCGGCCCGAACGACGTCTCGTAATGCAGCGAGTCGCCCGGGAGCCGGCCGGCGTAGGACCGAGCCGCAGCAAGCCAGTCCTGGGCGCGGCCCTCATAGCCATCGCGCACCTCAAGGATCGCGAGCTTCAGCAGCATGGACCCGATGACCGCCAGGTGCGCATCGGTCAACGAGCGCTCCGGCGCCATCCGCTCTACCTCATCCATAAGCCCTCTCAGGAGCCGCCGGGCGGAGGAGTAGCTGCCCATGCGGACCATCGCCCCGGCTTTGAGATAGCCGGCCGTGGCCTGCATCAGGGGGTCACCGGAGCAGTCCGCAGCCCATTGCACCCGCTCCACCGCCGTGAGGCTGAGGTCGTGGTACCCGAGCTTGTGGGCCAGGGAATTGACGGCTCGGTAGCAGATGGCCAGGTGGCGAAAAGCCTCGCGTTGCGCGGGTTCGATTGGCGCGCCAGGGCGTCGCGCGGTCGCGGTGTCGCCGTTGAGAGCGGTGTGCGTCAGCTCCGAGAGCAAGCCCGGCAGTAGCGGTCCCATGGGCACGTACTTGCTGTCGCGGCGCAGCGCGGAGACAGCCTCGGTCTCGGCGGCCAGGACCGGCAACGGCCTTGCAGGGATGGGCAGGTCATCCGGATTGTCGTAGGTGAGCAGGACACGCCGCAGTTCCGGGATGACGGCTTGCGCCTGCTCCTCGGTCTCCGCTCCGTTGATATACGGCTGCCCCGTGAGATGGGTCGGGCCGACCCGCAACGCGCGGGCGAGATGCGTCAGCATGGCGGGCGGCACAACGCGCTGCCCGTTTTCGTACTTCTGAAGCGTGCTGACGGAGATCGCGACAGCGTCCGCCAGTTGCTTGACGCTCATCTTGCGTACTTTGCGCACTTCGCGGATGCGCTCGCCGACGTGCTTCATCATCCAGCCTTTCGTGTGCGGGCAGCGCCAGAGTAGAGCCGCCTGCTCGAGCTGGACAGGCCACTGGCGGGTGCTTCGCTCGCAGGTGGCGGGTCCTCGGACGGAGCAGCATGGGCTGCCGCACTGCACTGGCCGCGCCACACGGTGACGTGGCTAGCCGACCCCGCATCGTCGTCTACTCGTCCGATCACACAGGTGTCGGGGGCGCGCACAGCGAGGCGTCGGGGTTCTTGACGGATCAGAGCCGACGCTGCCGACTCTGGTCCTTCGTCACCGGGTCGGCTGCGCCACGCTGGCTGGCGGAACGGATGAACCATCCTGCTCGTTCGGTGGCCCGCCTTCAACTTCATGCTCAGTTGCGGAAACCCTATGGGAAAGATGCATGACGTTGCGGATGTGGATGGAACCCCCAAGGGGCTGGCATAGAACAAGGATGCCAGCGGCCATGGCCAGGGCAAAGCTCCACAGCCCCATGACCAGGGCGATAGATAGGTGGAAGAAGAGCCCCGCGTTCATCACCCACCACCGCAGGCGTTGTGGAAGCAGAAGGCAGATTGCCAGCGAGAGCTCGATTACCAGAGGGACCCAGGTCATCAATCCCACTCCTAATGGGGTGGTGATGATGGGCCTGATAAGTGTATTGATCCATGATGCGGGTCCGAAATCGAGATTGCTGCCCCAATACCACATAGCGGTTCCGTCCTGCCACTCAGCATGAGGCAGCTTGGCGACGGCAGCCTGGAAGTAGAGCACCACCATCTGTGCGCGCACCATGAACAGTCCGCTGGCGCCAATGAGCGCCAGCACCGATGCGGCGCGTGTGCCCGATGCTTGCTGCTGTGGCTCCCAGTGCCAGCGGCGCCTGTCCCCGATAGCTGGAAGTATGAACAGCACCGACAGGATGAGAGCGATCTGGTCGCCCCCATCGGCAATGGCGATGCCCGAGAAAATGCTGTAATTGATGTACGCATGCGGTATGGCGGTCAGCCGTGGCCGCCAGCCCGAAGCCACGATCAGGAGCACGAGCACGCATGCCCATTTGATCCAGGTCAAATGTGCGTAATCGTGGGGAGCGAGGCAGAAGACGCTCGCTGCGGTGGTCGAAGTGCACAGGGGGTAGTCGCCAATTGTCGCTACTGGACGAAAGAGGGTTTCTGCGCTTGATACGGCGAGGGTTCCGGCGGTGCCAAGGGCGACGAGGGTGCGAGCCAGACCGTAGACGTTGGTCCAAGGCAGCGGGATACGAAGCTGGTTCATGGGCACGTCACACTCCAGACGGCAACACGCTCGGGGGTGTGGCGCTCAGAAGACAGGTGGCGCCATGCCCACGGGACGGGCTGCACTTCCACGGCGGCGGCTAGGCCGCACAGTGTCGGAGCTGGTGAGGGATTGGTCGTCGCAGTGGTTGGCGCTTTTGCATGTGCTAGGCAAGATCTTACTGACTGGGCCCCTTCGCATGATGTCCACCTGACGTTCTTCTGGTGCAGCAGCAGAGCGATCTCAACGCCCTGCGATCTGGACTTCCGGTCAAACCCGAAGAAGTTCGACGGTTTGGAGTGCGGCCCGAGCGCGGCACTGTGCCAGCGTCCGCCCGTCATACGGTATGGAGCATACTGGGGATCTTTACCGGATTTAGTGAAGAAGGCCCAGCCCTGGGGCGCGGCAACGGTAGCGACCTTCCGGATGCCGCCTTGCCCGGGCAACGAGATCACGTTGTGCGGCAGAAAGCTTTGGGCGATGTACAGGCACACAGCGACCCAGATGACGGATATTGCCGTGACCCAGCCGCGGGGGACCGTGACGGAGTGGGCGGAACTGTGTGAGCGCAGACGAATGGCATGGGTGAGACGCATGGTTGCTGTGCCCTCAACTGGTCGGCGAAGCGCGGAAGCCGCCATGCAGATGGACGGCGGAGTGCGGCGGGCTGGCCGTCACAACGCATGCCGGCCAGCCCGCCATCGTGGACTGGACTAACCCGCCAGAACCTGAGTCAGCTGGGCAATCTCCTCATCCCTGTTTAGAGAGCTCTGCCCCCTCTCGAAAGAAGACCAGAAGTGAGATGTGTTCACCACCCACTTGGACGCCTGAGCGTTCACGGCGACCGAGACATTGGCTACGCCACCCAAGTTGACGGCGACGAGTATGTTGACAGCTGCCACCACATTGACGCACTCGCCGGTGCCAGCACCGGTGCCAATGTTCTTGACCTTCGTGGTCGACAGTGACTTGAGGATGTCGGCAGCTTCGGCGATCCCGCCTTTCACCTGACGCGGGTCGCCGGAGCGAAGCTTCGCCGAGAAGGAGCTGAAGAAGTCCGGGCGCTGCTTCTGAATTCCGTCCAGCACCGCCGTCACGGCCTTTCTTTGGTCCGCGGTGCTGTTCTTCTTCCGAAGGGCGGCGACGTCAACGAACTTGCCCGAGTGAGCAAGCTTCTCCGCGACAGGGCCCTGCGCGAAGGTCAAGCCCTCGAAGAGGGCCCGGCCGTCCCTGGTGGCATCGGCCTTCGACTTCGCCGCGGGCGTTGTAGAGGCGGCGTGTGACGTAGCCGAAGATGCAGTGGCCTCCTGGGCCACGACACCGCCGAGCCCAAGGACAGCGACAGCGGCGATGGCGACGTTTGCGCGTCTGTGCACGGTTGGCTCCTGTGGTACGACGGAAGAGCCCACTGGTCACTCACTGCAACCAGTGGGCATGGACGAGTGAACGCTACAAGGGTTCGAAAGTGGGTCAACGTTCTTAATGAGGCGACCGGAAGGAACGAGTCAAGCTGCCCCAGTCCCGTGTGAGTGCCGGGATGATCGGGCAGGGGTATGGGAGCCGCTAGGCTCGTTCTACTGCAACTCGAACAATTATTGTGGCGTACGCCACAGAAGGGGCGGGTGTTCGTGTTAGGGGACCGCACTGCTTCACTGAGCCGTGCTCGCCTGGTCGGCGAGGCGACTGCGCCGTTCGCTGGAGCGGCTCTCGTGGCTGGCATCGCGTTTCTGCTGTTCCAAGGCTCACTGCCGAGCAGGATTGCCACGCATTTCACCCTCGGTGGCAGCGCCGACCGTTACAGCTCCCCAGCGGCGGCGCTTGGCCAATACATGCTGTTGTTCGCCTTCCAAGCGGCCGGTGCCCTCGGGGTGGTCTTCTCCATCAAAGCGACTCCGCGGGCGACAAGGGGCCTTAGGGCGTTTTGCTGCGGTCTAGCCGCCGGGACGACGTACGACCTCATCGCCACTCTCTGGGTCGTTAGCGATTCCGGTGAGCGCAGTGTCCACCTGCCGCCGTACCAGTTGGTCGTTGACGTTGTTGTGGGCGTCGCCGTGGGCGTCGCCGTCTGGTTCGCCTCTCGGAGGCGAGCATGAGCCAGAAGCGCACGCCGCAGCAGGTGACGGTCTGGCAGCGAACCTTGGCCAGCGGCTGGATGCTCGCTACTGGCATCGTGTCGGCGGTTGGCATGTTCGTTGTGGCCGCCATCGATGCTCGTCACCGATCCCTCACCCTGTGGCTTCTCGTCATTCCAGCGGCTTTTCTGGTCATTGGCGCTATCCGCGTAACCGTCTCCTCCCGTGGGGTCACAGCCGGATCACTGCTCGTGCCATTCGTGCGCCGACGCTTTCCTCTCGAACGCATTGAGAGTGCCTCGGCTCGATGGACCAAACCCGCCGAGATCGGGGGGTGGGGTTACCGCTGGAACCCCGGCCTCAGCGCAGTGTCCCTACGCGAAGGGGACGCCATGTGGCTAACCCTCACAGATGGCAGTCAGTTCGTGATCACCATTGATGACGCGGACACAGCCGCAGAACTGACCAGTCACTTGCTCACTCGCGGACAAAAAGGTCCCTGACATGCTGGTCACCATCGACCATTCCTCTCCCATCGGCCTTGCGGAGCAGATCGCCGCCTCGGTGCGAAGAAGCATGGCCGAAGGGAAGCTCCGCAAAGGCGACCGCTTGCCCTCCGCTCGTGCTCTCGCACGCACTCTGGACATCAACATGCACACGGTCCTGCGCGGCTACCAGATCCTCAAGGAGGACCAGCTCATTGACCTCCGGCCCGGACGTGGTGCGGTCGTCGCCGCTGTGGCCGCGAACCAGATCATGGTCGTCGATGCCTGCCTGCACTTCATCCAGGCAGCGCAGAAGGCCGGCATGACCAGCCATGAGATTCTCAGCCTCGTCGCCGAGCACGTGGGTCCCGGCCGTGGAGCCTCTAATTAGCGGAGAGGTGGTCGTGTTCGTCGGAGGTGAGGGCGTAGCCCGTGTGGTAGGAGCTGCTGTGGCTCCGTGTCACCGGGTGACGGTACCGGCTGCGGCCAGGGTACGGGCCTGAACGCGAAGATGCCCTGCCCTGCACGTGGCAGGGCGGGGGATCGTTCATGCCGCGTCGGGCGCCGTCGGTGGCGGGGGCGGCTCGGGTGATGGCGTGGGCTGCGGGGCGACGACTCCCAGCTCCTCCAGGGTTCCCAGGTCGGCGGCCGTCCGGTTGTGGCGGGGCTGTACGGGCGTGGGAGCAGGTGGTTCGGGCACGGGCGCTCCCAGGGTCAGTGAGTGAGGGCGGAGTAGACGCTGACGAGGAGCGCGGCGACGCCGACGACCGCGGCCAACGAGGAGCCCCGGCCGGCACGGACTCAGGCACCCGCGCCACCCCCGATCGCCCGGACGTCCCCCAACGCCCGGCCGTACCGGGCGCACCAACCGGGGCAGTACCAGCGCGCCGGCTCCCGCGAGCCCCGCACCGACACCCGCACCATCCCGGCCCGACGGCTCCCCGCAGGCGCAAGATCACCGCAGTGCTCGACGGGGCACTCCCCGGACAGGGCGGTGACCGCCGGCGGGCGGCCCACCCCCACCTTGCCGCCGTTCCACGTCATCGCCGACTTGGACGCCATCACGACCTCCCCTTCGTGGCGCGCTTGCGGGTGTAGAAGCGGCGGTTCGGGTCCTCGCCGTGCTCCTCCAGCAGCCCGGCCCGGGCGAGGAGGCGGAGATCACCGCGCGCCGTCGCCCGCTTCGGGGCGTCATGACCGTTCAGCCGGTGGGCCCTCAGCACGCGGTGCGTCGTCCACGCGCCGCCCTGGCGCTCGATCCGCACCCAGAGATCGGCCACGCGGGGGCACAACGGCGGGATGCCGGGCCCCGTCTGAGCGCTCACGTGGCACTCCCCTCGACGCGCTGCTGCGGGATCCGGACCGCCGGAGCGACGGCACACAGCCGGCCGGCCAGCTCGGTCACCTGGGAGCCGTAGAGCGGCAGTTCGTACCCGACCGCTTCCGCGAGCCGCTCGACCAGCAGCCCCTCCGGCCGGTGGCCGTCGTACCCCCGGGCGTTCGCCCGGTCCTCGGCGATCTCCAGCAGCTCGTTCAGGTACTCGTCGGCGAGCGTCGTGATCACGAGGTGCGCATAGGACTCGATGTCCAGCACCGCCCCGGCGGGGGAGCGGCGGACGTAGATCGGTACCGGGCCCGTCACGGCGGGCGTGCGGCGGCCGACGATGCGGCCGATGAGACGACGGAGGCTCTTCACTTGGCCACCGCCTGCTGCTCGACCGGCACCGCCGGGTCCGAGACGTCGTGACGCTGGCCGGGCAGAGGGGGGTCGACGAGATCCGGGTCGTACAGGGCGGCGGGAACGCTGACCGCGACCTCCACGCGCACGCCCGGCCGCAGGGCCGTGACCCGGTAGGAGCGCAGACGCTCCCCGTTGTATTCGTACGCGACGCCGGGCCGGACGCTGCCGCCCAGCGCGCTCGCATACGTGCGGATCGCGGTGAAGTTGTCGGCCTCCGGGCCGTAGACGTGCCCGTGAAGGATGCCGTCGTCCACGGACCAGCGGGTCCGGGGCAAGTCGGGGTGAGCGGTGATCAGTCGCACAAGCGCCATGGCCGGTGCGAGCTGCGGAGTAGCCTGTGTGCCCACGGTGGAGCCTCCTTGGATTCGGTGAGGTGAAGCCGAAGGGGGTCGCCCCGCTGCTTGGCCGTCGCGGGGTGGCCCCTGCTTGTTTGTCAGGCGGCCTTCAAGCGCCGCTTCTTGGCGGATTCGAGTGCCATCCGGGCGAAGTGGGCCTTCTTGAGGTGGCGCGCGATGCGAGCCCGCTCGGCGAGGGGCAAGACCCCGTCCGGGTCGGCCTGCTTCTCGAAGCGGTCCAGCGCCGCCTCACGAGCCTTGGCGGTGCGGGCCGCCGGGTCAGCTGTGTTCGCCCAGCTGATGTGGGCGGCGAGCCTTGCTCGTTGGGTGCGTTCCTCGGGCGACATGTTTCTCCTCGCTATTCGCGTCCCCGAATGGGGATGCGATGGGCGTGAAAAGCGCCTTGCGTCGCACCCTGACGGCCCCGGCGATGCGGTCTGCCTGCTCCTGCGTGACGGTCGGCCGCTCCTCGGTGATCAACCTGTGGATCTTGCTCCAGGAGACCCCCGTGACGCGGGCCAGACTTCGTTCCGTATGCGCAACCCCGTCAGGCTCGGGGTGGCGCATCAAACGTTTCAGTAGGGGGCCGTCGTGCAGGCGGTAGCGGGTGCTGCGCACGTACTGTCCTCCAGCTCATCCCCATTCGGGGATGGGGATAGCTAAGCATAGAGTTCACGCCCCGTCCAGAGGCGTGCCGAACGGTCGTCCCGCGTCCACAGGGGCGCCTCTTTTCGGCCGCTTCATGCAGGCGGCATGGCCATCCCCGTTCGCGTTTGTGGACAATGGGTCGCGCCGCAGGGGTGAACCTCGCGCGGGGTGCATCAGGCGCACCCGATCCCCCTCTGCTGCGGACATGGAGACCACGTCATGGCACCTCAGGAACCTGAGACCCTCTCGAAACTGGTGGGGGATCGCGCCGGAAAGGAAGGGAGCCTTACCTTCCTGGCCCTGAGTGAGCGGTGCGTCGACCCCGAAGGCGGCTACCGCCCGAGCGCCAACCTCCTCTGGAAGATCGCCAAGGGGCAGGAGATCAAGGTGAACCCGGAGCTCATCCGAGCCATCGCCACCGGCACCGGCCTGCCGCTGAAGCGGGTGCAGGCCGCAGCGGCCTACCAGTTCACGGGCTATGTGGCCACCGAACTCGGCGAAGGCGTCGTCCTCCACGAACCGGGGGTCGGCGGCGACTTCCCCAAGGCTCGTGCAGTGCTCGAACACTGGGCCGAGGAAGAGGGCTCGTAGCTCCAGCCGGAGCCCAACCGCCGGTGTCAGCTGCGCACCCCCGGGCGCACGCCGCCTCCCGAGCCGCTTCGCGTAGGCGTCTATGTGGAGAACCTGTGAGGGCCCTACAGTGTTGGCACCTCGCAGAGATCGAACGCGCGTGCCGCGTTGGGTTATGCCAATGGCACACGCGGGACAAGGGGGGACGCGTGACGGAGGTGCACGTCGAGCAGGCACCTCTCGACAGTGGGGTGGCATTGATCTACAAGGACACCGGGCGACGCGTACGCATGGCGTTCGACCCACGGCGCACCACCGAGGCACTCGCTCTCACCCTGCTGCGCCTGCTCCTGCCGCGCCTCGAAGGCGCGATCGTCGTGGTCCGCAGTGCCGGCACCTCGATCGACAGGTAGAGTCCGCCCCGGCTGGCAGCGCTAGCCGGGGCCTCGCTACGCCTGGGGCGCGACACGCTGGGGAGTGAACCCGGCCCTCAATCTCATCCCAGGATATTTCGCAGCACAGAAGGACGGCGGCACCAGGAAAGCCCAGGTCTAGCACAGCGCTCAGCCGCGCGTAGTGCGGGACTACCTGGACTGAGCAGCGTCACACGGCGACATGGCGGGGCCCGGTTCCCTCTTCGGAGGGGCCGGGCCCCGTCGCTTCCGGATGCGGGGACGGCCGCCGGGGTTGACTCTGGGTGTGCAAGGGGCTCCCTCGCGTCAGGAGGTCGTATGCGTGCCCTGGGCTGGTCGCCGGTCGTCGCGCTCGCCCTGCTGCTCGCGCTGCCGGGCCCCACGGCGGCCGACGGGCGGCCGGTCGCCGACGGACGGATCGTCGTCGGGGGGCAGCCGGCCAAGACCTCGGACGTGCCCTGGGTGGTGGCCCTGGCGAGCCGCGAGCGGTTCGGCTCGACGCGGTCCGGGCAGTTCTGCGGCGGGGTCGTGGTGGGGCTCAGGACCGTGGTCACCGCCGCCCACTGCCTCACCCGCGAGGTGCTGGGCGGCGATCCCCGCGAGACCAAGGACCTGCGGGTGCTCGTGGGGCGTGATGATCTGCGCGGCGCCGAGGGTGCCGAGGTGCCCGTCCAGGAGACCTGGGCCAATCCGGGTTTCAACGTGATGACCAACGCCGGGGACATCGGCGTCGTCACCCTGGCGCAGCCGCTCCCGGCCACCCATGTGATCGGGATGGCGCAACGGGGGGAGACGGTCTACGGAGCGAACACCCCGGCCGTGGTCTACGGCTGGGGCGACACGGTCGGCAACGGCGCCTACTCCGAGACGCTGCACGGCTCGCCGGTGCTGGTCCTGGCGGACGAGCTGTGCGAGCAGGCCTACCCCGGAGGGGTGGAGGGTGCCTTCACCCGGGTGTCCATGCTCTGCGCGGGCTGGCCGGAGGGTGGCAGGGACGCCTGTCAGGGAGACAGCGGGGGACCGCTTGTGGCGGGCGGACGGCTGGTCGGGATCGTCTCGTGGGGGAGCGGTTGTGCCCAGCCGGGCCGTCCGGGGGTCTATACGCGCATCTCCGCCGTTTCCGAGATGGTCTCGGCACACAGTGCGGACGCACGGCCGACGGGCCCGCAGAAGCCGCTCCAGGCTGCCAGGCCGGCGGTGCCGTCATGAGAGCCGCGGAAGCGGGGGAGCGCACGGGAACGGGCGGCCTCCCCCGTGGGGGCCGCCCGTCGCCGCCCGGCCGCGCGGGGCCGGGGCACGCTCGTCGTGGATGCGATGTGTCGGCGTTCCGCCGGTGGGTCCGGGAGTCCGCGGAGCGGACTCAGCGGTCCTCGTCGGACGCGGAGGCCGGGACGGCCGTCAGTCGCTCCGTCTCGTCCTGTATCTCCGCAGCGATCTTCTTGAGCTCCGGCTCGAACTTGCGCCCGTGGTGGGCGCAGAACAGCAGTTCACCGCCGCTCAGGAGAACGACGCGCAGGTAGGCCTGAGCGCCGCACCGGTCGCAGCGGTCAGCGGCCGTCAGCGGGCTCGCGGGGGTCAGAACAGTAGTCACGTCGCCTCTTCTCTAGCTCGACGAGCTGTCGTACCAGGGTCAACATCCAACCAGGCCGAAAACGTTCCCGCTCGTGGCTTTTCCTCGAAAGTTGCTTCCGGGGAAGCCGGATCTTGACGTTTGGCGGCGAATGAGCCGTATCGCGTGGGTTTACGGTTTCACATCGCTGGGGGTTTCCGTCCTCCCGGCCGGCTTGCCGGGTTGTTCTTGAGGACGTGCCCGGAGCCTAAATGGTTCATGCCTCCAAGGGAACGTGATGTGCACGTCACCCCATTGAGTCATCGAACCCCAGTTCGATGCTCGACTAGCATGGCCATTGCCGCGGGTGGCGGCACAAAGGCTCTACTGGGCCTCGGTACCCTCTGAACGGCGACCGAGCCAGCCATTGCGCCCCAAGAGGGCCAGAGAGAAATTCAGCGAGGAGCGAACCGCGTGACCGCCGATACGTCCGTGCCGTCCACTGCATTGCTGACCGGGGCAGACCGGGACGGATCCAACTACACCGCGCGGCACCTGCTCGTCCTCGAGGGACTCGAAGCCGTCCGCAAGCGTCCGGGCATGTACATCGGCTCCACGGACAGCCGCGGCCTGATGCACTGCCTCTGGGAGATCATCGACAACTCGGTCGACGAGGCCCTCGGCGGGTTCTGCGACCACATCGAGGTGATCCTCCACGACGACGGTTCCGTCGAGGTCCGTGACAACGGCCGGGGCATCCCGGTGGACGTCGAGCCCAAGACCGGGCTGTCCGGCGTCGAGGTCGTCATGACCAAGCTGCACGCCGGAGGAAAGTTCGGCGGCGGCTCCTACGCCGCCTCCGGCGGTCTGCACGGCGTCGGCGCATCGGTCGTCAACGCGCTCTCCGCCCGGCTGGACGTGGAGGTGGACCGCAACAGCAGGACCCACGCGATCAGCTTCCGCCGCGGTGTGCCCGGCATCTTCACCGAGTCCGGACCCGACGCGCCCTTCGACCCGGCCAACGGGCTCCTCAAGGGCAAAAAGGTGCCCAAGACCCGTACGGGCACCCGGGTCCGCTACTGGGCGGACCGGCAGATCTTCCTCAAGGACGCCAAGCTCTCCCTGGAGACGCTGTACGGGCGCGCCCGGCAGACGGCCTTCCTGGTGCCGGGCCTGACGCTCGTGGTCCGCGACGAACGGGACCTGGACGGCACGGGCGTCAGCGAGGAGGTCTTCCGCTACGACGGCGGCATCAGTGAGTTCTGCGAGTTCCTCGCGCAGGACAAGGGCGTCTGCGACGTGTTGCGGCTGAGCGGCCAGGGCACCTTCAAGGAGACCGTCCCGGTCCTCGACGACCGCGGGCACATGACGCCCACCGAGGTCACCCGGGAGCTCGGCGTGGACATCGCGCTGCGCTGGGGCACCGGCTACGAGAGCACGCTCAAGTCGTTCGTCAACATCATCGCCACCCCCAAGGGCGGCACCCACGTGGCCGGTTTCGAGCGGGCGGTCACCCGGACCGTCAACGAGGTGCTGCGCTCGTCCAAGCTGCTGCGGGTCGCCGAGGACGACGTGGTCAAGGACGACGCCATGGAGGGGCTCACCGCGGTGGTGACCGTCCGTCTGGCGGAGCCCCAGTTCGAGGGGCAGACGAAGGAGGTCCTGGGCACCTCGGCGGCCTCCCGGATCGTGGCCAACGTGGTCGCCAAGGAGCTCAAGGCGTTCCTGACCTCGACCAAGCGCGACGCCAAGCAGCAGGCGCGGGCCGTGCTGGAGAAGATCGTCGCGGCGGCCCGCACGCGCATCGCGGCCCGCCAGCACAAGGAGGCCCAGCGCCGCAAGACGGCACTGGAGTCCTCGTCGCTGCCGGCCAAGCTCGCCGACTGCCGCAGTGACGACGTGGACCGCAGCGAACTGTTCATCGTCGAGGGCGACTCGGCGCTGGGCACGGCCAAGCTGGCGCGGAACTCCGAGTTCCAGGCGCTGCTGCCGATTCGCGGCAAGATCCTCAACGTTCAGAAGTCGTCCGTCTCGGACATGCTGAAGAACGCCGAATGCGGCGCGATCATCCAGGTGATAGGAGCCGGGTCGGGCCGGACCTTCGACATCGACGCGGCGCGCTACGGGAAGGTCATCTTCCTCGCCGACGCCGATGTGGACGGCGCGCACATCCGCTGTCTGCTGCTCACCCTCTTCCAGCGCTACATGAGGCCGATGGTGGAGCAGGGGCGGGTGTTCTCGGCGGTGCCGCCGCTGCACCGGGTGGAGCTGATCCAGCCCAAGAAGGGCCAGGACAAGTACATCTACACCTACTCCGACAGCGAACTCCGGCAGACCCTGCTGGAGCTGGAGCGCAAGGGTGTCCGTTACAAGGACTCCATCCAGCGCTACAAGGGTCTGGGCGAGATGGACGCCGACCAGCTCGCGGAGACCACGATGGACCCGCGCCACCGCACCCTGCGACGGATCAACATCAGTGACCTGGAGGCCGCCGAGCGCGCCTTCGACCTGCTGATGGGCAATGAAGTGGCGCCGCGCAAGGAGTTCATCACCAACTCCGCCGCGACGCTGGACCGCTCGCGCATCGACGCCTGAGCCTCCGCTTCTGGAGTGCCACCTCTGGGTCTCCGCCTCAGAGTCTCCACTTCTGGGCCTCCACCCACGGGTGGAGAGAAGAGGCCCCGGGCCGGAGAGCGATCTCCACCCGGGGTCCACCCGTGCTCCGATCCGGGGTGTCGGCCGGATCCGTAGCGTCGGATGTGTCGTTCCGCGGCGTCCTGGTGAGACGGACGGGCCGCGTCCGACCATCGTGTCCGCGCTCCACGGAGGCTTTCCATGTCCGGTCCGGTCAGTGTGCTGGTGGTCGTCCGCCAGGTGAAGCCGCAGAAGGTGGTCTCAGGTTCCCGCCGGTGGTGGGTCGTTCCGGCGGTGCTGGCCGTCGTCGCCCTTCGCGAGCCGGGGCTGGTGGACGGCGGCCACCGGGCAGCGTCCGTGGGCCTGTTGGCGGCCGGGGCCCTGCTCGGCATCGGGACGGGCTGACGGTTCGTGAGGCGGAGGTTCTCACGCTGGTCGCCGAAGGGTTGTCGAACGCGGATCGCCCGTCGGCTCCATGTGAGCACCGCGACGGTGAAGACGCAATCAACAACCTCTTCGCCAAGACCGGTGTGCGCGACCGGGCGCAGGCCGTCCGCTACGCCTTCCACCACGGCATCGTCCCGTCTCCGGGACCGGCCCGTGGCTGAGGGGCACGGTCACCGGCCGGACCAGGCGTAACGGTGTTCCGGCCGGCCCGTCTCGCCGTAGCGCAGGGTGAGGCTGAGACGTCCGGACTCCTCCAGGCGCTTGAGGTAGCGCTGGGCGGTGGAGCGGCTCAGTCCGGAGCGGGTGGCGACCTCGTGGGCGGAGAGCGGCCGCGCGGCGTCGGAGAGCACCTGGCGGATCAGCTCGGCGGTCGGGGCGGAGTGGCCCTTGGGCAGGGGAGGGGTCGTGGCGGCCGTGCGCAACGCGCCGAAGATCCGGTCCACTTGGTCCTGCTCCGCCTCCTGCGTCCCCTCCAGCGTCCGGCGCAGCTGGGCGTACGCCTCCAGCTTCACCCGCAGGCCGGGGAAGGAGAACGGTTTGACCAGGTACTGCAGGGCGCCGTAGCGCATCGCGGTGCGGACGGTCGCGACGTCGCGGGCCGCGGTGACCATGATGACGTCGGCTCCGTGGCCGCGCTGACGGATGTGGCGGACCAGTGAGAGGCCCGTCTCGTCCGGCAGATACTGGTCGAGCAGCAGCAGATCGACGGGCTCCCGGTCCAGCACGGCCATGGCCTGGGCCGCGTTGTGGACCGTGGCTCTCACCCGGAATCCCGGAATCCGGCGTACATAAGCCGCGTTGATCTCCGCAACGCGGAAGTCGTCGTCCACGACGAGGACTTCGATCATCGGTTCACTCCTTCGGGCAATCGCAGCGCCTCCGGGAGTTCCACCGTGAACACCGCCCCGCCGCCGCTTCGTTCGCCGGCCCGCGCCGAGCCGCCGTACCGCTCGGCCAGCCGGTGGACGAGCGAGAGGCCGAGGCCCCGGCGGCGGTGCGAAACGGGTTCCTTGGTGGTCCAGCCGTCGGTGAAGACCAGCTCTCTCGCCTCCAGCGGAACGCCCGGCCCGTTGTCCGAGACCCGCAGGACCACGGTGGATCCCGCCACCCGCAGGTCGACCTCCACCCACGGTTCCACGGGCGGCCGTTCCGCGCCCCGCTTTCCGGTCAAGCCGCCGCCCGCCGCCGCGTCCAGGGCGTTGTCCACCAGATTGCCCAGGACCGTGACCAGATCCCGTGGGTCGGCCAAGAGGTCCGGAAGCCGGCTGGCCGGGCTCAGTTCCAGCGCCACGCCGCGTTCCGCGGCGACCGCGCCCTTGCCCACCAACAGCGCGCCCACCAGCGGATCGTGCACCCGCTCGGCGATCCGTCCGGCCACGGCCGGGGGTGCCCCGATGGCCTCCGTGAGGTAGTCCGCCGCCTCCGCGTAGCGGCCCAGTTCGAGCAGCCCGGCCAGGGTGTGGATCCGGTTGGCGTGCTCGTGGCCCTGGGCGCGCAGCGCCTCGGTGAGACCGTGCGTCCCGTCCAGTTCGCGCCCGAGGCGCTCGACTTCGGTCCGGTCGCGCAGGGTCGCCACCGCCCCGCCGTCGGCCGTGTCCCTGCGGTTGGCGACCAGGACGCGGTCGCCCCGGACAGTCAGCAGGTCGGTCCCCGTCACCCGGCCCGTCAGCACGTCGGCGGTCCGGCCGGGCGGCAGCAGGGCGTCGAGCGGTTGCCCGGCGGTGTCCGGCCCCAGGCCGAGCAGTCGCCGCGCCGCGTCGTTGACCAGCCGGACGCGTCCGCTCCGGTCGAGGGCGATGACGCCCTCCCCGATGCCGTGCAGCACCGCTTCGCGCTCCTCCAACAGGGAGGGGATCTCGGCGAGTTCGATGCCGCGCGTGCGGGTGCGCAGCCGCCACGAGACGACGAAGGCGGCTGTGGCGCCGACGGCCAGCGCCGCTCCGGCGTACAGCAGGACACCGGGAACCGAGCGCAGCAGCAGGGCGCGGACGCTCGCGTAGGAGATGCCGACGGACACCGCGCCGACGACCGTTCCCCCGGCGTCGCGCAGGGGCACCTTGCCCCGGGCCGAACGTCCGAGGGTGCCCTCCTCGATGCCCGTCCACTCGTGTCCGGTCAGGACGGGGCCCGGGTCGGTGCTGACGCGCCGGCCGATCCGCGTGGGGTCGGTGTGCGAGTAGCGGATCCCCCGGGTGTCGACCACCACGACGTAACGCGCGCCCGTGGCCCGGCGGATGCGCTCGGCGTCCGCCTGCACGGGCCCGTCCGGGACGGGGCGTGCTGCCAGCAGGTCGCGGACGAGGCCGGGCCGGGCGGCGGTGGTCTGGGCGATGGCCAGCGCCCGGCGCATCGCCTGGTCGTCCAGGCGGGAGCCGAACGGGGTCAGGACCAGGCCCGCGGTGAGCAGGGTGACCCCGGTGACGATCAGCAACTGCGCGGACAACACCTGGGCGAAGACGCGGCGGGGCCACCACCGGGGGCGCATGCGGGTCCCTTCCGTGTCACCGGCACCCCTGCCGGAGCGCTGCGTTGCGAAGTCTCGTGGAAGCTCTGTGGCAGGACCGGACGTCGCGCGGACCGTGCCGTCCGCCCGACCTCTGTGTCCCGCCACCTGTTCTAGCGTGAGCAGAACGAACAGAACAGGGTTCGTGCGCTCAACCCGCACAGCGCTCACAAGGCTGCCCGCCCCTCGCGGGCCGCTCCTACCCTCCGCACGGCGCCCCGCACGTGATCGTGGGGCCGAGCGGCAGCGGAGGCGAGTGGAGGCAGACGGATGAACATCGGTGATCCGCCGGGAGGCGCCCCGGCCATCGAACTGCGCGGCGCGACCAAGGTGTTCCGCACGCCGTCGGGCACGGACCACACGGCGGTCCGCGACCTCGGCCTCGTCGTGGAGCGGGGCGAGTTCGTGGCCGTGGTGGGACCGACCGGATGCGGCAAGTCCACCACACTGACCCTGGTCAGCGGCCTGGAGGAGCCCACCGAGGGCGAGGTGCTGGTCGGCGGCCGGCCCGTCGCGGGCATCCCTCCGCAGGTCGGCTTCGTCTTCCAACAGGACGCGGTCTTCCCGTGGCGCACCGTCCTGTCCAACGTCACGGCCGGGCCGCGCTTCCGCGGCGTGCCGAAGTCCGAGGCCCGCGGCCGGGCCCGGGACTGGCTGCGCCGGGTGGGGCTCACGGCCTTCGAGGACCGCTATCCGCACCAGCTCTCCGGCGGCCAGCGCAAGCGGGTCGCGCTCGCCCAGACCTTTGTGAACGACCCGGAGATCCTGCTCATGGACGAGCCCTTCTCGGCGCTCGACGTACAGACCCGGGCGCTGATGTCGGACGAACTGCTGGACCTGTGGGGTGGTTCGCGTGCCGAAGGCCCCGCCTCCCGCGCCTCCGTCGTCTTCGTCACCCACGACCTGGAGGAGGCCATCGCCCTGGCCGACAAGGTCGTGGTGATGACCGCCGGACCGGCCACCGTCAAGCAGGTCTTCCCCGTCCCGCTGGACCGGCCGCGCAAGGTCGAATCCGTGCGTCTGGAACCCCGGTTCATCGAGATCTACCGCGAGATCTGGGTGTCGCTCGGCGAAGAGGTGCGCATCACACGGGAGAGGGGAGCGGGGCATGCCGCCTGAATCCGTGACCGTACCGGTGGTGGTGGAGCGGTCCGCCGGGGACCGTGGCGCCGCCCGGGCCCGGGCCGCCCGCAACCGCCGGATCCTGGTCCTGCTGACGCGGGTGCTGCTGCTCGCCGTGCTGCTGGCCGCCTGGGAGGCGCTGTCCCGGGCGAAGGCCATCGACCCCTTCAACTTCTCGATGCCGTCGGAGATCTGGGACCAGATCTGGCAGTGGATCGCACACGGCACCCCGCAGGGGTCTCTCGGCGAACAGGTCTGGGTCACCCTCCAGGAGGCCCTCATCGGCTGGGGGATCGGTGTGGCGTGCGGGGTCGTGCTCGGCATCGCGCTGGGCCGGGTGCCGTTCCTGGCCGATGTCCTCGGCCCGTTCATCAAGGTGCTCAACGCCCTGCCGCGGATCGTCCTGGCCCCGATCTTCCTGATCTGGTTCGGTCTGGGGCCGGCGTCCAAGGTGGCCTCGGCGGTGGTGCTGGTGTTCTTCCCGGTGTTCTTCAACGCGTTCCAGGGCGCGCGCGAGGTGGACCGGAACCTGGTCGCCAACGCCCGCATCCTGGGCGCGTCCCACCGGCGCGTCACGCTCCAGGTGGTCGTCCCGTCCGCCACTTCGTGGATCTTCACCAGCCTGCACGTCAGCTTCGGCTTCGCCCTGATCGGGGCCATCGTCGGCGAGTACATCGGTGCGTCCCAAGGCATCGGCCTGCTGGTCTCCGGCTCCCAGGGCACCTTCAACACCGCGGGCGTGTACGCGGCGATGGTGATCCTCGCCGTCGTCGCGCTCCTCGCGGAGGCGCTGCTGACCTTCGCGGAGAAACGGTTGTTCCGCTGGAAGCCGCAGAGCCGGGACGGCGGGCGCTGACGCTTCGTACGCCCCGGCTCGTACGCCCTGGGCCGTACGCCCTGGGCCCACGCTCGACGCACACTTCCGACGCACACCCCGACCCGTGCACCATGACCCCGAAGGACTCAAGGATGCGCACGTTCCGCACGTTCACCAGGCTCTCCGCGGCGGTGACCGCGGGGGTCCTGTGCCTCGCGCTCGCCGGGTGCGCCGACGAGGCGTCCAGCGACTCGGGCCCGAAGAGCGGGGACGCCCTCTCGGGCGACGTCGTAAAGATCATGGTCGGCGGCCTGGACAAGGTCATCTACCTGCCGATGATCCTCACCCAGCGGCTCGGCTACTTCCACGACGAGGGCGTCCCGGTCAAGCTGCTGACCGAGCCCGCCGGGGTGCAGGCCACCACCGCCCTGGTGTCCGGGGAGGTCCAGGGCGCGGTGGGGTTCTACGACCACACGCTCGACCTCCAGGCCAAGGGCAAGTACGTCGAGTCCGTGGTCCAACTGGCCCGGGCGCCGGGCGAGGTGGAGATCGTCTCCAAGAAGGCCGCCTCGGCCGTCACCTCGCCCAGGGACTTCAAGGGCAGGAAGCTCGGGGTCACCGGGCTCGGCTCGTCCACCGACTTCCTGACGAAGTACCTGGCCGTGAAGAACGGGGTGCGGGTCAGCGAGTTCACGCCGGTCGCGGTGGGCGCCGGCCAGACGTTCATCGCCGCGCTCCAACGGGGGTCCGTCGACGCCGGCATGACCACCGATCCCACCGTCGCCCAGGTCCTCGCCAAGGACGTGGGCGAGGTCCTGATCGACATGCGCACCCCGGAGGGATCAAGAGCCGCGCTCGGCGGGCTCTACCCCTCCTCCAGCCTCTACATGAACACCGGTTGGGTCGACGGGCACAAGGAGACCGTGCAGCGGCTCGCCAACGCCCTGGTGAAGACGCTGAAGTGGATGTCCTCGCACAAGCCCGAGGAGATCGCCGCCAAGATGCCCGCCGACTACGCCAAGGGCGGAAAGGAGCTCTACACCAAGGCGATCGCCAGCACCCTGCCGATGTTCACCGAGGACGGGGTGATGCCGGAGGACGGGCCGAGGACGGTCCACAAGGTGCTCACGTCCTTCAACCCCCAGCTCAAGAACGCCTCGCTGGACCTGAGCAGGACGTACACGACCGAGTTCGCGAAGAAGGCGGGCTGAGACGGGCGGCCGGGGGCCGGGCCGGGAGAGCGGCGTCGGACGACGTGCGTCGGACGACCGGCATCGGACGACGTGCGTCAGGTGACCGGCTCGATGTGGACCACGTCCATCCGGGCCGGTGAGACCGGCGCGCGGCCGCAGCTCTCCGGCCGGGCCGGCGTCGCGGCGCCCTGCTCGACGACGACCCGCCACGACCGTCCGTCGGCGTGGGCCACGGTCGCCGTCCAGCGCGGTGCCGACCCCGTGATCCCGGACACGTCCAGGGCGTCCGCGCCCTCCTCGCCGGTCAGCGCCCGCACCGCCAGCTCGGCGGCCTGGGCGGGGCGCGACCAGGCGGAGCGGCCGCGGCAGTTCGCGGTGACGATCCGGCCCTCGCGCGCCGCCTCCAGGACCTCCTTGACCGCGGGGGCGGTGGCGCGGCCGTAGGCGTAGCCGTACGGCAGCACGAGGAGGGTCGGCGCGAAGCGGTGGCCGCCTATGTGGGTCACCTCCCAGACCTCGGTCCCGCCCGCGGCGGTCAGCTCGGCCGCCAGGGGCCGGCCCAGCAGGGCGCAGCAGCGGTCCCGTTTGCCGTTGGTGCACACCAGCGCGAGGGGCTCGCCCTCGTACGGCTCTCCCAGACCGCCGTGCTCCCCGGCGCCGAGCGCCGCGAAGTCCAGGTCCAGGAGGAGCGCGGGGTCGGTGACCCCGGCCGTACGGATCCAGGAGCGGCCGGGCGCGGTGTGGGCGACGAAGATCCGCCGGGTGCCGGGGCTGTGACAGTCCGCGTGCCGTCCGGGGCGGCGGATCAGGGCGATCCGTACGCCCGTACCGGCGGCGGCCTCCTCCAGCGCCCGGCCCGTCCCGGGGTCGAGGTGGCTCGCGGTGAGCGCCTTGGCGCCCCACGGTCCGGGCTGCTCGATCAGCAGCCAGGTGCGCGCGGTGGCGGCGGTGCCGGAGAGGGGTTCGGCCAGCATCAGGGAGGCGGTCGCGCACGTGCTCACATAGGTGAGCCTAACCTGACTGGCGGAACGCCCTGGCTCGGAAGGCCGTTTCCGGTACGACCATATCCTGGTGCGGGTGGGGCTCCCGGGCCCCGCGTGCCCGGCTGACAGCTCCCGGAGCGCCCGAGAGGCGCTCCGGGCCCGACGACGGAGGCTTTCCGCGTGACCATCCGCGAGACCAAGCGACAGATCCCGGTCATCGTGCTGGCGGGTTTCCTCGGTTCGGGCAAGACCACCCTGCTCAACCACCTGCTCGCCCACAGCGGGGGCAGCCGCGTCGGTGTGGTCGTCAACGACTTCGGCAGCATCGAGATCGACGCCATGAGCGTGGCCGGGCAGGTCGGCTCCTCCATGGTGTCGCTGGGCAACGGCTGTCTGTGCTGTGCCGTGGACACCAGCGACCTGGACGCCTTCCTGGACCGGCTGTCCCGGCCCGCGGCCCGCATCGACGTCATCGTCATCGAGGCGAGCGGGCTCGCCGAGCCGCAGGAACTCGTCCGGATGATCCTCGCCAGCGACAACACGGAGATCATGTACGGCGGGCTGGTCGAGGTGGTGGACGCCGCGGAGTTCGGGCGGACCCGGGTCCGGCATCCCGAGCTGGACCGGCACTTGGGCATCGCCGATCTCGTGGTCCTCAACAAGACGGACCGCATCGGGGAGGCGGAGCGGGAGGAACTGGCGGGGACGCTGGCGGAGCTGGCGCCCGGGACGCCCGTCGTCGCCGCCTCGTACGGGCGGGTGGATCCCGAGCTGCTCTTCGACCGCAGGCCGCGGGAGGAACGGCTGGAGGAGATCCGGCAGTTGTCGTTCGAGGATCTGGTCCACGAGGCGCATGAGCACGATGACGGTCATGACGGGCATGACGGTCACGACGGGCATCTGCACGCCGCCTACGAGAGCGTCGAGTTCGTCTCCGAGGAGCCGCTGCATCCGCGGCTGTTCATGGACTTCCTCGACCGGAGGCCGGAGGGGCTCTACCGGATCAAGGGGTTCGTGTACTTCGGAGTGCCCGGCCACCGGCAGAAGTTCGCGCTCCACGCGGTGGGGGACTTCCTGCGGATGCACCGGTCGGCGTGGGGGCGCTCGGAGGCGCGCACCACGCAGCTGGTGATGATTGGGAGCGGGATTGACGGGGGTGCGTTGCGGGAGGGGCTGGAGGGGTGCCGGAGGGTGGGGGAGGGGGCGGGGGACGTGGATGAGCGGAGCATGTGGGGGGTGTTGCGGTATACGCAGGGGTGAGGTGGGGTTTGCCCCCGCCCCGCCCTTTCGTCGTTTCCCGGACCCGGGCGGCGGGCGGGGGCTTCGCCCCCTCCACTTCTGGTTCCGGTTCGCGGCTCTGCCGGGTGAACCGGAGCTGTGCCTACCGTCCCGGGGCCAGGGGGCCAGGAGCCGGCGCCGCGCAGCTCGACGAGAACACCGAAGGCGGGCCCGTAGCGGGTGGGCGGGCGGCGCCGGAACTGGGCGCGGAGTTCGGTCTCCTGCGCTCCGTGGCTTCGCCTGCGGCTCCGTCGTGAGCCAAGGCTCCGGACCATCGCGGGGGTTCGGTCGGTGCCGAGCCCCCGCGGCACCGCACGGCTTCGCCCCCGTACCGCCTGTCGCGTAGTGAAGGCGGCCCCCCGCCGCGCACTTGAACGGGACGCGCCCCGGCCCCGCGGCGTGAGCAGGGGTCGCGCTCCGTGCGGTTGTCCCCGGCCCCGGGGTGGGGGGCGGTGCCCGGACCGGCACCGCTCCCTCGTCCGCCGGGCGCACAGCCGGCACCGCCGGGCAGGCCGGACTCCCGTCCGTCCGCCCGGCGCCCGTCGGCCTAGACCGGACCCGCCACCGACGTCACCGGCTTCGGGAGCGGCGTCCCCGAGCCGTCGCGGCGCGGGTCGGGGTCCGGGAGGGCGACGGGGGTGCCCGACGCGTTCGCGGCGCGGGCCGGGGAGGTGCCCGCCCAGGCCAGGACCAGGCAGTCCTCGCCCTTGAGGAAGCGCTGGCAGCGGACGCCACCCGTGGCCCGGCCCTTGCGCGGGTACTGGTCGAACGGGGTCAGCTTCGCCGTGCCCTCCGAGGCGGCGCCGGGGAGGCCGCCCTTGGCACCGGCCACCGTGAACACCGCGGCGTCCTCCGCCGGGTCGACGGCGGTGAACGAGATCACCTTCGCCCCCGAGGACAGCTTGACCCCCGCCATGCCGCCGGCCGGCCGGCCCTGCGGACGCACCTGCGCGGCCTGGTAGCGCAGCAGCTGCGCGTCGTCGGTGATGAAGACCAGGTCCTCCTCGCCGGTGCGCAGCTCGACCGCGCCGACGATCCGGTCGCCCTCCTTGAGGCCGATCACCTCCAGCTCGTCCTTGTTGGCCGGGTAGTCGGGGACCACGCGCTTGACGACGCCCTGCTCCGTGCCGATCGCCAGGCCCGGCGAGGACTCGTCGAGCGTGGTGAGGCAGACCGCCCGCTCGTCGTCCTCCAGGCTCAGGAACTCCGGCAGGGGGACGCCGCCGGCCAGGTTCGGCGCGGACGCCGTTCCGGGGAGCTGCGGCAGGTCGATCACCCGCAGCCGCAGCAGGCGGCCTGCGGAGGTGACCACGCCCACCTCGCCGAGAGCCGTCGCCGGGACGGCCGAGACGATCACGTCGTGCTTCACGCGCTTGGCCTCGCCCGCCTCCGGAGTGAGGGGCTCGCCGGTGGCCGTGCGGGCCAGGAGGCCGGTGGAGGAGAGCAGCACCCGGCAGGGGTCGTCGGCGACCTGGAGGGGGACGGCCGACGCTGGAGTGCCCGCCGACTCCAGCAGGACCGTGCGCCGGTCGGTGCCGAACTTCTTCGCCACGTCGGCCAGTTCGGCGGAGACGAGCTTGCGCAGCTCGGCGTCGGACTCCAGGATCCGGGTCAGTTCCTCGATCTCCGAGGTGAGCTTGTCGCGCTCCGACTCCAGCTCGATCCGGTCGAACTTCGTCAGACGGCGCAGCGGGGTGTCGAGGATGTACTGGGTCTGCACGTCGGAGAGCGAGAACCGCTCCACGAGTGACGACTTGGCCTCCGACGCGTTATCGCTCGATCGAATGATCCGGATGACCTCGTCGATGTCAACGAGCGCCGTCAGAAGACCCTCGACCAGGTGAAGCCGGTCACGCCGCTTGCCGCGACGGAACTCGCTGCGCCGCCGCACCACCTCGAAGCGGTGGTCGACGTAGACCTCCAGCAGCTCCTTGAGGCCGAGCGTCAGCGGCTGACCGTCCACCAGCGCGACGTTGTTGATGCCGAAGGACTCCTCCATCGGCGTCAGCTTGTAGAGCTGCTCCAGCACGGCCTCGGGGTTGAAGCCGTTCTTGATCTCGATGACCAGCCGCAGGCCGTGGGCGCGGTCGGTGAGGTCCTTCACATCGGCGATGCCCTGGAGCTTCTTCGAGCCGACCAGGTCCTTGATCTTGGAGATGACCTTCTCCGGGCCCACCGCGAACGGCAGCTCGGTCACCACCAGGCCCTTGCGGCGGGCGGTCACGCTCTCGACCGAGACGGTGGCGCGGATCTTGAAGGTGCCGCGGCCCGTCTCGTACGCGTCCCGGATGCCGCCGAGGCCCACGATCCGGCCGCCCGTGGGCAGGTCCGGGCCGGGGACGTACCTCATCAGGGTGTCGAGGTCGGCGTTCGGATGCCGGATCAGGTGCCGGGCGGCGGCGATCACCTCGCCCAGGTTGTGCGGCGGCATGTTGGTCGCCATGCCGACGGCGATGCCCGTCGCGCCGTTGACCAGCAGGTTCGGATAGGCGGCCGGGAGGGCCACCGGCTCCTGCTCGCTGCCGTCGTAGTTGGGCGTGAAATCGACCGTGTCCTCCTCGATGGAGGCGGTCATCAGCGCCGTTGTGGAGGCCATCCGGGCCTCGGTGTACCGCATGGCGGCCGGCGGGTCGTCGTTGCCCAGCGAGCCGAAGTTGCCGTGCCCGTCGACCAGCGGCACGCGCATCGAGAACGGCTGCGCCATGCGCACCAGCGCGTCGTAGATGGACGCGTCGCCGTGCGGGTGCAGCTTGCCCATGACCTCGCCGACGACGCGGGCGCACTTCACGTAGCCGCGCTCGGGCCGCAGGCCCATGTCGTTCATCTGGAAGAGGATGCGGCGCTGCACCGGCTTGAGGCCGTCGCGGGCGTCGGGCAGGGCGCGGGAGTAGATGACGGAGTAGGCGTACTCGAGGAAGGAGCCCTGCATCTCGTCGACGACGTCGATGTCGAGGATGCGCTCCTCGAACTCTTCCGGCGGCGGGGTCTTCGTGCTGCGGCGGGCCATCGCGGCTGCGGCTCCTTCGATCGATTGCCGGGGGTGGGTACGACGCCGACCATTGTGGACCGCCCCACCGACAACGCCGACCGCGACCCGTCCGCAAGAGGGACCCGGCCGGGAACTTCGCGGGATGTCAGTGCGCTTGCATACAGTGACAGCACTGTTCATCCGCGAGCCGTCGCGGGGCGCCACGGGATGCGGCGGCGCGCGACGCGGCGAGAAGCAAGCGATCGAAGGGACGTACATGCCCATGGGTCACACGGCCGCGCAGCGGGCCGGTACCGGCGGCCTGACAGCGACCGAGCACCGCCTGGCCAATGGCCTGAGGGTCGTGCTCTCCGAGGACCATCTGACCCCGGTCGCGGCCGTCTGCCTCTGGTACGACGTCGGCTCGCGGCACGAGGTCGAGGGCCGCACCGGCCTCGCCCACCTCTTCGAGCACCTGATGTTCCAGGGCTCGGCGCAGGTCACGGGGAACGGCCACTTCGAGCTGGTGCAGGGCGCCGGCGGCTCGCTCAACGGCACCACCAGCTTCGAGCGGACCAACTACTTCGAGACCATGCCCGCCCACCAGGTGGAGCTGGCGCTGTGGCTGGAAGCCGACCGGATGGGCTCGCTGCTCACCGCGCTCGACGACGAGTCCATGGAGAACCAGCGCGACGTCGTCAAGAACGAGCGCCGCCAGCGCTACGACAACGTGCCCTACGGCACCGCCTTCGAGCAGCTGACGGCGATGGCCTACCCCGAGGGCCACCCCTACCACCACACGCCCATCGGCTCCATGGCCGACCTGGACGCCACCTCCCTGGAGGACGCGCGGGAGTTCTTCCGCACGTACTACGCGCCGGGCAACGCGGTCCTCTCCGTCGTCGGCGACATCGACACCGAGCAGACGCTCGCCTGGGTCGAGAAGTACTTCGGCTCCATCCCCGCCCACGACCGCAAGCAGCCCCCGCGCGACGGCAGCCTGCCGGACGTCATCGGCGAGCAGCTGCGTCACGTCGTCCGGGAGGAGGTGCCCTCCCGGGCCCTGATGGCCGCCTACCGCCTGCCGCACGACGGCACCCGCGAGGCGGACGCCGCGGACCTGGCGCTGACCGTGCTCGGCGGCGGCGAGTCCTCCCGGCTGCACAACCGCCTGGTCCGGCACGACCGCAGCGCCGTCGCCGCCGGCTTCGGCCTGCTGCGCCTGGCGGGCGCCCCCTCGCTCGGCTGGCTGGACGTCAAGGCCTCGGCCGGCGTCGAGGCCCCCGCCATCGAGAAGGCGGTCGACGAGGAGCTGGCCCGTTTCGCCCTGGAGGGCCCCACCCCGCAGGAGATGGAGCGCGCCCAGGCCCAGCTGGAGCGCGAGTGGCTCGACCGGCTGGCCACGGTCAGCGGCCGCGCCGACGAACTGTGCCGCTACGCCGTGCTCTTCGGCGACCCGCAGCTCGCGCTCACCGCCGTGCAGCGCGTCCTGGACATCACCCCGGAGGAGGTGCGGGCCGTGGCCAAGGCCCGCCTCCACCCGGACAACCGCGCGGTGCTGGTGTACGAACCGACCGGCCCGCAGGCCGACGCCGACGACGCCGCACAGGCCGACGACAACGCACAGGAACAGGAGACGGCCCAGTGACCGACGCCGCAGTCGTGGGCGCCACCGACACCGCCGAGCCCACCATGCACTTCCACCCGCAGCCCCGGCCGGGCACGGCCACGCCCTGGGACTTCCCGGCCCCCGGCCGCGGGGTGCTGCCCAACGGCCTGACGGTGCTGCGCTGCCACCGCCCCGGCCAGCAGGTCGTCGCCGTCGAGGTCAGCCTGGACGCGCCGCTGGACGCCGAGCCCGCGGGGCTCGACGGAGTGGCCACGATCATGGCCCGGGCGTTCTCCGAGGGCACCGACAAGCTCAGTGCCGAGGACTTCACCGCCGAGCTGGAGCGCTGCGGCGCCACCCTCGACGCGCACGCCGACCACCCGGGCGTCCGGCTGTCGCTGGAGGTCCCGGCCTCCCGGCTGCCCAAGGCCCTCGGCCTGCTCGCGGACGCCCTGCGCGCCCCCGCCTTCCCCGACAACGAGATCGAGCGCCTGGTCCTCAACCGCCTCGACGAGATCCCCCACGAGCTGGCCAACCCGGCCCGCCGGGCCGCCATGGCCCTGTCGGACACGCTCTTCCCGGCCGACTCGCGGATGTCGCGGCCGCGCCAGGGCACCCAGGAGACGGTCGAGCGCATCGACGCCGCGTCCGTCCGGGCCTTCTACGAGGCGCACGTCCGCCCGGCCACCGCCACCGCCGTGGTCGTGGGCGACCTCACCGGCGTCGACCTCGACCAGGCGCTCGCCGACACCCTCGGCGCCTGGACGGGCTCCCCGGCCGAGCCCCGGCCCGTGCCGCCCGTCTCCGCCGACGACACCGGCCGCGTGATCATCGTGGACCGCCCGGGCGCCGTCCAGACGCAGTTGCTCATCGGCCGTACCGGCGCCGACCGGCACGACAGCGTCTGGCCCGCCCAGGTGCTCGGCACCTACTGCCTGGGCGGCACCCTGACCTCCCGGCTCGACAAGGTGCTGCGCGAGGAGAAGGGCTACACCTACGGCGTCCGCGCCTTCGCCCAGGTCCTGCGCTCCGCCCCCGACGGGACGGGCACCGCCATGCTGGCCGTCAGCGGCTCGGTCGACACCCCCAACACCGGCCCGGCGCTGGCGGATCTGTGGACCGTGCTGCGCACCCTCGCCGCCGAGGGCCTGACGGACACCGAGCGCGACGTCGCCGTGCAGAACCTCGTGGGCGTCGCCCCGCTCAAGTACGAGACGGCGGCGGCCGTCGCGGGCACCCTCGCCGACCAGGTCGAGCAGCACCTCGCCGACGACTTCCAGGCCCGGCTCTACGAACGCCTCGCGGAGACCGGCACGGTGGAGGCCACGGCGGCCGTCGTGGCCGCCTTCCCGGCCGACCGCCTGGTCACGGTCCTCGTCGGGGACGCCGCCGAGATCGCCGAGCCCGTCAAGGCGCTCGGGATCGGCGAGGTGACGGTGATTCCCGCCTGACAGCGGATTCCTGTCCGAGGACGGACCCGCCTGACAGCGGATTTTCGCTTGACGGCGGCTCAGAAGCGGGTCAATGCGCCTGAGCACGGAGGCGCGTGGGGTCAACGGGACCCACGCGCCTCCGTTATGCCCGAATTGGCAAGGTGGTTGCACGGGAGTGGTGTGGCGTGCGTCACGAAACCGCCGTTCCGTTTGCCGTTCGAATCTGACGCCGATTAGCTTCGGGGCGGCAGTCCGTCAGATCGGAGCCGCAACCGCGGCCCCGGGCAGCCATCGCCGAGTCCCCGTACGGCGCGAGCCAGGGGAGCCGGGGAACCACCTGTTCCCTGGGGTGAATCGGAACTCTCTCCGGAGGGGGCCGTAGGAGACCTTCCTGCTCCGAACCCGTCAGCTAACCCGGTAGGCGACAGGGAAGGAAAGGAACAGCCGTAGCCATGGCGTTCACCCGTGCCACCGGGAAGCACCGTCGTCCGAGCCGCGCCGCCCGTGTCGGCGCCAACGTCGCCGGCATAGCCACCCTCACCGCCGCGGGCGTCGTCGCCGGCGTCGCCGCTCCGGCCTTCGCCGCCTCCCCCGACGACGCGCAGCGTCCCGAGGACACCGGCCTCACCCAGGCCGTCGTGCTCTCCGACCGCGTGGCCGACGGCGTCGGCGAGCAGGCCCAGATGCAGCAGGGTTCCGCCGACCAGGCCGCCGCCCGGGAGCAGGCCGAGTCCGAGGCCAAGCAGCAGGCCGCCCTGGTCAAGAAGCGCGCCGACGAGGCGAAGCGCAAGGCCGAGGCCGAGCGCGCCGAGGCGGAGCGGGCCGCCCGCGAGGCGGAGCGCAAGCGGCTCAACGCGTTCGTGATGCCGATCGCCGGCTCCTTCGTCTCCACCACCTACAAGGCCACCAGCGGCCTGTGGTCCTCCGGCAGCCACACCGGTGTGGACTTCCACGCCGGCGAGGGCAGTGTCGTGCAGGCCGTCGGCGCCGGCACCGTCGTCGAGGCCGGCTGGGGCGGCGCATACGGCAACAACATCGTCATCCAGCACAACGACGGCACCTACACCCAGTACGGCCACCTGTCGTCCATATCCGTCAGTGCCGGCCAGACCGTCACCCCCGGCCAGCAGATCGGCCTCTCCGGCTCCACCGGCAATGTCACCGGCCCGCACCTGCACTTCGAGGCCCGCACCGCGCCCACCTACGGTTCGGACATCGACCCGGTCGCCTATCTGCGTGCCCACGGCGTCAACATCTAGGACGCGCCCAGGATTTCCCGAAGGCCCCGGCTCCGGCCGGGGCCTTCGGCGTGGCCAAAACGTTTCCCTGCCTCTCGGGCGGCCATCGGAATTCGTACGTGATTGCAATAGAGTCGATCGTCCCCGGGCATCCTTGAACAGGCGTCAACCGGAATGCCATTCGGCGGGGCGACGCGGAGCGGGGCGATACGGAGGGGTTCGTCGATGCGGGGACGTTGGTGACCAGCGAGGGCGACGAGGTGCGGGACGCCCGCCGCGTCTCCGCCCAGGCCGTGTGCGCGGCCATCCGCGACGACATCGTCTCCGGTGCCTTCCCGCCGGGCAGCCGGCTCATCGAGGAGCTCCTCGCCCGCCGCTACGGCGTCTCCCGCGTGCCCGTCCGCGAGGCCCTGCGCACCCTGGCCTCCGAGGGCTTCGTCACCACCCGCCGGCACGCCGGCGCCTGCGTCGCCGAGCCGACCGAGCAGGAGGCCGCCGACCTGCTCGACGTCCGCGCCCTGCTGGAGCCGCTGGGCGCCGCCCGTGCGGCGCAGCGGCGCACCGACGCGCACCTGAAGGTGCTGCGGGGGCTGGTGCGGCTGGGCCGGGAGCGCGTCCGCTCGGGGCGGACGGGGGAGTTGTGCCAGCTGGGCGACTGGTTCGACGAGACGCTGGCCCAGGCGTCCGGCAGCCCGAGTCTCGCGGCCCTGCTCACCCAGGTCCGGCGCAAGATCGCCTGGGTGTACGCGGCCGAGCCGCCGGCCCGGCCGGCGGAGGTCTGGGAGACGCACGCGGCCCTGGTGGACGCCATCCTGCGCCGTGACGCGGAGCGGGCGCGGTCGATCGCGGCGGTACGGGCCCAGCGGCCGCCGGGGGAATTCCGGCTGTGGCGTCCGGTCCCGCCGGCCGGGGTGCCGCGGGCGGCGGACGGGAAACGCGCCGTGAACACGGCGAGCGCCCGCCTGTAACAACCCCGCGCTATTCCGGTACGCGGAGGAAATTCCGGCCGGGAATTGTGGCGGTTCGCGGGCGGAATCCGCCGCCCGTGTGCCGGGCGGAGCACACGACGGGGCCGCGGCGGCCGCTGAGGGCCGCCGCGGCCCCGCCGCGTTCCGGGGTCAGACGGTCTCCGGGAGCTCCTCCAGCCCCTCGGCGACCAGCTTCGCCAGGCGGTCGAGCGCGGCCTCGGCGCCCTCGGACTCGCTGGCGAGGACGAGCTCCTCGCCACCCTGCGCGCCCAGGCCCAGCACGGCCAGCATGGACGCGGCGTTCACGGGGGTGCCGCCGGCCTTGGCGACCGTCACGGGGACTCCGGCAGCTGTCGCCGCACGGACGAAGATCGACGCCGGGCGGGCGTGCAGACCCTCGGCCCAGCCGACGTTCACTCGGCGCTCAACCATGGTGTTGCCCTTCAAGTCGAAGTGGTTGTCTAGACCAGTGTCGCACGGGGCGGACGGTGCTCGGTCGCGGTGTCGGTACCCGGCCGTACGCTGGCCCCATGCAGACGCCGTCCGAGCACGCGACGCGGTTCACCAACTACCCGGCCCACTGGGAAGCCGATGTCGTCCTGCGCGACGGCGGCACCACCCGGATCCGCCCCATCACCCCCGACGACGTGCGGCGCCTGGTCAGCTTCTACGAACACGTCTCGGACGAGTCCAAGTACTACCGCTTCTTCGCGCCCTACCCCCGGCTGTCCGACCGGGATCTGCACCGCTTCACCCACCACGACTACAACGACCGGGTCGGCCTCGCCGCCACCGTCGGCGGCGAGTTCATCGCCACGGTCCGCTACGACCGCATCGACCCCCGGGGCCGCCCCGCGGCGGGTGCGACCGACGAGGCGGAGGTCGCCTTCCTGGTCCAGGACGCCCACCAGGGCCGGGGCGTGGCCTCCGCCCTGCTGGAGCACATCGCGGCCGTGGCCCGGGAGCGCGGCATCCGGCGCTTCGCCGCCGAGGTCCTGCCCGCCAACACCAAGATGATCAAGGTGTTCACGGACGCCGGCTACACCCAGAAGCGGAGCTTCGAGGACGGCGTCGTCCGCCTCGAGCTCGACCTGGAGCCCACCGACCGCTCGCTCGCCGTCCAGCGCGCCCGCGAGCAGCGGGCCGAGGCCCGGTCCGTGCAGCGCCTCCTCGCCCCCGGCAGCGTCGCCGTCGTCGGCACCGGCCGCGCGGCCGACGGCATGGGCCGCACCGTGCTGCGCAACCTGCTGGCCGGCGGCTTCACCGGCCGGGTGTACGCAGTCAACCGGGCCTTCCCGGACGGCCTGACGCGGCTCGACCCCGAGGGCGTCCCCGCCGCCCGCTCGCTCCGGGAGATCGAAGCCCCCGTCGACCTCGCCGTCGTCGCCGTGCCCGCCGCCGAAGTGCCCTCCGTCGTCGCCGACTGCGGTGAGCACGGCGTCCAGGGCCTCGTGGTGCTCTCCGCCGGATTCGCCGAGAGCGGCCCCGAGGGCCGCGACCGCCAGCGCGAACTGGTCCGGCAGGCCCGGTCCTACGGGATGCGCATCATCGGCCCCAACTCCTTCGGCCTGGTGAACACCGCCGCCGGCGTCCGGCTCAACGCCTCCCTCGCGCCCGAGCTGCCCGCCCCCGGCCGGGTCGGGCTCTTCAGCCAGTCCGGAGCCATCGGCATCGCGCTCCTCTCCGAGCTGCACCGGCGGGCCGCCGGCGCCGGGCTCGCCTCCGTCTCCACCTTCGTCTCCGCGGGCAACCGGGCCGACCTCTCCGGGAACGACTTCCTCCAGTTCTGGTACGACGACCCGGACACCGACGTCGCCCTCATGTACCTCGAATCCATCGGCAACCCGCGGAAGTTCACCCGCCTCGCCCGGCGCACCGCCCGCCGCAAACCCGTCGTCGTGGTCAAGGGCGCCCGGCACGGCGCCGCCGCCCCCGCCGGGCACACCGTGCCCACCACCCGCATCCCCGACGCCACCGTCTCCGACCTGCTGCGCCAGGCCGGGGTCATCCGGGTCGACACCGTCACCGAGCTCACCGACACCGGACTGCTGCTCGCCGCCCAGCCGCTGCCCGCCGGGCCCCGCGTGGCCATCCTGGGCAACTCCCAGTCGCTGGCCCTGCTCACCTACGACGCCTGCCTGACCGACGGGCTGCGCCCGCGCCCCCCGCTCGACCTCACCACCGACGCCCTCCCGGAGGACTTCCGCGCCACCCTCGCCACCGCCCTGGCGGACGACGCCTGCGACGCGGTCGTCGTCACCGCCATCCCGAGGGTCGGCAGCGAGTCCGCCGAGGAGCTCGCCACGGCCCTGCGCTCCGCCGTCGCCACCGCTCCCGCGGCCAAGCCGGTGTGCGTGGTCCACCTGGAGATACCCGGCCTCGCCGAAGCCCTGGCCGCCCCGCCGGAAGACGTCCCGCAGGAACCGGAAGACACCCAGCCGGAAGACGTCCCGCCGGACGACGCCCGGGCCCCCGGCCCCGCCTCCCCGCGCATCCCCGTCTACCCCGCCGCCGAGCGGGCAGCCAGGGCCCTGGCCCAGGCCACGCGCTACGCCCAGTGGCGCCGCCGGGCCGAGGAGTCCCCCGGCCGCGTCCCCGAGTACGACGACATCGACGAGGCGGGCGCCGCCGCCGACATCGAGGTGCTGCTCGACGCCCACGGCGCCACGGCCCCCGGCGGCACCGGCCCGCGCGCCGTCACCCTCTCCGCCGCCGACACCCAGCGCCTGCTCGCCCGCTACGGCATCGCCGTGCTCCCCGCCCTGCCCGCCCCCGACCCGGACGCCGCCGTGGCCGCCGCCCACCGCCTCGGCTTCCCCGTCGCGCTCAAGCCCACCGCCCCGCACCTGCGCCACCGCGCCGACCTCGGCGGCGTCCGCCTCGACCTCGGCGGCGAGGCGGAACTGCTGCGCGCCTACACCGAGTTGACCGAGCTGCTCGGCAAGCCCTCGGAGACCCGGCTGGTGGTGCAGGCGATGGCCCCGCGCGGCGTCGACACCGTCGTCCGCGCCGCGATCGACCCGGCCGCCGGCGCCGTGCTCTCCTTCGGGCTGGCCGGCGCCCCCTCCCTGCTCCTCGGCGACACCGCGCACTGCCTGGTCCCGACCACCGACCGGGACGCGGCCGAGCTCATCCGCTCGGTGCGCACCGCACCGCTGCTGTTCGGCTGGCGCGGCGCGTCCCCCGTGGACACCGGGGCGCTGGAGGAGCTGCTGCTGCGCCTCTCGCGGCTGGTCGACGACCACCCGGAGGTCGTCGGCGCGGACCTGGAGCCGGTGATCGTCGCCCAGCACGGCGTCCATGTCCTGGGCGCCTCCCTGCGCCTGGCCCCGCCCCCGCCGCGCACGGACCTGGGCCCGCGCAGCCTGCCGTCGTACTGACCGTCCCGCCGCCGTCCCGCCCGGACATGGCCGGGATCCGCCGGACCGGGGCGGGCATCGGCGGCGGCCGGGCTCCGTACGCCCCGTAGGATGGGCGTATGGCGAAGACCGGTACGACGACCCAGGGGCTGCGCGCGGCGATCGAGCGCAGCGGCTACTACCCGGCCCTCGTGGCCGAGGCCGTGGAGGCGGCCGTGGGCGGTGAGCCGGTCGTGTCGTACCTGGTGCACCAGGAGACGACGTTCGACTCCAACGAGGTCCGCCGCCATGTGACGGTGCTCGTCCTGACGGGCACGCGGTTCATCGTCAGCCACACCGACGAGCAGGCCGCGGACGGCACCTCGCCGTCCCCGTACGCCACCACCTCGACCGAGTCCGTGAAGCTGGAGCGGATCTCCTCGGTCGTCGTCAGCCGCGTCGTCGCCAACCCCGAGTCGTACACCCCGGGCGCGCTGCCCCGCGAGGTCGTGCTCACCATCGGCTGGGGCGCGGTGTCCCGGATCGACCTGGAGCCCGCCGCCTGCGGCGACCCCAACTGCGACGCGGACCACGGCTACACGGGCTCCACGACGGCGGACGACCTGAGCCTGCGCGTCAGCGAGGCGGGCGACGGGCCGGACAGCGTCCGCCAGACCCTCGCCTTCGCCCAGGCGCTCTCCGAGGCGACCGCGGTCGCCGGCCGCTGATGTCCCACCCGACCACCGCCGGTTCCTCCTGGTACGAGCCCGCCCCCCTGGACCCGCGCTCCGCCCCGCTGCCGCGCTACGGCACCGGCTCCCTGGCCGACCTGCTGCCCTCCGCCGTCGCGGGCATGGGCGTCCCGGGCTTCCGTTCCGGCCTGGAGCTGGCGCCCGCCGACCGGGTCTGCGTCTTCCTGATCGACGGCCTGGGCTGGGAGCTGCTGCGCGCCCATCCCGCCGAGGCGCCGTTCCTCCACTCGCTGCTCGGCAGTTCGGGCAACGGCACCGGCACGCCGCTGACCGCGGGCTTCCCCTCCACCACGGCCACCTCGCTGGCCTCGGTGGGCACCGGCCTGCCGCCCGGCGTCCATGGTCTGCCCGGCTACACCGTCGCCGACCCGGCGACCGGACAGCTGATGAACCAGCTGCGCTGGCGGCCGTGGACCGACCCGCACCAGTGGCAGCCGTACCCCACCGTCTTCTCGCTCGCGGACGACGCGGGGATCCACACCTGCCAGGTGTCCGCCCCCGACTTCCAGCACACTCCGCTGACGAAGATCGCGCTGAGCGGCGGCACCTTCCACGGCCGGCTCTCCGGCGAGGACCGGATGGATCTGGCCGCCCAGCAGCTCGGCGCCGCCGACCGCTCGCTGGTCTACACCTATTACAGCGAGGTGGACGGCAAGGGCCACCGCTTCGGCGTCGACTCCGAGGAGTGGCGCGGCCAGCTGATGTACGTGGACCTGCTGGCCCAGCGGCTGGCCGAGCAACTGCCGCCGCGCTCCGCGCTGTACGTCACCGCCGACCACGGCATGATCGACATCCCGTTCACCCCCGAGGCGCGCATCGACTTCGACGAGGACTGGGAGCTGCGCGCCGGCGTGGCCCTCCTCGGCGGCGAGGCGCGGGCCCGGCACGTCTACGCGGTGCCGGGCGCCGCCGCCGATGTGCTCGCCGTGTGGCGCGAGGTGCTGGGGGAGCAGATGTGGGTCGCCGGGCGCGACGAGGCCATCGAGGCCGGCTGGTTCGGCCCGCCGGGAGCCGGCGTGGACGACCGGGTGTACGCCCGGATCGGCGACGTGGTCGCGGCCGCGCGGGACGACGTCGCGATCGTCGCGACCGAGACCGAGCCCAACGAGTCCGCCATGGTCGGCCTGCACGGCTCCATGACGCCCGTCGAACAGCTCGTCCCGCTCCTCGAAGTGCGCTCCTGAGCACAGCGGCACCTGAGTACGGCAGCAACTGAGTACAGCAGCACCCCCACGACGTTCCCCGCACGCCCCCCACGAACGAAAGGCATCGGCCTTCCCATGCCCGAGCTGGTGTTCTTCTCCGGAACCATGGACTGCGGAAAGAGCACCCTCGCTCTGCAGATCGAGCACAACCGCTCGGCCCGCGGTCTGCAAGGGATGATCTACACCCGCAACGACCGCGCGGGCGAGGGCAAACTGTCCTCAAGGCTCGGCCTGGTGACGGACTCCGTCGAGGCGGGGGAGGGCTTCGACTTCTACGCGCACATCGTCGGCCACCTCTCCTCGGGCGGCCGCGCCGACTACGTCATCTGCGACGAGGCCCAGTTCCTCGCCCCCGAGCAGATAGACCAGCTGGCCCGGATCGTCGACGACCTCGAACTGGACGTCTTCGCCTTCGGCATCACCACCGACTTCCGCACCAAGCTCTTCCCCGGCTCGCAGCGGCTGGTCGAACTCGCCGACCGCATCGAGGTCCTGCAGGTCGAGGCGCTCTGCTGGTGCGGGGCGCGCGCCACCCACAACGCCCGTACGGTCGGCGGGCAGATGGTCGTCGAGGGCGCCCAGGTCGTCGTCGGGGACGTCAACCAGCCGGAGACGGTGGTGGGTTACGAGGTGCTGTGCCGTCGTCACCACCGCCGGCGGCTGACGGCGGCCGCGGCGCGGGCCGCCGCGCTCTCCCCCGACGTGCTGCCGGTCGACCCGGAACCCATCGAAGGCGCGGCCGGTGCGGCTAACGGGCCGTCCGCAGCAGGGTGAGGGCGGCGCCCTCCGGGTCCTCGACCGAGGCCATGCGGCCCGCCGGGTCGTCGTGCGGGGGGTCCAGCACGCGTCCGCCCAGTTCCTCGGCCCGTCGGGCGGCGCCGTCGGGGTCGGCCACCTCGAACCAGGTGGTCCAGTGCGGGCGGCGCAGCGCGGCCCCGGCGCCGCGGACCGAGGCGACCGGCCGGCCGTCGAGCAGCAGCGTGAGCCGGTCGCAGTCGGCGGAGCCGGCCGGCTTGGTCTCGTAACGGAACAGGGCCTTGTAGAACTTCACCACCGCTGCCGCGTCGTGGGTGACCAGCTCGTGCCACACCGGCGTACCGGGCACTCCGGAGGGCTGCGGCCCCGTCAGGTCCTGTCCCTGCCAGACGCCGAAGGGCGCGCCGGCCGGGTCGGAGGCGAGCACCAGGCGGCCGATGTCCTCGGCGGCGAGGGGGCCCACCCCGACCGTGCCGCCGGAGCAGCGGATCCACTCCGCGGCACAGTCGGCGTCGTCGCTCGCCAGATAGGTGGTCCACGCGGTCGCCGGCCGCCGGTCGGGCGGCAGTTCACCGATCCCGGCCACGTCGCGCCCGTCGACCGTCGCGCGGACGTAGGGACCGAGCTGGCGCGGCCCGGGGCTGTAGTAACTCCAGCCGAACAGGCCGCCGTAGAAGTCCTTGGTCGCTTCCAGGTCGTGCACCAGGAGGCTCGTCCAGCAGGGGGTGCCGGGGGCGTGCCGGGCGGGCTGCCCCCGCCGCGGGGAGGAACCCCATACCTCGGTCATCGTCGCTCTCTCCTCGGACCATCGTGGTGGCCGCGCGTTCCCTCGCCCATTGCCTGAACGGCGGCGCGCGGGGTGGTACAGGACGGTGCCTGAGCAGATGTTTGCACCACCGGTGGTGACATGCCCCCCGGCCGCGCCGGATTTCACTGGTTCCCGCGCGATCTCAGCGGGATCTCCCGCGAACGGACCGGAATTCGCGTTTCGCTTCCGTTTCGACGCCGTTGCCGTCCAGTATCGATCGGCAGGAACCATCGCGCCAGGGTGCCTGTCGGACGCACGCCGACTACGCCAGGATGGCTGTCATGAATGCGATCATCAGCGCAAAGGAATTGGCCGGGGAACTGGCGGGGGAGCGGCCGCCCGTCCTGCTGGACATCCGCTGGGAGATGGGCGCGGTCCCGCGCCGGCCGGACTACGACGCCGCGCACATCCCCGGAGCGGTCTACCTGGATCTGGAGACCGAGCTGACGGGGCCGAAGGAGACGGGCCGGGGCTGCCGCCATCCGCTGCCGGACCCGGGGGCGTTCGGGGCGGCACTGCGCCGGGCCGGTGTCCGGGCCGACCGCGGCGTGGTCGTCTATGACGGCGGGCAGGGCTGGGCGGCCGCGCGCGTGTGGTGGCTGCTGAGCTGGACGGGGCACCCGTCGGTGCGGGTCCTGGACGGCGGGCTGCCCGCGTGGACCGCGCAGGGCGGCGAGGTGACGGCCGAGGTGCCCGATGCGCCCGAGGGCGACTTCGTCCCCGAGCCGGGGGCGCGCCCGCTGCTGATCGACGCCGACGGGGCCGCCGCGCTGGCCCGGCGCGGGGTGCTGCTGGACGCGCGGGCGGGGGAGCGCTACCGCGGCGAGGTGGAGCCGCTGGACCCGGTCGCCGGGCACATCCCCGGCGCCCGCTCCGCGCCGACGACGGAGAACGTGACCGCCGACGGGACGTTCCGGCCCTCCGCCGATCTGGCGGAGCGCTTCGCCGGACTCGGCGCGGAGCCGGGCGCGGAGGTCGGCGTCTACTGCGGATCCGGCGTCTCGGGCGCGCACGAGGTGCTGGCGCTCGCGGTCGCGGGCGTACCGGCGGTGCTGTACGCGGGGTCCTGGAGCGAGTGGACGGCGGATCCGTCCCGGCCGGTGGCCACCGGGCCGCAGCCGGGCTGAGAACGGGGCGGTCCCCGCCTTCCGGGGGCCGCCCGCCAGGCCGTGTCCGACGGCTCTTGAGGCCGCCGCCTCGCAGGTGCGGGCGCTCCTTGTACGGCGGTCGGCAGCTCATGAGTCGCGCCGCGTGGCAGGGGCGGCCTGCTCGGCAGCGGTCCAAGAGCCGTCGGACGAGCCCTGGGCCGTGTCTGATGGCTGTCGACGCCGCCGCCTCGCCGGAACGGGTGCTCCCTGTGAGGCAGTCGGCAGCTCACGAGGCCTGCTGCGTGACGCGGGCGGCCAGGCCCTAGTCCTGTTTCTTGCGGCGCGTGCCGAAGACGATCTCGTCCCAGCTCGGCACCGCCGCCCGGCGGCCCGGACGGACGCCGTCCGCCTCCGCCTGACGGTCCGTCGTGCCGATCAGCCGCTCGCGGTGCCCCGCCACGGAGCGCGGCATCAGCACGTCCGCGTAGGCCGCGCCGGCGCTCGCGGCCGGGGCGGGCGGCTCGACCGCCTCCGCCTCCTCGGCCGGCGCGTCCTCGGCCGACGGGGCCGGCGACGGCTCCGGGACGATCATGTCGCCCCGGAAGCTGGGCACGGCCTCGAGCAGGCTGGTCAGGGAGTCCCGCTCCTTGCCGCCGTCCTCCGGAGCCGCGCCTTCCGCGGCCTCAGGGGCGGCGGATGCCGAGGCCCGCTCCGCGGACCGGTCGCGGGGCAGCCGGGCGATGCGCGGCACGAAGGGGAAGCTCGGCTCCGGGGTGTCCTCGGTCTCGCCGATCAGCGCCCGGGCCTCGTCGTCCAGCGCAGAGACGATCCGGCGGGGCGGATCGTACGTCCAGCTCGCGGCGCGCGGCTCACCGGCCGCCCGGTAGACGAGCAGCACCTCCCAGGTGCCGTCGTCGCGCCGCCACGAATCCCACTGCGCGGTGTCCTTCTCGGCGCCGCGCATCAGGAGCCGCTCGGCCACCGCCTCGCCGAGCTGGGGCCCGGTGCTCTCGCCGGGACGGCGCACGGGTGTCTTGCGGGCGCGCTCGGCCATGAACGCGCGCTCCGCCAGGACGGGCCCCTCGAAGCGCCGCACGCGCTCGACGGGGATGCCCGCGAGCTGCGCGACCTCCTCCGCGGAGGCGCCGGCCCGGATCCGGGCCTGGATGTCACGGGGCCTGAGGTGGCTCTCCACCTCGATCTCGATCTGGCCCAGGCGTGCGCGGTCGTTGCGCACGGCGGCACGCAGCCGCTCGTCGATGGGGAGGGTGTACTCCGTGCTGTCCGCTGCCTTGAGCACCAGTCGTGTGCCGTCGTTGGAGACGGCCACGACACGCAGTTCGGGCATGGGGACCTCCCGGGTGGTGCCTGCCGACGTCACGTGCGTCGCTGCTTCCGCTAGTCGAGTGTGGCCTGCCCGGGTAGCAGCCTGCCACAACATTGCCGAGTTGACGGGGCGAGAGCCGCCCGGGCCCCTTCCCGGTCGGGTCCGGGCAGCCGGACGGAATACCGGGGCCGGGCTCGCCACAGTACTCCATTCGGACCACTGGGGGTGGAACGGCGCGCCATCGATGTTCACGTCCGGCAAGGGAGTTGATTGTGCCCTCTTGCGCCGGAGACCTTCCCACGGGTGGCGTGGTTCACACAATCAACGAATTCGGAACTGTTCGCCACGCTCGAATGTCTCTTCTTGCTGCAAGAGGGTGCGAAAGGTTCGACAGAGGCCGGAGATGGACGACAAAGCCGAAAGTGCCGCAAAGGCCAAGGGCAGGCGCCTGGACTTGAGCGTCGCCCAGGTCGCCGGAAGTGCCCTGGCCGCGGTCGTCGCCGCGCTGCTCGCGGGCAAGCTCGGTGTCTACGGCACGGTGATCGGCGCCGGTGTCGTCAGCGTGGTCGCCACCACGGGAGGCACCGTCTTCCAGCACCTGTTCCGGCGCACCGGCGAGCAGGTGCGGGACGCGGCCACGCAGGCGGCCCGGCCCAAGCCGCGACAGGTGCCGGTGGACGGCGCGACGCGGATGCCGCCGGAAGCGCACGCCGGTGCGTACCCCGGCGTGTACGGCGATGCGCGCTCCGGTGCCGTACCGCCCGGCCTCTCCGGGCAGTACTCGGAGGGAACGACGCACGGCACCCGGCTGCGCGGCTGGAAGCGCCCGCTGCTGGCCGCCGGGGCGGTGTTCGTCCTGGCGATGGGCACGGTGACGGCGGTCGAGCTGGTGTCGGGGACGAGCGCGGACGGGAAGAAGGACGAGCCGACGATCCTGCGACCGTTCCAGGGCGGCGGCGGGAAGTCGGAACAGAAGAAGGGGAACGACGGGCCGGGGCAGGACCCCGGTACGCACCGGACGCCGGGGGCCGGATCCTCCGGCACGGACTCCGGTTCCGCTTCCGGCGGCGGGCAGGACGACGGGAAGGACGGCGCGTCGTCGTCGCCCGGCACGTCGGGGTCGAGCGGCGGCTCCTCGGGCGGGCAGACGCCGGATCCGGGGGGCTCGCCCTCGGGCGGGTCGTCGCCGAGCCCGGGGAAGTCGCCGGACGCGAGCGGTTCGCCGGACGCGGGGAGCGGTGGCACGTCCGGGGGGAAGACCACGGGCGGTTCCGGGGACGGCGGCACGCCGCCGGCGACGCAGCAGCCGCCGGCGGGCGGGGCGGGCGGGGCGACCTCGGCGCCGTAGGTCGTTTCAGCCCGTCCGGCGTTTGAGGACTCCGCCCGGCGTGCGGACGGGGTCCGGGGTCTTCCCGGGAAACGGTGAAAGTGGGTGTGTCCCCTCTGGGGGGGCCGGGGCGTCCCTAATCCCCGAGCACCCGCCGCAGATACGCGTTCGCGAACACCCGATCCGGGTCCAGCCGGTCCCGCACGGCCGCGAACTCCGCGAACCGGGGATACACCCCGGACAGGTACCCCGCGTCGCGCGAGTGCAGCTTCCCCCAGTGCGGCCGCCCCCCGTGCGCGACCATGATCTGCTCGGCGGCGGTGAAGTACTCCCGGTACGGCGCCCCCCGGTACATGTGCACCGCGAGGTACACCGTCTCCCGCCCGGACGCGGTGGACAGCGGAATGTCGTCGGCCGGCGCGGTCCGCACCTCGACGGGGAAGCTCACCCGTAGCCGGCGGCGCTCGATGACGGAGCGCAGCTCCCGCAGCGCGGCCGTCGCCGCCTCGCGCGGCAGCGCGTACTCCATCTCCAGGAAGCGGACCCGGCGAGGGCTGGTGAACACCTTGTAGGGGACGTCGATGTAGGTGCGGGCCGACAGGGCCCGTCCGGTGAGCCGGGCGATGCCGGGCACCGCCGCCGGCACGGCCCGGCCGAGCGCGCACACCGCCCCGAACAGCCCGTTGGAGAGCAGCTCGTCGTCCACCCAGGCCGCGGCCCGGCCGAGCGGCGCCGCCGGACCGGCGCTGCGGTTGTTGCGCTTGGTGGTGCAGTGCTCGGTGTGGGGGAACCAGTAGAACTCGAAGTGCTCGTTCTCCGTCGTGAGCCGGTCGAACTCCGCGGTGACCCGCCCCAGGGACATCGGTTCCTCACGGGCCGTCAGCAGGAACTCCGGTTCCACGGCGAAGGTGACCGCCGTGATCACGCCCAGCGCGCCCAGCCCCACCCGGGCCGCCGCGAAGACCTCCGGATGGCGCGTCGCGGAGCACTCCAGTACCGAGCCGTCCGCGGTCACCAGCTCCAGACCGCGCAACTGCGCGGCGACGGCGGCCGAGTCGCGGCCCGTGCCGTGGGTGCCGGTGCCGACCGCGCCGGAGACGGTCTGCTCCATGATGTCGCCCATGTTCGTCAGCGACAGGCCGTGCGCGGACAACAGCCGGTTGAGCGTGCCGAGCCGCATCCCGGCCCCGACCGTCACCGTCCCGGCGGCGCGGTCGATCGCCCGCAGACCGGCCAGCCGCTCCGGGCGTATCAGCAGGCCGTCGGTGACGGCCGCGGCCGTGAACGAGTGGCCCGAGCCGACGGCCTTGACCCGCAGGCCGTCCGCCGCCGCGGACGCGACGGCCTCGGCCGTCTCGCGTGCCGTGCCGGGTGCCACGGTCCGCGCGGGGCGCGCGGTCACGTTCCCCGCCCAGTTACGCCACGCGCTCGTCCTCGCTGTCTCCGTCATGTGCGCCAGCCCCTCCCCTTGCCCGCGGGACGGAAGCCCCCGCCCGCTCCGGCGCCGGCCGCAGCCGGCGGTATCCGAGGAACGCGACCGCCGCCGCCAGCGCGCCCGCCGCGCCGGGCACCGCGTACCCCGTCCCCGCCCCGGCGGCGTCGACCACGGAGCCGGCGGCGGACGAGCCGAGCGCCGCCCCGACCGCCATTCCGGTGCTCGTCCAGGTCATGCCCTCGGTGAGGTTCGCCCGCGGTACGTGCTGCTCGACGAGGGCCATGGTGGTCACCATCGTCGGTGCTATGGCGAGGCCCGCGAAGAAGAGCGCGACGGCCAAGAACGGCAGGTTCCCGACCAGTTGGAGGGGGATCATACTCAGGGCCATCGCGCACACGCCCAGCAGCCAGCGCCGGGCGGCGTCCCCCTTGGGACGCAGCAGCCCGAACACCGTCCCGGCCAGGCACGATCCGAGGGCCCAGACCGCGAGCACCAGGCTGGCCGCCACCTTGTGGCCCTGCTCCTCGGCGAAGGCCACGGTCACCACCTCGATCGAGCCGAACAGCCCGCCGGTGGCGACGAAGGTGACCACCAGGACCTGGAGGCCGCGCGAGCGCAGCGCGGAGCCGCCCGCGCGGTGTCCGGCGGGCGCCGGGACGGGTTCGGTGGCGCGCTGCGCGGTGAGCCAGAAGACGCCGACCAGCAGGAAGACGCCGGCCAGCAGCGGGCCGGCCTCCGGGAACCAGCCGGTGGACAGGCCGATGGCGAGGATCGGCCCGACGATGAAGACCACCTCGTCGATGACGGACTCGGCGGAGTAGGCCGTGTGCAACTGGTCGGGGGAGTCGGCGTGGAGGGCGGCCCAGCGGGCCCGCACCATCGAGCCCACGCTCGGCACGGTCCCCACGCCCAGGACGAAGAGGAACAGCGTCCACTCCGGCCAGCCCTGTTGGGCACTCAGCAGCAGGGCGGCCACCGAGACCGTGGCGACCAGGGTGACGGGCCGCATGACGCGCCGCTGTCCATGGCGGTCGACCAGCCGCGAGACCTGCGGGCCCATCGCGGCGGTGGCCAGCGCGAGGGCCGCGGAGAGCGCCCCCGCCAGCCCGTACCTGCCGGTCAGCTCGGAGACCATGGTGACGATGCCGATGCCCATCATCGACAGCGGCATGCGGCCGAGGAGTCCGGCCGCGGAGAAGGACTTGGCACCGGGTGCGGCGAAGATCGCACGGTAGGGACTGGACAAGCCGACTCCGCACTGTGGGGATGGAGGGGTTCGACACGAGAGTGTCGTAAGGACCTTGGGTGGCCCATACAGCTTACGAGTGAACATCTGTGCGTCGCACGGCTTTTTCCGGTCCTCGGCAGGCCCGGACTCCGGCCCGCGGCACCGCCGGTAACCGAGCCGGGTGCGGCGGCTGTCAGTGGCGGGTGGCAGGATCGGACCCATGTCGGATCAGCCAGCCCATGCCCCGTACGACGCCCTGCTGTTGCTCTCCTTCGGCGGCCCCGAGGGCCCGGACGACGTCGTCCCGTTCCTGGAGAACGTGACGCGCGGCCGCGGCATCCCCCGCGAGCGGCTCAAGGAGGTCGGCCAGCACTACTTCCTCTTCGGCGGCGTCAGTCCCATCAACGACCAGAACCGCGAGCTGCTCCGCGTGCTGCGCGAGGAGCTCGCCGCCGCCGGCCTCGACCTGCCGGTCTACTGGGGCAACCGCAACTGGACGCCGTACCTGACCGACACCCTGCGCGAGCTGGTCGCCGCCGGCCACCGCCGCGTCATCACCCTCGCCACCAGCGCCTACGCCTCCTACTCCGGCTGCCGCCAGTACCGCGAGAACCTGGCCGACGCCCTGGCCGCGCTGGAGGCCGAGGGCCTGCCCGTGCCGCGGATCGACAAGCTGCGCCACTACTTCAACCACCCCGGCTTCGTCCGCCCCATGGTCGACGCCACGCTGGCCGCGCTCGACGGGCTGCCCGAGGAGGTCCGCGCCGGGGCCCACCTCGCGTTCACCACCCACTCCATCCCCACGGCCGCCGCCGACACCTCGGGCCCCGCCGAGGACCACGGCGACGGCGGCGCCTACGTCGCCCAGCACCTGGACGTCGCCCGGACGATCGCCGAGGCGGTCCGCGCGGAGACCGGCACCGACCGCCCGTGGCGGCTGGTCTACCAGTCGCGCAGCGGCGCCCCGCACATCCCCTGGCTCGAACCGGACATCTGCGATCACCTGGAGGCGGTGCACGGCGAGGGCGCCCCGGCCGTCGTCATGGTCCCCATCGGCTTCGTCTCGGACCACATGGAGGTCAAGTACGACCTCGACACCGAGGCCACCGCCAAGGCCGCGGAGCTGGGCCTGCCCGTCGCCCGGGCCGCGACCGTGGGCGCCGACCCGCGCTTCGCCGCCGCCGTCCGCGAGCTGGTCCTGGAGCGCGCCGCCGCCGAGCGCGGCGAGTGCCCCGAGCGCTGCGCCCTGGGCGCCCTGGGCCCCTCCCACGACCTGTGCCCGGTCGGCTGCTGCCCGGCCCGTTCCCCCCGCCCCGCCGCCGCGGGCGCCGACAGCCCGTACGCGTAAGGAAGCACCGTGAGCAACTCCGAGCTCCTGGCCGTGGCCCTGGAGGCCGCCGCCCGGGCCGGCGCCCTGCTGAAGGACGGCCGCCCGGCCGACCTGGGCGTGGCCGCCACCAAGACCAGCCCCATCGACGTCGTCACGGAGATGGACCTCGCCGCCGAGAAGCTGATCACCGGCTTCCTCGCCGAGCGCCGCCCGCACGACGGGCTGCTCGGCGAGGAGGGCGCCGACAGCGAGGGCACCAGCGGTGTCCGCTGGGTGATCGACCCGCTCGACGGCACGGTCAACTACCTCTACGGGCTGCCCTCCTGGGCGGTCTCCATCGCCGCCGAGGTGGACGGGGAGGCCGTGGTCGGCGTGGTCGCCGCCCCGATGCGGGGCGAGACCTACCGGGCGGTCCTCGGCGAGGGCGCGTACTGCGGCGAACGGCGGCTGCGGGTGCGCCCGGCGCCGGAGTTCCCGCAGGCGCTCGTCGGCACCGGCTTCGGCTACCTCACCGAGCGCCGCGCCGCCCAGGCCGAGGTGGTGCGCGCCCTGCTGCCCGAGGTGCGCGACATCCGCCGGGCCGGCGCGGCCGCCATCGACCTGTGCGACGTGGCCTGCGGCCGGCTCGACGGCTACTACGAGCGCGGCCTCAACCCCTGGGACTTCGCGGCCGGCGCCCTGATCGCCCGCGAGGCGGGCGCCCTCACCGGCGGCCGCCCGGGCCGGGCCCCCTCCGGCGAGCTGACCGTCGCCGCCCCGGCCGGCCTCTTCGAGCCGCTCCAGGCCCGCCTGGAGGAGCTGGGCGCCTGGCACGACTGACCCGGAGACGGACGGGCGCCCCGGTGCGGATCGCACCGGGGCGCCCTGGCGTACCTCGGGACCGGTCAGGGGTCAGGCGGCGCTGACCTCGACACCGTGCTCCGCCGCGAGGCGGTGCAGGTCGTCCAGCTGCGACTGCTCCATGTCGATGAGAAAGTCGTCGCCGCTGCGGCGGGCCCGGTCGAGAGATTGCCGCGTGCTCTCTATGCGCTGCAGAATGCCGGCGGTGAACGCGTCCATGCTGCGCCCCCTCCTGGGTCGGCTCGGTTGGCACGGGGGTGTGCCGGGGGTTCTCCCCGGCCGGGGCCGGGAAACGATCACGTGCGTGGTGGTACCCCAAGCGGTACGGCGGGTCGGGGCGTACCGCGGTACAGGGGCGTGATCGCGGGTGTGGAGACGTCTTCCCCACCCTCGTCCGGACGGAAACATGCCGTCCGCAAACAGGCGCGAATCCCCTGCCCACCGGGCGTCCCGGACCCCTTACAGCCGGTTTACCGGGTGACGAGGCACGATGGAGGGACTCACCGCGGTCCGTCGCGCCTGCTCAGAGCCTGCTCAAAGAGCCCGCACGGGCCGTCCGCACCCCTTGGCCCACCGGGCCCACACGGAAGGAAGAGCGCCGTGCGCGTACTCGTCGTCGAGGACGAGCAGCTGCTCGCCGATGCCGTAGCCACCGGACTGCGCCGGGAGGCCATGGCCGTCGACGTCGTGTACGACGGAGCCGCCGCCCTGGAGCGTATCGCCGTCAACGACTACGACGTCGTCGTCCTCGACCGCGACCTGCCCGTCGTCCACGGCGACGACGTCTGCCGCAAGGTCGTGGAGCTCCAGCTGCCCACCCGCATCCTGATGCTGACCGCCTCCGGCGACGTCAGCGACCGCGTCGAGGGCCTGGAGATCGGCGCCGACGACTACCTCCCCAAGCCCTTCGCCTTCACCGAGCTGATCGCCCGCGTGCGGGCCCTGGGCCGGCGTACCACCGTCGCCCTGCCGCCCGTCCTGGAGCGGGCCGGCATCCGGCTCGATCCCAATCGCCGGGAGGTGTTCCGCGACGGCCGCGAGGTGCAGCTGGCACCGAAGGAGTTCGCGGTGCTGGAGGTGCTCATGCGCAGCGAGGGCGCCGTGGTCTCCGCGGAGCAGCTGCTGGAGAAGGCCTGGGACGAGAACACCGACCCGTTCACCAACGTCGTCCGCGTCACCGTCATGACGCTGCGCCGCAAGCTCGGCGAGCCCGCCGTGATCGTCACGGTCCCCGGCTCGGGATACCGGATCTGACCGATGGCCGCTCCGTCCCCCACCTCCCCGCCCACGCCCCCCTCGGCGCCCCCTCAGCCGTCCTCCCCGCCCAGGCCGGCCTGGGACCCCCGCCAGCCGGTGGTGCGGCCCTTCCCGTGGCTGCGGCCCACCATCCGGATACGGCTCACCCTGCTGTACGGCGGGATGTTCCTGATGGCCGGCGTCCTGCTGCTGACGATCATCTATCTGCTGGCCGCGGACGCGATGCGGCAGGGCAGCGAGCTGCCGTTCAGCCTCGTCGAGGGCAAAGTGCGGGTCGCCACCAACTGTCCCGATCTCGCCAACCTGGGCGGCAAGGACGAGTTCATGCAGGGCGTCAGGACCTGCACCGACCACCAGCGCGCCCTGGCCCTGGACAGCCTGCTGCGCCGCTCGCTGCTGGCCCTGCTCGGCCTCGCCGTGATCGCCTTCGCCTTCGGCTACGCCATGGCCGGCCGCGTCCTGTCCCCGCTGGGCAAGATCACGCGGACCGCCCGCCGGGTGGCCGCGACGGACCTGACCCGGCGCATCGAGCTCGGTGGCCCGGACGACGAGCTCAAGGAGCTGTCGGACACCTTCGACGAGATGCTCGACCGGCTGGAGCGGGCCTTCACGGCCCAGCAGCGCTTCGTGGCCAACGCCTCGCACGAGCTGCGCACCCCGCTGGCGATCAACCGCACGCTCCTGGAAGTGCACCTCTCGGACCCCGGCGCCTCGCCGGAGCTCCAGCAGCTGGGCAAGACCCTGCTCGCCACCAACGAGCGCAGCGAGCAGCTGGTGGAGGGCCTGCTGCTGCTGGCCCGCAGCGACAACGAGATCGTGGACCGCAAGCCCGTGGACCTCGCGGAGGTCGCCGACCGGGCGCTCGACCAGGCCCGCACCGAGGCCCAGACCAAGGGCGTGGAGCTGCGCGGCACCCGGCGGCCCGCCGTGGTGCAGGGCAACGGCGTCCTGCTGGAGCGGATCGCGCTCAACCTGGTGCAGAACGCCGTCCGCTACAACGTCCCGGACGGCTGGGTCGAGGTCACCACCGAGACGCAGCAGGGGCAGGCGGTGCTGGTGGTGGAGAACACCGGCCCGGTCGTGCCCGCCTACGAGCTGGACAACATCTTCGAGCCCTTCCGCAGGCTGCGCACCGAGCGCACCGGCAGCGACAAGGGCGTGGGCCTGGGGCTGTCCATCGTCCGCTCGGTGGCCCGGGCGCACGGCGGCCGGATCACGGCGGTGCCCCGGGAGGGCGGCGGCCTGGTCATGAGGGTCGTCCTGCCGACCTGACAGACTTCCCGGTGCCCCGCCACCGGGCGGGAAAAGGGCCCGGGAAATCTGCGAGAATACGGCGGACACGGGTTCGCTTTGCGCGGAATTTTCCCGGTCTGGTGGACGCTGTTGTCGTGTGTGATCGATCACATGGGACAACATCCGGCCATCCACTCTCCGTGATCGAAGGCTCCCCTGGAACGCCGGGAAAATGGGGGTTTCCGGGGGTCTTGATCACGGGAAGTACAGGAGATGGCGCCGCCACGAGCGGCCTGCGGACCGTGTACGGTCCCGTTCGCCACCCGATCCGATCACCTCTTCAGGTGTGCGGTTGGGTGTCGATTGAGTAACAGACCTTGATGTGAGGCAAAATCTCCGCCTCGGGTCGGGCACAAGTCCGGCTCCTCACGCGTTACGTGCGCTGGAGACACCGCAGACACCCAGAGGGGGAGAGCGACATGGCAACGGATTACGACACCCCACGCAAGACCGACGATGACGTCAACGAGGACAGCATCGAGGAACTGAAGTCCCGCCGGAACGACAAGTCGGCCTCGGCCGTAGACGTCGACGAGTTCGAGGCCGTGGAGGGCCTGGAGCTGCCGGGCGCGGACCTCTCCAACGAGGAGCTCTCCGTACGCGTCCTGCCCCGGCAGGCCGACGAGTTCACCTGCATGAGCTGCTTCCTCGTGCACCACCGCAGCCAGCTGGCCGGCGAGAAGAACGGCCAGCCGATCTGCCGCGACTGCGAGTGAGGCGCGGGTCTGCCATGGCAGGCTCGGAATCGTTCGGGAAGCGGCGCGCACGGCGCATCATCCGGGCCCTGAAGCCGGCGGGGGACGGCACGGGGCCGCAGGAGGCCGCATCGGGCGGCGCGGCCGACACGAACGCCGAGCGGGGCCGCACGGCCTCGCTCGCCGCCGCGGTCGGCCACGGCGTCGAGAATCCGGCCGATGAGGGTTCCCAGGGGCGGGCCCGGCGCTGGAGCCTGGGCGCGAAGGCGGGACTGACCGCCGTCGCCGACCGGATCGTCGCGAACGCCCCGCGGATCCCGGTGCGCGATCTCGCCACCCTGCGGGCCCAGTTTCCGGGCCTCGGTCCGGAGGAGATCGCCGACAAGCTGGTGGCCGGCGCCGCGAACGGCACGTCCACCGTGGGGGCCGGGATCGGGGCCGCGGCGATGCTGCCGGTGCCCCCGGCCATGCCGGCGGAGCTCGCCGCCGAGATCGTCGGCGTCGCGGCCGTCGAGTTCAAACTGATCGCCGAGCTGCACGAGGTCTACGGCCTCCGGGCGCCCGGCACCCTTCGCCGGCGCTCGACGGCCTACCTCGCCGCCTGGGCCGACGAACGCGGGGTCGACGTCACCTCGCCGAAGACCATCAACATCGCGCTGGGCGGACAGCTGCGGCGCGAGCTGCGCCAGCAGGTCCTCAAGCGCACCTTCCGCAGCCTCCCCAACCTCGCGCCGTTCATGATCGGCGCCACCGTGGGCGCGGTGATGAACCGCCGGGACACCCGCAAGCTCGCCGCCAAGGTCCGCACCGACCTGCGCCGCCGGCAGGTGCCCTGGGACGAGCTGCCCGCCCCCGAGGCCCCCTAGCTCCGCACAGCGGCGACCGCGGCGGCCAGCTTCTCGGGGTGGCGGGTGGAGAGGTAGACGTAGGGTGTCGGGTCGTCCGGGTCCGTGACCTCGATCCGCACGGCGGTCGGCACGTAGCCGCGCAGCAGCATGAACGCCCGGACGTCGGCCTTGTGCGTGCGCCAGGCGCGCGCCTCCTCGGCGTCCAGGACCCGCGCCTCGCCCAGGGCCTCGACGGGGATCCGCGCGTCCCCGGCGACGAGGGCGCCGCCCACCACCCGGATCCGCGCGGAGCCGTAGGAGCTCACGGCGATCGCGGCCAGGGCCGTCCCGGCGACGAAGCCGGTGAGCATCGGGACCGAGCCCAGGGGCAGCGTGATCAGGGCCATCGAGATCCCGACGAGCACCGCGACGACCCACCAGGATCGGGGCGCGGTCAGGCGTTCTTCGTAAGGCTGCATGAGCCCAAGCTTGGCACGGACGGGACCGGGTGCCGCTCGCGCGGGTAAGGTCAGCCCCTGTGAGTGGACGAACGACAGCGCTGACACCGCCGGCCGGCGCCCGGCCGCCGGTGCGGCATCCCGAGGCCCCCGCGCCGGGCGAGGTCATCGGGGCGCACTACGACAACTGCTTCGGCTGCGGCGGCGGTGTCCCGCACGGTCTGCACCTGGAGGTGCGGGCCGGCGAGGGCGTGCGCGTCACGGCCGAGTTCCGGGTCAGGGAGGCCCACCAGGGAGCCCCCGGTCTGGCGCACGGCGGAGTGCTGGCGACGGCGCTGGACGAGACGCTGGGGTCGCTGAACTGGCTGACCCGCGTCATCGCGGTGACCGGCCGGCTGGAGACGGACTTCGCGCTGCCCGTCCCCGTGGACACCGTGCTGCACCTGGACGCCGAGGTGTCCGCCGTGCACGGCCGCAAGATCTACTGCACGGCCACCGGCCGGATCGGCGGCCCCGAGGGGCCGGTCGCGGTCCGCGCCGACGCGGTGTTCATCGAGGTCAAGATGGAGCACTTCGTCAACAACGGCCGCCCCGCCGAGATCAGGGCGGCGCTCTCCGATCCCGACCAGATGAAGGTCATGCGAGCCTTCGAGGTGAACCCCTGATGCGTCAGCCCGTCGACGTCCTGATCCACCGGATCGATCCCGAGGTACCGCTTCCCGCCTACGCCCACCCCGGCGACGCCGGGTGCGACCTGGTGACCACCGAGGCCGCCGTGCTCGCCCCGGGCGAGCGGGCCGTGCTGCCCACCGGGGTGTCGATCGCGCTGCCCGACGGGTATGCGGCCTTCGTGCACCCGCGTTCCGGCCTCGCCGCCCGCTGCGGGGTCTCGATGGTGAATGCCCCGGGGACCATCGATGCCGGGTACCGTGGAGAGATCAAGGTGATTGTGGTCAATCTGGACCCGCGCGAGAGCGTGCGGTTCGAGCGGTTCGACCGCGTCGCCCAATTGGTTGTCCAGCAGGTCGAGAAGGTCCGCTTCCACGAGGTTGCGGAGCTTCCCGGCTCGGCGCGGGGCGAAGGGGGCTTCGGGTCCACCGGGGGCCACGACGCCGTGGGGCATGGATTCGCTTCGGTCGCCTCTGACCGGGAAGGACAGTGACGTGTTCGGTCGTCGCCGCAAGCGCAGCGAGGACGCCGTCGAACTGATCGACGACGTGACCTCCGAGCAGACGGAGGACTCCCTCGCCGACGAGGACGTGGAGGACGCCGAGGCGCACCGGGTGCGCCTGGAGCCCGAGCCCCGTCCCGACGGGCCGTGGGACGTCTCCGAGGTGCACGAGGCCGCCGAGGGCCGCGTCGACCTGGGCGGGATCTACGTGCCCGGGGTCGAGGGCATGGAGCTGCGGGTCGAGGTCGCGGGGGACGCGATCGTCGCCGCGACCGTGGTGCTGCGCGACAGCGCCGTGCAGCTGCAGGCCTTCGCCGCCCCCAAGCGCGAGGGCATCTGGCACGAGGTCCGCGACGAGATCGCGGCCGGCATCACCCAGCAGGGCGGTGTCGTGGACGAGGTGCAGGGCCCGCTGGGCTGGGAGCTGCGGGCCCAGGTGCCCGTCGCCCTGCCCGACGGGACGAACGGCGTGCAGCTGGTGCGCTTCGTGGGCTGCGACGGTCCGCGCTGGTTCCTGCGCGGCGTGATCTCGGGCCAGGGCGCCGTGCAGCCGCAGACGGCGGGTCTGCTGGAGCAGATCTTCCGGGACACGGTCGTCGTGCGCGGCGAGTCCCCGATGGCCCCGCGTGACCCGATCGTCCTCAAGCTGCCCGACGACGCCCAGATGGTCGCCGAGGGCCTCCAAGAGGAGGGCCAGTCGCGCTTCGCGGGGGGCGTGGAGCGCCTCCAGCGGGGCCCGGAGATCTCCGAGGTCCGCTGACCCCACCGTAGCCGGGCACGCGCTCCCAGCGGCCCGAACACCGGCCTCCAGCGGCCGGATTGTGCCCTTCCGCCGGGCCGGAACCCTTAGCCGGGGTTCCGGCCCGTTGGCGTTTTCGCAGGTCCTGGACGTTCCCGTATGGATCTCGTCAAGGGGGCGCTAATGGCCGTAAGGGAGGCGTCAACGAACGCTGTACCGGTCGGTAAGGGATGTTTCCTCTAGAGGTCCGTTTCTGTCCGACTCTCTAGGAGCACACGATGGCCGACGTGGCCTTCGTCGTCACCTGTGTCGCGGTCTTCGCGCTGGTGGCTCTCGTCGCCAAGGGGGTGACGAAGCTGTGAGCATCGAGAACATCGTCGGCCTGGTCGTGGCCGTCGCCCTCCTGGGCTACCTGGTCCTCGCCCTCGTTTTCCCGGAGAGGTTCTGAGCACAGACATGAGCCCCGTCCTCTCCGGAGTCCTCCAGCTCACCGCGCTCGTCGCGGCGCTGGCGCTGGTCTACCGCCCGCTCGGCGACTACATGGCCCGCGTCTACAGCTCCGAGAAGCACCTGCGCACCGAGAAGTGGATCTACCGCCTCATCGGCGCCAACCCGTCCGCCGAGATGCGCTGGCCCGCCTATCTGCGCGGCGTCCTGGCCTTCTCGCTCGCGAGCATCCTCTTCCTCTACCTGCTCCAGCGGATCCAGGGCGTGCTCCCGCACTCCCTGTCGCTGGGTTTCACGGCGATCGGCCCGGACCAGGCGTTCAACACCGCAGCCTCGTTCGTCGCCAACACCAACTGGCAGTCGTACTCGGGCGAGCAGGCCATGGGCCACGCCGTCCAGACGCTGGGCCTGGCGGTGCAGAACTTCGTCTCCGCCGCCGTCGGCATGGCCGTCGCCATCGCCCTCGTCCGGGGCTTCGCCCGCTCGCGCACCGGTGAACTCGGCAACTTCTGGGCCGACCTGGTGCGCGGCACCGTCCGGATCCTGATCCCGATCTCGGTGATCGGCGCGCTGGTGCTGGTCGCCTGCGGCGCCATCCAGAACTTCGCGGGCATCCACGAGATCGGGCAGCTGACCGGCGGCACCCAGC
>NZ_JAEAMR010000022.1:485421-575890 GCF_015999245.1 Streptomyces sp. AV19 | reverse complement strand
TCCCAGATCCTCAGGATCCAGTGTCTACGGTGTCCAGCTATCAGGGGGAATGCCCTACCTCGGGGACTGGAAGCGGTTCGTGGACGACACCCGGTCGCTGGGCCCGGCCCGGGGCCGGGCCCCGGCCCCCGTCTGCCCGGAGACGATCCGCTTCGACAAGGTGACGTACGCGTACCCGAACAAGCCGCGTCCGGCCGTCGACGGCCTCTCCCTCACGCTGCGGCGGGGCGAACTGGTCGCGGTCGTCGGCGAGAACGGTTCCGGCAAGTCCACGCTGATGCGCCTGGTGACCGGCCTGTTCGTGGCGGACAAGGGCACGGTGGCGTGGGACGGGGTGGACCTGGCGGCGGCCGACCCGGAGACGGTGTGGGCGCGCACCGGGCTCGTGCCGCAGTTCTTCGCCTACTGGCCGCTGACCGCCCGCGAGAACATCACCCTGGGCCAGCCGCTGACCCGGGACGACGAGCGGGTGTGGGAGACCGTGGACACGGTGGGTCTGAGGGAGACCGTCGAAGAGTTCCCCGAGGGTCTCGACATGCTGCTGGCCCGGGAGTTGTGGGGCGGGGTGAACCTCTCCGGCGGCCAGTGGCAGCGCATCGCCTGCGCCCGCGCGCTGTACCGGAGGCCGCCGGTCCTCATCCTGGACGAGCCCACCAGTGAACTCGACGCCCGTGGCGAGCACATGATCTTCCAGGCGCTCAAGAACATGGCCAAGGACCGGATCACGCTGGTGGTCACCCACCGCCTGGACAACACCCGCATCGCGGACCGCATCGTGGTCATGGAGCGGGGCCACGTCACGGAGGACGGCACCTTCGACCAGCTGGTGACGGCCGGCGGGCTCTTCCAGGAGCTCTACGCGCTGTCGCAGGACCGCTGACGGCACGACCGCGACACCCGGTGCCGTGACCGCGCCCCCGGCCGACGGGCCGGTCACGGCACCCAACTCCCGCGCACCGCCCGATAGATTCCAGCCATGATCATCAATCCAGCGGCCCGCACGGTCCTTTGCTACGGCGACTCGAACACCCATGGGCAGCGCCCGGACGACGTCGAGCCCGGGCGCCTGCCGGCCGACCGGCGATGGACCGGCCGGCTGCAGGCGCTGCTCGGCGGCGCGTACGACGTGATAGAGGAGGGCCTCGGCGGCCGCACGACGGACCTGGACTACCCGGTCCGCGACAACCGCCCGGGCCGCAACGGCCGGACCTTCCTGACGCCCTGTCTGCACAGCCACGAGCCGCTCGATTTCGTGGTACTCATGCTGGGCACCAACGACACCAAGGAGCAGTTCGCCCGGCCGGCCGAGGACACCGCCGCCGCCGTGGACGCGCTCCTCGACGACATCGGGCGGCAGGGGCGCTCCCCCTCCGGCGGGCCGCCCCGCACGATCGTGGTCAGCCCCGTCCACGTCGACGACACCAGGCCGCGCTTCGCCGAGCTCAACGGGGCGTCCTACGGCTCCGGGGCCGCCCCACGGTCCCGTGGACTCGCCGCGGCGATCGGCCGCGTGGCGCGGCGGCGCGGTGCGCTGTTCCTCGACGCCGCCGCCGTGGCCGAGGCCGGGGACGACGGCGTGCACCTGAGCCTCGACTCGCACCGCCGCCTGGCCGAGCTCCTCGCCGAAACGATCCGCACGGCCGTGGCGGAGGAGCGGTAGCACTCGGGCCGCCCCGTTGACGACGAAGCGCCCGCCCCGTGGTCAACGGGGCGGGCGCTTCGCGCGTACGGTGCGGTGCCGGTCAGGCCCGCGCGCCGGTCCGCAGGAGCCGCCGGCGGCGCAGCAGGACCAGCGGGACGGCACCGGCGAAGGCCGCCGCGGTCGGGACGGCGGCGGCCGCCGCCTTGTCGATGCCCTTCTGGTCGAAGGTGTCCGGCACCGGCAGGGTGGACCAGCGGTCGATCGGCCAGGCGACGACGATCGCGCGGCCGACCACGTTCTCGACGGGCACGAAGCCGTTGCCCGGCTCGTTCCGGTGGTAGCGGGAGTCCGCCGAGTTCTGCCGGTGGTCGCCCATCACCCACAGCTTGCCCTTGGGCACGGTGACCTTGAACTGGCCCTCGGGGACGGTGCTGCACGGAGTGTTCCCCGCAAAGACGTACGACTGCTCGTCCAGCGGCTTGCCGTTGACCTTCACCGGGCCGGAGCCCTTGCACTCGACGGTGTCGCCGCCGACGCCGATGACGCGTTTGATGAGGTCCTTCTCGTTGGCCGACGGCATCAGGCCGATCCAGCTGAGCACGTTCTGCACGGCGTTGGGCTGGGGGGTGGGCTCGTACTTCAGCCACTCGCCGGGGTCGTGGAAGACGACGACCTCGCCGCGCTCGGGCTCGGCGCCGAACCAGGGGGTGAGCTTGTCCACGAGGACCCGGTCGCCCTCCTGCAGCGTGTTCTGCATGGAGTCCGAGGGGATGGAGAACGCCTGCACCAGGAACGTCTTGATGAGCAGCGCCAGCACCAGGGCGACACCGATGAGGAGGGGCAGTTCCTTCCAGAACGGACGCTGCTGCTTCTTCGCCTTGCTCTCCTTCTTCTCCACGGGCTCTCCGGGCCGCTCTCCGGGCCCGTCCTGCTCCGACCGCGCACCGACAGCCACGTCCCCCACATCCACTCCTTACCTCGACCACCGCCCGCCCGGTCCGCGGACGGCTCCGTACCCCCCGCGGAGCAGGGAGTGCCGAAGGGGCCACCCTATGCGAAGAGGCTGTGCCTCACTTGCGGCCGGACACCGTCGGGGGACGTGGGATGCGTTGCCGGCGCTCCGCGGGGGCGGGGGCGTCTGCCGCGGAATGCCCCGACAGCAGGGCGACGACGGCGAGGCCGCCCAGGACGCAGGCGCCCGCCACGCCCCACAGGGCGGTGTGCCAGGCGCCGGTGAGGTGCTGGGCGAGGACGTCGTGGCGGGGGCCGTCCGGCAGGTTCCCTGCGGTGATCTCCTTGGCGAGGCGGTCCGAGCCGACCCGGGCGCGGACGAGTCCGGCCAGCAGGGCACCGAAGACCGCGAGGACGAGCGCCTCGGCGGCGCCGCGGACCGTGTTGAGGAAGCCCGCGGCCATGCCCGCGCGGGCGGATTCGACGTGGCGCATCGCCTGGCCGTCGGTGATGCCGAAGGCCACGCCCATGCCGGTGCCGATGGCGATCAGGGGGCCGGCCAGGGCCCCGGCGCCGATGTCGGGCCGCAGGACGGTCAGCCAGGCGCTGCCGCCGGCGATGAGCAGGAGGGCGGCGGCCATCAGCAGCGAGGGCGGGGCGCCGCGGTTGACGAGCCATCCGCCGATCGGCGGGACGACGAGCACGGGGACCGTCATCAGCAACATGGTCAGTCCTGCCTCGGCCGCCGACTGACCGCACGCGCCCTGGAGGTAGGTCGGCAGGAACGTGAGGGTGCCGATGAAGCCCCCGGAGACGACCAGGGTGCCCAGGCACCAGGCGCCGAAGCGACGGTTGCGGATCAACGACAGGTCCAGCACGGGGTGCGCGCTGCGTCGCTCGACGGCGGCGAAGACCACCAGCAGGAGGCCGCCAAGGGCGAGGGAATCGACGACGAGCGGGCTGGTCCAGCCGTTCTCGGAGCCCTGGACAAGGCCGGTGATCACGGCGCCGAGGCCGAGGACGAAGGTGGCCACGCCCGCCCGGTCGGTACGCGGGCGCCCGGGGGCGCGGGACTCGGGCATCCTGGCGGCGCCGAGGAGGACGACGCCCAGGACCACGGCGTGGGCCAGGAAGCCGGCGCGCCAGCCGAGGCCGCCGATCAGCCATCCGGACAGGGTGGGCCCCAGGGCGACCCCGATCCCCACGACCGTCCCCAGCGCCGCGAACGCCCGCGTGCGCGCCGCCCCCTCGAACGTCGTCGCCAGGATCGCCCCGGAGCTCGCCAGCACGCCCGCGGCGCCGGTTCCGGCGACCGCGCGGGCCAGGTCGAGGACGAGGACGTGCGGGGCGAGCGCGCTCGCCAGCGAGCCTGCGGTGAACAGGACGCCGCCGAGGACGAAGACCCGGCGGCGGCCGTGGACGTCCGACAGCGACCCCGCGACCAGCGTCACAGCGGCGAACAGCAGGTTGTAGACGTTGACCACCCACATCAGCGGCGCGCCCGAGGTGTTGAGGTCCTCGCCGATGCCGGGCAGCGCGACGGCCGCGCCGGAGAGGGACATGGGGACGACGAGGACGCCGAGGAGCACGACGGCGAGGGTGAGCGCGGTGCCGGATCTCGCCGGGGCGGCTCTCCTGAAATTGCTCATGGCAAAGCCCCTTTCCTGACGCGAAGAGCCGCTGATGCGGCCGGGACGGAGGCGACCGTAGAAGTTCAAGCGCGCTTGACGTCAAGGCGGAAGATCGGCACCGGGGGCCGCAACCACCGTCCCGCCCCGGCGCCTTGAGCCGGGCCGACCTGCGGAGGTCGTAGTTCCAGAGGCCCGTTGCACAGACCGATCGACCCGACTTAGTGTTCCCTTACTTCACCGATGCGACATTGGGAATCTCACCATGGCGCACCCCGAAAGGAGCCACACGATGGCGTCGGAACGGGAACGGACCACCGGCGGCCGGGCCGCGCGGTCGGTCATCACCGGCCTGATGTGGGGAAAGATGATCTCCAGTCTGCTGTCCAGCACGCTGCGGCTGGGCGTCGCGGACGTGCTGGGCGACGGGGCCCGCACCGCCACCGAGGTGGCGGAGCGCTGCGGCACACTGCCGGACACCACCCTGCGCCTGCTGCGGGCCCTGGCCGGGCTGGAGTTGCTCACCGAGGAACGGCCGGGCGTCTTCCGCCTCACCCCGGCCGGCGCGCTGCTGCGCACCGACAACCCCGAGGGCATGAGCACCCTCGTCCGCCTCTACACCGACTCCGTCATCAACGGCGGCTGGGAGCAGCTCGACCACAGCCTGCGCACCGGACTGCCGGCGTTCGACGAGGTCTTCGGCCACGACTACTTCACCCACCTGAAGGAAAACCCGGACGTCTCGGCGGACTTCAACCGGGCGATGGGCCAGTCCACCCGGCTGACCGCCCAAGTCGTCACCTCCCACTACGACTTCTCCCGTTTCGGCACCGTCGTCGACGTGGGCGGCGGCGACGGAACGCTCGTCGCGGGCATCCTGCGCGAGAACCCGGAGCTGCGCGGGGTCATCTACGACACCCCGGAGGGGCTGGCCCAGGCGCCCGCCCTGCTGGAGGACGCGGGGGTGGCCGGCCGCTGCGCGCTGGAGACCGGCGACTTCTTCGCCTCGGCCCCCGCGGGCGGGGACCTCTACCTGCTCAAGAGCATCCTGCACGACTGGAACGACAGCCAGTGCGCGGCGATCCTCAACGGCATCCGCAAGGTCATCCCCGAAGGCGGCCGGGTGCTGGCCGTCGATCCGGTGCTGGCGGACGTCGTGGACCCGGCGACCGTGCGCGTCCAGCACTACCTCAGCGACCTCAACATGCTGGTGAACGCGGGCGGCCGGGAGCGCACCGAGCAGGACCTCCGGAAGCTGTTCGCCGACACGGGCTTCACGCTGACCTCGATCACACCGCTGGCGGAGCCGAGCGTCCTCTCGCTGGTCGAGGCCACCCCCGTATAACCCGCCGTACGGATCCGCCGCAGTCAGAATCGCGTCAACGTCGCGGCCCGGAAGGGCGATCGGACGGCCGCGACGAGCGACGATGGCCTCTCGAACACCATTCCGGCATGCCGCCGCGCGACACGGGCTCCCCCTCGTGCCGCGCGGCGGCGTGCCGCCCGGCGGCAGAGGAGCGACGAGCGATGGCGCAGGGCAGCCTTCCGAACGGGACACCGGACCGGAGGCCCGGCCGGCTCAAGGTCTTCCTGGGGGCGGCCCCCGGCGTCGGCAAGACCTACCGGATGCTCGACGAGGGCCGGCGCCGGGCCCGGCGCGGCACCGACGTGGTGGTGGCGCTGGCCGAGTGCCACCGGCGGCCGCGCACCGAGGCGATGCTCGTCGGCCTGGAGCTGCTGCCCCGACGACGGGTCACGCACCGGGGCGCCGCGTACACCGAGCTCGACCTCGACGCGGTGCTGGCCCGCCGTCCCGAGGTGGCGCTGATCGACGAACTGGCGCACACCAACGTCCCCGGCGTGCCGCACACCAAGCGCTGGCAGGACGTCGAGACGCTGCTCGCGGCCGGCATCGACGTGGTGACCACGCTCAACGTCCAGCACCTGGAGTCCCTCAACGACGTCGTGCGGAAGATCACCGGTGTGCCGCAGCGGGAGACCGTGCCGGACGACATCGTCCGCCGGGCCGGGCAGATCGAGCTGGTGGACCTGCCGCCGGAGGGGCTGCGCCGCCGGCTGGCGCACGGCAACGTGTACCCGCCCGAGAAGATCGACGCCGCCCTCTCGCACTACTTCCGGCTCGGCAACCTCACCGCCCTGCGCGAACTCGCCCTGCTGTGGGTCGCGGACCGGGTGGACGAGGCGTTGCAGCGCTACCGCAGCGAGCACCGCATCGGGGGCGTGTGGGAGACCCGGGAGCGCGTCGTCGTCGCGCTGACCGGCGGCGCCGAGGGCGAGACCCTGATCCGGCGGGCGGCCCGCATCGCCGCCCGTTCGTCCGGCGGCGACCTGCTGGCCGTCCACGTGGCCCGCAGCGACGGGCTCGTCGGCTCCTCCCCCGCCGCGCTGGCCCGCCAGCGCCGGCTGGTGGAGAGCCTCGGCGGCAGTTACCACACGGTGGTCGGCGACGACGTGCCCGCCGCGCTCGTCGAGTTCGCGCGGGTGGAGAACGCGACCCAGCTGGTCGTCGGCGTCAGCCGGCGCGGGCCGCTGGCCCGGCTCGCCACCCGCGGGGTGGGCGAGCGGGTCGTCGAGCGGTCGGAGGACATCGACGTCCACCTGGTCACCCACGAACGGGCGGGGCGCGGGCGGCCCGGACCGGGCGGTTCCGGGCGGCTGAGCGGGGCGCGCCGGATCGGCGGCCCGGTGGCCGGGCTCGTCCTGCCCGTCCTCCTGACCGTGCTGCTGCGGCGGCTCTCCGCCGGGCCGGATCTCAGCCTCACCAGCGAGACGCTGCTGTTCCTGCTCGCGGTGGTCGCCGTGGCGTGCGTGGGCGGGGTGGTCTCGGCGCTGCTCGCGTCGCTGGCCGCCTCGCTGCTGCTCAACTACTACTTCATCCCGCCGACCGACCGCTTCACCGTCCACGGGGTCGACAACCTCCTGGCCCTGGTCGCGTTCGCGCTGGTCGCCGTCGTCGTCGCCGCGGTCGTGGACCGTTCGCTGCGGCTGGGACGCAGAGCCGCCAGCGCGGCCGCCGAGGCCGCGACCCTCTCGTCCTTGGCCGGCGGGGTGCTGCGGGGTGAGCACTCCGTTCCGTTGCTGCTGCAGCGCACCCGTGAGACGTTCGGGATGGAGACCGCGGAGTTGCGTCCGCGCGGGGCGGGCGGCGGCGGACGGGCCGGGGTGCCCGAGATCGCGGTGCCCGTGGGCGACAGCGAACTGGTGCTGCGCGGGCGGGCCCTGCCCGCGACCGAGCACCGGGTCCTGACCGCGTTCGCCGCGCACCTGCGGGCCGCGCTCGACCACGCCCGGCTGGCCGAGGCCGTCGCCGAGGTCGAGCCGGTCAAGGCCGCGGACCGGATGCGCACCGCGCTGCTCGCCGCCGTCAGCCACGACCTGCGCACGCCGCTGGCGGGCAGTTGGGCGGCGATCAGCTCGCTGCGCAGCCGCGAGGTGGAGTTCTCGCCGGAGGACCGCGAGGAGTTGCTGGCCACCGCCGAGGAGTCGCTGGCCAAGCTCAACCGGCTGGTGGACAACCTCCTGGACATGAGCCGCATCCAGGCCGGCGCCCTGACCCTGCGGCTCCAGCCGACCGCGTTCGCCGACGTGCTGCCCCTGGCGCTGGACACCCTGCCCGAGGCGCCGCCCGACCCGGTGACCACGAAGGGCCTGGACGCCGTGCCGGACGTGCTGGCCGATCCGCCGCTGCTGGAGCGGGTGATCGCCAACCTGGTCGCCAACGCCACCCGGCACTCGCCTCCCGGACGGCCGGTCACGGTGGCGGCGAGCGTCCTCGGCCCGCGCGTCGAACTGCGCGTCATCGACCGCGGCCCGGGCATCAGCCCCGCCCATCTGGAGCGGGCCTTCGCCCCGTTCCAGCGCCTCGGCGACACCGACAACACGACGGGCCTGGGGCTGGGCCTGGCGCTGTCCCGGGGCCTGACCGAGGCGATGGGCGGCACGGTCACGCCCGAGGACACCCCGGGCGGCGGCCTGACGATGGTCGTCTCCCTGCCGGCCGCCCGCCCGCCGGCGGACCGCGTCGTTCCGGCGCCGTAGGCCCGGCGGAACCCGGCCGGCCACGGCCGCGACCCCCGGCGCCGTCCTGATGACGGTGCCGGGGGCCCTGACGGACGTTGACGACGCTTCAGCCCCGGCCCTCACAGCCGCACCGCGGACGCGGCGGAGAGGAACCGGAACGAGCCACTTCCCCGTCACCCGCCGCCCGCGCGTGTTCCTCGACACCGCCGCCGAAACGCGCCATTAGGGTGGTTTGCTGTGCATGCGCCCGCCCTGATATCCCCGCGCCCGCCCCTGTTGATCAGAACACGTCATCGAACGCAATGAAGGAGTCGTCAAGAAAGCGCTCCCGAGTGTCAGGGGAACGTCAAAGGGCCTCGCCAGGGCCGTCTCCCGGCGCTTCGCTACGGATGGCGCGAACAGGTCGGTCCCTCGTCCCCGGCTGCCGGTACCCCCCGACTCCCTTCCACCCGGCCGGAAGACACGTCCCCCCACTTCCTCCGACCCCACGGAGTGCATCGCCCATGGCGGATCTGGCATTCATCGGCATCGTCGTCCTCGCGTTCGTCCTCCTCCACTACGCCCTCAAGGGAGTCGAGCGCCTGTGAGCATCGACAACGCCGTCGGGCTGGCCGTGGCCGTGGCCCTCGTCCTGTACCTGGTGTACTGCCTGCTCTTCCCGGAGAGGTTCTGATGGACGCCACCCTCGCGGGCTGGCTGCAGGTGCTGGCCCTGGTGGCCGCGCTCGCCCTGTCCCACCGTCCGCTGGGCGACCACATCGCCCGCTGCCTGACCGCCTCCCGCCATCTGCGCGTCGAGCGGCCGGCCTACCGGGCGGGCGGGGTGAACGCGGAGACCGAGCAGACCTGGGCCGCCTATCTGCGGGCCGTGCTGGCCTTCTCCCTTGTCTCCGTCCTCTTCCTGTACGGCTTCCAGCGGGTGCAGGACCATCTGCTGCTGTCGCTGGGGATGAAGCCGGTCCCCCCGAATCTAGCTTTCAACACCGCGATCTCGTTCGTCACCAACACCAACTGGCAGGCGTACGCGGGCGAGTCGACGATGGGCCACCTGGTGCAGATGGCCGGGCTCGCCGTGCAGAACTTCGTCTCCGCCGCGGTGGGCATCGCGGTCGTCGCCGCCCTCATCCGGGGGTTCACCCGCGAACGGGCCGACCACGTCGGCAACTTCTGGGTGGACCTGACCCGGATCGTGGTACGGGTCCTGCTGCCGCTCGCCTTCGTCTTCGCGCTCGTCCTCGCCGCCGGCGGGGTGATCCAGAACTTCCACGGCTTCCAGGACGTCACCACCGTCTCCGGCGGCCACCAGAGCATCCCGGGCGGGCCGGTGGCCTCGCAGGAGGCGATCAAGGAGCTGGGCACCAACGGCGGCGGCTTCTTCGGCGCCAACTCCGCCCACCCCTTCGAGAATCCGACCGCGTTCACCAACCTGCTGGAGGTCTACCTCCTGCTGGTGGTCTCCGTCTCGCTGCCGCGCGCCTTCGGCACCATGGTCGGCGACCGGCGCCAGGGCTACGCGGTGCTCGCCGTCATGGCGCTGCTGTGGACCGTGTCGGTGATCGGGGTCACCGTCAACGAACTGCAGAGCAATGCCAGTTCGGCGGGGCACGCGGCCGGCGGCATGATGGAGGGCAAGGAACAGCGGCTCGGCGTCTGGGCGTCCGCGCTCTTCGCCGTCTCCACCACGCTCACCTCGTGCGGGGCGGTCGACTCCGCCCACGACTCGTACACCCCGCTCGGCGGCGGACTGCTGATCTTCAACATGATGCTCGGCGAGATCGCCCCCGGCGGCGTGGGCTCCGGCCTGTACGGCATCCTCGTCCTGGCGGTCGTGGCCGTGTTCGTCGCCGGCCTCATGGTCGGCCGCACGCCCGAGTACCTCGGCAAGAAGCTCGGCAGCCGCGAGATGCGGTTCGCCTCGCTCTACCTGCTCACCACCCCCGCCGTCGTCCTGGTGGGCACGGGCCTGGCCATGGCCCTGCCCGGGGAGCGGGCGGCGATGGCCAACGCGGGCCCGCACGGCTTCTCCGAGGTCCTCTACGCCTTCACCTCGGCGGCCAACAACAACGGCTCGGCCTTCGCCGGCCTCGGCTCCGACACCGTCTGGTACAACACGGCCCTCGGCCTGGCGATGCTCTTCGGCCGCTTCCTGCCCATGGTCTTCGTCCTCGCCCTGGCCGGGCGGCTGGCCCGGCAGCGCTCCGTGCCCGTGACCGCCGGCACCCTGCCGACGCACCGGCCGCAGTTCGTCGGCCTGTTGACGGCCGTGATCCTCCTCGTCGTCGGCCTCACCTACTTCCCGTCCCTGGCGCTGGGACCGCTCGCGGAAGGACTGCACTGATGACCAGCACCGCGCCCGCCGCCGGCCCGCCGCACCGGGTCGCCGCCGGCCTGCTCGACACCCGGCAGCTCCTCACCTCCTTCCCCGACGCCCTGCGCAAGCTCGATCCACGCCGGATGGCCCGTCAGCCCGTGATGTTCGTCGTCGAGGTCGGGGCGGTCCTGACCACCCTGTCGGCAGTGCGGAACCCCGGCGCCTTCCCCTGGGTCATCACCGCCTGGCTCTGGCTGACCGTGGTCTTCGCCAATCTCGCCGAGGCGGTGGCGGAGGGCCGGGGCAAGGCCCAGGCCGACACCCTGCGGCGGGCCCGGACGCAGACCACGGCGCGCCGCCTGGCCGACTGGCGGCCCGGCGCGGAGGACGTCCGCGAGGAGGAGGTCCCGGCCGCCGGACTGCGGCCGGGCGACCACGTCCTGGTGGAGGCCGGGCAGGTCATCCCGGGGGACGGGGACGTCGTCGAGGGCATCGCCAGCGTCGACGAGTCGGCGATCACCGGTGAATCCGCGCCGGTGATCCGCGAGTCGGGCGGCGACCGCTCCGCCGTCACCGGCGGTACGAAGGTGCTCTCCGACCGCATCGTCGTCACCATCACCGCCAAGCCCGGCGAGACGTTCATCGACCGGATGATCGCCCTCGTCGAGGGCGCGGCCCGGCAGAAGACGCCCAACGAGATCGCGCTCAACATCCTGCTCGCGTCGCTGACCATCGTCTTCCTGATCGCGGTCGTCACGCTCCAGCCGTTCGCGCTCTACGCCGACGCCGAGCAGAGCATCGTCGTGCTCGTGGCCCTCGTCGTCGCCCTGATCCCGACCACGATCGGCGCGCTGCTGTCCGCGATCGGCATCGCGGGCATGGACCGTCTCGTCCAGCGCAACGTCCTGGCGATGTCCGGCCGCGCGGTCGAGGCCGCGGGCGACGTCAACACCCTGCTCCTCGACAAGACGGGCACCATCACGCTCGGCAACCGGGAGGCCGCCGAGTTCCTGCCCGTGACCGGGGTCGGCGCCGGGGAACTCGCCGAGGCCGCGCAGCTGTCCTCGCTCGCCGACGAGACGCCCGAGGGACGGTCCGTGGTGGTCCTCGCCAAGCGGCGGCACGCGCTGCGGGCCCGCGGCGCGGGCGAGCTGGAGCGGGCGACGTTCGTGCCGTTCACCGCGCAGACGCGGATGAGCGGGGTGGACGTGGACGGGCGGCACATCCGCAAGGGCGCGGCCGGCGCCGTCGCGCAGTGGGTGACCGACGGCGGCGGGACCGTGTCCGAGGAGGTCCACGAGACCGTCGCCCGGGTCTCGCGCGGCGGCGGCACCCCGCTGGTGGTCGCCGTCCGGGACGACCGCGGCGCCCGGGTGCTGGGCGTGGTCCACCTCAAGGACGTGGTCAAGGAGGGCATGCAGGAGCGGTTCGCGGAACTGCGGCGGATGGGCATCCGGACAGTGATGATCACGGGCGACAACGAGCTGACGGCCCGGTCCATCGCCCAGGAGGCCGGGGTCGACGACTTCCTGGCGGAGGCCACGCCCGAGGACAAGATGGCGCTCATCAAGCGCGAGCAGGCCGGCGGCAAGCTCGTCGCGATGACCGGCGACGGCACAACCTGGCCGCCGACAGCCGGGTGCTGCTGGACAGCGTCAAGCAGCGCCGCGCGGACGTCGCCGCCTTCAACGGGGTCTCCCCGTCGGACATCCCCGCGGACGCCCTCACCGCCTCCGCCTCCGGCGTCGACCCGCACATCTCCCCCCAGTACGCACAGCTCCAGGCCAAGCGGGTGGCCAAGGCCAACAGCCTGCCGGCCACCAGGGTCGAGCAGTTGGTCAAGGACCACACCGACGGCCGGCTGCTGGGCTTCATGGGCGAGGAACGCGTCAACGTGCTCAAGCTCAACATCGCACTCAAGGAGCTCGCCGGGAAGTAACCGAGACATCCGGCACCGGCGCCCGTCCCGACCCGGGGCGGGCGCTGGCCTGTTCCTTGCGGGGCGACGCCTCTGGCCGGTTCGCTCCCTCCCTTCGTCCCGGTACGCCCTGGCATGGTGTGGCCTTCGTCCTCGTCACCGAACGGAGAGGAACGGACATCATGACGGAAATCCCCCGGGAAGGTCCGTGTCCGGACGTGTCCCCGTCACCCGTCCCGCAGGAGAACCCGAAGGAACTGCACGTCTGCATGGGGCTCAACTCCTGTGCAGGGATGGACGCGTCCGGCCGGGCCCCGATGGCGGGCACGGGCACCTGCGCCACCGTCTTCCACGTCTGCCACGGCGAGGGGGCCTGCCGGGGCCAGGGCGGCTGCGGGTACGCGGGCACCGACTACGAGCAGTTCCACCCCGGTGAGCAGGACTGCCGCTACAACGGCAGCTGCGCCAGCCCGATCAACGAGAGCCGGGTCTTCTCCGCCGGCCCGCTCAAGGGCAAGAGCGTCTGGAAGCAGGCCCGGAGGCTGTTCGAGGCGCGGATGTACGCGGCGGGCAAGGCGTTCGGTCCCTCGCCGGGGGAGGGCATCCCGGACAAGCGGATGCCGCACTACGACTACATGCGGCAGCCGCTGTGAGTGCGGCCCGGCTCGGTCTGCCCCACCTGGGGTTCGGGGTGGGGCTGCGGTCCGCGCACCTGCCCTATGTCCGCCAGTACCGGCCGCCGGTGGGGTTCTTCGAGATCATCTCGGAGAACTTCCTCGGCAACCGGGGCGGCCGGCGGAGGGCGCTCGACGAGATCGCCGAGCGGTATCCCGTGATCCCGCACGGGGTGTCGCTGTCGATCGGCAGCACCGACCCCCTCGACCTCGGCTATCTGCGCCGGCTGAAGAGGCTCGCCGACGACCTCGACGCGCCCTGGGTCTCCGACCACGTCTGCTGGACGGGCGTGCTGGGCGTGCACACCCACGACCTGCTGCCGCTGCCGTTCACCGAGGAGACGCTGGCCCATGTGGTGGCCCGGATCCGCGTCGTGCAGAACGAGCTGGAACGGCCGCTGATCCTGGAGAACCCCAGCAGTTACGTCGAGTTCCACGCGTCCACCCTCACCGAGTGGGAGTTCCTGGCCGGGATGGCCGAGGAGGCGGACTGCGGGCTGCTGCTCGACGTCAACAACGTCCACGTCTCGGCGTTCAACCACGACTTCGACGCCGAGGCGTACCTGCGGGCGCTCCCGCACGAGCGCATCGTGCAGATGCACCTCGCCGGGCACACGGACCACGGCACCCACCTCATCGACACCCATGACGCGCCGGTCGCCGAACCGGTGTGGGAGCTGTACCGGCTCGCCACCGAACTGACCGGCGGGGTCTCGACGTTGCTGGAGCGGGACGAGAACCTGCCGCCCTTCCCCGAGCTGCTGGCCGAGCTGAACCGGGCCCGGGCGATCGCCGTCGCGCCCGCGGCCGGGGGTGCCCATGGCTGACGCCCCTTCCCTTGCGGCGGTGCAGCGCTGGATGCAGGAGGCCCTCCTCGACCCGTCCGGCCTCGACCCGTCCGGCGCGGAACCGGACGCGATGGTCACCGCGTCCCGCCGGCTGTCCGCCCGCGAGCGCCTGTTCGTCTACCAACGCGGCTACCGGCTGCGGCTGCTGGAGTGCATGCGCTCACTGCACCCGGGGTCGGTGCGGCTGCTGGGGCAGGAGATCTTCGACGGGTTCGCGCTGGACTACCTGGCCGCGCATCCGTCCCGGTCGCCCCTGCTGGCCGGGCTGAGCGACGGCTTCGCGGACCACCTGGCGCGCACCCGGCCGGATGCCGCGCCCGGCGCGGAACGCGAGCCCTGGATCGACCTGTTGATCGACCTCGTCCGCTTCGAGCGGGCCTTCGTCGAGGTGCTGGACGGGCCGGGGCCGGAGGACGGTGCCGGGCCCGCGCCGCCGGCCCGGCTGCTGCGGGCCTGTGCGCCCGTCCACGCCTACCTGGCGGCCGTCCACCGGGGCGAGGAGCCCGAACCGCCCGCGCTGGGGCCTGTGTTCCTCGCGCTGCGGCGCCGTGACTACGCGGTGGTCACCCGGGAGCTGAGCGGGGCGGCGTACGAGCGCCTGCTCGGAGCCCGTGCAACCCCTCTTGCTCGATAGCCCCTTCACACCGGAGGTTTGCCGATGACCGGGAACCCTTGCCCCGACGCGGACCCGTGCCCTCCGGGGCCGGCGCCCGCCATCACCACCCTGGAAGATCTGACCCAGCACCTCGTCGCCGCCGCGAAGGTGGAGCTCTCCACGATCCCGCTCTACCTCTACGCGACCTACTCGATCAAGACCAAGGGCTATTCGCAGTGGGCGGCCGGGAAATCGGCCCAGAACACCATGATCGGCGTCGCGATCGAGGAGATGCTCCACCTGACGCTGGTGCGCAATCTGCTGGTGGCGATCGGGAGCGGGGACGCGATCCGCCTGTACTCGACGGATTTCACGGACCCGTACCCCAAACGCATGCTGCAGCGGTGTCCCTGCCTGCCGCTCCACCTGCGCCGCGTCTCGAAGGACCAGATCGGGACGTTCATGCAGATCGAATGGCCCGAGGACAGGACGCACGAACTCCTCGCGGACGTCCACCCGTACCACACGCTCGGCGAGTTCTACGCGCGCATCGAGAAGGGCCTCGAATGGCTCAGCTCCGGTGAGGCCAAGGAGCACATCGACTGGGACAAGGCCAAGAGGGAGTTGTGGAAGTTCCAGTACCACCGCGGTTACTGGAACGCCAACGGCGGTTCGGACACCCCTCTGATCATCGTGGACAAGGACTCCGCGATCGAGGCGATGAAGGTCATCGTGGACCAGGGGGAAGGCGCCGGGACGGACGGCCTCCTGCCCGACCCGATCGTCCGCGACGACGACTATCCGCCCGAGGACATCGGCAAGTTCCAGGCCTCGCACTTCACCAAGTTCGAGGAGATCCAGAAGGGTCTCAACGGCATCGGCGTCGTCTGCGACGACAACGGCAAGCAGAAGTTCACCATCGACGACTCCGAGGTCATCTGGCCGCTGCTGGACGACCCGGCCCTCGACAAGCTGGTGAAGGACCGGCCCGTGTACAAGCTGACGGAGTTCTCGAACGCCGTCTACTGCTACGTCCTGGCGCTGCTCGACGCGATCTACGCGAGGCCCATGACGCCGTACACGGACGACGCGCCGTTCCACGAGAGCGAGCGGTACGGGCTCGAACGGGGCTTCGTCGCGGTGATGCAGGGGATTGTGTACCCGGTGGCCGATCTCCTCGTCCGGACGCCGCTCACCCAGGAGGACATGCGCGATGTGTGCCCGCCCGATCCTCTGCACGCGGGCCCGCCGTTCGAGCACTACCAGTTCGTGACGAAGAACCCCAAGGGCGAACTCGTCGCTCTCTGCAACAATCTGCTGGCGGACTACCCGGAGCTGGGCGGTGACGACGGGGTGCAGCGGCAGATCTCGCTGCTGCCGGACATCACGCTTCCGTAGCGCGGGGACGAAAGGCGGCGCCCTCCCTTCCGGGAGGACGCCGCCTTCATGCGCGGTCGGCTACTTGGCCCGGGCGATGGAGGAGTTGACGAAGACGAGGGCGCCATCGTCGGTGACGATGTCCTTGTCGCCGGGCGGAACGGTGAAGTCGACCTTGCCCCGCTCGAACACCAGGCACATGCTCGACCCGCCGTAACTGAACTTGCCGATCTCGTCGCCGCGCGCGACCCGGTCGTTCACGCCGACCCCGATCTCGACCGAGGAGATTTCGGTGATGCCTACGGGGACGACACAGACCTTGCCGATGTCCGGGTTCTCGCTCCGGATGACCACGATGCCGCGGGTGTTGACGTTCGCCTGGTAGCCCTGCGAGAGCGTACCGGCGCTCTTGTCCACCACGGGATCGTACAGCTCGCTGAACATCAGGCCGGGGACCTTCTCGACGTACTCGACGACGCCGTCCACGGGTGCGTGCCACCGGTGGTAGTCGGCTCCCGAGAGGAAAATCTGGATGACGTCGCCGTGGTCGAAGATGTTCTTGTCCGGGTACGCGCCGAGTATTTTCTCGAGCGAGTACGGCTGGGCCTTGAGGGTGATCGTCGCGTCCATCCGGGCATCCGGGTAGACCCTGACCACCGATCCGTCGGTGGGTGAGACGACGGCCTTCGGGTCGCGCTGGGCGGCGTTGGGCCGGAATTCCGGTTTGATCGCCCGGTGGAAGAATTCGTTGTAGGAGGCGAACCCTCCGTAGGGCTCATCGGTGTTGATCTGGAACTCGTAGAGCTTGAACTGCTCGTAGGCGGCCTGGCCCAGCCAGCCGTCCGGTTCGGTCGTGAGGACGGAGCGGCTCGCCGGACTGTCCAGGAAGTCGCACCATTCCTTCAGGATGGCACGCAAGGCGTCGTTGAAGTTCTGCCTGCAGAAGAGGTCCCAGCCGGACCCGACCGCCATCATGTAACGGAACAGGGCCGACATCGGGAAGAATATCTGGTTCTCCTGGACCCGCGTGTACGGCGGCGCGATCAGCGTGATGATGTCGAGACCCGTCAGCATCTCGGCGGTGCACTGGATCCCCTGGGGGTGCAGCTCCAGCGCCTCCTGGATCGTCTGCTCCACGAGGTCCGCGAGCTCTTTGTCGTTGTTGAGCATGTCCTCCAGCGCCTGCACCGAAGGCACATGGGGCTCCGTCCGCACCCGGGCCCGGCGCAGCAGATCCGCCTCCCAGGCGTCTGCGGCCTTTCGATTGCGCGGCAGGTAGCCGGCGGCCCGGCCGTACAGGTTCTGGTACCGCGCCTCGATCTCTTCCTCGGCCATGGGCTTGGTCATGGAAATGTCTCCCTCGATCGGCTCTCATCGTGCGGAAACGAAGTCCGACCGTATCCCCAGTGCCGCAGTGGGCGCAGGAGTCCAATTCAGGCCATATGTGTGCCGCGTTGGAGTGGATTCAACATTCAGGAGTTCGAAGAGAAGCGGCCATTATCCGAGGGCGGCGGAGCGGCGCGCGCCGCAAATCGACGGCCCTTTGGCCGGATTGCTCCTGGTGGCCGCAAAGCCCTCGCGGCCAAGCTGTGCCCCGCACTGGATCAACTCCCTTCGCCAGCCCCGGGAATTCCCGGAAAACGAGCCCTGAGGAGAACGCGGACGTGACCGCTGTCCTGAGCACAGAGGAACTGCACGCGCGCTACCAGACCACCTTCGGCCGGGCCGGCGGCTATCTGCCGCGCAACCCCGACGCCATCGACGAATGGCACCGGAACCTCACCCAGCGGGCGGCGGACGCCAAGGAGGAGTTCGTCAAGCCCGTCAAGGACCTCGCCGAGATGCTGTACTCCGACGGGATCGTCCGGATGTACGTGACGCAGATGATCAACGAGATTCCGGAGCGGCACCGGCACGTCACGTCCATCGACGACCTGCTCCAGAAGCTCAACATCATCGTCCGCACCGCGCCGGCCTACGACCCGGACCCCACCAAGCACATCTTCCTGCCGATGTCCGCGCTCTTCGCATATCTGCGGCTGACCAAGGCCGGTTCGGTCGTCTTCCGCAACCAGCGGTTCGGCAACGCGCTCCAGGCGATCCTCCAGGACTGGTGTCGCTTCCTCGACAGCCCTGAGAGCCGCTACGTGCTCAGCACCCGGGAGAACGGCTGGTTCTCGCAGTCGGCCGCCGAGCTGAACAAGCTCTACGAGTACGAGTGCTGGGACCGCCGGGACGAGCCCCACTGGGGCTTCGACTCCTTCAACGCGTTCTTCCACCGTCACATCAAGCTGGACGAGTTCCGCCCGCTCGCCGGCGCGGACGACCCCTCGGTCATCACGGCCCCGAACGACGGCACGGTCTACAACATGCAGCGCGACGTGCCGCGCAGCGCCGACTTCTGGATCAAGGGGCACTACTACTCGCTGGAGAACATGCTGCACGGGCAGCAGTGCAAGGACGAGTACGTCGGCCGGTTCGTCGGTGGCGACGTCTATCAGGGGTTCCTCTCGGTCAACAGCTACCACCGCTGGCACGTGCCGGTGAGCGGGACGATCAAGCACCTGGAGGTCGTCCCCGGCCTGATGTTCAGCCACGCCGAGGACGAGAGCCCCGACCCGACGACCTGGACCCACTCCCAGGCGTACCAGTCCAACGTCAACACCCGCGGGCTGGCGTTCATCGAGACCGGTGAGGAACTGGGCAACCGCATGGTGTGCGCCGTGATCATCGGCATGGACGAGGTCTCCTCCGTCCAGTGGAAGCCGGGCCTCGCCGTGGGCAGCGAGGTCCGGAAGGGCGACGAGCTCGGCTTCTTCAGCTACGGCGGCTCCAGCATGGCCCTGGTCTTCGAGCCGGGCATCATCGGCGACTTCACCGTCCCGGAGAACAACCCGGACAAGCACCCCGACGACGGCCCGGCCGTCTTCGTGCGGCAGCAGATCGCCCGCGCGGTCTAGACCCGTCCGTACCCGGTACGTACGCCCCTTCCGCCCGAAGGGGCGTACGTGCTGGTCACGAACCCTCCGCAGGCGTCAGAGCTGCGTCAATACCTGACGGAAGCCCGCTCCCCGCCCGATTTGTCCCGACCGTCCGCCGTAAAGTCGACCTGCGGCAGTGCAGCACTCAGGACGGAGAACCGCCCCGGTCACCGCCGCTCACGTGAAAGACAATGGGGCCATGGGACGCGGCAACCTCCGGATCTATCTCGGCGCGGCACCGGGCGTCGGCAAGACCTACGCCATGCTCTCCGAGGCGCACCGCCGTGCGGAGCGCGGCACCGACATCGTCGTGGGCTTCGTGGAACACCACGGGCGCCCGCGCACCGAGGTCATGCTCCACGGGCTGGAGGGGGTGCCCCGCCGCGAGCTCACGTACCGCGACAGCGTGTTCACGGAGATGGACGTGGACGCGGTCCTCGCCCGGCGCCCCAAGGTCGTCCTGGTGGACGAGCTGGCCCACACCAACGTCCCGGGTTCGCGCAACACCAAGCGCTGGCAGGACGTCGAGGAGCTGCTCCAGGCCGGCATCGACGTCATCTCCACCGTCAACATCCAGCACCTCGAATCGCTCGGCGACGTCGTCGAGTCGATAACGGGCGTCCGGCAGCGCGAGACCGTCCCGGACGAGGTGGTGCGCCGGGCCGGCCAGATCGAGCTGGTCGACATGTCGCCGCAGGCCCTGCGCCGGCGCATGGCGCACGGCAACATCTACAAGCCCGACAAGGTCGACGCGGCGCTCTCCAACTACTTCCGTCCCGGCAACCTGACCGCGCTGCGCGAGCTGGCCCTGCTGTGGACCGCCGACCGGGTCGACGAATACCTGCGGCAGTACCGCACCGACCACAGCGTCTCGACCATATGGAACGCCCGCGAGCGCATCGTCGTGGGCCTGACGGGCGGCCCCGAGGGCCGCACTCTCATCCGCCGCGCCGCGCGGATGGCCGCCAAGGGCTCCGGCAGCGAGATCCTCGCCGTCTACATCGCCCGCAGCGACGGGCTGACCTCGGCCTCGCCCAAGGAACTGGCGGTCCAGCGGACCCTCGTCGAGGACCTCGGCGGCACGTTCCACCACGTCATAGGCGACGACGTGCCCGCCTCGCTGCTGGAGTTCGCGCGCGGCGTCAACGCCACCCAGATCGTCCTCGGCTCCAGCCGCCGCAAGACCTGGCAGTACATCTTCGGCCCGGGCGTCGGCCAGACCGTCGCCCGCGACTCCGGGCCCGACCTCGACGTCCACATCGTCACCCACGACGAGGTCGCCAAGGGCCGGGGGCTGCCCGTCGCCCGCGGCGCCCGGCTGGGCCGCGGCCGCATCGTCGCCGGCTGGGCGGCCGGCCTCGTCGGGCCGGCCCTGCTCAGCCTGGTGCTGACGCACGGCTTCCCGGACCTGGGGCTGGCCAACGACATGCTGCTGTACCTGTGCATGACGGTGGCCGCGGCCCTGCTGGGCGGACTGTTCCCCGCCCTGGCCTCGGCGGCCTTCGGCTCGCTGCTGCTCAACTACTTCTTCGTCGAACCCCTCCACCGGCTGACGATCACCAACCCCAAGAACATCGTCGCCATGACGATCTTCGTCTTCGTCGCGGTGTCCGTGGCCTCCGTGGTGGACCTCGCCGCCCGCCGCACCCACCAGGCCGCGCGCCTGCGCGCCGAGTCCGAGATCCTCTCCTTCCTGGCCGGCAGCGTCCTGCGCGGCGACACCAGCCTGGAGACGCTGCTGGAGCGGGTCCGGGAGACCTTCGCCATGGAGTCCGTGGCCCTGCTGGAGCGCGCCAGCGACGTCGATCCGTGGACCTGCGCCGCGAGCGTGGTCACCAGCACCGGCAAGCCGCTGCTGCGGCCCGAGGACGGCGATGTGGACATGCCCGTCGGCGACACCATGGCGCTGGTCCTCGCCGGGCGCGTGCTGCCCGCCGAGGACCGCCGCGTGCTCGCCGCCTTCGCCGCCCAGGCGGCCGTCGTCCTCGACCGCCAGCGGCTGGTCGGCGAGGCCGAGCGGGCCCGGCGGCTGGACGAGGGCAACCGCATCCGCACGGCCCTGCTGGCGGCCGTCAGCCACGACCTGCGCACCCCGCTCGCCGCGATCAAGGCCGCCGTCACCTCGCTGCGCTCCGACGACGTCGCCTGGTCCGAGGAGGACGAGGCGGAGCTGCTGGCCGGCATCGAGGACGGCGCCGACCGGCTCGACCACCTCGTCGGCAATCTGCTGGACATGTCCCGGCTGCAGACCGGCACCGTCACGCCGCTGATCCGCGAGATCGACATCGACGAGGTCGTCCCGATGGCCCTCGGCGGCGTCCCGGAGGGCAGCGTGACCCTGGACATCCCCGAGACGCTGCCCATGGTGGCCGTGGACCCGGGGCTGCTGGAGCGCAGCGTCGCCAACATCGTCGAGAACGCCGTGAAGTACAGCCCGGCGGACACGCCCGTGCACGTCGCGGCCAGCGCGCTGGGCGACCGCGTCGAGGTCCGGGTGGCCGACCGGGGGCCCGGCGTCCCCGACAGCGCCAAGGACCGGATCTTCGAGCCCTTCCAGCGGTACGGCGACGCGCCGCGCGGCGCCGGCGTCGGCCTCGGCCTCGCGGTCGCCCGCGGCTTCGCCGAGGCCATGGGCGGCACGCTCGCGGCGGAGGACACCCCCGGCGGCGGCATGACCATGGTCCTCACCCTGCGGGTGGCGGCGGGCCGCGCGCCCGTCCGCCCCGACCTGCCGGCGCAGGTCACCACGTGAGCCGGGCCTGTGGTTCCGGCCGGGGGGCCGGCCCGCGGCGAAGCCGCTGTGGGGTGCAGTGTCCCCCGGGACAACGCAGTCCCAGTCGATTTCCCGGGCCCCAGGGCGGGGTCCGCTTGAACAGCAGAGGTGGTTCCTCATGAACCGGGTGCTCGTGGTGGATGACGAGCCGCAGATCGTCCGCGCCCTTGTGATCAACCTCAAGGCCCGCAAGTACGAGGTCGACGCCGCCCCCGACGGCGCCACCGCGCTCCAGCTCGCCGCCGCCCGCCACCCCGACGTGGTCATCCTCGACCTGGGCCTGCCGGACATGGACGGGGTCGAGGTCATCAAGGGCCTGCGGGGCTGGACCCGGGTGCCGATCCTCGTCCTCTCCGCCCGGCAGACCTCGGACGAGAAGGTCGAGGCGCTCGACGCGGGCGCCGACGACTACGTCACCAAGCCGTTCGGCATGGACGAGCTGCTGGCCCGGCTGCGGGCCGCGGTCCGCCGGGCCGAGCCCACGGGCGCCTCGGCGGCGGGGGACGACGCGATCGTCGAGACGGCGGTCTTCACTGTCGACCTGGCGGCGAAGAAGGTCAACCGGGGCGGCCGGGACGTCCGCCTCACGCCCACGGAGTGGCACCTGCTGGAGGTGCTGGTGCGCAACACGGGCCGCTTGGTGAGCCAGAAGCAGCTGCTCCAGGAGGTCTGGGGGCCGTCGTACGGCACGGAGACCAACTACCTGCGGGTCTACATGGCCCAGCTGCGCCGCAAGCTGGAACAGGACCCTTCGCATCCGAAGCACTTCATCACGGAGCCGGGGATGGGGTACCGGTTCGAGCTGTGAGCGGGGTCCGGGGGTGCGCCGCCGGGGGGCCGGGGGGCGTCCCCCGGAGGGCGCGGCATCACGGAGCCGGGGAGACGGGGTACCGGTTCGAGCCGTGAAGGCGTCGAGAGCCTGTGCGGGCCGGTGAGGGGGCTCCGGGACCCCGGTACGCTGGATTCATGAGTGCCGTACCCCGTTCCGAGAAGCCTTCCGGCCGGTTCCGCCGGATGCTCGACCGGCTTTCCTCCACACAGGAGGAGCTGCACCACGCCGAGCTGCAGCAGGACACGGAAGCGGTGGGCTGCACCCGGATATGCGACTGCGACGACCGGCAGATCGTCAAGGTGACCGGCACGCTGCGGACCGTGACCCTGCGGCCGCGCGCCGGCGTGCCCGCCCTGGAGGCCGAGCTCTTCGACGGGTCGGCCGCGCTGGACGTCGTGTGGCTGGGGCGCCGTTCCATAGCCGGGATAGAGCCTGGCCGTAAGCTGATCGCCTCCGGCCGGATCTCGATGAGCCGTGGCCGGAGGGTGCTGTTCAACCCCCGATACGAACTCCGACCGCTCGGACAGGAGTAGCCCTTGTCGTCCCTCGACAAGCCGATGGACCACCAGCCCGGCAGACACCGCGACGAAGGTTCGCGGTCCGTCACCGAGGCGGCGCTCTTCGAGGCGTTCGGCGGTGTCCGCGGCATGGTGGAGACCACCGTTCCCGGCCTGGTGTTCGTCGCCGTCTTCACGGTCGGCCGGAACATCCACACGGCCGCCGTCGCCGCCCTGGCCCTGTCGCTGGTCCTCGGCGTCGCCCGGCTGGTGCGCAAGGACACCCTCAAGCACGCCTTCAGCGGGGTCTTCGGTGTGGCCTTCGGCGCCGTGTTCGCGATGATGTCCGGCGACGCCAAGAACTTCTACCTGCCGGGCATGCTCTACACGCTCGGCCTCGCGGTGGGCTACATCGTCTCGTCCATGGCCGGCTATCCGCTGCTCGGCCTGATCCTCGGGCCGGTGTTCAAGGAGAACCTCTCCTGGCGGACCCGCAACCCGGGCCGCAAGAGGGCCTACACCAAGGCCAGTTGGGCCTGGGGGCTGATCCTGCTCGCCAAGTCGGCGGTGCTCTTCCCGCTCTACTGGTGGGGCGACGCCACCCAGCTGGGCTGGGTGAAGGTGGCGCTCGGCATTCCGCCGATGCTGCTCTCGGTCTATCTGACCTGGATCTTCCTGGCCAAGGCCCCGCCTCCGATCGACGTGTTCGCGGAGATGGAGGCCGAGGAGGCCCGCCGCGCGGAGCGCGAGAAGGCCGAGAAGGCCCTCTGAAACCGTCCTACGGAAAAGGCCCCGGGAACCCGGGGCCTTTTCCGTAGGACGGGCGGACCGTCAGTCGGCGTTCTCCTCGCGCCGCACCGACAGCAGGTCCTCCAGCTGCTCCTCCCGCGCCGGGGCCGCGACGAACAGCAGCTCGTCGCCTGCCTCCAGGGCGTCCTCCTTGGCGGGGGTCAGGACGCGGTTGCCGCGGATGATGGTGACCAGGGAGGTGTCCTCGGGCCAGTCCACGTCGCCGACCCGGGTGCCCGCGAGCGCGGCCTCCGGCGGCAGCGTGAGCTCGACCAGGTTCGCGTCGCCCTGGCTGAAGCGCAGCAGGCGCACCAGGTCGCCGACGCTCACGGCCTCCTCGACGAGCGCGGACATCAGGCGCGGGGTGGAGACGGCGACGTCCACGCCCCACGACTCGTTGAACAGCCACTCGTTCTTGGGGTTGTTGACCCGGGCCACGACGCGCGGCACGCCGTACTCCGTCTTGGCCAGCAGCGACACCACGAGGTTGACCTTGTCGTCACCGGTCGCGGCGATGACCACGTTGCAGCGCTGGAGCGCGGCCTCATCGAGCGAGGTGATCTCGCACGCGTCGGCCAGCAGCCACTCGGCCAGCGGCACCCGCTCCACCGAGATGGCGGACGGGGCCTTGTCGATGAGCAGGACCTCGTGCCCGTTCTCCAGCAGCTCGCCGGCGATGGAACGGCCGACGGCACCGGCCCCTGCGATGGCGACTCGCATCAGTGACCGCCTTCCTCGGGGCCCTGCGCGAACGCGGCCTCCACCTTTTCGACCTCGTCGGTGCGCATCATCGCGTGCACCAGGTCGCCTTCCTGAAGCACCGTCGCGGAGGTCGGCAGCATCGCCTCGCCCAGCCGGGTCAGGAACGCGACCCGTACGCCGGTCTCCTCCTGGAGCTTGCTGATCCGGTGCCCTATCCACGCCTCGGAGGCAGGGATCTCGGCCAGCTGGACGCCCCCGGTGGGGTCGCGCCACAGCGGCTCCGCGCCGGACGGCAGCAGCCGGCGCAGCATCTGGTCCGCGGTCCAGCGCACGGTGGCCACCGTCGGGATGCCGAGCCGCTGGTAGACCTCGGCGCGGCGCGGGTCGTAGATGCGCGCCGCCACGTTCTCCACGCCGAACATCTCGCGGGCCACCCGGGCCGCGATGATGTTGGAGTTGTCACCGCTGCTGACCGCGGCGAAGGCGCCCGCCTCCTCGATGCCCGCCTCGCGCAGGGTGTCCTGGTCGAAGCCGACACCGGTCACCCGCCGCCCGCCGAAACCGGAGCCCAGGCGCCGGAAGGCGGTCGGGTCCTGGTCGATCACGGCGACCGTGTGGCCCTGCTGCTCCAGGGTCTGGGCGAGGGCCGAGCCCACTCGCCCGCACCCCATGATCACAATGTGCACGACGCCTGCCCCGTACTCCGGAATTCCGCGTTGACCTGCACCAACACCCTGCTCACTTCTTCCTGCTCAGTTGAGCCAGCCGGCGCTTCGGACGTCCGCTCCCTGCTGCGGCGGCCCGGTGGCACCGATTCGACCGTGTCCACGGGAGTCTCGTTCCCGTCGACGCACGTCACCACGGTAGCCGCAACGTCCCGGGGCCCCACCCCCCGGACCCGCCGTCCGGCCGCACGCCCCGTTCCGCCCGGCTTTTCCCGGGGGTGTGGTGGTCCCGCCACACCCCTCGCGGAGCCGCGCCGGGGCCGCCGGCGGCCCCGCGGGCCCGTCTGGTGGCCGGACCACTCCCCGGCAGGTCAGCCGGGTGCCCCGCGCACCTGGGGCCGGACGGTGGGTGCGGGGGAGGGTGGTGCACGGCCCGATCGGCGTGTGACAACGGAGTGGGGGAGAGCGATGAACGGCACGGCTCTGCACAGAGGAACCGGACGTCGGCGCTCCATGGCGGCGGGTCCGCAGGAGCGGGAGCTGCTGCTCGCCGAGCTGAGCGGGCCGCTGTTCGCCTCGCTGCCGCGCAGCGACCAGCGCCGCCGGGGCGAGGCGTACCTGCGGGGGCTGCTGGCGGCGCGGGGGCGCAAGTCCATCCGCAACATCGCGGCGCTGAGCGGCGGCCCGGCCGCCGAGCAGAGCCTGCACCACTTCGTCTCCAGCTCGACCTGGGACTGGGAGCCGGTGCGCCGGGCGCTCGCCGCGTACACGGCGCGGATCGCGCCGCCGCAGGCCTGGGTGGTGCGGCCCATGGTGATCCCCAAGGCCGGCGACAACTCGGTGGGGGTCGAGCGCCGCTTCTGCCCGGTCCGGGGCCAGGTGATCAACGCCCAGCAGGCCGTGGGCGTCTGGGCGGCCTCCGACGACTTCGCCGTCCCGGTCAACTGGCGGCTGTTCCTCTCCGAGTCCTGGCTCGACGACCCGCTGCGCCGCCGCCAGGCGTCGATCCCCGACTCGGTGCGCGCCGAGACGCTGGGGGAGTGCGCGGTCGAGGCGTACGTCGGGATGATGCGCGACTGGGGCATGCCGGTGCGGCCCGTGGTGATGGACGCCCGGGAGTCGGACGCGCTGGCCGCCCTCCACCGGCTGCGGGCCGCGGGCGTCCCGGTGCTGGCCCGCGTCGGCGGCTCCCTGCGGCTGGCGCCCGCGGAGCCCACCCTGCCGGGGCGCGGCGGCGAGGCGCTGCCCGCCCACCAGATCATGGGCGCCGCCCGCGACCTGCGCCGGCCCGTCCTGTGGCGCGACCACGACGACCGGCGCAGCGTGCGCACCTCGCTGACCGCCGCCGTCCGCGTCGGCCTGCCCGGCCGGCGCACGGCCCCCGGCGGGCCCGCCCGGCGCCGGGACATGCTGCTGCTGGGCCTGGGCGACGGCGCCGGGCGGTGGCCGTCCGAGCTGTGGCTCACCGACCTGCTGAACGTGCCGCCGGCCGCCCTGGTGCGGCTGAGCCGGCTGATGGGGCGGGTGCGCCGGGACTTCACGGAGGTCGCCGACGAGGTCGGCATCCGCGACTTCGCCGGCCGCTCCTTCGGCGGCTGGCACCGGCACACCACGCTGGCCTCGGCCGCGCACGCGGTGCGCGTGCTGACCCGGCCGGAGACGGCCGGGGCCGACGAGGAGGCCGAGTGCCTGGGTCAGGCCTCCTGAGCGCCGTCCCCCGTGGCGCCCGTGTGGTCGAGGACGGCGCGCACCCGGTGCACGCGCAGCGCCAGCTGCACCTCCAGGGCGCGCTCGGGGGCCTGCCACTCGGGGCCCAGCAGTTCGCCGATGCGCTCCAGCCGGCGGGCGACGGTGTTGGGGTGGACGTGCAGCCGCTTGGCCGCGTTCGTCGGGCTGCCGCCCGCCTCGAAGTACGCCTCCAGGGTGCGGGTGAGGTCGGTGAACCGCTGCTCGTCGTAGTCGATGACGGCGCCGATGGAGGAGTGCACGAAGGCCCCGACGTCGTGCCCGTCCGACAGCAGGACGCCGAGGAAGCCCAGGTCGCGCAGGGATCCGGCCTGTCCCGTGGCGCCCAGCGCCGTCATCGCGTCCAGGCAGCGCAGTGCCTCGTGGAACCCGTCGCGGACCGCGGCCGGATCGCCGACCGGGCCCGCCGCGGCCACGGTCACCGGGTGGCCCAGCAGCGGGGACAGCTCGGCGGACACCGCGCGGGCGGCGGCACCCGGGTCGCCGCCGGGCAGCAGGAGCACGGCGTGGCCGTTGTGCATGCTGCGCAGGCCCTTCTGCCGGTAGGCGTACGACGACGCCCACACGGCCGGCTTGCCGTGCGCCTCGCCCTCGGGCCGGGCCACCACGACGACGTGCTCCCGGCGCAGGTCGATGCCCAGCCGGCGGGCGCTCTGCTCCAGTTGGGGGCGCGGCCGCTGGGGGCCGCTCAGCAGGTCGCCGAGGAAGTCGTCGCGGATCTGGCCCTCGGTGATGGCCGTGCGGCTGTTCTCCACCAGGAGCTGGACGGAGACGGCCTGGGCGACGAGCGGCAGCAGCTGCTCGTCCTCCGGGCTCCACGGCCGCTTCGGCCGCAGCACCAGGGTGCCCAGGTGGCCGGTGCCGGCGGCCAGGGGGACGGCCCAGACGCCGTCGCCCAGTTCGGCGGGTCTGCGCGGGGCGAGCGCGCCCAGCCGCGAGAGCGTCGCCGGGTCGGCCGCGCACACCGGTGCCTCGCCCGCCGTCGCGAGGGGGGTGCCGTCGGCGGAGTAGACGCACGCGTGGGCGTCGAGCTCCCGGCGGACCTCGTCGGTCAGGGTGTGCAAGTCTCCGTCGTCCAACACCAGTTCGATAAGCCGGTGGTGGGTCTCGCTCAGCCCGCGCACGTCCCGCAGGCCGGCCTCCACCGTGGTGGTGCGGCGTTCGAGCGCGGCGATCAGCGCGGCGTTCCGCTCGACGAGGCGCACCTGCTCGATGGCCACGCTGGTCAGGTCCGCCAGCGAGCGCAGCAGGGCCACCTCGTCCGGCGCGTAGTGGCGCACCTTGCGCTCGCCCACGTACAGCGAGCCGACCGGCCCGCTGCCGCGCGACAGCGGCACCGCGAGGATGGCGCGGGTGCGCTCGACCCGCACGACGTCGTCCACGGACGGGCTGTGCGGGATGCGCTCGTCGGCGAGGTAGTCGGGCGTCCAGAAGGGCGCCGGGTTCCGCTCCCGGGTCGTGGCCGAGCCCAGCCCGATGCCGGGGTCCAGCCGCAGGCCGATGTTCCGGTCGGTGATGTGGCCGTCCGAGGCGCGGATGATGTGCCGGCCCTCCTCGTCGTCGTAGAGGCCGATCCAGGCCAGGTCGGACGAGAGCAGCACCCGGGCCCGCCGGAGGACGATCTTCAGCAGCGAGTCGAGGTCCCGCGGGACGGCCATGTCGAAGCCGGTCTCGAAGAGGGCCGACAGGTCGGCCAGGCGCTGCTGCTCGTTCTCGGCCCGGGCGCGCACGGACAGCCCCAGCCGCTTGGCCCGCTCCAGGGCGGCCAGCTCCTCGGCCCCCGCGCCGGACCGCCGGGCGTCGTCCACGAGCATCTCGAACTCGTCCGGCGGCGCCCCGCCGTCCAGTAGCTCCAGTACGGCGAACACCCCGGCATCCGACTTCTGCGACACGCGCCCCTCCTTGGTGCTGACCGTGCGTCACCGCACGTCATGAGCCCCAGGCCCCCCGGCCTGTAAGCCCTGATCCCCCTCAGTGGCACCTACTCCACCAAGCGGTCAAGTTATGCGAGGCGTTCAGGTGCCGCAAGGTGGAATCGTGAGGGCTGGGCCACTCGTCAGCGTCCGCCGGCGCCGAGTTGTTCCCGCACCGCCCGCCGCAGTGCCCGCCAGGCGCCGGTGAGCTGCTCCAGCCGGGCCCCCGCGAGCTCGGCCGCGGTGTCCTCGAAGGGCACGCCGAGCCCCTCCACCTCCGCCACCAGGGCGGCCGCCTCGCGGTGACGGCAGGTCAGCGTGTCCCCCTCCGGCCGGGCGCCGGCGGCGGCCGCCGCCAGCGCGGCGGGGGACAGGACGACGCCGGTGCCCCAGGCCACCAGGGTCTCCGCGTGGCGCAGTTCGTCGCGGGCGCCGCCCGCCGGACCGGCGGTCTCCCACAGCGGCCGCGGCGGACGGGCCCCGGCGGCCGAGAGCCGCCGCCAGCAGGCCGTGCCCAGCCGCTCCTCGTAGAGCCGGTAGGCGAGCCGGGCCACGGCCAGCGCCGCCGTGCCGCGCAGCGCGAGCGCGCCGGGCGTGCCGAGGACGGTGAGCCGCTCGTCGACGCCCGCCTCGATCCGGCCCGTCGCCAGCGAGGTGCACACGGGCAGGGCGGCGAGGTCGTGCCCGGCCGTGCGGGCGTCCTCCAGCCCGTCCAGACAGGCGTCGAGGGCCTGCCCGTAGCGGCGCACGGAGAAGATCTCCGTGACGTGGACGCCGATGCCCCGGCCCAGGCAGGCGCGGACCGCGGCCAGGCCCTGGCCGGTGGCCGGGATCTTGACCAGGGCGTTGCTCCGGCGCGCGGCGCGGTGCAGCTCCTCGGCGGCCGCGACGGTGCCCTCGGTGTCGTGGGCCAGGGCGGCGTCCACGTCCATGGACACGCAGCCGTCCGAGCCGTGCCCCGCGTCGAAGGCCGGGCGCAGGACGTCGCACGCGGAGCGCAGGTCGTAGGCGCACAGCGCCAGGACGGCCGTGTCCGGCGCGGCCGGGCGGCGCGCCAGCAGCGACAGCTGCTCCCGGCAGCCGTCGTCCTCCACGGCGTCGGCGGCCAGGCCCTCCGGGCCGAAGGACGCGCCGCGCAGGCCCGCCCCGGTGAGCAGCTCCGGCAGCAGGCCGGAGGTGAGCAGGGAGCGGCGGAGCCCGCCGAGCCAGGGTGCGACGCCCTCGGCGGCCAGGGCGTCCAGACCCCCCGGGGCCGGACCGGCCTTGCTGTCTCCCATGGACGCGTCCCCTTCTCCCACAACACGGAACACCCAACCGCAGCACGCACATTAGGAAGGGAGCGCCCCGGCGTCGAACGGCCCTGCCCTACTTCGTCACATTCGGGGGCCTTCGGGGTCCGGAATCCGGACGTGCTCCGGGAAGCGGCGAGTTGACTGACTGCGGGCCCCGGCTTGGCCGTTCGCACGGTAACCCCTCACCATGTGCCGACACCGCTCGACCGGTTCGACACCTTCGACACCTTCGACATCAAGGAGTCCGCTCGGCCATGACCAACGTCGCCGTCATCTACTACTCGTCCACCGGCAACATCCACAAGATGGCGGAGGCCGCCGCGGCCGAGGCCGAGAAGGCCGGTGCCGAGGTGCGCCTCCGCAAGGTCGCCGAGCTCGCCCCGAAGAGCGCCGTCGAGGCCAACGAGGCCTGGGCGGCCCACGCGGCGGCCACCGAGGACGTGCCCGAGGCCACACTGGACGACCTGGTCTGGGCCGACGCGATCCTCTTCGGCACGCCCACCCGCTTCGGTCTGCCGGCCGCCCAGCTCAAGCAGTTCCTGGACACGACCGGCGGGATCTGGTTCCAGGGCAAGCTGACCAACAAGGTCGTCTCGTCCTTCACCTCGACCAACAACGCGCACGGCGGCCAGGAATCCACCATCCTGGCGCTGAACAACACCTTCTACCACTGGGGCGCGATCATCGTGCCGCCCGGTTTCACCGACCCGGTCCAGTTCGAGAAGGCCAACGGCAACCCGTACGGCGCGAGCAGCGTGACCCACAACCAGCCGGGCAACGTGCACCCCGACAACCTCGCCGCGGTCGCCTACCAGGCCCGCCGGGCCACCGGGATCGCCACCGCCCTGAAGATCGGCCTCTCCGCCTGACGGCAGGTCAGCTCGTCCTTCCCGGACGCCGTTCGGGCCGGATCCCGGCCGGAATCCGGCCGAATGCCGACCGAAAACCCCCTGTCGCCTCCTGCTCGCCCCGGCATGGGCGGACAGGAGGCGCTTGTTTGTTCGGTATTCGAGAACGAGAACGGATGCAGGGTCACGGGTGTGGTTGGATGATCCGCGTATTCCGCTTTTGGACGGGACGTCAGGACGCAGCGACCCCGTCCCGCCGCCCGCACGAACCGGCGTCCAAGAGGAATTGATGTCACATCACATATCGGGAGCGGGGATCTGGTGCCTGGCCGTGGCACTGGTCGCCGCGGTGGTCCTGCTGGTGCGCCAGCGCCGGATCGCCGCCGCGCTGCGGGCCCGCGCCGCCGCGCTGGAGGAGAGCGTGCGGGCGCGCGACGAGGAGGCCGCCCGTCTGGTCGACGTGCGGCTGCCGGCCGTCACGGACTCGGCGGACACCGCCGTGCCGCTGCCCGGCATCCTCGACGACCGGCTCGCCGGCACCGCGTTCGCCCACAGCCTCCAGGCCGTGATGGACCACTTCGCCCGGGCCGTGGACAAGGCCCAGGTGCGTGCCGACCAGTCCGCCAAGGCGGCGCTGCGGGCCTCCATGCGCGCCCTCCAGGGCCTCGCGCATGAGCAGCAACTGGCCATCTCCACCATGCAGGACCGGCACGACGACCCCGAAGTGCTGCGCGACCTGCTGGAGATCGACCACACCAACTCCCAGTTCGGCCGCCGCGCCCAGGCCATCGGCGTGCTCTGCGGCTCGTGGCCCGGCCGGCAGCGCGTCGCCTCGCCGCTGACCGACGTCGTGCGCGGCGCCACGTCCCGGATCCGCGACTACCGCCGCGTCCGGGTGCACGGCCCGGCCGGTGAGACGCTCGCCGTCGTCAGCCGCGCGGTGGAGCCCGTCGTGCTCGCCGTCGCCGAGCTCCTCGACAACGCCGCCCGCCACTCGCAGCCCAACACCACCGTCGAGGTCAGCCTCCAGCCGGTGCACAACGGCGCGTGCGTCGTCATCGACGACGCCGGCGTGGGCATGGACCGCGAGGAGGTGGAACGGGCCGTCGCGCTGCTGTCCGGCCGCCGGGGCGTGGACGTCTCCCGGCTCGGCGACCCGCCGCAGTTCGGCTTCCCCGTCATCGGGGCGCTCGCCGCCCGCTACGGCTTCAGCGTCTCCGTGGACACCCGCTCGCCGTACGGCGGTGTGCGGGCCGTCCTGTTCCTGCCCGTCGCGCTGCTGAACCACTTGGACCTCGACGGGCCCGGGACGGTGCCGCTGGCGGCGCCGGGGCGCACGGCGGCTCCGCGGAGCGGAGGGACGCACCGGACGCCGCCGTCCGCCTCGCCGGCGGGCCCGGGGGCCCCTGGGGTGCCCGCCCGTCCGGCGGGCCGCCAGGCGCCGGAGCCGTTCGCGCCGTCCGGCGAACCGACGGGCCGTCAGGCGCCCGCGCCGGAGTGGCCCGCCCGGCCGGGGACGGCGGGTCGTCCCGCGCCCGGGCCGTCCGCCGCCCCGTCGGACCGGTCGGCCTGGGAGCCGGACGAGGCCGCCTCCGCGTCCCCGTGGGCCGGCCATCCGGTGGACGGACCGTCCGGGACCACCCCGGCCTGGTATCAGGCCCGGAGGCCGTCCGGGTCCGCGCCGTCGGGTCACCCGGCTGCGGAGCCCACCGGGCCGTCCGCCGCCTACCCGGCGGACCGTCCCGCGCCCGCGCCGGCAGCGCAGCCGGCCTCGGCACCGGAGCCGTCCGGGGCCGTCCCCGCACCCGGGCCAGGCCCGGCGGACCACCTCGCGTCGGCGGCGGATCCGGCCGGGGCCGCCCCCGAGCCCGTACCCGGGCCGGCAGGCCACCCCGCGCCCGAGCCGCCCCGCGCCACCACCGCCGGCGGTCTGCCCAAGCGCCGCCGGCGCCGCCCCGGGTCCGCGGGCCACCCCGCTCCCCGGCCGACCGCCGCGACGCCCGCCGCCGAGGCGCCCGCTCCCGCGGAGCGGTCGCCCGAGGAGACCGCCCGCCGCATGGGCGCGTTCGCCCGCGGCACCCGCTCCGGACGCACCCCCGCGTCCGGCACCCCGCTCCCCGGCCCGCTCCCGGCCCCCGCAGAAGACGAAGGGAACCCCTCCGCGTGAACGACCACCTGAACAACGACCTGGCGTGGATGCTGGACGAGGTCGTCAAGATCCCCGAGGCCCGCCACGCGATCCTGCTCTCCGCCGACGGCATGCTGCGCGCCCACTCCGCCGGCATCGCCCGGGACGAGGCCGAACGCCAGGCCGCCGCGCTCTCCGGCCTCCAGTCGATCAGCCGCTCCACGGCCGACTTCTGCACCCACCCCGCCCCCCGCGACACCCCCTGGCGGCAGACCCTCATCGAGTTCGCCCACGGCTACGTCTTCCTCATCGCCGCCGGACCCGGCGCCTACCTCGCCGTCTCGGCCACCGAGAACGTCGACATGGAGGCCGTCACCTTCCGCATGCAGAAGACCGTCGCGGGCCTCGGCAAGGAACTGAGCACCCCGCCGCGGCAGGACACCGGCTGGCAGGGCCCGGGCAGTCCGGCATGACCCCGGCGACGCCGCGGCGCGAGCGGGGACTCGTCAGGCCGTACGTCGTCACGGACGGCCGGTCCCACCCCACGCGCAACACCTTCGACCTGGTCACCCTGGTCATGGCGCACAGCGACCGGCCGCTGGCCGGACTCAGCCCGGAGAAGCGCCGCATGATGGAGCTCTGCCTCGGCGGCGCCCTCTCCGTCGCCGAGATCGCCGGCCACCTCGGCCTTCCGGTCAGCGTCACCAAGGTGCTCCTCGGCGATCTGGTGGACAGCGGCCACCTCGCCACCCGGGCCCCCATCCCCTCGGCCCAGCTGCCCGAGGCCCAGATCCTCCAGGAGGTGCTCGATGGACTCCGCGCTCGCCTGTGACGGCGGCGTCCGTGACAGCGGCGTCCGCGACGGCGGCGCACACGACAGCGGCGTCTACCTGCCACGGACCGTGCGCACCGCCGCGAAGGTGCTCGTCGTCGGTCACTTCGGGGTGGGCAAGACCACGTTCGTCGGGGCCCTCTCCGAGATCCGGCCGCTGCGCACCGAGGAGACGATGACCCAGGCCGGCGCGCACCTGGACGACCTGGCCGGCACCGCCGGCAAGACGACCACCACCGTCGCCATGGACTTCGGCCGCATCACCATCAACGACGGCCTCGTCCTCTACCTCTTCGGAGCCCCCGGCCAGCAGCGGTTCACCCGGCTGTGGCTGGACATGACCCAGGGCGCCCTCGGCGCGGTCGTCCTGGCCGACACCCGGCGGCTGGAGCAGTCCTTCGACGTCATGGGCCTGCTGGAGGAGCACGACCTGCCGTACGCGGTCGCCGTCAACCACTTCGACGACGCCCCCGCGCACCCCGAGGAGGAGATCCGCGAGGCCCTGGACCTGCTCCCCGAGACCCCGCTGGTCACCTGCGACGCCCGGGACCGCCGCTCCGCCACCCGCGCCCTGATCACCCTCGTGGACCACCTGCTCCACACCCGCACCATCACCCGGGAGCCCGTGTGAACCACCGCCCCGCCCCGGGCACCGGGCAGTGCCCCGCCCACCGGGGCGCGACCGCGCTGCACGGACCGGAGTTCGCCGCCGACCCGCACGCCGTCTACCGGCGGCTGCGCGCCCACGGGCCCGTCGTGCCCGTCGAACTCGCCCCCGGCGTACCGGCGCACCTGGTCACCGACTACCGTGCCGCCCTCGAAGTGCTGCGCAGCCCCGGCACGTTCGCCAAGGACCCGCGGCGCTGGCGCGACCTGGCGGAGGGCCGCATCGCGCCGGACAACCCCGTCGTGCCGATGATGGCCTACCGGCCCAACTGCCTGTTCACCGACGGCGAGCAGCACCGCAGGCTGCGCGGCGCGGTCACCGACAGCCTGGAGCGCATCGACCCCAACGCCCTGCGCGGCTACGTCGAGCGCAGCGCCGACACCCTCATCGACCGCTTCACCGCGCTCGGCGAGGCCGACCTGCTCGGTTCCTACGCCAAGGTCCTGCCGCTGCTCGTCTTCAACCAGCTCTTCGGCTGCCCGCCCGAGCTCGGCGACCGCCTCGTCGAGGGCATGTCCGGCATCTTCGACGGCGTCGACGCCGAACGCGCCAACACCCTCGTCTACACCACCCTCACCGAACTCATCGGCATCAAACGGCGGCAGCCCGGCGCCGACATGACCTCCTGGCTGATGGCCCACCCGGCCCGGCTCACCGACGAGGAGATGATCCACCAGATCGTCGTCCTCATGGGCGCGGGCACCGAGCCACAGCAGAACCTCGTCGCCGGGGCGCTGCGCCTGCTGCTGTGCGACGACCGTTTCGCGGGCGATCTGGCCGGCGGCAGCATGCCCGTGGACGACGCGCTCGACGAAGTCCTGTGGCTCGACCCGCCGATGGCCAACTACGGCGTCCACTACCCCACGGCCGACCTGGACTTCGCGGGCGTGCGGCTGCGCGCGGGTGACCCCGTCGTCGTCAGCTTCGCCGCCGCCAACACCGACCCCGCGCTGCGCCCCGAGCGGCACTCGGGGCAGCGCACCGGCAACCGCGCCCACCTCGCCTGGAGCGCCGGCCCCCACCACTGCCCGGCCAAGGACCCCGCCCGGCTCATCGCCTCCGTCGCCGTCGAGCGGCTCCTGGACCGGCTCCCCGACCTCGAACTGGCCGTACCCGACGACCGGTTGGTGTGGCGGCCCGGCCCCTTCCACCGCGCGCTGACCGCGCTGCCCGTCCGCTTCCCGCCGCAGCCCGTCCCCGCGCGGGCGCCGGAACCGGCCGCCGCGCGCGCTGCCGGACTCCCCGCCGAAACACCCGCCGGGACACCCGTCGAGCCCCCCGCCGAGACCCCTGGAGACAGCCGATGGAACCTTCCCTCCCGCCCCTCCGGATCGACCCCTCCGGCCGGGACGTCCACGGCGAGGCCGCCCGCGTCCGCTCCCGCGGGCCGGCGACCCCCGTGGAGCTCCCTGGTGGCGTGGTGGCATGGGCGGTGAGCTCCCAGGCGCTGCTCAAGCGCCTGCTCACCGACCCCCGCGTCTCCAAGGACCCGCGCCGGCACTGGCCCGCCTGGATCAACGGCGAGATCTCCCCGGAGTGGCCGCTGTTCACCTGGGTCGCGGTGCAGAACATGTTCACCGCCTACGGCAGTGACCACCGCCGGCTGCGCGGCCTCGTCGCCAAGGCCCTCACCGCGCGCCGCACCGCCGGCATGCGCCCCCGCATCGAGAAGATCACCGCGGAGCTCCTCGACGGCCTCGCCACGCACGGCCCCGGCGCCACCGTGGACCTCCGCGAGGGCTACGCCTACCCGCTGCCCATCCAGGTCATCTGCGAGCTGATGGGCGTCGGGGACGAGGAACTGCGCGCCGGCCTGCGCCGCTGCGTCGACTCGATCTTCCACACCTCGGCCGACCCCGAGGAGGTCACCGCGACCTACACCGAGATGTACCGGCTGCTGGGCGAACTCGTCGCCGCCAAGCGCGCCGAGCCCGGCGACGACCTGACCAGCGCCCTGATCGCCGCGCGCGACGACGAGGGCGACACCCGGCTCAGCGAGCAGGAACTCCTCGACACCCTGCTGCTGGTGATCAGCGCCGGCCACGAGACCACCGTCAACCTCCTCGACAACGCCATCCACGCCCTGCTCACCCATCCCGAGCAGCTCGCCCTGGTCCGCGCGGGGAAGGCCGGCTGGGACGACGTCGTCGAGGAGACCCTCCGCGTCCAGACGCCCGTCGCCAACCTGCCGCTGCGCTACGCCGTGGAGGACATCGAGCTCGACGGCGGCGTCACCCTCCGCAAGGGCGACGCGATCCTCGCGGCCTACGCGGCCGCCGGCCGCGACCCGGAGCGGTACGGCGAGGGCACCCGTCCCGACGTCTTCGACGTGACACGTGCCACTAAGGAACACCTCGCCTTCGGCCATGGCGTCCACTTCTGCATCGGCGCCCCGCTGGCCCGGCTGGAGGCGGCCGTCGCCCTGCCAGCGCTCTTCGAGCGGTTCCCCGAACTGACCCTCGCGGTCGCCCCGGAGCTGCTGGAGCCGGTCGATTCCTTCATCTCCAACGGCCACCGGTCCCTCCCGGCACACCTGCACCTGTGACCTCTGCCGTCACCCACCGGAACCGGTGATCGCCCGGAATCCGATTTCCGTTACTGGTGGGTGGCGGGTGGGCGCGGTCAATACCGAACCCTTACGATCCTCTGCGTGTCCAAACTGACCGACCTGCCGAAACGGATCCTCATCGGGCAGGCGCTGCGCAGCGACAAGCTGGGAGAAACCCTTCTTCCCAAGCGCATCGCACTCCCCGTCTTCGCGTCCGACCCGCTCTCCTCGGTGGCGTACGCGCCGGGCGAAGTGCTCCTCGTCCTCTCCGTGGCCGGCGTGTCGGCCTACAAGTTCAGCCCGTGGATCGCCGTCGCGGTCGTCGTGCTGATGTTCACGGTGGTCGCCTCGTACCGCCAGAACGTCCACGCCTACCCCAGCGGCGGCGGCGACTACGAGGTCGCCACCACCAACCTCGGCCCCAAGGCCGGCCTCACCGTCGCCAGCGCCCTGCTCGTCGACTACGTCCTGACCGTCGCGGTCTCGATCTCCTCCGGCATCGAGAACCTCGGCTCGGCCGTGCCGTTCATCATCGAGCACAAGACCATCTGCGCCGTCGTGGTGATCGTGCTGCTCACCCTGATGAACCTGCGCGGCGTCAAGGAGTCGGGCAAGCTCTTCGCGATCCCCACGTACGTGTTCGTCGGCGGCGTCTTCCTGATGATCGCCTGGGGTGCCTACCGCGGCCTGGTCGCGGGCGACAGCATGAAGGCCCCCACCGCCGACTACACCATCCACGCCGAGCACCAGGGCCTCGCCGGCTTCGCGCTGGTCTTCCTGCTGCTGCGGGCCTTCTCCTCCGGCTGCGCCGCGCTCACCGGCGTCGAGGCGATCAGCAACGGCGTCCCCGCCTTCCGCAAGCCGAAGTCGAAGAACGCCGCCACCACGCTGGCCCTGATGGGCGGCCTGGCCGTCACCATGTTCTGCGGCATCATCGGCCTGGCCATGGTCACCAAGGTCCGGATGGCCGAGAACCCGGCCACCGACCTGCTCAAGAACGGCGTGCCGGTCGGCGACGGCTACACCCAGAACCCGGTCATCTCACAGGTGGCCGAGGCGGTCTTCGGCAACGGATCGTTCCTCTTCATCCTGCTCGCCGCCGCCACCGCGCTCGTCCTCTTCCTGGCCGCGAACACCGCCTACAACGGCTTCCCGCTGCTCGGCTCGATCCTCGCCCAGGACCGCTACCTGCCGCGCCAGCTGCACACCCGCGGCGACCGGCTCGCCTTCTCCAACGGCATCGTGCTGCTGGCCGGCGCCGCGGCGGTGCTGGTCTACATCTACGGGGCCGACTCCACCAAGCTGATCCAGCTGTACATCGTCGGCGTCTTCGTCTCCTTCACCCTCAGCCAGATCGGCATGGTCCGGCACTGGAACCGCCACCTGGCGACCGAGACCGACCCGGCCAAGCGCCGCCACATGATCCGCTCCCGGGCGATCAACACCTTCGGCGGCTTCCTCACCGGCCTGGTCCTCGTCGTCGTGCTGCTGACGAAGTTCACCCACGGCGCCTGGGTCGCCCTGCTCGGCATGGTGATCTTCTACGCCACCATGACCGCGATCCGCCGCCACTACGACCGGGTCGCCGAGGAGATCGCCCTCGCCGAGGAGCCGGGCGAGCACGCCGTACGGCCCTCCCGGGTGCACTCCATCGTGCTGGTCTCCAAGGTCCACAAGCCGACCCTGCGCGCCCTCGGCTACGCCAAGCTGATGCGCTCGGACACGCTGGAGGCCCTGAGCATCAGCGTCGACCCGGCCGAGACCAAGGCGCTGCGCGAGGAGTGGCACAACCGGGGCGTCGACGTCCCGCTGAAGATCCTCGACTCGCCGTACCGCGAGATCACCCGGCCGGTGATCGACTACGTGAAGTCGCTCCGCAAGGAGAGCCCGCGTGACGTGGTCAGCGTCTACATCCCCGAGTACGTGGTCGGCCACTGGTACGAGCACCTGCTGCACAACCAGAGCGCCCTGCGCCTCAAGGGCCGCCTGCTCTTCACGCCGGGTGTCATGGTGACCTCCGTCCCCTGGCAGCTCGACTCCTCCGAGGCCGCCCGCCGCCGCGCCCGCAAGCGCGCCGAGTGGAACGCCCCGGGCGCGGTGCGCCGCGGCCCCGTCGCGCAGCCCCGCAAGGAAAAGGCCGCCACGAAGAAGTAGCGCGTCGGGTGGGTGGCGCGGCGGGACGTAGACTGAGCGGCTGTTGTCCCGCCGCACCACCCACCCCACCAGGAGCTCTTCCACCATGCAGACGGAATCGACGGACTCGCTGGTCGGCCAGGAGTACGAGGTGGAGGTCGGCCCGGTCGCCCACGGCGGCCACTGCGTCGCCCGTACGGACGCCGGCCGCGTCCTGTTCGTCCGCCACGCCCTCCCCGGCGAGCGCGTGATCGCCCGCGTCACCGAGGGCGAATCGACCTCCCGCTTCCTGCGCGCCGACGCGGTCGAGATCCTCGACGCCTCCAAGGACCGCGTCGAGGCCCCCTGCCCCTTCTCCGGCCCCGGCAAGTGCGGCGGCTGCGACTGGCAGCACGCCAAGCCGGGCGCCCAGCGCCGCCTCAAGGGCGAGGTCGTCGCCGAACAGCTGCGCCGCCTCGCGGGCCTGACCCCCGAGGAGGCGGGCTGGGACGGCACCGTCGTTCCCGCCGAGGGCGACAAGCTTCCGGCCGGCCGGGTCCCCGCCTGGCGCACCCGTGTGCAGTACGCGGTGGACGCCGAGGGCCACGCGGGCCTGCGCAAGCACCGCTCCCACGAGGTCCAGATCATCGACCGCTGCCTGATCGCGGCTCCGGGCGTCACGGAACTCGGCATCGAGAAGCGCGACTGGCCCCAGATCGCCTCCGTCGAGGCCATCGCGGCGAGCGGCTCCGCCGACCGCCAGGTCATCCTCACCCCGAAGCCGGGCGGCCGCCTCCCGATCGTCGAACTGGACAAGCCGGTCTCGGTGATGCGCGTGGGGGAGAAGGACGGCCGCATCCACCGGGTCCACGGCCGTCCCTTCGTCCGCGAGCGCGCGGACGAGCGCACGTACCGCGTCGGCGAGGGCGGCTTCTGGCAGGTTCACCCCAAGGCCGCCGACACCCTTGTCCAGGCCGTCATGCAGGGCCTCATGCCCCGCAAGGGCGACATGGCCCTCGACCTCTACTGCGGCGTCGGCCTCTTCGCCGGCGCCCTCGGCGAACGCATCGGCGAGAAGGGCGCGGTCCTCGGCATCGAGTCGAGCAAGCGCGCCGTCGAGGACGCCCGCCACAACCTCCAGGACCTCGACCGCGTCCGCATCGAACACGGCAAGGTCGAGTCCGTCCTCCCGCGCACGGGCATCGACTCCGCGGACATCGTCGTCCTCGACCCGCCGCGGGCGGGCGCGGGGAGGGAGACGGTCCGGCATCTGGCGGGGCTGGGCGCGCGTCGGATCGCGTATGTGGCGTGCGATCCGGCGGCGCTGGCGCGGGACTTGAAGTACTTCGCGGGGGAGGGGTATCGGGTGGCGAAGCTGCGGGTGTTCGATCTGTTCCCGATGACCCATCACGTTGAGTGCGTGGCGATTTTGAAGCCGGTGGCCAAGGACGCCTGACCTGCGGGTTTGTGGGTGTGCGTGATGCGCGGTGTGGGCGTTACGGGCGATATCCGTCTACTCCCGCACCCGCCCGCCGTCAACAAACCACCGCTGGGTATGCGGCGTCGTGGTGGGCCGATACTCAGATCTTGATCACGGTGGCGTGTGCGCCGCACAGTGTGGTGATGTCCTCCGGGTCGGAGGTGAGGATCGTGACGGGGCCCCGGGCGGCGAGGGCGGTAGCGCTGAACATGGCGTCGATGGCGTGCTTATGGCCGTGCAGTCCGGCGTCGGCAAGCAGTGTGGCGGCGTGGCGGGCGATCGGTTCGGTGACCGGTTCGACCACGAGACGGGACAGTGTCCATTCCAGGGCCGGGCGGTTGATCCGGGCGTGGACCGCCTCGACGAGGGTGGCTGCGGACGTGATCACCCGCAGGTCGTCGGCGCGGGCGAGGGCGAGCCAGGCGGTGACCGTGCGGTCGCGTAGTACGGCCTTGGCCAGTCCTTCGCTGTCCAGGGCGAGGGTGCCGCCCGGTGTGGCGGTGAGGGGGCGGATCACGCGGCGTCCGCTCCGCCCCGTGTCTGCTCCTGGTGCGCTTGGTGGAGTTGGTCGCGCAGGGCCTGGATCTCCTCATCGGTGATGGCGCCGTGCTCGGCCTCGGCGACGGCGATGAGCTCGTTGAGGTTGTCGCGTTCGATCTGGCGGGCGACGGCGGCGGCGACATAGGCGGACAGGCCGGAAGGGCCGCTGCGCGCGCGGGCGGCTTCCGCGATGTCTCTGGGCATCGTGATCGAGTACTTGCCGGTAGGCTCGCTCATGCTACCTATCCTACCTCTCATCCTCCTCCGTCGAGGATTCGACGGAAGGCTGATTTTCAGCAGGAGTTGGGGCTATAGGGGCTCCAGTCATGGTGGAAGGGCCTCAGGTCATCGGCGCGCGGTTCTGGGACGTCGTGTAGCCGGGGTGGTGTGCTCAGTGGGTTCAGGCGTTCCAGGTGGGTGTGAGCCCAGACAGGGCAAGCCTCGGCTTCGGCCTTGACCGGCCCGGCCGGAAGGGTCGTCACATGGGCGCCGGCACGGAGGCACTGATACACACGTGACTCTGTGACAGGGGAGCGTCGAGCGGTTGCCCATGGCCGGGCGCGGCGGGAGAACGGAAGTCACGCTGTGTCCGTCCCGCCCCGCGTCTGCTCCCGGCGTGTCCGGTGGAGTTGGTCGTGCAGGGCTTGGATCTCCACAGCGGTGACGGCGCTGTGTTCGGCTTCGCTGACGGTGATGAGCTCGTTGAGGTGTCGCGTTCGATCCGGCGGGCTTCCGCGGGTGCGACGTGGGCGGACAGGCCGGAAGGGCGCTGCGGGGGCACGGGCGGATTCCGCGACGTCCCGGGGCGTGGTGATCCAGTACTTGGCGGGGGCGAGGCGTGCGGTATGCGGCTTACGACGCCCAATGCCGGTATGCCTCCACCCAGGCCCATCCCTCGGGAGCGGGTTCGGGCGGCGGCAGGTCGAGGATGCCGATCGCTTGACGGTGCCGGCCGCGTCGGCACAGGGCGACGATGCCGCTGCCGGGGCGGTCCTGGATGCCGGTGACGGTCACTGTTACGCCGAGCACGGCTGTGTCGAACGGCAGGGTGAGGCGATCTTCGATGGCCGAATGGAAGGCGGCGAGCTGTTCGTACTCGTCGTAGGCGTCGACGATCGCCTCCTCGACCATGGCGTCGAGCCGGGAGGTGGTGAGCCTCATCGCTCGTTCCGCTTTTGGGCGCGCAGGAGTTGGGCGAGGCGGGTGCCGACCGGGGTGATGCCGGGCAGGGGCTCGTGGTCGTAGTGGCTCTTCTTGCGGAGGCGCAGCAGTTCCTCCCCGTCCCGCTCCCAGGCGAACGCGGGCTTGCGCAGGAGCGTGCGGAAGACGGCGTCCGCGTTCTCGGGGTGCCGCTGGACGAGGCGGCGGATGGCCATGGGAGGGACGGAGTCGTCGTTCAGGTACTCCCTGAGCCGTGTCAGATGAGCGCGGTCACGGGCCAGGGCCGGATCGGCGAACAGCGCGTCGAGGCGGCCGAAGTCGGCGTAGTAGCACATCCCTTCGGTCTCGTCGCAGATCACGGCGACAGCATCCGCCTCGAGAAGGTCTTCGGGCAGGCTGCTGAGCTCGTCAAGGGAGGGTCCGCTGTTCCTCGCCTCCGCTGCGGCTTCGGTGGCGAGTTCGGCAAGGGCCTTGTCCTGCCGGTGACGGTGGTACTCACGTAGCCGGATCCGGGCTTCGCCGGGGGGCAGGATGAGCAGGTCGGTGCCGAACAACTCGATGAAGTCGGCCCGGGCTTCGGCCTGCATCTCCCAGCCCTTGCGCAGCATCTCGGAGTTGCGGCGCAGCAACTGCGGACTGGTCGTGAGGGCCCGGGCGGCGGTCTGCGCCAACTCCGCACCGTCGCCGGACGGGTAAGTGGTGAAGTTACCACTGACCAGCCAGGCGTCGGTGTCGGGGCGGACGGGCACGATGCGGCAGGCGACGAACATCCCCTTGCGGAGTTTCCTCAGGGCTCGCCGCCCCAGGTTGGAGTGGACCCGGTAGACAAGGTCGTCGAGCAGATTGTGCAGGGTGGCGGCGCCGCGGTCGAGACTCTGTACCTCGAAGATCCCCTCGACCACGTCGCGCCAGCCGAGCAGCATCGCACGCTCGTCCTCCGGCAGCGGCGGCCGGCGCCGGGCCACGAACCGCTCGACCACCGTGGAGCCGTCCGCCAGCCGGTGTTGCAGCGCGAAGTGGTCGATCGTCCGGATGACGGTCTCCTCGTCGAGGAAGCCGAGCCGGTCGGCGGCCTCGTCGAGCCGGGCGTCCAGCCGCCTCGCGAAGCGCGGACTCTGCGCGAAGGCCACCAGCTCGCTCTTGAGATCGCCGCTCCGTGTCACCAGCCTGTCGACTTGGGGGAGAGGCGCGGGGGAGTCGCTCTGTTCCATTTCTTCCTGCTTGGTCTTCCGGTTTCCGCCGGCTGATCGCCGGCGCTTGATCAGGCGAGATCTGCCATGAGGGCAGCCAACGCCACCTCTTCCTCGACGCGTACCCCGAGCTCGGTCAAGGCCGGTGACAGGGCCGGATCCCAGGGGGACGGGGCCGGTGCGCCGGTCAGGGGCGGCAGTTGGGACGCGGTGGCGGCCAGGGTGCGGTAGTCGGAGGCCGTGAACCGCCAGGGGTGCCACGGCACATGGCCCAGCAGTACGTTCGCGATACGGAAACCGCCCCAGTCGAAGTCCCCGTGGTAGAGGAGGTCCGCGCCGCGCTCGTGGAGATGGCGCAGGAGAGTCAGGGCCGCGGCGGACGGCTGGCCTTGGAGGCAGACCAGTGGTGGGCAGTCGGCGCCGTAGGCGTCGGCGGCGGCCGCCAGGACGGCCGGGTTCTCACAGATCCGTACCAGCCTGGGTGCGAATCGAAGGGGACGGTGAGTGAGTTGTCGGAGCGTCAGGACGCAGGGTTCGCCCGTCCCGGCCATCCAGTCCAGGGCGGGGGTGCCGCGAAGGTTCAGGGTGAGGACAGTCGAGGACAGCGCGTCGCGCAGCAGCCCCGCCGACGCCCACGCCTCGCGCCGCCACGCGGCGCCGCTGCCGTCGGGGAAGCCGGTGAGGGCGCGGATGCCGGACAGGGTGAGCGTGGTCAGGGGCGTCCCGTCGTCCAGGGCGTGCGCGCTGCCGAGTGTGCGGGCGGCGAAGGCGGGCAGGGATACGGCGGGTTCGGCGGGGAGTTCCCGGAGCACCTTCGCGGCGTCGGCGGTCAGCGGGCCGGCGGCCTCCGGGGTGCGGACGAGGCGCCGTACAAGGGTTTCGGTATGCGGCCCGGCGGCCCAGCCGGCGAGGCGGGGCAGGTCGCGGCCCAGCGCTTGGAGGGGCCGGAACGCCTGCTGCCAGGCGCGGGACTCGTTCCGGCGGGTCTCGCGGAGGGGAGTGACGGGACCGGTCAGGGCTTCGACGGCCGTGACGAGGCCGCCGGGGCTGATACCGGATCGGCGCAGGACGCCGTCCACGGCGTCGAGCCGGACCGTCAACGACCGGCCAGGACGCGGGGCACGGCCCAGCAGTCGTTCGACGGCCGTGCGCTGGGCTTCGGTCGGGGCGGCCAGCGAGACGGGTCCGGTGAGGGGCTGCTCGCGTTCGAGGCGTCGTCGTACGCGCTCGACCAGCCAGGCGAGTTCGGGGGTGCCCAGCAGGCGCCGCAGCCGGTCGACGTCGGTCCCGCTCATGCCTACAGCAGCTCCGGACCATCCGCTTCGGCGCGCCGGCGCGCGGAGCCGTCCCACTCCCAGCGGGTGACCAGGACCGCCCCGTAGCCGTCGATCCGGGAGAGCTGGGCGATGGCGATGCCGGGTACCTGCGGGTAGCAGGCCCATTCCCGTTCGCTGGTCATCACCACGTCCAGGTCGAAGGCGTGCAGCAGGCCCAGGCACTTGGCGCGCGAGTCGTCGTCGACTCCCGCGAACGCCTCGTCGAGGGTGACCAGACGAGGCGCGTGCGGGTTGCCGGCGCTCGCGTAGTGGGAGGAGGCGGCGGCGAAGAGGGGTACGGAGACGGCGAGGACGCGTTCTCCGCCCGAGGCCGGTCCGGTGGCGGGGACCCAGCGGCCCTGTTGCCGGCGCTCGATGCCGAATTCGTGCCACGCGCGGTAGTCGAGGGCGGCGGTGAGGTGTTCGAGCCAGCTGCCGGCGGCGTCGCCGGTCTGCTGCTGCGCGATCTGCGCCTGCAGGAACTCGCCGACCGCCGCCCGGTCCTCGGCCGTCCAGGCATCGGCGGACTGGCGCAGGCGTTCCCGTGCCCGGTCGAGACCCGCCGGGGCCTTGCGCGAGGCCCGCCACACCAGGCGCAGCTTCATGCCGGTCGAGGTCGGGCGTTCCTCCAGCTCGGCGTTCATGGCCCGTACCTGCCGCTCGGCCGAGCCGATCAGCTCCTGCAGGGTGCCCGCAACCTCGGTGATGAGGTGGGTTTCCAGGATTTCCCGCTCATGGGCGGACAGGATGCGGGTGAGCTCACCGACCTCGGTGGCGAGGGCCTCGGCGAGTTCGGGCACGGCTCGTTCGCGGCCCTGGTAGACGATGTCGACGACCATGCCGTCCTCGATCATGCGGGCGGACGCGGTGTGTCCGTGCCGGGACAGGGCGTCCTGCAGGGTCTTGAGCTCTTCGCTGAGACGCCTCTGTACTCGCTCCCACGCGCCGTCGGAGTCGTCCGTGCCGGAGAGTTCGGCCTCGACGGAACGGGCCAGGGTGATGGCGGGGGTGGCCGCCCAGGGGCCTTCTCCGGCCGGCGGTACGGCCAGACCGGGCAGGGCCACCGCGATCAGGCCGGTGCCGGCGAACCGCTGGAGACCCGCGATCGCCTCGGCGCGGGCGGCGGCCGCCTCGGCGATCCCGTGCTCCAGTTGCTCGATCCGGCCTTCGGCCCGGCTGGCCCGCCGGTCCGCCTCCGTGTGCTGCTCGCGCGTACGACGCTGCTCGGCTCCGCACTCGCGCAGGGACGCGGTGGTCTCGGCGAGGCGCCGCTGGAGCTCGGCGACGGCCGCGCCGACCGTGGAGCGCAGCGTGCTGTGGCGCTCGGCGGCGGCGGTGGCCTCGCGGGCCGATTCCTCGGCCCGCAGCGCGTGTTCCGCGGCCCGCTGTCCCGCCTGTTCGGCCTCGTCGCGTTCGTCATCCACCTGACGGGCCGCCTCGGCGCGCTCGCGCAGGGCGGGCCACAGATCGGCGAGGACGAGGGCGAGGCCGGTGAGGGCCTGGCGGACGGCGGCGAGTCCGTCCCGGTCGGCGGGCAGGCCCAAATCGGCCGCAGTCGTGCCCAGTTCGGCTGCCGCCCGCTCGGCGGCACGGGTCGCCCCGGCGAGGGCGGCGGCCCGTTCTTCGCGGCGGGCGCGGTCCCGGCGTGCGGCGCCGGCGGCCGCGGCCGCGCGCGCGTACGCCTGCCTGAGCGGCGCGTCGTCGGGCACGGCGGCCAGCTCGGCGTCGAGGGCGCGGCGGCGGGTCATGACGGCCCCGGCCTCGGCCGCTGTGGCCGCCAACTCGTCCTGGATGGCGGCGAGTTCTGCCCGCAGGGCGGTGATGCGGGACCGTCGCGCCTCTTCACGGGCCCCCTCGCCGACGTACTCCGCGCAGGTCTTGGCCCATCGCCCGGTGAGCGCCCCGACGCGGAACCGCCCGTCGGCCGCCGCCCAGGTGTCCGCGCCGCTTTCCCCGCCCAGCCCGACCGCCGCCAGCAGCCGGTCCACCGTCTCCTCGCCGACCACCGCGGCCCGCGCGTCGCCACGGTCGACGGCCGGGCGGAGCACATCGGCCAGGGACGGCCCGGACACGGGACCGGTGAGTGGAGCGAGCAGCACGTCGTGCCCGTCGGCGTCGAGGATCGCGCCGTCCGGCCGCACCCAGGCGTCCAGCAGCCCGGACGCCTCAAGGGCCGCTTCCAGTCCGGCGCGTTCCGTGTCGCCGAGCCCGTCCCGGAAGTCGACGAGCCGCCACAGAGGAGCACCGGCCGTGCGCTCACGCAGCCCCGGAGCGCGCGTGTACGGAGCCTTCGGGCCGCGCTGGCCACCGGCCTCCAGTTCGGCCAGCTCGCGCTCCCTCTCCCGCAGGGACGAACGCAGTTCGGTCGTGCGGTGGCTCAGACCGGCCGCCTGGTCGGCGAGCCGTGCCGAGGCGGCGCTGTGGGCACGCGAGGCGTGCAGCCGGGCCGGGCAGGGCCCGTCGAGGTGCAGGGTCCACTCCTGGAGCTCGTCGAGGAGGCCGGCCGGATCCGGACAGACCAACTCCTGGCACCCGTCGGCATGTTCGCGAACGGCGGCCAGGAGCGCCCGGCCGGCCGCCGCCGTGGCCTCCTCCGCCTGGTCCAGCGCCCCGGCCGCGAGCGCGAGGTCGGACTCCGCCTCGTCGAGCCGCCGGGATGCCGCGCGGCGCTCGCCCACGGTCCGGTCGGCCTCGTCCGCGAGGCGCTCCACATGGGTGAGCGTGCGCCGCCTGCGGTCCGCCTCCTCGTCGGCCGCCTCCCGGGTCGGCTCTTCGGGCAGACTGACCAGGGCCTCCCCGGCCGCCTCCCGGGCACGGACGAGGACGACCCCGGCCCGGTGCCCGGCCGAGGCGAGCCGGTTCTCGGCCGCACCGAGCCGCGCCAGCGCGCGTGTACGGAGCTGTTCGGCCTGCCCGTGGTCGGCCTCGGCGCGTTCCCGTTCCCGCGCCGTGCGGTCCGCCGCCTCGGCCGCCCGCTCCAGCTCACGGGCGCTGCGCATCTCGGGCCCCGCGCGCAGGGCGGCGTCCTGCGCCCGCAGCCGTGTCTCCTTCTCCTCCAGCACCGCCATGCGTTCCCCGGCCGCCGCCCGGTCCTCCTCCGCGCGCGCCTTGTCCGTCTGGGCCTCGGCGAGGTCCCGCTGGAGGTGTTCGTACCGGGAGTGCTCGCTGCGGGGGAGGCGGGCCCGCCGACGGGAGGCGATGCGGGCGTAGCGCCGGTAGTGGTCCAGGAACGCCGAGGCGGCGCGCTCGGCCTCGGCGGCGGCCCGCAGTTCCTCCTTCTCCTCGTCCAGGGAACGGAACGCCTCCGCCGCGTCGGCGATGACCGCCTGGTCCATGGGCGGCAGCGCTTCGGTCAGCGCCCGGGAGAGCGCGGCCTCGTTCGGCCGCTTGGACAACTGGGGCTGGCGCAGCTGGATGAGCAGGTCGACGAGGGCGGCGTACCGCTGCTCGCCGAGGCCGAACAACGCCTCGTCGACGGCCCTTCGGTACGTCTTGGCCTGGTCGTAGACCATTCCGTGCCCGGCGATCGCCTCGGCGAGCCGGTCACGGGACAGGGCGGTACGGGTGGCGTCGAGCAGGCTGAGGTCCTGGCCGATCCGCTGGTCGGTGACCGCGTACCAGTGGCGGGCGATGCCGCGCCCGGCGACCGCCTTGAGCCCGCAGACGAGCGTGCGGAAGTGCACCTCGCCGGTCGTCCCGTCGCGTCGGCCGAACTCGATCCAGGTGTAGCCGAGTCGTTCGGGATGGGGGTGTTCGCCGCCGAGGAGCAGGTTCCACTCCATGCGTTTGCCCGGGTCGCCGTCGGGCTCGACACGGCGCGGAGTGAGGTCCCCGTCCAGGAGGAACGGCAGGGTCAGGGCGAGGACCTTGGACTTTCCGGTGCCGTTGTTGCCGCGCAGCAGCAGCCGCCCGTCGCGGAAGTGGAACTCCTCCTCGTCGTAGTGGAAGAGGTCGACGAGCCCGATGCGCATCGGTTGCCAGCGGGAGCGGGTGGGGACGGGGAGGGCGGTCACTGCCGGCTTGCCTTTCGCTGCTGGGGCATGCGGGTGGTGCTGCGGGGTTCGAGGACGACCGCCTCACCGACGGCGTACCGGGCGAGGGCCGGGCGCGGCGTGATCCCGTCGCCCCGGCGGGTGATGAGTCCGAGTGCGGAGAGCTTGGCGAGCGCCTGCTCGACCAGTTCGCCTTCCGCGCCTGGTTCCTTGGCGGTCTTGGACCAGAAACCACCGGATTCGGAGGCGAGTTCACGGACTTTTCGCCGGAGGTCGCCGGTGGTGACAGGCCCGCGCGCTGTCGCGAGATGCTCCGTGAGCAGCAGCGTGATGTGGCCGTGGGTGCCCTGTTCGGGCATGCGGACATCGGTGAGGTCGTCGTCGGGGTCGACCATGGCGACGCCCTCGGCCCGTACTTCGGCGACGAGCCCGGTCAGTTCGGTGATGCGGGCGGTGAGGAAACCGCGCTGCCGGGTGAGGTACGCGAGCTCGGCGTCGGTCAGCTCGTCGTAGTACAGGACCGGGTCGTCGAGCAGGCGCCTGGTCAGTGAGCGGCGCATCGCGCGGAACCGCAAGTCGTCGCTGTCCAGGGCGGTTTCGGCGACGAGATCGGCCAGGCGCCCGTCGAAGGTGCCGGCCCGCACCGTGGAAGGGCCCCGGCGGGTGGCGAGCAGACCTGCCAGTACACGGCGCTCGACGTCGTACAGGACGTCGCCCGCCCCGCTGACGTACGCGTCCTCGTCACCGGCGACCCGCCGCAGAACGCCGAGCTTCAGCAGGAGCTTGACGACGGCGGCGAGGTCGAGGCGCTCGTCGCGGCGGTCCAGGGTGAAGTGGATTCCGGCGGCGGTGAGGTGGGGATCCGCCGCGTCCAGAACGACCTGATCGGCGAGGCGGCCGAGGGCCACCTGGGCCTCGCCCCGTTCAAGGGCGGCGAGGGCGAGGCAGAGCAGGACGTAGCGTCGGCGGGTGAAGGGAGCGGCGGCCCGGCCGGCCTCACGAGCGGGGTGCGTGGGGTCGGTGAGACGGCCGGGGACCTTGTACAGCCGGGCGGCGTCGGCGTCCACATGGAGGGGCCAGCCGGTGTTGCGGTCGAACCACTCGCGCAGTTCCGAAGCATGGCGGCGGACGAGCCGGAAGTCGTCCGAGCGCGGCCCGCGTGCGAGCAGGAGGGGCTCCTTGAGCAGGGCACGCGCGGCCTTGCGGAGTTCGGCGGAACGCTGCCCGTCCAGCACCTCTGTGAGCGGGGTGTTCATCGCCTGCTGTCTCCCTCGGTCAGGTCGATGATCTCGACGGTGTGGTCGGGGCCCCGGAACGTACCCCCGGGGGTGGTGACCTCGGCGGTCGTGCCGTCGCCGAGTGCCGTGAGGCGGATCTCCATGGAGCCGTCGTTGCTGGTGGCGGACGTGTGCGTCATGCCGGGCCGCCAGGTGGCGAGGGCGTCGCCGAGAAGCTGGAGGAAGAGGCCGAAGGCCAGCGGATCGAGGTCACCGAGGGCGGAGATCCGGGTGACGCCGTGGGTGGCGAGCCGCGCCCGCGCGGCGGCGGTCTCGGCGGCTTGCTTGGCGGCGGTCTCGGCGAGATGGCGGCGCGCCTCGGAGCGGTCCTCGACCTTGCGCGGCTTGCCACGCCGTTCGTAACTGCCCGTGCGCCGCAACTGCGGGCTGATGCGCAGCGGTTCGGCCTCGGCCCACGGGGTGGCGGCGGGGACCGGCCGGGCCGTGCGGGCGGCGAGGGTTTCGGCGTCGACGGTGAGATGGCGGGCGGGGTGGAGCCCGAAAGCGGTGCGCCACAGGCGGTGCCGGGCGTCGTCGTCGGGCGCCTCGGCGAACCAGCGGGCGAGCGTACGGAAATCGGCGGAACGGTCGGAGCGTCCGGCTCTCCGCTCATTCAGTGAGCGTATGACCGCGAGGAGTTGAGGAATCGCGCCGAGGGCCCGGGCGCGCAGCAGCCGTGCCTGTGATTCCCGCCCGTTCCTGCTGAGGAACCAGGCGGCCAGCCCGTCCCAGCGTCCCGTCCAGCGCGCGTACGCCTCCCGCTCGGCGTGCTCCGCGTCCTCCGGAGCGGCGTCGGCGGCCTCGCGGGCGGCGGCGGTCCGGAGCAGTGGTGCGATGACGCCGCTGTCCTCCAGCTCCAGGATCAGCTGGGCGATGCGTCCGCCGAGGGTGATCAAGTCCTGGATGAAGCGCTCCAGATACTGGATGAGCCGGTCCTTGTAGGCGAGGAAGACCTCCTCTTCGACATCGTGGAGGTCGATGGTGCGCTGCAGGGAGCCCATGAACGCCCGGGCGTTCTCGGCGAGGGCCGCGAACCGGCTGGTCAGCGCGTCGAGCGCGAGGTAGGTCTTGGCCGGGTCGGGTGTCCCCTCGGCCCCCAGGACGAGCAGGGCCCGCAGTTGGGTGACGATGTCGTGCAGTGCGACCGCCTGGAGTGCACCCCGCCGGCCCAGAGCCTCGTCGTAGACGGAAAGCGCTTCCTCGGCCGCCTCTCCCGCCCGGGTGAGCTGATAGACGAACCGCTTGCGGTAGAAGTCCTCGACGGCGGTGACACGGGCCGTATCGGGATCGGCGCGCAGGTTTCCCCACTCGACGAGGCTGTCGAGCGCCTTCACCACGGTGTCGAGCTCGGCCGGACGCTCGTCGGCGGGCAGGGCGGCGTGCACGTCCTCGGGGCGCAGGTGCACCGCGAAGCGCTCCTTCGCGGTGAGGAAGGTCCGCATTGTCCGCCGATAGAGGGGGGAGTTGGGGGCGGTGAGGTGCGCGAAGGGGGCGTACCCGGTCGTCGGGGCCGGGGGCTCGGGCGCCGAGGGCGGTGTCGGGGTCATCGCCCGGTCATTCTGTCGGATGCCTCCTCGGCACACAAAACCGGGAATCTCGCAGAGCGGTATCGGCTGGTCATCGCAGTCTCGGCCGTGAAGCCCGATGCCCTCGGCCGGTGCCCGCGCGACACTGGTCGCCGACGGGCCGGCCGTACGTCGTTGAGGTCGTACGACCTCGTACGACCTCGTACGCGGAGTGCGTCGGGCGCCAACTCCGCCGTCGGGGCTGGGCTCTTCATGCGCACGGTTCGTTTCGTGTTGGTTCCGGTTACGGGCGTCGTTGTGTGGCGGTAGCGTGACCGGAAGTAACGGCCGCAGAGAGCCGTGTCTCCACGGGAGGGCGTACGACCGTGCCCGCGCCAAAGCGGATCGAACCGACGAATCTGAACGAGTGGTACGGCATGTAGATCCGCGAGTTGCGCGAAGCGCGCGGGTGGACGCAGGCGGAGCTGGGGGCGAAGGTCATGCTCAGCGCCGGCCGGATCGCCCAGTTCGAGCGGGCGGAGGGCGTGCCGCCGAAGGACATCGCGAAGCTGCTTGACGAGGTTCTGGATTCGGGTGGTGTCTTCACGGAGATGCGTCCGTTTCTCCAGCGCAGTGCGTACGTGAAGCGGATCGAAGCTCTCTCCGACCTGGAGTCCGATGCACTGAAGATTCAGCAGTACGCGCTCCTCATCCCAGGCTTGTTCCAGACTCGGGAGTACGCGACGGCTCTGCTGAGTGCGGGCATTCCCCTCTATGGCGGTGATCTCGACGAGAAGGTCGCACTCCGCATGGGACGTCAGGCTGTCCTCGACAGTCCGAAGCGCCCATGGGTACGCGCCATCATCGACGAGTCGGCTCTCTACAAGGTCATCGGTGACACCGAGGTCATGCGGCGTCAGCTGTCACACCTCCTGGAGATGTGTGAGAGGCCGCGTGTAGGGGCCCAGGTGCTGCCACGTGACGGTTCTTCCCTGGTGGTCACGAGCCTTGCCCAGGCTGTCATCTGGATGTTTGAGGGCGGACGTACAGTCGTGGCCCAAGAGACCGCTGCCGATGGGTTGTTGATCGCCGAACCGGCCCAGGTGCCTCTGATCACCTCCATCTACGATCAGCTGGCAGCCGACTCGCTCTCGGCCGATGCATCAATCACTCTCATTCGTAAAGTGCTTGAGGAGCAATACTCATGAGTCCCATTGGCTCTGGCGTTCCTCACCTGGACTGGCACAAGAGCACCTATAGCCAGGGCCTTGAGCAATGCGTCGAGATCGCCGACAACATACCCAGCCGCATCCCCATACGTGACAGCAAACGTTCCCACATGATCACCGCCCAACCGGAATCCTGGGTTGCGTTCATTGCGGCTTTGCGTGCCAGCACCCTCTCCGGCTGACCGTCGGCCCCGGGCAGTCGCGTCAAACCGGCGGGCAGAGGCTGGGCTTGCTGGGTCAGCTGACGTGGAGAGTGTCGCGAGCGTGGGCGTCGGCCACGAAGGGCAGGGAGCGTGCCTTGAGTTCTTTGGCGCGGTGCAGGGGAGGTCGTGTCCCGCCGGGTGGTGTGGCCGTCGAGGTGCGGAAGCGGGCGATTTGGTTGTGTGTGGCGGCGTGGCTGTCAGGCCATCACGACCAGAATGCCCGCAATTCACAGGTCAACGACCGCACGGTCACCGCACCGCGCTCAGACCTCTGTCGCTGGGCATCCTGACCCGTAGGCCGCCCGCACGGACACTCCGCCACGTCACCACAGGGGCATGGCCCAAGGTCATCGCACGTCCTCTTGCGGAACGAGCTTCACTACTCGGAGAGTCGCGCGATGGTCGCCACTCGACGGTGCGCCATCGCGGGCGTCGGCAGTGGGGTTCCTGGCACTCGAGGCCCTTGAGCTGGCGCATGGTGCCGACGTGGAACTCCGCGTTGCACTCTGAGGCGTCCTCGGTGAGTTCGCCGACGGCTGCTGCCCCGTGGACCGCGCCCGTCGCCGCTGGCGACGATCTCCTCGCGTCAGGCCGTGAGGGCCGTGTGAGTCCCGCCGGTTCGTCGTTCCAGGACTCGCTGGTGATGAATTCCGGGATGGGGTGAGGTAGCCGCCCTTGGGGCTCACGACCGGCGGGGTGCGTGTGAGGGTCTCCCTCGTGTGTGGTGGCTGAGTGGGCTTTGAGAAGCGGGAACGGGCGCGCTCGGCGCCGGATCCGGCGTCCGCGATTCCGCTAGGAGTGGCCCACGTCACTGCGGACGGACCTTGGTGTGTGAGCACTGCGCGTGTCACTCTTTCTGCACGCCGACCCTGCCCAAAACCGCCGACCAGGCGGTTGCTTGAGTGACATGTCCGCCGGACCGGACCGTGCCCGATGCGGCAGCGGTTCTCCTGAAGCCCGTCAGCTTCTTCGGTGAGGCCGGTTCTGGCGAACGACGTGATCCGGTGGGGCAAGCCGTGTCGCGGCGTCTCACGGTCACCACCCTGTCTGCTTCACGCTGCGCGCCCCCCGAAGCGGCCGCAACCGCCCCGCCATGGCCAGTGGTTCCGGCATCCGCCCGGTCGTTCGGCCGGAGCGTGAATCCGCTGTCCGCTCGTTCTTGCACGGGCCGTTCTCCCCGTCCCGGGAGGGCGGCCCGTGGTGTGTCCTCGTCCAACTGACGTCAACTTGATAAGTGGAGGAAGAATGTCGGAAACCACCGGCATCGCGGAGTTCTACTCGGTCACCGAGAAGACCGCCCAGCTGATGGGCGTTCCCTGCGAGCGTGACACGGTGTGGCCCATCCTGGACGCGTACAAGGACGTGATGGCGCTTCCGACCGTCATCTCCTTCCGGACGCAGACCGGGCCGCGCGGTGCGGGAGACGTCGACTGCCGCTGGACGATGCTGCCCAAGGACGTCGACCCGTACGCCATCGCTCTGGAGAAGGGGCTCGTCGAGAAGACCGAGCACCCTGTGGGCAAGCTGCTGGAGGAGATCCACCAGGCGTTCCCCATCGGGGGTTACGGCTTCGACTACGGGGTCGTCGGCGGGTTCAAGAAGACCTGGACGTTCTTCCCGGCGCCCGAGCCGCAGCCGGCGGCCAAGCTCGTCGAGCTGCCGTCGATGCCGCGCAGTGTCGCCGACAACCTGGGCTTCTTCGAGAAGTACGGCCTGGAGGAGATCGTCAATACGATCGGCATCGACTACGCGAAGCGCACGGTGAACCTGTACTTCAACCCGCCGGAGCGGGAGTTCTTCTCGGCGGAGGGGATCCGGGCGGTTCTCCGCGACGCCGGGATGCCGGAGCCGAGCGAGGGGCTGCTGAAGTACTGCGAGCAGGCCTTCGGGATCTACACCACGCTGAGCTGGGATTCGTCGAAGATCGAGCGGGTCACCTTCGCCGTCAAGACGACGGATCCGCTGGGGCTGCCTGTTCAGGTCGACCCGGTGATCGAGAAGATCGTGAAGGAAGCTCCCTACACCGCCGGCGAGCAGTTCGTCTACGGCATCGCGGCGACGCCCAAGGGCGAGAACCACAAGATCCAGTCGTACTACCAGTGGCACACCCGGGTGGAGAGCCTGCTCACGCCGGTCGTCGACGCCGGTTGATGCCCCGTCCGCCGGTAGGGAACGAGCCGGTGCCGGCGGCCGTCGGACAGGTCCCGGATCCGCGAGGGCGCGCGAGGGCGGCAGCGCTCGGGCCGGGGCCTTTTTCGTCAACTCCGTAACTCCGTTATCGGGGCGTGAGCTTGAGGCGTCGTCCCACCGGCTGAGACGTCGTCCCACAGCTGAGACGTCGTCCCGCCGGCTGAGGCGCCGTCCCACCGGCTGAGGCACCGTCCCACCGGCGACCACCTCGAAACGGCGGTTTCCGTCGAGAACTCTGGATGAAGCGATCTCAATGCGTAAGAAACAAGGGGAGTTGAGTGAGTTGACTCTGCCGACCTCAGCGGAGGGGACATTGGAGGGCCGCCGGGCTCGCACGGTCGGTGTCGGCCGTGCCCACGCCAAGGCCATCGTGCTGGGGGAGCACGCGGTCGTCTACGGGGCTCCGGCGCTCGCTCTCCCGGTTCCGCAACTGTCGGTCACGGCAAGCGTCGGGTGGTCCTCCCACTCCCCTGACGACACGGGCGACGTGTCCCTCACGATGACCGGTTCCGCTTCGAGGCCGGAGGAGACGCAGGCGTCCGAGGGCCTGCGCCGGCTGACCGCCGAGTTCCGGGCGCTCATGGGGCTGACCGACAGTCTTCACCTCGACGTGATCCTCGACTGCGTGATCCCGGCCGGCCGGGGACTCGGTTCCAGCGCGGCGTGCGCCCGCGCGGTCGTCTTCGCCCTCGCCGACCTCTTCGACCGCGAAGTGACGCCGGGCACGGCGTTCGACCTGGTGCAGACGGCCGAGAACGTGGTGCACGGCCGGGCCAGCGGCGTCGACGCCCTGACCGTCGGCGCGTCCGCCCCGCTGCTGTTCCAGGCGGGCGAGGCCCGGGAACTGCCCATCGGCTGCGACGGTTCGTTCATCATCGCGGACAGCGGGGACGTGGGCAGGACCAAGGACGCGGTCGAGCTGCTGCGCGAGGGGTTCCGGAACCGGCCGGGAGCGCAGGAGGAATTCGTGCGCCGGGCGACGGAGTTGACCGAGGACGCCCGGCACGCGCTCGCCGGCGGCAGGCCGGAGGAGCTCGGCTCGCGGCTCACCGACTACCACGAGCTGCTCCGCGCGGCCGGCCTCAGCACCGAGCGGATCGACACGATGGTCGAGGCCGCGCTCGCCGCGGGCAGCCTCGGAGCCAAGATCACGGGTGGCGGCATGGGCGGCTGCATGATCACGCTGGCCCGGCCGGAGCAGGCGGGCGAGGTCACCCGGCGGCTGCGCGAAGCCGGCGCCGTGCAGACCTGGGTCGTACCGCTGAAGGGGCTGGCCGACGATGAGCGCTGACCACCGCAGTACGGCAGGAAGCGCCACCGCCGTCGCGCACCCGAACATCGCGCTGATCAAGTACTGGGGCAAGCGCGACGAGCAGCTCATCCTTCCCCGGACCGACAGCCTGTCGATGACCCTGGACATCTTCCCGACGACCACCCGCGTCCGGCTCGACCCCGAGGCCGAGCACGACGAGGTGACGCTCGACGGCGCGCCTCTGGAGGGGGAGGCGCGGCGACGCGTCGTCGCGTTCCTGGACCTGGTGCGGGAGCGGGCGGGGGTTTCCCGACGGGCCGTCGTGGAGACCGAGAACACCGTCCCCACCGGGGCGGGCCTGGCGTCGTCCGCGAGCGGGTTCGCCGCCCTCGCCGTCGCCTCCGCCGCCGCGTACGGGCTGGACGCCGACGCCACCGCGCTGTCACGGCTGGCCCGGCGCGGATCCGGGTCGGCGTCGCGGTCCGTCTTCGGCGACTTCGCGATCTGGCACGCGGGCGAGCCCGGGGCCGTGGACGCGGACCTCAGCTCGTACGCCGAGCCGGTGACCACCGGGGAGATCGACCCCGCGCTGGTCATCGCGGTGGTCAACGCGGGGCCCAAGGCCGTGTCCAGCCGCGAGGCCATGCGGCGGACGGTCGCCACCTCGCCGCTGTTCGAGCCGTGGGCCGCCTCCAGCAAGGACGACCTCGTCGAGATGCGGGAGGCGCTCCACCGGGGCGACCTCGACGCGGTGGGGGAGATCGCCGAACGCAACGCGCTCGGCATGCACGCGACGATGCTGGCCGCGCGCCCGGCGGTGCGCTACCTGTCGGCGCCGACGCTCACCGTGCTCGACAGCGTGCTCCAGCTCAGGCGGGACGGAGTGCCGGCCTACGCCACCATGGACGCCGGGCCGAACGTCAAGGTGCTCTGCCACCGCGCGGACGCGGACCGGGTGGCCGCGGTCGTGCGCGGTGCCGTCCAGGGGGGCGCGGTGCACGTCGCAGGACCCGGCCCGGGCGCCCGCCTCCTGCCCGGGGGAGGATCATGACGGTCGTCCGGCGCGCGCCGGGCAAACTGTTCGTCGCGGGCGAGTACGCGGTGGTGGAGCCGGGCAACCAGGCGATCCTGGTCGCGGTCGACCGGTACGTCACCGTCACCGTGTCCGAGCCCGGCGAAGCCGGCGTCGTGATCTCCTCCGACCTCGCCCCGCGACCGGTGCACCGGCAATGGCGCGACGGCCGGCTCGCCGCCTCCGACGAGGGAGGCGAACGAGCCGGACTGACGCACGTGCTGTCGGCGATCGAGACCGTGGGCCGGCTGCTGGCCGAACGCGGCCGTCCCGCGCCCGCGCTGAGCGTCTCGGTCAGCAGCGAACTGCACGACAACGGCACGAAGTTCGGGCTGGGGTCGAGCGGCGCGGTGACCGTGGCGACCGTCGCGGCGGTGGCGGCCTTCTGCGGCCTGGAGCTGTCGCCCGACGCCCGGTACCGCCTGGCCGTGCTCGCGACGGCGGAGACCGACGTCAAAGCCTCCGGCGGTGATCTCGCCGCCGGCACATGGGGCGGCTGGATCGCCTACCGGGCGCCCGACCGGGCCGCCGTGCTCGACCTGGCACGGCGCCGGGGCGTCGAGGAGGCGCTCGGCGCGCCCTGGCCGGGCTTCGAGGTGCGCCGGCTGCCGCCGCCCGACGGCCTCTCACTGGAGGTCGGCTGGACCGGAACGCCCGCCTCCACCACGTCCCTCGTGTCCGGCCTCCACCGGCGGACCTGGCGGGGCAGCGCGTCCCACCAGAGGTTCATGGAGACCAGCGCGGACTTCGTGCGCGCCGCGGTCTCCGCGTTCGAGCGGGGGGACCAGCACGACCTGATGCACCAGATCCGGCGCGCCCGGCGGGAGTTGGCGCGGCTGGACGACGAGGTCGGACTGGGCATCTTCACAACCGAGCTGACGGCGCTGTGCGATGCCGCCGAAGCCGTCGGCGGCGCGGCCAAGCCCTCGGGGGCAGGGGGCGGCGACTGCGGCATCGCCCTGCTCGACGCCGAGGCGTCGCAGGACATCACTCACGTACGGGAACGGTGGGCCATGGCGGGGGTTCGGCCCCTGCCGATCCGTCCCGCCCTGGAAGGGAACGAAGAATGACCGATCAGCTGATCGCCCAACGCAAGGACGACCACGTCAGGCTCGCCATCGAGCAGCAGCACCAGAGCAGTGGACGCAACCAGTTCGACGAGGTGACGTTCGTCCACCACGCCCTGGCCGGCACCGACCGGCCGGAGGTGTCGCTGGGCACGGCCTTCGCCGGTATCGGCTGGCAGGTGCCGCTGTACATCAACGCCATGACCGGCGGCAGCGTCAACACCGGTGTGATCAACCGGAATCTGGCCGTCGCCGCCCGCGAGACCGGTGTGCCCATCGCCTCGGGCTCCATGAGCGCGTACTTCAAGGACCCTTCGTGCGCCGGTACGTTCAGCGTGCTGCGCGAGGAGAACCCCGACGGGTTCGTCATGGCGAACGTCAACGCGACGGCGTCGGTCGAGAACGCGCGGCGGGCCGTCGACCTGCTGAAGGCCAACGCCCTGCAGATCCACATCAACACGGTGCAGGAAACGGTGATGCCGGAGGGCGACCGGTCCTTCGCGTCCTGGGTCCCGCAGATCGAGAAGATCGCGGCGGCCGTCGACGTCCCCGTGATCGTCAAGGAGGTCGGTTTCGGGCTGAGCCGTGAGACCGTCCTGCTGCTGGAGGAGCTGGGCGTGCGGGCCGCGGACGTCAGCGGCCGGGGCGGCACGGACTTCGCCCGCATCGAGAACGGCCGGCGCAGGCTCGGCGACTACGCCTACCTGGAGGGCTGGGGCCAGTCCGCCGTCGCCTGCCTCCTGGACGCGCAGGGCGCCGGTCTCCCGCTCCTCGCCTCCGGCGGCGTCCGCAACCCGCTCGACGTCGCCCGCGCGCTGGCGCTCGGCGCGAACGGCGTCGGCGCGTCCGGCGGATTCCTCCGCACCGTGCAGGACGAGGGCGTGGAGGCCCTGGTCGCCCAGCTGACGACGTGGCTCGACCAGCTGGCGGCCATCATGACCATGCTCGGCGCGCGCACCCCCGCCGACCTGACCCGCTGCGATCTGCTGATCAACGGCACCCTTCGCTCCTTCTGCACCGACCGGGGCATCGACACACGGCAGTTCGCCCAGCGTTCCCGCCGTGCCGGTGCCACCGACGAACTGACGGGAAACGCACGATGACCGAGGAACACGCGATAGCCGGGGTCCCCATGAAGTGGGTGGGGCCCCTGCGCATCTCGGGGAACGTCGCCACCACCGAGACCCACGTCCCGCTCGCCACCTACGAGTCGCCGCTGTGGCCCTCCGTGGGCCGCGGGGCGAAGGTCTCCATGCTGGCCGAGAAGGGCATCGTCGCCACGCTCGTCGACGAGCGGATGACCCGCTCGGTGCTCGTCGAGGCGGTGGACGCGCAGACCGCGTACACCGCCGCGCGGACCATCGACGCGCGGATCGACGAGCTTCGTGACGTGGTGCGCACCTGCAGCCGGTTCGCCGAGCTGATCGGCATCCGGCACGAGATCAACGCCAACCTGCTCTTCATCCGCTTCGAGTTCAGCACCGGCGACGCGTCCGGCCACAACATGGCGACGCTCGCGTCCGACGTGCTCCTGGGCCACCTGCTGGAGACCGTCCCGGGCATCTCCTACGGCTCGATCTCCGGGAACTACTGCACGGACAAGAAGGCCACCGCGATCAACGGCATCCTCGGCCGCGGCAAGAACGTGGTCACGGAACTGCTCGTGCCGCGCGACGTGGTCGACCGCGTCCTGCATACCACGGCCGCCAAGATCGTCGAGCTGAACATCCGCAAGAACATGCTCGGCACCCTGCTCGCCGGCGGCATCCGCTCGGCGAACGCCCACTTCGCGAACATGCTGCTCGGCTTCTACCTGGCGACGGGCCAGGACGCGGCCAACATCGTCGAAGGCTCGCAAGGCGTCGTCATGGCCGAGGACCGGGACGGCGACCTCTACTTCGCCTGCACGCTGCCCAACCTGATCGTGGGCACGGTGGGCAACGGCAAGGGGCTCGGGTTCGTGGAGACCAACCTGGCCCGGCTCGGCTGCCGCGAGGACCGTGCCCCCGGGGAGAACGCGCGCCGGCTCGCCGTCATCGCGGCGGCGACGGTGCTGTGCGGAGAGCTCTCGCTCCTCGCGGCGCAGACCAACCCGGGTGAACTCATGCGGGCCCACGTCCAGCTGGAGCGGGCCAACACGTCGGAAAAGGTGGGTGTTTAGGCATGGCCGGCGATTCCGCCATCGGTATTCACGATCTGTCGTTCGCGACGACCGGGTTCGTCCTGCCGCACACGGCACTCGCCGATCACAACGGCACCGAGATCGGCAAGTACCACCTGGGCATCGGCCAGCGGTCGATGAGCGTGCCCGCCGCCGACGAGGACATCGTGACCATGGGCGCGGCCGCGGCCGCGCCCATCATCGCCCGCCACGGCGCCGAGGGGATCCGGACGGTCGTCTTCGCGACGGAGTCCTCGATCGACCAGGCGAAGGCGGGGGGCGTATACGTCCATTCGCTGCTCGGGCTGCCGTCGGCCACCAGGGTCGTCGAGCTCAAGCAGGCCTGCTACGGGGCCACGGCGGCCCTGCAGTTCGCCATCGGCCTCGTGCACCGGAACCCCGAGCACCGCGTCCTCGTCATCGCGAGCGACGTCTCCAAGTACGACCTGGACAGCCCGGGCGAGGCGACCCAGGGCGCGGCGGCCGTGGCCATGCTGGTCGGTTCGGACCCCGCGCTGGTGCGCATCGAGGAGCCCTCGGGCCTGTTCACCGCCGACGTCATGGACTTCTGGCGGCCGAACTACCGTGACGCCGCACTGGTCGACGGACAGGAGTCCATCACCGCGTATCTGCAGGCGGTGCAGGGCACTTGGAAGGACTACGCGGAGCAGGGCGGCCGCGCCCTGGAGGAGTTCAGCGCGTTCTGCTATCACCAGCCGTTCACCAAGATGGCCTACAAGGCGCACCGCCATCTGCTGAACCTCTGCGGGCAGGACACCGACGAGGCGGCGGTCGCCCGTGCCATCGGGCAGACCACGTCCTACAACGCCGTCGTCGGCAACAGCTACACCGCGTCGGTGTACCTCGGCCTGGCCTCGCTGCTCGACCAGGCGGACGACATGACCGGCCAGTCCATCGGCTTCCTCAGCTACGGCTCCGGCAGCGTCGCGGAGTTCTTCGCCGGGACCGTCGTTCCCGGCTACCGGGAGCACCTGCGGACCGAGGCGCACCGCGAGGCGATCGACCGGCGGCAGCCGCTGGACTACGCCGGGTACCGCGAGCTGCATGAGCGGTCCTTCCCGACCGACGGCGGCGACTACCCGACCCCGTCGCAGACCACCGGCCCCTACCGGCTGGCCGGCCTCAGCGGCCACAAGCGCGTCTACGAGAGTCGCTAGACCGGCTGTAGCCGGCAGACCGGCTGGAGGCGGTAGAGGCGCTCTGCCGGCCACGGGTACGCGGGCATCCCCTCCCGGGCTGCCCGCGTACGGGTCGGCGCGGGCGGACGGATGCCGTGTCACGCCCCGCCGGCCGTGCCCGTGCGGCTCGTTCCGCCCGGGCACGGCCGCTCGCGGCCTGCCCGCACGGCTGCGCCGGCCTGCTGACGCAGACCGGCGGCAACGTTTCTTTTCCCCCTGCCTTTCCCCCCGCCTTCCCCCCCGCCCCGGCACGATGGTTTCTTGTGACGTGCGCGGGCGTGTTGTCGCTTTCACTCAAGTCCGGGCTGATTCATGCCCTGTTCACTCAGGCCCGGGTTCACTCAAGTCCGGGCGTGGGCCGCGTGCGCGGCCGCGCGGCCGGACGGATTCCCGGCCGGCACCGGCACCGGCCGCGGCGCCGGGACCGGTGCGAACTGCCCGTGAGGCAGTCCCGGACTCCCGCAGCCGGGACGCGATCCGGCGGACGTCCCGCCCACGCCGTCCCTCTTCCCCCTGTTCCCACCCGTCGAGCCCCCCGCGGGCCGACGGGTCAGTGCTGCCGTTGCAGAGCGATCTGCGTGAGTTCCTCTATGTCGAACTCCGAGCGGCCCGGCGTGCCGTAGCGGGTTATCTTCCCCCGGCTCACCCACTTACGAATGGTCGCCTCGGTCACGCCCGCGGCGAGGGCGGCCACATTCGTCGGCACGAGCCTGTGGCGCGGCGGCCTGTTCATGCGGCGTCCTTCCGTCGCCGGCCCATGAGATGCCGTAGGGTGAGCCATTCGCGTACCTCCCAGGAATGTCCTGACGAACAGCTGATGCTGTTCTTTCCCGCGTTCCCGCCACCGCTCCTCTGCGGCAAGGCGTTGATCGTCCCCGTGCAGTCGTCCACGACGCATTCCACGGCGGGCGCACGGCGATCACCGTGGTCGGGGTCGATGGTCCGGAGTAATTCACCGTGCAGGGTCTCGATCTCGGCCGCGAAGTCGGCAGCCGGATGCCGGGCGACGAGCCACTCCAGATGGCGCAGGAGAAAGCTCGCCAAGTGGTGGACGGAACGGGCCGGTACAGCGGTTCCGAGCTCATCCGCGACAAATCCGGACCAGGACTCCAGAATGGCGAGAACGTCGTTCCGGGCGTCCAGCGCGGACATGTTCAGGTGATCCCGCCTGCGGCTTCCGGAAACCTTCGTCCGGATCCGCTGCCGGGACACCGCGAGGACGTGGTGCAGGCATTCCTGGTGGAGATCGGGAAGCGCACGCAGTTGACGGTCCAACTGCCTGATGCACGCGGCACAGAGGACAGCTCCGGCGGCGGGGCGGATTTCCTCCGCATGGCTCCTGAGACACGAGTCAAATTCCATTGAGACTCCTCGGGGAGTTCCGGTGAAGGACGCTGATCCACCCTGGCGGGTGCGGGGTGTGGTGCATCTGGTGGATTTCCTCTTCCTTTCCTTATGCTTCGGTGTCCCCGAAGGTCTGCCGGATGCGGAAGGTGATGAACTCGGCCGGCCGCAGGGCGGCGAGGCCGGCGTCGAGGTGCAACGTGCCCCGCGCCATGTCCTCGGGGGAGTTGTTGCTCTCGTCGCAGACCAGGGAGAACGCCTGGTCCGCGGACCGGCCGAGCAGCGCCCCTTCGCGCCACAGACCGGTCAGGAACTCCGTTGCGGACTGACGGACCCTGGCCGCCAGCTGGACGTCGTCCGGCCCGGAGGCGGCCCACCGGGTTGCCTGTTCGAGCGACTCGCGCGCGTGGTTCACCAGGCGGCGCACGCCGATGTGCGTCCAGGCGGGATCGACGGACAGCGTGCGCGCACCTGCCACGCGGATGCCCTGTCCGGGGACGGACCGCAGGCAGTTCACCCCCGGGCCGCCGATCGCCTCCTGTTCGCCGTCGGACAGGTCCCTCTCGTGCTTCACCACGCCCAACAACGCGCCGACGGGCGCTCTGTGCACGCCCCGCTCGGCATCGGTGCGGCAGTAGAGCCCGGACACGTGCCCCGAGGCCGGCACCGGACGTTCGTCCCCGTCGGTCCCGGTCACGGTGATCCACGGGTAGTAGACGGCGGCGAACTGGGCGACGGGCTCCGGAAGTTCGAACAGCGCGTCCTTCACGTCGGCGGGGGCGAGCCCCTGCCGGGTGTGCAGCAGAGCGAACCGGTCGCCCAGGCGGCGGCAGTGCTCGGCGATCGACTCCGCGATCGCGTGCGCGTCGTCCTCCACCCGCCACAGGTCCGGCGCCACCACGAGGGTGATCCCCGGAACGTGCTCCAGCCCGGCGAGAGCGGAGCGGTAGGCGGCGACACGATCCCCGCCACCGGCCGTCCCGAGGATCCAGGCCCCGCCGCCGCCGTTGCGGAAGTGACCGAGAACGGCCTCGCGAACGAAGGACGGCGCTTTCCCGCCGGCCCCCACCGACACGAGGAACTCGGTGAATTCCCGCGGGCCGCGCACGAAAACCGGCTCGTCCGGCAGCCCCTGGACGTCGCCGACGAAAGCGGTCACCGACGCACGCGTGCCGTGCACGGCACGCGTTCCGCCGTCCGCTTCCCGGAGGTGGGTCCCGGGGACGCGGGTCTCGGGGACGCGGGGACGGGTGGCGGTGGTCGTGCGCGGTTCGTTCAACTGCCGTTGAGACATGTTGGATTCCTCGATCACGATGGGAGGGCGGTGCCGCGGCCTCGCAGCGGTTGCCGTCCGACGACGGGCTGGTGGACGCCGTTCACATGAGTCAGGCGGGTCAGGCGGGTCAGGCGGATCAGGAGGTCAGGCGGGTCAGGCGGGTCAGGCGGGTCAGGCGGATCAGGAGGTCAGGCAGGTCAGGTGGTTCAGGTGGGGATCCAGTCCCGCTTGATGTGCGGTGTCTCGATGCTGAGGGCGCGCATGTGCTCGATCGGGTTGGTGTACTCGCGGCTGGAGGCGATGTGTCCGTCGCTCAGCGTGAAGCCGTGGAGGAAGTGGTTGCGGTAGCGGCCTTCGGGATAGCCGGGGAACCGGATCGTTCCTTCGCCGTCGCACTCGACCCAGATGACGGCCGGGTCCTGCGTCTCGTAGACGTGCACGTCGAACCACTGCCAGTCGGGCAGCACCTCGAGGGAGAGCTCCCCGTGCCGCTTCAGCTTCTCCCGGCCCTGGACGACGATGGGCCGGCCGATGTCGGTGTAGAAGAGGGACGCGGTGCCGTCCTCGGTGTAGAGGGTGTACCTGCGCAACCGGGCCTCCGCACCCACCTCCATGTACTGCTCCACGGCCCGGCGGTTGCGGGCCCGCAGGTCGTGGTGGTCGGTGAACACCCCTGTATGAGGGGTGAGTTGGGATATCGGTGACGGGGTCATGGCGTCTCCCGGAGATCGGTGAGAGGTGTGGTCCGAAAGGGGTGCTGGGGCTGCGGTTCCAGGGGCATGCGAGCGGGCGCACGCGCAGCCGTCGCGGCCGGCGTCCGCTGATGTCCCGGCCGCGGTCGTCGCGGACAGGGTGCGACCGCTCGTGCGGCCGGTGCGTGTTCGTCGGCCGGTAACTCGGCATGTTTGCCCACCAGTCGGTGGGAACGGCCGATCCGGCGCCGCAGTGGCGTCGTACCGGCGGTCCCGGTGGGAGGTTCCGGCTGTACGGGCGGATCAGGCCGGGACGAGGGCGCGGGCACGGGCCGGCCCGGGCGGGCCGGCCGGGATCGCGCCCGCGCCGACCGCCATGGGCTCGTCGTGCCCGCCCCGCGGATCCCGCGGTCTCGTCGCGACCGGGCCGCGGCCCTCGGAGCCGGACGTCCCGTCGTACGGACGAACCGTCATCCGCTGTGCCACGGACCGCGATTGGCCGTGGACCGCCGAGGCGAAGGTGTCCACGACGGGCACGTCGGCCGGGGCCGGGTGTCCGCCGGCGGGCGACGGATACGCGTGGATGGGGGGTATGCCGATCATGGTTCCAGTTCCTGGCTTGATGCGCGTGTGCTTCGTGCGCAGAGTGGAACAGAGAGCAATGGAACAGAGAGCAGTCGTCGCGTGACGCGGATCAGGCGATCCGTGACGCAGATCAGGCGATCCAGGACGAGACCACGGAAACGGCCTGCGACGGGTTGAGCCGGGGATCGCAGTGCGAGGTGTAGCGCTCCCCGACGGCATCGAGGTCGGCCTCGGTGGAGGCGCACTCGGTGACGTCGTCCGGTGTCGTCTCCAGGTGCAGTCCGCCGGCGACGCCTCCCGCGCCGCGCACGGCCTCGACGAAGCGGGAGACCTCGAGCGAAATGGTCTCCACCAGCCGCGTCTTGTGGCCGCCGGGCGCCGTGACGGTGTTGCCGTGGACGGGGTCGCTGAGCCAGACGACGGGGTGTCCCGCGCCGCGTACGGCTTCGACGAGCCGCGGCAGCCGGTCGCTGACGGCGTCGGCTCCCATCCGTGCGATGAGGGTGAGCCGCCCCGGGTCGCGCCACGGGTCGAGCCGCTCGCACAGGGCGAGCAGTTCGCCGGGCTCCATGGTGGGGCCGACCTTGCACGCGACCGGGTTGCTCACCTCGGCGAGGAGGGCGACGTGGGCGCCCTCGACCTGACGGGTGCGCTCGCCGATCCACGGCCAGTGGGTCGAGCCCAGGAAGAGCCGCCCCTTGTCGTCCATGCGGAGCATGGGCATTTCGTAGTCGAGCAGAAGCGCCTCGTGGCTCGTCCACACCGGCGGCTCCACGACGCCGCGCCCCGCGGCGCGGTCGCGCCAGCCCAGGTGCTCGACGATGTCACCGGCGGCCATGTGGCCCGTGAGGACGCGCAGGGGGTCGGGCCGACGGCTCTCGGGGTCCGGCTCCGGGCCGTTGACCATGTGCCCCCGGAACACGGGGAGTTCGGTGCCTCCGACGATTTCGGTGGGCTTGGAGCGCGGCTTGGCGAACTGCCCCGCGATGCGCCCCGCCCGCAGGACGGGCTTGCCGGTGACCAGGCCGAGCGCGCCGGCCAGCAGGTCGAGCAGCGCGGCCTTGCGCGCGACGTGCTGGTACGTGCACTCCTGCGGGTCCTCGGCGCAGTCCCCGGACTGCAGCACCATGGCCTCGCCGAGGGCCACTTTGCCCAGAAGAGTGCGCAACGTGGCCAGGTCGTCGGCCTGTACGAGAGTGGGGCGTGCGGCGAGTGCCTCGCCCACCCGGCTCATCTGAAGAGGATCGATCCATTCGGGTTGCTGCAATGCCCCGCGAATGCGAATCCCCCGTTTTACGTCTTCCAAGACGTACTCCGATCCAGCGGCTGTGACGCGCTTGTCAGGCGGGGATAATTTCGTGCTTGATTTCCGGGACCGGAATATCAAGCGCCCGTGACTGCTGGAACGGATTCATGAGGCCGGGATTCCGCCCGGCCTTACCGCACTTGAGTTCCGCCGGACGCGGGAAGTGACTCTTCTGACAGTCCCCGGTCGCGTACTGCGCGGCGGCGGCGCGGTTGATGTGACGGAGTTTCGCCCCGTCAGAAAACCCTTGAGGAATGACGATCTCAGACACAGTTATCTCCCCCGTGTGTCTTTGAGCAACTGAATGTGTGGCGCAAGCACTCCTGTTGAATACTGCCCCAGGTGGCGGGCTTCCGCAAGGGAGGACAGTGAACTGTCGATGAAGGCGCGGCAGATAGACAATCGTCTCGATTTGCCCGGGTCCTGGTCATTGGTTCAGGGGAACCAATTTGACTGGTCGTTACAACAAAGTAGTGAACGGGGTGCTCGCCTCGCAACACTCCGCGTTGCGGGCGGGCGGGCCGGATCGTGTCGGCCGTTCCCGGTCGGAGCGCGCCCGGCAGGGCTCAACTCGATTCCGGTACCGAGGAGTCGGCGGGGTCCGATGCGATCGGGTGGGTGGTTGACGGGTTCGGCCGGGACCGGCGCCGACTGCCGCTCGTCGTCCGGATCGGTCGGGATCCGGAGCGATCGGGGCCTGTTGCGTGTGATCGACGACGCGCGATCGACGACGCGCGATCGACGACGCGCGATCGACGACGCGCGATCGACGACGCGCGACCGACAAGGAGAACGGTTTCTCCACAGGGTCAACACGCTCGGCCGGTATGTGATTACTCTCTGTGCTCACCTTCGATCCGTCGACGCACAGGGGGAGTCCACGTCATGGATGCTCTGCGGCATCTCGCCGCCCACTCGGCACTCGACCTCGCCGCCGTCAGCCTGCTGACCTTCGCCTTCTACTATCCGCGCCACCGCCGCCGCGATCTCGTGCCGGCCTTTCTGGCCCTGAACACGGGGCTGTTCACCGTTGTCGTCGCTCTCGCCGAGGTGGGAGCCGGGGGCGGCGCGGCGCTCGGGTTCGGGCTCTTCGGAGTGCTGTCCATCGTCCGGCTGCGGTCCGACGCGGTGCAGCACGAGGAGGTCGCCTACTACTTCACGACGCTCGTCCTCGGCCTGGTCTGCGGGCTGCCGGGGCTGGCGCTCCCCGACGCGGCCGGGCTCAGTGCCGTCCTGCTGCTCGTCGTCTGGGCGGTCGACCATCCCCGTCTCCTGTCCGGTGCCCGGCGCGCCGTCGTCACCCTCGACACCGTTCACCTCTGCCCCGACGCGCTCCGCGCCGACCTGACCGTACGGATGGGGGAGCCGCTCAACTGGACGGTCAGGGAGGTGGATTTCGTGCGCGACCTGATGGTCGTGGACGTGCGCTACCGCGAGGCCCGGCCCGGTGCGGGCCCCCGTCCGGCCGCCGTTCGCGGGCCGGCCCGCCGCTCCGCGCCGGTCGGGGAGCCGGCGTGAGCGCGCCGGCCGTGGAGGCCGTCGCCGCTGCCGCGGATGCCGCCGCGCCCGTCTCCCTCGCCGAGGTCAACGAGCGCGCCGAACTGCTCGTCCGCTTCGACCGCAGCTATCTCGTGCCGGTGGACGTCTTCCTGCGGATCGCGGAGTGCCTCACCGCGCGCCGGCGGCCCGGTGGCCCCTTCCGGGCGCTGGCCATCGGCGGACGGCGTGCCTTCCGTTACCACTCCGTCTACTACGACACCCCCGGCCTGCGCTGCTTCCACGACCACCGGCAGGGCCGCAGGGTCCGCTTCAAGGTCCGTGAGCGGGTGTACGAGGATTCCGGCGAGCGGCAGTTCGAGGTCAAGCTGAAGGGGCGGTGCGGCAACACGGTCAAACGCCGCCGTCCGCTGGCCGGTGCGGACACCGCGCTCGACGCGGGGTACCGGGCGTACCTCGCCGAGATCCTGCGGCACGCCTACGGCATCGACGCGCCCGAGGCGCTGGTCCCGTCCCTCGGCACCGACTACCTGCGCGCGACACTGGTCGCCGTCGGCGAACGCGTCACCTGTGACGCGGGGCTGTCCTGTGCCGACCCGGGCACGGGGCGCACGGTGCGCTGTGACCCCGGTCTCGTGCTGGTCGAGACGAAGACGGCCGGTCATCTGGGCGAGTCCGACCGGCTGCTGCACGCGTGGGGACTGCGGCCCGCCGTCTTCACCAAGTACTGCGGAGCCCTGACAGCCCTGCGGCCCACTCTTCCCGGGAACCGTTGGCACCGGGCCGGCCGCCGTGTGTTCGGCCCGGCGGCCCTGCGGCCGGGGGGTGATCGGGCATGAGGCGGGCCGACCGCGCCGGTTCCTGTGCGGCGCCGCGAATATCCGGCGTTCCGTTCCGTCCGTCGGTGTTCCGTCCGCCGGTGTTCCATCCGTCCGGCGTTTCGCCGTGACCCGCTCGACGGCTTAGTCCCAAAGGCTTAGTTCCCTCGCCCTTCCCTCGCCGCTCTCTCGCCGTTCTTGAAGGCTTGAGCGGGCGAGAACTCGGTTCGGGGCAGGCCCAGTAGGACGGAATGCAGAATTCCGGTCGTCGTTTCCCATGAACTCCAGGGGCGGGGCGATCTCCTGAAGAACGCTCGCTACGATGAGCGCATGGAGTTATGCCAGTTGCAGTACTCGGCTGTTGTGGCCGAAGTGGCCGGAGCGCTGCCGATGGCCTCCGAACTGCCCGTGTCCCGCCCCTTGGAGAGCGTCACGTGAACGTCGTCGACCTAGCCCGGCTGCAGTTCGCCGTCACCGCAACACTGCACTTCCTGTTCGTCGCCGTCACTCTCGGGCTGGTCACGGTCGTCGCCCTCATGCAGACCCGGGCGGCGCGCACCGGTGATCCCGACCTGCGCGCGTCCCGAATGCGCCGGGTGCGCTTCTGGGGCGGTCTCTACGTCATCAACTACGCGCTGGGCATCGTCAGCGGCCTCACCCAGGAGTTCCAGTTCGGGCTCAACTGGTCAGGCCTCTCCCATGTCCTGGGCAACATCGTCGGCACTCCGCTCGCCATCGAGACCATCGTCGCCTTCTTCCTGGAGTCGACGTTCCTGGGACTGTGGGCGTTCGGCTTCAAGCGGGTGCGGCCCAAGGCCCACCTCGCGCTGATCTGGGGCGTCACGCTCACCGCGTACATCTCCACCTTCTGGATCATGGTGGTCAACGGCTTTATGCAGAAGCCGGTCGGCTACGCGAAGCGCGACGGCGTCGCCTACGTCACCGACTGGGGCGCCATCCTCACCAACGGCGCCACTTGGTACGCCCTGTTCCACATCATCGGTGCCGTGGCCCTGCTGGCCGGTCTGATCCTGGCCGCGGTCAGCGCCCACCACCTGCGCCGCGACCGCGACATCGCGTTCTTCCGCCCGACCCTGCGTCAGGGCTCCGTGCTCGCGGGCGTCGGGGCGGTCGTCGCCGTGGGTGCCGGCTTCATCCACCTCGACGCGCTCAAGGGTTCCGAGCCCGAGAAGTGGGTCGTCCTCATGGGGGAGTCCGGCGAAGAGGTCGAGAAGGCGAGGGTCGCCGCGCAGGCGGCCCACGGCCCGGGCGACTGGATGCCGCCCGCCTGGGTCGCCCACGCCTCCCTCGCCATGCTCCTCATCGGCATGCTGCTGGTCGCCCTCGCGTGGATCCCGGCCACCGCGGTCCGCGGCAAGGACCCCGAGGCGTCGGTCTCCCGGCGGCGCATCCGGCTCTGGCTGCCGATCATCCTGCTGCCCCTCGGCTTCGTGGCCCTGATCTGCGGCTGGCTGAGCCGTGAGGTCGGCCGCCAGCCGTGGATGGTCACCGGCGAACTGACCGTCCGCGACGCCATCGGCGACGTGTCCGTCAGCGGGATGACCGTCTCCTTCGTGGCGTTCACGCTCGTGCTCGGCGTCCTGGCCCTGGTCGACTGGATGCTGATGGTCCGCTACGCCCGCCTCGGGCCCGACGCCGGACTCCTCGGCGACACGGACCTCTTCCCCGACGGCCCCGACAAGGGCCGGCCGGCGGACGACGACTCCCGGAAGCCCTCCGCGGCCGACGTCCCCGTCTCGTACTGAGGCTCCCCTCCCGAACCCTCCCTTCGACCATGTCCGCACGCTGACAGGGGAATCACCCGTGGATGTCTTCTGGTACGCCCTCGTCGGGCTGCTCCTCGCCGGCTATCTGGTGCTGGAGAGCATCGACTTCGGGGTGGGGATGCTGATCCCGTTCGCCGAATCGGAGGCCGGCCGCGTACGGCTGCGCCGCACGGTCGTCCCCCTCTTCCTCGTGAACGAGGTCTGGCTGGTGGCCTTCGGCGGGCTCATGTTCGGAGCCCTGCCCCTGCTGGAGGGGGAGCTGCTGCACGCGCAGCGGATTCCCATCGTCGTCCTGCTGTGCGCCTGGTTCCTGCGCGACGCCGCCCTGTGGTTCCGCCACGCCTCGCCGGGCGCCGCCTGGCGGCGCGCCTGGGACGCCGTGCTTCCCGTGAGCAGCCTTGTCCTGGCGGCCGGCTGGGGCGTCGTCCTGGCGACGCTGGTGCGGGGCCTGTCCACCGGTGGCGACGGCCGGGCCGACGCCACCGCGGGTGACGTGTTCCACCCCTTCAGCCTGCTCTGCGCGGCCCTGGTCGTGGTGGCCGCGCTGCGTCAGGGCGCCCTCTTCGCCGGCCGCGGGCTGCCCGAGGGGGACGCGCTGGGCGCCCGGCTCGGCCGGACCGCGAAGGTCCTCACCCCGGTCCTGGCCGGGCTGCTGCTGGTGACCGCCGCCGTCGGTGCCGCGGTCACCGACTCCCCGGTGGTCGTCGGCGTCGCCACCGCCGTCGCCGCCGTCAGCGTCTACGCCTCCCACCTCGTCCGGGGCACCGGCCGCGTGGTGCCGGCGCTGCTCCTGGGCGGCGCTCCGCTGCTCGCGCTGCCGGTCATGGTGGGCTTCGCCCACGGGAGCACCGTCCTGGCCACCCGCTCCGGCGAGGGGGACCTCGCGCTGTCCCGGGCGATCGCGGACTCCGCGTCGCTCGGCCTGCTGTCGGTGACGGTCCTCCCGACGCTGATCGCCGTCGCCCTCGGACAGGTATGGATCTGGCGGGAGTTCGGCCGGCCGGTGGTCCGCCCGGCGTGACGACGGACCGGCGAAGCGGCCGGACCGGACCTTCGGAATCGGTGGACCTCGGGCCCGCCGGGCTGCCCGCCCGGCGGGCCCCGGCCTGTACGTCCGTCTCGTGGGTCACCGTGCTCTGACGGTCGGGCGTGAGGGCCGTACCGCCGCGGCCGGACATGCGTGCTGCACGACCGGACCGTGCCGGCGATGGACGAGCTCACCGGGCTGCTGCGCGAGCGGTTTCGCCGCCGGTTCGGTCGCGTCGTCCGACTTCCTCGGAATTCCCGAACTCATCGCGGACTTCAGCGAGCGGAATCCGGTGGTCGAGGTCTCCTTCTCCGAAGGAAACATTCTCCGGAGGACCGCCGCCACGACGACCGCGGTCAATTGGCCGTGGATCGCGTACAGAGGCAGGCGGGCAAGAGATCCCCGGGCCCTGACCCGGCACGCGTTTGCCGCGCCGGAGCGGCCGCGGTCCCGCCTCCATGACCGGCGTCGTGACCCCACCGTGTACGGCGTCCTCGGAATCAGTGACTCTCCAGCTGGCGCGGCACCTGCGGAAGAAGCGCCGTTCCGAGGCCGCTGAGGGTAGGCAGTCCGTGATCCCCCTCGACCGTCGCCTCGATGTCGAACCACTCCCGGAAGTCGAGCGAGTGGCCTATGAGCTCACCGGCGCTGCGGGGGAGGGTCGCCTTGGCGGCCGCCTCCTCGGACTCCCAGATCATCACCGCTCCCCAGCGGTTCCGTTCCGGATCGGACACCCAGAATTTCAGTACCAGGCCAGGAATGTCCGACCAGTGCTGCCGGGCCTCTTCGCGAAGAAAATCACGCAGCGTCTCGGCATTCTGCTGCGATGTGCTGAGATCCCACCATGCGATCATTGCCTTCATTGTGCCAGTGTACGAGCGGATCACCCCACAAGCACCCATACGGCAATGGAAAATACGGTTTGGGGCCAGTTGAGACGCTGACCTGACAAGGTCTTTGAGGAATGCTGGCGGTGAAGTACCGGCTGTTTCCTGGGCGTTTGTCGGCCGTGTAAAAATTTTTTGGGGAATTGGGCTGTCTTGCTACGTGAGGTGGGCCCGGGGCGGGGCGGTGTGCCCCCGCCCCGGGGTGGGTACCGCGTCCGTCACGCCGGGGGCGGGGCGCACGGCCCCGCGTCATCGGCCCGACGCGCCGCCGATGGCCGGTCGCCGCGCAGTCGCAGCAGAAGCCGGGTGAAGGGGTTCACCGGCGCGGGGGCGGGGGGTGGAGGAACCGGGGTGACTTCCGGGGCGCCAGGTGGCGAAGAGGCGTCCGGCGGAGGTGAGTCGGGGATGGGACGGAGTTGCTCACGGTACGTCTGGGCGCGCATATAGGCGCTCACGGACCGTGTCGGGTCGAGGGGCATCGTCTCTCTGCTCTCGTGCCGCGGTCTGGGGGAACCTCGAAGCGCCGTACCCGGCGGGCGGGGCGGCGCGGTGCCCCTCAGCAGCGCAGGACGGCGTTCCGCGCGCCCTCGGGACGGGGCGGGGCGGGGAAGGGCAGGGGTGTGCCCGGGCGGGGCGGGGCCGGCGCGGAAACCGACGGGGTGCCACGCCGCGTGGTGCAGCGGTGCGGTACGCCGGCGGCCCGGCTCTCCGGGATCAGGGCGTCGGGCGCGCGGTCGTCGCAGGCGGTCAGCTCCGTGGAGATGGCGATCTCCTCGGCCGCGCCGTCGAGAACGGCGGCCGCGCCGCCGCCACCCGACACGACGAGCAGCAGGGAGAGCAGCGCGGCCGTCATCGTGCGCGCGACGGTTCGCGCGGGAACGTGACTCCACCAGGGCATGCACACATGGTAATCGAGCAACTACTCTAGGTGTATTCCCTCGATCGGGTGGCGTGGTCGCGCAGTGTGCGGTAACGGCTCGTCAGGTGTGTTCCATGGCCAGGGCGATCACCGTCCCCGCCTCCAGGGCCCGGCAGATGCGCGGGGCGTCACCGGGGTGCGATGCAGTCGCCGGGGCCGAGCTCGACGGGTTCGTCGAGGGGCCCGACCAGGGCGCGCCCGGCGGCGACCACCGCGTGCTCCGTCGTGCCCGGCATGTGCGGGCCGGACTCGCGCGCGGATCCCGGCTCGACCTGGAGCGGATACAGGTCCCGCCGCGCGCGGCGGGCAGGAGGCCGGCAGGGTGGCGGCGTAGTCCGCGCGCTCCGAAGAGGGGGCGGCGGCCCCTTCTCTCAGGCCGGCGCCCTGCTCCGGCTAGCCGGTGTGGCCTGAGTGACCGGTGTGCAAGGGGTAAACCGCGCGAATCCCATCGATCCGGGCGGGGTGCGTGTCAGTGGGCCGAATGGGGGCGTCGCTCCCTAGAATCACCGGATGTACATAACGAGCGCGTCCCCCGGAGGGGTGAGCCGGTGAACAGGTCAGAGGCCACCGACGAGCAGTGGGAGGGGCTGGCCGAGGTCGTGCCCCTGCGCGGTCACCACACCTGGCCTTCATGGGCCAATCACCGGTCGCTTCCCGAGGAGGAGCCGGAAACGCCAGCGAATCAGCACAAGCTCGTCATCCTGCGGGTGCAGTTCTTCGCGGACGCGCGCGAGGTCGCGGAGCACCTGATCGGCGGGGTGCCCGTGCTGCTGGACCTCACCAGCGCGGACATCGACGTGGCGAAGCGCATCCTCGACTTCTCCAGCGGCGTCGTCTTCGGGCTCGGCAGCGGCATGCACCGGGTGGACACCAACGTCTTCCTGCTCGCGCCCGAGGGGACCGAGGTCGCCGCCACGTACCCCGATCGTAGGAAGAATGATCAGCTGAAACGGTTTGGCTGACCGGTCGCGCCATACGGTCCGGGCATGGACGCACGTCGTGCCCGACCGGACGCTCCCCGGCCCCCGCGCCCCGTCGTCACCGAACTGCGGCTCTCCGCCTTCAAGTCGCACCGCAACGCCACCTTCGAGCTGGGCCCGCTGACGTTCTTCCATGGGGCGAGCGGCACCGGCAAGTCCAGCGCGCTCCAGGCGTACGAGGCCCTGGCGCGCCTCGCGGGCGGCGGCACCCTGGCCGAGGCGCTGGCCCCGGCGGGCGGCGCCGCGGCCTGCGTTCCGCACCGGGCGCGGCCCGACGCGCAGGGCCGGCGCGGCTTCCGGATCGGCTGTACGGTCGAGGGGCCCGCGGGCCCCGTGCGACTGGACCTGGCCGTCCAGGCCGAGCCGGAGGCCCGGGTGGTCGGCGAGCGGCTGACCGGTGCAGGGCGGACGCTGTTGTCCACGGCGCTGCGCGACCCCGGGCTGCCGGCGGTCGAGGCGGCCTGGCACACGGCCGGAGCCGTCCCCGTCACCCGGGCACCCCTGCCCGACGACCGGCTGGGCACCGCGCTGCTGCCGTTGCGGGTGGCCGGCAAGACGGCGGGGCAGCGGCTGGTGCTGGGCGCCGCGGAGCAGGCGGTGGTCGCCCTGCGTTCGGTCTTCGCCTGCGACCCGCGGCCCGAGCTGATGCGGGCGCCGGTCGCGGCCCGGGACGGCCGGCTGCGCGGCGCGTGCGACAACGTCGCCGCCGTACTGGGACGTACCGGCAACGAGTGCGCCATCCGGCACTCGATCCTGGTCACCGCGGCGGACGCGGGATGCCGCGGGCGGGTCGAGGGCCTGGCGGTGGAGGGGCTCGACGGCGGTTTCGTCCGGGCGGTCCTGGCCCGCGGGGCGGGCGCGGCGACGCCGCTGGAGCGGCTCGGGGACGGCGAGCTGCGCTATCTGGCGCTGTGCCTGGTCCTGTTGACCGGGCCCGAGGTGCTCGCCGTCGACCCGGCGGCCGAGGTGCTGCCCGCGCGGCAGGCGCTGACCGTCCTCGCCGACGGCTTCGACCGGTGCCTCGACCCGCGCCAGGCGCGGGAGTTGGTGGGACTGGCGGCGCGGATGTGCGAGCGGGGGCACATCAGGCTGGTGGGAACGGTGCGTGGGGAAGTGGGACGAGTGGCGGCGGAGGTCCCAGGGGCCACGATGGTAGATCTGGGGGAATGACGGAACACGACGCAACGAAACACGACGCAGCGAAAAACGACCCGACGAAACACGACGCGACGAAGCATGGCGGAACGGAACGCGACGGAGCCGCGGACGGTACCGGGACGGCTGGAGCCTTCGGGCTCCCGCGGGAGCCCGGGGACCTCGCCGCGCTGCGGGACAGACTGGCGGCCTTCGCGGCGGCCCGTGACTGGCAGCCCTTCCACACCCCCAAGAACCTGGCCTCGGCCCTCAGTGTCGAGGCGGCCGAACTGGTGGAGATCTTCCAGTGGTTGACACCGGAGCAGTCGGCCCGCGTGATGGCGGACCCGGGGACCGCGGACCGGGTGACGGACGAGGTCGCGGACGTCCTGGCGTATCTGCTGCAGTTCTGCGGCGTGCTGGGGATCGACCCCCTCGCCGCGCTCTCCGCCAAGATCGACAGGAACGAGCGACGGTTTCCGGTACCCGGGGAGCGGGCTCCGGAGGGTCAGGGTTCCCCCGATCGTCACTCTCCGGAGTGATTGAGTTGTCCACAGCCCATTTGGTATCCACAGATTTCTGAATTCCCCTGGCTTTTCCGGCGGTTAGTCATCACTCTGGGTAGTGAGAGCGCAACGGCGGGAACTGGGGGACCGGGCATGGACGCACTGCGGTTGATCGAGACCACCCGACTTGCCCTGGCACGGGCCAGGTCGATGGAGGACATCGTCGCCGAGGCATGGCAGACACAGGCTCTGGCCCAGGCCGTCGGCATACATCTCGCGAGTCAGGGGCCCATCGAGGCGCGGGCGGCCGCGGGCCACCTCAGCGAGGCGGGCGGGAGGACCTCCGGCGCGCTGCGGCAGATCGCGCTGCGCGCCGGAGGGTTACGGGCGGCCCGGCTCTCCGGAATCCGGGATCCCTGGGGCACGTTGACCGAGCTCGGCGTGCTCCTCGGTGAGGTGGGCATCGCTCTGGTGGGCGTCGCCTGCGCCTGTGAGGAGGACGGCCTGTACTGGCAGTGCATCGAGGCGATCGACGCGGCCGACGAGACCGGTGACCGGGTGAGCGGTCTGCTGAGACGGCTCACCCTGCGGGAGAGAGGGGGTGCGGCATGAAGCGCAGGGGGTCAGCCGGCGGCGTCCCCGCGCGGCGGAGAAGGCCGCTCCGCGGACGACTGCAGATCGGCGTCGAGCTGCGTCAGATCGGCGTTCAGCGCTGCCATCAGCTCCTCCATCTGTTGCAGCAGGCCCTTGGGTGCGCCCTGTTGCGGGGCAGCGGCCGGGGCGCTCACTGCCTCGTCGGGCACGGCTTCCTGGTGCATGTGGCCTCCTCGGCCCTGGGCCCTCCCGGTCCGGAAGGGCGGCGTTGCGGTCATCGCCTCCGGCAGGGAACACCGGTGCGCGGGCCGGGCGGTCCGGCTCCGCCGAGGCCAACGATCACCGTGCGCGCCGGACACTGGCCGGTGACGGGGCGTTCGGTACGGGAGGGCGAGATTCACCCGCCAGGGGCGGGAGCGGCGGGGCGGGGGGTGTGCGGTTGACGTGTGTTCGAGAGTGCAGGATGGAGGTATGGACCTGCGAATCTTCACCGAGCCCCAGCAGGGCGCCGACTACGACACCCTGCTCCGCGTGGCCAAGGCCACCGAGGATCTCGGCTTCGACGCCTTCTTCCGTTCCGACCACTACCTGGCCATGGGTTCCTCGGACGGACTGCCCGGTCCGACCGACGCCTGGATCACCCTGGCCGGTCTCGCCCGCGAGACCAGCCGCATCCGGCTCGGCACCCTGATGACCGCGGGGACGTTCCGGCTGCCGGGCGTGCTGGCCATCCAGGTGGCCCAGGTGGACCGGATGTCGGGCGGCCGGGTCGAGCTGGGGCTGGGCGCCGGGTGGTACGCCGAGGAGCACACGGCCTACGGAATCCCCTTCCCCAAGGAGAAGTTCGGGCGACTGGAGGAGCAACTCGCGATCGTCACCGGGTTGTGGGGGACGCCGGTCGGCGAGAAGTTCGACTTCGACGGGAGGTACTACCAGCTGGCCGACTCCCCGGCGCTGCCCAAGCCGGCCCAGGGTCGCGTGCCGGTGCTGATCGGCGGCCTGGGAGCGACCCGGACGCCGAGGCTCGCCGCCCGGTACGCCGACGAGTTCAACGTGCCCTTCTCATCGGTGGAGGACAGCGACCGGCAGTTCGGCCGGGTGCGGGCCGCGGCCGAGGAGGCGGGGCGCAAGCCCGGCGACCTGGTGTACTCCAACGCGCTGGTCGTCTGCGTGGGCCGGGACGACGCGGAGGTGGCCCGCCGGGCGGCGGCCATCGGCCGTGAAGCGGACGAGCTCAAGGAGAACGGGCTGGCCGGCTCCCCGGCCGAGGTGGTCGACAAGATCGGCCGGTACGCGGAGATCGGCTGCTCCCGCGTCTACCTCCAGATCCTCGACCTGGACGACCTCGACCACCTGGAGCTGATCTCCTCCGCGGTCCAGTCCCAGCTGGGCTGACGCCGCGGAAGGAGGGAGCACGCCCATGACGTCCGTCCCGCACGCCCCGCGCACCTCGCTCGCCGAGGCGCTGGCCCGCGGGCCGCTGGTCCTCGACGGCGGCCTGTCCAACCAACTGGAGGTCCAAGGCTGCGACTTGTCCGACGCGCTCTGGTCGGCCCGGCTGCTCGCGGACGACCCCGGGCAGATCGAACGCGCCCACGCGGCGTATGTACGGGCGGGCGCACGGGTGTTGATCACCGCGAGCTATCAGGCCACGTTCGAGGGGTTCGCCCGGCGCGGGCTGGGGCGGGACGAGGCCGAGGGGCTGCTGCGGCGCAGCGTCGAACTGGCCCGGCGGGCGGCCGGGGCGGCGGAGCGGGAGGTGTGGGTCGCCGCGTCCGTCGGGCCGTACGGGGCGATGCTCGCGGACGGCAGTGAGTACCGGGGCCGGTACGGGGTGGGCGCGGCGGAGCTGGAGCGGTTCCACCGCCCCCGCGTCGAGGCCCTGGCGGCGGCCGGGCCGGACGTGCTCGCGCTGGAGACCGTGCCCGACGCGGAGGAGGGCCGGGCCCTGCTGCGGGCCGTGCGGGGGTGCGGGGTGCCCGTGTGGCTGACGTACAGCTGCTCCGGGGCCGAGACCCGGGCCGGGCAGCCGCTGGCGGAGGCGTTCGCCCCCGCGGCGGACGACGACCAGGTCGTCGCCGTCGGCGTCAACTGCTGCGAGCCGGGCGACGCGGAGGAGGCCGTGCGGATCGCGGCGCGGGTGACCGGGAAACCGGTCGTGGTCTATCCGAACAGTGGGGAGGGATGGGATGAAGGAGCACGGGGGTGGCGGGGGCGTCCCACTTTCGACCCGGGGCGGGTGGACGCCTGGCTGGCCGCGGGGGCGCGGCTCGTCGGCGGCTGCTGCCGCGTCGGCCCGGACCGCATCGCCGAGTTGGCGGCCCTGGTCGAAAACCAGTAGGAAACGGGACACGGCGAAGGGAATACTCGGGCGTGTGTTCCTGACCATCAGTACCACCGGCGACGCCGGCGCCCCCGCGACCGACCTCGGATTCCTGCTGCACAAACACCCCGACCGGGCGCAGCGGTTCTCCACCTCCCACGGCACCGCCCACATCTTCTACCCCGAGGCCACGGCCGAGCGCTGCACGGCGGCGCTGCTGCTGGAGGTGGACCCCGTCGCCCTCGTGCGCCGGGGCCGGGGCAAGGGCCGCGGCGGCGCTCCGGACTCGGCACTGGCCCAGTACGTCAACGACCGGCCGTACGCCGCGTCCTCGCTGCTGGCCGTGGCGATCGGCAGCGTGTTCTCCAGCGCGGTCAAGGGCCAGTGCGCCGCCCGGCCCGAACTGCCCGGCCGCGGCCGCCCGTTGCGCATCGAGCTGCCGGTCGTGCCCGCGCGCGGCGGGGCCGGGCTGGTCGAGCGGCTCTTCGCGCCGCTCGGCTGGAAGGTGACCGCCCGGCCCGTACCGCTGGACGAGCGGTTCCCCGAGTGGGGGGAGTCCCGTTACGTCGCGCTGACGCTGGAGGGCGAGCTCCGGGTCGCCGACGCGCTGCGCCACCTCTACGTGCTGCTGCCGGTGCTGGACGACGCCAAGCACTACTGGGTCGCCCCCGACGAGGTGGACAAGCTGCTCCGGTCCGGCGAGGGCTGGCTGGAGGAGCACCCCGAGCAGAAGCTGATCACCAGCCGCTACCTCGCCCGCCGTTGGTCCCTGACCCGCGACGCGCTCGAACGGCTGGCCCTCGCGCGGCTCGCCGAGGCCGACGGAGCCGAGCCCGAGGAGCTCGACAACGCCGTGGACGAGTCGGTGGACACCGAGGAGAAGCCGGTCCCGCTGGCCGTTCAACGGCGCGAGGCCGTCCTCGGCGCGCTGCGCGCCGCCGGCGCCGCCCGCGTCCTCGATCTGGGCTGCGGCCAGGGCCAGTTGGTCGGAGCACTGCTCAAGGACGCGCGCTTCACCGAGATCGTCGGGCTCGACGTCTCGGCGCGCGCCCTCAAGGAAGCGGCACGCCGGCTGCGCCTGGACCGCCTGTCCGAGCGGCAGTCCGCCCGCGTGCGGCTCGTCCAGGGCTCGCTCGTCTACACCGACCGCCGGCTGGCGGGGTACGACGCCGCCGTGCTCAGCGAGGTCGTCGAGCACCTCGACCTGCCCCGGCTGCCCGCCCTGGAGCACGCGGTGTTCGGCGCCGCCCGCCCCCCGACGGTCGTCGTCACCACCCCGAACGTCGAGTACAACGTCCGCTGGGAGACCCTCCCCGCCGGTCACGCGCGCCACGCGGACCACCGCTTCGAATGGACCCGGCGGGAGTTCCGCGCCTGGGCCGACGGCGTGGCCGCGCGCCACGGCTACGCGGTCGAGTTCCTCCCCGTCGGCCCCGACGACCCCGAGGTGGGACCGCCGACCCAGATGGCCGTCTTCCACCGCGACCCCGCCGGAACCACCGGCCCCACGACCCCGAAGGAGGCGAAGGCGGCATGAGCACCCCCGTCACCACCCACACCCTCGTCACCACCCGCACCCTCGCCGTGCCCGACCTCTCCCTCGTGGTCCTCATAGGCGCCACCGGATCCGGCAAGTCCACCTTCGCCGCACGGCACTTCGCCCCGACCGAGACCGTCTCCTCCGACGTCTGCCGCGGGCTGGTCAGCGACGACCCCAACGACCAGAGCGCGACCCCGGACGCCTTCGACCTCGTGCACTACATCACCGGCAAGCGGCTCGCCGCCGGGCGGCTCACCGTCGTCGACGCGACCAACGTCCAGTCCGAGGCGCGCAAGCAGCTCGTCCGGCTGGCCCGCGAGCACGACGTCCTGCCCGTCGCGATCGTCCTCGACGTCCCCGAGGACGTCTGCGCCGAGCGCAACGCCGCCCGCCCCGACCGGGCCGCCCTGCCGCGCCGCGTCATCCAGCGCCACCGGCGCGAACTGCACCGCTCCCTGCGCCACCTGGAACGCGAGGGCTTCCGCAAGGTGCACGTCCTGCGCGGCGCCGAGGAGGCCGCGGCCGCCGAAGTCGTCCGCGAGCGCCGCTTCAACGACCTGCGCCACCTCACCGGCCCGTTCGACATCGTCGGTGACATCCACGGCTGCCGGAGCGAACTGGAGTCCCTGCTCACCCGGCTCGGCTACGCCCTCCGCCGCGACGAGGCCGGACGTCCCGTCGACGCCGCGCATCCCGACGGCCGCACCGCCGTCTTCGTCGGCGACCTCGTCGACCGCGGCCCCGACAGCCCCGGCGTGCTGCGCCTGGTCATGGGCATGGTCGCCGCCGGGCACGCCCTGTGCGTCCCCGGAAACCACGAGAACAAGCTCGGCCGCCACCTCTCCGGCCGCAAGGTCCAGCACACCCACGGCCTCGCCGAGACCGTCGGGCAACTGGAGCGGGAGGATCCCGAATTCCGGGAGCGGGCCCGGGAGTTCATCGCCTCGCTCGTCAGCCACTACGTCCTCGACGGCGGTGACCTCGTCGTCTGCCACGCGGGCCTGCCCGAGAAGTACCACGGGCGCACCTCCGGCCGCGTCCGCTCGCACGCCCTGTACGGCGACACGACGGGCGAGACCGACGAGTTCGGCCTGCCCGTGCGCTACCCGTGGGCCGAGGACTACCGGGGCCGCGCGGCCGTCGTCTACGGCCACACCCCCGTCCCGGCCGCGACCTGGCTCAACAACACCATCTGCCTCGACACCGGAGCCGTCTTCGGCGGCCGGCTGACCGCGCTCCGCTGGCCCGAGCGCGAGCTCGTGGACGTGCCCGCCGAGCGCGTCTGGTACGAGCCGGCCCGGCCCCTGGCGCAGGACGCGCCCGGCGGCGCGGACGGCCGCCCCCTCGACCTCGCCGACGTGACCGGGCGCCGCGTCGTGGAGACCCGGCACATGGGCCGCCTCGCCGTGCGGGAGGAGAACGCCGCGGCCGCCCTGGAGGTCATGAGCCGCTTCGCCGTCGACCCGCGGCAGCTGCTCCATCTGCCGCCGACCATGGCGCCCTGCGCCACCTCGCGCGAGGACGGCTACCTCGAGCACCCGGCGGAGGCGTTCGCCGCCTATCGGGCCGAGGGTGTGCGGCACGTCATCTGCGAGGAGAAGCACATGGGTTCGCGGGCGGTGCTCCTCGTCCTCCGCGACGAGGCGGTCTCCGCCGAGCGCTTCGGTACGCCCGAGGGCGCGCGCGGAGCGGTCTTCACCCGCACCGGACGCCCGTTCTTCGACGATCCCGCCGTGACCCGGAGTGTTCTGGACCGGGTGAGCGACGGCATCCGCGACGCCGGCCTGTGGGACGAACTCGGCACGGACTGGCTGCTGCTGGACGCCGAGCTGATGCCCTGGTCCCTCAAGGCCGGCGGGCTGCTGCGCCACCAGTACGCGGCGGTCGGCGCGGCCGCCCGGGCGGTCCTCCCCGGCGCGCTCGCCGCGCTGGAGGCCACCGCGGCGCGGGGCGTGGACGTGGCCGGCCTGCTGGCCGGGCAGCGCGAACGGGCCGTGGACGCGACGGCGTTCACCGAGGCGTACGGCCGGTACTGCTGGCCGGCGGGCGGCGGGCCGGACGGGCTGTCCGGCATCCGGCTCGCGCCCTTCCAGATCCTGGCCGTCCAGGGCCGCAGCCTCGCCGCGCTCCCGCACGACGAGCAACTCGCCCTGATCGACCGGATCGTCGCGGCCGATGCCGCGCACGGCCTCTTGGCGCCCACTCGCCGCCTCGTCGTCGACACCGAGGACGAGGCGTCCGTGGCCGCCGGTACGCGGTGGTGGCTGGACCTCACGGCCGCCGGCGGCGAGGGCATGGTCGTCAAGCCGCTGGCGGCGTACGTGCGCAAGGCGGACGGCGGTCTCGTCCAGCCCGGCGTCAAGTGCCGCGGCCGGGAGTATCTGCGCGTCATCTACGGGCCGGAGTACACCCGCCCGGAGAACCTCGCGCGGCTGCGCGTGCGGCATCTCGGGCACAAGCGGTCGCTGGCGCTGCGGGAGTACGCGCTGGGCCTGGAGGCGCTGGACCGGGTGGCGGAGGGGGAGCCGTTGTGGAGGGTGCACGAGGCGGTGTTCGCGGTGCTGGCGCTGGAGTCGGAGCCGGTGGATCCGCGGTTGTGACCTTTCCCCACCCCGCCCTTTCTCCCCCAGAGGGGGTGCCCCCAGTTTCCTCCGGGGCTCCGCCCCGGGGCCCGGGCGCGGCTCCGCCACGCGGAAGGGCGGGGGCTTGCGCCCCCTGCACCCCCGCATCGCGGCTGCGCCGCGTCGACCGGGGGCTACGGCCCCCTGGGCCCCTGCAACGTGGCTGTGCCGCGTGATCGGGTCTGCACCCCTGTGCTCCCGGCCGCCCTCCGGGCGGTTTCCGGGAGCTCCGCCCCCCGGCCCCCTGAAGCGCCCTTCGGGCGCTGTCCTTAAACTCTCCGCCTGGGGTTGCCCCCTACGGGGAGTTTGAGGACGATGCGGCGAAGCCGCATCGCGGGGTCTCGCGGCGTCCACCCTCTGCTCCGACGTATGGGGCTGGTCCGTCCGCCGCACCGGCCTGGCCCTCGCGCCGTGGCCCGGCACCGTGCTGGTGGTCTCGGCGCTGTCCGGCCGGCTCGTGGCGGCCGTGGGCGAACGCGCCGCCGCGTCACTGGGCGCGCTGTGCTTCACGGCGGCCCCGCTGTGGTGGCTGGTCGCGGTCGGCGACCACGCGGACTACGCCTCCGCGGTGCTGCCCGGGCTCGTCCTCGCCGGCGTCGGCACCGCGCTCTGCCAGTCGGTGATGTTCGCCGCCGCCGGGCGGCTGCCCGAGCACCGGGCGTCGCTCGGCTCCGGGGTGCTGATGGTCTCCCGGCAGGCCGGAACGGCCCTCGGTGTGGCCGTGCTCGTCGGCCTGGGCGGCGGCGAACACCGCCTCGGCCTGGGCACCCTGCGCGCCGGCTGGGTGTTCGCCGCGGCGACCGCCGCGCTCGCCCTCGCCGCCACGCTCGCCCTCCGCTCCGGCGGCCACGACGATGGGGCCTGAATCACGGGGTGAACGGGGCTGAATCAGGTGAGGATGGAAGGATGGGATTCCATGTCGATTCCGAGGCCGGGCGGCTGCGACGCGTCATCCTGCACCGCCCGGACCTGGAACTGAAGCGGCTCACCCCGTCCAACAAGGACGCCCTCCTCTTCGACGACGTGCTGTGGGTGCGCCGCGCCCGCGCCGAGCACGACGGGTTCGCCGACGTGCTGCGCGAGCGCGGCGTCGAGGTGCACCTGTTCCAGGACCTGCTGGAGGAGAGCCTGGCGGCCCCGGCCGCCCGCTCCCTGGTCCTGGACCGGGTCTTCGACGAGAAGGAGTACGGCCCGCTGGCCACCGACCATCTGCGTGCGGCCTTCGACCGGATGCCCGCCCAGGAGCTGACCTCGTGGCTCGTCGGCGGGATGACCAAGCGCGAGTTCCTGGAGCGGCACGCCGAGCCGGTCTCGGTGCGCTTCCACGTGACGGACCTCGACGACTTCCTGCTCAATCCGCTGCCCAACCACCTGTTCACCCGCGACACCTCGGCCTGGGTCTACGACGGCGTGTGCATCAACGCCATGCGCTGGCCCGCGCGTTGGCACGAGACCGTGCACTACGAGGCCGTCTACCGGCACCACCCGCTCTTCGCCGCCGGCGGCTTCCACATCTGGTCCGAGGGCCAGGCCGCCTACCCGTCCACCATCGAGGGCGGGGACGTCCTGGTCATCGGCGAGGGCGCGGTGCTGATCGGGATGAGCGAGCGGACCACCCCGCAGGCCGTGGAGATGCTGGCCCACCGGCTCTTCGCGGCCGGCTCGGCGCGCACGATCGTGGCGCTCGACATGCCCAAGCGGCGGGCGCAGATGCACCTGGACACCGTGATGACCATGGTGGACGGCGACACCTTCACGCAGTACGCGGGCCTGGGCATGCTCCGCTCGTACACGATCGAGCCCGGCGTCGGCGAGCGCGAGCTGAAGGTCACCGACCATCCGCCGGAGCACATGCACCGCGCCATCGCCGCAGCCCTCGGGCTGGACTCCATCCGCGTGCTCACCGCCCGCCAGGACGTGCACGAGGCGGAGCGGGAGCAGTGGGACGACGGCTGCAACGTGCTGGCGATAGAGCCGGGGGTGGTGGTCGCCTACGAGCGCAACGCGACGACCAACACCTATCTGCGCAAGCATGGAATCGAGGTCATCACCATCCCCGGCAGCGAGCTGGGGCGGGGGAGGGGCGGGCCGCGCTGCATGAGCTGCCCGGTGGAGCGGGATCCCGTCGGGGGACCCGTGGCGGGACCTGCGACGGGGCCGGTGGAAGGGCCGGAGGCACCATGAGTGCATAATATTGCGACCAGCCGCATAGAGTTCCAGGGAGTCCTCATGGCCACAGACCTCGCGGGCCGCAGTCTGCTCAAGGAAACGGACCTCACCGCCACGGAGTTCCACGGCCTGATCGAGCTGGCGGCGGAGCTCAAGGCGGCCAAGCGCGCCGGCAGCGAGGTGCCCCGGCTCGGCGGGCTGAACCTCGCGCTGGTCTTCGAGAAGACCTCCACCCGCACGCGCTGCGCCTTCGAGGTCGCCGCCGCCGACCAGGGGGCCCGGACGACCTACCTCGACCCCGCCGGGTCGCAGCTCGGGCACAAGGAGTCGGTCAAGGACACCGCGCGCGTCCTCGGCCGGATGTTCGACGCGATCCAGTACCGGGGGCACGGCCAGGCCGTCGTCGAGGAGCTCGCCGAGTACGCCGGGGTGCCCGTCTTCAACGGACTGACCGACGAGTGGCACCCCACCCAGATGCTCGCCGACGTGCTCACCGTCTCCGAGCACACCGCCAAGCCCCTGGAACACGTCGCCCTCGCCTACCTCGGCGACGCCCGCTACAACATGGGCAACTCCTACCTGGTCACCGGCGCGTTGCTGGGCATGGACGTGCGCATCGTCGCCCCCGAGGAGCTGTGGCCCGCCCCCGCGGTGGTGGAGCTGGCCCGGCACCTCGCCCGGTGGAGCGGCGCCCGCCTCACCCTCACCGCGGACGTGGCCGAGGGGGTGGACGGCGCCGACTTCCTCGCCACGGACGTCTGGGTGTCCATGGGGGAGCCCAAGGAGGTGTGGGACGCGCGCATCGCCCTGCTCGGCCCCTACGCGGTGACCATGGACGTCCTGCGCGCCACCGGCAACCCCGCCGTGAAGTTCCTGCACTGCCTGCCGGCCTTCCACGACCTCGGCACCACCGTCGCCCGGGAGATCCACGAGCGGCACGGCCTCACCTCGCTCGAAGTCACCGACGAGGTCTTCGAGTCCGTGCACTCCGTCGTCTGGGACCAGGCCGAGAACCGGATGCACACCATCAAGGCCATGCTCGTGGCCTGTCTCGCCCGCCCCGAGCCCGTCGAGGAGACCTCCGTACCCATCGCGCACTCGTGACGACAGTCACACATCGGTGATAGCTTCACCGGGCAGGCACCAGCACCGCACCAGCCCTCCCAGGCTGAAGGAGGCCGTGCCCGATGAGTCCGTTCACCGGCTCCGCGTCCACGACCGAGGAGTGGCGGCACCTGCGCCTGACCCTCGACGCCGGCGTCGCCACCGTCACCCTCGCCCGCCCGGACCGGCTCAACGCCCTGACCTTCGGCGCCTACGCCGACCTGCGCGACCTGCTCCCCGAGCTGGCCCGCGACGGATCCGTACGGGCGCTGGTGCTCGGCGGTGAGGGGCGCGGCTTCTGCTCCGGGGGCGACGTCGAGGAGATCATCGGCGCGACCCTCGCCATGGACACCGGCCGCCTGCTCGACTTCAACCGCATGACCGGGCAGGCCGTCCGGGCGCTGCGCGAGTGCCCCTTCCCCGTCGTCGCCGCCCTGCACGGCATCGCCGCGGGCGCCGGCGCGGTGCTCGCGCTCGCCGCGGACTTCCGCGTCGCCGACCCGACCGCCCGCTTCGCCTTCCTCTTCACCAAGGTCGGGCTCTCCGGCGGCGACATGGGCGCCGCCTACCTGCTGCCCCGCGTCGTCGGCCTGGGCCACGCCACCCGGCTGCTGATGCTCGGCGACACCGTGCGCGCCGCCGAGGCCGAACGCATCGGCCTCATCAGCCAGTTGGTGCCCGAGGGCGAAGCCCCCGGCGCCGCCCGCGACCTCGCCCGCCGCCTCGCCCAGGGCCCCGCCCTCGCCCACGCCCAGACCAAGGCCCTGCTGGGCGCCGAACTCGACATGCCCTTCGCCGCGGCCCTCGAACTCGACGCCGCCACCCAGGCGCTCCTGATGAACAGCGCCGACTACGCCGAGTTCCACGCCGCGTTCACCGAGAGACGGCCCCCCGTGTGGAGAGGGGAGTAGCCGTGCGCGTCGCGGTCATCGGCGGCGGCCCCGGCGGCCTCTACGCCGCCGCCCTCCTCAAACGGGACGCCCCCGAGCGGGAGATCACCCTCTGGGAGCGCAACGCCCCCGACGACACCTTCGGTTTCGGCGTCGTCCTCTCCGACGAGACCCTCGGCGGCGTCGAGGACGCCGACCCCCAGGTCCACGCGGCGCTGAGCCGGGAGTTCGTCCGCTGGGACGCCATCGACGTCGTCCACCGGGGGCGGCGGCTGCGCTCCGGCGGCCACGGCTTCGCCGCCCTGGGGCGGCGCCGGCTGCTGGAGATCCTCCACGAGCGCTGCCGGGGGCTCGGGGTCGCCCTGCGGTTCCGCACGGAGGCGCCGCCGGCCGCCGAACTCGCCCGCGACCACGACCTCGTGATCGCCGCCGACGGCGTCCACAGCCGGACGCGGGCCGCCCACGCCGAACACTTCCGGCCCTCCGTCACCACGCACCGCTGCCGCTACATCTGGCTCTCCGCGGACCTCGCGCTGGACGCCTTCCGTTTCGAGATCGCCGGGACGGCGCACGGCGTCATGCAGCTCCACGGCTATCCGTACGCGCCCGGCGCCTCCACCGTCATCATCGAGATGCGCGAGGAGGTCTGGCGCCGGGCCGGGTTCGACCGGATGTCCGAGGGCGAGACCCTCGACGCGTGCGGCGCGGTGTTCTCCGGCGTCCTGCGCGGGGCGCGGCTGCGCTCCAACCGGTCCTCCTGGACCGCCTTCCGCACGGTCACCAACGAGCGCTGGTCGTACGGCCGTACGGTGCTCATCGGCGACGCCGCCCACACCGCGCACTTCTCCATCGGCTCGGGCACCAAGCTGGCCGTCGAGGACGCGCTGTCCCTGGCCGGGCAGGTGACCGCGCACGGTGACGTCCCGGCGGCGCTGGCGGCGTACGAGGCCGAGCGGCGGCCGCTCGTCGAGTCCGCCCAGCGGGCGGCCCGGGCCAGCCTGGAGTGGTTCGAGGAGCTGGCGACGCGGCGGGACCAGCCGCCCCGGCGGTTCGCCTTCGACCTGCTCACCCGCAGCCGCCGCGTCACCCACGACAACCTGCGGCTGCGCGACGCCGCGTTCGTCGCCGCCGTCGAGGAGGAGGCGGGGATACCGCCCGGGACGCCGCCCATGTTCACCCCGTTCCGGCTGCGCGGGCTGACCCTGCGCAACCGGGTCGTCGTCTCCTCGATGGACATGTACTCGGCGGTGGACGGCGTGCCCGGCGACTTCCACCTCGTCCACCTGGGCGCCCGGGCGCTGGGCGGGGCGGGGCTGGTGATGACCGAGATGGTCTGCGTGAGCGAGCGCGGGCGCATCACGCCCGGGTGCACAGGGCTGTACGCGCCCGCGCACGAGGCGGCCTGGCGGCGCGTCACCGACTTCGTGCACGGTCCCGTGGCGCCGGCCGGGACCGCCATCGGCGTGCAGATCGGGCACTCCGGGCGCAAGGGATCCACGAAGTTCATGTGGGAGGGCATCGACCAGCCGCTGGACGAGGGGAACTGGCCGGTGGCGGGGCCGTCGGCGCTGCCGTACCGGGCGGGGGTGAACCAGGTGCCGCACGTCCTGTCCGTCGCCGAACTGGCCGTCGTGCGGGAGGAGTTCGCCGCGGCCGCCGCTTCCGCCGCCCGCGCCGGGTTCGACCTGCTGGAACTGCACTGCGGGCACGGGTATCTGCTGTCCTCCTTCATCTCGCCGCTGACCAACCGCCGGGACGACGCGTACGGGGGCGGCCTCGGGCGGCGGCTGGCCTACCCGCTGGAGGTCTTCGACACGGTGCGGGACGTCTGGCCGGCGGAGCGGCCGATGACGGTGCGGATCTCCGCGACGGACTGGGCGGACGGGGGCGTCACGGCCGACGACGCGGTCGTCGTCGCCCGGGCCTTCGCCGAGCACGGCGCGGACGCGGTCAACGTCTCGACCGGGCAGGTCGTGCCGGACGAACGCCCGGCGTTCGGCCGGTCCTACCAGACGCCGTTCGCGGAGCGGATACGGCGGGAGGCGGGCGTGCCGGTGATCGCCGTCGGGCTCATCTCGTCGTGGGACGACGTGAATTCGCTGATCCTGGCGGGACGGGCGGACCTGTGCGCGGTGGGGCGGCCGCATCTGTACGACCCGAACTGGACGTTGCACGCGGCGGTGGAGCAGGAGTACGCGGGGGCGGGGGTGGAGTGGCCGGCGCCGTACCGGGCGGGGAGCCGCAAGCCGCCGGTGGGGCGGCGGTTGTGACCTTTCCCCACCCCGCCCTTTCACCGTTTCCGCAGGGGCTGCGCCCCTTCGCGACCC
>NZ_JAEAMR010000022.1:337702-485321 GCF_015999245.1 Streptomyces sp. AV19 | reverse complement strand
CGCCCACGTGCGGACGCCCACGTGCGGACGCCCACGTGCGGACGCCCACGTGCGGACGCCCACGTGCGGGATGACCGCGGGCGACCGCGGCCCCTCCCCAAGGAGGAGAAGCACGGTCCCGTGGACGACACCGGACGTCCCCGTGGACGACAACACCCCGCCGCGCCGCGTGACAGCGTTCGGAGCGCCGGATTCCGGCTCCGTCCGGAGGAGGGAACGTCCTCCGGAAAACCTCCCGCATCGCCACAGGCAGAGGAAAACCATGAGGAACCCAGGGCAGAGGCGTGTCCTCCCCCGTGTGATCACCACGGTCATGGCGTCGGCCGTGGTGCTGGCCGTCGTCGGTGAAGGGGCCGTCCAGGCCGCTCCGGCCGGGGATTCGGGCAACGCGGCCGCCGTCCAGCAGGCGCACGCCGATGAGTACACCCACATCGTCATCGACAAGCGGCCCCGGGGGCAGGTCGACCTCGACGAGCTGCGCGCGTCGCTGGACAGGAACGGCCTGCAGACCACGAAGAACCGCTGGCGCGCCGAGGGCAGGAACGTGACGGCCGAACTGAAGAACCTGCCGTCGGGGTACGTGGACAACGTGCACCACGAGCACGTCTTCATGTGGGACTCCTCGAAGAAGGGCATCGAGGGCGCCAACGCCCTGGAGGACCGCGAGGCCTTCTACCGCGGCAAGGGCATCGGGCAGGCCGACGCGGCCGCGACGGAGCGGCACGCCGTCAGGGTCAAGGTCCGGTGGGACGCCTTGAAGAAGGACGGCAGAATCCTCGGCGGCACGCTCAAGGGGGACGGCCGCGGCGGCCCGCTCGGCGGGGCGTCGACCAACGGGGCCTGGGCGTACAAGGGGGACATACCCCGGAAGTACCTGTTCATCGAGGGGGTCGACGACCCCGCCCACCCCGGCATGAGCCAGTGGCTCGCGGGCAAGGGCTGGCCCGAAGGCAGCGGCGTGTGCCAGGCCGGCGCCGCGTCGGGCCGGGCGAAGCGTTCGGCCCCGGCCGCGCTGTGCAGCGAGGACGTCGCCCGCACGCAGCGGGAACGTCTGCGGGCGCACGGCGACGACGTCGAGTACGTCACCTCCCTGGAGGAGTTCGAGAAGAACCCCAAGTCCCTGCTGTCGCCACTGCGCGAGACCAACAAGGCGCTGAACGACGCCAAGGGCGCGGAACTCGGCGCGCAGGACTTCGAGAAGTTCTCCGCGCGGGTCGGCGAGGCGTTCGGCCGCGACCTCCGGGCCGCGCACGAGCTCACGACCGACACGGGTCTGCTCGCCAGGGTGGGCCGCCAGGCCGGCCGCGCCGCCGGCCTGGGCGTGAAGGCGCTGCCGTACGTGGGGATCGCCGCGACCGGCTACGCCATCACCGAGGACGTCAAGACGGGGGACTACGCCAACCTCGCCTTCGACTCGGTCGCCGAGGGGCTCCAGGTCGCCATGGTCGCCCAGCCCGAGTTCGCCCCGCTCCTCGAACCCGCCCTGCTCGTCGAGCAGTTGGCGCAGCTGGTGTACAACGAGGTCGCCGGGTGGATCGCCGAGCAGAAGCAGCTGGACCACGACCGCGCCCAGTGGGGCGACGCCGTCAAGGACCTCGTGGAGCACCGTGACGCGCAGTGGGGTGCCCGCCTCCAGGGGCAGGCCCTGCAGGAGCTCTTCCCCCGGCTCAACGAGAAGTTCAAGCGCGTCCTGACGTCCGACGTGGTCACCCTGGGCAAGTGGGCCAAGGCCAAGAAGGCGGCCGTCGCGCGGATCGCCGAACGGTCCCGGGCCCGCGCCGCCTCGCCGGAGGAGAAGCAGCGCATCAGCGCCCACGAGTCCGCGCTGAAGAAGAAGATCGACGCGCAGGTGTGGGAGCAGCAGGACGCCCGGACCGAGCTGTACGGGGACCAGGTCGTCAAGGTCGCCGCGGGCGCCTTCGCGGCGGTGATCGAACCCGGCAAGGACGGGAAGAGCGGCTTCGACACGTTCAACGACCAGTTCGTCGAGAAGAGCGTGAAGCCGTACCTGGACAAGCTGATCGACAGGATCTCCGACGACGAGTTCCGGGCCAGTGGCGCCAGGGAGTGGAACCAGCGGGAGCTCACCCGCCGCCAGGAGAGGTGGCGGAAGATGAAGGACGACAAGCTCGCCGAGGTGCGCAAGGCCCTGTCCGCCACGGGCCGGACCACCCTGTCCGAGGCGGATCTGCGGAAGACGCAGAAGAAGTATTTCCCGGCGAAGGAGGCGTTCCGCGACCCGGAACGCGACCGGGAGAGGACCTTCGCCGAGCTCGTCCGGGACCAGGGGAACCGCTGACCTCCCACGCCCCCGGCCGGTCCGGGAGACGGACATCACGCACGCCGCACCGCCGCCCGTACGGTACCGGGGACTACAAGCCGTCCACCTTGGTCCACTTCCGGTGTCAACGTCCGGAGGATAGGCTTCACCACCGATTCGGACCTTTCGTGGCGACTGCCCGGCGGTGTGCCGCGCGCCGTGTGCCCGTCCACGGCCGCGGCGCGCACGGGCCGGCCGGTCCGACGACAGGCGAGAAGAAGGGCGCGCGCGTTCCCATGTCCGAGCAGCATCCCCGGGGGACGGCCGGGGCTCCTCCCGGGCACCGCGGCAGGGGCATGGAGTGGTACGCCGCTCTGTGCGACAGCCGGTGGAAGAACCCCGTCCTGGCCGTGGTCTACGGCATCCCGCTCGTCGAGATCGCCCTCGCCATGCCGCACGCGGGACTCGTCCCGAACCGGACCGCGGGGCTGCTGCTGTCCCTCGCCATCGCGGTGGCCACGGTGTGGCGCGAACGCCTGCTCCTGCCCTACTGCGCGGTGTCCGTCGCCGGCGTCGTGGTCACCGGCCACCTGCTGAGCACCACGGTGGCCTGCTACACGGCGGTCCGCCAGGGCCGCTCCGCGCTGGCCGCGGTCCTGGTGCTCGTCTCGCTGGTCTTCGCGCTGGCGACGCCGGAGGCGCTGGCCGCGCACGCCCCGCACCCGGAGGCCACGCTCTCCGGCGGCGCGGTGATCGTCCTGGTGCCCGTGCTCCTGGGGTATCTGGCCAAGACGAACAAGAGGATGGCCGCGCTCACCGCCGAACAGCAGGAGCGGGAAGCCCTGTTGCAGGAGGGCCGGCTCCGCGAGGCGGCCCTGCGGCAGCGCGAGCGGCTCGTACGGGACATCCACGACGGCGTCGGGCGGCAGATCACGCTCATGGTGCTGCAGGCCGGGGCCATCGCGGTCCGCAAGGACGCCCCGGAACCGGTCAAGGAGCGCTGCCGGCTCATCTCCGACGCGGGGCGCGACGCCGTCGAGGCCCTGCGGGAGATCGTCATCCTCGCGAAGACACCCGACCCCGACGGCGTACCGCCGGCCGGCCGCCGGTACGCCCTGGCGGACCTGGCCCCGGTGATCGGCCGCTACCGCAGCGGCGGTCACCGGATCACCATCGACGTCCGCATCTCCCGGGCACCGGACCCGGCCGCCCAGGACCTCGCCCACAAGGTCGTCTCGGAAGGGCTGAGCAATGCCGCCCGCCACGCCCGCAGCGCCGCCGTCGACATCCGGATCGACCAGACCGACACCGAGATGATCGTCGCCGTGCGCAACGAGGCGCCGTCGCCGGGCAGCGACCCGCTGCCGGGCACCGGCCACGGCCTGGTCTGGCTCCGCGAAGAGGTCCAGTCCGCGGGCGGCACCCTGACGACGGCCCCCGGGGACGGCGGAGGCTTCGTCCTGGAGGCCCGGCTGCCGGCGCCCGGCCGCCACTGACCCCCCGCACCGGCCCCCCGCACCCCGCACCGAGGAGAGACGCATGACCCGTGTCCTGATAGCCGACGACGACGCCCTGGTGCGCGCCGGGATCCGCGCCATCGTGGAGGCCGCCGGGGATATCACGGTCGTGGGGGAGGCCCGGGACGGCGCCGAGGCTGTCGACGAGGTCCACCGCTGCCGCCCGGACGTGGTGCTGATGGACATCGAGATGCCGGGCTGCGACGGCCTGACCGCCACGCGGCGGCTCCTCGCGCAGCCCGATCCCCCCAAGGTGCTCGTCCTGACCACGTTCGGCATGGACGAGAACATCACCGACGCCCTGCACGCCGGGGCATCGGGATTCCTGCTCAAGCAGCTCAACCCGGAACAGCTCATCCACGCGATCTGCACCGTCGCCGCCGGCGGCACCGTGCTCTCCCCCACGGTCACGCGGCAACTCCTCTCTCGCGGCGCGCCCTTGGCCCGCCGCGCGGCCGAGGCCCGCGCCCTGGTCGACCGGCTCAGCGAACGCGAGCGGCAGGTCTTCACGCTCCTCGGGGAGGGCATGAGCAACGCCGAGATCGCCGGACAGCTGTACATGAGCATGTCCACCATCAAGACGTACGTCTCCCGTGCCCTCACCAAGCTCGGCGTCGAGAACCGCACGCAGGCGGCGCTGCTGGCGTACGAACTCCGCCTGCACGGGGCCGACGGGCCGTAGCCCGCGCCTCACCCCAGCACGCCCGCCACGAACCTCTCGCCCGCCTCCCTCAGCCGCCCGTGCAGCCCCCCGAACACCCGCCCCGCCCGCACCCCGGGCCAGCCCTCCGGCAGCAGGCCCACCGGCAGGCCCGGGTCCGCGTACGGGAGGCGGCGCCAGGCGTCCAGGGCCAGCAGGTGGTCCCGGTACGCCTCCTCGACGGGCGTGGCGCGGCGGCGCGTCCAGCGGCGCAGCACCGGCTCGTGCGCGGCGAGGAAGGCCCGGTGGCGGCGGGCCAGCGCGTCCAGGTCCCACCAGCGGGCCACCGCGTCCGAGGTCGGCTCGAAGCCGAGGTGGCGGCCGCGGAAGAGCTCCACGTACCCGGACAGCCCGAGGCGCTCCAGCGTGTGGCGGGTCTCGTCGTGGACGTGGGCCGGCGCGATCCACACGCCCGGCGCCGCCGTGCCGAACCCCAGCCGCGCCAGCCGCGAGCGCAGCAAGTGCCGCTTGTGGCGCTCGTGTTCGGGGACGGAGAAGACGGCCAGGAGCCAGCCGTGGTGTCCCGGCCGGGAGGAGGACGCCGGCCGGGCGTAGATGCGCCGGTCGCCGTCCGACAGGAGCTGGTGCGCGGCGGCCGACAGCCCGTACGCGGCCGCGCCCCCCGCCGCGCGGTCCGCGGTCAGCAGACCGCGCCGCTTGAGCCGGGAGACGGCCGACCGCACCGCGGGCGCGTCGACGCCCACCGCGCCGAGGAGCCGGATCAGTGCCGCGATCGGCACCGGGCCGGCCGGTCGCCCGGCCACCCCGCGCCCGTACGCGCCGTAGAAGGAGACGATCAGGGAGCGGGGAGTGTGCGGCGACGGCTGCTGGTCAGTCACGGGGAGACTGTAAAGGAGCCGACGGGGGCGCCGGGGCGTCCGAACGCAGCAGGAAGCGCTGGAGTTTGCCGTTGGGCGTCCGGGGGAGCGCGGCACGGAACACGATCTCGCGAGGGCACTTGTAGGGGGCGATCTCCTTTGTGGTGAACTCGCGGAGCCGCTCCGCGGCCGCCGCGTCGCCCGGCACCCCCGCCCGCAGCACCACGTGGGCGACGACCACCTCGCCCCGCCGCCCGTCCGGCCGGCCGACGACGGCCGCCTCCAGCACGTCCGGATGGCGCAGCAGCGCGTCCTCGACCTCGGCGCCCGCGATGTTGTACCCGGCGGAGACGATCAGGTCGTCGGCGCGGCCGAGGAAGGTGAACCAGCCGTCGGCGTCCCGGACGTAGCGGTCGCCGGTGACGTTCCACCCGCCGCGCACGTACGCGGTCTGCCGCTCGTCGGCGAGGTAGCGGCAGCCGGTGGGGCCGCGCACCGCCAGCAGCCCGGGGGAGCCGTCGGGGACGGGGGCGCCGTCGTCGCCGACCACGCGGGCCTCGTAGCCGGGCACCGGCAGGCCGGTGGCACCGGGGCGGGCGTCGTCGTCGGCGGCGGCGAGGAAGATGTGCAGCATCTCGGTCGTCCCGATGCCGTTGATCAGGCGCAGTCCGGTCGCCCGCCGCCACGCGTGCCACAGCGCGGCGGGCAGGTGCTCGCCCGCGGAGACGCAGCGGCGCAGGGACGACGTGTCGTACGCGCCGATGCGGTCGAGCATCGCCCGGTAGGCGGTCGGCGCGGTGAACAGCACGGAGATCCGCTGCCGTTGGACGTCGGCGAGCAGCTGTCCGGCACCGGACCGGTCGGCCAGCAGCGTCGAGGCGCCGGCGCGCAGCGGGAAGACGACCAGCCCGCCGAGGCCGAAGGTGAAGCCGAGCGGCGGGCTGCCGCCGAAGACGTCGTCCGGGCGCGGGCGCACGAGGCGGGCGGAGAAGGTGTCGGCCACGGCGAGCACGTCCCGGTGGAAGTGCAGGCAGCCCTTGGGGCGTCCGGTGGTGCCGGAGGTGAACGCGACGATCGCGACGTCGTCCGCGGAGGTCGGCACCGGGTCGTACGATGGCGGTTTGCGCGCCGACAGGCGCAGCAGGTCGCCGGGCGAACCGCCGCCGAAGAGCGTCATCCGCAGGGAGGGCACCGCCGCCTTGACGAGCTCCCCGGCCGACCGCGCGTCGCACAGGGCGTGCGTCACCCGCGCGATGCGGCACATCTCCGCCAGCTCCCGGGCGCGTTGGGCGGCCAGGACGGTCACGGCGACGGCCCCGGCCTTCATCACCGCGAGCCAGCAGACCGCGAGATGGGGCGTGGTGGGGCCGCGCAGCAGCACCCGGTTGCCGGGGACGACACCCAGGTCCTCGGCGAGCGTGTGCGCGACGCGGTCGACGCGCTCCTTGAGCTCGCCGTAGGTCCAGACGGTGCCGGCGATGTCGCGGACCGCCGGCCGGTCCGGCCCCAGCCGGGCGATGGTCGCGTCCAGCAGCTCGGCGCCGCAGTTGAGGCGGTCGGGGTAGCGCGGGGCACCGAGGTCGAAGCGGAGCCGTGGCCACTGGCCGGCGGGCGGCAGGCTGTCGCGGGTGAAGGTGTCGACGTGTGCCGACGGGAGGAGCTCCATGGCGGGATGCGCCCCCTCGTGCCGGGGAAGGGTGGAGGTGCGTGGGGGTCTTGCCGACCGTACGGATGCGCTGCCAGCGTAACGAGGCCGTGACGACAGTCAACAGAGCGCGACAGAGAGGACGTACGGTGACGACTTCGTTCACCCTGGACCGGGAGCAGCGCGCCTGGTGCGCGGAGCTGCGCGCCCTCGCCGCGCGGCGGTTACGTCCCCTGGCGGACGGCGCGGAACCCGGCCGCGTCAACCGCCCCCTGGTCGCCGCCCTCGGCGAACTCGGCCTGCTGGTACGGGTGTTGCCCGAGGACGGCATCGTGCGCGCCATGGACCTGTGCCTGCTGCGCGAGTCGCTCGCCCAGGAGTCCACCGCGGCGGAGACGGCCCTGGCCCTTCAGGGTCTCGGCGCCTGCCCGGTGGCCCTGGCCGGCACGGCGGCCCAGCGCGACCGCTGGCTGCCGGAGGTCGTGGCGGGGCGCGCCGTCACGGCGTTCGCGCTGAGCGAGCCGGGCGCGGGCTCGGACGCGGCGGCCCTGGAGCTGCGCGCGGAGCCGGCCGGCGGCGGCTGGACCCTGCACGGCGAGAAGACCTGGATCTCCAACGCCCCCGAGGCCGACCTCCACACGGTCTTCGCCCGGACCCGCCCGGGCGCCCGCGCGCACGGCATCACCGCCTTCCTCGTCCCCGCCGGCCGCCCCGGACTCGGCGGCCGGCCGCGCCGGACGATCGGCGGGCACCCCCTGGGCACCCTCACCTTCGACGGCGTCCCGGTCGGCCCCGAGGACGTCGTGGGGGAGGTGGACGGCGGCTTCCGGCTGGCCATGCGCACGCTGGACCTCTTCCGGCCGAGCGTCGGCGCCCTCGCCGTGGGCATGGCGCGCGCCGCCCTGCGCGCGGCCCTGTCGCACGCCGCCGAACGCCGCGCCTTCGGCGGCCCGTTGAAGGACCTCCAGGCCGTCTCGCACCGCCTCGCCGACATGGCCACCCGCACCGAGGCGGCCGCCCTGCTGGTGCACTCCGCGGCCGCCGCCCACGACGCGGGCGAGGCGGACGTCACCGGCCGCTCGGCGATGGCCAAGCTCTACGCCACGGAGACGGCGCAGTACGTCGTGGACGCGGCGATCCAGATCCACGGGGCCTGCGCCCTGGAGGAGGGCCACCTGCTGGAGCACCTCTACCGCGAGGTCCGCGCCCCGCGCATCTACGAGGGCGCCACGGAGATCCAGCGGACGGTCATAGCCCGGGAGTTGTACCGATGAGCAGTCCGGGAGTTGCGCCGATGAGCCCGGAGGACGCATGAGCCCGGAGGACGCATGAGCCTGGAGCGGCTGAACCCGGCGTCCCTCTCCCCGCCCCGCGGCTTCTCCCACGCGGTGACCGTCTCCGGCGGCCGGCTGGTGCTCCTCGCGGGCCAGACGGGCCTCGACGGTCGGGGGCGCGTCGTCCCCGGCGGCCTGGCGGCCCAGTTCGAACGCGCCCTGGCGAACCTGCTGACCGCCCTGGCCGCCGCGGGCGGCGAGCCGTCCCACCTGGCCAGGGTCACCGTCTACGCGACCGACGTCGCCGCGTACCGCGCGTGCGCCGCCGAGTTGGGGGCGGCGTGGCGGCGGCTGGCGGGGCGGGAGTACCCGGCGATGGCGGTGATCGGGGTGGTGCGGCTGTGGGACGAGGAGGCGCTGGTCGAACTGGACGGGATCGCGGTGGTGCCCTGAAACGAGCCGTCCCGCGGGAGAAAATCCGGCATGTCCGTCGTTACCCCCGGTACAGAACGATCGGCGACCCAGGGGAGCGGAGCATGGGACGAGTACGGCAGTGGCTGCGGAAGCCGGTGGTCATCGGGGTGCTGGGCTGCGGCGCGCTGCTGGCCGGAGCCGCCGCGTACTGGTTCCAGCCGTGGAAGCTGTGGCAGGACCGGACCGTGCGCGAAGCGGCCTCCGCCGACACCCGCACCCTCGCCACCGGCAGCCTCATCAGCCACGAGCACACCACCTCCGGCTCGGTACGGATCCTCCAGGCGCCCGACGGCAGCCGCACCCTGCGCCTGGAGGGCCTCGCCACCAGCAACGGCCCCGACGTGAAGGTCCTGCTCAGCGACGCCCCGGTAAAACCGGGCCGGGCCGGCTGGCACGTCTTCGACGACGGGGCCCATGTGGGCCTGGGATCGCTGAAGGGCAACAAGGGCGACCAGAACTACGCGCTGCCCGAGGGCCTCGACCTGGACAAGTACACGAGCGTCAGCATCTGGTGCGACCGCTTCGACGTGTCGTTCGGGGCAACGGCCCTCACAAAGGCGTGACAGACCGGTCACCCCGGCAGTGCACGGTCGGCCACACGGGCCCGTGGCCGAACCGCGCGTGTGTCCGACCGCCGACGACGTCGCGCTTGGCGCGCTCGTACGCGTCGAGGGCGCGTTCGTAGTCGGCCGTCGCCGCCGTGTCGTGCGCGCCCGGCACGGCGCCGTGCGCCGCGAGCGCCTCGCCGAAGGCGGTGATCTCCGCCTCGATCACGGCGAGTCCGTCCTCGCGGCACCGCAGGAGGAATCCCCGGAACCCGCTGAACGTCCCCCGCCCCTCTTCTCGTGCGTCTCAGATGTCCCGGAAGATCTCGATCTGCGCCCCGATCGAGTTCAGCCGGTCCGCCAGGTCCTCGTAACCCCGGTTGATGACATAGACGTTGCGCAGTACGGACGTGCCCTCCGCCGCCATCATCGCCAGCAGCACCACCACCGCCGGGCGCAGGGCCGGCGGGCACATCATCTCGGCCGAGCGCCAGCGGGTCGGGCCCTCGACCAGGACGCGGTGCGGGTCGAGGAGCTTGACGTCGGCGCCGAGACGGTTGAGGTCCGTGAGGTAGATGGCGCGGTTGTCGTAGACCCAGTCGTGGATGAGGGTCTGGCCCTGGGCGGAGGCGGCGATCGCCGCGAAGAACGGGACGTTGTCGATGTTGAGCCCGGGGAAGGGCATCGGGTGGATCTTGTCGATGGGGGCCCGGAGCTTGGAGGGACGCACGGTGAGGTCGAGCAGCCGGGTGCGGCCGTTGTCGGCGTGGTACTCGGGGCTGCGCTCGTGGTCGAGGCCCATCTCCTCCAGCACCGCGAGCTCGATCTCCAGGAACTCCACGGGCACGCGGCGGATGGTCAGTTCGGACTCGGTGACCACGGCGGCGGCCAGCAGGCTCATGGCCTCGACCGGGTCCTCGGACGGCGCGTAGTCGACGTCCCGGTCGATGTGGGCCACGCCGTGGACGGTAAGGGTCGTGGTGCCCACGCCCTCCACCCGCACTCCGAGCTCCTCCAGGAAGAAGCACAGGTCCTGGACCATGTAGTTGGAGCTGGCGTTGCGGATGACGGTCACGCCGTCGTGCCGGGCGGCGGCCAGCAGGGCGTTCTCGGTGACGGTGTCCCCGCGCTCGGTCAGCACGATGGGGCGGGCCGGGCGCACGTCGCGGTCGACGCGGGCGTGGTACGTGCCGTCGGTGGCGGTGATCTCCAGACCGAAGTGGCGCAGGGCCGCCATGTGCGGCTGGACCGTACGGGTGCCCAGGTCGCAGCCGCCGGCGTAGGGGATGCCGAACTGGTCCATGCGGTGCAGCAGGGGACCGAGGAACATGATGACGCTGCGGGTGCGGCGGGCCGCCTCCCGGTCCATCGACGCCAGGTCGAGATCGGCCGGCGGTACGACCTCCAGGTCGTTGCCGTCGTTGATCCAGCGGGTGCGGACGCCGATGCTGCCGAGCACCTCCAGGATCCGGTAGACCTCCTCGATGCGGGCGACGCGCCGCAGGGTGGTGCGGCCGGCGTTGAGGAGGGTCGCGCAGAGCAGGGCCACGCAGGCGTTCTTGCTGGTCTTGACGTCGATCGAGCCGGACAGCCGGCGGCCGCCGACGACGCGCAGGTGCATGGGACCCGCGTAGCCGAGCGAGACGATCTCGCTGTCCAGCGCCTCACCGATGCGGGCGATCATATCAAGACTGATGTTCTGATTTCCGCGCTCGATGCGGTTGACCGCGCTCTGACTGGTGCCGAGTGCGTCGGCGAGCTGTGCCTGGGTCCAGCCCCGGTGCTGCCGGGCGTCACGGATGAGCTTGCCGATGCGGGCGAGGTAGGCGTCTGTCATGAGTCAGACGGTATCTCAGATATGAGATCGTTACTGCATCGCCTGGAGTCGATTCGGCTCGTGCGGCCGCAAGGGTCCTCGAAGAAGGGGGAACGGTGAAAGGACGGCGGGGGAAGAGTGAAGCCGCGAAGCCGTCCTCGATCTGGTGCGCCCCCGATCGGGCACTTGTCCAGTATCCCGGCCCCGGCCCCGCCCTGTCACCCCCCTCCGGGAGGAGTTTTCGCAGCTCGGAGCCGCCTAGTGTGAGGCGCGGGCCGCATCGGGCGGCCTGGGGAAGGAGAGTTGGACCAATGACCGACGACGAGGCGCGGCTGGCCGGGGAACTGGTGGCCATGGCCGCCGAGGACCACGCGGCGACCGCCCTGGCGCACAGTGAGGACGTGGCCGAACGGCTGGCCTGGCGCCGCCTGACGGCCCGCCACGGCGACCGGCTCGACGAGATCATGGACGGCCACGGCTGGCCCACGGCCGACCGCTTCGGCGCGGACGCGGCCCGCGCCGCCTGGCTGATCGCCCAGCACGCCGACCATCAACTCCACGTCCAGCGCCGGGCGGTGGAGCTGATGACGGCGGCGGTCGAGTCCGGCGCGGCGAGCGTCCGCGACCTGGCCTTCCTGACCGACCGGACGCTGACCAACGAGGGCCGCGAGCAGATCTACGGCACCCAGATCGCCGGCGTCGACGCCGACGGCGGACCCGTCCCGTGGCCGTGCCGCGAGCCGGACAGGGTGGACGCCCTGCGCGCCGGCGTCGGCATCGAGCCCTTCGCCGCGTACACGGCCCGGCACGCGCCGCGCTGACCGGCCGGGGCCGGGCGCGGCGTTCAGAATTCCGAGGTGTCCAGGGCGAGTTCGAAGGGCTCCGGGAGGTGCATGGGGGTGCCGAAGGGGCGGGGGCCGTCCGCCTTCATGTAGCCGAGCTCGCCGGGGTCCGAGAAGAGCGTGCAGGAGCGCTCCCGGCGGTCGACGAGGAGATAGAGCGGGGCGCCGTATTCGGCGTAGCGGCGGCGCTTCACGACCCTGTCGGTGTCCCCGTTGGAGTCCGAGGTGACCTCGACGACGAGGAGCGTCTGGTCGGGGAGCAGCGCATCCTCGCCGGACAGGTCTTCGGGGACGATCGCCAGGTCGGGTACGTACCAGTTGCTGGTGCCCGGCAGATCGATGTTGCCTGAGCCCGCGAAGCATCCCAGCTTGTCCGCTACTGGCTCAACCTGCCTGCGGATCTTGGTGATGGCCTTCTCGTGGCCCCACGTCGGAGACGCCTTCTCATGGCCCCACGTCGGAGACAAGGGCTGGATGATCCCCTCTACGATCTGCACGCGATCCCATTCAAGGTGCTGGATCGCGTACTTCAAGGCGGTTTCGGGGTCGCCCGGCGCATACGTGTGAGGTTGGGTGCTCATAGGTTCTCCGCAGACGTCGTGGTAGCAGCATGACGACGGTCAGGATCTACAGCAACGGGCCTGCGGGTCGCGCGCTTCTGCTACCGCGCTCACCCGTAAGGGTGTACGCATCCCGCTGATCTCGGGCCATGACCGAGCCGGGTGCCCGGGCGCCGCGCGTTGCAGGGCGGACGTATCGCACGCCCGCATGCGCGGCGCCCGCTACGCCGCGGCCCCCGCTACGCCCGCTCCGCCTCGACGATCGAGAACCCCGTGTACGACGGCAGCGGGAAGACCTCCGTCACCCGCAGCCCGGCCCGGGCGCACAATTCCTCGAAATCGCTGCGGGTACGCTCCTTTCCGCTCACCAGGATCTGCATTTGGAGATCCTTGATGTAGGGATTGAGTTCCGGGGTGTCGGGGGTGACCGTCTCGGGGAGGACGACCTCGACGACGATCAGGCGGCCGTGCTCGGGCAGCGCCTCGCGGCAGTTGCGGAGAATCGCGGTCGCGCGCTCGTCGTCCCAGTTGTGGATGACGCTTTTGATGACGAGGAGGTCCGCGCCGGACGGCACGCTCCGGAAGAAGTCGCCGGTGGCGACCGAGCACCGCTCCTCCAGGCCGGCGTCCTTCACCGTGCCGGCCGCCTGCGCCGCGCCCTCGGCGCTCTCGAACACCACGCCCTTGACGCCCGGATGGCGCCGCAGGATCGAGGCGAGCAGCGTCCCGTCCCCGCCGCCGATGTCCATGACGGTGTCGTACCGCCCGAAGTCGTAGTGCCCGGGCAGCTCCACGGCGACCTTGTTGCTCTCCTGGCTCATGGCCGCGTTGAACGTCGCCGTGAGCTCCGGCTTGTCGGCGAAGTACTCGTAGAGCGGCACGCCGAAGTGCTCGTCGAAGGCGGTGCGCCCGGTGCGCAGGCTGGACTCCAGGCGGGACCAGGGCTCCAGGGCCACCGGCGAGGTGTGGAACCGGGCGAAGTCGCCCAGGGAGTCCGGGTGTCCGGCCCGCAGCAGCGAGCCGGCCTCGGTGAGCGCGTAGCGCCCGGGGGAGGGCTCGGTGCACAGCCCGAGGCTGGCCAGGGTCCGCATGAGCCGGTTGAGCTGCCCGGCGGGGACGTCGCAGGAACGGGCGAGATCGGCCACGTCCGCCCCGTCGTCCCCGAGGGTTTCCGGGATGTTCAGCCGGAGCGCGGTGACCAGTACCTCCGTGGCCCGGGAACCGAATATCCACTGCATCAACAGCCGACGCGCGTCATGCTGTTCCGGGCTCCGTTCCGCCATTTTCTTCCGTTCCTCTCAACGCCTTTGTGATGTATGGGATTTCTGGTGCAGATGATCCCGACGCGTATCCTGCGAGTCCGAAGGCGTTTTTAAAACGCATTGGGCGTAAATTTTCCGCCAGTTGGCATATCTGGCCGACAATCGGCGAACGGGTGGCGGAAAACACCCCTCAAGATCACCAGCGTCCGTCCCTCGTCCCCGTCCCCGTCCCGTCCTCGTCCCCCCCCGGACGGAGCAACCCGCTCCGCGCCCGGCCCCGCCCGGTGGTAGGACGGAAGCGACCAGGGAGCACACCGGGAGGAGCCGTCGGGTGCCGGGTGAACCGTTCGACGGACGGATCGTCGTCGTCGGCGCGTCGCTGGCCGGGCTGCGCGCCGCGGAGACGCTCCGCGACAAGGGGTTCGCCGGGCCCCTGACCGTCGTCGGCGAGGAGCCCCACCCGCCGTACGACAGACCCCCGTTGTCGAAGCAGGCACTGCTCGGCAGGGTGCCCGCCCACGGAACGACCCTGCCCCGGCGCCGGTCGCTGGACGCCCGCTGGCTCCTCGGCGTGCACGCCGCCGGCATCGATCCGACCGGCAGGCGCGTCCTCCTCGGCGACGGCGGCCAGCTCCCCTTCGACCGGCTGCTGATCGCCACCGGCACCCGCGCCCGGCCCTGGCCGAACCGCGACGAGGCCCGCCTGGCGGGCGTGGTGACGCTGCGCACCGCCGACGACGCCGCGGAACTCGCCCGGCTCCTGGACGCCGGCCCCCGCCGGGTCCTGGTGATCGGCGCCGGGTTCACCGGCTCGGAGATCGCCTCCGCGTGCCGCGAACGCGGCCTCGCCGTGACGGTCGCCGAACGCGGCCCCGCCCCGCTCGTCGGCGCCCTCGGCGGCACGCTCGGCGCGTTCGCCGCCCGGCTGCAGCGGGCCCACGGCGTCGACCTGCGCTGCGGGGTCACCGTCACCGCCCTGACCGGCGGCGCCGGCCGGCTCACCGGCGCCGAACTCTCCGACGGCGAACGGATCGAGGCCGACGTCGCCGTGGTCGCCCTGGGCGCGGTGCGCAACACCGAGTGGCTCGCCGGGGCGGGCCTCGCGGCCGGACCCCGGGGCGTGGCCTGCGACGCGGGCTGCCGCGCGTTCGACATGTACGGGATCGTCACCGACGACTACTTCGTCGCCGGCGACGTCGCCCGCTTCCCCCACCCGCTCTTCGAGTACCAGATGCTCTCCCTCGAACACTGGGGCAACGCCGTGGCCCAGGCCGAGGTCGCGGCGCACAACATGGTCAGCCCGGGGCCGCTGCGCCGCCCCCACCTGACCGTCCCGGCCTTCTGGTCCAGCCAGTTCGGGCTCAACATCAAGTCCGTCGGCGTGCCGACCTTCTCCGACCAGGTGGTCATCGTCCAGGGCTCGGTGGAGGAGGGCCGCCTGGTGGCGGTCTACGGCTACCGGGGCCGCGTCACCGCCGCGGTCGGTGTCGACCGGGCCAAGTCGCTGGAGCACTACCTGCGGATGGTCGAGACCGCGGCGCCCTTCCCGCCCGCCCCGGGAGCCTCCGACGGACCAGCGGACGCCGTCCCCGTCCCCTCCGACGTACCGGACCCCAAGGTCCTCTCGCACGGGCCCACCGTCGCCCTCACCGGCCACCTGCCCGACCGCCGCCTGACCCTGGTGCGCCCCGGGGGCTGACCGTGTCCGCCGCCCGCGCCGTGCCCGCCTCACCCGCTCCAGTGGGTGCAGACCGGGTAGTCGACGTACCCCTCGGCCCCGCCCGAGTAGTACGTGGCCGGGTCCCCGGCCGTCAGCTCCTGGCCCAGGGCGAACCGGCCGACCAGGTCCGGGTTGGCGATGAAGTGCGTGGCGAACGAGACGGCGTCGGCGATGCCCTCCTCGATCAGGGCGTTCGCGGACGCCCGGCCGAAGCCGTTGTTGGCGATCAACGGGCCGTGGAACAGCCGCCGGTAGCGGTCCAGCGCCGCGAAGTCTGGGACGGCGTCCGACGGGGACGGGTCCCGGCCGCGCAGGTGCAGATAGGCCAGCGGGAAGCCGTTCAACGCGTCCACGAGCTCGTCGAACTCGGCGAGCGTACGGGCGTCGGGCGCGAAGCGCGCGGCCGTCCAGTACGGCGACAGGCGCACGCCGACCCGCCGCCCGGGCCAGGGCGCCGCGGCCGCCTCGACGACCTCCGCCAGCAGCCGGCGGCGCCGGGCGGGCGTCCCGCCGTAGGCGTCGGTACGGCGGTTGAGCCGCGGGTTGAGGAACTGCGGGATCAGGTAGGAGCCGACGGCGTGGATCTCCACTCCGTCGAATCCGGCCCGCCGGGCGTTCGCGGACGCGGTCCCGTACTCCGCGACCGTCTCCCCGATGTCCGCGCGGGTCATCGCGCGCGGGACGACCGTGGGCTTGCGCCCCTCCGGGGTGAAGGACGTCTCCCGCGGGTCGACCGCCGACGGGCCCAGCGGCCGCCCGCCGCCCAGGTGGTCGGGGTGCGAGGCGGCACCGGTGTGCCAGAGCTGGAGCACGATCCGGCCGCCGAGGCAGTGGACGACGTCCGTCACCCGCCGCCAGCCCTCGACCTGCTCCTCGCTGTAGACGCCCGGGACGCGGACGAAGCCGACGGCCCGCTCGCCGACCCAGGTGCCCTCGGTGACGATCAGCCCCGCCCCGGCCCGCTGGCCGTAGTACGCGGCGTGCAGCTCCGTGGGCACGAGGCCCGCGCCGGCCGCCCTGGCCCGGGTGGCCGGGGCCATGACGGTGCGGTTGGGCAGCCGGAGGTCCCCGAGGCACAGGGGACGCAGCAGGGGCTGCTCGACGGAGGTCCGGATCAGGGTGCTCATCATGGATACCTCGGTTTCGCTGTATATGCCCTCAAGTCGGTCATTACGTCGACGGACCGCGGCGCGGAAAGGTGACCCATGGACGAGCACGACCGGCTGGCGGAACGCTTCGAGCAGCACCGGGCCCGGCTGCGGGCCGTCGCCCACCGGATGCTCGGCTCGCTCACCGAGGCGGAGGACGCCGTCCAGGAGACGTGGCTGCGGCTCGACCGCGCCGGCGCCGGCGGCATCGAGAACCCGGCCGCCTGGCTGACCACGGTCGTCTCCCGGATCTGCCTGGACATGCTGCGCGCCCGCGCCGCGCGCCGTGAGGAACCGGCCGACGCCGTCCCGCTCCCGGACGGGAGCGAACCCGAGCAGGAGGTGCTGCTCATGGACTCGGTCGGCCGCGCGCTGCTCGTGGTGCTGGACCGGCTGGGACCGGCCGAGCGGGTCGCGTTCGTGCTGCACGACCTGTTCGCCGTGCCCTTCGAGGAGATCGCGCCGATCGTGGGGCGGTCCCCCGTCACCACGAAGAAGCTCGCCAGCCGCGCCCGTCACAAGGTGCACGGCGACCCCGTGGTCCCCGAGGCCGATCTCGCCCGGCAGCGGGACGTCGTCGACGCCTTCCTCGCGGCCGCGCGCGGCGGCGACCTCGACGGGCTCCTCGCCGTGCTCGCCCCCGGCGTCGTCCGCCGCGCCGACCCCGCCGCCCTGCCGCCCGGCGTCCCGGCCGAGGTACGCGGCGCCCGCGCCGTGATCCGCGAGACCGCCGTCCTCGGCCGCCGGGCGCGCCACGCGCAGACGGCGCTGGTCAACGGCGCCGTGGGCGTCGTCGTGGCCCCGCGCGGCCGGCTCGTCCTCGTCCTCGTCCCCACGGTCGAGGACGGCCGGATCGCGGCCTACGAAGTGATCGCGGCCCCCGCCCGGCTGGCGGCGCTGGACCTGGCCCTCCTGGATCCCGCGCCCGCCGCGTTCAGTACGTGACCGTGACCCTCCGGCCCGGCCCGTCCACCCGGATCCGGCCCCCGACCGGGATCACGACCTGCGGGTCGGTGTGGCCGAGGTCGATGTCGAAGACGGCCATCGTCTCCGGGGCGTAACGCTCCAGGGCACGCAGCACCGCGGTGCGCTGCCGCTCGCGGAACCGGGCCCGCTCCGGGGCGGTGAGCGGCTCCCCGAACGACCAGCTCTTGGCCCGGCCCATCAGCAGCGCGGGGAACTGCCGCAGCAGCCCGCGCTCGCCCATGGCCCGCAGGATCCGGTACACCTCATCCGCACCGGGCAGCTCCTCGGAGGTCTCCAGGAAGAGCACGTGTCCCGCGTAGGTCTTTGGGGGCAGCACCTCGCGGTCCGCCGCCAGCAGCCCGGACAGCGTCTCCAGGCAGCCGCCCCAGCCCGGCCCCTCGACGACCCGGTCGCCCCGGTGCCAACTCCAGCCCGCGGCAGGCTCCATGGGCGGCTCCGAGGCGAAGGTGAGCGGGTCGTCCCACGGGCGGTCGATGTCACCGGAGGCGGCCGCCCGGGCGAGCTCGTACGGGCCGGAGGCGAACAGCGCCGCCCGCAGGGAAGCGGCGGTCAGCGGGTGCAGGGCGCCCGGGCGGCCGAAGTGGACCATCACAGAGCCGCCGTAGTAGCCGACGATGCCCAAGTTCCGCAGGAACAACAGCAGATTGGTGTTGTCGCTGTGGCCGAAGAACGGCTTGGGGTGGTCGCGGAGCAGCTCGCGGTCGAGGTGGGGGAGGACGGTGAGCTGGTCGTCCCCGCCGATACTGGCGATCACCGCCTTGATCTCCGGGTCGGCGAAGGCGGCGTGCAGGTCCGCGGCCCGCTCCTCGGGGGTCGCGTTCATCTTCCGTGTCGCCGGGTATTCCACCGGCTCCAGCCCGAAGTCCTCGCGGATCCGGCGCAGCCCGAGCTCGTGGGGGCGGGGGAAGAGGCCGGGCAGGCCGGAGGAGGGGGAGACGACGGCGACCCGGTCGCCGGGCCGGGGCTTGGCGGGATACCTCGGGGGCGTCATCCCGCAAGGCTAGGAAGACGGAGGGCCACGGAAAACCGGTTTTCCGCCGCCCGCCCCTTCTGCGATCACCCGCGGTACTGGGTTCACTGGGAGATAGGGGGTGAATGGGATGAAAGGAATCCAGGCATGACCGGACTCCGGGCGATGTACTAGAGTTATCTCGACATCGAGATATCTGCGTAGAGGCGTACCGTCGGCAGCTTCTACTAAGGCGAACCTAAGTTAGGTACACCTTAGCGGACCCGGCGAGACCTTGTCGCGGCAGGATGGCCGCAGTACGCGCATTCATGCACATGAAGGAGACTGTCGTGTCGGCGAACAGCTTCGACGCCCGCACCACGCTGCAGGTGGGCGACGAGTCGTACGAGATCTTCCGGCTGGACAAGGTCGAGGGCTCCGCGCGCCTTCCCTACAGCCTCAAGGTCCTCCTGGAGAACCTGCTCCGCACGGAGGACGGCGCCAACATCACCGCCGACCACATCCGCGCCCTCGGCGGCTGGGACTCGCAGGCCCAGCCCAGCCAGGAGATCCAGTTCACGCCGGCCCGCGTGATCATGCAGGACTTCACCGGCGTGCCCTGTGTCGTCGACCTCGCCACCATGCGCGAGGCCGTCAAGGAGCTCGGCGGCGACCCGGCGAAGATCAACCCGCTGGCCCCGGCCGAGCTGGTCATCGACCACTCCGTCATCGCCGACAAGTTCGGCACGAAGGACGCCTTCGGCCAGAACGTCGAGCTGGAGTACGGCCGCAACAAGGAGCGTTACCAGTTCCTGCGCTGGGGCCAGACCGCCTTCGACGAGTTCAAGGTCGTCCCCCCGGGCACCGGCATCGTCCACCAGGTGAACATCGAGCACCTGGCCCGCACGGTCATGGTCCGAGGCGGCCAGGCGTACCCCGACACCCTCGTCGGCACCGACTCGCACACCACCATGGTCAACGGCCTCGGCGTCCTGGGCTGGGGCGTCGGCGGCATCGAGGCCGAGGCCGCGATGCTCGGTCAGCCGGTCTCGATGCTCATCCCGCGCGTCGTCGGCTTCAAGCTGACCGGTGAGCTCAACCCGGGCACCACCGCCACCGACCTCGTCCTCACGATCACCGAGATGCTGCGCAAGCACGGCGTCGTCGGCAAGTTCGTCGAGTTCTACGGCGAGGGCGTCGCCGCCACCTCGCTGGCCAACCGCGCCACCATCGGCAACATGTCGCCGGAGTTCGGCTCCACCGCGGCGATCTTCCCGATCGACGACGAGACCCTCAAGTACCTGCGCCTGACCGGCCGCAGCGAGCAGCAGGTCGCGCTCGTCGAGGCGTACGCCAAGGAGCAGGGCCTGTGGCTGGACCCGGCCGCCGAGCCCGACTTCTCCGAGAAGCTGGAGCTCGACCTCTCCACGGTCGTCCCCTCCATCGCCGGCCCGAAGCGCCCGCAGGACCGCATCGTCCTGGCGAACGCCGCCGCGCAGTTCGAGCGTGACGTCCTCAACTACGTCTCCACCGCCGACGAGGCGGGCGAGGAGTCCTTCCCGGCCTCCGACTCCCCGGCCGCCGCCGACGGCGTCCCGTCGAACCCGGTCACCGTCACCGCCCCCGACGGCTCGACCTACCAGATCGACCACGGCGCCGTCACCGTCGCCGCGATCACCTCCTGCACCAACACCTCGAACCCCTACGTCATGGTCGCCGCCGCGCTGGTGGCCAAGAAGGCGGTCGAGAAGGGCCTGACCCGCAAGCCCTGGGTCAAGACCACCCTGGCCCCCGGCTCCAAGGTCGTCACCGACTACTTCGACAAGGCGGGCCTGACCCCGTACCTCGACAAGGTCGGCTTCAACCTGGTCGGTTACGGCTGCACCACCTGCATCGGCAACTCCGGCCCGCTGCCGGAGGAGGTCTCCAAGGCCGTCAACGACCACGATCTCGCGGTCACTTCGGTCCTCTCCGGCAACCGCAACTTCGAGGGCCGGATCAACCCCGACGTCAAGATGAACTACCTGGCGTCCCCGCCGCTCGTCGTCGCCTACGCCATCGCCGGCTCGATGAAGGTCGACATCACGCGTGACGCCCTGGGCACCGACCAGGACGGCAACCCGGTCTTCCTGAAGGACATCTGGCCGTCCGAGGCCGAGGTCAACGACGTCGTCGCCAACGCCATCGGCGAGGACATGTTCAACAAGTCCTACAGCGACGTCTTCGCGGGCGACGCCCAGTGGCAGGCCCTGTCGATCCCGACCGGCAACACCTTCGAGTGGGACGCCGAGTCCACCTACGTCCGGAAGCCCCCGTACTTCGAGGGCATGACGATGGAGACCACCCCGGTCACCGACATCGCCGGTGCCCGCGTGCTCGCCAAGCTGGGCGACTCGGTCACCACCGACCACATCTCCCCGGCCGGTGCGATCAAGGCCGACACCCCGGCGGGCCAGTACCTGACGGAGCACGGCGTCGCGCGCCGCGACTTCAACTCGTACGGCTCCCGCCGCGGCAACCACGAGGTGATGATCCGCGGCACGTTCGCCAACATCCGCCTGCGCAACCAGATCGCGCCGGGCACGGAGGGCGGCTTCACCCGCGACTTCACGAAGTCCGCCGAAGGTGAAGGAGGGGCCCCGGTGTCGTTCATCTACGACGCCTCGCGCAACTACATCGAGCAGGGCATCCCGCTGGTCGTCCTGGCCGGCAAGGAGTACGGCTCCGGCTCGTCCCGCGACTGGGCGGCCAAGGGCACCGCGCTGCTCGGCGTCAAGGCCGTCGTCGCCGAGTCGTACGAGCGCATCCACCGCTCGAACCTCATCGGCATGGGCGTCCTGCCGCTCCAGTTCCCGGAGGGCGCCTCGGCCGAGTCCCTCGGCCTGACCGGCGAGGAGACCTTCTCCATCGCCGGCGTCACCGAGCTCAACGAGGGCCGCACGCCGCGCACGGTGAAGGTCACCACCGACACCGGCGTCGAGTTCGACGCGGTCGTCCGCATCGACACCCCCGGTGAGGCGGACTACTACCGCAACGGCGGCATCATGCAGTACGTGCTGCGCTCGCTGATCCGCAAGTAGGGCCGGCTTTCGCGGAAAAGGGCCGCATCCCCGTCGAGGACGGGGGTGCGGCCCTTCGGCGTTCCGCCGGTTCAGAAGACCAGGCGGTACTGGTTCCAGCCCGACTTGCCTATCTGTACGCGGGACTTGTACGGGGACGACGCCTTGCCCGTGCCCTTGTAGAGCCACAGAGCGCCCTTGCCGTCGCGGGCCAGCAGGTCCGCGCGGCCGTCGAGGTCCACGTCGCCGGTGCCGAGGAGGAGGTTGTACTGGTTCCAGCCGCCGCCGATCTTCTTGCGGGACGTGAAGGGCTTGTCGGCGTTGCCGGTGCCCGGGTAGAGCCAGAGCGTGCCCTGCTTGTCGCGGGCGACGATGTCGGTGCGGCCGTCGCCGGTGAGGTCGCCGCGGCCGGTGATGGCCGTGTAACCGCCCCAGCCGGTGCCGACCTTCTTGCGGCCGGAGAGCGAGCCGTCGGCCTTGGCGAGATAGAGCCACAGGGTGCCCTGGCGGTCGCGGACGAGGATGTCGGACTGCTTGGAGCCGCCGAGGGTGCCGGGGGAGAAGGGGCTGTTGTACTGGCCCCAGTCGGTGGCGACGCGGCGGGGCTCCTTCATCGCGTCCGTCATGTAGCCCAGGTCGTCGGCCTCGGTGAGGAAGTAGACGCCCTCGGCCACGCCGTCGCGGTCGTGGTCGACCTGGGTCGCGGCCTTCAGGTCCCCGAGGCCGGCGCCGCTGTGCTCGCGGGACGACAACCCGCCCTTGCCGCTGGGGAGGTAGAAGTACGCGTCGCCCTGCCGGTTGATCGCCTGGACCGGGAAGAAGGGGGCGTTCGGCGAGAAATCCGCCTTCGCGGCGGCGGAGGGCCTGAGGGCCTTCCCGGCGGGCGGGAGGGCGCCGGCCGCGGCCGTGCCGGCCGTGGTGCCGACGAGGGCGACGGCCGTCGCGGCGGTGACGAGGCGCGCGAACGCGCGGCGGCGGGTGGGGACTTCGGTCATGGAAGTGACTCCCTGGCTCGGGATGCGCAGAGCGGGGCGCTCCGCGGATACGGAGCGCCCCGCTCGGGGTTCGGGGTGAGTTTACAGACCCTTTACCCAGGGTGACCGGGGGGCCGGTCAGAAGACCAGGCGGTACTCGTTCCAGCCGCCGCCCAGCTTGACCGGGGCGCCGAAGGGCGCGGCCTGCTTGCCGGTGCCCTTGAAGAGCCACATCACGCCGCCCTTGTCACGGGCGAGCAGGTCGCTCCTGCGGTCGCCGTCGACGTCACCGGTGGCGACCAGCAGGTTGTACTTGTTCCAGCCGCCGCTGACCTTGGAGCGGCCGGCGAAGGGCTTGTTGATGTCGCCGGTGCCCTTGTAGAGCCAGAGGACGCCCTTCTTGTCCCGGGCGACGATGTCGGTCCTCCCGTCGCCGTTGAGATCGCCGCGGCCGGTGATCTGGGTGAACTGGCCCCAGCCGCCGCCCACCTTCTTGCGGGCCGAGAGCTTGCCGATGATGTCGGCCTTGTAGACCCACAGGACGCCCGACTTGTCACGGGCGAGGAGGTCGGAGTCCCTGGAGCCGCCGAGGTTGCCGGGGGAGAAGAGGGTGTCGTACATGCCCCACTTGGTGCCGACGACGTCGGTGAAGCCGCTGTTGGTCTTGTACACCACGTCGTTGGTGTTGTGGAGCATGTAGACGCCGTCGGAGTCGCCGTACGACGTGTGGCGCTGGGCCACCATCTTGAACTGCTTCCAGGCGTTCCGGGACTTGGCGGTGCTCTTCATCGCCTTGCGGGCCGTGAGGCCGCCCTTGCCGTTGAGCTGGTAGTAGTACAGCTGGCCGTTCTTGGCGAGGGCGTTGACCGCCAGCTGCGGTGCCGAGCCGGTCGGCGTGCCGAAGTCGGCGGTCCTCGCGGTCGCTTCGATGCTCAGCTGGGCGGCCGGGGGAACGGCCGGGCCGTCCGCCAGGGCCGTGCCGGCCGTGGTGCCGACGAGGGCGACCGCGATGGCCGCGGTCACGATGCGCGAGAGAGCGCGGTTGGTCACGTAGGACTCCATGTGTCGTGGAGAGATGAAAAGAAAGGAAAAGGAGGTCAGTAGAGCAGGCGGAACTGGTTCCAGCCCGACTTGCCGATCTTCACGGGCGACGCGAAGGGCCGGGACGCCTTGCCGGTGCCCTTGTACAGCCACAGCGCGCCCCTGCCGTCCACGGCCAACAGGTCGGCGTGGCCGTCCCTGTTGACGTCGCCGGTGGAGACGAGCTTGGTGTACTTGTTCCAGCCGCCGCCGATCCGGCTGCGGTCCGCGAAGGGCTTGCCGGCGTTGCCGGTGCCCTTGTAGAGCCAGAGGGCGCCCTTCTTGTCGCGGGCGACGATGTCGGCCTTGTGGTCGCCGGTCAGGTCGCCGCGACCGGTGATGGCGGTGTAGGCGCCCCAGCCGCCGCCGATCCGCTTGCGGGGCGAAAGGGAGGCATAATCACGGGACTTGTTGCTGCCCTGGTACAGCCAGAGCACGCCCTTCTTGTCGCGGACGACGAGATCGGAGCCGCTGGAGCCGCCGAGGTCGCCCGGGGTGAAGAAGGTGTTGTAGCCGCCCCAGCCGCTCGCCACCCGGCTCGCGCGGCCGGCCGTGCCCTGGTAGAGGACGTCGCCGTTGGTCCTGAGCTCGTACGTGCCGTCCATGCGGCCGTCGCGGTCGTGGTCGACGTTCGTCGACGCCTTGGTCTTCTTCCACCAGGCGCTCTTGCTCGAACCGCCCAGGCGCAGGCCGCCCTTGCCGTCGGGACGGTAGTAGCGGAACTCGCCGGAACGCGTGACGCCCTCGACGTTGAACAGCGGCGCGTCCGCGGTCGGCTGCCGCGTCGCGGCCGCCGACGGGGCGTCGGCCGCGGAGGAGAGCGCCGCCCGCCGCGTCGCGGCGGCGTCCTGGGCGGGGGTGTCGGCCAGGGCCGTACCGGCCGTGGTGCCGACGAGGGTGACGGCGGCGGCCGTGGTGACGAGGCGCGACAGACCGCGCCCGGAAATACGAGCCATGAAAAGTTCCCCCCAAGGAACAAGAAAAAAAGAAGTGCTGTGGTGCCCCCCGCGACGGATCTTGTCACGAAGGGCACCACAGGATCATCACGATTTTTGCACAACTCTCAGGGTGCCTAGTCCCCTTGCGGCACACCCAACAGCTCGATCTCGGCCAGAGTTGCCTCGCCGCCGACGACTTTCAGCCGGTAGTGGCGATAGGTCACGGCAGAGCGCAGGGAGAACACCCGTGTCTGCCGGTCCCAGGTGAAGGACTCTCCCGCGCGCCGGTCGGTTGCGGTCCAGTTCCGTCCGTCGTCCGAGCCCTCCAGGACCCAGTCGCGCGGGGCCCGGGTGCGGTCCGAGGAGGTCAGGGTGTACGAGCCCACCCGCGAGCGGGGGAGCGCCTCCAGCGCCGCCGTGGTGAAGGCGGCGTCCGTGCGGGAGGTGTTGTCGGTCAGGGCGGAGCCGTCGGGGTCGGTCACGTCCGACGGCGGGGCGGGGACGGCGTCGTCCCGGGTGACGGACGTGGGTCCGGCGTCCTTGCCGGTGGCCCAGGACGAGGGCTCGGGGCCCATGGCGAACTCCAGGGTCGCGCCGTCCGCCACCACGGAGTGCGGCAGGGCGGTGGAGTTCCAGGGCTTGCCGTTGACCCGCAGCCCCTGCACATAGACGTTGCGGGCGCTGTTGCGCGGGGCCTTGACCACCAGCTCGCGGCCGTTCTCCAGATGCACGGTGGCCTTGGTGAACAGCGGCGAGCCGATCGCGTACTCGCCCTGGCCCATCACCAGCGGGTAGAAGCCCAGCGCGCCGAAGACGTACCAGGCGGACATCTCGCCGTTGTCCTCGTCGCCCGGGTAGCCCTGGCCGATCTCGCTGCCGAGGTAGAGCCGGGAGAGCACCTCGCGGACCTTCTCCTGGGTCTTCCAGGGCTGCCCGGCGGCGTCGTAGAGGTAGGCGATGTGGTGCGAGGGCTGGTTGCTGTGGCCGTACATGCCCATGCGGACGTCCCGCGCCTCGGTCATCTCGTGGATGACGCCGCCGTAGGAGCCGGCGAACTCCGGTTCCCCGGTCTCCTGCGTGGCGAAGTACGCGTCGAGCTTGCGGGCCAGGCCTTCTCTGCCGCCGTAGAGGTTGGCGAGCCCGCGGGTGTCCTGAGGCGCGGTGAAGGCGAAGTTCCAGCCGTTGGTCTCGGTGTAGTCGTGGCCCCAGACGCGCGGGTCGTACGCGTCGGGCGACCGCCGCCAGGAGCCGTCCTCGTTCTTGCCCTGGAAGAAGCCGACGCGGCGGTCGAAGAGCCGGACGTAGTTGCGGGCGCGGCCCAGGAAGTACTCCGACTCCTCGTGGTAGCGCTCCTTGCGCGTCCGCTCATACAGCGACCGGCCCATCCGGGCCAGGCCGAAGTCGTTGAGGTAGCCGTCCAGGGCCCAGGACATGCCCTCGTGGGTGCGCGTGCTCGTCCAGCCGAGGAAGACCGAGGTATCCATGCCCTTGCGGCCGGTGCCCGGGTCGGTCGGGGCGACCGTCGCGTTCTTCAGCGCGGCCTCGTAGGCGGCCTCGGCGTCGAAGCGGACGCCCTTGACGTGGGCGTCGGCGAAGGCGATGTCGGAACTGGTGCCGGTCATCAGGTCGGCGTAGCCGGGCGAGGACCAGCGCGAGACCCAGCCGCCGTCCTTGTACTGCTGGACGAAGCCGTCCACGAGCTTCCCGGCCTGCCGGGGGGCGAGCAGGGAATAGGCGGGCCAGGTGGTGCGATAGGTGTCCCAGAAGCCGTTGTTGACGTACACCTCGCCGTCCACGATCCGTGCGCCGGTGCGGGTCGGGGTGGACTCACCGGTGGGCGGGGAGAAGGGGCTGGCGTAGCGGTGGCGGGGCCGGTCCTTGGTGCCGGTGTTCTCGAAGCCGGAGTTCGGATAGAGGAAGAGCCGGTAGAGGCCGGAGTAGAGCGTGGTGAGCTGGTCCTTCGTGGCGCCCTCGACCTCGACGCGGCGCAGCAGCGCGTCCCACGCGTCCCGGGCCCGGTCGTGGACGCGGGAGTAGGGGGTGCCGGCCGGGATCTCCTGCTCCAGGTTGGCCTTCGCCTGGTCGGTCCCGATGAGGGAGGTCGCGATCCGCAGGGTGACGGTGCGGTCCTTGCCGGGCCTGAAGCGCAGGTAGCCGGTGACGTCGCCGTCCTTCGCCGGGGCGGCGCCGCGGCGGAGCATGCCGCCGCCGGAGACGGGCGCGTCGAAGACCCCGTACACGTAGAGCCGTCCGGCGCCGGCGGACAGGCCGCTCCGCACGTCCGACCAGCCGGTGAACGTCCCGCGCGCGGTGTCGATCCGCAGCCCGCCGTGGTTGTTGACGTTGTCAAGGATCACGCTGGAGTTTTCACCGGGAAAGGTGAATCGCATCATCGCGGCGTGGTCGGTGGGCACGATGTCCGCCCGCAGCCCGTTGTCGAAGATGACGCCGTAGTGGTGCGGCGTGGCGGTCTCGCGAGCGTGGTGGAAGGGGAGGGCGCGGGCCGTGCGGGAGGCGTCGGGGGTGCCGGCGGCGACCGAGGGCATCACCTGGAAGGTCTGCCGGTCGCCCATCCAGGGGCTCGGTTCGTGGCTCGCGGAGAAGGCCTGGAGGGTGGGGAGGTTGTCCGGGTTGTTGGCGGCGGCGTACTGGTAGAGCCAGGTGGTGGAGCCCGCGTCGGTCACCGGGGTCCAGAAGTTGAAGCCGTGGGGAACGGCGGTGGCGGGAAAGGTGTTGCCCCGGGAGAAGGACGAGCTGGAGAGCGTGCCGCGGGTGGTCAGCGCCCGGTCGGCCGGGTGGGCGGGGGGCGGCTCCGCGGGGGCGGGGGCGAGGGAGACGTCGTCGATCCAGCCGCGGAAGGGCGCCGGGCCGGACGGCGCGTCGTAGGCGACGAGGACGCGCGCCACGGTCTTGCCCGCGGCGACGGCGCCGATCGACGCCTCCTTGTTGTTCCACTGGTTGACGTAGAGGGTCTTGGAGTCCGCCTGGCCCCGGGGGGTGAGCGGTGCCCCGTGCTGGTCGCGCGCGCCCAGGCCGCTGAGGTAGGTGCCGTCGGTGAAGGCGAGGTCGAGGGAGACATGGGTGGCGGGGTAGCGCGGATCGCGTTCGGGCATGGCGGGGAAGATCCGGTACGCCAGCCGGGTCCGGGGGGTGACCCGGACGTCGACGGCGAAGACCTTGTTGTACGCGTAGGCACGTCCGTGGCCGTCGTGCGTGCCCCCGTAGCGCAGCGCGTGCGCCCCCGTGAAGCCCGCGCGGGCCTTGGCGGTGGGGGAGCCGGACGGGCCGCGGTCGGGATAGGTGCGCATGCCCCGCGGCGGGGGCGGGGAGCTGTCCGCCGTGGCGAACTGCACCTCGGCGAGCTGGGTGACGCTGTCACCGCCGTTGCGCGTGACCTCGAGCCGGAAGTGGCGGTGCGCGGTGCGGTTCCCGAGGGCGAACTCCCGGGTCCGGAAGCGCTTTTCGAAGGTCTCGTCCTCCCGGGTGTCCAGGGTGGTCCAGTGCTGTCCGTCGGCCGAGCCCTTGAGCACCCACGAGCGCGGGTCGCGGGCGGGGAAGTCGTTCGCGGCGGTCAGGGCGTAGCGCACGGCCGTGACCGGCTCCGCGAGCGTGAACTCCACCCAGGGCGTGCGCTGGAAGGTCAGCCACTTGGTGGTCTTCTCGCCGTCGACGAGGTTCTCCTTCACCTCGCCGCCGCCGGTGTTCTCGCCGCTGGCCCGCAGCCCGGTCACCTTGTCGGTGACGTTGCCGGGGATGCCCTGGCCGTCCCCGCCGCCGACCCCGGAGGTGCGCGGGGTGCCGTCCGGGCCGGTCTCGGCCGTGTTGCGCCAGTCGGGTCGCGGGTCCCCCGGCTCGAAGGAGGAGGCGAAGCGCTCCCGCGCCCGCTGTTCCTGCGCCTGCCGACCCTGCGCCCGCTGCTCCCGCGCCTGCCGATCCTGCGCCTGCTCCTCCCGCACCTGCTCCGCGGCCCGCCCGCCCGGGGCCGCGAGGGCCGCGCCGGGGACGGTCTGAGGGGTCGTCACCAGTATGGCGGCCACCAGGAGGGCCGCGGGGCGGCCGAGGGCCCGCCGGCGACGTCTGAGTCCTGTTCCCATCCTTGCCTCTCCAGAAGGGTCTCCCGGAAGGCTGACAACGTTGTCGCCCGGGTCGCGCTCTGTTAAGTAGGGCGTGAGGCACCAGTGGTGTCAAGGCTTCCGGGGGGTTTCCGGGGGTGGTGTCGCCGGATGTCGAAGAGGTCTCAACTCGGGAAAGACTGACGGCCAATGCCGCTTCCGATCTTGCCCAGTTGGTGCGAAGTGGACTATACCTGTCGGCGTCCGGGGCGACCCCGCGTCGCCGTGGCGGACCGGGGGAGAACGCCGACGGCGCGCCCTGGCACTTCTCCGGCGCACACCCAGCACGCCCAGCACTTCAACTGACCCGCGGTGTCGGGCCCTTCGTCCAGCCGACTGCACAGGGGAGACCGCCACACCGCCTGAGTCCTGGAGAAGGCGAGGACTTGAGCATGGGATCCACCTCGGAATTCAGCCGGCGCGACCTGATCAAACGGGCCGCCGCGGCCGGCCTCCTCGCGGTGCCGACGATGAGCCTGCTGAGCGCCTGCGCGACAGGCGACGACGGCGACGACAACACCCCGGACACGGGCAAGGGCAACAAGCCCGGCGAGCTCAAGCCGCTGAACGTCAACGGGTCCGCGCCACTTGACGTCGTCATCTTCGACGGCGGATTCGGCCAGCAGTACGCCAAGGACGCCGAGGCCGAGTACAAGAAGGCGTACCCGAAGGCCGGCATCAAGCACACCGGCACCCAGGACATCGCCCCCCAGATCCAGCCGCGCTTCAACGGCGGCACCCCGCCGGACCTCATCGACAACTCCGGTGCCAAACAGATGGACTTGGGTACCCTCGTCGGCCTCAAGCAGCTCACCGACCTCAACGCCCTGCTGGACGCGCCCTCCTTGGACGACCCGAAGAAGAAGGTGCGCGACACCCTGCGGCCCGGTGTCGTGGAGATGGGCAAGTTCGACGGAGAGGAGGTCTGGGTCCTCTACTACGCCTACACCGTCTACGGCGTGTGGTACTCGCGGACGAACCTGGCGAAGCTCGACGCCCAGTACCCCGAGACCTGGGACGAGATGCTCAAGATCTGCGAGAAGGCGAAGAAGAAGGGCATCGCCGGCTGGACGTACGCGGGCCAGCACCCGTACTACCTGCCGTTCAGCCTCTACCCGTTCATCGCCAAGATCGGCGGCGTGGAGGTGATGGACCGGATCGACAATCTGGAGCCCGACGCCTGGAAGCACCCGGCCGTCAAGGCCGCCTTCGAGGCGTACTACGAGCTCTACCGCAAGGGCTACGTCCTCCAGGGCACCCCGGGCCTCGACCACATCCAGTCCCAGACGGCCTGGAACCAGGGCAAGGCGCTGTTCATCCCCAACGGCTCCTGGGTGGAGAACGAGGCGAAGAGGATGACGCCGCCCGACTTCAAGATGGCCGTCGGCGCCCCGTCCGGTCTCGACAGCGGCGACAAGCTGCCCTTCGGCACCATCTGGGCGTCCGGCGGCGAGCCGTTCATCGTGCCGAAGCACGCCAAGAACCCGCAGGGCGGCATGGAGTTGCTGCGGATCATGCTCGGCAGGAAGTCCACCCAGAACTTCATCAAGGCCGTCTCCTCGCTCTCCTCCCTCGATGGCGGCACCGAGGGCATCGCGCTGCCTCCCGGCCTCGAATCCTCCAAGGAAGCCCTCACCAAGGCCGGGAAGAACGTCGTCAACCCCCGGCTCCAGGACTGGTACGTCACCCTCCAGAAGGAGAAGATCGGCAAGGCCGCGCTGGGCGAGATGATGGCCGGCCGGCTCACCCCCGACGAGGCCATCAAGAAGATCCAGAAGTTCACCGACGAGACCCGCAAGGACGACTCCGTCAAGAAGTACCGGCACAAGTGAGGAACCGGTAGATGCAGCATGGTAAGTACCGTTTCATCGCAGGGTTCTTGTTGATCCCGCTGGCGGTGTACGGGGTCTTCGTCGTCTCGCCGTTCGTCCAGGCCATCTACTACTCGTTCACCGACTGGACCGGGCTGAGCTCGAAGTTCGGCATGACCGGGTTCAAGAACTACCAACGGCTGTGGGACGACGAGCTGTTCTGGAAGGCACTGGGACACAACCTCCTGCTGCTCCTGCTGCTGCCGCTGGTGACGCTGGGGCTCGGGCTGTTCTTCGCGTCCATGCTCAACGTCGGCGGCCGCCGCCGGAGGAACGCCGCGGTGGCGGGGGTGCGCGGCTCCGCCGTCTACAAGATCGTGTACTTCTTCCCCCAGGTCCTCTCCATCGCGATCGTCGCGCTGCTGTTCAAGTTCGCCTACAACCCCAACAGCGGTGCCCTGAACGCCTTCTTCGAGGCCGTCGGCCTGCCCTGGCGGCCCGACTGGCTGGGTGATCCGGACCTCGCGCTGTGGTGCGTCATGGCGGTGATGGTCTGGAGCAACATCGGCTTCTACGTCGTGCTGTTCTCCGCCGGCATGAGCTCGATCCCGAAGGACTTCTACGAGGCGGCCCTGCTGGACGGGGCCAACCGCTTCCAGACCTTCTTCCGCGTCACCCTGCCGCTGCTGTGGGACACGGTCCAGACCGGCTGGGTCTACATGGGGATCATGGCGCTCGACGGCTTCGCGGTCGTCCAGATCATGATGGACGGGCCCGGCCCCGACTACTCCACCGAACTGCTGACCTACTACCTCTACACCAAGGCGTTCAACGACGGACAGGCCGGATACGCGACCGCCCTCGGCGTCGCGCTGCTGATCGTCACCCTGCTCTTCGCCGGCGTCGTGATGAAGCTGGGCCGGCGCGAGCGGCTGGAGTTCTGATGCGGCGGAGTCCTGATGCGGCTGGAGTTCTGATGCCCGTAGCCCTGCACAACCACCTGGGGGTGGCACCGTGACCGCGCAAGCCGAGCCGTCGGACGTCGCACCGCAGGAGCGGGCGAAGACCGAGGGCGGAATCCTCAACGTCTTCTCCCACGGCATCCTCGTGATCTGGGGGCTGATGGTCACGCTGCCGCTGCTCTGGGCGGTGATGAGCGCCTTCAAGACCGACAAGGAGATCTTCACCTCGCCCTGGGCGCTGCCCGAGGCTCTGCATCTCGACGCCTGGGGCCGCGCCTGGTCCGAGGCGCACATGAGCCAGTACTTCCTCAACTCCATCGTGGTGGTGGCCGGTTCACTGGCCGGGACGATGCTGCTGGGGGCCATGGCCGCCTATGTGCTGGCCCGCTTCGAGTTCCCCGGCAACCGGCTGATCTACTTCCTGTTCGTCGGCGGGATGAGCTTCCCGATGATCCTCGCGCTGGTTCCGCTGTTCTTCGTGATGAAGAACATGAACCTGCTGAACACCTATCCCGGGCTGATCCTCGTCTACATCGCCTACTCGCTGCCGTTCACGGTCTTCTTCCTCACCGGCTTCTTCAGGACGCTGCCCACCTCGGTCGCCGAGGCGGCGCTGATCGACGGGGCGTCGCACACCCGGACCTTCTTCCAGGTGATGCTCCCCATGGCCAAGCCCGGCCTGATCAGCGTCGGCATCTTCAACTTCCTCGGCCAGTGGAACCAGTACCTGCTCCCGGCGGTGCTCAACATCGGGGACGAGGACAAGAAGCTCCTGCCCCAGGGGCTGGTGGCACTCGCGGCGAGCCAGCGGTACAAGGGGGACTGGTCGGGGCTGTTCGCGGGGCTGGTGATGGCGATGCTGCCGGTGCTGGCGGCGTACGTGGTCTTCCAGCGGCAGGTGCAGGCGGGGCTGACGGCGGGGGCGTTGAAGTAGGCGGTCCCGGGCTCGCCCCCCCCGGGGGGCGGCAACCGCGCTCCGCGCGGTTGTCCTCAAGCGCCGGACGGGCTGGGTGCCCCTCCCCGCCCTTTCACCGTTTCTCCCGGGGCTCCGCCCCCTCGACCCGGCATCGCGCTCCGCGCGGTGGTGGCGGGGCGGGGCCGAGCCCCGCGACAGGCGGGGGCTGCGCCCCCTGCACCCCCGAAGCACCCTCCGGGCGCTGTCCTCAAGCGCCGGACGGGCTGAACAGCGCGCCCACGCCCGGGATTCCGGGTGCGGGCACACTCTTCAGCCTGTCCGGCGCTTGAGGACAACCGCGCGGAGCGCAGTTCCGGGGGTGCAGCGGGCGGGGGGGCTACGCCCCGCCCCCCCCACCGCGCGGAGCGCGGTGCCGGGCAGAGGGGGCGGAGCCCCGGGAGAAACGGTGAAAGGGCGGGACCGGGGCACTCCCCCTCCCCCCACGCCCCCATGGCGCTTAGAGTTCATATGTTGTATGGATTCCGGGCCGACGAAGTAGGAGCGAATGAGCGTGGAGACTCCGGGGTCGCAGTCGTCGCTGCACCGGGCCAACCTGGAGCGGGTCGTACGCGCCGTACGCAGGGCGGGGGCCCTCACCCAGGCGGAGATCGCCCGGGCCACCGGCCTCTCCGCCGCCACCGTCTCCAACATCGTCCGGGAGCTGAAGGACACCGGCACGGTCGAGGTGACCCCCACCTCCTCCGGCGGCCGCCGGGCCCGCAGCGTCTCCCTGTCCGGCGACGCCGGAATCGTGATCGGCGTGGACTTCGGCCACACGCACCTGCGCGTCGCCATCGGCAACCTCGCCCACCGCGTCCTCGCCGAGGAGGCCGAGCCGCTCGACGTGGACGCCTCCGCGGCCCAGGGCCTGGCGCGGGCCGAGCACCTGGTCAAGTCGCTGATCGCCCGCGAGGGCATCGACCCGCGCAAGATCGTCGGCGTGGGCCTGGGCGTCCCCGGCCCGATCGACGTCGAGTCGGGGGTGCTCGGCTCGACGGCGATCCTGCCGGGCTGGGCCGGCACCAACCCGCGCGACGAGCTCGCCGCCCGCCTCGACGTACCGGTCCACGTCGACAACGACGCCAACCTCGGCGCGCTCGGCGAGCTGGTCTGGGGCGCCGGCCGGGGCGCCGCCGATCTGGCGTATATCAAGGTCGCCAGCGGCGTCGGCGCCGGGCTGGTGATCAACGGGCAGATCTACCGGGGCCCGGGCGGCACCGCCGGCGAGATCGGCCACATCACACTGGACGAGTCGGGCCCCGTCTGCCGCTGCGGCAACCGCGGCTGCCTGGAGACCTTCACCGCCCACCGCTACGTCCTGCCCCTGCTGCACTCGGCGCACGGCCCGGACCTGACCGCGCCGCGCATGGTCCGGCTCGCCCGCGACGGCGACGCGGGCTGCCGACGGGTGATCGCGGACGTCGGTCGGCACATCGGCAGCGGCGTCGCCAGCCTCTGCAACCTCCTCAACCCCAGCCGCATCGTGCTCGGCGGCGACCTCGCGGACGCGGGGGAGCTCGTCCTCGCACCGATCCGCGAGTCCGTCGGACGGTACGCGATCCCCAGCGCCGCGCGGCAGTTGGAGGTCGTGCCCGGGGCGCTGGGCGGCCGTGCCGAGGTGCTCGGCGCCCTGGCGCTCGTCCTCAGCGAGATGGGCGACTCCACCCTGCTCGACGGAACGGCCGCCGGGGACACGCCCGGGGCGGTCTGACGCCCGTCCGCCCGCGCGGAGCACATCAGTTGAGTTCACGCAGGTAACGCATGGCATCGTTGCCATCTCGTTAAGGGTTTACTTCTTGACGCTCCTTGACCGGCCGAGTTGACTGCCGCTCACCTCGGCCGCAACGGCGCGGCCATGTCAGGGAGGTACCGTGAACACGCATCTGCGCCGCGCCGCGCTGGTCGTGGCGGCCGTCTCGACGGCCGTCGGCCTCGCCGCCTGCGGCAAGGCCAAGGAAGCCGGCGGCGGTGACCACAAGAAGGACACCAAGGGCCCGCTGACCGTCGGCCTGCTGCTGCCCGAGAACCAGACCGCCCGCTACGAGCGCTTCGACAAGCCGCTGATCGAGAAGAAGATCAAGGAACTGGCGGGCACCGGTGCCACCGTCCTCTACGAGAACGCCAAGCAGGACGCCTCGCTCCAGCAGCAGCAGGTCGACACCATGATCACGAAGAAGGTCGACGTGCTGATCGTCGACGCCGTGGACGCCAAGTCGATAGCGAGCTCGGTCAAGAAGGCCGACGACAAGGGCATTCCCGTCGTCGCCTACGACCGCCTGGCCGAAGGGCCGGTGAAGGCCTACACCTCGGTGGACAACGAGCGGGTCGGCAGGATCCAGGGCGAGTCCCTGCTCAAGGAGCTCGGCGACAAGGCGTCCAAGGGCGAGATCGTCATGATGAACGGCTCGGTCACCGACCCCAACGCCAAGATGTACAAGGACGGCGCCCACTCCGTCCTCGACGGCAAGGTGAAGATCGGCAAGGAGTACGACACCAAGGAGTGGAAGCCGGAGAACGCCAACGAGAACATGAAGGGCGCCGTCTCCTCGCTGGGCAAGGACCGGATCGTCGGCGTCTACTCCGCCAACGACGGCATGGCGGGCGGCATCATCACTGCCCTCAAGAGCGCCGGCTTCGACCCGCTGCCGCCCGTCACCGGCCAGGACGCCGAACTCTCCGCCGTCCAGCGGATCCTCGCGGGCGAGCAGTTCATGAGCGTCTACAAGCCGTACCGGCCGGAGGCGGACGCGGCGGCCACGCTGGCGGTGCACCTCGCCCGGGGCAAGAAGCTCGACAACGTTGCCAAGAGCACGGTGGACAGCGGCACCGAGAAGAAGATCCCCGCGATCATCGTCGACCCCCTCGCCCTGACCAAGGCCGACATCGCCAAGTACGTCGGCAAACCGGGCTTCTTCACCCTCGACGAGATCTGCACCGCCAGGTACAAGACGGAGTGCGACAAGGCCGGCCTCAAGTAGGCGCACGGCGAAGGAGTTGATCCACATGTCCGCTGCGCCCGTACTGGCGTTGCGCGGGATCTCCAAGCGGTTCGGTGCCGTGCAGGCGCTCGCCGACGTCGACCTGGAGATCCGTTCCGGCGAGGTGGTCGCCCTGGTCGGCGACAACGGCGCCGGCAAGTCCACCCTCGTCAAGACCATCGCGGGCGTCGGCCCGGCGGACGACGGCGCCATCGAATGGGAGGGCCGCCGCGTCACCATCGACCGCCCGCACACCGCCCAGGAGCTCGGCATCGCGACCGTCTACCAGGACCTCGCGCTCTGCGACAACCTCGACGTCGTCGGCAACCTCTTCCTCGGCCGCGAGATCGCCCGCGCCGGGGTGCTCGACGAGGTCGAGATGGAGCGGCGCGCCCGCGAGCTGCTCGCCACCCTCTCCATCCGGATCCCCAGCGTCCGGATCCCGGTCGCCTCGCTCTCCGGCGGCCAGCGGCAGACCGTCGCCATCGCCCGCTCGCTGCTCGGCGAGCCCAAGGTCGTCATCCTCGACGAACCCACCGCGGCGCTCGGCGTCGAGCAGACCGCGCAGGTCCTCGACCTCGTGGAGCGCCTGCGCGAACGCGGCCTCGGAGTGATCCTCATCAGCCACAACATGGCCGACGTGAAGGCCGTCGCCGACCGGGTCGCCGTCCTGCGCCTCGGCCGCAACAACGGCGTCTTCGAGGTGCGCGCCACCACCCAGGAAGAGATCGTCTCCGCCATCACCGGAGCCACCGACAACGCTGTCACCCGCCGCAAGGCACGCACCGCGGAGGACCGGACGTGACCACAGACCTGCCGAAGACCGCCCCCGACGAACCGGCCGCCGTCCCCCCGGCCGACCCCCGGCTCCTCGTCCGCGAGGAGGGCTTCACCGGCTACTGGAGCGAGTTCACCCGCAGGCTGCGCAGCGGCGAGCTGGGCTCGCTGCCCGTCGTCGTCGGCCTGGTCGTCATCTGCCTGGTCTTCCAGCTCCAGGACACGGCCTTCCTCGGCCCGGAGAACCTCTCCAACCTCTTCGTCACCGCCGCGGGCACCGGGCTCATCGCCGTCGGCATCGTCTTCGTGCTGATCCTCGGGGAGATCGACCTCTCCGTCGGCTCGGTCAGCGGACTGGCGGCCGCGGTCTTCGCCGTGCTCAACGTGAACCGGGGCATGCCGGAGTGGCTGGCGCTGCTCCTGGCGCTGCTCACGGGCACCCTCGCCGGAGTGCTCCACGGCTTCTTCTTCGCCCGCGTCGGCGTGCCCGCGTTCGTCGTCACGCTCGCCGGGCTGCTCGGCTGGAACGGCCTGATGCTCCAGGTGCTGGGCTCCAACGGCACCATCAACCTGGACGACTCCGGGCTGGTCGCCGCCCTGACCAACCACTACTTCGAGGACATCGCCTGGGCGAACGGGCTGGCGACCGCGACCGTCGCCGGCTACTTCCTCGTCTCCTGGCGCGACGGCCGCCGCCGGACGGCCGCGGGGGTGCCGGCCCGCCCGCTCACCGAAACGCTCCTGCGGACGGCGGTCCTCGCGGTGCCCGCCTACGCCGCGGCCTGGCTCTTCAACCAGTACAAGGGCCTCCCGCTGGCCGTGGTGATCTTCCTGGGCGTCGTGGTCGCCCTGGACCTGGTGCTGCGCCGCACCGGCTACGGCCGCAGGGTCTTCGCCCTGGGCGGCAGCGTCGAGGCGGCCCGGCGCGCGGGCATCGACGTCGCGGCGGTACGGATCTCCGTCTTCGCCCTCTCCGGGACGACGGCGGCGCTGGGCGGGATGTTCCTGGCCTCGCAGATCAACGCGGCGAACCAGTCGTCGGGGGCGGGCAGCCTGCTGATGAACGCGATCGCGGCGGCGGTCATCGGCGGCACGAGCCTGTTCGGGGGCCGGGGCAAGACGTGGTCCGCGCTGCTGGGCGTGCTGGTGATCCAGTCGATCGCGTCGGGCATGGCCCTGCTGGGCATCGCCTCCGCCGTCCAGTACATGATCACGGGCGCTGTGCTGCTGGCGGCGGTCGTGATCGACTCGGTGTCGCGCCGCACGCAGCGCACGGCGGGGCGGGCGTAGGGGTTCGTTCTCCCCGCCCCGCCCTTTCACCGTTTCTTCCGGGGCTCCGCCCAGGGGCGGGCGCGGCTGCGCCGCGCGGGGAGCGGGGGCTTTCGCCCCCTGCGCCCCTTCCGGGGCTGCGCCCCGGACCCCGTTGTCGCGGCTTCGCCGCTCGTCCTCAAACGCCGGACGGGCTGATTCAGCCCGTCTGGGGGCACCCCTCTGGGGGAGTTTGAGGACAGCGCCCGAAGGGCGCTTCAGGGGTCCAGGGGGCGTAGCCCCCGGTCAACGCGGCGAAGCCGCGTTGCGAGCCCGGGGCGCAGCCCCCGCTCCCCCGCGCGGCGCAGCCGCGCCCGCCCCCGGGCGGAGCCCGGGAGAAACGGCGAAAGGGCGGGACCGGGGCACAGCCCTCCCACCCCCACCCCGGCCCACGGCGCCGTTCAGGTGACATACGTCGCATCACCCGTTCACCGCCACCACGGGCGGAAGATTAAACTCGACCGGCAATGCCCGAACGGCAACGCCCGACCGGCAAAGCCCGACAGCTAAAGGAGGCACGGGTGGCCCTGCTGACCCGCATCAGGGGACCGCGCGATCTGGACCGGCTGAGCCCCGAGCAGCTCGGGCGGCTCGCCGCGGAGATCCGCACCTTCCTCGTCGACGCAGTCGCCAAGACCGGCGGACACCTGGGACCCAACCTCGGTGTCGTCGAGCTCACCATCGCCCTGCACCGTGTCTTCGACTCGCCCAAGGACCGGGTCCTCTTCGACACCGGGCACCAGTCGTACGTCCACAAGCTGCTCACCGGCCGCCAGGACTTCTCGAGGCTGCGCGCCAAGGACGGCCTGTCGGGCTACCCGTCGCGCGCCGAGTCCGAGCACGACGTCATCGAGAACAGTCACGCCTCCACCGTCCTCGGCTGGGCCGACGGCCTGGCCAAGGCCAACCAGGTCCTGGGGAAGCAGGACCACGTCGTCGCCGTCATCGGCGACGGCGCCCTCACCGGCGGCATGGCCTGGGAGGCGCTCAACAACATCGCCGTCGCCAAGGACCGCCCGCTCGTCATCGTCGTCAACGACAACGAGCGCTCCTACGCGCCCACCATCGGCGGCCTCGCCAACCACCTGGCCACCCTGCGCACCACCGACGGCTACGAGCGCTTCCTGGCCCGCGGCAAGGACCTGCTGGAGCGCACCCCGGTCGTCGGCAGGCCGCTCTACGAGACGCTGCACGGCGCCAAGAAGGGCCTCAAGGACTTCATCGCCCCGCAGGGCATGTTCGAGGACCTGGGCCTGAAGTACGTCGGCCCGATCGACGGCCACGACATCGAGGCCCTGGAGTCCGCGCTCCAGCGCGCCAAGCGCTTCGGCGGCCCGGTGATCGTCCACTGCCTGACCGAGAAGGGCCGCGGCTACAAGCCGGCCGAGCAGCACGAGGGCGACCGCTTCCACGGCATCGGCGTCATCCACCCCGACACCGGCCTGCCCGTCGCCGCCTCCGGCGCCAGCTGGACCTCCGTCTTCGGCGACGAGATGGTGAAGCTCGGCCGCGAGCGCGAGGACGTCGTGGCCATCACCGCGGCCATGATGCAGCCGGTGGGCCTCGGCAAGTTCGCCGAGGAGTTCCCCGACCGCGTCTACGACGTGGGCATCGCCGAGCAGCACGCCGCCACCTCCGCGGCCGGCCTGGCGACCGGCGGCCTGCACCCGGTCTTCGCCGTCTACGCGACCTTCCTCAACCGGGCCTTCGACCAGGTCCTGATGGACGTGGCCACAACGGCATGTGGGACATGTCGATCCTCCAGGTCGTCCCCGGCCTGCGGATCGCCGCCCCGCGCGACGCCGACCAGGTGCGCGCCCAGCTCCGCGAGGCCGTCGAGGTCGCGGACGCGCCGACCGTCGTGCGCTACTCCAAGGGCACGGTCGGCCCGGCCGTCGAGGCCGTGGGCCGGGTCGGCGGCATGGACGTCCTGCGCCGCCCCGCCGAGGGCACCGTCCCCCATAGCCTTAAGGGCATGGGAGGTACCCCCATGCCCGACGTCCTCATCGTCTCCGTCGGCGCGCTGGCACCCATGTGCCTGGAGATCGCCGGCCTCCTCGACAAACAGGGCATCTCCTCCACCGTCGTGGACCCGCGCTGGGTCAAGCCGGTCGACGAGGCCCTGCCCGGCCTCGCCGCGCGGCACCGCGTCGTCGTCACCGTCGAGGACAACGGCCGTGTGGGCGGCGTCGGTTCGGCCGTCGCCCAGGCGCTGCGCGACGCGGGCGTGGACCTGCCGCTGCGCGACTTCGGCATCCCGCCGCGCTTCCTCGACCACGCCTCCCGCAAGGAGGTCATGGCCGAGATCGGGCTGACCGCCCCGGACATCGCCCGTCAGGTGACCGGGCTGGTCGCCAGGCTGGACGGGGGCGCCGTGGTCGCCGAGGAGGGCGAGCCCGCCGAGGCCGTCGCCGACTGACCCGCACTTGACCCGGCGAAGGGCCGGTCGGACCATCATTCCGGGTGGTCCGGCCGGCCCTCGCGCATAGCGGAGCCTGCCCTCCATCGGGTGAACCACGCAGCAGGGAGGCTGTGCTCCCCGGCCCGGGCCCGCATCATCGCGGACACTCGCAAGCCGAGCCGGTGGAGGTGGGCCGATGAGCACGGAGCAACCGACCCGGAACGACCGCGGCAGGAGCGGTATGTTCCGGACGAAGACGGTGGAGCAGTCCATCCGGGACACCGAAGAGCCGGAGCACGTCCTCAAGAAGTCGCTCTCCGCCCTCGACCTGACCGTCTTCGGCGTCGGCGTCGTCATCGGCACCGGCATCTTCGTCCTCACCGGGAAGGTCGCCAAGGAGAGCGCCGGCCCCTCGGTGGCCCTCGCGTTCGTCCTGGCCGGCATCGTGTGCGGGCTCGCGGCGCTGTGCTACGCGGAGTTCGCCTCGACGGTGCCGGTGGCCGGGTCCGCGTACACCTTCTCGTACGCCTCGCTCGGCGAACTGCCCGCCTGGATCATCGGCTGGGACCTGATCCTCGAACTCGCCCTGGGCTGCGCCGTCGTCGCCGTCGGCTGGTCCGGCTACATCCGCTCGTTGCTGGACACCGCCGGCTGGCACCTGCCGCAGGCCCTCTCCGGGCCGCACGGCGGCCACTTCGGCTTCGACATCCTGGCCTGCGTCCTGGTCCTGGCGCTGACCGTGATCCTGGTCGCCGGCATGAAGCTGTCCTCCCGGGTGACCTCGGTCGTCGTCGGGGTGAAGGTCACCGTCGTGCTCATCGTGATCATCGCCGGTGCCTTCCTCATCAGCGGCGCCAACTACGAGCCGTTCATCCCGCCCGCGCAGGGCAGTAAGGGCGGCAGCGGGCTGGCCGCGCCGCTGGTCCAGCTGATGTTCGGCTTCACGCCCTCCCACTTCGGCGTCATGGGCATCTTCTCGGCCGCCGCCGTCGTCTTCTTCGCGTTCATCGGCTTCGACATCGTCGCCACCGCCGCGGAGGAGACCCACAACCCCCAGCGCGACGTGCCGCGCGGCATCCTCGGCTCGCTCGCCATCTGCACCGCGCTGTACGTGGCCGTGTCCGTCGTCGTCACCGGCATGCAGAAGTACAGCAAGCTGTCCGTGGACGCGCCCCTCGCGGACGCCTTCAAGGACCGGGGCCACCCCTTCTGGGCCGGGCTCATCAGCTTCGGCGCGGCGGTCGGCCTGACCTCCGTGTGCATGATCCTGCTGCTCGGACAGAGCCGGGTGTTCTTCGCCATGAGCCGCGACGGCCTGCTGCCGCGGGTCTTCTCCACCGTCCACCCCCGCTTCGGCACGCCCTACCGCTCCACCGTGCTGCTGGGGGTCGTCGTCGCCGTCGTCGCGGGCTTCACCTCCATCGACGTGCTGGCCGAACTGGTCAACATCGGGACGCTGTTCGCGTTCGTCGTCGTCGCGCTGGGCGTCGTCCTGCTGCGCCGCGCCCGGCCGGACCTGCCGCGGGCCTTCCGCACCCCGTTCGTACCGTACGTGCCGCTGCTGTCGGTGCTGGCGTCGCTGTGGCTGATGCTCAATCTGCCGGCCGAGACGTGGCTGAGGTTCGCCGCCTGGATGGTGCTGGGCGTCCTCGTCTACTTCGTCTACGGGCGGCGGCACAGCCGGGTGTCGGCGGAGGCGGAGAAGGCGTAGCGCGGCGGCGCGCCGGGGGATATGCGCGATTTCGCACGGTGATTTCGGGCCGGAATTCCGCGTCCCGCCGAATGTTATTGTCGGGGGTCGGAAAACGCAGGTGAAGCGGCTCCGCACCACGCGGAATTGGGGCAACGAGAGGCTGGCGGCGAGTCATGGCACGGACGGCCACCCCCACCACCGGATGGCTGCTGCGGGGACAGGACGGCCGCCTGACGGCCTACGCGCCGGCCGCGAACGGACTGCTGCGGTGGACCGAGACCCGGCCCGGCGGGCCGGAGTGGACCGGGCCCGAACACCTCGTCGTGCCGGGCCTGGAGCCGCACCTGTCGCTGTGCCGGACGGAGCGCGGCTACGTCTACCTGTTCGGCGTCCGCACCCGCGTGACGGACGACGGCCGCACGGAGACGGACGTGGTCTACGCGACCCAGTTCCAGCCCGGCCGCGCGCTGACGCCCTGGCGGTCGATCGGCACCCCCTACGGCCAGGACCGCGACCGCGCGGCGCAGATCGGCGCCCCGGCCGCCGTCGTCGACAAGCACGGGCCGAACGTCTTCATACGCAACGCCGGCGGCGGCGTCTGCGGGCGGCGCCAGGACGCCAAGGGCGTCTGGGGGCCGTGGCTCGACATGAAGGGCAGCAACGTCCTCGACGCGCTCTGCGCCGCCGCGACGGAGGACGGACGCGCGGAACTGCTCGCGCTCTCCGGCGAGACGGTCCAGAGCTGGGCCCAGGACGAGCCCGGCGGCCCGCTGCGGCGGGTGCGCAACATTCCGGCCAAGGCGCTGTCGGGCACGGGCTCGTGCTTCGCGGCCGGGCCCGGGCGCGTCACGCACTTCTGGCGCGACGCGGCGGAGCGCGCGCTGCACACGCACACGCACGAGGGGACGGAACCGGGCGTCCCGGTGTCCCTCGGCGCGTACGAGGACGACGGCGACGGCCCCGTCGCCGCCGTCCGCACGACGGTCGACGGCCACGACTGCACCGTCCTCGCCCAGCGGACGGCCTCCGGCCTGCCGGCGGTGGCGGCGTACCCGACCGGGGACGAGGCGGCGGGGGTCTTCTGGTCGAAGACGGGCGAAGTGTGCGCGGGCGCACCGGCGTTGGCGCTGGACGCCCATGGCCGCGTGGTGCTGGCGGCGTTCGCCCCGGACGGCGGCCTGTGCGTGACCCGCCAGAAGGACGAGTCGGGCCTGGCACTGGGCCGCTGGGTGCGGGTCTAGAAATCAGCCCGTCCGGCGTTTGAGGACGAACGCGGCGCAGCCGCGTTGCCCCCGCGCGGAGCGCGAAGAAACGGTGAAAGGGCGGGGCAGGGGCAAAAACTTCCCCCACGACGGTGCTGGGCCGCGCAGGACAACCCCGCGCGGCCCAGCACCGTGTAACCAGGCGGCTACGCCGCCGGCACGCTCGCCACCCCCGGCGCGAGGAACCGCTTCCCGTTCACCCGCTCCGAGACACCCTCCCGGTCCAGGTACGGCGTGATCCCGCCCAGGTGGAACGGCCAGCCCGCCCCCGTGATCAGGCACAGGTCGATGTCCTGCGCCTCGGCGACGACGCCCTCGTCCAGCATGATGCCGATCTCCCGCGCCACCGCGTCCAGGACGCGGGTGCGCACCTGCTCCTCCGTCAGGACGACGTCGCCCTGCTTCAGCAGCGCCACGACCTCGGGGTCGAGCTCCGGCTTCCCGGAGTCGTACACGTAGAAGCCCCGCTTGCCCGCCTTGACGACCGCGGCCAGGTTCTCCGAGACCGTGAAGCGGTCGGGGAACGCGGCGGCCAGGGTCTCCGAGACGTGCAGACCGATCGCCGGGCCCACCAGCTCCAGCAGCACCAGCGGCGACATCGGCAGCCCGAGCGGCTCGACGGCCTTCTCGGCGGTGGCCACCGGGGTGCCCTCGTCGATGACGTTCTGGATCTCGCCCAGGAAGCGGGTGAGGATGCGGTTGACGACGAACGCCGGGGCGTCCTTCACCAGCACCGCGGTCTTCTTCAGCTTCTTGGCGACGCCGAACGCGGTGGCCAGCGCCGCGTCGTCGGTCCGCTCGCCGCGCACGATCTCCAGCAGCGGCAGGACCGCGACCGGGTTGAAGAAGTGGAAGCCCACGACCCGCTCGGGGTGCTTGAGCTTCGACGCCATCTCGGAGACCGACAGCGACGAGGTGTTGGTGGCCAGGACGGCGTGCTCCGGCACGACCGCCTCGACCTCGGCGAAGACCTGCTGCTTGACGCCCATCTCCTCGAAGACGGCCTCGATGACGAAGTCCGCGTCGCCGAAGGCGGCGGCCTTGTCGAGGGAGCCCGTCACCGCGGCCTTGAGGCGGTTGGCCTTGTCTTGGTTGATGCGGCCCTTGCCGAGCAGCTTGTCGATCTCGCCGTGGACGTAGGCCACGCCCTTGTCGACGCGCTCCTGGTCGATGTCGGTCAGCACGACCGGCACCTCCAGGCGGCGCAGGAAGAGCAGCGCCAGCTGCGAGGCCATCAGGCCGGCGCCGACGACGCCCACCTTGTTGACCGGGCGGGCCAGCGACTTGTCCGGGGCGCCGGCCGGCCGCTTGCCGCGCTTCTGCACCAGGTTGAACGCGTAGATGCCGCTGCGCAGTTCGCCGCCCATGATGAGGTCGGCGAGCGCCTGGTCCTCGGCGTCGAAGCCCTGGCGCAGGTCGCCGTTCTTCGCCGCGGAGATGATGTCCAGCGCGCGGTACGCGGCCGGGGCCGCGCCGTGCACCTTGGAGTCGGCGATGAACCGGCCGCGCTCGACGGCCTGGTCCCACGCCTCGCCACGGTCCACCTCGGGCCGGCTGACCTGGGTCTCGCCGGTGAGCACGGAGGCGGTCCAGCCCAGCGACTGCTCCAGGAAGTCGGCGCCCTCGAAGATCGCGTCGGCGATGCCGAGCTCGAAGACCTGCTTGCCCTTCAGCTGGCGGTTCTGGTTCAGCGAGTTCTCGATGATCACCGAGACCGCGCGGTCCGCGCCGATGAGGTTCGGCAGCAGGGCGCAGCCGCCCCAGCCGGGGACGAGGCCGAGGAAGACCTCGGGCAGCGAGAACGCCGGGATCGCCTTGGACACCGTGCGGTAGGTGCAGTGCAGACCGACCTCGACGCCGCCGCCCATGGCCGCGCCGTTGTAGTACGCGAAGGTCGGCACGGCCAGCGCCGCCAGCCGCTTGAAGACGTCGTGGCCGCCCTTGCCGATGGCGAGAGCGTCCTCGTGGCGCTTGAGCAGCTCGACGCCCTTGAGGTCGGCGCCGACCGCGAAGATGAACGGCTTGCCGGTGACGCCGACGCCGACGATCTTCCCGTCCTTGGCCTCCGCCTCGACCTGGTCGATGGCGGTGCTCAGGTTGGCCAGCGACTGCGGGCCGAAGGTGGTCGGCTTGGTGTGGTCCAGGCCGTTGTCCAGCGTGATGAGCGCGAACGTGCCCGCGCCCCGCGGGAGTTCGAGGTGGCGGACGTGCGCCTGGGTGACGACCTCGTCCGGGAACAGCTCGGCCGCGCCCTTCAGAAGCTCAGCGGTGGTGCTCATGCGACTACCTCGCTCCGCTCGGCCGTGCATGCGCACGGTGCGCACCTTTCAATGGTTCGCTCGCTGCGCTCGCTCACTTGCCCTCCCAGTGGGGGTTCTCCCAGATGACCGTGCCGCCCATGCCGAAGCCGACGCACATGCTGGTGATGCCGTAGCGGACGTGCGGCTGCTCCTCGAACTGCCGGGCCAGCTGCGTCATCAGGCGGACGCCGGAGGAGGCCAGCGGGTGGCCGAAGGCGATCGCGCCGCCGTACTGGTTGACGCGCGGGTCGTCGTCGGCGATGCCGTAGTGGTCCAGGAGCGAGAGCACCTGCACCGCGAAGGCCTCGTTGATCTCGAACAGACCGATGTCGTCGATGGTCAGGCCCGCCTTGGCGAGCGCCTTCTCGGTGGCCGGCACCGGGCCGATGCCCATGACCTCCGGCTCCACGCCCGCGAAGGCGTAGGCGACCAGCCGCATCTTGACCGGCAGGCCCAGCTCGCGCGCCACGTCCTCGGCGGCGATCAGCGAGGCGGTCGCGCCGTCGTTGAGACCGGCGGCGTTGCCCGCGGTCACCCGGCCGTGCGGACGGAACGGGGTCTTGAGCGACTCCAGGCCCGCCAGCGTGGTGCCCGGGCGCATCGGCTCGTCGGCGGTGGCCAGGCCCCAGCCGGTCTCACCGGCCTCCGGGTTGGTGCGGCGCACGGAGACCGGCACGAGGTCGGCCTGGATCCTGCCGTCGGCGTAGGCCTTGGCGGCCTTCTCCTGGCTGCGGACGGCGTACTCGTCGGCGCGCCGCTTGGTGATGTGCGGCAGGCGGTCGTGCAGGTTCTCCGCCGTCATGCCCATGAACAGGGCGGACTCGTCGACCAGCTTCTCCGAGACGAAGCGCGGGTTGGGGTCCACGCCCTCGCCCATCGGGTGCCGGCCCATGTGCTCGACGCCGCCCGCGACGGCGAGGTCGTACGCACCGAAGGCGACGCCGCCGGCGACGCTGGTGACGGCGGTCATCGCACCGGCGCACATGCGGTCGATCGAGAAGCCGGGGACCGACTGCGGGAGGCCCGCGAGGATGCCGGCGGTACGGCCCAGCGTCAGGCCCTGGTCGCCGATCTGGGTCGTCGCGGCGATGGCCACCTCGTCGATCCGGGCCGGGTCCAGGTCCGGGTTGCGGCGCAGCAGCTCCCGGATGCACTTGACGACCAGGTCGTCGGCGCGGGTCTCGTGGTAGATGCCCTTCGGGCCCGCCTTGCCGAACGGGGTGCGGACGCCGTCGACGAAAACGACGTCCCTAGCGGTACGAGGCACGTTGGCTCTCCTCCAGGTGCGGATCGCTGCGCCGGCATGCCGGATTCGGGTACGCCACGGCGCGGGGCTCACCGTCATGCTACTTGCGGGTAACCACGCTGCACAGCCCCCTCGGCCGGAGCGTCGAAGGTCACACCGGAACGCGAACGGCCCCGGCCCGCCACAGGGGCGGACCGGGGCCGTGAAGGATCCTCAGGCGGCCGACGACAACGCCGTCACCAGCACCGGCGTCACCTGCTCGACCTGCCAGGGCCGGGCGCCGTGCGAGGTCAGGACCTCGGCGACCGACTCCGGCGACGGGTCCCCCGGCGGCTCCCAGCACAGCCGGCGCACGGTGTCCGGCGTGATCAGGTTCTCCTGGGGCATCGTCAGCCGCTCGGCCAGCTCCGACACCGCGGTGCGCGCCGCCGACAGCCGCGCGGCGGCGACCGGGTCCTTGTCGGCCCAGGCGCGCGGCGGGGGCGGCCCGGTCAACGGCTGGCCCGGCTGCGGCAGTTCGGCCTCCGGCACCGCGCGGGCCCGGTCGATCGCCGCCTGCCACTGCTCCAGCTGACGCCGGCCCATCCGGGCCCCGAAGCCCGGCAGCGCGGCCAGGGCGCCCGCGTTCGCCGGCATGTTCAGCGCGGCCTCGATGATCGCGCCGTCGCCCAGCACCTTGCCCGGCGACACATCACGCCGCTGCGCCACCCGGTCGCGCGCGGTCCACAGCTCGCGCACCACGGCCATCTGCCGCCGCCGGCGGACCTTGTGCATCCCGGAGGTGCGCCGCCAGGGGTCCTTGCGCGGCGGGGCGGGCGGCGCGGCGACGATGGCCGCGAACTCCTGCCGCGCCCACTCCAGCTTGCCCTGCCGGTCGAGCTCCTCCTCCAGCGCGTCGCGCAGGTCGACGAGCAGCTCCACGTCGAGCGCGGCGTAGCGCAGCCAGGGCTCGGGCAGCGGGCGGGTGGACCAGTCGACGGCGGAGTGGCCCTTCTCCAGGGCGTAGCCGAGGACGTTCTCCACCATCGCGCCCAGACCCACGCGGGCGAAGCCGGCGAGCCGCCCGGCCAGCTCGGTGTCGAAGAGCCGGGTCGGGGTCATCCCTATCTCGCGCAGGCACGGCAGGTCCTGGGTGGCGGCGTGCAGCACCCACTCGGCGTCGCCGACGGCCGCGCCCAGCGCGGACAGGTCCGGGCAGCCGACCGGGTCGATCAGGGCCGAGCCGGCCCCCTCCCGGCGCAGCTGGACGAGGTAGGCGCGCTGGCCGTAGCGGTAGCCCGAGGCGCGCTCGGCGTCGACGGCCACCGGGCCGCGGCCCGCGGCGAAGGCCCGGACGACGGCGGCCAGGGCCTCGTCGTCCGCGACGACCGGGGGGATGCCCTCACGCGGCTCCAACAGGGGGATCGGCGCCGGGACGACGTCGTCCGGGGGGCCGCCCCCGGTGGTTCGCAGTGGATGGTCTGCTGCGGTGTCTTGGGCGTCGGTCACCGGTCAAGGGTATCCGGGGATGACGGAAGCCCGCCGACGGAACGTTCCGCCGACGGGCGAGAGAGGGGAATCGGGTCAGTGGATGATGCCGGTGCGCAGGGCCACGGCGACCATTCCGGCCCGGTCACCGGTGCCGAGCTTGCGGGCGATCCGGGCGAGGTGGCTCTTGACGGTGAGGGCGGACAGTCCCATCGAGACGCCGATGGCCTTGTTCGACTGGCCCTCCGCAACCAGCCGCAGGACCTCGACCTCACGGCCGGACAGTTCGCGGTAGCCGCCGGGGTGGCCCGGCGCGCCGGGCGGGCGGCGCTGCATCCGCGCGGCGGCGGAGCCGATGGGCGAGAGCCCCGGGCGGCCCGGGACACCGAGGTTGGTACGGGTTCCGGTGACCACATAGCCTTTGACGCCGCCCGCGAGGGCGTTGCGCACGGCGCCGATGTCGTCGGCGGCGGAGAGGGCGAGCCCGTTGGGCCAGCCGGCGGCGCGGGTCTCGGACAACAGGGTCAGTCCGGAGCCGTCGGGAAGGTGGACGTCGGCGACGCAGATGTCGCGCGGGTTGCCGATGCGGGGCCGGGCCTCGGCGATGGACGACGCCTCGATCACGTCCCGTACGCCCAGCGCCCACAGGTGGCGGGTGACGGTGGAACGGACTCGGGGGTCGGCGACGACGACCATGGCGGTCGGTTTCGTCGGGCGGTAGGCGAGGCTCGCAGGTTGCTCGAGGAGAACGGACACCAGGCCTCCAGGGGGAGTGGCGGGGACGGGTGCCGACTTTTGGGTAAGCCGGGGCGATCCGTATGGGAAGGGTCACAAGCTCCTTCGGCAGTCGAACCGCCCGGCTTTAGGGAATGATCACGAATTGGTGAGTAACAATTCGGGCAATTCAGGCCATGGTGTGAGTCCGTATCAGTCATCGGGCCCGGCGGACCGGTCAGCGGCTCTGCGGCCCCCGCCGCTGCGGCAGCGTCACGACACCGGCCTCCGGCGCGCCCCCCGGCGGCAGTCCGGCGATCTGGCAGAGCAGGTCGCACCAGGCCGCCAGGTGGGCCGCGGTGTCCGGCACGGTCCGCTCGCCGCCGGCCGCGGGCCCGCCCGGCTCGATCGGCGACCAGGACGCCCGGATCTCGATCTGGGTCGACGGCGGCCGCTCCCGCAGCCCCCCGAAGTAGTGCGAACCCGCCCGCGTCACCGTGCCGCTCGGCGCCGCGTACGGCACCCGGCGCGCCTCCAGCGCCCCCGTCAGCCAGGACCAGCAGACCTCCGGCAGCAGGGGGTCCTGCGCCATCTCCTCCTCCAGGTCGGCGTGGACCAGCGTCACCAGCCGGAAGGTGCCGCCCCACGCCTCGTGCCCCGCCGGATCGTGCAGCAGGATCAGCCGACCGTCCGCCAACTCCTCGTCGTCCACCACGACCGCCGCCTCCAGCGCGTACGAGAAGGGGGCGAGCCGCTGGGGTGGCGGGGTCGCGTCGAGTTCGATCTCGGGCCGCAGGAGTACCCCCTGCAACCCGGCGACCGCCTGCCGGAAGACGGACGGGGAGCCCTCCCCACCCACGTCGTCCGGACCGTCCGAGTGGTGTCCGTGCGCCGCAGCCATGCCCGGAAGACTAGGCGGAACGACCCGCGGTTCCGGGTAGGGACACCCACATGCGCGGGTCACTCGTTCGGCCCGTGCGAAGATTTGGGACATGAGTGAGCGCAGCCAGCAACAGACGGGCCGCACCGCGGCGTACGATTCGGCCTTCCTGCGCGCCTGCCGGCGCGAACCGGTACCGCACACGCCGGTCTGGTTCATGCGGCAGGCGGGCCGCTCGCTCCCGGAGTACCGCAAGGTGCGCGAGGGCATCCCGATGCTCGAGTCCTGCATGCGGCCCGAGCTCGTCACCGAGATCACCCTGCAGCCGGTCCGCCGGCACGGCGTCGACGCCGCCATCTTCTTCAGCGACATCGTCGTCCCGCTCAAGGCCATCGGCATCGACCTCGACATCAAGCCCGGCGTCGGGCCCGTCGTCGAGAACCCGATCCGCAGCCGGGCCGACCTGGAGCGGTTGCGGCCGCTGTCGGGCGACGACGTCCCGTACGTGACCGAGGCCGTCCGCCTGCTCACCGCCGAGCTCGGCGCCACGCCGCTCATCGGCTTCGCCGGCGCGCCCTTCACCCTGGCCAGCTATCTGATCGAGGGCGGGCCCTCGCGCAACCACGAGCGCACCAAGGCGCTCATGTACGGCGACCCGGAGCTCTGGGCCGGCCTGCTCGACCGGCTCGCGGACATCACCGCCGCGTTCCTGAAGGTGCAGATCGAGGCGGGCGTCTCCGCGGTGCAGCTCTTCGACTCCTGGGTCGGCGCCCTCGCCCCCGCCGACTACCGGCGCCACGTGATGCCGGCCTCCGCCAAGGTCTTCGACGCGGTCGCCGGGTACGGCGTGCCGCGCATCCACTTCGGCGTGGGCACGGGCGAACTGCTCGGCCTCATGGGCGAGGCGGGCGCGGACGTCGTCGGCGCGGACTGGCGGGTGCCGCTGGACGAGGCGGCGCGGCGGGTCGGACCCGGCAAGGCGATCCAGGGGAACCTGGATCCCGCTGTCCTCTTCGCGCCGCGCGAGGCGGTGGAGGAGAAGGCGGCCGCCGTGCTGTCGGCCGCGGCCGGGCTGGAGGGTCACGTCTTCAACCTGGGGCACGGGGTGCTGCCGGCGACGGATCCGGATGCGTTGACGCGGCTGGTGGAGTTCGTGCACGAGCGGTCCGCTCGGTAAGGGGTTTTCTCCCCGCCCCGCCCTTTCACCGTTTCCGCAGCTATTTCAGCCGTCCGGCGTTTGAGGACGAACGCGGCGCAGCCGCGTTGCCCTGCGCGGAGCGCGCGAGAAACGGTGAAAGGGCGGGGCCGGGGCGTGATTCCCCGTCAGAAGGCCAGGAAGACCGTTTCGTTGTCGCCGCTCAGGCGGATGTCGAAGCGGTGTGCCGACGGGCCGGGTGCCGCCCGTAGCATCGCGCGGCGGGTCGGCGGGAGGGCCGACAGGAGCGGATCGTCCGGTGGGTCCGCGAAGTAGGCGCGGGTGAACAGGGGGCGGGGCAGGCCCCGTGCGTGGACGCATACCGCGAGGTATGGAGGGGCGAGGGGCAGGGGCACACGCGCCGCGTAACCGCCGTCGTCGTCCGTCGCGACGCGGACGAACGGCGGCCAGAACTCGAGGAGCGCGTCCGGGACGCCCGTTCCGTCCCCGTCCAGGACGCGGCCGCGCAGGGTCACCGCTCCCGAGCCGCCCAGCGGGCGCAGCGCCGGGCCGAAGTACGGGCCGATCGTCTGGGGCGGCGTAGGCGGCGTCGTCATCGCGTCCCCTCCGTCCACGTCGCGCGCGGGCCGTCCAGGACCACGTCCCAGCGGTAGCCCAGTGCCGGGTCGTGGGCGGCGATCAGGCGCCTCCGCGCGGCGGGGTCGTGGACGGCGTGATGGATGCCGTCGCGGGCCAGGAGCGGGTCGCCGGGGAAGTACATCTGGGTCACCAGGCGTTGGGCGAAGGCCGTGCCGAAGAGGGAGAAGTGGATGTGGGCCGGGCGCCACGAGGTGTCCACCGGGTAGGCGCCGGGGCGGATCGTGGTGAAGCGGTAGCGGCCCTCGTCGTCGGTGAGGCAGCGGCCGGTCCCGGTGAAGTCCGGGTCCGGCGGGGCGGGGTTCCGGTCGGCGGGGTGGGCGTATCTGCCCGCCGCGTTGGCCTGCCATATCTCGATCAGCTGGCCGCGCACGGGCCGGCCTCGGCGGTCGAGTATCCGGCCGGAGACGGTGATGCGTTCGCCCCGTGGCTCCCCGGCGTGCTGCCGGGTCAGGTCGTGGTCCAGGGGGCCCACCGCGGCCGGTCCGAAGACCGGGCCGGTCAGTTCCGCCGCCTCCGGGCCGGAGGGGAGGAGCACGGGCGGGTGCTGCGGCTGCCGTCGGGGGATTCCGGAGTACGGAACGTAGGGAACCGTCATGGGCTGTGCCTACCCCTGCCTGCCGGCCGTCAGACGAAGGGCACCTCGGTCGGCAGCCCGGCGTAGTTCTCCGCGAACTCCGCCGCGGCGGCCGTGGGCCCCACGAGCCGGTCGAGCCGGCTGGCCCGCAGCCGGCGCTCGTAGGCGTCCGCGCCCGGCGCCGCGTGCAGCAGCGTCGTCATCGCGTGCGCGAAGTGCTGGACCTGCCAGACCCGGCGCAGACAGTGGTCCGAGTAGCGGTCGAGCAGGGCGGTCGAGCCGTTCCGGCGCCAGTACGTGAACCCGCGGGCCATGGTGACGACGTCGGAGAAGGCCAGGCTCAGCCCCTTGGCCGCGGTGGGCGGCACGACGTGCGCGGCGTCGCCGGCCAGCAACAGGCGCCCGTGGCGCATCGGTTCGACCACCTCGCCGCGCAGCGGGAACACGCACCGGTCCGAGAGCGGCCCGGGGTTCAGCGGCCGGTCCGCGACGGCCAGCCGGGCCTCCAGTTCGTCCCGGATCCGGGCCTCCGGCCACTCGTCGGGCCCGGTGCCCGCAGGCACCTGGAGGTAGAGGCGGGAGAGGGCGGGGGAGCGCATGCCGTGCAGCGCGAAGCCTCGGTCGTGCGCGGCCAGCAGGAGTTCGTCGGCCGCGGGCGGGGCGGCGGCGGAGACACCCAGCCAGGCGTAGGGGTAGCCGCGCGCGTGCAGCCGTGCCGTCCCGGTGGCCAGCAGGGCCCGTCGCCCGGCGCCGTCCGCGCCGTCGCACCCGGCCACGTAGGCGCACTCCAGCACCTGCTCCGTCCCGTCCCGGGTCCAGCGGATCACCGGCCGGTCGCCGTCCAGCCCCTCCAGGGCGGTCACCGGGGCGTCGAACAGCAGCGGCGGCCCGTCGGCGAGCTGAAGCGAGATCAGGTCCTTGACGAGCTCGTGCTGCGGATAGAGCGTCGTGGCCCGGCCGCCGGTCCGCCCCGCCACGTCGAAGCGGTGCGCCCGGCCGCCGAAGCGCAGTTCGAACCCCTCGTGGAGCACGCCCTCCACATCGAGTCGGCCGGCCGCGCCGCAGGCCCGCAGGGCGTCCACCGCGCCCTGCTCCAGGATCCCGGCCCGCTGCCGCCCCTCCACCCGGGCCCGGCTCCGCGCCTCCAGCACCACGCAGTCCACCCCGGCCCGGTGCAGCAGCCGGGCGAGCAGGAGGCCGGCGGGTCCGGCCCCGACGATGCCGACGGTGGTGCGCACGTGCGGGTCGCCTCCCGGGGAGTCCGGCGCTTTCAGCGTTCGAGGACCAGCGCCTGGCCCTGCCCCACGCCGATGCACAGTGCCGCCACGCCCGTTCCGGACCCCGCCGCGGCGAGCTGGTGGGCGAGGGAACCGGCGAGCCGGGCGCCGGAGGCACCCAGCGGGTGCCCGATGGCGAGGGCTCCGCCGCGCTGGTTGACGAGGGCGGGGTCGAGTTCCGGCCACTCCGCGAAGCATCCCAGGGCCTGTGCGGCATACGCCTCGTTCAGCTCGAAATGTGTCAGGTCGGCGAAGGTACGGCCGGCCCGGCCGAGCGCGCGCCGCACGGCCGCCACCGGGCCCAGCCCGTACAGGTCCGGCTCGATGCCGGTGACCGCCGACGCCCGGATCCGGGCCAGCGGCTCGCGGCCCGTCGCGCGCAGCCCCTCCTCGTCGCAGATCAGCAGCGCGGCGGCACCGTCGTTGAGCGGGCAGGAGTTGCCCGCGGTCACCGTGCCCCCCTCCGGGCGGAACACCGGCTTCAGCTTCGCCAGGGCCTCCGTCGAGGTGGTGTCGCGGACGCTCTCGTCGCGGGCGAGGCCGACGTCCGGCAGCGGGACGACCTCGTCGGCGAAGGCGCCGTCCCGCCAGGCCCGCGCCGCCTTTTGGTGGCTGGCGAGGGCGAAGGCGTCCTGCTCGGCGCGGCCGATGCCGTGCTTCTCGGCGATCCGCTCGGCGCCCTCGCCGAGGGAGACCGTCCACTCCACGGGCATGGCCGGGTTGGTCATCCGCCAGCCCAGCGTCGTCGAGTACAGCTGCTGGTGGCCGGAGGGGAAGGCACGCTCGGCCTTGGGCATCACCCAGGGCGCGCGGCTCATCGACTCGACGCCGCCCGCCACCACCACCGAGGCGTCCCCGACGGCGACCGCCCGGTACGCCTGGACGACGGCCTCCAGCCCGGAGGCGCACAGCCGGTTGACCGTGGAGCCGGGCACGGTCACCGGCAGGCCCGCGAGGAGCACGGCCATGCGGCCCACGTTGCGGTTCTCCTCGCCGGCGCCGTTGGCGTTGCCGAGCACCACCTCGCCGATCCCGGCCGGGTCGAGCGCGGGCGAGCGGCCCACCAGGGACCGGATGACATGCGCGGCCAGGTCGTCGGGGCGGACGCCGGCCAGGGCGCCGCTGTACTTGCCGATGGGGGTGCGGACGGCGTCGGCGACGTACACGTCCCGGATGCGGTCGTTCATGCGGTCTCCCCTGAGAGGTCTGCTGAGAGTCTGCTGCGATGCCTGCTGTGATGCCTGCTGAAAGGTCTGCTGCGGGGTCTGCTGAGAGGTCTGCGCCGGACCGGCGGTGCCGACTGATCATTCGGTCGCGAGTCTCGGCACCCCGGCGGAACGCTGTCAATGGGGCGCGGACCGGCGGCCGGGAGGCGTCTGAGACAGTGAGGCCATGAGTGAGGACCGGAACCGCGCACACCACGTGGCCGTGATCGGCGGCGGCATCTCGGGGCTGACCGCCGCCCTGCGCCTGCTGGAGGGGGGGGCGCGCGTCACGGTCTTCGAGGACACCGGCCGCCTGGGCGGCAAGCTCCTCGCGGGCGAGATCGCGGGCGTGCCCGTGGACCTCGGCGCCGAGTCGATGCTGGCGCGGCGGCCGGAGGCCGTGGACCTCGCCCGTTCCGTCGGTCTGGGCGACCGCCTCCAGCCGCCCGCCACCGCCACCGCCGGGGTGTGGACCCGCGGCGGTCTCCGCCCGCTGCCCAAGGGCCAGATGATGGGCGTCCCCGGCGACCTCGACGCGCTCGCCGCCTCCGGGGTGCTCTCGCCCGAGGGCCTGGCCGCCGTCGCCCGCGACGCCGACCTGCCGCCCACCGAGATCGGCGACGACGTGGCCGTCGGCGCGTACGTGGCCGAACGGCTGGGCCGCGAGGTCGTGGACCGGCTGGTGGAACCGCTGCTCGGCGGCGTCTACGCCGGCGACGCCTACCGCACCTCGATGCGCGCCGCCGTCCCCAAGCTCTTCGAGGCCGCCCGCGCCCACCGCTCGCTGACCGAGGCCGTCCGCGCCCTGACCGCCGCCGCGCCCGCGCGGAGCGGGCCCGTCTTCGCCGGCCTCGCCGGCGGCGTCGGGACCCTGCCGGCCGCCGTCGCCCGCGCCGTGCGCGCCGCCGGCGGCGAGATCCGCACCGGCACGCCGGTCGTGGAGCTGGAGCGGACCCCCGACGGCTGGCGGCTCGACCTCGACGGCGCGTACGCCACCGCGGACGCCGTCGTCCTCGCGACGCCCGCGCACGACGCGGCGCGGCTGCTCGCCCGGGTCGCCGGGGCCGCCGCCGGGGAGCTCGCGGAGATCGACTACGCCTCCATGGCCCTGGTCACCCTGGCCTTCCGCCGTGCCGACGTCGCCGGGCTGCCCCGCGGCAGCGGCTTCCTCGTGCCGCCGGGCGACGGCCGGCGGATCAAGGCGTCCACCTTCGCCAGCAACAAGTGGGGCTGGATCGACGAGGCGGACCCGGACGTCTTCGTCCTGCGCACCTCCATCGGCCGCTACGACGACGAGGCCGATCTGCTGCGCTCCGACGAGGAGTTGGTGCGGTTGTCCCTGGAGGACCTGCGCGCCGCGGTGGGCCTGGCCGCGACGCCGCTGGAGAGCCGCGTCACCCGCTGGGACCGGGGCCTGCCGCAGTACCCGGTCGGCCACCTCGACCGCGTCGCCCGCGTCCGCGCCCGCGTCGCCGCCCTGCCCGGCCTGCGCGTCTGCGGCGCCGCCTACGACGGCGTCGGCATCCCGTCCTGCGTCGCCGGCGCGCGCCGGGCGGCCGAGGAGCTCCTCGCGGCCTTGCCGGTCATGCCGACCCTGCCCGAGGGCGCCGGCGCCGCGGGGGGACAATAGGGACCATGACTGACGCCCAGAAGATCCCGAACGCCGGCAAGAAGGCCAAGGACCTCAACGAGGTCATCCGCTACACCCTCTGGTCGGTGTTCAAGCTGCGCGACGTGCTCCCGCAGGACCGGTCCGGCTTCGCGGAGGAGGTCGAGGAGCTCTTCGCGCAGCTCGCCGAGAAGGACGTCACGGTGCGCGGCACCTACGACCTCTCCGGGCTGCGGGCCGACGCCGACGTGATGATCTGGTGGCACTCCGAGACCTCGGACGCGCTCCAGGACGCCTACAACCGCTTCCGCCGCACGCGGCTCGGGCGCGCCCTGGAGCCGGTGTGGTCGAACATGGCGCTGCACCGCCCGGCGGAGTTCAACAAGTCGCACATCCCGGCGTTCCTCGCGGACGAGACGCCGCGCGACTACGTCAGCGTGTACCCCTTCGTGCGCTCCTACGACTGGTACCTGCTGCCCGACGAGGACCGCCGCCGCATGCTCGCCGACCACGGCAAGATGGCCCGCGGCTACCCGGACGTCCGGGCCAACACGGTCGCCTCGTTCTCGCTGGGCGACTACGAGTGGATCCTGGCCTTCGAGGCGAACGACCTGTACCGGATCGTGGACCTGATGCGCCACCTGCGGGCCTCGGAGGCGCGGATGCACGTCCGCGAGGAGGTGCCGTTCTACACGGGTCGCCGCAAGGCGGTCGCGGAGCTGGTGGCGGGGCTGGCGTAGGGCCGTCCGGCGGGGCCGGGGTTTTCTCTCCCCGCCCCGCCCTTTCACCGTTTCTTCGCGCTTCGCGCGGGTGCAACGCGGCTGCGCCGCGTTCGTCCTCAAACGCCGGACGGGCTGGTTCAGCCTGTCCGGCATTTGAGGGGGCGCTAGCTCGCCCGCGGCTCCGGACGCCCCGCGCACGTCGTACGGCGCGCCGGGAGCACCCCGGTCAGCAGGTACTTCTCCCAGTGACCGTTGACGCACGCGTTCGGGCCGCCCCCGATGCCGTGCGTCCCCGCACCCCGCTCCGTCACCAGCGCCGCCCCCGGCAGCCGGCGCTGGAGCTCCAGCGCCCCCGCGTACGGCGTCGCCGCGTCCCGCTCGGCCGCCAGCAGCAGGACGGGCGGCAGCGCCTTGCGGGCCACCCGGACGTCCAGCGGCCGCTGCCGGGGCGTCGTCCAGTAGGCGCACGGCAGGTTCATGAAGGCGTTGGCCCAGGTCTCGAACGGCGCCTTGCGGGCGAGGCGGGTGTTGTCCCGGTCCCACTGGTGCCAACTGCGCGGCCAATGCGCGTCGTTGCACTCCACGGCGGTGTAGACGGCGTTGCTGTTCTCCGCCGCCGGGGCGCCGGCCGCGCCGGGGCCGGCGAGCGCGATCAGCGGGCCGTCGTCGCCGCGCAGGTACGCGGCGAGGGCCCGGGCCCCGGACGCCCACGCGCTGTCGGTGTAGCCGGCCCGGACGAGGGCGGCCTGGAGCTGGCCGGGTCCGACCTTGCCGCCCGCGGCCCGGCGCCGGAGCTGGTCCATCGCCTTGTGGTACGAGGCGAGGACCCGGCTCTCGGTGCGCCCGAGGTGGTAGAGGGCGTCGTGCCGGGCGGCCCAGCGCCGCCAGTCGGTCCAGCGCCGCTCGAACGCGGCTGACTGGTCGAGGTTGTTGCGGTACCAGACCTTCCGCGGGTCCGGGTTGACCACGCTGTCGAAGACCATCCGGCGCACGTGCCCGGGGAAGAGCGTGGCGTACACGGCGCCGAAGTACGTCCCGTAGGACGCCCCGAGGTAGTTGAGCCGCTGCTCGCCCAGGGCCGCGCGGAGCACGTCGAGGTCGCGGGCGTTGTTGCGGCTGGTGAAGAACTGGAGGTCGGCGCCCGTCCGGTTGCGGCAACCCTGCGCGTACGCCTTGGCCTTGGCGATCCGCTGCTTCTTGTACGCGGCGGTGGGCTGCTCCGGCGCGTCGCCCGGCGCCTGGGCGAACGCGGCCGGGTCCATGCAGGACAGCGGGGCGGAACGGGCGACGCCGCGGGGCGCGTAGCCGACGAAGTCGTATGCCTCGGCGAGCCGTTGCCACTGGGGCAGGCCGGCGAGCAGCGGGAAGATCATGCCGGAGCCGCCGGGGCCGCCCGGATTGAAGACGAGGGCGCCCTGGCGGGCGGCGCGCGGACCGGTGGCGTGGCCGCGGCTGACGGTGAGGGCGATGTGCCGGCCGTTGGGTTTGGCGTAGTCCATGGGGACGGAGACCGTGCCGCACTCCACGGTCCGGGGCAGGTTCTCGGCGGCCGGGCAGGCGCCGAAGGCGATGCCCCGGGCGGCGGCCCGCTCGGCGGCCAGCACCACGCCGCGGGCCTCGGCGGGACTGTCCGGGGAGAGGAGGGCGTCGGCGCTCCGGGCGGCCGGCAGGGGGGTGAGCACGGTGAGTCCGGTGAGGACGAGGGAGCCGACGGTTCCGTAGAGGGCAGCAGTGCGCACGGGTGTCCCTTCATATCTAATTGCGACAAAAGGGATATTTGATTCGGCAGTCGGTGAAGTAAAGCACCCGGCGGCGATGTCGGCGGCGAAGGGCCCGAAGAGGTGGTCGGGGCGGGGTGGGGTGGCGGCGGCCCGTCGGTTCGCCCGACAGATGTTCGGTCGGGTTGGTTGCCGCCCAACTGCGGCAAGATGGCGGAAGGGGGTGATGGGCGTGCGTGAGCGGCCGGAGACGGGGACGGGAACGGGCGCGAGGGGCAAGTGCGGAGCCGCCGGGAGGAGCTACGACCCGGACCGGCTGTTCCTCCACCCCGACGACGACCTCGCCCCCAACCGCCCCGGCGAGACGCTCCGCGCCGGACTCGACGCGTCCCGGGCCGGACGCTGGTCCCTGCTGTTCGCCCGGCTGCTCGGCCGCCGGCCTGTGGAGGACGCCTGGCGGCGGGCGCTGGCCGCCGAACAACTCGTCGGGGCGGCCCTGGAAGTGCTGACGCCGGGCGGCTGGGAGGTGCTCCACTCGGTCGCCCTGCCCGGCGACGCGGTCGTCTCCCACCTGCTGATCGGGCCCGGCGGGGTGTTCTGCGTGCACGTCGAGCCGGTGCGGCGGGGGCTCGTCCGGGCGGACGACGAGTGCGTGCGGGTGCCGGGGGAGCGCCATCCGCGCCCCGTCGTCCGCCGGGTCCGGCAGAACGCCGCTCGGTGTGCGCCGGCGCTCGCGCGGGGGTGCGGGTTTTCCGTGCGGGTGCGGGGGGTGGTGGTGTTGGTGGGGGCGACGGAGATCGATGCGGGCGATGGTGATGTACGGGTCGTGACGGAGCATCAGGTTGCCGGGCTCGGCGCGCTGGGAGGGGTGCTGCGGCCGGAGCGGGTGGATCGGGTGCATACGGTGGCGCGGAATCGGCGGGTGTGGCTGGGGTGCTGAGCGTCTTCGTCGCGGACGGGTGAATCCGCGTGCCGCCGTGCGCGGGGGCACGGGGTGGCGGGGGCGCTTGCCTACGATGGCCGCTTCGTCGGCGCGGGTTGGTGTGGGACGGGTGGTGGGTGTGGTGGGCGGGTGCGGGTGTTCGGGTGGGTGGGAGTTTGCCCCCGGCCCTCCCCCAGAGGGGGCACCCCCATTTCACCGTTTCTTCCGGGGCTCCGCCCCGGACCCCGAAGCGCCCTTCGGGCGCTTGAGGACGAACGCGACGCAGCCGCGTTGCCCCGCGCGGAGCGCGCGAGAAACGGTGAAATGGGGGTGCCCCCTCTGGGGGAGGGGCTGGGGTACAACCCTCCTGGCCGCCACCCTCGCCCTCCTCCTCGGCGCCTGCGCCGCCCCCGCCCCGCCGCGCGGCACCGGTCACCACCCCGCCACCCCCACCATCGACGTGTCCCCCAGCACCTGCGGCCACGGCTGGGCCCGTCCCCGCCCCGGCATCCAGACCTTCGCCCTGCGCAACACCACCCCCGCCCCCGCCGAGGCCCGGCTGCAGGACGCGCGCACCGGGGCCGTCCTCGGCGAGGTGGAGGGGATCGGGCCCGGCGGGGTCCGGCTGCTGACCGTCCGGCTGGGGCCCGGTGCGTACTCGTTCGTCTGCCGGGCCGCCGACGCCGTCCCCGTCGCCGGCCCCGCCGTCCGCGTCGGCGGGCACGGCACCCGCGGCCCCGCCGTCATCCCCGTCACCCGCCGCGAGCTCATCGCGCCCGCCCTCGCCTACCAGCGGTGGGTCGGGCGCGAGCTCGGCCGGCTCGTCCGGGCGGCCGACGCGCTGGCCGCGCGGACCGGGGACGTCCGGCGCGCCCGCGCCGCCTGGCTCGCGGCCCACCTGCGCTACCAGCGACTCGGCGCCGCCTACGGTGCCTTCGGCGACCGCGGCGAGGCCGTCGACCGCACGGCCGCCGGGCTGCCCGGGGGGATCCACGACCCCCGCTTCACCGGCTTCCGCCGCGTCGAGTACGGGCTGTGGCACGGCGAACGCGGCCCCGCCCTGCGCCGCGCCGCCGACCGTCTGGCCTCCGACGTCCGTGCCCTGCACGGAAGTTGGGCGGAGACGCGCATGGACCCGGCCGAACTCGCGCGCCGTGCGCACGAGATCGTGGAGGACACCCTCCGCCTGGAGCTCACCGGCCGCGGTGACCACGGCAGCGGCACCTCGCTCGCCACCGCCCGCGCCCAACTCGACGGCTCCCGCCGCGCCCTCGACGCGCTGCGCCCCGCGCTGCGCGCCCGCGGCGTCGCCACCACTGCCCTGGACGACCGGTTCCGCCGCGCCCGGAGCCTGCTGGACCGGCAGCGCAGGGGCGGCCGTTGGACCCCGCTCGCCCGGCTCGGCCGGGCCGACCGGGAACGGATCGACGCCTGCTTCGGCGACCTCGCCGAACGGCTCGCCGTCGTCGCCGCCGTCTGCGACGTACGGAGCGCGGCGTGAACCCCGTGCGCCGCCGCGGCTTCCTGCGTGCCACCGCCGCCGCCGGCGCGGCCTGCGCCCTGACCGGCCCGGCCGCCGCCCGGCCGGAGCCCGCCGGACCGCCGCCCTTCCACGACCCCCGCCAGCGGGCCGTCCTCACCCCGCCCGCCCGCTGCACCGCGTTCGCCGCCTTCGACGCCACCGCCACCGGTCGCGCCGAACTCGCCGACGCGCTCCGGGCGTTGACCGGCCGCGCCCGCTTCCTCGCCACCGGCGGGAGCCCGCTGCCCACCGGTTCCGCCGCGCCGCCGGCCGACTCCGGGCTGCTGGGCCCGCGCGTCCCGGCGGACGGCGCCGTCCGCGTCACCGTCGCCGTCGGCGCCTCCCTCTTCGACGGCCGCTACGGGCTCGCCGGCCGCGCGCCCCGGCGGCTGCGGCCCATGCCGGTCTTCCCCGACGACGACCTCGACCCCGCCTGGTGCCACGGCGACCTCGCCGTCCAGCTCTGCGCCGACAGCCCGGACACCGTGCTGCACGCCCTGCGCGACATCACCCGGCACACCCGCGGCGCCCTCCAGATCCGCTGGCGGCTCAACGGCTTCACCGGCCCGTCCCGCCCCACCGGCCCCCCGCGCAACCTCTTCGGCTTCAAGGAGGGCACCGCCAACCCGGATCCCGCCGACGCCCGGCTGATGGACCGCCTGGTGTGGGCCGGGCCGGACGAGCCCGCCTGGGCGGCCGGCGGCACGTACCTCGTCGTACGGCTGATCCGGATGCACGTCGAGTTCTGGGACCGCGTCCCGCTCTCCGAACAGGAGCGGCTGCTCGGCCGCGCCCGCGACACCGGAGCCCCGCTCGACGGCGCCCGCGAGGGCGACGCGCCGCGCTACGCCCACGACCCCGAGGGCGAGGTGATCCCGCTGGACAGCCACATCCGCGCCGCCGACCCGCGCACCCCGCACACCCGCGGACAGCGACTGCTGCGCCGCTCCTACAGCTACGACCTGGGGACGCGCGCGAACGGCGACCTCGACGTGGGGACGCTGTTCTGCTGCTACCAGCAGGACCCCGTACGGCAGTTCACCGCCGTGCAGCACCGGCTGGCGGGCGAGCCGCTGACCGACTACGTGACACCGTTCGGCGGCGGCTGGTTCTTCGTGCTGCCGGGCGTGCGGGACCGCGCGGACTGGTACGGCCGCGCGCTGACGGACCTCACGGACGAAGGACGGACCCGGACATGACCGTGAACGCCAGGTGCGGCCGGGCGGCCGCCGGAGCGCTGGCCGCCGCCGCCCTCCTCGGCGCCGCCGCCCCGGCCGCCGGTCCCCCCGCGACGACCACGACGACCACACCGGTCAAGCACCTGGTCGTCGTCTTCGGCGAGAACGTCTCCTTCGACCACTACTTCGCCACCTACCCGCACGCCGCCAACACCGACGGCACCCGCTTCACCCCCGCCCCCGGCACCCCCCGGGACATCGACAACCTGCGCACCGCCGGACTGCTCACCCGCAACCCCAACCGCTACCCGCCCCGGCGCCTCGGCCCCGCCCAGGCCCTGACCTGCGACCAGAACCACCTCTACGGAGCCGAGCAGCTCGCCGCCCACGCGGGCGCGGCCGACCGGTACGTCGAGCACACCGACTCCGGCCGCTGCTCCGGCCGCCTCTACGGCGAACCCGGCCTGGTCATGGACCACTACGACGGCAACACGGTCACCGCACTGTGGAACTACGCCCAGCACTACGCCCTCAACGACCGCTCCTTCGGCTCCACTTACGGCCCGTCCACCCCCGGCGCCGTCAACCTCGTCTCCGGGCAGACGCACGGGGTCGTCTCCACCGACCCCGCCTCCGGCACCGAGCATCCCCGGCAGACCCGGCGGCCCGACCCGTTCGCCGTCGTCGCCCCCGACACGCGCGGCGTGGGCACGCTCGTCAACGACCCCCAGCCCGCGTACGACGACTGCTCGGGCGACGGGCACACGGGCCGCAGCCCGCTCGCCGCGCTCCGCGGCCGCAACGTCGGCGACCTGCTCAACGCGAAGGGGGTGAGCTGGGGCTGGTTCCAGGGCGGCTTCCGGCCCAGCACCCCCTGGGACGGGCGGGCGGGGCACTACGCCCGCTGCGGCCGCGTGAGTTCCAATTCCGGCGGCACCGAGGCGATCGACTACATCCCGCACCACCAGCCGTTCCAGTACTACGCCTCGACCGCCAACCCGCACCACCTGCCGCCCGCCTCGATCGCCGAGACCGGGCACGGCGGACGCGCCAACCACCAGTACGACCTGGCCGACTTCGACGCCGTCCTGCGCGCCGGGCGGCTGCCGGCGGTCAGCTTCCTCAAGGCCCCCGCGGCGCAGGACGGGCACGCGGGCTACTCCGGGCCGCTGGACGAACAGCGGTTCCTCGTCACCTGGATCAACCGCGTCCAGAGCTCGCCGCAGTGGCGGGACACGGCGGTCGTCCTCGCGTACGACGACTCCGACGGCTGGTACGACCACGCGTACGCGCCGCCGCGCAACGGGTCGCGGGTGGGCGGCCTGGACGCCCCCGCCTGCCGGGCGGGGCCCGCGCCGGGCGGCGGGCACCAGGGGCGGTGCGGCCCCGGGCCGCGGCTGCCGCTGCTGGTCGTCTCGCCCTGGAGCAAGGTCAACGCGGTGGACCACACGCCGACGGAGACGGCGTCGGTGCTGCGGTTCATCGAGGACAACTGGCGTCTCGGGCGGATCGGCGGCTCGTCGTTCGACGCGCGGGCGGGGTCGTTGCGGGGGCTTTTCGACTTCCGGCGGGCGAATGGGCGGAGGGTGTTGTTGCGGGGGGACGGGGCGGTGCGGGCGGTGACGCGGATTCCGTCGCGACCTGCTGTTGAGGGTGCGGCGGGGCCGCAGTACGTGGCTGCCGCCGCGCGGCCTGGGCGGTCGTTGCCGGTGTCCGGGCCGCCGGGGTGGGCGCATGTGGCGGCGGTGGTCGCGGTGGTGGGGGTGGGGGTGGCGTTGCGGCGGATGCTGCGGGGGAGGTAGGGGGGCGCTGCGCGTGGAGTTTGCCCCTGTCCCGCCCTTTCTCCGTTTCCCGGGGAGACCCCGGACCCCGTCCGCCCTTCGGGCGGAGTCCTCAAACGCCGGACGGGCTGAATCGGCGCGCTACACCGCCGCGTACGTGAACGCCAGCCCGCGCCGGGCGCGGATCAGCACCCGCTTCCCGTGCAGCCGCCGCAGAATCGTCACCACCGTGCAGTACGTGAGCGCCCCCGGCAGCTCCTCCTGCACCTCGCGCGGGGTCAGCGGGCCCCCGGCCCGCTGGAGCACCGCGAGGACCTCGCACTCCAGCGCCCCGTTCGCGCGGCGCCGTGTGCTCGTGCGCATGTGTCCGATTCCTCCGCTGTCGAATGCCGTCAGACGAGTGTAAAGGGACGTGCAAAGGGACGCCGTCACAGCGCGGGGTGCTCGGCGACCACCGTGCACGAACCCGGCGCGATCTCCGTGAACCCGGCGTCCCGCACCACCGGCAGCCCGGACGACGTCAGCTCCGCCCACCGGGCGCGGTCGGCCGTCCGTACGGACAGGGCGAAACCGTCCTCCCGCCACGCCTTGCGCTCCGCGTCGTCCAGCGCCCACCAGGCGAGCTGGGCCCCGTGCCCGGCCTGGGCCATGGCCTTGCCGGCCGACATGTCCAGGTCCAGGTTGAGCCACAGCACCGGCCGGCCGGGGGCCGGGGGCCCGGGGGCGGCCGGGTCGTCCAGCTCGGTGCCGGAGACCTGGAGCTTGATCAGTTCCTTGGGCCAGCCGTCCAGGGGGACGGGCGGGAAGACCCGTACCTCCGCGGTCGCCCCCGTCACCGTGATCCCCGGCAGCGCGGACGCCTTGCGCCACTCCGCGCCCCGGGCCCGGCGGACCACCTTGCGGATACGGGCGTCCTGCCAGTCGCGTACGGCCGCCGCCCACGCTCCGTCCCCGGCGGCGCGCTCGTCCGACAGCAGGGCCAGCACCGCGCGCGCCGCGGTCTCCAGGGCGTCCGTGCGGGCGGGCGGCGCGGTCTTCTCCAGCCGGACCACCAGGGGCAGCACGAACTGCGGCGCGCTGTCGCGGGGGTCGGCGGACGGGGGCTCGGGGGCGGTCTCGGCACTGCTCACGCCCCCAGTCTGCCAGCCGCTCCCGGAGTGCCCGGGGGCCGCTATGGTGATCGCCGGGACAAGGGGAGGGAATCCTGTGGAACTCACGGGAGTTGGCCGTCGCTACGGCCTGCGCGGGCCGTGGATCCTGCGCGACGTCGGACTGCGGGTGCCGCGCGGGGCGCTGCTGAGGATCGAGGGCGCCAACGGCTCGGGCAAGTCCACCCTGCTGCGGCTGCTGGCCGGCATCGACGCCCCCAGCGCCGGCCGCATCACCGGCCGGCCGCGCACCGCGTACGTCCCCGAGCGCTTCCCGGCGGCCCTGCCGCTCACCGCCGTCGACTACCTCACCCGGCTCGGCCGCGTCCACGGACTGCGCCGGCCGGACGCCGCCCGGGCCGCCCTGGAGTGGCTGGAGCGCTTCGGCGCCGCCGGGCACGCCCGCACTCCGCTGTCCCGGCTCTCCAAGGGGACGAGCCAGAAGGTGGCCGTGGCCCAGGGGCTGGTCGGGCGGCCGGAGCTGCTCGTCCTCGACGAGGCGTGGACTGGGCTGGACCGCGCCTCCCGGGAGGTCCTCGACCGCGCCGTCCTCGACCGCGTCGCCGACGGCGCGTCCGTCGTCTTCGTCGACCACGACCCGCGCCGGCTGGCCGGGGACTGCCACGCGGTCCACCGGGTGGCGGCCGGACGGCTGTTGTCGGCGGTGACGGCCGAGCCCCGGGTCCGTATCGAGGCGGAGGGGCCCGCCACGCTGCCGGAACGCCTGCCGGGCGACCCGGTCCGCGAGCCCCTCGGCGGCGTCGTGCGGCTGACCGTCGCGGCCGCCGACTCCGACGCGCTGCTGCGCGCCCTGCTCACCGCCCGTCCGTCCTGGCACATCCGCTCGGTGACCGCCGCGGACGTCCCCGAGGAGCCCCGTCGATGACCCCCCTGCTGCGCTACGAGGCCGCGCTGCTGCTGCGCTCGCACCGCTGGCTGCCGCCGCTGCTCCTGTACGTCTTCCTGCTTGCGGTCGGCGTGCGGCCCGGGGAGCCGGTGCTGGGCGGCCTCGGGCTCGCCGCCGGTGTGCTGCTGCCGGTGTCCGCCTGGCTGGTGCGGGTGTGCGTCACCCACGAGCCGTCCGCCGCCCGGGACTGCGCGGCCGCGGCGGCGGGGCCGTGGCGGGTGCACCTGGCGAGCGTGCTGACCGCGCTGCTCGCCTCCGGCGCGCTCGGCGCGGCCGGGACCGCCGTCGTGACCCTGACCGGTGATCCGCGCGGCGCGGACCGGTTCGCCGCCGCGGGGTCCGGGTTCCTGACCGCGCTGACCTGCGCGCTGCTGGGCACGGCCGTCGGCGCGCTGTGCAACCGGCCGCTGCTGCGCAGCGCCGCGTGGGCGGTGCCGGGCACGGTGCTCGCCGTCCTGCTGGTGCTGATCCCGGGCGGGTCGCCCGCGCACGCGGCCATGGCCGAGCTGGTCACCGGCTCGCGGAGCGGTACGGTCGGCTGGCCGCTGCTGCCGCTCGCCGTCGCGGCGGTGTTCGCGGCGGGGGCCACGGCGGTGGCGTGCGCGCTCAGTTCGCGGCGGTAGATGATGGGGTCATGGACGACTCCGTGACCCCCCGCGCCGACTGCGTGCACTGCGGCAGGCCCACCGAACATCCCGCCGACCGGCCGGGCAGCACGCTCTGCCCGGTGTGCGAGTGGCAGGAGGCGCAGCGGACGGCCTGCTCCGGCTGACGCCGCTCGGCGTTTTTGGATCAGCGTTTTTGGATCAGCGGTTTTGGATCAGGTCCGAGACCTTCACGAACTCGTAGCCCTTCGCCCGCAGTTCGGGCACGATCTTCTTCACCGCCGCCTCCGTGGCGGGCGCCGCGCTGCGGGTGCAGTGCATCACGACGACCGAGCCCGGCCGGACCTTGTCCAGCACCTCCGCCGCCACCGGCCCCGGGTTCTTGGCGAACGCGTCGCCGCTGACCACGTCCCACTGCACGGCCGTCACCCTGGTCGGGCCGATCTCCTTCAGCACGGCGGGGCTGTGACAGCCGCCCGGGAAGCGGAAGTACGGGACGACATGCTCGACCCCCGCCTTCCGGAAGGCGGCGAACGCCTTCTCCACGTCCGCGCGGGCGCCGCCGCGGGGGACCGTCGGCAGGCCGTAGCAGGGCGACGCGAACGCGTGGTGGCTGTACGAGTGGTTGGCGACCTCGAACAGCGGGTCCTTGCCGATGGACTTCGCCTGACCCGGGTACTGGTCCGCCCACTTGCCGGTCATGAACACGGTCGCGGGCACCTTGAGCCGGCGCAGGGTGGCGATCAGCGCCGGATTGTCGAACCGCTCCCCGCGGGCGGCGCGGGGTCCCTGGTCGGCGGTCATGTCGGCGTCGAAGGTGAGCGCGACGCGTTTGCCGCGGGTGCGGCTGCCGTGCGTGAAGACGGGGGTTTTCTTCTGCGCCTTGGGTTTGGGCGCGGTGGGCCTGCTGCTCGGCGCCGCGCTCGTGCCCGTGCTCGCGGGCTCCGTTTCTTCGGCGCTGCTGCTCCCGCCGCAGGCGGTGGCGGCGGCGCCGAGGAGGGCGAGGGTGAGGGCGAGGGCGATTGCGGGGGGTGCGGTGACGGGGCGTCGGCTGCGGGGTATCGGGGCCACGGCGGAACGCTATCGCGGTGGGGGGTGCCCCGGTCCCGCCCCAACCCTCTTCCCCAGGGGCTCCGCCCCTGTGCGACCCCGGGACGCGCGAGCCGCGCGGTGAGCGGGGGCTGCGCCCCCTGCACCCCCGAAACCGCGCTCCGCGCGGTCGTCCTCAAACGCCGGACGGGCTGGATCGGGGCTCCGTCCCGCAGCCCCCGAAATCAGTCCGTCCGGCGCTGTTCTCAAACCCCGGAGGGGGCAACCCCCGGACGGGCTGGATCGGGGCTCCGTCCCCCCGAAGCGCCCTTCGGGCGCTGTCCTCAAGCGCCGGACGGGCTGGGCGATGCGCGCAAATCCAGCCCGTCCGGCGCTTGAGGACAAGTGGCGGAGCCGCTTGCGCGGACCGGGGCGGAGCCCCGAAACCAGCCCGTCCGGCGCTTGAGGACGACCGCGCGGAGCGCGGTTGCCGGCGGGGCGCAGCCCACCCACCGCCCGGAGGGCGGTTCCCCGCCCCGGAGGAGACGGGGGAGGGGGCGGGGCCGGGGCGAAACCCCCGACTCAGCCGTCCGCCAAGGACTTCGCGTCGCGCGCCAACGCCGTGAGCCGCGAAATCGCCCGGAAGTACTTCTTCCGGTAGCCCCCCGCCAGCATCTCCTCCCCGAAGAGCTGATCGAACGGCCGCCCCGACGCCAGTACCGGCACCTCCCGGTCGTACAGCCGGTCCGCCAGCACGACCAGCCGCAGCGCCGTCGACTGGTCAGGCACCGGCTCGACGCCGGTCAGGCAGACGGCGCGCACGCCGTCGCACAGCGCGCCGTACCGGCTCGGGTGCACCCGGGAGAGATGGTCGAGGAGAGCGGGGAAGTCGTCCAGCGAGGCCCCCGGCGTCGCGTGCGCGACCCGCTTGACGGTCTCGTCGCCGAAGGGGGCGGGAGCCTGCGGCAGACCGCGGTGGCGGTAGTCCTCGCCGTCGATGCGCAGCGCGCGGAAGTGGGCCGACAGGCCCTGGATCTCCCGCAGGAAGTCGGCCGCGGCGAAGCGGCCCTCGCCCAGCTTGCCCGGCAGCGTGTTGGACGTGGCGGCGAGCGCGACGCCGGACTCGACCAGCTTGCCCAGCAGGGTGGAGACGAGCACCGTGTCGCCGGGGTCGTCGAGCTCGAACTCGTCGATGCACAGCAGCTTGTGCTCCCCGAGCGTGCGCACGGTCTGCTGGAAGCCCAGCGCGCCGACCAGGTTGGTCAGCTCCACGAAGGTGCCGAAGGCCTTCTGCTCGGGGGCGGCCGGGGTGGCGTGCCAGAGGGAGGCCAGCAGGTGGGTCTTGCCTACGCCGTAGCCGCCGTCCAGGTAGACGCCGCGCGGCCCGGCCGCCGCGGCCGGCTTCGCCTCGCGCCGGAACCAGCGCCGCCGCCCGCCGCCCGCCGCGGCGCCGCCGAGCCCGGCGGCGAAGGAGTCGAGGACCCGGACGGCCTCGGCCTGGCTGGGCTGGTTCGGGTCCGGGATGTACGTGTCGAAACGCACCCCGTCGAAGCGCGGCGGCGGCACCATCTCGGCGACCAGGCGCTCGGCGGGGACGTGCGGGGTGCGCTCGGTGAGCGCGACGGGTTCACCCATGGGACGGGCTGTGGTGGAGGACGACACAACCGTCCAGCGTAGCCCCTGAAAAGGGTGGTACCGGCGGGCACGGAGCGAGGCATGTCACACTGCGGCCCATGCGACGTCTGTTCCCCTCGCCCACCGCCCCCGCCGACCTCGAGAACCGTGAGTGGGGGTTCGACGAACTGGCCGACGCCTACGCCTACCCGGCCGCGACCGCCGCCGGGCGCCCCTGGCTGCGGGCCAACATGGTGTCCTCGCTCGACGGCGCGGCCCACCACGAGGGCCGGTCGCAGCCGCTGTCCTCCTCCGCCGACATGCGTGTCTTCGGTACGCTGCGCGCGCTCGCCGACGCCGTCGTGGTGGGGGCCGAGACCGTGCGGCAGGAGGGGTACCGTCCCGCCCGCGCCCGCGAGGCGTTCGCGGCGCGCCGGGCCGCGCTCGGCCAGCCGCCCGCGCCGGTGATCGCGGTGGTGAGCGCCGGGCTCGACCTGGACTTCTCGCTCCCGCTGTTCACCGGGCCGCTGGTGCCGACCCTCGTGCTGACCGGCGAGGCCGCCCCGGCGGAGCGGCGGGACGCGGCGCGCGCGGCGGGCGCCGAGGTGGTCGTGGCCGGGGAGGGGAGGACGGTGGACGTGGCGCGGATACCCGAGGTGCTGGCGGCGCGCGGGATGACGCGGCTGCTGACCGAGGGCGGGCCGCGGCTGCTGGGGCAGTTCGCGGCGGCCGGGGTACTGGACGAGCTGTGCCTCTCGCTCGCCCCGATGGTCGCCGCCGGGGCGGCGCCGAGGATCGCGGGCGGCCCGGCGCTGGCGGTCCCCGAGCGGTTCGGGCTGGCCTCGGTGCTGGAGGAGGACGGGTTTCTGTTCACCCGCTACCGCAAGGACGCGGACGTCTGACGGCCGATGCCTGACGGCCGGCGTCTGACTGCTGGCGTCCGGCTGCCGGCGTCTGATCAATCGGCGTCTGACAATCGGCGGAATTCGCTGTTCCGCTTCTCGTCCGACGGGCAGAATTGTGTCGGACGCTCCCCCGGGGGCACGGGTTCGAAACAGCGGGCTCCCGAGGAGCACGCGCAGGATGGTTTCTGTGTGGGCCCGGGCCCACGAAGAGAAGGGCGCCGACCGTGTTCACGAGCGTATTGATGATCGAGCAGCCGCTGTCCGCGACGGACGTCGACTTCGTCACGAGCCTGCACGACGACACCATGTCCTTCGTGGTCCTCATGCAGCCCAGAGGCGCCGAGGACCGGCTGTTGCGCGCCATCGACGACGTCGCTCTCGGCGAGATCGAACAGGCCGTCCACGAGGCGGACGAGCCCGAGGGCGAGGCGGCCCTGCGGCCCGCGGCCCTCGCGCTGGAGCACTCGCTGCGCCGGCTGCGGTCGGCGGGCTGCGAGGCGGTCGGCCAGATCATCGACGACCACCCGCTGGACCTGCTGCGATCCGTCGTGGACCAGACGCACGCCGACGAGGTGATCGTGCTCACCGCCCCCCACCTCGTGGAGGAGTTCTTCCACCGGGACTGGGCCTCGCGCGCCCGCCACAAGGTGGGCGTCCCGGTGCTGAAGCTGTACGCCCACGCCGACGAGGACGAAGAGGTCGAGGAGTGACCGGCGCTGCCGGGGGCGCCCCGTCAAGGACGGCCGGCCGGCGGCCGCCATCCGGACAGGTGAGTTTCCTCCAGGCTCCGGGCCAGTCCGGCCCGTCTGACAGAATTCCGGTGTAGCTACACGGCACCGACCCCCCAGGGAGCACCGCACATGGCACCGGCCGTCCCCACGACGATGGACCGCCCGCACTTCATCGGCATCGGCGGCGCCGGCATGTCGGGCATCGCCAAGATCCTCGCCCAGCGCGGCGCGCAGGTCGCCGGCAGCGACGCCAAGGAGTCCGCGACCGCCGCCGCCCTGCGCGCGCTCGGCGCCACCGTCCACATCGGCCACGCCGCCGCGCACCTCGCCGAGGACGCCACCTGCGTCGTCGTCTCCAGCGCCATCCGGCCCGACAACCCGGAGCTGGCGGCCGCCGCCGGGCGCGGCATCCCCGTCGTCCACCGCTCGGACGCCCTGGCCCGCCTGATGGATGGCCTGCGCCCGATCGCCGTCGCCGGCACCCACGGCAAGACGACCACCACCTCGATGCTCGCCGTCTCCCTGGACACCCTCGGCCTCGACCCGTCCTACGCCATCGGCGGCGACCTCGACGGCCCCGGCACCAACGCCCGGCACGGCAACGGCGAGATCTTCGTCGCCGAGGCCGACGAAAGCGACCGCAGCTTCCACAAGTACGCGCCCGAGGTCGCGATCATCCTCAACGTGGAGCTGGACCACCACGCCAACTACGCCTCCATGGCGGAGATCCACGACTCCTTCGAGACCTTCGTCGGCCGCGTCCGCCCCGGCGGCACGCTGGTGATCGCCGCCGACCAGGCCGGCGCCCGCGAGCTGACCGGCCGCGTCGCGGGCCGCGACGGGCTGAACGTCGTCACCTACGGCGAGGGCGAGGACGCCGACGTCCGCATCCTGAAGATCGTCCCCCGCGGCCTCACCAGCGAGGTCACCGTCGTCCTCGACGGCCGGACGATCACCTTCACCGTCTCCGTCCCCGGCCGCCACTACGCGCACAACGCCGTCGCCGCCCTCGCGGCCGGCACCGCCCTCGGCGTCCCCGCGGACGAACTCGCCGGCGCCCTCGGCTCGTTCACCGGCGTCGGCCGCCGCCTCCAGCTCAAGGGCGAGGCCGCCGGCGTCCAGGTCATCGACTCCTACGCCCACCACCCCACCGAGATGACCGCCGACCTGGAGGCCATCCGTGGCGCCGCCGGCGACGACTCCCGCATCCTGGTCGTCTTCCAGCCGCACCTCTTCAGCCGCACCCAGGAACTGGGCAAGGAGATGGGCCAGGCCCTGGCCCTCGCCGACTCCTCCGTCGTTCTCGACATCTACCCGGCCCGCGAGGACCCGGTCCCCGGCATCACCAGCGACCTGATCATCGAGGCGGCACGGGCCGCGGGCGCCGACGTCCGCGCCGAGCACGCCATGGCCGCCGCCCCCGAGGTGATCGCGGGAATGGCCCGCCCCGGCGACCTCGTTCTCACCATGGGCGCCGGCGACGTCACGGACCTCGGCCCGAGGATCCTCGCCGCCCTGGAGAGCTGAGAGGGGACACGCCATGGCGTACGAGGTCGAGAAGACGGACGAGCAGTGGCGCGCCGAGCTGACACCGGCGGAGTACGAGGTGCTCCGCCGGGCCGGCACGGAGCCCGCCTTCCGCGGTGAGTACACCGACACCAGGACGGCCGGCGTCTACTCCTGCCGCGCCTGCGGCGCCGAACTCTTCCGCTCCACCGAGAAGTTCGAGAGCCACTGCGGCTGGCCCAGCTTCTACGATCCCAAGGACTCCACGGCGGTCGAACTGCTCCAGGACACCTCGCACGGCATGGTCCGCACCGAGGCCCGCTGCGCCCGCTGCGGCTCCCACCTGGGCCACGTCTTCGAGGGCGAGGGCTACCCGACCCCAACGGACCAGCGGTACTGCATCAACTCGATCGCGCTGCGGCTGGAGTCGGGGGAGGACTGACGCCTGTCAGGCCGGTTGAACGGCCTGGATGCGGGAGAGGGCGAACACCCGGTCGTCCTCCCGGAGATGGCAGTACGCGGTGAGGTAGGGCGGGTCGAAGCCGACGTCGAAGCCGAGGCCGAGGCCGCTGATGGTCCGGACGGTCCGTTCGCCGGACGCCGCCACGTACTCGATGGTCAGCGGCTCGTCCTCGTGGATGGCGTGGGCGAGCTGCCGGATGTCGGTGAGCGTCAGCGCCGTCGTGTACCCGGCCAGGATCTCCTCGGTATCGCTGTCGAACGGGACACCGTTCTCCGGGTCCGGGACGGGTCCCCGGTCGGGAGCGGCCAGCAGGCGGGCCGCCAGCCCGGGGAACGTCGCGGGATCCGGGGCGCGACGGGGCCGGGGGAGGTGCCCGGCCGCCGCGCGCGGGGGCTCGGCCCGTTCGACGCCGATGGCCCCGTCGTCCGTCTCGGCCACCGGCGCGTAGCCTTCTGCCCGCAGGGCGGCCAGTGCCGCCGGCAGGGCGGTGCGGCAGAGGAGGACGGTCGGTGCGAGCCGTCGCAGGCCCAGGCCGGACAGCTTGCGGTGGACGGCGATCTCGGCGAGCAGCGCGGTGTCCTCGCCGTGGATCACACAGGCCGCCGGGGCCAGGCGGACGCGGCCGTGGCCACGGGCCGTGTCCTTGATCAGGTAGCTCAGCGGCTGGGGCAGCGGCCCGTCCGCCACCTCGCGCAGTCCGGCCTCGATCCGCTCCGCCGTGTCCCCGTGGTCCAGCGCGCGACGGAGCGACGCGGGACCGAACCGCCAGACCGAGGCGGCCGAGTGCGCCTCCCGGTCGGCGACGCGATCGAGGAGCGCCGCGAGGCGAGCGGTGGGCGTACCCGTGACCACGGCGGTGAGATCCGCGCCGAACCGGGCCGTACCGACCGCCTCCGGCAGCAGCCGCCCGGCATGCGCGCGCAGCGCGGCCGGGTCCTCGGACAGCAGGGCCGCCCCCAGCGGGGTGAGGGCTCCCCGGGCGAGCACGCCCAGTGTTCCGGCCTCCCGGATCAGGGTGGCGAACGGCGTGCTGTCCTCCGGGAGTTCGCCGGCGAAGGGGCGGAACCAGGGCACCAGCGGGCCCAGTTCGGCCGGATCGCCCGCGCCATGGCCCGTCGGCAGGCTCGCGGCGGCGCTCAGCAGGGCCTGCCGGGCGGCGAGGCAGCCCGGGCGCGGCGGGGTCCGGGTCACCGCCGGCAGCGCCTTGCCCTCCGCGTCACGGGAACCGGACGGGGTGTGGCCCAGCCGCCACCACGTCCGGAGGAGGACCGTGAAGCGGTGGGACGGCTCCGCCGCGGCCCACTCGTCGTAGTCCTCGGTGATCAGGAGGGAGCTGCCCTCGTAGGCGAGCAGCCCGGTCGCGTACGAGCACTCCAGCACCAGCCGGACGACGGTCGCCTCGCACCCCGCCGCCTTGCCGATACGGGCCAGCTCGCGAGCTCCGATCCCGCCGGACTTGAGCGCGGCGGGAGGACGTTCCGCGCACTCGGCGAGCACGGTGGCGGCCCGCCCCGCGAACGCGGTCGCGGCGGCGGCCGCCTCACGTTCCACCTCGGCGGCTGTGAGCGCGAGAAGGGCCGGCAGGGGCGGTTCCGGGTCGAACGGGGCGTGCCAGCCGGGGCCGCGCAGGGCGCGGGTGGCCTCGGCTGGCACGCAGACGGAGCCGTACGACCGCACCAGCAACGCCCGCTCCGTCAGCCAGCGTTCGGTGAGGGCCCAGTCCGACGCGTCGACGACGTCCTCGGGCTCCTCTTCGAGCAGGGCGCGTACGCGGGGCGGTGCGGAGTCGATCAGCGCCAGGATCCGGTCCGGATCGCTGTGGTGCTCCACCACCGCGTCGAGGCGCTCCTGTTTCCTCGCCCCGGGCTTGAGCCCCAGGGCGTGCGCGATCTTCCGCAGTTCCTCGGAGGACATGGACGTCAGCAACTGCCGCACTTCGGGCCCGAGCCCGAGCGGGGCCTCCCACATGCCGCGGAGCGCCGCCGCTGTGTGCAGTGCCCCGTCCGCGTCCGGCCACGCCAGGGCTTGTTCGGCGAGCGCGTCGAGCGCGGGGGCGAGGTCGTCCGGGCGCTCCGCACCGAGCAGCTCCTCAAGAGCCTTGCGCGGGGCGGGCCGGGGAAGGGTGACGAGCGCCTGTGCCGCCTGCAGGGCGGGCAGCGGCAGTCGGTACAGGGCATGGACGGCCGAGCTCGTGCGCTGCAGCCGGTCGGCGAGCTCGCCGATGGTGCGCGGCTCGGGCGCGCGGGCGGAGTCGGGACGGGCGGCGAGGATCGCGGAGAGCCGCTCGGCGCCGAGGCTCCGCAGCCACGCCATCAGGGGCGAACCACCCATAGTGATCACCTGTCTTGCGATGTGCGATTGCTGACCGTGGAGCAGGCCACGGTAGCGCCCCTTTCCGTCCGCGTCGTACATGGGACGGCACGCGATGCACCGCGGGTCAGCTTCTGGCCACGGGTATCACCCGTACTGCTTCGAGTGGCGCAGTACCGCTGCGCATTCCCCCGGCAACCGGAGCGTCCCCCGGGCGTCCGGCAGGCCGAGGGGCCGCCAGGCGGCCAGGACCTCCGTGTCGCCGGGCGCGTGGATCTCCGCCGGGCCCCGGCCCAGGTTGGCGGTGATCAAAAGGGGGCCGCGTCGGTAGGTGACGCAGAGGTCCGGGCTCACGGTGAGGTCATCGATCCAGTCGGGGGATGTGAGGGCCCGCTCCGTCCGGCGGAGGGCGATCAAGTGGCGGTACCAGGCGAGGAGTTCGGCGTGCGGCGGGCGGGAGAGTTCCGTCCGGTCGAGGCAGGAGCGGAGGCGGGTTTCCGGGGACTGGGGGTCCGGGATCGTGGACTCCGGCCAGCCGTGGGCGGCGAACTCGCGGCGGCGGCCCGCGCGTACGGCCTCCGCCAGTGCCGGGTCCTGGTGGTCGGTGAAGTACTGCCAGGGCGTGCGGGCGCCCCATTCCTCGCCCATGAAGAGCATGGGGGTGAAGGGTGAGCAGAGGGTGAGGGCGGCGGCGCAGGCGAGGAGGCCGGGGGAGAGGTGGGCGGAGAGGCGGTCGCCGAGGGCGCGGTTGCCGATCTGGTCGTGGGTCTGGGTGTAGGCCAGGAGGCGGTACGCGGGGGTGGCCTCCGGGGTCAGAGGGTGGCCGTGGCGGCGGCCCCGGAACGAGGAGTGCGTGCCGTCGTGGAAGAAGCCGGCGCGCAGGGTCTTGGTGAGGGCGCGGGCGGGGTCGGCGGCGAAGTCGGCGTAGTAGCCCTGGGATTCGCCGGTGAGGGCGGTGTGCAGGGCGTGGTGGAAGTCGTCGTTCCACTGGGCGTGGAGGCCGTGGCCGCCGGCGGCGCGGGGGGTGGTCGTGAGCGGGTCGTTGAGGTCGGACTCGGCTATGAGGAAGAGGGGGCGGTGGAGGGCTGTCGACAACTCGTCCACCGATGCGGAGAGTTCGGTGAGGAAGGCGGCCCGGGGGGTCAGGGCGTGGATCGCGTCCAGGCGCAGGCCGTCCAGGCGGTAGTCGCGCAGCCAGGCCAGTGCGCTGTCGATGAAGTACCGCCGGACTTCGGGGGCTTCGAGGTCGATCGCGGCACCCCACGGGGTGTGGTGGCGGTCGGTGAAGTACGGGCCGAAGGCGGGCAGGTGGTTGCCCGAGGGGCCCAGGTGGTTGTGGACGACGTCCAGGACGACGCCCAGGCCGTGGGCGTGGGCCGCGTCCACGAAGCGGACCAGGCCGGCCGGGCCGCCGTAGGGTTCGTGGACGGCCCAGGGGGCCACCCCGTCGTAGCCCCAGCCGTGGGTGCCGGGGAAGGGGCAGACGGGCATCAGTTCTATGTGGGTCACGCCCAACTCGGCCAGGTGCGGCAGGTGTTCGACGGCCGCGTCGAAGGTGCCCTCGTGGGTGAAGGTGCCGATGTGCAGTTCGTAGAGGATCGCCCCGGGGAGCGGGCGGCCCGACCAGTCGTGTCGCCAGACGAAGCGAGTGGGGTCCACGACGGCCGCGAGGCCGTCCGGGCCGTCGGGGAGGCGGCGGGCGCGCGGGTCGGGGCGGACGGGGCCGTCGTCGAGGGCGAAGCCGTAGCGGGTGCCGTCGGTGCCCGGGGCGGCGCGGTGCCAACGGCCGCCATCCTCGCGTCGCATGGGGTACGCGCGGCCGTCCGCGTGCAGGGTCACCCGGGACGCGGACGGCGCCCACACCTCGTACCGCACCGGCGCCTCCTCAGACCTGGTGCAGCCCCCGCCCCGCGAGGGACAGCATGACCTCGCCGACCGCTTCCGAGGGCGTCGGGTGCGGGTGGACGTGCCGGGCGACGTCCGCCGCCTCCGCGTCCCAGCCCACGACCGGCTGGCTCTCGGCGATCATCTCCGAGACGTGCGGGCCGACGAGGTGCACGCCCAGGATCCGGCCGCCGCCCTTCTCGGCCACCACCTTCACCGTGCCCCCTTGGCCGTGGACCATGCCCTTGGCGATGCCGGTCAGTGGCATGGAGTTGACTGTCACTTCGTGACCATGGGCGATGGCCTCGGCCTCGGTGAGGCCGACGGAGGCCGTCTGCGGGCTGGAGTACGTCACTCGCGGTACGGCTGTGTAGTCCACTGGACGGAGCGCGCGTCCCGCAGCGTCTCGGCGACCAACCAGGCCCTTGGCGAACGAGGCGTGGGCCAGGCCCAGCGAGGGCGGCGGCAGCAGGTCGCCCACGACATGGATGCCGGGGGCAGACGTCTCCAGGCAGTCCCAGTCGGCCGGGGTGACGTGGCCGCGCGCGTCCGTGGCCAGGCCCGCGGCCGCCAGGCCCAGCCCGTCCGTGACGGGCACCCGGCCGACGGCCACCAGCAGCCGCTCCACGTCCAGTTCGAGAGCATCCCGCGCGGGGTGTGGATCGTGGCCCGCACGCCGCCTTCGTACGGGCCGCGTCCTCCAGTCGCGCGCCGGTCCGCACGTCGATGCCGTGCTTCTTCAGCCCGCGCGTGAGGTGCCGGCTCACGTCTGCGTCCTCCAGCGGCAGCAGCCGGTCGGCCGCCTCGACGAGGGGCACCTCGGCCCCCATCGACCGGTGCAGCGAGGCGTACTCGACGCTGATCGCACCGCCGCCCAGGACGAGGACCGGGGCCGGGAGGCCGGGCGCGAACAGCGCGTCGTCGCTGGTGACCACGTGCACGCCGTCGGGCTCCAGGCCGGGCAGGGCGCGCGGTCGCGAACCGGTGGCCAGCACGATCCCGCGCCGGGCCCGCCATCGCCCGCTGGAGTCGATCCGGACCGTACGGGCGCCGGTGAGCGAGGCGGAGCCGCGCACCACGCGTACCCCGGCCTGCGTCAGATGGCTCTCCACGCCGCGGTGGTTGCGGGAGACGATGTCGTCCCGCGTCGCGGTGAGCGCGGACCAGTCGACGGAATCGAGCGTGGCCTTCACGCCCCAGCGCTCGCGGGCCTCCGCGATGCCGTCCACGAGCTCCGCCGCGTGCAGCATCGCCTTGCTGGGAATGCAGCCCCGGTGCAGGCTGGAGCTGTGCGGGCGGTCGTTCTTGGGGTGAGGGGATGGGTGAGGCGGCATGGTGCTCGGTTGGCTTCCCGTCTCGTCTCGGGCCCTTCGGGCCCAAAGATGGCGGGCTACGGGAGGGGGAGGGCCGGGCCGGTTCGTTGGGTGCGGCTCGGGGAGGGGTGGGGCTGATGGGTGGTGCGGTGGTGGTGTGGCCACGCCCGAGGTAGGAGAAACGTTTTGCGGGCAGTTTGGGCGTGGAGGCGGGCGTCCAGCCACCCAAATCGCCCGCAAATCGTTTCTCCTGCCCGGGGCGCGGCCGAGTGGGGGAACGCGCCCGTTGCCAAGTCCCTTGCCGGCGACCGTGCTTCGGCCGTGGCCGCACTCGACAGCGCGCACCGGCCCAGCCCCCTCCTTTGTCGTAGCCCGCTTCTTTAGGCCCGAAGGGCCCGAGACGAGACGGGAAGTCGGCCGAGTACCATGCCGCCCCACCGGGCGGCGGTCGGCCCCCGCGAAAGGGCTGGGTGTTCGCCTCAAGCGGCGTGGGCGTATGCCGGGCGTCCCGCGTGGAGTTCGGCGCAGCCGCCGGTGCGGGCGGCGTAGAGGGCCGCGGTGATCCGGTGTGCCTGGTACGTGGTGCAGTGGGTGTGCAGATCGTGCTGTGCGAGCCACTTGTATGCGGCGAGTTCGGGGACGTACCTGCTGTCCGGGTGCGGGAGACGGACCGTGGCGTCATCCGGGACGGTCAGCGTCTGGTAGACGAAGTCGATCGCCGGTGGCGCGTAGGTGTGTTGGTCGCGCGGCGTGAAGTCGGTCAGCACGAGGCGGACGGGCGTCAGGGCCAGGCCCGTCGCCCGCTTGCCCTCGCGGACCATGGCCTCCCAGGCCGGTTCGTCCTCCCATGCCGTGCCGCCGGGCAACTGGAAGTTCCGGCCGGCGCCCGGGGCGGCGCCCTTGCGGTACGGCGAGACGAGCAGCGCCTTGCCGTCGCCGTTGAGGATGAGGGCCAGCGCACGGATGCGGGGTGAGGGCATGGGGGCGCCTTTCGGGTTGCGCGGGGTTTGGGTCGCTACCGGAGGTTGTTGATTCGGCTGCTCAACCAGATTGGTGCGTGCGAGAGTTGGCGTGCAAGCCGCGACGAAACATTCGTCGAAATGGCATATTCGCCATGCAGGGCACGGGTTTCCGGCCGGTGGGCACCGGGTATCTGGCAGCGGGCATGAACGCTCCTGAGCAGGTCATCGGTGCTGTCGAGTGGGACGAGGGCGCTGCTGGACCGGGCACGGGAGGGCACACGGGTGGCAGCGAAGAAGGGGCCGACGATCCGGCGCGTTCAGCTCGGCAAGGAGCTGAGGCGGCTACGGGAGCGGGCCGGGATGTCCTTGGTGCAGGCGGTAGACGGGCTCGCTTTTAGCGATACGAAGCTGTGGCGCGTCGAGCGCGGCATGACCAGTCTGGACAAGCTGTCGGATCTGCGGAGCCTGTGCGAGCGGTACGGGATCGAGGATGAGGAGGACGTCGAGTTCCTGCTCAAAATTCAGCGCGAGTCGCTGAGCCGCGACTGGTGGATCCCGTACCGGAACGTCATGCCCTCGGGGATGGAAATGTTCATCGGGCTTGAGCGGGACGCTCGACGGTTGAGGGGATGGCAACCAAACGTCGTGTACGGGCTGTTGCAGTCCGAACGCTATGCGCGCGCGTTGTTCGAGGCTGCGAAGCCCGTTGAAGAAACCACAACTGAGTTCATGGAGTACCACCTCCAGCTTCGCATGGAGCGCAAGGAGCTGATCACCAGGTCCGAGGATCCAGTGGAGCTGAGGATCATCATGAGCGAAGGTGCTCTTCGGCAGGTCCTCGGAGACGCTGAGCTCATGCGCGAGCAGTATGTGTTGATCGCGGAGTTGGCCGGACTGGACAATGTGACAGTCCAGGTCCTGCCCTGGGCTACCCCTGCCTACCGGGCGACCAACAACTTTGTCCTGATGGACTTCGAGTCCCCACTGCCATCGGTTGTGGAGATCGACGACGCGAAGTCGGTGACCTTGGTCGACAAACAGTCGGAGATCTGGAAGCACACCCGGAGGTTCGACTCCATGTGTGCAAGCGCGTTGAATCCCGGCGAGACGCCGAGGTTTCTGGAACGGCTAGCAAGAGAGCAGACACGGTGATGAACAAAGCATCCTGGTTTAAGTCCTCGTATAGCGGTGGTGATGGGACCAACTGCGTCGAGATAGCTCTGTTTTCCAGCTATGTCGGCATACGCGACTCCAAGGCTCCCGCCCTCCGGGCCGTCACTGTCCCAGAGCCCGCCTGGAAGGCGCTCGTCGCGGAACTGCGCAGCGACTGACCGGCAGTCACTCCCGCACCAGCAACGCCACCGGAAACCGATGCAACAGCCGCGACAGCGGCACCCGCTCCGGGCATGCCCGTCCCGTCAGAGGCTCGCGCCACGCAGCCCTGCCTTGGCGCGCCAGCGCCGTATCGCCCCAGCCGCCCCCGGCAGCCTGTGGCTCGTACGTCGCATCGGCGCCGCCGAACCATTCGCCGCGTCCGGTGCGTCCGGACCGAAGGCGCCCTGCCAGGCGCGTGAAACCGACGGGGTGGCGCGCCGTGAGGCGCGGGACGTTACGCGCGCCGCATGCCGGCGGGGTCCTCGCCCGTGCCCAGGAACATGAGCCCCTCCATCAGCTTGTCCATCTTGAGCTCCTTCGCGCCGGACGGTGCGGTGACCTTGTCCGCCTTCGCCCCAAAGCCGATCGTCACCGGCAGCCGGGCGTGCACCTCCTTGTCCAGATCGGCCGCGTCGAAGGTGATGGCGGACAGCTTGCCGTCCTTGACGGCGATGTCGAAGGTCGCCTTCTTGTCCGGGAGATCCTCCGGCTTGGGCAGCTTCTTGTCCTTGCCCGCCGCGCTGAGCTGCTTCTGGAACGGCTTGAGCGCCTCGGAAAGCTCCTTGGCCGCCTTGCGGGCCGGGACGGTCACCTTCACGTGGTCGGCGCCGTTCTTCGTGCCCGCGTCCTTGATGTCGGCGTTCTCGGTGAGGGTCTTCTTCAGGACCTCATTGATCTTCTTCTGGCTCTTCTTGTCCAGGTCCTCGGTGCCGCTCTTCTTCTTGTTCTTGGAGAGCTTCTCGAATTCCTTGGAGTCGATGACGACCCATTCGCCCTTGAGCACGTTCTTGAAGGCACCCAGGGACGGGGGCTGCTCATCGGCCTTGCCGAGCATCTCCTCGAACGCGCGCTTCCCCTCGCGCTCCTCGGCGTTCGTGGGGGTCGACAGTGCGGCTATCGCCTTGATGTCGCCCCGCAGGTACACTTTCTTGTCGAGGGAGCGGATTTCGCCGAGGGTGCCGCCGTCCTTCCTGCCGAAGCTCATGGAGAAGTTCGGGGCGGCGTCGTCCTTCTTGTTGTCCTTCAGCGGCTTGTCGGAGCTGAACGCGTAGGTGAGCTTCAGCCCGGCGAGAGTGCCCGCCTCGTCGCGGTCGATTCCGTCCTTGCCGTCCTTCAGGGCGGCGTGGATGTCGTCGGCGCTCGCGTCCAGGGATATGTCCACGGCGAGGCCCTTTTCCTCCCCGAGTCTGTCGAATGCCTTCTGCACCTTGCCCTCGGCGCCGATCTTCTCCTCCGTGCCGCAGGCGACGGCGCCCGTCGCCAGGACGACGGCACAGCAGGCTACGGACAGACTTGCACGCTTGGTGATGATGATGGATCCCCCCACCTCGAACTGCTTATCGGTAGAACACCGACTTTAATGACCCTGAGTGAAGGGATGTCAACGGGGTTTACCGTGGGCGCTCGCTCCTCATGCCCGTACCAGCAACGCCACCGGATACTTCCGCAGCAGCCACCCCAGCAACACCCGCTCCGGACACACCCGTCCCGTCAGCAGCTCCCGCCACCGCCCGCCCCCGGGCAGCGCCAGCACCGTCTCCCCCCAGCCCCCGCCCTCCGCCGGCCCCCGTGCCAGCCGCGTCACCGCCGTGACCACCTCACCGGACCGGGCGAAGGCCACGCAGTGATCCGCCGCCGGACCTGCGGCGGCCAGCGGACGGTAGTCGGCACCCGGGCCCGTGAACCACTCCGGGTGCGCCCGTCGCAGGCGCAGCGCCGTCCGCGTGACGTGCAGCTTCTCCGCCGACAGCCCCACCGGCCCGTCCTCGTCGGCGTCGAACACGGGCGGCCGCCGGTTGTCCGGATCGACCAGCATCCGCCGCACCCGCTCGGTGCCCATGTAGAGGTCGGGCACGCCCGGCATGGTCAGGTGCAGCAGCGTGGCGCCGAGCACGTTGGCCCGTACGGACGCCCGCGCGCCGGCCGCGAAGGCGGTCAGCTCCCCGTGCGCCGGCCCGCACGGCCCCGCGAGGACGAACCGTTCCACCTCCCGCTCGTACTCCGCGTTCCGCTCGGTCCACGTCGTGCGCAGCGCCGCCTCGCGCGCCCCCTTGAGGACGGCGGGGACCAGCCGCAGCGCGTCCGGCTCGCCCAGTCCGAAGGCCGTCTGCCAGGCCGTCCACGCCACGTGCGGCTCGGGCGCGGGCACCCGTGCGGACAGCCGCTCCAGCAGCAGCTCCCATTCGCGCGGGTACTCGGTCAGGACGGCGATCCGCGCCCGTACGTCCGCGCTGCGCTTGGTGTCGTGCGTGGACAGCACCGTCCCCGTGGCGGGCCAGTCGCGCTGGATCCGGGCGCAGAAGGCGTGGAACTCGTCCGGGGAGACGGCGGGCCGGTCCGGGGCGCCGCCGACCTCCGTGGCCGAGAGCAGGGGCGCGTACCGGTAGAAGGCCGTGTCCTCCACGGACTTGGCCCGCACCGCCGCAGCTGTCTGCGCGAACCGGGCGCAGAAGTCCCGGTGTTCGGGTCCGCCCCCGAGCCGTCCGAGGGCGGCGTCGCGCACCACCTCCACGGCGGCGGCCTCCTCAGGCACGGCGAACGCGGCCCGGGCGCCGCGCGCGGCCTCGTCCAGCAGCGCGACGTCCGCCGGGGCGGCCGGCTCGCCGGGTCGCGCGTAGGGGCGGTAGACCGGCAGCCGGACGAGGATCTCGCACAGCGCCGTGCGCAGCGCCCAGGGCGCGTGGTCGCGCAACCGCCAGGACGCGTCGCAGATCCGGCCGGCGACCCGCACCAACCGTTCGGTCTCGGCCGCCAGTTCGTGGGAGACCATGCGCCGGGCGGCCCGCCGTACCGTCTCGGGCCAGTCGCCGCCGCGGTCGGCCGGCGGGGAGGCGAACGCGCGGTACGCGGCGGTGAGTCCGGCCGCGCCCGCCGGGTCGGTGAAGAGCCCGTCGATGTGGTGCAGGGCGTCGTAGCCGGTGGTGCCCGCGACGGGCCAGGCGCGCGGCAGCGGTTCGTCGCGGGCGAGGATCTTCTCGACGACGGTCCAGCGGCCGCCGGTGGCCTCGTGCAGCCGGGCGAGATAGCCGGCCGGGTCGGCGAGCCCGTCGGGGTGGTCGACGCGCAGCCCGTCGAGCACGCCCTCGCGCAGGAGTCGCAGCACCTCGGCGTGGGTCGTGGCGAAGACCTCCGGGTCCTCGACGCGGACCGCGATCAGCTCGGAGACGGTGAAGAAGCGCCGCCGGTTGAGCTCGGTGCGGGCCAGCCGCCACCAGGCGGGCCGGTACCACTGGGCGTCCAGCAGCTCGGGCAGCGGCAGCCGCTCGGTGCCGGGGCGCAGCGGCAGGACGTGGTCGTGGTAGCGCAGGGTGCCGTCGCGGACGGCGAAGGCGCCGAGCTCCTCGCCCAGCCGGCCGGCGAGCACCGGCAGCAGCACCTTGCCGCCGTGCTCGGCCCAGTCGATGTCGAACCAGCGCGCGTACGGGGAGGCGGGCCCGTCGCGCAGCACCTCCCACAGCGGGCCGTTGAGGTGCTCGGGGGCCGGGACGGCCATGTGGTTGGGGACGATGTCCAGGACCAGGCCCAGCCCGTGGGCGTGCGCGGTGCGGGCCAGGGCGCGCAGGCCCTCCTCGCCGCCCAGCTCGGCCCGGACCGCCGTGTGGTCGGTGACGTCGTAGCCGTGCGAGGAGCCCGGCACCGCCTCCAGGACGGGGGACAGGTGCAGGTGGGAGACGCCCAGGGCGGCCAGCGGGGGCACGGCGCGCTCGGCCGCGGAGAAGGGGAAGCCGGGCTGGAGCTGGAGACGGTAGGTGGCGGTCGGCGGAATCGGTCCGTCGCGGCTGTCGCGCTTCATGGGAACATGCGTACCCAGCCGGAGGGGCCGCGGAGCGGCATCACAGGGGGCGTTGGAGGACGGCGAGGCTGCGGGCGGCGAGGGTGAGCCGGTCGCCCGCGCCGAGCTTCGGTCCGTCCCGGGTGACCCCCTCGGGACACGCGGTGTCCACCACGACCTGCCAGAGCCGCCCGTGGTCGGGCGGGACGACGAAGTCGAGCGGGCCGTCGTGGGCGTTGAACATCAGCAGGAAGGAGTCGTCGACCACCGGCTCCCCGCGCGGGCCCGGCTCGGAGATGGCGCCGCCGTTGAGGAAGACCGTCAGCGAACGGGCGTGCGCCGCCTGCCAGTCCTCGTCCCGCATCTCCTCCCCTTCGTGGGTGAACCAGGCGATGTCGGACAGCTCGTCGTGGGTGCCCTGGACCGGCCTGCCGTGGAAGAAGCGGCGCCGGCGGAAGACGGGGTGGTCGCGGCGGAGCCAGACCATCGCCCGGGTGAAGGCCAGCATGCGGCGGGCGCGGTCCGCCGCCGGGTCGGCGGGGTCCGGCCAGTGCACCCAGGAGAGCTCGCTGTCCTGGCAGTAGGCGTTGTTGTTGCCCCGCTGCGTGCGGGCGAACTCGTCGCCGTGGCCGATCATCGGCACGCCCTGGGAGAGCAGCAGGGTGGCGACGAGGTTGCGCATCTGGCGGTCGCGCAGGGCGAGGACGGCCGCGTCGTCCGTGTCGCCCTCGGCCCCGCAGTTCCACGACCGGTTGTGGCCCTCGCCGTCCCGGTTGTCCTCGCCGTTGGCCTCGTTGTGCTTCTCGTTGTAGGAGACGAGGTCGTGGAGGGTGAAGCCGTCGTGGCAGGTGACGAAGTTGACGGAGGCCAGCGGCCGCCGGCCGTCGTCCTGGTAGAGGTCGGAGGAGCCGGTCAGCCGGGAGCCGAAGTCGGCCAGGGTGGCCGGCTCGCCGCGCCACAGGTCCCGGCAGGTGTCGCGGAACTTGCCGTTCCATTCCGCCCACAGGGGTGGGAAGTTGCCGACCTGGTAGCCCCCTTCCCCGACGTCCCACGGCTCGGCGATCAGCTTCACCTGGCTCACCACGGGATCCTGCTGCACCAGGTCGAAGAACGACGACAGCCGGTCCACCTCGTGGAACTGCCGGGCCAGCGTCGCCGCCAGATCGAACCGGAAGCCGTCCACCCGCATCTCGGTCACCCAGTAGCGCAGCGAGTCCATGATGAGCTGGAGCACGTGCGGGCTGCGCATCAGCAGGGAGTTGCCGGTGCCGGTGGTGTCCGTGTAGAAGCGCGGGTCCTGCGACAGCCGGTAGTACGAGGCGTTGTCCAGGCCCCGGAAGGAGAGCGTCGGTCCCAGGTGGTTGCCCTCGGCGGTGTGGTTGTAGACCACGTCGAGGACGACCTCGATGCCGGCCGCGTGCAGGGCCCGCACGGCCGACTTGAATTCCAGGACCTGCTGGCCCCGGTCGCCCCAGGACGCGTAGGCGTTGTGCGGGGCGAAGAAGCCGATGGTGTTGTACCCCCAGTAGTTGGCCAGGCCCAGGTCGACGAGCCGGTGGTCGTTGACGAACTGGTGCACCGGCATCAGCTCGATCGCCGTCACCCCCAGCCCGGTCAGGTGCCCGATCACCGCGGGGTGCGCCAGCGCCGCGTACGTCCCCCGGATCTCCGGCGGCAGGTCCGGGTGAAGCATCGTCAGGCCCTTGACGTGGGCCTCGTAGATGACCGTCCGGTGGTACTCGGTGCGCGGCCGCCGGTCGTCGCCCCAGTCGAAGTACGGATTGATGACGACCGAGGTCATCATGTGCGGGGCGGAGTCCATATCATTGCGCGCCTCCGGGTCGTCGAAGTGATAGCCGTAGACGGCCTCACCCCAGTCGACCTTGCCGCTGACCGCCTTGGCGTAGGGGTCCAGCAGCAGCTTCGCGGAGTTGCACCGCTGCCCCCGCTCCGGGGCGTACGGACCGTGTGCCCTGAACCCGTACCGCTGCCCCGGCATCACCCCCGGCAGATACGCGTGGCGCACAAACGCGTCGCTCTCCCGCAGCTCGACGGCCGTCTCCGACCCGTCCTCGTGCAACAGGCACAACTCGATCCGCTCCGCCGCCTCGGAGAAGACCGCGAAGTTGGTGCCCGCCCCGTCATAGGTGGCACCGAGGGGGTACGCCTGTCCCGGCCAGACCTGCATAGGCTCGACTCTTCCGCTTCTCCGGCCTCCTCCGGGCACCGCGCACCGGGCCGTCGAGGTCCAGATCTTCCCCGAATGCGCCGCCCTCCACCTCCGCGCGGGGCCGGACCACACGGGTGACGGACCGTGGTTCCCCACGCCCGGCCGGAATACCACTATGAGTCAGATCACATGCTCCGTACGGCGCGTGGACAACCGCCACGTCCGGCGGGCGAGTTAGCCAGGGCCGGACCGGGCGCGTGTGCGCCGCCTCCCGCGGGCGCAGTAGTCTGCCTTGATCGTTGAACGGGGGCGGAAGGCGGTGCACTGGTGAGCTCGGGCGGGCTGGAGCTGCCCCCTGCGGGCGGGGACCCGGCGTCTTCGGGGGAGGACGCGCCCGGCGGCACGCCCCTCGGCGCGGTCTCCCTGGTCCGCCCCGGGGAGATCGGGGCGGAACTCGACTGGGGCGCGGACGCCTGGGGCGAGGTGCGCACCCGCGCCCGCCGGGCGGGGCGCGCCTACATCTGGCTGAACCTGGTGGAGCAGCGGCTGCGGGCCGTCGTCGCCGCCGTGCTGCGGCCGGTCTACGAGCCGGTGCACGGCGAGGACGAGTGGGTCGTCGCCGCGGCCGGGCCCGCCGGGCAGGAGTGGGTGCAGCGGGCCGTCGCCGTCCGCGAGGTCAGCCGGCGCAAGGGCTATCTGCTGGACCCGGCCGACGACAACGTCCTCAGCTTCCTCACCCTCCCGCAGCTGCGGGAGCTGCTCGTCCAGCACTGGCCCTGCTTCGAGCCGTACCTCGACGACCGGCGCGAGCTCGAACTCGCCCTCGACGAGCTGGAGGTCACGCGCAACGTCGTCTCGCGCAACCGCGCGCTGTCCCAGACCGTGCTCGCCCAGGCCGAGCGGGCCTCCGCCCGGCTGCTCGACATCCTCGGCGGCGGCACCGGCGCTCCTTCCGGGGACCGGCTGCCCGTCGACGCCGTGGAGGACCTCGTCGGCGACCGCTACGCGGACGTCGTGGGCGTCCACCCCGACCGGGTCCGGCTCCAGCGGCAGCTGCCCGTCGAGGACCTGTTCGGCAGCGCGCGCCGCCTCGACGCGGTCGGCATAGGGCTCAACCTCCTCGTCCAGAACTACTCGGGGCGGCGGCTGGTCCGGCTCGCCGAGGACGGCTGCCGGGCGCGACTGCTCTTCCTCAACCCGGCCAGCAGCGCGGTCCGCCGCCGCGAGCGCGAGCTGGGGCTGAAGAAGGGCGAGATGAGCCGGTCCGTGGAGATGAACATCATGCACATGCGGCGCGTGCGGGACCGGCTCTCCGCCCCCGCCGCGTTCGAGATCCGCGTCTTCGACGAGACCCCGCGCTTCACGGCCTACCTGGTGAATGGGGACGGCTCCGACGGGCTGGCCGTCGTCCAGCCCTACCTGCGCAAGGCGCGGGGGATGGAGGCGCCGGTGCTGGTGCTGCGCGGGGGTGCGCGGGGGCGGGCGGCGGCGCCGTCCGGGGCGTACGGGTCGTCCGGTTCATCTGGTTCGTCCGGTGAGGACGGGCTGTTCGACACGTACCGCGAGGAGTTCGAGGGCGTCTGGGCGGACTCGCGGTCCGTCAACTGAGCTCTCCTGACGTCCTGTCGGCGTGGTTGTCAGTGCCCCGTGCGAGGCTGTTGGTCCTACGGGGGAGAGCACCACGAAGGAGGACCTGTCATGGGCTGGCACGCGGAGCCGCTGATCGGATTCGACCTGGAGACGACGGGCACGGATCCGGCGGAGGCACGGATCGTCACGGCGGCGGTGGTGGAGACGGCCGGCGGAGAGCCGGTGGGACGGCGGTGCTGGCTGGCCGATCCCGGCGTCCCCGTCCCGGCCGAGGCCACGGCCGTGCACGGCATCACCGGCGAGCGGGCGGCGGCTGAGGGGCGGGCCGCGCGGGAGGTCGTGGCCGAGATAGCGGAGGCGCTGGCGGGTCACTGGGCGCTGGGCCGGCCCGTCGTCGCCTACAACGCGGCCTTCGATCTGAGCCTGCTGGCGGCGGAGTTGCGGCGGTACGGTCTGCCGCCTCTCGGTCTGGGCCCGGGGCGCGGCCTGCCGCCCCTCGGCCTGGGGCCGGTCATCGATCCGCTGACGATCGACCGGGCGGTCGACCGGTACCGCCGGGGGCGGCGGACGCTGGGGGACGTGTGCCGGGTGTACGGGGTGGTGCTGGACGGTGCGCACGAGGCGGGGGCGGACGCGTTGGCCGCGGTGCGGGTGGCGCGGGCGATCGCCGAGCGCCATCCGCGGATAGCGAAGGCGGGGCCGGCGGAGCTGCACCGGGACCAGGTGCGGTGGTACGGGGAGTGGGCCGAGGGGTACGAGGCGTGGTTGCGGCGGCGGGGGGACGCGGGGGCGGTGGTGGACGGGCGGTGGCCCGTGAGGTGAGTTCTCCCCGACCCGCCCTTTCACCGTTTCCTTGCGCTCCGCGCGGGTGTCCTCAAACGCCGGACGGGCTGGATTATGCGCCCGGGCGCGAATTTCAGCCCGTCCGGCGTTTGAGGACGAACGCGGCGCAGCCGCGTTGCACCCCGCGCGGAGCGCGCGAGAAACGGTGAAAGGGCGGGGCGGGGAGAAAACCCTAGAACGGGTGCCAGCGCACCGTTTCGTCCCCCTCCATCAGCGACGCCACCCGCCGCCCGAACTCCGCCCGCGCCGCCGGATTACCCGGCGCATGCTGCGCCACCCACGCGCAGCTCGCCGTCTCCCGCGCCCCGCGCAGGATCGCGCAGCCGTCCCACTCCCGGACGTCCCACCCGTACGCCCGGACGAACGCGTCGTAGGCGCGCGGGTCCAGGCCGTACCGGTCGCGGCTCAGCGCCATGACCACCAGGTCGTGTTCGCGCATGTCGCCGGAGAAGGTCTCCAGGTCGACCAGGACCGGGCCGGACGGGCCGACGTGGACGTTGCGCGGCAGGGCGTCGCCGTGCAGCGGCCCCGGCGGCAGCTGGGGCACGAGCGCGGCGGCCGCCGCCGCGAAGCCGTCGCGGCGTTCGCGCAGATAGTCCGCGTCGGCAGGGTCGATCGCGGAGCCGGCCAGCCGCAGCCAGCGCTCGACGCCGTCGAGCAGCTCCCGCGGGGGCAGGCCGAAGTCCGGTGCGGGCAGGGCGTGGACGAGGCGGAGCAGGGCGGCCAGGTCCTCGGGGCCGGCGGGGCGGACCGGCTCGGGGAGCCGGTGCCAGAGCGTCACGGGATGGCCGTCGGCCATCACCACCTCCGGCTCGGCCGGCCGCACCGCGGGGACGCCGCTCTCCGCGAGCCAGGACGCGACGCGCAGTTCACGGCTCGCCCGGTCGTGCAGCGAGGCGTGCCGCCCCACCTTGGCCACCAGCCCGCCCACGGCGAAGACCGCGTTCTCGCCGAGGGCGAGCAGCGTCGCCTCCCGCGCCGCGGGCGCCGTCACCCCGGCCGCCGCGAGGGCGTCGCGAGCCCGCTCTTCCGTGAATGCCGCGTCCACCACTGCCGTACCTTCGCCTTCCGAATTTCCGTGCCCGTACCGGGCAGGTCACCGCAAGTCTCCCGCCTCCGGGGGCCCGGGCGCTGTCCGGGGTGCGGACGGCCGGGCGCCGCGCCGGGGCGTCGCCTGGTACGGTCCCCTCGGCCGCCGTGCCTCACCCCCACGGGGCGCGGCGGCCGCCCGCGGTTATGCTCCCGATCTTGGTGCCCCCCGATCTTGGTGCCCGGAGCGGCGGGCGCTGGTCGTGCTCGCCGCCGACGCGGTCGGGAGGCTGGGGGAGGCGCGGGGAGGGGCCGGGGCGGGCGTTCCGGGAGCTGCTGGCGTCGTCGAACTCTCCGGAGGGGGCGACCCCCAGGCGGGCTGACGCCGACTCCTCGTAGCGCCGCAGCACCAGCGACACCACCTCCCCCGCCGCCCCCAGCACATCCGTCACCGCGTCCGCGCCCGCCTCCCGTGCCCCCGCCGCGATGCGGTCGGGCAGGCGGCCCGGGGCCAGGACGTAGCGGGCCACGGCGACCCGGTCGCAGCCCGACGCCCGCAGGGCGCGTACCGCCGAGTCCGTGCGCGGGCCGGACGCCGAGGCGTACGCGCACCGCACCGCCCGCCAGCCGGCGCGCTCCGCCCACTCCCGGGCCACGCCCTCCACCACCGCGAGACCCCGGGGGTCGGACGTACCCGCGGCCGCCAGCACCACCCCCGTCGTGGACCGGTCGTGCACGCCCGCCTCCGCGAGGCGCCGTTCGAGGGCGGTGACGAGGAGGGGGGAAGGGCCCAGGACTTCGGACTGACGGATCGTCAACTCCGGGGGGCAGCAGGCACGGAGGACGGACGGGATGTCCGTCCGCGCGTGGAACGCCCGCGTCAGCAGCAGCGGCACCGCGACCGCCGACCGCACGCCGTCCGCCGCCAGCCGGGCCAGCATCTCCGGGACCGACGGCGCGGACGGCCCGCAGAAGTCGAGGAAGCCCGCCTCGACCCGTACGTCCGGCCGCCGGGCCGCGACCCGGGCGCGCAGCGCGGCGACGGTCGCCGCGTGCCGGGGGTCGCGGCTGCCGTGGGCGACCAGCAGCAGGGCGGCGGTCACCGCGCCGCCAGCCCGCGCGTCCGCAGCACCCGCCGCTCCAGCGGGCTGAAGACGGCGAGGTCGATGGCGATGCCGACGAAGAGGATCAGCAGGATCCCCAGCAGCACGCCCGGCATGTCGGAGTCGGTGCGGGCGTTCTCCAGGTACTGGCCCAGCCCCAGCCCCAAGTCGGGGGAGGACGCGATGAGTTCGGCGGCCATCAGTGAGCGCCAGGAGAAGGCCCAGCCCTGCTTGAGTCCGGCGATGTAGCCGGGCAGCGCGGCCGGCAGCAGGACGAACCGCGCGCCCCGCGCCCCCGTGGCGCCCAGCGTCCGCCCGGCCCGCAGATAGAGCGGAGGGACCTGGTCGATGCCGGAGACCAGCCCGTTGGCGATCGACGGCACCGCGCCCAGCAGGATGACCGTGTACATCGCCGCGTCGGTGATGCCGAGCCAGATGACCGCGGCCGGTACCCAGGCGACCGACGGGAGGGACTGGAGGCCGGACAGGACCGGGCCCAGCGCCGCCCGGACGAACGGCACCCGGGCCACGACCAGCCCCAGCGGCGTGCCGATGACGAGGGCGGCCACGAAGCCGAGCAGGCCGCGCGAGACGCTGGTCCAGATGATGTCGAACAGCGTGCCGTTCAGCCACAGTTCGCGCAGGCTGCCCCAGACCGCCGACGGGTCGGGGAGCTTGTAGTCGTCGGTGACCCCGGCGACGACCAGCAGCTTCCACACGGCGAGCACCAGCACCACGGCGGTCACCGGCGGCAGCACCTTGCGCAGCAGGACCTGGCGCCACGACACCCGGCGGTCCGGCACGGCGTCCAGCGCGTCGAGTCCGGCCTCCAGCCCCGCGAGGTCCGGACCGGCGGTGTCAGTGCTTGCCATGACGGCGGATCTCCCCACGCAGTTCCTCGGTTATCTCCACGGACAGCTCCGCGACCGCGCCGTCCTCGATGCGGCGCGGCTGCGGCAGGTCCACCGTCCACTCCCGCACCACCCGGCCGGGCCGCGAGGACAGCAGCACCACCCGCTCCCCGAGCCGTACGGCCTCGCGGACGTTGTGCGTGACGAACAGCACCGACAGCGCCGTCTCCGACCAGATACGGGTCAGTTCGTGGTGCAGCACGTCCCGGGTGATCGCGTCGAGCGCGGCGAACGGCTCGTCCATCAGCAGCAGCCGGCTGTCCTGCGCCAGGGCGCGGGCGAGCGCGACGCGCTGGCGCATGCCGCCCGACAGCTCGTGGACCCGCTTGCCGTACGAGCCGCCGAGGCGGACGAGGTCGAGCAGCCGCTCGGCCTCCGCGCGCCGCCCGGCACGGGGGACGCCGCGCAGCCGCAGGGCGAGTTCGATGTTCCGGCCGGCGGTCAGCCAGGGGAACAGCGCGTGTTCCTGGAACATCAACGCGGGCCGCCCGCCCGGCACGTCGATGGTGCCGGCGGTGGGCCGGTCGAGCCCGGCCACCAGGTTGAGCAGGGTGGACTTGCCGCAGCCGGACGCCCCGAGGAGGCAGACGAACTCCCCGGGGCGGACGTCGAGGGTGATGTCGTCCAGCACGGCGCGGTCCCCGCCCGCCCGGCCGAACCGCTTGTGGACGTGGTCGAGCCGGACGGCCGGCGGAGCGTCCTCCGCGACGGCGGTCGTGCCGGAACTGTCAGTGGTCGCTGCCGGGGCCATCCGGACCTCCAGGTACGTGGGCGGACACTGCCACTACTGCTTGCCGAGCTTCGCCGCACTGACGGCCGGTTTGCCCTCGGCCCTCAGCACCTTGTTGAGCAGGGTGAGGTCGTAGATGCCGGACAGGTCGGGCTCGTCGAGCAGTCCGGCCGCCACGGCGTGCTCCGCCTCGGCCCGCAGCGTCGGGGCGAGCGGGTCGTCGAGCGTCCGGAGGGACTTCCACGCCGGGTCGAGGACGCCGGCCGGGAGCGCCTTGCCGGAGAGCCTCTTGAGCGCGGCGTTGGCCGACGCCTTGGCCCGGTCCGGATGGGCGGCGATCCAGGCGTTGGTCCGCACCGAGCCGCGCAGCACGGCCTCGACCACGTCCGGGTGCGCGGCCAGGAACTTCTGCGACACGATCACATTGGTGATCACGAACTTGCCGCCCGGCCACAGCGAGGACTCGTCCAGCAGCACCTTGCCGCCCTCGGAGACCAGCTTGGAGGCGGTGGGCTCGGGCACCCACGCGCCGTCCACGGAGCCGGACCTGAAGGCGTCAGGGACGACCTTGTTGTCCGTGCGGACCACCGAGACGTCGCCCTTGCCGCTCTGCGGATCGACCTTCCAGCCCTTGCCGGCGATCCAGCTGAGGAAGGCGACGTCCTGGGTGTTGCCCTTCTGCGGCGTCGCGATCCGCTTGCCCTTCACGTCCTCGGCCGAGGTGATCTTCCTGGGGTCGACGACGAGTCTGACGCCCCCGGACGCGGAGCCGGAGACGATGCGCAGGTTCTTGCCCCTCGACTTGACCCAGCCGTTGATGGCGGGCGACGGGCCGATCCAGCCGATGTCGATCGAGCCGGCGTTGAGCGCCTCGATCGCGGACGGCCCGGCGTTGAAGGCGGCCGACTTCAGCCTGGTGCCGCCGAGTTCCCTCTGGAAGATCCCCTCCTGCTCGCCGACCAGGGGGGTGGCGTGGGTGATGTTGGGGAAGTAGCCGATCCGCACGGTGTCCGCGGAGAGTTTCCTCCCGCTCGTGGCGGTGGAGCCGACGTCGTTCCTCTCGGCCCGGGATCCGTAGCCGCAGGAGGTGAGCGCGGCGGTCAGCAGCGGCAGTGCGGCCAGGGCCGCGAGCGCGCGGCGGGCCGGGTGGGGGGCGGACATGAGGGGGCTTCCTCTCGACGGTCCGGACGTGCCTGGGCGGGGGAGGGGGATACGGGCGTCAGCGCGCACATCGGCCCACTCCGCCCTGTCCGCTGCCGAGGGCGCCGCTGCCCACGCGGCCGCCCTTCTTGTCGAAGCCGGAGAAGAAGTCCCGTGGTGTCATGTCAGAAGTCCCAGCCCTCGTCGTCCTCGTCCGCCGCCGCCCCGTCGGGCGCGCCGAACGCCGCGCCCGCCATGCCCGCCGCCAGCGTCGTGCCGTCGGCCGGGTCGATCAGCAGGAACGAACCGGTGCGCCGGGAGAGGGCGTACGCGTCGAGCGCCAGCGGCTCGGCGGTGCGCAGCACCACCCGGCCGATGTCGTTGGCCGCCAGCTCGCCGGGTGCGGGGTGCTGGGACAGGTCGGCGAGGTTCAGCCGGGACGGGAGGTCCTCGACGATCGCCTTGACCGTGCGCGTGGTGTGCTTGAGCAGCACCCGGTCGCCGGGCCGCAGCGGCCGGTCGGCGACGTGGCACACGGTCGCCTCCACCTCGCGCACCGGCACGGGCGCCCCGGCGGTGGGCGCGATCAGGTCGCCGCGGGAGACGTCGAGGTCGTCGGCGAGGAGGACGGTCACGGACTGCGGGGCCCAGGCGACGTCGGCCGGGGTGCCGAGCGCGTCGAGGGCGGCGATCGTGCTGGTGCGGCCGGAGGGCAGCACGGTCACCGAGTCGCCGACGCGCAGCACGCCGGAGGCGATCTGCCCCGCGTAGCCGCGGTAGTCGGGGTGCCCGGCGGTCCGCGGCCGGATCACGTACTGCACGGGGAAGCGGGCCGGGTCGGCGGTGGGGTCGGCGACCACGGGCACGGTCTCCAGGTGCTCCAGCACGGTCGGGCCGCCGTACCAGTCCATGTGGGCGGACGGCGTCACCACGTTGTCGCCGGCCAGCGCCGAGATCGGGATCGCCGTCACCTCGGGGACGCCCAGCGAGGCGGCGTAGGCGCCGAACTCCTCGGCTATGCGGGCGAAGACGGGCTCCGCCCAGTCCACGAGGTCCATCTTGTTGACGGCCAGCACCACGTGCGGGACGCGCAGCAGGGCGGCCACCGCGGCGTGCCGGCGGGTCTGTTCGACGACGCCGTTGCGGGCGTCGACCAGCACCACGGCGAGTTCCGCCGTGGAGGCCCCGGTGACCATGTTGCGGGTGTACTGCACGTGGCCGGGGGTGTCGGCGAGGACGAACCGGCGGCGGGCGGTGGCGAAGTAGCGGTACGCGACGTCGATGGTGATGCCCTGCTCGCGCTCGGCCCGCAGCCCGTCGGTGAGCAGGGCCAGGTCGGGGGCGTCGTGGCCGCGGCTGCGGGAGGCGTGCTCGACGGCCTCCAGCTGGTCGGCCAGCACCGAACGGGAGTCGTGCAGCAGCCGCCCGACGAGGGTGGACTTGCCGTCGTCGACGGATCCCGCGGTGGCGAAGCGCAGCAGGGTCGTGGCCCCGGCGTGCTCGGCTGTGGTCATGGATCGTCCCTGGAGCTGTGGGTGAACGGGGGCGTGACGAAGGGGCGGGCCGGCGCCAGCCCTTCCGGGCCGGAAGGGCTGGCCGGAAGCCGGGCCGGAAGCAGCCGGGCTAGAAGTAGCCCTCTCTCTTGCGGTCCTCCATGGCCGTGTCCGAGAGCCGGTCGTCGGCCCGGGTGGCGCCGCGCTCGGTCAGGCGCGAGGCGGCGATCTCGGCGATCACGGCGTCGGTCGTCGTCGCGTCCGAATCGACGGCGCCCGTGCAGGACATGTCGCCGACGGTGCGGTAGCGCACCAGGCGCTTTTCGACCGGCTCGCCGTCCTTGGGCCCGCCCCAGTCGCCGGCGGTCAGCCACATGCCGTCGCGGCGGAAGACCTCGCGCTCGTGCGCGAAGTAGATGTCCGGCAGTTCGATGCGCTCGCGGGCTATGTACTGCCACACGTCCAGCTCGGTCCAGTTGGACAGCGGGAAGACGCGGACGTGCTCGCCGGGGGAGTGCCGGCCGTTGTAGAGCTGCCACAGTTCGGGGCGCTGGCGGCGCGGGTCCCAGCCGCCGAACTCGTCCCGCAGCGAGAAGACCCGCTCCTTGGCGCGGGCCTTCTCCTCGTCGCGGCGGCCGCCGCCGAAGACCGCGTCGAAGCGGTGCCCGGTGATGGCGTCGAGCAGCGGGGCGGTCTGCAGCGGGTTGCGGGTGCCGTCGGGGCGCTCGCGCAGCCGCCCGTCGTCGATGAACTCCTGGACGGACGCGACGAACAGGCGCAGCCCGTGGCGGGCGACCGTGCGGTCGCGGTAGGCCAGCACCTCCGGGAAGTTGTGCCCGGTGTCCACGTGCAGCAGGGCGAACGGCAGCGGGGCCGGGGCGAACGCCTTGAGCGCCGCGTGCAGCATCACCACGGAGTCCTTGCCGCCGGAGAACAGCAGCACCGGGCGCTCGAACTCGCCCGCCACCTCCCGGAAGACGTGCACCGCCTCCGACTCCAGCGCGTCCAGGTGCGACAGGGCGTACGGACTGTCGGTCACAGCAGACCCCTTCCCGCCAGCAGCGCGTGCACCGCGTCGGCCGACTCCCCGGGCGTCCGCCCGTGCGCGGCGAGCCGCAGGTCCGGGGCGTCCGGGGCCTCGTACGGGTCGTCCACTCCCGTCAGCCCGGATATCTCGCCCTTCGCCTGCCGCGCGTACAGGCCCTTCACGTCGCGCTCGGCGCACACCTCCAGCGGCGTCGCCACGTGCACCTCGACGTAGGGGGTGCCGCGCTCCAGGTGCCGCTTGCGCACCGCCTCGCGGGAGTCGGCGTAGGGGGCGATGACCGGGACGAGGACGGTGACGCCGTGCGCGGCGAGCAACTGGGCGACGAAGCCGATCCGCTGGACGTTGGTGTCGCGGTCGGCGCGGGAGAAGCCCAGCCCGGCGGAGAGGAAGGCGCGGATCTCGTCGCCGTCCAGCACCTCTGCCCGGCGGCCCTCGTCGCGCAGCCGGCCGGCCAGCGCGCGGGCGATCGTCGTCTTGCCCGCGCTCGGCAGGCCGGTGAGCCATACCGTCGAACCCGTCGTACCCGTCATGCGGTTCCCCCAGGGGTCCGTTCCGGTCATCCGTGCAGTCCGCACTCGGTCTTGGCGAGGCCGGCCCAGCGGCCGGCCCGGGCGTCCTCGCCCGCCCGCACCCGCCGGGTGCAGGGCGCGCAGCCGACGGACGCGTAGCCGTCCGTCAGCAACGGGTTGACGAGGACGCCGTGTTCGGCGACGTAGGCGTCCACGTCGTCCTGGGTCCAGCGGGCGATCGGTGCCACCTTGACCTTGCCGCGGCGGGCGTCCCAGCCGACGACGGGCGTGTTCGCCCGGGTCGGGGACTCGTCGCGGCGCAGCCCGGTCGCCCAGGCGTCGTAGCCGGCCAGCCCGGCCTCCAGCGGCCGCATCTTGCGCAGGGCGCAGCACAGGTCCGGGTCGCGGTCGTGCAGCTCCGGGCCGTACTCGGCGTCCTGTTCGGCCACGGTCTGGACGGGGGTGAGGGTCAGGACGCGGACGTCCATCACCGCCTCGACGGCGTCCCGGGTGCCGATGGTCTCGGGGAAGTGGTAGCCGGTGTCCAGGAAGACGACGTCCACGCCGGGCCGGACCCGGGAGGCGAGGTGCGCGACGACGGCGTCCTCCATGGAGGAGGTGACACAGAAGCGGTCGCCGAAGGTGCCGGCCGCCCAGCGCACGATCTCCAGCGCCGGGGCGTCCTCCAACTCCCGCCCCGCGCGCAGGGCGAGCTCCTCAAGAGCGCTCATGGGAACCTCCCGGACCGGTGCGCCGGGCGAGCAGCCCGAGGAACTTCAGCTGGAACGCGCGGTTGCAGGCCGCGCACTCCCAGGCGCCGTGGCCCGACTCGTGGGGGCGCAGGTCCTCGTCGGCGCAGTAGGGGCAGTGGAAGGGGACGGCGCGGGCGCTGCTCACGACAGGTTCTCCTTGCTCACGACAGATCCTCCTCGGACGCCCGGGTGGTCCACGCCGCGAACCGCTCGCCGTCCTCGCGCTGTTCGAGGTAGCGGCGCAGCACCCGCTCGACGTAGTCGGGCAGGCCCTCGGAGGTGACCTTCAGGCCGCGGACCTTGCGGCCGAAGCCCGGCTGGAGGCCCAGCGCGCCGCCCAGGTGCACCTGGTAGCCCTCGACCTGGTTGCCTTCGTCGTCCATGACGAGCTGGCCCTTGAGGCCGATGTCCGCGACCTGGATGCGGGCGCAGGCGTTGGGGCAGCCGTTGAGGTTGATGGTGAGCGGCTCGTCGAACTCCGGGAGGCGGCGCTCCAGTTCGTCGATGAGGGACGCGCCGCGCGCCTTGGTCTCCACGATCGCGATCTTGCAGAACTCGATGCCGGTGCAGGCCATCGTGCCGCGCCGGAAGGGGGAGGGCGCCACGCGCAGGTCCAGCGCCTCCAGACCGGCGGTCAGGGACGCGACCCGGTCCTCCTCGACGTCGAGCACGATCATCTTCTGCTCGGCGGTGGTGCGCAGCCGTCCGGAGCCGTGCTCCTCGGCCAGTTCGGCGATCTTCGTGAGGGTGCTGCCGTCGACGCGGCCGACGCGCGGGGCGAAGCCGACGTAGTAACGGCCGTCCTGCTGGCGGTGCACGCCCACGTGGTCGCGCCAGCGCTCGACGGGGACCTCGGGCGCGGGGCCGTCGAGGAGCGCGCGGCCGAGGTACTCCTTCTCCAGCACCTCGCGGAATCGTTCCGCTCCCCAGTCGGCGACGAGGAACTTCAGCCGGGCGCGGGTGCGCAGCCGCCGGTAGCCGTAGTCGCGGAAGACGCGGATGACCGCGCCGAAGACGTCCGGCACCTCGGCCAGGGGCACCCAGGCGCCCAGCCGGACACCGATCTTGGGGTTGGTGGACAGCCCGCCGCCCACCCAGACGTCGAAGCCCGGGCCGTGCTCGGGGTGGCGGACGCCGACGAAGGCGACGTCGTTGATCTCGTGGGCCACGTCGAGCAACGGGGAGCCGGAGACGGCCGACTTGAACTTCCGCGGCAGGTTGGAGAAGTCGGGGTTGCCCACGAAGCGGCGGTGGATCTCGTCGATCGCCGGGGTGCCGTCGACGATCTCGTCCTCGGCGATGCCGGCGACGGGGGAGCCCAGGATCACCCGGGGTGTGTCGCCGCACGCCTCGGTGGTCGACAGGCCGACCGCCTCCAGCCGCCGCCAGATCTCGGGGACGTCCTCGATGCGGATCCAGTGGTACTGGATGTTCTGCCGGTCGGTGAGGTCCGCGGTGCCGCGGGCGAATTCCTGGGAGATCTCGCCGATCACGCGCAACTGCCCGGTGGTCAGCCGGCCTCCGTCGATGCGCACCCGCAGCATGAAGTACTTGTCGTCGAGCTCGGCGTCCTCGAGGACGGCCGTCTTGCCGCCGTCGATCCCGGGCCTGCGCTGGGTGTAGAGCCCCCACCAGCGCATCCGGCCGCGCAGGTCGGCGGGATCGATCGAGTCGAAACCCGTCTTCGAATAGATCGTCTCAATTCGTGTCCGTACGTTGAGACCGTCGTCGTCCTTCTTGAACTGCTCGTTGCCGTTGAGCGGGGTGAAGTGGCCGACGGCCCACTGGCCTTCGCCTCGGTGGCGGCCGGTCTTCCGGCGGGCCGCCGCGTTCGCGGCGGAGGGGGATTTCGGGGTGGCGGGCATGGCGATCCGTCCTTCGGGGTGCTGCTGCTGTCCTGCTGCGGCGGTGCCGGGCGGTGTATCGGGCGGTGGGCGGCGCACAGGGGCACACCCGGGGGCCCGGAGGGGCCTGGAGGGGCACGCCTGTCACCTGCGGATTCGCCAAGGGGCGCCGAAGAGCGCGCACTTACGGACCGGTGGGGAGCGAACAGGAAACGCAACCGTCCACGACAGTGGGGACGGCGGTGGGAACGGTGGTGCTGTGACTGTCAGCCCGCCGGACAGATGGCGCTGAACACGCGGCCGAGGTCGATATGACGCCGGCTCACCAAGGCAATTCCACCTCGTGACATGAGGGAAGAGTGGCACGCAGGCCTTCGGGCAGTCCACCATTCGCCATAATGTGAGACACCCCGTCCCGAGGAGTGGGACGGGGTGTCGAGGGGGCGCGTTCGGGGGTCAGGCGGCCGCGCCCTCGTGCGCGCCTCCGGATGCGCCCTCGTACGCGCCCTTCCGCGTACCTTCGTGCGCGCCCTCGTGTGCGTCGTCGTGCGTGTCGTCGTGCGCTCCCGGCCACGGGCCCGGGGCGCCGACGGCCGGCTCCTCCGCGGTCTCCGTCGCGAACACCCGGAAGCCGCGCCGCTCGTAGTTGGCCAGCGCGTGCGGGCCGTCCTTGGTGCAGGTGTGCAGCCACACCCGCTCCGTCGGCTCCCGGTCCGGCCACCGCCCGGCCAGGTCCCAGGCCCGCCCGGTCCCGAACGCCAGCAGGTGCCCGCCGATGCCCCGGCCCTGGAAGGCGGGCAGCAGCCCGAAGTAGACGATCTCCACCGCGCCTTCCGGCTGCGCCTCCAGTTCGATATAGCCCGCGGGCGTCCCCCGGTCGTAGGCGACCCAGGTCTCCACTCCGGGCCGCTCCAGGTACGCGCGCCACCGCTCGTACGACCACGGCAGGCGGTCCGTCCACGTCCAGTCGCCGCCGACGGCCGTGTAGAGGTACCGGCTGAATTCGGGCGAGGGAACCTCGGCGCGGACGAACCGGACCTCCGGCCCCGGCGCGGGAGCGGACGGCGGAACCAGGTCGGCCGGTGAGGTCATCTGCAGGGACCAGGTGGTCACGGAGATCGTCGCGTCGTTCACGCTCACACTCAACCACGCCCCTCCGCGGGCCCCGCCCGGGCCCCTCGGCAGGCTGCCCGGCGGATGAACGCACCGGTCGGAGGCGGATACCGTTAGCGCGTGCAGGAAGCGACAAATGAACCACCGGGGCCTCGGAAGGGCCGGCTCCACCGAGCCCGAGCCCTGTACCGGAACGTTTCGAAACGCAGGATGGCCTGGCTGCTCCTGAAGGACACGGTCAACTCCTGCATGGAGTACCGCGTCACGGGACTGGCCGCCGAAGCCGCCTTCTTCACCCTGCTCTCGCTGCCGCCCCTGCTCCTCGCCCTCATCAGCCTCCTCGGCTACCTGGACGACTGGACGGGCACCCACACCATCGAGAGCCTGAAGAACAACATCATCAAGGCCTCGGCGGCCGTCCTCTCCGACCGGGGCGTCAACGAGATCACCAAGCCCCTGCTGCGCGACGTCGACCAGAGCGGCCGCCGCCCGGAGATCGTCTCCGTCGGCTTCGCCATCGCCCTGTGGTCGGGCTCCCGGGCCGTGAACGTCTTCGTCGACACCATCACGATCATGTACGGGCTGGAGGGCCGGCGAGGCATCGTCCACACCCGGCTGCTCGCCTTCCTGCTCTACATCGTCGCCCTGCTCATCGGGACGGTGGTGCTGCCGCTGATGGTCATCGGCCCCGAGACGATGGTGAGCATCCTGCCCTGGAGCGAGGGCCTGGTCCGGTTCCTGTACTGGCCGGTGGTCCTGGTGCTGTCCATCGCCTTCCTCACCACGCTCTACCACGTGTCCGTCCCCGTCCGCTCGCCCTGGCAGGAGGACATCCCCGGGGCGTTCGTGGCCCTGACGATGTGGGTGCTGGGCAGCTTCCTGCTGCGCATCTACCTCACGCACACCGTCGAGGGCCCCACGATCTACGGCTCGCTCGCCGCGCCCGTCGCCGTCCTGCTGTGGATCGGCGTCTCGGCCTTCGCGGTGCTCGTCGGGGCGGCGGTCAACGCGGCCATGGACCGGGTGTGGCCGTCGGTCGCCACCGCGGCCGCCCGCGCCGACGTCGACCGGCAGCGCGCGGCGGCCGCGGCCCAGGCGGCGGCGGAACGGGCGGCGCTGGCGATGGTCCACGAGTACGAGGACGACCCGGCCGAGGACGACGGGGTGGCCGGCCAGGACCGGGTGCCGCCCTCGGAGTTCCCCGAGCGCTGGGCGCAGTTCCTGCCGCCGGAGGATGTGCGGACGCGGCTGCAGCATGTGAAGGGGGAGCGGGGCGGCAGGCACCGCAAGGAGTAGCGGGCGGGCCGGCGCGGGCGCGGGGCGAAGGGTGGAAAAAACCCTTCGCCCCGCGCCCTTTCGCATGCGTAGAGTCCCCGCGAAACGTTCGTATCCATCGGCATCCATCGGCATCCATCGGCATCCATCGGAATCAGGAGGTGAGCCCGCGATGACTGTCATCACGGAGATCCCCGCACACCACACCACCTCTCCGCTTCCGAAGGAGCACCACCACCGTGTCCACCGCTGCTCACCCCCTCGCCGCCTACGGCTGGGACGAGGGCTTCGCTGACAGCCACGCACCCTTCGCCGCCCGGGGCCTCGTCCCCGGCCGGATCGCCCGCGTCGACCGCGGGCACTGCGACGTCGTCGTCGCCTCCGACGACGGCGCCGGCGTCCGCACCGTACGGGCCGACGCCGCGCCCGTCGCCACCGGCGACCCCCTGCGCATCATGTGCACCGGGGACTGGGCGGCCGTCGACCTGACCGCCGGCCACGTCCGGGCGCTGCTCCCGCGCCGGACGGCCTTCGTCCGCTCCACCTCCTCCAAGCGGTCCGACGGGCAGATCCTGGCCGCCAACGTGGACCGGGCGGTCATCGCGTTCGCGCTCACCGCCGATCCGGACCTCGGCCGCGTCGAGCGGTTCCTCGCGCTGGCCTGGGAGTCCGGCGCCGAGCCCGTCGTCGCCCTCACCAAGGCGGACCTCGTGCCCGACCCGGTGACGCTCTCCCATCTGCTCGCCGATACGGAGGCGGTGGCACCCGGGGCGCGGGTGCTGGCCGTCAGCTCGGCCACGGGCGAGGGCGTCGGCGAGCTCGCCGCGCTGCTCGCCGGGGGCACGGGGGTGCTCCTCGGCCAGTCCGGCGCCGGGAAGTCCACGCTCGCCAACGCGCTCGTCGGCGAGGACGTGCAGGACGTCCGGGCCATTCGCGACCGCGACGGGAAGGGGCGGCACACGACGACCACCCGCAATCTGCTGCCGTTGCCGCTGCCGGGCGGGGGCGTCCTCATCGACACGCCGGGGCTGCGGGGGGTGGGGCTGTGGGACGCGGAGTCCGGGCTCGCCCGGACGTTCACCGACGTCGAGGCGCTGGCGGCGTCGTGCCGCTTCCATGACTGCGGCCACGACGGGGAGCCGGGGTGCGCGGTGGCGGCGGCGGTCGCGTCGGGTGCGCTGGGGCACCGCCGGCTGGAGAGCTACCGCAAGCTGCTGCGGGAGAACGCGCGGATCGCGGCGCGGACGGATGCGCGGCTGCGGGCGGAGATGCGGCGGGAGTGGAAGCGGCGGCAGGCGGAGGGGGAGCGGGCGGGCGCGCTCAAGCGGGGGCGCTCGCGCCGCTAGGCGCCCTGGGGGGAGGGTGCCCCAGTCCCGCCCTTTCTCCGTTTCCCGGGGAGACCCCGGACCCCGATCGCCCTTCCGGCGTTTGAGGACAATCTGCGCGCAGCGCGCGAGAAACGGTGAAAGGGCGGGCCAGGGGCATCCAAACCCGCGTCCAAACCCCACGTCCGATTCCCGCCAGCCCACCCCCACCCACTCCCGCACACTGGAAACGTGAACCCCACGGCCACCACAACCCCCGACGACGACCTCCGCTACGAAGCCGTCAGCAGCAGAGACGCCCGCTTCGACGGCACCTTCTTCTTCGCCGTCGCGACCACCGGCATCTACTGCCGCCCCAGTTGCCCGGCCGTCACCCCCAAGCGGCGGAACGTCCGCTTCTACCCGTCGGCCGCCGCCGCGCAGGGCGCCGGGTTCCGGGCGTGCCGGCGGTGCCGGCCCGACGCGGTGCCGGGGTCGGCGGAGTGGAACATCAGGGCCGACCTCGTCGGCCGGGCCATGCGGCTGATCGGCGACGGCGTCGTGGACCGCGAAGGCGTCCAGGGCCTCGCGGACCGGCTCGGCTACAGCACCCGCCAGGTGCACCGGCAGCTCACCGAGGAGCTCGGCGCCGGCCCCGTCGCCCTCGCCCGCGCCCAGCGCGCGCACACGGCGCGCGTCCTGCTGCAGACCACGGACCTGCCGGTCACGGAGACCGCGTTCGCGGCCGGCTTCGCGAGCGTGCGGCAGTTCAACGACACGATCCGCGCCGTCTACGCGCAGACCCCCACCGCCCTGCGGGGCGCGCCCCGGGCCACCGGGGGCAGCGCGCCGTCCGGCGTCCCGCTCCGGCTCGCCCACCGCGGCCCGTACGCCGCCCGCGAGGTCTTCGACTTCCTCGGCCGCCGGGCGATCGAGGGGGTCGAGGAGATGACGGGCGTCCCGGGCGCCCGGACCTACCGCCGCACCCTGCGGCTCCCGTACGGCACCGGGATCGCCGAGGTCCAGGAGCCGCACCGGGCGGACGCCGGCTGGCTCGCCTGCCGGCTGCACTTGACCGACCTGCGCGACCTGGCCGCCGCCGTCCAGCGCGTACGGCGCCTGTTCGACCTGGACGCCGACCCGGACGCGGTCGCCGAGCGGCTGGGCGCCGACCCGGCGCTGCGGCCGCTGGTCGCCGCCCGGCCGGGGCTGCGCTCGCCCGGCGCGGCGGACGCGGACGAGCTCGCGGTGCGGGCCGTGCTCGGCCAGCAGGTCTCCGTCGCGGCGGCCGGCCGCCTCGGGGCCCGGCTCGTCGCCGCGCACGGCACCCCCCTCGCGGCGCCCGACGGCACGCTCACCCACCTCTTCCCGGAGCCCGCGGCCCTGGCCGACGCCGAGTTCGACGGCATGCCCGAGGCCCGCCGGGACACCCTGCGCACGGTCGCCGGCGCTCTCGCGGACGGCACCGTGCGCCTCGACCCGGGAGCCGACCGCGACGCCACCGAGCAGCGGCTGCTCGCCCTGCGCGGGGTGGGCCCCTGGACCGCCGGCTACATCCGGATGCGGGCGCTCGGCGACCCGGACGTCTTCCTCCCCGGCGACGCCGGGGCACGGCGCGCGCTCACCGCCCTCGGCGCGGAGCCCGAAGACGCCGACGCCTGGCGGCCCTGGCGCTCGTACGCCCTGCACCACCTCTGGAACCTCTGAAACTCCTGGAACTCCTGGAACCCCTGGAACAAGGACTCCTGACCATGCTCTACACAGAGATCGACAGCCCCCTCGGCGTCCTGCTGCTCGCCGGCCGCCCCTCGCCCACCGCACCCGGCGGGACCGCGCTCGCCTCGCTGTCCGTCCCCGGCCAGAAGGGCGGCGCGACGGCCGCCCCGGACTGGCGGCGGGTGCCCGGGGCGTTCACCGAGGCGGAGCAGCAGCTCGCGGCGTACTTCACCGGTGAACTGCGCGAGTTCGACCTGGAGTACGCCGCGGAGGGGACGGAGTTCCGCCGCCGGGTGTGGGACGCCCTCGACTCCGTGCCGTACGGCGCCACCACCACCTACGGCGAACTGGCCCGGCGGATCGGCGCCTCCCGTGCCGCGGTCCGCGCGGTCGGCGGCGCCGTCGGGGCCAACCCGCTGCTGGTATTGCGCCCCTGCCACCGGGTCATCGGCGCGGACGGGTCGCTCACCGGGTACGCGGGAGGGCTGGAGCGCAAGCGCTTCCTGCTGGGCCTGGAGGGGTAGCCGGCCCCGCCCGAGGGCTCAGCGGCGGGCCGCCGTCCACCCCCGTTCCGCCGCGATCCAGCCGAGCTGGAGGCGGGTGGTCACCCCCGCCAGCTCCATCAGCCGCTTCACCCGCCGCTGCACTGTCCGCAGCCCCAGGCCGAGTTGCTTGGCGACGCTCGCGTCGGTCAGCCCGGACAGCAGCAGCGACAGCACCGCCAGGTCCGTGGCGTCGGGCCCGGCGGACGGGAGCGCGGCGGTGACGTGCCCCCCGGCCGGCCACAGCGGGCGCGCCTCGCGCCACAGCGCCTCGAACAACAGCACAAGGGAGTCGAGCAGTTCGCCCGGGCCCACCGCGAGCGCGGCCGGTTCGGCGTCGGGCCCGGTGAGGACGAGCAGCCCGTCCCGGCGGTCGGCGAGGAACAACTCGGCCGGCACCCGCTCGGCGATCCGGACCAGGTGCGCCCCCGCGCGGTCGACGGGCGCCGGGCGCACCCGGCGGTCAACAACGGTCCGGTGACGTACTCCTCGGGCGTCCCCGGTGTCAACCCAGGGACGGTTCCTCACCAGTGCGCACACTTCTTCGACGGCCCCCAGCCGCAGCCGGGTCAGCCGGTGCGTCACGGCCTGTGCCCCGGTGACGACCTCCACCCCCGCACCGGTGGCGGGCGGCCCGTCCTGCGGCCACTCGCGCCCGTGCTGTCCTGCGCGTCTTTCCCGTTCCGCGTTCCCGACGACCGCCGGGCCTATGGCACCGGGCATGTGACACCCCTCCCCACAACCGTGTTGCGACTGCCGCCATCATCCCGTGCGAGGGGCCTTGTGCACTCTTCCCGTATGCCCCGCAGTGTGGACAATAAGGGCATGAGTCAGCTGGGGGATCAGGGACAAGAGGACGCCTGGTGGACGGAGTTGTACGGCCCGCCCGCCGAGGGCGCGGCCTCCGTCACCGGTGAGGACAGCCTCGACGACCGGTTCGCTTCGGCAGCGGCCGTCGTGGGCGGCGACCCGTCGCCCCCGCCTCCGCCCCCTTCCGCGGCCCCGCCCGACCGGCCCTCCCGCACCCCGCCCCCGCCCAGCGGCCTGCCCGCCCGCGCCAGTTGGTCGCTCTCGCTGGGCGGCGCGCTCCCCGACCCCTCCCGGCTGCCCCCGCTCCCCGACCTGGCCGGCCCGCTCGAAGCGCCTCCGCCCCCGCCTCCTGTGCCACCCCCGCCTCCCGCGCCCGCCGAAACCCAGTGGGAGCTGGGCGTGCCCCCGGCGGGCCCGAGGCGGCGCCCGCCGCGTGCGGCCCCGGCCGGGCCCGGGTCCCCCTGGTCTCCGGGGACGTCGGACGACACCCCGGCTCCGGAGGCGTCCGCCGTCCCCGCCACCTTCCTGTCCGAGGCCGCCGAGGCGCCCGACCCCGGCTCCCGCCGGAACCCGGGGGGACGAGAGGCCGCCCCGGCCCCGCAGCCACCCGCCCCGCCGAGGTCCCCCCGCGGCCCGGTACCGTCCCCCCACATTCCGGGGGTGCTGGACGTCCCGTCGTCGTCGGAGGCGTCCGCCGCGCCGGTGCCTCCCCGGGTCCCGGGGGCGAGGGACGTCACCCGGGGCCCGGAGACGTCCGCCGCGCCCGGGTCCTCCCGCCTGCCGGGCACCCGGGGCGCGCCCCGGACGCCGGACCGCCCGCCCGTGCCGGACCCCTGCGGGATCCCGGGGATCCCGGACGGCCGCCCGGTGCCGGAGACGTCCGCCGCGTCCGAGGTCTCGGGGACGGCCGAGGCGTCCGTGCCCCCCGAGACGTCCGATTCGGCCGCCTCGCTGGAAGCGGCCGTCGTGCCGCAGGTCCCCCGGCCCCGCCGCCGGGGCGAGGTCCGGGAGTCAGTCCCCGAGGGCATCCGCTCCCGCGCGCCCGAGTTCGTCGGCCAGGGTCCGCCCACCTACGAGGCCGAGCCGACCGCCTGGCCCGAGGCCGACCCCGGCGGGCTGGACGACCTCGTCCCCGACACCGTCCTCGACGGGGCGCGCTACGGTGCCATGACGCTGCGGGCCGTGTCCCTGCGCGGGGACTCCGCCCGCTACCGCGGCGAGCCCCGGCGCGACGCGCTGCTCACCGCCCGGTTCGGCGGCGGGGACGAGGCCGTGGTGCTGGTCGCCGTGGCCAGCGGGGCGCGCGCCGCCGAGGGGGCGCACCGCGCGGCGCGCGACATCTGCGCCTGGCTGGGCGGCGCGGTCGGCCGCAGCCACGCCCGGCTCGGCGAGGACATCCGGGCCGGACGGCGCGGCGAACTGCGCACGGGCCTGCACCGGCTGACCGACCGCTCCTACGGCCGGCTGCGCGCCCGCGCCGCCGAACTGGGGCTGCGGCCCGCCGAGTACACCGCGGCCCTGCGCTGCCTGCTGCTGCCCGCCGACTCCCGCTGCCGCACCCGGGTTTTCTTCGGCGTCGGCGGCGGCGGCCTCTTCCGGCTGCGCGAGGGGGCCTGGCAGGACCTGGACCCCGAGCCCCGCGCGGACGGCGGCCTCCCGGAGACCGGCCGGGACGCCCTGTGCGAGGACCGGATCACCGTGGACCTCGGCATTCCCACCCCCGGCACCACCCCGGTCATCGACCCCGAGGAGGTGCCGAGCGAACCCTTCCGCTTCCGTGCCTCGGTGGCCCGGCCCGGCGACGCGCTGCTGCTGTGCAGCGCGGGCCTGGCGGAGCCGCTGCGCGGCGAGCCGGCGCTGGCCGACGCGCTGGCCGAGCGGTGGGGCGCGCGGACGCAGCCGCCGGGGCTGGCCGAATTCCTGGCCGACGGGCAGCTGCGCGTCAAGGGGTACGCCGACGACCGCACGGCGTGCGCGATCTGGGAGGCGTGACACCGGTCCGGGAGACGTGACACGGGGAGCGGCGGGCCGGGATCTTTCCCGGCCCTTTCGCGTGCCCGACCGGCCGTCGGGAGACCGCTATTCACGACCGGCGCAAGACGTGTCCGCATTCCCGGCGCATCACCGATGTTGATGGCTCAACAGGAGTCGTTCCCCCGGTCGCGGGGCATGCACTTGCCGTGAGCCTGTTCGATGCCGGGGCGCCGGGGAGGGGTCGGGGCGGACGGAAATGAAAAGGCGGACTGCACGCTGGGAGGGCGCGGGGAACCGCGAAGGTCGGGAAGGGTCCGCGGACGGCACGGCTTCGGAAGAGGTGAGGAAAGGGGGACAGGAGCCGTGCTGGGAAAGACGGCTCCGGCGCGGTGACCTGGCCGCCGTCGCGGAGACGCGGGCCGGGCTGCGCCGGTTCCTGGAGCACTGGGGAGCGCCCGGCCGGGCCGAGACCGCCGAGCTGCTGACGAGCGAGCTGGTCACCAACGCCCTGCTGCACACGGACGGTGGCGCGGTGGTGAGCGCCGTCCTCACCGGCGGCCCCGCCGCCCTCGCCAAGGGGCGGCTGCGCGTGGAGGTGCGGGACCTCTGCGCCCGGCGCCCGGCGCTGCGCGCGTCCGCGGCGGCGCCGGACCCGGGGAACCCCGGGGGCGGGACCGCCGACGTGAGCGGGACCGCGACCTCCGGGCGCGGCCTGCTGCTCGTCGACTCCCTCGCGGACTGCTGGGGCGTACGGGCCCACGGGGTGGGAAAGGCCGTGTGGTTCGAGCTGGACGCCGAGGACCGCTGACGGCCGCGGGCGTGCCGACCGCTCCGCTCCGAGCCGCGGGGCCCGGAGGGAGCGGGTCAGCCGATCTGCTTGGCGATGCGCGCCAGCCGCTCCTCCAGCGAGTCGAGCCGCTGGATGGGCTGGGTGTCGTCCTCGGCGGTCAGGTCGATGGGCCGGCCGGGCCCGGGCCGGTTCACCGCCTGATAGGGATGATTGTGCAGGGGGAGCTGCTCCGGGTCGGTTATGGAAGGTTCCGACCCGGACTGCGAGCCGATCTGGGCCGGCTGCGGCGCGGACGCCACCGCGGTCACCTCCACCTGCCGTCCGCCGCGCGCCCGCCCCCACAGGATGCGGTGCTGGCGGTTGTACGCCTTGATCCGGGCGCGCTCCAGCTTGCCCGCCTCGCGGCGGCGCAGCCGGTGCTGCTGCCGCTGCCGCTTGTCCTCGCGGACCTCGTCGACCGCCTCGTCCAGCGTGCGCACGCCCTCCAGGAGCATCAGCGACCACGCGCCGAACGTCTCGCGCGGGGCCCGCAGCCAGCGGACCATGCGGATCTGCGGCAACGGGCGGGGCACCAGGCCCTGTTCGCGCAGGGCGGCCCGGCGGGTCTGCTTGAGCGCGCGGTCGAAGAGGACCGCCGCCGACAGCGACATGCCGGCGAAGAACTGCGGCGCGCCCGCGTGGTCCATCCCGCGGGGCGCGTGCACCCAGTTGAACCAGGCCGCCGCGCCCGCGAAGGTCCACACCAGCATCCGGGAGCCGAGCGCCGCGTCGCCGTGGCTGGCCTCGCGCACGGCGAGCACCGAGCAGAACATGGCCGCGCCGTCGAGCCCGAAGGGCACCAGGTACTCCCAGCCGCCCCACAGGCCCAGGTTCTGCCGCCCGAAGCCGACCAGGCCGTGGAAGGAGAGCGCGGCGGCGACCGCCGCGCAGCAGAAGAGGAGCACGTAGGAGGCGCTGCCGTAGAGGGCTTCCTTGCGCCGTCTGCGTTCCTCGGTGCGTTCCCAGGAATCCGTGGCCGCCAGGTCGTCCGGGCCGTTCTTGCCCCGGGCGTACACCGTCACCGCCACCACGGCTCCGGCGAGCGCCACGGCACTGGGCAAAACCCAATTCAGCGGTATGTCGGTCACTCTCATCTTGCGTCCCTTGCGTCGCGGTACGGCCTTTCGCGCGCCATCCTTACGGAATCGGCCGGGGAGCCAAGGGGTTTCGGAGCAACTCCCCGCCAATGGACGCCAAGGGCATACGGATAGGTGTGTATCCTTTCGAACGCCATTCAGCGGCAAGGGAATTGTGTTCACATCAAACCACTCGTTCGAGTGGGTTCAAGTCGATCGCCTTGCCGTCAGCCGTTGGAGGCGCTCCGCGTCGCCGGTGCGGGGGCAGGTGAGGCAGGCGCGGGGGCGCACGGTGTAGAGGAGGCAGCAGCTCGACCGGTCGCGGGTGCGCGGCGGTGCCGGGTCGTCCGGCTGCCCGCGCAGGGCGCGGAAGGCGGCGCCGCCGGCGGCGTACGGGGGTGTTCCGTGCGGCAGCAGCAGCCCCAACTCGGCGCGGGCCCGGGCCTCTTCGCCATCGCCCAGCAGCTTCCCCAGGTGCCACAGGCCCTCGGTCGTCGCGTCCGTCATCAGGCCCCACAGGGCGCGCGAGCCGCGCCGCGTCCAGGGGCCGAACCCCTCCAGTACCGGCCCGAGATGGCCCGCGAGCCCCTCGCGCACCACCTGCCGCAGCGACTCCTCGTCCGCCGCCACCGACGCGTCCGGCAGGCCGGCGGCCGGGTCGTCCGGGAGGCAGGTGAACTCCCGGGTCGTGAAGGCGATTTCGGTGCGCAGCCCGCGGCGCACCGCGACCGCGGCGAGCGGCGCCGCGGGGACCCGGCGGTGCAGGAACCAGGGGAGCGTCAACAGCAGGGAGGCCGACCACGCGTAGCGGTAGAGTCCAAAACCCGCCGCCACGTCCGGGCGCGGCACGCGGCCGTACTCCCGCCGGGACCGCTCCGCGTCCCAGGCGGAGAACGCCGTGACGGCGGGGCCGCCGGCGGCGAGCGCCGCCGCGGTGATCCAGCCGTCCCCGCGGGGGAGCGGTCCGCACGCGACGGCGAGCCGCGGGAAGACCTCCGTCAGCCGGTCGTAGGCGGCGGTGGCGGGCGGCCGCGAGGGTGGTGCGGCCGAGGCAGTGGACATACGGGACCACCGGGGCGCAAATGGGTGCAGGTAAGGCTTACCTTACCCATGTCGGCCGGGGTTTGAACTGCCGGACATGCCGCCTATGGTTCGAAGGAACACATCAGGAGGACCCCCATGGAGCAGGGCAGATCCCACCCCGCCGTGCCGCGCCAGCGGACCGACGGCCCCGGCGAACCCGCCCGCGCGCCGCTCCCCGGGAGCGCCGCGGCCCGCGGCGAGCACGTCCACGGGTGCGCGGAGGCCCCGGCCTCCGGGCCGGCTCCCGCCCGGCGGATGCCGACCCGCTACTCCGTGCGGGGACAGGTGCTGGACGCCCTGCGCAAGGCCCTGCTCGGCGGCGAGCTCATACCCGGCGAGGTCTACTCCGGGCCCGTGCTCGCCGAGCGGTTCGGCGTCTCGGCCACGCCGGTCCGCGAGGCCATGCAGCAACTCGCCCTGGAGGGCGCCGTCGAGGCCGTGCCCAACCGGGGCTTCCGGGTCACCAGCCGCTCCGCCCGTGACCTCGCCGAACTGGCCGAGGTCCGCGCCCTGCTGGAGGTGCCCGTCGTGCTCCGGCTGGCCAGGACCGTCCCCGCGGCCCGCTGGCGGGACCTGATGCCCTCGGCCGAGGCCGCCGCCGAGGTGGCCCGGCGCGGCGACCGCGCCGCCTACGCCGAGGCCGACCGGGCCTTCCACCGTGCCCTGCTGGGCCTGGCCGGCAACCGCCAGCTGGTCGCGGTCGCCGACGGGTTGCACCGGCGCGCCCAGTGGCCGGCGCCGGACGGTCCGGCGTCGCCTGCCGCCGATCTCGTCGCCGACGCCGCCGAGCATCTCGCGCTGCTGCGGGCGCTCGGTGCGCGGGATCTGCGGGCGGCGGAGGCGGTGCTGCGGGGGCATTTCGCGGGGGCGGTGGGTTGGTAGTGGGGGTTCTCTCCCCGCCCCGCCCTTTCACCGTTTCCTCCGGGGCTGCGCCCCGGGCCCGACACCGCGCTCCGCGCGGTGGACGGGGCTCCGCCCCTGCGCCCCGGCGGGGCTCCGCCCCTGCGCCCCGGCGGGGCTCCGCCCCTGCGCCCCGGCCGGGTTGTGCCTCCTGTGCCCTGGCGGGGGTGCGCCTCTGCGCCCCGGCGGGGGCTCCGCCCCTGCACCCCTACCGGGCCGCCTCATCAGAACCCGCACCGCTTCAGCGGTGGCGCGCCGGGCCGCAGGGGTGACGGCCCCTGCCCGTCGTAGGGCGACCCGCCGGCCACCGGCTGTGGGTGCGGCCGGCCGAACCACCGACCGTGGGTCGGCCGAACCACCGACCATCGGCCGCGGGCCGCGGGCCGCGGGCCGCCTGCCGTCAGGCGTCCGCCCCGTCCGTCGCCGGTGTCGGTGCCAGGCGGTCCGCCAGCCACGCCGGGACTCCGCCCAGCAGGCGGACCAGGCGGGCGGCCTCCGCGCGGAGTCTGGCCGCTTCCTCCGGGTCGGGCAGCACGGCCGCCAGTGAGGCCAGCGCCGGGGCGATGCCCACCAGGTAGCCCAGTTCCTCCCGGATGCGCAGCGACTCCGTGTAGCCGTGGCGGGCGTCGGTCAGGCGGCCGTGGTGCTCGGCCATCGCGGCTATGTGCCGCCAGGTGAAGGAGAGCAGCAGCCCGTGCCCGTGCGCCGTCGCTCCGGCGTGGGCGCGCTGGAAGGCGGCCGTGGCGTCGGACGGATTGTCGGAGAGGTGCTGGGCGATCAGGCCGCGCCGGAAGTCCAGCAGGGGACGTCCGGGTGAACGGGGCGCGAGCAGCGCCGCCGCGCGCCCCAGGGCCGACCGTGCTTCGTCCGCCCGGTCGCGTACCCCCAAAAGGGTGGCCGCGTACGCGAGATGGCCCCGTTCGCAGGCTGCCGCACCGCGCTCCTCGTCGTCCGTGGCCAGCGCCTCCGCCGCCCGCAGCGCGTCCTCGGCGGCCCCCCAGCCCTCGCCCGTGAACACGCACCGTTCGACCAGGACGGCCGTCCGCCAGCGGGCCGCGCCCGGATCGGCCGCCGCCCGCGGGGCGATGAGCGCGGCCGCGTCCTCCCAGCAGGCGCGTGAGCGCAGCCGCCACACCGCGCGCTCCAGCGGCCCGTCCTGCGGACTGGGGCCCTTCGGTCCCCATGGCTCCGTCAACCCCGATTTCCGCATGGCGGTGTCCGCCACAGTGCCCTCCCCAAGCGCGCCGTCGAGCTGGAAACCTGCACCGATCTCAGCACGAAGACGCGGGCCCGGCCAAGGGTTAGGTGTGAAGCAATTCACAAAGCCCGGCGGGGAGTTCAATCGAACGTGCTGTCGCCGACCGGTCGGAAAACCGCTCGCGCCGCCGGTCCGTACCTGACAGCATGCCTCCGCAGCAGTCGTCCCACGGAGGAGAGATCCCGCAGATGCGCCAGGCCCTCGAAAACCCCCAGCGTCCCTGCCTGACGAACGTTTTCGAGGACTCCTCCGCCCATGCGCACCCCGCCCACACTGAACATCGGGATTCTGGCCCACGTCGACGCCGGTAAGACCAGCCTCACCGAGCGCCTGCTCTTCGACACCGGGGCCATCGGCCGGCTCGGCAGCGTCGACGCCGGCACCACCCGCACCGACACCGGCGCCGTCGAACGCCGCCGTGGCATCACCGTCCGCACCGCCGTCGCCTCCTTCACCACCGGCGGCCTGCGCGTCAACCTCATCGACACGCCCGGACACGGCGACTTCACCGCCGAGGTGGAGCGCGCCCTCGGCGTGCTCGACGCGGCCGTGCTCGTGCTGTCCGCCGTCGAGGGCGTGCAGGCGCGGACCCGGGTGCTGATGAAGACTCTGCGCCGGCTCGGCCTGCCCACGATGGTCTTCGTCAACAAGACCGACCGCACCGGGGCCCGCGAGGACGCGACGCTCGCCGCGATCCGCGCGCGCCTCACCCCGCGCGTCCTCCCCATGGCCACCGTGCGGGACATCGGCACCCCGGACGCCCGGACGGTCCCGCACTCCTTCGACGACCCCGCCTTCCGCGAACGCGTGGCCGAGGCCCTCGCCGAGGACGACGACGGCGTGCTCGCCGAGCTCGTCGACGGCCGCGTCCCGGACGCGGACCGCCTGCGGGCCGGGCTCGCCGGCCACACGGCGCGCGGCCTGCTGCACCCCGTGTACTTCGGCTCCGCCCTCTCCGGGCAGGGCATCGACCACCTCCTCGACGGCGTCGCCCGCTGGCTGCCCCCCGCGCGGGGCGAGTTGAGCGGGGAGCCGCGCGGCACGGTCTTCGCCGTCGAACGCGCCGCGTCCGGCTCCGGCGAGAAGACCGCCTACCTGCGGCTCTTCTCCGGCACGCTCGACCGGCGCGACCGCGTCACCCTCCACCGCCGCGAGCCCGACGGCACTCTCGCCGAGCACGGCGGCCGCGTCACCGGCCTGGACGTCGCCGGCGGAGGTCACCACCGGTTGACACCGGGCGGCATCGCCGCCGTTCGCGGTCTGCCCGCCGTGCGTGTCGGCGACCGGCTCGGCCCGGTCGGGGACCGGCCGGAGGCCGTCTTCGCGCCGCCGACCCTGGAGTCGGTCGTCCGCCCGTCGCGACCGGCCGACGCGTCCCGCCTCCACGCGGCGCTCGCCGCCCTCGCCGACCAGGACCCGCTGATCGCCACCCGCCCGCTGCCGGACGGCGCCGGCACCTCCGTCCTGCTCTACGGCGAGGTCCAGAAGGAGGTCCTCGCGGCCACGCTCGCCGAGGAGTTCGGCGTCGAGGCCGTCTTCGAGGAGAGCCGCCCGGTCTTCCGCGAGCGGCCCGCCGGGACCGGCGCCGCGTACGAGGGCATCGACCGCCGCACGACCGCCGCCTTCTGGGCCACGGTCGGGCTGCGCGTCGAGCCCGGCACGCCCGGCTCCGGAACGGTCTACCGCCGGGAGACCGAACTCGGTGCCCTGCCCCTGGGCTTCGACCGGGCCATTGAAGAGACGGTCCGCCGCACGCTCCAACAGGGGTTGTACGGCTGGCCGGTGACCGACATCGTCGTCACCCTCACCCACTCCGGCTACGCCAGCCCCGTGAGCACGGGCACCGACTTCCGCCGCCTCACCCCCCTGGTGCTCATGCGTGCCCTGGCGGAGGCGGGTACGGCGGTGTACGAGCCGTGCCACGCCTACGAACTGGAGGTGCCCGCCGATGCGTTGAGCGCCGCGACGGGCCTGCTCGCCGGGCAGGGGGCGACCGTCGGCGACACCGTCCCCGCCACGGCCGGCTGGCTGATCCGGGGCGTGATCCCGGCCCGCCGGGTCGCCGCCGTGGAACGGCGGCTTCCCGGAGCGGCCCGGGGCGAGGCGGTCTGGTGGTCGGCGCCGACCACGGACCGCCCGCTCTCCGGGACGCCGCAGGTCCGCGAGCGCTCGGGTGCCGATCCCCTCAACAGGGCCGAGTACCTGCGGAGTCTGGGCCGCGCCTGAGCCCGGCCCCGGGGGCTCCTTCCCCTCCGAGGAGCCCCCGGTGTCCAGGAGCTCCCGTCAGTAGACGAGCCGGTACTGGTTCCAGCCGGAGGCGCCTATCTTCTCCTTGGCCTTGAAGGGGGCGGACGCCTTGCCGGTGCCCTTGTAGCGCCACAGGGCACCGGACTTGTCGCGGGCTATGAGGTCGGTGTGACCGTCGTAGTCCGTGTCGCCCGCGCCGTGGAGCAGATTGAACTGGTTCCAGCCGGTGCCGATCTTCGTGCGGGCCGCGAAGGGCTTCTTCCAGTCGCCCGTGCCCTTGTAGAGCCAGAGCACGCCGTCCTTGTCGCGGGCGACGATGTCCGCCTTGCGGTCGCCGGTCAGGTCGCCCTTGCCGGTGATCTGGGTGTACTGCCCCCAGCCGCCGCCGATCTTCTTCGCCCCGGTGAACGAGCCGTCGGGCCGCGCCAGATGGAGCCAGAGCACGCCCTGCTTGTCGCGGGTCAGCAGGTCGGACTCCTTGCCGCCGCCGAGGTTGCCGGGAGTGAGGAAGATGTCGTACTTACCGAAGCCGGACGCGACCTTGCGCTCCGTCTCGTCCTCCAGGGGCCGCTCGAGTATCACGGAGCCGTCACCCGTGAGGAAGTACGTCTCGCCCTCGGGGATCCCGTCCTGGTCGAGGTCGGACTGCGTGGCCAGCCGCGTGTCCCGCTCGTCGTCGAGCCAGGGGATGCGCTTCTCCAGCTTGCCCTTGTAGTCCCACGAGTAGAAGTAGGTCTTTCCGGCCTTGTCGATCGTCTTCAGCGAGAAGTACGGAGCGTCGCCCGAGAGCGTCCCCCTCGCCTGCGCCTGCTGCTTCTGCGCGGCGACGGCCGCCTTCCCCGGTGCCTCGTCGGCGGCGGCGGTGCCCACCGCCGTGCCGGTCAGGGCCGCGGCGGCCGCGGCCGCGGCGACGATGCGGCTGCTGATTCGCGTCACGTCGTTCTCCGGATCGGTTCAGTGAACGGACACACGGATGTGAACCCACCTGACGATGGGTCATGCCCGTTCGGATGTTCACATCCTTTCACAATCTCGATGCGTGTCAACCGTGTTCACAAGTCCGGGTAGGTTGAGGTGTGACCGGCCTCCGGCTGCGGAAGGATGTCAGGTGAGGGTGCATCAGAAGAACCATGGAGAACCGGAACCGCAAGCTCCATGGGACGAGGTCGTTCCGGGGCTGTGGATCGGGGGTCACCACTGGGCCGATGCTTCGGGGGAGCGCCATCCGGCGGTCGCGGGCGGCGAGTTCGACCTGGTCGTCAGCCTGTTCTCGCGCCCCGGTCACGGGCCGGACCCGGCCGTCCGCCACTTGATCACCGAGATCCCCGACGACCCGCTCGATGCCGGGCAGCTCCGTGCCGTTCGCCGCCTGGCGCGAATCGTCGCCCGTACCGTCCGCGCCGGGCGCGTCACCCTGGTCCGTTGCAACGCCGGTTACAACCGCTCCGGCCTGGTCGTGGCGCAAGCTCTCGTCGAGCTGGGCGGGGAGGCGCCGGCGGCGATCGACGCCGTGCGGCGGGGGCGCGGGCCCTGGGCCCTCAACAACCGGATCTTCGAGGAGTACCTGACCGCGGGGCTCGACGTCGCCTGTCTTCTCGCCGGCCTGGAGGCTCCCGACTGATCACTTGCGGCGTTGGATTCCGATGACGAATGAGTGCCAGGACGCCGAGGGGAAGGTCAGGTTCGGCCCCTGGGGGCGTTTGCTGTCACGTATGGGTATGGCGCCCGACATTGTTCTGGCGGGGGCCCATTCGACGCACTGGCCGCCTTGGCCGCTACTGTGGCTGGACTTCGCCCACTCCGGACGCGAGGGTTCTTGTGTGTTGCTCATCTCGGCAACTCCTCCATCGCCTTGCGCAATTCAGTGATCGAATTCTCCGGGGAGAGCGCGTCGGCGCGCAAACGCTCGTAGATTTCGTCGGCCGTTGCCACGTGGGTGGCCGAGTCGATGACGCGCCCCATGCCTTGCGCTTCGGTGTAAAGGGCTGTGGGCTGCTGCTCGAACTTCAGCAGCGTGAAGCTCTCGCCCGCCGGAGGTGCCCCGGTGGAGAAGGGGAGCACTTGCAGGGTGATGTGCGGTGACTCGGAGAGTCCCAACAGGTGCTCCAGCTGTTCGCGCATGACGAAGGGTGGGCCGACCGTGCGGCGTAGACATGATTCGTCCAGGATCACCCAGACAAGCGGAGGGGCTTCGCGTTCGATCACGTCCCGCCGCCGCACTCGGGCCGCCACCTTTTCCGCTGTTGTGCCGAGGTCATCACGCGGTGCCGATGCGCGGAAGAGCGCGTGAGCGTACCTCTCCGTCTGCAGCATCCCGAGGACCAGGTATGAACTGAAGTCGAGAATCTGCGTTGCCCGCGCCTCCAGTTCGAGATACGGCAGGAACCACTCGGGATGCCCCCGGCGGGAAGCCCGCTTCCACAGCCGGAGGAACGTACCCGGTGTACCGAACACCTTGTCGCAGTGCGCCGCGAACCTCGGCGACCCGATCCGGTCCCCGCTCTCCACCATGGCCACATACGACTGCCCGTACCGCGCCCCCTCGCCCAGCTCCCGCTGGCTCATTCCGCGCATCAGGCGCCACTCCCGTACCTCAGTACCGTAGTTGGAACCCGAACTGCTGGACGACTCGGCCAATGCTCAACTCCCGCTCATCACAGGTTTTTTGTGATGCCGATAACCCTGTCGTCAGGAGTGCCGGTTCGGCAAGTCTGGGCCCCACGGTTGATGCCCGCCCACCGTGGGCGGGACACGCGGAGGATCGAACGCAATGACGGAAACAGTGGTGGTGCCATGCGCGAAGTGCCGCAGGATCAAGAGCGCCCATACCAGGGCGGCGGCAGCGCGGCGTACCGCCGTCGTGGACCGGCTGATCGCCATCATGGGCAGGCACCTGCGCGGGGAGCATGTGTGATGCTCGTGACCCTGCCGCACAGCGCGGGGCCGCCCATGCGGCGCGACGACCGCTGCCCGGTCTGCCTCCGGTTGCATGACGCGATGGTCGAAGCGGGACACCGAGGGGACAGCAAAGCGAGAGAACTGTTTCGCGACGCGCTCATCCGGCACCGGGAGTTGCGGCATGTCTCATGACGACCGTCAGCGGCGCCGGGTCGCCCGAAGGGACAGTCAGAGCGTGACCTTGCCGACCATCAGCACCTTGATCGCGATGTTGATTCCGTCGATCTCGTAGGTCACCCGGTATTCACCGATCCGCAGGCGGCGGAAGCCCGTGCCGCCGAGCTTGCTGCTGCTCGGCGGTTCCGGGTCCCGGGCGAGCTGGTTGACCGCGCGCGTCACGGCGCTTGCCACGGTGGTGTCTTGAGCGCGCAGCTTCTCCAGGCCCTGCCGTGCCCGCAGTTCCCAGATGATGGTGTAGGTCACGCGGCATCCTCGGCGAGCTTCGCCGCCACCTCGGCGGTGGTGTAGGTGGGGCCGGGGTGGGCCTTGACGTGCAGTGCGATGGCGATGTCCGCGCAGTCCACGGCGACCTCGCGGACGTCCTCGTCGGCGCTGTCGGCGATGGCCTGCACCCACCAGTGGTCGAGGAATGCCTCGAAGCCGGGGCCGTCGCCGAGCCGGGACAGCTCCGCCCGGTATGCGGCGTGGCGTTCCTCGGCGAGCGCGGATTCGATGGCGGCGACGGTGCGGCCCGGGATGGGGCCGGTATAGCCGGTCTGTTCCCGGGCCTCGGTCACGATGCGGTCCCACGGCTGTTCAGTCACGGCGAGATTCCTCCGTCGTCGGCGCGGCGCTTACCGTATCGGAGCGTAGTGCGCACCGGCTCTGATTCCGGGGTTTTCCTCACGCCGCCGGCGGCGCCGACTTCAGCCCCGTCCCGCACAGCGGTGCCACCGCGAACGGGCGGTCGCCCTCGACCGGCGGCACGGGGACCAGCCCCGCCTCCAGCGCCGCCCAGCAGACGGCGGACGTCGGTTCGACGTACAGCCCGGACCGCGCCAACTCCCGGTGCGCGGCGCGGATCCGGTCGTCCGTGACCGTCACCACCGTCCCGCCCGTCTCGGCTATCGCCGCCAGGATCTGGGCGCCGCGCGCCGGGCGGGCGATGGCGATGCCCTCGGCGACCGTGGGCTCCGGGGTGATCCGCTCCGAGGCGGCGGACGCCAGCGGGGCGCAGGCCGCCGCCTGGACGGCGGTGATCACCGGCATGCGGTCGATCAGGCGCTGTTCCAGGAGTTCGCGGCAGCCCAGGTACGCGCCCAGCACCAATGTGCCGTTGCCGACGGGCAGGACGAGCGTGGCGGGCAGGCGGCCGCCGAGCTGCTCCCAGAGCTCGAAGACGTATGTCTTGGTGCCGTGGACGAAGAACGGGTGGTGGACGTGGCTCGCGTAGAAGACGCCGGGGGCGTCGGCGACGCGGGCCGCCGCCGCGGCGGCGGCCTCGCGGGGGCCCTCGACGCGGTGCACCTCGGCTCCGTAGGCGCGGAGTTGGCCGAGTTTGCCCTCGGAGGTGGACGCGGGGACGTACACGGTGCACGGCAGCCCCGCCCGCGCGGCGTACGCGGCCACGGCCGTCCCCGCGTTGCCGCTGCTGTCGGCCACCAGCCGCGCCGCGCCCAGCCGCAGCGCGAGCGCGGCCAGCACCACGGCGCCACGGTCCTTGAACGAGCCGGTGGGCATGAGGAAGTCGGCCTTGAGCAGGACGTCCGACCGGCCCGGCGCGGAGACCAGGGGCGTCATGCCCTCGCCGAGGGAGATGCGCGGCGGGCCCGGCACCGGGAGGGCCTCCGCGTAGCGCCACAACGTCGGCGCGCGGCGGCCGAGTTCGAGCGCGTTCGGCAGGGACGGTGCAAAGCCGTGGACGTCCAGCAGGCCACCGCACGCCGTGCAGCGCCAGGCCATGTCCGCCAGCGGATGCAGCCGTCCGCACGAGGCGCATCCCAGTGTCACCCCGCTCACCACCCTGTCCGTCACCTCCCGAACCTCCCGAGAACGACATGAGTCTCCGGCGGGCCGCCGCAGCCGGTCAAGATCGAGTCAAGCCAAGATCAACTGCCGGTTGTCAGCTCATCCGCAGCGCCAGGAAGAAGTCCAGCTTGTCCTCCAGCCGCGACAGATCGCGCCCGGTGAGCTGCTCGATCCGGCCCACCCGGTACCGCAGCGTGTTCACGTGCAGGTGCAGCCGCGTCGCGCAGCGCGTCCAGGAGCCGTCGCTGTCCAGGAACGCCTCCAGGGTGGGGATGAGTTCGGCGCGGTGGCGGTGGTCGTACTCGCGCAGCGGGTCCAGGAGGCGGGCGGTGAAGGCGCGGCGGACGTCGTCCGGCACGAAGGGCAGCAGCAGGACGTGCGAGGCCAGCTCCTGGTGGCCGGCGGCGCAGACGCGGCCCGGGCGGGCGGCGGCGACGCGGCGGGCGTGCCGGGCCTCCTCCAGGGCGCCGCGCAGGCCCTCCGCGGACAGGACGGGGGCGCTGACGCCGAGGGTGAGGCGGCCGTCGCCGTCCAGCCCCTTCGAGAGGGGAGCGCGGATGACGGCCAGCAGTGCGTCGGCCTGGAGGCCGGACGCGTCCGGCTGGTCCGATCCGGTGACAGTCGCCGGCAGCGGCACCAGCGCGACCGCCTCGTCGCCGGTGTGGGCGACGGCGATCCGGTCGGACGGCTCGGTGCCGGCGGCCTCCGGGGCGACCAGCACCTCCTCCAGCAGGCTCTGGGCGACCGGCCCGCCGGCGAGCTCGTCCCCGTCGCCGTCCGTCCACTCCACCTTGGCCACGACGATCTGCCAGTGCGGGGCGGTGGCCAGCCCGGGCAGCAGCACCGGCGCGGCGACCCGCAGCCGGGCGGCGATCTCGGCGGGGGAGGCGTTGGTCTGGACGAGCTCCAGCACCTCCTGGGCGAGCCGGCGCCGCACCGTGCGGGCCGCGTCGCGCCGCTCCCGCTCGACGGCGATCAGCTGGGTGACCCCGTGCAGCAGGTCCAGCCGCTCGGCCGGCCAGTCGCCGGCGTCGGCCTCCACGGCCAGCAGCCAGTCCGAGAGGACGGTCTCGCGCACATCGGAGGGGGCCGCCGCGGCGCCGCGGATCGGGAAGAGCGAGTAGGTGGCCGTGCCCGCGAGGACTCGGTGCGGGCCGGGCCGGCCGGAGCGGGAGACGGCCAGCTGCTCGCCCGCGAGCGTCGCCGCGACCTCGGCCGGCAGCGCGGGACCCGTGCCCGCGAGCGAGGAGCCCGCGATCACGCGGCCGGTGGGGGAGAGGACCCAGGCGCGCAGGTCCAGGTCGGAGCCGAGCAGGTCGAGGACGACCTCGGGGCCGCCGCCCGCGGGGCCCGAGGTCATCAGCCGCCGGTGCCGGTCGACCACCGCCGCCAGGTCGCCGGCGCGCTCGCCGGAGACCTGCCGGACGACGTACTCGGTGATGGACGCGAAGGACACCTTCTCGTCCACGGAGAACAGCGGCAGGCGGTGCCGGGCGCACGCCTCGATCAGGTCGTCCGGGGTGGAGCTGATCTCCGCCTCGCCCGCCGCCAGCCCGGCCACCCCGGCGGCCGCCAGGATGCGGACGAACCGCTCGGAGTCCGCCGGCTCGCGCCGCCAGGCCAGGCCGGTCAGGACCAGCTCGCCGCCCGACAGATAGCGGCTGGGGTCGCGCAGGTCGGTGGTCATCACGCCACGTACGGTGCGATCCAGCTCGTCCTCGCCGCCGAGCAGGCGGAGGCCCAATGCCTCGGTCTCCAGCAGTGCGCGCAGCCGCATCGTGGGTCGCCGCCGATCTTTCTCGATGTTCTGTGTGTTTCCGGTGCGAAGCCGTGAGGTTTCGAGGCTCCGCCTTTCGTTCGAATCTACAAGACCCACCCGGCGACCAGCCAACCGCTTCATGTTTTCGGTGACTGCTCCCGCCCGCCGGACCCTCGGTGTACTGGCAGCACGCGGCGCGCACACGGCAGACGAACCCCCGGACACCGTCCGGAAAGAGCCCGAGAAGAGAACGCCCATGGACTTCCTGCGCCCCGCCCGCTGGGAGGACGCTCTCGCCGCCAAGGCCGAGCATCCCACGGCGGTCCCCGTCGCCGGCGGCACGGACGTGATGGTCGAGATCAACTTCGACCACCGCCGCCCCTCGCACCTGCTGGACCTCAACCGCGTCGGCGAGCTGCACACCTGGCAGGACGGCGGCGACCACGTACGCCTCGGCGCCGCCGTCCCCTACGCCCGCGTCATCGACCGCCTGGCCGCCGAGCTGCCCGGCCTCGCGCTGGCCGCCCGCACCGTCGGCTCCCCGCAGATCCGCAACCGCGGCAGCGTCGGCGGCAACCTCGGCGCCGCCTCCCCGGCCGGCGACTCGCACCCCGCGCTGCTGGCCGCCGGGGCCGAGGTCGAGGCGGAGTCGGTGCGCGGCACGCGCCTGATCGCCGTCGAGGAGTTCTACACCGGCGTCAAGCGCAACGCCCTCGCCCCCGACGAGCTGATCCGCGCCGTGCGCGTCCGCAAGGCGGGCGGACCGCAGCAGTTCTCCAAGGTCGGCACGCGCAACGCGATGGTCATCGCCGTCTGCGCCTTCGCCCTCGCCCTCCACCCGGACACCCGCACCGTGCGCACCGGCGTCGGCTCGGCCGCGCCGACGCCCGTCCGGGCCCGGGCCGCCGAGGACTTCCTGAACGCCGCGCTGGCCGAGGCCCGTTGCTGGGACACCGGCGCGCCCGTACCGCCCGCCGCCGCGGCGGAGTTCGCCCGGCTCGCGTCGGCCGCCTGCAGCCCGATCGACGACGTGCGCGGCAGCGCGGACTACCGCCGGCACGCGGTCGGGGTCATGGCCCGGCGCACGCTCGCCTGGGCCTGGGAGCAGCACACCACGGGGGAGAGGAGCGCACGGTGCGCGTGAACGTCACGGTCAACGGCCGCCCGCAGCAGGCCGACGACGTCTGGGAGGGCGAGAGCCTGCTGTACCTGCTGCGCGAACGGCTGGGCCTGCCCGGCTCCAAGAACGCCTGCGAACAGGGCGAGTGCGGCTCCTGCACCGTCCGCCTCGACGGCGTCCCCGTCTGCGCCTGCCTCGTCGCCGCCGGCCAGGCGCACGGCCGCGACGTCGTCACCGTCGAGGGCCTCGCCGCCCGTGCGGGGGCCGGAGAGGGCGAACTCTCGCCCGTCCAGCAGGCGTTCGTCGACGCCGGAGCCGTCCAGTGCGGCTTCTGCACCCCCGGCCTCCTCGTCGCCGCCGACGACCTGCTGGAGCGCGACCCCGACCCGTCCGACGCCGACATCCGCGAGGCCCTCTCCGGCAACCTCTGCCGCTGCACGGGCTACGAGAAGATCCTCGACGCCGTCCGCCTCGCGGCGGCCCGTACCGCTACCGCCCAGGGGGACTGAGCCGATGCGACCCGACCGCACCCTCCTCACGCAGCAGAGCGCCCGCGGCGGCATCGGCGCGTCCACCCTGCGCCCCGACGGCGGCCTCAAGGTCACCGGCGAGTTCGCCTACGCCTCCGACCTGTGGCACGAGGACATGCTCTGGGGCCACACCCTGCGCAGCCCGCACGCCCACGCCCGGATCGTCTCCCTCGACACCGCCGAGGCCCTGGCCACCCCGGGCGTCCACGCCGTGCTGACGCACGACGACCTCCCCGCCGCCACCCGCTACGGCCTGGAGGTCCAGGACGCGCCCGTCCTCGCCGACGGCGTCGTGCGCCACCACGGCGAACCGGTCGCCCTCGTCGCCGCCGACCACCCCGAGACCGCCCGCCGCGCCGCCGCGAAGATCGACGTGGTGTACGAGCAACTCCCCGTCGTCACAGACGAGAAGACCGCCACCGACCCTGGCGCCCCCCTGCTCCACCCCCGCCGCACCGACCGGCACGCCCCCTACGTCCCGCACCCCAACATCGTCCACCGCCAGCCCGTCGTCCGCGGCGACGTCGCGGCCGCGCGCTCCCGCGCCCATGCCGTCGTCAGCGGCGACTACGAAGTGGGCATGCAGGACCAGGCGTTCCTCGGCCCCGAGTCCGGGCTCGCCGTCCCCGCCGAGGACGGCGGCGTCGACCTCTACATCGCCACCCAGTGGCTCCATGCCGACCTGCGCCAGATCGCCCCCGTCCTCGGCCTGCCCGAGGACAAGGTGCGCATGACCCTCTCCGGCGTCGGCGGCGCCTTCGGCGGCCGCGAGGACCTGTCGATGCAGGCCCACGCCTGCCTGCTCGCGCTGCGCACCGGACGGCCGGTGAAGATGGTCTACAACCGCTTCGAGTCCTTCTTCGGGCACGTCCACCGCCACCCCGCGACCCTCCACTACGAGCACGGGGCCGACCGCGACGGCAAGCTGCTCTTCGTCCGCTGCCGCATCGTCCTCGACGGCGGCGCCTACGCCTCGTCCTCGGCGTCCGTCGTCGGCAACGCCGCGTCGCTCGCCCTGGGCCCCTACGAGTGCGACAACGTGGACATCGAGGCCCTCGCCCTCTACACCAACAACCCGCCCTGCGGCGCCATGCGCGGCTTCGGCGCCGTCCAGGCGTGCTTCGCCTACGAGGCCCAGATGGACCGGCTCGCCGCCGAACTCGGCCTCGACCCGGTGGAGTTCCGCCGCCGCAACGCCGTCTCGCAGGGCTCGGTCATGCCCACCGGGCAGGTCATCGACGCCCCGGCACCCGTCGCCGAACTGCTGCGCCGCGTCAAGGCGCTGCCCCTGCCGCCCGGGCGCCAGTGGGAGAGCGCCGGCGGCTCCGCCGACCTGCGGGCCCTGCCCGGCGGGCTGTCGAACACCACCCACGGCGAGGGCGTCGTGCGCGGCGTCGGCTACGCCGTCGGCATCAAGAACGTCGGCTTCTCCGAGGGGTTCGACGACTACTCCACGGCCCGGGTGCGCCTGGAGACCGTCGCCGGCGAGGCGGTGGCCACCGTGCGCACCGCGATGGCCGAGGTCGGCCAGGGCGGCGTCACCGTGCACGCCCAGATCGCCCGCACCGAGCTCGGCGTCGCCCGGGTCACCATCCGGCCCGCCGACACCCGCATCGGCTCGGCCGGTTCGACGTCCGCCTCCCGCCAGACGTACGTCACCGGCGGCGCGGTCAAGGCCGCCTGCGAGGCCGTCCGCGAGCGGGTGCTGGAGACCGGCCGGGCGAAATTCGGGACGTACCATCCCGCCTGGGCCACGGCCGGACTCCTCCTGGAGGACGGCAAGATCGTCACCGACGGCGGCGAGGTGCTGGCCGGCCTCGCCGAGGTCCTCGACGGCGAGGAGCCGGTGGAGGCCGAACGCGTCTGGCGCCACCGGCCCACCGAACCCTTCGACCCGCGCACCGGCCAGGGGCAGGGGCACGTCCAGTACTCCTTCGCCGCGCACCGCGCCGTCGTCGAGGTGGACACCGAACTGGGCCTGGTCAAGGTCGTCGAGCTGGCCTGCGCCCAGGACGTCGGCAAGGCCCTCAACCCGCTCTCCGTCATCGGCCAGATCCAGGGGGCCACCACCCAGGGGCTCGGGCTGGCCGTCATGGAGGAGATCGCCGTGGACCGCGCCACCGGCCGCGTCCGCAACCCCTCCTTCACCGACTACCTCATCCCCACCATCCTCGACACCCCCGCCATCCCGGTGGACATCCTCGAACTCGCCGACGCCCACGCCCCGTACGGGCTGCGCGGCGTCGGCGAGGCGCCCACCCTCTCCGCCACCCCGGCCGTCGTCGCGGCCGTCCGGCAGGCCACGGGCCTGGCCCTCCGCCGGGTCCCGCTGCGGCCGGAGCACCTGACGGGGACGTGAGGCGGCAGCGGACGGCACGGCCGTGTACGGGGTACGGGCGGGCCGTCGCGCACGGCGTGCGGACCGCATGCCGTGCGGGGGCGGCGCACGCGGCCCGTACCCCGTACGGACCGGGCGCGCCGCCCGCTCCGTACGGCGGCCGGACCGGCCCCACAGGTCCGGCCCCTCCGGCAGCACCCCCGGGGCCATGGCAGTGCGGCCTTGGGCCGCCCACGCCCCGGAACCCCCCACACATCGGCATCGGCACCGCAAGGAGCAGGCCCATGACCCAGTCGTCCGCCGGGCCGGCGATCGCGGCCGGGGACGCGTGTCCCCCACCCCGCAGATCCTGGCCCGACCGGTACTTCCGCATCACCGAACGCGGCTCCACCCCCGCCCGGGAGGTGCGCGGCGGCATCACCACCTTCATGGCGATGAGCTACATCCTCCTGCTCAACCCGCTGATCCTGTCCGGCAAGGACGCCGGCGGACGCACCCTCGGCCACGCCGGGCTCATCACCGCCACCGCGCTCGCCGCCGCCGTCTCCACCCTCCTCATGGGCCTCGTCGGCCGGGCGCCGCTCGCGCTCGCCGCCGGGCTCGGCGTCTCCGGCGTGCTCGCCGGGCAGGTCGCCCCGCACATGAGCTGGCCGCAGGCGATGGGCATGTGCGTCGTCTACGGCGGCGTCATCGTCCTGCTCGTCGTCACCGGGCTGCGCGAACTGGTCATGAACGCCCTGCCGTTGGCGCTCAAGCACGCGATCACCATGGGCATCGGGATGTTCATCGCCCTGATCGGCCTGGTCAAGGCGGGGTTCGTGCACGCGGGGGCGAAGGGCGGCGGGCCGGTCACGCTCGGTCCCGCCGGTGAGCTCGCCGGGTGGCCGGTCCTGGTCTTCTGCGCCACGCTGCTGATCGTCTTCATGCTCCAGGCCCGCGGGATCCCGGGCGCCATCCTCATCGGCATCGTGGCCGGCACGCTCCTCGCCCTCGCCGTCAACGCCCTCGCCCGCCCCGGCCCCGGCGCCTGGCAGGCCGGCCCGCCCGAACTGCACGGCGGCGCCGTCTCCATGCCCGACTTCTCCCTCTTCGGCGACGTCGCGTTCGGGGGCTGGGGCTCCCTCGGCGCCCTGACCGTCGGCGTGATCGTCTTCACCCTCGTCCTCGCGGGCTTCTTCGACGCCATGGCGACCATCATCGGCGTCGGCACCGAGGCCGGGCTCGCCGACGACCGCGGCCGCATGCCGGGCCTCGGCCGCGCCCTGTTCGTCGACGGCGCGGGCGGTGCGATCGGCGGCATCTCCGGGGCGTCCGGACAGACCGTCTTCGTCGAGTCCGCGACGGGCGTCGGCGAGGGCGCCCGCACCGGCCTGTCGGCCACCGTCACCGGACTGCTCTTCGCCGCCTGCCTGTTCCTCACCCCGCTCACCCGCATCGTCCCCGGCGAGGTCGCGGCCGCCGCGCTCGTGGTCATCGGGGCGATGATGATGGCCAACGCGCGGCACATCGACTGGAACGACCGGGCCGCGGCCGTCCCCGCGTTCCTCACCGTCGCCCTCATGCCCTTCACCTACTCCATCACCGCCGGCGTCGGCGCGGGCGTCATCGCCTGCACCGCGATCCGGACGGCCGAGGGCAGGTGGCGGGAGCCGGGCCCCTTCATGTGGGTGCTCACGGTGTTGTTCAGCGTGTACTTCGCGCTGCACCCGATCGAATCCTGGCTGGGTGTCAAGTAGCCCAAGTAGTCCAAGTAGTCGAGGAGGACGCACCGATGCTCGACCTCGCCGAGGAACTGCACCGCTGGTGCGCGGAGGGGCGCGACTTCGCCGTCGCCACCGTCACCGCCGTGCACGGCAGCGCACCCCGGCAGCCGGGCGCGTCCCTCGCCGTGGACGCGGACGGCACGGCCGTCGGCTCCGTCTCGGGCGGCTGCGTGGAAGGAGCGGTCCACGAGCTGTGTCTGGAAGCCCTGGAGACCGGGCGGGGCACGGCACAGCGCTTCGGCTACTCGGACGAGGACGCGTTCGCGGTGGGGCTGACGTGCGGGGGCGTCCTGGACGTCCTGGTCACGCCGGTGGGCGCCGCTCAACGCCCCCTGTACGAAGCGGCGTTCGCGGCCGTGGTGCGGGGCGAGGCGACGGCCGTGGCCCGGCCGGCGGACGGCTCGGCGGGCGTTCTGGTCGTGCACGCGGACGGCACGTCCCGGGGAGCGGCGGCCGGACTGCCCGAGGCGGCCGCCTTCCTCGCCGCCGGCCGTACCGGGACGGTCGAGGCCGGCTGTGAACGCACCGCCCTCTTCGTGGAGTCGAGTGCCCCGCCGCCCCGGATGATCGTGTTCGGCGCGGTCGACTTCGCGGCGGCGCTGGTCCGCGCGGGCAAGTTCCTCGGCTACCGCGTCACCGTCTGCGACGCCCGCCCGGTCTTCGCGACGCGACGCCGCTTCCCGGAGGCGGACGAGGTCGTGGTGGACTGGCCGCACCGCTATCTGGACGGTCAACGGGTCGATTCCCGCACGGTGTTGTGCGTCCTCACGCACGACGAGAAGTTCGACGTCCCACTGCTGGAACGGGCGCTGCGGCTGCCGGCCGCGTACGTGGGCGCGATGGGCTCGCGCCGCACGCACGCGGCCCGGCTGCGGCGCTTGCGGGAGGCGGGCCTGGGGGAGGACGAACTGGCCCGGCTGCGCTCGCCGATCGGGCTGGACCTGGGCGGGCGGACGCCGGAGGAGACGGCGCTGTCGATCGCGGCGGAGATCGTGGCGGTGCTGAGGGGAGGGTCGGGGGCGCCGCTGACGGGGGCGGGGGTGCCGATCCATAGGGAGGCGGGGCCCTGGGGTTCGGGGGATCAAGGGGAGGGGGGCGGGTTGCCGGTTTCCGCGTCGACGAGGTGATGAGGTGACGAAATCCCGCACCGGACAGGGGCGTTGACCGGCTCTCCGCGCGGCCGGTGGCGCGTCGCTGCGTGACGTGCGCAAACGGAGCGGTACGGCGCCGTCGCCGCGCGGGAACCGCGTGTATCCGACAACGCGGCCCGCAACCTGGGCTATTCGGGGTGAAGCCCGGTGAGAGGCTTCGAAAATCAGGGAATCGCGTGTCTGAATTAACACAGACATACGCAGGGTGACCCTCCCGTGGAAGACGGGTAACGGCTATCCTCGGCGCGTGACCGGGAGGACGGGGGGATGCCCGGGTCCTTTCCTGTGCTGCCCCTCCTCGACGTCGCATCGATGGATCAGGCGTGGTCGAACCACATCTGGTGAGACGCCGTCGCCCCTAGCTCCGGCCAGAGGGATGGGGCGACGGCTAATCGTCGTCGGACGGCCGTGGGATTCACCCGGTGAGCAGAATGCATTAAACCCCGGACTGTTGTTGCCATTTGCAAAGAGGTAAGGGTTTTGCGCCTCCCCGGGGGCGGGGTGACGCCGCGCACCCCAGTGTGACATGTGCCACTTTCGTTGGCTCATGCCGTGGTTGAAGGGGGTGCTACTTAAGGGTAGGGATGCGGGTATAGACCAATTTTTGCCCCTCCGTGCGGCGTCTATTGACGGATCCGCCGCAAATGTTCAGGCCAGTGGGTCACGGTCTACGCGTGTCGCGTCCCGGACGCCTCTGTCGACCCCATGTCACCGGCATGCGCGGCCCGTTGCGACCGCAGAGCATGCTTCGTACTACCCTCTCTCCACACACGATGCGATCCGTGTCAGTCCCTGGCCGGAGCTCAGACGCGGATCGTTCTCACCGGAACGGGCGGTGTTCACAACTGCCCGGGTTTGATCGGAGAGTTATGCCGCATTCGATTCAACCTTCCCAGGTCGACGGCGACCCGCCGGATGCCGGCGGAGGAGCCGCGTGCGACCGGACCGGCCACCGCCGGTTCCGGCTGGCGCTCGAACCCGGCTTCGAGGTCAGGCTCTGTGTCTCGCGTCGCCTGCTCCGCTGGGCTACCCCGCCGCTCTGTGCGGCGGTGGGGTTCGGGGTGTACCACTGGTTCCCATGGACCCTGCAATGACCAGTTGAACGAGGGGAGTTGAGGGCCCCGGAGTCCTGCGGGACTCCGGGGCCCGGGCGCGCTCAGGTCGCGCTACCGCCCCGCAGGGCCCGCGCCAGGGCCTCGAAGGTCGGGACGCGGACGGCCTCGCCGTCGCCCCGGCGCAGCAGCAGCGACCCGTCGTCCGCCACCGCGACATGGTGGTCGGCAGGGCCGGACGCGACGGTCAACCCCTCGCGGGCCAGGGTGTGTTCCAGCAGCGGCCGCAGCGCGGGAGGCGCGTCGAGCGTCGCGGTGCCGCGGGACGGCCGGCGCAGGGCGAAGCTCGCCGTGTCCGGGTCGAAGGCCAGGTGCTCGGTGTCGAAGGCGGCCGCGACGGCCCCGGTGCGGATGAGGTCCTCGGGCGCGCCCGTGCGCAGGCGGCCCTCGCGGTCGGTCAGCCACACCACGTCGGCCAGGCGCAGCGCGAGTTCGACGTCGTGCGTGCTGGCCACGACGGTCAGGCCGCGCCCACGGGCCAGGTCGCGCAGCAGGACGGTGACCGCCACCCGGGACGGCGCGTCGAGGAAGGCCGTCGGTTCGTCCAGCAGCACCACCCGGGGCTCCTGGGCGAGGGCGCGGGCGATGAGCACCCGCTGCCACTCGCCGTCGGACAGTTCGGTGGCCGGCCGGTCCGCCAAGTGGCCCGCGCCCACCGCCTCCAGGGCCCAGTCCACGGTCGCGCGGTCGGCCGCGCGGAGGCGGCCGAGGAAGCCGGTGTGCGGGTGGCGGCCCAGGGAGACCAGCTCCCGGGCGGACAGCAGCCCCGGGGCGAACCGGTCGGTGAGCACGACGGCCAGCTGCCGGGCCAGCGAGGCGGGCGAGTGCGCGGAGAGGTTCTCGCCCGCGATCCGTACCGTTCCGGCGACGGGCGGCAGCAGGCCGCACAGGGTGCGCAACAGGGTCGACTTCCCCGACCCGTTGGGGCCGAGCAGGACGGTGAGCTCGGCGGGGCGCGCGGTCAGCCACAGGTCGCCGAGGACGACGCGGTGGCCGCCGCGTCCCCACGCGGCGCGCGTGCGGTGGCCGACCGACAGGCCCTCGGTGGTCAGAGTGTCCGGGGTGGAACCGGCTATGACACGGCCTCCTGTGTGCTGCGGCCCCTGCGGATCAGCATGGTGACCACTACGGGCGCGCCCAGCAGGGAGGTCACCGCGTTCAGCGGCAGCATCGCGTCCGTGGACGGCGGCTGGGTCGCCAGCCCGCAGGCCAGCGCGACCGCGGCCCCCGCGAACACCGCCGTGGGCAGCAGGATCCGCTGGTCGGAGGTGCGCAGGGCGACCCGGGCCAGATGGGGCACGGCCAGCCCGAGGAACGCGACCGGGCCGCAGAAGGCGGTGCTCGCCCCCGCGAGGAGCGAGGTCGTCAGCAGGGCGAGGTCGCGGCTGCGCCGGACGTTCAGGCCCATCGTGCGGGCGTAACTCTCGCCCAGCAGCAGGGCGTTGAGCTGCTTCGTGGTCAGCAGGGCGGTGGCCAGCCCGATGCCGGTGACCGGGAGCATGACCCTCAGGTCGGGCCAGGTGGTGGCGTCGAGGCTGCCCAGGCCCCACAGCACGAACTGCTGGGCCTGCTCCGGGCGGGCGTAGACGAGCATGACGCTCACCGCGGCGGTCACCGCGGAACCGATCATCACGCCGATGACCAGGAGGGTCGCCACGGACCGGACCCGGCGCGACAGCAGCAGCACCAGCGACAGCACGGCCCCCGCGCCGAGCGCCGCCGCGGCGACGACACCGGCCCGGCCCAGGCCGGCCAGGCCGCCGGTGAAGGCCCCGGCCGCGCCGCCCGTGCCCGCCACCGCCGCGGCCACACCCAGGCCGGCGCCGGAGCTGACCCCCAGGGAGAAGGGGTCGGCCAGGGGATTGCGGAACAGCGTCTGCATCTGGACGCCGGCCACGGAGAGGGCCGCCCCGACGGCGGTGGCGGTCACCGCGCGCGGGAGCCGCACCTCCGTGACGATGGCGCTCCAGCGGGGGTCCGCCGCCGCGCGCCCCGTGAGCACCCGCACCGCCTCCGCCGGCGGGACCCGGGAGGGGCCCAGCACGATCGTGAGGAGGAACAGCACCGCGGTGGCGACGGCGAACCCGGTCAGGACCGCGAGGTGCCGGCGGCGGTCGGCGGCGGTCGGCGTCAACGCGTGGGCACCTTCTCGTAGAAGACGAAGGTGTGGCCCTTGGCGAGCTCGGGGTGGAGGATCGCCGTCATGTCGTCGAGGATCAGGTCGGGCCGCAGCACGCCGCGCTCGTAGAAGTCGTTGCCGCCCTCCCCGCCGGCGGTTCTGGTGTTGGTCCACACCTCGCCGTCGCGCACCGCGGCCAGCCGGCCGTAGCGGCTGTCCGCCTTGGTGATGTCGCCGCCCGACTTCCACGGCTGGTCGGTCAGCCACAGACGCGCGCCGCCGGCCTTGGCGTAGACGGCCTCGAAGCCCAGCCGCAGACTGCCGGTTCCCCGGTCGCCCGCCCAGGGGTACGTGCCGCCGGCGTCCTTGATCAGGGTGCCGACGTAACTGCCGCCGGCGGCCATGGTCCAGGTGCCCTGGAACATGCTCCCGGAGAGGACGTCGACCGGTTTACGGGCCCGCGCGGCTCGTGCGGTGGCCTGCGCGTAGGCGTTCTCCACGTCCTGGAACACCTGGCCTGCGGTCTGCTCGGCGCCGGTGAGCGCGGCCATCGCCTTGACCCACTCGGCGCGGCCGAGCGGGGTGGGCTCCAGCCACTCGGCGTTGGCCACCACGGGGATGCCCGCCGAGCGCAGCTTGGGGTAGCGCGGGTCGTCCGAGCCCTGGGTCACCAGCACGTCGGGTTTCGCGGCGATGACCTTCTCGGTGTTGATCGTGCCGCCCTTGGCGTACTCGGCCGTCTTCCCCGCCTTGATCCGGTCCCGGATCTCGCCGGAGTTGACGAGGGAGGCGTCGGCCACGCCGGTGACGACGTCGGCGCGGTCCGTCGCGGTGAGCAGCGGCAGATGGGTCGTGGACATCGAGTAGAGGCTGCGGACGGGCACGGTGAGCTGCGGGGCCTTCGCCAGGTCGCCGCTCAGGGAGGGCTTCGGCGCACCGCACTTGACGAGGATGTACGACTCGGGTCCGGCGTTGGGGTAGGGCTGCTTGACGGTGAGGACCTGGTAGCTCTTCTCGTACCGGAGGGTGAAGTTCTCGGCGTGCGTCACCGTGGACTTGACCGGGAAGTAGTCCTTGTCCGAGGAGAAGTCGGTGACGCACCCGGCTCTTCCGCCGCCGTCGGCCTTCGCGTCCTTCGGGGAGGAGCCGTCGCCGCAGGAGGCCACGAGCAGTCCCGCGAGCAGCAGGGCGGCCGTGCGGAGGCGGTGGCGTCTGCGCGGTGCGGTCATGCCCGGAAGCCGAACGAGGCCACGTAGGCGTAGTCCGTCGCCCGGTTCGACAGCCGGGTGAGGACGAAGTCGTCGTAGAGCCCCGGCGGGACATCGGTGTCCACGCCCAGCCGCACGCCCAGTCGGTGGGGTGCCTGGTGCCCGGTGAAGTCGACGGCCAGGGAGTGCTGGGTGCCGCTGCCCGTGAGCCGGGTGCTCGCCAGGAGCTTCCGGGTGAAGCGCTGGGGAGCGGAGGCCGGGGCGAAGAGGAAGACCTCCAGGAGATGGCCCGGGTACCCCTGGAAGGTCCGCAGGTCCTGCGTCTCCAGTACCAGGGTCGTCGTGAGCGGCCCGGTGGTGGCCAGGCGCTCGACGGTGAGCGGCAGTTCCACGGTCAGGCCCGCGTAGGACGCGTCCCCGTAGACCCCGGGCTCGTCGCCCAGGTGGATCCGGCCCTGCCATACCAACTCTGCCTGTGCGGACAGCATTGCAGACACCTCCTGATCGGTCAGTGTGCACGAAGGGGCTGGAGCGGTGCCAGTGCGGGATAGTGGTCAACTGGACGTGGTGGCAAGGCACTTCACGGCTTGCGCACCAGTATTCTGTGGTAGGTCATCCTCCGCCGGGCGTAGAGCCGGATGGTGGTGTTCACGGCCTCGACGAACTGCTCGATCATCAGCCGTCCGTAGGCGGGCCTGCCCGGCGACTCCACCGGGTCGCCCGGCCAGTCCGAGATCACCTGGGGCGCGAAGTACTCCCACATCTGGCGCTCGAAGTGGTCCGCCATGGGCCCGCGCCCCACGTGGCCGAGGTCCAGTGAGACCTCGGCGGGCGGGAAGCCCGCCGCCATCAGGTCGTCCTCGACGGTGTGGGTCCGGGCGAAGTGCGGGAACCGGAAGTGGGCCACCAGGCCGGCCACGTCCTCCTCGGTGGCGTGCGAGGTCAGCATCCAGTCGTCGACGACGAACCGTCCCCCCGGCGCGAGGCCGCGGAAGACCCGCTCGTACAGGGCGCGGTGGTCCCGCACCTGGTACAGCATGTTGACGCTGAGCGCGGCGGCGAAGGGGCCGCGCGGCAGGGCCTGCTGGCCGTCGCCGAGGACGACGGTGACGCTTCCCGGACCGAGGGGCAGGGCCGCGTTGAGCCGGCGGCTCGTGCGGGCGTGGGCGGCCGAGTTGGTCACCGAGGTGACGTGCACGCCGTAGTCGTGCGCCAGCAGGCGGGCGGGGCCGCCGAGCCCGCCGCCGACGTCCAGGACGCGTTCCCCGGCGGTGAGTTCGGCGAGTTCGGCTATCCGGCGGGTGTGGAGCGCGGCGCCCTGCTTCCACCGTCTCCCGTCCGACCAGATCGTGCTGTCGGGCACCATCGGGGGATGCAGCAGGTCGCCGGTGAGGTAGATGTGGAGGCCGCCCCCGGGCAGTCCGCGCCGGCCGCCGACGACGTCCAGGGAGTAATGACCGGTGTCGGCGGGGGAGTTGCCGGGGAGCTCGTCGACGGCGGTGTCCGATGCCTGTTCGCCACAGAGTTCGCCACCATGCATGAACGTTACTTCTCCTTGGGCGCTTGGACGCTTGGGCGCTTGGACGCGAAGCCGTGGACCGCGTATCAGGGAGTGGCCGGCCGTCGGCGGGGCCGTCGGCGGTAGGGGACGGGCGGGTGGTCGGGGCCCTCGTACGTCGGGAGCACGCGGCCGACCGGGGCGCCGCGCAGGGGGTGGCCCGGCTCGCGCCACCAGCCGGCCTCCGGGAGGCAGAACTGCCGTACGTAGTGCGCCCGGAACTCCTCCGGAAGGTCCCGGAAGTGCGGGGCGAAGAGCAGGTCCACGGCCGTGCGCGGGCGGTCGGTGCGGTTGGGGTGCGTCGCGTGCAGCACCCGGACGTCACCGATGACCAGGTCGCCCGCGTGCGCCTCGATGGTCAGCTCGCCGGGGGCGGGGAGGTGGGAGAGCGAGTCCTGCGGCTGGTTCTCGATGTCGGGGGTGTGCGGCTCCGGCAGGGTGTCGTGCAGCTCGTGGTGGTGGCGGTGGCTGCCGGGGATGACGCGCAGGGCGCCGTTCCCCTCGTGGGTGTGCTGGAGGTAGAGCATGCAGAAGACCTGGGCGGGCCGGGCCGCGAAGCTGAGGTCGTGGTCCCAGGCCCACCAGTCCTGGTGCCACCAGAGCCCCGGCGAGCGGGGCGGTTTGGTGATGACGTAGCCGCTGATCCAGCGGGGATCGGTGAAGCCGAGGTCGCGGAAGGCGGTGTGCAGGGCGGGCGAGGTGAGGAGGTCGGCGTGCGGGTCGTCCTCGACGTGGACCGGGATCAGGCTGCCGTGGTGGGCGTACCGCCGGAAGTGGCCCTGCTCCTCGGAGCGGAGCTTGCGCTCGGACAGGCCGCGCAGCCGCTCGATCATGTCGGGTTCCAGGGCGCCGGGGATCAGACAGAAGCCGTCGGTCGCCATGCGTTCGGTGGCATCGGATGCGGTGACATGGGATGCGGTGGCATCGGAACTGTGCGTGTGCGCCATGGAGTTCGTCCTCCGGACACCTGAATATGCCGTAGGCGGGACGGTACCAGCGTGCGGAGAGGGGCAGGAAGGCATGATGGACATCGAGTTGTGCGGGCCGCCGGGCGCCCGGGTGCTGGTGTGGCGGGCCGGTCCGGGGTGGCGCATGCTCTCCTCCGGCGTGGCGGGCGGCGGGCTGGGGCCGCGCGAGTGGGTGATCAACGCCCAGGTGCCGGTGTCGTACGCCCGCACCGACCCCGAGGTCCACGTGGAGGAGCTCGCGGTGGCGCACCGGCTGCGCGGGCCCGGGGTCGGCATGCTCACCGCCGCCGCGGTACGCCACCGCGCGCGGGCCGGGGAGCGGGGCGTACGGGCCGTCGCCACCGTCGGGTTGAGCGTGCCGATCTGGGCCGCCGCCCCCGACGGCCCGGCTCCCGGCGATCAGGCTCCCGTGTCCCGGCCCGGCACGGTGAACCTTGTCGCCGTGGTGCCGGTGCCGCTGGAGGACGGCGCGCTGGTCAACGCGGTGATGACGGCGACCGAGGCGAAGACGCAGGCGTTGCTGGAGGCGGGTTTCGCCTGCACCGGCACGGCCTCGGACGCGGTGTGCCTGGCCGTGCCGTACGCCCCGGGCGCCGCGCGCGAGCGCTTCTGCGGGCCGCGCTCGCCCTGGGGCGCCCGGCTCGCCCGCACCGTGCACTCCGCGGTGCTGCGCGGGGCCCTGTCCTGGCTGGAGCGCCACCCGGACCGGACGACCGCCGCGTCAGCGCAGGCCCCGTCCCGACCGCGCGGGGGACAGCCGGCCCAGCGCGAGCAGGCAGCCGGCGGTGAACAGCACCAGCACGGACAGGGGAACGGCCAGGCCGGCCCGCCACCCGTCGAGGACCAGGCCGCGGATCACCTCGATCGCGTACGTCAGCGGGTTGAACCGGGCGATGGCCGCCAGCCACCCCGGCATGGCGTCCAGCGCGACGAACGCGTTGCTCGCGAACAGCAGCGGAAATGAGGCGAATCCGCTGATCGCGAAGAAGGTCGTGTTGCTCGACGAACCGTAGGCCAGGGCGATGAAGCCGGTGGTGAGCGTGCCGGTGAGCAGCATGACGGCGACGAGCACGAGCACGGCGTCGACCGCGTGTGCCGCCGGCCGGGCGCCCAGCGCCAGGGCCACGAGCATGATGAGGGCCGCCTGCACCGCGCCCAGCGCCATCTGGAAGAGGAGCCGGCTGACGACGATGGAGCTGCGCGCCAGCGGCATGCTCATCAGCCGGCCCAGATAGCCGGTCTCCTTGTCCCACAGCAGCGGAACGGCCCCGCTCACCCCGGCCCCGACCGCGTTGAACGCGATCACGCCCGGCAGCATGAAGGAGATGTAGTCGGCGTCGGCGACCGCGCCGGGGTCCACCGCCCGCCGCAGGGAACTGCCGAAGAACACCAGCCAGATCGCTGGCTGGAGCAGGGTGAAGACGAGGTTGAGGCGCTCACGGCGCAGCTGGAGGAACCAGCGGCGCAGCAGCGCGGCCGTCTCCTGCGGACGGCCGCGCAGGGCACCTCGTCGCGCGGGCCGCGCGGGTGCCGGCCCGGGTGCCGGGGTGGCTTTCACGGGCAGCCGTTCGCCGTCCGTGCCGCGCGGGCCCCGGCCGGTGTGCAGCAGGAACACGTCGTCGAGCGTGGGCCGTTGGAGGCCGATGTGCTCCAGGACGATGCCGCGCTCGCGGGCGGCGCCCGCCACTTCCGCCAACGCGGCCAGGGCGTCGCCGACATGGAGGTTGACGGTGCGCGGCCCCGCCTCCAGGACGCGGTGGAACCGTTCCCGGCCGTGGACGATCCCGCGCAGGCCCGCCACGTCGTCCGTCACCACGTGCAGGACGTCCGCGCCGACGGCCCGCTTGAGGGTGTCGGGGGCGCCGCCGACGACCTCCTTGCCGGCGTCGATGATGGAGACGCGGTCGCACAGGCGGTCCGCCTCGTCGAGGTAGTTGGTCGTCAGCAGCACGGAGACGCCCTGGCGGCGCAGGTGGGCGACGTGCTCCCAGACGCGGTGCCGCGACTGCACGTCGAGGCCGAGCGTCGGCTCGTCGAGGATCAGCACCTCGGGCCGCTGCAGCAGCCCGCAGGCCAGGTCGAGGCGCTTGAGCATGCCGCCGGAGAACTCCGCCACCTGCCGGTCCGCGTCCGGCAGCAGCCCCACGACGTCCAGGACCTCCGTCACCCGCAGGGCCCGTTCGCGGCGGGGGACATGGTGGAGGTCCGCCTCGATCTCCACGCTCTCCCGGGCGGTGAGGAGGTGGCGCACGCCCTTCTCCTGGGACACGTAGCCGATCCGCCGGCGCACCTGGGCGGCCTCCCGCCGCACGTCGTACCCGCACACCAGGGCCCGGCCGCGGCTCGGGGCCAGCAGCGTGGTCAGCATCCGTATCGTGGTGGTTTTTCCGGCGCCGTTCGGCCCGAGGAGACCGAAGACCTCACCCGCCTCGACCTGGATGTCGAGCCCGTCCACCGCTCTTCGTTCGCCGAACTCGCGGGTCAGGCCCTGTGTTTCGATGACATAGCTCATGCGGACGAGGATCCCCTTCCGGTCGGGGAGGCGTCCAAGCGCGGTGGATCACCGTGCGCACCGGGCGACTTCGCCCCGTCGCCCCGCTCGCCCCGGCCGCCGCCGTGGCGTCGGCGGACGACGTGCCGGCGGCGCCGCAGCCGCCCCCCGCGACGGCCATCCGGAGGGGCGGGTGCGGGACCGGGCCGGATCGGCCTGCCGGCGCGCATGGCCGAGGCTCGCGCCGCGGAGCCGGCGAAGGGCGGCCGCGAGCCGGAGAAGGGTCCCGTGCACTGGCAAACCGTCAACTCGCCTTGAAGGAAGGGGCGCTGGGCCCTTCCTGTGCAGGGGTGCGAGCCCGGCCCGGACCCGGGGTGAAGAGCATTGGTTCGCTATGCAAATATTTGGGCGAACACTTGTCCCCTATCTCGGTGAGTCGCCTTGACCTCCACGTCCACGTGGTCCCGGACCCTCTCCATAGCCCTGAGCCTCGCGGCCTGCGGCACGGCCGCCGTCGCCGTGCCGGCTGCCGCCGCTCCGGCCGCGACGCCCGACGCGCGCGGCGCCGAGCAGTACTGGACGGCCGAGCGGCTGGCCGGCGCGCAGCCCGTCGACGCCGGGCGCGGCACGGCCCCGCCCGCCGCCGCCCTGCGGTCGCCGGGCGTGGCCGCCGCCGCGCCGCGCAACGTCAAGCAGGGCACGCTCGGGGGCGGCATCCCCTCGGTCGGCACGTTCTTCGCCGCCGGGCCCTCCGGGGCCACCTACTGCAGCGCGAGCGTCGTGCGCAGCGCGGGCAAGAACCTGGTGCTGACCGCGGGCCACTGCGCCAAGTCCCTGAAGGCGGACGGGCGGACGATCTTCGTCCCGCAGTTCCGCAAGGGCAAGGACGCGGCGCACCAGCCGTTCGGGGTCTTCCCCGTGCAGCGGGTCTTCATGGACCCCCGCTACCGCAGCAACTCCAAGCAGGCGGACTCCGACCTGGACTTCGCGTTCGTCCGCGTGGGCCCCAACGCGCAGCGCGCGAAGGTGGAGAGCCGCACGGGCGGGCTGCGGCTGACGAACACCCCGCGCTGGACCAGCACGGTCACCGTGTACGGCTACCCCAAGTCGAAGAACCCCGGCCAGCAGGCCGTCAGCTGCACCGTGGACACGAGCCGCGCACCGAAGTTCCGGCAGCTGAAGATGGAGTGCGGCGGCTTCTACGGCGGAGTCTCCGGCGGTCCGTGGATCGCCAACTACGACGCGAAGCGGAAGACCGGCGACGTCATCGGCAACGTCGGCGGCTACAACGGCGGCGGCGACGACCAGAACCACGACTGGGTGAGCTACTCCCCGGTCTACGACCGCGAGATCCAGGCCCTCTACGCGGACGCGGTCGCCGGCCGGGCGCCCTCGCGCGGCCCGCTGCGCTCGCTGTCCGGGCCCCGGCTGCCCGAGAGCGCCCGCACGATGTCGTTCGCCCGGCACCTGGCCGCCGGCGAGTTCACCGGCGACGGCCGCGAGGACCTCGTGGTGGTCTGGCGCGACGGCGAGGCCACCCTCTACCCGGGCGACGGGAAGGGCGGCTTCGGCGCGGGGCGGCAGCTGATGCGCAAGCACAGCGCCTGGGAGCGGATCCAGACCATCACCGCCGGCGACTTCACGGGCAACGGCCGCTCCGACCTCATGGTCGTCTGGACCGACACGAAGGGGAAGCCCACCGGCAAGGTGAGCGTCTTCGCCGACGGGAGCGCGTCCGGCCCCGGCAAGGAGCACGTGGTCGCCAAGAGCGGCTCGATGTGGAAGGACGCGTCCCGGATCACCGCCGGGAAGTACACCTCCGGCCGGGCCAACGACGTGGCCGTCGTCTGGCGCGACGGCGAGGTGACCCTGCACACCGGGGCGAGCGGCTCGGGCACGGGCAAGGAGCGCCGGCTGGCGGCGAGCGGCCCGACCTGGAAGGGGGCCGCGGCCCTCACGACCGGGCAGTTCTCCGGGGGCGCGGCGCGGCTGGTGGTCCGCTGGGGGGACGGGCAGCTGCAGACCGTCGCCGCCACGAAGGACCTGAAGTCCCGGGCCACGTTGATGTCCGCGAACCGCGCGTACCGGGGGGACTCCCCGATGGTCGCGGGCGCCTTCACCGCCCCGGCCGGGCGGGCGGACGACCTGCTGGTCCGCTGGGCGGGCAAGGGCGAGACCGCGCTCTACGCGGGGAGCGGGGAGGGGCGCCTGGGGGCGTGGAGCCCGCTGGTTTCCCCCTGAGACAGGTGTCCGTGCGCGGGGCCGTGGCCTTACGGGCCGCGGCCCCGCGTCGTGGCGGCGACCCGGGGGTGGGGGCGCGAACACGCTGTGTGAACATGTGTGCGACCTCATCCCCTAGCTCAGTGAGTCGCTTTGACCTCATCCAGACACTCCAGGACCCTCTCCATAGCCCTGGCCATGGCCGCCTGCGGCACGACGGCCACCGCGACGACGGCGGTCGCCGCCCCCGGGCCCACGCCGTCCGCCCCCGTGCCCACTTCGTCCGCCTCCGCGTCCCCGGACCTCTCCTACTGGACGGCCGAGCGCATGGCCGGGGCCCGGCCCGTCGACGCCGGGTCCGCCGCGAAGCAGCGCTCCGGCGTGGCGCGTTCGCCGCGCGCGGCCGCCGCGGCGCCGAAGAACGTCAAGAAGGGCAGCCTCGGGGACGGCATCCCCGTGGTGGGAACGTTCTTCCTCAAGGGCCCCTCCGGAGCCACCTATTGCAGCGGCGGCGTCGTACAGAGCGCCGGGCGCAACCTGGTGCTGACCGCCGCGCACTGCGCGAGGCCCATGAAGACGGACGGTTCGGCGATCTTCGTGCCGCAGTTCCGCAAGGGCAAGGACGCCGCGCACCAGCCGTTCGGCGCGTTCCAGGTGAGGAAGACCTTCGTCGACGAGCGCTACCGGAGCAACTCCAAGGCGGCGGACTCCGACCTGGACTTCGCGTTCGTCCGCGTGGACCCCGCCGACAAGGGCAAGAAGCTCCAGGACCGCGTCGGCGGCGGCCTGCGCCTGACCGGCACGCCCCGCTGGGCCAACACCGTCACGGTGTACGGGTATCCGAAGTCCGCCAACCCGGATCAGAAGGCCGTGAGTTGTACGGTCCCGACCGTCCGGGGCCCGTACTTCCGTCAGTTGAAGATGGAATGCGCCGGCTACTACCCGGGCGTCTCCGGCGGCCCGTGGATCACCAACTACGACGCCAAGAAGAAGACCGGCGACGTCATCGGCAACGTCGGCGGCTACAACGGCGGCGGTGACGACGGCAACAGCGACTGGGTGAGCTACTCCCCGGTGTACGGCCCCGAGATCCAGCGCCTCTACGCCGACGCCGTCGCCGACCGCAAGCCCGTACCCGGCGACCTCCAGGGCCCGGTCAAGGCCGGACTGCCCTACCGCGTCGCCAACTGGAAGGACGCCCGGCACCTCGTCACGGGCGACTTCACCGGCGACGGCCGCGACGACCTGCTCGTCGTGTGGCGGGACGGCGAGATCTCCTCCTACGCGGGCGACGGCAAGGGCCACTTCGGCCGGGAGGTCACGGTCCGCGGGCAGAACCCCTATTGGGCGAAGGTCGGGGCCGTCGCCGCCGGCGAGTTCAACGGCGGCGGCACCGCTGACCTCGTCGTCCGCTGGGACAACGGCAAGGTCAGCGTGTTCAGCGACGTCCGCGCCGGCTCCACCGGCAAGGAGACCACGCTCGTCAAGGCCAACAACACCTGGAAGCACGCCACGCATTTCACGGCCGGCGCGTACAACTCCCCCGGCAAGGCGAACGACTTGGTCGTCCGCTTCGACGACGGCGAGGTGGACCTGTACTCCGGCACCACCGCCTCCCGCCTGGGCGGCGAGAAGAAGCTCGTGCCGGGCGGCAAGGGCTCGAAGTGGGCGGGCGGCTCCGTCCTCGCCCTCGCCACCGCCCAGGTGTCCGGCAAGGGCAACGCCGACCTGCTGGTCCGCCGGGACAACGGCCGCCTGGAGACCTACGCGGGCGTGACCAAGGCCGGACTGCCGGCCGCCGCGTACACGCTCCAGGGCGCCAACGCCTCGTACCGGGGCGCCGCCCTGATGGCCGCCGGTGACTTCGGCGGGCCCGCGGGCCGGCGCGACGACCTCGTCGTCCGCTGGAGCGACGGCGAGACCGCGTACTACGACCGGACGGCCGCGAACCGTCTCGGTGCGTGGACGCCGCTGGTCTCCCCCTGATCCTCCCGGATCCCGGTGGGCGCGGGGCGGGACCGGCTTCGGCCAGGTCCCGCCCCGCGTCTGTTTACCTCTATTTACCTCCGATTTACCCGCTTCTCCAGCGTGTGTGGCAAGCTGGGGCGCGAAAGGTGCCGTGCGGCACCCACGCTGTTCGTTCGAGCGAGGAGGTGATCGGGATGACCAGTCGGAGTCCCGAGGGAAGTCCTCGCCACAGTGTGCTCGTCCCGGTCACGATCGGCTGACGTCTTCGTCGTCGCCCCTGCCGAACCGACTCGGTATTCCGGGCCGTTGACGTCCTTGTGACGCGTCCGGCCCTCCGCGCTGTCGCGTGATTTCCCCTTCTTCAGTCGGCCCCGCCCCGGGCCGTCGTCCCCATTTTTTTCGCGATCCGGTCCAACTCCTCCCGTAATGCCGGGACTTGACCGTCCGCATCGCGCGATTCCGCTCACCGTTCCGAGCCACGATGCCGCCTCGGCCTGCCCGCGTGCCGTAACAGCCGTGACGCCATGCCGTCGCACCGTCGTGCCCGGAGAAGGGTTCCGCCATGACCAACACCACCCTCACCCCCCAGAAGCTCGCCCCGCCGGGCGGCCGCACCCCCGGCACCCGCCGCGAGCGCAGGGCCGCCGAACTGGAGGCCCGTACCCGCACCGTCGCCGAGCGCCTGGCCGCCGTCAGCTCCCAGCCGGCCGCCCAGGCGCTGCAGCACCACCGGTCCACCGCCCAGGGGCTGCGGCAGGACGAGGCCGCCGAGCGCCTGGAGCGCCACGGCTCCAACGCCGTCGAGCAGGAGCGCGCCCCGCGCTGGTTCGTCCAGTTCGCCAGGGCGTTCTGGAACCCGTTCATCCTGGTCCTGCTCGTCCTGGACGCCGTCATGCTCTGGCAGTGGCTCCAGGTCGCCGACGAAGAGCCCTTCGACCCCGGAATCGCCATTCTCGCCACGATGGTGCTGGTCAGCGCGGTGCTGCGGTTCTGGCAGGAGTACCGCTCGGGCCGCTCGGCCGCCGCGCTGCGGGCCCTGGTCACCACCACGACGGCGGTCACGCGCCGCGCCGGCCGCGGCGCCGACCCCGCCACCGTGGAGATCCCGATGGAGCAGGTGGTCCCGGGCGACATCGTGCGCCTGGCCGCCGGCGACCTCGTCCCCGCCGACCTGCGGCTGCTCACGGCCAAGGACCTCATGGTCGGCCAGGCCGCGCTGTCCGGCGAGTCCCTCCCGGTGGCCAAGGCGGACACCCGTGCCCACGACTACGGACAGCGCACCACCAGCGACCCCGTCGAGGCCGACAACCTCTGCCTGATGGGCACCTCCGTCACCTCCGGCACCGCCACCGGCGTGGTCGTCGCCACCGGCGCGGACACCTACTTCGGCTCCATGGCCGGCTCCCTCGTCGGCGAGCGCCCGCGGACCAGCTTCGACACCGGCGTCCGCAAGGTCAGCTTCCTGCTGATCCGCTTCATGCTGGTGATGGTCCCCGTCGTCCTCGCGATCAACGGATTCACCAAGGGCGACTGGGCCGAGGCGTTCACCTTCGCGGTCGCCGTCGCCGTCGGGCTCACGCCCGAGATGCTGCCCATGGTCGTCACCACCAACCTGGCGCGCGGCGCCGTCGCGATGGCGAAGCGCAAGGTCGTCGTCAAGCGGCTCAACGCCATCCAGAACCTGGGCGCCATGGACGTCCTCTGCACGGACAAGACCGGCACGCTCACCGAGGACCGCATCGTCCTCGACCGCTACCTCGACGCGCACGGCCGCGAGGACGGCGAGGTGCTGGAGTACGCCTACCTCAACAGCCACTTCCAGACCGGGCTGCGCAACCTGATGGACCAGGCCGTCATCGACCGCGTGCTCGAGGCCGAGGAGGTTGTCGTCGACGCGCGCTTCACGATGATCGACGAGATCCCCTTCGACTTCGCGCGCCGCCGGATGTCCGTCGTCCTGGGCCGCAACGACGTCACCGGACCGCCCACCGAGCATGCGGTTGATCAACACTGTCTGATCACCAAGGGCGCGGTCGAGGAGGTCCTCGCCCTGTGCACCCACATGACCGAGGCCGGCGAGCGGATCGCGCTCACCGACGAGCTGCGCCGCCGCGTCACCCGCACCGCCGAGGACAACAACCGGCAGGGCCTGCGCGTCCTGGCCGTGGCGACCCGCACGTTCACCGCCGAGCGGGATGCGTATGGCGTCGCGGACGAGGACGGCCTGACCCTCATCGGCTTCCTCGCCTTCCTCGACCCGCCGAAGCAGGACGCGGCCGAGGCGCTGCGCGCCCTCGCGGACAACGGGATCTCCGTCAAGGTCGTCACCGGCGACAACGAGCTGGTCGCCGCCCGGGTCTGCGCGGACGTGGGCATCGACGTGGGCGAGGTCGTCACCGGCGCGGTGATCGACACCCTGGACGACGCCGCCCTGCGCGAGCTCGCCCGCACGACCACGGTCTTCGCCAAGGCGAACCCCGTGCAGAAGGCCCGCATCGTGCGCGCCCTCCAGGCCGAGGGCCACACGGTCGGCTTCCTCGGCGACGGCATCAACGACGCCGCCGCGCTGCGCGACGCGGACGTCGGCATCTCCGTGGACACCGCGGTCGACATCGCCAAGGAGTCGGCCGACATCATCCTGCTGGAGAAGGACCTGACGGTCCTGGAGCGCGGGGTGCTCCAGGGGCGGCAGACCTTCGGCAACACCATCAAGTACATCAAGATGACGGCCTCCTCGAACTTCGGGAACGTCTTCTCGGTGCTGGTGGCCTCCGCCTTCATCCCCTTCCAGCCGATGCTCGCCATGCAGTTGCTGGTGCAGAACCTCGCCTACGACATCTCGCAGCTCGCCACGCCGTGGGACCGGATGGACAAGGAGTACCTGCGCAGGCCGCGGACCTGGGACGCGCGCGGGATCGGCCGGTTCATGCTCGTGATGGGCCCGACCAGCTCGGTCTTCGACATCACCACCTTCCTGCTGATGTGGCACGTCTTCGGGGCGAACGGCGAGGGGCATCAGGCGCTGTTCCAGTCGGGCTGGTTCGTGGAGGGACTGCTGACGCAGACGCTGGTCGTGCACATGCTGCGCACCCGGAAGATCCCGTTCCTGCAGTCGCGGGCCACCGCGCCGGTGCTGCTGATGACCGCGCTGGTGATGGCCGTCGGCATCGCCCTGCCGTTCTCGCCGCTGGCGACGGCGCTGGGCATGCAGGCCCTGCCGCTCGGCTACTTCCCGTGGCTGGCCGGCACGCTGCTCGCCTACTGCCTGCTGACCCAGGTGGTCAAGACCTGGTACATCCGCCGGTTCAACAGCTGGCTGTGAGCGGCCGATAGAGATCACGACACCGGAGGAGGACCAAGAGGCATGATCAACGAGTGGCACATGGCGGCCAACATCGCGGCCGGCCTGGGGCTGGGCGCGATCATCGGACTGGAGCGGCAGTGGCGGGCCCGGGAGGCGGGACTGCGCACCAACGCGCTCGTAGCGGCGGGCTCCTCGCTCTTCGTCCTCCTCTCCACCTTCGGCTTCGCGGACGCGACCAGTACGACGGGCTACGACGGCTCGCGGGTCGCCGCGCAGATCGTCTCCGGCATCGGCTTCCTCGGCGCCGGTGTGATCATGCGGGACGGGTTGCGGGTGCGGGGGCTGAACACCGCGGCGACGCTGTGGTGTTCGGCCGCGGTCGGTGCCCTGGCGGGCACCGGGCTGTACGTCATCGCCGTGCTCGGCACGGTCGGGGTGGTCGCGGCCAACGTCCTGCTCCGGCCGCTGGCCCGGCAGTTGGACCGTGATCTGCGGGGCGGCGCGGAGGTCGCCACCGACTACTTCTTCGAGGTCGTGTGCACCGAGCCGGAGGAGGCGCACGTCCGCACCCTCGTCGTCCAGTCCGTCACCCGGCCCGGCTTCCGGCTGCGCTCGGTCACCAGCCGGGACGTCGAGACGGCCGGCAAGGTCGCCGTCACGGCCGAACTGACCACCGAGCGGCGGGACGACAGCCTCCTGGAGGAGGCGGTCAGCCGCCTCTCCCTGGAGCCCGCGGTCTCGGCGGTCAGCTGGACGGTGCTCCACGCGCCGGACGAGGAGGCGGAGGACCGGGAGGAGGACCGCGGCCGCCGGCGGTGGCCGCGGAATCCCTTCACGGGCCGCCCGTAGCATGAGGCAATGCGAATACGCGTGCGTACGGCCCTGGCGGACGAACTCCCCCTGCTCCAGGACATCGAGAGGGCGGCGGGCCGCGGCTTCCACGACGTCGGCATGCCGGAGATCGCGGACGACGAGCCGCCGTCGCTGGAGACGCTGGCCTCCTTCCAGGAGGCCGGGCTGGCGTGGGTGGTGGCCGAGGACGGCACCGACCGGCCCGTCGCCTATCTCCTCGCCGAGCGCGTGGACGACGCGCTGCACGTCGAGCAGGTGTCGGTCCACCCGGACGCGGCGGGGCGCGGCGTGGGCCGCGGGCTGCTGGATCACGCGGCGGGCGTGGCGCGTGCGATGGGTGCTGCTGCGCTGACGCTGACGACGTTCGTGGATGTGCCGTGGAACGCGCCGTACTACGAGGGGCGGTGCGGGTTCCGGAGGCTGGGGTAGGGCGAGTTGGGGCCTGGCTTGCGGGCAGTGCGGGAGAGGGAGGCAGGGCTGGAGGGGTGGGGGAGGGTGTGCATGCGGCGGGAGGTGTGAGGGGTTTTGGCCCCGCCCCGCCCTTTCACCGTTTCCGCAGGGGCTGCGCCCCTGCGCCACCCCGCGGGCGCTCCGCCCCCCGCACCCCCGAAACCGCGCTCCGCGCGTTCGGCGCAGCCGCGTTGCGGGGCCGAGGGGCGCAGCCCCGGAAGAAACGGTGAAAG
>NZ_JAEAMR010000022.1:285814-337602 GCF_015999245.1 Streptomyces sp. AV19 | reverse complement strand
GGGCCCGGGGCCGCCCCCCCCCCCCCGGGGCGGGGGCCGGCCCCCTGGCGGCCACCCCCACCCCCATGCCCCCCCCCACCCGCCCCCCGGCCCCCCCCCCGGAAAACGGGAAAGGGGGGGGGGGGGCAAAAACCCCCCCCCCCCCGCCCCCCACCCGCCGCCTACGGCTGGAACTGGCAGATCACATACCGGTATCCTTCGACATTCGGCTTGGCCGCCGAGTGCCAGTTCCAGAAGAAGGACACGACCCGGCCCTTCTGCAGCGTGAACTTCTTCTTGTTGTCCTGCCGGACGAATGTCCGCTTCACCGTCCCATGGAACTTATAGTTCCACTTCTGCTTCTGGGTGCCGTTCCCGGCCACCTCATGCCCGTCGGCGAAGATCTGGGTCCGGAAATTGACCGTCCCCAGGTTGGAGTTGAGCTTCTTGCCCAGCCCCACCTGCCACGGAATGCCGCCCTTGAGCGACTCCTTGAGGGTCACGTCGGCGATGGGCATCTTGTACGTGCCCTGGCACTTGGGGATCGTGATGCCGGCCGCCAACGCGCCGTCGGCCGTGGCCCGCCGCAGGTCCGCCGCCGACGGACCGGCTCCGTACCCGCCGCCCTCGGTGGCACCCGAGAGGACCGCACCGGCCGGCGGCGCCTGCCGCGGAGCGGCGGCCTCCGCCGCGGACACCGACGTGAGGACGAGTGCCGCGCCACACGCGGCGGCGACGGCGGCGCGCGAACGGGATATGTGCATGAGGTTCTCCCCGTGATCTTGAGCTGTTCGGCATGCACCGTACAAGACTCCCGGGTGTTTTCGCGCAGGGGGCGCCACCGGGCCCCTCCGTGGCGGACCCCGCGCGATCAGACGCCCACGTCCCGCCCCCGCAGGTCCTCCGCCGTCTCCCGGCGCACCAGCAGCCGCGCCGTGCCGTCCGCGACGGCCACCACCGGCGGGCGGCCCACCAGGTTGTAGGCCGAGGCCATCGAGACGTGGTAGGCCCCGGCGGCGGGGACCGCCAGGACGTCGCCGGGGCGGACGTCGCCGGGCAGCGGCACGTCCTCGGCGAGGATGTCGCCCGCCTCGCAGTGCCGGCCCACCACGGTCACCGCCCGCGCGGGCACCCGCGAGGCGCGGCCCGCCAGGCGGACGGTGTAGCGCGCGCCGTAGAGCGCCGGGCGCGGGTTGTCGCTCATGCCGCCGTCCACCGCGACGAACGTCCTGGCGGCGGTGCTCTTGACGGCCAGCACCCGGTACAGGGCCACGCCCGCCGGCCCGGCGATCCAGCGGCCCGGCTCGACGGTCAGCCGGGGCACGGGCAGGTCCGCCCGGGCGCAGCGCAGGGCGAGTTCGCCGGTGACGCGCAGCGCGTAGGCGGCGGGGTCGAAGGCCGGGTCGCCGTCGCGGTAGGCGATGCCGAAGCCGCCGCCGAGGTCGAGCTCGGGGAAGGTGACGCCGTGCCGGTCGCGGAGCCGGGCCAGGAGGGCGACGAGCCGCTGGACGGCGGTGACGTACGGGCCGGTGGAGGTGATCTGGGAGCCCAGGTGGCAGTGCAGGCCCACGAGTTCGAGCCGGGGCTGGGCCAGGGTGCGGGCGATGGCCTCCTCGGCCTCGCCGCCGGCGATGGGCAGGCCGAACTTCTGCCCCTCCACGCCGGTGCGTATCGCGGCGTGCGCCCCGGCCTCGACCCCGGGGACCACCCGGATCAGCACCCGCTGCCGGCAGCCGGGCGGGACGAGGGCGGCGAGCCGGGCGATCTCGCCCGTGCCGTCGATGACGACGCGGCCGACGCCCAGGCGCAGCGCGGTGGCCAGGTCGGCGGGGCTCTTGGCGTTGCCGTGCAGGATGATCCGCTCGGCGGGGAAGCCGGCGTGGGCGGCGAGGTCGAGTTCGCCCGCCGAGCACACGTCCAGGCCCAGCCCCTCCTCGTCGATCCAGCGGACCATCGCGCGGGAGAGGAACGCCTTGCCGGCGTAGGCCACTTCGGCGTCCGGGAGGGCGGTGCGCCAGGCGCGGGCGCGGGTGCGGACCTCGTTCTCGTCGAGGACGTAGGAGGGGGTGCCGAACCGGTCGGCGAGCTCCGCGAGCGCCACGCCGCCGACGGCGAGCCCGCCGGTGGCCGCGGTGCGGGTGGAGGCGGGCCAGACCGGGGCGGGGACGGCCTCGTCGGGCGCGAGCGGGGGGAGGGGAACGACGGGGAGTGACACTGCGGTCTTCCTTCAACGGGCCGACAGGCCAACGTGCTTCGACGGGCCATCGCGGCCTCGGGATTCCTGGGCGAGGCGCCGTGGGACGGGCGGTCGTGCCGCGCCGCCCCACGGCGCGGGCGCCGGCCGGTCAGCCGGGGAACGTGGGCAGCGGGGACGAGGACGGGGACGCGGGACCGTCGGGCGAGGAGCGCACCGCGGGGGCCGTGAGCTGGGGGTCCACGGAGACGAGGGTGACGCCGAGGGGGCCGGCGAGGGACCGTACGGCGGGCAGGGCGAGACGGACGGCGGGCTGGCCGGGGCCCAGACACGCGGCGAGCCGTCCGGCGGTGGTGAAGGCGACGGCGGTCCGCGCGCCCAGGGGCGTGCGGAAGACCCGCAGGGAGTAGCCGTCGGCACAGGGGCGCACGGGGACCAGGAGTGCTTCCGAGGGGTGGCCGGCCCGCGGCGCCCCGCCGGGATGGGCCGGTTCCTCGGAGGTCTCCCCGCCCTCGGCCTGGGGACCGTTGGCGGCCGTCACGGCGGCGACGGCCGCCGCCTCGGCGGGGGTTCGGTTGACATGCATGGTGATCCTCGGGTGGGAGGAGGGATCCGTCGTGGAGCGGCCGCGGGGCCGCGCCGCTCACGCTATGCCCGCTCCACGGGCGCACGACCGTTTCCTTGACAGCCTGTTGACCCCCGCCACCGCAGCCTTGACGGCGCGTTGACGGGCCGCCGGTACGCGGCCGCGGCGGCTCCGCCCGCCGCCCGCCGGGCTCCCGGACACGGGCCGCGGATTCCGGCCGCCGCGGCCCGCGCCGACCGGCCTGAGAGGCCCTCCGGCCCCGTCCGCCCCGAGGGGGGCTCGCGGACCCCCGCCGTGACCCCGTGCGCCGGGTGTGCGCCCCTGCCGCGCGCCGGATCCCACCACCACGCTGCCGTGGAGGGTCGGAAAATTTGGAAGAATCGAAGCGGGGTCGGCCATCCGGTGGCCGCGCTTCCTCGAAGAAACCCGTGTTCGCGAGGCGCGGACACCACTGTCCGGGGCTGGCGGGTCCTCGATCACCGTCGCACGATGCTCACCTGCGACCGACGGCCCACCCGGCACCCTGGAGGCACACGCTATGACGACGAAGCAGCCCGTGCGAGGCCACGCGGAGTTCCGGGCGGCGAGGGACTTCCTCCTCGACCACCGGGCGGACTACCGGACCGCGTACGAGGGCTTCGTCTGGCCACGGCCGGCGACGTTCAACTGGGCGCTCGACTGGTTCGATCCGCTCGCCCGGGGCAACGACCGCACCGCCCTGTGGATCGTCGAGGAGGACGGCACCGAGGCGAAGTCGTCGTTCGACGCCCTGCGCCGCCGCTCCGACCAGGTCGCCCGCTGGCTGCGCGAGCACGGCGTGGCCGCCGGCGACCGGATCGTGGTCATGCTGGGCAACCAGACCGAGCTGTGGGAGACCATGCTCGCCGCGATGAAGCTGCGCGCCGTCGTCATCCCCGCCACCCCGCTGCTCGGCCCCGCCGACCTGGCCGACCGCGTCGGCCGCGGCCGCGCCCGCCATGTGATCGTCCGGGCCCGGGACGCCGGCAAGTTCGCCGACGTCCCCGGGGACTACACGAGGATCGCGGTCGGTGGCGCCCCTTCGCCGGGATGGCTCGCCTACGAGGACAGCGCCGGGGCCGAGGAGGACTTCACCCCCGACGGCCCCACCCGCGCCGAAGACCCGTTGCTGCTCTACTTCACCTCCGGCACCACCGCCCGCCCCAAGCTCGTCGAGCACACCCACGTCTCGTACCCCATCGGTCAGTTGACCACCATGTACTGGATCGGGCTGCGCCCCGGCGACGTCCACCTCAACATCTCCTCGCCCGGCTGGGCCAAGCACGCCTGGTCCAACCTCTTCGCGCCGTGGAACGCCGAGGCGACCGTCTTCGTGCACAACTACACCCGCTTCGACGCGGTCCGGCTCATGGCCGAGATGGACCGCTGCGAAGTGACCAGCTTCTGCGCCCCGCCCACCGTGTGGCGCATGCTCATCCAGGCCGACCTGCGCGCGCTGCGCACCCCGCCGCGCGAGGCCGTCGCCGCCGGCGAGCCCCTCAACCCCGAGGTCATCGAGGCCGTCCGGCGGGCCTGGGGGGTCACCATCCGCGACGGCTTCGGGCAGACGGAGACCTCCGTCCAGGTCGCCAACCCGCCCGGCGAGCCGCTCAAGACCGGCTCCATGGGCCGCCCGAGCCCCGGCTTCCGCGTCGTCCTGCTCGACCCGGTGACGGGCGAGCCGGGCGACGAGGGCGAGATCTGCCTCGACCTGACCGAGCGCCCGGTCGGCCTGATGACCGGCTACGCGGGCGACCCCGACCGCACCGCCGAGGCGATGGCCGGCGGCCACTACCGCACCGGTGACATCGGCTCCCGGGACGAGGACGGATACATCACCTACATCGGGCGCGCGGACGACGTGTTCAAGGCCAGCGACTACAAGATCTCCCCCTTCGAGCTGGAGAGCGCCCTCCTGGAGCACGAGGCCGTCGCCGAGGCGGCCGTCGTGCCGGCCCCGGACCCGCTGCGGCTCGCCGTGCCCAAGGCGTACGTCGTCCTGGCCGCCGGCTGGGAGCCGGGGCCGGACACCGCGAAGGCCCTGTTCGCCCACTCGCGCGCCGTCCTCGCCCCGTACAAGCGCATCCGCCGGCTGGAGTTCGCCGACCTGCCCAAGACCGTGTCCGGAAAGATCCGCCGCATCGAACTGCGCGAGCGCACCGCGCAGGGCGGCGGCACCGAGTTCAGAGAGGAAGACCACCGGTGAGCACACCCTCGTACGCGGGAGGCCCCACTGACACCCCCCTGCTCGACGAGACCATCGGCGCCAACCTGGCCCGCACCGTCGAGCTCTTCGTCGAACGCGAGGCGCTCGTCGACGTACGGGGCGGCCGCCGGTGGACCTACGCGGAGTTCGCGCGGGCCGTCGAGGAGGTCGCGCTGGGGCTGCTCGCCAAGGGGGTGGCCCAGGGGGACCGGGTCGGCATCTGGGCCGTCAACTGCCCGGAGTGGGTGATGGTCCAGTACGCCACCGCCCGCATCGGGGCCGTCATGGTCAACATCAATCCCGCCTACCGCGTCCACGAACTGGCGTACGTCCTGCGGCAGTCCGGGGTCTCGGTGCTCGTCTCGGCCGTCGAGTACAAGAAGAGCGACTACCGGCGCATGGTCGAGCAGGTGCGGGGCGACTGCCCCGCGCTGCGCGACGTCGTCTACCTCGGCGACCCGACGTGGACCGGGCTCGTCCGGCTCGGCGGCTCCACGCCGCGCGAGCGCCTCGCCGAGCGCGAGGTGAAGCTGCACCCCGCGGACCCCGTCAACATCCAGTACACCTCCGGCACCACCGGCTTCCCCAAGGGCGCCACCCTCACCCACCGCAACATCCTCAACAACGCCTACTCGGTGGGCGAGTTGCTCGGCTACACCGAGGAGGACCGCATCGCCCTCCCCGTGCCCTTCTACCACTGCTTCGGCATGGTCATGGGCAACCTCGCGGCCACCTCCCACGGCGCCTGTGTCGTCATCCCCGCCCGCACCTTCGACCCCACCGCCACCCTGCACGCCGTCGAGCGCGAGCACTGCACCTCGCTCTACGGCGTCCCCACCATGTTCATCGCCGAGCTCGACCTGCCGGACTTCGCCACGTACGACCTGTCGACGCTGCGCACCGGCATCATGGCGGGCTCGCCGTGCCCGGCGGACGTGATGAAGCGGGTCGTCGCCGAGATGCACATGGAGGAGGTGGTCATCGCCTACGGAATGACCGAGACGTCCCCGGTCTCCACCCAGACCCGCCGCGACGACGACCTCGACCGCCGCACCGGCACGGTCGGCCGGGTCCTCCCGCACATCGAGGTCAAGGTCGTCGACCCTGACACGGGCGCCACGGTCCCGCGCGGCGGGACCGGCGAACTGTGCACCCGCGGCTACTCCGTGATGCTCGGCTACTGGGACGAGCCCGAGCGCACGGCCGAGGCGATCGACGCCGACCGCTGGATGCACACGGGCGACCTGGCGGTGATGGACGAGGACGGCTACGTCCGCATCGTCGGCCGCAGCAAGGACATGATCATCCGGGGCGGGGAGAACGTCTATCCCCGGGAGATCGAGGAGTTCCTGCACACCCACCCGAAGATCGCCGACGTCCAGGTCATCGGCGTCCCGGACGAGCGCCTGGGCGAGGAGATCATGGCCTGCGTCATCCTCCGCGACCCCGCCGAGCCCCTCACCCGCGACGAGCTCGCCCGCTACTGCCGCGGGCGGCTGGCGCACTACAAGGTGCCCCGCTACCTGCGGATCATGGAGACGTTCCCGATGACGGTGAGCGGGAAGGTGCGCAAGGTGCAGCTGAGGGAGGAGGCGGCGGCGATCGTCGGGTGAGGGCGCTCACGGGGTGAAGTCGCTTACGGGCGAGGGCGCTCACCGGGTGAGGCGTACGAGCATCTTCCCGGTGTTGCGCCCCTGGAGCATCCCCCGGAACGCCTCCACGATTCCGTCGAACCCGTCCACGACCGTCTCGTCCTGCACCACCCGCCCGGCCAGGATGTGCGGCACGAGGAATTCCTCCCACTCACCTTGCAGATCGCGGTGGTTGCGGACGAGGAAGCCCTCCAGGCGAATGCTCTTCTCCACGACGTCGTAGAGGTTGCGGGGCGCGGGCGGCGGCTCGGTGCTGTTGTACTGGGCCACCGCCCCGCACCAGGCGATCCGTCCGTGCGGCCGCATCGCGGCGATCGCCCCCTCCAGGTGGTCGCCGCCCACGTTGTCGAAGTACACGTCGATCCCCTCCGGCGCGGCCTTCGCCAACTGCCCGGCCACCGGCCCGTCGTGGTAGTCGAAGGCCGCGTCGAAGCCCAGGCCGTCCACGAGGTGCCGGACCTTGGCCGCCGACCCCGCGCTGCCGATCACCCGTCCCGCGCCCATCAGCCGCGCCAACTGCCCCGCGACGCCGCCCACCCCGCCCGCGGCGGCCGAGACGAAGACCGTCTCCCCGGCGCGCAGCCGGGCGACCTTCGCCAGGCCGACGTACGCGCTCAGCCCGGTCCCGCCGAGCAGCCCGAGCCAGGCGCTCAGCGGCACGCCCTCGTGGCGCGGCAGCACCCGCGCCCCGTCCGCCGCGCTCACCAGCGCGTGGGTGCGCCACCCTTTGCGGTGGAAAACGAGGTCGCCGACGGCGAGCGCCGGGTCGCGGGACTCCACGACCCGCCCGACGGAACGGCCTTCGAGCGGCGCGTTCAGCTCCCACCCGGCGTCCATCGCCTCCCTCATGTACGGGTCCACGGACAGCAGGACGTTCTCCACGAGCGCCGTGCCGGGTGTCACGGCGGGAAGCGGCCCGTCGACGAAGGCGAAGTCGGCGGCGGTGGGCAGGCCCTGCGGGCGGGCGATCTGGTGCACGGAGCGGAAGGTGCTGGTCATGGGCTGCACGGTAGGCGCCGGGGGGCGGCCCGTCCCAGTACGTGGGACTGCTGGAACAACCCCTTCCATGAACACCATTCATGATCGTGGATTCGCCCCATGCCGTCGCCGTCGCCGCCACCGCCACCGACCGAACCGACCCTCCCCGAACTGCGCGTCCTCGTCGCCATAGCGGAGCACGGCAGCTTCACCGCCGCCGGTTCCCGCCTCGGCCTGACCCAGTCCGCGGTCTCCCACACCGTACGCACCTGCGAACGCAAGCTCGGCGTCGTCCTCTTCGACCGAGGCCGGCACGGCGCCCGCCCCACGGAGGCGGGGCTGCGGGCGGTCGCCCGGGCCCGCCGCATCCTGCGGCTGCTGGAGACCATGCGCGACGAGACGCGCGGCCCCGGCCCCGCGGGCCTCACCGGCCCGCTGCGGATCGCCGCCTTCCGCAGCGCCGCCGCGCACCTGCTGCCCGGACCGCTGGCCCGGCTCCGGGCCCGGCACCCCGGGCTCACCCCGGAAGTGCGCATCGTCCGGGAGATCGGCCGCGGCACGACGGGCGAGGTCGCGGACGGCCGCGCCGACCTGGCCATCGCGACGCTCGACGACTCGTCCGCCGCGATGGTCTCCGCCCGCCTCGTCACCGAGCCGTACTCCCTGGTCGCACCCGCCGACCACCCCGACCCGCGCTCCCTCCCCCTCGTCGACTGGGCCGAGAACTGCGGCTCCTGCACGAGGGACTGGTGGTCCCGGCAGGACTGGATCCCGCCCGCGACGATCGACGCGGAGGACGACAGCGTGGTCCTGTCGATGGTGGCCCAGGGCCTGGGCATGGCCATCATGCCCGCCCTCTCGCTCGCCTCCGCGCCCTCGACGGTGACCGTCACGGACCTGGGGGAGGAACGCCCGACGCGGGCCGTCGGCTACGTCACGACACCGGAGCTGGCGGGGAGCGCGGCGGTGCGCGAACTGATCCGGGAACTGCGGTCCGCGCGTACGCTCCCCCCGGCTCAGGGGACGTCATCGGCCTTCCAGAGGGAGTGCACCACGAGTCCGTCCTGAAGGATCACGATCTGAGTGTTGGGCCGCTGCGTCCAGGCGAAGGCCGCCCCGAAGTCCTCCCACTCCACCGCGAGTTGTTCCCAGTGCCGGGTGATGTCGGGGCCGGTGGGGTAGCACTCGTCCAGCGTGTACATGGTCCGGTCGGTCACCGGTGACCGGGGGTCGAAGGGGTTGACCGACTCCGGACCCTTGGTGAGGGTGTAGGCGATGAGGCACTGCCCATGGCCGTTCTTCAGGTACGCGAAGTAGCTGTCCCAGAGGCGGTCGCCGTCGGCGACGTTGCCGGGATCGGTCGTCATGACGATGGTGATCTTGTGGTGGTTCTCCTCGCAGGGATTGGGCAGCGGCACCTGGCTCTCCCCTCGGGCAGGAGCGGCGTTCCCGGCGGCTCGCTGCTCCGGTGCTCCGAGCGGATCCGCAAGGCCCCTCGACGAAGACTCTAGGTCCGCGCCTCACCCCGTGCGATCACCCACATGGGCTAAACCTGCGCGGAGCCGGGACCGTCGCGATCAGTGGCGAAATGTCCCTGGCGCGGTGGCCGTGATGCGCCGGAGGAGCGGCCGGGTGGTCATGAGCGGATTGCCCGTCATCAGCCCCGACCAGTCCGTCATGAGCGCGCGGAGCCCGGTCGGGGTGCCGCCGGCGAGCATCCGGAAGTCGCGGATGAGATGCGACTGGTCGGCGAAGCCGCACATCACGGCGGCGTCCGCCCAGGAAGGCCGCATGGTGCCGGTCATGAAGCCCAGGGTCTTCTGCAGCCGGGTGATACGGGCGACGGTCTTGGGCGGCAGGCCGATCTCCTGATGGAACCGGGCGTTCAAGTGCTGGCGGGACCAGCCCACTTCGTCCGCCAGCGTGCCGATCCGCATATCGCCCGACAGGGCCGTCAGCCGTCGCCAGGCATGCCATACCGGTGCCGCCAGTTCCGCTGCGGCACCGATGCGGGCGATCAGGTAGCCGTCCAGCATATGGAACCTTGCCGCCCAGTCGGGGGCTTCGGTGAGCCGCTCGGCCAGGCGCCGGGCATCGGCGCCCAGGAAATCGTCGAGTTCGACAACCCTGTTCGTGAGTTCGTGCAACGGCATGCCGAGCAGCATCCGGGCACCCGGCGGCGTCAGTTGCACCGTCATGCCGTACGCCCACCCGGCCTGCTCGACCAGCATCGGCCGGTCGGTCAGCCCGGACATCAGCGAGGCCTTCGGGAGCCACAACGGTGCGCGAGCATCGGCGATCACCCGACGCTCCGACGGCGAGAAATTGATCACGAGGACGACGGACGCCAGCGCCATCGCCCGTCGCACCAGCGGCCGGGCGAACGTCCAGTCCTCTCCCGTGTACGCGAGCACGAGACCGGCGAGTCGGTGATCAGGGGCGCGATAGACGAGTTCGGCCGACTCGGACATCCATGTATCGATCACAGCTGCCTGGTTGCCGCCGAGGCTCATGTCATGAATCCTACATTTCCCCAAGCAGGCTCCCAGGGCCCCGCGTTGACGTCGGGTCCAACTTGTGATCGGGGCGGCCGGGGGCGGTGCGACGAGCGTATGGTGCGAGGACCTGGGATTTTCCGGGCGCTGATCGCCTGCGGAGCGTCACAGCGGCGACGGGCCGTCACCGGCCAAGGAGGCATGGTGACGGTGGTCGCCTGTCCGGCCGTCCAGCCCCACGAGGCGCGTGCATGCGAGCAGCGCGCGGATGCAGTCGGGTACGCAGAGGTCCTGATCGCCTTCCGGGGCGGGCAGGAGCCAGTGGGCGCCTGGGGGTTCGTGGCGTGTGGGTGGGGGCGTGGCGAGGTAGTTGGTGTGATTGGTGGCGCCGAGGCATTGGGCGCCGGGAACATTCCAAGTGTCGGCGGTGTCCGGAGGTACGAGGATGCTGTAGCGGTCCCGGCGGCGGGAGACAAGGACAGCGGTGGTGATGCCGACGGCGCGGAAGTGGCGTTCGACGGCGTCGCGGTCGCGAGAACCGCGGATCCCGTCCTCGACGAGGGCGGCGGGGACATGGACGGCGTCGAAGTGGATGCCTGCGCGGAGGGTGGCGGGCAGTCCCTTGGACCATGCCTCGCGTGCGACGCGAGGGTGCGTTTCGCGGGACACGAGCCAGCGACCGGCCTTGTCGGTGGTGCGGTGGCATGGGCAGGTGCAGGGGAGGGCGTCGGTGCGCGTGGTGCCCACGCGGCGGATGGGTGTGGCCCCGATGCATGTGCCGTGCTGTCCGAGCCGGCACGGCTCGGTCGCATGGCTGCGGCTGTCCTCGGTGCGCATCGTAACTCCCGTTTCTGGAGAGGTCGGAGAGCTGCGACCGTAGGGGCGCCCGCGCCGAGGGAGGGGCAGGGATCCTGCCCCTCGCTCAACCGTTCGTCATGCGGCGAGGAACCCCAGCTTCACGGCCAGTTCGGAGGCGCGCTGCCGCCGGCCCGGGCTCTTCGCCTCCGTCTCCTCCAGGACGATGCGCCGGGCGTAGCCGTTGTACGTGACTGTGTCCGGCGCCGATTCGTGCGCTTTCGCCAGGGTGGCGAGAGCAACCTCCGGCTGCCCGTCGAGCTGGTAGCCGCGGGCCTCCTCGATGCGGTGCCGGGCCCTGCGCGGCCGCGAGGGAATCGTGTGGGCGTCGGCCGCTGTGGCTTGCCGTACGGACTCACCACCGGCGTGCAACTCGACGGCGACGGTCACGGCGTGGGCCGACATCACGGCCCGCGAGAAGGACGTGACGGGATGGTAGTAGTGCACCGGGAGTGACTCGGCGAGGGCATGGGCCTTCTCCCACCATGCCCAGGCCGTACCCGACTCGCCGCGTCGCGCTGCCGTGTACCCGGCCTCGAACTGCAGGGCTCCGACGACGGCCCGCACGTCGTCCCCACCGTCGGGCGTCAACGGCTCCAGGAAGGCCAGGGTGTCCCGGTTGACGGAGTCGGCGGCGTCGAAGTGGGCGTGCCCGGAGTCCCGGTGGGCCTGCACCGTCAGCCAGGCGGCGATGCCGATGACGTGCGGGTCCTCGGACTCCTGCGCCGCGACCATCCCCCGGTCCGCCACCCGCCACAGCAGAGCGGGATCGGGCTGGTACGCCACGAAGAACTGCGCCAGGGAATAGACCTCGGACAGGATGCCCTGCAGTCTGCGCCGGTCCGCAGCCGACGTGGCCTGGCGCACGGCCAGTTGGGCGTCCCGGATGAGCCCGGGCAGCAGCCCGCCCACGACTTCGCGGTGCCGTGCGGCCGAATGGCGCGCGGCCCACGCCCGGTCGAGCCGCGCCCGCAACCCTTCCGCCGACGGCGCCTCGCCGTCCCCCACCACGGGATAGGCGTTGACCGCTGCTTGGACGGCCGGCAGGAGGGGATGGCCGGGCCCGGTGAACAGATGAGTGGGCATGCTCTCGTCGCCGGTCAACTCGGCGAGATCGCGGACGCGGAGGACTTCGGCGACGCGCAGGATCATGGCCAGCGAGGGCGTGCCGATGCTGCCGTTCTCCACCTGCTTGACCCAGGAGGGCGAACGACCGAGCAGCCCGGCGAGCACAGGCCTGCTCAACCCGCGCCGCGTGCGGAGCACCTGCATGCGCTGGCCGAAGACCAACGGGTCGGTGTACGGGTCCGGGGTCGCGTCAGCCGGCATGGGTCTGCCCCTCTCTGGACGGCGCGTCACTGTCAGAGTACGGGGGCTGTGTCCGCCGACTGCCTTTGGCCGGTCGGTGAAACACCGTGGAGTGAGGAGCAGTGCGGTGGAACTCGTTCCGGACAACGATCCGTTGGGCGGTATGCGTCCATTGACGGAGCAGGACGATGCCATCCTGGGGCACACACCGCGGGAGGGGTTAGTGGACCGCTGCCGGGCCCCCTGGCAAGTGGTGCCACGCTACGCCCCCGGGCCGACCCGCCGGCCGATGCGAGAAGCCGGCAGGCACAGACAGCGTGGGCGCCCGACCGGACCGGGCTTCACGCGGTCCGCGGCAACGGCGGCAGGGGCAGCGGCAGCCCCGGCAGGCCGTCGATGCTGGTCGCGACGTGCTCCTTCTTCCGGAAGTACGCGTCCAGCGTGTCGTCCGTCTCGCGCGCGAAGCGCGACGCGTGCAGCGGGCGGTCCCCGTCGTAGGTCATGAACGGGACGGCGTACCCGCAGGTGTCGCGGATCTTCTCGGCGGTGACGACGATGATCGCGCGCAGGCCGTGCAGGGCCGGGTCGATGTCCGGGAAGTGCGCCATCAGCCCGGCCCAGCGCGCGTCGTCACGGAAGACCGGCTCTCCGCGCCCGTGCACGCGGACGATGTTGGGCGGGCCGTCGAAGGCGCACCACATCAAGGTGATGCGGCCGTTCTCGCGCAGGTGGGCGATCGTCTCGGCGTTGCTGCCGGCGAAGTCGAGGTAGGCCACCGTGAGTTCGTCGATCACGGCGAACGAGCCGTTCAGGCCCTTGGGTGAGAGGTTGATGGTGCCGTCGCCGTCCAGCGGCGCTGTCGCGGTGAAGAAGATGTGCTGCGCCTCGATGAACGTGCGCAGCCTGCCGTCTATTCGCTCGTAGCTCTTTCCCATGGATCGATTATGGCCGGATTGCGACGGCAGTTCTGGATCTTGTGCGATGAATGTCAAAGCGGCCCGGACATTCCATCCGTTATGCGACGGAGCAGTGGCCGATGGGTCATGAGCGGATTGCCCGTCAGCAGGCCGGACCAGTCGGTCATGAGGGTGCGGAGATCGGTCGGGGTGCAGCCGGCGAGCATCCGGAAGTCGCGGTTGAGGTGCGGCTGGTCGGTGAAGCCACAGGCCGCGGCGGCGTCGGCCCAGGAGAACCGCCCGGCGTCGCCCATGAAGGACAAGGTCTTCTGCAACCGTGCGATGCGGCCCACGGTCTTGGGCGGCAGTCCGATCTCCTGGTGGAACCGGGCGTTCAAGTGCTGCCGGGACCAGCCCACTTCGTCCGCCAGCGTGCCGATCCGCACGTCACCCGACAGGGCCGTCAGCCGTTGCCAGGCCCGCCGGACCGGTGCCGCCAGTTCGGGTCCGGCGCCGATCCGGGCGATCAGGTAGCTGTCCAGCAGCCGGAACCTCGAAGGCCAGTCGGGGGCTTCGGCGAGCCGGCAGGTCAGCCGCCGGGCGCTGACGCCCAACAGATCGTCGAGACCGAGGGTCGTGTTCGTGATCTCGTTCAGTGGAAGTCCGAACAATGCGCGGGCGCCCGGCGGAGTCAGCTGCACCGTCATGCCGTAGGCCCGCCCGGTCTGCTCGATCAGCATCGGGCGGTCGCTCAGCCCGGAGACCAGGGAGGCCGTCGGGTGCTGCCGTGCCGGTGGGCGGATGTCGGTGACCACCTGCCGGATCGGCGGCTCGAAGTCGATCACGAGGACCACGGTCGCCAGCGCCATCACCCGTCGCAGCAGTGGCTGCGCGGGTGACCGGTCCTCGCCCGTGTACGTGAGCACAAGTCCGGCGAGGCGGGGATGAGGGGCGCGGTAGGCGAGTTCGGCGGATCCGGGCACGGGGGTGCTGAGCACAGCTGTCTGGTCGACCACACCGCACTCCCTTCGGAGCACAGAACAACACCGGAACACGAGGGCTCGTGCCGCAGATCCTACATTTTTCCAATACTGCCTCCGAGGGCCTGACTAACGTCGTGGCCATCCCGCAATCGGGATGCGAGCGCCGCCGTCCCGGAGCAACGGCCGGCTCTCGCGTGTGCGCGGGTCCGTCGTGGACCGCCTCCACGGGGGTGAGGTGGTCCACGCGGGCCGCGTGGGCGGGCGGGAGGCATAGGGAGGGGCGGCGAGTCGCTCCCCCCGGCGGTGGGGGGAGGGCCTGTGCCCATGCCGGTTCATTGCCAGAACAGCTCTTCGATGACGATCTGGGGATCCTCGGAGCGCCGGACGAAGGTGAACCGGGCCCATCCACGGCCGCTGTCGAAGTAGAAGATGTGCGGGCCTCGGAACCGGGTGGAGCGTTCCGGCTCCACCGGGATGTCGGGACCGGGCCGGTACGGGTCCGGGGCGGTGTTGACGTCCACCAAGGCTTCTACGAGCGTTTCCCGGACGTCCTTCGGCAGTGAGTCGCGATATGCCCCGGCATCCGTCCGCCAGTCGATCTTCCAGGGCGGCCCCATGATGTCGTCGCTCACTCGCCGGGCTCCAGGCTTCGCAGGGCGTGCCGGATGCGGGCCGCTTCTTCCAGCAGTTCCTGGGCCTCGGCGTTGGTCGTCGCAGCGCCGGCCCGGGTCTCCAGGTCGTGGAGGTGCGCGTCGAGCTCGGGGTTCCGGGCGATGGCGAACTCCACCCACCAGCGCATCATGAAGGCCGGCACCGGCGCGAGGTCGTAGGCGTCGGCGATGTACTTCTTCCAGTGCGCGTCGAAGTCGGGCAGCAGGTCGGGTGTGTGCTGGGAGATGGCAGCCCGGAGAGCCTTGGGCGTGCGCTCGGGCATCGGCGGGACGCGCGGGCTGCCGATGGGTTCCATGGTCACCGATTGGTCCACCTCTCGGGTTATGCGCTCTTGCAGTGAGCCTATGGGGCTGTCCGCGTCCCGGGTTGGCGATCCCGGCTCAGGGCGCCACAGGTCCGTGAAGCCTTCCGCACAGTCCGCGTTGATCGCAATTCCTTGGACCGCCACGAGGCGATCGGCCAAGGGCGAAGCTGTCCCCGGGCCTGAGACTTTGAGAGGGTGACCCACCGGCAAGCGCCCATCACCGCCGGTCGCCCCGGCCCTCCAACCGCCGGACCGCTGCGCGGAGGAGCGCCTGCGTGGCGGGGTCGCCGTAGCGCCGGGCCCGAGTGAGGCTGCCGCGGCGCTTGAGGAGCAGGGCGATGACGAAGACCACCAGGGCGAGGACGGCCAGGCCGCCCGCCACCAGGCCGTACCTGATGAGTATGAGGTCGAGGAACCGCTCCACGGGGAGCCCCCTTCTATTTATCACATGCGTGATACGAAAGAATTTATCACGCCCGTGATAGAAAAACTCCATGCCGAAAATCGTGGACCCCGAAGCCCGTCGCCGCGACGTCGTCGACGCCCTGTTCCGCGTCGTCGTACGCGACGGCCTCCAGCGCGCCTCCCTCCGCGCCGTCGCCGGCGAAGCGGGGCTCAATATCGGATCGGTGCGCCACTACTTCGCGGGGCAGCGGGAGTTGATGGAGTTTGTGATGCGGGCGATGCTCGACCGGGTCACCAGGCGGCTGCTGTGCGGCGTGGAGGAAATCGGGGACCTGGGCGCGTACGCTCGCGCGGAGCGGCTGCGGCTGGTGGCCGGGCTGCTGTCGGAGCTGCTGCCGCTCGACGGGCGCCGACGCGCGGAGGTCGTCGTCTTTCTGGAGTTCACCCTCGCCGCGCGCACCGATCCGGCGTTCGCGGAGATCGCGAGGCAGACCGCCGTCGGTACGCGGCGGCTTCTGCGCCGCGTCCTCGTCCGGCTCGACGAGTCCGGTACGCTGCCGCACGGCCGCGACCTCGGCGTCGAGGTCGAACGGCTGGCCGCACTGCTGGACGGTCTCGGGCAGGCGGCCGTGGTGCATCCGGACGTCCTCGGCCCGGCTCGGTGCGAGGAGGTGCTGGTGACGCACTTGGAGGAGTTGGCGGGCGGCGGACGGTGAAATACCCAACCTGTCCGGTAATTACCTCAGTTGAGTGAAGTGTCGAGCGGATCGTTTTGCCCGCCCCGGGGGCCGGGGATGCTCACCGTGAAGCAAGTGCCTGGGTGGGGTCCCCGAACTCATTGACGGGGAAACGTTTTCGTATCTGCGTGTCGTCCTCGTGCGAGTGACACCGAGTGACACAGGGCATGTCGCGAGAGTGCCCAGGGCAAGTCGTGATGTGTCTCAGCCGATGAGCGGATTAGAGGTACTTCATGCGCACCGTCGCCGTAATGACCCTCCGAGCCGCCGCTTTCCTGGGCGTGCTCTCCAAGCCGTCCGCCACGTCCGCGCAGGAGTCCGCGCGGTCGGCGGACGGGGAACCCGCAGCCGGACGGACAGGATTCTTCGACGACGTGGTCAACTCCGGCATGGACGCCCTGGAGGCGTGGAAGCTGGAGGCGGCCGAGACCGTGGCGAGCGTGATCGCCCTGTCGAAGGTCGCGGAGCAACGCAGCTGAGAAGGGCGACGCAGCCCGGAAAAGGGACGGTTCACCGTCTGCGGACCAGTTCCTCGGCGCAGGAGTTGAGCGCCCGCGGCGCACCGGTGAGGTCCATGACGAACAGGGGCAGACCGAGGGCGTCCGCCTGGGCCCGGGCCTCGGTCGTGTAGCCGGCCAGGGAGAAGCACACGCCGGTGGAGTCGTCGGTCAGGGCGTACAGCCAGAGGCACTCGATGTCGCGCACGGTCGTGGGCAGGGTTGTCGGGTCCACCCGGACGACGAGGCCGTTCGCCGCCAGGTCGACGAGACCGCCGCCGGCGGCGGCACGGTGTGCCGGGCGCTGCACATGCGTGTAGCCGAGCCAGCGCAGATAGCGCTGGGCGGCGGTGACCGCGTCGCGCTCGGTGCGGATCGTGACCGGGCGGAAGGCGGCGCGGGTGGCGCGGCGGACGGCGGGGCGCGTCTCGTCGTCCGCCGCCGGCGGGTTCTCGACGGGCAGTTGGAGGACGGCGCCGCAGGCGCAGTCGAACTCCGGCCTGGGCCACTGGCCCTGGCGTCCGCAGCCCGCGCAGCGGACCGCGACCCAGCTCTCCTGCCAGGTGCGGTGGGCGAGCAACTGCGGGGCGGCGCCCGGCGGAACGGGCAGGGTCAGGGGCGCGCCACAGGCGCAGGGGTAGGTGGGGGGAGTGAACGGGTGCTCCTTGCCGCACGTCGGGCAGGGCACCGGCACGCTCTTGGCCATGGTCGGCTCCAGCGAAAGCGAACAAGTCCGTAGGACCGGGGCACTCCATAGTCCATGATGCGGACGCCGTCGGGGGCGCGAATGGCCGAAGGGGGAGTCCGGACGGCGGCTCCGCGGCGCGTGCGCGGCAGGTGCGGGCGCCGCCGTCCGGACGTCTAGGCGACCACGGGCGGAGCCTCGAACTCGCGGACGGCGTCGATGTCCGGCCCGTGCGGGGTGTTGGCCTCGCGCTCGATCATGATCTCGACGAGGGCGGGGCGCGAGGTGGTGGCGGCGCGCTCGCGCGCCCACTCCAGCGCGGGCCTGATGTCCGCCGGTTCGACGACGCGCCGCGCTGAACAGCCGTACGCCTCCACGATCTTGACGTGGTCGGTGCCGGTCGCGTCGTAGTGGATGTCCACCTGGTAGTTCATGCCGTAGCCGAGGGACGCCTGGCGGATCAGGCCCAGGTACTCGTTGTTGAGCATGACCAGCACGAGGGGGATGTCGTACTGGGCGGCCACGGCCAGTTCCTCGATGGTGTACTGGAAGCCGTAGTCGCCGACGACCGCGACCACGTCGGTGTCCGCGCGGCCCATGCCCTCCAAGGCCTTGCGGACGCCGATGGCCGCCGGGAGTTCCCAGCCGAGCGGGCCGGCCTGGCCGCAGACCTGGTAGTGGCGGGGCCGGTGGGCCTTCTGGTGCTGGCCGCCCCAGATCTGGTACAGGCCGATGGCGGTGACCACGTACGCGTCCTCGTCCAGCAGCCCGTTGAGCTCCCGGTAGATCCGGGGGGCCTTGACGGGGACGGTGTCGAAGTCCTCGCGGCGCACCAGCGTCCGCTTGAGTTCGGCGCAGCGGGCGCGCCAGGGGCCGATGTCCGGGCGCGCGCCGCGCGCGGCGGCCGCCGAGCGCAGGGCGGCGAGGAAGGCGCGGGCGTCCGCGACGATCCCGAGGTCCGGCTCGATCACCCGGCCCAGCTGGGTGGGTTCGACGTCGACCTGGACGAAGACGCGCCCGCCCCGGTAGACAGAGAGGTCCCCTCCGGTGTGGCGGTCGCCGAAGCGGGCGCCGACGGCGAGGACGAAGTCGGCCTCCAGGAACGAGGCGTTGGCGTACCGCTGGGACGTCTGGATGCCGGTGGTGCCCATGTTGAGCTCGTGGTCGTCCTCGACCGCACCCTTGCCCATCAGCGTGACCTGGAACGGGAGGCCCAGCTGCTCGGCGAGGGCGCGCAGTTCGTCCGCCGCGCCGGCGAGGATCACCCCGCCGCCGGCCAGGAGCAGCGGCCGTTCGGCGGCCAGCAGCAGGTCGAGGGCGGCCTCGACGGACGGGCCGTGCGGCGGGCAGGCGCGGACGGGCAGCCGGGCGTCGGCCGCCGGGTCATAGGCGATCTCGCGCCGGGCGACGTCCAGCGGGATGTCGACGAGCACCGGTCCGGGGCGTCCCTCGCGCGCGGTGCGGAACGCCTCGCGGAGCGTCCAGGGGATCTGCGCCGCCTCCTTGACCTGGACGGCCCACTTGGTGACGGGGGCGGCGACGGCCGCGATGTCCACGGCCTGGAACGCCTCCTGGTGCAGCTTGCCGGAGACGGCCTGGCCGGTGAGGCAGACCATCGGCACCGAGTCGGCGTGCGCGGTGTAGAGGCCGGTGACGAGGTTGGTGGCACCCGGTCCGGAGGTCGCCAGGGCCACGCCGACACGGCCGTTGGTGCGGGCCCAGCCGTCGGCCATGTGCGCCGCGGCCGTCTCGTGGCGGACGACGAGGTGCTCGATGCCGCCGTCGGCCTCCATCGCCCGGTAGAGCGGGAGGTTGGCGGCACCGGGGCAGCCGAAGGCGATGGTGACGCCCTCGTCCTTGAGGATGTGCACGGCCGCGCCCATGGCGGGGATCCGGGCGGCGGGCTTCACCGGGCCGCCGTCCGTTCGACGCCGCGCAGCAGCGCGGAGTGGTCCAGGTGGCCGTCGCCCCTCTCCCGGGCCTCGGCGATCAGCCGGGCCATCAACGTGCCGAGCGGCAGGGTGACTTCGGCCTCGCGGGCGGCGGCGGTGACGATGCCCATGTCCTTGTGGTGGAGGTCGATGCGGAAGCCGGGGGTGAAGTCGCGCCCGAGGAAGTTGTGGCGTTTGCGGGTGAGGACGGCGGAGGCGGCGAGCCCGCCGCCGAGCACGTCGAGGGCGGCGTCGAGGTCCACCCCGGACCGTTCCAGGAGGACGACGGCCTCGGCGCACGCCTGGAGTCCGGCGGCGACGATCAGCTGGTTGGCGGCCTTGACGGTCTGCCCGGCGCCGTGCGGGCCGCAGTGCACGACGGTGCCGCCGACCACGCCGAGGAGCGGCCGGGCGGCCGCGAAGACCTCCGGCGGGCCGCCGGCCATGACCGACAGCGAGCCCTCGACGGCCCCGGCCTCGCCGCCGGAGACCGGCGCGTCCAGCACCCGCAGACCGCGCCGGGCACCGGCTTCGGCGAGCGCGACGGCCGTGCGCGGGGCGACGGTTGACATGTCGACGAGGAGCGCGCCGGGCCGGGCGTTCGCCAGGATCCCGGCCCCGCCGTGCGCGACGGACTCCACGTCGGCGTCGGCGGGCAGCATGGTGACGACCACGTCGGCGTGGCGGACGGCCTCGGCCACGGAGCGGGCGGGGGTGCCGCCGTGCCCGGCGAGCCGGTCGAGCTTGTGCTGTTCGAGGGTGTACCCGGTGACCGGATGGCCGGCGCGGAGCAGGTTCTCGGCCATGGGCGAGCCCATGACGCCGAGACCGATCCACGCCACGCGGGGGAGCGGGGCGGTCATGAGACGTCCTCTCGACGGGGGAAGGCGCGGGCCAGTTCGCCGGCGGTCGGGCCCGAGGGGCGGTACTCCAGGGCGATCCAGCCCTCGTAACCGGCCGCGCGCAGCCGGGCGGCGAGGGCGGCGAGGTCGAGCGCGCCGGTGCCGGGGGCGCCGCGGCCGGGGCAGTCGGCGAACTGGACGTGCCCGGTGGCGGCGGCGTGCCGGTCGATGACGTCGTCCAGGTCCGCGCCGCCCCGCGCGAGGTGGTAGAGGTCCATGAGGAACGCGGTGTTGCCGAGGCCCGTGGCCGCGTTGACCCGGTCCGCGAGCGCGACGGCCGCGTCGGCGGTGACCAGGGGATAGGCAGGGGATTCGGGTGAGTTGAGGGCCTCGACGAGCAGGCGGGCGCCGATCCGGTGGGCGGCGCGGGCGGCCAGGACGAGGTTTTCCAGCGCGAGCGCGTCCTGGACGCGCGGGTCGACGCCGGGGAGGCGGTTGCCGTACAGGGCGTTGAGGGCCGTGCAGCCCAGGGACGCCGCGAAGTCCGCGGCGACGGGGAGGTTGGCGCGGAAGCGTTCGGACTCCGGGCCCGGCAGGGACAGGGCACCGCGGTCGGGGCCGGGGAGCCGGCCGGCGTAGAGGTTGAGCCCGACGAGCCGGGTCCCGGCGGCGGTCAGCGCGTCGCGCAGGGCGGCGAGTCCGGCGGGTGGGGGAGCCGGGTCGTCCGGCCAGGGCCACCAGAGTTCGACGGCGCGGAAGCCGGCGGCCGCCGCGGCCGCGGGGCGTTCCAGGAGCGGGAGTTCGGTGAACAGGAGCGAGAGGTTCACGGCGAGACGGGGATCGGGGAGACGGGGATCGGGGAGACGGGGATCGGGGAGATCGGGGAGGGGCACTTCGAGCGACTCCTTCCGCGCAGGAAATTCCGCATGACGGAAAGTCAACTCCGTTGAGTGGAATGGAGAGTGCCCGCGCCCCGAACGGCTGTCAAGAGTCCGCGTCATGCGGAACGGCCCCGCCGGGGCGGCGCCAACTGCCGCCCGGCAGGCCGTTCGTGGCGTTCTTCGTCCTCCTGTCTGCCGGTTTTCAGCCTCCTGTCGGTGGAATCCTGCCGGCCATGCACGGCAGCCCGGCCCGTTTGCGGATCTGGTGGCAGACGGTCCGGGTCCAGTCGGCGCGGATCGGGGTCCCGTGGCGGTCGGCGGTGGCCGCGCACAGGGAGTCCCACAGGCCCGCGCCCGTCCATTCGGTGAACCGGCGGTGCACGGTCTGCCAGGAGGCCCCGAAGACCGGCGGCAGTTGCCGCCAGCTGCATCCGGAGCCGGCCAGGAACACGATGGCGGCGAGGACTTCGCGGTCGCCGGCCCGGGGCCGGCCGCCGCCCTGGGGGCGTTTCGGCGCGGTCGGGAGGGCTTCGCTGATCAGGCGCCACAGGTCGTCCGGCACGAGTCTCTCGGTGAGGATCGTGGCGGCGGGGTCCTTCAGGGGGTCGGGGCCCTTCAGGGGGAGCGTGAACGGGCCCGGGTGGGGAAGGGGTGCCGACGGCGGGCTGTCGGGTAACGCGGGTGGGGTCACATCGTTCTCCGTCATCGCCATGTGCGGTAGGGAACTGTCGTGCGCGGCAGGGGAGCGGGGTGCCGCGGGTCATTGATCGCGAGCCGTGGGGCTTCGGGGCCTCGGAAGCGGGCCGTCCCTGGGCCGGAGCGGTGCGGATCATTCGGGACGTCTCGCAGGAGATCCTGAAACGACGGCAGTTAAATCATTGGCCACTACAATGATGGATGTAATGCCCCAGAACCGGCAAGTGTGATCCACGTCACCAAAGGCTCGGCGCTACCGTGGTCGCATGGTGCGCTTGAGAGTGGAATTCACCACGGAGCCGTTCGACTTGGAGCACGCCCCGCCGCACGCCGTGGTCGCCCGGGAGGTCGTGCAGGGCGCCGGTCTGGACTCCGTGGACGTCGGCCCGTTCGGCAACACCGCGGAGGGCGGGGCCGATGCCGTACTCGCCGCCGTGGACGAGCTGTTGCGCCGTTCGATCCGGGCGGGCGCCACGCGGGTGTCCCTGCAGGTGAACGTCGTCGGCGAGGCCGGCGCGTGAGCGGCGGCGAGAGCGAGCGGTTCCGGGCGGCGGTCGCGCCCCTCGTGGCCGCGGTGGGCGGGCGGATGCTCGACCCCGGCCAGGCGGGGGCGGACGACGTGGTGCTCTCCTGGGAGGGGCGCGAGGTGGTGGCCGTCCGGCTGCCACAGCTGTCCGACTCGCTCGAACGCATCCTGGGTGAACTGGAACGGCAGCACGGCGTGCCGCTCGCCGAACTCGACCGCAGGGCCAAGCAGTTGGTCGTGCGCGCCTTGGAGGCCCGGGGGGCCTTCGCTCTGCGTCACGGCGTGGAGACGGTGGCGGCGGCCCTGGGGGTCAGCCGGTTCACGGTCTACAATTACCTGAATCGTGAACGGTAGTTCTGCCCTGGGCAAGGGTGCATGGTGAAGCCCCGGCGGCGGCCGCCGGAGCTCCGGGAGCTTCCTCGGCAACAGCTGATGCGGCCACTGGGCATGACATGGGCAGGTGGCTTACGGCCCCACCTCGGGGATGCCTCGGTGGTCCGCCCATGCCTGAGCTGCTTCCGCCATGGCCGTGAGCCACGCCTCATCGGGACGCCGGTCGGCGATGGCCCGGTGCATGCGCAGATCGGCTGCGGCGAACGCGTCGATCGCTTTCGGGTCCGCGTTCTCCCACGCGGTACAGCGGGCTGCCCACCCCTCGGCGGATTCGGGGCTGTGGCCGGCGGAGATCAGCTGCACGACGAAACAGGCAGGATCGATGAACGCTGCCCCGCGTGTGGGCCATGACCAGTCAATAAGCCATGCGCCCGCATCTCCCACCATCGTATTGGACGGGTTGATATCGGTATGCAGCAGAGCGTCACCACGGAAGAAAGTCAACTCGTCTTCGCTTCTCACGTAGGCGTCCCACCGGTCTTCCCGCCAGTCCCGTGCGACGTCGGGCAGCTCCAGGCTCGCCGCACGGTTGAGAAGGCCCACGGCGATATGGAGATCCGGCGAGTCCGGCTCGAAGTCCAGGTCGCGCCCGTCGATGACTTCGAACCCGAGGATGATCCACCCGGCGTCGTCTCCGTCAACGCTCCATAGCACTCGGGGCGAGAGAGGCTGTACGTACGGGTTGATTGCCCGTTCCCGGAGGATGGAGTCCCGTCGTCCTCCCGGCCGGTTGAACATGGCCTTGACGAAGAAGGACCCCTTCTCACTGTCGATGACCGCAGCGAAGTCCGTAGTGAACCCCTGCTTCGGAACATGCACTTGATCGACTTCGCCGGTGTACGGGCGGATCAGTGCTCGGAAGTGCCCGTCGGGCAGTTCGGTCAAATCGGTTCCTTTCAAGCACTTCAGACTCTGGGGCGGCAAGTAGTCGGCGTGCCTGGACGGCACGCATCGTTCGGCTCGCACCGCGGGTCGCATGGGTTCTTCGGGACGCAGTCAGGACGGCATTCCTGGTTCTGGTCGTTGTCCTTGTCCTTCTTCCCCCAGTCGGCTCGTAGGGAGTCAACGGCCTCGGACAGGGCGGGACCGCTCAGGATAGAGGCCAACGAGTCGTTGAGGACGTTGCCGACACCCATCCAGGTGGAGAAGACGCACGGCGCGACGTTGCCGTCCGGGCCGATCACAGCTCGGCCGTCACCACACCCGCCACACAGACCCGATGCCGCCGGCTTCTGGCCTCCGGAGGCCCGTCCGAACGCCCGGATGTGGTCGGTGCCGATCCGACTGACGCCCATCGACTCCAGGTCGGCCTTCGCCGCCTCGATGATCTGCTCGTCGTCCCCGATGATGCCGACTCGGATGGGGATGCCGAGTTCGAGCGCCTTGACGATGTTGGCGCGAGTCCTGGCATGGCTCGGACGGCCGGTGACCTTGTTGTGTTCCGCAGCCGCGTTCGAGTAGTACGACGTGGCCAGTGACATTCCCTCACGCTGGAACAACTCCCAGTGCGACGGACGGACGTGCACCAGGTTGCTGTAGACCTCGGTCTTGAGGCCGACGTTCAACGCGTGGTCCACCAGCTCCGCGAACGCCGGGTGCATGGTCGGCTCGCCGCCGATGAACTGGATGTCCCGCACGCCGCATGCTGCGGCTTGGTCCAGGACGCCGATCCAGCCCTCACGGGACATGGTGCCGTGGTTGCCCTGCGGTCCCGAGGCGTTGTAGCAGTGCGTGCATGTGAGCTGGCACTTCCGTGTCAGGTCCACCCACAAGAACCGAGTGGTGGTCTGCCCGGCCGGTAACGCAGCAGTCGTCATACCTCTTGCCCTTTCACTCGTTGGCCTGGATCAACGTGGGGCTTTTCCTTGCGTCGTCGCCACTTGCCGACCCGCTATTCCTGGCCGGGACAAGCGTGGCGGGACAGGACTTTGGGTCCTTCCGGCTCCCTGCGCAGCCGGGAGGCTGCCCGCCCGGCTCTCCAGTGTCAAGGAGACGCCTGATCGGGCGGGCCCACCTCTCTGTTGGTGGCCACGACACAAGGGGCCGTGGCCACACCCCGGCATCACACAGCAGAGAGGGGGCTGGAAACCGAGTGGAGCCGGTCAGGTCTGCACGGCAAGGTGATCGTGGTGCCAGTGCCAGGAGAGGGCAGTTGCATGCTGCTCCTCTGCGCGGATGTCGCCCCGCCGCTGAGCTTCCCGAATGGCCGCGATCTTCGTCAGGCACACTCGGCAGTGTTCCTTGCTGCCGTCGGCCGATGCGGCCCGACCGGAGGAGTGCGGGACCGTAACGACGTGGCGCCACGCGTTGTCGAGGTCGGGGCGCCGGGCTCTCGGTCGGCCGGTCTTGGCGATGCTGCGACGGGAGTTTGTCATAGCGGGTTCCGTTCAGGTCGATGTACGCGGCAGGGCGTGGGGTGCGATGCTGCCCCCGCTGGATTCAATGCAGTTCGGCGACGGCAGGGACTCCGGTTCGTCCGGGCTCACCGTGGGCCCTGCTCGTCGGCGGCCGGGAGATCCTTCGGACGGCAGGTGGGGCAGGAGCACGGCGGGAAGCCGGGGCCGATGATCGGGTGCGAGTTCTTGCCCGGCGAATAGACCGTGGCCGGCCCGTAGTTCTGCCCGCTGTCACGGGAGACCCGTAACGTCATAGTGGAGCCTCGGCTCGCGGTCATGCGTCCCTCCAGGCCCCAGCCTCTTGGAGTTCCGCCTTGGTCGCGATCCGGACCTTGTCGGGGGGACACTCCCATTCGCCCCCGCTGTTGGGCGCGCAGAGCCGAATGCTGCTCCACCGCTTCTTCATCACCTGGCCCACCCGGTTGTCCCGGGTATCCACGGCCCAGTTCCCCTCACGGGGGACCATGCTCACCATCCCTGCGAGAGGCCCCTGAGCACTCCCATGTAGTTCGTCCAGAATCCGGGATTCATCTTCGGCTTCCGCGGACCGCCTGAAGTGCACGAAGCCGTTGTTGGCCTCGATCGAGGCCATGAAGGTGCGGCACTCGGCCTTGCAGCGCGGCAGCATGGAGGGGTGAACGGTCAGGACGGCCTTCGCCTCACGACGCGAGAGGTAGCCGAGAGCGCGTTCGAGCTCGGCTTCCTCTGTCGTTGAAGGCTGTTCTTCGGCCCAGACGACCGCGGCCACGACGTGCCAGCCGAGGGCGTAAGCGCAGTCTTCGCATTCCTGATGTGCGAGCAGTGCGTCAGCCACCGTCAGCCCCCGGACGTAGATGACGCACCGGAACTGTTCGACCGACGAGGTGAAGCCGGAGGCCGCGTCCACCAGGTTGCGCCGACGCGCGTGATCCCCCGATGAACGGCGTGCACTCTTGGTGAGTTGAGGTTTGGCTCGCTGGTTGCCGACCATGTGGGCATCTTGCAGGGGCGGGCAACGAGGATGAAGCGATGCAGCGTACGAGTCCCGAAGATCGCGTGAGCAGACTCGTACGCTCTGTAGGAGCTATGCGATCAAGGGCACGCCGATGAGTTCGCCGATACTGCGAACCTTTGCAGACGAGACCTTTGCGAGGCGTCGCCCGATCACCCCAGGGAGAGCTTGATGACGCACCCACTCCGGGGCTTCGAGCCCAACCTCGATGAGTGTGTCGCCGGCCTGGTCATAAAGCCCTGCCGCGCATTGAGCCAGGGCCACGTCCAGCCGGTACCGGTTCCGCGCAACCGTGGACATGTTGCCGGGGAGTTCCCGCATCCCTGGCTCGGTGGCGAGCTTCAGTGCGTGCCCGTAGTTCCTCAGCGCGACATGGACACCCACGGCTTCGGCCTTCGCCGCCGTAGGACCGAAGCTTGTGCCGTACAGGTCCACGTCTCCGCCGAGGCGGGCTGCGGCTGCTGTTGCCTGCGACAGGTAGTTCTTGGCTGAGTCCTCATCCTCGCGGCGCGAAGCGGCTACCGCAGCGGAGATCATCAATCGTCCGTACGCGACGAGTTCCGGTTGCGTCGCACGGCTGAAGCTGGGCTCCACGGCTAGGGCGGCTCGCTCGGCAACAGCCACGGCCCGGGGCAGCTTGGCACCTCGCAGGTACACCCACGACAAGGTGGATTCCAACAGTGCGAGGAGCACGGGGTCATCGGCCATGGTGGCCCACCGCTTCGCCGAGACCAGCGCACCCAAGGCGAGATCACGTTGCCCGAACCCGTTGGCGCAGGAAGCGGCAACTCGGTAGGTACTCGCGAGGATCACTCCTAGCTTTGCCCGTTCGGCGTCTGTCGCAGTCGCGAACCGTACATGGCCCTCCAGAAGGACCTTCGAAGCGAGTGTGCTGACCGCAGTGTTGTCGCTGATCCAGTAGGCGTCCCACGCCGCATCGCGGGCTCGGGCAAGCTCCTGAACGCTGCTCGGGTCCTCGATTCCTTCCCATTCGCCGAGTGCGCTCTCGTGCACAGCATCCGAGAGGCGCCGTAGTGCTGTTCGGTCCTCCCGGTTCATGCCCTGCCTCGGCGCTTGCTGGCCGAGGATCACGGACACGTCGGTCCGCAGCGCCGCAGCGAACTTCAGCAACGAACCCACAGACAGATCGCCCTTGTCCTGCTCGGCCTTCTGTACCAGGGCCAAGGAGACGCCGGCCGCCTCGGCGAGGCCCTGTTGCGTCATGTCTGAGCCGCGCAGTGCCTTGATGCGCTTGCCTGTGGTCAGGTCCGCCCAACTGGCCATGGCCACCTCAAGAGGGTCGGGTGCTTGGTGACTTCGCATCCGATGGTAGGGCGGACCTTGCAACAGCCGAGGCTCAGGTCCCGGGGGCGGATGGCAACGCTCAGCTCCTCGAAGTCGGCGGGCGCCCTGCCCGGGCCGCCCTCCGCCGCCAGGCGGACGCGGGGGACCGGGTCGTCGTCGAGCCCGTACTCAACGGAGTCCATCCGCTCCCGCACCTCGGGCCGCCCGGCGCGCCCGGGATGTCAAGGCGGCCGGGGTCAGCTGGCTCGTGACCGGGAACGCGGTCACGGGGTAGTGGCAAGGTTGACAACTACCTCGAACGCGAACGGCAGTTCTGCCTTCGGCAAAGGGTTTTCAACAAACTGTTGACGTCCCGTCCGTGAGAGCGTTAGCTGTCCGCAGCCCGGCCGTCGGAGCGCGGCCGCGAGCGCCACGGAGGTTCCCGTGACTTCGAGTTCGACGCCGGGGCTGGCCCGGTTCAACGCGGCGGACGACGGCGCGGCCCGCACCGCGCTGCTGGGGGTCTGCGCGAGCACCACCTGGGCCGGCGCGCTGCTGGCGCGCCGCCCCTACCCCGACGCCCGGACCCTGCTCGCCGCCTCCGACGCGGCGGTCGCGGCACTGGACGAGAAGGACCTCGCGGAGGCGATGTCCGCGCACCCCCCGATCGGCCGGCCGGCCGACGGGGACGACCGCTCGGCCCGCGAACAGCGCGGCATGGCGGACGCCCCCGCCGACCTCCTGGCCGAGATGCTCGGGCTCAACCTCGCCTACCAGGAGAAGTTCGGGCACGTCTTCCTCGTCCGCGCGAGCGGACTGACCGCCGCCGAGCTGCGCGACGCCGTCCGCCGCCGCATCGCCAACTCCCCCGACGAGGAACGGGAGATCGTCCGCGCCGAGCTGGCCGGGATCAACCGGCTGCGGCTGGCCGCCCTCGTCGGGGCGGACACCGCCACCGTCTCCACCCACGTCCTGGACACCGCCGCCGGCCGCCCCGCCGCCGGGATCGCCGTCGCGCTCGCCGCCCGCACCGGCGCCGGGCCCTGGAGAGAGCTCGGCACGGCGGCCACCGACACCGACGGACGCTGCGCCCGGCTGCCGCCGCTCCCGGCGGACGCCACCCACGCGCGGCTGCAGTTCGACACCGAGCCCTACCTGACCCGTGAACCGGCCGGAGGCGCAGCGTTCTTCCCCGAGGTGACGGCCGTCCTCGCCGTCACGGCGGGCGAGCACCACCATCTGCCGCTGCTGCTCAGCCCCTTCGGCTACTCCGTCTACCGAGGGAGCTAGCAGGGAAATGACCGCAGAACCCCGCCGGGCGGTGCTCGGCCAGAACCAGTACGGCAAGGCCGAGACCCGCGTCGTCCGGATCACCCGGAACGGCTCCACCCACCACCTCAAGGACCTCAACGTCTCCGTCTCGCTCTCCGGCAACATGGACGACGTCCACCTCACGGGCGCCAACACCCACGTCCTCACCACGGACGCCACCAAGAACACCGTCTTCGCCTTCGCCAAGGAGCACGGCATCGCCTCCGCCGAGGAGTTCGGGATCCGGCTCGCCCGCCACTTCGTCGGCAGCCAGGAGCCGATCGGCTCGGCGCTGATCCGCGTCGAGGAGTACGCCTGGGACCGCATCGAGGCGCCGGACGCCGGCGGGGCCCGGCACTCGTTCGTCCGCGCCGGGCGGGAGACCCGTACGGCCGAGGTCCGGTACGACGGCGAGGAGTGGGAGGTCGTCTCCGGGCTGGAGGGCCTCGTGGTGCTCAACTCCACCGACTCCGAGTTCCACGGCTACGTCAAGGACCGCTACACCACGCTCCCCGAGACACGGGACCGCGTCCTCGCCACCCAGGTCAACGCCCGCTGGCGGCACGGCAGTACGGACGCCGACTGGGACGCCTCCTGGGCCCGCGCCCGCGACCACCTGCTGCACGCCTTCGCCGGTACGTATTCCTACTCGCTCCAGCAGACGCTCTACGCGATGGGCACCCGCGTCGTCGAACACCTCCCCGAGGTCGAGGAGATACGCCTCTCCCTCCCCAACAAGCACCACTTCCTCGTCGACCTGGAGCCCTTCGGCCTCAAGAACGACAACGAGGTCTACTACGCGGCCGACCGGCCCTACGGCCTCATCGAGGCCACCGTGCTCCGCGAGGGGGCGCGGCAGCGCATCCCGGTGCACCCGGCCCGTCCGTGACCCGAAGGGAACGCAGTGACCGCAACCCCACCGGCCCGCACCGTCATCGAGAACTGCGCCATCGCCACCGTGGACGCCCACGACACCGAACACCCCTCGGGGCACATCGTCATCGCGGGCAACAGGATCGAGTCCGTCGGACCCGGCCCCGCGCCGGAGCAGCCGGAGCCGCGGGAGGGCGTCGTCCGCTGCGTCGACGGCACCGGCCACCTCGCCACCCCCGGCCTGGTCAACACCCACCACCACTTCTACCAGTGGCTCACCCGCGGACTCGCCCAGAACTCCGGGCTGTTCGACTGGCTCACCGCCCTCTATCCCGTCTGGGCGCGCATCGACGAGCCGATGGTGTACGAGGCCGCCCGCGCCTCCCTGGCCATGATGGCGCGCGGCGGGGTCACCACGGCCATGGACCACCACTACGTCTTCCCGCGCGGCGCCGGGGACCTGCTCGGCGCCGAGATCCGCGCCGCCCGCGAACTCGGCGTCCGCTTCCACCCCACCCGGGGGTCGATGGACCTCGGCGCCTCCGCCGGCGGGCTGCCGCCGGACTTCGCCGTCGAGACCACCGACGAGGCGCTCGCCGCCACCGAGGCGGCGGTCGACGCCCACCACGACCCGTCGCCCGACTCGATGCTGCGCGTGGGCGTCGCGCCCTGCTCCCCGTTCTCCGTCTCCACCGAACTCCTGCGGGAGGCGGCCGTGCTGGCGCGCCGCAAGGGCGTCCGGCTGCACACCCACGGCTCGGAGACCGTCGAGGAGGAGAGGTTCTGCAAGGAGCGGTTCGGCATGGGCCCGACCGACTATCTCGACTCCACCGGCTGGCTCGGCGACGACGTGTGGATGGCCCACTGCATCCACATGAGCGACGCCGACATCGCCGCCTTCGCCCGCACCGGCACCGGCGTCGCCCACTGCCCCTCCTCCAACGCCCGCATCGCCGCCGGCACCGCCCCCGTCCCCGCCCTGCTCGCGGCCGGTATCCCCGTCGGCCTGGGCGTGGACGGCACCGCCTCCAACGAGACCGGCGAACTCCACACCGAGCTGCGCAACGCCCTCCTCGTCCACCGACTGTCGGGCGGGCCCGAGGCGTTGACGGTCCGTCAGGCGCTGCGGCTGGGGACGTACGGCGGCGCCCGGGTCCTCGGCCGGGCGGACGACCTCGGCTCGCTGGAGGCGGGCAAGCTCGCCGACCTGGTGCTGTGGCGGCTCGACGGGCTGGGCCACTCCACCGTCGCCGACCCGGTGGCGGCCCTCGTCCTCGGCCCGCCGGCGCCCGTCACCCTCTCCCTGGTCGACGGCCGGACGGTGGTCGAGGACGGCAGGCTCATCACCGCCGACGAGGACGGCATCGCCCGCCGCGCCCGCGACGAGGCCCGGCGCCTCGCCCGGATCGCCGCCGGGGACTGACGCACAGGACCGGCCGAGGGGTACGGCCCTCGGCCGCGGCGGGGACGGGGCGCGGCCCCCGGCCCCGCACCCGCCGTCCGCACGGCCCACACGGTCCTCACGACAGGAGGAACCCCCCTCGTGGCCATCGCCTCCAGGCCCACCGAGCCGCCGGGAGCGGTCCACCCGGTGGACGAACTGCCCCGCCCGGGACGGCTCCTGGCGACCGGGCTCCAGCACGTCGCCGCCAGCTACGCGGGCGTCGTCGCCCCGCCGCTGGTCATCGGCTCCGCCGTCGGGCTCCCCCCGGCGCAGGTCACCTTCCTCGTCGGCGCCGCCCTCTTCACCGCGGGCATCGCCACCCTCCTCCAGACGATCGGCTTCTGGAAGGTCGGCGCCCGGCTGCCGTTCGTCAACGGCGTCTCCTTCGCGGGCGTCGCGCCCGTCCTCGCCGTCGCCGGCCAGCAGGCCGACAAGCGCGACGCGCTGCCCGTCGTCTACGGGGCGGTCATGGTCGCCGGAGCGCTCGGCTTCCTCCTCGCCCCCTGCTTCGGACGGCTCGTGCGCTTCTTCCCGCCCGTCGTCAGCGGGACGGTCATCACCCTCATCGGCCTCAGCCTGCTCCCCGTCGCCTTCGGCTGGATCCAGGGCGGCCACCCGGAACGGCCCGCCTCCGGCACGGACCTCGGCCTGGCCGGGGCCACCCTGGCGATCGTGCTGCTGCTCCGGCGGCTGCTGCGCGGCTTCGCGCGGCAGATCGCGATCCTGCTCGGCCTGGTGGCCGGCACCCTGCTGGCGATTCCGGCCGGGGCCGTGCACACCGACGTCACCCGGGACGCGGCCCTCGTCGGCTTCCCCGCGCCCTTCCACTTCGGGACGCCGCAGCTCCAGCTCGCCGCGGTCGTCAGCATGTGCATCCTCATGCTGGTCTGCATGACCGAGAGCACCGCCGACATGCTGGCGCTCGGCGAGATCGTGGACCGGCCGGCGGACGCGCCGGTCATCGCCGCCGGACTGCGCGCCGACACCCTCGGCAGCGCGCTGAGCCCGCTCTTCAACGGCTTCGCCAACAGCGCCTTCGCGCAGAACATCGGCCTGGTCGCGCTCACCGGCGTGCGCAGCCGCTTCACCGTCGCGGCCTGCGGGCTGATGTTCACCGTCCTCGGGCTGAGCCCGGTCTTCGCGTCGCTGGTCGCGCTGGTGCCGCAGCCGGTGCTCGGCGGGGCGGGGCTCGTGCTGTTCGGGACGGTGGCCGCGAGCGGCGTCGGGGTCCTCGTCAAGGCCGGTCTCGACCGCGGCGACAACATGCTGATCGCCGCCGTCTCGCTGGGCATCGGCCTGATCCCCGTGGTCTCCCGGACCTTCTACGCCGGCCCGGCCGTCCCCGAGACCCTGCGCACCGTCCTGAACTCGGGCGTCAGCGCCGGATGCCTGACCGCCGTCCTGCTCAACCTGGCCTTCCACCACCTCGGCCGGGGGCGCCGGGAGGTGCCGCCGCCCCGCGTGGCGGCCGAGGAGAAGCGGATGATTTAGCGATAATTCGGGGTATTCCTGCCGAACAGTCGTGCGGAGAGGGGCCCCGTCATGGAGCGACAGAGCGCGGAAGAAGGACGGAAGTTCGTCTTCCCCAGCGCGCTCACCGTCCTGGCCGTCGTGACGGTCGCCGTCTGGGCCCTCGCCTTCGTCATCCCCGCCGGCACCTACCGGCGGACCCCGGCCGGCGACCCGATCCAGGGCACCTACCACCGCGACGCCGCCCCCGGCGACTTCGTGCACCGCCTCGGCGAGCTCTTCCTCGCCCCGGTCAACGGGCTGTACGGGGTGCGGGACGCCGCGACCGGGCAGGTCGCCCCCGACGTGGCCGGCACGCTCTACGGCAGCGCCGGCGTCTTCCTCTTCGTCCTGGCCATCGGCGCGTTCATCACCGTCGTCTTCGCCACCGGGGCCCTCGACAGCGGCATCGAACGCCTCGCCCACCGGCTGCGCGCCTGCGGGGCGCTGCTCATCGCCGGGGTCATGACCGTCTTCTCGCTGCTCGGTACGGTCGAGGGGTTCGCGGAGGAGACGCTCGGCTTCTACGGCCTGCTCGTGCCGCTGATGCTGGCCCTCGGCTACGACCGGATGGTCGCCACCGGCGCGATCATCCTCGGCGCGGGGGTGGGGGTGCTGGCCTCCACCGTCAACCCCTTCGCCACGGGCGTGGCCTCGTCCGCGGCGGACGTCTCGCTCGGGGACGGGATCGCGCTGCGGTTCGCCATGTGGCTCGTGCTGACCGCCGTCACCATCGGCTACGTCCTGCGCTACGCGCACCGGGTGCGGGCCCGGCCCGAGCTCTCCCTCGTCGGATTCCGGCCCGGTGACCGGGAGTTGGCGGCGGCGGCCGAGGAGCCGCCGTCGCTCACCGGCCTCCAGAAGGCCGTGCTCGTCCTGGTCGCCGTGGTCTTCCTCTTCATGGTCTTCTCGGTGATCCCCTGGGCGCAGGCCCTCACGGGCCGGGCGGACGCGACCCCTTACGCCTGGGAACCCGGCTGGTCCTTCCCACAGTTGGCGGCCCTGTTCCTCGTCGCCTCGATCCTGGTCGGAACGGTCGCGCGGTTGGGCGAGCAGCGGCTGAGCGCCCTGATCGTCCAGGGCGCGGGGGACTTCGTCTCCCCGGCGCTGACGATCGTCCTCGCCCGGGGCGTCACCGTCATCATGAACAACGCCCGGATCACGGACACCGTGCTCCACACGGTCGAGAGCGCGGTCGCCGGCACCTCGGCGGCCGCCTTCGCCGTCATGGTCTTCGTCGTCAACCTCCCCCTGGCCTTCCTCATCCCCTCCTCCTCCGGCCACGCGACCCTCGCCATGCCGATCCTGGCCCCCCTCGCCGACTTCGCCGACGCCCCGCGCTCGGTGGTCGTCACCGCCTGGGCCGCGGCGAGCGGCTGGATGAACCTGTGGGTACCGACGACGGCGGTGGTCGTGGGCGGGGTGTCCCTGGCGAAGGTCGGCTACGACCGCTATCTGCGCTTCGTGTGGCCGCTGTTGGTGCTGCTGGCGGTGCTGATCTGCGGCTTCGTGGCATTGGGCGCGGTCACTGCGAAGTGATCCGGAACCGGCTGCCGTCGCGCGCCCCGAGCGCCGGCCTCAGCCGCACGCCCTCTCCCGCCGGGCGGCGGGGAGAGGGCGGGGCGGGGGCGGATCCCCCTGGGGCCGGGGGCGGGCGCGGTCAGTCCTCCAGGCGCCCGTACGCCGGCAACGTCAGGAACTCCACGTACTCCTCGTCCAGCGCCACCTTCAGCAGCAGGTCGTGCGCCTCCCGCCAGCGGCCCCCGGCGTACGCCTCCTCGCCCAGCTCCGCCCGGAGCGCCGCCAGTTCGCGGGACGCGACCTCGCGGACGAGGGCGGCCGTGGCCTTCTCGCCGCCCTCGAAGACGACGCCCGCGTTGATCCACTGCCAGATCTGCGAGCGCGAGATCTCCGCCGTCGCCGCGTCCTCCATGAGGTTGAAGATGGCCACGGCGCCGTGCCCGCGCAGCCACGCCTCGATGTAACGGAGGCCGACGCGCACGGCGTTGAGGAGGCCGTCGTAGGTCGGCCGCGCCTCGACCTCGTCGATCGCGATCAGCTGCGCGGCGGTCACGCGGACGTCCTCGCGGAGGCGGTCCTTCTGGTGCGGGCGGGTGCCGAGGACGGCGTCGAAGGAGGCGCGGGCGATGGGGACGAGGTCGGGGTGGGCGACCCAGGAGCCGTCGAAGCCGTCCGCCGCCTCGCGGTCCTTGTCGGCCCGGACCTTGGCCAGCGCGGCCTCGTTGACGGCCGGATCGCGGCGCGAGGGGATGAACGCGGCCATGCCGCCGATCGCGTGGGCACCGCGCTTGTGGCAGGTGCGCACCAGGAGTTCGGTGTAGGCGCGCATGAAGGGCACGGTCATCGTGACCGCGTTGCGGTCGGGGAGGACGAACCGCTCGCCCGCGTCCCGGAAGTTCTTGATGAGGGAGAAGAGGTAGTCCCAGCGGCCCGCGTTGAGCCCGGACGCGTGGTCGCGCAGCTCGTGGAGGATCTCCTCCATCTCGTAGGCGGCGGTGATCGTCTCGATCAGGACGGTGGCCCGGACGGTGCCGTGCGGCAGGCCCAGCCGCTCCTGGGCGAAGACGAACACGTCGTTCCACAGCCGCGCTTCGAGGTGCGACTCGGTCTTCGGCAGGTAGAAGAAGGGGCCCTTGCCCGACTCCGCGAGCCGGCGCGCGTTGTGGAAGAAGTAGAGGCCGAAGTCGACCAGGGCGCCGGGCACGGCCCGTCCGCCGACGGTGAGGTGACGTTCGTCCAGGTGCCAGCCGCGCGGGCGGACGACGACGGTGGCGAGCTCGGCGTCGGGCCGCAGGGCGTACGTCTTGCCCTCGGGGCTGGTGAAGTCGATGCGGCGGGCGAAGGCGTCGATCAGGTTCAGCTGGCCGAGGACGACGTTCTCCCAGGTGGGGGAGGAGGCGTCCTCGAAGTCGGCGAGCCACACGCGGGCCCCGGAGTTGAGCGCGTTGACGGTCATCTTCCGGTCGGTGGGACCGGTGATCTCCACGCGGCGGTCCTCCAGGGCGGCCGGCGCGGGGGCGACCCGCCAGTCGGGGTCCTCGCGGACGTGCGCCGTCTCCGCGAGGAAGTCCAGCGTGCCGGTCCGCGCGATCTCCGCGCGCCGCTCGGCCCGGCGGGCCAGCAGCGCGTCGCGGCGCGGGGTGAACCGTTCGTGCAGGGCGGCGACGAACTCCAGGGCCGGGGCGGTCAGTACCTCGTCCTGCCGTGCGACGGGGGCACCGAGGACGGTCAGCGGGGACGGCGCTGCTGCTGGCATGGGCTGGTCACTCCTCGTCCGGGCGGTCCGCGCATGGCACGGGGTGCCAACACGCGCTGCTGTGGCGGAATATAGATTCCTCATCACGGAACATCAATGGGGCGGGAGGGGTTTCCGGCCGGGCTGGGCGGACCAGTTGGGCCGGGCAGGCCGAGCAGCCCGAGATCGGCGGGGGTGTCGATGTCGTCCGGCGCCGCGACGTCCGCGCACTCCACCAGCGTGAGCTCGTCCGCGTGCGCCCGCAGATAGGCCCGGGCGCCCCGGTCCCCGGTGGCCGCCCGGGCCGCCCCCGCCCAGTGCCGGCGGGCCAGCAGCACCGGATGCCCGCGCTCGCCCCCGTACGCCGCCGCCACCAGCGACGCGCCCGCCCGGTGCGCGGCCAGCACCCGGGCCACCGCCGGGGCGCCCACCCGCGGCTGGTCCACCAGCAGCACCACGACGGCGGTGGCGGAGGTGCCGGCGAGGGACGCCAGCCCGGCGCGCAGCGAGGAGCCCATGCCGTCCGCCCAACGCGGGTTGTCCACCAGGGTGCACGGCGCACAATCCAGGCGTGCGTGGACCTCCCGCGCGCCCGCGCCCAGCACCACGTGCAGCGGGTCGCAGCCCGCCTCGGCCAGCTCGGCCAGCGCGCGCTCCGCCAGCGTGCGTCCCCGGTGCTCCAGGAGCGCCTTGGGGTGGCCGCCGAGGCGCCGGCCGCCGCCGGCCGCGAGCACCAGCCCGGCCGCCGCCGGGAGTTCGGCGTCTGCCGCGTTCGTGTCCGTCGTCACAGCCATGCCTCATTGCACCGCACGAGCGGGGGCCGTGTGTACGGCGTGCGCGCGTTCGTCACTCGACCGTGAAGACGCGGCCTGAATTTCGCTTTCCGTGTGGCGCGGCGCACGGAAAGTGGCGTTAACTGATCCGGGCGAGCGCGTGGGGCAGGGGGTATGTCGTGGCGGAAGGCGCCGTAGTGGTGGAACAGGAGCTGACGGGCCGTCCCGGCGAGCGGGATCCGAGAGTGGTCGAACTGAGCGCGGCGGTGTCCCGCCTGCGCCGTGCCCTGGCCGGACACCCCGCCCGGTTACCCGACCGCGACGCCGCGGAGGACGAGCTCGCCGCGCTCGACGCGATGGCCGGCGCGGGCGAGCCTGAGCTCTCCCGGCTGCGCCGCTCCCTGCTGCTGGTCGCGGGCGCCGTCGGCTCGGTCAGCGCCCTGGCCCCCGCCCTCGGCGACGTCCGCGCGGCCGTGGACCGCTTCGACGAGAAGGGCGGGAAGGGCGGGAAGGAGGGCGGGCGGGAGCCGGCGCCGGACCGCGAGGAGCCGGCCGGGGATCCCGGCCGGCGCTGATCAGGCGGACGCCATGGCCGTCGTTCAGGCGGACGCCGTGGTCGCGAGCGCGGCCGAGAGCTCCGTGGCGATCTCCTTGAGCAGCGGCACGATCCGCTCCGTCGCCTCCTCCGTGACCCGCCCCGCCGGACCCGAGATGGAGATGGCCGCCGCGGTGGGGGAGTCCGGCACCGGGACCGCCAGGCAACGGACGCCGATCTCCTGCTCGTTGTCGTCGACCGCGTAGCCGACGTCGCGGACCCGGACGAGGGCGTCGACGAAGGCGTCCGGCGTCGTGATCGTCTTCTCGGTCGCGGCCGGCATGCCGGTACGGGCCAGGATCGCCCGCACCTCCTCGTCCGGCGCCTGCGCGAGCAGCGCCTTGCCGACGCCGGTCGTGTGCGGCAGCACGCGCCGGCCCACCTCGGTGAACATCCGAACGGAGTGCCGCGAGGGCACCTGCGCGACGTAGACGACCTCGTCGCCGTCGAGCAGCGCCATGTTCGCCGTCTCGCCGGTCTCCTCCACCAGGCGCGCCAGGTACGGCCGGGCCCAGTGGCCCAGCAGCCGCGCGGAGCTCTCGCCGAGCCGGATCAGCCGGGGGCCGAGCGCGTACCGCCGGTTGGGCTGCTGGCGGACGTAGCCGCTGGCCACCAGGGTGCGCATCAGCCGGTGGATGGTGGGCAGCGGCAGCCCGCTGCTCGTGGCCAGCTCGCTCAGCCCCACCTCGCCGCCGGCGTCGGCCATCCGCTCGAGCAGGTCGAAGGCGCGTTCGAGAGACTGGACGCCTCCGGTGGCTGCGGGGGTTCTGGGCTCGGCGGACGAGGGCACGGTGCGGGTCCTTCCGGGGTGGAGTGGTAGTGCAGCCTACCGGGCCGTGGCCGGTGGCTCACGCTCGGTTCGAACGCGCGGAACCGCTCTCCCGGCATCCGGAAAGCGCCGGGTGGGGTGGGTGGTGCCCGGCGAGGGGTTGACGGGCGCACGCGGGCGGTCGAGACTGCGGGGCGTCGTGCTTCAACAAAACGTTGAAATGGGCCCGTTGGGGTCCGGACGATCGAGGGGGCGCCGATGGCCGGCCCGGAACTGGTGGTGCGCTCGACGCGCGTCGTGACGCCCGGAGGGACGCGCCCTGCCTCCGTCGCCGTCGCGGACGGCCGCATCACCGCCGTCCTGCCGCACTCCGCCCCCGCGCCGCCCGGCGTCCCGGCCGAGGACGTGGGCGACGACGTGCTGCTGCCCGGCCTCGTCGACACCCACGTCCACGTCAACGACCCGGGGCGCACCGAGTGGGAGGGCTTCGCGGCCGCCACCCGGGCGGCGGCCGCCGGGGGCGTCACCACCCTCGTCGACATGCCGCTCAACAGCGTCCCGCCCACCACGACGGTGACCGGTCTGGACGTCAAGCGGGCCGTGGCGCGTCCGGCGGTCCACGTCGACGTCGGCTTCTGGGGCGGGGCGCTGCCCGGCAACCGGGCCGAGCTGCGCCCGCTGCACGACGCGGGGGTCCTCGGCTTCAAGGCGTTCCTCTCGCCGTCCGGCGTCGAGGAGTTCCCGCACCTGGGCGCGGACGACCTGGAGGCGGTGGCCCGGGAGGTCGCCGGGTTCGGCGGACTGCTGATCGTCCACGCCGAGGACCCGGACCGGCTCGGCCGCGCCCCGCTCCCCGAGGGCCCGCGCTACGCGGACTTCCTCGCCTCCCGGCCGCGCGAGGCGGAGGACGCGGCGGTGGCGCGGCTGGTCGCGGCGGCCGAGCGGCACGGCACGCGGATCCACATCCTGCACCTGTCCTCCGCCGGCGCGCTGGGCGCGATCGCCGCCGCCCGGGCGCGGGGCCTGCCGGTCACCGCCGAGACGTGCCCGCACTTCCTGACCCTGACGGCCGAGGAAGTCCCGGACGGGGCAACGGAGTTCAAGTGCTGCCCGCCCATCAGGGAGGCGGGCAACCGGGACGCGCTGTGGGACGCCCTCGCCGCCGGGGTCCTGCAGTGCGTGGTCTCCGACCACTCGCCCTGCACCGCGGACCTCAAGGTCCCCGACTTCGGGCGCGCCTGGGGCGGCATCTCCTCGCTGCAACTCGGCCTGCCCGCCGTCTGGACCGAGGCGCGGCGGCGCGGGCACACCCTGGACGACGTGGCCCGCTGGATGGCCACCGGCCCGGCGGCGCTCGCGGGCCTGGCGCGCAAGGGGGCCGTGGAGGCCGGCCGGGACGCGGATCTCACCGTCCTCGCCCCCGACGAGACCTTCACCGTGGACCCGGCCGCGCTCCACCACCGCAACCCGGTCACCGCCTACGCGGGGCGGACCCTGTACGGCGTCGTACGGTCCACCTGGCTGCGCGGCCGCAGGATCCATCACCGCGGCGTCCTCGCCGCGCCCGCCGGACGACTCCTGGAGCGCACGTGACCGCGTCCTTTACGGCTGTAACGTCCTTCACCGGTGCCGCGGAGCCCTACCGCGGCGGCGACCCGTACGCCGACTACCGCTCGGCCGCCGTCCCCTTCGAGGACCTGCCCGACCTCGCCGACCGGCGGCTGGGCGGGGCGGTGGTCGCCGCCAACGACGAGTTCTTCGCCGAGCGGGAGAACCTGCTCGTGCCCGGGCCGGCCCGCTTCGATCCCGGCCTGTTCGGCCACAAGGGCAAGGTCATGGACGGCTGGGAGACGCGGCGGCGGCGCGGCGCCTCGGCCGGGGCGCCGCACCCCGCCGACGGGGACCGCGACTGGGCGCTGATACGGCTCGGGGTGCCGGGGGTCGTCCGGGGCGTGGTCGTCGACACCGCGCACTTCCGCGGCAACCATCCGCGGGCGGTGAGCGTCGAGGGCGCGTCGGTGCCGGGTGCGCCGTCGCCGGCCGAGCTCCTGGACGCCGCCTGGACGACGCTCGTGCCGCCCATCCCCGTCGGCGGCCACGCCGCCAACGTCTTCGCTGTCCACTGCGAACGGCCCCTCACCCACCTGCGGCTCGGCCAGCACCCCGACGGGGGCGTCGCCCGCCTCCGCGTCCACGGCGAGGCCGTGCCGGATCCGTCCTGGATCAGGGCGCTGGGCGTCCTCGACGTCGCCGCCCTGGAGAACGGCGGCCTCGTCGAGGACGCCTCCGACCGCTTCTACTCCTCCCCCCTCCGCACGATCCTCCCCGGCCGCCCGGCCCGCATGGACGAGGGCTGGGAAACGCGCCGCCGCCGGGACGACGGCCATGACTGGGTCCGCTACCGCCTGGCGGGACGGGCGGTGCTGCGCGCCCTGGAACTCGACACGGGGTGCCTCAAGGGCAACTCGGCCGGCTGGGCGGAGATTTGGGCGCGGGACGGGGAGAAGGGGGAGTGGGGGCAGATCCTCCCGAGGACGCGCCTGCAGCCGGATGCGGTGCATCGATTCGTGGTGGGGGGAGGGGGAGCCGCGTCCGCTGCCGCCACTGCCGCTGCCGCCACGCATGTGCGGCTGGAGGTGTATCCGGACGGGGGGATCGGGCGGTTGCGGGTGTACGGGGAGTTGACGGAGGGGGCGGTGCGGGGGTTGGAGGAGAGGTGGGGGGTGGTGGGGTAGGGGGTTTGTGCCCCGGTCCCGCCCTTTCACCGTTTCTTCCGGGCCCGCCCGGGTCGGCACCGCGCTCCGCGCGGTGGTGCGGGGGCTCCGCCCCCTGCGCCCCTTTCGGGGCTCCGCCCCGGACCCCGTTTCGCGGCTTCGCCGCTCGTCCTCAAACTCCCCCAGAGGGGGTGCCCCCAGACGGGCTGATCATTCAGCCCGTCCGGCGTTTGAGGACAGCGCCCGGAGGGCGCTTCGGGGGTGCAGGGGGCGGAGCCCCCGCCAACCCGCGCGGAGCGCGGTGCCGACCCGGGCGAGCCCGGAAGAAACGGTGAAAGGGCGGGACCGGGGCACAACCCCCTACCCCCCACCCACCCCCTCCCAGAACATCCCCTCGTACCCCTGCAACAACCGCCCGTACCGCCACGCCAACCGCTCCGACAACCCCCCACTCCCCAACCCCTCCTCCACCGCCGCCCGCAGCAGCGCATCCCCGCCCTCCCGGGCGAAGAAGTCGAAGAAGCCGCACGCTTCGTCGGCGAAGCCGTACCGCGAGCGCAACGCCCGCCCCATCACCCCGCAATACCCGCCCCACGCGGCGAAGTTGACGCTCAGCGCCACGGCCACGTCCACCGGCTCCGCCTGCAGCGCCAGCCACGCCGTGCAGGCGGGGTACGCCTGGCAGGGGAGCGACGGTTCGTGGGCGCGGAGTGCCGCCTCGTCCAGGCCGCACGCCGCGGCCAGCGGGCCGAGCAGGGACAGCGCGGTGTCCTCGCCGTCCGCGAGCGCCGTGAAGAAGGCGGCCACCGCCCCGGCCGAACGCCCGGCCAGATGCCGGTAACTGACCCGGTCGGCGGCGATGACGTGATGCTGCTCGAGCGCGAACGCGGCGAGCACCGAGCGCGGAGCGGCACCGGCGGCGATCAGGGGGACGACGCGGTTGTCGTCCGCCCCGGAAGCCGCCCGGGCCGCGTCCGCGAGGACGTCCTGGGCCGTACGTGCCATCCCGCCAGCGTAGCGACGACGCTCAGCGGTCGCCCAGATAGAAGAGGAGGAAGAAGAAGGCGGAGATGACGTGGACGGCGACCAGGTAGACGAAGGCGCGGAAGGCGATGCCCCGCGGGGTGCGGTCCTCGATGTCCGCGACCTCCGCGACCTCCGCGACCTCCGCGGCGTCCGCCTGACGCGGGGCGGTCGGTTCGACGGTGTCACTCATGCGTGTCCCCTCCGGTTCGGTCCGGCGTCCCCGAGGCACAGCCCGGCGGCGCCGCTCTGCATCAGCGTGTGCATGAACAGCAGGTCCGCCCCGCCCGGCGAGGCGGCGGAGATGCGGTGCGGGGTGAGCGAGTCGAAGTGGGCCGCGTCGCCGGGCGCCAGCACGTGCGCCGTCCCGCCGAGGACCAGCCGGAGCCGGCCCCCGGTGACGTACAGCCACTCCTCCCCGGGATGCACCCGCACCAGGTCCCCCTGACCGCCCGGGCCGTGCGGCACGTGCAGGCGCAGGGCCTGCATGGCGCGCCCGGACCCGCCGGCCCGCCAGTACGTCCAGCCGCCGGCCCGCTGGGCCTCCATGCGGTCGGCGCGCACGATCGGGTCGGCCGTCTGCGGCACCTCGCCGAGCAGGTCGGATACCGTCGTCTCATACGTCCGTGCGAGGGCGAGCAGCATCGGCAGCGACGGGGTGCGGCGCCCGGTCTCCAGCCGCGACAGGTGCGCGGGCGACAGTCCGGCGCGGGCCGCGGCCGCCTCCAGGGTCAGCCCGCTGCGCATCCGCAGGGCGCGCAACTGCGGGGCGACGGCGGGCAGCTCGCCGTCCGGGGGATCGGTGGGTCCGGGCTCCGGGCTCATGCCTCCGGTATAGCCCCGCCGTACCTCGGAGGCAAAGTCTCTTGCCTGCGAGGCAAAAGCCTCCGGAAGGCCAGATTCCGGTGAACGATGCGGAAACAACGTCTATTTGGCATTGACATGACAGGATCCGCGCGGGCCATCCTGGGCGCATGAGCATCCCCCACCGCATCGCGAAGGCCGGCGTCCTCGCCGCCCTGGCCTCGTCGCTCCTCCTCGGCGGCGGCACCGCCCTCGCCGCCCCCGCCCCGTCCGCCCCCCTCTCCGGGACCGCCCTGAAGGCCGTCGGCCACGTCTGCTACTCGGCGCTGCCGTCGCAGGCCCACGACACCCTCGACCTGATCGACGAGGGCGGGCCCTACCCGTACCCCAAGGACGGGACGGTCTTCGGCAACCGGGAGGGCGTGCTGCCCAAGCAGAGCACCGGTTACTACCACGAGTACACGGTGATCACCCCGGGTTCGCCGGACCGGGGCGCGCGCCGGATCGTCACCGGCAAGAAGGCTCAGGAGGACTACTACACCGCCGACCACTACCGCTCGTTCTCCCGCGTCGACTTCTCCTGCTGAACCTGCCGATCCCGCTGATCCCGCTGATCCCGCCGGTTCCGCCGGCCGCCGCGCCCGCCGCCGCACGTCCGTCCGGCGGCGGGCGCAGTTGACGGAGCGTCACCGTACGTACGCCACAGGGCCGAAGCCCTCACGCCCCCCGCGCGCGCCTTCGCGCGAAGGGCGCCCGTGAGCCGGAGCCGGATGTCAGTGCCTGCCGTTACCGTTTTCTCGTCCCGCAAGCCGATCCGCTGCGTACGAGAGAGGCGGCGAACTGCCGTGTACCGCTGGGAGATCACCCGGGCCGCGCTGGCCCAGCGCGTCATCGCCACGGTGCGGAGCGACAGCTACGACCGGGCGGCCGAGACCGCGGGGACGCTGCTCTCCGCCGGCTTCACCAGCCTGGAGATATCGCTCGCCACGCCCTTCGGGCTGGAGGCCGTCGCCACCCTCGTCCGGGAGGCCGGCGACGAGGCGGTCATCGGCGCGGGCGCGGTGCTCGACGCGGCCTCGGCCCGGCTGGCCGTCGAGGCGGGCGCCCGCTTCCTGGCCTCGCCGGTGCTCGACGCCGAGGTCGTGCGCACCGGCCACCGCTACGGCATCCCCGTCCTGCCCGGCGTCGCCACCCCGGCCGAGATCGTCCGCGCGCTGGAGCTGGGCGCCGACGCGCTGAAGTTCTTCCCCGCCGCCGGCCACCGCCCCGCCGTCCTGCGGGACATCCGGGCCGAGCTGCCCCAGGCGGCCCTGGTGCCCTGCGGCGACCTGGACGTCGAGGCCGTCCCCGAGTGGATCGCCGCGGGGGCCGTCGCCTGCTCCCCGGGGCCCGCCCTGGCGGAGGGCGACCGGGACGCGGTGGCCAAGCGGGCCGAGGATCTGCTCGCCCGGCTCGCCGAGGAGTTCGGGGAGGACGAGGAGGAGGGGGAAGGGTGAGGGGCGGGGACAGGACGGGGCGTCGGCTACGCCGCCAGCTCCCGGCCGAACTCGGTCAGCAGCATCCCGGAGGCCGCCAGCAGCAGCGCCCCCGCCCCGGCGAGCAGCACCCGGTAGGCCCGGGCCGTCATCCGGTGCCGGGTGCGGGCCACGACCACCGCGAAGAGCGCCTTGCTGCCCACCAGCAGGGCGTAGAAGCCGAGGACGAAGCCGCCCGCACCACCCGGCCCGTCCCGCCAGGCGTCCACCAGCAGCGGCGCGCCGGTCGTCAGCCAGAACAGCCACGGGTGCGGGCTCAGCAGGTTGACCAGCGCCGCCTGCCGGAGCGTCCGCCGCTCCTGGGCACGTGCCTCGGCCGTGCCCGCGTCCGGCATCTCGGCGGTCCGGGCCTCCCGCAGGGTGGAGACGGCCAGCCACAGCAGGAAGAGCCCGCCCGCCGCGCCGCCGGCGGCCACGGCCCGGTCCGGCAGCGCGGAGAGCGCCGTCACGGACAGCAGGACCACCGGCAGGTCGGTGAGCAGCGGCACCGCGGCCACCCGCAGCCCGGTCGCCAGCCCGCCGCGCAGCGTGCCGGACAGGACGAGGGCGAGCAGGGGGCCGGGGGTGATCCCCGCGCTGAAGCCCAGTGCCACTCCGAGAGCCGTGATCCTCACCGTGCCCGTCCCTCCCGGCCCGTTCCGGCGCCTTCCCGCGCCGGGCCCGATCCTGCCGCAGTCCCGGACCGGGCGCCTCCGGAATGCCCTGCGCACCCGCCGAATCCGGCCTTGTCCGTACATCCGGACCTCAGGACTTCCCGTCATCTGGCCCCGGGGCTACCCTCCCTGGGTGGCGAAGCACCGACCCCTCCAGTTCACCGTGGACCGCAGCAGCCCCGTTCCCCTCTACTACCAACTGGCGCAGCAGCTCGAGGCGGCCATCGAACAGGGCGGGCTCGCGCCCGGCAGCCTGCTCGGCAACGAGATCGAGCTGGCCGCCCGGCTGGGCCTGTCCCGGCCCACCGTCCGCCAGGCCATCCAGTCGCTCGTCGACAAGGGGCTGCTGGTGCGCCGCCGCGGGGTCGGCACCCAGGTGGTGCACAGCCAGGTCAGGCGCCCACTGGAGCTGAGCAGCCTCTACGACGATCTGGAGACCGCCGGCCAGCGGCCCGCGACCCGGCTGCTGTCCCACACCGTCGAGCCGGCGACCGCCCAGGTCGCCGCGGCCCTCGGGGTCCCCGAGGGCGCCGAGGTCGTCCACATCGAGCGGCTGCGCCTGGCGCACGGCGAGCCCGTGGCGCACCTGCGCAACCACCTCCCGGCCGGGCTCCTCGACCTCGACGGCGACATCCTGGCGGAGACCGGTCTCTACCGGCTCATGCGGAGCGCCGGCATCACCCTGCACAGCGCCCGGCAGACCATCGGGGCCCGCGCCGCCACGCCCGAGGAGGCCGGTCTGCTCGGCGAGCCGACGGGCGCGCCGCTGCTGACGATGGAGCGGACGACCTTCGACGACACGGGCCGGGCGGTGGAGTTCGGCTCTCATCTGTACCGGGCGTCGCGCTATTCGTTCGACTTCCAGCTGCTCGCCCGCTCGTAAGGATGTGCTGACAAAGTAGCGACACGGTGTGGCGTGCGTCACTGGGGCTCGGTGACCCGGCCGACAGCCGTGACGGATCGTGACGGATACTGGGGCGTCGGTCCCCCGGGAGCGGGGCCCCGCCGCCCCCTGACAGACAGTGGAAGGGCAAGTCCTCGTGGCAAGGGTTGGGACAGGCGTACGTGCGGTGAGCGCCGTGCTTTCGGTGGCGCTGGCCACCCCAAAAAGCTGCGCAGGGTGTGTGGGGGTCGTCTGGGGGGGTCGCCCCGGCGGCCTCCTGCTTTGCCGGGGGGGCCGGGTTGGGGGGGGGGGGCGCGGGGGCCCCCCCCCCCCGGCCGCACCGTGACAGACAGTGGAAGGGCAAGTCCTCGTGGCAAGGGTTCGGACAGGCGTACGTGCGGTGAGCGCCGTGCTTGCGGTGGCGCTGGCCACCGCGCTGGCGGGGTGCAGCAGCACGGGCGGCAAGCGTGCGGAGGAGCGGGCCGCCAAGGCCGCCCAGGGGCGCGCCGCGGTCGACACCCCGCGGTGGACCTTCGCGATGGTCACCCATTCGGGCGATGGCGACACCTTCTGGGACATCGTGCAGAACGGCGCCAAGCAGGCGGCGGTGAAGGACAACATCAAGTTCCTCTACGCCCACGACGTGGAGGGCAACAAGCAGGCGCAGAACGTCCAGGCCATGATCGACCAGAAGGTCGACGGCCTGATCGTCACCCTCGCCAAGCCGGACGCCATGAAGGACGTCGTGGAGAAGGCGAAGAAGGCCGGCATCCCGGTCATCACCGTCAACTCCGGCTCCGAGGAGTCCAAGAAGTTCGGCGCCCTCACCCACATCGGCCAGGACGAGACCATCGCCGGCGAGGCCGTCGGCGACGAGCTCAACAGCCGCGGGAAGAAGAAGGCCGTCTGCGTCCTGCACGAGCAGGGCAACGTCGGCCACGAGCAGCGCTGCGCCGGTGTGAAGAAGACCTTCAAGGGCGACCTGCAGAACCTCTATGTCGAGGGCACCAACATGCCGGGCGTCCAGTCCTCCCTGGAGGCCAAGCTCCAGTCGGACAGGGACATCGACGCCGTCGTCACCCTCGGCGCCCCCTTCGCGCCGACCGCCGTCAAGGCCGCCGAACAGGCGGGCAGCAAGGCCGAGATCGACACCTTCGACCTCAACGAGAAGGTCGCCACCGCCCTCCAGGACGGCTCCCTCGGCTTCGCGGTCGACCAGCAGCCCTACCTCCAGGGCTACGAGGCCGTGGACCTGCTGTGGCTGTACAAGTACAACGCCGACGTCCTCGGCGGCGGCCGCCCGGTCCTCACCGGCCCGCAGATCATCACCAAGGACGACGCCAAGGAACTGGCCGAGTACGCGAAGCGGGGTACGCGATGAGCGCCCCCGCGACCGCCGCGGCCGACGTAGCCCCGGCGCCGGCCCGTTCGTACCTGCGCCGCGTCCTCGGCCGCCCCGAGCTGGGCGCGGTCGTCGGCGCCGCCGCCGTCTTCCTCTTCTTCACCTTCGCCGCCGAAAGCTTCCTGCGCGCCTCCAGCCTCTCCACCGTGCTGTACGCGTCCTCGACGATCGGCATCATGGCCGTCCCGGTGGCGCTGCTGATGATCGGCGGCGAGTTCGACCTGTCCGCCGGCGTCATGGTGACCAGCTCCGCGCTGGTCTCCTCGATGTTCAGCTACCAGATGACCGCCAACGTCTGGGCCGGCGTGGGCGTCTCGCTGCTCGTCACCCTGGCGATCGGCTTCTTCAACGGCTTCGTGCTCACCCGCACCAAGCTGCCGAGCTTCATCATCACGCTCGGCACGTTCCTGATGCTGACCGGCCTCAACCTCGGCTTCACCAAGCTCATCAGCGGCACCGTCTCCACCAAGACCATCGGGGACATGGAGGGCTTCGACTCCGCCCGCGCGGTGTTCGCCTCGCACTTCACCATCGGCGGCGTCGACCTCCAGGTCACCGTCCTGTGGTGGCTCGGCCTCGTCGCGCTGGCCACCTGGGTGCTGCTGCGCACCCGCGCCGGCAACTGGATCTTCGCCGTCGGCGGCGGCCCGGAGGCGGCCCGCGCGGTCGGCGTCCCCGTCCGGCGCACCAAGACCGGGCTCTACATGGCGGTCGCCTTCTGCGCCTGGATCTCCGGCCAGCACCTGCTGATGTCCTACGACGTGGTGCAGTCCGGCGAGGGCGTCGGCAACGAGCTGCTCTACATCATCGCCGCGGTGATCGGCGGCTGCCTGATGACCGGCGGCTACGGCTCGGCCATCGGGTCCGCGGTCGGCGCCTTCATCTTCGGCATGACGAGCAAGGGCATCGTCTACGCGCAGTGGAACCCGGACTGGTTCAAGTTCTTCCTCGGCGCGATGCTGCTGCTGGCGACCCTGCTGAACGCCTGGGTCCGGAAGCGCGCGGAGGCCAGTAAATGAGCGCCTTGGTGAAGCTGGCCGACGTCAGCAAGTTCTACGGCAACATCCGTGCCCTCGAAGAGGTCTCCCTGGAGGTCCACGCGGGCGAGATCACCTGTGTGCTGGGCGACAACGGAGCCGGCAAGTCCACCCTGATCAAGATCATCGCGGGGCTGCACCGGCACGACGCGGGCACCTTCGAGATCGAGGACGAGGAGGTCCGCCTCGGCTCGCCCCGCGAGGCGCTGGACCGCGGCATCGCCACGGTCTACCAGGACCTCGCCGTGGTGCCGCTGATGCCGGTGTGGCGCAACTTCTTCCTCGGCTCGGAGCCGACGAAGGGGACGGGCCCCTTCAAGCGCCTCGACGTGCAGCTGATGCGCGAGACGACCCGCTCCGAGCTGCACCGCATGGGCATCGACCTGCACGACGTCGACCAGCCCATCGGCACCCTCTCCGGCGGCCAGCGCCAGTGCGTGGCCATCGCCCGCGCCGTGCACTTCGGCGCCAAGGTGCTGGTGCTGGACGAGCCGACGGCCGCCCTCGGCGTCAAGCAGTCGGGCGTCGTCCTCAAGTACGTGGCCGCCGCCCGCGACGCGGGCCTGGGCGTGGTCCTGATCACCCACAACCCGCACCACGCGTACCTGGTCGGCGACCGCTTCGTCCTGCTCAAGCGGGGCGCGATGGCCGGCAGCCACGCGAAGTCGGACATCGCGCTCGACGAGCTCACCCGCCAGATGGCGGGCGGCAGCGAGCTGGAGCAGCTCAGCCACGAGCTGGAGCGGGCCCCGGTGCCCGACCTCATCGGCGGCAAGCCGGTCGAGGCGCCCGAGGACGACCGGAACGCCTGATTCCCGACGCGGGGTCCGTCCGGTGGCGGGCCCCGCGGCCCGTTGTGCGACCGGTGCCACCGGTGAGGCACAATCGGCGACGCGGGCCGCGCCCGCACCGACCGCATCCGCGAGGCCCCGGCCTCCCGAGACCACCGCAGGGACGACGACCTCGTGCGAGCACGCCCCCGATCATCCGCCGGAGCCCGCCCCGTGGCGGAGGTGTCGCGATGAGCATCTACCGCGAGCGGGTGTACCGGGGCACGGCCAGGGCGACCGTCCTGCGCACCGCGGGCACCCGGGAGCGCCGCTCCCACCTCACGGCGCCGCGCGTGCCCACCGTCGGCATCGACATCGGCGGCACCAAGGTGATGGCCGGGGTCGTCGACGCCGACGGCGCGATCCTGGAGAAGGTCCGTACCGAGACCCCCGACAAGTCCAAGAGCCCCAAGGTCGTCGAGGACACCATCGTCGAGCTGGTCCTGGACCTCTCCGACCGGCACGACGTGCACGCGGTGGGCATCGGCGCGGCCGGCTGGGTCGACGCCGACCGCAACCGCGTCCTGTTCGCCCCCCACCTGTCCTGGCGCAACGAGCCGCTGCGCGACCGTCTCGCCGGCCGTCTCGCCGTCCCCGTCATGGTCGACAACGACGCCAACACCGCCGCCTGGGCCGAGTGGCGCTTCGGCGCCGGCCGGGGCGAGGACCACCTGGTGATGATCACCCTGGGCACCGGCATCGGCGGCGCCATCCTGGAGGACGGCCAGGTCAAGCGGGGCAAGTACGGGGTCGCCGGCGAGTTCGGCCATATGCAGGTCGTCCCCGGCGGGCACCGCTGCCCGTGCGGCAACCGCGGCTGCTGGGAGCAGTACAGCTCCGGCAACGCGCTGGTGCGCGAGGCCCGCGAGCTGGCCGCCGCCGAGTCCCCGGTGGCGTACGGGATCATCGACCGCGTCGGCGGCAACGTCCATGAGATCACCGGCCCCCTCATCACCGAGCTGGCCCGCGGCGGCGACGCGATGTGCGTCGAGCTGCTCCAGGACATCGGCCAGTGGCTGGGCGTCGGCATCGCCAACCTCGCCGCCGCCCTCGACCCGTCCTGTTTCGTCATCGGCGGTGGCGTCAGCGCCGCCGACGACCTGCTGATCGGCCCCGCCCGGGACGCCTTCCGCCGCCACCTGACCGGCCGCGGCTACCGGCCCGAGGCCCGCATCGTCAAGGCGCAGCTCGGCCCCGAGGCGGGCATGGTCGGCGCCGCCGACCTGGCCCGCCTGGTCGCCCGGCGCTTCCGCCGCGCCAACCGGCGGCGCGTCGAGCGCTACGAGCGGTACGCGCGGGCCGGCCGCGGGTGATCACCGTGGACCACACCGAGCGCGAGACGCTTCCGGAGGGCGGTGCCCCGCCACCGCGGCGGCACCGCTGGCTCAAGCCGGTGATCGTCTTCCTGCTGATCGCGATCCCCGCGGGCTACCTCTACATCTCCGCCATGCAGAGCCGCGGCGGCAGCGGCACCAAGCAGGAGCAGGCCGCTGCCACCGGGCTGGAGGAGGGCTGGCCCTCCCGCCTCCAGCGGCGCATCTACGAGGTGACCGTCGCGCCGGACGCCGAGGACGTGGCCCACTTCGAGACCAACTCCTGGAAGTCCAGCTCGCTGTACCTCCAGTTCACGACCACGAAGGAACGGCTCGGACCCTGGCTGGACGAGCACGGCCTTGGCACGTCCGACTTCGAGGACGGCGACATCACCATCGACGACGACGAGGCCGCCCGGGTCGGCTGGAAGTTCGGCGAGGGGCACCACTGGACGGGCGCGGTCCGCGAGGAGGACAAGCCCAAGCCCAGCCTGGAGGTCGTCGTCAACCTGGACGACCCGAACCGTCCGCGCGTCTTCGTCGTGTCCACGACCACTCCATGAGCGCGCCCTGAGCCGACATCCGTTCGACTTCGTCGGATAAGTTGGCACGGGTGAGCGAGCAGCAGACCCTTCAGTACCGGACGGACGGCCCCGAGGACGCTCCCGTCCTCGTCCTCGGCCCCGCTCTGGGCACCACCTGGCATATGTGGGACCGGCAGATACCGGAGCTCATCCGCACCTGGCGCGTCCTGCGCTTCGATCTGCCCGGGCACGGCGGCGCGCCCGCCCGGTCGGCCGTCACCGTCGGTGACCTCACCGACCGGCTCCTCGCCACCCTCGACGCCCTCGGCGTCGACGACTTCGGCTACGCCGGCAGCTGCCTCGGCGGCGCCCTCGGCGCCGACCTCGCGCTGCGCCACCCGCAGCGGCTCGCGGCCCTCGCCCTCGTCGGCGCGTCCGCCCGCTTCGGCACGGCCGAGAGCTGGGGCGTACGGGCCTCCGAGGCCCGTTCCCACGGCCTCGGCCCGGCCGCGCGCACCGCGCCCGAGCACTGGTTCACCCCCGGCTTCGCGGCGGCCCAGCCCGCGATCGTCGACTGGGCCGTTCAGATGGTCCGCACCACCGACGTCCCCTGCTACTCCGCCGCCTGCGAGGCGCTCGCGGTCTTCGACGCCCGGCCCGGGCTCGGCCGCGTGGACGTGCCCACGCTGGTGCTCGTCGGCGCCGAGGACGAGGTCACACCGCCGGCCGACGCGCGGGTGCTGGTCGCCGGCATCCACGACGCGCGCCTCGCGGTGGTGCCGGGCACCCGGCACCTGGCCCCCGTCGAGCAGCCGGCCGCGGTGACGGACCTGCTGGTCCGGCACTTCACGACGGCGTGGCGGCAGCCGTCCGCCCACCGCGCCCCCGCGCCGGGTCCGCTGCCGCAGACGGCGTCGCCCTGGCCGCAGGGCGGAACGCCCGCGGAGGGCACGGTCCCGGCCGGTGCAGTCCCCGCACCGCAGGGCGTCTTCGGACCGCCGCCGGGCGGCCCGCAGGGGCCGGGGGGTGCTTTCGCGGGCTTCCCGGGCCGGGGGCCCGGGGACACGCCGCCGGCGGGGGTGCCGTACGTCGGCGGCGCGTTCGGCGCCGGTCCGGCGGCGGACGCGCCCGGGGCGGGTGCGGGCCATGT
>NZ_JAEAMR010000022.1:225023-285714 GCF_015999245.1 Streptomyces sp. AV19 | reverse complement strand
CGGGCTGAATCAGCCCGTCCGGCGCTTGAGGACGAACGCGGCGCAGCCGCGTTGCCCGCGCGGAGCGCGAAGAAACGGTGAAAGGGCGGGGAGGGGCAAATCCCCCCCGGCAGCCTCAGCTCGTGAACGCGATGGCGTACTCCAGCCGCCACCGGTCCGCGCGGACCACGATGTCCGAGGTCTCCACCGCCCGGTCCTCCCCGTCGAAGTGCGTGCGCTCGACGACCGTGACGCACTGGCCGGCCGCGCAGCCGAGCGCCTCCGCCTCCGGCGTCGTCGCCGGCCGGGAGCCGACCAGCTCCCGGGCCCGGACGACCCGGACGCCGATGGCCGCCATCCGCCCCCGCACCCCGCGCCGCGCGTACGGCCCGCGCTCGGGGAGGACGACGTCGGTGCCGGCGGTGACGGTCAGCGGCTCCCAGCTGGTGGCCAGTTGGACGGGGTGCCGGTTGGCCAGGTACTCGTACTCCGTGCACAGCACCGGCTCGCCCGCCGTGATGCCCAGGCGCTCGGCGATCGGCGCGGGCGCGGGCGTCTCGCTGGAGGACGCCTCCCAGGTCAGCACGGTGTCCGCGCGGCCGCGGGCGGCCCGGTGGCCGGGGTCGCGGGCGGGGTGCAGCTCCGCGGCGAACGGCGTGTCCACCGCCCCCGTCGTCCGCAGCAGCGTGCCCAGCGGCGCCCGGTCGGTGACGAACACGCCCCGACCGAACTGCCCCTGCGCGTACCCGGCGGCCTTCAGCACCCGCACCGCGCGGTCCACGGTCTGGTCGCTGGCCGCGTAGGCGCGTTTGAGCTCGGAGCGGGAGGGGATCCGGGCGCCCACGGTGAGCGAGCCGTCGTCGATCCGCCGCCGCAGGTCGTCCGCGATGCGCAGATATACGGGCCTGCTGTCCCCCACTCCGGGCTCCCTTCCCCCGCGTTCCCCCATCCGGACCCACAGGCTAGGTACCCAGGCTGGGTCTGTGTACCTAGGAAACCCCGAGGTGGGCGCGGGGACGAGCGGGTGATTGCCGCCGGAATCACCCGATGCACGCGTGTCGTCGGTGATGTCCCTGACGTGCTGGATAGGTTGCTCCGACCGGCCGGGACGGGACAGGGCGAGAGTGAGTTGGGCTGAGCATGGCCGTCGATCCGCTGATCGAACTGCGTGGCGTCAATAAGCACTACGGGGACCTGCACGTCCTGCAGGACATCGACCTCACCGTCGGCCGGGGCGAGGTGGTGGTGGTCATCGGACCGTCGGGCTCCGGCAAGTCCACCCTCTGCCGCACCATCAACCGGCTGGAACCGGTGGAGTCCGGGACGATCCTGCTCGACGGCCAGCCGCTGCCCGAGGAGGGCCGGGCGCTCGCCCGGCTGCGCGCGGACGTGGGGATGGTCTTCCAGTCCTTCAACCTCTTCGCCCACAAGACCGTGCTCGCCAACGTCTCCCTCGCCCCCGTCAAGGTCCGCGGGCGCTCCCGGGAGGAGGCCGACCGGCGCTCCCGCGAACTCCTGGACCGGGTGGGGCTCCTGGCCCACGCCGAGAAGTACCCCGCGCAGCTCTCCGGCGGTCAGCAGCAGCGCGTGGCCATCGCCCGCGCGCTGGCCATGGACCCCAAGGCGCTGCTGTTCGACGAGCCGACCTCGGCCCTCGACCCGGAGATGATCAACGAGGTGCTGGAGGTCATGCAGCAACTCGCCCGGGACGGCATGACGATGGTCGTCGTCACCCACGAGATGGGCTTCGCCCGCTCCGCCGCCAACCGCGTGGTCTTCATGGCCGACGGCCGCGTCGTCGAGGACCGCACGCCCGAGGAGTTCTTCACGGCGCCGGAGAGCGACCGCGCCAAGGACTTCCTCTCCAAGATCCTCAAGCACTGAGCGGGGTGACGACGCATGCAACGCCGCATCGCCGCACTGGCCTTGACCGCCGTCGCCCTCCTCGCCGCCGCCTGCGGCCGGGAGGGCAGCCCGCCCGTCAAGGGCCCCAAGCCCGAGAGCCTGCCCGCCTACACGGTGGACACCGGGTTCCAGCTGCCCGACTCGCCCACCTGGCGCGCCGCCAAGGGCCGCGGCCATCTGACCGTCGGAGTCAAGGAGGACCAGCCCTACCTGGGCGAGAAGGACCCCGCCACCAACGTCTACTCCGGCTTCGACATCGAGATCGCCAAGATGATGTCCGCCTCGCTCGGCTTCGACCCCAGGACGCTCGCCTACCGCACCATCGCCTCCGCCAACCGCGAAACCGCCCTCCAGAACGGCCAGATCGACTACTACGTCGGCACTTACACCATCAACGACCTGCGCAAGAAGCAGGTCGGCTTCGCCGGGCCGTACTACATCGCCGGCCAGTCGCTGCTCGTCCGCAAGGACGAGAACGACATCCACGGCCCGCAGGACCTGGCCGGCAAACGGGTCTGCTCCGTCGCCGGCTCCACCCCGCTGCGCCGGCTCCAGCAGGACTACCCCAGGGCCGTCGCCGTCGCCTACGACACGTACTCGATCTGTGTCGACAACCTCCTCAGCCTCCAGGTCGCCGCCGTCACCACCGACGACACCATCCTCATGGGCTTCGCCGCCAAGGCGCCGGACGAACTCAAGCTCGCCGGGAAGCCGTTCTCCAAGGAGCCGTACGGCATCGGCGTCCCGCGCGGGGACACCGCGCTGCGCCTCGCCCTCGACGACGCCATCGAGGCGCACGAGAAGAACGGCGACTGGAAGAAGGCGTACGACGCCACCCTCGGCCTGTCCGGTGTGCCCGCGCCGAAGCCGCCCGCCGTCGACCGCTACGGCACCGGGAGGTCCGCGTGAACGTCCTGACCGACAACCTCTCGCGGTACGGCAAGGGGCTGCTCGGCACCGTCGAGCTCACCGTGTACGCCTCGGTGCTGGCCCTCGTCCTCGGCTTCCTGATGGCCGCTTTCCGCGTCGCGCCCGTCGCCTCGCTGCGCGCCTTCGGCACCGTGTGGGTCACCGTGCTGCGCAACACGCCGCTGACGCTGCTGTTCTTCGCGGTGGTGCTGGGGCTGCCGCGGTTCGGCGTCGCGCTGCCCTTCCAGCTCTTCGCCGTCCTCGCGCTGGGCTGCTACACCTCGGCCTTCATCTGCGAGGCCGTGCGCTCGGGCATCAACACGGTGCCCGTCGGGCAGGGCGAGGCCGCGCGCAGCCTGGGCATGACGTTCAGCCAGACCCTGGGGGCGATCGTGCTGCCGCAGGCGTTCCGCTCCGTCATCCCGCCGGTCGGCTCCACGCTCATCGCCCTCGCCAAGAACTCGGCGATCGCGGGTTCGTTCAGCGTGACCGAGCTCCTCGGCACGTACAAGACGCTCAACGAGCTCGGCTACAGCATCATCTGGACCTTCATCTGGATCGCGGTCGGCTATCTGATCGTGACCCTGACCATCAGCGCGGTCTTCAACGTGCTGGAGAAGCGGTGGGGAGTGGCCCGATGACCGGCACCGCCCTGTACGACGTCCCCGGCCCGCTGGCCCGGCGCCGGCACCGGCTCTACGGGTTCCTGGCCACGGCCGCCATCCTCGCCCTGATCGGCTGGGTCCTGTATCTCCTCTTCGACACCGGTCAGTTCACGGCGCAGAAGTGGACTCCCTTCGAATACAAGGGCATTCAGGAGATGCTGCTGCGCGGGCTCGCCAACACACTGCGGGCCTTCGGGTTCGCGGCGGTGCTGTCGCTGGCCCTGGGCGCTGTCCTCGCCGTGGGGCGGCTCTCCGACCACCGGCCCGTGCGGTGGGTGGCGACCGTGCTGGTCGAGTTCTTCCGGGCGATGCCCGTGCTGGTGATGATCTTCTTCGTCTTCGTCGCCCTCAAGGTCCAGCCGTTGCCCGCGCTCGTCACGGGGCTCACGCTCTACAACGGGTCGGTCCTCGCGGAGGTCTTCCGCACGGGCGTGGACTCCGTCGACCGCGGCCAGCGGGAGGCGGCGTACGCGCTGGGCCTGCACAAGTCGCAGGTCATGGTGCACGTGCTGGTGCCGCAGGCGGTGCGGGCGATGCTGCCGACGATCATCAGTCAGCTGGTCGTGGCGCTCAAGGACACGTCGCTGGGGTTCCTGATCACCTATGAGGAGTTCCTGCACGCGGGGAAGCTGATCGCGGGGAATCTGGACTACGGGTTGCCGTTCATTCCCGTCGTCATGATCATTTCTCCGGTGTACATCGGGATGTGCATGTTGCTGTCGTGGTTCGCGACGTGGGTGGCGAAGAGGGAGCGGCGGAGCCTGAAGACGCGGGCGGTGGAGGTGGCTCCGGCGGAGCCGGGGACGCTGTTGCCCGGGCCGGCGGGGCATCGGTAGGAGTTCTGCCCCGCCCCGCCCTTTCACCGTTTCTTCCGGAGCCCCGCAACCACCGCGCGGAGCCCCGCAACCACCGCGCTCCGCGCGGTGGTTGCGGGGCTCCGCCCCGGACCCCGTATCGCGGCTTCGCCGCTCGTCCTTGGGCGCCGGACGGGCTGAAGTGCGCGCCCGCGCCAGTTGTACAGCCCGGGTCGTACTCGGCCCGTCCGGCGCTCGAGGACCCTGCCGCCCCCTACTCCTCCGCCCCCAGCCACAGGTCCGGGCCGAACACCTCGTAGTGGATGTCCGCCGCCGCGACCCCCGCCGTCAGCAGCTGCTGTCGTGCCATCCGCATGAACGGCAACGGCCCGCACAGATACGCCACCGTCCCCGCGGGGACGTCCAGCGTGGACAGGTCCGCGTACCCGGTCCGTTCGGCCGGCCACGGGCCCGTCGGCCGCTCGTACCACACGTGCGCCTCCGCCCGTGCCAACTTCCCCACCAGCAACGGCAGATCGTCGCGGAACGCGTGGTCCGTCTCGCTGCGGTCGGCGTGCACGGCGATGACCCGCCGCTCGGACGCCGTCGCCACCAGGTGCGCGAGCATGCCCTGCATCGGCGTGCAGCCGATCCCGGCCGAGGCGAGGAGCAGCGGCGCGTCGCCGTCGTCCAGGACGACATCGCCGAACGGGACGCCGACCGTCAGCACGTCGTCCTGGCCGACGTGGTCGTGCAGGTGGCGGGAGACCTCCCCGTCGCGCTTGACGGAGAACTGGAGGGCGCCCTCGGGGTGGCCGGAGAGGCTGTACTGGCGGATCTGCCGGGTGCCGTCGGGGAGCGCGACCTGGACGGAGACGTACTGGCCCGGCCGGGCCTCCGGCGCCGGGCCGCCGTCGAGCGGACGGACGACGAACGTGGTGACGTCGGCGGTCTCCGCCCGGCGGGCGACGACGCGGCAGGGGGTGAAGACGTCCCCGGCCGGGACGCCGGCCCGTGCGTAGAGCCGGGTCTCCAGCTCGATCAGGGCGTTGGCCATCAGCCAGTAGACCTCGTCCCAGGCGGCCGCCACCTCGGGGGTGACCGCCTCGCCCAGCACCTCGGCTATCGCGGCGAAGAGGTGCCGGTGCACCAGTGGGTACTGGTCGGCGGTGATGCCGAGCGAGGCGTGCTTGTGCGCGATGCGCGAGAGCATCGTGACCGGATGGGCGTCCGGGTGCTCGACCAGGGACACCGCGAAGGCGGCGATCGCGCCCGCGAGCGCCCGCTGCTGGCTGCCGACGGCCTGGTTGCCGCGGTTGAACAGATCGCGCAGCAGCTCCGGCCGGTCGGCGAAGAGCTTCTCGTAGAAGAGCGGGGTGATCTCCCCGACGGCTCCGCCCACGGCGGGCAGCGTGGCACGGACGATCTCGGTCGACTTCGGGGACAGCATCGGCGGCTCCTTGCGGTCGTTCGCGGTTCACATCCCGGATGCCAAAATGCGCATCTGAGATTCGTATTTTCTGGTGTGCGTATGCCGCCCTCGCGGGCGGCGGTTCACAGTGGCCCGGTCAGCCCTCCGGGCGGCCGGTCAGGCTCAGCAGGACCGGTCCGGTCGGACGTCCGACCAGGTCCTGCACGGTCAGCGGATCGAGATGGGCGAAGAACGCCTCCTGCGCCTCGCGCAGCGCGCCGCGCAGCCGGCAGGCCGCCCGCAGCGGGCACGGCGGGTCGTCCTCGCAGCCGACGACGTCACCGGATCCCTCCAGCTCCCGCACCAGCCGGCCGAGCGAGCCTGTGAGTCCGGCGGTGGTGAGCGCGAGCCCGCCGCCCCGGCCCCGGCGGGCCTCGACGACGCCCAGGTGCGTCAGGCGGCTGACCACCTTGGCCGCGTGCGTGTACGGCACGCCCATCGCGGCCGCCACCTCGCGGGTGGTCGGCGCGGCCTCGGTGTCGTCCGCCACCGCCAGGCGCATGGCGATGCGCAGGGCGATGTCGGTGCTCTTGGTCAGTCGCACGGCACCAGCCTAACCAATTGGTATCTGAGACTCCAATTAACCCGGAGGGGTCTCGGGGCGCCGCCGAGATTGACAGGAGATAACCCGGTGGTCAGTCTGTCGGCAATCATCGGACGATCAAACGGAGGATCAGGTGGCGGCAGAGGCACGCGCGCACGGCGGGCGATACGGAAAGGCACTGGCCGCGGTCGGCGCGGCCACGGCCCTGGCGGCCGGTGCCGCCGCCCCCGCGACCGCGTCCGCCGGTCAGGGCGTCGGCGAGCGCTACGTCGCCCTCGGCGACTCGTACACCTCCGCGCCGGGCGTCCCGCGGCAGAGCGGCGGCGACTGCGCCCGCTCCAGCGTCAACTACCCGTCGCTGACGGCGAAGGCCCTGCACCAGAAGTCCTTCAAGGACGTCAGCTGCAGCGGTGCGAAGACCGACGACTTCTGGCGCGCGCAGGGTGCCAACCCGCCCCAGCTCGACGCCCTCGGCACGAACACCAAGCTGGTCACCATCGGCATCGGCGGCAACGACATCGGCTTCGGCGAGATCATCGGCGCCTGCGCCCAGCTCTCCGTCTCCGACCCGGCCGGCGCCCCCTGCCGCAAGCAGTACACCGGCGCCGACGGCGGCGACCTGCTCAACAAGCGCATCGCCGACACCGCACCCAAGATCGCCAAGGTGCTGAAGGCCGTGCACCGGAAGGCCCCGCACGCCCGCGTCGTGCTCGCCGGCTACCCGGCGATCATGCCGGACGACGGCGTGGGCTGCTTCCCCTCCGTGCCGATCGCCGCCGGGGACGTCCCCTACCTGCGCGACACCGAGAAGAAGCTCAACACGATGCTCCGGCAGCAGGCGCGCAAGGCCCACGTCCGGTACGCCGACACCTACCGCGCCACCGTCGGCCACGACGTCTGCAAGCCGGAGGCGGACCGCTGGATCGAGGGCGCGCAGCCCACGCGTCCGGCCGTGCCCTTCCACCCGAACGCCGACGGCGAGCGGGCCATGGCCCAGCCGGTCATCACCCAGGCGCGCGGTCGCTGAACCGGAGCCGTGTCGCGCCCTGTCGTATGAGCTGCCCGGCGAGTAGGGTCACGGGCCTCTTCGACGACAGGGAGGCACCATGGCAAGACCGCCAGGACCCCGCCGGCTGACCGTCCTCTGCGCGTCCGCCGCGCTGATGGCCGGGCTGGGGACCGTGCCGGCCGCCGCCCAGGGCGCGTCGGGCGCACCCGCGAAGTCACCGCTCGCCACCGGCCGCGGCGGCGCCGTGGCGAGCGTCGATGCCGATGCGTCGGCGGCCGGCATCGAGGTGCTCAGGGGCGGGGGCAACGCCGTGGACGCGGCGGTGGCCACCGCCGCCGCGCTCGGCGTCACCGAGCCGTACTCGGGCGGCATCGGCGGGGGCGGCTACCTCGTCCACTACCGCGCGAAGGACCACAAGGTCCTCACGATAGGCGGCCGCGAGCGCGCCCCCCTCAGCGCCGGCCGGAACCTCTTCGTCGAGAAGGGGCGGCCCATCCCCTTCGACGAGGCCGTCACCAGCGGCCGGAGCGTCGGCGTCCCCGGCGCGCCCGCCACCTGGGACGCGGCCCTGCGCTCCTGGGGCAGCAGACCGCTCGCCCAGGTGCTCCGGCCCGCCGAGCGGCTGGCCCGCAAGGGCTTCACCGTCGACGCCACCTTCCGGCAGATGACCGCCGACAACGAGAAGCGCTTCCGCGACTTCCCGGACTCCGCCCGGCTGTTCCTGCCCGGCGGCAGGCTCCCGGCCGTCGGCTCGACGCTCAGGAACCCCGACCTCGCCCGCACCTACGAACTCCTGGGCAGGAAGGGCGTCGGCGCGGTCTACCGGGGCGAGCTGGGGCGCGACATCGTCTCGACCGTCCGCAAACCCCCCGTCGCGCACGGCACTTCGCGCGTGGTGCGCTCCGGCGACCTGACCGGACGGGACCTGCGCGCGTACACGCTCGAACGGCCCGCGCCGACGCACACCACCTACCGCGGCCTCGACGTCTACGGGCCGGGCCCCTCGTCCTCCGGCGGCACGACCGTCGCCGAGGCGCTCAACGTCCTGGAGAAGAAGGGCGACCTGCGCCGGGTGGACAAGGCCACCTACCTGCACCGGTACCTGGAGGCCAGCCGCATCGCCTTCGCCGACCGCAACCGCTGGGTCGGCGACCCGGCCTTCGAGAAGGTGCCCACCGCCGCCCTGACGTCCAAGCGGTACGCCGCCTCGCGCGCCTGTCTCCTCAAGGACGACCGGGCGCTCACCAGCCCCCTCGCCCCCGGCGACCCCCGGCACCCCGCGCCCTGCGCGACGACGGGCCGGGCCGCGCCCACGCCGTACGAGGGGCAGCAGACCACCCACCTGACGACCGCGGACCGGTGGGGCAACGTCGTCGCCTACACCTTCACCCTCGAACAGTGGGGCGGCAGCGGCATCACCGTGCCCGGCCGCGGGTTCCTGCTCAACAACGAGCTGACCGACTTCTCCTTCACCCCGGTCACCCCCGGCGTCCACGACCCCAACCTGCCGGGGCCGGGCAAGCGGCCGCGCTCGTCCATCGCGCCGACGATCGTCCTCGACCACGGCCGGTTCGCCTTCGCGGTCGGCTCGCCCGGCGGCTCGACGATCATCACCACCGCCCTGCAGACCCTGCTCAACCACGTGGACCGCGGCATGCCGCTGGCCGACGCGATCGCCGCGCCGCGTGCCAGCCAGCGCAACGGCGCGACGACCGACCTGGAACAGGCCCTGTGGGACGGCACGGTGCGCCGGCAACTGGAGGCCAAGGGCCACGTCTTCAAGCTCAGCCCGGAGATCGGCGCGGCCACCGGCGTGCAGCGGCTGCCGGACGGGCGCTGGCTGGCCGCGGCCGAGAAGACGCGGCGCGGCGGCGGTTCGGCGATGGTGGTGCGGCCGGGGTAGCGGCCCTGGGGGTCAACGGTCCAGCAGCGCCAGGATGTTGGCCGTGGTGTCGGTCTCGCCCAGTACCGGGAAGACCTTCTCCACGGCCACGCGGTGCAGCTCCGCGTCCATGTCGGTGACCGCGTCGGTCGCCACCGTCACGTGGTAGCCGTGCTCGTGCGCGGCGCGGGCCGTGGACTCCACGCCGAAGGCGGTGGCGATCCCGCCGATCACGACCTGGGTGACGCCCCGGCGGCGCAGCCGCTCGTCCAGGTCCGTGCCGTGGAAGGCGCCCCAGGTGCGTTTGGTGACGAGGATGTCGTCCTCCCGGCGGCCGAGCTCGGGGCGCAGCTCGGCGAAGTCGGGCGGGTACTCCCCGCCGGGGCCGAGCGGTGCCTCGGTGCGGCCGGGCGCGCCGCCGGCGACGTTGACGAGGGCGACCGGCAGCCCCTTGGCGCGGAAGGCGGCGGCCAGCTCGGCCCCGCGGGCGACGATCCCGTCGGCCGGGTGGAGGGTGGGCAGGGCGGTGATGCCCTTCTGGAGATCGATGAGGATGAGCGCGGTGTTCGCGTCGAGTGTGGTGGCAGGCATGGCCCCACCCTAAGGAAGCGCAGGGAAACTTGCAAGGCTGCCTGTGTTTCTCTGTTCGGGGTGCCGGTCTTGCCCCGGCGGAGGGCGGGGCTTACGGTCGCATCCACACGCGGATCTTCACGTGCCGGCCCGCCCGAATCCCTCGCGGAGGAGCAGCTCATGGCCAACGTTGTGCGCGCCGCCCTGGTCCAGGCCTCCTGGACCGGTGACACCGAATCGATGATCGCCAAGCACGAGGAGCACGCCCGCGCCGCCGCCGCGCAGGGCGCCAAGGTCATCGGCTTCCAGGAAGTCTTCAACGCCCCCTACTTCTGCCAGGTCCAGGAGGACGAGCACTACCGCTGGGCCGAGCCCGTCCCCGATGGTCCGACGGTGACCCGGATGCGGCGGCTCGCGAGGGAGACGGGCCTCGTGATCGTCGTCCCCGTCTTCGAGGTCGAACAGCCCGGCCACTACTACAACACCGCCGCCGTCGTCGACGCCGACGGCAGCTACCTGGGCAAGTACCGCAAGCACCACATCCCCCAGGTCAAGGGTTTCTGGGAGAAGTACTACTTCAAACCCGGCAACCTCGGCTGGCCCGTCTTCGACACCGCCGCCGGCCGCGTCGGCGTCTACATCTGCTACGACCGGCACTTCCCCGAGGGCTGGCGCCAACTCGGCCTGGCCGGCGCCCAGCTGGTCTACAACCCCTCCGCCACCTCGCGCAGCCTCTCGTCCCACCTGTGGAAGCTGGAGCAGCCCGCGGCCGCGGTCGCCAACGAGTACTTCGTCGCCGCCATCAACCGCGTCGGCCGCGAGGAGTACGGGGACGACGACTTCTACGGCACGTCGTACTTCGTCGACCCGCGCGGCGAGTTCGTCGGCGACGTCGCCAGCGACAGCAAGGAGGAACTGGTCGTCCGGGACCTGGACTTCGGCCTCATCGACGAGGTCCGCCGGCAGTGGGCGTTCTACCGGGACCGGCGGCCCGACGCGTACGACGGGCTGGTCCGGCCGTGAGCGGCGCACGCGCGGCCGCCGGGCCGCGGACTGCGGCGATGCCCGCACCTCTGCGCCGCGCGGGCGGCGACGGGGGTACCGCCCAGGCCGTTCAGGCACTGGGGGAGAACGCCGTTCAGGCGCCGGGGGAGAACAAGGAGGCACAGTGAACGCGTCGTCCCTGCACGCCCGGCACCGGGCGGTCATGCCCTCCTGGCTCGCCCTCTACTACGACGAGCCCCTGGAGATCGTCCGCGGCGAGGGCCGCCACGTGTGGGACGCCGACGGCCGCCGCTACCTCGACTTCTTCGGCGGCATCCTCACCACCATGACCGCCCACGCCCTGCCCGAGGTCACCAAGGCCGTCGCCGAGCAGGCCGGGCGCGTCCTGCACACCTCCACGCTCTACCTCGACCGGCACGCGGTCGAACTCGCCGAGCGCGTCGCGGCCTTGAGCGGCATCCCCGACGCCCGCGTCTTCTTCACCAGCTCCGGCACCGAGGCCAACGACACCGCCCTGCTGCTGGCCACCGCGTACCGCCGCTCCAACCAGGTGCTGGCCATGCGCAACAGTTACCACGGCCGCTCCTTCTCCACCGTCGGCATCACCGGCAACTCCGCCTGGTCGCCCACCAGTCTCTCCCCGCTGCAGACCCTCTACGTGCACGGCGCCGTCCGCACGAGCGGCCCGTACGCCCACCTCGACGACGACGGCTTCATCGCCGCGAGCGTGCGCGATCTGGAGGACATGCTCGGCCAGGCGCACGGCACCGTCGCCGCGCTGATCGCCGAACCGGTGCAGGGCGTGGGCGGGTTCACCGCGCCGCCCGACGGCCTCCTCGCCGCCTTCCGCGAGGTCCTCGACCGGCACGGCATCCTCTGGATCAGCGACGAGGTGCAGACCGGCTGGGGCCGGACCGGCGACCACTTCTGGGGCTGGCAGGCCCACGCGGGCAGCGGGCCGCCGGACGTCCTCACCTTCGCCAAGGGCATCGGCAACGGCATGTCGCTCGGCGGCGTCGTCGCCCGCGCCGAGGTCATGAACTGCCTGGACGCCAACTCCATCTCGACCTTCGGCGGCAGCCCCGTCACCACGGCGGCCGGCCTCGCCAACCTGGAGTACCTCCTCGACCACGACCTCCAGGGCAACGCCCGCCGCGTCGGCGGCCTGCTGACCGAACGGCTGCGCGCCGTCGCCGCCGGACTCCCGGCCGTCCGCGAGGTGCGCGGCCGCGGCCTGATGATCGGCGTCGAGCTCGCCTCGCCGCGGACCGCCGCCCGGGCCCTCGAAGCCGCCCGGGAACAGGGCCTGTTGATCGGCCGCGGCGGCCGCGCGGGCGACGTGCTGCGCGTCGCCCCGCCGCTCTCGCTCACCGTCGCCGAGGCCGAGGAGGGCGCGGCGATGCTGGAAGAGGCGCTGCGGACCGCGGACTCGGGGGAGAGGTCATGAGCAGGACGCTGATCCGCGGCGGGCTGGTGATCACCGCCGCGGAGGAGACGTACGCCGACGTCCTGATCGAGGACGGCAAGGTGGCCGCCCTGGCCGCGCCCTCCTTCGCGCAGGGCTGGACGGCGGAGCGGGTCATCGACGCGACCGGGAAGTACGTCGTCCCGGGCGGCGTCGACGCCCACACCCACTTCGACTTCCCGTTCGGCGGGACGGCCTCCTCCGACGACTTCGAAACCGGGACGCGGGCCGCCGCCTGGGGCGGCACCACCACCGTCGTCGACTTCGCGGTGCAGCCGCGCGGGGGCGCCCTGCGCGAGGGTCTGGACACCTGGCACGCGAAGGCCGAGGGCAGATGCGCGATCGACTACGCCTTCCACATGATCGTCTCCGACGTGCACGAGGGCACGCTCAAGGAGATGGACCGGGTCGTCGGGGAGGGCGTGACCTCGTTCAAGCTGTTCATGGCCTACCCCGGGGTGTTCTACAGTGACGACGGCCAGATCCTGCGGGCCATGCAACGGGCCGCCGGCAACGGCGGGTTGATCATGATGCACGCCGAGAACGGCCCCGCCATCGACGTCCTCGTCGAGCAGGCGCTCGCCGCCGGCCGCACCGGCCCCCGCCACCACGGCGAGGTGCGCCGGGCGCTGCTGGAGGCCGAGGCCACCCACCGGGCGATCCGGCTGGCCCAGGTCGCCGGCAGCCCGCTCTACGTCGTGCACGTCTCGGCGCGGGAGGCCGTCGCCGAGCTGGCCCGGGCCCGGGACGAGGGGCTGCCGGTCTTCGGCGAGACCTGCCCGCAGTACCTCTACCTGTCCACCGACGACCTCGCCGGACCCGGCTTCGAGGGCGCCAAGTACGTCTGCTCCACGCCGCTGCGGCCCCGCGAGCACCAGGCGGCGCTGTGGCGCGCGCTGCGCACCGACGACCTCCAGGTCGTCTCCACCGACCACTGCCCGTTCTGCTTCGCCGGACAGAAGGAGCTCGGCCGGGGCGACTTCTCGAAGATCCCCAACGGGCTGCCCGGCGTGGAGAACCGGATGGACCTCCTCCACCAGGCGGTGGTGGACGGCCACCTCTCCCGCCGCCGCTGGATCGAGATCGCCTGCGCCGCCCCGGCGCGGATGTTCGGCCTCGCCCCGCGCAAGGGCACTCTCGCGCCGGGCGCCGACGCCGACGTCGTCGTCTACGACCCGCACGCCGAGCAGGTCATCTCGGCCGCGACCCACCACATGAACGTCGACTACTCGGCCTACGAGGGCAGGCGCGTCACCGGACAGGTGGAGACCGTCCTCTCGCGCGGCGAAGTGGTCATCGACCGGCGGCGGTTCACCGGACGCGCCGGGCACGGCCGCTTCGTCCCCCGTACCGCCTTCTCCCACGGTGCCTTCCCGGGGGACGACCCCTGGGCCCCCGGCCGGAACCACAGGCCCACGGGATGAGCCGGACCGGCGGCGCAAGGCAGCCTCGACACCTCGACACCTCGACAAGGAGCCATCCCTCTTGGACTTCGGCCTCGTCCTGCAGACCGACCCGCCCGCCTCCGCCGTCGTGGAGCTGATGCGCCGCGCCGAGCGGCGCGGCTTCCGCTACGGCTGGACCTTCGACTCCGCCGTGCTGTGGCAGGAGCCCTTCGTCATCCACAGCCGGATCCTGGAGCACACCGAGCGGCTCGTGGTCGGGCCCATGGTCACCAACCCCACCACCCGCACCCCGGAGGTCACCGCCTCCACCTTCGCCACGCTCAACGACATGTACGGCAACCGCACCGTGTGCGGCATCGGCCGCGGCGACTCCGCGATGCGCGTCGCCGGGCGCCGGCCCAACACCCTGGCCGCGCTGCGGGAGTCGGTGCGCGTCATCCGCGACCTCGCCGAGGGCCGGGAGGCGGACGTGGGCGGCAAGGCGCTGCGGATCCCCTGGGTGCGCGACGGCCGGCTGCCGGTCTGGGTGGCGGCGTACGGGCCGAAGGCGCTGGCCCTGGCCGGGCAGGAGGCGGACGGCTTCATCCTCCAGCTCGCGGACCCGTTCCTCACCGAGTGGATGGTCCGGGCCGTGCGGACGGCCGCCGCCGAGGCGGGCCGCGACCCGGCGTCGGTGACGATCTGCGTCGCCGCGCCGGCCTACGTCGGCGACGACCTGGCGCACGCGCGCGAGCAGTGCCGCTGGTTCGGCGGCATGGTCGGCAACCACGTCGCCGACCTGGTCGCCCGCTACGGCGAGCACTCCGCCGCCGTCCCCGGGGAGCTCACCGCGTACATCGAGAAGCGCCGCGGCTACGACTACAGCCACCACGGGCGGGCCGGGAACCCGTCCACGGACTTCGTCCCCGACGAGATCGTGGACCGCTTCTGCCTGTTGGGGCCGGTGGAGGCGCATGTCGAGAAGCTGGAGCGGTTGCGGGCGCTGGGGGTTGACCAGTTCGCGCTGTATGCGATGCATGATGCGAGGGAGGCGGTGATCGACGCGTATGGGGAGCGGGTGATTCCGGTGCTGGGGTGAGGGGTTTTCTCCCCGCCCCGCCCTTTCACCGTTTCTTCCGGGGCTGCGCCCCGGGGCCCGTAACGCGGCTTCGCCGCTGGATCGGTGCCCCGGGCTGGATCTCCGGCTCGGGCGAATAAACCGGCTTGGGCGAATAAACCGGCCCGGGCGCGCTGATCAGCCTGTCCGGCGCTTGAGGACGAGCGGCGGAGCCGCGAACTCAGCCCGTCCGGCGCTTGAGGACGAACGCGGCGCAGCCGCGTCGCGGGGTCCGGGGCAGAGCCCCGAAAGGGGGGGGTGCAGGGGGCGAAGCCCCCGCTCACCGCGCGCAGCGCGGAGCCGGGCCGAGGGGCGCAGCCCCGGGGGAAACGGTGAAAGGGCGGGGCGGGGAGCAGAACGCCCCACCCCCCCGTCACGCCGCCGCCCCCAGATCCGCGAGAATCCCCTCCCGCAAATCCCGCGGCGTCGTACCGCAACGCCGCAGCAGACCGACCGTCGGCGGATCGTCCAGCGTCGTGATGCCGAGCAGCACATGCTCGGTCAGGTGATCCCGAGCCGGGCCAGGGTGCCGGCGCCCGGCGCGTCCCCGCGCGTCGCGACGGCGAGGAGGAGGTGCTCGGCGCCGATCCGGGGGTGGTTCAGCAGGCGCGCCTCCTCCTGGGCGACGACCACGACGACGCGCGCCTCCTTGGTGAACCTCTCGAACATGCCTGTTACCTCCTGGCGTGCTTCTTGTGGACGGCCTGCCTGCTGACCCCGAGGGAGTTCCCGATGTCCTCCCAGGACCAGCCCTGGCGCCGGGCGTTGTCGACCTGGAGCGCCTCCAGGCGTTCGACCAGCCGCCGCAGCGCGGCGACGGCGCGCAGACCCACGCGGGGGTCGGTGTGCATGGCGGCCTCGGTGGTGCCGAGGGCGTCCTTCGCTTCGGTTCCGGCCATGGCGTCAACTTTGGATGACAGATGGAGAGGGTGTCAACCATCATTGACAGAGGCGGCCGCGACGTCGATGTCGGATTTCCGCGAGCCAAGGCCGCCGCCACGGCGGATCCTTGAGGACATGCACACCGACGTCGACCGCTGCGTACGGGCCGTGCGGTCCAAGGACTCCCGCTTCGACGGCTGGTTCTTCACCGCCGTCCGCACCACCCGCATCTACTGCCGCCCCAGTTGCCCGGCCGTTCCGCCCAAGGACCGGAACATGGCCTTCTACCCGAGCGCGGCCGCCGCCCAACAGGCCGGCTACCGGGCCTGCAAGCGCTGCCGGCCCGACGCGAGCCCGGGCTCGCCGCGCTGGAACGAGCGCGCCGACCTCGTCGCCCGCGCCATGCGCCTGATCGCCGACGGCATCGTGGACCGCGAGGGCGTCCCCGGCCTCGCCGCCCGGCTCGGCTACAGCGCCCGGCAGGTCGAGCGCCGGCTCCTGGCCGAACTCGGCGCCGGGCCGCTGGCCCTGGCCCGCGCCCAGCGCGCGCAGACTGCCCGGATCCTCATCGAGACCAGCGACCTGCCCATGGCGGACGTCGCCTTCGCCGCCGGTTTCTCCTCGGTCCGCGCCTTCAACGAGACCGTCCGCGAGGTCTTCGGCCTCGCCCCCACCGAGCTGCGCGTCCGCGCCGGGAACGGCCGCCCGCCCGCCACCCCCGGCACCCTGGCCCTGCGCCTGCCCTTCCGCGCGCCCTTCCAGCCCGGCAACCTCTTCGGCCACCTCGCCGCCACCGCCGTACCCGGCGTCGAGGAGTGGCGCGACGGCGCGTACCACCGCACCCTGCGCCTGCCCCACGGACACGGCACCGTCTCCCTCGCGCCCCGCCCCGGCCACATCGACTGCCGCCTCTCCCTCACCGACCAGCGCGACCTCGCCGGGGCCATCAGCCGGTGCCGCCGGCTCCTCGACCTGGACGCCGACCCCGAGGCGGTGGACGCGCTGCTGCGCACCGACGCGCACCTGGCGCCGCTGGTGGACCGCGCCCCGGGCCGCCGGGTCCCGCGCACCGTGGACGCCGGGGAGTTCGCCCTGCGGGCCGTCCTGGGCCAGCAGGTCTCGACGGCCGCCGCCCGTACCCTCGCCGCCCGCCTGGTGACCGCCCACGGCACCCCCGTCACCGCACCCGGCGGGCTCACCCACCTCTTCCCCACGGCCGAGGCCCTGGCCGCCCTCGACCCCGGCGACCTGGCCATGCCCGCCGTCCGCCGCGGCGCCCTGCTGCGCCTGGCCGAGGCCCTGGCCTCCGGCGAACTCGACCTCGGCACCGGGTGCGACTGGACGCGCGCCCGCGCCGTCCTCGACGGACTGCCCGGCACAGGCCCCTGGACGTCCGGGATCATCGCCATGCGCGCCCTCGGCGACCCGGACGCCTTCATCCCCACCGACCTGGGCGTGCGCCGCGCCGCCGCCCGCGCCGGACTGCCCGCCACCCCCGGCGCCCTGACCCGGCACGCCGTGGCCTGGCGGCCCTGGCGCGCCTACGCCGTCCAGTACCTTTGGGCCGCGGACGACCACCCGGCCGCCCGGATGCCCACCGACCCCTCCCCGCACCGGAGTTGACCGGAGAACGCCATGTCTGTACTTGACGCCGCCATAGTCCACGTCGTCCTGGAGAGCCCCTACGGCCCGCTCACGCTCGTCGCCACCGACGGCACGCTCTCCCACCTGTACATGACCGACCAGCGACACCGCCCGCCCGAGGAGGACTTCGGTGTGCCCGGGGACGTCCGGGACGCCCCCTTCGCCGAGGCGGCGCGGCAGCTGGCGGCCTACTTCGCGGGCGAGTCGACCCGTTTCGACCTGCGGCTCGACCTGCACGGCACGCCCTTCCAGCGGCGCGTGTGGGCCGGCCTGACCGAGATCCCGTACGGCACCACCGTCTCCTACGGGGAGCTCGCCGAGCACATCGGGGCACCGGGCGCCTCCCGGGCCGTCGGGCTCGCCAACGGCAGGAACCCGGTCGGGATCATCGTCCCCTGCCACCGGGTCGTCGGGGCCGACGGCAGCCTCACCGGCTACGGGGGCGGGCTCGACCGCAAGCGGCGGCTGCTGGCCTTCGAGCGCGGGGTGGCCGGGGCGGGGGAGCAGGAAGGGCTCTTCTGAAAGGACACGTCGACTCGGCTGTGAATCCCGGGAATTCACCGGACTCGGCCCGTCCTGCGCGGTGAGCGTGATGATCCGGGCCGCGCCCCGGGCCGCCGGCGAGCGGCGGCTCGCTCAAGCGGTGGCCGGCCCGGGCCGGTTCGGCCGGCGGCCGGTCCCGGTGGAGTCCGCCGCCGGCCGCGCGCAGGGCGGCGCGGAGCCCGGCATCCGCGGCCTCCTCCGAAAGGTGTTCGGCGAAGATGTGACGGTGAAGATGTGACGAGGGGGAATTCCGCTTTCGCGGCAAAGGCGCTCTTGCATGCACTGATGCGTATTCTTATAATTTCACGTGTTCGTCCGGGAATCCGGCCCGTCGCGGCGGCGACCCCTCCCACGGTGCGGGAATGATCCCCTTTCTCTTTCCGGCGACTTCCCGACTTCTCGCTTTGTTGACATGCTGTTCTGCTGACGTGCCGGCTCGGAGGAGATCGCCGGGAAGGGAAACCGGGCAGCGATGTGGGAACACCGCAACGGAGGAAAACCGCGCCTCGCCGGAATTCCGGCGCCCGCTCCGCCGCGCGAGACGGGCGGAAGTCTCCTGGACCATGTCCTGCGCGGCCGTCCGCGGGGGATTTCCTTCGACGACCCGTTGCACTGCCGGCTCACCAGGGGCCACCCCGTGGTGCCGCTCACCGAGCACGGGGCGGACGCCGGCACCCTGCGCGTCAACCTGACCTGGCAGGTACCCTCGGGCGAACCGCCGCCCGCCCGGCCGTCGTTGCTCCCGCTGCGGCCGCGCATCCCGGCGCTGTGGGAACAACCCCAGGGCCCGGTCATGGTGACCGTCGATCTCGACCTGGCCTGCCTGTACGAACTCGCCGACGGGAGCAGGGGCGTCGTACAGCCCCTCGGCGGCCTCGCGGGAGACCTGCACGGCCCGCCGTACGTGGCCCTCGGCGACGACAACCGCTTCGGCTCCGCGTCGGGCGAGACGCTCTTCGTCAACCTGGACCGGACCCGGGAGTTCCGGCGCCTGCTGGTCTTCGTCTACATCTACAGCGGGGCCCCCGCCTTCAGCCGGGTGCACGCGGCGGTCGGCTTCCACCCGCCCACCGGCCGAGGCTTCGTCGTCGAGCTCCACGAACGGGACCCGCACGCCCGCTCCTGCGCGGTCGCGCTCATCGAGAACCGGGACGGCCGCCTCGTCCTGCGCCGCGAGGCCCGCTACGTCTACGGCTACCAGGCCGACCTCGACCGGCTCTACGGGTGGGGCCTGCAATGGGTACGGGGGCGCAAGGCCACGGACTGAACCACGGCCCGGTGGAACGGCGTTCGCGCCCCCGGACGCTCAGTCCTCCGCGCCCTGCATGCCCTCGGGCAGGCTGTCCATGAACGAACTCACCGAGAACACCGCGCGCCCCGCCCCGGACGGCCCGTAACCGGGCGGCGACGTCAGCCCGAACTCCTCCATCGTGCCGCGGTAGGTCTCCAGCAGCCGGATGTGGTACTCCAGGGGCGCGCCCGCCGGGTTCTGCTTGCCCAGCGGGGTCGTCGGCTCCGGGCACCAGGTGGTGAACCGCGGGGTGATGCCGCGGGACATGAAGAACCGCAGCCCCTCCTCCGTCGAGGCGATGGCCTCGTCGACCGTGGTGAAGCCCGCCGGCGCCGCCATCTCCACGCCCGCGACGAAGTTGGGGATCACGTTGCGCGGCCCGAAGATCTCCGCCGAGTCCAGGATCCGGCGGTGCCACTCGTCGCGGCCGACGTAGCGCTCCTTGCCGGGGCAGTAGAGCTCGAAGAGACGGCGGTCCCACACCTCGTAGTTGGGGTGGTAGATGCGGATCCCGTAGTCGTGGAAGCGCTGGACGTCCTCCTTGGGCAGGGCCTGCGCGACCACCTTGCCGATCCAGCGGCCCGGGAAGCGCTCCTCGATCGCCTGCGCGTAACGCCCGTAGAAGTCCGCCTCGCCCAGCCCCTGGACCCGCGAGGTGATCGAACCGCCGGTCAGGGTGTAGGCGCGGGAGGCGCCCGCCGTGTCGTGCTTGTCGATGATCTCCAGCGCCTCCAGCACCTCCTCGACCGACTTCACCCCGGTGTAGGGGCGGCCGGCCGCCTTGTGCTGGCGCCAGTTGTGGTTGATGTCGCAGTACTGGCACTCCTCCTTCGCGCCGAAGTACTGGCAGACCCGGAAGACCGTCAGGTAGATGAGGTAGCCCCACTGGATCGTCGGGGCGACCTCCATCACCGACTTCCCGTTGGGGAGGGTGTGCCGGTAGTAGTCCGGCATCGGCGGCAGGCCCACGTCCGCGATGAGCCGCCCGTCGAGCATGAGGCCCAGCGAGCCGTCGGACGTGACGCCCACGCGGTAGGGCGAGTTCGGGTTGACCCGCACCGAGACGACGGTGCGCCGCAGCTCGTACGGGCCGCCGGTGAGGACGATCTCCTCCGGCGGGCGGCGCAGGGCGGCGGCGCCGAGCTCGGGGAGGGTCCCGTGGTCGAAGGAGAAGATGAAGTAGGACTTCGGTTTGACGTCGCCGCCCTCGTCGCCGGTCAGAGCCTCGTCGTCGAAGGCGATGCCGCCGCGCAGCAGGTCCTCCTTGATGACGGCTTCCCGCGGCACCCCGGGGAAGCGTGCCATCAGATCCTCGACCTCGTCCGTCCGGCTGCGTCCCATGACCGCTCCCTCGTGCGTGCGCGTGGTGTTCGCCCGGCCCGTGCCGGGCCAGGTGCCGCCCCGGCGCGGGCAACGACGCACAACGATGTGCGCCGGGACGGCACTTGCGTCCGCCGGGGAACGGAGGACGCGTTGCCGATGCTAACGTGCGGGGTTTCGCCGCAGGCGACCTAGGTCCACAGGCCGATGCGCCGCGGCCTCGTCACCACCGGGCGTGGAGCGCCCGCGCGGGCGGGCCGGGTGTGCGGTCGCCGGAGGGGGCGGGCGGCCGGAAGCCTGCCGCATGCCGATTTGTCGACTTAGTGCGGAGTCGATCCCGCCCGGCTGTCCTTTTGTATGCCCGGCGCGTCCCCCGGGCGAGTGGCGTCCCGGCTGCATTCGGGCGCACCGCCAGGTCCGTCTCACGGATGTCCCGTCTTCCCCGTGTTCCTGTGCCACTCCGAGGCCCGTGAAGGGTGAAAGGAGTGATATGTCGATTCTTAGGAAGAGTTTCGATGTCGTCGCGACGAGACGGCGGGCCGTCGCCGTGGGGCTGTTGTCGCTGTTCTGCGCCTCGTCGGGGACGGCGCTCGGCGCGATCGCGGGAGCGATGGGCGCGGATGACGGGGCGAGCCGGGTCGGCGGCGGTCCGGTGCCGGGCAAGGTGGTCGCCGGCGCCGGCCAGAACGTCCGCGGTGCTCCCAGCACCGGCGCACCGGTCATCGGTGTGTACGAACCGGGGGCCCGCGTTCTCATCGACTGCAAGGCCAACGGCGAGCGGGTGCAAGGGAACGCGCTCTGGTACCGGCTCGCGGACCGGCGGGGCTGGCTGAGCGCGCGCTACGTCCGGCCGTCGGGTGCCGTGCCCTTCTGCGGGCCGGAGGGGGGCGGGGATCCGGGGGTTCCGGGTCCTGCGGGGCCGCCCGGTCCGGTGGGACGACCCGGTCCGGGAGGGCCACCCGGACCGGCCGGGCCTCCAGGGCCTCCGGGGCCGGCCGGACCGAAGGGTGATCCGGTCGCCGGTCCGGCCGGGCCTCCCGGCCCGAAGGGGAATCCGGGGGTTCCCGGCCCGGCGGGGCCTCCCGGTCTTGTGGGTCCGAAGGGGGACAGGGGGGACCCCGGCCGTGGCGGACCTGCCGGGCCGCCTGGTCCGCCTGGTCCGCCTGGGCTGGTCGGGCCGGGTGGGCCTGCCGGGCCGGGTGGGAGGCCGGGGCCGGTGGGTCCGGCAGGGCCCACCGGTCCGATGGGCCCCATGGGCCCTGCGGGGCCCAAGGGCGAGAAGGGGGACAGGGGAGACAGGGGCGAGCAGGGTCTCGTCGGATCTGCCGGGGCTGCCGGGCCCGTTGGTCCTGCGGGTCCTGCGGGTCCGAAGGGCGACACGGTCACCGGTCCTGCCGGTCCTGTGGGGCCGAAAGGGGACAGGGGCGACCCCGGTCGTGTGGGACCTGCCGGACCGTCCGGCCCCGTGGGTCCGTCCGGACCGGCAGGACCGAAGGGCGGCCAGGGTCCTGTCGGGCCGATGGGACCGGGCGGGATGCCGGGCCCGGTGGGTCCGGCAGGTCCCGGCGGACCCGCGGGACCCATGGGGCCCGCCGGTCCAAAGGGCGATCAGGGTGATCCGGGTGGCCCCCCAGGACCTGTCGGTCCCATGGGACCCCCCGGACCCAAGGGGGATCCGGGCAATCCCGGTGGACCTCCGGGACCGACGGGGCCCATGGGTCCCATGGGGCCCAAGGGCGACCCGGGTCCAAGGGGTCCCATCGGCCCGGCCGGACCGATGGGACCGGCCGGGCCCAGTGGAGGGATCGGACCCACGGGCCCCAGTGGTCCCACCGGGCCCACAGGCCCGTCCGGACCGGCCGGAGCGACCGGCCCCGCGGGCCCTGCCGGGCCACCCGGCCCCATGGGCCCGCCCGGACCGGCGAGCAACCCCGGCCCCCTGGATCTGCGCACGGTCGAACGGGACTACACCGTCCCCGCCCTGGCGCGGTCGCAGTTGCTCAGCAGTCCCTCCTGCCCCGCCGGCACCCGGATCATCGGCGGCGGATACGCGCAGCCGGGCAACCGGGACCAGGGCGGAATCGAGAAGCTCGACGCCTACCCCAGCGGGCGCGACAACTTCTACCTCGTGTCGGTCAACAACACGAGCCCGACGGCCGTCGAGATGAAGGTTTTCGGCGTCTGCCTGACGGGCTGAGCCGGCCCGCCGTCCCACCCGGGCCCACCACCCAATCCGGGCCGGCCACCCCGCCCGGGCCGATCACCCCACCCGGCCTGACCCCTTCCCGGTCCCGAGGGTCAGGCCGGGTGCGCGCGCAGCCACTCCAGGACCTGCCCCGCGTGCTCGTTGGGCGGGAACACGGGGTAGAAGACGTGCTCGACGAGCCCGTCCCGCAGGACGAGCGTCAACCGCTTGAACAGCCGCTGCCCGCCCGCCTCGAAGGTCGGCAGCTTCAGCTCGTCGGCCAGCCGCAGGCCCGGGTCGGAGAGGATCGCGAACGGCAGGCGCAGCCGGTCGACCACCTCGCGCTGGTACGTGGTGTCCTGGCCGGAGAGCCCGAACACCCGCCCGGCACCGGCCTCGACGAGCTCCTCGTGGTGGTCGCGGAAGCCGCAGGACTCGGGGGTGCAGCCGCGGGCCCCGGGGATCGCGTCCCAGCCCTCCGGCAGGTCCCGGTCGGGCCGCCCGGTCAGCGGGTACAGGTAGACCACGGTACGCCCGGGCCCCGGCGCGTCGAGGCGTACCGTCCGGCCGTCCGTGGCCGCGAGTTCGAGGCGGGGGACGGCCAGGCCGGGCAGGTGGTCGCAGGCGCCGTCGTCCTCGGGGACGGGCAGTCCGGCGGGCAGGCTGGTGAAGTCGTGCATCGGTTCTCCTGGGGGGACGGTGCTGTTGCGGTGGGCGGCCTCGTGCAGCTGCCGGACCAACGCGGCCCGGCGGGCGGACAGTTCGCCGATCCGCCGGGTCAGGTCGTCGATCGCGTCCTGGTAGCCGGCCAGCGAGGCCGGACAGTCGTCGGCGTGCGGCCGGCCGGACTCGATGCAGTCGAGGAAGGGACGGGTGAGCTCGACGGGGATCCCCAGCCGGTTGAGCGTCCGGATCTCCCGGATGACCCGCACGTCGTGCTCGCCGTAGTCGCGGTAGCCGTTCCCCAGCCGGACGGGCGTGACCAGCCCCAGTGCCTCGTAGTAGCGCACCGCCTTGACCGTCGCGCCCGCCCGCCGGGCGGCATCGCCGATTCTCATCCCGCTCGCCTCCGCTGCCGTTCCCGCAGAAGCTAAACCCTGCCCCCGGGGGCAGGGTCAACAGGCCGTCGGCTCAGGACGGCCCGGGCCCGTCCTCCCCGTCGCCCCGCTCGCGCGCGCTCTCCGCGACGCGGCGCAGGCGGGGGTGGCGCACCGGGCCGTGTTCGGTGATCGCCTCGCCGATCATCGTGCGCATGGCGTCGCGCAGGCCGTGGAGCGCGTGGTGGCGGGCCGGGCCCGCGCCGGGGTCGGTGCGGAGCTCGGTCAGGAGCGACCAGCACAGGGCGAGCATGACCAGGACGAACGGGAGGGCGACGAGGATCGTCGCCGACTGCAGCGACTGCAGGCCGCCCGCCACCAGCAGGACGGCCGCCACCGCGGCCATGAGCACGCCCCAGGTGACGACCAGCCAGTCCTTCGGGTGCAGCGCCCCGCGGCTGGTGAGGGAGCCCATGACGAGGGACGCGGAGTCCGCGCTGGTGATGAAGTAGGTCATCACCAGGACCATCGCGATCCAGGAGACCAGGGTGGACAGCGGCAGGGTGTCGAGCAGGGCGAACAGCGAGGACTCCGCGCCCTGGGCGACGGTGCCGGCCATGTCGGCGGCGCCGGTCAGGTCCAGGCGCAGGGCACTGCCGCCCATGACGCAGAACCACAGGACCGTCGCCCCGCTGGGCACGAGCAGGACGCCGACGAGGAACTCGCGGATGGTGCGGCCGTGCGAGATGCGGGCGATGAACGTGCCGACGAACGGCGCCCAGGACAGCCACCAGGCCCAGTAGAAGACCGTCCAGGCGCCCAGCCACTTGGAGTCGGTGAAGGCGCCGGTGCGGGTCGCCAGGGTGAGCAGGTCCTGCAGGTACCCGCCGGCCGAGGCGGGCACGGCGTTGAGGATGAAGACCGTCGGCCCCAGCAGGAAGACGAAGAGCATCAGGCAGGCGGCCAGCGCGATGTTGAGCGTGCTGAGCCATTTGACGCCCTTGTGCAGGCCGGAGAAGGCGGAGAGCACGAACGCGGCCGACAGGGAACCGATGATGATCAGTTCCAGCGAGGTGGTGTCCTTGACGCCGGTGGTGATGTTCAGCCCCTTGGACACCTGGAGGGCGCCCAGCCCCAGGCTCGTCGCGGTGCCGAAGACCGTCGCGAAGACCGCGAGCAGGTCGATGATCCGGCCCGGCCAGCCGTCGGCGCGCTCCTCGCCCAGCAGCGGGACGAACGCCGAACTCAGCCGGTTTCCGCGGCCCTTGCGGAAGCCCGCGTAGGCGAGGGCGAGTCCGGACATGCCGTAGATCGCCCAAGGGTGCAGCGTCCAGTGGAAGAACGAGTACTCCAGCGCGGTGCGGGCGGCGGCCGGGGTGTTCGCCTCGACGCCGCTGCCCGGGGGCGGGACCACGAAGTGCTGGAGGGGTTCCCCCACGCCGTAGAACATCAGGCCGATGCCCATGCCGGCGCTGAACATCATGGCGATCCAGGCCAGGTTGCTGAACTCCGGCCGGGAGTCGTCCGCACCGAGCCGGATCCGTCCGTAGCGGCTGACGGCGATGACCGCGCACAGCACGAGGAACACGTCGGCCGCGATGACGAACAGCCAGGCGAAGTTGGACAGCACCCAGCCGAGGGCGTCCGTGACGACGCGGTGGAAGGACTTCTTGCCGATCGCCGCCCAGGCGACCACCGCCAGGACGGAGACGGCGCCGATGGCGACGAGGGGCATGTCCGGGCGTTCGTCCCGCGGCGGGGCGTACTCATCGGTCGTCTCGGTGCTCATGACGCCCCACTATGGCCGGGTTGGGGCGCAATGGGCGGCCTGGCACGCCGCGTCGGCGCCGGGCTACGGTCGGCGGATGGCGGACGCACGGGTGCTCATCGCGGCGGACAAGTTCAAGGGCTCGCTGACGGCCGTCGAGGTCGCGGCACATCTGGGCGCGGGACTGCGCCGGGCTTCGCGGGGCGTGCGCGTCACGGCGCTGCCCGTCGCGGACGGGGGAGACGGGACGGTGGACGCGGCGGTGGCCGTCGGCTTCGAGCGCCGCACCGCGCGGGTGACCGGGCCGCTCGGCGGGCCCGTCACCGCGGCGTGGGCCCTGCGGGGCGGCACGGCCGTGGTGGAGATGGCCGAGGCGTCTGGCCTGCGGCGGCTGCCGCCGGGCCGCTTCGCGCCGCTGACCGCCACCAGCTTCGGTACGGGGGAACTGCTGCGGGCCGCGCTGGACGCGGGGGTGCGGACGGTCGTCCTCGGCGTGGGCGGCAGCGCCTCGACGGACGCCGGGGCGGGCATGCTCGCCGCGCTCGGCGCGCGCTTCCTGGACGCGGAGGGACGGCCCGTCGGGCCGGGGGGCGCCGCCCTGGCCGCGCTGGCCCGCGCGGACCTGTCCGGGCTGGACGCGCGGCTGGCGGCGACGGACGTCGTCCTGGCGAGCGACGTCGACAACCCGCTGACCGGGGCGGCGGGGGCGGCCGCGGTCTACGGCCCGCAGAAGGGCGCCTCCCCCGAGGACGTCGCCGTCCTCGACGCCGCCCTCGCGCACGCGGCCCGGGTACTGGACCCGGCGTCGGCGTCCGCGCCCGGCGCGGGGGCCGCCGGGGGCGTGGGCTACGGGGCCCTGGTCGGGCTGGGCGCGGTCTTCCGCCCCGGGATCGAGGTGCTGCTGGAGTCGCTGGGCTTCGCGGCGGCGCTGGAGCGGACGGATCTGGTGATCACGGGGGAGGGGTCGCTGGACGGGCAGACGCTGCGGGGGAAGGCGGTGGCCGGGGTCGCCCGGGCGGCGCGGGAACGGGGCGTACGAGTGGTGGCCGTGTGCGGGCTCCTCGCACTGTCGCGCGGAGAGCTGGACGTGCTGGGCGTGGAGCGGGCGTACGCGCTCACGGAGCTGGAGCCGGACGCCTCGCGGTGCATCGCGGATGCGGGGCCGCTGCTGGAGCGGCTGGGGGAGCGGGTGGGGCGGGATCTCCTCGCCTGACGGCGGGGTCCCGCCCGGTGGGCGGATGCGTCGGCGGGCGGACGCACTGGCCGCGGCCGGGCGCCGTCGGCGTCCGCCCGCCGGCCGGTGGCGCACGCGCCTGCGGCGCGGTCCTGCCCCCACCCGCGCACCACCCGGCACCGCCCCCGCAGAGGCGGTCCGCAGCGCCGGGAAAGCTCGCCGAGCCGTACCGGCACCCGCTGCCGCCGACGGCGTCCGGCCACCCACCGGTGAGCCCCGCCCCTGCGGGCAAGGGCAACGGGCGGTGCGCGGGTGGGGCAAGGACCGCGCCGCAGGCGCGGAAAACACCGGGCAGCCCGCACCCGCCGATGGCGGCACCGGCCCCGCGCCGCAGGCGCGAAAAAGGCCCCGGGCGGAGCCCGGGGCCTTGGAGGAAGAGCCGCTACGGCAGCTGAGCCGCCCGCGCCTCACGACGGTTGTCGCGGAACGTGTTCACCCGCCGCGCCGTCGCGAAGAGCGGAATCACCGCCCCCAGCACGAGCTGGAGCGCACAGCCGGTCTGGAGCAGCAGCTCACCGCCCGGCGCGTCGAACGCCCACGCCGCCAGCAGACCCATGCTGAGCACGATCCAGCTGAGCATCGCCACCGCGAGGCGCCCCCGCGGCTTGGGGTACTCGACGCGGCTCACCATCAGCCACGCCACGCCCAAGATCGCCAGCAGCGTCGGGATGAACGGCAGCTCCAGCAGCACCACGGAGACGACCGTCAGGGCGCCGAAGGGGCTGGGCATCCCCTGGAAGATCCCGTCCCGCATCGGCACGCACGAGAAGCGCGCCAGCCGCAGGATCACCGCGAGCAGCACCACCACGGCGGCGACCGCCGAGACCTTCTGGTGCGCGCCCTGGGCGACGACGCCCCACACCACCACGAAGTACGCGGGGGCGAGGCCGAAGCTGATCAGGTCGGAGAGGTTGTCCAGCTCGGCACCCATCGCCGAGCTGCGCAGCTTGCGCGCCACCAGGCCGTCGAAGAGGTCGAAGACCGAGGCGAGCAGCATCAGCATCACCGCCGTGGCCGCGCTGTTGCGCGCCATGCCGCCGTCCTCACTGTCGGTGAGGTGGGGCATGAGGATGCCGGTGGTGGTGAAGTACACCGCCATGAAGCCGCAGATGGCGTTGCCCAGGGTGAGGGTGTCCGCTATCGACAGCCGCGTGGACAGCGGCATGTCGTCGACGTCGTCCTCGGGCTCCGCCTCCGGGACCCAGTCGACCTGTGTGTCGGGATCAATCACGGTCAAGGCGCGTCACTCCTGCCGTGGTGGCCTGGCCGACCTCGACGGCCGCCTCGACGCCCTCGGGGAGGTAGACGTCGACGCGCGAGCCGAAGCGGATCAGGCCGATGCGTTCGCCCTGCTCCACCTTGGTGCCCTGCGGAACGTAGGGGACGATGCGCCGGGCGACCGCGCCGGCGATCTGCACCATCTCGATGTCGCCGAGCTCGGTGTCGAAGTGCCAGACGACCCGCTCGTTGTTCTCGCTCTCCTTGTTGAAGGCCGGCACGAACCCACCGGGGACGTGCTCGACCGACGTCACGGTGCCGGCCATGGGGGCCCGGTTGACGTGGACGTTGAGCGGGCTCATGAAGATCGCGACGCGGGTGCGTCCGTCCTTCCACGGCATGATGCTCTGCACCACGCCGTCGGCGGGGGAGATGACCCGGCCCTGGGCGATCTCCCGCTCCGGGTCGCGGAAGAACCACAGCATGCCGGCCGCGAGAGCGGTCGACGGCACGGCCAGTGCGGCCCAGCGCCCGGAGCGGCGGGCGCGGGTGAGGCTGACCGCCGCGGTGGCGACGGTGGGGAGGAGCCACGGCGATGCTCCGCGCGCAAGGCGGACGACGCGGCCGCGTGGTGCAGAGGAAGAGCTGTGGGGCATGGATGACCTTCGTAGCGGAGGGTGCCGCATAACGATCGGGGGACGGCGGCTTTCCGGCGATGCTATCGGTTGCGAGCGACAACTGGCCAAGCGCCAGCGCCAGTCAATGGCCGGACATCGATGACAGTGTGTGATCTACATCTCGGCGAATCCTCCGCCAAATCCCCCCAATTCGGACAATTAACCCTGAATTCGGTACTCCTCGAGGAGGCGGCGACCGATGATCATTTTCTGGATCTCGGCCGTTCCCTCGCCGATCAGGAGCATCGGCGCCTCGCGGTAGAGCCGTTCGATCTCGTACTCCTTGGAGAAGCCGTAGCCGCCGTGGATGCGGAAGGCGTCCTCCACCACCTCCTTGCAGTACTCGGAGGCGAGGTACTTGGCCATTCCGGCTTCCAGGTCGTTGCGCCGGCCCGAGTCCTTCTTGCGTGCGGCACTCACCATCATCGCATGGGCGGTTTCGACTTTTGTACCCATTTCGGCAAGCTTGAACTGAATCGCCTGGTGCTGGGCGATGGGCTTGCCGAAGGTGTGGCGCTGCTGCGCGTAGGAGACGCCGAGTTCGAACGCACGCTGGGCGACGCCGCAGCCACGCGCCGCGACGTTGACGCGGCCCACCTCGACGCCGTCCATCATCTGGTAGAAGCCCCGGCCCGTGGCGCCGCCGAGGACCCGGCCGGCCGGAACACGCAGGCCGTCCATGATCAGTTCGGTGGTGTCGACGCCCTTGTACCCCATCTTGTCGATCTTTCCGGGGATGGTCAGCCCCGGCTTGACCTGGCCGAACCCGGGCTCCTTTTCCACCAGGAAGGTCGTCATCGACTTGTGCGGCGCCGTCCCCTCCGGATGTCCCTCGTCCGTGCGGCACAGCACCGCCACCAGCGTCGAGGAACCCCCGTTGGTCAGCCACATCTTCTGGCCGGTCAGCACGTAGTCGTCCCCGTCGCGCACGGCCTTGGACGTGATGGCCGACACATCCGAGCCCAGCCCCGGCTCGGACATCGAGAACGCGCCCCGCACCTCGCCCGTCGCCATCCGGGGCAGGAAGTGGTCCTTCTGCTCCTGCGTCCCGTGCTGCTTGATCATGTAGGCGACGATGAAATGGGTGTTGATGATGCCGGAGACGCTCATCCAGCCCCGGGCTATCTCCTCCACGCACAGCGCGTAGGTGAGCAGCGACTCCCCGAGACCGCCGTACTCCTCGGGGATCATCAGCCCGAAGACGCCGAGTTCCTTGAGGCCCTCGACGATCTGCGTCGGGTACTCGTCGCGGTGCTCCAGCTCCGTGGCGACCGGGATGATCTCCTTGTCCACGAAGCCGCGGACGGTGGCGAGGATCTCCTGCTGGACGTCGGTCAGTCCGTCGGTCTGTGCGAGGCGGCCCATGCTGCTCACTTCTCCTGGACGATCGGTTGGAATCCGGAGGGGTCGCCCCGAAGGGGCGTCGTTTGAGGGTGGTGGTGGGAGACGGGCGGGCGGCCGGGCTGCTCGCCGCCGCGCTCCTCGATGTACTGGGCGGTCGGGACCATCACCTTGCGCCGGAAGACGCAGACGAGGGTGCCGTCCTGCTTGTAGCCGCGGGTCTCGACGTGCACGATCCCGCGGTCGGACTTCGACTTCGAGGGCGTCTTGCCCAGGACGGTCGTCTCGCCGTAGATCGTGTCGCCGTGGAAGGTTGGCGCCACGTGCCGCAGCGACTCGACCTCCAGGTTGGCGATCGCCTTGCCCGAGACGTCCGGCACGGACATCCCCAGCAGCAGGGAGTAGACGTAGTTGCCGACGACCACGTTCCGCTTGAAGTCGGTGGTCCGCTCCGCGTAGTTGCTGTCCATGTGCAGCGGGTGATGGTTCATGGTGAGCAGACAGAACAGGTGGTCGTCGTACTCCGTCACCGTCTTGCCGGGCCAGTGCTTGTAGACGTCGCCGACGGTGAACTCTTCGTAGGTGCGGCCGAACTGCACGGTGCTACGCCTCCGGGATCTCGAACTTCGACGTACGGGTCATGCCGGCGGCCCGGCCCTTGCCGGCGATCACCAGCGCCATCTTCCGGCTGGCCTCGTCGATCATCTCGTCGCCGAGCATCGCCGACCCCTTCGCGCCGCCCTCCTCGGAGGTGCAGTACGCGTAGGCGTCGAGGATCAGCTCGGCGTGGTCGTAGTCCTCCTGGGACGGCGAGAACAGCTCGTTGGCGATCCCCACCTGGTCCGGGTGGAGCACCCACTTGCCGTCGAAGCCCAGCGCCGCCGCGCGCCCCGCGACCTCGCGGAAGCCGTCGGGGTTGCGGACCTGGAGGTAGGGGCCGTCGATCGCCTGGAGGTCGTGGGCGCGGGCGGCCATCAGGATGCGCATCAGGATGTAGTGGTAGGCGTCCGCGCCGTAGCCCGCCGGCTGCTCGCCGACGACCAGGGTCCTCATGTTGATGGACGCCATGAAGTCGGCCGGGCCGAAGACGATGGTCTCCAGCCGGGGCGAGGAGGCCGCGATGTCGTCCACGTTCACCAGGCCCTTGGCGTTCTCGATCTGCGCCTCGATGCCGATCCGCCCGACCTCGAAGCCCATCGTCTTCTCGATCTGGGTCAGCAGCAGGTCCAGGGCGACGACCTGCCGGGCGTCCTGCACCTTCGGCAGCATGACGCAGTCGAGGTTCGGGCCCGCGCCCTCGACGACGGTGATGACGTCCCGGTACGTCCAGTGCGTCGTCCAGTCGTTGACGCGCACGACGCGCGCCTTGCCCGACCAGTCGCCCTCGTTGAGCGCCTCCACGATCATGTGGCGGGCCTTCTCCTTGACGAGCGGTGCGCAGGCGTCCTCCAGATCGAGGAACACCTGGTCCGCCGGGAGGCCCTGGGCCTTCTCCAGGAAACGGGGGTTGCTGCCGGGCACCGCGAGGCAGGAGCGGCGGGGACGGAGCCGGTTCACGGGAGTCATGCGGAGACCTCCAGGGGGTCGAGCGCGTTCGCTGTACGGATCTCATCGACGATACGACCGATGATCTCGGTGATGCCGAAGTCCTTGGGGGTGAAGACGGCCGCGACGCCGGCCGCCCGCAGGGCGTCCGCGTCCGCGGCCGGGATGATGCCGCCGACGATCACGGGCAGCTCGCCCGCGCCCGCCGCGCGCAGCCGGGCCAGCACGTCGGGCACCAGCGCGGCGTGCGAGCCGGAGAGGATGGACAGCCCGACGCAGTGCACGTCCTCGGCCACGGCCGCCGAGACGATCTGCTCGGGGGTGAGCCGGATCCCCTGGTAGACCACCTCGAAACCGGCGTCACGGGCCCGGACGGCGATCTGCTCCGCGCCGTTGGAGTGCCCGTCCAGCCCGGGCTTGCCCACCAGCAGCCGCAGCCGGCCGCCGCCCAGTTCGGCGGCGGTCCGCGCCACCTTCGCCCGGACCGCGGCCATCGGCGTGCCCGCCTCCGCCGTGACGGCCAGTGGCGCGCCGCTGACGCCCGTCGGGGCGCGGAACTCGCCGAAGACGTCGCGCAGCGCCCAGGCCCACTCCCCGGTGGTCACCCCGGCGCGGACGCACTCCAGCGTCGCCGGCATCAGGTTCTCCGAGCCGGCCGCCGTCTTCTTCAGCACCGACAGGGCCTCCTGGGCCCGCACTTCGTCCCGGTCGTCGCGCCAGGAGTGCAGTGCCGCCACCACCCGCGCCTCGTTGGCCGGATCCACCGTCATGATGGCGGTGTCGAGGTCCGCGGTGAGCGGGTTGGGCTCGGTGGACTCGTAGCAGTTGACGCCGACGATCTTCTCCTCGCCGGACTCGATGCGCGCCCGGCGCGCGGCGTGCGAGGCGACCAGCTCCGCCTTGAGGTAGCCCGACTCGACGGCCGCCATCGCGCCGCCCATCTCCTGGATCCGGTCGATCTCGGCCAGGCACTCGGCCACCAGCCCGTCCACCTTCGCCTCGACGACGTGCGAGCCGGCGAAGATGTCCTCGTACTCCAGCAGGTCGCTCTCGTGCGCCAGCACCTGCTGGATGCGCAGCGACCACTGCTGGTCCCAGGGGCGGGGCAGCCCCAGCGCCTCGTTCCACGCCGGGAGTTGCACGGCACGGGCGCGGGCGTCCTTGGAGAGGGTGACGGCCAGCATCTCCAGGACGATGCGCTGGACGTTGTTCTCCGGCTGGGCCTCGGTCAGGCCGAGGGAGTTGACCTGGACGCCGTAGCGGAAGCGGCGGTGCCTGGGGTCCTCGATGCCGTACCGCTCGCGCGTGACCTTGTCCCAGATGCGGCCGAACGCCCGCATCTTGCACATCTCCTCGACGAACCGTACGCCCGCGTTCACGAAGAACGAGAGGCGCGCCACCACGTCGCCCCGGCGCTCCTCCGGAACCTGCCCGGAGGCGAACACCGAGTCGAGGACGGCGATGGCCGTGCTCATCGCGTACGCGATCTCCTGGACCGGGGTGGCGCCCGCCTCCTGCAGGTGGTAGCTGCAGATGTTGATCGGGTTCCACTTGGGGAGGTGGTGGACCGTGTACGCGATCATGTCGGTCGTCAGGCGGAGGCTCGGCCCGGGCGGGAAGACGTGCGTCCCGCGCGAGAGGTACTCCTTGACGATGTCGTTCTGCGTCGTCCCCTGGAGCAGGGCGATGTCCGCGCCCTGCTCCTCCGCGACCACCTGGTACATGGCCAGCAGCCACATCGCGGTGGCGTTGATGGTCATGGAGGTGTTCATCCGCTCCAGCGGGATGTCCTGGAACAGCCGTCGCATGTCACCGAGTTGGGAGACCGGCACGCCGACCCGGCCGACCTCGCCGCGGGCGAGGACGTGGTCGGGGTCGTAACCGGTCTGCGTCGGCAGGTCGAAGGCGACCGACAGGCCGGTCTGGCCCTTGGCGAGATTGCGCCGGTAGAGCTCGTTGGACGCCTCGGCGGTGGAGTGGCCGGCGTACGTCCGCATCAGCCAGGGGCGATCTTTTTGACGCCCCGTCATCAAAGGCTCCGGAAGCGGTTGATGGCGTCGATATGCTCGGCCCGCAGCTTCTCGTCCCGTACGCCCATGCCCTCCTCGGGGGCGAGCGCGAGCACGCCGACCTTGCCCTGGTGGAGGTTGCGGTGGACGTCGTACGCGGCCTGGCCGGTGTCCTCCAGCCGGTACGTCCTCGACAGCGTCGGATGGATCTTCCCCTGCGCGACCAGCCGGTTGGCCTCCCACGCCTCGCGGTAGTTGGCGAAGTGCGAGCCGACGATCCGCTTCAGCGACATCCACAGGTAGCGGTTGTCGTACTGGTGCTGGTAGCCGGAGGTGGAGGCGCAGGTGACGATCGTCCCGCCCTTGCGCGTGACGTAGACGGAGGCGCCGAAGGTCTCCCGGCCCGGGTGCTCGAAGACGATGTCCACGTCCTCGCCGCCGGTCAGTTCGCGGATGCGCTTGCCGAACCGCTTCCACTCGCGCGGGTCCTGCTCGTGCTCGTCCTTCCAGAACCGGTACCCCTCGGCGTTCCGGTCGATGACCGCCTCCGCGCCCATCCGCCGGCAGATCTCCGCCTTCTCCTCGCTGGAGACGACGCAGATGGGGTTGGCGCCGCCGTTGAGCGCGAACTGCGTGGCGTACGAGCCGAGTCCGCCGCTCGCGCCCCAGATCAGCACGTTGTCGCCCTGCTTCATGCCCGCGCCGTTACGCGAGACGAGCTGGCGGTAGGCGGTGGAGTTGACCAGGCCGGGGGCGGCGGCCTCCTCCCAGCTGAGGTGACGCGGCTTGGGCATCAGCTGGTTGGACTTGACGAGGGCGATCTCGGCGAGGCCGCCGAAGTTGGTCTCGAAGCCCCAGATGCGCTGCTCGGGGTCGAGCATGGTGTCGTTGTGCCCGTCGGCGGACTCCAGTTCGACGGAGAGGCAGTGCGCCACGACCTCGTCGCCGGGCCTCCAGGCGTTGACCCCGGGGCCCGTGCGCAGCACGACGCCGGCCAGGTCGGAGCCGATGACGTGGTACGGCAGGTCGTGCCGCTTGCCGAGCGGCGACAGCTTCCCGTAGCGCTCCAGGAACGCGAACGTCGGGACGGGCTCGAAGATCGACGTCCAGACGGAGTTGTAGTTGACCGAGCTGGCCATCACGGCCACCAGCGCCTCGCCGGGCCCGAGTTCGGGCACCGGCACCTCCTCGACGTGCAGCGACTTGCGAGGATCCTTCTCCCGGGAGCTGAGCCCGGCGAACATCTCCGCCTCGTCCTTGTGCACGGTCACCGCGCGGTACGACTCGGGGAGGGGCAGGGCGGCGAAGTCCTCGCTCCTGGTCTCGGGGCTGAGGATGGCGTCGAGTATCTGGTTCACGGTTGTGCCTCCGGCGAAGCGCGTTCAGAGGAAACGGGCTCGAGGGAACGTCGGGGGATGGTGCCGTCGGTTCGGGAGCGCGCGGGGGTGGTGCGCGCGGGAGGTGCGGGTGGCTCTTGCCTGGTGACGCAGGCGGTCCGGGCGCACAAGTGGTGCCTTGTGATGCCTTGTAGGGCCTTGTGGGGACAGCCGGCGCGCGACGTCGGTGTCTGCGGGCCGGCCGCCCGGACGGGATTCAAGTTATGGCACGGCGTGCCAGCCGACAAGACACTGGGTGCCAGGAATTTGAGACATCTGTCACCGGGGGGTGCACAGATGAGCGCGGCTGCCGCTCGGCGTGATCTGTATCGCTCTGTGTCGCGAATCGGCTGTTGACGGGTTTGAGCCGCCGCCCAGCGCGAAGACGAGCCGCGGAAACGAGCCCCGTCGAAAGGAAACCGAGTCGTGCCCGGAAACAGCAGCGCCGTGGCGGTCACGGTCACGGACGAACGGCTGGTCAGGCGTGCGGTGAAGGCGGCGGCGCTCGGCAACGCCATGGAGTGGTTCGACTTCGGCGTCTACAGCTACCTCGCCGTCGTCATCGGCGACGTGTTCTTCCCCTCCGGCGACGGCACCGTACGGCTGCTGTCGTCCCTGGCGACCTTCGCCGTGGCCTTCCTCGTACGGCCGCTCGGCGGGCTCTTCTTCGGCCCCCTCGGCGACCGCGTCGGCCGCAAACGCGTGCTCGCGCTGACCATGGTGCTGATGGCCGCCGGCACCTTCGCCATCGGACTGATCCCCTCGTACGCGGCCATCGGTTTCTGGGCCCCGGTCCTGCTGATCGGTTTCCGGATGCTCCAGGGCTTCTCGACCGGGGGCGAGTACGGCGGCGCGTCCACCTTCATCGCGGAGTACGCGCCCGACAAACGCCGCGGCTTCTACGGCAGTTTCCTCGAGTTCGGCACCCTCGGCGGCTACATCGGCGCCGCCGGCCTCGTCACCGTCATGAGCATGTGGCTCGGCGACGACGGGATGCGGGAGTGGGGGTGGCGCGTACCCTTCCTCGTCGCCGGGCCGCTCGGCTTCGTCGGCCTGTACCTGCGGCTGAGGCTGGAGGACACCCCGGCCTTCCGGCAGCTGGACCGGACCGAACGCCCCTCCGAAGCAGCCGGGTTGAAGGAGATCTTCCGCACCCAGTGGTCCCGGCTGGCACTGTGCGTCGTCCTGGCCGGAGCCTATGGCATCACCGACTACATGGTGCTCTCCTACCTGCCCACCTATCTCACCGACCGGTTGGGGTACGACGACGCGCACGGCATCGCCGTCCTGATCGTCACCATGGCCGTGCTGATGTGCGTCATCACCTTCGTGGGCCGGCTCAGCGACCGCGCGGGCCGCAAACCGCTGCTGATGGCGGGCATGGGCGGATTCGTCGCGCTGTCGGTACCCGCCTTCCTGCTGCTGAGGCAGGGCAGCCTCGTCGCCGTGTTCGGCGGCATGCTCCTGCTCGGCCTTCCCCTCGTCTGCCTGCTCGGCACGATGTCGGCCGCGCTCCCCGCGCTGTTCCCCACCCGCGTCCGCTACGGCTCACTGTCCATCGGTTGCAACCTCTCCACTTCCCTCTTCGGTGGCACCACCCCGCTGATCACCACCGGCCTGATCCACGCCACCGGCAGCGACCTGGCCCCCGCCTGGTACGCCGCGGGGGCGGCGCTGGTCGGCCTGGCCGCGGTGGCCTGCATGAAGGAGACGGCCGGGCAGCCGCTGGAGGGCTCGCCGCCGTCGGTGTCGACGGAGGAGGAGGCGCTGGAGATCACGGGCACGGGTTCCCGGGCGCGGCGGGGTGTGTGTCCTTCGTCTCGTCCGTGACGAGAGGGAACATCCGGGGCGGGTGGTTGCGTTGCGCAGGGTCTGTACGCCCTCCTTCCTTCCCTCCCTCCCCGGAAAGACCTCCCATGCCCCTGGCCCTGCTCGCCCTGGCGATCTCCGCTTTCGGTATCGGGACGACCGAGTTCGTGATGATGGGCCTGCTGCCCAATGTCGCCGACGACCTGGGCACCTCCGTGCCCACCGCCGGTCACCTCGTCTCCGCCTACGCACTCGGCGTCGTCGTCGGCGCCCCGCTGCTGGCCGCCCTGGGCGCCCGTGTCCCCCGTAAACGCATGCTCGTCCTGCTCATGGGACTGTTCACGATCGGGAACCTCGCCTCGGCCCTGGCCCCGACCTTCGGGACGCTTGTCGCCGGGCGTGTGCTCGCCGGGCTGCCGCACGGCGCGTTCTTCGGCGTAGGCGCCGTGGTCGCCACGCGTCTCGTCGCCGAGGGTCGGCAGGCCCGGGCCGTCGCGACCATGTTCCTCGGCCTGACCGTCGCCAACATCGTCGGCGTTCCCTCGGCCACCCTGCTCGGCCAGCACCTGGGCTGGCGGGCCACCTTCCTGGTCGTCGCCGGCGTCGGCCTCCTGGCCATGGCCGCGCTCGCCCTGCTCGTCCCGCGCGTCGCGGGCGAGACGCCCGGCAACCTCGCCCGCGAACTGCGAGCCCTCGGCAACCGCCAAGTCCTGCTCGGCCTGCTGACCGCCGTCTTCGGCTTCGCCGGGGTCTTCGCCGTCTACAGCTACCTGGCCTCCATGGTCACGGAGGTGACCGGCCTCTCCGAGACCTCGGTCACCCTGGTGCTCGCCCTCTTCGGCGTCGGCATGACCCTCGGCGCGCTCGCCGCCGGCCCGCTGACCGACCGCGCGCTGCGCCCCACGCTGTACGGCTCGCTGGCCGCACTGGCCGCCGTCCTCGTCCTCTTCGACTTCACCGTCCACGTGACGTGGGCGGCGCTGGCCACGGTCGTCGTACTCGGCGCGGTCGGCTTCCTCACCACAACTCCCTTGCAGATGCTGGTCATGCGCCATGCTCGGCATGCCCCGACGCTGGCGGCGGCCTCCAACCACTCCGCCTTCAACCTCGCGAATGCGGGCGGCGCGTGGCTCGGTGGCGTGGCCATCGCGGCGGGGTGGGGGTGGACGTCGCCGACGCTGGTGGGGGCGGGGCTGGCGGTGGTCGGCTTGGCGGTCGCGGTGGTTGCCGGTCACCTGGACCGCGGCGGTCACGAGCCCTCGGCGGTGGTCGCCCGTGCCGAAGGGCCTTCGGAGCACCAGCCGGTCGGTTGAGCCGGGGCCGGGCCCGTACCGTCGGTACGAGCCCGGCGCACGACCCTCGTCCAACTGCCGTTGGCGATGGCGGCAAACCCTGGGCCATGACGATGTGGCCGAGAGAAGCGCTTGCCGCTTGGGTCCAGGGTTCCGTAGCGTCGCATGCCGCACCTCAGGCTTTGCATGGGGAAAGGCCTGGACCAGGGTGCGCTGGATGCGCGCTCCCATCACCGCACGGGAAAGGAAACGGTTTCTCATGCGCTCTCGCAGGCTGCTCGTATATCTGACGACCTTCGTCTGCCTGGCACTGCCCTCCGGGGTGGCGGCTGCTGCCCCGCAGGTCGCCGCACGGACCCAGCCGGGGGTGGCTGCCTCCGATCCCACGCCCGACGAGATCAACTCCACGGTCAACCTCGCGCTGGACTACCCGTACGAGGACGTGCCCGGCTCCTACCTCTTCGTGAACGGGAAGGCGTACCCGTACCAAGAGGTCGGCAGAGACCCGATCATGGACAGTTCCATCACTTTCGAAGGCGAGGAAGTAGCCGTAAAGGACTTCCTCAACAAGCGGTTGTCCGAGATCGGTGGTCAGTTGCCGCCCGACACTTCCCAACGCACCCCGGTCATCGGCTATGGATCCAACAGGGCCCCCTCGGCGCTCGCACGGAAATTTGTATCCCCCGGCTTCACCCGCGGCTGGTCCGTGATTCCGGTCATCAAGGCCGACCTCAAGCATTTCGAAGTCACCCACGCCGCGAACTTCTTCCCCAACGGCAACCAACCGGCGACCATCCGGTACGCCGAGGAGGCATCGTCCGAGGTCTTCGTGACCTGGATGGACAAGGACGAGCTCGCGCGCATGCACTCCACCGAAGGACTGGACGACAAGTCCCCGCGCAGCTGGTATCAGTACGGCAAGCTGGACAACATCGAACTCCGCCCTAAGGGCGGCAATTCCCTCACCAGTGCCTACGTGTACGTGGACAATTACGGCTCCACGAAGGTGGGCGGCAAGACTTACAGCCTGAAGAAGGTCGGCGGCACGCCGGTCAGTGAGCGTGTCAGCCAAGAGGGGATCCTGAACAAATCAAAGTCGCTCAAGAAGGTGGGCTCCGTGCCCGTCCCGGAGAGCACACGGTGGACCTGCGGTGCCTACTTCCCCGACTCGGTCCGCAACTTCGTCTGCGCCACATACGTCGATCCCTGCGTACGCGCCGACCGCACTGAGCAACTCATGAAGTACAGCGAGCCCTTCAGCCTTCCGCGCTCGTCGGGTATGACCTACACAAAGAAAATGGGCTCCAGCACCGCCGGCAACCCGATTGTCTTCAAAGGCCCGCGCTGCCCCCACAATCCCGACATCGGCTGAGCCGAGCGGCGGTCTCCGGCCTCAAATGCTTGAGGCCGGAGCCTCCGTGATGACCGGAATCAACCACTCTGCCTTCAACCTCGCGAACGCGGGCGGGGCCGGGCTGGGCGGCTCCGCCATCGCGGCGGGGTGGGGCTGGACGTCGCCGACGCTGGCGGTGATCGGGCTGGCGATCGCGGTGACGGCGGGGCGGCTGGGCCGGGACGACCAGGCCGCCTCGGCGGTGGTCGCCCGCAGCGAGCGGGTGGCGTCGGACCAGCCTGTGGGCTGAGCCGGGGCCAGGCCCGTACCACAGCTGGTACGGGCCCGTGCCCTACAGAGGCGTGGCCTCGTGCGCCGCCGCGATGGCGTCGATCCGCCGCGCGAGGTCGAAGTCGGCGTCGGTGAGCCTGTGCCCGGCGTCGTGGGTGGTGATCGAGAAGCGGACGTGGTCCCAGCGGAGGTCGATATCGGCGTGGTGCCCGATGAGGCGCTCGACGTCCGCCACGTGCACGATGAGGGCCACGCCGCCGTGGTAGCGGATCTCGAAGGCCCTGGCGATCGAGTCCCCTTCCCGGCGCCAGCCGGGCGTGGAGCCCAGCCGGTCCTCGATGGCTTCTTCGGAGAGCCGTTCCTTGCCTTCGGCCATGTCATTCCTCTGTGTTCACGGGTGTCAGGACTTCTTCGAGCGACGTACCGGACCGCGTGTCCCGCCATGGCCGCATCGCCGACCGTAGGGCCGCCAGCTCCCGGCGCATACGGGCCGACCCTGTGTCCACAGCGATGGACACCGCTTGCTCCGCCAGTTCGGTGGCCTGGTCAGGTTCTCGGGCGAGCGCGGCCGCATGGGCGAAGCGTGCCAGATAAACTCCTCGGTCGCGGCGAGCGGTTGAGGGCACGTGCTTGAGTACTTCCGACCACAGCGCGACCGCTTCCTTCCCCAGGCCGAGGCGGCCGTAACAGGTCGCCCGTTGTACCTCCAGATAGCCCGGGGTTCTGCGGCAGGCGTTCCCCCAGGGGAGTTCGTCGTTCACGCGGGAGACCTGGGAGGTTGCCTGATCGAGGAGGCGGTCACAGCTTTTCCGGTCGTTGCGGAGGCTTGCGCCGTGAGCTTGTTGCTGTAGTGCCATGACTCGGATCTTCGGCGGGAGGTTGGGCCGATGGTTCAGCGCGGCCTCGCAGAGGTCGATGACCCCTGGGCCGTCCATGAGATCCGTACGTACCTGTGCCTGGTTCACCAGGGAATAGGAGATCAGGAGGGGGTCTTGCACACGCAAGGCGACCTCCTGCGCGACTCCGCGCCAAAACGTAGCTTCAGCCAGGTCACCGGCGTCTTGGTGCAACCAACCCACGAGGGCTGCGTATGCGGCACCGACCCGAAGCAGGCCCTGCCGGGTCTCGCCCGTCGCCACTCGTACCAGTCGGTCGATCAACGCGTACTGGGCGGAAACCGTGCCGATCAGGTCGTGCGGTCCCAGGAGCATGTCCGCTCTGTAGTGCCCCTCCAACTGCTCGGCGAAGTAGTCGATCAGCGACGGGTCGACATACCGCTGGGCGACGAGACCTGAGGTGACGGCGGCGGTCACGGAAGGTGCGAAGTGGCGTGGTCCGCCCGCTGTTTCGGCTCCGGTCACATTCTGGATCTCTGCGCGCACCCACCCGGGTGGAGTGTCGAAACCGAGATCCTCCGGCCAGCATCCGAACGCCGCGTACAACGCCCGTGCACAGTCGCCGCGTGGCCATCCCGGCCTTGCGGACTCCCACCGCCGCCAGGTGCGGGGCGAGACCTCGAAGGCGCGGTCGCCGAGTGCTTCCCTGCCTGCGGCGGTCACTGCCCGGGCAGCGGCTTCCCCCGACCGCCAACCGCGCTTGAGACGCGCCGCCCGCAGTGCACCGTTGCCTCCCGCCGGCGCCTCCTTCTCTGCCATCCACTCTCCATGCCTTGGCCGCGAAATGGCCGTGATACGGCCGCTCCGCGGCCTAGTGCGTCGTGATTCCGTCGGCATTACTTGATCTCGTGTGTCTCGTTGCTGCTGACATGGAGCTCTCCGAGGAACAGGCCGCCGAGCTGCGGGAGTTGGCGAGCAGTCGGGATGTGTCTGCGGATATGGCCACGCGGGCCCGGATCGTGCTGTGGTCGGGCGAGGGGCGCCGGCGCAAGGACATTGCCGGGCTGCTCGGGGTGTCGCTGCCGACCGTGGACCGCTGGAAGGCCCGGTATGCCCAGCGTGGGCTGGCCGGGCTGGAAGGTGACCGTCCCGGCGGGGCCCGCGAGCAAGTGCCGGCGCGGGTTCGGGCGCGGGTGATTGCGCTGACGCGCATGACGCCCCCGGCCGGCACCGGTCTTTCGCACTGGTCGACGCGCGAGTTGGCGAAGTACGTGAAGCGGACCGAGAACGTCTCCGTGTCCTGGCACTACATCGCGCGGGTCTGGCGCGAGGAGAACCTCAGGCCGCACCGCAACGGCACCTTCAAGATTTCGAAGGATCCCGCGTTCGCGGACAAGGTCGCCGACGTGGTCGGCCTCTACCTCGCCCCGCCGGGCGGCGCGGTCGTGCTCTCGGTTGACGAGAAGACGCAGATCCAGGCGCTGGACCGGACCCAGCCGGTGCTGCCCGTGACCTTCTCGGCCACCGAGAAACGCACTCACGACTACATCCGGCACGGCACCACGAACTTGTTCGCCGCCCTCAACGTCGGCACCGGCGAAGTGACCGGTGAGTGCAGGCCGAGCCGGAACGGCAAGAACTTCCTGGCCTTCCTGAAGAAGGCAGTGAAGCCGCACGCCGGGAAGGAGGTCCATGTCGTTCTGGACAACCTCTCCACCCACACCACACCGGAGGTGAAGGCATGGCTGGCCGGCCACCCGAACATCCACTTCCATTTCACTCCCGTCGGGTCTTCCTGGATAAATCAGATCGAGACCTGGTTCGGAATCCTGACCCGTCAGTCGATCCGCCGCGGCACCTTCGCCAGCGTCAACGTCCTGATCACGCAGATCCGCAACTACATCGACACATGGAACTCCGGGGCCAAACCGTTCACTTGGACCGCGACCGCCGAAGAGATCCTGGCGAAGGTCCGCCTCGTCCAGACCAACCTCAAGAATCTCGTTGCAAACAACTCAAAGTGACACGAACAGGATCACGCGACACTAAGGGTTGTCCCGTAAATGATCTACGAGTTGGTGGGTGACGAGTCGGCCTGGGTGGTGCCCGTTGGTCTATCCGGCGAGGGTGAGGTTGTGCAGGCGGGCGATGCCGAGGATGGCGTGGTGGACGCCGTCGCCTTTCAGGCGGCAGTCGCGCAGGATCTTGTAGTTCTTCATGCGGGCGAAGACGTGCTCGACGCGGGCGCGCACTTTCTTGTGCGAGCGGTTGTGTTCCTCCTTCCAGGTCGGCAGTTCCTCGTCCTTGCTCTTGCGGTAGTGCGGGATGACCAGGCCGGTGCCGGCCACACCAAGATCATCTCACCCGTGACCAGCAGTTACGGGACAACCCTTAGTTGACCAAGGGTGTATGCATCCATGCTCCCCGGTATGACCAGTGAGTACCAACGGAAGACCTTGAGCGCGACCCTTTCGGGCGGGAACCCCGGTGCCCGGATGTCGGCACGCGCGGGATTGTGGCTCGTGTCCCGCGAAGCCCGCCCCCGGGACGCCCGTGAGGCGTGGATGAGGGACGCCCCCGCCATGCTGCGGACGGGCCTGCACTTCGCGGCGGTCCGGCTGCCCGCAGAACTCCTGCGTGGGCTCGCGGGTGGCGACGACCGTGCCAGGACCGAGGAGGTCTTCCGGTCGTTCGGGGTGCCGGGTGCGGTGATCGCCGACCCGTCCCAGCGACGGTACTACGCGCTCGTGCGGCCCGAGGACGCCTGTGCCGGCACCTGGGACGGTCCGGCCGTCGAAGTCCTGGGCGAGGACTGCTATCTCGGTGTCCCCGCTCCGTACCGTGCCGACCCGCCGGGGGTTCATTGGCTCTTGTGCCCTCCGGAGGGGCAGGAAGATCTCTGCGATTCAGGAGCACTGCGGAAGCTGGTCGCTGCGGGACGTGCTCATGAGAATGACGCACGGGGTCGGGTGCGCTCCGTCAACTGGTCCCGACCTGTGCCGTCCCGGAGAGCCCGCGACTAACGCCCCTGGCAAAGGCCCAACGCTCAACTGCACACCTGGAATTGCGGGACTACTACATGCTCGATGATCCGGAGAGTACGACGTGACTTCTGGGTCTTCGACGGCAGAACGGCACTCTTTCACCACGCCCTGGCCTTGGATTGCTTGTGGGACGGCTTGCTGTTCGGTTGTAGTTCGTCGCTGGGTTACCGTCTGAGGTGATCCAAGGAGGGGCTGTGGCACTGGGGAAGAAGGGTTCGCGCCGTATTGTCGTGGACGGGGTGGCGTATCGGTGGCGGCTGCGCCGGCGGCCCACTTATAGCCAGGCGTTGTGCTGGTCACCGTGCACCTATGCCGTCGAGCAGGCGGATCGTCCGGGAACGACGCTGGTGGTCACCACGGACCGTCCGCATGGGAGCAATTGGGTCGGGAGACCGAGTGTTCCGGTGCTTCCCTCTGATGTGGCGGACCACATCCGCACCGCGCTGGGCCGGGGCTGGACCCCGGATCGCTCCGGCTCTCCCTTCCAACTGGACCTCCCCAGCTCAGATGATCCTTGCGGATTGTAGCGAGGCTCAAGACATCCTGCGGGACGTGCAGAACGCACTGAAGGAGAAGTAATGTCAACACCTCCGTGGTGGAATGAGCTCACCGAGGCAAGTACTGTGCTGGCGGCCAGCGATCGGGCCGAAGTCGACATGTGGCGAGGCGGGCCCGAAACCGACGAGTTCGGTCTCCCCATGGAATTCGACGAGGATGATGTTCCTCCGCTGACGGTACGTCTGGGCAGCCTCTCGAGGTCGTTCGCCGAGAACGCTTCCGCGATGAATTCGCAGGAGCGACGGCAGGTACTCGGTGTTCTGGAAAAGCTCCAGGCCACCGGAAGCGAGGAAGACAGCACGGCCGTGATCACACCGGATTCTTCGAGGCGCTACTCATAGCGGCGGACCGGGGGTTCGATCTGCGGTCCGTGTGGGACGACCTGGGCCCTGAGTCCCTGTCCGCCTGCCTCGGCCTCAACGAGTCTTGGGGAGTCGACTCACCTGCCTGGATGCGCTGATCCTGGCGGAAGGAAACCGCGCAAGCGATCGCGGGCTGAACCGTTCCCCCGTAGGCCCGATGTCATCCTGACCACGTGATCAGTCACGCTCAAGCGAATCGATGCCTGCCAGAGCCTCTTCGACAGCTTCTTTCAGCTGCGCGTCAGTCAGATCACCCGGTTCTCGGAGTTGGGGATCGAATTCGTAGTCCTCGATCGCATAGAAGACCCTGTCGAGCTCCCGCGCGAGCGGTTCCCGTAGACGTTCGGGGTGCTCCAAGGACCGCCGTCGGGCACGTAGCCACGCAGCGGCGAAGTCCACTGCGCTGACTTCATTGTTGGCAAAAGATGTCATCAGGGACAGCTGTTCTGCTGTGCCTGTCCCCTCGGCCACCTCACTCCTCCGCCCCCAGGCAAATTGACTCGGCTGAAGCTTTGCGGCGATTTTCGCTACATCCGGAAGATGCCGGCCAACACGTTTCGCGTATCGGTTGAAATTGATGATGGCTTGATCTGAGCCCTCCGGTACTCCATGTTTGAGGAACTCGTGTACCCCGCCCATCAGTGAATACCCGAGATCGGTCACAAGCAGCGCCCCGGAGAGATCCGGAACCGCAATGATGTAGTTCTCTCCGTGCCATGGAATCCGCCCGAGCCCCTCTTGAGTAGACGGGACTCGCATCACTGGTTCCTCCTCGCGCTCGACATCCAGGCGGCTGGCAAGAAAGAATGCGTGGCTGGCGTGCTGCGCGGCCGAGCTCAAGCGTCTGATCAGGTTTCGATCGAGGGTCGACTGCGCTGAAAAGGGCACTACTCCCTTGTCTTTCTCGGTAATCCAGGCAGAGCTGAAGAACCAAGGGTCGCGCGTGAGGATGCTTCGTAGGTGGCGACTCCGTGTGGACCCCCAGTCGGGGATGTTCATCGCAAGTACCCCTTGTCAACGATGCCCGAGAACTGCTTGTCTCCGAGTTTCCATGCGGACCAAAAGCTTCCGTCTGAGTGAAGCATGACCATCTTCATTGATTGTGAATCAATAAACCCTACGGCAGGCCCCTGGTTGCGGTGCTCGAATCGAAATACCTTGGTGTCTGGGGCGGCCATATGCTGACGCATCGCCTGTTCGAACGCCCGCAGATTGCTCCCATTGACATTTCCTGGGTTATCCAGAAAATCGTGCGCATGCTTGGCGTATTTCTTCCTCATTATTTTCTGGCTTGAGAAGTCGGCCTTTGCTTCCCACTTCCCCTTGGGGCAAGGAGCCAGACCGAAGGGGTCAGTCCACGTATGCGGGTTGTGGACGTAGGCTGACGGATTTGGGGACGGGCTGAGGCCCAGTGGGTCTGAGGCAGTGTAGCGAGCCGTCTCGGGGTCGTAGTGGCGATGGAAGTTGTAGTGGAGGCCGGTTTCCGGGTCGAAGTATTGGCCGGGGAAGCGGAGTGGGGTGTAGGCCGTGCTGTCCGTTGCCCACGCGGTAGTTCCCCAGAGGGTGGTGCGGGTGCGCCAGGCTGTGGTGCCTGTTTCGTCGATGAGTTCTGTGGGGGTGCCGACGAGGTCGGTGATGATGGCGAAGAACCGGCGGTCGATTTCGCGTTGGGACGCGTCGGCTGCCGATGTTCGTTCGGTCTGGGCGATGGGGTGGAAGCCGTCGTGGTCCCAGGTGAGGGTGACGGGGTTGGGGAGGGAGGAGGCGGTGGTGATTTGTTCGGTGAGGGTGGGGCCGTCCCAGGTGAAGTCCACCTGTTCGGCCACCTCGTCCGTATCCGTGAGGCGTTGCTTGGCTATTCGGCGGCCCAGGGGGTCGTAGAGGTAGCGCCAGCGGGTGCCGTCCGGGGTGACCACCGCGGTGAGTTGGTCTTCCGCGTTCCATTCGTAGCGCCAGGTGTCCGGCTTGCGGGACAGGCGGGTCTTCTGGCGGAGGATGACGCGGCCCTGCGCGTCGTGCTCGTAACGGACGTTGCCCGCACGGGTGATGCGGGTGGCGGTGTAGGTGCGGGAGCCCTGGGATTCCGCGCCCGGGTGATCGGTTGGCCAGGTTGCTTCCGTCTGGTTGCCTGCCGCGTCGTAGGCGTAGCGTTCGGTCCAGCCGTGGGCGTGGACGGCGGTTACCCGGCCCGCCGCGTCGAGGCCGAAGGTGCGGGTGCCGGTCGTGGTGTCTGTGATGCCGGTGAGGTGGCCGTCGGGGCGGTAGGCGTACGCGCGGTGGTGGAGGGACGTCGGGCCGTTGGTCAGGCTCTGTGATTGCAGGCGGCCGGCCGGATCCCAGTGGTGTGCGAGGGTCAGGTCTTCGCCGAAGTGGCGGGCGATCTCGCGGCCCGCAGCGTCGTGTTCCATGGCGAAGGTGTGACCGGAGGCGGTCAGCGACGTGCAGTTGCCCGCCGCGTCGTAAGTCCAGGTGGTCAGCGCTCCGGCCGGGGTGGTGCGGCGTACTCGGCGGCTCAGCAGGTCGTATGCGTACGTAAGGGTGCGGCCGTTGGTCGTCTCGGACTTGACCCTGCCCAGGCGGTCCCGGCTGTAGACCAGGGTCGCGTCCGGGCCGGTGGCCTGTAGCAGGTGGCCTGTCGCGTCGTGGGTGTAGGTGGTGACCGCGTCGCCTGCGGTTTTGGTCACCAGGTTGCCCAGCGCGTCGTACTCGTACGAGATCGTGTCGCCCAGGCCGTTCGTGCGGGAGATGAGCCGGCCCGCCGCATCGTGCGCGTAAGTGAGCGTGCGGCCGTCGAAGTCGGTCTCCGCCATGAGGCGGCCCGCCGGGTCGTAGGCGTAGTCCCAGGTCAGACCCTGGGGGTTGGTGACCCGGCGCAGGCGTAACGACGTGTCGTGGGTGAACTCGTAGCGGACGCCGTCCGGGCCGGTCTTCGCCGTCAACTGATCGAAGGGGCCGTACTCGTAGTGCGTCTCGGCGCCGAGGGCGTCGGTGTAGGCGGTGCAGTTGCCTTCGCCGTCGTAGGTCCAGTGTTCCTCCGCGCCGTCCGGGGCGATGCGGTGGGCCAGTTGGCCTTCCACGGTCCAGGCGAGGCGGGTCGTGTTGCCGAGCGGGTCGGTGACGGCGACGACGCGGCCGAAGGCGTCACGGTGGGAGGTCGTCACCCCGCCCAGAGGGTCGGTGGTCTCGATCGGCAGGCCGGCCGTGTCGCAGGTGACGCGGGTGGTGTTGCCCAGTGCGTCGGTGACGGATGTGAGGTGGCCCTCGGTGTCGTAGGCGTAGGACGTGGTCGCGCCGGTGGGATCGGTGGTGGAGGTGCGGTTGCCGGCCCCGTCGTAGGTGTGGCGCCATACGGTGCCGTCCGGGCCGGTTGTCGTCTCCGGGAGGCCGAGTTCGTCGAGGGTGGCCGCGAGGGTCAGGCCGTCGGGGCGGGTCACCGTTGTCAGGCGGCCGCCTGCGTCGTAGGCGTACTCCGTCGCGCGGCCCAAGGGGTCCGTCCGCGACAGCAAGAGGTCGTGGCGGTCCCAGGTGAAGAGCATCGTCGCGCCGGTCGGGTCTGTTTCGGCGACGATCTGGGAACGGTCGTTGACGGTGTAGGCGCTGGTGTTGCCGAGTGAGTCCGTGACGCGTGTGACGCGCAGGCCCGTTTCGGGGTCGCGGGCGCCGTATTCGAGGGCGCAGCGCATGTGCCCCTCGGTGCCCGACTCGAAGACGCAGCGGTCCTGGTCGTCGTAGACGTACTGGTAGTGGGTGTGGTCGCGGTCCGTCCAGGAGATGACCCGGCCGCGCTCGTCGTAGGCGAAACGGAGCGGTCGGCCGGAGGAGTTGTAGACCTCGGTCAGGTTGCCGTCGGTGTAGCCGTAGCGGACCAGCTCCGTGTCCGCCAGGTGCAGGGCCGTGATCCTGCCCGCGTGCGTGGTGATGCGGATGTGACGGCCGGAGTGGTGGGTGATGCCGGTCGGGGTGCCGTCGGTGGCGTAATCGAAGGTGATGCGGTGGCCGTTGCGGTCGGTGATCTCCTCGAGGAGGGCGATGTCCTCCGCTCCGTAGGAAGCGAAGTGCCGCGTGTGGCCCGCTTCGGGGATGTGGACGGTGTAGGTGCCGTCGGGAGACAGGTCCAGGGGCCATCGAGGGCCCTGCACAGGGAGGGTGGGGACGCCCGGGACCGGGTGGGGGTATTCCAGGAGCCGGCCGTGTTCGTCGACGAAGATGACGCCTTCGGTGTCGATCTCCAGGCGCTGGTCCACGGTGCTTGCCCAGGACGGACCGAACCATCTGCCGCACTGGTAGCCGGACTTCACATGACGGGAGAAGACCAGGGGGAGCGCGCCGGGCAGGGACACGTCCGTCTGCGGCAGGAACATGCGCCCCGTGACGACATCCACTGGGTCCGTACCGCCGGTCTCCACCTTCTCCGGGTGGGTCTTCGGCTCGTCCGCGAAGTCCTTGGCAGCCTTGCGGGCCGCGCTCTCGGCAGCTCCTTCGGCCGCGTCCTCCATCCCCTTCCTCGCCGCGTTCATCGCCATCCGGCGGGCCGCGGCGCCGCCCGCGCTCGTTCCGCCCGTCGCCATGGCGGTCAGCGCGTCGAAGCCCAGGCGGCCGGCGGCCTCGGACGGGTCCTTGCCCCAGCCGGTGCCGAGGAGCGTGGACGGGATCTGGTCCGGGTGGTTGGCCAGGGTGACGAAGCCCGCGCCGAGGTTCGTCATGTGGTCCAGATAGAGGGCCGGGTGCGTGACGTTGTACGGGTCGATCGGGATGATCGTGCGGGCAAACTTGACCGTGTCCGCGGCGCCCTTCGCGAAACCGCCCGCGAAATGGGTGACTTCGACGGCTCCGGCTTGCTGAAGGTCGTCGAGGTTCATCCCCATCCGGTCGGTGAACTCCGGCTTCTTCGGGGCGTTGCGCAGCGCGTTGCGGAGGGCTGAGGCGGCCGTTTCGGCGGCGGAGTTGCGCTGTTTGCGGGCCTCGGTGAGCATTTCCTGGGCTGCTTGGATTTTGTCCGCGCCGACGTTGGGGCAGGATCCGGGCGGGGTGGGGCGGGTGCCGGGATTCTCGCCTTTCTCCAGCTTCGCGTTGTACGTCTCGGCGGCGTCGTTGAAGGCGTCCACTTGGGCCTTGTAGGCGTCGAAGGCCTTCTTCTGGGCTTCCTTGCCCGCCTTGTAGGTGGCGATGGCCTCCCTGGCCTTGCCCTGGGCCCAGCGCACGGTGTGCTCGTACGCCTTGAGGGCCTTGGCCGCCTCCTCGCACGCCTGCTGGGACTGGAGCCATTGCTTGGGGTGCATCGCGAACTTCTCGCGGAAGGCGTCGGCGCCCTTGCCCTTCCAGTGGTCGGAGTCCAGGTTCGACATGCCTTGACCGACGCGTCCGAACGCGCCGGCGAAATCGGTGAGGTGGGAGGCGGCGGACTGGATCCGGCTCGTGCTTCCGTGGATGAGGTCCTTGGGGTCCTCGGTCTCGCCGAGTTGCTTTTCGTTGACGTGGGCGCCGAGGCGGTTGGCAACGTGGTCGCCGAGGTCGTCCACGGTCTCGGCCATGTCGTGCAGGCCGACCTTGTCCAGGCCGTCGCCGATCTCATGGGCGGCGTAGTTGACGCCCTTGCCGACCTGTTTCTTGCCCTCGTCCCACAGGTCTTCGGCTTTGTCGCCGAGCTTGTCGACGCCGCGCTTGAGGCCGCCGAGTGAGAAGTCCATCAGCGCTCACCCGCGCGCCGGATGACGTTCAGTTCGTCGCGGTGGGACTCGTAGGTGTCCTTGGCGATGTTCTTGTTCGTCTCGACCATGTGGTCGAAGGAGCGGTCGAAGGACTTACCGCTGTAATCGATGTGCGCGAAGTTCCCGTGATCCGCGATCTCGTCCATCGACATCTTCTCGACCTGCTCGTCGGAGAGCGTCGGATCGGCGGCGAAAGCGGCCACACCGACCTTCAACGTTCCCTTGATGTACTGGTCGTTCTCGTAATAGGCCCCCGCCGAGAGCCCGACCCGACGGGCGAACTGATTGCCGTCGCGGACCAGGGAGCGCACGCCCCACTCCCAGCGGTCGCAGAACTCCTTCAGCGCGTCCTTGAGTCCGTCGTGTCCGGTCTCCAGCCCGTTCAGCGCGAGTTCGGAGAAACCGCGGCCGGCCTGGGACTCGCCGATCATCCCGAGCTCCTTCAGCTCGGACAGCGCACCCGTGATGCCCTTCGCGATCTGTCCCAGCGCCTCGGGATCCGCCTTGAGGTCCTCGCTCATGACGCCGCACCCTCCCCGGTGTCGACCACTGCTCCGTCCGGCACGACGCCCGCCACCGGCGGCAGGAAGAAAGGGGTGTCGCTGCCCACGTCCAGGGCCACACCCGTGGGCTCACCGACGGCCGGAACGACCACGTCCAGCAACCGCGCACCCAGGACGGTGACGAACTCCCAATCGGCGCCCGCCCTTTCCGGGCGATGCGCCGCGAACCGCGCCAGCGCGGACTCGTCCGAGAACGCATGGATCCACCACAGCCCGCCGTACGCGGACGTCCACAACCCGCCACGCTCGTCAAGCGGCACGAGCACCGCTGAACGCCGGAACTCGCCGACGACGGCGGTCGGCTTCCCCCGCAACGCGTATAAAGCGGCCTTCTCCTGGCTCAACGTCACCACATTCACCTCGCCGCACAGATTAGCGAACACCCTATGCCTGGGGCGTGCCTACGGTGGGTGACGGATTCCTTTTCACGGATCAGCCCTCGGCGCTGCATAGAGCCCCGCAGTCTTGCCGGGGCCGGGCCACCGCCGCCGGGACGGCAGCCCGTTCACCGCCTTCGGCGGCCCTCGCCCCGTCAGCCCTCGCCCGCCCCCGGCCGCAGCACCTTGCGGCAAGCGGAATCCTCCGGCAGTCCTGGCGCAGCAGGTTGGCGCATCTGAGCCTGGCCGCCCCACCATCGTCGTGGGGAGAGTGGAAGCGAGGAGAACGAAGCCGGGGCCCGCAGTCGCGGGCCCTCCCCGTCCGCCCGAGGGGGCATTGTGATCCACATCAGTGAGACCCTGGCCATCCAGACGGTCGAGGAGTTCCTGACCGCCGAGGAGCTCGCTCAACTCGTCAAGATCATGGACGCGGAGCTGCGTGCCACCGGCTGGCGGCCCCGTACCCAGGCGGAGACCCTCCCGGCACCGGCAGCGGCCGACGAGATCCTGCGGCACGCCACGGCCCGTGCCCTGCCCGCCATGCGGCGCGGCATGCCGTCGGTGACGGCCGACGCGCCGTGGAAGTACATCGAACTGGCGGCGGGCGAGGAAGTGCCGCGGCACCTGGACGGGATCCCGGAACCGGACGTCCGGCCCAGGCGGCTCGGGCGGATCGGGGTAACCATCACGGCTGCCGAGGAGGGCGGGCAGTTCTACGTGGAGACCTCGTCGAGCCCGCTGCCATGGACGGGGAAGGTACTGGGCGAAGCCGAGGGCTACCATCCGGGGACGTCCCTCAGCCGCTCCCTGCCGCACGAGAGCCTCATCGCAGGCCACCACTACGCCGAACCGGACTGGCTCGCGGACGCCCCGACCACGCGCTGGATCACCCCTGCTGGGGCGGGCGTGGCCCTGGTCTACGGGGCGCAGGTCATCCACGGGGTCACCCCGGTCACGCGCGGTCAGGCGCGTAGGTTCGTCACCGACCTCACTGACGGAACGCCCTGACAGCACCGGCACCCGCCCAGAACGACCGGCCCAACTCGGCAGCCGGCCCGGCCTGGCGCTGCGCGGGCGAACGTTGTCAGGTGACGATCGCGGCGGGGCGGTGCAGCCGCTGGGCCACTCGTCGTCCTGCCTGGGGCAGTGCCTGCGGATCGGGGCCGGGAGGCGGGGGCGTTCCGGGCCTCGAACGGTGTGCTCCAGGAGCCAGGAGTCACAGTGGCACGACGAGACAGCTGACGTGGCACGGCAGGCGAGCCGCGGGCCGGCTACGCGAACGCGCCCGCGTCCGTGGCGAGAAGGGCATCCGCTGGGCGGACGCCCCCTCGCCGCCACGATTTGACCACAACCCGGCGACCAATACGGTCACTTGGTGAGGGACGAGCTGTCCGTCCGATACCTGGCCCATCGAGCAGCGGCATCGCGGAGCCCGAGTGTCCATTCGTTGGGGTGATCGTCGGCCGTGCGCTTCCAGTACTGGGCGTGGGCGGTGGAGAACACGTCGAGGGCGCGGTCAGGGGCGGTGGACCACACGGGCACCTTGGCAGCCCACTGTTCGGCCTCGTGAGGGGTGTGCCCGGAGAAGACGAGCCAGACGATCCAGCACGCCGGGTCGATCCAACCGGCACCTCGAGTGGCCCAGGGCCAGTCGAGGTGCCGCGCGGTGTCCGGGGCGGTGATGAGTACGTTGCTGGGGTTCCAGTCGGTGTGCAAGAGCGCGGTACCGGCGAACAGTTCCGCATCAGCGGGATCGTCGAGGTGGACACCCCACCGCTTCCCCGCGTCCTCCAACTCCACATCGGGACAGCCGAGGTGCCCCAGGGCCGTCAGAGCTTCGACGACGACGGGAAGATCCGCGGACCCCGGGCTGTAGTCGGCGCTGCGGCCGACGAGGTGCTCGAAGCCGAGCAGGTCCCAGCCGCCTGCGCCTGTGCGCCACAAGACCCTCGGCCCGAGGGGAACGACGTAGGGGTTGACTGCCTCCTCGCGCTGCTGCGTCCATGTCTCCGCGTGATCCTGCCGCATCCCTTTCACGAAGACGCGGCCGCGCGCGGTATCCAGCTTGACGGCGATCTTGCTGCTGAACCCGGAGTTCACGGGCTCAGCCCGGTCAATGGTGCCGGTGTGCTCGCGCACTGCCGCGAGAACGTCGTCGGGGAGGTCGTCCCAGTTCAGTCTTCTCGACACGGGGGAAGGCTATCGGGGCCCCGGCCGGCCCGGTCTCCGGTCCCGGAGACGAGCAGCGAGCCGGCGAACGCTCGTGGTCACGGCCCTGGTCATGAGAAGGCTCGGCCCACGACCGTCAGCGGCCGTGGGCTCACGGATCAGCCCTCGCCCGCCCCCGGCCTCAGCACCTTCTCGATCGCCGCCATCACGTCCGCCAGCGGTGTGTCCGTGCGGGCGACCGTTACCAGGACCTCGCCCTCGGCGTGCGCCGAGGCGGACGGGAGAGGTTCGCGGCCCGCGCCGATTCCCCGGCCCACCGTTTCGCGGACGATCGCGAACGCGTGGTCGAGCTGGGCCTCCAGGTCGCCCTCGCCGCCGGCGCGGAGCCAGCGGCGGAGGACGTGGTTGTGGGCCGTGACGACGGCGGAGGCGGCGACCTCCGCCAACAACGGGTCGTCGTCGTGGTGCGTGCCCTCCTCGAAGTGGACGAGGAGGTAGCGGGTGAAGAGACGTTCGTAGCGGGCGACCGAGGCGATCTCGCGCTCGCGCAGGGTGGGGACCTCGCGGGTGAGGCGGTAGCGCTCGACGGACACGGCCGGCGAGGCCGCGTACATCCGCATGACCTCCTTGATGCCGCGGCAGATCGTGTCGATCGGGTTCTCGTGCGCGGGCGCGGCGTCGAGGACCGCGGCCGCGCGGACGAGGGTGTCGTCGTGGTCGGGGAAGATCGCCTCTTCCTTGGAGCGGAAGTGGCGGAAGAAGGTCCGGCGGGCGACCCCCGCCGCGGCGGCGATCTCGTCGACGGTGGTCGCCTCGTAGCCCTTGGTGGCGAACAACTCCATCGCCGCGGCGGCGAGTTTGCGGCGCATGGTGAGGCGCTGGGCGGCGGCGCGGCGGCCGCCCGCGCTCTCCGGCTCGGACGGGCCGGATCCCCTGGTGGCGGCCCCGCGCGGCGGGCGGGCTGACTTGGCGGGCTGGGACATGTGGGGAACGTAACACGCCGTCGTGTGGGTGTGCGGGGACGGACCGTGGGGCGGCTCGAGGAGGCCGCCCCAGCCCGCGTCAGGGTCGCGCATACTCGCGGAAGCCGCGCCCCGTCTTGCGTCCGAGGCAGCCCGCCGCCACCAGGTGCTCCAGCAGTGGCGCGGGGGCCAGGCCCGGATCGCGGAACTCCCGGTGCAGCACGCGCTCGATGGCCAGGGAGACGTCCAGGCCGACGACGTCGAGGAGTTCGAAGGGGCCCATCGGATAGCCGCCGCCGAGCTTCATCGCGGCGTCGATGTCGTCGGGGGTGGCGTAGTGCTCCTGCACCATCTTGACCGCGTTGTTGAGGTAGGGGAAGAGAAGGGCGTTGACGATGAAGCCCGCGCGGTCGCCGCAGTCCACGGGGTGCTTGCGGATCGCGGCGCAGACGGAACGGACCGTGGCGTGGGCCTCGTCGGAGGTGAGGACGGTGCGGACGATCTCGACGAGCTTCATCGCGGGCGCCGGGTTGAAGAAGTGCATGCCGACGACGTCCCGGGGGCGGGTGGTCGCGCGGGCGCAGGCGATGACGGGGAGGGAGGACGTGGTGGTGGCGAGGACGGCGCCGGGCTTGCAGGTCTTGTCGAGGGTGGCGAACAGTTCGCCTTTGACGTCGAGGTCTTCCGCGACCGCCTCGACGGCCAGGTCGACGTCCGCGAAGGAGTCGAGGGTGCCGGACGGGGTGATGGCCGCGAGGGCGGTTTCCCGTTCGGCCTCGGTGAGGCGGCCCTTGGTCACCGAGCGGGCCAGTGACGCCGCGATCCGGGCCTTGGCCGCCTCGGCCTTCTCCGGCGAGCGGGCGGCGAGCACGACGGGGAAGCCCGCCTTGGCGAAGACCTCGGCGATGCCGCTCGCCATCGTCCCCGAGCCGGCGACGCCGACCGAGCGCACGGGGAGGGCGGCCGCGGCGGCGGAGGCCGCGCCCGGCGTCTCCGCGTCGGGGACGACCGTCGCCGAGCCCGGCTCCTCGTACGTGTAGAAGCCGCGGCCCGCCTTGCGGCCGGTCAGCCCGGCGGCGGCGAGCTGGCCCAGGACCGGCGCGGGCGCGTGCAGCCGGTCGTGCGAGGCGGCGTACATCGCCTCCAGGACGGTGCGCGCGGTGTCGACGCCGATCAGGTCCAGGAGGGCCAGCGGGCCCATCGGCAGCCCGCAGCCGAGCTTCATCGCGGCGTCGATGTCCTCGCGGCTCGCGTAGCGCGACTCGTACATCGCCGCCGCCTGGTTGAGGTAGCCGAACAGCAGCCCGTCGGCGACGAATCCGGGACGGTCGCCGACCGCGACCGGCTCCTTGCCCAGTTCCAGGGCGAGTTCGGTGACCGCGGCGACGGCGGCGGGCGCGGTGAGCACGGACGAGACGATCTCGACCAGCTTCATCGCGGGCGCGGGGTTGAAGAAGTGCAGCCCCAGGACGCGTTCGGGGCGGGCCGAGTCGGCGGCGAGCCGGGTCACGGACAGGGCGTTGGTGCCGGTGGCCAGGACGGTGTCGGGGCGCACGACGGCGTCCAGGGCGGTGAACACCTGCTGCTTGAGGGCGTAGTCCTCCGGCACGACCTCGATGACCAGGTCGGCGCCGGCCGCGTCGGCCACGTCGGCCGAGGTGCGGAACCGGGCCAGCGCGGCGCGGCGTTCGTCCTCGGTGATGCGGCCGCGCGCGGCCGCGCGGGCGGTGGCGGACGCCAGCGCTCCGGTGGCGCGGCGGATGGCGGCCTGGCTGACGTCGATGCCGACGACCTCGCGGCCGGCCCGGACGAGCACTTCGGCGATGCCGGTGCCCATCGTGCCGAGACCGACCACGGCGACGGTGGAGAGCGGGCTGGGGGACGGAGGGGTGGACTGACGGTCCATCGCGGGACTCCAGAGGGTGTTACCCGGGCACGGGTGATGGGCGCCGCGCGTCCCGTTGCGGGCGCGGCGACTTAATGACGGCCGCGGACGGGTAAAGGGCGTCCACGGGGGAGGAGTTGTGAGGTCGGCCGGCCCTGTCCCGGGGCCGTGCCGTACTGGAGTGCCGAACCGGCGGACCGGCACCGGGCGTCGAGGATGCCGGGTGCCGAAGGCGGCTGCGTCACCAGACCGCCCGAGCGAGGGTGCTGCTCGTGTCGGGAGGTTAACTCACCGGTAACCCAGAGCGCCAGGGTGCGTACCCGCGACTTACGATGTGGTACAGGCCACTCGGGAGGAGAGCAGCAATGGAAGAAGAATTCCGGGTACTGCTGAAACGGGTACGGGCCGAACTGGTCTCCCCGGCCGAGTTCACGGCGTACGAGCGGCTCGTCGCCCTGGTGCGCACGGACGGCCGGGCCGCGCGGGACGCGCTCGCCGACGTCCTGGTCGCTCCCGAACGGCCGCTGTGGGCACGGGAGATCGCCGCTTTCGCGCTCGGTGTGCGGGGGGACCGGCGGGCCTTCGAGACGCTGGTCCTCCTCCTCAACTACCGGGAACCGGTGCGGTGTGCGACGGCCGCGCACGTGCTCGCCCGGCTGCGGGATCCGCGCACGGCGCGGGCGGCGGCGGCGCTCGCGACGAACCCGCTGCGCACGGCGTATGCGCTGCATCCGGTCCGGCTGCTCAGCGAGTTGCGCGCTCCCGAGTCCGTACCGGCCCTGCTCGCCACGCTGGAGCGGCTGCTGGCGGCCCGGGACCACTGCTGGCCGGTCGCCCGCGCCTGCGTCGAGGGGCTCGGCACGCTCGGCGACCGGCGGGCGGAGGCGACGCTGGTCGCGGCGCGCGAGCACGAACGGCTGCGTCCGGCGGCGGTGCTGGCGCTGGCGCGGCTGAACGGGCGGGCGGGGGTCCGGCGGGTGCGGGACGTTCCGCGGAGGTAGGGCGCTGGGTGATGGGGCTCAGTGCGGCCCGGCGCGCCGTCGGTCATGCGCGGGGCGCGCTCCGTTGCGGATGGTCGTGCGCCCGGCGTGTGGGGGGTGCGATGCGCGCGGGGGCGCTCGCAGTTGAGAGTCCCCGCCCCGCCCTTTCGCCGTTTCCGCAGCAGCACGCTGCGCGCTCCCCCAGAGGGGGCACCCCCAGTCCTCCGCAGCCGCGTTGCACCCCGCGCGGAGCGCGCGAGAAACGGTGAAAGGGCGGGGCAGGGGCAGCCCCCCCCGCACGCGAGCCGCACGTTAGCGGCCCGCCACCGTCCGCAGAGAGAAACCTATGTATGTACGCAAAACGAGCGCACTCGGATTTGGGCCCCCGCGATGTTGGTGATTGGCTGTGCCCGCGGCCGCAGGGAGCGGCGCGCACTGCACCGAACGTCCCGGAGGACACGTCATGGGCCAGGTCGAGGCCACCACGGAGCGGATCATCGCGGCGGACCCGGAGGAGGTCTTCGACGCGCTGGCCGACTACAGCGGCACCCGCGCCAAGCTGCTGACCGAGCACTACAGCGAGTACGAGGTGCGCGAGGGCGGCGACGGCGAGGGCACCCTCGTGCACTGGAAGCTCCAGGCCACCAGCAAGCGCGTCCGCGACTGCCTGCTGGAGGTCTCCGAGCCCTCCACCGGGCAGCTGGTGGAGAAGGACCGCAACTCCACCATGGTGACCACCTGGACCGTCACCCCCGCCGGCGAGGGCCGCGCCAAGGCCGCCGTCACCACCACCTGGACGGGCGCCACCGGCATCGGCGGATTCTTCGAGCGGACCTTCGCGCCCAAGGGCCTGGCCCGTATCCACGACGCCGTCCTCGCCCGCCTCGCGGCCGAGACGGAGAAGAGCTGAGCGGCGGGAGACGGGCTGACCTGATCGTCACCTGATCGAGTGGTTTTCCCGGCCCCACGCCGGACCGCCGCAACGCCTCCGACCGGCGGAAAGCCACCTGGGCCCAACGCCCGGGTAAATCGTCGCGCTTGCTCCCCGTTGTCGCGTAATGCGAGAAAAGGTCGGCCGGGACAGGCGCGACGACGGGAGCAGACACGTGGGCGGGTCCACCTCCGAGGCCACCTTGGCGAAGGGCGGCCATCTCGCCCTGCCCGCCCCCGAACCACCACTGCCGCCCGGCCGGGAGGACGCCCGGCCGGGCGCGGGCCGCGTACGGTTCGTCTTCGCCGGGCTCGTCCTCACCCTGCTCCTCGCGGCGCTGGACCAGACCGTCGTCGCCACCGGCCTGCCGAAGATCGTCGGTGAACTGCACGGCCTGGACCGGATGTCCTGGGCCGTCACGTCCTACCTGCTCACCTCCACCGTCGCCCTGCCGCTCTACGGCAAGCTCGGCGACCTCCTCGGGCGCAAGGCGGTCTTCGTCTTCGCCATCGTCGTCTTCGTCCTGGGCTCGGGACTGGCCGGCTGGTCGCGCACCATGGACCAGCTCATCGCCTTCCGCGCGCTCCAAGGGGTCGGCGCCGGCGGCCTGTTGATCGGCGTCCAGGCGATCATCGCCGACATCGTCCCGCCCCGCGAGCGCGGCCGCTACATGGGCGTCATCAGCGCCGCCTACGGGCTCGCCTCGGTCGCGGGTCCGCTGCTGGGCGGGTTCTTCACCGACCACGCCTCCTGGCGCTGGTGCTTCTACGTCAACGTCCCCTTCGGACTGGTCACCCTGCTCGTCGTCCTCAAGGCGCTGGACCTGCCCCGGCCGGTCTCCCGCGGCCGCTTCGACGTGCTGGGCGCGCTGCTGCTGACCACCACCTCCACCTGCCTGGTGCTGCTGACGGCCTGGGGCGGCACGGAGTACGCGTGGACCTCGCGGGTCACCATCGGACTGGCCGCCGGCGCACTCGGAACGGCCCTGCTGTTCGTCGTCGTCGAGCAGTACGCGGCCGAACCGATCATCCCGCCGCACCTGTTCCGCGACCCGGTCTTCACCGTCTCCGGACTCGTCGGCGCGGTCGTCGGCGTAGGGCTCTTCGGCACCGCCAGCTACCTGCCCACCTTCCTGCAGATGGTGGACGGCGCGGACGCCACCGGCTCCGGGCTGCTGATGCTGCCGATGATGGGCGGCATCGTCGCCGCCTCGCTCGTCGCGGGACAGGTCGTCAGCCGCACCGGCCACTACAAGCTGATGCCCATCCTGGGCTGCGCCCTGTCCGCCGAGGGCATGTACCTCCTGTCCCACCTGGAGGCGGGCACCGAGCGACTGGTCTACAGCCTCTGGATGGCGGTCCTCGGCATCGGCATCGGGCTCGCGCTGCCCGTCCTCGTCCTCGTCGTGCAGAACTCCGCGCAGCCCGCCGACCTCGGGACGGCCACCAGCGCCAACAACTACTTCCGGCAGATCGGCGGTTCGGTCGGGGCCGCCGTCTTCGGCACCCTCCTCACCCACCGGCTGGCCGGCCGGCTCGCCGACGAACTGCCGCCCAGGGCAGGGCTCCCGGACGCCGACTCCCTCACCCCGGAGCTGGTGCACGCGCTCCCGGCGTCGCTGCGGGACGGCTATGTCCGGGCGTACGCGGAGGCCATGCCGCGGATCTTCCTCTACCTCGTTCCGGTGTTCGTCCTCGGCTTCCTGATCGCCTTCCTGCTGAAAGAGAAACCGCTGGTGTCCCACAACGCCCCCGAAGCGCCGCCCGTCGTCCCTCCCGCGCGGAGCGAGCCCCCGCCGCCGCCCCCGCTGATCACCGAGCCGGCCCCCTTCGCGGCCGAACCAGTCACCGCCTTCGTCCACTTGGGCGCGGGGATCCCCGTCACCGGCGCGGTCCAGCACCACGACGGGACCACCGTGCCGCGGGCCGCGCTCACCCTGATCGACGTCCAGGGACGGCAGATCGGCCGCGGGGCCAGCGGCGAGGACGGCCGCTACGCGCTGAGCACGCCCGGGACCGGCTCCTACGTCCTCATCGCCGCGGCCGGCGGCCACCAGCCGCAGGCGGTCACCGTCACGGTCGGGGAGCGGCCGGTCGAACTCGACGTCGTCCTCGGCGGTGCCGGGCGGCTGGCCGGCACCGTGCGGACGGCGGACGGGACGCCGGTGTGCGAGGCGCTGGTGACCCTGACGAACGTGCAGGGCGAGGTCGTCTCGTCCACGCGCACCGGCCACGACGGGGGATACGTCATCGACGAACTCGTCGCAGGTGAGTACACGTTGGCGGCGAGCGCGCCGGCGTTCCGCCCCGCGGCCTTCCCCGTGACCGTCCAGTCGGCCCGCGAGACGCGCCAGGACGTCGAACTCGCGGGCGGCGCGGTGCTGCGCGGCACGGTACGGGCCGGGGCGGGGCGCCCCGTGGAGGACGCGCGCGTGACCCTGCTGGACGCGGCCGGCAACGTCGTCGACTCCGCGATCACGGGCACGGACGGGACGTTCCGCTTCGTGGACCTGGCGGCGGGGGAGTACACGGTGGTGGCGGCCGGGTATCCGCCGGTGGCGACGGTGTTGCGGGTGGCGGGGGGTGGGCGGACGGAGAGGGATTTGCAGCTGGGCCATGCGGATTAGGGGGTGGGGGTGGTTTTGCTGCTTGCCTGGGGTGCGCCTTGGGGCTCCCCAGGCTCCTGGGGTCGGTGTGTCACCGGGGGCGTGCCCGGTTGGTCCTGGGCTGGGGGAAGCCGCCCCCGCCCCGCCCTTTCACCGTTTCTCCCGGGGCTGCGCCCCTCGGCCCGGCTCCGCGCTGCGCGCGGTGAGCGGGGGCTT
>NZ_JAEAMR010000022.1:202696-224923 GCF_015999245.1 Streptomyces sp. AV19 | reverse complement strand
GTTGAGCATCGACACACCGCACATCAGGCGCGACTGGATCCCCACGGACCACTAGGGCGTATCCGATCACCCGGGAACGATCCCGGGGAAGACCCGGCTTGAACCTCCGTCCTGGAGAAGGAGATATGGAAAAGAACCACTCCGCCGACGTCGTCATCGTCGGCGGCGGCATCGGCGGTCTCACGGCCGCCCTCAGCCTGCACGCGGCCGGGATCGAGGCGCTCGTCCTGGAGTCGGCCCGGGAGATCCGGCCGCTCGGCGTGGGCATCAACCTGCAGCCCGCGGCCGTCCGCGAGCTCGACGAGCTCGGCCTGCTGGACGAGCTGGCCGCGCTCGGCGTGCCGGCCGTCGAGCAGAAATTCGTCAACAGCAGCGGCCGCACCCTCTTCGCCGAGGCGCGCGGCACGGCGGCCGGCTACAACTGGGACCTGTACTCCGTGCACCGCGGCGAGCTGCAGATGATGCTCCGGGACGCGGTCGTCGAGCGGCTGGGCCCGGAGGCGCTGCGCACCGGCGTCCAGGTCGAGGGCTTCGAGGAGACGGCGGACGAGGTCCGGATCGACGCCGTGGACCGCTCGACGGGCGACCGGGTGACCTTCACCGCGGGCGCCATGATCGGCGCCGACGGCATCCACTCCACCCTCCGCGGCCTCCTCCACCCCGACGAGGGCCCGCTCAAGTGGAGCGGCGTCACCATGTGGCGAGGCGTGGCCGAGGCCGAGTCCTTCGCCCCGGGCAACGCCGTCGTCATCGCCGTGGACGGCAAGAAGACCGGGTTCGTCGCCTACCAGATCTCCGACGCCGCCCTGAAGCGCGGCCGCACGCTGATCAACTGGGTCTGCCTCGTCCCCACCGGCAAGCCGGGCCCCCTGGGCGACGACGTCAGCTGGAACGCCCCCGGGAAGATCGAGGACTTCCTCCCGCACTACGCGGACTGGCAGTTCGACTGGGCCGACCTGCCCGAGCTCTTCGCGAAGAGCGAGCAGATCCTCGAGTACCCGATGGTCGACCGCGACCCCCTTCCGGCGTGGGGCCGGGGCCGCGTCACCCTGCTCGGCGACGCGGCCCACCCGGGCTACCCGGCGGGCGCGAACGGCGGCACCCAGGCGATCATCGACGCGCGGGTGCTCGCCTACCACCTGGCCGTCGAGTCCGACGTCGCCAAGGCGCTGGCCGCCTACGAGGCGGACCGCGCCCCGGCGACCGCCGCGATCGTCCTCGCCAACCGCGAGGTGGACCGCGTCGGCCGCAACACCTCGGGCTCGGGCACGGCTTCGGGCAAGGACCTGGAGGAGCTGACGGATTCGTACGACCGGACGACGGGGGAGGCGGAGAGGCTGAACAACAGGGCTTCGCTGACGCCGCCGCGGGTCGAGCGGGGCTGATTTGACGCGGGCGTCTTCCCGGAGGGCCGGGGGGACGCCCGTTGCAGGGCTCCCTTCCGGCGCGGGGATGGACCCGGGCCGTACGCGAGCAACCCTCGCCTGCGCGGGGTGGATTGCGTCGGCTGGGACGTGTCCCGCCGGTGGTGCAGCCGTGGATGTGCGAATTGCGGGCGTTCGGGTGTGTGCTTGCAGCGTTCATCACCCTTCAACACGACCAAAACGCCCGCAATTCACGGGCCAATGGGCGTGTGCTCACCGCATCGTGCTCAGGTCCCAATCGCTGGTTCCTTCGCGCTCCCGCAGGCTGCCTGCTCGGATGCTCCGTCCCATTGCAGGGACTCTCACGGGGCGCGCGACCTGCCCCAGGATCGTTCTCGTCCAAGCGGCTCGGGCTGCGGCATGCCTTGTGCGCCTGGCAGGAATGACCGACTCCGGTCGGGCGGCCGGGCACCGCCAGAAGTCCGCTCTGCTCCGTCCCCAGTGGCTGAGGTGGCGCACGGTGCGCGAGATCACGATGGCTGCGGTGCGGTCGGCGCGGATGGCGTCGTGCGGGGAGGGTGTCACGGGCGAGGGCAACTCCTTGGGGCGCAAGGCGCCGTACTCCGTGAAGCGGCGGGTGCCGCAGTCCGGGCAGCGTTCCTCGCCGTCGCCGGCTTCCCAGCCGGCCAGGTGTTGGCAGTGGTTCATGAGACGGCCCACGGCGTACATCAGTGGTGCTCCCTTGTGTGCGGCAGTTGGGCGTGGTGGGGGAGGAGTTGCCGGGCGGCTCGGGCGAGACCCTGGGTGTAGGTGATGGCCGAGATGTAGCCGTTTCCCGATCCCGGGGCCAGGCGGTGACGGGCGCTGCGCACGGCGGCGAGGGTGCGGACGCGGGCGGGGTTGCCCGAGGGGAGTGTGTTGGCGTACGACTCCAACTCCGTTGCGGTCACGGAGATGTAGCAGTAGAGCCGCGCGATCAGTGCATGGACGCGTTCGATGGGCGGGAGCCGCTGGTCGAGGTCTGCGGCTTCGCGGATCAGGTGGTGGATGGAGGGGCTGGGCGGGGGTGCGGTGCGGGGGTGGGCGGTGAGGCCGCCGCCGGTGTTGCCGGTGTGGGGGAAGAAGGGCATGGGGGTCCTTCAGGAGCGGCATGAGAGAGGAGCGCCAGGGCTGGTTCCCCTGGCTCGACCACATTCCCGTAGTCGCGAGTTCGGCCGCAAGGAAGACCTAAAGAGACGCCGAAACTGGCATATGCCGGATCCGGGCATGGCTTGTACGGGTACCAACTGACCCTGGAAGACTGGCAACTGCGCCTTCCCGAGGGGCAATGGGGGCGTGCTGACGCGGTGCAGAGGTGCGGCAGCGGGGTACAGCATGGGAAGGGCTCGGCAGTTGGCAGCGCGACGCGGATCGACGTTCCGTCGGAGGGAGCTCGGCAAGGAGCTCCGTCGGCTACGGGAGAGGAAGGGATTGACCACGAAGGCGGCGGCTGAGGCGATCGAGAGTTCGGAGTCCAAGCTCAACCGGGTCGAGTCCGGCCACAACCAGCTTCCTCGCGTTCGTGACCTGGAAGACCTGCTCGTCGTCTACGGCGTCACCGACCCCGCCGACCGCGACCATCTGCTGTCACTGCACCGGGACTCGCTCAGCTCCGACTGGTACCGGCCCTACAAGAACTTCATGCCCTCGGGGCAGTTGCTGTACGTGGGGCTGGAGTCGGACGCTACCGCGATGCGGGCCTGGCACTCGCAGGTCGTCTTCGGCCTGCTGCAGACCGAGAATTACATGCGAGCCATGTTCGGGATCTCGAAGCCGGTCGACGAAAGGACGACCGAGTTCGTCGAGAAGAATGTGGCTCTCCGGATAGAGCGCAAGAGGATCATTCACGATGACGATCCGGTCGAGCTCCGTGTGATCCTGGACGAGTCGGCGTTGCGCCGCATGGTCGGGAGTCCGGACGTCATGCGTGAACAGTACGAGGAGATCGAGAAGATGGCCGCTCTCGATCACGTGAGTGTGCAGATCCTCCCGCAGAGCCTGTCCACATACCGTGCGTTCGAAAACTTCGTGATCCTGGACTTCGACGCGGGATTCGATCCCGTCGTCATGCAGGACGGCCCGTCGGTGATGGCGGTGTCCGACAAGCCCCGCGAGGTCTGGAAGTACGCGAGGCGCTTCGACGCGATGCGCGAGGGAGCCCTGGCTCCGGCCAAGACCGCGGACTTCCTCCACCGACTGGCGAGAGATCGATGATTACTGACACCTGCCTGGCAGACCTGGAAGTGGCCGAAGACGAGTGCTGGTTCAAATCCTCGTACAGCATTGATACAGGGGGCGGCAGCTGCGTCTCGATAGCCGCCTTACCCGAACAAGTCGGGATACGCGACTCCAAGCGGCGTGGCGGCCGGGCGTTCGTCGTGCCCGTGCGTGCCTGGGCCTCGTTCGTCGACGAGGTCCGGTCGGGTCGGCTCGACCGCTGATGAGCGGGGAGGACCCGCACGTCCACGTCGGTGAGGACGTGATCAACGCGCACGCGGCGATCCGCACCACGATCGCGTCTACCTTCGGCCTCGCCGCCGACCTGCCGGCCTTCGTCAGCACAGGATGCGGGCTGCGCGTGCCGTATGCGATGACCTCCGCCCACCCGGAGAGCGTCACCTGCCTGCCCTGCCGCGAACACGCCCACCGTCGGCATTTGCGCTTCGCCGAACAGGTGGAGCGCATCGGCAGGATGCCCGGAGCGAGCGTCCACGGCCTCCAGGCCGACCGGGCTGCGGCGATCCATCGCGATCTGGCGCGGAGGTTCTCGGACGGGGCGCCGGACCCGGGGAATTGAGCTGGGGTACGCGGCCGTTGCCGTCGAGGAACCCTTGCATGGTGATGCCCCCGGGACCGTCCATCTGCAGACGGACGGCTCAGAGTAACCCCCGCAACGCGAGTACGACCTCAGGCTGGACGTCAGGATGTCGCAGTACGGACGACTGAGTTCGCTCCATCGTGCCGCCAAAATATGCAGAACATCCCCTGCCTACGCGGAGACGACGAGCGCGAGCGCGTGATTGGCGTGGGCCGCGGTGAGCAACCCCGCCTACGCGGGGACGACGCCCCTGTCGAGCGGAACATGCCGCCGTCGAGAGAATAACCCCCGCCTGAGCGGGGACAACCACTCCCTGGCCACCAAGGAGTCAGCGACCGCGAGCAACCCCCGCGTGCGCGGGGACCACTGGCTCGCCGAGAAATCCCGCTTGCCCCGGGCGGGACCACCCCCGCTCACGCGGGGACGACCGCTGCCAGGCCAAATCCACCGAACACTCCATGGAGCCACCCCCGCCTGCGCGGGGACGACGAACCGGGCGGGCCGTCCAGCACGATCCGCGCCGAGCAACCCCCGCCTATGGCGGGGACGGCGCGGTGCCTGGACGATCAACCGGGACACCCGCAGAGTAACCCCCGCCTACGCGAGGACGACCGTTGCATCACCGACGCCGGCATCGGCTACCTCGAGCAACCCCCGCCCACGCGGGGACGACAATACCTGAGCAAGCGTCAGGCATAGCCCCAAGGAGTAACCCCCGCTCACGCTGGGACGACCGGGTGTCATCGACCTTTGCGCGCACCGCGAACGAGCAACCCCCGCTCACGCGGGGACGACCACAGAAATGGAGCGAACACCGCGTCCGTGGCCGAGCACCCCCCCTCACGCGGGGACGACTGCCCGTGGGGCAGGCGGAGAGGTTGACCGGCGGAGCAATCCCCGCTCACGCAGGGACGACGCAACCTTGGACGGAGAATGAATCCCCAGGGCCGAGTGACCCCCGCTCACGCGGGGACGACTGCGTGGGCAACAAGCCGTTGCGGGCGATGCCCGAGCAACCCCCGCTCGCGCGGGGACGACACCGGGACCCATGGCCACCCGAGACCCGCCCAAGAGTAACCCCCGCCCACGCGGGGACGACGTTTTGCGCAGAACAATCCGCACGCTATACCCAGAGCAACCCCCGCCCACGCGGGGACGACGGTCCGGGCCGGGACGACGGGGGCGGCGTCGCCGAGCAACCCCCGCCCACGCGGGGACGACAGTGTTGGCGTCGCGTAGATCCCCCGCAAAGAAGAGCAACCCCCGCCCACGCGGGGACGACGGCCATCTCGACCGTCTCGTTGTTGACGCCCAGGAGCAACCCCCGCCCACGCGGGGACGACTCGCCGTCCAGATGGTCATCAAGCACGGAACTAGAGCAACCCCCGCCCACGCGGGGACGACTCATCAGTGGTGCAACCGTGGTGGGTCAGTGGAGAGCAACCCCCGCCCACGCGGGGACGACGACGTACGTCACCAAAAAGACCACCTACTCAACGAGCAACCCCCGCCCACGCGGGGACGACTTTGCCCGCGCGTGGGCGGCTGCCGGAGACAACGAGCAACCCCCGCCCACGCGGGGACGACCTGCGGGAGGGCACCGGCGACATCCCGCGGCGTGAGCAACCCCCGCCCACGCGGGGACGACGGCCCCACCCACCCAGCCGCCGGCGGGACCACTGAGCAACCCCCGCCCACGCGGGGACGACGGTCGGCGACGGCGGCCGGCGCGAACGGACCGCGAGCAACCCCCGCCCACGCGGGGACGACGCGCCAGCGAGCTCTTTATCTCCGGCGAGGAGAGAGCAACCCCCGCCCACGCGGGGACGACACTTGCTGACCTGCGGTGTTACCCGCATCCGTGCTCAGTTTCATTCACTTGGTTTCGGCTGCCTCGACGAGCGTGCTGTTCGGAAGACCACATCTACGTATACCTGTCAAGCCGAGAGGTTTCTGTCAGAGGCAGAGGCTAATGTGCCGAACAAGCCTGCGGAAGGGGTAGTTGATGCTGGTCACCGCCGACACGGAGTTTGATGTCATCAAGGCTCTCGGCGCGCTCTGGGGCAAATCAGAGGAGAAGGCCAACGGCCGGAAGAACCTGCTCCTTTCGCACTTACTCGACACCGCCGCGATCGCCGAGATCATGTGGGATCGGTTCCTGGCGCCTTCGACCCAGCGCGCCCTGGACGCGATCGCGGGCGGCGGGGACGGCCGAGGCCGGCGGTTCTTCGCCTGGCTGTGCGGGGTGCACGACTTGGGGAAGGCCACTCCTGCCTTTCAGAGGTTGTGGGCCAAGGGCGCCGAAGACGTTCGTGCAGCCGGGCTCACATGGCATGAGACGAGCGGGAAACAGCCCTCATGGCGGCACGACCGCGCCGGTGCCCACCTCCTCTGCGCTCTTCTCCCAGCGGCCGGCTGGCCGGAGGAACACATCGCCTGGGTGTGGCCCCTCGTAGCAGGCCATCACGGATCCTTCCCGGACAAAGGGTCCCTGAGCCCGAGGCCGAGGCTCAAAGGGCAACTGGCCGGGGACCAGCGCTGGGCAGCAGTACAACTGGCCTTACTGGAGCGCTTCACCGCGCAACTCGGCTTCGGCGGGCTCGCCGACGTCACCCCCAAGCACGTCCCCTCCCGCGCTGCCCAACTGCACCTGAGCGGCCTCATCGTGATGGCCGACTGGATCGCCAGCGACGAGAAGCACTTCTCGGGAGTCGATGAACTCGCCCTGGTGACCATGGAGTCGGCCAGGGAGCGCGCAGGCCGGGCCTGGGACGGGCTCGGCCTGCGCGGTGGGTGGGGGCACCTGCCGGAGATCGCCCCCGAGGCGTTCCTCGCGCGCTTCGGGCACGCTCCCCGCCCCTCCCAAGAGCTGGTGACGGAAGTCGCCCGGCGCATGGAGACTCCGGGCCTCCTCGTTGTCGAGGCGCCCATGGGCGAGGGCAAGACCAAGGCCGCCCTGATGGCAGCCGAGATCCTCGCCCGACGATTCGGTGCGGACGGCGTCTTCGTGGGTATGCCGACGCAGGCCACCTGCGACCCGATGTTCGGCCAGGTCCGGCAGTGGGCCGGCGCCATACACAATGAACTCACCCCGCTCGTCTCCCTCCTCCACGGCAAGCGGATGTTCAACAAGGAGTGGCGCGCCCTTCTCCAAGGGCGAACGGCGGACGAGTTCGGCGGCGTGGACGAGTACGGCGACTGTTACGACGACGATCCGTACGGAATGGAGGCCCCGGAGGCCAAGGCCCCGTCCCACGGCCCGGCCGAGTGGTTCCTCGGAGCCAAGCGCGGGCTCCTGTGCCCCTTCGTCGTGGGAACGATCGACCAGCTCCTCTTCGCCGCGACCCGTACCAAGCACGTCATGCTCCGCATGGCCGGCCTCGCGGGCAAGGTCGTGATCCTCGACGAGGTGCACGCCGCGGACGTCTACATGTCCCAGTTCCTCAAGGAGGGTCTGCGCTGGCTCGGCCAGGCCCGGGTGCCGGTCGTCCTGCTGTCGGCGACTCTCCCGCCCGCCCAGCGGAGGGAGTTGGTGGACGCGTACCTGGCCGGCGCCGCCACCCGGGAGGAGTTCACGGCCGATGAATTGCCGGATGTGCAGGGGTATCCATCCGTCACCGCCGCATGGCCGGGCCCGGACGGCACCGGTCCCCAATACCTCGTCAGGGACTGCCCCAGCTGGCGGCAGCCCGCCCTCGACGTCGCGGTCGAGCTGCTCCCGGAGCCGGTCCCTGGCCGGACGGATAGGCGCAAAGCCCAGGCGTCGGCCGACGCGTCCGTCGCCGACCACCTCGAACTCGCCCTGGACCAGGGCGGTTGCGCCCTCGTCATCCGTAACACCGTCGACCGGGCCCAAACCCTCTACGCCAGCCTGCGCAACCGCTTCGGGGCCGACAGCGTACGGCTGCTGCACGGCCGCCTCGCGGTCGGACCGCGCGCCGACCGCACGGAGGAGTGCCTGCGCCTGCTCGGCGCGCCCTCCGAGGAACACCGCCGACCGGACAGGCTGATCGTCGTGGCGACCCAGCTCGCCGAGCAGTCCTTCGACATCGACGCGGACATCCTGGTCACCGACCTCGCCCCGATCGACCTCCTGCTGCAGCGAATCGGCCGCCTGCACCGCCACGAAGGCACATCCCGCCCCGGACGGCTCGTCGCGCCACGCGTCCTGATCACCGGGGTGTCGGACGAACGGAACGCCGTGCCCAGGTTCCTCGGCGCCTCGGAGGCCATTTACGGGCGGCACCTCCTGCTCAGGGCAGCGGCCCTGGTGTACGACGCCGCGAGCCAGGGCAAGAGCTGGTCCGTACCGGACGATGTGCCCGCACTTGTCGCAACGGGCTACGACAGCGGCGACGGGGCGATCCCGCCGGCGTGGCGCGCCGATGCGGAGCAGGCCCGCATCCAATGGGAGACCGGGCAGCGCGAAAGGGCCGACAAGGCGATCCCGTATCTCCTGACCCGTCGCGGCGACCGGGAGGGCACCACCCTGGCCGGACTGCACCGCTTGGCGGTCCCGGGGGCCACCGCCGACAACTCGCTGAACTCCCTTGTCAGGGACGGCGACAGCGGCGTGGAGGTCGTCCTCGTATCCCATGAGGGCGACGCCTTCCGAACCCTGTCGGGACGTGTTCTGACCGCGAACGGGGACGTGTCCTCCGACGACCTCCTCGACGACGTGCTCGCGGGCACCGTACGACTGCCGTCGCGCTTCACCGATCAGGCGGTGAAGGAACTGCGCCCACTGCCCGGTTGGCTCGGGCACCCCCGGCTGCGGTACACCCGTGCCCTCGTCCTCGGTGCACAGCATCGCGCCGTCCTCGGCGGCAGCCGACTCCGCTACGACGAGGAACTCGGGCTGCTGGAGGAGGACATGGACGAGTCATCGTGATTTCCTTCGTTCACCCTCCCGTGAACGTTCTGTTGTGCGAGGCTGACGTCGCGTCGCTGGAAGAGAACGAGGAATCGCACGTTGTTCAACATATTGGACGAGCCGTGGCTGACCGTCCGCCCCGCCGCATCCGGCCCGGCGGAGGAAGTCGGCGTACGACAGCTTCTCCTGGAAGCCGACCGGTTCGCGGACCTGGTGGTCGACCTCCCCACGCAGAAGCCGGCCATCTTCCGCCAACTGCTCCTCCCGATCGTGGTGGACGCCTTGGGCCGCCCGGCGAACGCCGCTGGCTGGGCGGACAGATTCCGTGCCGAGTCCTTCGCACGGGACGAACGCGAGAGGCTTGATGCCTACTTCGACGAGCATCGTCACCACTTCGATCTCTTCCACCCGGACGATCCCTTCGCCCAAGTCCCCGGCCTGCGCACCGCCAAGGGAGAGACCAAGGGGTCGGCCCTGCTCGTCGCCACCGCCGCCACCGGCAACAACGTCCCGCTCTTCGCCTCGCGCACCGAGGGCGACCCTCTCGAACTGACCCCGGCGGAGGCGGCCCGCTGGCTGCTGCACACCCACTGCTGGGACACGGCCGCCATCAAGACAGGTGCCGTCGGCGACAGCAAGGTCAAAGCCGGCAAGACCACCGGGAATCCCACCGGGCCCCTCGGCCAGCTCGGCGTCGTCATGCCCGTCGGCCGGACGCTCTACGAAACCCTCCTGCTGAACATCCCCTTCGGCCAGGCCCTGCTCGGCGACGACCTGCCACAGTGGAAGCGACGTGACGCCGGTCACCCGCTCTCCTGCGCCACACCCGCCTGGGAATCCCGGGCACCGCGCGGCCTGCTGGACACCTGGACGTGGCAGTCGCGCCGCATCCGGCTGATTCCCGAAGAGACAGCGGCGGGCCTGCGCGTCACCCGGGTGATCGTCGCCGCGGGGGACCGGATCCGCCTGCTGCCCGACCATGAGCCCCACACGGCCTGGGCCGTCGACACCAGGAAGCCCACCGCCAAGTCCGCCCCACCGTCGTACCGGCCCCGCCGCCACCAACCGGGCCGGGCGGCCTGGCGCGGTCTCGACGCGCTTCTGGCCGTCAACGGCACGAGGGACGAGCGCACAGGCTTCCAGACCAGCGAACTCCTCCGCTCGCTGGCCGAGACCCGGGAGCGGCTGCCCAGCGCGTACCCCCTCCAACTGGAGCTCACCGGCATCACCTACGGCAACCAGTCGGCCGTCATCGAGGACGTCTTCTTCGACGAGATCCCGCTCCCCGTGGCCGCGCTGGACCCCGACGGCATCGTCTACGACTCCCTCCTGGAAGCCGTGGACCAGGCGGAGAAGCTCGCGAACGCGGTCAACCTCCTCTCGGCGGACCTGCGCAGGGCCGCCGGCGCCGACCCGATCCCCTGGGACAAGGGCCAGCGCCCGGGCGACACCCTGCTCCACGCCCTCGACCCACTCGTGCGGCGGCTGCTCACCGGGCTTCGCACGGCGGGGGAGGACTTCGAGCGGTCCGAGCGCGGCCTGGAGGCATGGGAGCAGCGTGCGGGACGCGAGGCGTGGCAGGTCGCCGAGCAGGTCCTCGCCACCGCCGCGCCCGGCGTCTTCACGGGCCGGACCGTGACCAGGGACGGCAAGGACTCCACCTTCCGGCTCAGTACCGCCGAGCGCGGATTCCGGAGTCGCGTCGACGGGATCCTGACCCGCCGGACAGCGGCCCGGCGTGCCACCGCTTCCTGAGCTCCAGCCCGCGTGCTGCTGTGAACGCTCCGAACAAAGGGGTACTCATGCCTGACATGCCTGACACTTCCACGCCCGCGCACACCGAGGACACGCGCCGCTACTGGACCCGGCGCATCAGGGACGACGGCACCTGGCGCACCCAGGGTGGGGTGGCGGTGCCGGCACCCGGCGAGGACCTGGCCGCTCTGCGGGCCGGGCTCGGCCGGTCCGCCGGTACGGTCCCCAAGCTCTGGCCCTTCTACACCAGCGAGACCGACGGCCGCGTCACACCCGAACTCGAAGCCGAGCACGCCGCCTTGGCGCTCTACGGCCTGCACCAGCAGGGCCGCCCCTCGCCGATGCACAGGCGGCGGGTCAGTCCCGGGACGGCCCTGCGTGCCCTCCGCGAGAGCAACCGCTTCAGCGAGGAGGCCGTCAACCGCCGCGTCGCGGCCACCGTGAGCAGCACCTCGGTCCCCGCCTTCGTCTACCGGCTCCGAGGGCTGATCGCGCAACTCCGCCTCATCAACCAGCCCCTGGACTACGACGAGCTGCTGAACAACATCAAGGACTGGCACCACACCGACGCCCGGCGGCGCGTCCGTCGCGACTGGGGACTGGCGTACTACGCCTGGGCCCCCAAGCCCGAGCAGGAATCGGCGTCCGCCGCGAAGACCTCTTGACGCAAGGCCATCGCACCCCGTCCACAGACCACAGGAGACACACACGTGGCACCCCGCGCCTACATCGACGTGCACATCCTTCAGACCGTCCCGCCCGCCAACCTCAACCGTGACGACCAGGGCAACCCCAAGGAGGCGTACTTCGGGGGAGTGCGCCGCTCCCGCGTCTCCTCTCAGGCGTGGAAGCGCGCCACGCGCGTCCACTTCGCCGAGCGGACCCCCGAGCAGGACCTGGCGACCCGTACCCGGCGGATCACCGGCGCGCTCGCCGGCCTCCTCGCCGACGGAACGGACCTGGCCGCCGAGGAGTCCGCTCGCCTGGCCGCCGCGCTGCTGGCCCCGCTGAAGATCAGCGGAGGCAAGAAAGAGGGCGACACGGCGTACCTGTTCTTCTTCGGCCGCCGCCAGCTGGAAGCCGTCGCCGCGCTCGTACGGGACCGCGCGTCCGAGCTGGCCGGGCTGGACGACGACGCGCTCGCGGCGGAGATCAAACAGCTGCCCGTGCAGGAGAAGTTCAGCACCGGACACCCCATGGACGTCGCCCTGTTCGGCCGCATGGCGGCCGACGTCCCGGCCCTGAACGTCGACGCCGCGACGCAGGTGGCCCACGCCCTGTCCACCCACGCCGTCGAGCTCGAATTCGACTACTTCACGGCCGTCGATGACGAGACGAGCAAGAAGGGGGACGAACCCGGCGCCGGAATGATCGGCACCATAGGCTTCAACTCGGCGACGCTGTACCGGTACGCGACGGTCGGACTGCACCAACTGGTGCACAACCTCTCCGACGAGGAGGCGGCGATCGCGGCCGTCGAGGAGTTCGTGAACTCCTTCGCGCGCTCGGTCCCCGGCGGCCACGGCAACTCGTTCGCCCACCGGACGCTGCCGAACCTGGTGGCCGTCGTGGTGCGCCACGATCAGCCGGTCAACCTGGTGTCCGCCTTCGAGCGTCCGGTCGACGCGTCGACGGGCATTGTGGCGGAGTCCGCCCGCCGCCTGGCACGCGAGCACGGCACAGCCGTGCGTACCTGGGGGGAGGAGCCGGCCTTCACCGCCCTCTGCCACACGCTCGCCGAGGCCGACGGGGACGGTCGGACCGCCGAGTTGCTGACGCGGACCTTCGGCGAGGCGGTCGCCTTCCCGCAACTCCTGGGCGGGCTGCGCGACCACCTCACCGAGGTGCTGAAGCAGGGCAGCCGATGAGCGGTGTCCTGGTGCTCCGGCTGGCCGGGCCGCTCCAGTCCTGGGGGTCCCGGAGCGCGTTCAACCGCCGGGAGACGGGTTCCGAGCCCACGAAGTCCGGCGTGCTGGGGCTGCTCGCGGCCGCGGCCGGACGTCGTCGCGAGGATCCTCTCGACGACCTCGTGCGGCTGCGCCTGGGGGTGCGCGTCGACCAGCCGGGCACCCTGCTGCGGGACTACCACACGGTCAGTGACTACCGGGGACGCCCGCTGCCGCAGGCCGGCGTGTCCGCCAAGGGGATTCAGAAGCCGACGTCCCCCGCCAAGTACACCCATGTGACGACGCGTTACTACCTCCAGGACGCCGTATTCGTGGCGGCTGTCGAAGGCGACGAGGATCTGCTGGCCGCCCTCGATGGGGCGGTCCGCGCACCGGCCTTTCCCCTGGCCCTGGGCCGCCGTTCCTGCCCACCCGCTCAACCGGTCTCCCTGGGGCTGCGTGACGGCGATCTCGAGACTGTCCTGCGCGAGGAACCGTGGCGGGCGTCCGAGCGGGCGCGTGAACGACACGCCGCCCGGCTCGGCCGCGAACGGGGCGCCGGCCGTGCCTTGTACCCGGAACGAATCGACTGCTCGGTGACCCTGGAGGATCCGGAGGGAGACGACATCCTCCATGACGCCCCGGTCTCCTTCGACCCGTACGCCCGCGGCTTCACCAGCCGTCGCGTACGGCACTGCTGGCTCAGCATCCCGACCGGCTTTGCTCAGCCCGACGACGACGTCTCGGACCCGGCCGCCGGGCACGACCCCTTCGCCCTGCTGGACTGGTGATCACCATGACCATGGCCATGACCTGTCTGTCCCGAATCCGCATCAACCCGCTCCGCGCGGAGAGCCGCCGCCTCCTGGCGAATCCGCGCGCCATGCACGCCGCCGTCATGGCCGGCGTCCCCGATCCCGAACGCATTCTGTGGCGCCTGGACGCCGACAATCCGCACCGTCCGCACATATTCGTCCTCACCCGCTCCAAACCGGACTGGACACACCTGGTGGAAATGGCGGGCTGGCCCGGAGCGGACGGCGAACATGCGGCGGTGCGCGACTACGCACCACTCCTCGACCGGGTCGCCGCCGGGCGGGAGTTCGCGTTCCGCCTGACGGCGAATCCGGTGCAGAACACGATGGCGCCGGCACATCCGACCCCGGCCCAGGCCGTCCGCATCGCAGCGCGGGTCGACAAGGAGCGGACGCGAGGTTTCCGCCTGGGGCACCGCACGGCTTCGGCCCAACTGGAATGGTTCCTGAACCGGACCGGCCGCTGGGGCTTCGAGGTTCCCGCGTCGCCCACCGACCCGCCGTCGCGGGAAGTCCGCATCGTCGACCGTCGCCGTAATTCCTTCGCGAAGAATGGCAGAGGCCCCCAGGTCACTTTCAACAGCGTCACGTTCGAAGGCAGGCTGCGCGTGACCGATGCCGAGCCTTTCAGGCGGCATCTGGTCGACGGGATAGGACCGTCGAAGGCGTACGGCTGCGGTCTCCTCACCCTCGCACCGCTGCCGAGGACGAAGAGCTGAGCGATGGCCGACATCTGGTGGAAAGCCGACCCGCACGATCTGCACCGCATGGTGGATCGGGTGTCCAGTGTCTACGTGGAACGCAGCCATGTGGACCGCGATGAGAACGCCGTCGTCATCGTGAACAAGAAGGAGACGGTACGGGTACCCGCGGCGATGATTGCGGTCGTACTGCTCGGTCCCGGAACCCGCGTAACTCACGGCGCGATTCGGCTGCTGGCCGACTCCGGAACGGCCGTGTGCTGGGTCGGCGAACAAGGCGTCCGGATGTACGCGGCGGGGCTCGGGCCGAGCCGTGGTGCGGGCCTGCTCCACAGGCAGGCGTGGCTGGTCACCCGCCCGAAGGAACGGCTCGCCGTGGCCAGGGCGATGTACGGTATGCGATTCCCCGGCGAGGACGTTTCCACGGCGACGATGCAGCAATTGCGCGGGCGGGAAGGCACCCGATTCCGTCGCCTGTACCAGGAACATTCACGCCGGACCGGTGTCCCGTGGAACGGCCGCGTCTACAAGGCCGGTGATGCCTTCGCGGCCGGCGACGACCTGAATCGGTTGCTGTCCGCGGCCAATGCGGCGCTGTACGGCATCTGCCATGCGGTGGTGGTCGGTTTGGGGGCGAGCCCTGGCCTCGGCTTCGTTCACACGGGTTCGGCCCTGTCCTTCGTCCTGGATGTCGCAGACCTCTACAAGGCCGAGTACACAGTGCCTCTGGCATTCGAACTCATGGCGAAGGGGCTTGTGGAGGAATGCGACGCGCGGACCGCTCTCCGGGACAGAATCGCCGAGACGAAGCTGCTCGGCCGGATCGTCCGCGACGTGAAGTCGCTTCTCGGCCCGGAGGGCGTGGACATCGATACTCCCGAGACGAGCGAACTCTGGGACGAGAGCTTGGGGACGGTCCCGGCTGGAGTGAACTGGTCCGATCCGACGTCTTCGATATCCCTCACACCGGCTGAAATGGGCGATCACCATCTCGCGGTGATAGGTCCGGAATTAGAGGCGACCACGCCCAAGGAGCAGACTCGTTGACAGTGATCGTGCTGATCGCGGCTCCCGAAGGACTCCGTGGCCACCTCACGCGCTGGATGGTCGAAGTCAACGCGGGCGTTTTCGTCGGCAACCCCAGCCGTCGCATCCGAGACCGTTTGTGGGAGCTCCTGGCCACCCGCATCGGCGACGGCCAAGTGGTCCTCGTGGAGCCTGCCTCCAATGAACAGGGGTGGGCGGTCCGGACAGCCGGCCGTGACCGATGGCGGCCGGTTGACTTCGACGGACTCATTCTGTCGGCCCGGAACCGACGCTGAGATTTCGGCTCCACGGCTGGGCTGGGGCTCGCTCGTGCTGCGAGTGCGCTGGTTGGTACGGGTGACCCCCGGTTGTGTAATGGCTGTGGGCGGCGGCCCCTTGGGGAGAAACAGGGGACCGCGCCCCCCCGCTTGCGCGGGGACGATGGGAACCACTTCGACTGGTGAGAGGGGCAGGCGGGACCATCCCCGCTTGCGCGGGGACCACTTGGCGCCACCGACTGAGGGGAGCACGCAGCGGGGCCGCCCTCGCTCGCGCGGGGATGACGCCGCGACCGTGCTGCCTGGTCCGAGGGAGAACGAGTAACCCCCGCTCGCGCGGGGACGACCGGTATCTCTGCCTTCCCATACTCCCCCCTGCAGAGCAACCCCCGCTCGCGCGGGGACGACGCGGGCACGGTGGCGGGCGGGGCGGTGTCGGGGGAGCAACCCCCGCTCGCGCGGGGACGACCGCGTCCAGGCCGTCATCGCCGACCGCCAGATCGAGCAACCCCCGCTCGCGCGGGGACGACCGGGGAAAAACTCCCCTCTGACCTCTGACACGCGAGCAACCCCCGCTCGCGCGGGGACGACGCGGGCACGGTGGCGGGCGGGGCGGTGTCGGGGGAGCAACCCCCGCTCGCGCGGGGACGACCAGTGCCGGACAACGGTCGCGACGATCGACCAGGAGCAACCCCCGCTCGCGCGGGGACGACCGTCGGCCCGTACGGCATAAACCGTCCGGACGCGAGCAACCCCCGCTCGCGCGGGGACGACGACGCTCCTCTCCGCCAGGGCTCTGAACTGCGCGAGCAACCCCCGCTCGCGCGGGGACGACGGACCGAACCTCGATCACTGTCTGGATCTACGCGAGCAACCCCCGCTCGCGCGGGGACGACTCGGCGATCTTGTCTTGAGCGAGGCCGGCGAGCGAGCAACCCCCGCTCGCGCGGGGACGACGTCGGCCGGTACACGGCCCAGGACCTCCGGCGCGAGCAACCCCCGCTCGCGCGGGGACGACGCGGAGATCCCGGATGACCTGGGCCATCGCCGAGAGCAACCCCCGCTCGCGCGGGGACGACATGTCCGGGACGATCCCCCTGCCGAATGCAGCAGAGCAACCCCCGCTCGCGCGGGGACGACGAGTTCCGGGCCATGGACGCCGACGCCACGGCCGAGCAACCCCCGCTCGCGCGGGGACGACCCTAACTGACCTGCCCGTTTCCTGGCGATCAACGTCCTTTTCATTCAGTAGCTTTGGCGTCGCCGGGACATCTTCGAACACAGAGATCAGGCTTTCATATAGCTGCCTTCCGTGTCAGCTGGTGTAACCCCGGCTGAAAGAGCTCGGAGGCGGTGAACGCATCAGCGTCGCGGCACATGATGGAGTCGCCGCGGCGTGCAGGTTCGGGGGGCCTACGCCCCTGGAGGGTGAGCGGCTGCCCGGCCTTCCCTGGGGGCGATGCAAGAAGTGTGGCAGGACCCCTGCCGACGCGCCCCCACCTGCGATACAACGGGTGAATGGTGAAGATCCTGATCTCCGCTGGCATGGAGGGTGCCACTGGTTTTGCCTCCGGCCGACCGGAGCGGGAGCGGTGTCGGTGGATGTTCACCTCGGACGTCGATGCCGCCGCGCGTGGGTTCTTCGACGGGGGAGCTCATCAGGATCGGGATCCCGTTCGTGGGGTACCACGCGGGGCGGAGGGGGCGCCGGCGCATACGTGCCTGTGCGGCGCGCGGGCAAGTGAGGGGATGCCCAGCTCTCCCGTCGCGGCCGAATACGGTGTGCCGGTGGTGCTGGTGACCGGGGTCGGCCGGACGTGCGAGGGCGCGAAGGGGTATGCGCCTCGGGCCCGTTCGGGCACCGTCGAGGAGAATGTGTCGCGGTATGTGGCGGTGTGTCGGGCTTCCGGGCGTACGGCCGAGGTGGTTCGGGAGGCTGCCCGGGGCGTCGTCGGGCACGCGGCGCGGCGCGAGCCCGTGCAGGCCGGGCCGTTCGATGTCAGGCGTCCAGCCGGGGGCGTGAGCGTCGCGCAGGCGGGCGAGCGGCAGGTTTCCTCCACCACGTCGAACATGTTCGAGGCGATCCGTTGCCCCCAGGCGGTCACCACCGTCGTGGCGGCGGCGGTGGAGGAAGCGTATGGGTGATGGGACCGTGGGGCGGGTGGACGGGCGCGCGCTGGAGGAAGCGGTGCGGTTCACCTCCGAGCTGATCCGGATCGACACCACCAATCGGGGCTGCGGCGACTGCCGGGAGCGGCCGGCCGCCGAGTACGTGGCCGAGCGGCTCGCCGAGGCCGGGATCGAGCCGCTGGTGCTGGAGAAGAAGCCGGGGCGGACGAACGTCGTGGCGCGGATTCCGGGGGCCGATCCTGCGGCGCCGGCGCTGCTCGTGCACGGGCACCTGGACGTCGTGCCGGCCGAGCCCGCCGATTGGTCGGTGCATCCTTTCTCCGGGGAGGTCCGGGACGGGCTGGTCTGGGGGCGCGGCGCGATCGACATGAAGGACATGGATGCGATGGTGCTCGCGCTTGTCCGGGCCTGGGCGCGCGCCGGGGCCGTGCCGCCGCGGGACATCGTGCTCGCGTTCACCGCCGACGAGGAGGACAGCGCGGATGTCGGTGCCGCCTTCCTGGCGGGGGAGCACGCGGCGCTGTTCGAGGGGTGTACGGAGGCGATCGGGGAGTCGGGGGCCTACACCTTCCACGCGGACGGGGGGCTCCGGCTGTACCCGGTGGGCGCGGGGGAGCGTGGCACGGCCTGGCTGGAGCTGACCGCGCACGGGACGACCGGGCACGGCGCCAAGGTCAACCGGGCCAACGCCGTCTCGCGGCTGGGCGCCGCCATCGGCCGGATCGGCGCGTACGAGTGGCCGGTGCGGCTGACCCCGGTCGTCCGGGCGGCGCTGGACGAACTGGCCGCCGCACATGGCATCGAGGCGACGGGACCCGTCGACGAACTGCTCGACAAGCTCGGCAGGGCCGCCGTCCTCGTGGCGGCGACCGTGCGCAACAGCGCCAACCCGACCGTTCTGACCGCCGGTTACAAAGTCAACGTCATCCCGGGCACGGCCACGGCGATGATCGACGGCCGTACCGTCCCGGGCGGCGACGAGGAGTTCGCCGCCACCATGGACCTGTTGACCGGGCCGGACGTGGACTGGTCGTATCTCCACCACGAGCCGGCCCTGCAAGCGCCCGTCGACACGCCGCTGTTCGCGCGGATGCGCGCGGCGCTGGAGCACTTCGACCCGGACGGGCGCGTGGTGCCGTTCTGCATGTCCGGGGGCACGGACGCCAAGCACTTCGCGCGGCTCGGCATCAAGGGGTACGGCTTCGCCCCGCTCAAGCTGCCCCCGGGCTTCGACTACCAGGGGCTGTTCCACGGCATCGACGAACGGGTGCCGGTGGACGCGCTGCACTTCGGTGTCCGCGTCCTGGACCGTTTCGTCATGCACGACCACCCGAGAACCCTCAACGAGGAGGCGTAGAGATCATGGTGCCCACACCCACGGCGCCCTGCGGAACCTGGCCGTCCCCCGTGGACGCCGCCCTCGCGGCGGCCAACTCCATACGACCCGGCTTCGTGGGAACGGTCGGTGACGAGGTGTGGTGGGTCGAGTCCCGCCCGGAGGAGGGCGGGCGCCAGACGCTGGTGCGCCGCCGGCCGGGCGGCGCCGAGACCTGCGCGTTGCCGGCCCCCTGGAACGTCCGCAACCGGGTGCACGAGTACGGCGGCCGGCCGTGGACGGCGGCGGCCCGGGCCAGGGGCGGCCCGCTCGTGGTCTTCACCCACGCCGCCGACCAGCGGCTCTATGCCTGGGAGCCCGACGGCGCCGCACCGCCCCGGCCGCTGACGCCCGTGTCCCCGGTCGGCGGCGGGCTGCGCTGGGCGGACCAGGTCCTGGTCGGGGACGAAGTCTGGTGCGTACTGGAGGAGTTCACCGGCCCGGGCCCGCTGGACGTGCGGCGGGTGATCGCCGCGGTGCCGCTGGACGGCGGCGCGGCCGACGACCGCACGGCGGTGCGGGAACTGACCGACGGGAAGCACCGGTTCGTCACCGGGCCGCGGCCGTCGCCGGACGGGACGCGGGCGGCCTGGCTCGCCTGGGACCACCCGCGGATGCCGTGGGACGGCACCGAACTGCGCATCGCGCGTATAGAAGGGGGCCGGTTCGCCGATACGCGGACCGTCCTCGGCGGGCCGGGGGAGTCCGTCGCCCAGGTGGAGTGGGCGGCGGACGGATCGCTGCTGGCCGCCACCGACCGGACGGGCTGGTGGAACCTGCACCGGGTGGACCCGGAGGGCGGCGAAGCCGTCAACCTCTGTGCCCGCGAGGAGGAGTTCGGGGGGCCGCTGTGGCAGCTGGGGTCCCGCTGGTTCGTCCCGCTGGCCGGCGGGCTGATCGCCGTGCTGCACGGGTTCGGCGGGAAGTCGCTCGGCGTGCTCGACCCCGAGACGGGGGTGCTGGCCGACGCGGCCGGGCCGTGGACGGAGTGGATGCCGGCCCTGGACGCGCACGGTCCCCGGGTCGTCGGCGTCGCGGCGAGCCCCACGACCGGGTTCGAGGTCGTCGAACTGGACACCCGGACGGGCCGGGCCCGGGTGATCGGGGCCCGGCACCGGGACGCCGTGGACCCGGCGTACTGCTCGCGGCCGGTGGCCCGGACGTTCGCCGGGAAGGACGGCCGGGAGGTGCACGCCCACGTCCATCCGCCGCGCAATCCGGAGCGGGAGGTTCCGGCGGGCGAGCTGCCGCCGTTCGTGGTGCGGGCGCACGGCGGGCCCACCGGCCGCCGGCCGCTCGCCCTCGACCTGGAGATCTCCTACTTCACCTCGCGCGGCATCGGCGTCGCCGAGGTCAACTACGGCGGTTCGACCGGCTACGGGCGCGCCTACCGCGAGCGGCTGCGCGGGCAGTGGGGCGTGGTGGACGTCGAGGACTGCGCCGCCGTCGCCGAGGCGCTGGTGGCCGAGGGCGTCGCGGATCCGGCGCGGCTGGCGGTCCAGGGCGGCAGCGCGGGCGGCTGGACGACGGCCCTGTCGCTGGCGACGACGGACCTCTACGCGTGCGGCACGCTGCTCTTCCCGGCGCTGGAGCCGGGGGACTGGGCGGAGGGCGGCACCCACGACTTCGAGTCGCGGTATGTGGAGAGCCTGATCGGGACGCCGGACGTGGCGCGCGAGCGGTCGCCGCTGCGCCGGGCCGGGGACATCAAAGTGCCGTTCCTGCTGCTGCAGGGGCTGGACGACCCCGTCTGCCCGGCCGCGCAGAGCGAGCGGCTGGCGCGGGCGGCGGCGGAGCGCGGGCTGCCGCACGCCTACCTCGCGTTCGAGGGGGAGGGGCACGGGTTCCGGCGGGCGGAGACGCTGGTCCGGGCGCTGGAGGCGGAACTGGCGCTGTACGCCCGGGTGTTCGGCTTCGCGGCGGAGGGGGTGCCGGAGCTGGGGCTCGCCCACTGATATACGCGTGACGGAGACTGGCGGGGGCGGTGACGGAGTCCGGCGGAGGCCGGCGAAGTCCGGGGCGGAGAACCTGGGGTAACCCCGACGGGGGAGCCCGGCGGGAGCCGCCCCGGCGCCCCACACGCCCGCCGATTCCCTCCCCCACCAGACGTGTGTAAGGTAAGGCTTACCTTATTCAAGCGGAAGTGGTGGGGAAGCGTCGTGGAGCAGTCAGAACTCTCCGGCCGGGTCGCGCTGGTCACCGGCGCCGGGCAAGGCATCGGCGAGGCCGTCGTCCGGGCCCTCGTCGAACGGGGAGCCCGGGTCGCGGCCCTGGACCTGGTGCCCGACGGCGTCGAGAAGCTCGCGGCCGACCTCGGCGACGGACGGGTCGCCGCCCACACCGCCGACGTCGCCGACAGCGCCGCCGTCGAGGCCGTCGTCGAGGAGGTCGAACGGACCCTGGGCCCGCTCGACATCCTCGTCAACGTCGCCGGGGTCCTGCGCCCGTCGCCCGTCGTCGAGCTCACCGACGAGGTGTGGGAGCGCACCTTCGCCGTCAACTCCACCGGCGTCTTCACCGCCTCCCGCGCCGCCGCCCGCCGGATGGCCGCCCGCCGCAGCGGGTGCATCGTCACCGTCGGCTCCAACGCCGCGGGCGTCCCCCGCACCGGCATGGCCGCCTACGCCGCCTCCAAGGCCGCCGCCACCATGTTCACCAAGTGCCTCGGGCTCGAGCTCGGCCGCAGCGGCGTGCGCTGCAACGTCGTCTCGCCCGGCTCCACCGACACCGCCATGCAGCGCCAGCTGTGGGACGACGACAAGCCGCCCGCCAAGGTCATCGACGGCGATACGGAGACGTACCGCACCGGCATACCCCTCGGCCGGATCGCCCAGCCCTCGGACGTCGCCGAGGCCGTCGCCTTCCTCGTCTCCGACCGCGCCCGGCACATCACCATGCACGACCTGTACGTCGACGGCGGGGCCACACTGCGCGTCTGACGGACCGTCCCACCGGCCCGGAGCGCCCGCTCGGACGGCCGGTACCGGATCACACCCACCGCCCGAGGGGCCGGCCGGCGGCCGGCCGCCCCCCCCCCCCCCAGCCCCGGGCCCCGCGCCCCCGCGGGACCGCGCCCCCCGGGGCCCCCGCGCAGCACCGGACCCCCCCGCCCCCCGGCCCCCACCCCCCCCCCACCCCGCCGCGGGCCCCGCCACCCTCCGCCCCCC
>NZ_JAEAMR010000022.1:162461-202596 GCF_015999245.1 Streptomyces sp. AV19 | reverse complement strand
GGCGCGGGGGGGCCCACCGGGGGGGGCGGCCGCCCCGCCCCCCGGCCCGGGCGCGCCGGCGGGGCGGGCGGTAACCGTACCCCCCCCCCCCCCGGGGGGGCGGGCGGGGGGCGGCCCGCCACCCCCACCCCATGCCCGGTGCACGGCGCACCGGAGGAACGGAGCACCCGGTGACCACGGCTCAGCACGTGACCGCCCGGCCGAGCGGACCCGAGATACCCGACGACGCGGCGGAGGGCCCGGACACCGTCGGCGCCGCGACCGCGCTGCTGGAGGCGTACGACCACCGCGACGCGCGCTTCTTCGCCTCGGCCACCCGCACCCTCCTCGCCCACGGAGTGCGGGCCGAAGTGCCGCACGGTGACGCCCCGTTGCACCGCCGCGTCACCGAGACCCTCGACGCCCAGCTGCTCGACGGCCACGAGAACCCCGTCGTCGTCGGCGCCGTCCCCTTCCTCCCGGGCGCCCCCGCCGTGCTCGCCGTCCCCGAGACCGTCCGCTTCGCGCCCCCGCTGTCCCGGGACCCGCTCGCCGCCCTGCCCGTCGCGCCCCCCGCCGCCCTCGACTGGGACGTCCGGCCCGTCCCCGCGCCCGAGGGCTACGCCGCCGCCGTCGCCACCGCCGTCGAGCGGATGAAGCGCGGCGAGTTCGGCAAGGTCGTCCTCTCCCGCACCCTGGAGCTCACCGCGCCGCAGGAGCCCGACCTGACCGCGCTGCTCGGCCGCCTCGCCCGCCGCGACCCCTCCGGCTACACCTTCGCCGTGCCCTCCGGCCCCGGCCGCACCCTGCTAGGCGCCAGCCCCGAGCTGCTGCTCTCCAAGCGCGGCGGACGCGTCGTCACCAACCCCCTCGCCGGCTCCACCCCGCGCAGCGCCGACCTCGCCGAGGACGTCCGGCGGGCCGCCGCGCTCCTGGAGTCCGAGAAGGACCTGTACGAGCACGCCATGGTCGTCGACGCGATCCGCGACGCCCTCGCCCCGTACTGCCGCACCCTGGACGTGCCCGAGCGCCCCACCCTCGTGCGCACCGCCGCCATGTGGCACCTGTCCACCACCATCACCGCCGACCCCGTCGACCCCGGGATCTCCGCCCTCGAACTGGCCTGCGCCCTGCACCCCACCCCGGCCATCTGCGGCACCCCCACCGACACCGCCCGCGAGGTCATCGGCGAGCTCGAACCCTTCGACCGCGGCGCCTACACCGGCATGGTCGGCTGGGGCGACGCCAACGGCGACGGCGAGTGGGTCGTCACCATCCGCTGCGCCGAGGCCGAGGGCCGCACGCTGCGGCTGTTCGCCGGCGCCGGGATCGTCGAGCAGTCGTCCCCGGAGGCCGAGACCGCCGAGACGGCCGCCAAGTTCCGCACGTTCCTCCAGGCCGTGGGGGTCGAGCAGTGACCGGCACCCCTGACGCCCCCGGCTGCCCCGCCGAGTTCGCCGAGCGCTACCGCGCCGCCGGCTGGTGGCGCGGCGAGACCTTCGGGCGGATGCTGCGCGAGCGCGCCGCCGCCCACCCCGAGCGGGTCGCGATCGTCGACCCCGCGGGGGAGACCCGCCGCTGGACCTACGGCGAACTGGACGAGCGCGCCGACCGGCTCGCGGCCGGGCTCCTCGCCCGGGGCATCGGCAAGGGCGACCGGGTGGTCGTCCAACTGCCCAACGTCGCCGAGTTCTTCGAGGTCGTCTTCGCCCTCTTCCGGATCGGCGCGCTGCCCGTCTTCGCGCTGCCCGCGCACCGCGACAGCGAGATCCGCCACTTCTGCGCGTTCACCGAGGCCGCCGCGTATGTGATCCAGGACGTCGCCGAGGGCTACGACTACCGCGAACTCGCCACCCGCGTACGGGCCGACGTGCCGGGCCTCGAGCACGTCCTCGTCGTCGGCGACCCCGGCGAGCACACCGCGCTCGCCGACGTCCCCGCCGACCCGGTGCCCCTCCCGGACGAGCCCGAGCCCCACGAGCTGGCCTTCCTCCAGCTCTCCGGCGGCTCCACCGGCGTGCCCAAGCTCATCCCGCGCACCCACGACGACTACATCTACTCGCTGCGCGGCTCCAACGAAATCTGCCGGGTGGACGAGCACAGCGTCTATCTGTGCGCCCTGCCCGCCGCCCACAACTTCCCGCTCAGCTCGCCCGGCACGCTCGGCGCCCTGTACGCCGGCGCCCGCGTGGTCCTCGCCCCGCGCCCCAGCCCGGACGTCGCCTTCCCGCTCATCGAGCGCGAACGCGTGACCATCACCGGCCTGGTGCCGCCGCTCGCCCTGGTGTGGACCGAGGCCGCGGCGGCCGGCACCCCGTACGACCTCTCCAGCCTGGACGTCCTGCTCGTCGGCGGCGCCAAGTTCAGCGAGGAGGCGGCCCGCCGGGTGCGGCCCGCGCTCGGCTGCACCCTCCAGCAGGTCTTCGGCATGGCGGAGGGCCTGGTGAACTACACCCGGCTCGACGACCCCGAGGAGACGATCGTCACCACCCAGGGCCGTCCCATCAGCCCCGACGACGAGATCCGCGTCGTGGACGACGAGGACCGCGAGCTGCCCGTGGGCGCCACCGGACACCTGCTCACCCGCGGCCCGTACACCATCCGCGGCTACTGGCGCGCCCCCGAGCACAACGCCACCGCCTTCACCGCCGACGGCTTCTACCGCACCGGCGACGTCGTCCGGCTCACGGAGACCGGGCACATCGTCGTCGAGGGCCGGGCCAAGGACCAGATCAACCGCGGCGGCGAGAAGGTCGCCGCCGAGGAGATCGAGAACCACCTCCTCGCCCACCCGTCCGTGCACGACGCCGCCGTCGTCTCCATGCCCGACGCCTACCTCGGCGAACGCACCTGCGCGTACGTGGTGTTGCGCGAGGGCGCCGAGCCGGTGAAGTCGCCGGCCCTGAAGAAGTTCGTCCGGGAACGCGGCCTGGCCGCCTTCAAGATCCCCGACCGGATCGAGTTCGCGGCCGCCTTCCCCCAGACCGGCATCGGCAAGGTCTCCAAGAAGGACCTCCGCGCCGCCATCGCCGCACAGCTCGCCGCCGCGACCGCACAGCACTGACGCGACCGCACAGCACTGAACTGATCAGTACGGAAAGGCCCGCACCATGGCGCTCCCCGCCATCGCCCCCTATCCCATGCCCACGGAGGAGGACCTCCCGGCGAACAAGGTCGACTGGACCGTCGACCCGGACCGCGCCGTCCTGCTCGTCCACGACCTGCAGAACTACTTCCTCGGCGCCTTCACCGAGGGTGCCTCGCCGCTCACCGGACTCCTCGCCAACGTCGGCCGGCTGAAGAAGGAGTGCGCGCGGCTGGGTGTGCCCGTCGTCTACTCCGCCCAGCCCGGCGGCCAGAGCCCCGCCGAGCGCGGGCTCCAGCAGGACTTCTGGGGGCCCGGACTGCCCGACGACGAGCGGGCGAAGGCCATCGCCGACGCGGTGGCGCCCGGCCCGGACGACACCGTCCTCACCAAGTGGAAGTACAGCGCCTTCGTCCGCTCCGACCTGGACGGGATGATGGCCGCGCAGGGCCGCGACCAGCTCGTCGTCGTCGGCGTCTACGCCCACATCGGCGTCATGATGACCGCCTGCGACGCCTGGATGCGCGACATCAGGCCCTTCCTCGTGGCCGACGCCGTCGCCGACTTCTCGGCCGAGGACCACGCCACGGCCCTGCGCTGGGCCGCCGCCAAGTGCGCCGTCGTCACCACCACCGACCGGCTCCTCGCGGACCTCGAAGGGAACTGACGGCCATGCCCCCCACCCGAGGCCGGGCCCTCCCCGAGTGCGGACCCGCCGACCGCGCGCCGCGGACCGCGGGCCCGGCCGACGGGGGGACCGCCGTCCCGGCGGGCCTGCCGCTGACGGCCGCCCAGGCGGAGCTGTGGCACGCCCAGGCCCGCGACCCCCGCAGCCCGGCGCTGAACACCGCCGTGTACCGGGAGATCCGCGGGCCGCTCGACCCCGTCCTGTTCGCCGAGGCGCTGCACCGCACCGTCGGCGAGGCGGACGCCCTGCGGATGCGGATCACCGTGAGCCCGGACGGGCTGCGCCAGCGGCCCATCGCGCTCGAACCGCCCGGCCACGGCTTCCCGTTGTGCGCCGCCGACCTGCGCGGCGACGGCGACGCCTTCGCCACGGCCCTGGCCTGGATGCGCTCCGACCTGGAGCGCCCCTTCGACCTCGGCACCGGACCGCTCTTCGCCCACGGCCTCTTCCGCCTCGGCGACGCGCACTGGCTGTGGTACCGGCGGGTCCACGCCGCGGTGCTCGACGCGCACGGCCACACGCTGGTGGACCGCCGCGTGGCCGAGGTCTACACGTCCCTCGCCGCCGGTACGGACCCCGGCCCCAGCCCGTTCGGCCGCCTGACCGACCTGGTCGCGAAGGACACCGCGTACCGCACGTCGGCGGTCCACGACCGCGACCGGGCGTACTGGCGGAGGCGGTTGGCGGGCTTCCAGGGGGCGGTCGGGGACGTCCCGGCCGCGCGGCGCGCCGGTTCCGCCGGAGCCGACCGGGCCGCCGGGCCGGCCCGCAGCGACTTCCTCGGCTGGACCGCGTGGCCGGAGGGCTCCGCCGCCGCGACTTTGGGGGCCGTCCTGCCCGCCCCGGGGCCGGCCGCCCCGGAAGGCGACCCGGCCACCGGGCCCGGCGGCGTGCCCATCCGGCTGCGGCACACCGCGCGCCTCGACGCCGTGACCACCGACCGGCTGCGCGAACTCGCCGCCGCCGTGCGGGGGTCCTGGGCCGGGCTGCTGTTCGCCGCGCAGGCGCTGCACCTGTGCCGGGGCACCCGCACCGGGGACATCGTCCTCGGGCTGCCGATGACCGGACGCACCTGCCCCGCCGCCCTGCGCGTGCCGGGGGCCGTGGCCAACGTGCTGCCGCTGCGGCTGACGGCCGGCGAGGACACCACGTTCGCCGAGCTCGTCCGCCAGGCCGACCTCGGGATCCGCGAGGCCCGGCGGCACCAGCGGCGGCGCCGGGCCGGGATCCGCCGCGAACTCGGCCTGCCCGGCGGGGAACGCGCGCTCTCCGGACCGCTCGTCAACGTCGTGCCCGGGGAGGACGGGATCACCTTCGCCGGGGCCCCGACCACCCTGCACCCGCTGGTGTCGGGCGCGCCCGACGACCTCGTCGTCACCCTCCGCGACGCCGACGACGGCGGCCTGCGCGTCGACCACGACACCGAACCCGCCGCCGACGCGCGCCCGCAGGACTTCCTCGCCCTGCTGGCCCGGCTCGCCGACCGCGACCCCCACCTGCCGCTCGCCGCGCTCGCCCGCGCCGACGACGACGAACGCGCCCGCGTCCTGACCGAGTACAACGACACCGCCACCGCCCTGCCGCCGACCACCCTCATCGGCCCGGTCGAGGCCCGGGCGGCCCGCACGCCCGGCGCGACCGCCCTGATCGCGGGCCACGAGCGGCTGACCTACGCGGAGCTGAACGCCCGCGCCAACCGGCTGGCCCGCCGGCTCCTCCCGCTCGGCGTGCGCCCCGGCGCCTTCGCGGCCGTCGCCCTGCCCCGCTCCGCCGACCTGGTGGTGGCCGTGCTCGCCGTCCTCAAGGCGGGCGGCGCGTACATCCACCTGAGGCCCGGGGCGGAGGCCGGTCCGTACGAACGGCTCGCGCCCGTCTGCGTGCTGACCTCGGGCGACCCCGCCCCACCGGGCATCACCGCGCCCGTCGTCGACCTGGCCGCCGCCGACCTGCGCGGCCTGCCGGCCACCGACCCGGGGCGCCCGCTGACGCCGCACCACCCGGCGTACGCCGTCCGCTCCGACGGCCAGGCCCTCGTCGTCCCGCAGTCGGCGGCCGACAACCGGCTGCGCTGGATGCAGGGGCGGTACGGGCTGACCGCCGCCGACCGGTTCCTGCCGGGCGACGACGGCTCACTGGCCGAGCTGCTGTGGCCGCTGCGGGAGGGCGCCGCGCTGGTCCTGGACCCCGACCCGGCCGCCGCCGTCCGCGAACACGGCGTCACCGTGGCCGCCCTCGGCCCGGAGCTCCTCGGCCGCCTCCTCGCCGGCCCGGACGGCACCGCGCGGCTGCGGCACGTCCTGACCGACGGGACGCCACCGGACCGCGCGGACACCGAGGGCCTGCGCGTGCACCACCACTACGGACCGGCCGGGGCCGCGGGCGCGGCGTGCCGCTCGTACGGACCGGGGGAGCCGGCCACGGCCCTCCGGCCCGGGTGGAACGTCCGCCTCCATGTGCTGGACCCGGCCCTGGCCCCCTGCCCGCCCGGCGTCACCGGCGAACTGTGCGTCGCGGGCGCCGTCCTGGCCACCGGCTGGCCGGCCCGCCCGGCCCGCACGGCGGCCCGCTTCACGGCCGATCCGTTCGGCCCGCCGGGCACGCGCATGTACCGTACGGGCGAGGCGGCCCGCCGCCGCGAGGACGGCAGCGTCGAGCTGCTCGGCGGGCCCCTGTGACTCCGGCCTCGGTGGGTGCCGCCGCCGAGGCCGGTACGGCCGGAACGACCCCGGAGAGGAACGTGCCCATGCGCCCACGGCCGTTCGGTGACGACCCGCTGCCCGGCCCGTGGACCCCGGGCGGACCCGAGGTGTGGCTGCTGCGCGGCGCCGACGGCACCACCGGCCACGAGCACGTGCTCGACGCGGGCGAGCGCGCCCGCGCCGCCGCCTTCGCCCGCGCCGGACACCGCGAGCGCTACGTCGCCGCCCACGTCGCGCTGCGCCGGCTGCTCGGCGCCTATCTGGGACGGGCCCCGGAGGAGGTGGAGTTCGTCCGCGAGCCCTGCCCCTGCTGCGGCGAGCCCCACGGACGCCCGGCCGTGCCGGGCGCCCCGCTCCACTTCAACCTCTCGCACGCGGGCGACCTGGCGCTGTTCGCCTTCGCGGACGTGCCCGTGGGCGCGGACGTGGAGCAGGAACCGAGGGCGTCCGTCGTCGCGGACGTCGCGGGTTCGCTGCACCCGCGCGAGACCGCCGAACTGGCCGCGCTCCCGGAGGCGGAGCGGGTCCGGGCGTTCGCGCGCTGCTGGACGCGCAAGGAGGCGTACCTCAAGGGCACGGGCACCGGGCTGGCGGAGGCCCTGTCGGTGACGTACGTGGGGTGCGGGGAGCAACCGGCCTCGCCGGACGGCTGGTCGCTGCGGGACGTGGAGGTGGGGGAGGGGTACACGGCGGCGCTGGCGCTGGCCGGGGTCTGAGCGGCGTACGGGCCTGAGCGGCGCACGGGCCTGAGTGGCGCACAGTGCCGCAAAACGCTTCGGGCCCCCGCCAGTTCACCGGCGAGGGCCCGAATTCCAGTGCGCCACCAGGGACTCGAACCCCGGACCTACTGATTAAGAGTCAGTCGCTCTAACCAACTGAGCTAGCGGCGCGGGCAGAACGTTACCTGATCTCCTGTTCGAAGCAAAATGGTGCGGGGAGGGTGCGGGGTCCGAACAAGGATTGATCGACCAACTGTGAGCGCATACATACCTTGTGTCATCGAACGGCTCACTCGCCCCTGTTGTCCCGGCCGTCCCGCCCTCAAGGGGCTGGGGAGGGGCGGCCCTTGCCGGTCACTGTCTCGCCGGACTGTGCCTGGCCCCCCTCGCGGCCGCGCTCGCCCTGGTCGCCCTCGGCGGTGCCCCGGCCGAACTCGCCCGGTCCGGCGGCGGTCCCGTGACGGCCGTCTGCTTCCTGGCCGCGGGAGCGTCGGTGCTGCGCGGCCGGCGCCCGGACCGGCGGCGGCTCGCCCGCGCCCTGTTCGCCGTCTCCGGCCTCACCGGGCTGTACGTGCTCGGGGCCGTGCTCGACGGACCGGCGGCGGCCCGGATCACCGGCCCGCTGCCGCCCGGCTGGGTCCCGCTCCTGACGAACGCCGGGGCGCTCGGCGGGCAGGGCGCCCTCGCGCTGGTACCGCTGTGGTCCGCCGGGTGCGAGGGCTTGTCCCGGTTCCGGAGCGCGGCCGCCGGCGCGGCGGTGGTGGTCTTCGGCAGTTGCCTGGCGTCGCCGCCCTTCGGTGACCGGTTCCCCTGGCTGCCACAGGCGTTCGCCCTCGCCGTGCTCGTACGGCTGGTCCCGCGGGCCGTGCGCGCCCGGGGCGTCGCGCGGCACCGGCTCGTCGTCCTGCTGCCGGCGTGCGGCGCGTACTGGACGGCTCCGTCGCTGCCGCCTTCCGCCCTGCCGCCCGTCGGCACCGCGGCCGCCGTCGCCGTGGCCGTCGTCTGCGCCGCCGACCCCGTCCGGCCCGACCGCCTGCTGCGGCCCGTCGTGGTCGCGCTCGTCCTCGGCCTCGGCCTCTCCCGTCTCTACGGCGGCCTGTGCGCGCTGCTGACGGACGGGTTCGGGGCCTCGCGCGTCACGGCCGCGGCCGTGTCCTCGGGCCTGGTCGCCCTCGTCGCCCCGCCCGCCGTCCCCCGGCTGCTGCGCGCCCTCGACCTGCTGCCGCACGGCCGCCGCTCCGGGCCGTACGGCGCGCTGCGCGTGCTCGGCGACGAACTCGCCCGCCGCCGGACGCCCGCCGAGGCGGGGCGGGCCGTCTGCGACGTCCTCGTCCGCGGGTTCCGCGTCCCCGCCGCGGCCGTGGCCGTGCGCACGCCGCACGGCTTCCGCGAACTCGCCCGCGCCGGGGGGCTGTCCGACGGCTCCGGTGCGACCACGGTGGACCTGCGGCACCACGGCGAGTGCGTCGGCCGCCTCACCGTCGGCGCGCGCGACCTGGACGAGGACGACCGCGCCGTCCTCGAACACCTCGGCGCCCGGCTCGCCCCCGTCGTCCGCGACGCCGGACTGCACGACGGGCTGCGGGCCGGGCGCGAGCGGGCCGTGGCCGGCCGGGAGGACGAACGGCGGCGCCTGCGACGCGAACTGCACGACGGGCTCGGGCCCGTCCTCGCCACGATCCGGCTCAACGTGGAGACCGCCGGGTCGCTGCTGGCCGGTGCCGATGCCCGGGTGCCGCGGCAGATGCTCGACGCGGCGCGCGCCGGGACGGAGCACGGTCTCCGTGAGGTGCGCCGCCTCGCGGACGGGCTGCGCCCGCCGGACGTCGACGAGCACGGCCTCCCCGGGGCCCTGCGGCTGCTCGCCGCCCGCTTCTCGGACGCGGCCGTCTCGGTGGACGTGCCCGACACCGTCCCCGACCTGTCCGCGGCCTGCGAGGCGGCGGCGTACCGCATCGCGGAGGAGGCCCTGAACCAGGCGGTGCGTTATGCCGGCGCGGCGCGGGCGACGCTGCGGCTTACCGTTCCGGGCGGCACGGAGGTGACCGTCGAGGTCGTGGACGACGGGGCGGGGACGGCGGGGGTGCGGCTGCTGGCGGAGCTGGCGGAGGAGGTGGGGGGTGTGCTGGCGGTGGAGGACGTGAGGGGAGGTGGAGGGACGGTGGTGCGGGCGGTGTTGCCGCTTGGCTGAGCGGTGTGTGTTTTGCCCCTGCCCCGCCCTTTCACCGTTTCTCGCGCGCTCCGCGCGGGGCAACGTGGCTGCGCCGCGTTCGTCCTCAAACGCCGGACGGGCTGGTTCAGCCCGTCCGGCGTTTGAGGACATCGCCCGAAGGGTGATGCGGGCCATGGGGCGGAGCCCCGGAAGAAACGGTGAAAGGGCGGGTCCGGGGCAAAATCACCGACCAATCAGGCCCGAGCCGTAACCGCCGGCACCACCCCCACCACCCCCTCCCCGAACCGCCGGTCCACATACCGCTCCCACCCCCCATGTGCCGCCACCCACACCGCCACCTCACCCTCCCCGCCCGGCACCTCCGCCAACAGCCGCTCGAACACCCGCCCGTGATACGCCACCGCACCGTCCCCCAGCCGGCACACCGTCCACCGCCGGTCCGCGAGCTCCCCCACGTGCCCCCGCAGCAACACCTCCGCATCGCGGCAGAACGTGACATCGTCCTCGAACACGAGCACGTGCTCCAGACCCCGCCGCCGCGCCAGTTCCACCGCCCGCCGGTGCGAGAGCGCGTACCCGACGCCCGGAGAAGAGCCGGCGACCGCCGGGAGACGGCGGACGAGCCCGTCGGCGCCGAGCCGGCCGAAGCGCCGCGCCGCCGCGACCCAACGCGACGGCTCCGCATCGGAGTTGACGCACAGCATCGCGTCGAAGTAGTCGAGCGGATGCGACCGCTCCGCCGCGTGCCCGGCCACCCACCCGTCGACCACGTCCCCGTACGCCTCCCGGCAGTGGTCGACCACCGGCTCCACGGCCAGGCCCGCCTCCTCCCACGCGAGGAGCCGGTCGCGGCAGATCGCGGCAGGATCGGGAGAGCCGTCCCGCGGGCGCCGCGTCCACCGCAGGAACGGCAGGCACAGCACCCGTGCTCCCGCCGCCCGGTACTTCTTGTGCAGGTAGCCCTCCTCCGCGCCGTGCCCGCGCAGCCGCGGGTTGAAGCCGGGCCACGCGTCGCGTCGGCAGGCGAACAGCCCCAGGTCCTGCATGCCGATCTCGAACGGCGGCGCGTCCGCGTCCGTGCCGCGCGGGTCGCACCCCCACATCCCGAACGAGGCGCCGTCGAACACCGGGTCCCGGTGCGTGCGCACGGTGCGCAAGTCCTCGTCGAGCAACGGCCCCTGGAACAGGTCGCGCGTGCCGGGACGCGCGTCCGCGAAGGCGAGGAGGCGGGCGAGCGCGCCGGGCGCGAGCAGCGCCCCGGAGTCCACGCACAGCACCCACTCGGTGCGGGCCTCGCGGACGGCGAGGTCCCGCAGGGCCGAGCCGCGCACCTGCTCGCAGGTCGCGTACCGCAGCCAGGGGAGCCCGCGCAGGGCGGGCGCGCCGGGGCCGTCCGGATCGCCGTCGACGACGAGGAGGTCGCAGCGGCCGGCCGCCTCGGGATGGTGGAGCCGGAGTGCCAGGGCGGTGAAGTACGCCCCGTCGTGGTCGTCGTCGCGGACGGCGACGGCGACGGTCAGCCGGACGGAGGGCGGCGCGGGAGTCACGGGATCACCGGTCGGCCGCGCCGAGCCAGCCGTGGAACGCGAACCGGCTGTCCAGCAGCTTCGCGGACGGGCTGGTCACCGGACGGACCTGGTACCAGGCGTCGGCGGGGAAGAAGAGGAGCGAGTCGTGGTCGGGCCGCACGTCCCGGAACGACTCCGCGACGCCCGGCCGGCCCTCGCGGACCGTGCTGTCGAAGACCCGCGTCTGACCGCCGGTGAACCCGCGCGGCCTACGGTGCAGGTGGTAGAGGAAGGTGATCCGGCCCGCGCCCGCGGAGTCCCGCACCGGCGCGGGCTGCGCCCCTTCGCCGCCGGGGAGTTCGTTGTGCATGGTGAGTCCGAAGGACACCCGCGCGTCGGTCACCGGCACCCCCAGCAGCGTCATCACCATCGGCGCCAGTCGCGTCACCACCGCCACCAGCGCCGGGAACCGCGCCGTCTGGTCGGCGCAGCGCCAGGACGGCGGGACGACCGACTCCGCCTCGGCGCCCCGGTCCCGGACCTCGGCCATCAGCGCGTGGCACCCCTCCTCCAGCAGCCGGTCGGCCGCGGCCGCGCCCAGCACGTCGTCGAACCGGCACATCTGCGTGGCCAGTACCACCGCCGTCGTGGCCGTCGCCCGCGGCGCGGCGTCACCGGGCGGCGGCGCCTCGGCCACCCCCACGTTCTCGGTCATCGCGACACCTCCGCGTCCGGTCCGGGCATGCGAACAGGGGTACCACCGGGCGTACGGCGCGAAACGACCGTGGCCCCCGACGGACGAACCGGCGGGGGCCACGATGAGCAGTGCGCCACCAGGGACTCGAACCCCGGACCTACTGATTAAGAGTCAGTCGCTCTAGCCAACTGAGCTAGCGGCGCGGCAAAAACGTTACCCGATCTTCCGTTCGAAGCAAAATTGCTGTTCAGGGAGGTGCCACCCCCTACTCGTCATACTTCCGGGCTACCCGCGGGGAGTACCCCGCAGCGGGACGCCGACCACCCGGCCCCCTTCCTACCGTCCCTACCGAACACCCCGAGAACCCGGTACGGAAGGACCTTTCCGATGGCGCCCCGCCCGCCCGCACGCCGCACCCTGCTCGCCGCACTCGTCGCCGCCTCCGTGGCCGTGCCCGTGTCGGCCGTGGCCCGGCCCTCCGCCGTCCCGGCACCCGAGCCGTCCGCCCTGCCGCCGCTGCGGTCCGTCGCCCCCGCCGCCCTCGACGGCCGTTACGCCGCCGTCCGCGACGACATCCGGGCGGCCGGGCGGGCGGCCGGGGCCCACGGCGACCACCGGCGCGCCGCCGCGCTGGAGGCCATGGCCGCGCCCGGCCGGCACTTCCTCTCCTTCGACGGCCGCGACGGCGGCCGGTCCGCCGAGGTCGTCGGCGACCTGTCCCGGGCCGACCGGATCGCCGTACTGGTGCCGGGATCGGACACCGGCCCGGAGAAGTACGGGCGGCTGCGGGCCGGCGCGACGGCGCTCCGGGAGCGGCTCGGCGCGCGGTCCGCCGTCGTCGCCTGGCTCGGCTACCGCACCCCCGCCACGGCGAGCGCCGAGGTGCTCACCCCCGGCCGGGCGAACGCCGCCGCCGGTGAACTGCGGCGGTTCGTCGCCGAGTTGCGGCGGGCCGCACCCGGCGCCCGCACCTCCGTGCTGTGCCACTCCTACGGCTCGGTGGTCTGCGGCCGGGCCGCGGCCGGACTCGACGTCGCCGACCTCGTCCTCTACGGCAGCCCCGGCACCGGCGCCCGCGACGTCGCCGCCCTGCGCACCCGGGCCGTCGTCTGGGCCGGCCGCGCCACCGGCGACTGGATCGCCGAGGTGCCGCACACCCGCCTCGAACTGCCCTTCACCACCGTCGGGTTCGGCACGGACCCGGTGTCGCCCGCCTTCGGCGCCCGCGTCTTCGCCGCGGGCGACGGCGGCCACGGCGACTATCTGCGGCCGGGCTCCGTGCCGTTGGAGAGCATCGCCCGCATCGTCACCGGGCACGGTCGTGCGTGACCTCGCCCGGCGCGTCGACGCCGCCACCCCGCCCGGGCGCGACCGCGCCCTCGACGCGCTGCGCGCCTTCGCCATCCTCGGCGTGGTGCTCGGCCACTGGCTGGTCACCGCGCTCGTGACCGACAGCGGCACGGTGCGCGCCGTCAGCCCGCTGCACGCCATGCCCGCCCTCACGCCCGTCTCCTGGCTGCTCCAGCCGCTGGCCGTCTTCTTCATGGTGGCCGGCCGGACGGCCGCCTCCTCCCGGGAAGTGCCCTACCGGCGGTGGCTCGGGGCCCGCATATCCCGGCTGTTCGGCCCCGTCCCCGCCCTGATCGCCGTCTGGGCGACGGCGTCGGTCGCGATGCTCGCCGCCGGGACGTCCTTCGACACCCTGCACGCGCTGCTCAAACTCGTGCTCTCCCCGCTGTGGTTCCTGCTCGTCCTCGCCGTGCTCACCGCGGCGACCCCGCTCGTCGCGCGACTGCACCCGCTTTGGCCGTTCGCCGTCGTCCTCCTCGTCGACCTGGTCCGCTTCGGCGCGGACGGCCCCGCCGCCCTCGGCTGGATCAACGTGGCGGCGGGCTGGCTCGTGCCGTACTGCCTCGGCGCCGCCCTCGCCCGGGGCGGCCCGCGCGGCCGGACGACCGGCTGGGCGCTGCTGCTCGGCGGGGCCGCCGCCACCGCGGCGCTGGTGCTGTGGGCCGGCTACCCCGCCGCCATGGTCGGCGTCCCCGGCGCCCGGATCTCCAACCTCAACCCGCCCACCCTCGCCGCCGTCACCTTCGGGCTCGCCCAGTGCGGGGCGGCCCTGCTGCTCCTCGGCCCGCTGCGCCGCGTGCTGCGCCGCCCCGCCGCCTGGCTCGCGGTGGCCCTGCTCAACCTCTCCGCCATGACCGTCTTCCTCTGGCACCAGACCGCGATGATGGCGGTCACCGCCCTCGGTCTCCTCGCCGGCCGGCCCCTGCCCGGCCTGCACACCCTTCCCGACGGCCCGGGCTGGGCGCTCGCCCGGCTCGCCTGGCTGCCGGTGTTCGCGGCGGCGCTGCTGGTGTGCCGGTCCGCCTTCCACATCCACGAGGTGCGCCGTATCCACGAGGTGCGCCGTCCCGCCGGTACGCAGGAGGTACGACATGTCTAGGGTGGATCTTGTGAAACGGGGGGACGAAAGAGGCGGCAGGGAACAGATGGCCGCCACGCTGCGCGCGATACCGCGCGCCCTGCGCACGGATCTGTTCACGCTCGCGCGTGATCCCATGCCGCGCTCCGTCTGGCTGGGCCCGCTGCCGCACCTCCACGTGGTGCTGCTCGCCGCACTCCTGGCCCTCTACAACGCCAGCGAGAACGAGCGGATCCTCGCGGCGGACTCGACCGTGGCACTCCTCACCATGCTGCAGTCCGCCCCCGTCGTCCTCGCCCTCTCCCGTCCCGTCCCCGCCTGGTGGCTGTCGACCCTCGCCCTCTCCCTGACCGGGGCGCTGGCGGAGGAGCCCGGTCCCGGTATGACCGTCTGGTGGCCCTGGAGCCTGTCGGCGCTGCTCCTGCACACCCTCGTCCTGCTCCTGCTCGCCCTGCGGGTCCGCCCTCTCGCCGCCGTCGCGGCGCTGGCCGTCACCCTGCTCGCGGGGGCCGCCGACATCGTGTTCGTGGTCGGGCGCCGCCCGCAGGCCGTCACCTGGGACGCCCTGGTCCTCGCCATGGCCGTCGTGCTCGGCGCCTCGCTGCGCCAGGGCCGCGTGGCCCGCACCCGCCTGGCCGAGCAGCAGGAACTCACCGCCGACGAACGGGCCCGGCGCACCCTCCTGGAGGAGCGCGGCCGCATCGCCCGCGAACTGCACGACGTCGTCGCCCACCACATGTCCGTCATCTCCATCCAGGCGCAGGTCGCCCCGCACCTGGTCGAGAACCCCTCCCCGGAGCTGCGGGAGAACCTCGCCGGCATCCGCGCGAGCGCCGTCGAGGCGCTCACCGAACTCCGCCGCGTCCTCGGTGTCCTGCGCTCGGCGGAGGGTCCGGCCGAGGCGCAGCGGCACGCCCCGCAGCCCACCCTCGCCCAACTCGACGACCTGGTCGCCAAGGTGCGCGCGGCCGGGGTCACCGTCACCACCGCCACGACCGGCCCGGTGCGGCCGTTGTCGCCCGGCGTCGAGCTGTCCGCGTACCGCATCGTCCAGGAGGCGCTGAGCAACGCGATGCGGCACGCGCCCGGCGCGACGGTGCGCGTCGAGACGGCGTACGGGCCCGGCGCCCTCTCCGTCCGGATCACCAACTCCGCGCCCGAGCGCCCCGCCCCGCCCTCGCCGGGCGCCGGCCACGGGATCCTCGGCATGCGCGAACGCGCCGCCATGCTCGGCGGCGACCTCGCCACCGGACCCGTCCCGGGCGGCGGTTACGAGGTGGCCGCCGTCCTGCCCGCTTCCCCTTCCGCCGAGGTAACCCCATGACGACCGCCATCCGCGTGCTGATCGCCGACGACCAGGCGATGGTCCGCCAGGGCTTCACCGTGCTGCTCAACGCCGAGCCCGGCATCGAGGTCGTCGGCCAGGCCGTGGACGGACTCGACGCCGTCGGCAAGGCCGCCGAACTCGCCCCCGACGTCGTCCTCATGGACATCCGCATGCCCGTCCTCGGCGGCATCGAGGCCACCCGCCGCCTCACCGGACCGGCGGACGCCACCGTCAAGGTCCTCGTCCTGACCACCTTCGACCTGGACGAGTACGTCTACGAGGCGCTGCGCGCCGGTGCCTCCGGCTTCCTCCTCAAGGACGCCTCGGCCGAGGAACTCGCCCAGGCGGTACGGGTCGTGGCCGCCGGTGACGCCCTCCTCGCGCCGAGCGTCACCAAGCGGCTCATCGCCGAGTTCTCCCGGATGAGCGGGGCCGCTCCGCGCGCCCCGCTCAAGGAGCGGGTCGGCGCCCTGACCGAGCGCGAGACGGAAGTGCTGTCGCTGGTCGCCCAGGGCCTGTCCAACGCCGAGATCGCCGAGCGCCTGGTGGTCGCCGAACAGACCGTGAAGACCCACGTCAGCCGGATCCTCCTCAAGCTCGGCCTGCGGGACCGGACGCAGGCGGCCGTCTTCGCGTACGAGACGGGGCTGGTGCGGCCGGCGGGCCACTGAACGCGGGCCCCGCGTCCCGGTACTCCTGGCCGGACCACCGCAGCGCCGCGTACGAGGGGAAGCGGCGCACCCCGCAGTCGGAACAGGTGATGACGTGGAGGTCGGTTGCCCAACCCGGCCCGGGATGGCGGCAGTTCGCCGCCGGTGTCCTGCTCATGAGTGCGCCGTGCGCTGGTGGCGGCCCATGAGGACGGTCCAGTCGGTGGCGGCGGAGCGGTCGCCCTCGCGGGTCGCCCGGTAGTACGCGGCCTTGATGCGGTCGCATTCGGCGCAACGGGGCGGTGGCGTGCGTTGGTTGTTCACTTTCCGCTCCCGTTGAGCGAGCGGATGCTCTCGGGGACGGCGTGCCACTCGACGCCGCCGCCGGGCGGGCGGAGCCGGTAGAGCGACCAGCGGTGGTCCATGACCTCGCCCACGCGTTTGCGGGCCGCGTCCCATACGAGTTCGCCGATCAGGGGTGCGTAGGCTTCGCGAGCTTGTTCGGGGGTACAGGCCATGGGGGGAACCTCTCGATGTTCACTGTCTGCACATCAAGGGTCGTGCTGTGCTCATGGGGTGAACAAGACGGGGGCCTGGACGGGGCCAACTGTCTCAAGATCATCGGGGGTTGGCGCATGGGTGCGGAGGCTGTTGAGCCGGAGTCGCCGCTGGAGCACTTCGGTGTCGAGGTGCGGCTGGAGCGGGAGCGGCTGGGAATCTCGCGGAAGGAGCTGGCGAAGGAGGCGCACTGTGGGTACTCGCTGGTCGCGAAGGTGGAAGCAGGGCAGCGTGTTCCCCCTCCGGGGTTCGCGGAGGCGTGCGATCGGATCTTCCCGGGTTCTCATGGGCGCTTTACCCGGTTGTGGCGGCTTGTGTTGAAGTGCGCGTTCCCGCCGTCGTTCCGTAAATACGTGGAGCTGGAGGAGAAAGCGACGGTCATCCGCCGGTTCAACTGCCAGTTGGTGCCGGGGCTCGCTCAGACCGAGGAGTATGCCCGGGCTCTGATGGCAACTGGCCGTGCGCGGAACCAGGAGGAACTGGTGCAGGCTCGAATGGTGCGTCAGCGCATCCTGGCACGTGAGCATCCGCCTCAATTGTGGATCGTGTTGGATGAACAAGCTCTCCGGCGAATGTTCGGCGGGCCGATTGTGATGAAGGGGCAGTTGGAGAGGCTCCTGGAGCTGGCAGACGCGAAGCCGCACGTCGTGCAGGTGGTCCCCGAGGGGGAAGACTCCTTTCACGGAATCGTGTCACCGTTTGGCTTGCTCTCCTTCGATGACGGCACCGATGTGGTGCACGTGGACGGCTTCCTGGGTGAGCAGTTGCTGGCGGAGCCGAAGGACCTGGCCTCGGCGGAGGAAGCCTTCACGTTGCTCTGCGCGGAAGCGCTGCCGCCCAAGGAGTCGTCTGCCTTGGTCAGATCGGTGTTGAAGGAACGCTATTCGTGAGAGGTGTATCTCGAATGTCTGAAATGGTCTGGCGTAAGTCCAGCTACAGCACCAATACCGGAACAGAGTGCCTTGAAGTTGCGGACAGCATGTCCGACTGCATACCGGTCCGGGACAGCAAGATTCCCCACGGTTCGACCATTTCCTTCCCTGCTCCCTCCTGGAGCGCATTCCTCGCCGGCCTCTGGCACCAGGCCCTACCCTGATCACCCCGAGCGGGCAGCGCCCCGCACACTGGGTGCATGTGGATGCAAGTTGCAACGGCTACGGGCGTGCTCGCCCTGCTCACGATCGTGCCCGGGCCCGACATGGCCGTGGTCACCAAGCGCGCCATCGCCTCCGGACGGTCGGAGGCCCTGCGGACGGCCGCCGGGATCACGACCGGACTGCTGATCTGGGGCGTGTTCACCGTCGTGGGGCTGGCGGCCGTGCTCGCCGCGTCGGCGGAGGCGTACTTCGTCGTCAAGATCCTCGGCGCGGCGTACCTCGCGTACCTCGGCGTCCAGGCGCTGTGGCAGAGCCGGAGGGCGGCGGTGCCGCGACCGCAGGAGTCGAAGGGCGCGCGGAGCCCGTACGTGTCGGGTCTGGTGACCAACGTCCTGAACCCGAAGATCGCCGTGTTCTACACGGGCCTGTTGCCGACGCTCGCCCCGGACGGGCTGTCGACGGAGGCGGGCATGGGCCTGCTGGTCCTGCTGCACGCGGCGCTGACGATGGGCTGGCTGGGCGGCTACGTCTGGCTCGTCTCGCGGGCGCGGTCGGTGTTCGAACGGCCGCGCGTGCGGCGGGTGTTGGACCGGGTGACCGGTGTCGTCCTGATCGGCTTCGGCCTGCGGGTCGCCACCGAGGCCGGGTGACGACCCGCGGCCGGGCGTATCAGTCCTGCTTGCGGTCCACGTACTCGAAGATCGACCCGTCCGGGTGCCGGGCCACGAGGTTGCGGCCGATGGGGGTCGGCACCGGGCCGGCGATGATGTCCGCGCCGACCGCCGTCAGGTCGGCGAGGGCCTCGTCGACGTCCGTCACCGCGATCGTGGCCGTGATCTTCCGGAGGATGGACAACTCCGCCTCGGGGCCGCTCATCAGGAAGAACGAACCGACGGCCGCGACGGAGACGCCTCCGCGCCGGAAGCGCAGTGCTTCCGCGCCGGTGAGTCGTTCGTAGACGGCGATCGCCTCTTCGAGATCGCGGACGCACACCCTTAGCGAAGTCCCCAGAATGTTCATGGAAACCAGGCTAGTTGTCCGGGGGCGGGGGGGAAGACGGCCTTGCGGGGGAGGGTGGGGGGCGAATGGCCGGTCCCTGTACAGGAGTTCGTCGGGTTTCACCCGTACCGGGGAATGGTGTCGGGGGAGGTGTGCCCCCGCCCCGTCCTTTCACCGTTTCTTCCGGGGCTCCGCCCCTCGGCCCGGCACCGCGCTGCGCGCGGTGAGCGGGGGCTTCGCCCCCTGCGCCCCCACCGGGGCTTCGCCCCTGGCCCCCTTGCGGGGCTGCGCCCCTGCGCCCCGCTTCGGGGCTCCGCCCCGGACCCCGTATCGCGGCTCCGCCGCTCGTCCTCAAACGCGCGGGTTGCGAAGGGGCGCAGCCCCTGCGGAAACGGTGAAAGGGCGGGGCTGGGGAAGAATCCCCCGGGCCGCCATCACCCACCCGCCCGCGCCAGGCGGCCCCACCCCGCCCCATCTGCGAAGGTGGACGGAAAAACGCGCCACGCCAGGCCGGGGCACAGGCCGGGGCACGGCCCGGGGCGCAGCCCGGGGCAAAGGCCGGGCACGCAGCGAAGGAGGTGCACGGATGCGGCAGCGCTCCACGCCACCCCCCGGCGTCCCCGCCTCCGAAGGCGGAACCGCCTTCCCCGGCCCCGAGCCCTCCCTCCCCGTACTCCCCGAGCTCGCCGAACGCTTCGCCGCGGCCGCCGGCCGGGCCGCCCCCGAGCCCCTCGGCGGCAGCCGGGAGCTCCGTACCGCCGCCTGCGGCCACTGGGCCCGCCGCGGGCTCGCCGCGGACCCCGCCGACGTCGTCGCCGCCCCCGGCGCCCAGCCCCTGCTGCTCGCCCTGTTCGCGTCCGCCGGCGGCGAGGTCCTGCTCACGCGGCCGTGCGCCGCCTGGTACGCCCCGCTGGCGCGGCTCGCGGGGCGGCTGGCGTACCACGTGCCCGTACCGGCGGAGTGCGGCGGCGTCCCCGACCCGTTCGCCCTGCTGGAGACCGTGGCCCGGATCCGGGCCGAGGGCGGCAGACCGCGGTTCCTCGTGCTGTCGGTCGCCGACGACACCACCGGCACCGTCGCCCCGCCCGAGACCCTGCACGAGGTCTGCGAGGCCGCGGCCGCCGAGGAACTCACCGTCATCAGCGACGAGACCTGGCGGGACGGCCGGCACGACCCGCACGCCACCGTCTTCGTCGGCCCGGCCGAGATGTACCCGGACCGGGTCGTCGTCCTCACCGACCTAGCCGGCGGTCCGGTCCCGGCCGCCTGGCCCGCCGCCGTCGCCCTCTTCCCCCGGACCGCCCCCGGGCCCGTCCTGCGCACCCGCGCCCTCTCCGTCCTGGCCGCGCTGCGCGCGGAACTGCCGCCGCCCGTCGCGGCCGCAGCGCTGTGGGCCCTGGGCGAGCCCGCGCCCGTCCGCGCCCGCGCGGCCGCCGCCGCCCGGCTGTACGCGTCCCTGACCGGTGCCGTCCACGAGCGGATCACCGCCGAGGGCGTGCTCGCACGCCCCCCGCAGACGGGCCCGCACCTCTACGCGGACCTGGGCGAACTGCGCGCGCCGCTGGCCCGGCGCGCGGTCACCGACTCCGTCGAACTGGAGGACCGGCTGACCGCCGCGCTCGGCCGGCCCGTCCCCGGCGGACACCGGTTCGGGGACGAACCGGACGCCCTGCGCGTCCGTCTCTCCGCGCTCCCGCTCCTGGGAAACGATGGCGACACCGGCGACGACCTGCGCCGCCGCGCCCTCGACGACCCCGACCCGCCCGCGCTGCCGGACGTCGCCCGGGCCCTGGACGCCCTCGGCGCGGCGTTCGCCGAACTGGCCGGCGGCTGAGACCGGCCCGCCGATGATGTCCGTCCACCGTCGATGAGCCTGCTCTCCCCGAACGGAGCCCTTCGATGACCGAGCAGACCGAGCGCTCCCTCGCGGCCCCGCGCCCCACGGGGGAGATCCGCATCTGGCCCCGGTCGTTCGCCGACCGCCTCACCGCCCCGCTGCCCGGCGTGCGGGCCTTCGCCCGCCTCGCCCGGGAGGGGAGGCTGCGCCCCTCCGCCGCCTCCCTGCGCGAGATCCCCGGCGTGCCCGTGAACCCCGGCGCGCCACCCGCCGTCAACGCGGCCACCGTCGCCGTCACCTGGGCCGGGCACGCCAGCTGGGTCCTGAGCATCGGCGGCCTCACCGTGCTCACCGATCCCGTCTGGTCCCGCAGGATCCTCGGCACCCCGCCCAGGATCACCCCGGTCGGGGTGGCCTGGAGGGACCTGCCGCGGGTCGACGCCGTCGTCATCAGCCACAACCACTACGACCACCTGGACGCCGCCACCCTCAAGCGGCTGCCCCGCGACACCCACCTCCTGCTCCCCGCCGGCCTCGGCCGCTGGGCGCGCCGCCGCCGCTTCACCCGCGTCACCGAACTCGACTGGTGGGAGGCCGTCGAACTGCCCGGCGCGGCCGGGCCGGTGCGCTTCGACTTCGTCCCCGCCCATCACTGGAGCAAGCGCACCTTCACCGACACCTGCCGTTCCCTGTGGGGCGGCTGGGTGGTGACGGCCCCGTCCGGGCAGCGCGTCCACTTCGCGGGGGACACCGGCTACGGCCACTGGTTCGGACGCATCGGCGCCCGCTACCCCGGCATCGACCTGGCGCTCCTGCCGATCGGCGCGTACGACCCGCGCTGGATGCTCGGCCCCGTGCACACCGACCCCGAGGAGGCCGTGCGCGCCTGCCAGGACCTGGGCGCCCGGGCGATGGCGCCGATGCACTGGGGGACGTTCCTGCTCTCCGCCGAGCCGCCGCTCGAACCCCTGCGCAGGGTGCGGGCGGCGTGGGCCGCGACGGGCAGACCGCGGGACGAGCTGTGGGACCTGCCGGTCGGCGGGTCACGGGTACTGGAGCCCGGCGGCGGCCGGAAGGCGCGGGCCGCCTCCGCGGGCCCGCTCGCGACGTGAGGACGGTATGGACGTGAGGAAGGCATGGACGTGAGGACGGCATGACTCCGCCGCGGGGCATGACCAGCTTCGACGACATCTACGACCGGCCCGACCCGCGCGCCTACTTCACCCGGCTGGCGCCCCTGGAGTACCGGATCCCGCACCACGCGCAGCCGGTCTTCCGCGCCGCCGTCGCCGAACTCGCCCGCCGCCGGCCCGGCGTGCCGGTCACCGTCGTGGACCTCTGCTGCTCCTACGGCATCAACGCCGCCCTGCTCAACCACGACATCACCCTGGACGACCTCTACGACCGCTACACGGGACCCGCGGCGGCCGGCCTCGCGCCCGCGGAACTCGCCGCCGCGGACCGGGAGTTCTACGCGTCGCGCCGCAGGCCGGACGCCGTCCCGGTCGTCGGCGTGGACGTCTCGCCGCGGGCCGTGGCCTACGCGGCCGCCGCCGGGCTGCTGGACGCCGCGTTCGCCGAGAACCTGGAGACCGCCCCCGCGAGCCCGGCCCTCGCCGCGGCGCTCGCCCGGGGCGGGCTGGTCACCGTCACCGGCGGCCTGAGCTACGTCGGGCCGCGGACCTTCGACGCCGTCGTCGCCCCCTCCGGCGGCCGCGCCTGGGTGGTCGCGTTCGCCGTACGGCCCGTGGACTACCGGCCCGTCGCCGACGTCCTGCGCCGGCACGGGCTGGCCACCAGAACGTCCGAACGCACCTACCCCCAGCGGCGTTTCACGGGGCCGGACGAGCGGCGCGGCGCCCTGGAGCGCGTCAGGGCCGCCGGGCTCGACCCGGCCGGACGGGAAGCGGAGGGCTGGTACCACGCCGTCCTGCACGCGTCGCGGCCGGCGGAGGACTGGGACCAGCGAGGACCGGGACTGGCGGAGGACCGGGACTAGAGGCGGGGCTCCAGGACGTGCACGCGCAGCGGCACCCCGAGCGCCGGGTGCCGCGTCTCGCGCTCCCGCCGCATGCCGAGCTTGCGCATGACCCGCTCGGAGGCGTCGTTCCCTATGGCGTGGACGCTGACCACCCGGGCCAGCCCCCGGCCGCTCAGCGCGAAGTCCAGCGCGGCGCGGGCCCCTTCGGTGGCCAGGCCCCGGCCCCAGTGCGCGCGGCCGAGGCGCCAGCCGATCTCCACGGCGGGCAGGATCTCCGGCAGGTAGCGCGGCACCGACAGGCCCACGAAGCCGATGAGTTGACGGCCCTGGCGCAGCTCGGCCGCGAAGAGGCCGATGCCCCGCTCGTCCCACTCCCGTTCCCACGCGGCGATCCCGGCGGCGGTCTGGCCCCGGTCCTGCACGGATCCGTCGCCGATCCAGCGCATCACCTCCGGATCCGCGTTGATGGCGGCCATCGGCTCCAGATCGTCCTCGCGCCAACGGCGCAGCGTCAGCCGGGGGGTTCGCAGCAGCGTGGTCGTCATACGGGCATCCTGCCCATTCGCATGCAGCTCAGTCGCGCCCGGTGCATCCCGCGCACCTTGCGCCCCCGTGGCTGGAATGCGCTTTCGTGCCCTTGGCGACATACAGCCCTGAGGCGGGAGGAATTGGGCACAAGGCCCCGCCGGAACGGGCCCTCCGCGCCGCCTCGTATATGGTGACCGACCTAAATCAGACACCCCCCATCGGGTCCATTTCGACCCGGTCTGGAGAGAGTTATGCGCCGTCGTATATCCACCTTCGCCGCGACCGCCGTCCTGACGGGCGGTGTCCTGCTCGGGTCCGCCCCCGTCCAGGCCGTCGCCGCGCACGCCGTCACCTGCAAGCCCGCCGAGATGCAGCGGGACATCGCCAAGCTGAAGGCCAAGGCCAACCGGCTCAAGCACGAGGGCGAGTACGCCGCGGCCAAGCGGACCCGCGCCCAGGCGGACGCCATCCAGCGCAAGCTCAACGCGTGCGTCGTCGGCGACCGGAACAGCTCGCGCAAGTTCTGACGGGGAGCCGTGCGGGGGCGGGCGCCTCCCGCCCTTCGCGCGGCGCGCCCGAAAGGGGGACGAGTGGAACGGCGAGGAAGGCGGTAAGAAACCACCTCACCGGGAAGCCGAAGGAGCCCATGTGCGTACCCCCCGCCGCGCCGCCCGTCTCACCACCGCCCTCGCCGCCGCACTCGCCCTGAGCTGGGCGGTCCCCGTGCCCGCCGGCGCGGGACCGGGTTTTTCCTACGCCGCCCTCGGCGACTCGTTCTCCTCCGGCCTCGGCGCCCACGACTACGACCTGTCCTCCGGCCGGTGCTTCCGCAGCCCGCACGCCTACGGACCCCGGTGGGCCGCCGCGCACCACGTCACCGACTTCCGCTTCGCGGCCTGCGCGGGCGCGACCAGCCACGACCTGCTCATCCGTCAACTCCCGTCCCTGCGGCCGGACACCGACCTGGTCACCCTCACCCTGGGCGGCAACGACGTCGACTACGGGCGCGTCATGCCGGCGTGCAGCATCGGCCCGTCCACGACGTGCGAGGCGGAGACGGACCGGGCCGAGCGGCTGATGGACCACACCCTCCCCGCCCGTCTGGACGCGGCGTACGCGGCCGTCGCCCGCCGCGCCCCGCACGCCCGCGTGATCGTCCTCGGCTACCCCCACCTCTTCGGCGACGCCCCCTGCCTGGTCCCGGCCCCGCCGCGGGCCCGCCGGATGGACGCGGCCCTGAACCACCTGGACGCGGTCATCGCCGACCGTGCCCGCGCGGCGGGTTTCGCGTACGTGGACGCGCGGGGGAGGTTCGCGGGGCACGGGGCGTGCTCCGGGAGGCCGTGGATCAACCCGGCGGGCCTGGCGGTGTGGGAGTCGTACCACCCCAATGGGGACGGGTACTTGGGGTATGCGAGCCTTCTGCCGTGAGGGCGATGTGCGCGTGGCCCGGCCGCCATCGCGCCGGGCCACGCGAGCGGTGCCTCAGACCTTGAAGCTCAAGAAGAGGTCCGTATGGCCGCCCTGGTCCGGCTTGATGCTCCATGTCGAAAGTCCGCCGCAATTCGGCAGGTTGTAGAGCTTCACGCTGCTGTTGGTCAGATTGACCAGGACGTGGTGGAGCGGCAGAGGCAAGTTGTGGCAGCCCTCGGGATTGGCATAGTGCTCGAGAGGCGTCAAGTCCGCCTTGAACACCACCACTTCCCCGTCGGCCGCCTGGGCCGGAACGCCGGACCCGACGGTGAGCGCGACCGCGAACGACGCTGCGGTCAGGCCCGTTACGAGACGCTTCTTCCCGGTGAATCGGCGCGTTTCTCCTCCTGGATCGGTCGTACTTTGTCGACTGCGGCAAGGAGTTGTTCGCGGAACGGCGCGCGGAATGAGCGGAATGAAGAGGGCTGTCTCTCGGGGAGAAGAACCCTTCCCGTCAAGGAAACGATGACGGCGGCATGTGGCGGCGGGCAATACCCGGGTACGCGGCTTGACCCGCAAGAGCTATTAGTCGCGTATACGGATAACCCGGTCTCCGGGAGCAGCCGGGCCGCAGTCGCGGCTTTGTCCGGGGATTTGACACGGGGAGCGGACGCCGCGTCCTGGGACGACCTCGCGGACGCCCGGTCGGGCTGCCCGGACGGCGGGGACGCGTCGTCCTCGGCACCGGGCGGGATCGTCGGCCTCCTGGAGGGGCTGCGCGGCACCGGTGGGGTGTCCTCGTGGCCGCTCTCGCCGTGGCCGCCGTCCTCGCGGGCTTCGTGCTCCCGCCCGACCGGATCATGAAGCCGACCGGATCATGAAGCCGTTCGGGTCGGTCCCGGCCCCGGGCGTCCCGGCGGCCCGGGCTCCGGGGGTGGTGGACGAATCGCGGTCCGGGGGCCGGTTCGCTGGACCTTTTGCGGTGGATACGTATCCGGCACGGGACAAAAACGAGCGATTTTGCGCCGGGCCCCGCACTGGTCACCATGTGCTCGTATCGCACATGTCTGCGACCTGCCCGCAGGATGAGAGGCGCACCATCCCCATGCACGACACGACCGACGGCACACAGACGCGCCGTTTCGGCCTCCCCACAGCGGTCGCGCTGGTCATGGGGAACATCATCGGCGGCGGCATCTTCCTGCTGCCGGCCTCCGTCGCCCCCTTCGGCACGGTCAGCCTGCTGGCCTTCGGCGTGCTGACCGTCGGGGCGATCACGCTCGCGCTGGTCTTCGGCCGGCTCGCCGAGCGGCATCCGCACACCGGTGGCCCGTACGTGTACGCCCGCGCGGCGTTCGGCGACTTCGCCGGGTTCCTCTCGGCGTGGTCGTACTGGACCATGACCTGGGTCAGCAACGCCGCCCTGGCCGTCGCCGGCGTCGGCTACTTCCACGTCCTGACCGGGAGCAAGGGCTCCATGGGCACGGACCTGGCCGTCGCCCTGGCCATGCTGTGGCTGCCGGCGCTGGCGAACCTGGCCGGCACGCGCTGGGTGGGGGCCGTGCAGCTGGTGTCCACGGTGCTGAAGTTCGTGCCGCTGCTGTTCGTCGCGGTCGTCGGGCTGTTCTTCTTCGACCCCGCGAACCTCGGCCACTTCCACGAGGGCGGCGGGAGCTGGGCCGGCGGGCTGTCCGCCTCCGCGGCGATCCTGCTCTACAGCTACGTCGGCGTCGAGTCGGCGGCCATGAGCGCCGGCGAGGTCCGCGACCCGGGCCGCAACGTCGGCCGGGCCAGCGTCCTCGGCACCATCGGCGCGGCCGTGGTCTACCTGCTGGGCACGCTCTCCGTCTTCGGCACCGTCCCGCACGACAAGCTCGTCGGCTCCACCGCGCCGTTCTCCGACGCGGTCAACGCGATGTTCGGCGGCCAGTGGGGCGGCGCGCTGATCGCGGGTGCCGCGGTGATCTCCATCGTGGGCGCGCTCAACGGCTGGACGCTGATGAGCGCCCAGATGCCGTACGCGGCGGCCAAGGACGGCCTGTTCCCGGCCGCGTTCGCCCGCAGGCGGCGCGGCGTGCCGACGGTCGGCGTGCTGGCGGCGTCGGTGCTGGCCACCGCGCTGACCGTGGTCAACTACGTCTCCGGCGCGGGCGGGGTCTTCGAGATCCTCGTGCTCGTCACCACGTTCTCCGCGACCGTTCCGTACCTGCTGGCCGCCGCCGCGCAGATCTACTTCCTGCTGACCGGGCAGCGGGAGCGCGTCCGCGCGGGCCGGCTGACCCGCGACATGATCCTCGCGCTCGGCGCGTTCGCGTTCTCCTTCTGGCTGGTCGCGGGCGCCGGCTACAAGGCGGTCTACCAGGGCGTGCTGTTCCTCTTCGCCGGCGTCCTCGTCTACGCGTGGATGGCGGCGCGCCGTCCCAGGACGGCACGGGCGGCACAAACGGCCGAGGACGCCCCGGCCGCCGAGGTGGCCACCGCGGCGTAGGGGCGCTTACCTCGCGGGTAATCGCGCCCGCCTCCCGCACACGACAGGGTTGAGCCATGGCCCCCGGAACCGCGCACTCGGGTCCGGGGGCCTTTCCGTACCCGTCGTGAGACGTCGTGAGATGTCATGAGACATCGTGAGAGGGAGAGCCGACCATGTCGCGCTACGAGGACACCATCGCCCGCTACTTCGCCGCCTGGAACGCCACCGACGCGGACGCCCGCGCCCGGGCCGTCGCCGCCGCGTGGACGGAGGACGGCACGTACACCGACCCGTTCACCGACGTCCGCGGGCACGACGCGCTCGCCGCCGTGACAGCCGGGGCACAGGCACAGTTCCCCGGGTTCGTCTACCGGCTGACGGGGGACGTGGACGGGCACCACGACGCCGTGCGGTTCACCTGGGAGCTGGTGTCGGAGGCCGACGGCTCGGCGCCCCTCGCGGGGTCGGACGTCGCCGTGCTCGCCGAGGACGGGCGCATCCGCGGCGTCCTGGGGTTCCTGGACCGGATGCCCGCTACGGCGTGAGCGTCTCCCGGAGGTACGCGGCCGTCTCCGGGTCGGCGGGGAGGAAGGTCTCCAGCGCCAGTTCGGAGACGGTCACGTCCATGGGGGTGTTGAACGTCGAGATGGCCGAGATGGCCGAGATGAACGAGAGCGTCCGGCCGTGGTGCTCGATCACCAGGGGGAGCGCGAAGGGGGCCACCGGACAGTCGTCCGTCCGCCCCTCGGCGGGCACGTCGGGCGGCGGATAGGCGCTGACCTCCTCGTGGACGGCGCGCAGCGGCGCCGACCGCAGGGCGGCCGGCCGGCGTTCCATCTGGTGCAGCAAGTGGGCGCGCCACTGGCCGTAGTTGCGGATGCGCGGGGCCATGCCCCGGGGGTGCAGGGTCAGGCGCATGGCGTTGAGCGGCGGGACGAGGAGCTCCTCGGCGACGCCGTCCAGCAGCAGGGAGACGGCCCGGTTGGCCGCCACGACCTGGTAGGCGCCGTCCACGACGAGCGCGGGGAAGGGCTCGTGGCCGCGGAGCAGGAGCTCCAGGCAGGCGCGCAGTTCATGCATCGCCGGGTCGCCGAGCGGCCGTTCGGGAAAGTGCGGGGCGTATCCCGCGGCGACGAGGAGGGCGTTGCGTTCCCGGACGGGCACGTCGAGGTGGTCCGCGAGGCGCAGGATCATCTCCCGGCTCGGCCGCGAACGGCCCGTCTCGATGAAGCTGATGTGGCGGGCGGAGGAGCCGGCGCGCAGCGCCAGCTCCAGCTGGCTCATCCGGCGCCGGTCCCGCCATGCGCGCAGCAGCGTGCCCACCGTGGGGGCACCGGCCGTGGCAGTCGTCATGCCGCGACATTACCCGCGTCCCGTGGGACCCTTGTCGAACCGGTGTCGGCGGTGGGCTGTCGATGGTGGACTGCCGGCGGTGGACGAAGGGACAGGGGACATGCCGGTCGAACCGCTCTCGCAACAGGACGTCGAGGAGCGCCTCAAGGAACTGCCCGGCTGGACGACGGACGGGGTGCTGCTCCGCCGTGCGTACCGCCTCCCGGGGCACTTCCCGGCGGTGGCCCTGGTGGTGCACATCGCCCGGATCCAGGAGGAGTTGGGGCACCACTCCGATCTGACCCTCGGGTACGACACCGTGACGGTCGCCGTGAACACGCACAGCGTGGGCGGCAAGGTCACGGGGCTGGACGTCGAACTGGCCCGCAGGATCGAGGCGATCGCCCCGGGGCACGGGGCGCGCTGACGGCGGTGGCCCTGCCCGTCCACGGTCGTGCGGTGGGCGGACGGGGCCTGCTCATGGGATCTTTCGATCGAAACTGGCCGAACTCATCGGCGTGCGGGCCTTTCAGTGCGCCGTCCGCTGGTAAAGGGCATCCACCTCGGTGGCGTACGCCTTCTCCACCGCCCGGCGTTTGAGCTTCAGGGTCGGCGTCAGCAGGCCCTGCTCCTCGGTGAACCGGCCGGTGAGGATCCGGAAGGTGCGGACCGACTCGGCGGGGGAGAGCCCCGCGTTCGCCGTCACGACCGCCTCCCGGATCTCCGCCTCCAGCTCGGTGTCGCGCACCAACTCGGCCGCGGGGAGCGGGAGCCTGCCCCGCAGCGCCAGCCAGTGCGCGACCTCCCGGCGGTCGAGGGTCACCAGGGCCGCGAGGTAGGGGCGGCCGTTGCCCACGACGAGGCAGCGGTCGACGAGGGGGTGGGCCCGTACCCGGTCCTCCAGGGCCGACGGCTGCACGCGTGCGCCGTCCGCCGTCACCAGGACCTCGTTCTTGCGGCCGCTCACGGTCAGATAGCCCTCGTCGTCGAGGGCTCCCAGGTCGCCGGTGGCCAGCCAGCCGTCGCGCAGCACGGCCTCGGTGGCGCGCGGGTCGTCCAGGTACCCGGCGAAGACCTGGGCGCCGCTCAGCCACACCTCGCCGTCCGGCGCTATCCGCACGGCCGTGCCGGGAACGGGCAGGCCGACCGTGCCGAAGCGGGGGCGGTCCGCGGGGTTGGCCGTCGCCGCGGCCGCGGTCTCCGTCAGCCCATAGCCCTCGACGACGGTGATGCCGGCGCCCGCGAAGAACAGGCCCAGGCGCCGGTCCAGGGAGGAACCGCCCGAGAGCGCGAACCGCAGCCGGCCGCCCAGGGACTCGCGGATCTTGGAGTAGACGAGCTTGTCGAAGACCTGGCGCTGGACGCGCAGCGCGGTGCCCGGCCCCGGACCGGTGCCGAACGACCGGTCCTCCAGGGCGCCGGCGTAGCGGACGGCGACCTCGACGGCCTTCTCGAAGGGGCGTTCCTTCCCGGCCTGTTCCGCCTCCCGGCGGGCGGCGGAGAAGACCCGCTCGAAGAGGTGGGGGACCGTGCAGACGACCGTCGGGCGGAAGGCGCGCAGGTCGGACAGGAGCGCCTCCTGCGACCTCCTGGTCCGGTGCCCCAGCCGGATCCCGCCGCGCACCGCCGCCACCTGCACCATCCGTCCCAGGACGTGCGCGAGGGGCAGCGCCAGCAGCAGGGCGGGGTCCTCGCCGGAGGGCCGGAAGACGGGGGCGAAGCCGTGGACGATGTTGTCGGTCTCGGCCATGAGGTTGGCGTGGGTCAGGACGCAGGCCTTGGGGCGGCCGGTGGTGCCCGGGGTGTAGATCACGGTGGCCGGTGAGGCGGGGGTGACGGCGGAGCGGCGGCGGTGCACCTCCTCGTCGGGGACGCCGGCGCCCGCCGCGCCCAGTTCGCCGGCCGCGTCCGCGTCCAGTTGCCACAGGCGGGCGAGGCGCGGCAGCCGGTCGATGACCGAGCCGACGGTCATGGCGTGGTCCTCGTGCTCGACGACACAGGCGGTGGCGCCCGCGTCGTGCAGGGTCCAGTAGACCTGCTCGGCCGAGGAGGCGGGGTAGATCGGGACGGACTGGGCGCCGACGCACCACAGGGCGAAGTCGAACAGCGTCCACTCGTAGCGCGTGCGGGACATCAGCGCGACCCGGTCACCGTCGCGGACGCCCTGGGCGAGCAGGCCCTTGGCGACGGCCAGGACCTCGTCGCGGAACGCCTCCGCGGTCACGTCCCGCCACCGGCCCCCGGACTGGCGGCCGAAGGCGACCCGGTCGGGGGCCTCGGCGGCGTGCTCGAACACGATGTCCGCCAGACCGCCGGCGGACGGCGCCGGAGCCAGGGGCGGGACGGTGAACTCGCGCAAATTCTCGCTCCTCGCGACGCTCCGCACAGCGCCGGTGACCGTACCCGATCCCGCTCCGGCGAACCCTCGGTACCGGAAGGCGGACGGGATGTGCCCGATCCGGGCGGATTGTTGTGCACGGTGTGTCAGGTCCGCAGGTGACGGACGTGGTGCGAGTGGCCAGGGGATCCGGGCGGCGGGGTGCGCGAGGGGCGGTACTCGGGTCGTGTGCGGGGGTGGCGTGCGGCGGTGGCGTGCGGGTGCGGCAGCGGCAGTGGGGTGCGTGGGGCGGTGGCGACCGGCTGCAGGCGGGCAGCGCGGGTCGTCGTCAGGCGGGGTCCGCCGCCGTGTGCAGCCGGTCGCCGGCGGCCAGGATCGCCCTGGCCAGCGCGTCGGCGCTGCCGCGCGCCGTGCCGTCCCGCCCGGGGGCGGCGCCGTGCAGCAGCACGACGTCGATGCCGCCCAGCTCGGGGAGCCCGGCGCGGGCCGGCACGCGCACCAGGCCCGGCGGGATCATGCCGCGGGTGTGGGCCATCACGCCCAGCCCGGCGCGGGCCGCGGCGACCAGGCCGTTCAGGCTGCGGCTGGTGCACGCCACCCGCCAGGGACGGCCGTGCCGCTCCAGCACCTCCAGGGCGCGGGCCCGGGTCACGGCCGGGGGCGGGAAGGCCACCAGCGGCAGCGGCCGGTGCGCGTCCAGGCGCAGCCGTTCGCTGCCGATCCACACCAGCCGGTCGCGCCAGACGAGCTGCCCGTGCGGCTGGTGGGGGTGGCGCTTGGCCAGGACGAGGTCGAAGCGGCCGGCGGCCAGCTGCTCGTGCAGGGTCTCCGAGAGGTCGACCGTCAGCTCCAGCTCGACCTCCGGGTGGTCGCGCCGGAAGGTCTCCAGCACCTCGGGGAGCCGGGTCAGCACGAAGTCCTCCGAGGCGCCGAACCGCAGCCGGCCGCGCGGCCGCGTGCCGGTGAACCAGGAGGCCGCCCGCTCGTTCGCCTCCAGGATCGTCCGGGCGAACCCCAGCATCGCCTCGCCGTCCTCGGTCAGCGACACGCTGTGGGTGTCCCGGGCGAACAGCTGACGGCCGGCCGCCTCCTCCAGCCTGCGCACCTGCTGGCTGACGGTGGACTGGCGCAGGCCCAGGCGGTGGGCGGCCTGGGTGAAGCTGAGCGTCTGGGCGACGGCCAGAAACGTCCGCAGATGAGTCGGCTCGAACACATTTCCAGGCTAGACGGTCATCGATGATCGCGATAACAGTCAGCGTGCTGAACGGGGTTCCCGATGAGCCCAGGTCAGCGGCAGGCTGGAGGCCATGCCCCGACCCTCCTTCCTCAGCCGCTTCGCCCGCGGCTTCCCTCTTGATCCCTACATAGCCGCCCTCCTCGGCACCGTCCTGCTGGCCGTGCTGCTGCCCGCCCGTGGCCAGGCCGCCACCGTCGCCGACGGGGCCTCCAAGGTCGTGGTGGCCCTGCTCTTCTTCCTCTACGGGGCCCGGCTCTCCACCGAGGAGACCGTGGCGGGCCTGCGGCACTGGCGGCTGCACACGACCGTCCTCGCCTGCACCTTCGTGGTCTTCCCCCTGCTCGGGCTGGCAGCCGGCGGCCTCGTGCCCCACGTCCTCACCCCCGAGCTCCACGACGGACTGCTCTTCCTGTGCCTGGTGCCCTCCACCGTCCAGTCGTCGATCGCCTTCACCTCCATGGCTCGCGGCAACGTGGCGGCCGCCATCTGCGCCGGCTCCTTCTCGAGCATCGTCGGCATCGTCCTGACCCCGCTCTTCGCCGCGGCCCTGCTGGGCAACAGCGGGGCCGGCTTCTCCCTCGACTCGCTGCTGTCGATCGTGCTCCAGCTGCTGGTGCCCTTCCTCGCCGGACAGGTGCTCCGCCGCTGGGTGGGCGGCTTCCTCGGCCGCCACCGGACGGTGCTGGGGCGCGTCGACCGGGCGTCCGTGCTGCTGGTGGTCTACGCGGCCTTCAGCGCCGGCATGGTGCGCGGGATCTGGCACCAGGTCACCCCATGGCGGCTGCTGGCCCTGCTGGGGGTGGAGGCCGTGCTGCTGTCGTTCATGCTCACCTTCACCACCTATGGCGCCCGCCGGCTCGGCTTCCCGCGGGAGGACCGGATCGCGATCGTCTTCGCGGGGTCGAAGAAGAGCCTGGCGGCCGGACTGCCCATGGCCACTGTCCTGTTCGGGGCGGACGCCAGCCTGGCCGTGCTGCCGCTGATGCTCTTCCACCAGCTCCAGCTGATGGTCTGCGCCGTGCTCGCCAAGCGCTACGGACGCGAGGCGGAGGCGGCGGCAGTACCCGCTGCACCGGACACGGCCGCGGCGGAGCCCGCGAACGTGCCATCCGGACGGGCCGGTTGACGGCGGAGGCCGAGCCGCTGCCCCGGCCGGGCCCCTCACCGGACCGCTCCTTCCACTCCTCCTTCTGATCCTTCTGCTCCTTCTACGCGGTCGAGCGGCAGCCACATCACCGTGTCGCGTGGGTCGACGGGCCGGTCACGGGAGGTGCCGGACGGGGCCGGGTCCGCGGCGGGCAGGGCTCGGCGGTAGACCCGCGCCTCGTCCAGATCACCGGTCAGAAAGGCTCTGCCGTCGGGTCGTTGCCCCAGGTGCACCCCGAAGGTCGAGGTCCGGCTGACCGATCCCGTCACGCCGGTCGCGGTGGCGGAGGCGCCGTCCACGGTGAGCACGATCCGGCCGTCGTCCCGCCGCAGCATCATCCGGTGCCACCGTCCGTCGTCGTAGTGGCCGGGCACCGACACCTGCGCTGTCCGGGCCGGCCCCGGGCCCGTGACGGCGGTCACCCGGCCGGTGACGCGCCCCGCTTCCGGCTCCCCGAACAGTGCCACTTGCGGGGCGCCACCGACGCCGCCCATCCAGAGGAAGGGCTGCTCGCCCCGGCGGGGACCGGCGCCGTAGCGGAACCACAGGGAGGCGGTGAAGTCGCCCGCCCCCAGCGGGAGGGAGGCCCGGTAGGGCAGTCGCACGGCATCGCCGCCGGTGGCGGGGGCAAGGGCGGCTGACGGGGTCTCCGCCGACTCGCCGCCCCCTTCCGTGTGTTCCGCACGTTCCAGTTCCTCCCCGGGCCCGCTGTCGCCGGCCCGGGACCCCGGTGAGCGTCCCCCGGCGAAACGCAGCCCGCCGCCGAACCGGCCGTCCACCGGCCGGGGACGGCCCAGTACCGCTGCGGCACGGGCCCCCGGGGCGAGGTCCGGCGTGGTCGGGCCGGGGCCGAGGCGCGGGCCCAGCCACTCCTCGGTGAAGCGGGCGAAGCGGATCTCCTGGCGGGCGTCCCTCCGACCCGCCTCGTAGAGGAGGCCCACGGTGCCCGGGCCGGTCGACGTCATGTCCGAGTAGCCGGACCAGTCTGCGGTGACCGTACGGCCCCGCTCCACGCCTTCCCAGGTGCGCCCCTGGTCGTAGGAGGAACGGATGGTCACGGTCCGGCGCCGGTCGGGATCGGCCGGTGCCGCGAACAGCCAGCGGTCCGGTCCCAACGGCAGCACGGAGCCCTGCACCGTGGGCGCGTACAGATCGGGCAAGGCCCGGAACGGCGCGGCGAAGGTGCGGCCGCCGTCGCGGCTGACGGCCTCGTCGCGGTTCCCGAGGTCCGTGCCGTTCTGTTCGCGTCCGTTGACGTACACCGTGCCGTCCTCCCGCTCCGCCAGGGTGAGTTCGGAGGGCCGCTGCCGGTAGGTGCCGTCCGGGGCGACGGGGTGGGTGTCCACCGCGCCGAGCCGCCAGTGGCCGCCTCCGTCGTCGCTGTAGACCAGGGCCGCATGGCCCGCGGTGAGCCGGGTGCCGTCATGACTCTCCGCGTTGACGCCGACCAGCAGCCGGCCCCGGTGCCGTCCGTGGGCGAGCTGGATGCCGTGGCCGGGGCCCGTGGCGTACCAGGAGTTCCAGCCGCGCGGCCGCAGGGCGACAGTCAGATCCGAGGGACGGGACCAGTCGGTGCCGTCGCTGCCGCCGTACTGGAGGTGGGGGACGCGCTCGCAGGGGACCGCGCAGCTCTCCGCGTCCGTGCGGCCCCGGTTGGAGGTGGTGACCAGCAGGATCCGCCCGGTGCCGCGGTCCACGACGGGCGCGGGGTTGCCGTAGGTGTCCCCGTTCCCCGCGCCCACGATGCGCAGCGGGCCCCAGGTGCGGCCGCCGTCCGTGGACCGTTTGAGGACGATGTCGATGTCGGTGGCGTCTCCGCAGTTGTGCTTCCTGCCCTCCGCGAACGCGAGGACGGTCTTCCTGGTGGTGGTGACCAGCGCGGGGATGCGGAAGCAGGCGTAGCCGCGGCGCGGCTCGTGTGCGGCGTCGAACAGGACATGTTCCTCGAACTCCTTTCGTGGTGGGGTGTTTTCCGCCCGTCCGGTGGCCGGACCTCCGCGGTCGGGCCCGGATCCCGGTGGGCTCTTCGGCCCCGCGGCCCGGGCCGCCACTGCCACCGTGTGGGGGAGTGGCAGGAGCGCGAGCAGGAGTGCTCCGGCGAGCGCCACCCCCGCCGTCCTCCCGTGCGCTCTTCGGCGGCGGCCGGGGTGGGGCTGCCGGGCCGGCGGACGCGGGGCGCGGTGCCGCCGGGGGCGGTGGAGCGAGGAGAGGAGGTGTCCGGGCGAGCGCCGGACGGTCGACCGCGGTGCCATGGCCCGTTCCTTCGTGCGTAGGGGCAGGTCGTGACGTGACGTGGCAGGGAGTACCGGGCGGGCCGGGGTTGGTGCGTTCACGGCGAACTCCCGTGCCCGGGTGGGCCACCGTACTCGACGCTTCCTCCCGCACGGACCATGAAGCAACACCGTGTCGGAGGATCGGGGGAGTCACACGGGACGCAGCACCACCTTGCCCTGATTGGCGCGCGACTCGACGATCCCGTGCGCCTTCGCGGCATCCTCCAGGGGGAGTTCCGTGTGGATGCGCGGCCGCAGCCGGCCGTCGGCGGTCATGGCCCAGAGCTCCCGCCGCCACCGCTCCATCAACTCGGGCCGGTGACGGGCTATCAGTGCCATCTGGAAGCCGATGACCGATTTCGCGCCCACCAACAGGTCGTACGCCTGGATGCTCCCTCCGCCCGAGCTGTAGGCCACCAGGCGCCCGCCCGGGGCCAGGGCGGCCACCGCGGAGGAGAGGAGCTCCCCGCCGACCGCGTCCAGCACGACGTCCACCGGCTCGCCCCAGGACTCCTGTCCGTAGACGACGACCTCGTCGGCGCCCAGCGACCGGACGAACTCCGCCTTGGCCGGGGACCCGACGGCGGCCACCACACGGCTCGCGCCGCGCGCCTTGGCGATCTGCAGAGCCAGGTGCCCGACGCCGCTCGCCGCGCCCGTGACCAGTACCGACTCTCCTGCCGCGGGCCGGGCCGCCTCGTACGCGCCCCGGGCGACCAGGCCGCACCGCACCAGGGCCACGGCCTGGGCGGAGCTCGCCCCGCCGGGGATCCGCGAGGCCATCGAGGTGTGCAGCGGCGAGTAGTCGGCATAGCCGTCGCCGAAGCAGAGGCCGGTGACGCGCTCGCCCACCAGGAAGCCGGTGACATCCGGGCCCACGGCGACGATCTCTCCCGCCACCTCGCCCTCGAGGCTCGCGGGCAGCGGCTGCCCGCCCTCGCGGACCTTGCGCACCACGGGCAGCGTCACGCCCGCCGCCTCGGTGCGGATGAGCAGCTCGCCCGGGCCGGGCCGAGGGACCTCGGTCTCCTCGACGCGCAGGACCTCGGGACCGCCGTTCTCGTGATAGCGGACACGACGCATGGTGCACCTCCACAGGCATGGCTTCGCCGGACTGTTCGTTGGGATCCCCAACGGCTACGACGATACCGAACTGCGTTGGGAAGTCCAATGGTTTTTCATAGGGAATCCCAACGAGTTTTTCGCTACCCTCGACTCATGGCACACACCGACGCCCACGCGCCCGGCGAGCCCGCCCTCGCCCACATCCAGGCCCTCCCCAGCTGGCTGCTCAACCGCGCCTCCGCGCGCGGGCGCCGGCTCGTCTCCGACGCCCTCGCGCAGGACGGCCTGCGCATGCCCCACCACGCGGTCCTCTCCGCCGTGGCCGACCTCGGCCCGGTGGCCCAGGCCGAGCTGGGCCGCACCACCGGATTCGACCCCAAGGACATGGTCGGCATCCTCAACGACCTCCAGGCCCAGGACCTCGTCACCCGCGCCCCCGACCCCGCCGACCGTCGCAAGAACGCCATCACCCTCACCGAGGGGGGCCGCCGTCGCCTCGGACGACTCACGGAGCTCGGCGACGAGGCCAACGAGGCCCTGCTGTCCGCCCTTTCGCCGGCCGAGCGCAGGCTCTTCCTCGACCTGCTCGCGCGGATAGTCGACGAGGGCTGACGGGCGGTGGCGAGGGTCCGCGCACCTCGCCACCGGAGCCGGCCCCGAGCCGGTCACCGAAGCCGGGAGGGAGGCATCGGCCATTCGCCGAAAGTCCCGGCGTCCCCCGCGCGGATCTGGTGGGATGGCCTTCGCCGACGGGCGGGGCGTGGAGGAGGGGTGGTATCAGTGGTCCGGGACCGCGGAGACCTCGGTGGGCTCGTGGTGCGGCGACCCGGGTTCCCGGGCGAACGGCCCGTATTCCTCGGGGGATTGAGAGGGCATCGTCACAGAGTCGCCGACCCGGCGGGGCCTCCGGAGCGCATGGTCCGTGCTGTCGGATGTCCGACGGCCGCTCAGGCCGTGATCCGGTCGGCGGCGGGCCGGGCAAGGGTGATCCGGCCGGTGGCAAGCCGGGCGAGGGCGGCCCGAGCGGGCGCGGCCCCGGCGCGCGTCATCCCGCCGGTGACGCTCTCACCAGTCGTGCTCCCGCCGGTCGTACTCCTGCCGGTCGTGCTCCCGCCGGGCGCCGTCCCGCCGAGGGCGATCCCCCCGCGCGCCACCTCGCCGGTCGCGGCTCCGCGAGGTGCGGCCCCGCTGCCGTGCGCGCACCGCACGGCCGGTCCACGGAGGGGATGCGCGTGACTCCGCAACATCCACCACGTCCACAACACCCGCAACCCCTGCAGCAACTGCAACAGCTGCACTACTCCCGCTCGTCCCCGGAGTCGGCCCCCCGCTTCACCGCTGCCAGCCCCGACCTGCCCGCTCTCCTCCTCGGGGAGATCGAGCCGCTGCTCACCTACGAGCCGCCGAACGGCGCACCGGACCGCGCCGCACCGGACCGCGCCGCACCGGGCAACGCCGCATCGGGCAACGCCACACCGGGCAACGCCGCGCCGTGCGACGAACCTGCCCCACCCGGCGGGAGCCCCCGCTTCCCCGTCGTCTTCGGCCACCACCGGCTCGCCGACGGCACCAGGCTGCTCTGCCGCGCCGTCCGTACCGGCACCGACCCCCTCGGCCGGCGCCACCCCTTCCACGCCCACGCCGTCCGGCTGTCCCCCGACGGCCCGCTGCCCGGCGGGCTGCTGCCCGTCGAGGCATGGGAGTCCCCCTCATGGGCCGAGCGCACCCCCGGGGCCGGCGCCGAGCCGCTCACCGCCCTCACCCCCGCCCGCCGCATCTCCAAGGCCGGCCTGCTGGAGTTCGTCACGGCCCGCGCGGAGCGGCTGGTGCCGTTCCTCACCGACGTACGGACCCTCTTCCGCAGACCCGATGCGCCCCAACTCCTCGTCATCGAACGGGACACCGACCGCATCGCGCACTGGATCGCCGTCGCCAGCGCCGTCCTGCCGCGCGACCTCGCCAACCGGCTCACCTTCACCACGTACACCCGGCGTCCCCTGCTCGCCCGCCAGCAGATCGTCGGGGCCCTGCCGGGCTCGGAGTTCGACTACGCCCACGTGGCCGGCGACCGCCGGTACCGCGTCCACGACTGCGCCGGAGGCCACTCCAGTCCCGCCCGCGACGAGCCCGACCCCTGGGCGTCCGTCGCCGCCCGCGTCCTGCTCGCCGACCGGCCGGCGCTGTTCACGGAGGCCGCCAGGTTCCGCACCGCGGCCGACCGGGACGCGACGCACGATGCCGGCCGCCTCGCCGCCCTCGCCCTCCGCGAGGGCGTCCCGCTGGACGCGGCCGGCCGGACCGCCGCCGCCCGCTGGGCCCGCTTCCGCGCCTCCGCCGACCGGCGCGAGCCCAATCCGCTGCTCCCCCCGCTGCTCGCGGCACTGGCCTCGGCGGGCCCGGACAGGCCGCCGGAGGAGTGGGCCGCCCTCGCCGAACTCGCCGAGTTCTTCGCCCCGTTGGCGTCCCGCACCCTGGGTGACCGGCTCCGCCGCGACCTGCGCGCCGAGCTGGACCGCGCGGCCCCCGGGGAGCCCCTGGCGCGGGTGCTGGCCCTCGCCCGCCTCGCCGAGGCGCTGCGCGCCGACCACACCCCCGTCCTCACCGCCCGCCTGAGCGCCGCCCTGCTCGGCGACGCCGCCCAGGACCGCGACGCGGTGTGGGCCGCGGTCACCGCCCACCCCGGCCTCACCGCCGCCGTCCTCGGCACGCTGGAGCGCACCGCGGCGACGGGCGATCCGGCATCCGTCGTCCACCTGCTCACCGGCGGATTCCCGGCGGCCGACCTCCAGCGCCATCCCCATCTGCGCATGGCCGCCGCCCTGGCCGACGGATCCCTGCCGCGCCCCCGCCGCAGCACGGACGACGCCCCCGTCGACACCGAGCCCGAGGAGAACGACCCGGAGAGCATCGCCCCCCAGACCGCCGCCCCCCAGACCGCCGCCCCGGAGAACACCGGCCGTTCCCCGGACCGCATCGCCTTCCTCGCCCAGCTCGTCAGGAGCGCGGGGCGGGGCCAGGGCGCCAACCCCTCCGTGCTGCGCACCGCCTTCCGCCTGGTCTGGGGCAGCTCCGCGCCCACCCCCGCCGAGACCGCCTCGCTGCTGGACGCCCTCCCCGCAGAGCGCCACCGCGCCGCCGGTCTGGACGACGTGCTCGTCCGGTCCGTCCTGGAGAGCGCGCCCGACGACGCCGAGGCGCCGGCGGTGGCCAGGGTCCTGGTCCTGCGCTGCGGCCCCCGGCTCGACCCGCGCAGGCACGCCGCGCTGCTCCTCCTCGACCAGGCGGGTGCCCTCTCCGACGGCCAGGAGCTCCCCGGCTTCACGGCCCGCGTGCTCTCCCTGCGCGAGCAGGCCCGCCCCCTGGAGCCCGGCATCGAGGACAGGCTGCGCCAAGTCCTCGTCCGCAGGCTGCTGTTCGGCGACCCGTGCCCCGACGAGCTGGCCGAGCTCGCCGCGTCCGGCGACGAGCACCTGCTCGGGGCCTACGCCCATGAGGCCCGCGGCGGCGGCGTCGACCTCGCGCTGCGCCGCACCCCCGCGTTCGCGGCCGCCTGCTTCACGGCCTGGTACGCGGAGCCGGGCGCGAGCGCCCTCTGGGACGACGTCCGCGCAGGCCTGCTGGACGAGGTGCTGCGCCCCGCCGTCCGCTTCCTGCCCCGCGAGCACCTCGACGAGATCCACCAGGTCCTCTACGAACAGGACCCGTCCTGGGAGGAGTTGTTCCAGGAGTGGAACAGGCGCCCCGGCGTCCTGGGCCGGCTCGGAGCGCTGCGCCGCGCGTCCCGTACGGACCGCAGGGCCGACTGATGAGGGCGGCCATGCTCGTCGCGGCGGCACGACCCGTCACAGCCGTACGACCCGTCACAGCCGTACGACCCGTCACAGCCGTACGACCCGTCACAGCCGTA
>NZ_JAEAMR010000022.1:139475-162361 GCF_015999245.1 Streptomyces sp. AV19 | reverse complement strand
CCGTCACAGCCGTACGACCCGTCACAGCCGTACGACCCGTCACAGCCGTACGACCAGTCGCAGCTGTACGGCCCGTCGCAGCCGTACGACCCGTCACGGCAGCACGACGCGCTCCTCCCCGGCGTAGACGTTCATCGACGCCCCGCGCAGGAATCCCACCAGCGTCATCCCCGTCTCCGCCGCCAGGTCGACCGCCAGCGACGAGGGAGCCGAGACGGCGGCCAGCACGGGGATGCCGGCCATCACGGCCTTCTGGGCGAGTTCGAAGGAGGCCCTTCCCGAGACCAGCAGCACCGTTCCCGCGAGCGGCAGCAGCCCCTCGCGCAACGCCCGTCCCACCAGCTTGTCGACGGCGTTGTGCCGGCCCACGTCCTCCCGGACGTCCAGGAGTTCGCCGTCCGGAGCGAAGAGGGCGGCGCCGTGCAGGCCGCCGGTGCGGTCGAAGACCGCCTGGGCCGCGCGCAGCCGGTCGGGCAGCTGGGCCAGCAGCCCGGGTTCGAGGCGCAGCGGCGCGGGGCCGTCCGAGAGCGGCCAGCGCGCGGTGGTCCGCACGGCGTCCAGGCTCGCCTTGCCGCACAGGCCGCACGACGAGGTGGTGTAGACGTTGCGTTCGAGGTTGACGTCGGGGACGGGCACTCCGGGCGCGAGCCGGACGTCCACGACGTTGTAGGTGTTCCCGCCGCCGTCCGGGGACGTGGCGCCCGCGCAGTAGACGATGTTGGAGAGCTCGGCCGCGTCCCCGAGGACGCCCTCGCTCACCAGGAATCCGGCGGCGAGCGCGAAGTCGTCGCCCGGGGTGCGCATGGTGATCGCGAGCGGCTTGCCGTTCAGCCGGATCTCCAGCGGCTCCTCGGCGACCAGGGTGTCCGGGCGGGCGTTCACCGCCCCGTTGCGGATGCGGACGACGCGGCGGCGTGCGGTGACCCGTCCCATGGGTGATCAGTCCCGGTCTGTTCGGCGGCGGCGGACCGCTCCATTGTCACGGGCAGGCGCGGATCCGTGGACGGGGGAGCGGTTACCGGGGGTCTCACGTGACGTGGGCCTCATCGGGTGCGGGCGCCCTGCCCCGCGTCGCACCGAGGGCTACCGTTCGACGGGCAACGTGCTTGTTTCCTGCTTCGACTGTGCACCGAGAGCGGAGACTTCCATGGCACCGACCCTCAACTCGTTGGTCCTGCGGCCCGGCGCCGAGTGGGACAGCGCCTGGCGGCGCTGCCTCGCGCTCGCCCCCGAGGCCTTCCGGGACGACCGCGTCCTCAACCTCTGGAACGGCTCCTGGCACGCGGACGGCCGTCCGCTGCACGCCGTCACCCCGGTCGACGGCTCGCCCATCGCCGGCCCGCCCCGGCTGGACGCGCCCGCCGCGCACCGGGCCGTCCGTGCCGCGCTCGACCAGCACCGCGCCTGGCGCGAGGTGCCCCTCGCCGACCGCAGGGCCAGGGTGAGCGCCGCGCTGGACGCCCTCGACGAACACCGCGAGCTCCTCTCCCTGTTGCTCGTCTGGGAGATCGGCAAGCCCTGGCGGCTCGCCCAGGCGGACGTGGACCGGGCGATCGACGGCGTCCGCTGGTACGTGGACGGGATCGACCGCATGCTGGCCGGGCGCACCCCGCTGGCCGGTCCCGTCTCCAACATCGCCAGCTGGAACTACCCGATGAGCGTCCTCGTGCACGCCATGCTCGTCCAGGCCCTGGCGGGCAACGCGGTCATCGCCAAGGCGCCGACCGACGGCGGCCTGGCCTGCCTGACCCTGGCCAGTGCCCTGATGCGCCGCGAGGGTGTCCCCGTCACGCTGGTCAGCGGCAGCGGCGGCGAGCTGTCCGAGGCGCTGGTGCGCGCGCCCGAGATCGGCTGCGTGTCCTTCGTCGGCGGCCGGGACGCCGGCGCCCGGGTGGCCACCGCCGTCGCGGACCTGGGCAAACGGCACGTTCTCGAACAGGAGGGCCTCAACACCTGGGGCATCTGGAACTTCACCGGCTGGGACGCCTTCGCCCCGCAGATCCGCAAGACCTTCGACTACGCCAAGCAGCGCTGCACGGCCTACCCGCGCTTCGTCGTCCAGCGCTCGGCCTTCGCGGACTTCCTCGCCCACTACCTGCCCGCCGTCCGCGCCGTGCGCTTCGGCCATCCGCTGGCCATCGACTGGCCCGCCGACGACCTGCCCGAGCTGGACTTCGGTCCGCTGATCAACGCGGCCAAGGCGAAGGAGCTCACGGACCAGGTCGCCGAGGCGATCGACCGGGGCGCGGTGCCGCTGCACCGGGGCACGCTCGCCGAGGGCCGCTTCCTGCCGGGGCAGGACCGCAGCGCGTACGTCCCGCCGGTCACCCTGCTCAACCCGCCCCCGTCCTCGCCCCTCCACCACTCCGAGCCCTTCGGCCCCGTGGACACCATCGTCCTGGTGGACACCGAGGCCGAGCTCCTCGCCGCGATGAACGCCAGCAACGGCGCCCTGGTCGCCACCCTGTCCTGCGACGACCCGGCGACCTATGAGCGGCTGGCCCCGCAGGTCCGCGCCTTCAAGGTCGGCCACGGAACGCCGCGTTCGCGCGGCGACCGGCAGGAGCTCTTCGGCGGCTTCGGCGCCTCGTGGCGGGGTGCCTTCGTCGGCGGGGAACTGCTGGTGCGGGCGGTGACCGAGGGACCGTCCGCGGACGAGCGGCTGCCGGGCAACTTCCCCGAGTACCACCTGATGCCCTGAGCCTGATGCCCTGAGCCTGATGCCCTGAGCCTGATGCCCTGAGCCTGATGCCCCGAGTCTGATGCCCCGAGCCTGATGCCCCGAGCGGATCGCTCAGCCGATCCCCTGACGGTCGGGGACGAGCGCGAACTCCCGCTCCGCCGCGTCCGGCACCGTGCGCGCCACGGCCTGCGCCAGCAGCGCCCGGTGCCGCTCCAGAGGCTCCCGCCGCGCCTCGGGGGCGAGCGCCCGCAGGTCGTCCAGCCCCGCCATCAGCCGCCGCGTCACCTGCGGGCTGCCGACCGCGCACCGCCGGACCTCGGTCAGCCCGAGGTCCACCAGGTCCGTCCAGCCCGGCAGGTCCTGTACCAGCCGCACCGTCCCCGCGCGGTCGCAGTGGCACAGGGCCCCGAGCGGGCGCCGCGCGACCGCGGCCAGGAACTGCACGATCCGGTCCAGGCACTGCACGGCCGTCGTCGGGTCGTTCACCGCGGGCGACAGCGCGCGCTGGGCGATGTCGGACAGTTGCCGCAGCCCGAAGCCGATGTCCTGGTGGAACGTGCGCTCCACCCCCACGGACACCGTGTACCGCAGCGCCCGGGCCGGGGGCGCCTTCCGCCCGCCGTGCACCGCGAGGACCGGCGTCCCGGGTACGACGTAGTCCCCGATCCGCGGGATCAGCCGCAGCACCACGCCGTGCCGCCGGGCCACCCGCACCAGCCGCGCGATGTGCACGTCCCGCAGGACACCGGCCCGGCCGTGGTGGACGATCTCGGGCCCGGCGGGCGGCAGCGGGGCCGTGTCGCCGCCCCGGGCGTGCTTGTCCAGCACCCGCAGCGACTCCCGGATGATCCGGTCGATGACGTGGCTCACCCGCATCAGCCGCAGCGTGGAGTTCACATAGGCGATGAACAGCCCCAGGCTCACCAGCACCAGCAGCACACACATGACGCTGGAGAAGACCGGCACGGTGGTGATCTTCCGGGGATCCGTCTCCCCCTCGTACGACGCCTGCACCAGCAGTGCGAACAGGAACGTCGCCAGGAAGACGGCGAAGGCGCACTTGGTGATCCGGCTGCGCACGTAGAGCCGGACGACGCGGGGCGAGAACTGGCCGCTGGCCATCTGGAGCGCGACCAGCGAGATCGAGAAGACCACGCCGACGAAGGTGAGCATCGCCGAGCCGACGGTCGAGACGATGGTCCGGGCGTCGTTGGCGATCTTGATGAGCGAGGCGACGGTGTCGTAGTCCCCGTCCTCCTGGAGCAGCCCGACGAACAGCTCGTCCACCGCCAGCGTCCCCACCGCACACACCACGGCCCCCACCAGCCCCAGTGTCGGCGTGAACCAGAAGGTGTCGCGCAGATGCTCCCGCAGCGGGGACAGCGGACGGGGAACACGCCTGGTGGGAGCGGGTGCGGGGCCCTCGGAGGGGGGCTCCGGGGCGGCCGGTGTGAGGGTATGTCCGTCATTGCCCATAAGTGGACCTTATGTCTGGGAGGAAATGCCTGGTGAAAGGCACTCCGAAACCTTGATAGAGTTATCCATGTCGCCGCGGGGAACACCCCGCAGAGACAAACACCTGGTCCGGGTGGCGGAATGGCAGACGCGCTAGCTTGAGGTGCTAGTGCCCTTTATCGGGCGTGGGGGTTCAAGTCCCCCCTCGGACACCAGCTGAGACCCCACTTCACGTGGGGTTTTCTGCTTTTCTGGGCGGTGGCGTGACCAGCCGCGTGACCAACGGCCCGGCGATCATGCCCTTGGGTCAGGGGGCAGACAGGCCGATCCGGCCCGCTCCGGAGGCGGCCGGCTTCCGCGCTCCGTCCTTCCGTGAGTGCCCGTACCTTCCGGTTCGCCCATGGAGCAGGAGTGCCACGTCGGTCCACGGCTCGGGAAGATGCCTGAAGTGGCGGGTCCGGTCGTGGAGATGGACCGCGTCGTCGTGGTGACGTATCGCGGCGCTCCTATGGGCTGCGGCTGATGCAAGTCCGGTGATCTCACCTGGTGGCCATGCGGCATGATGGGACATCCAGGGTGATTTTGTGGGGCTGTCAAGAGACCGTCGCGCAAGTGCGGGAGCAGTTTCCGGGCGAGGGATGGCCGGCGATGGCGGAGCTCTCGCCGCGCGGCTGAGGGACGGTTCGAGCGGGCCCGGTGGATGCGTCCACCGGGCCCGCTTCGTGTTTCAGCCCGTGCGGACCAGCATGCGCGCCGGGCCGTGGAAGACCAGGTCGTCGGCGTAGCGGACCGGGCCGTCGGGGTCCTGGGCCAAGCGCAGGCCGGGGAGGCCGAGGAGGGCGGCGAGGCCGGTCTCGGCCTCGGCGCGGGCCAGGGGGGCGCCGACGCAGTAGTGCAGGCCGAGGCCGAAGCCGCAGTGGCGGCGGGCGTCGCGGCGGACGTCGAGCCGGTCGGGGTGCGGGAAGCGGCGGGGGTCGCGGTTGGCGGAGCCCAGGACGAGGGTGACCTTGGCGCCGCGGGGGATGTGCCGGCCGCCGATCTCGCCGTCCTCGTGGGCCACCCTGCTGATCATCTGGACGGGGGAGTCGTAGCGCACCAGCTCTTCCACCGCTTCCGGGATCAGTTCGGGGCGGGTACGCAGGAGGCCGAGCTGGTAGGGGTGGGCCAGCAGGGCGAGGAGGGCCTTGGAGAGGAGGTTGGTGGTCGTCTCGTGGCCGGCGGTGAGGAGGTGGATGCAGGTGCCGACCAGTACGTCGTCGTCCAACGTCCCTTCTGTGGACGACGCGTGGAGCATCAGGCCGATCAGGTCCGGGTCGCCCGGGGCGGGGCCCACCGTCGCCCTGCGGCGGGCGAGTTCGGTGCGGAAGTACGCGTCGAGTTCGCCGGCGGCCGCGTCCGCCACCGCGTAGGCGTCGGGGCGCCGGGCGGCCCGGGCGCTGGTGGCCTGCTGGAGGTCGACGGCGCGGGCGCGGAACCAGGGCCGGTCGTCGGCGCGGACGCCCAGCAGCTCGCTGATGACCAGGATGGGGAAGGGCGCCGCGAAGCGGTCCACCAGGTCGGCCCGGGCCTCCTCGGCCAGCGCGGCCGTCAGCCGGGCCGCGATCTCCCGGATGCGAGGGCGCAGGCCCTCCACCACGCGCGGGGTGAAGCTCCGGGCGACCAGGGCGCGGACCCGGGTGTGGCGCGGGGGGTCCATGAAGACCATCCAGTTGGCGGCCGTCCGCCGCAGGTGCGGACAGCTCGCCGGCAGCGGCGCGGGGAGCGCGCCGCGGCCGTAGCGGCGGTCGGACAGGACGCGGGCCACGTCCTCGTGGCGGAAGACGTACCAGCCGGTGTCCGTCTCGTGCACGGGATCGTCGTCGCGGTAGCGCCGGTAGAGGGGGTAGGGGTCGGGCAGGTGGACGTCGGAGGTGCGGAAGGGGCCGAGGGCGGTCATGGGTTCCTCCACGGGTCGGTGGCTCGGGTGCAACGCGCTCCCCGCACCGTGTCCGCGAGCAGCAGCGGGTCCAGCGGCGGCCGCGCACTGCGCCAGGCGACGTGCCCGTCGGGGCGGACGACGACGTACGGACGGCCGTAGAGCCGGGCCGCCGCCCGGTCGGGGCAGCGGGTGACGCGCAGCGGGACGCCCCGGTGGGCGAAGGCGCCCTCGACGGGGGACAGGGGCGCCGGGTCGGCGAAGCACAGCAGCCGGAAGGCGGGGCCGAAGAGGTCGAGGGTGGAGGATCCGTCGCCGAGTCGGGCGTGCGGGGCACGGGCCCCGGGCAGGGCCCGGGTGCGCCAGTCGCCGTCGTCGCCCTCGGGGTCGCTGACGATCAGCGGGGAGGCGTAGCGGAAGCCGAAGTGCGTGTCGGGGGCGTCGAACTCGGCGCGCACACCCCCGCGTTCGAGCCGCTCGGCCAGGGCCGCGCGGGCCCGGGCGCCCGCCGCGTCGTCCCGCAGGATCTCCTCGGACAGCTCGCGGTCCAGGGTGCGCCGCAGATGGGTGTGGGCCGCCTCGAGACTGTGCTCGGCGACCGGTCGGCGCTCGGCGGTGTAGCTGTCCAGCAGGGCGGGGCCCGCCCAGCCCGCGAACTCCGCGGCGAGCTTCCAGCCGAGGTCGGCGGCGTCGCAGATGCCGGTGTTCATGCCGAAGCCGCCGGACGGCGAGAGGGTGTGCGCCGCGTCCCCGGCCAGCAGCACCCGGCCGGCGCGGTAGCGGTCGGCGACCCGGTGGGTCAGGTGCCAGACGTGTTCGGAGACCAGCTCCAGCGGGGTGTCGAGGGCGACGGCCGTCCGCAGCAGCGTCATCGCGTCCCGGTGGCGCTCCGCCTCCGCGGTGACGGTCAGCCGGTAGAGCTCGCGGCCGTCCATCGACCGCAGGGGGTAGCGCAGCGCCGGCGGGCGGGTCAGGAAGTGCACCAGGGCCCGGCGCGGCCCGAGCAGCTCCCCCAACTTCGGCGCCCGGAAGAGGATGTTGCGGAAGGTGCGGGTGCGGTGGCGGGGCGGGGCGGCGACGCCGAGCGCCTTGCGGACCGGGGAGAACGCGCCGTCGCAGCCGACGAGCAGGCGGGCGCGCAGGCGCAGGGGAGCGCCGTCGGCGAGGCGGGTGGCCGAGGCGGTGACGCCGTCGTCGTCCTGGGCGAAGCCGTCCAGGCGGCAGCCCAGGTGCAACGGGCCGTCGGGGTGCGCCCCCAGCTCGCGGACGAGCAGGGGGATCAGCCAGTGCTGCGGGCAGACCTGTTCGGGCTCGGGCGTCCACGGCGGCGCCGGGCGGGAGTCGGCCGTGCCCAGGCGCAGCCGGTGGATCTCGTGGCCCCCGAGGGCCGTCACCCAGGCGACGTCCAGCGGATGGTCGCCGGGCCAGCCCGCGGAGCGGACGGCACCGGCGACACCCCAGCGCCGGAACAGCTCCATCGAACGGGGGCCCACGGTACCGACCTTGGGGTGGCCGACCCGCCCGTCGCCCGCGTCCAGCAGCAGGAACGGTACGCCCCGGTATCTCAGGTCGAGGGCCAGCGCCAGGCCCACCGGCCCGGCGCCGACGATCAGTACGTCCGTCTCCAGTCGGTTCATCCGTGTCCTCCCTCGTGATCAGCGCTCCTCGTGACCGAAAGCCTCCGCGTAGAACGCCGCGATGCCGGCGACCTGTTCGGGCACCGGCGCGCAGGCGCGTGCCGCGGCGGCCAGGTGCGCGCAGCGCAGCGCGAGCGCGCGGCGCGCCACGTCGGGTCGCGGTACCGGCGCGGGCACGGCGTCCAGCTCGAAGGTGGGGCCGGCGGTGCGGCCGCGACGGCCCGAGTCCATGGTGACCAGCAGCTCCCCGAGCGGGCGCATCATGCCCGTCATGACGTCGATGGAGGCGTTCATCAGCTTCGAGCGGCGCAGGCTGGTGTCGGGCCCGGTGCCGAAGTGCTGGACCATCAGGTGCAGCATCAGCGCGTAGGAACGGTTGAAGAGCCGGGCCACTTCGCGCGCCGCCGGGTCGGTGACCGGGTCCTTGGCCGCATCGCCGGAGCCCAGGGTCGGGTTGCGCAGCACCGGATACGCCGGGTCCCAGGGCAGCAGCCGCCCGTGCGGGCCGGGGACGCGCTCGGTGGTGAGCAGTTCGCCGATGCGCAGGAACGTCTCGAAGTGGGAGGTGTCGGAGGGCGCCGCGTCGCCCAGCACCCCGCCCTCGCCCTGCTCGGTGATGAAGTCGACGGCGAACAGGGCGCTGGAGAGGTCGTCCACCTCCAACTGGTAGTCGGGGTGCGCGGTGTTGACGGACTCCCGCATGAAGACGTGGTGTTCGCCGCCGCCGCGCCCCTTGTCCACCAGGAAGAGCCCGGGGACGGTCCGCAGCCCCTCGCGGACCGCCGCGTACAGCTCGCTGACCGATCCCCACGCCGCGGTGCCGGGCACGCCGGCGCGCGGCGGCTCTCCCTCCCGGCGGAGCTCCGGGGTGAGCCCGGCGGGCTGTTCGACCGCGATGTACCGCTGGACGCTCGCGATGCCCAGCCCCTCCAGGGCGAAGTCGAGGGGGACGGGCAACTGCCCGTTGAGCGTGCCGAAGTCGAGGTCCGGGACGTGGAAGGGCTCGCCCGTGGCCATGAGGATGTTGTTGACCAGCAGGAAGTGGATCATCTCCTCGCGGGCGACGTTCAGCAGGGCGCCGCGGATGCCGTCGTCGAGGGTCGTGCCGCCCCGGCCGCAGGCGAGCTCCAGCTGCCGGGGTGTCCAGCGCCCGGCGCGCACCCAGGCCAGGCCCGCGCCGTGGGTGGGCACGGAGAAGGCCGCGTACAAGTACTGGAGCATCACGGCCAGTTCCAGGGTCGCCGCCTGCCGCAGGACGGTGTGCAGGCGGCCCCGGGTGGTGATCGGGGGCGGCGCGGCGGGGGCCGCGGGCGCCGGCAGCGGCGGGCGCGCCAGGGCCTGCCGGTTGCGCAGGTAGGCCAGCAGGAGGCGGGCCTTGGGGTCGGTGAGGTCGCGGGTGGGCGGCATGTAGTACGTGCGGTCCTTGTTGCGGGGGTCACACATCTGCCAGACGAGCTCGGCGTAGGTCTCGACCTTGCAGCGGTCGGCGAGGCTGAAGACCTCGGAGCGCATGAAGGTGGAGGTCTGCTCGTAGTAGGCGAAGACCTCCCGGTGGAGCAGGTCGAAGCCGACCTTCTCGCGCGGGATCCGGTCCAGGTGCCAGTCGTCGGGCAGGACGCGGACGGCCAGCGCCCCGGCGCCCGCCCAGTAGCCCAGCGCGTCCGCGTCGTCGTAGGCGGCCCAGGCCGAGCCGGGGGCGCGGGGGTCGGCGCACGGGACGTCCGCCGGGCCCGCGGAGAGCAGGACCCGGCAGGTGCCCGCGCGTTCGCCGCGCAGCACGAGCACCCCGCGCCCCCGCTCGTCGGTGGCGAGCGCGCACTCCGGCGCGTACGCCTCGCCGTCCGGCGCGCGCACCCCGAGGACGACGGCGTCGCCGCAGCGGGCGCCGGGCGCGCCCGCCACCGGATCGGCGGGCAGCGCACGGGGGTTGTGGTACTGGCGGACGCGCACCCCGACGGATGCCGGGCGCCCGCGCACGAAGGAGCGCAGCGGGACGCGCACGGCGTGGTCCTCACCCCGCGCGCGGTCGCGGTGGTGGAGCACCACCAGCGCGTCGTCGGACTGGACGACGGCCTCGCGCTCGGTGAGCAGCGTCCGCGTCCGGCCGTCCGCACCGGTCCCGGTCAGGCACAGGGCCGCGTCACCGGCCGCCCGCCAGCCGGGCGCGGGGACGGTGACGATGCCGCAGGTCGCGTCCGAGGGGTACGCGCCGGCCGGGACGCGGGCGACGAGCGTCCCGGCGGTGGTGCGCAGCTCCAGCGGGCCCGCGTCCAGCGGCGGGCCGAGGCGGTGCAGCGGCCCCGGACCGGCGTCGGCGGCGCGGCCGGTGACCGGCACCGCGGTGATCATGTCGAGGGCCGCACGGCCCTCCCGGACGTCCGCGGTGAGGTGGCGCAGTGGGGAGCCGGGCACCGGGACGAGCAGCCGGCCGGCCGGGTAGGTGCGCAGCTCGTCCGCGTGCCAGGGGGCGACGGTGCCGCGCACCCGCCACCGGCCGGGGGTGTCGGGGGCGATGGGGGAGGCCATGTTGTCCAGCGCGAGCCGGACGACGATCCCGTCCGCCCTGTCCTCCGCCCCGTCCTCCGCCCTGTTTTCCACCGCGGCGCGCAGGGCGCGGGCCGCGGGGGAGTCGATGCCGTCGAGCCACTCGGCCTCGTCCCGGGTGACCACGAACTGGTGGACGGCGCTGTGGCGCAGCCAGTCGGCGAGGGCGTGCCCGCCGACGTCCGCGATGCGCGCGAAGGACGTCCAGCGCGGCGGCTGGAAGCCGGTGACGCCGCCGGTGAACAGGTAGCCGTCGTCGTGCGAGCGGCCGAGCCGGCCGAAGCAGAAGCGGCCGCACATCAGCGCCATGGTCCACCGCGAGGCGGGATCGAGGTCGAAGACCCGGGCGCGGTTGACGGTGGTGCGCAGGTAGGGGTTGTAGTGGCCCCAGACGTCGACGCTGCGGCCGACGAGCGGGTCGGCGGTGTCCGTCCGCCCGTCCGGTCCCTCGACGGCGGTGACGCGGGCGTCGAGCAGGAAGTGCCCGTTGCCGTCGAAGTTCCAGCCCATGGGCGCGCTGAACGCCCCGTCGGCGCACGGCCGTCCGGCACCGTCGAAGCGCGGGCCGCGCCGGTGCAGCCACGCGTGGTACTCGGCGGCCGGCCGGTCGGCGGGGAAGGGCGCGGGGGCGGGGCCGTCGTCGGTGAGGGCGGTGTTGGTCGCCAGGTCGTTGAGCCCGCTGCGCGGCCCGGTGGGCAGGCGGGTGGTCGCCACACCGGCGAAGTGCAGCCGGGGCAGGTCGAAGACGCTCACCGTGCCTCCTCGTTCTCCCCCGGCGTCCGAACGGTCCGGGCGGTGACCCCGTCTCCGTCCGCGCGGCGCGGAGGTGCTGGTACGGACCTCGGGTGCGGGCCGGTGGCCGCGCGCGCGTCGCTCACCGCAGCACCTCCTCCGTGCGGCCGCGCCCGCGACCGCCGGATATCCGCACCGGGCGGGGGCCCGGGACGTAGTGGACGAGTCGGTTGACGGCGTCGAGCGCGGAGGCGATGGCGCCCTCGATCCAGGCGGGCGCGTCCGAGCAGTGCTCGCCCGCGAAGAACAGCCGGCCCACCGGACGGGCCGCTCGGCGCCGCTCCTCCTCGCACGCGGCGGCCGACTTGCCCCAGCGGGTGGCACAGCCGACGGACCCGCGGGAGTGGCCCCAGGCCGCGCTCGTGGCGCCCAGCACCATGCCGGGGGCGCGCAACTGCGGGTGGGCGGCGGCCAGTTCCTCGATGACGACGCGGTGCCGGCGGCGGGCCGGCAGCCGGCCGAGCAGCTCGGCCTCGTCGCCGATGGTGTAGCTCGCGAGCAGCGCGGCCCCGCGCCCGGGGGCCCCGTCCACGGGCGGGTAGTACGTCTGGCGGATCAGCCCTCCGATGAACGACGCGCCGCCGCGGATGCCCTCGTCGTGCCAGAACGGTTCGCGGCAGTGGAGGGCGACCTTCGTCGCCGGGCAGTAGACCACGTCGTCCAGGACCGCGCGCTTGTCGTCGTCGAGACCGCGCAGGCGCATCTGCCGCAGGGCCGGGAAGGGCACGGTGCACACGACGAAATCGGCCCGCCGGACGGTGGTGCGGGCGGTGCCGCGGACCCTGACGAGCACCTCGTCGTCGCGCACGTCGATGCCGGTGACGCGCCGCCCGCGCAGGATCCGGCCCTTGAGGCGGGCGGCGAGCCGGCCGGGGAGCTGGTCCATGCCGCCGTCCAGGCGCAGCAGGGCGGGGCTGGTCTCGGTGAGGATGTCGTCGAGGAAGCTGTTGAGCCGCCCGCTGCACCCGGAGCGGATGCCGGGGTGGGCGGAGAACAGCGAGTGCAGGTCGATCCGGTCCCGGGCGGCGCCGCGCAGGTGCGGCGCCGGGTCGATCCGGGAGACCAGGTCCAGCAGCGGGTGGCGCAGGTCCGCGCGGAGCGCCTCGCGCAGGTCGGGCGGGGCGATCGCGTCGACGATGGCGGTCAGCCAGGCGCCGAAGACCACGGTGGGGTCCTGCCCGCCGGGCCCGGGACCCTGCCCGGCGAGGCCGGCGCGGAAGGCGGCGCACAGCGGGCCGGAGGCGTCGCGGATGCGCACGAAACCGCCGTCGGTGTGCAGGAAGGCGTTCTCCTCGGAGAGCAGGGTGCTGAAGGTGCGCAGTTTTCCGGTGAGCCCCATGCGGTCGATGTATTCCAGGGTGAGGCGATGCCGGTCGGGAATGCGCATGGCGCCGAGTTCGACCGAGGGAGCGCCCGGGCCGGTGCCGAAACGGTGGGTGTGGACGCGGCCGCCGATGCGGGAGTTGCTCTCGAGTATGTCGACGCGGAATTGGCGCCGCTCCAGCTCGTAGGCCGTGGTGAGGCCCGCTATGCCGGCGCCGATGACCAGGACGTACGGCCGTTTCCGTTCGACTCGGTCGAATTTGTGCGCATGCCAAACTTCCGGTGTGCCGGACATTGAGTTTCCCCCCGTAAATGTTCGGCTATTTCCCGTTTGCGACTCCAAGGAATGGCACGCGGTTCCCCGTGGCACAACGCTTTTTCCGGACAAGAGTGGACTTTGCGCCGACCGGCAGGTCAACGGGAAACGTCGTAGGGGAATTACGCCGGGCGCGTGCGCGGAAAGGGCGTCCGGGGATCGTCGGGGACAATCCGGACCGCGCGGTGCCCCTACAGCGGAAGGACCGCCCGGAGCCCGCCGCCCGCGCATCCCTCTGCCGTACTCCATCGGCAGTAGGACCGGGTCCGTTCCCGGGGACGACGACGCGGCGGGCGGGACGGGGCATCGTTGGAGATATGGACGACGACCGTGGCCACCGTGACCACCGTACGGACCGCAGAGGAACCCCGTGAGCTCACTGGCGTTGTCGGTGCTGCTGTGCCTGGTGTCGGCCGTCTGCTACGCGGCCGCGGCCATCGTGCAGGAGAGGGTCGCCGCCACGGACGACGACGGCGGCTGGTACGGGCCCCTGCGCAGCACCCCCTGGTGGGGTGCCGTGGCGCTCACCGGGCTGGGCGCGGGGCTGCACGTGCTGGCGCTGGCCTGGGGGCCGCTGAGCCTGGTGCAGCCGATGGGCGCGCTCACGATCGTCTTCGCCCTGCCGATGGCCGCGCTCGTCGCCCACCGGCCGGTGGGCGCGGCCGGCCGCCGCGGGGCCCTGCTGGCCACCGGCGGGCTCGCCGGGCTGCTCGCCCTGACCGGGCCGCCCCGCACCGAGTCCCTCGCCGTCGGCGAACGGCCCGTGCTCGCGGGCGCGGTGCTCGCCGGGGCCGCGCTGCTGATGCTCGCCGGGCGCCGGGCGCGGCGGCCCGTGGTGCGGGGTGTCGCCCTGGCGACGGCGGCCGGCGTCGCCTTCGGCATGGCGTCGGTCTTCACCAAGGCCGCTGCGGAGGACCTGGCCCACGGCCGTACGGGCGCGCTCGTGCCCACGCTGGGCGTCATCGCGGTGCTCGCCTCCGCGGGCATGCTGCTCTCCCAGTCCTCCTACCGGGGCGCGGGGCTGGCCGCGCCGCTGGCGACGGTCACCGTCGTCAACCCTGTGGTGGCGGCGGTTGCCGGTGTCGCTGTGCTGGGAGAGGACTTCCGGTACGGGGTGGTGGGCGGGGCGCTGGCGGGGCTGGCGGGGGTTGTCGCGGGGGTGGGTGTGGTGCTGCTGACGTTCCGGGGGGTGAGTGTGCCGGAGGGGCGGGGGCCTGTGCCTCGGGTTCCGGCGGCCCGGGGTGCGTCGCGGGGGCGGCGTCTGGTGTCGGCGGGGCGGGGGGAGGGTGGCCGGGGGTGAGGGGGGTGCCCCCGGCCCGCCCTTTCACCGTTTCTTCCGGGGCGAGCCCCGGGGCCCGTAACGCGGCTTCCCGGACCCCGTATCGCGGCTCCGCCGCTCGTCCTCAAACGCCGGACGGGCTGAAGTGCGCGCTCCCGGGCCGGATATCCGGTGCGGGCGCGAATCCAGCCCGTCCGGCGCTTGAGGACAACCGCGCGAAGCGCGGTTTCGGGGTCCAGGGGCGGAGCCCCGGTGGGGGTGCAGGGGGCGAAGCCCCCGCTCCACCGCGCGGAGCGCGCGGTGCCGGGCCGCGCGGAGCGCGCGAGAAACGGTGAAAGGGCGGGGTGGGGAACAAAATCCACACACCCACCCCCATACGCCCGGATCCGCCGACTCCGCCCCACACCGCCGGAGACGGTACCTTTGGCCCCGGACTGGAAGTACGGCCGGTTCGTGACCAGGTCGTTCCGCCCGTCGGAACAGTCCCGGCGCGCCCTCGCCCCGGAGCTCCACTCCGCCGCTGTTCGGCCGAACAGAGGGCCCCGTTGAACGAAGACAGACAAAGACGTCAAGGCATGAACGTTTCTCACACCGACGCCGCCGCGGGCGCCGCCGCCCCGGGCGGCCGCGGCGGCCGCGCCACCCGGGTGGGCGTGCTGGTCACCGCGCTCCTCACCGCCTGCATCGCCTTCCAGCTCAACGCCAGCATGCTCAGCCCGGCGCTCAAGAGCATCGAGGACAGCCTCGGCGCCACCTCCGCCGAGATCGGGCTCACCCAGACCGGCTTCTTCACCTCGGCCGCGCTGTTCTCCCTCTTCCTGCCCCGCCTCGGTGACCTCGTCGGCCGCCGCAAGGTGCTGGTCGGGATGCTCGCCCTGATGGCCGTCGGCTGTGTGGTGGCCGCGCTGGCGACGAGCGTGCCGATGCTGTTCGTCGGCCGGGTGATCCAGGGCGCGTCCGGCCCGACCGTCCCGCTGTGCCTGATCATGCTGCGGCAGGAGGTCACCGAGCCCAAGCGGTACGGCACCCTGCTCGGCGTGATCACCGCGGTCAACGGCGGCATCGCCGGCGTGGACTCCCTCGCGGGCGGTTACCTCGCGGACAACCACGGCTTCCAGTCGGTCTTCTGGGCGATGGGCGTCGTGGCGCTGATCGCGACCGTGATGGTCGCCGTCATGACCCCGGAGACCAAGGTCCCGGAGGCCCACCGGATGGACTGGCCCGGCGTCGCCCTGCTGGTCGTCTCCGTCGGCGCGATGCTCGTCGCGCTCAACGAGGCCGGGAAGCTGGGCGCGGCCGACTGGCCGATGGCCGGGATCCTCGTCGCCGTCGCCGTGGTCGCGTTCGCCCTGTTCTGGCGGACCGAGGACCGCTCCCGGCACCCGCTGGTGTCCACCCATCACCTCAAGCAGCGCGGCACCTGGGCGACCCTGCTGACCACCGTGCTCACCATGACCGGCGTCTTCGCCGTGATGAACGGCCTGATCCCGGCCTTCGCGCAGGACGGCGAGGCCGGCCTGGGCATGACCGCGGAGCAGTCCGCGTGGTGGACGCTGACGCCGTACGCGCTGGCGGGTCTGGCGATGGGCCCGGTCGCGGGCCGGCTGGCCGCCACCTACGGCTACCGCAGGGTGCTGCGGATCGGCCTGATCGGCTCCGTGGCGTCCGTCGTGCTGATGATCGTGACCATCCCGGCCCACTCGCGCGTCATGCTGCTGGTGACCTCGATCCTGGTGGGCATCACCTACGCGGGCGTGGCGAACATCGTGCTCAACGGCCTGGGCATCGTCCTGTCCCCGAAGGACAACCCCGGCTTCCTGCCCGGCCTGAACGCCGGCGCGTTCAACCTGGGCGCGGGCCTGAGCTTCGCCGCGCTCTACGCGGTCCGGACGGCGACGACCCCCGCCGACGCCACGTCGGCCGAGGGATACGTCGCCGGCATGATCGCCGGTGTGGCGATCCTGGCGGCCGCCTTCGGGACCTCGTTCCTCGTCCCGAAGCCCGTCGAGGCCGAGGCGCACGACGACTGATCCCCGCATGTGATCCCCGCGCGGGGGAACGGGAAGAGCCGGGGGCGTACCGCACGGTCCGCCCCCGGCTCTTTCACACGGCGGGGCACTCCTTCCAGGCGAAGCGGTAGAGCGTGCTGATGTTCCCGTCGGTCGAGTCCATCGCCAGGAAGCTGGTGGTCTTGGTGGTGTCGGAGGTGCCGGCGTCCACCCGCAGCTCGGTGTTGATGTTGAGGAACCGCATGGCGCCGCAGGGCGCGTACACCAGGGCGTCGATGTCCGTGGAGTCGGACGCCTGCCAGTTGTCGTTGAGCGGACCCGTGAACGAGTGGTTCACGAACGCGGTCTGCTGCATGCCCTGGAAGTAGTAGTTGGCCCGCTCCAGCCCCGAGGCCCCCTTCTCCAGGTGGGCGAAGCCGCGGTAGTCCGCCCTGGCGACCGCGTAGGTGAACCCCTGCGGCACGTGGACGTTCAGGCTGAGCTGGCAGTTCTTGCGCATGTCCGTCGGCTTGGAGCCGACCCCCACCTGGGCGACGTAGTCGCTGTAGGAGACCGTGAAGGCGGTGTTGTCCGGTGAGACGGCCACGTTGGCCGTGCCCGCGGGGCAGCCCGAGCCGTTCACCGTCACCACATCGATCACGATCTTGTCAGGCGGGGGCGTGCCGTACGGATCCGCGGCCGCGCCGGGCGCCGGCACCGCGAGCAGCGCCGCGGCCGCGGCACCGGTCATCGCCGATCTGAACATGGGGCTCCCTCCCCTGCGCTGCGCGGGCGCCGGTCAGGGACACTGCTTCCAGGCGAAGTGGTAGAGCGTGTTGACGCTGCCGTCGGCCGAGTCCATGGCCATGAAGCTGGTGGTCGAATCCGGGTCCGAGGAGCCGGCGGCGACCCGCAGCTCGGTGTTGACGTTGAGGATGCGCTGGGAGCCGCACGGGGCGTAGACGAGGGCGGCCACGTCCGTGGTGTCGGTGGCCTGCCAGTCGTCGCTGAACGGACCGGAGAAGCGGTGGCTCTGCGAGGCCGTCTGCGACATGCCCTGGAAGTAGTAGCTCGCCTTCTCCAGGCCCGTGGCCCCCCTCTCCAGGTGGGCGAAACCGCGGTAGTCGGCCTGGGCGATCGCGTACGTGAAGCCCTGGGGCACGTGGACGTTCAGACCGAGCTGGCAGTTCTTGCGGAAGTCGGTCGGCTTTGAGCCGACGCCCACCTGCGCGAGGTAGTTGCTGTACGAGACGGTGAAGGCGGTGTTGTCCGGCGCGACCGCCACCGCCGCCGTACCGGCCGGGCAGCCCGAGCCGTTGACCGTCACCACGTCGATGACGATCTTGTCGGGCGGGGGAGTGCCCTGGGGGCTCGCGCCCGCCCCCGGGGCGAAGGCGGTGGCCAGGAGCGCCACGGCCGCACTGCCGGTCATGATGGGTCTGATCATGGGAAACCCTCCGCTGCACGGAACGACTGCACGGGAACGACGCCGGTCATGCCACCATTGGATGGAGGTCATGTACAGGTCAGCTTTGGCCGACTCCGGTCACCCGTCCATAAGAAACCCGTCACCCTCCACCCGGTGACTTGTTGAATCGCGCATGATTGGCTCGACACGCCGTATCCCCGCTCATCGCCGCGAAGGAGCAGCGTGTCCACCGTCTGTCAGCCCGTGCTGTGCCTGCCCGACCACACCCTCACGCTCGACGACGTCGTCGCCCACATGGCCCGGCGGCACGCCGGGCACCCCAGGATCCGCACGGCCACCCAGCTCATGCGCAACACCTCGGTCCGCACCAGATCCCTCGTCGACCCGTTCGACGAGGTCATACGCGGCAGAAGCTTCGGCGCGCGGATGCGTCGCTACGCCGAGGCCGGGACCGACCTCGGGACCCGCGCCGCCGAACGCGCGCTCGCCGCCGCCGACACCACCGTGGACGAGGTCGACAACCTCCTGCTCGTCTCCTGCACCGGATATCTGCTCCCCGGACTCGACGCCCACCTCGCCGGCCGGCTCGGCTTACGCCGCGACGTCCGGCGCCTCGCCTTCGCCCAGTCCGGCTGCGCCGGAGGTGCCTACGCCCTGGCCCGGGCCCGTGAACTGGCCGTCGTCCACCCGGGATCGGTCACCCTCGTCGTCTCCGTCGAACTGTGCTCGCTGTCCTACCAGCCAGACGACGACCGGATCGCCTCCTTCGTCTCGGCCGCGCTCTTCGGCGACGCGGCGGCCGCCTGCGTGGTGCGCGAGGACCGGCCCGGCCTCCGGCTGGAAAACGCCTATGAGGACCTCGCCCCCGACACCCTGCGGCACATCGCCTACGACGTCGACGAACTCGGCTTCCACTTCGACACCAACCCCCGGATATCCCGTGTGGTCGCCGAGGCCATGCCCGGCCTGCGGCAATGGCTGCGCAGCGAGACGGACGTGCTCGCGCCGCAGCCCGACGTCCTGGTCAGCCACACCGGCGGACCGCGGATCATGTACGAGGTCAGCAAGGGCCTCGACATCCCGCCGGCCATGTTCGAGCTCAGCGAGAACTCCCTCACCGAGCGCGGCAACACCGCGAGCGCCGTCGTCCTCGACGTCCTCGCCCAGACCTTCGCCACCCGCCCCAGGACCGGCGCGCAGACCCTCGTCCTCGCCTTCGGCCCCGGCGTCACCACGGTCGCCGTGACCGGCACCTGGACGAACTGACGCCCGGCGCACGGGAGATGACGAAGGGGGCGGTACCCGGCCGGGTACCGCCCCCTCCTCGTCGCACCGGCCTACGCCGCCGCCACCGCCTCGGCGGCCGCGTCCCGCGCGGCACGCCTTTGCCGGGCCACCCGCATCGTCCAGGCGACCAGCGCCGCCACCACGACGGCCGGCAGCACGTTGTTCACCAGCACCATGGCCCCGGTCGGCAGCGCGTAGGCCAGCACCACCCGGACCACGGCCTCCAGGAGGAAGGCGACGCCCCATACCGTGGTCAGCAGGTACTGGGCGCGGCGGAACCCCGGGTACTGCCACAGGCCGTTCCAGCGGTCCAGGCCCTCCGGCGTCCCGTCGGTGGCGAACCGGCGGCCCAGGTAGAACATCAGCGGCCGCGGCATCGCCAGGCTGCCCAGGTATACCAGCCCCAGCAGACCAGTGATGGCCGAGTCCTTGACGAAGACCATCTCGGCCGAGTCGAAGGCCACCGCGCTCAGCGCGCCCAGCAGCATCAGGGCCAGCATCATCACGCCGAACTCGTCCACCCGGCGCCGCACCGCCAGGGAGATCAGGGTCTCCACGACGGGCCACAGCGAGATCAGCAACAGCGCGGTCACCTTGCTCACCCCGCGGTCGGTGAGCAACCCGTACGTGGCGAACGGCAGGATCACGCCGAACAGGATCGCCGGCCCCCAGTTCACCAGCGCCGACCCGCTGCTCCCGGATCTGCCGCCACGCTCTTGCGCCATTCCCCCGCCAATCGCTTATGTGTTGCTTATGTGCTGTGAACGCGAGCGAGGTTAACAGATCGTCAGCGCAGGTCAGGGCGTGGACGACCGCCGGGCGCGAGCACGAGGACGTCGTACGGCTCGTCGAGGACCGCGTCGTCGATCTTGCGGATGACGCACACCCGGGCCGCGGGGTCCACGCCGATGACGCCGCCCGGGACGACCCGGGTGCGCGCCAGGCTGCGGCGCAGCGGGACGGCCACGGACTGCGGGGTCAGCACGCCCGAGGCCACCTGGGGTAACAGCGGCAGATAGAGCTGGTAGTCGAAGGGGGCCGTGAGCGTGATCCGTGCCTCGCCCGGCCGCAGCAGGCGTTCCAGGCGGCGGGCGCACGCGACTCCGGCGAAGCCGCCGCCGACGATGAGGATCCGAGGAGCTGCCATGCTCTGGAGCATGCTCAGCCGGCGGGAGTTCAGTGCCGCCCCCGCCGGACGGACGGTCCGGCGGGGGCGGACACGCCCTAGGGGGCGTCGGCCGTCACCGGGGGAACGGGCTCCGGCCGGGCGGGTACGGGGAACTGCTGGAGGTGCCGGGCGACGAGGGCGCCGACCCGGCCGGCGTCGGCGGCGGGCGGCGCGGCGGCCTCCTCGTCCCCGTCGTCCTCGCCGCTGCCGGCGAGGGTGTTCCACATGTCCTCGGCCGCCGCGACCACTTGGTCGAGTTCGTCGCGCAGCGTCTCCCACGACCCTTCGCGCAGGGCGGTGTCGACGCGGGAGAACGCGCTGAGGAGCTCGACGTAGTCGTCGGCCAACTGCTCCTCGACCGGATCGGGCTCAACAGCGGGGAACACCTGAGCGATGGTGGACACACCTACCTCCAGCGGGAAAGTGCCATGAGACTGGCGGGACGAAAACCCTCGACGCATGGTCGCGCGTCTGCCGGACCGATCCGGGTGAAAGACCCCATAGGGTACGGACAGATCACCCGCCCGGGGGGTGCGGAGGGTCAGGGCCGCCGCCGGGGTCAGCCGTCCGAGTCGCCTCCGCCGTCGCCCGTCGCGCCGAGGAATCGGTGCTGCGACGGGCGGAGCAGGGGGAGGGTGAGATCGGCGATGACGCCGAGGACGGTGACGGCGAAGACCGCGTAGGCGCGGGCGCGGCGGCGGTAGTCGGGCTGGGGCGTCGACTGAGTGGTCACGTACACCTTCTTTCTGTCTCTGATCGGAAATGACGGCGGTATGAACCTTTGGGTTCCGTTTCCATTACGCAACCCGTCATAGGGCCCGTCGGTCGGGAAGATCATGCGAAGATTCCCCACCCGGTCGTGGAGAGGCCGGGTGACAAGGGGAAGCTTCGTGAAGTCAACGACACTCAGATCCGCCGTGGGCGTGGTGGTGGCCGGCGCCGTGTCCGCCGTCCTGCTGCCCGCCTCCGCCGCGGGCGCGGCGACGCCGCGCGCCGCCACCGTCGACAAGGCCACGGCCGACGCCTTCGGCCGCGTCGCCGCCGCCGTGCTGACCGAGCGCACCGAGGCGCTCGTGGACGGCCGCCCGGCGCGCCGAATAGCCGGCAGGACCGGGCAGAAGGCCGGCCTTTCGGCCCGGACGATCCGCACCGAGGGCGACGGCGTCTCCTCGCTGCGGACCCGCAAGAAGCGGCTCGCCGCGCTGGGCGAGGTGTACACGGCCGGCGACACCAAGGTGTCCGTGGACGGCGTCCGGGTCACCGGCGCCCGCGCCACGGTCCGGGTCACCGAGACCACCACCTTCCGGTACAAGAAGATCCGTGGTGACGAGCCGGCGACGACCGGCTTCAAGGCCCACCACGAGCTGGGCTTCACCGCCGCCAAGGGCGGCCGGTGGGAGCTGACCGGCATCAAGGCCACCGACGACGGCCCCCGGGCGGTCAACGCCCCGGCTCCGGCCCCGGCCAGGACGGCCGGCGTCGCGACGACGACGCCCGACGCGCCCAAGGCGTCCACCTCCTGGCCCGTCCGCGCGGTGCCGAAGAAGCGGACCTCCTACAACTACGCGGCCATGGCGGCGTACTCGGAGAAGTACTGGCGGAACTACAACCCCGCCTACCGCAAGTTCAACGAGGCCGGCGGCGACTGCACCAACTTCCTCAGCCAGGCCCTCAAGGCCGGCGGCTGGAAGCCCGAGACCGGCGGCTCCGCGGACTACCGCAAGTGGTGGTACGAGAACACGCGGCAGTCCGACAGCTGGATCGGCGTCAACGAGTGGTCGTGGTACGCGCTCAACTCCAAGCGCGTCACCCCGCTGTCCAACGTCTTCCAGATGGAGGTCGGCGACGTCCTGCAGATGGACTTCGACGGTGACGGGGCCAAGGACCACTCCATGATGACGACGTACCGCAGCGGTTACGGCATGCCGTACCTCACCTACCACTCGACGAACACCTACCGGAAGTCGATGGCGAGCATCCTGGCGTCCTACCCGGACGCGGTCTACTTCGCCTACCGCACCTGACGTACGGGGCTCGTCCGGTCCCCGGCCCAGGGGGCCGAACGGGCCCTTCCGGTTCGCCTGTGATACTGGGGGCAGAACATCCGTTTTGGTGCCAGGGGGTAAGAAGATGTCGACGAGAACCGTGCACACCGCGTCGGCTCTGGTCACCGCTGCCGCTCTCGCCCTCGGGCTGTCGGCCTGCGATTCCGGCCCGGGGGACAAGACCGACAAGGCCGGCGGCGACCGCAAGGGCGCGCCGTCCGCCTCCCGTCCGCCGACGGACGCCCCGAAGAAGGACAAGAACAAGAAGAAGCCCGAGGAGAAGTGGGACGGCAAGGTCCGGGTGCTGGGGGACGGTTCGACGTCCTACACGGGACCGCAGCCCAAGCAGCCCGAGCCCGCGAAGCTCAAGCCCGGTGAACGGCCGCCGCAGTTCGTCGTCTTCTCCTGGGACGGCGCGCTGGAGGGTGACGACCACCTCTTCTCGCACTTCCGCGAGGCCGCCAGGAAGAACGACGCGCAGATGACGTTCTTCCTCACCGGCACCTACCTGCTGCCCAAGTCCAAGGCGAAGATGTACCGCCCGCCGCAGCACAAACCCGGTGATTCGGCCATCTCCTACGCCACCGACGAGCACATCAAGGACACCCTGCGGCAGGTGCGCGCGGCCTGGCTCGACGGCAACGAGATAGGCACGCACTTCAACGGGCACTTCTGCGGCGCCAAGGGCGGCGGCGACTGGAGCCCGGCGGAGTGGAAGAGCGAGATCGACCAGTCCTACTCCTTCGTCGAGAACTGGAAGACCAACACCGGCTACAAGGACCTGCCCCCGCTGCCCTTCGACTACCGGAAGGAGCTCGTCGGCGGGCGCGCCCCCTGCCTGGAGGGCCAGAAGAACCTGCTGAAGACCGCCAAGGACTACAACTGGCGCTACGACGCCAGCTCTCCCGGCGACTTCCAGATATGGCCGTCCCAGATCGACGGCATCTGGAACTTCCCGCTCCAGCTCCTGCCCTACCCCAAGAGCGAGAAGCAGGTCCTGTCCATGGACTTCAACTTCCTCTACA
>NZ_JAEAMR010000022.1:106410-139375 GCF_015999245.1 Streptomyces sp. AV19 | reverse complement strand
GGCGAAGCCGCGACACGGGGTCCGGGGCGGAGCCCCGAAGCGGGGCGCAGGGGCGCAGCCCCGCAAGGGGGGTCCAGGGGCGCAGCCCTGGCAGGGGTGCAGGGGCGCAGGGGGCGGAGCCCCCGCTCACCGCGCGGAGCGCGGTGCCGGGCCGAGGGCGGAGCCCGGAAGAAACGGTGAAAGGGCGGGCCAGGGGCAAACCCCCCACCCCGCAGGCACCATGGTGCCCGGCCGCCCGTCGCGCCACCATGGGACGCGGCCGCGTCAAAGGTGACGGGCCGTCATCTACCCGAGCGAGGAGCCCCCGTGGACTTCGACGTCGTCGTGGAAATCCCGCAAGGCAGCCGCAACAAGTACGAGATGGACCACGCGCTCGGCCGCATCCGGCTCGACCGGCTGCTCTTCACCTCCACCCGCTACCCGGCCGACTACGGCTACGTCGACGGAACGCTCGGCGCCGACGGCGAGCCCCTGGACGCCCTCGTGCTCTCCGGCGAGGCCACCTTCCCCGGCGTGGTGATCCGCTGCCGGGCGATCGGGATGTTCCGCATGTACGACGAGGCGGGCGAGGACGCCAAGATCCTCTGCGTCCCCGCCGGCGACCCGCGCCATGAACACCTGCGCGACCTGCGCCACCTCCCGCAGTTCGACCGGCTGGAGATCCAGCACTTCTTCGAGGTCTACAAGGAGCTGGAGCCCGGCAAGTCGGTGGACGGCGCCCGCTGGGCCGACCGCGCCGCCGCCGAGGCGGAGATCACCGCGTCCCGGGCGAGGGCGACTTCCTGACGCCGGTGCGGTAGAACGGTCCATGGTCTCCACGCCCCGCGCCGCGCGCGCCGCGCTCCCGGCCGTCGCCCTCGCGTTCGCCGCGCTGCAACTGTGCTACGCGGTCGCGCACATGGACCTCGGCTGGGACGAGACCGTCTACCTCTCGCAGACCGACCCCCACCGCCCCGCCGCCTTCTTCAGCGCCCCCAGGTCGCGCGGCATCAGCCTCCTCGCCGCGCCCGTCGTCGCCCTCACTTCCTCGGTGCCGGTGCTGCGCGTGGTGCTCGCGCTGCTGTCCTCCGCCGCGCTCCTCGCCGCGTACCGGGTGTGGGAGCCGCTGCTCTCCCGGGGCCGCGCCGCCCTCGCCGCCCTGCTCTTCTGCACCCTGTGGACCACCGTGCTCTACGGCCCGCAGGCCATGCCCAACCTCTGGGTCGCGCTGTGCGCGGTCGCCGCCGCCGGCTGGTTCCTGCGCGCCCGGCACGGGCCCGGCCGCGCCACGGCGCTCACCTGGCTCACCGGCACCCTCGCCGCCGCCACCCTCTTCCGCGCGCACGACGGCGTCTGGCTCTCCCTGCCGATGCTGGCCGCCTGCGCGGCCGTACGGGAGTGGCGGCGGCCCGGCACCGTCGCCGCCGTCCTCGGCGGGCCCGCGCTCGGGGGAGTCCAGTGGGCCGTCGAGGCGTACGCGCGGTTCGGCGGCATCGGTGCCCGGCTCCGCGTCGCCGGTGACACCGAGGGCGGCATGGGCGGCCACTTCGGCGGCGGGCTGCGCGCCGCCTACCGCAGCCTCGACGGCCCCCAGCTCTGCCGCCCCTGCCACATCGCGGCCCCGCCGCCGACCCACACGCTGTGGTGGCTGCTGCTCCCCGCGCTCGTCACCGTCGCGTGCGCCCTCGCCGCCCGCCGCCGCGCCGGTGCCGCCGCCGTCCACCTCCCCGTCGCCTGCGCGCTCCTGCTCGCCGCCCCCTACCTCCTGCTGCTCGACTACGCGGCCCCGCGCTTCCTGCTGCCCGCCTACGCCCTCCTCGCGCTGCCCGTGGCCGACCTCGCCGTCCGCGCCGTGCGGAGGGCCCGGCCGTCCCTTCCCCGCCACGCCGTCGCCCTGCTGCTGTGCGCCGTCCTCGCCGGCCACCTCGCCGTCCAGGCGGAGGAGTTGCGGGCGAACGCGGCGGACGCCCGGGACACCACCGTGCGCTACCGCCGCGCCGCCCGGGAGCTCGGCCGCCTCGGGCTGACCGCCCCCTGCCTGGTCACCGGGCCGCGCGCACAGCCCGTCGGCTACGAGGCGGGCTGCGCCTCGGCCCAGACCATGGGCAACAACCGCTCCGCCACCACCGCCGACATCGTCCGGGCCGCCGCGTCCGAGCCCGTCGCTCTGCTCCACGATCCCGGCGACTCCCGTCTGCCGCCGTACGCCCGTAACTGGAGACCCCACCGTCTCCCGGGCACCGACTGGCTCGCGTACATCCCCCTCACGAACAACCCCTGAGCTCCCTTCCGACCGGTCGGTATTCAGATCTGCCGCAGCAGCGCCTCGACGTCGCCGTCGAGGTCCAGGAACCCGGTCTCACCGCCCACCGGCACCAGCGCGTATGAGCGGGCCAGGAAGCCACGCAGTTCCTCGGTGTCGATCTGGATCATCGCGACCCCCTCGGGGGCGTGGAACTCCAGGACCGTGCGGTCCGGGCCGCACGGCCACACCCGGACGTCGCCGCCGCCCGAGGGCGACAGCAGCCCGCCGGCCAGCAGGTCGCGAGCGAAGGCCCACTCGACCTCGGACCCGTCGAGCGAGGCGGCCGGGGGGAAGGCGATGTGCACGGCGAAGGGGTCGGCGGGCTCGTAGCGCAGATGGGCGGGGATCGGGCGAGGGCGCGGGGAGGACGCGATGAGCTGCGCCTGGACGGCCTGATCGATGACAGGGGACAACGCCTGCTCCCTTGCGGTTGGTTGACTGCCGGGCGGTGGGACCCGGGGTTCTACGCACAGGGAGACGGCGGATCGAGGGGGTCAGTGCTTGATTCGGGAGTGATATGCATCACGGCCCTTGAGAAAAACCGGCATTTGGCCTCTGCGCCTACGAAATTCAAGCAAACACGCCAAGTGCCAAGGGATCGTGGCATAGCTGCCTTCCGTGCCCCGCCGCCCCGAACGTCCCTTCCGTCCGGGGCGTCCCCCGGCCCAACACCCGGCCCACCCCGCACAGTTCCGCCGCCCGGTCAGCGCACCGGCAGCACCGCCAGCACCTCCCAGCCCCCCCGGCACCGGTCCCGCCGTCAGCGAACCGCCGATCGCGTCCGCCCGTTCGGCGATCCCGGCCAGCCCCAGCCCGCCGCCGTCACCGGGGGCGCGCCGAGGCACGGCAGGCGCTCGGACGCATTCGTCGCGCACCGACACGAACAGCCGCCCCGCCGACCGCCGGAGCGACACCACGACCGCCCGCGCGCCGGGACAGTGCCGCGCCGAGTTCGCCGGCGCCTCGGCGACGATCCGGTGCACCGAGGCCGCCAGGCCCGGCACCGGCTCCGCGCCGAGGCCCGGGTCCACCCACAGCTCCACGCGCGTGGCCGGGTGCTCGCGCCGGAAGCCCTCGGTCGGTTCGCGCACCCGGTCCAGCCCGTGGAGCGGGTCGCGGTGCGGGCGGTCCTGGCCCGGCACCCGCAGCAGCCGCCGGGCCGTGGCCATGGCCTCGTCGCCGGCGCGCTCGATGTCGCGCAGCGGCGCGGCCACCCGGTCGTCGGGCGCCGGCCGCCTTCGCCGGCAGGGTCATCGCGGCCAGGCGGTGGGTCACGAAGTCATGCAACTCGCCCGCCACCCACAGCCGTTCGGCCTCCCGGGCGGCGGCCACCGCGGCCGTCGTGGCCGCCGCGGCCGGCAGCGTGGTGCGGCGGCGGTGCGCCCGCCGGAGGAATCGGTCATGGACCCATGCTGAGGGCCGGCCGGCGGGCCCGGATCGGCCGGCCACCCGCCCCGGCCGAAAGGATGAACCTTTGACGACTGAGTGCCCTGACCCCCGCCGTCAGGCCGGAGGCCGCTCCTCGCGGTACGTCTCCAGGGCCGGGGCCGTCTTCGTGGGAAGGAACTCGGTGATCGAGTACTCGCACACCCCCGCCACCGAGAACGGGTCGCTCCGGGTGATCTCCTCGATCTTCGCCCGGTCGACGCCCACCGCGAGGATCACCCCGCCGTCCCTCGGCACCTTCCGGCCGGAGGCGATGAACAGCCCGGACGCGTAGTGCGCGTCCAGCCAGGCGATGTGCTCCGCGTGGGCGGCTTCCACGCGCTCCAGGGGCGCGATGTAGGTCAGCTCCAGTACGAACATGATCGACAGGCTACGGGCTCGTCCCTCCCGTCCCGTACCGTGGCCGCGTCATGAACCACACGTCCGATGAACTGCCCCCCGACTGGCCCACCACGGAGCAGCAGGCGCTCGCCGTCCAGCTCGAGCTGCGCACCCGCGTCGTCCTCGACGAGCCCGGGCCGCCGCCCGGCGCGCCGCTCACCGCGGTCGGCGTCGACGTGGCCTACGACGACGAGCGGGACCTCGTCGCCGCGGCCGCCGTCGCGCTCGACGCGCGCACCCTCGACGTCGTGGCCGAGGCCACCGCCGTCGGCCGGGTCGCCTTCCCCTACGTGCCCGGCCTGCTCGCCTTCCGCGAGATCCCGGCCGTGCTCACCGCGCTGCGGCGCCTGGACGCCGACCCCGGCCTGGTGGTCTGCGACGGGTACGGGCGCGCCCACCCGCGCCGCTTCGGGCTGGCCGCGCACCTGGGCGTGCTGACCGGGCTGCCCACGATCGGCGTCGCCAAGAACCGTTCCTAATCAGTGAGCAGGAGTGAGTCTTGGACTCATTCCTGCTTACTGCGGACATCCCGAACGGTTGTGGATGTCCTGGTTGCCCGCGTACTCGCCGCGTCCGGCGGCACGGATCGTGTCCGTGGTCCGGGGATGCGGGGGCGGGGTCCCCCACGCCCAGGGGCACGCCGGTCGGCCTGGACGGTCCGATGCCCGTGCACATCGCTGACCAGCAGGCGACGGCCTGTCGCGGACAAGGTGGCCTCGACAAGCTCGACGTTCATCCGGCCGAGCCGGTCCTTGTGCTCCACCACCACGCAGGTCACGTTCGGGTCGGCCAGCAGACGCCGGGCCTTGGAACGGCAGCCGTTCATCCCGGAAGCGATCTCCGCCTCAACACGAACGACTCGGTGACCGGCCTTCGCCGCCCACGCCGACAGCCGAGCGACCTGGCGTTCCAGATCGGTCTTCTGATCGTGTGAGGACACGCGGGCATACAGGCCCAGACCTCCGATGGCCTCGGGCGTGGTGTTCGCGTCGATATTCACCAGAATCGTGCGTGGCCCGACTCGCTGAGCCGGTACCGGTAACGTCCCCTCACGGAACCAGCGATACGCGGTCTGCGGATGCACGCCCTGCGTCTTCGCCCATTCCGTCAGATTCACGCTCTGACAACGACACTCACTCATGCATGGTTACGCTCACCTACCCGACCTCGCGGACTAGCAGGTCAAGGCCCCTTCACCTTCCGCCACGCGCCGCCCGGCCCGGGCCGGGGCGACTGGTCGCCGCTGCTGGACGGGGACGAGGAGGTGGGCCGGGCTCTGCGCACCCGGGCCGGCGTCAAGCCGGTGTTCGTCTCCGTGGGCCACCGGGTGGGCCTGGACGGCGCCTGTGCCCATGTGCTGTCCCTGGCCCGGGACTTCCGGCTGCCGGAGACGACGCGGCGGGCGGACGCGCTGTGCCGGCGGGCCTTGGTGGAGGCGGTGGCGGGCGGGTAGGAACGGGCATGCCCACGTCCGTTCCTCTGGAGGCCCCCGTGCGACTCTCCGGCTTCGTCCCGCCCCTGTGCACGCCGTTCACCCCCGGTGGTGACGTCGACACCGGCTCCCTGCGCCGGCTCGTCGAGCACCTGCTCGCGGGTGGTGCCTCCGCGCTCTTCGCCCTCGGGACCAGCGGGGAGGCCGCCCATCTGACCGCCGGGCAGCGGCGCACGGTCGTGCGGACCGTCGTCGAGGCGGCGGGCGGGCGGGTGCCCGTGCTCGCCGGGGTCATCGACATGACCACGCCGCGGGTGCTGGAGCACGCGCGCGACGCGGCGGAGGCGGGGGCGGACGTCCTCGTCGCCACCGCGCCGTTCTACAGCGGCGTCCACCCCGAGGAGACCGCCGGCCACTTCCGGTGCGTCCGGGGCGGGGGCGGGCTGCCGCTGCTCGCGTACGACATCCCGTCCTCCGTGCACAGCAAGCTGCCGGGCGAAGTGCTGCTGTCCCTCGCCTCGGAGGGCACCCTCGTCGGCCTCAAGGACAGCAGCGGCGACACGAACGCCCTGCGCCGGCTGCTCGTCGAGCGCCGGCTGCGCGGGCTGGAGTCCTCGTTCTCCGTCCTCACCGGCTCCGAGCTGACGGTCGACGCGGCGCTGCTGATGGGGGCGGACGGGGTGGTGGCCGGGCTGGGGAACGTGGATCCGGCCGGGTACGCGCGGGTGTGCGCCCTCTCGCGCGCGGGTGACTGGAAGGCGGCCGTGGCCGAACAGGACCGGCTGGCGGCCTTGTTCGCGCTGGTGGAGGCGGGGAGCGGGATCAGCTGGACGGCGTCCGCGATCGGGGGGTTCAAGGTGGCGCTGCGCCTCCTCGGCGTGATCGACTGCGCGGCGACGGCGCCGCCGTTGGGGGCGCTGGGGGAGGAAGGGGTGAGGGTGGTGCGGGAGTTGCTGGTGGAGGCAGGGCTTCTCTGAAGGGCATTCGCCCTCCCCGCCCGGTAACGCCCTTCCGTCGACGGGTGACCCTGATTCCGGTGAGAAGTCCGCAGCGGAAAGGAGCGCGGCGCACATGCGCCACGCGCGACGAATCAGCGCTCGGGAGGTCTCACAGGGTGTACAACGGCACGTCCTTGACCAGGCGACTTGGATCGGCAGCACGGTAATGGCGCACAGCGGCGTTGTTCCACCGGTTTTCCGGCGCCTCGCGCTCAGGTTGGCCGGATGCATGCGTCGATCGACGTGTGCGACGTCAGAGGTCGGGCATCACGACAGCAGTAATCGAACGCGGCGTCAGCCGTGTGGATCCGGGTGCCCGGTTCCGCCGACTTGGTATCTGCCCTCACCCCTATGCTCAACCCTGTTCGGGACGTGCGCATCACGAAGAGGCAAGTGGGGTACACAACTATGCCTGGGCCGGAGCCACTTGATCTGTACCAACAGCGTGTAGCGGAGCTCGGCGCGGCCATCAAGGAGCAGCGGCTCGCGAAGGGGTGGACCCAGGCGAAGCTCGGCAGGGCGGTGGCGTTGGACCATACGGCCATCGCGCATTTCGAGAAGGGCCGTCACGTGCCCCGGCGTGACGTTGTACGTCGCATCGACAACGCCCTTGAGGCGCGTGGGCGCCTCTTCAAGCTCCGTGACGGGCTCGACGACAACCCCGACTCCGAGCGCGTCAGGAGGTACCTGGTCAAGCACTCACGAGCAGTCAAGGTCAAGCAGATCTGTTCTCACTGGATGCCTCCGATGCTGGAAACCGAGGAGCACACCCGGTTGTCCCTCGAAGCGGGCATGTGCAGGCGGGGCGGAACCCTGGAAGACAAGGTGGTCTATCGCCGGGAGCTCCGGGCCATCACGCAGAGGGCGAATGCCCCGGCACTCCGTGTCATCATCCGAGAAGCCGTCCTGCACGAAACGATCGGCAACGAGCGCGTCATGCGCGAACAACTGCTCCACCTGATCGATCGATCGCATGACCCGAACATCGAAGTCCGCGTTCTGCCCTTCGGGACGGGGTCTCAAAACCAGGATGTCGGGTTCGTGACCATGTGGGAGGAGCCAAACGGCCGTATGGGGGCGTGGCGCCCTCGGGGTGATGTCTCCGGTTTGTTCGTTGCCGGTCGAGCGGACATCGCCATCCTCAGCCGCCTCTACGATCACCTGCATCGGATCGCTCTCGATCAAGATGCGACAAGGTCTTTTATTGCCAAGGCAGTTGAGGAGTTGTATCCATGTCGGTCCAGCGTGATCCCTCTATAGGGAACTGGCGCAAGAGCTCATACAGCCAAGGCGGCGAGGGCTGTGTCGAAGTCCCCGCCCAGAAGATAACCGGCCTCATACCGGTCCGTGACTCGAAAGACACCGGCCGCAAGCCGATCGTCTTCACGGACGTCTCCTGGGGCGGCTTCGTGGCCGCCGTCGCCGCGCCGGAGGGCCCCCTGGCCCCCTGATCGGGTCGCCTTCCCCGGAGCCGCCACCCCTTACCGTGTGACACATGCACAACAGCGCCACCACCCGTGACAAAATCCGCTCCTTCGCGCTCTCCCTCCCCGGCGCCGCCGAGGAGTTCCCCTGGGGCGACAACGCCGTTGTCAAGGTCAACAAGAAGATCTTCGTCTTCCTCGGCGGTGAAGGGGGGCCGGAGGAAGAGGCCGGCATCGCCGTCAAGCTCGTCGACGAGGAGGCCCACGGCCACGCCCTCGCCGTGCCGGGTGCCGCGCCCACGCGGTACGGGCTCGGGCGGCACGGCTGGGTGTCCGTGCCGCTGCGCACCGGCGACACCCCCGTGGAACTGCTCTGCGACTGGGTCGAGGAGAGCTACCGCACCATCGCTCCCAAGAGACTGGTCGCGGTGCTGGACGCCGGGCCGTCAAATCCGGTCGGCTGAACGAGGCTTGTGGAAACTGGAACACGTTCTTAACATCACGGGTGTTACAGCGGCCTTGTCATACAGAGATGCGAGTGCGCATGGCGGAGACAGCGAACGACGGCCCGCTCACCGGCCTGCGCGTCGTCGAGCTCGCCGGCATCGGCCCCGGCCCGTTCGCCGCCATGCTCCTCGGCGACCTGGGCGCCGACGTCGTCCGGGTGGACCGCCCCGGCGGGCCCGGACTTGGCATCGACCCCCGGCATGACGTCACCAACCGCAACAAGCGCTCCGTTCTCGTCGACCTCAAGGGCGACGGAGGGGCGGAGACCGTCCTCGACCTCGTCGGGCGCGCGGACGTGCTCCTGGAGGGCTACCGGCCCGGCGTCGCCGAGCGGCTCGGCGTCGGGCCGGAGGCGTGCCTGGCCCGCAACCCCCGCCTGGTGTACGGCAGGATGACCGGCTGGGGCCAGGACGGCCCGCTGGCCGGCGCCGCCGGGCACGACATCGGCTACATCGCCGTCACCGGCGCGCTCGGACTGGCGGGAGAGGCCGACGGGCCGCCGTACGCCCCCGCCAATCTGCTGGGCGACTACGCGGGCGGTTCCCTCTACCTCGTCGTCGGGATCCTCGCCGCGCTGCGGCACGCCCGGACGACCGGCACCGGACAGGTCGTGGACGCGGCCATCGTCGACGGCACCGCGCACCTGACCGCGATGCTCCACGGGATGCTGGCCGCCGGGAGCTGGCAGGACCGCCGCGGGGCCAACCTGCTGGACGGCGGGGCGCCGTTCTACGGCACGTACGCCACCGCCGACGGCGGCCACATGGCCGTCGGAGCCCTGGAGCCGCGCTTCTACGCCGAGTTCGCCCGGCTGCTGGACCTGCCGGGAGAAGTGGCCGCGGCCCGCGACGACCCCGGCCGCTGGGGCGAGCTGCGGGGGGCCGTCGCCGACCGGTTCGCCCGGCGCACCCGCGCCGAGTGGACGGAGGTGTTCGAGGGTTCGGACGCCTGCGTGGCCCCCGTCCTGTCCCTGCGCGAGGCCGCGGACCACCCGCACCTCGCGGCCCGCGCCACCTTCACCCGCCACGACGGCACCGTCCAGCCCGCCCCCGCGCCGCGCTTCTCCGCGACCCCGGCCGGTCTGCGCCGGCCGCCCGCGCGGCCGGGCGCGCACACCGCGGAGGTGGCCCGCGACTGGGGCGTGCCCCGCCTCGACGATCACCAGGACGACGAGAAAGGCCCCCGGCAATGAAGCGTCAGCTCTTCGACGAGGAGCACGAGGGCTTCCGGGCCACCGTGCGGACCTTCCTGGAGCGGGAGTTCGTCCCGCACCGCGAGCAGTGGGAGAAGGACGGCATCGTCTCGCGCGAGGCGTGGCGGGCCGCCGGGCGGCAGGGCCTGCTCGGCCTCGCCGTCCCCGAGGAGTACGGCGGCGGGGGCGCCACCGACTTCCGCCACAGCGCCGTCCTGGCCGAGGAGTTCGCCCGCGCCGGGGCCGCCGGCTTCGCCGTCCCCCTGCACAACGACATCATCGGACCGTACCTGACGTCCCTGGCGACCGAGGAACAGAAGCGGCGCTGGCTGCCGGGGTTCTGCGGCGGCGAGACGATCGGCGCCGTCGCCATGACCGAGCCGGGCGCGGGCTCCGACCTCCAGGGCATCCGGACGGCCGCCGTCGACATGGGCGACCACTGGCTGCTCAACGGCTCCAAGACCTTCATCTCCAACGGCATCCTCGCCGACCTGGTGGTCGTCGTCGCCCGGACCACCCCCGAGGGCGGGGCCAAGGGCCTGAGCCTGTTCGTCGTCGAACGCGGCGCCGCGGGCTTCGAGCGCGGGCGCAACCTCGACAAGATCGGGCAGAAGGCGCAGGACACCGCCGAGTTGTTCTTCCGCGACGTCCGCGTGCCCAAGGAGAACCTGCTCGGCGAGCTGCACGGCGCGTTCGGCCACCTGATGGCCAACCTGCCGCAGGAGCGGCTGACCATCGCCGTCGGGTCCGCCGCCGCGGCCGAGCACCTGCTGGAGGAGACCAAGCGCTACGTCAAGGAGCGCGAGGCCTTCGGCGGGCCGATCGCGCGCTTCCAGCACATCCGCTTCGAGATCGCCGAGATGGCCACCGAGTGCGCGGTCACCCGGACCTTCGTCGACCGGTGCATCGCCGAGCACGGCGTCGGCGAACTCGACGCCGTCCACGCCTCGATGGCCAAGTGGTGGGCCACCGAGCTGTTCAAGCGGGTGGCCGACCGCTGTCTGCAACTCCACGGAGGCTACGGGTACATGGCCGAGTACCCGGTCGCCCGGGCGTTCACCGACGGCCGGGTCCAGACGATCTACGGCGGCACGACCGAGATCATGAAGGAGATCATCGGCCGTGCGCTGCTGGCCTGACACCCCTTACTCCCCAGGAAGGCTGCTGACTTGAGCACCGAAGCGTACGTCTACGACGCCATCCGCACCCCGCGCGGGCGCGGCAAGGCCAACGGCTCCCTGCACGGGACCAAGCCCGTCGACCTCGTCGTCGGCCTGATCCACGAGCTGCGGCGCCGCCTCCCGGAGCTGGACCCGGCCGCCGTCGACGACATCGTGCTCGGCGTCGTCAGCCCCGTCGGCGAGCAGGGCTCCGACATCGCCCGGATCGCCGCCATCGCGGCCGGGCTCCCCGACACCGTCGCCGGGGTCCAGGAGAACCGCTTCTGCGCGTCGGGTCTGGAGGCCGTCAACCTGGCCGCCGCGAAGGTGCGTTCCGGCTGGGAGGACCTCGTCCTCGCCGGGGGCGTCGAGTCGATGTCACGGGTGCCGATGGCGTCCGACGGGGGTGCCTGGTTCGGCGACCCGATGACCAACTTCGCGACGGGCTTCGTCCCGCAGGGCATCGGCGCCGACCTGATCGCCACGATCGGCGGCTACGGCCGGCACGACGTCGACGCCTTCGCCGCGCGTTCGCAGGAGCGGGCGGCGACGGCCTGGAAGGAGGGCCGCTTCGACCGCTCCGTCGTGCCGGTACGGGACCGGGCCGGGCTCGTCGTCCTCGACCGCGACGAGCACCTGCGGCCCGGCACGACGCCGGAGACCCTGGCCGGGCTCAAGCCGTCGTTCGCGGCGATCGGGGAAGCGGGCGGCTTCGACGCGGTGGCCCTGCAGAAGTACCACTGGGTGGAGAGGATCGACCACGTGCACCACGCGGGGAACTCCTCCGGCATCGTCGACGGCGCGTCCCTCGTCGCCATCGGCAACCGGGAGGTGGGCGAGCGGTACGGGCTCGCGCCGCGGGCCCGCATCGTCTCCGCGGCCGTCTCCGGCTCCGAGCCGACCATCATGCTCACCGGCCCGGCGCCGGCGACGCGCAAGGCGCTCGCGAAGGCGGGGCTGACGATGGACGACATCGATCTCGTCGAGATCAACGAGGCGTTCGCGGCGGTGGTGCTGCGATTCGTGGACGAGATGGGTGTGGACATGGAGAAGGTGAACGTGAACGGGGGCGCGATCGCGCTCGGTCATCCGCTGGGGGCGACCGGGGCGATGCTGCTGGGGACGGTCGTCGACGAACTGGAGCGGCGGGGCGGGCGGTTCGGGCTGGTGACGCTGTGCGTGGGGGGTGGGATGGGGGTGGCGACGGTGGTCGAGCGCGTGTAGCCGCCGAAGGCGGCGGTTTCTCTCCCCGCCCCGCCCTTTCACTGTTTCTCGCGCGCTCCGCGCCGGACGGGCTGAAAATCAGCCCGTCCGGCGCTTGAGGACCAACCGCGCGGAGCGCAAGGAAACGGTGAAAGTGGGGGTGCCCCCTCTGGGGGAGGGGCCGGGGCTCATCCACACCACCCACTTACCAGCACGCCAGCAACGGAGACCACCCACATGACCACCACCAACACCATCACCTGGGCCCAGGACGACACCGGCATCGTCACCCTCACCCTCGACGACCCCCACCAGTCCGCCAACACCATGAACCGGGACTTCCAGACGTCCCTCACCGCCGCCGCCGACCGGCTCGTCGCCGAGAAGGAGACGGTCCGCGGCGTCGTCGTCACCTCCGCCAAGAAGACCTTCTTCGCCGGCGGCGATCTCCGCGAGCTGATCGCGATCCGCCCGCAGGACGCGGAGCAGGCGTTCGCCGCGATCGAGGCGGTCAAGCGCGACCTCCGCCGCATCGAAACCCTCGGCGTCCCCGTCGTCGCCGCGATCAACGGCTCCGCCCTCGGCGGCGGTTACGAGATCGCCCTCGCCTGCCACCACCGCGTCGCCCTCGACGCCAAGGGCTCGAAGATCGGCCTGCCCGAGGTCACCCTCGGCCTGCTCCCGGGCGGGGGCGGCGTCACCCGCACCGTACGCCTCCTCGGCGTGACCGATGCGCTGCTGAAGGTCCTCGTCCAGGGCACGCAGTATCCCCCGCGGGCGGCCCTGGACGCCGGGCTGGTGCACGAGGTCGTGGAGACCGAGCGAGAACTCCTGGAAAGGGCACGCGCGTTCATCGACGCGCACCCGGAGTCCCGCCAGCCCTGGGACACCGACGGCTACCGGATCCCCGGCGGAGCCCCTTCGCACCCCAAGCTCGCCGCCAGCCTCCCCGCCTTCCCGGCCACGTTGCGCAAGCAGACGGCGGGCGCCCCCTACCCCGCCCCCCGCGCCGTGCTCGCCGCCGCCGTCGAGGGCGCGCTGCTCGACTTCGAGACGGCCTCGACCGTCGAGTCGCGGTACTTCGTCGGCCTGGCGACCGGGCAGACCGCCAAGAACATGATCCAGGGGTTCTTCTTCGACCTCCAGGCCGTCAACGCCGGCCGCAGCCGCCCCGCCGGCCCCGAGCCGCGCCCGGTGCGCAAGGTGGCGGTGCTCGGCGCGGGCATGATGGGCGCCGGCATCGCCCACGCCTGCGCCAAGGCGGGCATCGAGGTCGTCCTCAAGGACGTCTCGATCGACAACGCCCGCAAGGGGAAGGAGTACTCGGAGCGGCTCCTCGCCAAGGCGTTGGCCAAGGGCCGGACCACCGAGGCCGGGCGCGACGAGCTCCTCGCCCGCATCACGCCCACCGCGGACGCCGCCGACCTGGCCGGCTGCGACGCCGTCATCGAGGCGGTCTTCGAGGACCCCGCGCTCAAGCACCGGGTGTTCCAGGAGATCCAGCACGTCGTCGCGCCGGACGCGCTGCTGTGCTCCAACACCTCCACCCTGCCCATCACCCTGCTCGCCGAGGGCGTCGAGCGGCCCGGCGAATTCGTCGGCCTGCACTTCTTCTCGCCCGTCGACAAGATGCCGCTCGTGGAGATCATCAAGGGGGAGCGGACCGGCGACGAGGCCCTGGCCCGCGCCTTCGACCTGGTGCGGCAGATCCGCAAGACGCCCATCGTCGTCAACGACTCGCGCGGCTTCTTCACCTCCCGCGTCATCGGCCGCTTCATCACCGAGGGCGTGGCGATGGTCGGCGAGGGCATCCCCGCCGCGTCCGTGGAGCAGGCCGCCGCGCAGGCCGGATACCCGGCCAAGGTGCTGTCGCTGATGGACGAGCTCACCCTCACGCTGCCCCGGAAGATCCGGGACGAGACGCGGCGGGCCACCGAGGCGGCCGGCGGGACCTGGGCCCCGCACCCGGCGGACGCGGTCCTCGACCGGATGGTCGAGGAGTTCGGCCGCACGGGCCGCAGCGGCGGCGCGGGCTTCTACGACTACGCGGACGGCAAGCGCGCCGGGCTCTGGCCGGGGCTGGCCGAGCACTTCGGCGGGGACGTCACCCCGGACGGCGTTCCCTTCGAGGACCTGAAGGAGCGCATGCTCTTCGCCGAGGCGCTGGACACCGTGCGCTGCCTGGAGGAGAACGTCCTGACCTCCGTCGCGGACGCCAACGTCGGCTCCCTGCTGGGCATCGGCTTCCCGGGCTGGACCGGCGGCGCGCTCCAGTACATCAACGGCTACGAGGGCGGCCCGGCGGGCTTCGCCGCCCGCGCCGAGGAACTGCGCGCCGCCTACGGCGAGCGGTTCGCGCCCTCCCCGCTGCTGCGGGAAAAGGCGGAGAAGGGGGAATTCTTCACCGACTAGGTACGGACGTAGGCACCGACCAGGCACGGACTAGGCACGGACCAGGACCGGCGGCCGAGACGTGATTTTGCCAATTCCGGGACAGTCGTTGGTAGTTGAACGGTTGTCCCGGTACGGTTCGATCACGCCTGAACAGAGCGCACCGCAGCGAGCCGCCCGGCCGGCACACGGCCCCCGCAGCGTCCGCATTCCAGGCGACAGTTCCTCCTTTGCTCCTCCTTCGTTCCTCCTTTGCTCCTCCTTTCGGAACCGCGCCACGCACCACCCCTTCCTCTGTCGTCACCATGAAGAAACGGGTTTGGGATGCACGCTGCACACGGAGGTTCCAGAGGGCCCGATCCGGATGTCACGGACGTGGTCGTCGTCGGCAACGGAGCCCTCGGGCTCTCCCTCGCACTGGTCCTGGCACGCCGCGGGCAACACGTCGCCCTGGTCGGCGAACCGCACCGGCCCTGGGCGGGCTCGGCGGCGGCCGGGGCCATGCTCGGCTGCTTCGGCGAGATCACCACCTCGCTCCTGGCCAGTGAATACGGCCGCGCCAAACTGGAATTGGGGGTCCGGGCCACCCGGCTGTGGCCCGACTGGCTGGACGCCCTCGCCGAGGAGACCGGCGGCGACGGCATCAGGACGGCCGACGGCACCACGGTCGTCCTCAACACCGTGGGCATCCCGGAGATCGACGACGCGAGCTTCGCCGCCATGCGCGCCGAACTCGTCCGCCGCTCCGAGCCGTTCGAGGACGTGGACCCCTCCGACATCGACTGGCTCGACAGCGACCCGCTGCACCGCGCGCTGAAGGCCGTGCACATACCCGGCGAGCACGCCGTGAACGCCACCGCCCTGATGGAGCGGCTGGAGGCCGCGTTCGTCAAGGCGGGCGGCGTCCTCGCCCCCGAACTCGCCGTCGGAGTCGAGCACACCGGCGACCGGGTCACCGGCGTCACCCTGGCCTCCGGCCGGACGCTCACCGCCGGACAGGTGGTGCTGGCCGCCGGAGCGCGCACCCAGGACCTGCTGGACCGCCTGCCGGCCGGCCCCCGCATCCCCCGCCTGGTCAGCGGCTACGGCGTCTCGCTGCTGGTCGCGACGCAGGACGGCACCGCGCCCCGGAGTGTACTGCGCACCCCCAACCGCTCGTTCGCCTGCGGGCTGCACATCGTGCCCCGGGGCGACGGGCAGGTCTACGTCGGCGCCACCAACATCGTCTCCGCGGAACCGCACGGGTCCGCGGACGTCCGGGACGTGGTCTTCCTCCTGGAGTGCGCCCACCGCCAGATCCGTCGCAACATCTGGGACAGCAAGGTGTCCAAGGTGCAGGTGGGCAACCGGCCGGTGTCCGTGGACGGCTTCCCGCTGGTCGGTCAGGGCGGCATGGACGGTCTGTGGATCATGACGGGCACCTACCGGGACGGACTGCACCTCTCGCCGCTGCTCGCCCAGGAGATGGCGGGCCGGATCCTCGGGGAGAGCGACGGCACCGGCAGCGGCCTGGAGGACTTCACGCCCGTCCGCCCGCCGCTGCGCGCCTGGACCCGCGAGCAGATCGTCGACGTGGCCGTCGACCACGCGATCGCGATCGGCTACGAACAGAACTGGCGGATCCCCGTGGACTGGCACGGCTGGATCGAGAACGACCTGCGCCCGGCGACCGCCCGGTGGGCCGAGGAGACGGACCCCGAGTTCACCCCCACGCCGGAGCTGCTCTTCCACTCCCGGCTCGCCCCCGGCCTGGCCAAACTGCTGCGCGAGTACTATGCGGTGACGCGGCAGCACTGGCCGGTCTGACGCCCCCGGACCCTTTCGGCGCGCCGTCCCGCGCGGGGCGGCGCGGTCAGCCCTGCCCGACCTTGATCTCACCGCTGGTCGTGGTGAGGTCGAGGCGGTACTTGCCGGCCGGGTCCTGGGACACCCCGATGTCCTTGCCACCGCTGCTCGTCCGCGCCGACACCCGGTAGCGCGCGTCCGGCACGGTGAGGACGAGGCGCCCGCTGGACGTCCTCGCGGTCACGTCCTGCGGGACGGCGGCGGTGAGGTCGATCTCCCCGCTGGACGTGGTCGCCCGGATCGCGCCGCCCCGCAGACCGCGCCCGCGGATCCGGCCGCTGCTCGCCCCGACGGTGACGTCCCCGCTGACCCCGTCGAGTTCGATGGCCCCGGAATGGGTCGTCACCCGCACCGCGCCGACGTCCGACAGCTTCACCTCGCCGCTGCTGTTCTCCCCGGTCACGGGCGTCCCGGCCGGCACGTCGACGGTGTAGCTCACCGAGCACTCGTCCCCGCAGTCGGCCAGGACGAGGGTCCCGTTCTCGAACCGGTGCGTGGCGCCCTCGGGCCGGTGGCCGTCGCGGTACTCGACCTCGCGGTGGACGACGGCCCTGTCGAGGCCCGCCTTGCCCCGGACCCGGACGCCGCCGGAGTTGTTGTCCACCCGCACCGATGTGACCTTCTCGCTCGGCGTCGCGTCGTCCTGGAAGGTCTTGCCCGGCGTCAGCCCGTCGCAGGCGCTCAGCCCCGCGACGGCCGTGCCGGTGGCCACGAGAGCGGTGAGAAGACGGACGGTCCGACGCATGGGGGTCCCCCGGAGAACGATCGACGAGCCGGTCCCTCCCCGGGCCGACGACCAAGAACGCTACGGGACGGACACCCGGGGACGACATGGGGAAAACCCCCGGTTCCGTACTCCGGAATCCCGCACGGAAACGGCCTGCGCCGGACTGTGCGCGCCGGCCCGTACCGGACGAAGTGGCCCGCCCGAGGGACGAACCGGCGCGCACGAGGGAGCAATTGGAGCGGGCGAGGCCGAAGCACAGGCAGGCCGATCCAGCCTGTCCGGCGTTTGAGGACATCGCCCGAAGGGCGATTGGGGTCCGGGGTCTCCCCGGGAAACGGCGAAAGGGGGCAGGGGCATCCCACCGCGAAGCGCACACCCGCTCACCCGCCCCGCTCACCCCCCGTACGTAGCCCGCAACTCCTCCGTCAGCGACCGCTGGAACGCCGTCACCAGCGCCTGCACCACCAACGGCCGCATGTGCGCCGACAGCGACTTCATCGACTCCACCTCCTCCGGGTCCGTCGCCCCCGCCGCGTACGGCCCCCACACCTCCTCGTGGAAGAGCCGGGTCAGCTCGCGCGCCGTCGAACGGGCGTGGTCCAGCAGGACGGTCCGGGCGGCGTGCAGGGTGTCCAGCGTCATCGGGACGGCCAGCAGCTGGACGCCCACGCCCAGCAGCCCCGGGTCCACCTCGAAGCGGACCTCCCCGTCCGCACCCTCCTCGCGCCGGAGCACGTTCATCGCGGCGAGCTTGTCGACGTCCTCGTCGGTCAGCGGGCGGCCGACGCGCCGCTCCAGTTCGGCGCGGCTGGTCTCCGCCGCCGCGTCGGGCACCCAGGAGGCCACGACCGCGCGGTGGATGGCCAGGTCGTTGGCGCTGAGGTCGTCCGGGAGGCGGCTCAGATAGCGCTCGATGGCGGCCAGCGTGAGGCCCTGGTGCTGCAACTCCTCGATCAGGGCGAGCCGGGAGAGGTGCCCGGGCCCGTACCGGCCCACGCGGCGCGGGCCGAGACAGGGCGGGGGCAGCAGCCCGCGGGTGCTGTAGAAGCGGATGGTGCGCACGGTCACCCCGGCGCGGGCGGCCAGTTCATCGATGGTGAGCGATTCCGGGGCGAGGGATTCCGCTTCCCCGGCGTCTTCGTCCATGACCATGCGCGGCGCCTCGCTCTCCCAGCTCTCCGAGGGTTCAACAGTAGTGGTGTACCACCGTCGCTGTAAGAGCCGGGAGGCGAGGACCGCCGTCGCGTCAGTGCTGGTGCGCGGCGAGCGCGGAGCGGATCTGCTGCCACGACTTGGGCTGCGCCGGCTTCGCCTGCTTCCCGGGCTTCCCCGGCTTCGCGGCGGCCAGGGAACGCGCGTCCTTCGCGGCCGGCCCGCCGATGCCCGCCTCCGCCGCCTTCGCGGCGCTCGGCTTGCCCGTGGTGAACAGCCACGTGTCGAAGAGCGGCTCGAGCTTCTTGCCCGAGACCTGCTCCGCGTAGGCGACGAAGTCCTGGACGGAGGCGTTGCCGTAGCGGTTCTTCTCCGTCCAGCCCTTCAGGGTCGCGAAGAAGGTCTCGTCGCCGACGGTGTTGCGCAGCGCCTGGAGGGCGATGGCGCCGCGCTGGTACACGGCCCCGTCGAACTGCTTGTCCGCGCCCGGGTCGCCGGGCTTGACCTTCCAGAAGGCGTCGTCCGCCGGGTACTGGGCGTAGGTGTAGTCGGCGAGTTCCTGCGCGGTGCCCTCGTCCTCCTTCTCGGACCACAGCCACTGGGCGTAGGAAGCGAAGCCCTCGTTGACCCAGATGTCCCGCCAGTTCTTCACCGAGACGCTGTCGCCGAACCACTGGTGGGCCAGCTCGTGCACGACCAGCGAGACGTTGGCGCCGTTGGCGAAGGGAGCCGGGCTGTAGAACGGCCGGGTCTGGGTCTCCAGCGCGAAGCGCGTGGGGACGTTGGGCACGTAGCCGCCGGCCGCCGTGAAGGGGTACGGGCCGAAGACCGAACTCGCCCAGTCGAGAACCTCGGTGGTGCGCTCGACGCTGGCCTTCGCGGGGGCGAGCCGGTCGCCCAGGTCCTTGCTGTAGGCGTTGACGACCGGCAGCCCGTTGGCCGTCGTGTCCGTCGTGATCTCGAACTTGCCGACGGCCAGCGTCGTCAGGTACGGCGCCTGCGGCTGCGTGGAGCGCCAGTTGTAGCGCGTCCAGCCGAGCTTGGAGGTCTGCGAGGCGAGGGCGCCGTTGCTGATGGCCTGGGTGCCGTCGGGGACGGCGACCGAGACGTCGAAGGTGGCCTTGTCGCGCGGGTGGTCGTTGCTCGGGAACCACCAGGCGGCCGACTCCGGCTCCTGTGCGACGACCCCGCCGTCGGGGGTGCGCTGCCAGGCGGTGAATTTCCCTACCTTGACGGAGGAGGGGGTTCCGCTGTAACGGACGACGACGGTGATGTGCTTGCCCTGCGGCAGCGCGGCGGCCGGGGTGACCTCCAGCTCGTGGACGCCGGTCTTCGCGAAGGCGGCCTTCTTCCCGTTGACCAGCACCTCCTTGACGTCCAGCAGGAAGTCCAGGTTGAAGCGGGACAGGGCCTGGGTGGTGGTGGCGGTGAGGGTCGCCGTGCCCTCCAGCCTGTCCGTCGCCGGCCGGTACTTCAGCCGCAGGTCGTAGTGGGAGACGTCGTAGCCGCCGTTGCCGGCCTCCGGGTAGTAGGAGTCGCCGAGACCCGGGGCGCCGGGGGTGCCGTCGGCCGCCGACGCGGGGACCCCGAGCAGCAGGAAGGCGGCGGCAGCGGCGGCGCTGGGGACGAGAAGTCTGGGACGCACGGGACACTCCAACTCGTAGCGGGCGGACGGCCGGTAGCGGATGACCGGTGGAGACGAAGATCGGTCGCAGCCTATGCATTCATTGCCGCTCTGGGAATGTCCATGCCGAATACGGACATGTGACTGACATCCGGCCGTCATCGCGGAGGGCGGACACCCCATGGAGCGAATGATTCCGGCCACCGAAAGGCCCCGGAGGACCGTTCCGTCACCGTCGGGGGTGACCGGCCGCCAGGACCGCCCATCGGGGCCCCCGCCCGGCCTACGATCACCGGCCATGGCCCAACACACGCTGTCGCGTCCCTGGTCGGACGTGGATGCCAGTGCCGACCCCGCCCACCTGGTGACCACCCTGCGGCGGCGGACCCGTTCGCCGTTCCACACCTCCTACAAACGACGCCTCCGCACCCTCCTGCGCGCCCGGTCCGGGCAGCGCTTCCTCGACGTCGGCGCCGGAGCCGGCACGACGGCGCTCGCGCTGACCGCCGAGACCGGCGCCCGCGCGGTCGCCGCCGACCTGTCCCTGGCCATGGCCGGTGCGGCGCGGGCGGGCGGCGTCCACGCGTCGCTGGTGGCCGACGCCCACCATCTGCCGTTCCGCACCGGCAGTTTCGACGGCGCGTGGGCCGACCTCGTCCTCCAGCACGTGGCCGACCCGGGCCGGGTCATCGACGAGATGCTGCGGGTCGTGCTGCCCGGCGGACGCGTCGTGCTCGCCGCCCTCGACTACGGCACCCAGGTGCTGGACATCGGCGAACCCGGACTGGCCCGCCGCGTCCTCGCCCTGCGCGTCGACGACGGGGTGCGCGGCGGGGCGCTCGCCCACCAGCAGCCCGCCATGCTCGCCGAACGCGGGCTGGACGACGTGGCGGCCGAGGCGCACACGCTGGTCGTCCGCGACCCCCGCACCGTCGACCACGTCCACGGCATCCGTGACTGGGCCCGCACCGCGGCCCAGCAGGGCCACCTCTCCCCGGCCGAGGCCGAACGCTTCGTCGGCCGCTTCGACGAGGCGGCGGCGAACGGCCGCTTCACCTATGCCGTGACGTTCTTCCTCACCTCCGCCACCGTGCCCGTCCGCAGACCCTGAACTTCCTCCGCTCCCCTTCTGCACGGGAGTTGACACGCGTACTGTCCCGCCCGTGCCGAAACTCCAGCGGAACACCCGCATACCGTGGACCACCCTCGTCGCGACGGCCCTCGCCGCCCTGCTGGCCGTCCTCCTGTCGCCACCCGGTCAGGCGTACGCCGCACCCGACCGGGGGCGCGGCGAGCACAGACAGGCCGGATCCGGCGAGAGCAGACCCGTCCACTCCTACGCGCGCGCCGTCCGCGAGTCGGTGTGGGTGGAGGTCCGGACCGGGACCCGCCGCACCGACCGGGTCGCCGTGGACATCGTCCGCCCCCGGGAACCCGCCGAACAGGGCCGCCGCGTACCGGTGATCATGGACGCCAGCCCGTACTACTCCTGCTGCGGCCGGGGCAACGAGAGCCAGAAGAAGACCTACGACGAGCGCGGCAACCCCGTCCAGTTCCCGCTCCACTACGACAACTACTTCGTCCCCCGCGGCTACGCCGTCGTCCTCGTCGACCTGGCCGGGACCAACCGCTCCGACGGCTGCGTCGACGTCGGCGGCCGCTCCGACGTCCAGTCCGCCAAGGCCGTCGTCGACTGGCTCAACGGCCGCGCGCGCGGCTACGGTTCGCGCACCGGCGGCACGCCCGTGACGGCCGGCTGGTCCACCGGGGCCGTCGGCATGATCGGCAAGAGCTACGACGGCACCGTCGCCAACGGCGTCGCCGCCACCGGCGTGGACGGGCTGAAGACCATCGTCCCGATCGGCGCCATCAGCTCCTGGTACGACTACTACTTCGCCAAGGGCGCCGCCCTCTTCGGCAGCGGCCCCGACGGGCTCGCCCACCGCGTCGGGAGCGACGAGGCCCACGCCCGCTGCGCCGACGTCCAGCGCCGGCTCGTCGAGGGCGCGCCGCGCAACGGCGACTGGACGCCGCTGTGGACCGAGCGCGACTACGTCCGCGACGCGGCCCGGGTGAAGGCCAGCGTCTTCGCCGTGCACGGCATGCAGGACCTCAACGTCCGCACCAAGCACCTCGGCCAGTGGTGGGACGCGCTCGCCGCGAACGGCGTGGAGCGCAAGATCTGGCTGTCGTCGGCCGGGCACGTCGACCCGTTCGACTTCCGCCGCGAGGCGTGGGTGACCACCCTGCACCGCTGGTTCGACCACTATCTGCTCGGCTACGACAACGGCGTCGAGCGCGAGCCGATGGCCGACGTCGAGCGCGCCCCCGACCAGTGGTCCACCGACCGCGCCTGGCCGCCGGCCGGCACCCGCGCGACCACCCTGCGCCCGTCCGCCGGACCCGTCGCCGGCGTCGGCACGCTGGGCCTCGACCAGGCCCGGCCGGGCACGACCGCGCGGTTCACCGACGACCCGCGGCGGAGCGAGGCCGACTGGTCGGCGGCGGTCGACCGGGCGACGCCCGAGAAGGCCGGGTTCGTCACCCGGCCGCTCACCCGCGACCTGCGCCTGTCCGGCTCCTCGACGGTGCGGCTGCGCGTGACGCCGTCCACCTCCTCCGCCCATCTGTCGGCCGTCCTCGTCGACCTGGGCCCGGCCGCCGTCCGCGACTACGCGGCCGACGGCGAGGGCATCCGCACCCTGCCCGACCGCACCTGCTGGGGGAGCGGCACCACCGGCGACACCGGCTGCTTCAAACGCACCGAGGCCGACGCCCGGCAGGTCGACCGCACCGTCTTCAGCCGCGGCTGGGCGGACCTCGGCCACTACGCGTCCGCCCGGCACGGCCGCGCCGTGACCCCGGGCCGGCCCTACACCATCACCCTCGACCTGGCCGCCACCGACCACGTCGTCCCGGCCGGACACCGCCTGGCCCTGATCGTCGCGGGCACGGACGCCGGGCTCATCGAACCCGCCTCCACCACGCCGCAGTTGACCGTGGACCTCGCGGCGACCTCGGCGGACCTGCCGTTCGTCGGCGGCTACCGGGCCTTCGCCCGCGCCACGTCGGGTGTCGGCGCCGTACCGCCGCCGGCCTCCGCGGACCGCCCGCGCGGGCTGGGCGTCCCCTCGCTCACGCACCTTCCGTGAGGGCGAGCGCCACGGCCTCCCGCGCACAGCCCCACGAGACCGTGACGCCCGCACCGCCGTGCCCGTAGTTGTGCACCAGCAGCGCGCCGCCGGGCAGCCGTCCGGCCTCCAGCCGGACCCGGTGGCGCGCCGGGCGCAGCCCCACCCGGTGCGCCAGCACCCTCGACCCCGTCAGGCCCGGATGCACCCGGGCACAGCGGGCGATGAGCGCCTGGGCCACGGCCGGCGACGGCGTGCGGTCCCACACGTGGGCGCGCGCCGTACCGCCGAGGACGAGGCCGTACGGCTGGGGCAGGACGTAGAGCGTGTCGGCGGCCCGGTCGTCGGCCGCGGCCGCGAACCACTCGGTCACGCCCGGGTTCTCCACGACGACCAGCTGGCCCTGCACCGGGTGGACGTGCGGATCCGCCGCGAGGTGACCGGCGCCCAGGCCCGAGCAGTTGACGACGACGGGCGCCGCCCGGCCCGCGTCCGCCAGGGAGTTGACCGGACGCAGGGTGACCGTGCCGCCCGCCGCGCCGAGCCGGCGCTGCAGGTGGCCGAGGAAGACGGGCATGTCGGCGAGCGGCAGCCGGGCGCGGACGGCGCGGTCCCAGCCCCTCGGCGTCTCCTTCGGCGCGGCGTCCCGCAGGCCCGGCACGCGGCGGGCCCAGGCGCCCAGTTCGCGCACCGAGGTGCCCGCCTCCGCCCCGTCCACCAGCCGGATCCCGGTCTCCTCCGGGCGCCGCGCAAGCTCCGTCAGAACGGCGAGGGTGGCGAGCGACCACTCGGCGACGGCGTCGGCCGGCTCGATCCGGTACGGCCACCACAGCCCGCCGGCCACCGCCGAGGTCGTCTGCGCGGCCGTCTCGCGCGTCCACACCTCGACCCGCGCCCCGCGCTCGGCGAGGAGGACGGCGGTGGTCAGACCGATCACCCCGGACCCCACCACGATCACGTCGCTTGCCATGGGGTGAAGGTACCTGCTGCCCCGCCGTGTTGGGCCCGGTTGGCGCACGAACGGGAACGGTCCGGGGAATACTCGGCACATGTCAGCGGAGTACGCGGGTTACGCGGGGCGCGCGGGGTACGCGGCCTTCGGGCTGGCGCACGCGACGCGCGCCGGCGGTGTCCTGACCGGTCCGTCGTGCCGGACGCGCCGGGACTTCGTCGATTTCGCCGTCGACGGCAGACCGCTGCTGCTGCGCCTGGCGGACCTGGAGGAGTTCCCGCCGACCGCCTCCGGCCTGCTGCCGGCGGCCGTTCCGCCGCCGCCGACGGGCGGACGGCATGTCCTGTACGCATGCCCCGACTGCGCGGGGCGGCCGGAGTGCGGGGCGGTGACGGCGACGGTCGAACGCGACGCCGAAGGGGCCGTCGTCTGGCGGGACTTCGCGTGGCGGGACGGGACGTCGGTGGCGACGGCCCGGATCGGCCCTTTCCGCTTCCACCCGGCCGCGTACGCGGCGGAGCCTCCTCCTCCGCCGCCCCCGAGCCGGGTGCTCCTCCTCGGCCGCCGCCCGGCGTCGCTGTCCCGCCTCGCGGCGGCCCTGCGCGCGGCCGGTATCGGTGTGGACGTGGGGCGGGACGTGACGGGCACGGCGCCGGAGGAACTGCGGGAGTACGGGGTGGTGCTGCCGGACGCCTCCGTGGAACTGCCGTCCGTCCGAAGGGAGTTCGCCGAGGCGGGCGTGTCCCCGGCCTTCGTCGGCGACTCCGCTTCCCCGCTGCCGGTCCTGGTCGCCCGCATCGAGCAGGCCCTGGCGCGGGGCGTGCCCGATCCCCGGGTGACGGCACTGTCGCTGGAGGCGGGGACGGCCCGTCTGGAACTGTCGACGGCCTGCCGCGTGCGCGTCACGTCCTACCGCCGGGACCGGCTGGGCCGGGTGCGGGTGGGGGAGTTGTTCGAGGGGCGGCTGGGGGCGGGGACGCATGGGGTGGGGGCGGGGTCGGTGGGGAGGGGGTGGGTGGTGGTTGTGCGGACGTTCGGGGGTGTGGTGGTGGCGGAGGGGTGAGGTGCCCCGGCCCCTCCCCCAGAGGGGGCACCCCCATTTCACCGTTTCTTCCGGGCTCCGCCCGGGCCGGCACCGCGCTGCGCGCGGTAGGCGGGGGCTGCGCCCCCTGCGCCCCCACCGGGGCCCGTAACGTGGCTTCGCCGCGTTGACCGGGGGCTTCGCCCCCTGGCCCCCCGAAGCGCCCTCCGGGCGCTGTCCTCAAGCTCCCCGGAGGGGGCGACGGGCTGAATTCGCGCCCGGGCGCGCTATCCAGCCCGTCTGGGGGTCGCCCCCTCCGGGGAGCTTGAGGACGAACGCGGCGCAGCCGCGTTGCGGGGTCCGGGGCGGAGCCCCGAGGCGGGGTGCAGGGGGCGCAGCCCCCGCCTACCGCGCGCAGCGCGGTGCGGGGCCCCGGGGCTTGCCCCGGAAGAAACGGTGAAAGGGCGGGGAGGGGCACCCAGCCCGTCCGGCGATTGAGGACAAAGCGGCGAAGCCGCTTTGCGGGGGTGCAGGGGGCGAAGCCCCCGCCCGGCGCCCGGCCCGGGGCGGCGAGCAAGAACCCATTCGAACCCCGCCCCACCGGCCCGGTACGCTCGACCCGCCATGAACGCCACCCTCGTCGCCAAAGACCTCTCCGCCGGCCACGGCGACCGCACCCTCTTCTCGCACCTCGACCTCGTCGTCGCCCCCGGCGACGTGATCGGCCTCGTCGGGGCCAACGGAGCGGGCAAGTCCACCCTCCTCCGCCTCCTCGCCGGAGCCGGCGAGGACGGCGAAAACGGAAAGACCGGCACCCGCCCCGAGCAGGGCGCCCTCCGCCTCAGCCCCCCGACCGCCACCGTCGGATACCTCCCGCAGGAGCCGGACCGCCGCCCCGGCGAGAGCGTCCGCGCGTTCCTCGCCCGCCGCACCGGCGTCACCGAGGCCCAGGCGGCGCTGGACGAGGCGACCGAGGCGCTCGTCGAGGGCGCGAAGGGCGCCGACGACGCGTACGCGACGGCCCTGGAGCGCTGGCTGGCACTCGGCGGCGCCGACCTCGACGAACGCGCCGAGGAGGTCGTCGCCGAACTCGGCCTGACCGTCGGCCTGGACCGCCCCATGACGAGCCTGTCCGGCGGCCAGGCCGCCCGCGCGGGCCTCGCCTCCCTCCTCCTCAGCCGCTACGACGTCTTCCTCCTGGACGAGCCCACCAACGACCTCGACCTGGACGGCCTCGACCGCCTGGAGCGCTTCGTCACCGGCCTGCGCGCCGGCACGGTCCTGGTGAGCCACGACCGCGAGTTCCTGACCCGCACGGTCAACCAGGTGCTGGAGCTGGACCTCGCGCAGCAGCAGGTCAACCTCTACGGCGGCGGCTACGCGGCGTACCTGGAGGAGCGCGCCCGCGCCCGCCGGCACGCCCGCGAGGCGTACGACGAGTACGCGGACACCCGCGCCGCGCTGGAGGCCCGCGCCCGCACCCAGCGGAACTGGATGGAGAAGGGCGTGCGCAACGCCCGCCGCAAGTCCACCGACAACGACAAGATCGGCCGCAAGTTCCGCGCGGAGTCCACGGAGAAGCAGGCGGCCAAGGCCCGGCAGACGGAGCGGCTCATCGAGCGGCTGGACACCGTCGAGGAGCCGCGCAAGGAGTGGGAGCTGCGGATGGAGATCGCCGCGGCGCCCCGCTCGGGCGCCGTGGTGGCCACCCTGCGCGGTGCCGAGGCGCGCCGCGGCGAGTTCGCCTTCGGCCCGGTGGACCTCCAGATCGACTGGGCGGACCGGGTCGCGGTCACGGGGGCCAACGGCTCGGGCAAGTCGACCCTGCTGGCCGCCCTGCTCGGCAGGCTGCCGCTGGACGCGGGCAGCGCCTCGCTCGGCCCCGGCGTGGTCGTCGGCGAGGTGGACCAGGCGCGGGCGCTGTTCTTCGGACCGGAGACGCTGCTCGACGCGTTCGGGGCGGCCGTCCCGGAGCTGGCCCCCGGGGACGTCCGCACGCTGCTGGCCAAGTTCGGCCTCAAGGCCGAGCACGTCCTGCGCCCGGCCGCGACGCTCTCGCCCGGCGAGCGGACGCGGTCCGCGCTCGCCCTGCTCCAGGCCCGCGGCGTCAACCTGCTCGTCCTCGACGAGCCCACCAACCACCTCGACCTGCCGGCCATCGAGCAACTGGAGTCGGCGCTGGCCTCGTACACCGGCACGCTCCTGCTCGTCACCCACGACCGGCGGATGCTCGACGCCGTGCACACCACCCGCCGGATCGAGGTCGAGGCGGGCCGCATTATGGAGCACTGAGCCCGCGGTTCCCTGTTCTGGTGCCCCGAACGGGGGAATTTTTTCCCGAAAACAACCTCAGCCGCAGGTCAACTCTTCGCCAAGGGTCGGCTGAGGTCCCGGTCCGGGAAAACCGTGGTTTTCCGGAGAAACGACACGTACGGTGGAAAAGAGTCCGCCCCTAGACATCTCCGCCGGGTGTTCGATTTACGGAACATTGGCCTCGTTCGTACGAACCCGTGGGTGCGGAGCGACGTCTGTGGGTGCGGACGTCCGCGGGGCGTCCGCATCCCCGACGTCGAATTGAGGCGTAAGGCCATGTCCCCGACTCTTTCAGGTTCCACGCCGCCCACCCCACTGGCCCCCTCGGTGGGGCGGGCGCGTTACGCGGGCGCGCCGCCCCACGGCGAGCGCACCCTGATCGACGTCCTCGACACCACGGCGGCCACGCACCCCGAGGCCCCCGCCCTCGACACCGAGGCCGGCGTGCTCACCTACCGGGAACTGTGCGCGGCGGTCGAGGAACGGGCCGGCCGGCTGCGCGCGGCCGGAGTCGGACCGGGGGACAGGGTCGGCGTCCGCGTCCCCTCCGGGACCGCGGAGCTCTACCTGTCGATCCTCGCCGTCCTGCGCTGCTCGGCCGCGTACGTGCCGGTGGACGCCGACGACCCCGAGGAACGCGCGGCCACGGTCTTCCAGGAGGCCGACGTCTGCGGAATCGTCACTGCGGACGGCTCGCTCGCCCCCGGCCGGCGCGGGCCGGTGGCGGCCGCGTCCCGGCTCCCGCTGCCGGAGGACGACGCCTGGATCATCTTCACCTCCGGTTCCACCGGTGCCCCCAAGGGCGTCGCGGTGTCCCACCGCAGCGCCGCGGCCTTCACCGACGCCGAGGCCGCGCTCTTCCTCCGGGACGAGCCGCTGGGCCCCGGCGACCGGGTCCTCGCCGGCCTCTCGGTGGCCTTCGACGCCTCCTGCGAGGAGATGTGGCTGGCCTGGCGGCACGGCGCCTGCCTGGTCCCCGCCCCGCGCTCCCTGGTCCGGGCGGGCCACGAACTGGGCCCCTGGCTGATCGAGCGGGCGGTGACCGTCGTCTCCACGGTGCCCACCCTCGCCGCCCTGTGGCCGCAGGAGTCCCTGGACCGCGTCCGGCTGCTGATCGTCGGCGGCGAGGCGTGCCCGCCCGGCCTCGTCGAGCGGTTCGCCGTCCCCGGCCGCGAGATGTGGAACACCTACGGCCCCACCGAGACCACCGTCGTCGCCTGCGCGGCCCGCATGACACCGGGCGAGCCCGTCCGCATCGGGCTGCCGCTCGACGGCTGGGAGCTCGCCGTCGTCGACGAGAACGACGACCCCGTCCCGTTCGGCGACGAGGGCGAGCTGGTCATCGCGGGCGTCGGAACCGGCCGCTATCTCGACCCCGCCAAGGACGCCGAGCGCTTCCGCCCCTGCGCCGCCCTCGACAGCGAGCGCGCCTACCGCACCGGCGACCTCGTCCGCGCCGACGAGGCGGGCCTGGTCTTCACCGGCCGCGCCGACGACCAGGTCAAACTGGGCGGCCGGCGCGTCGAGCTCGGCGAGATCGACGCCGCGCTCGGCGAACTCCCCGGCGTGCGCGGCGCCGCGGCGGCGGTGCGCACCACCCCGTCCGGCTCCCCGCTCCTCGTCGGCTACCTCGTACCGGGCCCCGGCTTCGACCGCGGCGGCGCGAGAAAGCTGCTGACCGAGCGGCTGCCCGCCGCCCTCGTCCCCGTCCTCGCCGAGGTCGACGACCTGCCCACCCGGACCTCCGGCAAGGTCGACCGCGACGCCCTGCCCTGGCCCCTGCCCACCACCGGCGACGACGGCCCCGCGCGGACCGGGGAACTGCACGGCACCGCCGCCCGCCTGGCCGGGCTGTGGGAGGAACTGCTGGGCGTCCGGCCCGGCGCCGACGACGACTTCGTCACCATGGGCGGCACCAGCCTGACCGCCGCCCGCATGGCCTCGGCCCTGCGCGAGCACCACCCCGGCGTCTCCGTCGCGGGCCTCTACCGGCACCCGGTCCTCGCGGACATGGCCGGGCACATCGACTCCCTCGACACCCCCGCCGAGGACCCCGCGCCGAGACGGCCCGTCCGGCCCGTCGGCCGCCGCACCGGCGCCGCCCAGATCCTCGTCCAGACCGTGCTCTACGGCGTTCAGGGCCTGCGCATCCTCACCGGACTGGCCGCCGCCGACAACATTCTCGGCATCCTGGCCCCGCAGACCTGGGCCCCCCACACCTCGTGGTGGCTGATCGCCGTCGCCTGGGTCCTGCTCTTCAGCGCCCCCGGCCGGTTCGCCGTCGGCGCGGCCGCCGCCCGGCTGCTCACCCACGGGATCGCCCCCGGCGCCCACCCCCGCGGCGGCCGGGTCCACCTGCGGCTGTGGACCGCGGAACGGACCGTCGCCGCCTTCGGCGTCCCGGCCCTGATGGGCACCCCGTGGGCGCCCTGGTACGCCCGCGCCCTCGGCTGCCGGGCCGGCCGCAACGTCGCCCTGCACGCCATGCCCCCGGTCACCGGCCTCGCCGAGTTCGGCGACGGCGCGAGCGTCGAGCCCGAGGCCGACATCGCCGGCTGGTGGATCGACGGCGAGACCCTGCACGTCGGCACCGTACGGCTGGGCGCCGACTCCCGCGCCGGCCACCGCAGCATGCTGATGCCCGGCTCCTCCCTCGGCCCCCGGGCCGAACTCACCTCCGGCGCCTGCCTCGACGGCCACGTGCCCGCCGGGCAGACCTGGGTCGGCTCGCCCGCCCGCCTCGACGCCGCCGCCCACCGCGTCGGAGGCCCCGCCCACCCCGGCGGCATCTGGCCCGAGCCCCGCGCCGGGCGCTCCCGCCGCTGGTCCGCCGCCTACGCCCTGTCCCTGGCCGGCATGCCGCTGCTGCCGCTGCTCGCGGCCGCGCCCGCCCTGGTCGTCACCTACTTCCTGGTCAAGGGCGGCGGCTCGCTGAGCTCGGTCGCCCTGCGCGTCCTGCTCGCCGTCCCCGTGCTCACCGTCGTCACCACGCTGTCCTGGATGCTGGTCGTCGCGCTCACCGTCCGCGTCCTCAACCGGGGCATCGCGCCGGGCCTCCACCCGGCCTGCGGCGGCGTCGCCTGGCGCGCCTGGTTCATCACCCGGCTGCTCAACGGCGCCCGCCGAAACCTTTTCCCGGTCTACGCCGGCCTTCTCACCCCCGTCTGGCTGCGGATGCTCGGCGCCAAGGTCGGCCGCCGGGCCGAACTGTCCACCGTGCTGCCGCTGCCGTCCCTGCTGACCGTGGACGACGGGGCGTTCCTCGCCGACGACACCCTCGTCGCGCCCTACGAACTGCGCGGCGGCTGGCTGCGCCTGGGCACCGCCCGCGTCGGGCGGCGCGCCTTCCTCGGGAACTCCGGCATCATCGGCCCCGGCCGCGCCGTCCCCGACCACGGCCTGATCGGCGTCCTGTCCGACGCGCCCGAGCACAGCGAACCCGGCACCTCCTGGCTGGGCCGCCCCGCCATGCCGCTGCCCCGCGTGGCCACCACGGCCGACGCGGGCCGCACCTTCGAGCCGCCCCGACGCCTCGTCCTGGCCCGCTCGGCCGTCGAACTCTGCCGCGTCCTGCCGCTGATGTGCGGCCTCGCGCTGGCCGACGTGGTCATCATCGGCCAGCAGCAGGCCCTCATCACCGGCGGGCCGGGGCTCGCCGCGCTCGTCGGCATCCCGCTGCTCGTCGTCTGCTCCCTCGTCGCCGGACTGATCGCCACGGCCGCGAAGTGGCTGCTGATGGGCCGCTTCCGGACGGGCGAACACCCGCTGTGGAGCTCTTTCGTGTGGCGCAACGAGCTCTACGACACCTTCGTGGAGTCCCTGGCCGTCCCCTGGCTGGCGGGTCCCTTCACCGGCACCCCCGTGCTCAACTGGTGGCTGCGCACCCTGGGCGTGCGGATCGGCCGGGGCGTGTGGTGCGACACCCACTGGCTGCCGGAACCCGACCTCATCACCCTCGGCGACGGTGCCACCGTCGGCCGGGGCTGCGTCCTGCAGACCCACCTCTTCCACGACCGGATCATGCGCATGGACACCGTCCACCTCGCCGAAGGGGCCTCGCTCGGCCCGCACGGCATCGTGCTCCCCGGCACCCACGTCGGCGCGCACACCGCCGTCGCCCCCTCCTCCCTCGTCATGCGCGGCGAGTACGTCCCGGCGGGCACCCGCTGGGCGGGCAACCCCATCGCCGGCGAGCGCCCGGCGCCGGTCGCCCCGGCGCCCGCGGCGGAGCGGGAAGCCGCCGCGTGACATGGGCGGACGACGCACATGCAGCCGCCGTGCCCTGCTCGCGGCGGCGGTGCTCCCGCTGACCGCCGCCGTGACCGTCTCCGGCCCCCGGCCGCGCTCACGGCACGACCGGGCGCGGCCCTACTTCCCCGGCCACGGCTCGTACGGCCACCGGACCCTGGCCTACGGCCTCGAGCTCGGCTACGACCCCGGCACGGGACGGCTCGACGGCCGCGCCCGGATCGAGGCCGTCGCCAACACCGCAGTCGGCCACGTCGAACTCGACCTCGCCCGGCTCGAGGTGCGCGAGGCACGGCTCGACGACCGCCCCGTCGCCTTCCGGCAGCGCGGCGGCAAGCTGCTGGTCACCGCGGACCGGACGCTCGAAGCGGGCCGGCCGTTCGAGCTGGACATCCGCTACGGCGGCCGGCCCCGCCCGGTCTCCTCTCAGTTCGGCCCCATCGGCTGGGACCGCACCGGCGACGACCACGACGGCACGCTCGTCGCCTCCCAGCCGGTGGGCGCGCCGTCGTGGTTCCCCTGCAACGACCGCCCCGACGACAAGGCGTCCTACACCTTCGCGATCACCGTCCCCGGCGGCCACCAGGCGCTGGCCAACGGCTCGTTGACCGAGCACCGGGAGACGGGCGGGGCGGCGCGCTGGACGTACCACCACCCCGGGCCGATGGCCAGCTACCTCGCGGCGGTCTACACCGGGCGGTTCACGCGGGAGACCTGGCCGGCCGGGGAGACCGGGGCGCCCGTGCCGGTGCACATCGCCTGCCCCGCCGGACTGGAGGGGAACGTCCGCCACGACCTCGCCCGCCAGGGCCGGATCCTGCGGACCTTCGCCGGCCTCTTCGGCGACTACCCCTTCGAGTCCTACGGCGTGGTCGTCGTCGACGCGGAGCTGGCGGCCCCCGTCGAGAACCAGACGCTCTCCGTCTTCGGCACCAACCACATGGACGGGCGGCGCGGCTGGGAGACACTCGTCGCCCACGAGACGGCGCACCAGTGGTTCGGCGACAGCGTCGGCCTGGACGACTGGCAGCACATCTGGCTCAACGAGGGGTTCGCCACGTACGCCGAGTGGCTGTGGTCCGAGCACCTCGACGAGGACGACGCGGACACACTCGCGCGGCGGGCCCGCGACGAACTCGCCGGCCGCCGCCAGAACCTGCGCATCACCGACCCCGGCCGCCGGCACCTCTTCGACGACCGCGTCTACGTCCGCGGCGCCTGCGCCCTGCACGCGCTGCGCCTCGCGGCGGGCGACGACCGCTTCTTCCGCGTGCTGCGCACGTGGCACGAGGCGCGACGGGGCGGGAGCGCGGACACGGAGACGTTCCTCGCGCACACGGCACGGATGGCGGGGCGGGGGGCGGAGGACGCCCTGGGCCCGTGGCTCTTCGAGCGCCGGGTGCCGCGATTCGCGGCGTCGGGGTAGGGGTTTCTCCCCGCCCCGCCCTTTCACCGTTTCTTCGCGCTCCGCGCGGGTCGACGCGGCTGCGCCGCGTTCGTCCTCAAACTCCCCGGAGGGGGCAACCCCCAGACG
>NZ_JAEAMR010000022.1:81861-106310 GCF_015999245.1 Streptomyces sp. AV19 | reverse complement strand
GAGGACTGGGGGTGCCCCCTCTGGGGGAGCGCGCAGCGTGCTGCTGCGGAAACGGTGAAAGGGCGGGGCGGGGAGAGAACTCAGCGGCGGCCCTCCGGCCGCACCAACCCCGCCCGCCGCAACGCGTCCGCCATCGCCCCGCCGGCCGCAGGCGCCGGCGCCTCCCGCCGAGGGCGGGGAGCGGCATTCCCCCGCCGCTGCTCCCGAGGAGCCCGCCCCGCGGCGGGCCGCGTCTCGTCCTCCAGCCGCAACGTCAAAGAAATCCGCTTCCGCGCGACATCCACCTCCAACACCTTCACCCGCACGATGTCCCCCGGCTTCACCACGTCCCGGGGATCCTTCACGAACGTCCGCGACATCGCCGACACGTGCACCAGACCGTCCTGGTGCACCCCGACGTCCACGAACGCCCCGAACGCCGCCACGTTCGTCACGACGCCCTCCAGCACCATCCCCGGCGCCAGGTCGCCGATCTTCTCGACGCCCTCCTTGAAGGTGGCCGTCCGGAACGCCGGGCGCGGGTCACGGCCCGGCTTCTCCAGCTCGCGCAGGATGTCGGTCACGGTCGGCAGGCCGAAGGAGTCGCTGACGAATTCCCCGGGGCGCAGCGAGCGCAGCACACCCGTGTCGCCGATGAGGGCGGCGACGTCGCCCCCGGTCCGCTTCGCCATCGCGCGGACCACCGGATACGCCTCGGGGTGGACGCTCGACCCGTCCAGCGGGTCGTCCCCGCCACGGATGCGCAGGAAGCCGGCGCACTGCTCGTACGCCTTGGGGCCGAGCCGGGAGACGTCCTTGAGCGCCCTGCGGGACCGGAAGGGGCCGTTCGCGTCGCGGTGGGCGACGATGTTCTCCGCGAGGGTGCCGCTGATGCCGGAGACGCGGGAGAGCAGCGGGGCCGAGGCCGTGTTGACGTCGACGCCGACGCCGTTGACGCAGTCCTCGACGACCGCGTCGAGCGAGCGCGAGAGCTTCACCTCGGACAGGTCGTGCTGGTACTGCCCGACGCCGATCGACTTGGGGTCGATCTTGACGAGCTCGGCCAGCGGGTCCTGGAGGCGCCGGGCGATGGAGACGGCGCCGCGCAGCGACACGTCCATCCCGGGCAGCTCCTGGGAGGCGAAGGCGGAGGCCGAGTAGACGGAGGCGCCGGCCTCGGAGACGACCACCTTGGTGAGCCCGAGCTCGGGGTGACGGGAGATCAGGTCGGCGGCCAGCCGGTCCGTCTCGCGCGAGGCGGTGCCGTTGCCGATGGCGACGAGCTCGACGCCGTGCTCCCGGGCGAGCCGGGCCAGCGTGGCCAGCGAGGCGTCCCACTTGTTCTGCGGGACGTGGGGGTAGATCGTCTCGGTCGCGGCCACCTTGCCGGTGGCGTCGACGACGGCGACCTTCACGCCCGTGCGGAAGCCGGGGTCGAGGCCCATCGTCGCGCGGGTGCCGGCGGGGGCGGCGAGCAGCAGATCCCGCAGGTTGGCGGCGAAGACGCGCACCGCCTCGTCCTCGGCGGCCTGGCGCAGCCGCAGCCGCAGGTCGATGCCGAGGTGGACGAGGATCCGGGTGCGCCAGGCCCAACGGACCGTGTCCGCCAGCCACTTGTCGCCCGGCCGGCCCCGGTCGGCGATGCCGAAGCGGCGCGCGACGGCCTGCTCGTACGCGCTCGGCCCGGCGACCCGCTCCCCGGCCTCCTCCGGCTCCAGCACCAGGTCGAGGACGTCCTCCTTCTCGCCGCGCAGCATGGCCAGCACCCGGTGCGAGGGCAGCTCGGTGAACGGCTCGGCGAAGTCGAAGTAGTCGGCGAACTTCGCGCCCGCTTCCTCCTTGCCCTCGCGCACCTTCGCCGCGAGCCGCCCGCGCGTCCACATCCGCTCGCGCAGCTCGCCGATGAGGTCCGCGTCCTCCGCGAAGCGCTCGGTGAGGATCGCCCGGGCGCCCTCCAGCGCGGCGGCCGCGTCCGCGACGCCTTTGTCCGTGTCGACGAAGGCGGCGGCCGCGGCGGCCGGCTCCGTGCCCGGGGCGGTCAGCAGCCCGTCGGCCAGCGGCTCCAGCCCCGCCTCGCGGGCGATCTGCGCCTTGGTGCGCCGCTTGGGCTTGAAGGGCAGGTAGATGTCCTCCAGGCGGGCCTTGGAGTCGGCCGCGCGGATCTGCGCTTCCAGCGCCGCGTCCAGCTTGCCCTGCGACCGCACGGACTCCAGCACCGCCGCCCGGCGGTCCTCCAACTCGCGCAGGTAGCGCAGCCGCTCCTCCAGGGTGCGCAGCTGCGCGTCGTCGAGCGCGCCCGTCGCCTCCTTGCGGTAGCGGGCGACGAACGGCACGGTCGCCCCGCCGTCGAGCAGCTCGACGGCCGCCTTCACCTGCCGTTCCTGAACGCCGAGTTCCCCGGCGATCCTGCTTTCGACCGACGCACCGTTAGCCGTCACGATCCTGCACCGCTTTCTCTTCGAGCTCTCCGAGCCGCGGACTGCATTGTGGCAGGTGCCTGTGACAACGCGGGCCGCACCGCCCCGGGAGCACCCGCCGGGGGCGCGGCGCCGCGCGGCAGGAAGGCGGGGAGCGCGTCATCGAGGCCGTCCCGGGATGCGGGGTCCGTGCGGACGGTGCCGGAGGAGCCGGTGAAGGAGGGGAGGGTGGTGCGGGGGAAGGGGTGGTGAGGCGTCGAGGCGTTCGTGCCCCGGCCCCGCCCTTTCACCGTTTCCTCCGGGGCAAGCCCCGGACCCGGCACCGCGCTTCGCGCAGCGAGCGGGGGCTCCGCCCCCTGCACCCCTGCCGGGGCTGCGCCCCTGGACACCCCACCGGGGCTCCGCCCCGGGCCCCCGAAGCGCCCCTTCATGCGCTGTCCTCAAGCCCCCCGGAGGGGGCGACCCCCAGACGGGCCGGATTTCGCGCCCGCACCGGATATCGCCCGCACACTTCAGCCCGTCCGGCGCTTGAGGACGAGCGGCGGAGCCGCGATGCGGGGTCCGGGGCGGAGCCCCGAAGGGGGTGCAGGGGGCGGAGCCCCCGCTCACCGCCCGGAGGGCGGTTCGGGGTCCGGGGCCTGCCCCGGTTCAGGGAAGGGGCGGGGTGGGGAGAGACCCCGACTCACCCGAACCGCGGAGCCCGCCGCTCCAGGAACGCCGCAACCCCCTCGGCCATATCCGCGTCCGCACGCGCCCGCTCCGCCCAGTAGGCGACCCGCTCAGCCGCAACCGCCCCGTTGACGAACTCCTTCGCCGCCCCCTGCGTCAGCGACGACCGCGACGCCAGCGTCCGCGCGAACTCCGCCACCCGCCCGTCCAGCGCGTCCGGCGCCCACACCTCGTCCACCAGCCCGGTGCGCAACGCCCGCTCCGTGCCGATGAGTTCGGCGGAGAAGAGCAGGTACTTGGCCGTCGCGGGGCCCACCAGCCGTGTCAGCCGGCGCGTCGAGGACGCGGCGTAGACGATGCCCAGCCGGGCGGGCGTGACGCCGAAGACCGCGCCGTCCGCAGCGAACCGCAGGTCGCACGCGGCGGCGAGCTGGCACCCGCCCCCGACGCAGTGCCCCCGCACGGCGGCCAGCGTCGGCTTGGGGAAGACGGCGAGCGCCTCCTCGGCGATCACGGCCAGTTCACGCGGGTCACCTCCGTCGGCGTCCCCGCCGTCGCCCCCGGCGAGGGAGGAGATGTCCGCGCCCGCGCAGAACGTGTCGCCCTCGCCCCTCAGCACCACCACCCGCACGGCGGGATCGGTGGCGCACCGGTCCAGGAGCGCGGGGAGGGAGCGCCACATGCCGGGAGTCATGGCGTTGCGCTTGGCGGGGTTGGCGATCCGGATCGTCGCCGTGCCGGCGCCGTCGAGATCCAGGTGCAGTGCGGGCTCCATGCGACGGATGCTAGCCGGATGCCGTCGGGAGCGGACGATCATATGATCGGGGCGGGGGCGCTGTGAGGAGGCCCTCATGAAAACCCCGAAGACCCCGACGACCCCGAAGACCTCGGAGAAACACCTCAGCCGCCGCTTCGGCGTGCTGGCCCTGCTCGGCGGGATCCTGGTCCTCGCCGGCCTGGTCGGCCTCGTCTACACCGGCTTCGCGACGCTCACCACGATGGTCCTCTTCGGCTGGCTGCTGCTGATCGGCGGGCTCGTCGGCCTGCTGCACGCCGTGCAGTCCAGGGACAGCGGGTTCTTCTGGCTCGCCGTGGTCGTGGCGGCGCTCAACATCGCGGCCGGTGTCGTGGTGCTGCGCCGCCCGGTGGTGGCGGCCGAGACGCTGACGATGTTCGCCGCGCTGCTCTTCCTCACCGGCGGCGTCTTCCGGCTGGCGGGCAGCCTGGTGGTGCGCGGGCCACAGTTCGGCTGGACGCTGCTGCAGGGTGTCTTCGGACTGCTGCTGGGCATCCTGGTGCTGGCCGACTGGCCGGCCAGCAGCCTGTACGTCATCGGCACGTTCTTCTCCCTCGCCCTGCTCTTCGACGGGCTGGGCCTGATCGCGACGGGAGTCGGCGGACGCCACGTCGTCCGCCTGGTGTCGGGCGGAAGAGGCGGCAGAGGCGGCGGCAGGGCCGGCGGCGGAGGAGGCCGCCGGCGAAGGACGGCAAGTGGTGATCAGGGCAGCCAGGAACAGTCGCGGGAGTGACCGCGGCATACGCACGCGATCAAATAGCGTCGATAGGCGGCGACTTCTGATCAGCGGTCCGGCGCGGACTGTGGTGTTCCCAACACTCGGCGTGTGCGGTGGAGCCACGGCGAGGGGTTGGTATCGGACATGGAGATCGTCGGGAGCGTCCCGCCCGAGCCGGGCCGGGCCGCGCCCCGCAAGCCCGCCGAGTGCGCCGGGTACGGCAGAACCTGGCGGTTCACGGCCCCCGCGCTCCCCTCCTCGGTGCCCCAGGCCCGGCACGGGGTCCACGACCTGATGCGGCGTCAGAAGGTGCCGCTGTGCCCCGACCGGCTGGACGGCCTGCTGCTGATCGTCTCCGAGCTGGTCACCAACGCCGTGCAGCACGCCGCCGTGCTCTCCCCGGAGGTCACCGTGGAGGTCTCCCTCGCCCCCGGGTGGGTGCGGGTGGCCGTCGAGGACGGCCACCCGTTCCGGCCCCGCCCCCTGGCCGCCGACGAGGAACGGACCGGCGGCCGGGGGCTGTTGCTGGTGCAGGCCGTGGTGGACGAGGCCGGCGGCAGGTGCGACGTCGAGCACACCCCCGGCGGCGGCAAGGTGGTCTGGGCCGCCCTGCCCTGCGGGACCGCGCCTACCAGCCCGCCCCGTCCCCGATGAGCTCGCGCACCGCCGGCCGCGCGGCGTCCAGCACCGTGGAGAACCACGCCGAGAACGTCACCTCGCCCATCAGCTTCTCCAGCTCGGCGGGGGTCACGAAGGCGGTGTCCTCGATCTCCTCGGGGTCGGGCTCCAGCCCGGCCCGCACGGTGCCCACGAAGAGGTGGTTGTACTCCTGCTCCACCAGCCCGGACAGCGGATCGGGGTGGTTGTAGCGCACGGTCCCGGCCTCGCGCAGCAGCGCGGGCGCCGCGCCGAGCTCCTCGGCGGTGCGGCGGGCGGCGGCCACGAAGGGCGGCTCGCCGGGGTACGGGTGCCCGCAGCAGGTGTTCGACCACACGCCGGGGGAGTGGTACTTGCCCAGCGCCCGGCGCTGGAGCAGCAGCCGGCCAGCGTCGTCGAAGAGGAAGACCGAGAAGGCACGGTGCAGCCGGCCGGGGGAGACGTGCGCGGCTAGCTTCTCGGCGGTGCCGATGGTTCTGCCGTCCTCGTCGACCAGCTCCAGCATGATCGGTTCAGCTGCTTCGGCAGAGGCGGCAGAGGCGGCAGAGGCGGCTTCGGCGGAGGCGGGGAGCGCGGCGGAACCGGCGGAGCGGCCCTCGGCTGATGAGATCGGCATTGACCATCCTCGGTGTTCGTCTTCGGCCTTCAGTCTGCCGTACGGCGTCGTGGCCACAACGGCAGACGTGTCAACGGGCCCGCGGCCCCGTCAGTGACAGAGCCCGGCCTCGTGCTCCGCGTACCCACCGGGCTCCAGCTGGAACGTGCAGTGCTCCACCGCGAAGTGGGTGCCCAGGCACCCCCGCAGGTCGTGCAGCATCTGCTCGTGCCCCGCGGCGTCCAGCGCCGTCCGGTCCACCACGACGTGCGCCGAGAGCACCGGCATCCCCGATGTGATCGTCCACACATGCAGGTCGTGCACGCCCCGCACCCCCGGCAGGTCCGTGATGTGCGCCCGGACCTCGTCCAGGTCGACGTCGCGCGGCGCCGCCTCCAGCAGCACGTCCAGCGCCTCCCGCAGCAGCTTCAGCGTCCTGGGCACGATCATCAGGCCGATCACCAGCGAGGCCACCGGGTCGGCCCGGGTCCAGCCGGTCGCCATGATCACCAGGGCGGCGACCACCACGGCGAACGAGCCGAGGGCGTCCGAGAGGACCTCCAGGAACGCCCCGCGCACATTGAGGCTCTCCTTCTGCCCGCGCATCAGCAGGGACAGCGACACCAGATTGGCGAACATGCCCACGAGGCCGAAGACGACGGTCGTGCCGCCCGGCACCGCCTCGGGCTCGGCAAGCCGCTGGACGGCCTCGACGAGGATGTAGCCGCCGACGCCGAGCAGCAGCAGACAGTTGAGCAGCGCCGCGAGGATCTCGGCCCGGGCGTAGCCGAAGGTGCGCCGCCCGCCGGGCGGCCGGTTGGCGAAGCGGATCGCCACCAGCGCCATCGAGACGCCCACCGCGTCCGTCGCCATGTGCCCGGCGTCCGCCAGCAGCGCCAGCGAACCGGTCAGGACGCTGCCGATGATCTCCGTGACCAGCACCGTGAGGGTGATCCCCAGCGCGATGCGCAGCCGGCCGCGATGGGCGGCCGCAGCGGTGCCGGTCGTCGGGGGCCGCCCGTGCGAGTGGCCGTGGTCGTGCCCTGCGCCCATGTGCGCCGCCTCCCGTGTGCCCGCCGGTCCCGGCCGGCGGGGGTGCCGGGCCGGGACCTCAGTGAACTACGGGCGGCAGGGGTCGGGCAACGCGACACCGAACACCGTTGTCATCCCCCTGACCTGCGAGGACGATGCGAGGATGACGCGAGGACGACGGAGGCGGCGATCAGTTCCCGCGCGCCCCGGGGTGGTGCAGGCACCAGCCCTCCCAGGCCGAGACGACCATGCTCCGCACGTCGTGCCGCGGGCTCCAGCCGAGCCGCCGCCCGATCAGGTCGTTCGCCGCCACGACGCGCGCCGGGTCACCCGGCCGGCGCGGGCGGTTCTCGGGCACGAGATCGGTGCGGCCGGTGACCTCGCCGATCAGGTCCGCCATCTCGCGCACCGACACCCCCCGGCCGGTGCCGACGTTCAGGGTGAGGTCGCCGGAGCCCGGGTGCTCGTCCAGCGCGCGGGCGGCGGCGAGGTGGGCGGTGGCGAGGTCCTCGATGTGGATGTAGTCGCGCACACAGGTGCCGTCGGGGGTGGCGTAGTCGTCACCGAAGACCAGCGGGCGCTCCCCGCGGGTGATCCGGTCGAACATCATCGGGATGATGTTGAACACACCGGTGTCGGCCAGCTCCGGCCGGGCCGCCCCCGCCACGTTGAAGTAGCGCAGACAGGCCGTGGAGATCCCGTGCGCGGCCCCCGCCGCCCGCACGAGCCACTCGCCCGCCAGCTTGGTCTCCCCGTAGGGGTTGATCGGGTGGCACGGCGTCTCCTCGGTGACGAGGTCCACGTCGGGCATGCCGTAGACGGCCGCGGAGGAGGAGAAGACGAAGCTCCGCACGCCCGCGTCCACCACCGCCTCCAGGAGCACGGTCAGCCCGTGCACGTTCTCCCGGTAGTAGAGCAGCGGCTTCTCGACCGACTCCCCGACCTGCTTCTTCGCCGCGAGGTGCACCACACCGGTGACGTCCAGCTCCTTCAGCGCCCGGTCCAGGACGGCCCGGTCGAGGACCGAGCCGCGCACCAGGGGCACCTCCGGCGGCAGGCGCTCCGCGCTGCCGTTGGACAGGTCGTCCAGGACGGCCACCCGTTCCCCGGCCTCGGTCATCGCCCGGGCGACGTGCGCCCCGATGTACCCGGCCCCGCCTGTGATCAGCCATGTCATGCACGGCACCCTAGACCAGTCGGGGCAGGGGACGGTTTTGTCCCGGACCGGCCTCCTCCGCCATGCTGGTTCTTCCCGCGTCCGGGAACCGGACGGGCTCCCCGGACGTCCTTACGGAGCCGGGCCCACCGGGTGCACGTGCGGTGAACGGGGCCTTCGAGTGATCCGATAGCCTCTGCCGGACGTGCCGCACGCCACCGACGCCGGGGCCTGCGCGGCACCACCGCTGCCCGGACACCTGCGCACCCGAGGCGGCCAGGCCCGCTTCCAAGGAGTGAGTTCGTCTGTCGACCGCCATCCTCACCGGTTTGCCGCCCGTCGGCTCCTCCCTGGAGGCCGACCTGCGCTCCCTGGGCTTCGACGTGCGCGTGGCGGACGGCGCCGCCGCGGTGGCCGCCGCCCTGGCGGCCCTCCCCACGGGCGACCGTGTCGCCCTGGTCGATCACCGTTTCGTGGGGCACGTCCACAGCCTCCGCCTGGCGCTGACCGACCCGCGCTTCCCGGCCGCCGCTGTACACGGCGCGCTCACCGCCCAGCCGGAGGCCCGGTCCGCGCTGCTGCGCGCCGCCTCCGCCCTCGACGACCGGTACGCGGACGCCCTGGTCGGCGCGCAGCCCGCCGCGCCCTCGTGGTCCGTGCCCGTCCTGCCCGACACCCTGGCCGCCGGCCTGGAGGCGGACGGCGTCGCCGTCCACCGCCCCGACCTCGGCGTCCTCGTCGCCGACGTCCCCGCGGACGGCCCGGCGCGCACCCGCGCGCAGGCGGCCGTCGCCGCGACCGACGACGAGGCCGTCCGGCTGCGCAGTGCCGTGAAGTCCCGCGACGGGTTCTTCACCACCTTCTGCATCAGCCCGTACTCCCGTTACATCGCCCGCTGGTGCGCCCGTCGTGGATTCACCCCCAACCAGGTGACGACGGCCTCGCTGCTGACGGCGCTGATCGCCGCCGCGTGCGCGGCGACCGGCACCCGGCCCGGCTTCGTGGCCGCCGGCCTGCTGCTGATCGCCTCGTTCGTGCTCGATTGCACCGACGGCCAGCTGGCCCGCTACTCCCTGCAGTACTCCACGCTCGGTGCCTGGCTCGACGCCACCTTCGACCGGGCCAAGGAGTACGCCTACTACGCGGGCCTGGCCCTGGGCGCGGCGCGCGGCGGGGAGGACGTCTGGGCCCTCGCGCTGGGCGCGATGGTCCTGCAGACGTGCCGGCACGTCGTCGACTTCTCCTTCAACGAGGCGAACCACGACGCCCAGGCCAACACCAGCCCCACCGCCGCCCTTTCGGGCCGCCTCGACAGCGTCGGCTGGACCGTGTGGGCCCGCCGCATGATCATCCTGCCGATCGGCGAACGCTGGGCGCTGATAGCGGTCCTCACCGCGCTCACCACCCCGCGCATCGTCTTCGTGGTGCTGCTGATCGGCTGCGCGCTCGCCGCCTGCTACACCACCGCGGGCCGCGTCCTGCGCTCGGTCACCCGCAGGGCGAGCCGTACGGACCGGGCCGCCCAGGCCTTGGCCGACCTCGCCGACTCGGGCTCGCTCGCGGAGACCGTCGCCCGGTTCGCCCGCGTCAAGGGAGCGGTGACCGCGCCGGTCCTCGCCCTGGCGGGCGGCGTGCTCCTCCTCACCCTGCTGTGGTGGAACTCCGGCGGCGTCTGGCCGCCGGTCGTCGGCGCCTGGCTCTACGTCGTCTTCGCCGGCCTCGCCGTCGCGTCCCCTCTCAAGGGCCCCCTCGACTGGCTGGTGCCGCCGATCTTCCGGGCCGCCGAGTATGTGACGATCCTCCTCCTCGCCGCCCGCTCGGACGCCCCCGGTGCGCTCCCCGCCGCGTTCGGCCTGGTGGCCGCGGTCGCCTACCATCACTACGACACGGTGTACCGCATCCGCGGCGGCACCGGAGCGCCCCCGCACTGGCTGGTGCGGATGACCGGCGGTCACGAGGGACGGGTCCTGGTGGTCACCCTCGCCGCCCTGGCGCAGAACCCGGGCTTCACCACCGTGCTGTGGGTCCTCACGGCCTACATCGCGCTCGCGGTGCTCATCGAGAGCGTCCGCTTCTGGGTGTCCTCCGGGGCGCCCGCAGTTCACGACGAAACAGGAGAACCCGCATGATCGGCCTCGTGCTGGCTGCCGGCGCCGGACGGCGTCTGCGCCCCTACACCGACACCCTGCCCAAGGCCCTGGTGCCGGTGGACGGCGAGACGACCGTCCTCGACCTGACCCTGGCCAACTTCGCGGAGGTCGGTCTGACCGAGGTCGCGATCGTGGTCGGCTACCGCAAGGAGGCCGTGTACGCGCGTCAGGCGGCGCTGGAGGAGAAGTACGGCCTCAAGCTCACCCTGATCGACAACGACAAGGCCGAGGAGTGGAACAACGCCTACTCCCTGTGGTGCGCCCGTGACGTGCTCGGCCGCGGTGTGATCCTCGCCAACGGCGACACCGTCCACCCGGTCTCCGTCGAGAAGACCCTGCTCGCCGCCCGCGGCGACGGCCAGAAGATCATCCTCGCCCTCGACACGGTGAAGAGCCTCGCCGACGAGGAGATGAAGGTCATCGTCGACGGCGAGAAGGGCGTCCAGAAGATCACCAAGCTGATGGACCCGGCGACCGCGACCGGTGAGTACATCGGCGTCACCCTGATCGAGCCCGAGGCCGCCGCCGAGCTCGCCGACGCCCTCAAGGCCACCTTCGAGAAGGACCCCGACCTCTACTACGAGGACGGCTACCAGGAGCTCGTCAACCGCGGCTTCAAGATCGACGTGGCCCCCATCGGCGACATCAAGTGGGTCGAGATCGACAACCACGACGACCTCGCCAAGGGCCGGGAGATCGCGTGCCAGTACTGACGAGGCTCATCCCCTCGCCGGTCGTCGTCGACATCAGGGCCGGAGCCCTGGACGATCTCGCGAGCGTCCTCGCGGACCAGCGGATCTCCAGCTCCGGCAAGCTGGCCGTCGCCATCAGCGGCGGCTCCGGGGCGGCGCTGCGCAAGCGGCTCGCCCCGGCGCTGCCCGGCGCCTCGTGGTACGAGGTGGGCGGCGGCACGCTCGACGACGCCATCAAGCTGGCCGACGCCATGAAGTCCGGCCACTACGACGCCGTGGTCGGCCTGGGCGGCGGCAAGATCATCGACTGTGCGAAGTTCGCCGCCGCGCGCATCGGCCTGCCGCTGGTCGCCGTCGCGACGAACCTGTCGCACGACGGCCTGTGCTCGCCCGTCGCCACCCTCGACAACGACGCGGGCCGCGGCTCGTACGGCGTGCCCAACCCCATCGCCGTCGTCATCGACCTCGACGTCATCCGCCGGGCCCCCGGCCGCTACGTGCGCTCGGGCATCGGGGACGCCATCTCCAACATCTCCGCCGTCGCGGACTGGGAGCTGGCCAACCGCGAGCGCGGCGAGGACATCGACGGCCTGGCCGCGGCCCTGGCCCGGCAGGCCGGTGAGGCCGTGCTGCGCCACCCCGGCAGCGTCGACGACGACGGGTTCCTCCAGGTGCTCGCCGAGGGCCTGGTCCTCACCGGCATCGCCATGTCCGTCGCCGGCGACAGCCGCCCGGCCTCCGGCGCCTGCCACGAGATCAACCACGCCTTCGACCTGCTCTACCCCAAGCGGGCCGCGCCGCACGGCGAACAGTGCGGCCTCGGCGCCGCCTTCGCGATGCACCTGCGCGGTGCCCGCGAGGAGTCCGCGCTGATGGTCCAGGCGCTGCGCCGGCACAAGCTGCCCGTGCTCCCCGGCGACATCGGCTTCACCGAGGACGAGTTCGTCCGCGCCGTGGAGTTCGCTCCGCAGACCCGGCCCGGGCGGTACACCATCCTGGAGCACCTCGACCTCTCCACCGACCAGATCAGGGACGCATACGCCGACTATGCAGAAACCGTCAGTCGCTGAACTGCGCCCGGTCGTCCACCCCGTGGGTGTGAAGGACCGGCGCAGCGGTGAGCACTGGGCCGGCCGCCTCTACATGCGGGAGATCTCGCTGCGGGTGGACCGGCACCTGGTGAACACCAGGGTGACGCCCAACCAGCTCACCTACCTGATGACCGTCGCGGGCGTCCTCGCGGCCCCGGCCCTGCTGGTGCCCGGGATCGCGGGCGCCGTGCTCGGCGTGGTCGCGGTCCAGCTCTACCTGCTGCTGGACTGCGTCGACGGCGAGATCGCCCGCTGGAAGAAGCAGTACTCGATGTCCGGGGTGTACCTGGACCGGGTCGGCGCCTACCTGTGCGACGCCGCGGTCCTGGTCGGCCTGGGCCTGCGCGCCGCCGATCTCTGGGGCGGCGGCCGGACCGACTGGCTGTGGGCCTTCCTCGGCACCCTCGCCGCGCTCGGCGCCGTCCTGATCAAGGCCGAGACCGACCTCGTCGGCGTCGCCCGGCACCAGCAGGGCCTGCCGCCGGTCAAGGAGGCCGCGGCCGAGCCGCGTTCCTCCGGCATGGCGCTGGCCCGCAAGGCCGCCGCGGCACTGAAGTTCCACCGGCTGATCCTCGGGATCGAGGCGTCCCTGCTGATCCTGCTCCTCGCGCTCGTGGACGCGGCCCGGGGGGACCTCTTCTTCACCCGCCTCGGCACGGCCGTCCTCGCCGGGATCGCGATCCTGCAGACGCTGCTGCACCTCGTGTCCATCCTCGCCTCGAGCAGGCTGCGATGAGCGCCGGGGGCCTGAAGGTCGGCGCGGTCGTCCTCACCATGGGCAACCGCCCCGACGAGCTGCGCGCGCTGCTGGAGTCGGTCGCCAAGCAGACCGGCGACCCGGTCGAGGTCGTCCTTGTCGGCAACGGCTCGCCGCTGCCGGAGGTCTCCGTCCCCGGGCTGAGCGTCCGCACCGTCGAGCTGCCCGAGAACGTGGGCATCCCGGCCGGCCGCAACGTCGGCATCGAGGCGTTCGGCCCGGCCGGCCGTGACGTGGACGTCCTGCTGTTCCTCGACGACGACGGGCTGCTGCCGAACCAGGACACGGCCCAGCTGTGCCGCGAGGCGTTCGCCGCCGATCCGAAGCTCGGCATCATCAGCTTCCGCATCGCCGACCCCGACACCGGGGTCACCCAGCGCCGCCACGTCCCGCGGCTGCGCGCCTCGGACCCACTGCGCTCCTCGCGCGTGACGACCTTCCTCGGCGGCGCCAACGCGGCCCGCACCCGGGTCTTCGCCGAGGCCGGCCTGCTGCCGGACGACTTCTTCTACGCCCACGAGGAGACCGACCTCGCCTGGCGGGCGCTGGACGCGGGCTGGATGATCGACTACCGGGCGGACATGGTCCTGCACCACCCGACCACCGCCCCCAGCAGGCACGCGGTCTACCACCGCATGGTCGCCCGCAACCGGGTCTGGCTGGCCCGCCGCAACCTCCCCGCGCCCCTGGTCCCGGTCTACCTCGGCGTGTGGATGCTGCTCACCCTGGCCCGCAAGCCCTCGGGCCCGGCGCTGCGCGCCTGGTTCGGCGGCTTCAAGGAGGGCTGGTCGACGCCGTGCGGTCCACGCCGGCCCATGAAGTGGCGTACCGTGTGGCGCCTGACCCGGCTGGGCCGCCCGCCGGTGATCTGACAAGCTCGTGTCTGAGAGCATCGGGCGCTGCCGGGGACCCCTCCCCGGCAGCGCACCTTGAGGACGAAAGTGTCAACAGTGAGCGAGACAACGCACGACAGTGCGGTCGCCATGAGTGCTGCGCCATCACCCGACGACGGCCTGTCCGCCGCCGAGCTGGCGCGGAAGTACGGCCTGGCGGTCAGCGGCGCCCGCCCGTCGCTGCCGGAGTACGTCCGGCAGCTCTGGGAGCGGCGGCACTTCATCCTGGCCTTCTCCCGGGCGAAGATGACGGCCCAGTACAGCAAGGCCAAGCTGGGCCAGCTCTGGCACGTGGCCACGCCCCTGCTCAACGCCATGGTCTACCTGCTGATCTTCGGCGTGCTGATGCAGCAGAGCAAGGGCATGGGGATGCGCAACTACATCCCCTTCCTGGTGACGGGTGTGTTCGTCTTCACCTTCACCCAGAACTCGGCGCTGTCCGGCGTGCGCGCCATCGCGGGCAACCTCGGGCTGGTGCGCGCCCTGCACTTCCCGAGGGCGGCGCTGCCCGTCTCCTTCGCACTCCAGCAGCTCCAGCAGCTGCTGTTCTCCATGTGCGTGGTCTTCGTCTTCCTGCTCGGCTTCGGGCACATGCCCGCGGCGTCGTGGGTGCTGATCCTGCCGGTGCTGGCGTTCCAGTTCGTCTTCAACACCGGCCTGGCGATGGTGCTGGCCCGGCTGGGCAGCAAGACCCCGGACCTGGCGCAGCTCCTGCCGTTCATCCTGCGGACGTGGATGTACGCGTCCGGCGTGATGTACAACATGGTCGAGGCGCTCAAGAAGGCGCACGCGCCGGAGTGGCTGATCGACGTGCTGGGGGCCAACCCGGCCGCCGTCTACATCGACCTGATGCGCTACGCCCTGATCGACGGCTACGGCGCGGACCGGCTGCCGCCGCACGTCTGGCTGCTCGCGGCCGGCTGGGCGGTGCTCGTCGGAGCCGGGGGCTTCGTGTACTTCTGGAAGGCTGAGGAGCAGTACGGCCGTGGCTGATCAGAACACCGCACGTGTCCCCACCGTCATCGCGGACGACGTCCACATCGTCTACCGCGTCTACGGCGGCGCCGGCGGTCGCGGCAGCGCCACCGCCGCCCTGAACCGCATCATCAAGCGCACCCCGAACGCCGGCGTCCGCGAGGTGCACGCCGTCAAGGGTGTGAGCTTCACCGCGTACCGCGGCCAGGCCATCGGCCTCATCGGCTCCAACGGCTCGGGCAAGTCCACCCTGCTCAAGGCGATCGCCGGGCTGCTGCCCACCGAGAGCGGCAAGGTCTACACCGACGGCCAGCCCTCGCTGCTGGGCGTCAACGCCGCGATGATGAACGACCTGACCGGCGAGCGGAACGTCATCCTGGGCGGTCTCGCCATGGGCATGTCCCGCGAGGAGATCCGCAGCCGGTACCAGGGGATCGTCGACTTCTCGGGCATCAACGAGAAGGGCGACTTCATCACGCTGCCGATGCGGACCTACTCCTCCGGCATGGCGGCCCGGCTGCGCTTCTCCATCGCCGCGGCCAAGGACCACGACGTGCTGATGATCGACGAGGCGCTGGCCACCGGCGACCGTTCGTTCCAGAAGCGCTCCGAGGCCCGCGTCCGCGAGCTCCGCGAGGAGGCCGGCACCGTCTTCCTCGTGAGCCACAACAACCGCTCGATCCGCGACACCTGCGACCGGGTCCTGTGGCTGGAGCGCGGTGAGCTGCTGATGGACGGACCCACCGACGAGGTGGTCCGGGCGTACGAGAAGGAGACCGCCCGCTGACCGCGGGCGCCCCGTCCGGCGACGAGGCCCCTGCCGCCGCACCGGCGGCACGGGGCCTCGATCGTTCCTCGCTGTGCGAAGTGACACCAACCGGCATATCGGCTGGGTCGTGCCTCGAACGGCGTGGCATTGTATGGATCAAGCACGGACCTCGGCGAAGGCCGGACTCCTGTACGGCGTACGCTGTACCGTGCTCGGGCGGCACCCGCACCGTAGGAGCGGTGCGTCATGGTGCTGCGGCGGGGCGGCTTCCGGGGGAGCCAGGGCGGGAGGTCGCGCTGCGGCGTGTCCGAAATAGGATGTTCTGGGTCGGCAGTGTAGAACGGGAGATGTGACGGCGATGGCTGTATGGGCAGCGAGGCCTCTCCAGATCAGAGGCGCGTCCGTCGTCTTTGGTCCGGGCAGCCCGCGATGACCGCGGGGACGGACGCGCACGCGCGTGCCGTGCTCGACAAGGCCGCGCACGAGAACTTCCCGGTCGCCCCCTTCTTCCTGCCGCGCCGCTGGCGGGGCGATCTGATGGCCGTCTACGGATACGCCCGCCTCGTCGACGACATCGGCGACGGCGACCTCGCCCCCGGTGGCCGCGACGCCGAGCTGCTGGGACTCGACCGCGAGCAGGTTCACGACCGGCTCGCCATGCTCGACGCCTTCGAGGCCGACCTGCGGCGGGTCTTCTCCGCCACCGGCCCGGGCCCCCGCCATCCCCTGCTGCTGCGGCTGCGGCCCACCGTCCGCCGGTGCGGCCTGACGCCCGAGCCCTTCCTCGGCCTCATCGAGGCCAACCGCCAGGACCAGAGGGTGCGCCGCTACGCCACCTACGCGGACCTCGCGGCCTACTGCGAGCTGTCGGCGAACCCCGTCGGCCGGCTCGTCCTCGGCATCACCGGTACGGAGAGCCCCGAGCGGATCCGCCGCTCGGACGCGGTCTGCACCGCCCTGCAGATCGTCGAACACCTCCAGGACGTGGCCGAGGACCTCGGCCGCGACCGCATCTACCTCCCGGCCGAGGACATGGAACGCTTCCGGGTCGGCGAGGCCGACCTCGCGCGGCCCACCGGTGGCGCGTCGGTGCGCGCCCTGGTCGCGTACGAGGCGGAACGCGCCCACGACCTGCTGAATGAAGGCACCCCCCTGGTGGGTAGCGTCCACGGCAGGCTGAAGCTGTTGCTCGCGGGGTTCGTGGGCGGGGGGAGGGCCGCGCTCCGCGCGGTCGCCGCGGCAGGGCACGACGTACTTCCCGGACCGCCCAAGCCCACCAGGCTGGGCCTGCTGCGCGAGGTGGGGGCGACACTGCGATGAGAGGGGTGAGCGGGACCGTGACCGGAACGCCACACGCGTCCGCGCCGGTACTCGCCGCGTACAGCTACTGCGAGGCCGTCACCGGACGGCAGGCCGGCAACTTCAGCTATGGCATCAGGCTCCTGCCCACCGCGAAGCGGCGGGCCATGTCGGCGCTCTACGCGTTCTCGCGGCGCATCGACGACATCGGGGACGGCCCGCTGGACGACGAGGCCAAGCGGCTCCGGCTGGAGGAGACGCGCGCTGTGCTCGGCAGGATAAGGGACGGCGAGGTCGACGAGGACGACACCGATCCGGTGGCCGTCGCGCTGGCGCATGCCTCGCGCCGTTTTCCCCTTCCGCTCGGCGCGCTGGACGAACTGATCGACGGCGTCCAGATGGACGTTCGTGGCCAGACCTACGAGACCTGGGACGACCTGGCCGTGTACTGCCAGTGCGTCGCGGGCTCCATCGGCCGGCTCTCGCTCGGCGTGTTCGGTGTCGTGCCCGGCGCGCGTGACGCCGAACGCGCCTCCGAGTACGCCAACACCCTGGGGCTGGCCCTCCAGCTCACCAACATCCTGCGTGATGTGCGGGAGGACGCGGCCAACGGCCGTACCTACCTGCCCTCCGACGACCTCGCGAAGTTCGGCTGCTCCGCCGGCTTCGGCTCGCCCGTGCCGCCGCCCGGCGCTGACTTCACCGGCCTGGTGGCCTTCGAAGTCCGGCGCGCCCGCGCCCTGTTCGCCGAGGGCATGCGGCTGCTGCCGATGCTCGACCGGCGCAGCGGCGCCTGCGTCGCCGCCATGTCCGGCATCTACCGCCGGCTGCTGGAGCGCATCGCCGAGACGCCGCAGGCCGTGCTGCGCGGCCGGGTCTCGCTGCCCGGCCGGGAGAAGGCGCTGGTGGCCGTGCGCGGTCTGTCCGGCTACGACGCGCGCAGCGTGCACCGGCAGACCGCCAGGGGGCGCGCCTGATGGCCCCGGCCCGCGCCGGCGGGCGCCCGGCGGACCGGCAGTCACCTGGGACGACGGGCGGTGCAACCCTCCGCACCGCGGGCGCGTCCCTGACATCGACCAAGGGGGTGGGATCATGACCGAGCGTTCCACGGACGTGGCCGGCCGTCCCGAGGGGGCGGCCGCGGTGGTGATCGGGGGCGGCCTCGCCGGCGTCACGGCGGCGCTCCGCCTCGCCGACGCCGGGCTGCGCGTCACCCTGCTGGAGGGGCGCCCCCGCCTGGGCGGCCTCGCCTTCTCCTTCCGCCGCGGCGAGCTCACCGTCGACAACGGCCAGCACGTCTTCCTGCGCTGCTGCACCGCCTACCGCGGGTTCCTCGACCGGATCTCGGCGAGCCACCTGGCCACCCTCCAGGACCGGCTCGACGTGCCCGTCCTCGACGTCGCGCACCGTTCGGGCCGGCTGCGGCCGGGCCGGCTGCGCCGCAGTGCGCTGCCTGTGCCCCTGCACCTGGCGGCGAGCCTGGCCACGTACCCGCACCTGTCGCCCGCCGAGCGGGTGGGGGTGGGGCGCGCCGCGCTCGCGCTGCGCGGGCTCGACCCGGCCGATCCGGCGCTCGACGACGTGGACTTCGCGACCTGGCTGCACCGGCACGGGCAGTCGGCCCGTACGGTCGAGGCGCTGTGGGACCTCGTCGGCGTGGCCACGCTGAACGCCACCGCCGACCAGGCGTCGCTGGGGCTGGCCGCCATGGTCTTCAAGACCGGGCTGCTCTCGGAGCCCGGGGCCGCCGACATCGGCTGGGCGAGCGTTCCGCTCGGCGAGCTGCACGACGTGCGGGCCCGCGCCGCCCTGGAGAAGGCCGGGGTGCGGGTGGCGCTGCGCACCCGCGTCACCGGGATCGTCCGCGACGCGGACGGCGTCTGGCAGGTGGACACCGAGTCCGGGCCCGGCGGGGCCGAGCGGCTGGCCGCCGGCACGGTCGTGCTCGCCGTCCCGCAGCGCGAGGCCCACGCCCTGCTGCCCAAGGGCGCGCTGCCCGACCCCGACCGGCTGCTCAGGATCGACACGGCGCCGATCCTCAACCTGCATGTGATTTACGACCGTAAAGTTCTGCGGCAGCCGTTCTTCGCGGCCCTCGGCACCCCCGTGCAGTGGGTCTTCGACCGCACGCATTCCTCGGGGCTGGCGTCCCGTTCCGGGCACGGGCAGTACCTGGCGGTGTCCCAGTCGGCCGCGCAGGACGACATCGACCGGCCCGTGGCCGAGCTGCGGGCGCGCTATCTGCCCGAGCTGGAGCGGCTGTTGCCCGCCGCCCGCGGCGCCGGGGTGCGCGACTTCTTCGTGACCCGGGAGCGGACGGCGACGTTCGCCCCCGCTCCGGGCGTCGGCCGGCTGCGGCCGGGCGCCCGTACCGACGCGCCCGGCCTCTTCCTGGCCGGTGCGTGGACCGCCACCGGCTGGCCCGCGACGATGGAGGGCGCCGTGCGCAGTGGTCACAGCGCCGCGGACGCGGCCCTCTCCGGGCCCGGCCGGGCCAGTCGCCGTCCCGAGCGGGAGGCGGTTTGACCCAGCGAGCCACCCAGGCGTGCGTCCCCCGAACGGGGCGCGCGTGAGCACGATCACCAGAGGAGAGACCGTGACTTCGGCGATCCCAGCATGCGACACCGGGGACGTCAGCGCCCTGCTGGAGCGCGGACGGACGCTAGCCACGCCGGTGTTGCGTGCCGCCGTGAACCGGCTCGCGGCGCCCATGGACACCGTCGCCGCCTACCACTTCGGCTGGATCGACGCCGACGGCCGGCCCGCCCACGGCGACAGCGGCAAGGCCGTCCGTCCCGCCCTCGCGCTGCTGTCGGCGGAGGCGGCCGGCGCCTCGCCCGAGACCGGTGTCCCCGGCGCCGTCGCCGTGGAACTCGTGCACAACTTCTCGCTGTTGCACGACGACCTGATGGACGGCGACGAGCAGCGCCGGCACCGCGACACGGTCTGGAAGCTGCACGGTCCGGCCCAGGCCATCCTCGTCGGTGACGCGCTCTTCGCGCTCGCGAACGAAGTGCTGCTGGAGCTGGGCACGGCCGAGGCCGGGCGGGCCACCCGCCGGCTGACCACCGCGACCCGCAAGCTGATCGACGGCCAGGCCCAGGACATCTCGTACGAGCACCGCGAGCGCGTGACCGTGCAGGAGTGCCTGGAGATGGAGGGCAACAAGACCGGCGCCCTGCTCGCCTGCGCCGCCTCCATCGGCGCGGTACTCGGCGGCGCCGACGACCGCACGGCCGACGTCCTGGAGGCGTACGGCTACCACATGGGCCTGGCCTTCCAGGCCGTGGACGACCTGCTCGGCATCTGGGGCGACCCGGAGTCCACCGGCAAGCAGACCTGGAGCGACCTGCGCCAGCGCAAGAAGTCCCTGCCGGTGGTCGCCGCCCTGGACGCCGGCGGTCCCGCCTCCGAGCGGCTCGCCACCATCCTCGCGGAGGACGCCAAGCTCACCGACGCCCAGCTGGCCGACTTCGACGAGGAAGAATTCGCCAGCCGCGCGGCGTTGATCGAGGAGGCCGGCGGCCGGGAGTGGACCTCGCACGAGGCCCGCCGGCAGCACGCCACCGCGATCGAGGCGCTCGACGGAGTTGACATTCCCTCCGCCGTCCGGGCGCAGCTCGTCGCCCTGTCGGACTTCGTTGTAGTACGAAAGAGATGATGAGTATTCACCCGAACTAGCCATCGCGGTCGCCGGTCGGCGCCAGCTCGCGTCGGCCGACGGAAACCCCAGGTACGGCAGTACGGCAGAGAAGCAACTCACTGCATTAGGGGAATTCATGACAGCGACGACCGACGGCGCCGGGACGGCGCCGTCCCGAGCGGCCGAGGACGGCCACAGCGCGACCACGCTTTCCGGAATCGCGGTACCCGACGCGGCCGGGGGGACACCGGCCGTGCGGGAGGCAGCCGAGCGGGCCACCGCCCGCGCGGTGCAGCACCTGTTGTCCCGCCAGGACGAGCGCGGCTGGTGGAAGGGCGACCTGGAGACGAACGTCACCATGGACGCCGAGGACCTGCTGCTCCGTCAGTTCCTGGGCATCGGGGACGAGGACACCACCCGGGCCGCCGCCCGGTTCATCCGTTCGCAGCAGAAGCCCGACGGCACCTGGGCCACCTTCCACGGCGGCCCCGGCGAACTGTCCGCCACCGTCGAGGCGTACGTGGCGCTGCGGCTCGCCGGCGACACCCCCGGGCAGGACCACATGGCCGCCGCCTCGGCCTGGGTCCGCGAGCAGGGCGGCATCGCCGCCACCCGGGTCTTCACCCGGGTCTGGCTGGCCCTCTTCGGCTGGTGGCGGTGGGAGGACCTCCCCGAAATGCCGCCGGAAATCATGTACTTGCCGAAGTGGGTCCCGCTCAACATCTACGACTTCGGCTGCTGGGCCCGGCAGACCATCGTGCCGCTCACCGTCGTCGGCGCCCACCGCCCGGTGCGCCCGGCGCCCTTCGGCCTCGACGAGCTGCACGCCGACCCGCGCCGGCCCAATCCGCCGCGCCCCCTGGCCCCGCCGACCACCTGGGACGGCTTCTTCCAGCGCCTGGACAAGGCCCTGCACGCCTACCGCAGGGTCAACATCGCCCCGCTGCGCCGCGCGGCCATGAACGCCGCCTCCCGCTGGATCATCGAGCGCCAGGAGAACGACGGCGCCTGGGGCGGCATCCAGCCCCCCGCCGTCTACTCCATCATCGCGCTGCACCTGCTCGGCTACGACCTGGACCACCCGGTGCTGCGCGCGGGGCTCGAGTCGCTGGACCGTTTCGCCGTGTGGAGCAAGTCGGAGGACGGCGAGCCCGTCCGCATGATCGAGGCGTGCCAGTCCCCGGTGTGGGACACCTGCCTGGCCACCGTCGCCCTCGCCGACGCGGGGCTGGAGCCCGACCATCCGGCGCTGGTCAAGGCGGCCGACTGGATGCTGGACGAGCAGATCACCCGGCCCGGCGACTGGTCCGTGCGCCGCCCCGAACTCCCCTCCGGGGGCTGGGCGTTCGAGTTCGAGAACGACAACTACCCGGACATCGACGACACCGCCGAGGTGGTGCTCGCACTCAAGCGGGTGCGCCACCCGCAGCCGCGCCGCGTCGAGGCGGCCGTCGAGCGGGCCGTGCGGTGGACCGAGGGCATGCAGTCGCGGAACGGCGCCTGGGGCGCCTTCGACGTCGACAACACCAGCCCCTTCCCCAACCGGCTGCCGTTCTGCGACTTCGGCGAGGTCATCGACCCGCCCTCCGCGGACGTGACGGCCCACGTGGTGGAGGCACTGGCCGTGCTCGGCCGGCAGCACGGCGAACGCGCCCGGCGCGGCATCGAGTACCTGCTGGCCGAACAGGAGGAGAGCGGCGCCTGGTTCGGCCGCTGGGGCGTCAACTACGTCTACGGCACCGGCGCCGCCGTCCCCGCCCTCGTCGCGGCCGGACTGCCCGCCTCCCACCCGGCGATCCGCCGCGCGGTCCGCTGGCTGGAGGGCATCCAGAACGGCGACGGCGGCTGGGGCGAGGACCTGCGCTCCTACCGCGACCCCGACTGGATCGGCCGCGGCGACTCCACCGCCTCGCAGACCGCCTGGGCCCTGCTGGCCCTGCTGGCCGCGGGCGAGCGCGACGGCGAGGCCGTCCGGCGCGGCGTGGAATTCCTCGCCAGCACCCAGCGCGAGGACGGGTCCTGGGACGAGCCGTACTTCACCGGTACCGGATTCCCCTGGGACTTCTCCATCAACTACCACCTGTACCGCCAGGTGTTCCCGCTCACGGCCCTCGGCCGCTATCTCCACGGGGACCCCGTCACAGCAGGTCACCGGGAGGACTGATGGACCCGGGCACGGAACCGCCGCCGGCACCGCTGCTGATCGCCTGTGCGCTCGGCATCGAACGGCTCGCCCTGCGCGGCGGGTTGCGCGGTGCCCACGGCGCCGCGACGATCCTGCGGACCGGCATGGGCCCGCAGGCGGCGGACCGTGCCGTGACGCGCGCGCTCGGCGGGGACGGCGGCCACGCCGCCCTCGCCGACGCCGCGGTGATCGCCACCGGCTTCTGCGCCGGTCTCGCCCCCGGGATGCACCCGGGGGACCTGGTTGTCGCCGACGAGACCCGGGACCGTGAGGGACGCATCGACTGCGTCGGCGTGGAGTTGCTGGCCAAGGAGCTTGCGCGAGCGGTACCCAGGCGGATGATCCACACCGGGCCGCTGGTAGGTTCCGATCACGTGGTGCGCGGGGCGGAACGATCCGCCCTGCACGTCGCGGGCGCCCTCGCGGTGGACATGGAGTCCGCCGCAACGCTCAGAAGCGCCGTCCGGGCGGGCACGCGCCCGGTTGCGGCCGTCCGGGTGGTCGTGGACGCTCCAGAACATGAGCTTGTCCGGATCGGGACGCTGCGCGGTGGAATATCGGCATTCCGCGTGCTGCGCACCGTCCTGCCGGCCTTTTTTGCTTGGCACCGATCGTTGCTGCTCCCCAGGAGGTGAGCCAGATGGCAATGCCGCTCCGACAGACCATCCGCGTAGGGACCTATCTCGCTGAACAGAAGCTGCGCAAGCGCGAAAAGTTCCCCCTGATTGTCGAACTGGAACCGCTCTTCGCGTGCAACCTCAAGTGCGAGGGCTGCGGCAAGATTCAGCACCCGGCGGGAATCCTCAAGCAGCGGATGCCCGTTGCCCAGGCCGTCGGCGCGGTACTGGAATCCGGTGCGCCCATGGTGTCGATCGCCGGCGGCGAACCGCTGATGCACCCTCAGATCGACGAGATCGTCCGGCAGTTGGTGGCGAAGCGGAAATACGTCTTCCTTTGCACCAACGCCATGCTGCTGCGCAAGAAGATCGAAAAGTTCACGCCCTCCCCGTACTTCGCGTTCGCGGTGCACATCGACGGTCTGCGGGAGCGGCACGACCAGTCGGTGGCCAAGGAGGGCGTCTTCGACGAGGCGGTGGCGGCCATCAAGGAGGCCAAGCGGCGCGGCTTCCGGGTCACCACCAACTCGACCTTCTTCAACACCGACACTCCCCAGACCATCGTCGAGGTCCTCAACTACCTCAATGACGACCTGAAGGTGGACGAGATGATGATCTCGCCCGCCTACGCCTACGAAAAGGCCCCGGACCAGGACCACTTCCTCGGCGTCAGGGAGACCCGCGAGCTGTTCGCCAAGGCGTTCGCGGGCGGCAACCGCAAGCGCTGGAGGCTCAACCACAGCCCGCTCTTCCTGGACTTCCTGGAGGGCAAGGCCGACTTCCCCTGCACCGCGTGGGCCATTCCCAACTACTCGCTCTTCGGCTGGCAGCGCCCCTGCTACCTGATGAGCGACGGGTACGTGCCCACGTACCGGCAACTGGTCGAGGAGACCGACTGGGACAAGTACGGCCGGGGCAAGGACCCGCGCTGCGACAACTGCATGGCGCACTGCGGCTACGAGCCCACCGCCGTCCTGGCCACCATGGGCTCCCTCAAGGAGTCCCTGCGGGCGATGCGCGAGACGGTCGCCGGGAACAAGGAATAAGGGAATAAAGGACTGATGACCATGTCCCTTGTGGAACCGGTGGTGTTGGGGGTGCCGTCCGTTCCGACCAAGCTGGCCGACCGCAGGGTCAGCCGGCGGATCCAGGTCGGTTCCGTGGCCGTCGGAGGCGACGCCCCTGTGTCGGTGCAGTCGATGACGACGACGCGGACGTCGGACATCGGCGCGACGTTGCAGCAGATCGCGGAGCTGACGGCGTCGGGCTGTCAGATCGTGCGGGTGGCGTGTCCGACGCAGGATGACGCGGACGCGTTGAAGGTGATCGCGGCGAAGTCGCAGATTCCGGTGATCGCGG
>NZ_JAEAMR010000022.1:39964-81761 GCF_015999245.1 Streptomyces sp. AV19 | reverse complement strand
CCGGAATCGAAGATCGTCGAGACCCTCATCGAAGAGGCCCAGAAGCTCGCCGAGCGGATGGAGAAGGACGGCGTCGCCTCCGGTGGGCCCGCCGTCACCGTGGCCCCTTAGCGGGACCGACAGACCGGCCCGGCGGACAGGGCGGGGCCGGTAGATCATGGCCGACGAATCCCAGGAGGGGGCCGGAGTGTCGTTACTGGAGAACATCCGCGGTCCACGCGACCTGAAAGCACTGGCCGCCGAGGATCTGGACGAACTCGCCGAGGAAATCCGGCACTTCCTGGTCCACGCCGTGGCCAGGACCGGTGGGCACCTCGGCCCCAACCTGGGCGTGGTGGAGCTGACCATCGCCCTGCACCGCATATTCGACTCGCCCTCCGACCGGATCCTGTGGGACACGGGACACCAGTCCTACGTCCACAAGCTGCTGACGGGGCGTCAGGACTTCTCCAAGCTCCGCAGCAAGGGCGGGCTTTCGGGCTACCCGTCGCGGGAGGAGTCCGAGCACGACGTCATCGAGAACAGTCACGCCTCCACCGTCCTCGGCTGGGCCGACGGTCTGGCCAAGGCCAACCAGGTGCTCGGCCACTGGAACCGGCACGTCGTCGCCGTCATCGGCGACGGCGCGCTCACCGGCGGCATGGCCTGGGAGGCGCTCAACAACATCGCCGCCGCCAAGGACCGGCAGCTGATCATCGTCGTCAACGACAACGAGCGCAGCTACGCGCCCACCATCGGCGGCCTCGCCGACCACCTGGCCACCCTGCGCACCACCGACGGCTACGAGCGCTTCCTTGCCCGCGGCAAGGACGCCGTCCAGCGCCTGCCGCTGGTGGGCAAGCCGCTCTACGAGTCGCTGCACGGCGCGAAGAAGGGGTTCAAGGACGCCTTCGCGCCCCAGGGCATGTTCGAGGACCTGGGGCTGAAGTACGTCGGCCCGATAGACGGGCACGACGTGGCCGCCGTCGAGTCGGCGCTGCGCCGGGCCAAGCGCTTCCACGGGCCGGTCCTGGTGCACTGCATCACCCAGAAGGGGCGCGGCTACAAACCCGCCCTGGAGGACGAGGCCGACCACTTCCACACCGTCGGGGTGATGAACTCGCTGACCGGCGAACCGCTGACGCCCGCCTCGGGCACCTCGTGGACCTCGGTGTTCGGCGACGAGATGGTGCGCATCGGGGCGGAGCGGCCGGACGTGGTGGCGCTCACCGCCGCGATGCTCCACCCCGTCGGCCTCACCGGGTTCGCCGAGAAGTACCCCGACCGGGTCTGGGACGTGGGCATCGCCGAGCAGCACGCGGCGGTGTCGGCGGCCGGGCTGGCGACGGGCGGTCTGCACCCGGTCTTCGCCGTCTACGCGACCTTCCTCAACCGGGCCTTCGACCAGGACATGTCGATCCTCCAGGTCGTCCCCGGCCTGCGGATCGCCGCCCCGCGCGACGCGGCCCGGCTGCGCGCCCAGCTCCGCGAGGCCGTGGACGTCTCCGACGCGCCCACGGTCGTGCGGTTCCCCAAGGCGACCGTCGGCGAGGACATCCCGGCCGTGGACCGCGTCGGCGGCATGGACGTCCTGGCCCGCACCGGCGAGCCGGACGTGCTGCTGGTCGCCGTCGGCACCATGGCCGGGACGGCCCTGGAGGCCGCCGAGCTGCTCCGGGCGCGCGGCACCGGATGCACCGTCGTGGACCCGCGCTGGGTCAAGCCCGTCGATCCCGGGCTGCCCCGACTGGCCGCCGGGTACCGGATGGTGGCCGTCGTCGAGGACAACAGCCGTACGGGGGGCGTGGGCTGGTCCGTCGCCCAGGCGCTGCGGGACGCGGACGTGGACCTGCCCGTCGAGGCCATGGGCATTCCCGAGCAGTTCCTCCCGCACGCCAAGCGCGGCGAGGTCCTGGCGGACCTGGGGCTCACCCCCGCCGAGATCGCCGGCCGGATCAGCGCGGTCCTGGCCCGTAGGAAGGGCGGGGGCGCCGCGGCCCCGGCCCGTGAGGAGAACCACGCATGACCGCCGAAGACGTCAAGGGCTTCGACCTCGCCCGGCTGCTGGCCGAGCGCGGCGCCGAACGGTACGAGCTGCACACCCGGCACCTCAACCATCAGCTGCCGCGGATGCTGCACACCATCGGCTTCGACAAGGTCTACGAGCGGGCCGAGGGCGCCTACTTCTGGGACGCGGACGGGCAGGACTACCTCGACATGCTCGCCGGGTTCGGCGTGATGGGCGTCGGCCGGCACCACCCGGTCGTCCGCAAGGCGCTGCACGACGTGCTGGACGCCTCGTTGGCCGACCTGACCCGCTTCGACTGCCAGCCGCTGCCCGGTCTGCTCGCCGAGAAGCTGCTGACGTACACCCCGCACCTGGAGCGGGTGTTCTTCGGCAACAGCGGGACGGAGGCGGTGGAGACCGCGCTGAAGTTCGCCCGCTACGCGACCGGCAAACCGCGCGTGCTGTACTGCGCGCACGCCTTCCACGGGCTGACCACCGGCTCGCTCTCGGTCAACGGCGAGGACGGCTTCCGGGACGGCTTCGCCCCCCTGCTGCCGGACACCGCCGTCCCGCTCGGCGACCTGGACGCGCTGGAGCGCGAGCTGCGGCGCGGGGACGTCGCGGGGCTGATCGTCGAGCCGGTCCAGGGCAAGGGCGTCCACGAGGCCCCGCCCGGCTATCTGCGCGCCGCCCAGGAACTGCTGCACCGGCACAAGGCGTTGCTCATCGCCGACGAGGTGCAGACCGGCATCGGGCGCACCGGGGCGTTCTTCGCCTACCAGCACGAGGCCGGCGTCGAGCCGGACCTGGTGTGCGTGGCGAAGACGCTGTCCGGCGGCTACGTGCCCGTCGGCGCCACGCTCGGCAAGGACTGGATCTTCAAGAAGGTCTACTCGTCCATGGACCGGGTCCTCGTCCACTCCGCGAGCTTCGGTTCCAACGCCCAGGCGATGGCGGCGGGTCTGGCGGTGCTGGCGGTCATGGAGGACGAGCGGCTGGTCGAGAACGCCCGGGTCACCGGCGACCTGCTGCGGTCCAGACTCGCCGCGCTGGTGGACAAGTACGAGCTGCTGCACGACGTGCGCGGCCGGGGGCTGATGATCGGCATCGAGTTCGGGCGGCCCAAGTCGCTGGGGCTGCGCGGTCGTTGGACGATGCTCCAGGCGGCCCGCAAAGGGCTGTTCGCGCAGATGGTCGTGGTGCCGCTGCTGCGGAAGCACCGGATCCTCACCCAGGTCTCGGGGGACCACCTGGAGGTCATCAAGCTGATCCCGCCGCTGGTCGTCGGCGAGCGGGAGGTGGACCGCTTCGTGGACGCCTTCACCGCCGTCATGGACGACGCCCACGGGGGCGGGTCGCTGATGTGGGACTTCGGGCGGACGCTGGTGAAGCAGGCGGTGGCCAACCGCTGAGGTTTTTTCGGGGGGACCGTTTCCCTTGGGGACGGTCCCCCCGGATTGGCGGGTCAGTCCGTCAGCAGCAGATCGCGCAGCCGCTCACGGGTGGCGGCGGTGAGGCCGAGGCCCTCGGTGAGGTAGCGGTCGGTCGTCCCCCACCGTTCGTCCAGCGCGGTGAACGCGGCGGCGAGGTAGCCGGCGCGGGCCTCGAACAGCGGCGACAGCAGCTCCAGTACCTCGGGGGAGGTCTCCGCCGAGCGCTTGAGCCGGTAGCGGCGGTGCGGCGCGTTGGACTCCAGGTAGTCCGCCTCGATGGCGTCCCGCGGTACGCCCAGGGCCAGCAGGGTCACGGCGATCGCCAGCCCCGCGCGGTCCTTGCCCGCCGCGCAGTGCAGCAGCGCGGGCACCGAGCCCTCGGCCAGGGTGTGCACGACCCGGCTGTGCTCCGCGGTGCGGGCCGTGATCACGTCCCGGTAGGTGTTCTCCATGCGCTGTGCGGCCCGGCCCTCGCCCAGGGCCGTGCGCAGCAGCTCCGGGCCGCCCTCGCGGACCATCCGCCAGAACTCCTTGCCGTCCGCCGGGTCCGTCATCGGGACGTTGAGGTTCCGGACTCCGGGCAGCGTGACGTCCGGGCCCTCCTGGGCGATGTCGCCCTCGTTGCGGAAGTCCAGGACGGTGTGCAGGCCCAGCGAGCCCAGGAAGGCCGCGTCCTCCTCCGTGGCGTGGGCGAGATGGCCGCTGCGGAACAGCGCGCCGGGCCTGACCCGCCGCCCGTCCGCGGCCGGCAGGCCGCCCAGGTCACGGAAGTTGAGAACATTGGCCAGCAGGGGCTCGGTGGCGGGGACCTGCGGCGTCTGGGTCACGGGCAACTCCTTCTGATCGCGGCTCTGGTCCGCCGTGTGTGCGACGTCGGTCGTCGTGCGGCGGCTGAACGGACCATACGCCGATGGGCAGTGGCTTATTCCGGGCGCTGTGCTGAATTCGGGGTGGGATACATCACGGCCCGTCAACCCCTGGTTACGGTGGCGTAGGTCACTCGGGAGCCGGAATGATGTGCTGACGTGGCAGACGATTCGAATTCATTGAGCAAGAGCGCGATCGGGTCGTACGCAGCCGTCGGGGACAGCTTCACCGAGGGCGTCGGCGATCCGGGGCCCGGCGACTCGTTCATCGGCTGGGCCGACCGACTGGCCGTACTCCTGGCCGACGCGGACGAGCGGGAGGAAGGGGCCTTCCGGTACGCCAACCTCGCGGTGCGCGGCAAGCTGCTCGACCAGATCGTCGAGGAGCAGGTCCCGCGGGCGAAGGAACTGGGGCCGGACCTCGTCACGTTCTGCGCGGGGGGCAATGACATCCTGCGGCCCGGGTCCGACCCGGACGACGTGGCCGAGCGCTACGAGGCGGCGGTCGCGGACCTCGCGTCGTCCGTGGGGACGGTGCTGGTGTGCACCGGGTTCGACACCCGGGGGATGCCGGTGCTGAAGCATCTGCGCGGCAAGATCGCGACCTATACGGCCCATGTGCGGGCCATCGCCGACCGGCACGGGTGTCCGGTGCTGGATCTGTGGTCCCTGCGGTCGGTGCAGGACCGGCGGGCCTGGAGCGAGGACCGGCTGCACCTGTCGGCCGACGGGCACACGCGGGTCGCGCTGCGCGCGGCGCAGGTGCTGGGGCTGGCCGTGCCGGCCGATCCGGACCAGCCGTGGCCGGCGGAGGACGCGCGGACGCCGGCGGAGGTGCGGCGGGACAATGTGCACTGGGCGCGGGAGCATTTGGTGCCGTGGATCGGGCGGAGGCTCCGGGGGGAGTCGTCGGGGGACAATGTGGAGCCGAAGCGGCCGGATTTGTTGCCGCTGTAGGGGGGGCGGCGGGGGGTTTGTTCTCCCCGCCCCGCCCTTTCGCCGTTTCCGCGGGGGCTGAGCCCCTGCGCCACCCCGGGGCACGCGGTGCGCGCCGGGGACGCGGGGCTTCACCCCTGTACCCCACCGGGGGCTCCGCAACCGCGCTCCGCGCGGTTGTCCTCAAGCGCCGGACGGGCTTGAGCCCCCGCCCCGCCCTTTCACCGTTTCTTCCGGGGAGACCCCGGACCCCGTCTGCCCTTCGGGCGGAGTCCTCAAGCGCCGGACGGGCTGATTGTGCGCGCCCGCGCTGAATATCGCCCACGCTGAATATCCGGCGCGGCGCGGGGCGCATCCCGGGGGCGTCGGAGCGCTCAGCGTGGGCCGAACGCCGCGCCCTTGGGCGGGGCGGTACAGGTCGTCCGGTGCGGCAGGTCCGCCCACACCACCCGGCCCCGGCCGCCTCCGTCGTCGGGGCGGACGCCCCACGCCTGGGAGAGGGCGCCCACCAGGAGAAGGCCCCGGCCGCTCTCCTCGTCCGCGCCGCTGCACCTCGCCCGTGGTTCCGTCGTCGCGCAGCCGTGGTCCGCCACCTCTATGCGCACGAGCGCCGGGCCGACCCGTACCTGGCAGCTGACCTTGTCGCTGTCCGTGTGCCGCACCGCGTTGGTGAAGAGTTCCGAGACGACCAACTGGGCGTCGTCGCAGGCGGTTTCGTCGATGCCCCACTCCCGCAGCCGGGTGAGGACTCGTCTTCGCGCCTCCGCCACCGAGGCGTTGAGAGCCGGGAAGTGAAAGGCGTAGGCGTCCGTCGGGCGCCCGCCGAAGCAGCCGCCGCGGCGCCCCAGCAAAGGTGCGTCTTGGGAGGGGACCACTCCGCAACTATGTGCGATGTGAGTCAGGTGTGGCAAGCTTCAGTCTGTAATTTGCAGAATCGGAAGCACAACCTGTCGGCTTCGCACGCTGCGTGGCACACTGCTGGCACATGACGGCAGTTGGCGGGAGTCCGTTCAGGAGGGGACCAGTGGGGGAAGCGCGGCCGGCAGGGGCCCCGACCGTGCTGCGGGTCGTCCTGGGCAAGCGGTTGCACGACCTGCGGGAGGCGGCCGGGCTCTCCTTCCAGGAGGCGGGCCGGGCCCTGGACGTCACGCACGCCACGATCCGCAGGATGGAGAAGGCCGAGGTCGGCCTGAAGATCCCGTACGTCGAGAAGCTGCTGCGGATCTACGGCGTGGACGACCCGGCCGAGGTCGAGGGCTTCCTCGCGCTCACCCGCGAGGCCAACCGCCCCGGCTGGTGGCACCGCTTCCGCGACGTCCTGCCCGACTGGTTCAGCGCGTTCGTCAGCCTGGAGGGGGAGGCGAACCTCATCCGGGCCTACGAACCGCACTACATACCCGGGCTGTTGCAGACGGAGGAGTACGCGCGGGCCGTGCTCCGGGCCGGCCAGCCGCACGCCCCCGAGTCCGAGATCGAGCGCGCCGTCGCCGTCCGCCGGGAGCGGCAGCACCTGCTCGCGCGGGAGAAGCCGCCCCTGCTGTGGGTGGTGATGGACGAGACCGTGCTGCGCCGTCCCATCGGCGGACCGGAGGTCATGCGCGCCCAGGTGTCCCGGCTCATCGAGGCCACCGCCCTGCCGCACGTGCGGCTCCAGATCATTCCGTTCGCCGCCGGGCCGCACCCGGCGATGTACGGCCCGTTCCACATCTTCCGGTTCCCCATCGAGGAGCTCCCGGACATCGCCTACGCCGAAAACCTCATCGGCGCTTCCTACTTCGACCAGCGCGAGGACGTCTCGGCCTTCCTGGAGGCCCTGGACCGGCTGTGCGCGCAGGCCGCCCCCGCACACACCACCAAGGCTTTCCTGGGTGGCATTCGTAAGGAGATCTGAACCATGGATCGCATCTACAACGGCATGCCCGCCGCCGACCTCGGCACCGAGGGGTGGCGCAAGCCGTGGAGCGGGGGCAACGGGGGAAGCTGCGTCGAAGCCATGCGGCTGGGGGACGGGCGGGTCGCCCTGCGCCAGTCCACGGACCCGGAGGGGCCCGCGCTGATCTACACGCACAGCGAGATCGAGACCTTCATCCGGGGCGCGAAGGCCGGCCAGGCCGACTTCCTGCTCGCCGGCGCGGACGGGGGACCGCGCACGTGAGCCGGGACGCCGCCGGGCGTCCTCCGTACCCGATCCGCACTTCATCGGCACTCCACCGGCGCCCCGTCGACGACGGCCGCCGACCCACGGGCAAGGCGAAAGGCAGGACACGGCGTGACTGAGCAGGGCTTCCCGCCCGACCAAATCGACACGAGCCGGCCGCACCCGGCGCGGATGTACGACTACTACCTCGGCGGCTGGGACAACTACGAAGTGGACCGCCAGGCCGCCGAGCGCGTGATCCAGATGGTCCCCGACGCCCGGCCCAGCGCCCGCGCCAACCGGGACTTCCTGCTGCGGGCGGTGCGCGAGGTGGTGCGCGGCGGCATCCGGCAGATCATCGACGTCGGTACCGGCATTCCGACGTCGCCCAACACCCATGAGGTGGCACGGGATGTCGATCCGGGCGTCAGGGTGGCGTACGTCGACAACGACCCGATCGTGGCGACGCACGCGGGCGCCAAGCTGACGAGCGCCGGAAACACCGGGTTCGTGCTCGCGGACGTGCGGGAGCCGGAGGCGATCCTGCGGCACCCGGTGGTGCGGGAGTTGATCGATTTCGGCGAGCCGGTGGCGCTGCTGCTGGTCGCCGTCCTGCACTTCGTCAAGGACGAGGAGGACCCGGCCGGCATCATCGCCCGGCTCTCCGAGGCGCTCCCCAAGGGCAGTTGTCTCGTCCTGACCCACGGCACCGGCGACTTCCACCGCCATGTCGAGGGCGACGCCGCCGAGTTCTACCGCAACGCCACGGCCCAGCTGACCGTGCGCGGCTACGAGGGGATCCTGCCGTTCTTCGACGGCTACGACCTGATGGAGCCGGGCCTGGTCCAGGTGCCGCTCTGGCGCCCGGACGGCGAGACGCCCATACCGTCCGAGCTGGCCAGAGTCGCCTTCTACGGCGGTGTGGGCGTCAAGCACTGACGCTCTTGGAACCGAGGCGCCCGGTTAGGCTGGCCGCATGGACGACGAGCTGTTCCCCCGCCCGTCGGCCGAGGTCGCCCCGGGCGCCGTGCACGTCCCCGGCTGGCTCGACGGGCCCGCCCAGCGCCGGCTGCTGGCGGCCTGCCGGGAGTGGGCCCGGCCGCCGGCGGGTCTGCGCACCGTCCGCATGCCCAGCGGCGGCGAGATGTCCGTCCGCACCGTGTGCCTGGGCTGGCACTGGTACCCGTACGGCTACGCCCGCACCGTCGTCGACGGCGACGGAACCCCGGTCAAGCCGTTCCCCGGCCGGCTGGACGCCCTCGCCCGGGACGCGGTCGCCCGCGCCTACGGCACGGACGGCGGCGACGAGCCGTACGACATCGCCCTGGTGAACTTCTACGGGGCCGGGGCGAAGATGGGCCCGCACCGCGACAGCGACGAGAAGTCGTCCGCCCCGGTCGTCTCGCTCAGCCTCGGCGACACCTGCGTCTTCCGGTTCGGCAACACCCGCACCCGGACCCGGCCCTGGACGGACGTCGAGCTGCGCAGCGGCGACCTGTTCGTCTTCGGAGGCCCCTCCCGCCTCGCCTACCACGGCGTCCCCCGGACCTTCCCGGGCACCGCCCCCGCGGACCTCGGCCTGACCGGCCGGCTGAACGTGACGCTGCGGGTCAGCGGCCTGTGACCGGGCCCTTCCGGGAGCCCGGCGGATAATGGAGACGACTCGTGGGACAACCCTTGGAGGTGCCGTGACCGGCTTCCGCCCGACCAGCTCACCGCTCGACGCCCTGCGCCCCGCGGCCTTCGGCGCCGGCCCGTCGGGGGAGCGGATGGCACGCATCAGGCGGTCGCCGAACTTCCGGGACGGGGTGTTCGTCAATCCCGTCGCCGCCTCCCGGACGCCGTCCGGGTCCATGGCGGCGTTCCTGACCACCTACTTCCGCAAGGAGGAGCGCGTCCGCCGCGCCCCCGTCCGCGCGATTCCGGTGCACCCGACCACCGTCGCCGACCTCGCCGCGCCCCCCGCCTCGGGGCTGCGGCTGACCTGGATGGGACACTCCGGCGTGCTGGCCGAGATCGACGGGCGGCGCGTCCTGTTCGACCCGGTCTGGTCCGAGCGCTGCTCGCCGTTCGCCTTCGCCGGACCGCGCCGGATGCACCCCGTGCCCGTACCGCTGGCCGAGACCGGCCCCCTGGACGTCGTGGTCATCTCGCACGACCACTACGACCACCTGGACATGCCCACCGTCCGCGCCCTGATCCGCAGCGGAGCGGCCTTCGTGGTGCCGCTGGGGGTCGGCGCCCACCTGGAGCACTGGGGCGTCCCGGCCGGGCGGATCACCGAGCTCGACTGGCACGAGTCCACGACGGCCGGCGGCCTCACCCTCACGGCCACCCCCGCCCGTCACTTCTGCGGGCGGGCGCTGCGCAACACCCAGCACACGCTGTGGGCGTCGTGGGTGGTCGCGGGGCACGGGCACCGGATCTTCCACAGCGGGGACACGGGCTACTTCCCGGGCTTCGCGGAGATCGGCGCGCAGTACGGGCCGTTCGACGCCACGATGGTGCAGATCGGGGCCTATTCGGACATGTGGCCCGACATCCATATGACGCCCGAGGAGGGGCTGCGCGCCCACCTCGACCTCCAGGGCGGCGATCCCGCGCGCGGCGTCCTGCTCCCGATCCACTGGGGCACCTTCAACCTCGCCCCGCACCCCTGGGCCGAGCCGGCCGACCGCACGGTCGTGGCGGCCCGCCGGGCCGGGGCGCGGTACGCGGTGCCCCGGCCCGGGCAGCCCTTCGAGCCGGCGGACGGCCTGGTGCCGGACGCCTGGTGGCGGGAGGCGGCCGTGACTCCCGCCGGGGGCTGGCCGGCGCTGCCGCCGATGGCCGCCGCCGCCCCGGCCCTGGTCACCGAGGGGTGACGCGACGGGCCGGGGCGCGCGGGGCTCAGTGCTGCAGGTGCTCCGGGTCGCAGCAGGAGTCGCGCCGCAGCCTCCGGCCCACCTCCAGCCAGTCCTCGCCGTGCGTCGTGCTCCCGCCGCGCAGGGCGGGGGCCTCGTCCCGCCCGTAGGCGGCCACCAAGTCGGCCTGCGCGAACGGCACTCCGCCGCGCAGCACCGACTCCGTCCGCACCAGCGCGTCGAAGTCGTCGAACGGGTCGCCGTCGACGACGGTCATGTCGGCCAGCTTGCCGGGCTCCAGGGAGCCCAGGTCGCGCTCCGCGCCGAAGACCCGGGCGGGCAGCAGCGTCGCCGTCCGCAGGGCCTCCGCCGCCGACAGGCCGTGGCGGTGCAGGGCCCGCAGGCCCATGTGGAGGGAGAGGCCGACCGGGACCAGCGGGGCGTCCGTGCCGAGGGCGACCAGGCCGCCGCCGGACAGGACCCGGCGGTAGACCTCCACCTCCCGCCGCAGCGTGGCCAGTTGGTCGTCCGTGGGCTTCGCGCCGGCCGTCTTGCGGACCAGCTCCACGTCCCACGGCGGCATCAGCCGCGTCACCCGCGGGTCCTCCGCCAGGGCCGGCGCGGCGCCCAGCAGCGGGACGGAGGTGAAGAGGGTGGCGATGAGGTGGAAGTCGGTACGGGTGTAGATCTCCCGCACGTCCTCGAAGGCCCGGCCGGTCGCCGTCGTCGCGTGCCCGAACTCCAGCCGCTGGGTAGCCTGCAGATGGGTCGTCAGGTCCTGGCCGAGCTGGATGCCCGGCGAGCAGAGGTGGGAGCCGGTGCGCACGCCCAGCTCCTCGTGGGCGACCCGGGCCGACTCCGTCATGATCCAGCCGGGGGCCCGGACGTAGGTCTTCACGAAGTCCCAGTCCAGCGCCCGGGCGCGGGAGAGCGAGCGGCGCAGGCCCTCGCGGGTGCGGTGCGCCCGGCCCATGCTGTACGCGACGCGGGCGCCGTCGAGGAGCTCGCCGCAGGTCAGCAGGCGCGGCCCGGCCAGCTCCCCGGCCGCCACCGCCTCGCGGATACGGGCCTGTTCGTAGGCCGCGCCGCCGAGCGAGACGGCGGTGGTGATGCCGTAGGCGAGCTGGAGCGCCGTCTGCCGGCCGCCGAAGGTGTTCTGCCAGGGGTGGGTGTGGGCGTCCCACAGGCCCGGGAGCACCGTGCGCCGCGACGCGTCGATCCGCCGCTTCGCGGACCGGCGCGCCCGGTGCGGCTCGACGGCGGCGATCCGGCCGTCGCGCACCACGACGTCCACGTCCTCGCGGACGGTGTCGCCGGTGCCGTCCCAGAATCGCCCGGCGTGCACCACCGTGTCGGCGGGCGTGGGCCGCCGGTAGCCGAGGGAGACCGGGATCGTGCAGGCCCGGCCGCCCTCGACGTCCAGCAGGCGCAGGCGGCCGGCCGAAAGGTAGAGGATGTGGCGGGAGTCCGCGGACCACGACGGGTGGTCGGCGGCCTCGTCGGTGAGCCGGTGCGGCGCACCCGCCGGCGTACCGTCGGGCCGGACGGGCAGCAGCCACAGCGCGGACTCGCTGATCACCGCCATCGAGCGGCCGTCGGGGGACCAGACCGGGCCCGCGTCGAAGCGGTCGGAGACGGAGGCGTGCGGGGCGAGGGCGTGCAGCCGGGAGCCGCCGTCGGCCGTGTCCACGACGCGGATGAGGTTGTAGCCCTCGCGGAAGCGCTGGTTGAGGCGGTTGCGGTCGCAGTAGGCGAGGTAGCGGCCGTCGGGCGACCAGCTGGGGCGGCCCGGCAGACCGCCCCCGCCCATGGGCGTCGCCAGGACGCGGTCCGTGCCCGCCGCCAGGTCGCGCACCAGCAGGTTGCCCGACAGGTCGAGGCAGGCCAGCCGCTTGCCGTCGGGGGAGAGGGCCGGACTCACCCGGCCGCCGCCGGCCAGCTCGGTGTCCTCGCCGGAGGCCAGGTCGTGGCGGCGGACGGCCAGCAGCCCGGCGCGGTCGTCCGCGTAGATGAGGGCCTTGCCGTCGGCCGTCCAGGACGGTGCCAGGAGGTAGCGGGTGGGGTCCGCGCGCAGCACCCGGCGGGGCGCGGAGCCGCCGGAAATATCCTTGATCCAGAGGGAGTTGAGGGAGGCGAAGGCGACCTTGCGGCCGTCCGGGGACAGCGCGGGCAGGTGCACCGAGCGGACCGTGCCCGCCCCGCCGACCGCGAGGTCGTAGCGCTTGACGCGGTAGCGCGGCCGGTCGAGCGGCAGCTTCGCGGTGAACGGGATCGCCGCCGCCCGCCCGCTGCCGTCCACCTTGACGATCCGGAACTGGCCCTCGACGGTGAGCAGCAGCTCGTCCCGGGAGACCCAGCGCGGCGGCACCGGCTCGACGTCGCCCTCGACCGCCACCGCCGCCCCGTCCACGACCAGGGTGCAGGAGGCCGCGGGCGCGGGCGTCGTGCGCAGATAGGCCAGCCGCCCGCCCGGGCCGACGGCGGGCGTCATGACCTGCGCCTTCGCCTCCTTCGTCGGATCGGTGAGCTCGGTGCGGACCGCGCCGCGCCCGTCGGCGGCGACGGACGCCACCGTACGGGCCTGGAGCGCGCCGCCGGCCGCGCGGGCGCGGACGAACAGCAGCCGCTTGCCGTCCGGCGACCAGGCCGGGTCGAAGTCCTCCCAGGCGCCGTCCTGTTCCGGGCCCTCCTGGTCCGGCAGCCCGGTGATCCGGGTGAGCGCGCCGGTGCGGACGTCCACCGTCCAGATCCGGTAGGGGCTGCCGGTCACCGGATCGCCGTCGCGCTCGGACGCGAAGGCGATCCGGGTGCCGTCGGGCGACCAGGCCGGGCCCCGGTCGTCCCAGGCGCCGTCGGTCAGCTGCCGCAGGCCGGAGCCGTCGGGGCGCAGCGTCCAGATGTGGAAGCCGCCGCCCCGGTAGGCGGCGACGGCCAGCAGCCGGCCGTCGGGGGAGTGCACCGGCCGGGTCGGCTCCAGGTCCGGCGGGGTGATCGCGACGGCGTCGCCGCCCTTGCGCGGCAGCGACCACAGGACGTTCTGCACCTCGGCGACGACGCGGTCGCCGAAGACGGAGGCCGCGCCGTTGGTGGCGCCGGTGAAGGAGAGGACGGGCGGCCCGGCGGCCGCTCCGGCCGCCGCCTCCCCTGCTTCCGCCGCTTCCGCCCCGAGTGTGCCGGTTATTCCCACGAGGGCGGCGGTGCCCGCGGTGGCCTGGAGGAATCCGCGTCTGCTGAGGGGAGAGGGGTGGGTGCCCTGGGGGCCCTGGACGTCCAACTGTCCTCCTGCGGTGAGGGAGTTGCGCGGGGCGCGATGGCGGCATCGCGAAGGATCATGGTTCACGGTGCCCGGGCCCCCGGTCAACACCCCGCGCCCTCGCGCTTCTTCGGTTCGCGCTTCTTCCGTTCAGGAACGGGGTTTCAGTTCAGGAACGCGGTGACCCGCTGCCGCAACGACCGCGGGTCCAGCCCCACTCCGGTCACGTGCTCGTCGAGCGAGCCGTACCGCCGCAGCTCCTTGCGCGGGACGCCGAGCCCCAGCACCCGGTGCGGCATGTGGCCCAGGGCGTCGTTCGCCGCGGCCGTGGAGGTGCCGGCGACGTACGGCTCGACGAGCACGACGTCCGCCGGGCCGGCGCCGACGGCCGAGCGCAGGCCCGCGCCGTCGAAGGGCCGGACCGTCGTCGCGTAGAGCACCGTGACGTCCAGGCCGGCCACGGCCTCCAGCGCGTTGTCCAGCATCGGCCCCACGGCCACCACCACCCCGCGGCGCCCCTCGCGCACCCGCAGGAAGCCCCCGCCGGTGACCGGCCGGGGCTCGGCGTTGGTCTGGGCCGACAGCCGGACGTACACCTTGTCGTTGCCGGCGGCCACCGCCCGGCGCAGCAGCGTCTCCGCCTCGTCCGGGTGCCCGGGAACGTGCTGCGTCCAGCCGTCGAGCGTGTCCAGGAGTGCGACGTCCCCCGGCGACATGTGCGTCACGCCGCCCGCCGGCCAGTCGTACGAGGCGTTGGCGCTGACCAGTACGCCGCCGGTGTCCTGGTGGCCGAAGTCCAGCTTGATCTGCTCGAAGGCCCGGTCGATCAGGAAGCTCGCGAAGGTGTGGACGATCGGCCGCAGCCCGGCCAGGGCCAGGCCGCCGCCCAGCCCCAGCAGGAGCTGTTCGCGGATGCCGACGTTGATCACCCGGTCCGGGTGGGCGGTGCGGGCCTCGTCGAACCCCGCGACGCCGATGTCGGCCAGGACGACCGCAGTGCGGGGGTCCGTGTCGAGGATCCCGGAGACGGTGGTCGCGAAGCGTTCGCGCATGGTGTCCACGATCGGTCCCTTCGGTTGATTGCGTTCAGCGGTGGCGTTCAGCGGTGGCGTTCAGTGGTGGGCGGGCTCGACCTGGACGACCTTCTCCACCCGGGCCACCACGACGCGCGGCTGCCCGGGGTGCGGCGCGGTGAACGCCTCGTACAGCGCCTCGTGGTCCCGGCCGTCCACGGTCACCGCCGACCAGCCCGCGGCGGCGAACCGGGGGGCGATGCCGCCGGGCCAGCCGTGGGTGGCCGTGCTGTTGTCGATCACCACTGTGTGCAGCCGGTCGAGGCCCGTGGCGCCGGCGTAGGCGATCGCCTCGTGGTTGCTGCCCTCGTCCAGCTCCCCGTCCCCGATCAGCACCCAGACCCGGGGACCGGTCAGCCCCCGGGCCCGCAGCCCGTGCACCGTGCCCACCGCGAGCGGCAGCCCGTGCCCGAGCGAACCGCTGCCGATCTCCACGCCGGGCACCAGCGTCCGGTCCGGATGGTGCCCCAGCGGCGAGCCGTACGAGCCGAAGCCGCTCAGCCACTCGACGGGCAGGAAGCCCTTGGCCGCCAGCACGGCGTAGTACGCCATGGGCCCGTGCCCCTTCGAGAGCAGGAAGCGGTCCCGGTCCGGCGCGTCGATCGTCTCCGGGGCGACCCGCAGGACCCGGTCGTAGAGCACCCACAGGGCGTCGAGCGTCGACGTCGCCGCGAATCCGTGCTTCTCGTCGCCGGTCATCAGGCTCATGAGACCGGCGAGGTCGTCGTACGTGTACGTCGTGTCCACCGAAGTCGAGGTCATGTGGATCAGGCTGCAACTTCAAGTGCGCTTGAAGTCAAGGGCGATCACTCGCCAGAGTGACCGGACCGCTACGCTCTGCGGGCATGACCGACCCGACGGAACTCATGACCATCGGCGAACTCGCCGCCCGCAGCGGCCTCGCGGCCTCCGCCCTGCGCTACTACGAGGAACTCGGCCTGATCCGTTCCGAACGCACTCCGGGTGGCCGCCGCCGCTACGCGCGGGCCACGCTGCGCCGCGTCGCCTTCGTCCGCGCCGCCCAGGCCGTCGGGCTCTCGCTGGAGGAGGCCCGCCAGGCCATGGGCCGCCTGCCGGAGGACCGCGCCCCCACCGCCACCCAGTGGAACAGCGTCGCCCGCACCTGGACCCGGCGCATCGACGAGCGCATCGACGAGCTGGAGCGTCTCAAGCGCCGCCTCACCAGCTGCATCGGCTGCGGCTGCCTCTCCCTGCGCAAGTGCGCGATCTACAACCCCAACGACGCCGCCGCCGGCCACGGTGCCGGAGCCCGCTACCTCCTCGGCGACGAACCCCCGATACCCGAGCGCCGCACCCCCCGCCGCCCCGCCCCCGAGGACGACTGCCTCACCTGCTGACCGCCCCCGCCCCCGCCTCCGAATCCGTGCGCGACCACCCCGCGGCGTGCGGTATTGTTCTCTTGCGCGGTCGGCAAGGGCGAAAGCCCGGGCCGGACGGGCACCGGGACGTGGCGCAGCTTGGTAGCGCACTTGACTGGGGGTCAAGGGGTCGTGGGTTCAAATCCCGCCGTCCCGACCAGCGATTTTCGCAGGTCGAAGGCCGTTTCCGATGATCGGGAACGGCCTTTGTCGTTGGGTGGAATTGGCCCCCGTACGGTCCCGGTGACCGCTCGCCGACGCACTTTCGCAAGTGAGAGTGGCCAGCGCACCTTGACTCGGGTCAAATGGCGTCAATGGCGAGTGAATTGACTGATGTGAGCCTGGGCGTGCTCGGAGCGCCCCAGCGGTCTCGAAGTCCCCGCCCTGAACAGGTCCTCGGGCAAGACGGAGTTTCGGAGGCCGGTGCAAGGCGGCTTGCCCCGGGGCATGCTCAGACTTTGGTGATCTCGATGGTGGGTCCGCAGAGCAGTGTGAGGTCCTCGGGGTCGGAAGTGAGGACGGTAACGGGCCCGGGTGCGGTACGCGCGATGGCCGCGAGGGCCGAGTCGATGGTGTACTTGTGGCCGTGCAGATGGTGAGTGCGCAGTAGCGCAGCGGCCTGGTCGGTGATCCCTTTCGTCACGTCGTGCACGTCGATACGGGAAAGGACCCATTTGATGCGGGCAGGGTGAATGCGCTCGTAGTCGGCTTCCAGTGTGGTCATGGCGCTGGTGGCCACACGCGCACCCTCTTCCGCGGCGGCTTGGACAAAGGCCGTGACAGTGCGGTCCTTGAGGTAGAGCTTGGAGAGGCCTTCAGCGTCGAGCAGGAGCGTGCCGGGCATCAGGCAGCAGCCCCGCCCGAGCGGCGGTGGTCGTGCCGCAGCAGCGCGCGGGCCGCTTCGACCTCGGCTCGGGTCAGCTCGTCGTTGTCGGTCCCGAAGTCGGTGACGATCTCGTGGAGCTTGTCCATGGCGACCCGTTGTTCCAAGGCTTCGGCAACGTAGGCCGAGAAGCTCCCGGGGCCGACATGAGCCCGTACGGTTTCCGCAAGATCCTCGGGGAGGCTGATCGAATATTTCTTGCTACCGCTCATGGTTCCGATCCTACCAGTGGTGGTAAGTGCTTGAGTCGTCCCGCCCCAAGCTCCAGTAGTTGCACGTTTAATAACTGTGGTCATTGTGGCCGTCCGACCGGGCGCGCGGCGAGGAGCCCATGCGGCCTCGGGCCGTGACCTGGCACTCCTTGACAGTGGGAGACGACCGGGGCAGCGGTTGAGGCGCCGAACTGGAGGTGGTGGTTGTGTTCCCGCCGTCCCGACTTGTTTTTACGCAAGTTGGAGCCCGTTTTCGCAGTGATGCGGAGACGGGCTTCCGGTTTTTCCGGGTGCGTTGTCCGTTGGTTGGGTTGTTCGCCGACTCGTGTGATTCCGGTGCGGTCCGGACCATGGTGGTGTGGACGGTGAGCGGGTTTACGGCGGGGCCGAGCCGGTGGATGTGCTCGCGGTGGAGCCTACGGCTCGGACGGCGGTGGCCTGGTTGCCGCCGGGGGAGCTTTGGCCGGTGATTCAGGACATTCGTCGGGAGCACGATCCGCAGGTGCGGCGGTGGCCGGCGCCGCATGTGAATCTGCTGTTCGGCTTCGTGCCGGAGGAGGAGTTCGGGCGGGCGCTGCCGTTGCTGTCCGCCGGGGCGGCCGAGATTCCGGCGTTCGCGGCGCGGCTGGCCGGTGTGCGGTACTTCCGGCACCGGCACTACGCGACGGTGTGGCTCGATCCGGCCGCGGCGGGTGCGGTGCCGTGGGTCCGGCTCCGGCGGGCGCTGGCGTCGAGGTTCCCGCTCTGCGGCGGGCGTTTCACCCCGCATCTGTCCCTCGGGCGTACGCGCGAGCCGCGGCGGCTGGCCGCCGAGTGTGCCGGCCGCATCGGGGCGCTGCCGACCGTGGTCGAGGACGTGGTGCTGCTCTCGCGGCGCGGCGAGGAGCCGATGCGGCCCCGGGCCGTGATCATGCTGGGCACGGGTGAGGTCCGCCCGTCAGCCTCTGAGGAGTGATCATGACTGGTTCGTCCACGCGGGGGATCAAGACCGTGTTGCATCCCGTCTCCGATCTGGCGGCGGCCAAGGCGGTGTACACCGCTCTGCTCGGAGTGGAGCCGAGCGCCGACGCGCCCTATTACGTCGGCTTCGATGCCGCCGGTCAGCACATCGGGCTCGTGCCGGGCGGCGGGCCGCAGGGCATGACCTCGCCGGTGGCCTACTGGCACGTACCGGACATCGAGGCGAAGCTCGCCGAGGTGACCGCCGCCGGTGCCACCGTGAAGGAGCCCCCGCGCGACGTCGGCGGCGGACGGCTGGTGGCCACCGTCACCGACCCCGACGGCAACGTCCTCGGGCTGCTCCAGGACGCGTGAGGGCTGCTCTGTCAGTGCCTGCTCATATCCTCGACCGGACCAGTGAACAGCGTCGGAGCGCGAGGGAGACACGATGAGCACGGCCGACAGTCACGAGCTGATCCGCGTGCACGGCGCGCGCGTGAACAACCTCAAGGACGTCAGCGTCGAGATCCCCAAGCGTCGGCTGACGGTCTTCACCGGCGTCTCCGGCTCGGGCAAGAGCTCGCTGGTGTTCGACACGATCGCCGCGGAGTCGCAGCGGCTGATCAACGAGACCTACAGCGCCTTCGTGCAGGGCTTCATGCCGACACCGGCGCGGCCCGAGGTCGACGTGCTCGCAGGGCTCACCACCGCGATCGTCGTCGACCAGCAGCGGATGGGCGCCGATCCGCGTTCCACGGTCGGCACCGCCACGGACGCCAACGCGATGCTGCGCATCCTCTTCAGCCGGCTCGGGAAGCCGCACATCGGCCCGCCCAGCGCGTACTCCTTCAACACCGCCTCGGTCCGGGCGAGCGGCGCGATCACCGTCGAGCGCGGTGACAGGAAGACGGTGAAGGCGACGTACCGGCGGACCGGCGGCATGTGCACGCGATGCGAGGGCCGGGGCGCGGTCTCCGACATCGATCTGTCCCAGCTGTACGACGACGGCAAGTCGCTCAACGAGGGCGCGTTCACGATCCCCGGCTACACCGGGGGCGGCTGGAATTCCCGGCTCTACAGCGAATCGGGCTTCTTCGACCCGGACAAGCCGATCCGCGAGTTCACCGAGAAGGAGCTGCACGACCTCCTCCACCGCGAGCCGACCAGGATGAAGATCGCGGGCATCAACATGACCTACGAGGGACTGGTCCCGCGGGTCCGGAAGTCGATGCTCTCCAAGGACAAGGAGGCGATGCAGCCGCACATCCGGGCGTTCGTGGACCGGGCGGTCACGTTCACGACCTGCCCCGAGTGCGACGGGACCCGGCTCGGCGAGGCGGCCCGGTCGTCGAAGATCGAGGGGACCGGCATCGCCGACGCCTGCGCGATGGAGATCCGCGATCTGGCCGAGTGGGTCCGCGGTCTCGACGAGCCCTCGGTGAAGCCGCTGCTCGACGCGCTGCGGCACACCCTCGACTCGTTCACGGAGATCGGGCTCGGCTACCTCTCGCTCGACCGGCCGGCCGGCACGCTGTCGGGCGGCGAGGCGCAGCGCGTCAAGATGGTCCGCCACCTCGGGTCCGCGCTCACCGACGTCACCTACGTCTTCGACGAGCCGACCACCGGGCTGCACCCGCATGACATCCAGCGGATGAACGGCCTGCTGCTGCGGCTGCGGGACAAGGGCAACACGGTGCTCGTCGTGGAGCACAAGCCGGAGACGATCGCGATCGCCGACCACGTCGTCGACCTCGGCCCCGGCGCCGGTACGGCGGGCGGCACGGTCTGCTTCGAGGGCACCGTCGAGGGGCTGCGGGCCGGTGGCACCGTCACCGGCCGGCACTTCGACGACCGGGCCGCCGTCAAGGAGACGGTGCGCAGGCCCACCGGCAGGCTGGAGATCTGCGGGGCGACGACCCACAATCTGCGGGGCGTCGACGTCGACATCCCGCTCGGGGTGCTCTGCGTGGTCACCGGAGTGGCGGGCTCCGGCAAGAGCTCGCTCGTGCACGGGTCCCTCCCGGCCCCGGCGGGTGTGGTGTCGGTGGACCAGGCGCCGATCCGCGGCTCGCGCCGGAGCAACCCGGCGACGTACACCGGACTGCTCGACCCGATCCGCAAGGCGTTCGCGAAGGCCAACGGCGTGAAGCCGGCGCTGTTCAGCGCCAACTCCGAGGGCGCCTGCCCCGGGTGCAACGGCGCCGGCGTCGTCTACACCGACCTGGCGATGATGGCCGGTGTCGCCGTCACCTGCGAGGAGTGCGAGGGGAAGCGGTTCCAGGCGTCGGTGCTGGAGTACCGGCTCGGCGGGCGGGACATCAGCGAGGTGCTCGCGATGCCGGTGACCGAGGCCGAGGAGTTCTTCGGCGCGGGCGAGGCGCGCACGCCGGCCGCGCACAAGATCCTCGGCCGGCTGGCCGGCGTCGGGCTCGGCTACCTCAGCCTCGGCCAGCCGCTCACCACGCTGTCCGGCGGCGAGCGGCAGCGGCTCAAGCTGGCCACGCACACGGCCGACAAGGGCGGGGTCTACGTCCTCGACGAGCCGACCACCGGCCTGCACCTCGCGGACGTCGAGCAGTTGCTGGGCCTGCTCGACCGGCTCGTCGACTCCGGCAAGTCGGTCGTCGTCGTCGAGCACCACCAGGCGGTCATGGCGCACGCCGACTGGATCATCGACCTCGGCCCCGGCGCCGGACACGACGGCGGCCGGATCGTCTTCGAGGGCACTCCCGCCGACCTCGTCGCCGCCCGTTCCACCCTCACCGGGGAGCACCTCGCGGCCTACGTCGGCACCTGATCCGCTGCGCCGACTCCGCTGATACCACGTCACATCCCTATATGGATCGGGGAGTTCGTCTTCAGGTCACGGCCTGGTCGGCGCGCTGTTCGCCCGCAACCTCGCCGAGCCTCCGCCACCCCTGTGGCTCGCGCACGTGCTGGACTTCTCCCGGGAGACCTTCGACGACGACCGGGCCCTGCTGGTGGTCCGGCCCCGCACCGCGGCAGCGGAGCCATGAGTCCTCCTCCTGTCGACCACGCCTCCCTCGTCCTGGACCGCCGCCTCGGGCAGGGCGGCCAGGGCGCGGTCCACCGGGTGACCGACAGGAGGATCAACGAGGCCGACGGCGGCCGCCGTGACGGCGTCGAACGCCCCCGCCGCACCTCCGGCCGCGCCGCGCCCGGCCGGAGGGCCTCGGCCGTCGTCGCCTTCGCCGTCGTCCCCTCCGGCGGCTCCCGGCCCCGCTCCGGGGCACCGCCCATGGATCACGTCCCCGCCACGCCGGACGCGGTCCTCCAGGGTCCTCGCCGGTGCCCTCGCCGTGGTGGCCGCCCTGTTTCTCGTCGCGTTCCTCGTGCGCGGGAGCGGCTCGTCCGACGACGAGTCAGATGCCCTTCCCCGACCTCGTATTCGGCGACGCCGGGCCCTCCGGGCCGCACCTACGAGGAACCGGCCGCGCCGGAGCCGTCGGATGACGACACCCCCGCGTCCGATCCGGCCCCGCCCCCGCCACCCCCTCCACGGCCGGACTACTACGGCGCCATAGCCGTGGGGTACAACGGCGGCTACGGATCGTCCTGGGACTACGGCTCCGTGAACGCCGCCGACCGGGCGGCACTGAACAGGTGCTCCGATACGGGCTGCAGGGTCCTCACGCGGTTCGTCAACAGCTGCGGCGCCGTCGCGTACAACCCCGGCACCCGCTACTACTGGGGCGGCCAGGGCGCCACGGAGAGCGAGGCCAAGCGGGACGCCATTTCCCGTGCGGGCGGCGGGCGTTGGATCGCCTATGCCTGCACCACGCGGTACCGGTCTCCGTGAGCGGTCAAGCGGTCAGTACTTCAGCTCGGCGAGGACCGGCGCGTGGTCGGAGATCGGCTTGCCGCGGCGTTCGGCCGGGTCCTCGTTGACGTCCGGGAGGGGTTCCAGGGCGCCGGTGAAGACCTTTTGGACGCGGGGGAGGAGCCCGTGGCTCACCAGGATGTGGTCGATCAGTTCGGGCTGTCCCTCGAAGACGCGGGAGACCGGATCCTTCGCGATCAGAGGCGCCAGGTTCCACAGCCGCGCCTTGTCGCCCTTGTCCGGGCGGTCGAACCCGCCGGTTCCGATCTGGGAGCCGGGAGGGCCGTAGAGGATCTGGGTGGTGGCGGCGGTGGGGCCGTCGTTGAGGTCCCCCATGACGACCACGTCGTGCTTCTTCCCGTCGCCCTGCAGGAGCTCGTCGGCCAGGGACCGCAGGGCCACGGCCTCGGCGCCCCGCCGGAACAGCGCGTAGGCGTTGTAGCGGGCGCGTTCGCCCTCGTCGTGCGGTGTGTGGCGCTGGGGCGGCGGGGCCGGGAAGGTGAGGAGCTTCGACTTCAGGTGGCACACCGCGAGGTGGAGCGTGTGCCCGGCCGCCGGCTTCACCTTCACGGCCAGCAGGCCACGGCCCGTCGAATCGGACAGCGAGCCGTTGTCCTCGGTCTGCACCGAGCTCAGGGGCGGGGGCAGGACCTCGGTGTCCTTGACGACCGTCAGGGGCAGGCGGCTGAGGAATCCGACGAAGATGCCCCGGGGATCGGCGTGTTCGGAGTGCGCCGTGTGCCAGTCGCCGTCCAGCAGGCCGACCAGGTCGGCCAGGGCTTCGAGGTTGCCGATCTCCTGGATGCCGAGGAGGTCGGGGGACAGTCTGTTGATGGTCTTGGCGAGGCCCTTGATCTTGGCCTCGTACTCCGGCTTCGTCTTGGGGCCGAATCTCTCCCCGAAGCGGAACAGGTTCTCCAGGTTCCATGTGCCGATGACTGTCATATGGTCAGTCTCGGGGGCATTCGATCAAGCCGCCCGTCCGGTTGGACCGGCTGAGTGAGGCCGGACCATTTCCGGAAATGGTCCGGCCTCACTCAGCCGTGCCCGCCCGCCCGTCACACGAAGGCGCTGTACCCGGTGAGGGCCTTTCCGACGATGAGGGTGTTCGTTTCCCGGGAGCCCTCGAAGGAGTGGACGGCCTCGGCGTCGGCGTGGTGAACGCCTTGGCGAACGCGGCCTGTTCGGCGCTGTCCCGGCCGGCGGCGACCAGTGCTGGTCGAGGCGGACGACCATGCCGGACGTCGCGGTGATGTTGCCGGGCATCTTCACCAGGAGATCCTGGATCAGCTGGAACGAGCCGATGGGCCTGCCGAACTGCGCGCGGATGACGGCGTATTCGCGGGCCACCTCGTAGGCCCGTACCGAGATGCCCGGCGCCTGTCAGGCCACCACGCCAGGACGGCGGCGGTGTCGCGAAGCCGTCGATGCGCTGCGGACGGTTCACCTCCGGGGCCCGCCTCCAGCCGCTCCCGCAGCCGCGGGTGCAGGGCCGGCGCCACCCCCACGTACTCCGTCTGCCGCTCGGGCCCCAGGGCCCGGCGCAGTTGCCGGGGGATGTCGTCGAACCGGCCGAGGGCGTCCTTCGCGACGGGCAGCAGCGCCGCGCCGGCGCCGGTCATGGCCCACATGGTGCGCATCGCGGTCGAACAGCCGTTGGCCGGGCTCGCGCTCCAGGTCCCTTGTCCGCCGGCTCAACGGCGAGGTGGCCATGTGCAGTTGGCGTGCGGACCGGGAGAAGTCGAGGTCCTCGGCGACCGCCACGAAGCAGCGCGGATGGAAGATCTCCATCGGCGGACACTAACCGCGGGTGTCGGGCTCCTCGAAGGACGTCCGGCGGCGGACCTGGTCCTCCTGGGCGAGCCGCCGCAGGAGTTCGAGCAGCGGGCCGGAGAGGGCGAGGACCACGACCGCCTGCTCGGCCAGGGTGGAGGAGTCCTCGAAGGCGGCCGCGCGCTCCAGGTCCAGGCGGGCGATGGAGCGGGCGAGTTCCGCGTAGGCGACGAGCCGCTCCGGGCGGTAGTCCGCGTCGAGCCGGCGGAGCTCCTTCAGCGTGGTGGTCAGCCCCCGGATGTGCGGGGAGGCGTCCGGCACCTGCCAGTCCATGGCCTCGATCAGCCCGGCCACGTCCGCCTCCGCGGCCGATTCGGCATGCGCCTCCTCGTCCGCGTCCCCGGTCGGGGCCTGTGCGACGGGCACCGGCAGGGCGTAGCTGATGGCCTTGAGGGTGCCGTCGGTGCTGTTCGACCGGTCGACCGCCGTCAGGACGTCGCGGGTGGCGGCGATCGACAGTCCGCCCAGGGTGGTCAGCGCCTTGATCAGCCGGAGGCGCTGCGCGTGCTCCTCCCCGTACTCGGCCAGCGTGGCGGCCGTCGCCCGCCCGGCGGGCAGCAGGCCCTCCCTGCGGAAGTACTTGATGCTGGCGACCGGTACGCCGGTTCTGCGGCTGAGCTCCGAGATCTTCATGCAGCTTCCTGTCGGTGGTGCGGCCGGGCGCGGGCGGTCGTGAGGGGGCGTCGTGATCGGACGTCGTGATCGGACGTTGTGATTGGACACCCCAGCTCGATACTGTCACTATCTAGCACTGGATACTTTCAATATCTAGTTGCTCAAAGTGACAACGGCGTCACCTGCCCTCGCTCGCAGTCATCGCACCGGAGTATGCATGCCTTCCCCTCAGCCCTCCTCCGCGCTCCGCAGCCCGCGGCTGTGGATCGGCTCGGGCCTCATCCTCGCGGTGGTCTCCACCGTGTTCGCCCTGCTCTACGTGGGCGGCAACGTCAACCCCAAGGGCAACCTGCGCGACCTGCCCGTCGCGCTGGTCAACAGCGACAAGGGCGCCGTCGTCGCCAAGGGCAAGCGCCTCAACGCCGGTGACCAGGTCGTCTCCGGGATCAAGAAGTCCGCGGAGGGCAACGACAGCTTCGACTGGCAGGTCCTCAGCCGCGAGGAGGCCGACGAGCGGCTCGGCAAGGGCAAGCTCTTCGGCGCGCTCGTCGTGCCGGAGAACTTCACCGCCACGCTGGCGGGGCTGACCAGCCCGCAGCAGACGCAGGCCGCCCGGCCGACGATCACCGTCCTCACCAACCAGTCGGCCGGCAGCTTCGGTTCGTCCATGGCGAGCACGGCGACCCAGAAGGCGGCCCACGCCGCCTCCGCCCAGCTCGGCAAGGACCTCCTCAAGCAGGCGAACGCCCAGGGCGCCAAGCTCCCCCCGGCCGCCAAGCTGATGCTCGCCGACCCGGTGAACGTGCAGGTCGCCGACGGACACCCGCTCGGCACCCACAGCGCCATGGGGCTGAGCGCCTTCTACTACGCCCTGGTCCTGATCGTCTGCGGCATGCTCGGCGCCAACGCGATCGTCTCCCAGGTCGACACCTTCCTCGGCTACGTGCACACCGACTTCGGGCCCTTCCGCCAGCGCATGCCCCTGCGGCACACGAGCCGGGTGCGCACCCTGGCCATCGACTCCGTGCTCATGCTCGGCCTCTCCGTGGTCATGGGCTCCCTGGTCGAGCTCGCCACGGTCGGCATCCTCGGCATGGACGCCTCCCACCTCGGCCTGCTGTGGCTCTTCTCCGTGGCCACCGTCGCCGTCGTCGGCATCGGCGCCCTCGCGCTGCTCAGGGCCTTCGGCACCCCCGGCATGCTGCTCTCGACCATCGTCTTCGTCGCCATGGCCGTTCCCTCCTCGGGCTCGACCGTGCCGCTGGAGGCGCTGCCCGGCTTCTTCCGCTGGCTCTCGGAGTTCGAGCCGCTGCGGCAGATCACCGGCGGTCTGCGCTCGATCCTCTACTACGGCGCCCAGGGCGACGCGGGCCTGACCCGCGCCTGGGTCTCCATGGGCATCGCCCTGGCCGTCGCCGTCGTCTTCGGCTTCGGCATCACCCGCCTCTACGACCGCAAGGGCCTGCACCGTGCCCAGCGCCCGGAGGAATCCGCCGACGCGGAGCCTGCGCCCGCGGCCGCCTGAGCCAGGACTGAACGACCGGAAGCGCCCACTCCCCGCGGGGAGCGGGCGCTTTTCGTTCATCCGGGATGCATCCCCGTGCCCCCCGGCGTCTACTGGAAGGGTCCGTCTTCCTACGAGAGTCCGGGGACGCCCATGGCCGAGCTGGACACCCTTGCCGTCAATACCATCCGCGGCCTGTGCATGGACGCCGTCGAGCAGGCGGAGTCCGGGCATCCGGGTACGCCGATGGGGATCGCGCCCGTCGCCTATACGCTGTGGCAGAAGTTCCTGCGGTTCGACCCGAGCGATCCGATCTGGCCCAACCGGGACCGTTTCGTGCTCTCCGAGGGGCACGCCTCGACGCTGTTGTGGTCGCTGCTGCACCTGACGGGGGTGCGGGCGGTCGATCCGGACTACGAGGTGCTGGGGCGGCCGGCGGTGACGCTGGACGACCTGAAGACGTTCCGGCAGCTGGACTCGCGGTGCCCGGGGCACCCGGAGTACCGGTGGACCAGTGGCGTCGAGACGACGACCGGGCCGCTCGGCCAGGGCGTCGCCACGTCCGTCGGGATGGCCATGGCCGGCCGCTGGCTGGCCGCGCGCTACAACCAGCCGGGCTTCACCCTCTTCGACTTCGACGTCTACGCGCTCGCCGGCGACGGCTGCATGATGGAGGGCGTCGCCTCGGAGGCCGCCTCGCTGGCCGGGCACCACCGACTGGCCAATCTGTGCTGGATCTACGACTCCAACCGGATCACCATCGAGGGCCACACCGACATCACCTTCACCGAGGACGTCGCCGCCCGCTTCCTGGCGTACGGCTGGAACGTGACGACCGTCGCCGACGCCAACGACCTGGACGCCGTCGCGCGCGCCTTCCACACCTTCCGGGCCGAGACCGAACGCCCCACCCTGATCGTGGTGCACAGCCACATCGGCTACGGCTCGCCCGTCGAGGACTCGGCCGAGGCGCACGGTTCGCCGCTGGGCGCCGACGGCGTGCGGGCGGCCAAGCGGTTCTTCGGCATGCCGGAGGACCGGTACTTCCACGTGCCGGACGGCGTCCGGGAGCACTTCGCGCAGGGCATCGGCGCCCGGGGCGCGGAGCTGCGCGCCGCCTGGGAGCGGCTCTTCGAGGGCTACCGCGCCGCCTGGCCCGCCCCGGCGAAGGAGACCGAGCGCATCCAGCGCCGCGAACTGCCCGACGGCTGGGACGAGTTGATCCCCGACTTCCCGCCCGACCCCAAGGGGCTCGCCACCCGCGACTCCTCCGGCAAGGTGCTCAACGCCCTCGCGCAGCGCCTGCCCTGGCTCGTCGGCGGCTCGGCCGACCTCGCGCCGTCCACCAAGACCCTGCTGACGTTCGCCGACGCCCGGTCCTTCCAGCCGGACAGCCCCGCCGGGCGCAACCTCCATCTGGGCGTCCGCGAACACGCGTCGGCGGCCGTCGCCAACGGCATGGCGCTGGTCAAGCTGCGCCCGTACTGGTCCGGCTTCCTGATCTTCTCCGACTACGCCAAGGCGGCCATCAGGCTCTCGGCGCTGATGGAGATCCCCACCGTCCACATCTTCACCCACGACTCCATCGGCGTCGGCGAGGACGGCCCCACCCACCAGCCCGTCGAACAGCTCGCCGGGCTGCGGGCGATGCCCGGGCTGCTGGTCTTCCGGCCCGCCGACGCGGGCGAGGTCGTGGAGACCTGGCGGGCCGTCGCGCGGCTGCACCACGAACCCGCCGCCCTCGTCCTGTCCCGGCAGAAGCTCCCCACCCTCGACCGCTCCGCGCTCGGCCCCGCCTCGGGCGTCGCGCACGGCGCCTACGTCCTGGCCGACGCGCCCGCCGGGCAGCCGCAGGTGATCCTGCTCGCCACCGGGTCCGAGGTCCATCTGGCCCTGTCCGCCCGGGAGGAGCTGGCCGCCGACGGCATCGGGGCCCGGGTGGTCAGCATGCCGTGCTGGGAGCTGTTCGACCGCCAGCCCCGGGAGTACCGCGACCAGGTCCTGCCGCCCGCGGTGAAGGCCCGGGTGGGCGTCGAGCAGGCGTCGACGTTCGGCTGGGACCGCTACGTCGGCGACCACGGCACCGTCATCGGCATGAACACCTACGGCGCCTCGGCCCCGCTGAAGCAACTGCTCAAGCGGTTCGGCTTCACCCCGGAGCGGGTGGCGCGGGCCGCGCGCGAACTGGTGGCGGCCACGTCGTCATGAGAGGCCACGTCGCCGCGAGAGGCCATGCCGCCGTGAGAGGCCACGTCTCGTCGTGAGAGGCCGCGCCGAGGGCAAGGAGTGACCATGACCAGTTCCTCCCGCACCGCCGGGAAGCACGGCCCGCGCCCCGAGGACCACGTCGTCGTCCTCTTCGGCGCCACCGGCGACCTCGCCAGGCGCAAGCTCCTCCCGGGCCTCTTCCACCTGGCCCGCGCCGGGCTCATGCCCGCCGGCTACCGCGTCATCGGCTCGGCGCCCGCCGCCGGCGCGCTCAGCACCGAGGAGTTCCGCAAGCACGCCCGCGAGGCCGTCGCCGAGTTCGGCACGTCCAAGCCGGAGGGCCCGGCCTGGGACGAGTTCGAGCGGGTGCTGTCCTTCGGGGCCGCGGACCCCGGCGACACCGGGCCGCTCGCCGCCGCCGTCCGCGAGGCCGAACAGGCCCTCGGCGGCCGCCCCCGGCGCCTGTTCCACCTCGCCGTACCGCCCAAGGCGTTCCCCTCCGTCGTCGCCGAACTCGGCTCGTCCGGACTGGCCGAGGGCGGCCGCATCATCGTGGAGAAGCCCTTCGGCACCGATCTGCCCACGGCCCGCGCCCTCGACGAGACCATCCACGCCGTCTTCGACGAGTCCCGGGTCTTCCGCATCGACCACTTCCTCGGCAAGGAGTCCGTCGACAACATCCTCGCCCTCCGCTTCGCCAACGGCCTCTTCGAACCCGTCTGGAACCGCGACCACATCAGCCACGTCCAGATCGACGTGCCGGAGCGCCTCACCATCGAGGGCCGGGCCGGATTCTTCGAAGGGACCGGCACCTTCCGGGACATGGTGGTGACCCACCTCTTCCAGATCCTCGGCTTCGTCGCGATGGAGCCGCCCGCCGCCCTCACCGCCCGCGCCCTGCGCACCGAGAAGGACAAGGTCTTCCTGAGCATGCGGCCCCTGGACCCGCGGCACGCCGTCCGGGGGCAGTACGAGGGGTACCGCGCCGAGCCGGGCGTCGACCCGCGCTCCGACACCGAGACCTTCGTCGCCCTGCGCGTGGACATCGACAACTGGCGCTGGGCCGGCGTCCCCTTCTACCTCCGCTCCGGCAAGGCCCTGGCCGAGGGACGGCACGTGGTGACGCTCGGCTTCCGCGAACCGGCGCTGCGCATGTTCCCGGACGAGGTGGCCGAGGACACCACCAACGAGCTGGTCATCGACTTCGACGACCCCGGCAGCATCGCCGTCCGCTTCCTGGCCAAGGAGCCGGGGCCCGAGATGACGCTCGGCGACGCCCGCATGGTCTTCGCCTACTCCGACTGCTTCAACACCGCCCACGCGCTGGAGGGTTACGAACGCCTCATCCTCGACGCGATGCTGGGCGACCAGTCGCTGTTCACCAGCTCCGACGGGATCGAGCGCCTGTGGGAGGCGTCCGGGCCGCTGCTGGAGAACCCGCCGCCGGCCGAGCCGTACGCCCGGGGGGCCTGGGGTCCCGACAGCGTCCACCGGCTCATCGAGCCGTACCGGTGGCACCTGCCGGAGGGCGGGTGACGGCCGGCATGGGTGACATCCTGCTGATCCGCCACGGCGAGACCGAATGGAGCCGCGCTGGCCGGCACACCGGCCGCACCGACGTGCCGCTCACCGACGAGGGCGAACGCCAGGCCCGCTCGCTGGCCCCCGCGCTCGCCGCCCGGCGCATCACCCACGTCCTGTGCAGCCCGCTGCAACGGGCCGTCAGAACCGCCGAGTTGAGCCTGCCGCCCGGCCGCGGCGTCGTCCTCGAACCCGGGCTCATGGAGTGGGACTACGGCGCCTACGAGGGCATGACCACCCCCGAGATCCAGCAGGTGCGCCCCGGCTGGGACCTGTGGCGCGACGGCGTCCCCACCGGCGGCACCGCACGCCCCGGCGAGACCCTCGCCCGGCTCGGCGAACGCTGCGACACCGTCCTCGCCCGCGCCGACGCCGCGCTCCACGACACCGGCGGTGACGTCGCGCTCTTCGCCCACGGCCACGTCCTGCGCGCCCTGACCGCCCGCCGCCTCGGCCGCCCGCCGGCGGACGGCGCCCTCTACCGGCTGGACACCGGGACGCTGTCGGTCCTCGGCACCGAGCACGGGCGGCCGGTGATCACCGGGTGGAACATTCCGCCCTGATCCCGCCTGATCCACCCTGATCCGGCCCGATCCGGCTCGACCCGCCCTGATGCGGTCGACCCCGGTCGACGGATCGTCAATCGGACGTTGACCGAGCGTTGATCACCCGTTCCTAACCTCCTCGAGGCAGTCACCCCCCGAGGAAGAGGAACGGGTCCGATGAAGACGTCGACCAAGCCGACCACCAAGAAGTCGCTGAAGAAGTCGCACATATGGGGCACCCTGGCCCTGGCCGCGCTCGGCGTCGCCGCCATGCCGGCACCGGCGCAGGCGGCCGCGCAGGCCGGTCAGCTCGTCGGCCTCGCCGGCAAGTGCCTGGACGTCCGCGGCGGCGTCCGGGACAACGGCACCCCGGTGCAGCTCTACGGCTGCAACGGCACGGAGTCCCAGAGATGGATGTACGTCGAGCAGCCCGGTGAGATCGGCGCCACGATGACCGCGTTCGGCAAATGCCTGGACGTCGCGTCGAGCGGCACCGCCGACCGCACTCCCGTCCAGCTGTGGGACTGCAACGGCTCGGGCGCCCAGAAGTGGGTCCGTTACCAGGGCGATGTCCTGGTCAACCCGCAGTCCAACAAGTGCCTCGACGTCCGGGACGGCAACGTCAACGACGGCACCCCGGTGCAGATCTACAGCTGCAACTACACCGCCTCCCAGGTCTGGAAGTTCTCCGACGGCGGCGAGCAGAACCCGAACCCGAACCCGGACTCCAAGTCGCTGCAGCGCCAGGTCTTCGACCTCGTCAACGACTACCGCGCACAGCACGGCAAGGCGCGGCTCCAGTACGACCCGGTCGTCGAGCGCGCCGCCCAGGACGAGGCCGACGAGCAGGCCCGACGCCAGCAGCAGGGCCACTGGCTCGACCTGGGGAACTCGCTGCGCAAGCACGGCTACCCCCGGCCCGCCTACGCCACCGGCGAGAACGCGGCGGGTGCCCGCGGCTTCTGGAAGGACGCCCGGTCGGTGGTCGACGCCTGGATCCAGGAGCCGTCCCACGAGCGGATCATGCTGGACGACAAGTACAAGTACACCGGCGTCGGCGTCACGATCGACTCCAACGGCAACTACTGGTGGGCGCAGGACTTCGTCGGCTGACGGACGTCCGTTATGCATGGACTCGACCCGGAGCGCCCCCAACGCCGACGGATGGGTTGACGATCTCTATCCGGGTCGTTTTCATAAGCGCGTACGAAAATGGGTTGGTTTCGGCGCGCGGAGGTACGCGGCAGGTGGGCGATGTGGGGGGCCTCCGTTTCTCGGTGCTCGGCCCGATGCTGGGCCGGGACGGGGATACCGCGCTGCCGCTGGGCAGCAGACAGCAGCAGGCGACGCTCGCCGTCCTGCTGCTGCGCTCCGGCCGGACGGTGACGGCGGCGGATCTGGTGGACGCGCTCTGGGGGGAGGAGCCGCCCAGGGCGGCCGTCGCCACGATCCGCACGTACGTGTCGCGGCTGCGCAAGGTGCTGCACCGCGACCCGGCCGCGCCCGTGCTGGACTCGCTCGGCGACGGCTACCGGCTCCGGCTGCCCGACGACGCCGTCGACGCGGCGCGCGCCGAGGCGCTGGCGGCCCGGGCCGGCCGGGCGAAGGCCGAGGGGCGGCCCGAGGAGGCCCGCGAACTGCTGGCCGGCGCGCTCGCCCTGTGGCGGGGCGAGCCCCTGGCCGGCCTGCCCGGCCCGTTCGCCGAACGGCAGCGCCAGTGCTTCACCGAGCTGCGGCTCGCCGTCCTGGAGGAGCGCCTCGCCCTCGACCTGGACCTGGGCGGATCGATCGGCTGCGTACCGGAGCTCACCGCGCTCACCGACGAACACCCGCTGCGCGAGGGCCCGTACGCGCTCCTGATGCGCGCCCTGTGCCAGGCCGGGCGGCGGGCGGACGCGCTCGGCGTCTACCGCCGGGCCCGCCGGCTGTTCGTGGACGAACTCGGCGTCGAGCCCGGACCCCGGCTCGCCGCCCTCCACCGGCGCGTGCTGGACGGCGACCCCGGACTCCTGACACCGCACCCGGCCGCCGCGCCGGCGGTACGGGCGGGCACGCCCGCCCCGGCGTCCCCCTTCGTCGGCCGGCAGGCCGAACTGGCCGCGCTGGAGGCCCTCGCCGCGGCCCCCGCCGGGACGACGCGGCTGGCCCTGGTCGGGGGAGAGCCCGGCGCGGGCAAGACCGCGCTGCTCCAGCGGCTGCGCGAACGGCTCGCCGGACGCGGCTGGCGCGGCGTCCGGGGCCGCTGCCCGGAGAGCGACGGCGCACCCGCCGCGTGGCCGTGGACGGAACTGCTGCGCGAGCTCGCCGCCCTGGGACACGAGCCGCCCCCGGGCATCGCTCCCTTGCTGGACCCGGCCCTCCCCGTCGGCACGGCCTGCTCCCGCTTCCGGCTCCACGACGCCGTGGCCCGGCACCTGGCCGGGGCGGCCGCCGCCGGCCCCCTGCTGGTCCTGCTCGACGACCTGCACCGGGCGGACGAGGAGACCCTCGCCCTGCTGGGACACCTCGTCGAGCGGACCGCCGGCGCCCCGCTGATGGTCGTCGCCGCCTATCGGACCACCGAACAGAGCGCCGCGTTAGGGGACTCGCTGGGACGCCTGGCCCGCAGCCACCCCCTCTGGACCGAGCTCGGCGGCCTCGGCGACAACGATGTCGCCGCGCTGGTCCGGCACGACGCGCCGGAGGCCGACGACGCCACCGTGCGCGCCGTCGCCGAACGGACGGCGGGCAACGCGTTCTTCGTCCGCGAAACCGCCCGGCTGATGGGCGACATGGGCGCCCCGGCGGCCCTCGGCCGCATCCCCGCCGGAGTGGACGCGGTGATCAGGGGCCGGCTGGCGCGGCTCCCGGAGGGCGCGCGGAACCTGCTCCGGCAGGCGACCGTCCTCGGCCGGGAGGCCGACCTGGACGTCCTCGCGGCCATGGCCGGTGACGACCCCGCGGCGGTCGCCGCCGCCGCGGAGGCCGGGCTGGCGGAGGGGCTGCTCGTCGAGGAGACGGCCGGGCGGGTGCGGTTCGCCCACATGCTCGTCCGCGACGCCCTCTACGACGGGATCCCGCTGCTGCGCCGGGCGCAGTGGCACGCGCGGGCGGGCGAGGCCGTGCTGCGGGTGCGTCCGGAGCAAGTGAGCCTGCTCGCCCACCACTTCCTCTCCGCGGGCGACCGCGCCACCGCCTCCCGCGCCGCCACGTACGCCCGGGCCGCGGCCGAGCAGGCGCAGCGGCGCTTCGCCCACCGCGAGGCCGTCCGCCTGTGGCGGGCCGCGCTGGAGGCGCACGACCGCTCCGGCTCCGCCGACGGACGGGGGCGGCTGGAGCTGGTGATGGGCATGGTCCGGGCGCTGGCCCTGGCCGGGGACGTGGTGGCCGCGCGGGAACAGCGGGGCGCGGCCGTGGAGGCGGCCGAGCGGTTCGGCGACCCGGAGTTCACGGCGGACGTCCTCGCGGCCTTCGACGTGCCCACGGTGTGGACCAACCGCCGCTACGCCGCCCGCGACACGCAGATCGTCGCCACGGCCGAGCGGGTGCTCGGCGACCTTCCCGCCGGTGCCGCGACGTCCCGCTGCCAGGCGCTCACCACCCTGGCGCTGGAGCTCGACGGCGCCCAGGACGAGCGGGGGCTGCTGGCCGCCCGCCGGGCCGAGGCGGCCGCCCGCGAGCTGGCCGAACCGGTGCTGCTCGCCCAGGCGTTGCACGCCCGGCACGCGCACACCTTCCGGCGGGCGGGCCTGGCCTCCGAACGCGTCCGCATCGGACAGGAGATCGTCGCGCTCGGCGTCCGCCACGAGCTGGCGCCGGTGGAGGTGTTCGGCCACCTGATCCTCTGCCAGGCGCACGCCGCGCTGGCCGAGCCGACGATCGCCGACGCGCACGCCGCGGCGGTGGAGCGCCTGTCCGACCGCTATGAACTTCCCTTGCCCGCAACGTTGTTGTCCTGGTACCGCGCCATGCGGCTGTCGATCGACGGCCGTACGGACGAGGCGGACGCCGCGTACCTCCGGGTCACGGAGGGCCTCGACGGCACGTGGATGTGGGGCATCGAGCGGGATCTGCTGCACTTCGCCCGCTTCTGCCTGCGGGCCGCCGGTCACGGCTCGCTCCTCGACCTCGCGGGCGAGGCGCAGGACCAGTACGACCGCTGGGGCCCCATCTACGCCCGCGGCCAGGCGCTGATGCTGCTGGCGGACGGCCGTGCCTCCGAGGCGCGTGCGGTGGCGGCCGCGGCGCGTCCTCTCCCGCGTGACTACCTCCTGGAGGCCCGTCTGGGCCTGGCCGCCGTTCTCGCCGTCGAGCTCGGCGACCGTGAGATGGCGTCCTCGGTCTACCGCCAACTCCTCCCCGCGGCGGACGGCTTGGCCGGTGCGGGCAGCGGTGTCGTCACGCTGGGCCCGGTGGCCCACCATCTGGGTGCCCTGGCCCATCTTCTGGACCGTCCGCGCGCGGCCGCCGACCATTACCGCCGTGCGCGGGCGGTGGCGGAGCGGGCAGGGGCGCGGCATTGGGCGGAGGCGGCGGGGAGGGGGCTGGTTGCGGTGGGCGGGTGAGTGCCCTGGCCCCCGGTCCGTCACGTCCGCCCGGCTCGGCGGCACCGTTCATCGGCTGTTGATGCGGCGGCCCTAGCGTTCACGTGACCCGTATGAGGTCAGTGATGCGAAGTGAAGGTGCATGTGAAATGGGATCTCTCTCCACGCGGCCGCGTGGATCATGGTGGACGCGGGGGCTGGCCATGGGCCTGGCTCTGCTGCTCGCGTTCGTTTCGTTGTCCGAGCTCGCTCCCCGTGCCGCCCGTGCCGCGGACGAGGTGAGCGAGGACGGGCTGTATGCCGACCGGTACCGGCAGTTCATCGATGAGGTCCGGCGGAACGTCACCCTTCCCCTCATCGATCACCAGGACGCGCCCGAGCACGAAGTGACCGCGGCCCAGGAGGACGACCGGAGACTTGTAGAAGTTCCGCTCACCCTGCTGGAGCGGCTGGATCCGAATGTACCCGACAGGCCGGAACCGGCACGGCTGTTGATCCAGCGGAGCGATCTGTACATCGTGGGCTTCGTCGTTCCCCGGGCGGGCGATCAGCCGGAGCGGAGGTTCTACTTCCGCGGGGTGAGGGACCGGCCGACGAACCCTAGAGACTACGTCGACATCGGATACAACGACCGGTACAAGCAGGGTCTGGGGGACCCGAATCGGGTGCGGGTGGACCGCGAGAACCTTGAGGCGGCAGCGGCGGCGCTGCGCAATGCCGATCGTTCGCATGGAGGCCACGACGATCTGAAGGACTACCTCACGCTGCTGGCGGTGGCCGTGGCCGAGGCGGCCCGGTTCGAACCCATCCGCCTGGCTGTCGTCGACCACCTCAGACGCGGCACCCCCTGGGCCGCGGCTGATCGGATATGGCCCGACGACAGGAACGTGAGGATGCAGGACACCACCTACGGGTGGCTTGTCAACCACTGGGACGATCTGAGCGCGCTGGCCCGTAGGTGGATGGAGACCGATCGCGCCGATCTCAACACCGAATGGCGAGATGGCATCCCCCCGGAGTGGAGGTCACAAGAGGGAGATGACGAGGAGACCAGGCGACGAGCCGTTCTCACCGCCGGACGGCTCTTGAGCATTCTCGCGGTCGTCCGCTATCCCCGTGGGATGGGAGTGCCCGGCTGCAGGGTCCCCCGGTCGACGGTCGGCGAACCGGCGGACAACTGCACTGCCAAGCCGATCGACGCGGCGGTCTCCGTCAACGACCACGGCAGCGTCTTGCTCTTCAAGGGCCCGAACTACCAGCGGCTCGGTGAGGCCACCGTGACGACCGGCGGCAAGAAACTTGCCTCGTGGGGGCTGACCGGGGGACCGGACGCGGTGCGGAGCATCTACAAGGACGTTCCGGCGTTGCGGGGGACGGTGTTCGCCAACGGCATCGACGCCGCGATCCGGCTTCCCGGCACCCCGCGCGAACTGCTGCTCTTCCGCGGCAATCAGTACCTCCGTCTCTCGCTGGACAAAGAGGCCGCGAACCAGGGGTTGCTGGGCGGCACCGTCGCCACCGGCCCGATGAAGATCTCCGACGCGTTCCGCCCGCTCGGCGGGACCGTCTTCGCGGACGGCTTCGACACTGCGGTCGCCGTCGAGGGGAACAACGCCTACTTCTTCAAGGGGGACCAGTACGCCCTGGTCCGCATCGACATCGACGGGACCGGGGACAAGATCGTCAACGGCCCGAAGAAGATCGCCGACAACTGGTCGGTCCTGCGCGACACCTGCTCCAACAAGGAGGCGGCGCCGAGCAGTGAGGGACTCTGTTCCGGTCTGCACGCGGCGTTCTACGCTCCCGTGCCCGGTACCCTGCTGGACCGGACCACTGGAGGTGACGATGGCGATCCCCCGGACCCGATCATGGGGACAGTGTTCATCAAGAACGGCGCCTACGTCACTATGAAGGTCAATCCCGGCACGGTGGACGACGAGAGCCTCGACGCCTCCGGCCAGATCGACACAGACTGGGGCGACGTAGGGCGGTCGATCTTCTCCGCGGGGGACGGCGCCATCCTCATCCCCACCAACATGCGCCGTCCGCCCAAGGAGCTCCCCTCCGGACAGTTCGAGGGCCTGGCGGGCAAGTGTCTGGACGTGCGGGGAGGTTCCCGGGATCCCGGCACTCCGGTCCAGCTCTACGACTGCAACGGCAGCGAGGCCCAGGACTGGACGCTGCCCGGCGACGGAACCGTCCGGGCGCTGGACCTCTGCCTGGACGCGGACCAATCGGGCAAGGACTACGGCACCAAGGTGCAACTGTGGGGCTGCAACGGCAGCGGGGCCCAGAAATGGACCCGCACCGACGCCCACGAGCTGAAGAACGACAACGCCGATCTGTGCCTGGACGTACCCGGCTCCGTGCCCGACGACGAGCGGCAGTTGCAACTCTGGGGCTGCAACGGGAGTGACGCCCAGAAGTGGGTGCTCAAGGCACTGGCGGGCCAGGACAAGCCCAAGAACGGCGACGCCGGCGACCCCTTCGACGACTCCGCCGACGACCGCGGCACCAAACCCGCCGCCTCCGGCGACTGCCGCCCCGAGGGCATGACCCCGACCAAGGGCGTATCGGCCCGCTACTGCGACGTCTACGACGGCGCGGGCCGCGAGTGGGTCGGCAACGACCGCACCCGGCGCGTCGTCGGGTACTTCACCGGATGGCGGGCCGGGACGAACGGCGATCCCAAGTACCTCGCCTCCAACATCCCCTGGTCGAAGGTGAGCCACATCAACTACGCCTTCGCCCGCGTCGACGACGACCGTATCTCCATCGGTGACCCGGGTGATGCGAAGAACCCGGCCACCGGCATGACCTGGGACGGCGCGAAGAACGCCATGGACCCGTCGCTCCCGTACAAGGGGCACTTCAACCTGCTCAACACCTACAAGAAGAAGCACCCGGCCGTGAAGACGCTGATCTCCGTCGGCGGCTGGGCGGACACGCGGAACTTCTACGCCATGACCACCAACGGCGACGGCTCGGTGAACCAGGCCGGCATCGACCGGTTCGCCGGCTCCGTGACGGAGTTCCTGGACCGGTACGGGTTCAACGGCGTCGACATCGACTACGAGTACCCGACCGCCCTGCCCAACACGGGCAACCCCAAGGACTGGGACGTCTCCAACCCCCGCCGCAAGGGGCTTCAGGAGGGTTACAACGCGTTGATGAGGACGCTGCGCGAGAAGCTGGACAAGGCCGGGGCGGACAAGGGGCGTTACTACCTGCTCACCTCCGCCGGGTCCTCGTCCGGCTACCTGGTGCGCGGCCTCGACGCCGGACAGGCGCTCCAGTACCAGGACTTCGTCAACGTGATGACGTACGACCTGCACGGCTCGTGGAACAAGTTCGTCGGCCCGCAGGCGCCGCTGTACGACGACGGGAGGGACAACGAGCTGGCCGACGCCGGCGTCTACGACGACAAGGGGGCGAACACCAAGGACTTCCAGAAGCACGGCTACTTCAACGTCGACTGGGCGTACCACTACTATCGCGGCGCCCTCCCGCCCGGCCGCATCAACCTCGGCATCCCGTACTACTCCCGGGGCTGGCGCGACGTGCAGGGCGGCTCGGACGGGCTGTGGGGGACCGCGGCGATGCCGGACCAGTCCAAGTGCCCGGAGGGCACCGGGGGCCGGGGGCCCGCCAACGCGCAGTCCTGCGGCCTGGGCGCGGTCGGGATCGACAACGTCTGGCACGACACCGAGGACGGCCGGGAGGTCGGCGCCGGGTCCAACCCGCTGTGGCACACCAAGAACCTGCAGGGAGGGATCGCCCCCGGGTATCTGGAGTCCTTCGGGGTCAAGGACGGGAAGCTGACCGGCACTTACGCCGAGAAGTACTCGGACGCGCTCGAAGCGCCGTGGCTGTGGAACGACGCGAAGAAGGTGTTCCTCTCCACGGAGAACGAGCGGTCCGTCGACGCCAAGGCGAAGTACATCGCGGACAGGGGCATCGGCGGCGCGATGGTGTGGGAACTCGCCGGTGACTACGCCAAGCGTTCCAACGGCGAGTGGGGCATGGGCTACGACCTCACCACCCGCCTGGACAACGCCTTCAAGGGCGCGGGCGCGTACGGCAACGCCAAGGCCGGGGGACGGGCGCAGCCGCGGGAGGTGATCGACGTCAAGGCGGAGCTGGTGGACTTCCCCACCGGGAAGGACGACTTCTACCCGGTGCAGCCCAAGCTGCGGATCACCAACGACAGCAAGATGCCCCTCGGCCGCGGGACGAAGATCTCGTTCGACATCCCGACCTCGACCCCGCCGGTCGTCAAGGACAACGACTACAAGGAGATCAAGGGGCTCACCCCCGGCCACACCGGCCCCAACGCCGGTGGTCTGAAGGGGGACTTCCACCGGCTCACGATCGAGCTCGGCCACTGCGAGGACCTGCCGCCGGGCAAGTACCGGGACATCGACCTCAAGTACTACCTGCCCGTCACCGGCCCCGCGAACGTCACGTTCAAGATCGGCGACAAGGAGTTCGGCAGCACGGGCGACCGGCGCCGCGAGACCGCCGTCGTCGATCCGCCGGCCCCCGCCTCCGGGGACCGCTGCCAGGCGGCCGATTACGTGAAGGGCCAGGTCTACCGGCCCGACGGCGGACGGCTGTGGCGGATGTACGACAAGGGGGACAAGGGCTGGATGTTCGAGTACGGCGACAGCCCCTCGGGCCGTCCCATGATGATCGACAACAACCCCGACCAGTCCCGGATCCACCTGGTGGAGCTGGGTGAGTCCAACCCCAACCAGTACTGGAGGATCCGGCCCGCCGGAGAGGGCCTTTACACGGTCGGCAGCGGCGACCGCTGCATGACCGTGACCGGCTCCCGCGAGGACGTCGCCTCGACCGGCTGCGACGGGCGCGCCGAACAGAAGTGGAAGCTCGTCCCGATCGCCGGCGACGGCGGGGAGGGAGCCCCCGGCGGACCGAAGCACAACGGGCTGTTCAAGCTCCGCTCCGCCGCCGGCGACCACGACGTCGAGGTGGCCAACGGAGCCACGGAGCGGGAGACGCGCATCATCACGGGCGACCGGGCCGCCTCGACGGCCGCGTTCGTGAAGCACGACGGCTGGTACTGGTACGCCCAGTGGTACACCACCGTCGCCCCGGGGCAGGCCGAGTCCAACGGCGGCAAGCCGTGGAAGAAGCTCGGGCCCGCCGCGTAGCGAGCAGGACGGACACCGTGGCCCGGCGGAGCGATGGCAGCTCCGCCGGGCCCTTTTCGACGCTTAGGTTGACGTGTCAACCATCGACTTCGTAGGGTCATGGTTGACACGTCAACCTCACGGGAGGCCCCCCATGACCCGTTTCCCCCGCAAGCCCGCCGCCCGCCTCGGCGCCGCCGCGCTGCTCTCCGTGACCGTCCTCGGCCTGAGCCCGGCCGTCGCCCAGGCCGCCGACTGCCTGCCGGGCAGGGCCGCCACCCGGCAGGCCCCGCCGCGGTTCGCCGACCGGACCCTGGAGATCTCCTACGACAACGGCTTCCGCTTCGAGCTCGACTTCGACGGCGCCCGGACCGCCCACTGGAAGGTCCTCGCCGGCCAGGACCCCGCCGAGGGCACCGTCGAGGTCGCCCACCGCGAACTGGCCCCCGGCGTCTACCGGCTGAAGTGGACCGAGGCCGACGGCACCACCGTCGAGCAGGTCCAGGACTGGCGGAACCGCACGGTCCGTGCCGTGATCCAATTCGAGCAGGACGGCAAGAAGCAGCGACTGGATCTCAAGGGCACCTTCATGACCGGGTGCTGAAGCCGTTCATTAAGGTGCTTCCGTGAGCGAGAAGCAGTGGCTGGACCGGGACGAACGGCGGGCGTGGCGCGGATACGTCGCCATGAGCGAGATGCTCGAGGCGCGGCTCGGCCAGGACCTGCGCAGGGCCGGGCTGTCGAGCGCCGACTACACCGTCCTCGTCCTGCTCTCGGAAGCACCGGAACGGCGGCTCGGCCTGGGCGAGTTGGGCGTCGAGGCCCAGTGGTCCAAGAGCCGGGTCTCGCACCAGATCCGCCGCATGCAGGAGCGCGGGCTCGTCGAGCGCACGGGCGACGCGGCCGACCCGCGCCGCGCCCGGGCCGTGCTGACCGGCCGGGGGGCCGAGGCCCTGCGCGCCGCGGCCCCCCTGCACGTGGCCGGGGTGCGCCGCTACTTCCTGGACCACCTCACACGCGAACAACAGGCCCAGCTCGTCGAGATCGCCCGCAGCGTCCTGCCGCACCTTGGCCCGGCGCCGCTGCCGCCGGAGCTGCGGGAACACCATGGAGGGGAAGAAGCATGACCGAACAGGATCAGCGCACCTACATCGTCACCGGCGGCGGAACCGGCATCGGGGCCGCCACCGCCCGGCTGCTCCGCGCCGCCGGGCACCACGTCGTCGTCTCCGGACGGCGGGCCGAGCCGCTGCGGAGCCTGGCCGAGGAGACGGGCGCCCTGGCCCACCCGTCCGACGCCGGCGACCCGGGGGCCGTCCAGGAGCTGGTGGACGCGGCCGTGGCCGCGTACGGACGGATCGACGGGCTCGTGCTCAACGCGGGCATCGGCCGCAGCGGAGCTGTGGGCGAGCTGTCCGTCGAGGTCTGGGAGGAGGTCATGCGGACCAACGTCACCGGACCCTTCCTGCTGCAACGCGCCGCCCTGCCGCACCTGTTGGAGTCGCGCGGCGCCGTCGTCGCGGTCGCCTCCGTGTCCGCGCTGCGCAACGGCCGGGGGAACGCCGCCTACGCGACGTCCAAGGCCGCCCTCCTCCAGCTCTGCCGCTCCCTCGCCGTCGACTACGGGGCGCGCGGGCTGCGGGCGAACGTCGTGTGCCCCAGCTGGGTACGCACCGAGATGGCCGACGGACGCATGGCGCGCTTCGCCGCGGCGGAGGGGCTGGGGGAGGGGGACGAGGGGCTCGACGCGGCGTACCGGGAGGCCACCAGGCTGACCCCGGCGGCCCGGGCGGGAGCCCCGGAGGAGGTCGCCGAGGCGGTGTCGTGGCTGCTCTCACCTGCCGCGTCGTACGTCAACGGGGCGGTGCTCACCGTCGACGGCGGGGTGACGGCGCTCGACCCGGGGACCGCGGCGTTCGATTTCCGCGTCGAGCCGAGGACGGCCCGGCCGTAGACTTTTCCGCATGGACGGGCAGGACTCGGCCGATCGTTCCCGCAGTGTCGAGGAGGCCGTCGCCGTGCTGAAGGCCGTGGCCGACCCGACGCGTTTCCG
>NZ_JAEAMR010000022.1:14144-39864 GCF_015999245.1 Streptomyces sp. AV19 | reverse complement strand
TGGAGTTGTTCGGTACCGATAGCGGCGGGGGTGTGTTCCACCGGTGGCAGAGCTATGCCGGTGGTGGCTGGTCGGGCTGGGTGAAGTTCGACGGCGCCTTGACCCGGGTCGCCGCTCAGACCAATGCCGATGGCCGGCTGGAGTTGTTCGGTACCGATAGCGGCGGGGGCGTGTTCCACCGCTCGCAGACTTCCCCCGGTGGCGGGTGGTCGAGTTGGGAGAAGCTCGACGGCGGCCTTACGTCAATTGCCGCGGCTCGTAACGCGGATGGCCGTTTGGAGTTGTTCGGTACCGATAGCGGCGGGGGTGTGTTCCACCGGTGGCAGAGCTATGCCGGTGGTGGCTGGTCGGGCTGGGTGAAGTTCGACGGCGCCTTGACCCAGGTTGCCGCTCAGACCAATGCCGATGGGCGTGTGGAGCTGTTCGGCGTCGACCGCACCGGGGGCGTGTTCCACCGCTCGCAGATCTACGCCGGTGGCGGCTGGTCGAACTGGGACAAGTTCGACGGTGCGTTGAGGCCCTGACGAGGTCCCGGGTCGCGCTTCTCCGGCCGGGCCCACGCGTCCGGCCGGAGGAGTGCGGGCGTTGACAAGTACGTCCGATGCGCACCGACGAGGCCTTCTGAAGATGTGCACGGTCCGTCCGCCGCGGGGCTTGATCAGGATTCCCCCATGGCACGTGCGGGCGGCACCAGAAGTCAGCAGGACCGGGAAGCGGCGAACGTCGAGATCGTCTACGCGCTGCTGAGCGCCGCTTTCCTCGGGGCCGTGGTGTTCGGCGCGGTCGCCGGACCTGCGGCGGTCTGGGACCTGCCCGGCTGGGCCACCCGTTCCCTCGTGCTCGCCGGGGGCGCCGTCGCCGGCGTGCTGGCCGTGCTGCGCGTCGTCCACGTCCTGCGGCAGTACGAGAGGCACCGGCGGGGCTGACCCTTGCGTCAGCGGCCGTCGACGTTCTCGTCCACGGTCGCCGACTCCCTGTACGCGACAGGGATTTCTGACAGGGATTTCTCAGAAGGTGACCATCCACCCCTCGCCCCGGCGCTGCTGACCGGTGTAGGCGACGCCGTGGACCTTGAGGCCCCCGGGATCGAGCAGGGTCACCGTGCCACCGCTCTTGTCGAGGTGGAATCCGTCGCTGCCGGAGACGGTCGTGGTGTCCCCCGGAGCGAGGACCTGCGCCGGCAGGGAGAGCAAGCCGCCGTGCCCGTCGGTGAGTTGCCAGCCCGTCAGCTCGACGGGCTCGGGCGAGGCGTTGAGGAGGATGACGGCATCCGCCGGCAACGCCGCGGGGACGCTGTCGGTCCGCACACCCACGACCCGGAGCGGCGCGTCCCGGACGCCGGGGCGCACGGCCGGGGCGGGGAGGGCGTGGCCCGTGACATCGTCGGTGTGCCAGGCCTGCGACTGGAAGGCCAGGAAGATCGCCGTCCAGCGCGATTCGGCGGGAAGGTGGAAGAGGAGCGCGCCGTCCTGCCAGACTCCGTCGTCGCCCTTGAAGCGTCCGGAATTGCCCTGGTTCATATGGATGTCGTGGACGCCGTTCCCCGGCCGGAAGCCGAAGACCTTGTCGGGCCTCCCCTGCTCGGGGCCGAACCGCTGCCCGAAGGCGTAGACACCCGTCGTCGGGTCGGCGATGGCGCGCTGGACGTAGTGGTCCAGCAGGTCGGCGAGGTCGTTGTCCACACCGGGCAGATCGGGCGGCAGGGTGCGCATCGCCGCGGGCACGAACATGTTGCCGCGGATGAAGTCCAGGGCCGCCCCGCCCCGCTCCGAGGGCAGCGGTGTCCAGCCGCTGCCCGCAGGGGGGAGCAGAGAGGTCAAGGGGTGACGGAAGTCGTCATCGGCCAAGTAGAGCAGCTCCGACGGGGCCTGCTGGGACAGTACGTTGACCGCGGCCCGGTAGTCCGTACCGCTGTTGTCGACGAGATGGATCTGGTAATGCGGTGTGTCGGTGCTCCCCTCGCGACGGCGATCGACGGCGTGGCAGGCGAGGACGCCGTATCTGGCGATGGGCATGTCTGCCTCCGATGACGGTGGGGTCGGAAGTGCCCGGGTCGAGCCCGGCCCGGGCAGGTCGTGATCGTTGCGGTCCCCGGTACGCCGGATGCGCCGGCCGTACCGACCGCGGTGACGTTCACGGTGAGCCTCCGTCGAGAGGCTCCCGTTCCTGCGCTGCAGGCTCCTGTTCCTGCGCTACGCGCCCACCGTAACTCTTCGTCGCCGCGCCGGCGTCCGGGAGCGCGTCCGGTCAACCGCGACGCCTGTCCGTCCTGGCGAGGCCGCAGTCGCAGGTGCGGGGCGTCACCGGCGAGGTCGGCCTATTCGCGCCGGCGCTCGGAGGGTGAGGCGCCGGCGGCGGAGTGGACGCGGTCGCGCCCGGCCGCTTCATGGGCGACCGGGCGGCGCTCGACCGCTACAAGGCGCGCGTCGGCCTCTGCGTCGGTGACATCAAGGGCGCCAACCCGGCCGACCCCGAGGGCAAGCTCGGCCTCTACCCCGTCGACCAGAACGGCACGCAGGGCCGGCGCGTCCCGCCGGTCCCGGCGGTGATGTGACGCCACCGGGACCGGAGCCCGCTCAGCGGAACTCGTGGACCAGGTGGATCCCGCCGACGATGTGGGCGTTGAACTCCTCCAACTCCTCGGCCGGGACCCAGAGTTCGAGGATCGTCCGCCCGCCGGCCCGCCGAACGGGATAGCGGGCCAGGAAATCCGACTCGACCTCGAAACGGGTCACGAAACCGGCTCCGTCGTGCCGGACGTTCCAGTCCCGCGCGATCCTGATCGCGTAGTCCTCGTTGAGGACCGGGTAGAAGATCGGCTGCTCGGGCAGCCGGGGCGGCCAGGCGCGCCAGCCCGACTCGCGGACGAGGTCCAGCTCCTCGGGGCCGGTGGGCCGCCACAGGGTCGTCGTCGCTCGTCGGCCGGTCATGGGAATCACTCTCTGTCTACGGATCTACGGATCTACGGGTGCGGGTCTACGGGGCAGGTGGTGCGTGCGGCCTGCCAGGACGACGGATCCTACGGTCACCGCGCATGCCATGGCCACGGGAATTCCGCGCGGGCCGGCGCCGGTCAGAGGTGCGTTCTCAGCGTCCGGCCACCAATTCCCGGGCGAGGCGGACGAGTTCGGGGAGCGCCGGGTGGGCCGGTGTCCCGCGGCGCCAGGCCAGGAGCAGGGGCACCGGCGGGGCGTCGGTCAGCGTTCGGTAGACGATCGAGGGGTGCTCGTGCATGCGGGGCGTCGCCGACGTCGAGATGCCCACGGCGCGGCCCACGGCGATGGCGGTCAGCCATTCGTCGGTGTTGGCGACCTCGACCGTCCTCGTGGGGCGCGCGGCGGCGGGCCAGAGGTCCAGCGTGGTCGTGCCCGCCACCGTGTTCAGGGCGATCGGCCACGCCGCGAGGTCCGCGAGCGCGAGGGCGCCGCGGTCGGCGAGGTCGCTGCCGGCGGGCACCACCGCCACCCGCTCCTCCTCCAGCAGCAGCTCCGTGACGACCCCCGGCGCCGTCACGTCCCCGCGCAGCAGCGCGATGTCGACCTCGCCCCGGGTGAGCCCGGCCGTCCGGTCGTCGACGCGGCGCAGTTCGAGCGGCACGTCGGGGTGCTCCTCGTCCCAGCGGCGCAGCAACGGGATGGTGTGCTCGCCGAGCGCGGCCCAGGGATGTCCCAGGCGCAGGGGCAGGGCCGTCAGCGAGCGGGGGTCGAGGGCCGTGTCCACGGCGGCCAGCGCGGCGGCGGCCTTGTCGCGGAACACCCGCCCCGCCGCGGTGAGTTCCAGATGGTGCGTGGAGCGGTCGACCAGGCGTACGCCGAGATGGTCCTCGAGCCGGCGCAGCGTACGGGAGAGGGCGGGCTGGCCGGTGTGCAGCCGGGCCGCGGCGCGCGTGATCGTGCCCTCCTCGGCGATGGCGAGGAAGGCCCGCAGATGGCGCAGTTCCATGGTCATGCTCAGGAAGCATAACCGCTGTTCAACCGGCATTTCACAGGGAGTGGACGGCTTTCTAGCGTGGGGAGCATGACAAACATGACGTCCCCGGCGACAGCCACGGCGGTTCGCGACGTGCCCCGCGTCCCCGTCGGCGTCGGGCTGATGCTCGGCGGCACCCTCTCGGTGCAGTTCGGGTCCGCCGTCGCCGCATTGCTCTTCCCGCGCGCCGGGGCCCTCGGTGTGGTGGCCCTGCGGGTCACGATCGCGGCCGTGCTGCTGCTGGCGTTCTGCCGTCCCCGGCTGCGCGGCCACAGCCGTGCGGACCTGGCCGTCGTCGGTGCCTTCGGGCTCGCGCTCGGCGGCATGAACGTCCTCTTCTACCAGGCGATCGACCGGATACCGCTGGGTCCCGCGGTGACCCTGGAGGTCCTCGGGCCGCTCCTGCTGTCCGTCGTCGCCGCACGCCGGGCGGCGAGCCTGGTGTGGGCCGGGCTGGCGTTCGCCGGTGTCTTCCTGCTCGGGCGGGACGGCTTCGACGGGCTCGACCCGGCGGGCGCCGGGTTCGCGCTCGGCGCGGGAGCCCTGTGGGCGGCGTACATCGTCCTCAACTCCCGTGCCGGCAGCCGGTTCCCACGACTGGACGGGCTGGCCCTGGCGATGGCCGTGGCCGCGCTGGTGAGCCTGCCGCCGGGGATCGGCTCCGCGGGCACCGCCCTGCTCGAACCGGGGGTGCTGGGCCTCGGCCTGGCCGTGGCGCTGCTGTCCTCCGGGCTGCCGTACGCGCTGGAGCTGCTGGCCCTGCGCCGCCTGCCCCCGGCGACCTTCGCGGTGCTGACGAGCCTGTCCCCGGCGGTCGCGGCGCTGGCCGGGTTCCTGGTGCTGGGACAGACGCTGTCGGCCCTGCAGTGCCTGGCGATCGCCCTGGTGGTGGCGGCCGGGGCGGGGGCCGTGCGTACGGGGGAGTGAGGTCCGGCGTCACCTTCCCGGCTCGCGTCGCGCCACCGGGAGCGCGACCGGCCGGTCGGGCCGGGGGTCGCGGTATCCCCGCCTCCGCCCGTACCCGCCCCGGCATGCCCCGGGAGCCGAAGAAGGCGTTCCACGCGCTCGCGGACCGTCCAAGGCCTTCAAACAGCGGAGGCCGGAGCCCCCCGCGCCCGGCTCGTGACGTCCTCCGGCGCCGCGCCGATGACCTCGTCGAGGGCCGACCGGGAGGACTGGAGATCGGCGATCGCCCGCGTGATGCGGTCGCGTTCGCGCAGGAGGTCCGTGAGGAGGCCGGGGCAGGTGGGGACGAGACGGTCGTCCTCGTCGCGCAGGCACGGGAGGATCGTGGCGATCGTGGCCGTGTTGAGGCCGGCGGCCAGCAGGCTGCGGATGCGGCGGACTGCGGGGACGTCGGCCTCGGCGTACTCGCGGTAGCCGCTGGGGCGGCGCCCGGGACTGAGCAGGCCCTGGGCCTCGTAGTAGCGCAGGAGCCGTTCGTGGACGCCGGTCCTGCGGGAGAGTTCGCCGATCCGCACAGTGCGCTCCTTGCAGCAGTTGACTCCGACACGGGTGTCGGACTCTAGCGCCGGCCGCAGGGGAAAGCACACCGCTCAGCTCGCGGCCCTGACCGCGAGCGTCTTCGTCGTCGGCGCCGCCGAAGTACCTGATCGCCGGCCTGCTGCCGCAGGCCGGCCCGGACCTCGACGTGTCGTCCGGCACGGCCGGACAGGCCGTGACCGCCTATGCCCTCGGCGTCGTCGTCGGCCCGGCCGCGACCGCGCTGACCGTCCGCCTGTCCCGCAAGGGCCTGGCCCTCGCGCTGATGCTGCTGTTCGCCGCGGGAAGCGCGATCTGCGCGCCGGCCCCGCCGTCCGGGCACTGCCGCCGGTCCTCCGGCACGCCGGAGCGGCCCCGACGTCGGCCGCGCCGGTCAACGTCGGCGCGGCCGCCGGACCGGCGCTCGGCGGCGCCATCGTCACCTCCAGGCGCACTGCGCCGGCCCGGCCGGAGCCGCGCTGAGCCTGGCCGGCCCGGCCCCTCGCCTGCCTGGTCCTGCCCCGCACCCGACCCGCCACCGCCCTCGCCTCCTGAGCGGACCGGCGCGAAACGATCCTCCGATCCGTCGACTACCGGCCATTCATGGCCGGAACGTGTCCCCGGGCCCGCGCCGGACGGCACCCGCGCGCGGCGCTTCGCCGAGGGAGTCACCGCAGGCCGGAGGGTCGTCCCGCGGCTCGGTACCAAGTGGCCGAAACGCCAAGGTACTTGGCAGGGCCAGGATTCCGGCATCAACCGCACGCGGTTGGCAAGTGGTCCCACCGGACAGAAAACTGCCGCCGCAGCCCGTCCGCGGCACGGAGCACACCAACGGGGGTCGGACTTGTCGGACACCACCGGAACCACCGTCGCCGAAGAGCCCCGCACACCCGAGGACGCGCCCACGCCCTACCTCGATCCCCTCCCGGTCCCGCCCGTCATCCGGGCCGGCGGGCAGAGCGACGGCACCGGGCTGGAGATCGAACTGCGCGAGGCCCTCGCGTGCGTGCACAGCGAGCTGCCCCCGACCACGGTCTGGGGCTACGAAGGACAGGTCCCGGGCCCCACCATCGAGGTGCGGCGCGACGAACGGATCCGCATCTCCTGGCGGAACGGCATCGCGGGCACCATGCCCGTCACGGCCGTGGAGGTGCCGTTCGTCCCCGGGCCGGGCGCGGTGCAGGCCAGCACCCGGCCCGGCCGGGAGGGCGCCGCGCCGGTCAAGGCGGTCGCGGACCTGCCCGCGTGGACCGTCACCCATGTGCACGGCGCGGTCACCGGTGGCGGCAACGACGGCTGGGCGGAGAACGCCGTCGTGTACGGCGACGCGCAGCTCTCCGAGTACCCCAACGCCCACCGCGCGACGGCCTGGTGGTACCACGACCACGCCATGAACATCACCCGGTGGAACGTCTTCGCCGGACTCCTCGGGATGTACCTGGTCCGCGACGCGGAGGAGGACGCGCTGGGCCTGCCGTCCGGCGCGTACGAGATCCCGCTGATCGTCGCCGACCGCAACTTCGACACCGACGAGGACGGCCGCCTCACCGGCGACCTGCTGCACAAGACGCTGGACCTGGGGCCGGACCCGGAAACCGGCAAGCACGTGACCTTCGCGTTCACCGGACCGTACACGCTGGTCAACGGCGTGCTGTGGCCGCACCTGGACGTCGGGGCGCGCTGGTACCGCTTCCGGCTGCTCAACGCCTCCAACGCCCGGACCTACAACCTGGTGCTGCTCGACGAGCACGACCGCGTCGTCTCCGGCGCCGTCCACCAGATCGGCTCGGACGGCGGACTCCTGCCCCGCCCCGTCGCCCTCGACTTCGGCCCCGGCCGGCCGCAGTTGACGGTCGCACCCGCCGAACGCATGGACCTCCTCGTCGACTTCCGCGCCCTGCGCGGGACGAAGGCACGGCTGGTCAACGTGGCCACCGCACCGCCCGGCCAGGCCGATCCGCCCAACGACCTGCCCTTCCCGCAAGTGATGGAGTTCCGCGTGGGGGAGGAGCCCAGGGACGACCCGTTCGAACTCCCCGCGGTGCTCTCGCCCTCCTTCCGGCGGATCGCGGTCAAGAAGCACCACCGGCACCGGCTCGTCGTCATCACCGAGCCCGGCACGACGGGCGGCGGCGGACACCCCGAGCTCTGGGAGATGCAGGAGGTCCCGAACGGCTCCGTGTCCGTCCCCTCCGACGGCGTCATCCAGCTCACCGGCCAGGACGGCACGACCCGCACCTACCGGCGCGCCGCGCGCACCTTCGACGACACCCTCGGCTTCAAGGCGTCCCACGGCGACCTGGAGGTGTGGAACCTGCTGAACATCAGCCGGTTCACCCACCCCCTCCACGTCCACCTGGCCGACTTCCAGCTGCTGGAGCGGCAGCCCGTCGACAGCGGCGGCTTCGACCTCGCGCTCGGCGGCACCCGCACGCCCGTCGTGCCCGACACCACCCGGCCGGTGCCCGTGGCGCCCAACGAACAGGGCTGGAAGGACGTGTTCCGGGTACCGGGCCATCAGATGGTCACCGTGGCAGGGCGGTTCACGGGCGCGTACGGGCGGTTCATGTACCACTGCCACCTGCTGGAGCACGAGGACATGGGCATGATGCGGCCGTTCGTCGTCATGCCGCCGGAGGTGATGGTGTTCGACCATCACATGCCGGACCACGACCACTGAACACCGCTCCGGCGCCGAACGGCCCCCTGGCCCAGCAGTGTTGACCTCGGAATTCCCGCGTGTCACATTCTGCGCACCGTCCCCGAGCCAGGGAGCGCCATGAGACCCGACCCGCTCGTCGAGCACCGGACCATCGAGGTCATCCCCGACGACGAACGGCACGGCTCCCCGCGCGGCCAGTTCACCCTGTGGTTCGGTGCCACGACGCAGATCACGGCGATCGTCGACGGCGCGCTGGCCGTCGTCGCCGGGGCGGACGCGCTCTGGGCGATCCCCGCGCTGCTTCTGGGCAACGTGCTGGGCGGCATCGTCATGGCCCTGCACGCGGCCCAGGGGCCGCGGCTGGGACTACCGCAAATGATCTCCAGCCGGGCACAGTTCGGGGTGTACGGCGCCGTGCTGCCGCTCGTCCTCGTCGTCCTGATGTACCTGGGCTTCGCGGCCACCGGCAGCGTCCTGGCCGGCCAGGCGGCCGACAGGCTGCTGCACCTGGGCGGCACCACCGCCGGCATCCTGGTCTTCGGCGCGCTGACCGCCGTCGTCGCCGTGACCGGGTACCGGGTCATCCACCTCGTGGGCCGGATCGCCACCGTGGCGAGCACGGCCGGCCTCGGCTACCTCATGATCGCCCTCTTCGTCCGCCACGACGTGGCCGGGCACGTGGGGGAGAAGCCCTTCGACGCCGCCACGTTCCTGCTGGCCGTCGCCCTCGGTGCGGGCTGGCAGCTGACCTTCGGACCGTACGTGGCCGACTACTCGCGTTACCTGCCCCGGCGCACCGGTGCGCGGGCGACCTTCTGGTCCGCCTTCACCGGCAGCGTCCTCGGCTCGCAGTGGGCGATGACCCTGGGTGCCCTGATCGCCGCGGTCGCCGGTGACGCCTTCCTGGCCGACCAGGTCGGCTTCGTCGGCGAGCTGGCCGGGCCGGCGGCCGCGGCCCTCCCCGTCTATCTCGTGATCGTGGTGGGCAAGCTGACCGTGAACTGCCTCAACGCCTACGGCGGCTTCATGTCGCTGCTGACCACCGTCACCGCGTTCACCGGCCGCCCGTCCCTCGGCCCCGCCGCCCGCGCCGCGTACATCACGGGGTTCACCGCCGTCTCCGTGCTCATCGCCACCGTGGCGAGCGCGGACTTCCTCGACCACTTCAAGAGCTTCGTGCTGCTGCTCCTGACCGTGTTCACGCCGTGGAGCGCGATCAACCTCATCGACTACTACGTGATCTCCCGGGAACGGGTGGACGTCCCCGCGCTCCACGACCCCGACGGCCGCTACGGGCGGTGGAACGTCATGGCGCTGTCCTGCTACGTCCTGGGGGTGCTCGCGCAGGTCCCGTTCCTGGCCCAGAAGCTCTGCACCGGGCCGGTGGCCGAGCGGCTCGGCGGTACGGACGTCTCCTGGATCGTCGGGCTCGTCGTCACCGGTGTCGTCTACCACGCGTGGGCCCGGCGCTCGGCCCGGCCGCCCGCGGCCGCCGGCTACTCCGCCCCGTAGGCGTCCTCCACCGCCCGCACATCGATCTTCGTCATCTGCAGCATGGCCTTCATCACCCGGTCCGACTTCGCGGGGTCGGGATCGCTCAGCAGGTCGGTGAGGGTCCTGGGGATGATCTGCCAGGAGAGGCCGTAGCGGTCCTTGAGCCAGCCGCAGGGCCCCTCCTCGCCGTCGGCGCCGAGCTTCGCCCACAGCTCGTCCACCTCCTCCTGTGTCGTGCAGTCGACGTAGAGGGAGACGGCCTCGTTGAAGATGAACTGCGGTCCGCCGTTGAGCGCGATGAACTGCTGCCCGGCGAGCTCGAAGGTGACCGTCATGACCGTCCCCGGCTCTCCCGGGCCCGCCTCCCCGTAGCGCTGTACATCGACGATGCGCGAGTCCGGGAAGAGGGAGGTGTAGTGCTCGGCGGCCTCCTCGGCCTGGCTGTCGAACCACAGGAACGGGGTGATCTTCTGCATGGCGCGCTCTCCTGACGCTCGCCTGACAATCCGGACCAAGCGGCGGAAGCCGCCGCCCATCGGGGCTCATCGGACGTGGCCCGGCGCTACTCTGCCCGCGCCCCCGCGCGCCCACGCGTGCGCGTCACCCGAACGGCCCCGGGCGGTCCCGGACGGCGAATGTGAGGTGGGTCATTCTCCGGCCGGAATGATGTGAAAAGGTTTTTCCATTCGGCGTCCGGTCGACTTCCGGAAAAATGTTTTCATCCCGGATGGGCGGGGCCGGCGGACCTTTGGTCGCGCTGTGTAGTCGATCGGTGAGGGTTCGTGCGGATGACCTGCGATCTTCCCAACCGGAGGTCACTTAGCGTGAGTCTTTGAAAATGTCAATTTCCCCTCAAAGTCTTGACGACATCATGAAACTCCTTTCACTATTCCGATCAGGACTTGTCAGATACCGCGGGTAAGTCCTCCCCCCACTTCCGTACGACCAGAGATCACTCCTTCCCGCTCACACCTTCCGACCCAGGACGACCGGCGCCGCCGGGCGTGCCGAGTGCCGGGCGCCGTCCCCCGCGGGGACCCACCGCCCGGTCCTGCCCCCACCAACGAAGGCAAGACATTCATGAGTGACCGCACTCTCACCGCGGCCGACACCGCGACCGACGTGTCGGCCCCGGCCACGGCGCCCGCCCACGTGGACGCCGGCGACGCGGGCTACAGCAAGGACCTCAAGTCCCGCCACATCAACATGATCGCGATCGGCGGAGCCATCGGCACCGGCCTCTTCCTCGGAGCCGGCGGCCGCCTCGCCAACGCGGGACCCTCCCTCTTCATCGCCTACGCGGTGTGCGGCATCTTCGCCTTCTTCGTCGTGCGCGCCCTCGGCGAGCTCGTCCTGTACCGCCCGTCCTCCGGAGCGTTCGTCTCCTACGCCCGTGAGTTCATGGGGGAGAAGGGCGCCTTCACCGCGGGCTGGCTCTACTTCCTGAACTGGGCCACCACCGGCATCGCCGACATCACGGCCGTCGCCACTTACACCCACTACTGGGGCATGTTCAGCGACATCCCGCAGTGGGTCCTGGCGCTCATCGCCCTCGCGGTCGTCCTCACCGTGAACCTCATCTCGGTGAAGTACTTCGGCGAGATGGAGTTCTGGTTCGCGATCATCAAGGTCGGCGCGCTCGTCGCCTTCATGGCCATCGGCATCTTCCTGCTGGCGAGCCGGCACGACGTCGGCGGCAGCACCCCGGGTCTGAACAACATCCTCGACAACGGCGGCGTCTTCCCCGCCGGTGTGATGCCGATGCTGCTCGTCATCCAGGGCGTCGTCTTCGCCTACGCCTCCGTCGAGCTGTGCGGTGTCGCCGCGGGCGAGACGAAGAACCCCGAGAAGATCATGCCGAAGGCGATCAACTCGATCATGTGGCGCGTCGGCCTGTTCTACGTCGGCTCGGTCGTCCTCCTCGCGCTGCTGCTGCCGTACAACGCCTTCACCGGCGGCGAGAGCCCCTTCGTCACCGTCCTGTCCAAGATCGGCGTCCCGTACGCGGCCGGCGTGATGAACCTCGTGGTCCTCACCGCGGCGCTCTCCAGCCTCAACTCCGGCCTCTACTCCACCGGACGCATCCTGCGCTCGATGGCCATGTCGGGCTCCGCGCCGAAGTTCACCGGCCGCATGAACAAGGGCCAGGTGCCCTACGGCGGCATCCTGCTCACCGCGTTCTTCTGCGTGCTGGGCGTCGCCCTGAACTTCGTCGTCCCCGAGAACGCCTTCGAGATCGTGCTGAACTTCGCCGCCATCGGCATCATCGGCACCTGGGGCATGATCATGCTCTGCTCGCTGCTGTTCTGGCGCAGCGCCAAGCAGGGCCGGGTCACCCGCCCCAGCTACAAGCTCCCCTTCGCCCCCTACACCCAGATCATCACGCTGGTCTTCCTGGCCGGGGTGCTGGGCCTGATGGCGGCCGAGGAAGGCGCCAGCCGGGACACCATCCTGTGCCTGCCGCTGATCGCGGCGGCCCTGGTCGGCGGCTGGTTCCTCGTCCGCGGCCGCGTCGAGCGCACGCGCCGCGAGGCGGAGCTCCAGCGGGCGGGCGGCTCGGAGGGCTGATCCCCTCCCGTCCGGTCCACGACGGTGCCGCGGTCCCTCCCACGAGGGGCCGCGGCACCGTCGTCTTACGCGTGGGGGGCCGGGTACACCCGCGCACCGGGGGCCCGCACCAGGAACGAGCGGGTGTCCAGCCCTCCTCCCACCGCCGCCCGCGACGTGAAGACTCGTGCCGTCAGCAAGCACCACCCGCGACGGAGGCACCGACATGTCCGACCACCCGCGCCCGAACGCCGGCCGATTCCCCTTCCTGGAAGGCGCGTTCACCCCGGTCACCGAGGAACTGACCGCCTTCGGCCTGCCCGTGACCGGGCGCATACCCGAGGGACTGAACGGGCGCTACCTCCGGACCGGGCCCAACGCCCTGGGACTCGAGGACCCGCGCGCCCACCACTGGATGCTCGGCGCCGGCATGGTGCACGGAGTGCGCCTGCGCGACGGGCGGGCCGAGTGGTACCGCAACCGCTGGGTGCGCTCGCACGAAGTGGCGAAGGAACTCGGCGAGGCCCGCCCGGGACCGGTGCCCGCCGACGACTTCGCCTGCAACACCCACGTGATCCCCTACAAGGGCAACGTCCTCGCCCTCCAGGAGGGCGGCCCCCTCCCGTACGCGCTCGACGAGGAACTCGGCACGCTCGGCCCCCACGACTTCGGCGGCACGCTGGAGGGCACGTTCACCGCGCACACCAAGTACGACGCCCACGCGGACGAACTGCACGCCATCACCTACCACCCGCGCTGGGACCACGTCCGCCACCTCGTCCTGGACGGCACCGGCCGGGTCGCCCGCACCACGCGGATCCCCGCGGCGGACAGCCCCGTCATGCACGACTTCGCCCTCACCGAGCGGTACGTCGTCGTCCTCGACATGCCGGTCACCTTCGACCCCGTCGCGGCGGAGGCGGGCGCCCGCGTGCCCTTCGGCTGGAACGGACGGCACCCGGCGCGCGTGGGGGTGCTGCCCCGGGCGGGCGGACCGGTGCGGTGGTTCGAGGTGGAGCCGGTGTACTACTCGCACACGCTCAACGCCCACGACGACGGGACGTCCGTCGTCGTCGACCTCACCACCTTCCCGGCCGGCTTCGCCGTCGCGGGCCGGGGGACGGGCGGGCCCGCCTCCTTGGGCACCCCGGCGCTCGAACGCTGGACCATCGACCTCGACCGGGGGACCGTCCGCAGGCAGTGCCTCGACGACCGGCCGCAGGAGTTCCCCCGCATCCGCGAGGACCTGGTCTCGCGGCAGCACCGGTACGCCTACACGGCCTCGGCCGCCGAGCTGTGGGAGGCGTACCTGCCGGCCGACGGCGTCCCGGCGGACCGGCCCCTCTCCAACGCCCTCGTCAAGCACGACCTCGCGCACGGCACCACGCAGGTGCACCACTTCCCGCGCGGCGCCGCCGCCGGCGAGGCCGTCTTCGTCCCGGCCGACCCCTCGGACCCGGCGGCGGCCGAGGACGACGGCTACGCCCTCGCCTATGTGCACAACCCGGAACGCGGCGCGGCCGACCTCGTGATCCTCTCTGCCCAGGACTTCACGGGCGAACCCGTGGCCCGGGTGCACCTGCCGGGACGCGTTCCGCTGGGGCTGCACGGGAGTTGGGTCCCCGACGCCCACTGAGACGAGATGACCGGGTGTCAACTCGGGGTTGACAGGCGGAGTGTGAGCACCTTCAATGTTGCCCGTGCAGCGCGGTGCCGGCCAAAGAGAACTGGCCCGGCCGGCAACCGAGCGGGCACCTTTCACAGAAGGACCGAGCCGATGAGTTCACACTCCGCCTCCTTCGTCATCTGACGTCAGCACGCAGTCCCCTGCCCCGCCGCCGCGCGTTCCGACGCGCCGCGCCGTGACGTCCGTTCCGTACGTCAGCACTCCGGGCACGAGGGACGCGTGCGCCTCACGACACCCACCCTTTACCGCGTACGCCGCGGAACCCCGAGCTCTCACCGGAGACTTCACGCCGTATGTCCCTGCCCAATTCCTTCAACCAGCCCGTCATCGAGGAGTTCCGAGCCAACGGAGGCAAGGTCGGAGGGCCCTTCGAGGGCGGCGACCTCCTCCTGCTGACCACCACCGGCGCCAGGACGGGGAAGGAACACACCACCCCGCTCGGCTGCCTCCGCGACGGCGACCTGCTGTTCGTCGTCGCCTCCGCCGGCGGGTCCGACCGGCACCCCGCCTGGTACCACAACCTGCTCGCCCGCCCCGCCGTGCGCGTCGAGCACGGCACCGAGACGTTCCACGCGGTCGCCGTGCCCGCCGAGGGCGCGCGCCGCGACGAGCTCTTCGAGCTCGCGGTGCGCACGGCGCCGGGCTACCGCGACTACCAGGAGGGGACGAGCCGGATCCTGCCGGTCGTGATGCTGGAACGCGCCGGGGCGGGCGAAGAGGAGGAGCCCCGCCCGGCCCGCAACCTCGCCGACAAGCTCCTGGAGGTGCACACCTGGCTGCGGGGCCAGCTGCGCCACGTCCGCGCCGGGACCGACGCCCACTTCGCGGCCCTCACCGCACACCGGGGGCCCGGCGCGCCGCCCGCGCCGGGGCTGGGGCTGCAGATCCGCCAGCACTGCCTGGCCTTCTGCCAGTCCCTGGAGTTCCACCACGCAGGCGAGGACGCCCACCTCTTCCCCGCGCTCGCCGCGCAGCACCCCGAGCTGCGCGGCGCCCTGGACCGCCTTCGGGCCGAGCACCGTACGGTCGCCCGCCTCCAGGGCGAGCTGGCCGCCCTGCTCGCGGACCTGGCGACGGCCGACCCCCGGCGCTTCCGCGCCGAGCTCACCCGGCTGTCGGAGGAGCTGACCGCCCACCTCGACTACGAGGAGGAATCGCTCCTCCCGGCGCTCGCCGCGATCCCGTTCCCGCCGGGTCGGAACCCCGCCGAAAGTGATGCCGCCGCGTAGCGGCCGGTCATCACGGAGTGAGAAAGCAGGCGCCCGCTTGTGAGGACGGGCATAGGGCGTACATCACTTACTGCGCCGCTTAGTGATGTACGGTCGCCTGCGCACGGGATTTCCCCCGGGTGGTGGGGCGCGTGAACGGTGCCCGGTAGTAGGTCACATTGATTGTCAGGAGATTTCCGGGCCGCTAACAATTGCCGGGTCGTTGGGCGCCGCAGGATCGCGGCGCTCGTTTCGTGCCGGGTTTCCGGTGCGGTGCGGCTCCGCTATCGGGAAGGTTTCTTCTTGTGTCCCGTCGAAGGGTCTGCTGCAGATCATCGACCCGACGTTCAAGGCCTTCCACGTGGACGGCACGTCCTGGGACATCTACGACCCGGTGGCCAACATCGTCGCGTCCTGCAACTACGCCGCCAAGACCTACGGCTCCATGGACAACGTCAACTCCGCCTACTGATCAACTTCAGTCGAGGCTCCTCCACGCGGCCGCCGCCCGGTACTCCCGGGCGGCGGCCGCGTTTCGTCGTCTCCCCGTCGTCCCCGGCGCCACCGGCAACGCCGTGCGGGCCGGGGCGTCGGGGTTTGCCCCAGTCCCGCCCTTTCACCGTTTCCGCAGGGGCCGCGCCCCTTCGTAACCCGCGGGCGGGGGCTCCGCCCCCTGCACCCCCGAAGCGCCCTTCGGGCGCTGTCCTCAATCGCCGGACGGGCTGATTCAGCCCGTCCGGCGATTGAGGACGAACGCGGCGCAGCCGCGTTGCGGGGCCGAGGGGCGCGGCCCCGGAAGAAACGGTGAAAGGGCGGGGAGGGGCACCCAACCCGCGCGGAGCGCGGTATCGGGCCAGGGCGCTTCGCCCCGGATCCGGGCATGCCGTCCCGCAAGCGCCGGCACCCGCGCCGCGTCAGCTCCGCAACGGCCCCTCACAGGAATAATCCGCACTGCCGGCAGTCCCGTCGGACCAGATCTCGACCGGGCCGAAGTGGCAGTTCATGTCCGCCAGGTTGGTGGACGCGGGACGCGCCCGCTCCAGGATGAAGGAGTCGACCGTGCGCGACATGTCCCGGAACACCCGGTCCGCGTCACCGGACGCTTCGAGACGGGCGGTGATCCGCCCGGTGCAGACGAAGCGCCGCATCGCCCGGTCGGGTCCCTCGGCACAGGACGGGGTCAGGTACGTCGCGCCGGTGAAGGACGCGCGGACGGCCTCGGCGGAGGCGTCGCGCAGCCGGTCGTTGGGGGTGAAGTCCGTGCTGGGCACGTGGAGCCCGTCCACCTGGGCGATCTGCCGGTCCAGGAAGGCGTCGTAGGCGCGCTGGAGCGAGGCGTCGCGGCCCGTCCGGTCGCGCCAGGCGTCGAAGCCCTTCGGGTCGTTCGCCCGCAGCAGGCCGTACATCTCGCGCAGCAGCGAGGGGCGTTCGGTCCACAGGAACTCGAAGAACGTGCCCGCGTAGTCGTAGAAGCGGAAGCCGTCGCCCGCGTACGTGGCGTGCAGCAGCCGTTCCACGCTCATCCGCGGCCCGCCGCCCGAGGTGTCCCGGATGACGCCCTTGACCAGGGACTTGCGGACCTTGACGCCCTCCTCCCGGGTGGACCCGGCGAAGAACTCGGCCGTGCCCTCGTCCATCGCGGTGGTGCGGTCGCCCTCGTACCAGGGACCCTCGCCGAACAGACCCGGCACCGCCCAGCGGCCGTTGAGGTAGTGGGTGTACTCGTGGCGGAAGAGCTCCTCCAGGGTGAGCGAGGAGTCCTGGGGGACGCGCCGCTGGTAGGTGTAGAAGGTGGCGCCGTCCTCGATGTACATGCCGCCGTTCTCCGTGGACAGCCCGGTCAGCACGGTCTGGAACGCCACGTAGTGCGCGCGGGAGTCGTAAAGGACGACGTGCAGGGCGGAGTTGGTGTCCTCCGGCAGCGGCCGGTCGGTGCCCAGCACGCGGAAGAAGTGCTCCTTGACCTGCTTGCTCGCGTAGTAGAGCCGGTCCACGGTCGTCCGGTCCAGCGCGGTGCGGACCGTGATGCCGCCGCCGTCGTAGGCGTAGGTGTGCGGGAACAGCCGCTGTTCCAGGTCGGGTTTGCACACATGGTGGGCGGAACACGCCTCGTAGGCGATCAGCCAGGCCGCCGCCTTGGCCCAGGGGTCGCCCAGGGCGCCGAAGTTGGCCTCGGTGACGGGCAGCAGCGCCCCGAGCCCGGAGACGGTCTCCGCGCGCAGCTCCGCCACCTCGCCGAAGCGGCCGTACTCACCGATCGCGTCGCGCACCACCCACTCGTTGGGCGTGCCCTTGAGATGGGTGTAGTCGGCGAACTTCCGGAAGGTGTCCCGGTACGCGGAGTCGCGCGCGGCCACGGTCCGGAAGGCGGTGTCGTTGTTGCCGGGGTAGAGGCCCAGGTAGTTGACGGACAGTCCGGCGAGCGCGGCGCCCGCCCAGGACGGGTCCTTGAAGGTGGAGGTGTGGTACGGGTCCATGGTGGCCAGCACCTTGCGGATCAGCGGGAGTTGGGACTGGCGGAGCCCCTGGCCGCTGCCCGCGTAGAGCGCCTCGCGCAGGCTCTCGGCGTTGACGCGCGTCACGTCGAAGCTGTGCGCCGCCGTCCCGAAGGCGTTGATCGCCCGGCGCATCGCCTCAGTGGTCGCCGGGTCGGTGACGTCGATCTCCGAGTGGGAGAAGTCCTGGTAGACCACGGCGTGGAGGTAGGTGAGCATCTCCAGCAGGTGGGTGCCGTCGCGGCCGTCGTGCGCGGGGGACAGGGCGGATACGCGCCGGGAGACGGCCTGGACGTGGGCCCGGGACATGACGGGCGCGAGCCGTGCGTCCCAGGTCCAGACGAGCCCGCGCAGACAGCCGTCGGCGGTGACGGCCGGGTCGGCGAGGAAGTCGGCGAACCGCTCGGGTCCGAGGCCGGTCACGCCGTCGAGGGTGCAGGGCGCGGTGGCCGGCCGCCCGAGGTCCTCCGGCGGGACGGCGGGGGGACGCGGACCCGGTATGCGGCCCTCGGGCAGCCCGCCGGGGGCCGGTACCGGCGTCTTCCCGGCCTTCGGGGCCCGGGCCAGGTGCGGCACTTCGTCGTGGGGGCGGCGGTCGGTGGTGGGGACGGAGAGCGACGGGGCCGCCGCCGCTTCGGTGAGCAGGTTCGCCGGAGCGAGGAGCGCCGCGGCGGCCACGGCCGCGAGCAGCGAGCGGTGAACGGATCTGAATCGGGACACGAGGTCTCCAGAGTGGGGGGAACGTCGGACAACGTCCGTGTCATAGGGGCCACTTGGGCCGGACGGCGCGGAGGCGCCGTGCGAGGAGTACCGTAGTAATGTGACATTGCACTGACAAGGCGTCTGCAACTCCTTTACGAATCGGCGAACGAGGGGACGAGTGCCGATGACCCGTCAGGAACCCCGGATCCCGCGGACCGCGAGTCACGACCTGCCGCCCTCCGCCGAACTCCGCTCGGCCATGACGCAGGGCTGGGCCACGGCCGCCGCCGACCACCAACCACCCCTGCCCGACGGCGACATGAGCAGCACTCGACGGGCCAGGCTCTCCGCCCGCTTCCCCGGCGAACGCCTGGTGATCCCCGCCGGGGACACCGCCGTCCGCTCCAACGACTGCGACCACCGCTTCCGCCCGCACAGCGCGTACGCCTGGCTCACCGGGCTCACGGGCGAGGAACAGGCGGGCCACGTCCTCGTCCTGGAACCCTCGGGACCCGCCGGTCACGAAGCCGTCCTCCTCGTCCACCCGCGCCCGCCGCGGCGGGCGGACGAGGCGGGGGAGTTCTACCGCGACCGTCGCCACGGCGAGTTCTGGGTCGGCCGCCGGGCCGACCCCGCCGAGACGGAGGAACTGACCGGCATCCGCTGCGTCCCCCTGGACGGCCGCGAGAACTCCGCCCCCGGCCGCGACGCCTCCCGTGACGCGGAACTCGCCACCGTTCTCAGTGAGTTGCGGCTGGTCAAGGACGCCTGGGAGATTGATCAGCTCCAACGGGCCGTGGACCACACGACGGCCGGATTCGAGGACGTCGTCCACGCCCTGCCCCGCGCCCTCGCCCACCCGCGCGGCGAGCGCTGGATCGAGGGCGTCTTCGCCCTGCGCGCCCGCGCCGAGGGCAACGGCACGGGCTACGAGACCGTCGCCGCCTCGGGAGCGCACGCCTGCGTCCTGCACTGGACCCGCAACGACGGCCGGCTCGACCCCCGCGACCTGCTCCTCCTGGACGCCGGAGTGGAGACCGACTCCCTCCACACCGCCGACATCACCCGCACGCTGCCGCTGTCCGGACGCTTCTCCCCGGTGCAGCGCCGCGTGTACGAACTGGTGCTCGCCGCCCAGGACGCCGGCATCGCCGCGCTCGAACCCGGCGCCGCCTTCCGCGACTTCCACCGCGCGGCGATGCGCGTCATCGCCGAGGGCCTCGCCGACTGGGGCGTACTGCCCCACCCGCGCGGCGACCTCCACCGGCGGTACACCCTGTGCGGCAGCGGGCACATGCTCGGCCTCGACGTGCACGACTGCGCCCGGGCCCGGGCGACGGCCTACACGGAGGGCGTGCTGGAGGAGGGGATGGTGCTCACGGTCGAGCCGGGGCTGTACTTCCAGCCGGACGACACGACCCTGCCCGCCGAACTGCGGGGCATTGGGGTGCGGATCGAGGACGACCTCGTCGTCACGGCGGACGGGGCACGGTTGCTGTCGGGGGGCGCTGCCGCGCACGGCGGACGCGATCGAGGAGTGGATGGGCGGCCGGTGAGGTGAACGGCCGGCCGCCCGGGGCGGGTTACCGCTTGGGCTGGGCCGGGCCGTCGCTCCGGTGCAGCCACAGGGTCGCGCCCGGGTCCACGTAGGGGGCCCGGGCGCGGGTGGTGTCGTGTCCGCACCGCAGGCTGACGGTCGTCGGGCCCGTACCGGAGAAGGCGCCCTGGGCGGCGACCGTGGCCGCGTAGACCCCGCTGCCCGCGCCCGTGGCGGCGTTGCCGATCATGCTGGTCGCTCCGCCGACGACGGTCTCGCCCGCGTAGAGCGTGCAGCGGGTGTAGTCGCTCGGTTCCCAGCTGACCAGCGTCGCGTTGGAGGACAGCACCCACGAACCGGCGGGCACCGTCTCCGAGATCACCGTCGTGGGCGCCCCGCCCGTGGCGCTGAGCAACACCGCGGACGAGGTCTGTCTGACGACGTCCTGCGAGGTCGTGAGGTGCGGTTCGGCCACGACGGACCTGCCGGCCGGGCCCGCCGAGGCGGACGAGGCCGTCAGGAGGCTGCCGGCCACGAGGCCGCCGATGCCCAGCACTGTCATCAGCCGGGAGGACTTCTTCATCGTTTCTGTTCCCTTCGCTCGGAGCGGATGCGTGCCGTACGTGTCGTGTTCGCTGTGTGCGCCACGATGCTGGGGCGGAGGGTGGGGGGACAGGGAGAGTTCGGCCGATCGCCGGAGGGCGACAATTCGTGCCCGAAGCATCGAACTCGTCGTGAGGCCGGGGGACTTCACCTCGGCCAACCCCTTGGCACCGGACAGTGCCATGTGAAATGGTACCGGCCGTGTCCCTGAGAAACCCTCCGGACGTCATCGTCGTCGGCGCGGGAGCGGTCGGCGCGGCCTGCGCCTATCACGCGAGCCGGGCCGGCCTCTCCGTCACCGTCGTCGACCGCGGACCCGTCGCGGGCGGTACCACCGGAGCCGGCGAGGGCAACCTCCTGGTCTCCGACAAAGAACCCGGACCGGAACTCGAACTCGCCCTCCTGTCCGCACAGTTATGGCGCGAACTCGCGGACGGGCTGCCGCCGGACATCGAGTACGAGCCGAAGGGCGGTCTCGTCGTCGCCGGCGACGAGGACCGCCTGGGCGCCCTCCGCGCCCTCGCGGCCGCCCAGTCCGCGGCCGGGGTGGAGGCGCACGACGTGTCGCCCGCCGCCCTGCGCGACCTGGAGCCGCACCTCGCCCCCGGCCGGGCCGGCGCCGTCCTCTACCCGCAGGACGCCCAGGTCATGCCCGCCCTCGCCGCGGCCCGCCTGCTGCGGGCCTCCGGCGCCGTCCTGCGGCTCGGCGAGGAGGTCACCGGCCTGCTCACCACGGCGGCGGGACGCGTCCGGGGCGTCCGCACCGTACGGGACGACCTCCACGCCCCGTACGTGGTCAACGCGGCCGGGGCCCGGGCCGGTTCGCTCGCCGCCACCGCCGGCGCCGGGCTCCCGGTGCAGCCCCGGCGCGGCTTCGTCCTCGTCACCGAGCCGCTGCCGCGCGTCGTCCGGCACAAGGTGTACACCGCCGACTACGTCGCCGACGTGGCCGGCGACACGGCCGGGCTGCGCACCTCCGCCGTGGTCGAGGGCACCGCCGCCGGGCCCGTCCTCATCGGCGCCAGCCGCGAACTGACGGGCTTCGACCGCACGTTGTCGGTCGCGGCCCTGCGCCGCCTCGCGGCCGGGGCCGTCGCCCTGTTCCCCGTCCTGGCCGGGGTCCGCGCCCTGCGCGCCTACGCCGGCTTCCGCCCGTACCTCCCCGACCACCTGCCCGCCATCGGCCCCGACCCCCGCGCCCCCGGCCTCGTCCACGCCTGCGGCCACGAGGGCGCGGGCATCGGCCTCGCCCCCGCGACCGGCCTGCTCGTCGCCCGCACCCTGACCGGCGGCGAACTGCCCGGCTGGGCAGGCGCGTTCCGGCCCGGGCGCTTCGCCGCCGCCCCGAAGGAGGTCCGCCCTGAACCGCGTTGAGCCCCCCGCCCCGTTCACCGTCACCCTGGACGGCCGCCCCCTGCCCGCCCGGCCCGGCCAGTCCCTCGCCGCCGCCCTCCGGGCCGCGGGCGTCCTCACCTGGCGCACCACCCGCATGGGTGGTGCCCCGCGCGGAGCCTTCTGCGGCATCGGCCACTGCCACGAGTGCCTCGCCACCGTCAACGGACGCCCCAACCGCCGGCTGTGCCTGCTGCCCGCCCGCCCCGGCGACGCCGTCACCACCCAGGAGGGGACCGGCCGTGCCGAACTCGCCGTCTGACCTCCGCGACCTCGATCCATCGTCCGGCATCCGCGACCTCGCCGTCGTCGGCGCCGGACCGGCCGGACTGTCCGCCGCCGCGACCGCGGCCCGGCTCGGCCTCACCGTCACCCTGCTCGACTCCGCCCCCCGCCCCGGCGGACAGATCTGGCGCCGTCCCGCGCCCGGACTGCGCGCCGCGCCCCGGCGACCGGCCGCCCTCGCCCGACTGGGCCAACCCCACGCCCTCGTCCGCCACTTGCCCCTCCACCACGTCTGGAGCGCCGTCCGCGAGGAACCGGACCTGTGGGCCGTGCACGCCGTCACCGGTGACGACGCGGACGGCGAACGGCCCGTACGCGTCACCGCCCGGGCCCTGCTCCTCGCCACCGGCGCCCACGAACGCCACCTCCCCTTCCCCGGCTGGACCCTGCCCGGAGTCGTCGGCGCGGGCGGGGCCCAGGCCATGCTCAAGGGCCAACTCGTCCTGCCCGGACGGCGCGTGGTCGTAGCCGGCAGCGGACCCCTGCTGCTCGCCGTGGCCACCTCGCTGGCCGCAGCCGGCGTCCGGGTGCCCGCCGTCGTCGAGGCGTCCGGCTACCTCGGCTACGCCCGCCGGCCCGGTGCCCTCGCCGCCGACCCCCGCAAACTCGCCGAGGGCGCCCGGCACGCCGCCGCCCTCCTGCGCCACCGCGTCCCGCTGCGCACCCGCAGCGCGGTCACCGCCGCGCACGGCACCGACCGCGTCGAGGCCGTCACCGTCACCCGGCTCGACGACAACTGGCGTCCATTGCCCGGCACTTCGCGAAGTATCCGCTGCGACGCCCTCGCCGTCGGGCACGGACTCGTCCCGCAGACCGACCTCGCCACCACCCTCGGCTGTGCCGCCCGCCGCACCGCCGACGGCACCTTCGCCCTCGTCCTGGACGACGACCTGGAGACCACCGTGCGCGGCGTCTGGGCGGCGGGCGAGAGCGCCGGTGTCGGGGGAGAGCGCGTCGCCCTCGCCGAGGGCGAACTCGCCGCCCGCGCCGTCGCCCGGCGCCTGCGCGGCGGCCCGGCCGTCACCCCCGCCCTGCGCCGCCGCCGTGCCCGGCTGCGCGCCTTCGCCGACGCGATGACCGCCGTCCACGCCCCCGGCCCCGGCTGGGCCGGCTGGCTCACCGACGCCACCGAGGTGTGCCGCTGCGAGGAGGTCACCGCCGGGCGCGTCCGCGAGGCCGTGCGCGACCTCGGGGCCCGCGACGCGCGCACCGTGAAACTGCTCACCCGGGCGGGCATGGGCTGGTGCCAGGGCCGCACCTGCGGGCAGGCCGTCGCCCGGCTCGCCGCCCCCGACGGCCTGCCCACCGCCCCCGAACGCCGCCCGCTCGCCGTCCCCGTCACGCTCGGGACGCTCGCGGCCCTCGACGACGGCATTCCAGCGAAAGACGGCACCCGGTGAAGACGGCACCCGGTGAAGACGGCACCCGGTGAAGACGGCACCCGGTGAAGACGGCACCCGGTGAAGACAGCACCCGGTGAAGACAGCACCCAGTGAAGACAGCACCCAGTGAAAGACGGCGCCCAATGAAAGACCGCGCCCGATGAAAGGAACCGGCATGAGCACCAACTCCTGGAGCAGCCACCACCCTTGGCGGGGCGTCATGGTCGCCACCGCCCTCCCGCTCCGCGACGACCTGTCCGTCGACCTCGACGCCTACGCCGCCCACGTGCGCCACCTCCTCGACCACGGCTGCGACGGCGTCGTCCCCAACGGCTCGCTGGGGGAGTACCAGTCCCTCACCGCCGACGAACGCGCCCGCGTGGTGCGCACCGCCGTCGAGGCGGCCGGCGACGGCGCCCGGGTGATGCCCGGCGTCTCCGCGTACGGCGGCACCGAGGCCCGCCGCTGGGCCGAGCACGCCGCCGAGGCCGGCTGCGGCTCCGTCCTGCTGCTGCCGCCCACCGCCTACCGGGCCGACGACCGCGCGGTACTCGCCCACTACGCCGAGGTCGCCGCCGCCGGACTGCCCGTCGTCGCCTACAACAACCCCACCGACACCCGCACCGACCTCACCCCCGGCCTGCTGGCGCGACTGTACGACGCCGGGCACATCGCCGCCGTCAAGGACTTCAGCGGCGACGTCCGCCGCGCCTGGGAACTCGCCGAACTGGCCCCCGGTCTCGACCTGTTGGCCGGCGCCGACGACGTCCTGCTCGAACTGGCCGTCGCCGGCGCGAAGGGCTGGACAGCCGGGTACGCCAACGCCTTCCCCGCCGACTGCGCCGCGCTCTACCGCGCGGCGGCCGCCGGCGACCTGGAGACGGCCCGGCCGCTGTACGCCGCGCTGCACCCGCTGCTGCGCTGGGACTCGCGCACCGAGTTCGTCCAGGCGATCAAGCTGTCCATGGACATCGCCGGCCGGCCCGGCGGCCCCGTCCGGCCCCCGCGCCTCCCGCTCACCGCCGACGCCGAGTCCGCCGTGCGCGCCGCCACCGAGAAGGCCGTCGCCGACGGCCGCCGCTGAACGGGGACCCATGCGCACCCGCCACGTCCTGCACGCCGTCGACTCCCACACCGAGGGCATGCCCACCCGCGTCGTCACCGGCGGCGTCGGCACGATCCCCGGCGCCACCATGGCCGAACGCCGGCTCCACTTCATCGAGCACCTCGACCACCTGCGCACCCTGCTCATGTACGAACCGCGCGGCCACGCGGCCATGAGCGGGGCGATCCTGCAGCCGCCCACCCGGCCCGACGCCGACTGGGGCGTCCTGTACATCGAGGTCTCCGGAGTCCTCCCGATGTGCGGGCACGGCACCATCGGCGTCGCCACCGTCCTCGTCGAGACCGGCATGGTGCCCGTCACCGAACCCGTCACCACCGTCCGCCTCGACACCCCCGCCGGACTCGTCGCCGTGGACGTCCGCGTCGAGGACGGCGCCGCCCGCGACGCCACCTTCACCAACGTCCCCGCCTACTGCGCCGCGCTCGACCGCACCGTCGAGGTGCCCGGCCACGGCACCGTCCCCTACGACCTCGCCTACGGCGGCAACTTCTACGCCTTCGTCGAACTCGACGCCCTCGGGCTGCCGTTCGACCGTGAGCACAAGGGCGAACTGCTGGCCGCCGGACTCGCCGTCATGGACGCGATCAACGCCGCCGACCGGCCCGTCCACCCCGAACGGCCCGAGATCAACGGTCTCAAGCACGTCCACCTGACCGCCCCCGGCTCCGACGCGCGCCACTCGCGGCACGCGATGGCCATCCATCCCGGCTGGTTCGACCGCTCCCCGTGCGGCACCGGCACCTCCGCCCGCATGGCCCAGCTCCACGCCCGCCAACTGCTGCCGCTCGGGCGGGACTTCGTCAACGAGTCCTTCACCGGCACCCGCTTCACCGGCCGCCTCGTCGCCGAGACGACGGCCGGCGGCCTGCCCGCCGTCGTCCCCACCGTCACCGGACGCGCCTGGATCACCGCCACCGCCCAGTACCTCCTCGATCCGGACGACCCCTTCCCCGGAGGCTTCCTGCTGTGACCACCGTCGTCTCCCGCAACCCGGCCGATCCGCGCGAGGTCGTCGTCTCGACGGCGGCCGCCGGGGCCGCCGCCACCGCCCGCGCCGTGGACGGCGCCCGCACCGCCCAGGCCGCCTGGGCCACGGGCGGCGCGGGGCCCCGGTTCCCCGCGGGGGGGAAGGCCGCCGCCCAGGTCGCC
>NZ_JAEAMR010000022.1:0-14044 GCF_015999245.1 Streptomyces sp. AV19 | reverse complement strand
CGCCCGTGGCCCAGGCGGCCTGGGCGGCGCGGCCGCCCGCAGCGCCGCCCTCGGCCGGGCCGCCGCCGCGATCGAGGACGCGGCCGGCGAACTGGCCGCGCTGACCGTCCGCGAGGTCGGCAAACCGCTGACCGAGGCCCGCGCCGAAGTCGCCCGGACCGCCGCGATCTGGCGCTACTACGCCCAGTTCCCCTACGAGCCCACCGGCACCGTCCACGAGAGCGCGGACGGCGCGGGGCTGCTGCTCACCCGCCGCCGCCCGCACGGCGTCGCCGGGCTGATCACCCCATGGAACTTCCCGCTGGCCGTGCCCAGTTGGAAGGCGGCACCGGCACTCGCCGCAGGCAACGCCGTCGTCCTCAAACCGGCCCCGCAGGCCACCGCCTGCGCCCTGCTCCTCGCGGAAACCCTCCAAAGCGCCCTGCCGGACGGGCTGTTCGCGGTCGTCCCAGGCGGAGTCGAGGAGGGCACCGCCCTCGTCGGCACGGCCGACGCCGTCTCCTTCACCGGCTCCACCGCCGTCGGCGCCACGGTCGCGGGCGCCGCCACCGCGCGCGGCATCCCCGTCCAGGCCGAGACCGGCGGCCTCAACGCGGCCGTCGTCCTCCCGGACGCCGACATCGGCCGCGCCGCCGCCCACATCGCCTCGGCACTCGCCGGGTACGCCGGCCAGAAGTGCACCGCCACCAGCAGGGTCATCGCGGTCGGCGCGGCCATGGAGCCGCTGCGGGCCGCCCTGGCAAAGGAGTTGGGGGATCTCCCGGTCGGCGACCCCGCCGACCCGGCGACCGTCTGCGGACCGCTGATCTCCGCCGCCGCCCGCGACCGGGTCCGCGAGGCCGCCGCGGGCCTGCCCGTCGTCGCCGGCGGCACCGCGCCCGACGCGCCGGGCTGGTACACGGCCCCGCTCCTGGTGGAGGCGCCCCACGGCCACCGGCTGCTGCGCGAGGAAGTGTTCGGGCCCGTCGCCGCCCTGCTGCCCGCCCGTGACCTCGAAGAGGCCGTCCGCCTCAACAACGCCGTGCCGTACGGGCTGGTCACCTCGGTGCACACGGCCGGGCTGGACGCGGTGCTGCACGTCCTCGACCGGCTCGACACCGGGATGATCCGCGTCAACGCCTCCTCGGCGGGCGTCGACTTCCACCTGCCGTTCGGCGGCGCCAAGTCCTCCGGCCACGGACCCCGCGAACAGGGCCGCACCGCCCTGGAGTTCTACACCGCGGGCCGCACCTACACCCTCGCCCCGGCGGCCGGAAAGGCAACGTGACATTGTACTCTGGGGGTTCCCCGGCCCACGGAGGGAACAGCATGGGGCGACTCCAGCGCCGCGCACCGATCACCACCACGGAACGCCTGCGCGACCAGGTGGCACACGCCCTGCGGGCCGCGCTGATCTCCGGTGAACTCCGGCCGGGCGAGGTGTACTCGGCGCCCGGCCTCGCGGAGGACTTCGGCATCTCCGCCACCCCCGTCCGCGAGGCGATGCTCGACCTGGCGCGCGAGGGCCTCGTCGAGCCCGTGCGCAACAAGGGCTTCCGGATCACCGAGGTCAACGAGCGCGACCTCGACCAGTACACCGAGATCCGGACGCTGATCGAGGTCCCCGTCACCGGCCGCGTCGCCCGCACCGCCGCCCGCGAGGACCTGGAGGCCCTCCGCCCGATCGCCGAGGAGATCGTGCGCGCCGCGCGCGACCACGACCTCATCGGCTACCTGGAGGCCGACCGCCGCTTCCACCTCACCCTCCTCGGCCTCGCCGGCAACGAACGCCTGGTGGAGACCGTCGGCGACCTCCGCAAGCGCTCCCGCCTCTACGGCCTGACGGGCCTGGACGAGCGCGGCGAGCTCATCCCCTCCGCCGAGGAACACCTCGAACTCCTGGAACTGATGCTGGCGGGCGACGCCGAGGGCGCCGAGGCGTGCATGACGCGGCACCTGGGGCATGTGCGCTCGCTGTGGGCGCGGGACTGAGCGGCGGCGTTCAGGGCCGCATCGCCTCCCGCGCCCGTACCGACCGGCGGGGCTGTGTGACCTGCGTCTCCCCGTCCCCGCCGGCCGGCGTGGGCGCGGCAGCTCGTCCCGCGCCGCGTGGCCGAGGATCCGCAGGTCCTCCGCGAACCGCTCCAGATGCCCGGCCGGCAGCGGCGCGACGAAACAGCGGCGGATGTTCTCCACCTGGACCCTGACCGATCCCGCACTCCTCTCCTCACGCGGGGTCCTGCCCGGCGCCCTTCGCGCGGACCCCGGACCGGATGTGACCGGGCCGGCATGCCCTGCCGCCGGACGGCGGCGCGCAAGTGGAACGAGTCACACCACGCAGACCCTAAGGTTGTCGTTCTGACCATTGTTCCGAATCACGAACGGCAGTGCGCGCACGTCCACCTCGTGCGGCCAGCAGAAAGGCGGTCCTGCGGTGGAGGCTCCGCGCGTCCGGTTCAAGGTGCTCGGACCCCTGGAGGTCGTCGCCGACGGCCGCCCGCTGCCGCTCGGCGGATCGAAGCAACGGACCCTGCTGGCCACCCTCCTCGTGCACGCCAACACCCCCGTCCCCGGGGAGCGCCTGTGCGACGCGGTCTGGGGCGAGAACCCCCCGGCGTCCGCCCAGGCCAACATCCGCAGCTACGTCGCCGCGCTGCGCAGGGTGCTCAACAAGGCAGCGGGGGAGGACCGGTTGAGCATGGGCCACCGCGGCTACGAACTGCGTGTGCGCCCCGACGAGATGGACCTGCACCGCTTCGAGAGCCTGACCGAACGCGGCCGCGCCGCCCTCGCCACCGGCGAACACCGCGCCGCCGCCGGACATCTGGGACGGGCCCTGGACCTGTGGCGCGGCGACGCCTTCGACCGCGTCGCCCACCACGAGACCCTGCACATCGAGGCCGCCCGCCTGGAGGAGTCCCGCCTCGTCGCCTTCGAGAGCTACGCCGAGGCCCGCCTCGCGCTCGGCGAACACCTCGAAACCGTCGCCATGCTGCAGGCCCGGACGGCCCGTCACCCGCTGCGCGAATCGCTGTGGGCCAAGCTGATGCTCGCCCAGTACCGCTGCGGCCGCCCCGGCGACGCGCTCACCTCCTACACCCTCGCCCGCGCCGCCCTCCGCGACGAGCTCGGCCTGGAACCCGGCGCCGAACTGCGCCGCCTGCACCGCGCCGTCCTCACCCGCGACCCCGCCCTCGGCGAGACCCCCGCCCCCGTGGCCCCCGCGCGCACCGGCCCGGCCTGGCGGACCGTCAGTCAACTCCCGCTCGACACACCCGACTTCACCGGACGGCACCTCGTCATGTCGCGCGCCGCCGCCCTCCTGGAACCGGCCGCCGGCGCCGGCGCCGCCCCCTCGCCGACCACCACCCCCGTCATCGTCCTCACCGGCCCCTCCGGCACCGGCAAGACCGCCCTCGCCACCCGCCTCGCCCACCTGCTGCGCCACGCCTTCCCCGACGGCCAGCTCTTCCTGCGCCTCGACGGCGCCCGCGGCACCCGCCGCCCGCCCGGCGCGCTCCTGTCCGACCTGCTGCTCAGCCTCGGCGTCGCCGGTTCCTCCCTGCCCGAGGCGACCGTCGACCGCGCGGCGATGTTCCGCTCGCTGCTGTGCGGCCGTCAGGTCCTGCTGCTGCTCGACGACGCCCGCGACGAGGAGCAGATCCGTCCCCTGCTGCCCGGCTCCTCCCGCAGCGCCGTCCTGGTCACCAGCATCGCACGGCTCGACGGGCTGGACGGCGCGCACGTCATCGACGTCCCCCCGTTCGACGGCGAGGAGGCGCAGGCCCTGCTCCGCCGGCTCACCGACTGCCGCCGCCTGGACGCCGAACCCGCCGCCGCCCGGCGGGTGCTGGACGCCTGCGCCGGACTCCCGCTCGCCCTGCGCCTGGCCGGCGCCCGCCTCGCCGCCCACCCCGACCTGCCGCTCGGCGACCTCGCGGACGCCCTCGAAGCCGAACGCACGGAGGGCGATGTCGTGCGCGCCGCTGCCGCCGCCGGCTACCAGGGCCTCGGCCCCGACGCCGCCTGGGCGTTCCGGGCCATCGGCCTGCTCCCCTCACCCGAGTTCCCCGGCTGGATCCTCGCCGCCCTGCTCGACGCACCCGACACCGACCGCTGCGCCGACGCCCTGCTCGACGCCCACCTCATACAGGTCGCCGGCATCGACGCCCAGGGACAGCCGCGCTACCGCATGCACGACGCCCTGCACGCCTACGCCGCCGAACGCGCCGCGACCGAGGAACCCCCCGCCTGGCGGTGCGCCGCCGTCGCCCGCGTCCTGGACGGCTGGCTCCTGCGGCTGCGCACGGCCGGCGACCGGCTCGTGCGCGGCGGACCCGCCGACCTCGTCCGCGGCGGCACGGTCGACCCGTTCGGCTGGCTGGAGAGCGAACGCACCAACCTGGTCACCGCCGTCGAGTTCGCCGCCGACTCCGGCTACGGAGCCCAGGCCGCCGCCCTCGCCGCCGCCATGGAGGACGTCTGCCACCTGCGCAACTGGTGGGACGAATGGGAACGCGTGGCCCGGGCCGCCCGCGGCCGCGCCACCGCCGACGACGACCCCGTCGCCGCCGCCGTCGCCCAGGGCTCCCTCGCCCGCGCCGCCGCCGCCCGCGGCCGTGTGGACGACGCCGCCGTCCGCTTCGCCGCCGCCATCGAACAACTCGACGCGCTCGGCGAGGAACACCACGCCGCCCTGCTGCGCGTCCACCGCAGCTTCGCCGTCGCCGACCGCGGCATGGCCGAACTCGCCTACCGGGACGCCGAGTCGGCGGCCGCCGTCCTCGAACGCCTCGGTGACGCCCATGGCCACATCACCGCCCTGCGCAGCCTCGGCTACGCCCTGGTGTGCCGGCAGCGCGAGGCCGAGGCCGTCGAAGCGGGGGAGGCGGCCCTGGCCGCGGCCGAGCGCCTCGGCCACCCGCTCGTGCTCGCCGACGTCCTCCAGCTGCTGGCCGTCGCCGAGATCGGCCACGGCCGCTTCGGCCGCGCCGCCCGCCACCTGCACCGGGCCCTGGCCGAGTACCGGCTGCTGCGCCACCGGCCCGGCGAGGCGTACACCCTGCTGACCATGGGCCGGCTGCACGTCGGCCTAGGACCCGACCAGGCGCCGCGCGCGCTGGGCCCGCTCGGCGAGGCGGCCGCCGTCTTCACGGAGCTCGGCGAGCTGCGGGGCGAGGCGCTCGCGCACTACTGGCTCGGCAGGACGCATGCGGCCCTGGGCGACCCGGCCCGCGCGGCCGGTCACTTCACGGAGGCGCTGGCCGGCTTCCGGCGCCTGCGGATGCCGGTGTGGATGGAGCGGGCGCGGCTGGAGCTGGATGCGGCGCAGCGGGCCGTGGGGGCGGTGGTCGGCGCGTCCTGACGCGCCGTCGGGGTTTTCTCCCCGGCCCCGCCCTTTCACCGTTTCTCGCGCGCTCCGCGCGGTTTGTCCTCAAACGCCGGACGGGCTATTTCAGCCCGTCCGGCGTTTGAGGACGAACGCGGCGCAGTCGCGTTGCACCCCGCGCGGAGCGCGCGAGAAACGGTGAAAGGGCGGGGCCGGGGCACAAACCCTACCCCGGCACCGCCCTCCCGTCGCACTCTTGTGCGTTTCTCATGCGCTCACAGAGCACCGTGGTCCCCAGTCCACGAAGGGAGGCGCGGTGTCCGATCACGCCGCACCCGATAGCGCCGTATCCGGCAACGAAGAGGCGGCCGTCCGCGTGGTCCGGGAGATCCTGGCCCACCAGCGCAGGATGCGCGACGGCGGCTGCGAGGGCGACGTCTGCCCGAAGTGTGCCGCACATCACCTGGACGCGGTCCGCGCGTTCATCGACAGCGGCCGGCCCATCGAGTTCGTCCTGCCGGCGTTCCCGACGAAGTCCCCCAACCCCGCCAAGGTCCTGGGCCCCGTGCCCGACCTGGCCGAGGAACTCGCCCTGCGGTTCCTCGACTCCCTGTGCGAGCGCATCGCCGGGATCCACCCGCCCGGGGCCGTCATCCGGATCTGCTCCGACGGACGGGTCTTCAACGACCTGCTCGGCGTCCGGGACGAGGACGTCACCGCCTACGTCACCGGCATAGACCGGATGATCAAGGACATCGGTGCGACGCACCTGGAGCAGTTCACTCTCGACGACGTCTACACCGGCTCCGGCCACGAGGACATGCGCGACATGCTCTCCGCCGGCTACGCCCCCACCGTCGAGGAACTCCGCGAGGAAGTACGGGCCGGCGGCGCCCCCCTCGCCATGTACCGCGGCATCACCCGCTTCATGCTGGAGGACCTGTCCGGCCCGCAGTGGACCGGCACCCGCTCCGCCCTCCAGCGCAAGTGCCGCGACCTCGCCTACCGGGTCATCCAGCGCAGCCGGGCCTGGGGTGACCTGCTCGTCAAGCTCTTCCCCACGGCCGTGCGCCTGTCGATCCACCCCCAGCCGTGCTCGACGGAGAAGATCGGCATCCTGCTCGCCGAGACCCCCGACGCCTGGCTCACCCCCTGGCACAGCGTCGCGGTCGACACCGGCGACGGCTTCACCCTGATGAAACGCGCCGAGGCCGAGGAGGCCGGCGCCGTCCTCACCCATGTCGACGGCCGCCCCAGCCACTACACCCTCGCCCCCGCCGCGTCCCGGGCCGCCTGAACACCCATGGAGACCACCATGAGCACCGACCGCGCAGCACTCACCGACACCCGGTGGGCCATCGAGCCCGTCAGCCCCTTCGGCCTGGCGCTCCGCGCCACCGCCCCCGGCACGCACGTCGGCGACGTCCCCGTCGAGGCCCTGCGCTCCCTCGTCCGGGAGCACCACCTCGTCCTCCTCCGCGGCTTCGAATCCTTCGACGCCTCCGAGCAGTTCTCCGCGTACTGCGAGAACTGGGGCGAGCTCGCCCAGTGGCCCTTCGGCACCGTCCTCGAACTCGTCGAGAAGGAACAGCCCGAGGACCACATCTTCGACTCCAGCTACATGCCCATGCACTGGGACGGCATGTACCGCGACCACATACCGGAGTTCCAGGTCTTCCAGTGCGTCCACGCCCCCGGCGTCGACAACGGCGGCGAGACCACCTTCTCCCACACCCCCCGGGTGCTGGAGCGCACCGACCCCGCCGTCGTCGAGCGATGGTCGAAGGTCACCGGCACCTACCACCGGGCCATGGAGTTCTACGACAGCGTCACCGTCTCGCCGATCGTGACCGCCCACCCGGTCACCGGTACCCCCGTCATCCGCTACAACGAGCCCACCGCCGCGGACGACGCGGGCTTCGTCAACCACCCCGACCTGACGTTCACCGGGCTCGACGACGACGGCATCGCCGAGACGCACCGCACCCTGCGAGCCGCCCTCTACGACCCGGAGCACCTGTACGCCCACGCCTGGCAGACCGGCGACCTGGTGTTCACCGACAACTACACGCTCCTGCACGGCCGCAACGCCTTCACCAGCGGCGCCCCCCGCCACCTGCGCCGCGTCCAGGTGCACGGCACCCCGCCGCTGGCCAACCCCGGGCTGGTGAAGTGATGAACTCCACCACCAACGCCCTGATGACGGGCGACAGCTACCTCGAGTCCCTGCGCGACGGCCGCAACGTCTTCCTCGACGGCGAACGCGTCAAGGACGTCACCCGGCACCCCGCCTTCCGCAACTCCGCCCTGTCGGTGGCCCGGCTCTACGACGCGCTGCACGACCCCGCCACCGCCGACGTCCTCACCGGCGTCGACGACCAGGGCATCCGCACCCACAAGTTCTTCAAGCCCAGCCGCTCCGCGGCCGAACTCGCCGAGGCGGGCGAGGCCATCGCCACCTGGTCGCGGATGGGCTACGGATTCCTCGGCCGCACCCCCGAGTACAAGGCCGCCTTCATGTCGGGCCTCGGCGTCAACGCCGACTACTACGGGCCGTACGCCGACAACGCCCGCTCCTGGTACCGGGAGTTCGCGAGCAAGGCGCTCTTCCTCAACCACGTCCTGATCAACCCGCCGGTGGACCGCAAGCGGGCCATCCACGACATGGAGGACGTCTTCGTGCACGCCGTGCGCGAGACGGACGCCGGCGTCGTCGTCAGCGGCGCCAAGATGCTGGCCACCGGATCGGCGATCACCAACGCCGGTTTCGTCGCCCCCGTCGGCTCCGCCGCCCTCGCCCCCGGCAAGGCCGAGGCGTTCGCCATCGTCTTCCTCGTCCGCATGGACAACCCCGGCGTCAAGCTCATCTGCCGCACCCCGTACGCCAACCAGCACGCCACCCCGTACGACGCGCCGCTCAGCAGCCGCTTCGACGAGAACGACGCCGTCCTCATCCTCGACGAGGCCCTGATCCCCTGGGAGGACATCCTCGTCTACCGGGACATCAAGCGGGCCACCGGCTTCTACGCCACCTCCGGATTCGCCAACCTCTACAACTACCAGAACGGGATCCGCCTCGGCGTCAAGCTGGAACTGATGGCCGGGCTCCTCGCCCGCGGCACCCGGGCCAACGGCACCGACGAGTTCCGCGGCGTCCAGGCCGCCGTCGGCGAGGTCATCACCATGCGGCACATGGTCGGCGCCCTCACCTCCGCCATGGCCCACGACCCCGAGCCCGGCAGCGGCGGAACCGTCGTCCCCCGCCTCGAACACGCCTCCGCGATGCGGATGTACAACGCCCAGATCTGGGCCCGCGTCCACGAGATCTTCGAGACCACCCTCGGCGGCGCCCCCCTCGCGGTGCCCTCCGGCGCCCGCGACCTGGCCAACCCCGAACTGCGGCCGCTCATCGACCGGTTCTACCGCGGCTCGGAGACCAGCGCCCAGGAGCGGATCAAGCTCCTCAAGCTGTGCTGGGACGCCATCGGCACCGAGTTCGGCGGACGCCACGAACTCTACGAGCGCAACTACTCGGGCAACGGCGAACAGATCCGCCTCGACGCCCTCAAGTGGTCCACCCGGCGCGGCGGCCTCGCCCGCTACGAGGCCCTCGTGCAGGACTGCCTCGACGACTACGACCTCGACGGCTGGCGCAGGGGCCCCTGGGAGACCCCCGGCCGCACCGACCGCTGAACGACCGACAACGGAGCAAACCATGTGCGGCATCACCGGATGGGTCGCGTTCTCCCGTGACCTGTCCCAGCAGTCCCCGGTCGTCGGCGCCATGACCGACACCCTGGACCACCGCGGACCCGACGCCCGCGGCCTGTGGCTCGGCACCCACGCCGCCCTCGGCCACCGGCGGCTGTCCATCATCGACCTCGAACACGGCACCCAGCCGATGCTCACCCCGGAACAGGGCCCCGACGGCCTGCCCCGCGCGGTGATCTCCTACGGCGGCGAGATCTACAACTTCCGCGAGCTGCGCGAGGAACTCGCCCTCCTCGGCCACAAGTTCACCACCCGCAGCGACACCGAGGTCGCCCTGCGCGGCTACCTCCAGTGGGGCGCGGACCTCGTCCACCGCCTCAACGGCATGTACTCCCTGGCCATCTGGGACACCGCCCGCGAGGAACTCCTCCTCGTCCGCGACCGCCTCGGCGTCAAGCCCCTCTTCTACTACCCGACCGACGACGGCGTCCTCTTCGGCTCCGAGCCCAAGGCCATCCTCGCCAACCCGCTCGCCCGGGCCCGCGCCGGCGGCGAGGAACTGTGCGACGCCCTGCTGTTCCTCCGTACCCCCGGCCGCGTCCCCTTCCGCGGCATGCACGAGGTCAAGCCCGGCCACCTGCTGCGCGTCGGCCGCGACGGCATCCGCGAGGAGCGCTACTGGCGCCTTGCATCCCGCCCCCACACCGACGACCTGAAGACCACGATCGCCACCGTCCGCGACCTGCTGGACGACATCGTCCCCCGGCAGATGATCGCCGACGTGCCGCTGGTCTCCCTGCTGTCGGGCGGACTCGACTCCAGCACCGTCACCGCGCTCGCCGCCCGCACCCGCGCCGCCGAGGGCGCACAACTGTCCACCTTCTCGGTCGACTTCACCGGCCACACCGAGAACTTCCGGGCCGACGCCGTCCGCCCCACCCCGGACGGCCCCTACGCCCGCGAGGTCGCCCGGCACGTGTCCAGCGACCACCACATGATCACCCTGGACCGGGACCGGCTCCTCGACCCGGCCGTCCGCAAGGCCGTCCTCGGCGCCTGGGACCTCCCGTTCAACTTCGCCGACCTGGACGTCTCCCTCTACCTGCTGTTCGCCGCCGTCCGCGAACACGCCACCGTCGCCCTGTCCGGCGAGGGCGCCGACGAGGTCTTCGGCGGCTACCTCTGGTTCTCCGACCCCGGCGCCCGCGCCGCCGAGACCTTCCCCTGGCTCAAGCTCGGCGCCCACCGCGGCCTCGACCCCCGCTCGCTGTTCCACCCCTGGTTCATCGACGGCATCGACCTCGCCGAGTACGAGGCCGACCTCTACCGCACCGCCCTCGCCGAAGTGCCGCTGCTGGACGGTGAGAACGCTGCGGACCGCCGCACCCGCGAACTCGGCCACCTCACCCTCACCCGCTGGCTGCCCATCCTCCTCGACAAGAAGGACCGCATGGGCATGGCCAGTGGCCTCGAAGGCCGGGTCCCGTTCTGCGACCACCGCCTCGTCGAGTACGTCTTCAACGTCCCCTGGGAGATGAAGAACTTCGGCGGCCAGGAGAAGGCCCTGCTGCGCGCGGCCGCCGCCGACCTCCTCCCCGAATCGGTGCTGCGCCGCAAGAAGGCCGCCTACCCCTCGATCCAGGACCCCGCCTACGACCGGGCCCTGATCACGGGCCTGGCCACCGCCGCCGACGGCGAGGCCGGCGCACCGCTTGCCCCGTTCCTCGACGGCGGCGCCGTCCGCCGCCTCACCGACAAGACCGCCGAGGGCAGCCTCTCCGAGTTCGAGCGGATCCTCGTCGAATCCACCTCGCGCATGGACGACTGGCTGCGCACCTACCAGGTCGAACTGACCGGAGTGAAGGGAACCGAGCAGTAATGCACGCGATCGAGATCCGGGAGACCGGCGGACCCGAGGTTCAGCTCTACGTCGAGAAGCCCGACCCCGAGGCGCCCGGCGAGGGCCAGATCCTCGTCGAACTCGCCGCCGCCGGCGTCAACTTCATCGACCTCTACCGCCGCGAAGGCCGCTATCCGCTGCCCGTGCCATGCGTACCGGGGGAGGAGGGCTCGGGCACCGTCCTGGCCGTCGGCCCCGGGGTGACGAGGTTCCGGCCCGGCGACCGCGTCGCCTGGACGACCGTCCTCGGCAGCTACGCCACCCGCGTCCTCGTCCCCGAGGAGAAGGCCATCGTCGTCCCCGACGACATCGACCTGCGCACCGCCGGCGGCGTCCTCGTGCACGGCATGACCGCCCACTTCCTCGCCCACGACTCCTACCCGGCCCGCGAGGGCGAGACGGTCCTCGTCCACGCCGCCGCGGGCGGCGTCGGGCAGCTGCTCGTCCAGATGCTCAAGCGGCGCGGCGTGCGCGTCATCGGCACCGTCTCCACCGAGGAGAAGGAGAAGCTCGCCCGCGCCCACGGCGCCGACGAGGTCATCCGCTACACCGGGACCGACGGCCTGGCCGGCGAGGTCCGCCGGCTCACCGGCGGCGAGGGCGTCCACGCCGTCTACGACGGCGTCGGCGCGGCCACCTTCGACGCGAGCCTCGACTCGCTGCGCACCCGCGGCACCCTCGTCCTGTATGGCGGCGCCAGCGGCGCGGTGCCCCCGGTCGACGTGATGCGGCTGCTGTGGGGCGGCTCGCTCACCCTCACCCGCCCCTACCTGGAGCACTTCCGGGCCACCACCGAGGAGTTCGAGCGGCGCGCCGGGGAGGTCTTCGCCGGCATCGCCGACGGCACCCTGCGCTTCACCGTCGCCGGCACCTACCCGCTGGCCGAGGCCCACCGCGCGCACACCGACCTCGCCTCCCGCAGCACCACCGGAAAGCTGCTGCTCGTCCCGTAAGCCCCGCGTCCCACAAGGAGGTTCATGCCATGGGAGACATCGTCGGCGCCGGTCTGCTCTCGCACGCGCCCGTCATCATGTTCCCCGAGCCCGCCCGCATCGAGGCCAACGGAGGCGGCGACTTCACCCTCGCCACCGGCCTGCAGGAGCTGCGGCGCGAGGTGTTCGACACCACCGAGTACGACACGGTCATCGTCCTCGACTCGCACTGGGCCACCACCACCGAGGCGGTGATCACCGCCCACCCGCGCCGCCAGGGCCTGTTCACCTCGGACGAGATGCCCGCCGCGATCAGCCGCCTGCCGTACGACCTGCCCGGCGACCCCGAACTGGCCCGCGCCGCCGCGGACCTCGCCGAGAAGCGCGGCGTCTGGCTCCAGTCGAACGACGACCCGTACCTGCCCATCCACTACGCCACCCTCAACCTCTGGACGTACCTCGGACGGCCCGGCACCCCCTGGCTGTCGGTCTCCGTCTGCCAGACCGCGACCGACGAGGACTTCCTGCGGATCGGCGAGATCCTCGGCGAAGCCGTCCGCGGCCTCGACCGCAAGGTCCTGCTCCTCGCCTCCGGCGGCCTCTCCCACCGCTTCTGGCCACTGGCCGAACTGCGCGACCGGATGGCGGGGGACCCGGCCAACATCGTCACCCCCGAGGCCCGCGAGGCCGACGAACAGCGCCTCGCCTGGCTGGAGGAGGGCCGGCACGACCGGGTCATCGCCACGATGCCCGACTACCACCGCTTCGCCCCCGAAGCCCGCTTCGGCCACTACCTGATGCTGGCCGGAGCCCTCGGCGGACGGCGATTCACGGGCAAGGGACGCCGCTTCGGCTCCTACGAGAACGGGATCGGGACGGGCCAGGCACACGTCTGGTTCCCCGTCGGACAGCCCTGACGAACAGCAGGCCGCCGGACGGACCGCACCCCGGCCCGTCCGGCGGCCGCGTCATCGCGACCCCGTTCCTCCGAAGGGAGCAGCATGACCACGACCACCATCGATCCCCGTCAACTGCGCACCTGCCTGGGCCACTTCGCGACCGGCGTCACGGTCGTCACCTGCGAGGCCGGCGGGGCCCCGCACGGCGCCACGGTCAACTCCTTCACCTCCGTCTCCATGGACCCGCCGCTGGTGCTGGTCTCGCTCCACCGCGACAGCAGGGCCGCCCGCCTCCTGGCGGACCGGCCGTTCACGGTGAACGTGCTCGCCGAGGAACAGGCCCTGCTCGCCCGCCACTTCGCGGGCCGCGGAGCCGGTGAGCCCCGCTGGATCCCCTCGCCCGCCGGCCACGCCCCCCGGCTCGCCGGCTCCCTCGCCACCGTCTCCTGCACGCCCTGGGCCGCCCACGACGGGGGAGACCACCTGCTCTTCCTCGGCCGCGTCGAGGACTTCGCGGTCCACCGGGACGGACGCCCCCTGGTCTTCTACCAAGGGGAGTTCCAGCGGCTCGGCCTCGCGGGCGCGGTCTTCCGGCGGCGCCCCGCCGCGACGATGATGGACCCCACCAGCACCGAGGAACGGGGAGGCGACCGGCAGTGAGCGGTTTCGGCAAGGGCATCGAGACGGCCCAGGTACGGATGAAGTGGGACCCGGCCCCGTTCGGGGCCACGCCTCACGACCTCGACCTGATCGGCGCGGTCTACGCGACGGACGACCCGTACGGCCCGCTCCTCCAGATCGTCCACTTCGGCAGCCGCTCGACCGACGGCACGGTCTTCCTGAACCGGGACAGCCGCACGGGCCAGGGCCTGGGCTGGGACGAGGTGATGACCATGGAGCTCTCCCGGATGCCGGGGACGAGCGGCCGCGTGGTGATCGGCGTGGCCGTCCGGCAGGCCGGCGGCGCACCCCTCCGCTTCGCCGACGTGGCGAACCCGCGGGCGCAGGTCGTGACCGGGTACGAGGTCCTGGCGGAGCACGACTTCAAAGAGGTCGCGGGGGCGACGGCGGCGACGGTCGCCGAGTTCGCCCGCGACGGGGCGGGCCTGTGGACGTTCCGTCCGGTGCTGCGGGGCTTCGACACGGATGCGGTGACGTTCGCGAAGAGGATGGGGGCGGCCTGAGGGGTTTGTGCCCCACCCCGCCCTTTCTCCCCCGGAGGGGGTGCCCCCAGTTTCTTCCGGGGCTCCGCCCCTCGGCCCGGCACCGCGCTCCGCGCGGTGAGCGGGGGCTC
>NZ_JAEAMR010000021.1:24829-33875 GCF_015999245.1 Streptomyces sp. AV19 | reverse complement strand
CGTGGAAGAACACGTCGTGGAAGAACACGTCGTGGAAGAACACGTCGTGGAAGAAGTCGTCGTGGAAGAAGTCGTCGAGCCGGTCCGGCCACGCCCTGGGGAACAGCGGGCCGTGCTCCGGCCCCAGGACGGTCGTCGGGGCGGTGATCCGGGCCTCGCGGGCAGGCGGCTTCTCGTCGAGGGACGCCTCGACCGCGTGTGTACCGCGTCGACACCGGCGCGGTACCACACGGTCGAGGCGGTGAAGGCACCGGGCGCGCTGTGGACGGAGACGAGGTGATCGAGGCCGGCCTCGGCGAGAGTGGAGGCCGGGGCGGACCAGTGGGACGAGAAGTGGCGCGGACAGGCGCGCACCGCCGTGGGGTTCCGTCGAGCAGGCGCTCGGCGAGGGGGATCCGGCGGAACGGCCGGTACCAGCACTCCCGTTGCGCGGAGGGAGCGAGGACGCGGTCCCCGGTGCCGGGCAGCGGTGGTGAGACCACCAGCGCGCCCACGCGCTCCGGATGGTCGCGGGCAATCGTCCGGGCGACACGGCTGCCGATGTCGTAACCGGCCAGGACGGGGCGTTCGAGGCCCAGTCCGTCGATGAGCCCGAGGGGTCGGCCACAGCCACGGCGCCGGACGACCCGGCCACCGGGCCGGCGCCGGACGCGACATCGGCAGGGCCGGACTCGCCGGCCTGCTGGTCGCGTTCGTCGCCCGCATCACCCATCGGGCACCGGAACGCATCGACCGGACGCAGGCCCTGGACACGCTCGGTCCGGACTCGCCCATGGTCACCGAACTCGTCGTGGCCCTCCGGAGCGAACTGGGCTGCGAGATCCCCACCGTGGAAGTCATCAACGCCGACAGCATCGACGACCTCGCCGGCCGCGTTCTGTCACTCCTGGGCGTGCGCTGAGGACTCCGGGGGCCCGCGCCACCAGCCTCCGCCCCACAAAGCGCATTTCCCGACCCTTCCCCACCTCCAGAATATCGCCTTCCATTCACATCGCCAATTTCCCGAAAAATTCGCCCGTTTACTTTTCCGGCGGCGCCGGATTCGGATACCTTTCATGCCTCCGTACCAGCTGGGGAGATGGTGTGACGGTGAGCGAAGAGAAGGCCCTGAACGTCGGTCCGTCGGGCATCGAAGTGGCCTACGAGCGGTTCGGTGACCCCGGGGCACCGCCGGTGATGCTGGTGATGGGCGGCGGCGGGCAAATGATCAACTGGCCCGAGGAGTTCTGCGCGGAACTCGTCGGCCACGGCCTGCAGGTGATCCGCTTCGACAATCGCGACAGCGGCCGTTCGACGCATTTCCACGACGCGCCCGTTCCCGATCTCCAGGCGGCGCTGGCCGGTGACCTCTCGTCGGCCTCCTACACGCTGTCGGACATGGCCGCCGACGCGGTCGGCCTGCTGGACGTCCTGGGGCTGGACGGCGCCCACTTCGTCGGCGCTTCCCTGGGCGGCATGATCGCCCAGACGGTCGCGATCGAGTGCCCGGAGCGGATCCGGTCGCTGACGTCGATGATGTCCAACACCGGCGATCTCGGCGTCGGACAGCCCGACTTCGCGGTGCTGACCGGGCTGGGGGCACCGCCGGAGGACCGTCAGGGCTACATCGGCTGGTACGTCCGGGCCTTCCGGGTGATCGGTTCCCCGGGTTTCCCGTACGACGAGGCCGCGGCGGCCGAGCGGGCCGGGCTCGCCCACGACCGGGGCCTCGACCCCCTGGGCCTGCGGCGCCAGGCCGTCGCCACCGTGGCCTCCGGCGACCGCACGGCACGGCTGCGGACGCTCGACGTCCCCGCGCTCGTCATCCACGGGGCCGCCGACGTCATGTGCGACATCAGCGGAGGACGGGCCACCGCGGCCGCCATCCCCGGCGCGGAACTGATCACCGTCGAGGGCATGGGCCACAACTTCCCCCGCGGGGCGTGGCCGCAGATCATCCCGCCGATCGTCGCCCTCGTCCGTCGCGCCGAGAAGGCCTCGTCCACCGCCTGACCAGCGGCACCCGGTCCACACAGGGTTGACGCCGGGCGCGCGGCGCACCCTCCATGGTGCGTAGGATGCCGCGCGTGACACAGGTGCGCGACCCGCTGGAATGGACTCTGACCTCGCAACGGCCCGGACTGGCGGGCTATTTGACGGCGGGCTGCCGCACATACCTCCAGCCCGACGGCAGGGAGTCGGACTGGGACGTCCTCGACGGGGTGCCGACGGTCGCCGTCGTCGCGCTGACCGACGACGAACAGGGCGTGCTCGTCCGCCAGTTCCGCCCGGGCCCCGGCAGAGTCCTGGCGGAACTGCCGGGCGGCCAGGTGGCCGAGGGCGAGACGGTCGAGCACGCGGCGGCCCGCGAGCTTCTGGAAGAGACCGGCTACGAGGCCGGCTCCCTGGAGATCGCCATGTGCACCTACCTGGCCTCGTACGCCACCCACATGCGCTACGCGGTCCTGGCGCGCGGCTGCCGCAGGGTCGGCAACCCGAAGCCGGACCCGGAGGAGTTCCTCGAACCCGTCGCCCTGCCGCTCCCCGAGTACGTGGCCCACCTCCTCGGCGGCCAACTGACCGACGCGGGCCTGGGCCTGGCGGGCCTGGTGGCGGCCGGCCTGCTCCGACGCGCGGTCTGACGCCGCTGCCCGCCCCGGCCCATTTCGCATGCGCAGGCGCCGCGGGCGTACGCGGACGCCGACGTCGGCCGCGTGCACGTGAGCAGGATCGGGCCGGAACAGTCGGGCCGGAGAGCGGGGCTTCTTCGCCTTCTGCCGCACCGAGGTGCTGCCCCCGCCGACGGGTTGATTGGGGTGGACGGGCCTCCGGGGACGCAGGCACGCGCGGGTACACTCGCGGCCGGCGATCCGCCCGTGAACGGTGGCGGGGGCCGCGACGGAAGGGAGTCCGTGATGTCCGTACGCCTGGGGGACCGGCTTCCTCCGCAGGTCATGGATCTCTTCGCCCCGGCCGGGCGCGAGCGGCCCGAGGGGCAGTGCTTCCTGCTCGTCACGGTCGACCCGGACGGCTGTCCCCGTCCCTGCATGCTGAGCGTGGGCGATCTGTACCCGCGTGACGACCGGCACCTGCGCGCGGGGGTCTGGCCCGGGAGCCGGACGACCGCGAACCTCGACGACGGACGGCCCGCGCTGCTGGTCCTGGCCGCGCCTCCCGACGTGTTCCACGTCCGCCTCGCGCCCGTCCGGTTGCCGGACGCTCCCGGGAGCCCGTCGGCGCGGTTCGAGTGCACGGTGACCTCGGTGGACCGCGACGGGCACGAGGGCCTGCCGGTGACCCGTCCCATGTGGTTCGCCGCCCGCCCCGACATGCGGGACGAGGTCCTCGCCCAGTGGCGGGACCAGCACGCGGCGCTGCTGTGGTCCTAGTGCTTTCCGCCGAGGCCGTCCCGGGCCGGAGCACGATCCGGAGGGATTGATTCCGGCCTAGCGTGGCGGCATGAACTTCGGCACGCCCATCCCGGCGCTCTTCCCCGGGGCCTCGGGCCGCATCGTCACCGCGCTGACCGCGCACCACGCCCGGCACGCGGGGGCTCCGCTGCCGCTCGACCACCTGGCCCGCGAAGCCTCCGTCGCCGCGACGCAGTTGGAGACCACGCTCTTCCGCCTCGGCCTCCTCGGCATGCTCGCACCCCGCGCGCGGGGCGAAGCGGTGCGTCCGGTCGCGGGCCACATCGTGTGGAAGGCGCTCGACGGGCTGGCCGACCTGAGGTGGCGTGTGGTGGAGGAGGCCCGCGAGCGGATGCGGACGGACCTGTCCCCCGCGCCCGCCGTCCTCGCCCTCGCCGGTCCCGTGGCCGACGGCACCGCCACGCATGCCGCGGAGGTGCTGGAGCTGGTGCTCGTCCCGCCGCCCGGAGCGCCCGGTGACTGGTGGGAGCGGGCCGACCGCGCGGCCGCGCGGCTCTCCGAAGCCCTGGGCAACGTCGTCACGGTACGGCGGGCGGCCACCGCCGACGAGGTTCCCGCGGACGCCCTCGCCGTCCTCCCGGAGGCCCGATGAGCACCGCGGGCGTCGTCATCGCGGGGGCCGGTGTCGCCGGGGCGCAGACCGCCGTCGCCCTGCGCGAGCAGGGTTTCGACGGGCCCGTCGTCCTGATCGGGGCCGAGCCCCACCGTCCGTACGACAGGCCGGCGTTGTCGAAGAACCTGCTGCTGGGCAAGGAGGACGACCCGGTCTACGACATCGATTTCGAGGGGCTCGGGGTCGAACTGCGGCCGGGCGTCGAGGTCACCGGGCTGCGCGCCCACGACCGCGAGGTGGACACCTCGGACGGCCCCGTCCCGTACGGCACGTTGGTCGTGGCGACCGGCGCCGGGCCCGTCCCCCTCCTCGGCACCGACGAGGACGTGCACACGCTGCGGACCCTCGACGACGCCCGGCGGCTGCGTCCCGTGCTGGACGAGCGCCGCGACGTCGTGGTCGTCGGCGCGGGCTGGATCGGTGCGGAGTTCGCGACGGCCGCCTGCGCGGCGGGGTGCGCGGTCACCGTGGTGGAGGCCGCCGGCCGCCCTCTCGCCGGCGCCCTGCCCGCCGGGGCGACGGCGCCGATGGCCGACTGGTACGCCCGCGCCGGCGCCGAACTCCTGCTGGACGCCCGGGTCGCCGGACGGGAGCCCGGCGCGGTCGTGCTGGCCGACGGCCGGCGCCTCGCGGCCGGCGCGGTCGTCGTCGGCGTCGGCGCGCGGCCCGCCACCGCGTGGCTCGCGGGTTCCGGTGTCGCGCTGGGCGCGGACGGTTCCGTCATCGCCGACGACCGGCTGCGCACCTCGCTGCCGGACGTGTACGCGGCCGGGGACTGCGCCTCCTTCCCCTCCGCCCGCTACGGCACCCGCCTGCTCGTCCACCACTGGGACAACGCCCTGCAGGCCCCGCACGTCGTCGCCTGCGGCATCACCGGTACGACGGGGCGGCCGTACGACCCGGTCCCGTACTTCTGGTCCGAACAGTTCGGCCGCTACGTCCAGTACGCGGGCCACCACGCGGCGGCGGACACCGTCGTCACGCGCGGGGAGCCCACGGATCCCGAGTGGTCGCTGCTGTGGCTGCGCGGTGATGTGCCCGTGGCGGTGCTCGCGGTGGACCGGCCGCGCGACCTGGCACAGGGTCGCAAGCTCATCGAGTCGGGGGCGCGGCTCGATCCCCGGCTCGCGGGCGACCCGTCCGTGCCGTTGAAGGCGGCCCGCGGTGGACGGCCAGCGCGGTGATGTCGTCCGCCGCCGCTCCTGCGGTGTAGGCGCGCAAGTCCGCGTCGAGGGCTTCGACGACCTCGGCGGGCGTCAACCCCCGCCAGCCGTGGAGACGTTGCTCCAGGGGGTAGAACCCTCCGTTCCCGTCCCGCGCCTCGGTGACGCCGTCGGTGGTCATCAACAGCACGTCCTCCTGCCCGAGTTCGAACCGCTCGGCGTGGCGCGGCTCGCCGGTGAGCTCGGCGAGCCCGAGCGGGACACCGGTCCGGTCCAGGGCGACCGGGCCGGTGCGCTCCGGGCCGATCCGCAGGGGCGGTTCGTGACCGCAGGCGACGGCCCGCACGGTGGACGAGCCGTCGAAGGACAACAGCAGTGCAGTGGTGAAGCGTTCGGGGCGGCCGGCCTGGGCGGCGGTCGCGTTGTGCCGTTGTACGGCGATGTCGAGGGCGTCCGCGACGTCGGCGAGGCCGGCACGGTGCCAGGACGCCTCGCGGAAGGCGCTCAGGACCGCGAAGCCGGTGCCGATGGCCTCCAGCCCCTTGCCCTGGACGTCGCCGATCAGGACGCGGGTGCCGTGGGGCGAGTCCACCGCCTCGTAGAGATCGCCGCCGACCAGGGTGTCCTCCTCCACCGGCAGGTACAGCCCGTGCACCTCCACGTGCCGCAGGAGCAGCGGCAGCGGCTGGAGAATCTGCCGCTGGAGCGCGACCGCGGCGGAGCGGGCGCGCAGGGCCAGGCTCTGGTGGCGGACGCGCAGATGGGCCCCGGCCACGGACAGCAGGGCCAGGGCCGTGGTGACGACGACGCCGATCACCGCGTCGGCTGTGGAGGTGGGCGGCTCGATGAGGAAGGACAGCGGCCGCACCAGCACGGCCCACGCGGCGGCCAGCCACACCACCCGCAGGGAGCAGAGCCCGGCGGCCAGTGCGCAGACGACACTGACCGTCGCGGCCAGCCGCACGGCGCTGCCGGCCAGCAGCGCGGCGCCGAGGATGAGGGCCGTCAGCCCCAGTATGGCGAGCAGGGCCACGCGGTCGGCCAGGTCCGGTGGCGGTGGTGCCTGCATGCGCGGGGTGACGTCAGACATGGTGTCTCCGACTGAAGGGGGCGGCTCCGGCGTCCCGATTCTCATCGCGGGACCGGACGCCGGAGGGCACCTTCGGCTCACGGCGTGGCTGGGCCGGGGATGCCCCTCCGTCTACGGAGCGGCCACATACTGCGCCACCCCGTCGCCGAACGACCAGTCGGCCGACGCGTTCTCGGTCATGGTGACGAAGACGTTGTGCGGCTCGGCTCCCCCGTACGCGTGGGCGAGTTCGGCGATCCGCCGGTACAGGGCCTGTTTCTGCCCGGGTGTGCGTCCGGCCCGCATCGTGATCGCGATGTAGACGATGCCGTCGTCGCGGCGCTCGCCGAGGTATCCGCCGTAGCGCAGCGTGCTGCTGAGGCCGTCGTGGCCGGTGAGGACCTGGAAGCAGTCGTCGGGCGGGATGCCGATCGTCTCGGCGAGGGCGTCGTGCACGGCACGGCCCAGCGCGTCGAGCCGGGCGGGGTCGGTCGTCAGCGCGTCGATGCGGACGAAGGGCATGGGAAGGGGCTCCTCTCGACCAAGATCAGGAATGTACAGACTAGTAGGTACACTCCTGATGCGGCAACTGGCTCAGTTGCAGCGCCGACCGCGGAACTCCGCGTCCAGCAGGGCGTCCAGGTCGCCCGCCCGGTCGGTGTTCCTCGGGGCAGCCGGAACGGCGCCCTCCGGCTCACCGGCGCAGATATCGGCCCAGTGGGGCCGGGGTGAGGCCGGCGGCGCGGGCGGCGTCCAGGGCGCGGGTGAGGTCTCCGGCGAGGGTGGGGGTGAAGTGGAGCAGGACGATGTCCCCAGGGCGCAGTTGCGGCACCGGCGGGGGTGCGTCGCCCCAGGTGGTGAAGTCGTGTGTCCAGGTGACCAGTTGGCGCACACCGCACCGGCGCACCGAGGCCCGGGTCGCGTCGTCGTAGGCGCCGTAGGGAGGGCGCAGGAGGCCGGGCGGGCGTCCGAAGAGGGCGGTCAGCCGGTCACGCGCCCCGCAGATCTCCTTGCGCTGCCCGGCGCCGTCGAGGGTGGTCAGGTCGGGGTGACTGAGGGTGTGGTTGCCCGGGACGGCGGCCCGGCCGCGGGTGACCAGGGCGCGGAAGTATCCGGTGTCCTGGGCGACGGCGTCGGGGAGCAGGAAGAGAGTTGCGGGCACCCGGCGATCGAGGAGGATCCGGGCGGCGTCCGGGTCGCGGTGCCAGCCGTCGTCGATGGTGACGAAGACGACGGGGTCGTCGGTCTCGATGCGCGGGACGACGGGCGGCAGGCGTTGTTCGCCGGCGTGCGCGGGGGCGGGGACGAGGAGGGCGGCGAGCGCGAGGAGGATGGGTCTGCGCTGCTTCGGCATGCCCGACAGAGTTGGTCCGCACCTGAACGCTGCCAATGGCTCGGCAGCGGAATGCGGCGCCTCACACGACTCATGTCACCCTTTCCGGGCAGAATCCAACTGATGGCGGGAACTTCCGGATATCAGGGGGGACTTCATGCCGGACGACGAGCGGGCAGGCGCGGCATCGGAGAACCCGGTCCGTGAGGGGAGCCCGGACTCCGCGGTGGACCGGGTGGCCGATTTCTACGGCGCGTACATCGACGCCGTTTTCGACGGCGGGGACGGCCTCGCGAGGGAACTGCGCGCCCACTACCTCACCCGCGACCTCCGACGCCGCCTGGCCGCCTGGGAGGAGGCCCACCAGGCCGACGGCATCCTGCGGGCCCGGGACGTACCGGCCCACTGGGCGGTCGGCCACCACGACGCGGGCGCGGGGCACCTGTTCACCACGGTGACGCTGACCTGGGGCACGGGGCCGGACGCGGGGCGCACGCGGCTGGCGGTGCAGAGCGACTTGAGCACGCGGCTCATCTCCGACATCAAGGAGGAGTGAGAGGCTCCCGCGCCTCGGGTCCCGTGCTCAGATCTCCTGCGCCGTCGGCCGCACCGCGATTCGGTGGGCCGATGTAGAGCTCGGCCAGTCCGGTGCCCTGCCGGAGGCCGTCGGGAGAGAGGCACGCCGTCGGCAGGTCGGTGTGCAGCAGCTGTGCGGTACGAAAGGCGTGTTGGCCCTTGGCGTGCCCCTTGATCACCGCTCCTTCCAGCTTGATGAGGCTGGCGGCGCCGACGCGGGCCCTGATGTTGGAGGTGTACTCGATCACGGATTCCCGTCCGTCCGCGTAGCGCACGACCTCGCGGAACGGCGAAGTGTTCAGCCCCAGGCAAGACGCGGGAAGGGTGCCTTCGAAGCTGCCGGCGGCCTCGCTCACCTTTCCGGAGCTGTCCGCGCAGGTGTATCGCTCGGCCGTCGAGACTCTCGTCGGCCGGGTGGTGAAGGAGAGCCCCGGAGTCCACGTCGTGCGGTACGTTCCCACGCAGGCGACGGACTCGATTCGAGCAGGGGACGGATGCGCGTCGTGAGCCCGGGCGGCCGGGGACCACGCCAGACATGCTGTCGTCAGCACCATCACTCGCAACGCGACACCGGCTCCTCGCCGATCGGCCATGCACCCTCCTCAGCCCCGGGGTTGTGCCATCTCACCAGCGCACCCTCGCGGTCCCCTGCCTACCCGGGAAACCTCGAACGACCCGCGCCGCACAGGGCGTCCCGAAGCGCGGTGCTGCCGTGGGCGCCCGGGCGCGCCCCCCCGGGGGGCCCGGGCGGTGGGGGCGCCGGGGCGGGGGGGGCCCCGCGGGGGGCGCCGCCGCCCCGGCAGGGGTGGGCGGGGGGGGGGGAGGGCGTAGTGGGGCCCCCAAAACCGGGGTGGGCGGAATCACCCCCGCCGCGCCGCCCCC
>NZ_JAEAMR010000021.1:19420-24729 GCF_015999245.1 Streptomyces sp. AV19 | reverse complement strand
GACCGTCCACATCACCCAGCCGCAAATTCACCGGGTCCTTCTCATTGTTCCAGTAGTCCGCGACTGCCTTCTGGTAAGCGGTGCGCAGGACGGTGGAGGGGGCTTCGGGGGTGGTCGTCATGGTGGAGACTCCTTACAACTGCCCGTGAGTTCAGGTGGTTTCGTGCGGGGCGGCACCGCTGCGGCGGGGGCTGTCGTCGCGCCGCGCGCGGTTGCCGCCGGGCCGGGCCGGCCGGGGCGCAGCCGCGTACCGTGCCGTGTGCTCGACGGCCGGGCCCTCCTGGCGCGCGGACGCGACGGACGCGACGGACGCCCGGGCGGTCCGCGACGCTCAGGACGCCGTCCGGGCGACCTGGACGTTCTCCAGGACGCCGAGCGCGTCGGGCACGAGGACCGCCGCCGAGAAGTAGGTGCTGACGAGGTAGGAGATGACGGCCTGGTCGTTGATGCCCATGAAGCGGACGTTGAGACCGGGCTCGTACTCGTCCGGGATCCCGGTCTGACGGAGACCGACCACGCCCTCCTCGTCCTCGCCCAGGCGCATCGCGAGGATCGAGGTGGTGCCCTCCTCCGAGACGTGGAGCTTGCCGCACGGCAGGATCGGCACGCCCCGCCAGGCGGGCACCTTGTGGCCGTTGACGTCGGCCTCGCCGAAGTAGATGCCGCGCTTGTTGCACTCGCGGCCGAAGGCGGCGACGGCCTTGGGGTGCGCGTAGAACGCCTTGGTGCCGCGCCGCATGCTCAGCAGTTCGTCGAAGTCGTCGGGGGTGGGCGGGCCGGAGTGGGTGGGGATGCGCTGGCCGTAGTCGGCGTTGTGGAGCAGGCCGAACTCACGGTTGTTGACGAGTTCGTTCTCCTGGCGCTCGCGCAGGGCCTCGATGGTGAGCCGGAGCTGCTGCTCGACCTGGTTCATGGGGTCGTTGTAGAGGTCGGCGACGCGGCTGTGGACCCGCAGGACGGTCTGCGCCACGTTCAACTCGTACTCGCGCGGCGAGAGTTCATAGTCAACGAAGGTGCCCGGCAGGACCGGCTCGCCCGAGTGCCCGGAGGTGAGGGTGATCTCCGCCTCGCCCTTCCGGTTCCGCGGCAGCTCCCCCTCCGCCTGGCGTTGCGCCACGTGGGCGCGCAGCGGCTCGTGCCGGCCGGCGATCTCCTCGTACGCCGGGCGGGGCAGCGCCAGCAGCGTGACGGCGGTCACCGCGCGGGCGGTGAACCCCCACTCGCCGGGCTCCTCCCCGACCACCTGCCCGCCGAAGAACCCGCCGTCGGCGACCAGGCCCAGCCGGGTCTCCTCGCCGTACTCCCCGGCGCCGACACGCTCCACCTTGCCGTGCGCGATCAGGTAGACGTGATCCACGGGCCGTCCGGCCTCGGCGATCACCTGGCCGGGTTCGAACTCCCGCTGCTCGAAGCGGCCGGCGAGCGCGCCCAGCGCCTCGACGTCCCCAAAACCGCGCAGCAGTGGCAGTTCGCCCAGCTCGGCGGGGACGACGCGGACTGTCGCGCCCTCCTGGACGAAGGTCACCCGCCCGTCGCCGACGGTGTACGCCAGACGCCGGTTGACCCGGTACGTGCCACCGCCCACCTCCGCCCAGGGCAGGGTGCGCAGCAGCCAGCGGGAGCTGATCCCCTGCATCTGCGGGACGGTCTTGGTCGTGGTGGCCAGGTTGCGCGCGGCGGCGATGCCCAGGCTCAACTGTGCCTGACCTGCGGTCTGTTGGGTACGCTCCGGCGTCACGTCGGTCATTCCCGGTCCTTTCGAGGGGACGTCGGTCATCGTGCGACATGTCGAAGCCCGGGCGTCCGCTGCCGGATCGCCCCGGGCTCCGGTGCGCAAGTGAAGCAGTGCGTAACGATGTTGGTCGATAGCCGTGACGGGGCCAGGTGACGCATTCGCGCCATTCGTACAACCCCCTTTGGCCGTAGACCACTTGATCCTCATCGGCATCAGTCGCCCGGGCGCTCGCGCCCCGCGTGCGCAGCCCGGTCGTCGTGGAGCGGGGGAATCGAACAAGGGTCACCGTCCGGGGACGGAACCGGCAGAAGGATGGCGTGAAGTCGTCGCGCCGACGGCTTGCCCTTCCGGGGGAGTGCGGCGGAAGAGGGTGGCGCTTAACGGACCCGTGCCGGGACCGCAACCGCCGACCGCGTCTTATCGGCCACGTCACCCAAGGGCCGTACGGCCTCTTGACACCCTCCCGATCGGCCGGAAAATGCGGGCCATAGCCGCAAAGTGGACGCCATTACTCCTCTTTGCGGGCCCGGCGACCCGCTATGCCCCTCCTTCCCCGTGCCACCCGATGGCGCAAAGACGACGGAACTCCCTCACTCGTCTCGACCAACATCAACTGACGCTGCTTCACTTGCGCGGCCGGAGCCGCCCGTGTCCCGTCGAGGTCACCGGAGGCTCCCCCTCGACCCACGCACCCAGACGGAAAGGACCGGGATGACGACCGCGGAGCAGCCCGAGGAGTCGGCGGCGGGGCGGGCCCAGCTCAGTCTGGGGATCGCCGCCGCGCGGAACCTCGCGACGACCACCAAGACCGTCCCTCAGATGCAGGGGATCAGCTCGCGGTGGCTGCTGCGGACGCTGCCCTGGGTGGAGGTCAAGGGCGGGACGTACCGGGTCAACCGGCGGCTCGTCTACGAGGTCGGCGACGGGCGGATCACCTTCGTCCAGGAAGGGTCCGCGGTCCGCGTCGTCCCCGCCGAGCTCGGTGAACTGCCGCTGCTGCGCGGGTTCGAGGACGACGCGGTGCTCCGGGCGCTGGCCGAGCGGTGCGAGCAGCGGGAGCTCGCGCCGGGCGAGGTGTTCGTCGAGCAGGGTGATCCCGTCGACGACGTCTACCTGATCGCCCGTGGCAAGGTCGAGAAGCTCGGCGAAGGGCAGTACGGCGAGCGGACCCGGCGCGGCGTGCTGGCCGACGGCGCCTTCCTCGGCGAGCAGGCGCTGGCCGAGGAGCCGGGCGTGTGGAAGTTCACCGCCGGCGCGCTGACCCACTGCACCGTCCTGGTGCTGCCCCGCGCCGCCTACGAGGAGGTGGCCGGCCGCAGCGCCGCGCTGCGGGCCCACGTCCGCCACCGCCAGGACGAGCAGACCCGCCCGCGGAACCGTAAGGGCGAGGCGGAGATCGCCCTCGCCTCCGGCCATACCGGCGAGCCCGTCATCCCCGGCACTTTCGTTGACTATGAACTCTCGCCGCGCGAATACGAGTTGAGCGTGGCGCAGACGGTGCTGCGGGTGCACAGCCGGGTCGCCGATCTCTACAACGACCCGATGGACCAGGTGGAGCAGCAGCTCCGGCTGACCATCGAGGCGCTGCGCGAGCGTCAGGAGAACGAGCTCGTCAACAACCGCGAGTTCGGCCTGCTCCACAACGCGGACCACAGCCAGCGCATCTCCACCCACTCCGGCCCGCCCACCCCGGACGACATGGACGAGCTGCTGAGCATGCGGCGCGGCACCAAGGCGTTCTTCGCGCACCCCCGGGCCGTCGCGGCTCTCGGTCGCGAGTGCAACAAGCGGGGGCTGGCGCTGGACAGCGCCGACGTCAACGGGCGTCCGGTGCCCGCGTGGCGGGGCGTGCCGATCCTGCCGTGCAGCAAGATCCCGGTGACGGAGGCGGGCACCTCGTCGATCCTGGCGATGCGCCTGGGCGAGGACGAGGAGGGCGTGGTCGGTCTGCGGCAGACCGGGATCCCGGACGAGTACGAGCCCGGTCTCAACGTCCGCTTCATGGGCATCAACGACCAGGCCGTCATCTCCTACCTCGTCAGCACCTACTTCTCGGCGGCGGTCCTCGTGCCCGACGCGCTCGGCGTCCTGGAGAACGTCGAGGTCTTCCACACGCCCTCGTAGGCCCCGCAGCCCTCTCACCCGTAGCTCTCTCGCCCGTAGCCCTCTCATAAGGAGAACGAACCGGTGTCACTGCTGTCGCGGATCACCGCGCCGACGGCCCGGCACGACGCGGCACGGCTCGTGGCGGCGCTGCTCACCTCCCACTCGCAGGCCGGGCCCGTGCCGGTCGGGCCGACCGGCCCCGGCATCGCCGCCGCGCGAGTGCCCGCCGGCCCGACGGGCCTGGGCACCTCCGCCGCCCGGATCGGGGCGAAGAAGCGGGTGGCGTCGTCCCCGGGCGTCCCGGAGCTGTACTGCCCGCCCACGCTCCGGGACGACCCGGCGCTCGGCCGCGAGGTCAACGACCGGCTGATCGCCTGGGCCGGTGAGGTCGGCATCTACGAAGGCCGGCTCGACCGCGTCCGCGCCGCCGACTTCGGGCGGCTGATGATGCTGGCCCACCCCGACAGCGACGACCCCGACCGTCTGCTGGCGGCGGCCAAGTGCGCGCTGGCCGAGTGGGCCACGGACGACTACTACTGCGACGACGGCGCGGGCCCCGAGCTGCTGGGCTCGCACCTGGGCCCCGCGTACGCGGCCCTCGACCCGGCCCACCTCCCCGCTCCCTACGCGGCCGCCTGGGAGCGGGAGATGCGCGACGACCCCGTCCGGGTCGCCCTGCGCTCCGGCATGGAGCACCTGGCCCGGTACGCGGAGCCGTCCCAGCTGGCGCGACTGCGGCACGAGGTGTCCGTCCTCTTCGTCGGGTACGGACAGGAGGGCTCCTGGCGCTCACGGGAGTACCTGCCCACCGTCCCCGAGTACCTGGCGCACCGTCAGATCAACAGCTTCCTGCCCTGCATCGCGCTGGCCGACGTGGTGGGCGGCTACGCGCTCCCCGCGGCCGAGTACGGCGACCCGCGGGTGCGCCGCGCCGTGACCATGGCCGCCACCGCCGCCACCCTCGTCAACGACCTCTACTCCATGACCAAGGAACACGACGCCTCGGGCGTGGAGTTCAACCTGCCCACCGTGATCGCCGAGCGGGAGCGCTGCTCACCGCGCGAGGGGATCGAGCGGAGCGCGGAGATCCACGACGAGCTGGTGCGTGCGTACGAGGCGGAGGCCGCGGCCCTCGCCCTGACCGGCTCGCCCCAACTGCGCCGGTTCCTGGCGGGGGTGTGGGCCTGGCTCGGCGGCAACCGCGCGTGGCACAGCGGCAGCCCCCGCTACAACTCCGCCTGACCAACATTTTTTTCGAGGAGCACGACCATGACCCCCGTTCTGCGTACCGCTTATCAGAAGTCGGTGGCCGAGTACTGGAACAATGAGAAGGACCCGGTGAATTTGCGGCTGGGTGATGTGGACGGTCTGTACCACCACCACTACGGCCTCGGTGACTACGACCCGTCCGTGCTGGAGGGCCCGGAGGAGACCCGGGACGCGCGGATCGTCGAGGAACTGCACCGTC
>NZ_JAEAMR010000021.1:0-19320 GCF_015999245.1 Streptomyces sp. AV19 | reverse complement strand
GCACGTGGCTGAGTTCGTTCGTCGGCGTGGGGTGGCTGTTGTTGGCGTTCGGCACTGCATCGATCCGTGACGGTAGGAGTGGGTTTCTGGGGTGTTGATCGCCGCATGAGCGAACTGATGGGGGCGCCCGGTAGTTGGGGTTTGGGGCTGGATACGTCAGGGAGTGCTGGTGCCGAGTGCCCTCTGCAGGGCCGTGAGGTTGGAGTTCATGACCTCGATGTAGTCGTTGCCCTTGGACTTGTCGGTGATGCCTTCGAGGGGATCGAGGACGTCGGTCCTCAGTCCCAGGTCGCCGGCGAGGGTCTTCGCGGTGGCGGGGCTGGCGATGGTCTCGAAGAAGACGGTGCCGACATGGTGCTCCTTCGCCAGCTTGTGCAGTTCCACGATCCGGGCGGCGCTGGGCTCGGACACCGGGTCGATGCCACTGATGGCCTCCTCGGTGAGGCCGTAGCGCTCGGCGAGGTAGCCGAAGGCGGCATGGGTGGTGATGAAGGTGTCCGAGGCACGGTTCCGCAGGCCGTCCGCGAACTTCTTGTCGAGGTCCTCGAGCTTCTTCACCAGGAGATCGGTGTTCTTCCGGAAGATCTCCCGGTGCGCCGGGTCGGCCTTGGCCAAGGTGTTGTTGACGCCCTTGGCGACCTCCGCGTACTTCGCGGGGTCGAGCCAGATGTGAGGGTCGTCGCCACCGTGCACGTGGCCGTGCGCGTGGTGGTGGCCGTGGTGCGAGTGCTCGTCCTCGTGGTGATGACCGTCGACCTCGGTGCCGTGCGGCTTGAGACTGGTGAAGGAGGCCGCGTCGGCGACGTTCTTGTTGCCGGACTGCTTGATCGCGTCGTCCACGGCGGGCTGGAGGCCCTTGAGGTAGAGGATCGCGCCCGCCTTCTTGAGGGAGGCGACTTGCCTGGGCCTGAGCTCAAGGTCGTGCGGCTCCTGGCCCGGCTTTGTCAGGCCGGTCACCGTGACGTGGTCGCCGCCAATCTCCTTCGCCAGGTACTCCATCGGGTAGAAGGACGCCACCACGTCGAGTTTGCCGTCCGCGGCCTTGGGGCTTCGGTCCGTGTCATCGCCGGCCGCGCAGGCGGAGAGCGTCGCCAGGCCCAGGGCGGAGGCCAGGGCGATGGCGGGCGCGGTTATTCGGGGGGAGCGGAGAGGCGGGCGGAGGTGGCTGGTGTTCATGACACCCATCCTTAATGAAAATGGAAACGATTGTCAACAACGGGTAGGATCGTCCTGAATCCACCGATGCGGTATGGGGCTGTCGCGGGTATCCGGGCGGACCTTGCTGTTGTCCATGGGCAACGGCAAGGTCCGCCCGGGGCCCTGCCCGGGCCCGCCGTCGCCTGCGGCTTGACTCCGGCTACTCGAGATATATCGTGTCTTGACAAGACGCGATAGGGCGCGTCATGGCGCATATGTCGTACTCAGTCGTACTCAGTCGTACTCAAAGGAGACTCGGGATGCCGACCCCGCCGCAGTGGAAGCTCGCCGCACCGCAGAAACTCACCTTCGAAGGCCCCGTCAAAGCCCTGAACGTCCGCCTGGTCAGCGGCACGGTCAGCATCGTCGGCACCGCCGACGAGTCGGCCCGGATGGAGCTCACGGAGATCTCCGGGCCCCCGCTCCTTGTCGCCCTTGAGGAAGGCATGCTCAATGTCGGCTACGAGGACCTGCCCTGGAACGCCTTCCGCAGGTGGTTCGACCACGGGGGGTGGCGGCGCAGCGCCGCGGTGACCCTCGCTGTCCCGGCCGGTACTCGGGTCGAAGTGGGTGTTGTCGACGCGGGTGCCGTCGTTTCGGGGATTTCGGGGGACACGGATGTCCGCGGCGTCTCGGGCGACGCGACGCTCGTCGGCCTGACCGGGAATGTCCGGGTGCACACGGTCTCGGGTTCGCTGGAGGCCCAGTCGCTCGCCGGTGAGCTGCGTTTCCATACGGTCTCCGGCGGTCTCACGCTCGTCGAGGGCCGTAACGGCACGGTCAAGGCGGAGTCCGTCAACGGCGACATGGCCATCGACCTTGCCGGCGCCGGGCTCGTACCCTCCCTCGGCCTCACCACCGTCTCCGGGGGTATAGCCGTCAGGCTGCCGCACCCGGTCCACGCCGATGTGGAGGTCAGCGCCGCAGCAGGCGGGGTCTCATGCGCCTTCGAGTCGCTGGCCGTGACCGGCCAGTGGGGTGCCAAGCGCGTCGCCGGCCGGCTTGGCGACGGGAGGGGCGGGCTCAAGGTCACCACTGTCTCCGGTGCGGTGGCACTGCTGCGCAGCACCTCGGTTCCCGAGGGTCGTGTCGATGCCCCTGCCTGGGGAAAGGGCATCTGATGCCGCTGGTCTTCGCCCATGGCCGACTGCGGCTCTATCTGCTCACGGTGCTCGACGAGGTTCCCCGGCACGGCTACGAGATCATCCGCCTGCTGGAAGAGCGCTTCCAGGGTCTGTATGCGCCATCCGCCGGTACGGTCTACCCGCGACTTGCCAAGCTGGAGGCCGAGGGCCTGGTTACCCATGTTGCCAAGGGCGGCCGCAAGGTGTATTCGCTCACTGCGGCGGGCCGCGCCGAGCTCGCCGACCGGCAGCCGGAGCTGCTCGAACTGGAGGTGGCGATACGGCACTCCGTCGCGGAACTCGCCGCCGACATCCGCGCGGACGTCCACGGCGCCGCAGGCGACCTGCGCCGTGAGATGTCCGAGGCCGCGGGCCGGCTCCGGACGGAAGCGGCGGGCGGTCTGCCGGGCGACTGCTTCGCGGGAGCGACGGAGGAACTGCAGCGCGCGAAGGAGGAGTGGCGGGCGCAGATCTTGCGGGCGAAGGAGCAGTCACGTCGGACCCGTCGGGACGCACAGCGGGCCCGCCGTCAGGCCTGGCAGGCCCAGGAGCGCGCACGTGACGAGGTATTGCACATCAAGGAACGCGTGCAGGAGCAGGTCAGGGAACATATCGGGCGCGGTGACTGGCCGGCGGGCTTGGCCGAGGGCATCGGTGTCCTGGTGAAGGAACTGGGTGCTCTGGCGGGCAAGCCGTACATGCCAGGCCCCGCAGCCCCCGTCGACCGCATGGACGAGGCGCCCCTCCCGGGGTGGGGCACAGCCGACGAATCCACTTCCGCTGACCCGAGTCATGATCTGGGCCGCCTGCTCGACCGCTTCTGCGACGAGATCCGCGACGCAGTCCGCGATCACGGGCTGACTGCAGCCCAGCTGACCGAATGCCGAAAGCACTTGGCGACAGCAATGGCGCGGGTGGCAGTGGTGCTTGACCGCCGGTGCGATTGAGCGCGGAGCCTGCTCCGGCCATGTCTTGCCCCGGTGCGGCTGCGAGAACAGCGCACGGGCGGCCCCAGTCGCGTGCATGAATGTCACGTTCATATGCGGGAGTCGGTCACCTGAGGAGTCTTGTCATGACGACTGATGTGAAGGAGTTGAAGGATGTCCGAGGGAAGCCGGGTGGCGAACAGAAATGTGCGTCGGACTCGCCGCCGGGCTGCCGTCCTCGAAGCCCTCGAGCAGCGTGGCGAGTTCGTCTCCGCGCAGGAACTGCATGCCCTGATGATCAGCGCCGGGTCCGCAGTCGGGCTCACCACCGTCTACCGAGCACTGAACGATCTCGAGCATGCCGGGCTTGTCGACGTCGTACACGACAGCAGTGGCGGCCGCCTCTACCTCCGGCGATCAACCACCGGGCACCGGCATTACCTGATCTGCCGCTGCTGTGGCCGCGGTCAGCCGATAGACGCGGAGGCGTTCGAGGAGTGGGCCCACGGGCTCAGCGAGAGCACTGGCTTCACAGACCTTGAACACACTCTTGAACTCAGCGGCACCTGCCGCCCTTGCCGACTCGCCAAAGGCGTTCTCAACAGGTCGGGTCGGAGCTTTGGCGGCGGTGCGGCGCGGCGTACACCACCTCCGCTCCCGCACGCACGACCTCGGGCATCCCGGTGAGCGATTTGTGAGTCCGGCCGGGCTGTGTGGGGCGGGCCGGGCCGCCGTCCTGTGGCGGCTCGTCCGTCAGCCGCTGTCGTCGGCCGTTGCGGGGATGCTCGGTTGCCAGCAGCTCTTTGGGTATCCGGGGGAGCCCTACCTGGCACCGGGCGGTTGGCAGGATCGCCGTGGGCGGCTTTCGCGGAAATGCTGGGACCGGCACGGGGAACAACCTCTGCCGAAGTGATCCAGCGGACTCCCTCGCTTTCCGGAAGGCCTTTCCACTCCACGGGAGTTGGCGCGTGCGCGAGCAGGCAGAGCAGCAGTTGTGTCCATCCGGGCGGCGGGGGAGGCGGCGGTCAGGCCGGAGGCGGCGAGGTCGGCGTCGGCGATCCGTAGCCCGGCCGCGTACCCGGCGAAGTCGGGGAGGCCCACGGGCTCGTCCCCCATGAGCCGTGCGGTGGCGTCGCCGAAGATGTACGGGGGCAGGTTGTGCATCCCGGCCACGTCGATCGCGGCGGTGATCCTCTCGTACGTGCTGTCCAGTTCGGTGCCGGTCAGCCCGGTGGCCCAGGGCCCCATGGCCGCCTCCCCGGCCAGCTCCCGCACGAACGCCTCGGCCGGCCCCTTGGCGACGACCTGCTCGCCGACCGTGACGGCCATCGGGTCCCAGGTCACGTTCGCGTAGCGGACGTTGTGGTGGAGCTCGTGGGCGGCGGCGTGGCCGATCTTCCGAAGGGCCGTGTCGGTGGGCCACATCACCAGCAGGATCGCCCCTGGGAACCCGCCCATGCCGAAGTAGCCGCCGCTGCGGACGGTCAGGTGCTCGTCGTCGGGGTCGCCGGGCACCACGGCGACGTGCACGGTGTCGGTGTGCCGGACGCCGCACCGTCGATGCGCCGCCACGCGGCGGCGAGGGACTCCTCGACCCGGTTCCACCCCCCGGCGTCCCGCATCCGGTGCAGGGCCTGGACGTAGCGGGGGTCGTCACGGTCGAGCGGGAAGCCGCTGCCCTGCCGGTGCATCTCGACCAGGTCGACGGGGGCCACGGCGGACATCACGTCCTGGAGCGGGGCGAGCATGTCGCGCAGGGCGTCGGGCCGTTCCTCCAGGGGGCGGCGCAGGAGGTCGAGCATGGCGGTGGCGGTGTCGTGAACGATGATCTTCATGTTCCGTGACCGTAGGAGTTGACGCCGCGTCAACGTCGAGTGGAGATCGGGATCGCCGTGCCGAAGGCGGGCGGGGTGGCCGCCGGTGGAGCCGCACTGCTCGGGCCGAACTCGGCGGCGGCCGGGACGCCCTCGCCGGCCGGCGGATCGCCGATGTTCAGGGGCCCGCCGTCTTTGACCGCGAAGCCAGGCCCTCGTGTCACCGGCGGAGCGGTGTGCCGGCGCTCGCCGGGTCTCCGGCCCGGATCACCGGGCGGGGACCTTGTGGACGGTGGTGTCGTCGGGGCTCAGTCGTCGCCCGTCCGCGGCGAGCACTTCCAGTGCGCGGAGGGGGTGTCCCTGTCGGCGGTCGACCAGCTCCGAGTGCGGTTCGCCGGGGGCGAAGAAGTTCTGTTCGCCCCACTGCCGCAGGGCCACGATGACGGGGAAGAGCGCCTTGCCCTTGGGGGTCAGTGCGTACTCGCGGTAGGCGCTGCCGTCCGAGGCGGGGACGGATGCGAGGACGCCGCCGGCGATGAGGGTGCGCAGGCGCGCGGTGAGGATGTTCTTGGCGACGCCGAGGCTGCGCTGGAACTCCCCGAAGCGCCGGCTTCCGTCGAAGGCGTCCCGCACGATCAGCAGGGACCACCAGTCGCCGATCGCGTCCACCGACCGGGCGACGGGGCATTCGCTGTCGTCGAAGCGCTTCCTGGTCACCATGGCGTCCCTCATTCCTCTCAGGATGGTTGCAACATGCTACCGAAAAGGGCTACCGTCGCCGTCGCTATTGGTGGCAAGTTGAAACCAGATGTGTGGAGGGGTGCCGATGCCCGGCAACTGTGAGGCTGTGACACGACGGACCGAAGTCCCGAGCGGGGAAGGTTCCGCGTTCGTCCTGTCCCGTGGCGTCGTCCTGCTGTTCGCCGTGGCGTGCGGGGCCGCTGTGGCCAACGTCTACTTCTCCCAGCCGCTCCTGGTGACCATGGGCCACGACCTCGCCATGAGTCCGGCACTGGTCGGCAGCGTGGTCACCCTCACGCAGGCCGGATACGGGCTGGGACTCTTCTTCCTCGTGCCGCTGGGCGACGTGACCGACCGCAGACGGCTCATCGCGGCCCAACTGCTGCTCCTGGTGGTGGCGCTGTCCGTGGTGGCCGCCGCCCGCACGGCGGCGGTCCTGCTCGCGGGCATGGCCGCGACAGGGCTTCTCGCGGTCGTCACGCAGACGCTGGTGGCCTTCGCGGCGTCGCTGGCCCCTCCCGCCGGGCGCGGACGGGTCGTCGGCCTGGTCACCAGCGGCGTGGTCGTCGGCATCCTGCTCGCCCGCACCGCGTCCGGCCTCATGGCCGATCTCGCAGGCTGGCGCTCCGTCTACCTCGCCTCGGCGTCGCTCACCGCCCTGCTCGCCCTGGTCCTGTACCGCGTGCTGCCGCGCCACAGCGCCGCTCCGCCGACAACCCTGCGCTACGGACAACTCCTGCGCTCCACGGTCACCCTCTTCGCCCGGGAACGGCTGCTGCGGCTCCGGGCCCTGTTCGGTCTGCTGGTCTTCGCTTCCTTCAGCACCCTGTGGAGCAGCGTCGCGCTGCCGCTCAGCGAGGCGCCGTACTTCTGGTCCCACAGCGCGATCGGGGCACTGGGGCTGGTCGGCGTCGCCGGTGCCCTGGCCGCGACCGCGGCGGGCCGCCTCAACGACCGAGGCCTCTCCCGGCGGACCACCGGCCTGGCCCTGGCGCTGCTCGCCGCCTCGTGGCTGCCCCTGGCCTTCACCCGCAGCTCGCTCTGGGCCCTGGTCGTCGGGGTGATCCTCCTCGACCTCGCCGTGCAGGCGGTCCACGTCACCAACCAGACCCTGATCTACGCGCTGCACCCGGACGCGGGCAGCCGGCTGATCGGCGGATACATGGTCTTCTACTCGATCGGCAGCGCCACCGGCGCCATCGCCGCGACCTCCCTCTACACGGTGGCCGGCTGGGGCGCCGTCTGCGCACTGGGCGCCGCGTTCAGCTGCCTCGGGCTCGCCCTGTGGGCGTTCACGCGGCACAGCACCCCGGACGCCGCCGCCAAGGTGACTCCTCGCGGCGAAGGCTGAGGTTTCTCGCCGGACGCCGAGTGACGGGCGTGCAGCGGGGCAGAGGGGCGTGCGGCCCCTTCAGGCCGATTGACGGGCAGCCGGCCCGCCGGCTCCGACGGGGCAATGTCCAAGCGTCGCAACGAGGTGGAGCGAACGATCCCCGTGACGGCTGTGCCCGAACTCCCGTGCCGCGAGAGTCTGTCCATGCCACTCTCCAGGCTGGCGGCCCAGTCCTCAGCCATGGGGTAGCCATGTCGGCCGAAGTATTCGCCGCTGCTGCGGCCGCCGGGGGCGGTGCGATCGTGCAGGGCGCGGGGACGGATGCCTGGAACAGAGTCCGGGACGCTGCGGCCCGGCTGCTCGGGCGCAGCGAAGTCCGCCGCGAACAGGGGGAGTTCGAGTGGCTGTTCGCCGAGGTCGCCAACCGCGTCACCCTTTCCATACGGCCCACCCGACCGCGGCGGCGAAGCCGTCGCGCACCGGGCCCTCGCCGACTCCTGGCGACCACCCAGCCGGTCCCTGACCACCCGCACACCCGGCCGGGTCCGCGGCACCCTCCCGGGTCTCGCGGCGAACCGGCTCGCCCGCCACGAGAAAGTGCGATGTGGTTCAGCCGCAGCCGCAGCCGCAGCCGCCGGGACCAGGGCCGCACACTCCTCTTCCGCGGCCACCTCAAGCCGGTCCTCCTCCGGGACCGCGAACCTCAGTACGTGAAATGGGAGGGCGCCCTCCGGCACAGCAGCCGCACCGACGACATCATGAAGGAAGAGGCCGCTCGGCGGCGCAAAGAGACCTCCCCGGTCGGCAAAAGGCCCCGCCGACGCATGGTCGGCGAGGCCTTTCGGGGAGGGCTACTTCGCGGCGCGCTGCCGCAATCGCCCGGTCACGGCCAGGGCCAGCGCCAGGCCGCCCGTCGAGTACAGCTGGACGCGGGTGTCGGCCTGGACGGTCATCAGGGCCAGGGCGCCCACGACGCCGGCCAGGGTCAGCCAGGTCAGATAGGGGAAGCCCCACATCCGGACGACCAGCTGGCCGGGGGTTTCGCGTTCCAGGCGGCGGCGCAGCAGCAGGTGCGAGGCGGCGATGAAGCCCCACACGATCAGGACGACGCCGCCGACCATGTTGAGCAGCCAGGCGAAGACCGTGGTGGGCCACCAGTAGGACAGCAGCACGGCGAAGAAGCCGAAGGCGCAGGACGCGAGGACCGCGCGGCGCGGCACCTGGCCGGAGACCTTGGCGAGGATCTTCGGGCCCTGGCCGCGGGAGACCAGCGAGTGGGCCATGCGCGAGGAGCCGTAGATGTTGGCGTTCATCGCGGAGAGCAGGGCGATCAGGACGACGACGTTCATGACCTGGCCGCCGGCGGGGACGCCGAGGCGGTCGAGGACGGCGGCGTAGGGGCCGGACTCGGTGACGGCCTTGTCGTTCCACGGGACGAGGGTGACGATCACCAGCATCGAGCCGACGTAGACGATGCCGATGCGCCACATCGTCGTACGGACGGCTTTGGCGACGCCGCGCACCGGGTCCTCGGACTCGGCAGCGGCGATGGTCACCGTCTCCAGGCCGCCGTAGGCGGCGAGCGAGGCCAGCAGGCCGACCAGCAGTCCGTTGGCTCCGGCGGGCATGAAGCCGCCGTCGTGCACCAGGTGCGCGGCCCCGGGGGCGTGGGTGCCGGGCAGCATGCCGAAGATGGCCAGCCCGCCCAGGATCAGGAACAGGGCGATGGCGCCGATCTTCAGGGCGGCGAACCAGAACTCGAACTCGCCGAAGTTCGCGACCGCCCCGAGGTTCGTGGCGCAGAACAGTGCCATGAGGATCAGCACCCACATCCACGACGGGGTGCCCGGGAACCAGCCCTGCAGGATGTGGGCCGCACCGATCGCCTCGATGCCCACGCCCACGACCAGCAGGGTCCAGAACATCCAGCCGGCGGTGAAGCCCGCCCAGGGGCCGATGGCCCGGTCGGCGTGGACGGAGAACGAGCCGGAGGCCGGGTTCGCGGCGGACATCTCGCCCAGCATCCGCATCACGAACATCACGAGCAGGCCGGACACCGCGTAGGCGACCACGATCGACGGACCGGCCGCGGCGATGCCCGCGCCGGAGCCCACGAAGAGGCCGGCGCCGATGACACCGCCGAGGGCGATCATCGAAAGGTGCCGCTGCTTGAGCCCGTTCGACAGCGGGGAGTGCTGCGGCGACGGGCTCCCCGTCGGCGTCGGGGGCGGTGAGGTGAGTGTCCGGCTCATGGGCGATACCTGTCCAATATGCGAGATCGGAAGATTTGAGTATGCGATCTCCGACAGGGCCGTGCAGGGTCGTCCGTTATGCGGACGACGGCCTCACTGGGAGTGATGGGCGATGTCCGGTGTGTGTCCTTGGCGCCTTTTTGCGGGGCGCCAAGGACACACACCAGTCACTAGAACCGCACCGGCAGGTGGAACAGGCCGCGCATCAGGCTCGGCCGCCAGGCCAGCTCCGCCGGGTCGGTGTCGAAGGCCAGGTCCGGGCAGCGCTCCAGCAGGGTGCGCAGCGCGATCGTCGCCTCCAGCCGGGCCAGCGGCGCGCCCAGGCAGTGGTGCACGCCGTGGCTGAAGCCGAGGTGGCCGCGTGCGTCCCGCCGGATGTCGAAGCGGTCCGGCTCCGGGAAGCGCTTCGGGTCGCGGTTGGCCGCCGCCAGGAAGACCATCACCGGGTCGCCGGCTGGGACGGTGACGCCCCCGATCTCCACGGGCTCGGCGGCGAACCGGTGGGCGGTGGTCTGCGACGGGCCGTCGTAGCGGAGCATCTCCTCCACCGCCCCGTCGACCAGCGTCATGTCGGCCCGCAGCGCCGCCAGTTGCTCCGGGTGACGCAGCAGGGCGCACATGCCGTTGGCGATGAGGTTGACGGTCGTCTCGTGCCCGGCGACCAGCAGCAGGAACGCCATGCCGAGCATCTCCTCGGACGAGAGCGAGTCGCCGTCCTCGTCCATGGTGCGCACCAGCGCGCCCAGCAGGTCGTCGTCACCTCCCTGCCGCTTGGCCTCGATGAGCTCGGCCAGGTAGCCGGTCATGCCCATCACCGCGGCGCCCGCCGCCTCCGGGCCGCTCGGGAAGACGATCTCGCTCGACCAGGCGCCGAACTGCTTGCGGTCCTCGGCCCGGACGCCGAGGAGCTCGCAGATGACCGCCATGGGCAGCGGCGCCGCGAACGCCTCGACGAGGTCGGCCCGGCCCAGCGGCAGCATGGCGTCCAGGAGTTCGTCCGTGATCTGCTGCACGCGCGGGCGCAGCGCCTCGATCCGGCGCGCGGTGAACTCCCGCGCCACCAGCTTGCGCAGGCGCGTGTGGTGCGGCGGGTCGGTCTGGAGCATGTTCAGGCCGATGGCGTGGCCGCCGTCGTCCTGCCAGGAGGACGAGTACCGGATGTCGTTGCGCAGCCGCGGGTCGGTCAGCGCGCTGCGCGCCTCCTCGTGGCCGACGACGAGCCACACATGGCCCCCGTCGTACGTCGGCACGCGGTGCACGGGGCCCTGTTCCCGCAGGTGCGCGTAGAGCGGGAAGGGGTCGGAGACGATGTCCGTGCCGGACGGCGCCACCTGGTCGAGGGCGGGCATGGTCATGGCGATGGTTCCTTGCTTCGAGAGGGGAGACGGGATGGTGTCGGTTCGCGTCACAGGCCGCGCTCGGAGAGCCAGCTCTCCATGGCCTCGGCGGTCAGCGGGAGGTTGTGCTCCATGAGCGTGAAGTGGTCGCCCGGCGTCGCCACGGCGGTGTGCGGCAGCGGCCACGCCGCACGCCAGCCCCCGTCCTCGAACCCCTCGTCCTGGTGGGGCATCGGGTCCGCGGCGCTGAGGAAGAGCGTCGGGGCGGTGATCGGCCGCGGCACGCACTCCTCCATCAGCAGGGCGTTGTAACGCCCGCTGGCGGTGAGCTTCGTACCGGTCAGCGCGTGCGGGCCGAGGAGCTGCTCGCGCGAGTCCAGCCCCTCGTTCATCGCGATCATGGTCTTCTCGGAGAACTGGTGCGTCGCCTGGAAGGTGTCCAGCAGGACGACGGCGCCCGGCGCCGGGCCCTCCCGCTCGGCCAGCTCCGCCAGCGCGTGGGCGATCAGGCCGCCCATCGAGTGCCCGACCAGGACGAACGGCCGGTCGCCGACGGTCGCCCGCAGCTGGTGGAGGTGCAGCTCGATCAGGGAGGCGAAGCTGTCCGCGACCAACTCGCCCTCGTTGTAACCCGGGTTGACGAGCGAGAGGACGTCGCGCTTGCCCGCGAACATCTGGGCCATCATGCCGTACTGGATCGGCCCGGCCGTCGCCGTGATGGCGGGCAGGCAGATCAGCACGGCCCGCGAGCCGTCACCGGTCGCCATCCGCACCGGCGGCAGCGTGTGGTCCGCGGCGTCCGCGGCCGTGAACGAGGGCCGCAGCCGCCCGGCGGCCTGGATCAGCGCCATGCCGTCCGACTGGGCCCGGCCGAGCGCGTACGCCTGGTGGTAGAGCGCCGCGATGCTGTCGAAGGCGGACGACGCCGAGGTGGCCGACGCGAGCGCCGCCTCGATGCTCGTCTCCTTCACGGGCTCCTCCGTCACGAGACCGGCGAGGTGCGCGGCGAGCTGCGCGACGGTCGAGTGCTCGAACGTCGTCGTCGCCGGCAGCCGCAGGTCCAGCAGCCGGCCGAGCCGGTCGCGCAAGTCGATGCCCCCGATCGAGTCCATCCCCAGGTCCAGGAACTCCACCTCCGGGCCGATGTCCGCGGCGTCGTCGCGGTGGAGCACCGCGCCGAGCTGTTCGCGGACGAGGCCGACCAGGAGCGCCCGGCGCTCCCGCGGGGCCGCGTCCAGGACCCGGCGCCCGGCGGCGGAGTCGACCGGCGCCTTGCGGCGGCGCCCGGGCCGCGCCTCGGCGGCCTCCCGGAAACGGTCGGACGCCACCGGACGGAGCGTCAACTCGTCGATGGACAGGACGGGTTCACCGTCCTGACCGGCCACACGGACGCCCACGGCGTCCGGCCCGGCGGGGGAGAGCAGCACCCGTACGGCGCCGGGCGCCGCGGAGTGTGCCCGCACCCCGGACCAGGAGAACGGCATGCGCACCTCCGGGACGACGGACCCGCCCGCGCCCATCGCGTGCAACGACGCGTCCAGCAGCGCCGGATGCACCACGAAGCCGTCCGCGGAACCCGCCTCCTCGCACAGGACCACCTCGGCGAACACCTCCTCGCCCCGGCGCCACGCCGCGCGCAGACCGCGGAAGGCGGGACCGTAGGCGAAGCCGCGCCCGGCCAGCTCCTCGTAGTGGCCGTCCAGCGGCACGGCGGACGCGCCCGGCGGCGGCCAGGCGCCCGCCAGGTCGCCGGAACCGCCGGCGGCCCCGCCGGCCGCCTCCGGGGCGACGACCGCCCGCACGTGGCACGTCCAGTCGTCGCCGTCGCCCGCGGACTCCGGGCGGGAGTGCACGGTGAGCTCCCGCTGCCCGTCGGCGTCGGGCGCGCCGACGAGGGCCTGGACGTCCACAGCGTCCGAGTCGCCCAGGAACAGCGGCTCCTGGAGGGCGAGTTCGTCCAGCAGCGGGCAGCCGGCCGCGCGTCCGGCGTACAGCGCCCAGTCGACGAAGACGCTGCCCGGCAGCACGACGCCGCCCAGGACCGCGTGGTCGCCGAGCCACGGCCGGTCCGCGCCCGACAGGCGGCCCGTGAACAGCAGGGTGTCGCTCCCGGCGGGGGAGACGGAACCCGACAGCAGCGGGTGGTCCACGGCGCGGAGCCCGGCGCCGCCCGCGTCCCCGGAGCGGTCCGGCGCGTCCAGCCAGTACCGGCGCCGAAGGAAGGCGTACGTCGGCAGGCCCACCGGACGGCCGCCCTCGAAGGCACCCGCCCAGTCCACCGACCCTCCGGCCACGAACAGTTCGGCCAGCGCGGTCAGCAGCCGCTCGGGCCCGTCCTCGCCGCGGCGCAGCGTCCCGACGACCGCCGCCCGGCCGTCCACGGCCTTCTCCAGGGTCTGCTCCAGCCCGGGGAGCAGCACCGGATGCGGGCTCACCTCGACGAACACCCGGTGCCCGGCGGCGGCCAGGGCGCGGGTCGCCTCCTCGAAGCGCACGGTCCCGCGCAGATTGCGGTACCAGTACGCGGCGTCGGCGTCCCCGCCGGCCAGGGGCCCGCCCGTCACCGTGGAGTGCACCGGCACGTCACCGGACCGCGGCACGACGGGCCCGGCCAGCTCCAGCAGCGCCTCGCGCAGGCGCTCGACTTGCGCGGTGTGCGAGGCGTAGTCCACGGGGACGCGGCGTGCCCGCACCCCGTCCCGCTCGCAGGCGGCCAGCAGCTCGTCCAGCGCCGCCGCGTCACCGGCGACCACGGTGGACCCCGGCCCGTTCACCGCGGCCACGGCGATCCGCTCGTCCCACGGCGCCAGCAGCTCCCCGGTGCCCCCGGCGGACAGGGAGAGCGCCACCATGCCGCCGCGGCCCGCCAGTTCGCGGCCGATCAGCCGGCTGCGCAGGGCGACGATCCGGGCCGCGTCCTCGACGGACAGCACGCCCGCCACGCACGCCGCCGCCAGCTCGCCCTGCGAGTGCCCCACCACGGCGGCCGGTTCGACCCCGTGGGACCGCCACAGCCGGGCCAGCGACACCATGACCGCCCACAGCGCCGGCTGGACGACGTCGACGCGGCGCAGCAACTCCTCGTCCCGCAGCGCCTCGTGGAGGTCCCAGTCGATGTGGGGACGAAGTGCCTCGGCGCACTCGCGCAGCGCGTCCGCGAACACCGGTGACACGTCGACGAGTCCGACGGCCATCCCCGCCCACTGCGAGCCCTGCCCGGGGAAGACGAACACGGGCCCGGCCGGGCCGTCCGCCACTCCCTCGACCACGCCCGTGGCGGGTTCGTCACGGGTCAGGGCCGCGAGGCGCTCCAGGAAGTCGGCACGGGTCCGGCCGACCAGCACGGCGCGGTGCGCGAAGACCGAACGGGCCGTCAGCGAACGGGCCACGTCCACGGGCGCGAGCGAGGGATCCTCCGCCACCCGCTCCAGCAGACGGCGGGCCTGCTCGCGCAGGCTCTCCGCGTTCTTCGCCGAGAGGACCCACGGCACGGGTACGTCGGATGCGCCGGGAGCCTCCGCCGCAGGGCCCTGCTCCAGGATCACATGGGCGTTGGTGCCGCTGATCCCGAAGGAGGAGACGGCGGCGCGGCGTACGCGGTCGGTGTCGGGCCAGGGGCGGCCTTCGGCGGCGAGTTCGAGGGCACTGGTGGTCCAGTCGACGTGCGGGGTGGGCTCGTCGGCGTGCAACGTGGCCGGTACGTGGCCGTGGTGCATGGCCATGACCATCTTGATGATGCCGGCGACGCCGGCGGCGGCCTGGGTGTGGCCGATGTTGGACTTCACCGAGCCGAGGAGCACGGGCCGGTCTTCCGGCCGGTCCTGGCCGTAGGTGGCCAGCAGAGCCTGCGCCTCGATCGGGTCGCCCAGCGCCGTGCCCGTGCCGTGCGCCTCCACCACGTCCACCTCGGCGGCCGACAGCCCGGCACTCGCCAACGCCTGCCGGATCACCCGCTGTTGGGCCGGACCGCTGGGCGCGGTGAGGCCGTTGGACGCGCCGTCCTGATTGAGCGCCGAGCCGCGGATCACCGCCAGGACGCGGTGCCCGTTGCGCCGCGCGTCCGACAGCCGCTCCACCACCAGCATGCCGACGCCCTCGGCGAAGCCCATCCCGTCCGCGTCGGCGGCGAACGCCTTCGACCGGCCGTCGGGAGCCAGCCCGCCGACCCGGCTGAACTCGACGATCGGCCGCGGCGTCGACATCACCGTCACACCGCCGGCCACCGCCAGCGTGCAGTCGCCCTGCCGCAGCGCCTGCGCGGCCAGGTGCAGCGCCACCAGGGACGACGAACACGCCGTGTCCACCGTGATCGCAGGCCCCTCCAGCCCCAGGGCGTACGCGACGCGGCCCGAGGCGACGCTGTTCGCACTGCCGTTGCCGAGGTACCCCTCGAAGCCCTCCGGCAGCCGCGGGAACCGCGACGCGTAGTCGTTGTAGATCAACCCGGCGAAGACGCCCGTGGACGTGGCCCGCAGCGCCGTCGGGTCGATGCCCGCGGACTCGAACGCCTCCCACGCCGTCTCCAGCAGCAGCCGCTGCTGCGGGTCCATCGCCAGCGCCTCGCGCGGCGAGATCCCGAAGAACTCGGCGTCGAACTCCGCCATGTCGTGCAGGAAACCGCCGACCGGCGCGAACGGGCCGTCCAGATCGGCGTGCCAGCCGCGGTCGTCCGGGTACGGGCCCATGGCGTCCCGCCCGTCCGCCAGCAGCCGCCACAGCTCCTCGGGCGTCCGCACCCCGCCGGGGAACCGGCAGCTCATCCCGACGATCGCGACCAGGTCGTCGTCCGGGGACGCCGACCGCCCGGCGGGCGCGGGGACGGCGGGGCCGTCGTCCGGTACGAGGAGGCGGCCGAGCTCGGCCACCAGCGCGGCCACGGTCGGGTGGTCGAAGACGGCCGTCACCGGCAGACGCACACCCGTCGCCGCGCCCAGCCGGTTGCGCAGCTCCACGGCCGTCAGCGAGTCGAAGCCCAGGTCCCTGAACGACCGGTCCTCCGCGAGCGCTTCGGCGCCCGCGTGCCCGAGCACCACCGCGCCATGGGCGCGCACCAGCTCCGTCAGGGCGCGCTCGCGCTCGGCGGGCGGCAGCGCGGCCAGGCGCTCGCGGTGCCCGGACGCCGCGCCGGGCGCCGCGTTCACCGCGCCGCGCCGGGACGCCGGCCGCACCAGGCCGCGCAGCAGGGGCGCGGGCTCGCCGCGCTCGCGCAGCGCCGCCACGTCCAGCCGCAGCGGGACGGCCAGCGCGCGGGGCGCCCGTACCGCCGCGTCGAACAGGGCCAGACCGTCGTCGGACGACAGCGGCCGGACACCCAGGCGCCGCATCCGGTCCAGATCGGACGTGCCCAAGTCGCCTGTCAGAGCGCTGCGTTCGGACCACAGGCCCCAGGCGAGGGAGTGCGCGGGCAGCCCCTCGGCGCGCCGCAGCCGGGCGAGGGCGTCCAGGAAGGAGTTGGCGGCCGCGTAGTTGCCCTGACCCGCCGAGCCGAACACCCCGGCCGCCGACGAGAACAGGACGAACATCGCCAGATCGCGATTCCGGGTCAGCTCGTGCAGATGCCAGGCGGCGTCCGCCTTCGGACGCAGCACCGTCTCCAGGCGCTCCGGAGTCAGCGACGGGACCACGCCGTCGTCCAGGACGCCGGCGGCGTGCACCACGCCGCACAGGCGCGGCAGCTCGTCCAGCAGGGATGCCAGGGCATCGCGGTCGGACACGTCGCACGCCACGACGCGGGCAGATGCGCCCAACTCTTCAAGCTCTGCTATGAGTTCGATCGCGCCGGGTGCTTCGGCCCCCCGGCGCCCGGCCAGGACGAGGTCGGTCACCCCGTGGGCCGTGACGAGACGACGGGCCACCGCCGACCCGATCACCCCCGTACCACCGGTGATCAGCACCGTGCCGTCGAGCGCGGGCGGCGGGGTGGTGAGCACCACCTTGCCCGTGTGGTGCGCCCGGCTCATGTGCCGGAACGCCTCCGGGGCCCGGCGCACGTCCCACGCCGACACCGGCAGCGGCGACAACACCCCTTGATCGAAAAGCGACTTGAGCTCGCGGAGCATCGCCCCCAGGCGGTCCGCACCGGCCTCGCCGAGGTCGAACGCCCGGTACCGCACGCCCGGCCACCCGCCGGCCACCTCGTCGGCATCGCGGATGTCCGTCTTGCCCATCTCGACGAACCGGCCGCCACGCGGCAGCAGGGCCAGCGAGGCGTCCACGAACTCCCGCGCCAGACAGTTCAGTACGACGTCCACACCGCGCCCGCCGCTCTCCGCGAGGAACCGTTCGGAGAACTCCAGGGTGCGGGACGACGCCAGACGCCCGTCCGGGACGCCCGTGGCGCGCACCACCGGCCACTTCGGCTCGCTCGCCGTCGCGTAGACCTCCGCGCCGAGATGCCGCGCCAGCTGCACCGCGGCCATGCCCACGCCACCCGCGGCCGCGTGCACCAGGAGCGATTCGCCCGGCCGGACGTCCGCCAGGTCGACCAGCGCGTAGTAGGCGGTCAGGAACGCCGCCGGAACCGTCGCCGCCCGTGCGAACGACCAGCCCTCGGGCACCGGTACGACCATCCGGGCGTCGGCCACCGCCACCGGCCCCGCGTACGCCCCCGACAGCAGCCCCATCACGCGGTCGCCCACGGCGAGGCCGCGCACCTCGGGTCCGGCCTCCAGCACCACTCCGGCGCCCTCGCTGCCGAAGATCGACTCACGGTCGGGGACCACGCCCAACGAGGCGAGAACATCACGGAAGTTGACACCGGTGGCGCGGACCGCGACCCGGACCTGACCGGCGCCCAAGGGGGCCTCGGCGGGCGGACGGGGCGTCAGGCGCAGTTCCTCGATCGTCCCCGCGGTGCCGAGGTCCAGCCCCCAGGCGCCGGCCCCCGCCGGGACGGTCAGCTCCGCCGGGTCCGAGGGCGCCACCCGCGCCAGCCGCGGGACGGACACCGCGCCGGCGCGCACCGCCAGCTCGGGTTCGCCGGTGGCCACGGCCCCCGGCAGCGCCCTCGCGGACGCGGGATCGGTGTCGAGGTCCACCTGCGCGAACCGGTCCGGGTGCTCCGCGCACACCGAACGCCACAGGCCCCGGGCCGCGGCGGCGACCACGTCGCCCCGCTCGCCGGGCAGGACCGGAGCCGCTCCCGTCGTCACCAACACAAGGCGCGCGTCCGGGAGTTCGGCGCAGTCCAGCCACTCCTGGGCCGTCGCCAACGTCGTGGCGAGGAGGGCACGGCTCGCGGCGGGGACGTCGCCGTCCCGCCCCTCGGGGCAGGGGAGCACCACCGTCGCGGGGGCGGGCTCTCCGGCCCGTACGGCGGCGAGCAGCGCCGGGACGTCCGCGTGCACCGACGCGTCCAGCCCGGGCAGGGCCCGGCCGATCACGACCACCCGCCCCTCCGGCGCGGCGGCCGGCAGCGGCGTCCACCGGACCTCGAACATCGAGTCCGCCACCGGGCCGGCGGCCTGCGCGGCGGCATCGGCGGTGAACGGGCGCGAGACGACGCCCTCGACGGTGAGGACCGGCAGCCCGGCGAGGTCGGTCATCCGCACCGAGACCGTGTCCGGGCCGGACGGGGACACCCGCACGCGGGCGGTGGTCGCCCCGGTGGCGTGCAGGCGGGCCCCGGTGAAGGAGAACGGCATCATCCGTTCCGCGCCGGACGCGAACAGGTCCGGCAGGCGGGTCTGGAGCGCCGCGTCCACGAGCGCCGGGTGCACACCGAACCGCGCGGCCGCGTCGACGGCCGACTCCGGCAGCCGCACCTCGGCGAACAGTTCGTCGCCGCGCCGCCACAGGGCGCGTACGCCCTGGAACACGGGCCCGTACGCGTAACCGCGCTCCGCCGCCCGCTCGTAGAACCCCTCGGCGTCGACCGGGACGGCACCGGCGGGAGGCCACTGGGTCTCCGGCTCCGGGGCGGCGTCGGACACCGGCGCGGGGGTCAGCAGGCCGGTCGCGTGGCAGAGCCAGTCGGCCTGGTCGTCCTCCGGGCCCGGCCGGTGCGGACGGGAGTGCAGGCGCACCGCGCGTGCCCCGTGCTCGTCCGGCGTGTCGACGCCCACCTGGAGATCGACGGCCGCGCCGTCGTCCGGTACGACCAGCGGGGCGTGCAGGACCAGCTCCTCCAGCCGCTCCGCGCCCACCTGCTGACCGGCCCGGAGGGCCAGCTCCACCAGAGCCGCGCCCGGCACCAGGACCCGGCCCGCCACCGCGTGATCGGCCAGCCACGGGTGCGAGCCCGTCGACAGCCGCCCGGTGAACACGAACCCGCCACCGGCCACGCTCACCCCGGCCGACAGCAACGGATGCCCGACGGCGGACAGACCGGCCCCGGCGACGTCACCGGCGGTGCCGGTGGACGGGAGCCAGTAGTGGTCGCGTTGGAAGGGGTAGGTGGGGAGGTGGGTGGGTGTGGTGGTGGGGGTGAGGGTGTGGTTCCAGTTGGGGGTGTGTCCGTGGGTCCAGAGGGTGGTGAGGGCGGTGAGGAGTTGGGTGGTTCCGCCTTGGTTGCGGCGGAGGGTGGGGATGGTGGTGGTGTCGGTGTGGGTGAGGACGGGGTGGGGGCTGATTTCGAGGAAGGTGGTGTGGCCGTCGT
>NZ_JAEAMR010000020.1:69155-243374 GCF_015999245.1 Streptomyces sp. AV19 | reverse complement strand
GCGGGCCCCCCCCCCCCCCCCCCCCCCGGGGGGGCCCGGGGGGCGCCCCCCCCCCACCACGGCGCGGCGGGGGGTGCCGCGCCGTGGGGCGCACCCCGGGTCACCGCGGCTAAGCGGGTTTACGGCCCCGGGGCGCAGCCCCGGAAGAAACGGTGAAAGGGCGGGCTCGGGGCAAAACCCCTCACCCCCGCCCCCTCCCCGCCGCCACCAACAACCCCTCCCAATCAGGGATCTTCACCGTGCGACGCCCCAGGCTCCGCCCCAGCTCCGTCTCCGCCGCCTCGATGCCGAGCCAGCCCGGCCATTCCACCGGGTCCGCCCCCGCCGCCCGCAGGGCCGCGCGCGGGTCGTCCGCCGGGTGCCGGGCCAACAGCGGCCCGGCGTCGGCGAGCAGGGACTGCACCGTCTCCTTGGCGCAGGGGCGGTTGGTGCCGATCACCCCGGTCGGGCCCCGCTTGATCCACCCCGCCACGTACTCCCCGGGCGAGGGCGCGCCGTCGCGCAGCACGCGCCCGGCGGCGTGCGGCACCGTCCCGCTCGCCTCGTCGAAGGGCAGCCCCGCGATCGGCACCCCGCGGTAGCCCACCGACCGCAGCACCAACTGGGCCTCGATCTCCTCGAATTCACCGGTGCCGCGCACGCCCCCGGACTCGTCCGGGACGGTCCGTTCGAAGCGCACCGCGCGCACCGCCTCGTCCCCCAGCAGGGCCACGGGCCGCAGGAAGAAGCGCACATGGATCCGCCGCCCGCGCTCCGGGGCCGGCTCCCGCGCCCAGCCGCGCAGCACTTCGACGTTGCGCCGGACGATGCCGGGCAGCGCCGAGGCGTCCTGCCACGCCGGATCCAGTGCCGCCTCCTCGGCGCGCACCAGCGCCGACGCCCCGCGCAGCGAACCCAGCTCGCGCAGCTCCTTCGTGGTGAACTTCGCCTGCGCCGGCCCGCGCCGGCCCACCATGTGGATGTCGGTGACGCGGCTGTCCGCGAGCGCGGACAGGGCCGTGTGCGGCACGTCGGTCGGCGCGAGTTCGTCGGCGCCGCGCGCCAGCACCCGGGCCACGTCGACGGCGACGTTGCCGACGCCGATCACCACGGCGGAGCGGGCGGGCAGGGTGAACCCGCCGGGCGGGGAGTCGGGATGGGCGCTGTACCAGGCGACGAAGTCCGTGGCCGAAAAGCTGCCCGGCAGATCCTCGCCGGGGATGCCCAGCCGCCGGGCGGAGGCCGCGCCCACGCAGTAGACGACCGCGTGGTAGAGCTCGCGCAGCCGCTCCGGGGGGACTTCCCCGGGGCCCTGACCCACAGGGACGTTGCCGAGGAAGGTGATCCCGGGGTGCTCCAGGGACGTGCGCAGCGTGTTCTGCAGGGACTTGATCTTCTCGTGGTCGGGGGCGACGCCGTAGCGCACCAGCCCGTACGGGCACGGCAGCCGGTCCAGGACGTCCACGGTCACCCCGGGGACGGTCTCCTGCTGCACCAGGGCCTGGGCGGTGAAGACCCCGCTCGGCCCCGATCCCACCACTGCGACGCGAAGCACGGAGGTCTCTCCTTCCGGCGGATGCGACCAGCATCCCACTGCCGTCGCGTCACGGCAGCACACCGGATTCACTCAGACACTGGGCGACGGCGGTTTCGGGCCGGGCGGAATTCCCAGCTCCCAGTCGAGCCCGTACCGCTGGAACAACTCTGCCCTCAGCCGTTCCTCAGGCATGGGGATCCCCGGCATCAACACCGCCACCACCGCCCCCATGAGCAGCGCGCGCAGCAGCCGGTAGTCGGACTCCGGGTCGGTGGAGCCGTAGCGGGCGACGGTGTCGCGCAGCAGGAACGCCAGCCGCTGCTGCTCGGGGCACTGGATGAAGCCCTCCGCCTGGAGGATGCCCGCCATGTGGGTGCGCATCAGCCGGGGGCGCCGGTGGGCGAGGCCGAGGACGGCGTCGATGGCGCGCGCCATGAGCTCGCGCCCGTCCTGGGTCACCGGTTCGCGTTCGAGCGCCGCCGCCAATTCCATGTGCATCAGCCGGTGCACGGCCGACTGCAGCAACTGCCGCTTCCCCGGGAAGTAGTAGGAGACGAGGCCGCGAGCCGCTCCCGCCCGCCCCGCGATGTCCCCGAGGGTCGTCGCCTCGTAGCCGCGCTCGTCCACCAGCTCCACGGTTGCCTTGAGGAGCCGCTCGCGGGACCTGCGGCGCAACTCCTCATTGACCGACGCGCTGCGGGGGGACATGCTGTAACTCCTGCGTTGACTGGCTCCGGGCCAATATACTCAGGAGGGTATCGGTTGTCCTGCCCTCTGAGCAGGGCGAATTCCGGTATATCCGCTGATTTCGGGCGACGCGGGGGATCGCCCGAAATCGGCGGATTTCTTTGTGTCCCGGATGTATGGACCGGACCGGCTCCCGCCGTCGCATGCCCTCCCCGTTCCCGGGTACTCGTGGACCTCCGCACCGACGGCACGACCTCCGCACCGGCGGCACACTGGAGGTAGCGGGAAGGGGAGCACGATGAGCGAGATCATCATGAGCGACACGACACCGTCCCAGGCCGAAGGCGAACGCGACGACGACCTCGGCGAGGAGCAGCACCCCCAGACGCCGCGCACCACGCCGTCGCAGGCCGAGGGCGAGCGGGACGACGAGGAGAACAGCGGAGGCTGAAGCGGTCGGGCCGGGGCGGTCAGGAGGGCCGCTGCCGGCCCGGCAGGAGCGCCCGGCGCCACGCCACCAGCACCGCCGCCAGGCCGGTCACCGCGAGGAACGCCACGGCCGCCATGAACGCCGGGGACGTGGGCGACGCCGCGTGGCTGCCGGCGATCACGTACGCCGTCGTGCTGGGCGCGCTGCCCAGGGCCGTGGCCAGCAGGAACGGCGACCAGCCCAGCCGCGAGACCGCGGCGCAGTAGTTGGCGGCCGCGAACGGCACGCCGGGGAAGAGCCGCACCGCCAGCATCGACCGGAAGCCGTGCCGGCTCAGCTGGCGGTCCGCCGCCTTCAGCCACCGGGCGCGCAGCAGCGGGCGCAGCGCCTTCTGCCCCAGCAGCCGGGCCAGCCCGAAGGAGACGGCCGAGCCGAGCACCGTGCCGGCCAGCGCCGCCAGCGAGCCGGCCTGCGTGCCGAAGAGGGTGCCGGCGGCGACGCTCAGCACCGGGCGGGGCACGAAGGCCGCCGTGCACAGTCCGTACGCGGCGGCGAACAGCAGGAAGGCCGCGCCGTACGGCATGCCCGCGGGCAGACCCCCGGCGAGCAGCCGCTCGGGGTGGCAGGCCAGGACGGTGGCCACCGCGCCGCCGATGATCGCGACCAGCAGCCCCAGCCGGGTCCACGGGGAGCGCGCGAAGCGGGCGCGGCGCCCGTCCGGGACGGGGGAAGGGGCGGCGGAGTCGGGCACCGAAGGAGCGTAACCGACATGGGGGCATCTGCGGTGTGATCGCCGGATCAAGTGACGGCGCGCGTCGGTGCGGTCGGCGGGGCGGCGAGTTCGGCAGGGCGGCGAGTTCGGCGGGGCGGCGAGTTCGGCGGGGCGGTCCGGGCGAAAACCATTCGACGGGCCCTCCGCGGTGAGCGAGCATCAGGAGCATGTGCCGGTACGCCCCTTGCGCGAAACGGCCCGCGGTCGCGGGTCCGCTCGGGGCCGCCCACCTTGTGCGCCCTTCCGTGCCCTCCGGTATGCCCTGCCTCGTCCGAGGCTGACCCTTCCCGGATCGTTCCCGCGGCCCCGTACGGGGAGGGTCGGTCAGCCCCGGGGCCCACCGGCCGCAGCGCCGGGCCCGCGCACCGGAGAACCGGAGAACGACCATGTCCCAGCAGAACCACGCCCACCGGCAGAACCACGTCCACCGGCAGAGCCACGCCCCCGTGAAGCCGCACCTCAACATCGGCACCATCGGCCACGTCGGCCACGGCAAAACCACGCTCACCTCGGCCGTCACCAAGGTGCTCGGCGCCCGCGGCACGGCCTCCTTCGTCCCCGTCCGGCGGCTCGACCGGGCCCCGGAGGAGACGGCCCGGGGCGCCACCGTCGCCCCCGCGCACCTGGAGTACGAGACCGACACCCGCCGCTACGTGCACGCGGACCTGCCCGGACACGCGGCCTACGTCAAGAACATGATCTCCGGCGTCGCCCGGCTCGACGGGGCGGTCCTCGTCGTCTCGGCGCTCGACGGCGTCATGCCCCAGACCGTCGAACACCTCCTGCTCGCCCGGCAGATGGGCGTGACCGGCCTCGTCGTGGCCCTCAGCAAGGCCGACGCCGCCGAGCCGGAGCTCACCGCCCTCGCCGAGCTCCAGGTCCGCGACCTGCTCTCCGCGCACGGACGACCGGGCGAACTCACCCCGGTCGTACGGGTGTCGGCGCTCGGCGCGCTGGCCGGCGACCCCCGGTGGACCGGCAGCATCGAGGCGCTGCTCGACGCCGTCGACACCTATGTGCCCGTCCCCCCGCGCCCCACCGGCGCGCCCTTCCTGCTGCCCGTGGAGCGCGTCCGCCTCGTACGCGGCACGGGCACCGTCGCCATCGGCACCGTGGAACGCGGCACCCTGCGCCTCCTCGACCGCGTCGAGGCACCCGGGGTCCTGGAGCCCACCCTGGTCACCGGGATGGAGACCTTCGGCCGACCCGTGCGGAGCGCGCGGGCCGGCGACCGGGTCGCGCTGCTGCTGCGCGGAGCGCAAGGGCACGAACTGCGGCGCGGGGATGTGATCGTGGCGCCGGGGAGCGTCGTCCCGCGCCGGCGCTTCGAGGCCAGCGTGCGGGTGCTCGACCCGGCGGAGGGCGGCCGGCGCACGCCGGTCGCCACCGGCTTCCGCCCCCAGTTCCATCTGCGCACCGCCGACGTCCCCGGCGGCATCGACCTGGGCCCGCGCGCCGTCGCCCGCCCCGGCGAGACCGTGACCCTGACCGCCGTCCTCGACCGCGGCGTCCCGGTCGAACCCGGCCTCGGCTTCGCCCTCCGCGAGGGCGGCCGCACCGTCGGCGCGGGCCGGGTGACCGGATGAGGGTGCCGACAGTGGTCACCCTGCCCACAGCGGTCACAATGGGGAGGTGGACGAACCGATACCCGTGACCCGCGAGACCGACCGGGGAACCGCCCGACTCCTGCCGGACGTGGACCGGGCGCGCGCCTGGCTCCTGACGGTGGACGGCGCGCCCCAGTCCTACGTCGACCTCGACGACCCGTCCCACCTCGAGTTCGAGTACGCCCGGCGGATCGGGCACGTCCTCGACGCGGCCGCCGCGCCCGGCCGGCCGCTCGACGTGCTCCACCTCGGCGGCGGCGCCCTCACGCTCCCGCGCTATGCCGCCGTCACCCGTCCCGGCTCCCGGCAGCACGTCGTCGAGGCCGACCACCGGATCGTGGCCCTGGTGGCCGAGCACCTCCCGCTCCCCGCCGGGTCCGGGATCACGGTGCGGGCCGAGGACGCCCGCGCGGCCCTGGAGTCCGCCGCCGACGCCTCCGCCGACGTGATCGTCGCGGACGTCTTCGGCGGCTCCCGGGTGCCCGCGCACCTGACCTCGGTCGAGTACGCGCGCTCGGCCGCGCGCGTGCTGCGCCCCGGCGGCACCTACGTCGCGAACCTGGCCGACGGCGCACCGTTCGACTTCCTGCGGGCGCAGGTGGCCACCCTCGCGGCCGTCCTGCCCGAGGTGTGCCTGATCGCCGAGGCGCCGGTGCTGCGCGGCCGCCGCTTCGGCAACGTCGTCCTGGCCGCCTCCACGGAACCGCTGCCGGTCGGCGTGCTGGCCCGGCGCGCGGCCGCCGACGCCTTCCCCGCGCGGGTCGAACACGGCGAGGCGCTCGCCCGCTTCGCCGCCGGGGCGGTTCCGGTGGCCGACGCGGACGCGGTCGGCTCCCCGGAACCACCGGCCGGGGCGTTCGGGGTGGGATGAGCCGGGGCGGCCGGTCAGGACTCCAGCGGCCGCAGTGAGCTCATGATCTTCTTGATGGTCGCGTCGGGGATCTCGTCGTCGGTGCCCTTGACGCTGAAGAGGATCCAGGTGGCCAGGTCGCCGTTGCCGTTCTTGAAGGTGAACGCGACGGCCTTGCCGTCGCTGGAGCACTTGCCCGTCTTCTTCACCCCGGTGACCGTCGCCGTGGCCATCTCGCCGGACAGCCCGTGGTCGCTGCGGAACGCCTTCGCGTCGGTGTTCTCGAACTTCCCGGTCTTCTTCTGGTCGAAGGCCGCCCACACCCAGCTGAGCGCCTCGGTCTCGGCGGCGCTGCCCAGGCTCTTGGCGCCCTGCGCGCCCTTGGTGCCCGTCGCGCCCATCGCGTTGTGCGCCTCGCACACGCCGTCCTTGTAGACGGCCGGGCCCGTCATCACCGCGGCCGGCTTGGGCAGGAGGTACCTCTTGTCGCCCTTCGCGGCCTCGTCGCTGATGCTGTACTGCATCGACGGGCCGCTCACCTTCCAGTCCGGCGGGACGTCGAAGATGTTGAGGCGCTTGAGGTTGACGACCGGCTTCCAGCCGGCGATCACCGGCTTGACGTCCTCGTTGCCGCCCCGCGGGTTGGCCTCGGGGGACGAGGAGCCCGACGGGCTCGCGCTGGAGGGGGCCGGGGCCGAGGCGGACGCCGGCGGCTTCGGGTCGTTCTGCGCGGTGGTCTTCTCGTCGTCGTCCTTGAGTACCAGCACGCCCGTGACCACCGCGGCCGCGACCACGGCCAGGGCCGTGGAGACGGCGATCACCGTGGTGCGCCGCCCGCGGCCGCCGCCCGCCGGCGGCTGCGGGCCCCCGGGCGCGGCGGGCGGCGTCCACTGCGGCCCGCCGGGCTGCGCGTAGGGGTTGGGCTGACCGTACCCCGGCCCCTGGTAACCCGGCTGCTGGTACGGGTTGGGCTGCTGGTAGGGGTTCGGTTGCTGCTGCGGGTTGTGCTCGCCCCCGTTGGCGGGCTGCTGTCCTGGCCACATGGCCGACAACGATAAGGGGCGGAGGTGACGGGCGTGGCCCGTGGCCCTTCCCGGGGAGGCTACCGACTGGTAACTTCACATGGCATGTCTGAGACCCAGCCCTCGATCGGCGACATGCTCGCGGCCACCGTTCCCATGGTGCGCACCCTCGACCTCAAGTTCGGCGAGATCACCGCCGAGCGGGCCGAGCTCCACATGCCCGACCAGCCCGACTTCCACAACCACGTCGGCGGCCCGCACGCCGGCGCGATGTTCACCCTCGCCGAGTCCGCCAGCGGCGCGATCGTCCTCGCCGCCTTCGGCGACCAGCTCTCCCGCGCCGTGCCGCTCGCCGTACGGGCCGAGATCGGCTACAAGAAGCTCGCCATGGGTCCCGTCACCGCCACCGCCACCCTCGGCCGCCCGGCCTCCGACGTGGTCGCCGAGCTGGACGCCGGCGGGCGCCCGGAGTTCCCGGTGCGCGTTTCGATCACCCGTGAGGACGGCGCCGAGACCGGCGACATGACCATCGTCTGGACGCTGCGCCCCAACAGCTGAGCCGCGGCCGCCGGAACGGGACCGCCGGGCCCGGCACGTAACCGTTCGTAACAAATAGGCGTTCGAGCTCAACCGGACGGGGCCGGGGCGAGTCCTACCTCAAGTAGGCTTCCCGGCGTGCGCCCCACGGCGCACGCCGGGTATCAGGTCGTCAACCGGGGAGGAACCGGCGTTGCACGTTCAGGAGTGGCTCGAATCGGTGCCGGCGGTCGCCGTCTACCTGTTGGTGGGCGGGGTCATCGGACTGGAGAGCCTGGGCATCCCGCTTCCCGGTGAGATCGTCCTCGTCAGCGCCACGCTGATGGCCGCGAGCCAGGACCACATCAATCCGTATGTCCTGGGGGCCTGCGCCATCGCGGGCGCGATCATCGGCGACTCCATCGGCTATCTGATCGGCCGCAAGGGCGGCAAGCCGCTGCTGGCCTGGCTCGGCCGGAAGTTCCCCAAGCACTTCGGCCCCCACCACGTGGCCACCGCCGAGCGGTCCTTCACCAAGTGGGGCATGTGGGCCGTCTTCTTCGGCCGCTTCATCGCGCTGCTGCGCATCTTCGCCGGCCCGCTGGCCGGTGTCCTGAAGATGCCGTACTGGAAGTTCCTCATCGCCAACGTGCTCGGCGGCATCGTCTGGGCCGGCGGCACCGTGGCCGTCATCTACTCGGTCGGCAAGGTCGCCGAGAAGTGGCTGCACCAGTTCTCCTACCTCGGCCTGGTCGCCGCCGTGGCCATCGGCATCGGCTCCTTCGTCGTCATGCGGATCAAGGCCAAGAAGGCCCAGAAGAACGCCCCGGCCGAGGGCGCCGAGCAGCCCGAGCCGGCCGTCGCCGAGTAGTGCCCGCGGCCCGGCGTGTGATCTTCGACGCACGCCGGGCCGCTCGCTGCCGTCGTCGCCTACGGTGCCCGTGACGGGGGCCGCGGCGGCGACGAGGAGCAGACCATGACGGAACGGGCGTTGATCGCGGGCGTGGGCGGCAAGGAGCCGTCGGTCGACCCGGGCGCCTTCACCGCACCCACCTCCGTCGTCCTCGGCGACGTCACCCTCGCCGTCGGCACCGGCGTCTGGTACCACGCCGTCCTGCGCGGCGACGGTGGCCCGATCACCATCGGCGCCGACAGCAACATCCAGGACAACTGCACCGTCCACGTGGACCCCGGCTTCCCCGTCACCGTCGGCGAGCGGGTCACCGTCGGCCACAACGCCGTCCTGCACGGCTGCACCGTCGAGGACGACGTCCTCGTCGGCATGGGTGCCACCGTCCTCAACGGCGCCCGGATCGGCGCCGGTTCGCTCGTCGCGGCCCAGGCGCTGGTGCCGCAGGGCATGGAGGTCCCGCCCAACTCCCTGGTGGCGGGCGTCCCGGCCAAGGTCCGCCGCGAACTGACCGCGGAGGAGCGCGAGCACATCCGCGCCAACGCCGCGGTGTACGTGGAGCTCGCGAAGACCCACCGGGAGTCGTTCGGCGGCTGAACGCCGTTGCGGCATCGGCGACTTCGCCGATGAGGGCGCTTCGTCGACGAGATCGTCCCGGCCCTTTTCGGGAACGCCCCGGCAGCACCGTGGAAAACACCGGCAATTCCCGGCAACTGGCGTTTCCGGAAAGGGCATTCATAGGAACAAGGCTCCATCCAGGGTAATTCCTGCAAGATCTGTATATGCCGGACGGGCCCTGCGGTGTCATATCACTGTCCAGCGCGGGCGACCGGATGATCCGGACACCCGCTCATCGCCCCCGTCACGGGAAGGCAGGACCATGGGCAGATTCACGTTCGCGACGATCGCATCGGCCCTGACACTGGCTGTTTCCGGAGCCCTCACGGCGGCCGCCGGTACAGCACATGCGGAAGGCGCCTACAACGACATCACCATGGAAAAACAGGAGAAGTCGCAGTGGTGCTGGGACGCCTCCGGGCTGACCATCGCCAAGTACCAGGGCTACGGCACGACCCAGACCGATTTCTGCGACCGGGCGCACAAACACAACCCCAACCTGAGCTGTGACAACCAGCCCGCGACCCTCGGCGACATGGCCAATGCCTGGGGCGACCTGGGCATGGCCCACACCGGCACGGGCCTGTCCCGCGCGGCGACCTTCGCCGAGGTGCACACGGACGTCGACGCCGCCAAGCCCCTCGGGGCGCGCATCGGCTGGACCTCCGGCGGCGGCCACATGAACGTGATCTACGGCTACGACACGTCGGACAACACCATCGGCGTGGGCGACCCGTGGCCGGACACCGCCACGTACACGTGGTGGAACTACAACGACTACGTGAGCAACAGCTCGTTCAAGTGGACCCACTCCCGCATCGGCATCTCCGGCTAAGGCAGGCGACATGCGCGACCAAAGAACGTCCACCATGCGAACGCCCACCACGCGAACGTTCACCACGCAACGGACCGCTCGCTTCTCCCGCCTGGCCGTCACCCTGGCCCTCGGCGCGTCCGCGCTGCTCTCCGCGGCCGTACCGGCCTCCGCGGCCAAGGGCCCGGCCGACCTGCCCAACCTTCAGGCGGCCCTCGACGTGTTGAAGTCGACCGCCACCCGCGAGGCCGTCTGCCGCTTCCTGAGCGCGCCGCCTCCCTCCGGCTCGACGGGTGCTCCGGTGGAGCTCCCCGACAAGGCCGATCCGTGCGAGGGCCTGCCGTCCTTCACCATCAAGGATCCCGTGGTGCTGAACGAGATCACACCGGGGTTCGTCGCCGGGACGGCGCAGCCCATCGTGACGGAAGCGATCAAGCTCAGCTACGCGGTGGCCGGGGTGGCCGTCACCGGCGGGCGCACCGCCACCGTCATGCTCGCCCCGACCGACACGACCGGCTGGCACCTGGCCGCCGTCCGCGAGGGCGACACCGACGCCGCCTACGCCGGCAAGGGCGACGCGACGACGACGGTGTTCTCCGAGCCGCAGATCCGCGGCTTCTACCAGCTCAAGCTGACCACCGTCGAACCGCTCAACGACGCCGCACGGGAAGGGCTCGGCGGCAAGTCCTCGGTGTCCCTGGCGGACTACCAGAAGCTGGTCAGGGACCGTTACGCCGACAAACAGCCGGGCTCGAAGTACGACACGGAGGGATACTCCAGCGGTTTCCGGACCGACACCCCGGCGCGGTCCTCGCACTCCTCGGCACCCCTGCTCGTGGGCGGGCCGAGCGCCGCGCTGGCCCTGGCCGGCGGAGCCTTCCTGATCCGCCGGCGCCGCCGGCGCGTCACGGCCGGCTGATCCGTTGTCGTCCCTTCGCTGCCCTGGGGGAAAGATCACAGCACCCGGCCCGGGGCGCTCCGGGCACCGCCGTTTACGGTGAGCGGGTGCCGAAGTACCGAAACACGTTCCCGTCCGGCGCCGTCGGGGCCCTCGCGGCCTGGCGGCGCCGTGCCGTCTCGCGCGCCGTGCACCGCGGCTGGCGGTGGATCCAGGGCGCCGGTTCGGTGACCGCGGAGCGGCCCGGGCCGTACCGCTTCGGCCGGATCGGCGCGCACACCCGCCTCGCCTTCCCGCTGGGCACGGTGTTCGGCGAGGAGTGGATCGAGCTCGGCGAGCACTGCGTCATCGGCGAGCAGGTCACGCTCACCGCCGGGATGATGCCCGGGCACGACCTCGGGCCCGGCCCCGTGCTGCGGCTGGGCAACGGCGTCGTCCTCGGCCGCGGCAGCCATGTGATCGCCACGCGGGAGGTCACCATCGGCGACGACGTCTTCTGCGGCCCCTACGTCTACATCACCAGCGACAACCACTCCTACGAGGACCCGCACCAGCCCATAGGCCGCCAGTGGCCGCGCAGTTCGCCGGTCTCGATCGGCTCCGGCAGCTGGCTGGGCGCGGGGGCGGTGATCCTGCCCGGGGCGCGGCTGGGGCGCAACGTGGTGGTGGCGGCCGGGGCGGTCGTGCGGGGGGAGGTGCCGGACCACACGGTGGTGGCGGGGGTGCCCGCCAAGGCCGTACGGCGCTGGGACGAGAAGGAGGGGTGGGCGCCGCCGCTGCGGAAGCAGTGAGCCGGATTCGGGTTCGTGGTCGCCACGTGAGGCGCGTCCAGCACCAACTGCCTGGTCAGTGGGGCGACGATCATGCAATCGGCGATGCCGGATCTCGAAATCGGGACACTAGCCCTGCGCGAGCGGCAGGTGGCGGGGGCCGCGCAGGACGGGGCTCGTGCGGTACGGGGGCGGGTCCTCCAGCAGGCGGGGGCCGTCGAGCGTGCGGAGCAGCGTGGTGAGCGCGATCTGGGTCTCCAGGCGGGCCAGCGGTGCGCCGAAGCAGGCGTGGACGCCGCCGCCGAAGCCGAAGTGGACGTTGTCCTCGCGGGTGGGGTCGAAGCGGTCGGGGTCGGGGAAGCGCAGGGGGTCGCGGTTGCCGGAGGCGAGGACCAGGACCAGGGGAGCGCCCTTGGGGACGGTGACGCCACCGACGTCGACGTCGGCGAGCGGGGTGCGCTGGGGCAGCAGGTGCACCGGGGGCTCGTAGCGCAGCAGTTCCTCCACGGCGGACGGCATCAGGTCCGGGCGGGTGCGCAGCCGCTCCAGTTCCCCGGGGTGGCGCAGGAGGGTGAGCATGCCGTTGGTGATGAGGTTGACGGTGGTCTCGTGCCCGGCGATGAGCAACAGGACCGTGGTGACCATCAGTTCCACGTCGGTGAGGCGGCCGTCCGGGCCGTCGTCGTTGACGAGGCCGGTGAGCATGTCGCCGCCCCGGTGCCCCTGCCGTTGCGAGGCGAGCTCGCCCAGGTAGAGGCCCATGGCCCGGCGGGCCTCCAGGGCGGCGCGGCGGCGCGGGCCGGGGTCCTCCCCGGGCGTGAAGTCCAGGTTCGCGATGACGGTGTCCGCCCAGACGTGCACCTGGTGGCGGTCGGCCTCCGGCACGCCGAACAGGTCGCAGATGACGGTGATGGGGAGCGGGAAGGCGAAGTCCTCGACGAGGTCGAAGCGTTCCCTGCCGCGGAGCCCGTCCGCGAGTTCCTCCGCGATGCGGGTCATGTCGTCGCGGAGGGCGTCGATGCGGCCGGGGGAGTGGGGCGGGCCGAACTGGCGCATGGTCAGGCGGCGTTGCCGGTCGTGCTCGGGGTCGTCGATCCCGAGGAAGGCCGGCGGCAGCCCCTCGGCCGGGGCGAGGTCCGGATCGGGTTCGGCGCGGTTGCGCACGTCCGAGCTGATCCTCGGGTCGTGCAGCAGCGCTTCGATCTCGTGGTAGGTGCCCACCAGGTACCTGCCGTCCTCCTGCCGGGTCACCCCGTTCTCGCGCAGTTCGGCGTAGAGCGGGTACGGGTCGGCGCGGTTGGCGGGGTCGGCGATCCGGCGGAAGAGGGTCTCCGGGGGCATGGGCGGGGCTCCTTGGTACGGATCACTCGGGGTCGGATCGCCTGGGGCCGGATCGCCTGGGACCGGACCGCTCGGGACCGGATCGTTCGGGACCGGACCGCTCGGGGCCGGCGGGCTCCCCGACGAGGATGGCCTGCACGGGGCAGGCCGTCGCGGCCCGCAGCACCTGCTCGCGCTGGTCGTCCGGGACGGCCGGGGTGTACATCAGGGCCTCGTCGCCGTGCAGTTCGAACACCCGAGGGGCCAGGAAGGCGCACTGGGCGTATCCCTGGCACCGGTTGAGATCCACCACGACCTGCATCCCGACCGTTCCTCTCCCGCGGGCCCCTTCCCTCCCCTTCCTACGCCTCCTCGGCCGGCGGTGCGGGCGGTACTGCCCGGTACTGCTCCGTACGGGGACGGCCGTCCCCGGGATCAGGCCGACGCGAGCAGCACCGTGCCGACCAGCGCCAGCCCGGCCCCCGACGCCTGCACCGCGCGCAGCTTCTCGTCGAGCACCCCGCGCGCGGTCAGCGCCGTCACCACCGGGTAGAGGGAGGCGAGCACGGCCGCGACCGTGACCGGGCCGTGGTGCGCGGCCAGGCTGTACGTCCCGTTCGCGGCGACGTCCGCGAGGCCGACGAACGCCAGCGCCGGCAGCGCCGCGCGGACCTCGGCGAGGCCGCCCCCGGGCAGCACCGCGGCCCCCCGGCGCGCGGAGACGAACAGCGCGCCGCCGCCCACGAGCACGTTGCACAGCCGCTGGACGAACAGGGCCAGGAACAGCCCGGTGAGGTTGTGCGAAGCCTCGGCGATCAGCACCATCACCGTGCCGAAGCCGGCCGCCGCGCCGAGGGTGAGCAGCAGCGACTCGCGCCCGACGGCGCCACCGCCGCCCGGGCCGCTCGCCAGGACGACACCGGCCACGGCGACCGCGATGCCCGCGAACTGGACGAGGCCCGGGCGCTCGCCGAGCACGATGCCCACGCCGATCGGGACGAGCACCCCGCCGAGCGCCCCGACCGGTGCGACCACGCCCATCGGGCCGAGCGCGAGCGCCCGGTAGAAGGCGAGCATCGCCGCCGGGCCCACGACGCCGGCGGCCACCGCGTACCACAGCTGCGGGCCCAGCTCGGTCCAGCCGCCCGTGGCGACCACGACCGCGCCGAGCGTCGCCACGGCCAGCAGCTGGGAGACGAGCACCACCGTCAGGGCCGGCATGCGCCGGGTGAGCAGCCCGCCGCCGAAGTCGGCCAGCCCCCACAGGAGGCTGGTGGCCAGGGCGAAGACCGGTGTCATGGGATGAACCTCGCAGTACAGTGTGGTGAATGGTGGGGAGGCCCACACCATAGTTCAATACACTGCACCGGATCGACCTATATCATCGACCTAGATCTTGGATGGAACGTGACGGATCTCGACCGGCTCACCCAGTCGCTCGCCCGTAACCTCAAGTACTGGCGCGCCGAGCGGAACTTCACGCTCGACGCCCTCGCGGCCCGCTCCGGCGTCAGCCGCGGCATGATCATCCAGATCGAGCAGGCCCGGACGAACCCCAGCGTCGGCACCACGGTCAAGCTCGCCGACGCCCTGGGCATCAGCATCACCACGCTCCTCGACCAGGAGCGGACCGAGCCCGTCCGTCTCGTCCCCGAGGGACAAGCGGTACGGATGTGGTCCACCGAGGCCGGCAGCCACAACCTGCTCCTCGTCGGCGCCGAGGCCCCGGGGCCGCTGGAGCTGTGGGAGTGGCGGATCGCCCCCGGCGACAGCAGCGCCTCCGACCCGCACCCGCCCGGCACCGTCGAGATCGTGCGTGTGACCGCCGGCACGCTCACCCTGCTCGTGGACGGTCAGGAGTACACCGTGCCCGCGGGCGGCGCGGCGACCTTCGACGCCGGGCTGTCCCACGGCTACCGCAACGACGGCGCGGAGCCGGTGGAGATGACGATGGTCGTCTCGGTTCCGCTCGCCCGCTGAGCACTGTCGGCTAGGTTGATGATCATGATCACCCAACCACGGACCCCCATGGACGCCTTCGACGACGCACGGCCCGCGCCGGAGCGCCTGGACCTGCTGGTGCCGCCCGTCGCCGAGGCCGTCCGCGCCTGGCGCGGCTCCGTTCCCGCCGAGCAGGTGCTGCACGTCGACACCGCCCCCGAAGTGGCCGACACCGCCGTGCTGGTGGAGAACTACGGTGCCTGGCTGCTGGAGCAGTCCGCCAACTGCGTGGTCGTCGGGGCCAAGCGGGCCGGCGTGACCACCCTCGCCGCCTGCGTCGCCCTCGGCCACACCCGCGTCGACATCAACGGCGCCGTCCGGCGCCAACTCGGGGCGCGCAAGGTCTCGTTCGCGCCCATGGAGACCGCGCTGGAGTCGACGGGCATGGAGTACGGCGGCATCACCCCCATCGGCCTGCCCGGCGACTGGCCGCTGCTGGTCGACGCCGCCGTCGCCGCCACCGAGTACGTCCTCATCGGCAGCGGCAGCCGGCGCGGCAAGCTCATCGTCCCGGGCCGGGCCCTGGCCGGACTCCCCGGCGTCACGGTGCTGGAAGGGCTGGCCGCCTGACCGTCCCGGACCCGGCTCTCCCGGACAGGTCGAGCGAGAGCGCCGTCGAGTGCTCGGCGAACCCCATGCTCCGGTAGAGGCGTTCGGCGTCCGGCGTCGCGTGCAGGTCGACGCGCGTGACGCCGGACGCCGCGAACCACTCCAGCAGCGCCTCGGTCGTCGCACGGGCGAACCCCCGCCCCCGGTACCGGGGATCCGTGCTCACGGTGAAGACGAAGCCGAACCGCCCCGTGGGATGCCCGGGCGCGGGCAGCCGCTGCTCGACCGTGCCCACCGCGCACGCGGCTAGGTGCGGAGCGTCCCCCTCGCCGTCCACGACGAACGCGCCGAGCCCGGCCCCCAGCCGCCGCGCCACGAGCTCCTCGGCCGTGCGCTCCCAGGCGCCGGGGGAGTCCCGCCCGTCCATGGCGGCGAACATCAGCCGGCGCAGGCGCACTATCTCCGCCGCGTCCTCGGGGCCGGCGGCACGTGTCGTGATCATGGTCCGACGCTAGCCCCGCCCGGCGAGGAGGGGAAGCCGGGGTGCCTCGATCATGGGGCAGCGGTCCATGACCATCGTCAGCCCCGCCGCGCGCGTCCGGTCGTACGCCGCCTCGTCCACCACGCCCAGCTGGAACCAGACCGCCTTCGCGCCGATCGCCACCGCCTCGTCCGCGACCGCCCCGGCGAGCTCGGAGCGGACGAAGACGTCCACGACGTCGACGGGGAACGGGATCGCGGAGAGCGAGGCGTACCCCCGCTCGCCGTGGACCGTCTCCGCTCTCGGGTGCACCGGCACGACGCGCTTGCCCCGCCCCTGCAGCCATGCCGCGACGTCGTACGCCGCGCGCCGCCGGTTGGACGAGAGACCGACCACCGCCGATGATCTTCCTGATGGTCCCCGGTCTGATGGTCCCCGGTTCCGCGTACATGCCCGCTCAACGGGCGGCCCCGCTCCGGGATTCCCGCCGGTCAACGTAGGGTGACGGGATGCACGACGAGTACCGCACCGTCGCCCGCGAAGGCGTCCACGAGATCGAGATCAGCAGGTCGCGCTTCATCTGCGCGCTGGCGCCCGTCGCGACGGAGGAGGAGGCCCAGGCGTTCGTCGCCCGCATCCGCGCGGAGCACCCCACCGCCCGGCACAACTGCTGGGCCTACGTCCTCGGCGCCGACGGCTCGGTGCAGCGGGCCAGCGACGACGGCGAGCCCGGCGGCACCGCCGGAGTGCCGATGCTCCAGATGCTGGTGCGCCGCGAGGTGCGCTACACGGTCGCCGTCGTGACCCGCTACTTCGGCGGGATCAAGCTCGGCGCGGGCGGGCTGATCCGCGCCTACGGGGGAGTGGTCGGCGAGGCGCTCGACACCCTGGGCACGATCACCCGGCGCCGCTACCGGCTGGCCACCGTCACCGTCGACCACCAGCGCGCCGGCAAGCTGGAGAACGAACTCCGGGCGACGGGGCGGTCGGTGCGCGAGGTGACATACGGGGCGGGGGTGCGGATCGAGGTCGGCCTGCCCGACGCGGAGGTCGAGGAATTCCGCGCCTGGCTGGCCGACGCGACGGCCGGGACGGCGGGCTTCGAGCTGGGCGGAGAGGCGTACGGGGAGGTGTGACGGGCCGGTCGGACACCACCGTCCGGGGCGGGCGCGAAAAGGGTCTGCGCAGGGAGCTGCCGGCGAAGGCCGGTGCCCGGCCTGTTCGGTGGCGGGTCGTTGACCGTACAGGACAACCCTATGGGGTCCCTGTCCGGACACTTCGTGGCTCCTCAGTTCGGACGTGCAGCGGCGGTGGCCACGGCGCGGGGCAAGGTCGGTGGGGCGGCCGAAGGGGCCAATGGCGGCATTCCGTACGCGGCGTCGCCGGCGGGGCGCCGCGATTCGACGCGCCGCGCCCCACGGGAGTCCTGATCACTTCTCGAGGAAGGCCAAGAGGTCCTGGTTGAACTTCTCCTTGTGGCCGGGGACGAGGGCGAGGCCGTGGCTGCCGCCCTCGTAGACCTTCAGTTCGGCGCCGGGGATGAGGGCGGCGGACTTGCGTCCGGTCGCTTCGATCGGGGCTGCCTGGTCGTCGCCGCCGTGGACCACGAGGGTCGGGATGTCGAACTTCCCGAGGCCGTCGTGGAAGTCGGTCGTGCTGAACGCGTCCACGCAGGCGATGCCGCCCTCGACGGTCATCGCCATCGCCATGTACCAGAAGGCGTCCTCGAGGCCCCGAGTGACCTTGTTGCCGGGCCGGTTGGCGGAGAAGTACAGCTCGGTCATGTCCTTCCAGCACTGCGACCGCTCCGTGAGGAGGCCGGCCTTGACTCCGTCGAACTCGGACTGCGGTACGCCCTCGGGGTTGCCGGGCCCCTGCAGCAGGTACGGAGTGATCGTCGAGAGCAGGACGGCGGACCGGATCCGCCCGGTGCCGTGCCGGCCGATGTACCGGGCGAGCTCTCCGCCGCCCATGGAATGCGACACAAGAGTGACGTCGCGCAGGTCCAGCTGGGTGAGGAGGTCGTCGAGGTCGTCGGCGAAGGTGTCGAAGTCGTACCCGTCGTACACCGGGGTGGACCGCCCGTGGCCGCGCCGGTCGTGCGCGATGCCGCGGTAACCGGCATCCGCGACCGCCTTGAGCTGGTCCTGCCAGGCATCGCCGTTGAGCGGCCACCCGTGGAGGAACACGACAGGCCGCCCCTGCCCCCAGTCCCGGTAGAAGATCTCGACGCCGTCGCGCGTCGTGCGCACTGGCATGTCGCACAGGTCCTTTCGCAGGGATCGGAACGGGACAGCGGGAAACATCTTCCCCACCCTCCTCCGGTTCCACGATCCGGGAGGCCCGGAAGGTAGGAACGGCTCCGGCGTGAAGTGCTGGAATTCGGCGGCGGGTTCCAGTGCGGCGCCCTGCCGGCCCCCGCCTCGGGGAACAGCCGGTCGCGTCCCGAGAGCCCCCGGACGGAGCAGCACCGCCCGCGCGATCGCCCGAGAACGGCTAGGAGTGGAGAAGGAGCCCAGGGCCGCGGAGGGTCCCGCACGGCTCCCGGCTCCCGGCGCCCATCAGCCGGACGGCCCGTCGGCCAGGCAGGGGTGTCGCAGGCCGCACGGAGGGCGTGGACTCATGGTGGATGTCCAATGGCCGGTGGTGGCCACCTCGCGGGGCAGGGTCGGCGGGGTGGCCGAGGGGACGGTGGTGGCCTTCCGTGGCATTCCGTACGCGGCATCGCCGGTGGGCGCCCTGCGGTTCGCCGCGCCCCGCCCGCATCCGGGCTGGAGCGGTGTACGGGACGCGACCGCTCCCGGCCCCTCGGTGCCCCAGCCCGCATCCAGACTGGAGGCGGTCATGGGGCCGCGGGTGCCCGACTGGAACGAGGACGGCTGCCTGACCCTCAACGTCTGGACACCCGCGGAGACGCTGCCGCCGGGAGCGGAGCCGCGTCCGGTGCTGGTGTGGTGGCACGGAGGCGGGTTCAGCAGCGGCTCCAGCGGCTGGGACTGGTACGACGGAGCCCGCCTCGCCGCGCTCGGCGGCATCGTCGTGATCACCGCCAACTACCGCCTGGGCCCGCTCGGTTACCTCCATCTCCCCGAGATCGGCGCGGTCAACCCGGGCGTCCGGGACCAGATCGCCGTCCTGCGCTGGGTACGGGAGAACATCGTGGCGTTCGGCGGCGACCACGACGCCGTGACGGTCGGCGGACAGTCGGCCGGCGCGCACTCCGCGACAGCCCTCGCCCCGGAGACCCGCGATCTGGTACGCCGGATGATCGCCCAGAGCGGCCCGGGAAACATCGGAGCGCAGGAGGTGGCCGAGGCCGACGACTGCGCCGCCGCCTACCTGCGCTTCCTGGGCGTCACCCGCCCGGAGGCGCTGCGCGGACTGCCGGTCGAGCGCCTGCTCGCCGCGTACGGGCAACTGGCCGCCGAACGCGCCCGGCCCGGCGGAACCGCACCGCCGATGTACCCGGTGCTCGGCGGCCCGGGCATGCCCCGGCCCCCGCTCCAGGCCATCGCCGACGGCGCTCTGGGGGACAAGGACGTGCTGCTCGGTACGACGGAGGACGAGATGACGGCGTTCTGCGCGTTCGACCCGGCCGTCCGGACGCTCACCCGGGACGACGTCCAGACCCTCTTCACGGCCCGCGCGGAGGACTACGGCCGGTACGCTGCCCGCCGCCCCGGCGCCGCCCCGGTCCGGCTCCTCGCCGACCTGCTCACCGACGAGTCCTTCGCCGCTCCGGCCGCCGGGACCGCCGCCCACCGTGCCGCCCAGGGCACCCCGGCGTACCTCTACCGCTTCACCCGCCGCCCACCCGACGACCCGCACGACCTCGGCGCCTGCCACTGCGCCGATCTGCCCTTCCTCTTCGGCACCTTCGACGCCTACCCCGACGCCCCCATGCTCGGCGGCGTCGACGGGCACGACCACGCCCTGGCCCAGGCCTTCGGCGGCGCGCTCACCGCGTTCACCGCCACGGGCTCCCCCAACGGGGAGGGACTGGCCACTTGGCGTCCGTACACCCCTGACCCAGGAACGGACATCATGTATTTCGGCCCGCCGTTCTTCGACCCCAAGTAGCCGACCAGCCCCATGAACGAGGCTGCCTGCGGGTGCATCTCCCGCCTACATCGGCGTGCCACCGGACGCCTCGATGGTCTGGGCGTTGATCCAGCCGGTGTGCTCGGACAGCAGGGAGGCGATGACGCCGCCGATGTCCTCCGGCCGGCCGACCCGGCCCAGCGCGGTCTGCGCGACCACCCGGGCGCGCTCCGCCGCGTCGTCGCGGAAGCGGCCCCCGCCCAGGTCGGTGGCCACCGCGCCGGGCGCCACCGTGTTGGCCGTGATGCCGCGTGGCCCCAGCTCCTTGGCCAGGCAACGGGTCAGGATCTCGACCGCGCCCTTGACCGACGCGTACGCCGAGGTGTCGCCGACGATGGTGCGGGTCAGGCCGGAGGACACGTTGATGATGCGGCCGCCATCCGCGATCAGGGGCAGCAGCTTCTGGGTGAGGAAGTACACCCCCCGGAAATTGACGTTCATCAGCTGGTCGAAGTCCTCCACGGTCGTCTCCGCGAACGGAGCACGGGCGCCGACCCCGGCGTTGTTGACCAGAAAGTCGAATGTGTCGCGCTCCCAGCCGTCCCGGAGCACCCGGCGCACGTCACCGGTGAAGGTACCGAAGGCGGAAAGATCGCTGAGATCGAGGGGGAGGGCGAATGCGGTGCGTCCCAGCCCGGCCACGGCGTCGACGACGGCGTCCGCCTCGTCCGGGTGGGAGCGGTAGGTGATGATCACGTCCGTGCCGTCCTCGGCGAGCCGCAGCGCCGTGGCGCGTCCCACGCCCCGGTTGGCCCCCGTGACGAGGGCGATCCTGTCCGGTGCCGTCATGAGCAGGCTCCTTCCCCGCGAGGTGCGGCGCGTTTTCCGCCGTGCTCCACTGAAGGTACGGGCATGGCGGGGGTGGCGCAGGTTGGGGAAGGGGCGTGCGCATGCGGATCGTTGTGGATCTCACGCGGTGCCAGGGGTACGCGCAGTGCGCGTTCGCGGCTCCTGACGTGTTCATCATGGACGGGGACGAGGCGCTGCTGTACGACCCCGGTCCGGACGACGCGCAGCGGGAGAAGGTGCTGCGGGCGGCCGCGGCCTGTCCGGTGCAGGCCATCGCCGTCGACGGTGCGGCCGCCCGGCACCCGCGTCCCGCGGGTTCCGGGGAAGGCTTCCGGCGCACCGGGCGCGTCGTGATCGTCGGCGCGTCCCTGGCCGGGCTGCGAGCCGGGCTCACGCTGCACCGGGAGGGGTTCACCGGCTCGCTGACCGTGATCGGCGACGAGCCGTATCTCCCATACGACCGGCCGCCGTTGTCCAAGCAGGTTCTCCTGGGCCAGGGCTCGCCGGACGGTACGGCGCTGCCCCGCCGCGAGGAGTTCGAGGCCGAATGGCGGCTGGGCGTCGCGGCCACGGGCCTCGACCTCGGTGGCAGGCAGGTACTGCTGGCCGACGGCGGGCGGGTGCCCTTCGACCGGCTGCTGATCGCCACCGGGGTGCGGTCCCGCCCTTGGCCGGACGAGGAACAGGCCGCGCTCGACGGCGTGTTCGTGCTGCGCACCCCGGACGACGCGGCGGGGCTGCGGTACCGGCTGGCGGCGGGTCCCGGCAGGGTGCTGGTCATCGGCGCCGGGTTCACGGGTTGCGAAGTCGCCTCGGCGTGCCGTGCGTTGGGCGTACCGGTCACCGTCGTCGACCACGGCGCGACCCCGCTGTCCGGGGCGCTGGGCACGGTCGTCGGCGGCGTCGCGGCGCGGATGCAGCGCGAGAACGGGGTCGATCTGCGGTGCGGCCTCCAGGTGGAGGCGCTGGAAGGCGACGGGAACGGGCGGCTGCGGCGGGCGCGGCTGTCCGACGGCGGCGTCCTGGACGTCGATGTGGCGGTCGCGGCGCTGGGCAGCATCCGCAACGTGGAGTGGCTGGAGGGCTCGGGGCTGGCGGCAGGGGTCTGGGGAGTGGCGTGCGACGCGGGGTGCCGTGCCGTCGATGTCAACGGCGTCGTCACCGACGACGTGTTCGTCGCGGGCGACGTGGCCCGCTTCCCGCACCCGGTCTACGATTACCAGCACCTCGCCCTGGAGCACTGGGGCAACGCGGTCGCCATGGCGGAGATCGCCGCGCACAACATGCTCAGCCCCCAGAACGACCGCTGGCCGCACCTGGCGTTGCCGGAGTTCTGGTCCACCCAGTTCGGCACCGAGATCAAGTCCGTCGGCGTGCCGACCTACGCCGACCAGGTCGTCGTCGCCCAAGGGTCCCTGGCCGAACGCCGCTTCGTGGCCGTCTACGGCTACCGGGGGCGGATCACCGCGGCCGTCGCCTTCGACCACTCCAAATGGCTCGACTTCTACAAGGAGTTGATCGACCGGGCGGCGCCGTTCCCGCCCCCGTCCCGTGCCGTCGGCCGCCCCGACGAGGCCCGCCCGGTGGCGGCCGGGATCCCGGACAGGCCCGGCCCGCACGCGACCGTCGTGGTCACCGGCCACCGGCCCGGCGAACGGCGGGCCGCGAAGGCCGGCAGGCCCTATCCGTGACCTCCGAATCCATCGCCTCCGAGTCCATGACTTCCGATCCGGAGCCGAGGAGAGGGAACCCCTGAGGGGGGAGTTGAGGGAGAGGCCCACATGACCCCGAGCAGCCTCTGGCAGCAGATCCTCGACGCCTCCAACCGGCACGACCCGTACCCGCTCTTCGCCGAGCTGCGGAAGACGCCCGTGGCGCGGGTGGAGGACGGGACCTATGCTGTGAGCACCTACCGGGAGATCGTCTCCCTGCTCCACGATCCGCGGATCAGCTCGGACCTGCGCAACCTCCCGGCAGAGAACGACGCGCCGTCGGCCGGGGCGCCCGCGGAGGCCCCGGCCAGGCTGCCGGCCAATCTCATCGGGCTCGACCCGCCCGAGCACGACCGTGTCCGCCGCCTGTTGACCTGGAGCTTCGGGCCGCCCCACTGCCCCGGCCGGATCGACGGCATGATTCCCGGAGTACTCGCGGCCGTGACGAGCGAGATCGACGATCTGGCGGGTGCGCACCCGTCGGGTGCCTCGCGCATCGACATCGTCGACGACTTCGCGTACGCGGTCCCGGTCACGGTGATCTGCCGACTGCTGGGCGTACCCCGCGAGGACGAGCCCCGGTTCCGGGACCTCTCCACCGAGATCATCAGGGGCGCCGACCCGTCCACCGGACCGCTCGCGGAACGGGAGCGCCGACGCGACGTGTCCGTCGCCGAACTCGGTGACTACTTCGGCCAACTCCTCGACGCCCGCCGCGGCCGGCCGGGCGACGACCTGCTGTCCGGGCTCCTCGCCGGCGGTGCCCCCGACCCCCCGATGTCGCGCGAGGAACTGCTCAGCAACGCGGTCCTCCTCCTCGTCGCCGGACACGAGACGACCACCAACCTCATCGCCAACGGCATGCTCACCCTCCTCCGCCACCCCGACGTCCTCGAACGGCTGCGCCGCGGCGACGAACCCGGCCTGCCCGCCCGGGTGATCGAGGAACTCGTACGCCACGACCCGGTGTCACAGATGCTGGCCAACCGCATCGCCCTCGACGACATCGAGATCGCGGGCACCACGATTCCCCGGGGCTCGACCGTCGTTCTCGTGCTGGCCTCCGGCAGCCGCGACCCCGGCTTCGTCGAGGACCCCGACCGCTTCGACCCCGACCGGGCGCCCAACGAACACCTGGGCTTCGGCGGCGGCATCCACTACTGCTTCGGCGCCCCGCTGGCCCGCCCCGAAGGACGCATCGCCCTCACCGAACTCGCCCGTCGGCTGGAGAACCCCCGGCTCGTCACCGACCCGCCCCCCTACCGCTCGAACCCGAGCCCACGCGGCCCCCGCCATCTCCTCGTCGACATCGACGGCGTCCGCCCTCGCGCGGCCGGTTCACGGTGACGTGAACCGTTCCGTGGTGCCCGAGTGGCTGGTGCGGGCGGTTCGGCCGCGGCGAGCGCCGGTGCCGTGGGCGGCCGCGGGACGGGCTGTCGTCGTCATCGCCGGCCCGGTCGCGGCCGGCCTCGCCATGGGCCGCACCGCCGAGGCGGCGATGGTGTCGACCGGGGCGATGATGAGCTCGGCCGTCCCCGCCGCGGAGACCTACCGGAGGCGGGCCGTCAACATCGTGTGCCCGCAACTGGCCAACGCCCTCGGCCTGCTGCTCGGCGGCCGGGTCCACGACCACGGCTGGGTGACCGTCGGCGTGCTGTGCGCGATCGGGTTGCCGGCCGGCCTGATCAGCACGATCGGAGCGGTGTCCTCCATGACGGGGATGACGGCACTGGTGTCGTCGGTGATGGGTGCCGGTCTGCCCATGCCGGGCCCCTGGTGGCAGCCGCCCGCGCTGTTCCTGCTCGGCGGCCTGCTGACCTTGCTGTTCACGATGGCTGCCTGGCCGGTGCGCCGTGGCCGCGCCGAGCGCGTGGCCGTTGCCGAGGTCTACCGGGCCATCGCCACGTCCTTGCCCCTGGCCGGGTCGGCCGGCTGGGCGGCGGCACGGACGGCAGTGATGTCGGCCCTCGCACACGCCCATGACGTCCTGCTGCTCTGCCGGTCGCGGCATTACGGGCGGCGGCCGGAGCAGGCACGGCTGCTCGCCCTGCTCGACGCGGCCGACGCCCTCGCCGAGAGCGCAACCGCGTTGCACCGGGGCAGGACCCCGCCACCGGCCGGGACCACCGAGGCCATCGGCGCGCTCGCCGATGCCGTCGGGACCGGACGCGGCCGGGTGCGCCTGCCCGGACTCCGGCCCGGCACACCCGAAGAGCGTGCGCTGCGGGCCGCACTGCACCGGGCGACCGCCGCGCTGGCCGACGCCCCGGCCGCCCGCCCGGGCGGGACCGGGGATTCCGCCCTCCCGGCGGGCCGGGCGGCCGACGCCGTGCGCAGGGCATTCGCCGACCCGGCTTCGTGGCGGTACGGCATACGTCTGGCGCTGTGCATCGGCTGCGCGCAGGCGCTGGTTTCCGTGATCGGCGTACCGCGCTCCTACTGGATCCCGCTCACCGTCGCCTTCGTCGTGAAACCCGATATGGGCTCCGTTTTCGTCCGCGCCCTGCTGCGTGCCCTCGGCACCTTCGCCGGGGCCGCCGTGGCGGCGGTACTGCTCGTCGTGGTTCCCCAGGGCGGCTGGGACGCGCTGGTCCTGGCCCTGCTCGCCGCCGCCCTCGCGATCGCTTCCCCCCGCGGCTACCTGCTCCAGACCATGACCCTGACCCCGGTCCTCCTGCTGCTGCTGGAACTGGAGACACCCCGCCCGATGGGCCCGCAACTGGCGGGCTTCCGGCTGCTGGACAGCCTGATCGGCTGCGCCATCGCCCTGGTCCTGGGGTACGCGCTCTGGCCCGGTGACCGACGTACCAGGGCCGAGGCGCGGCTCGCGGACACGGCGGAGGCCGTGGCCGACCACCTCGCGGCAGCCTTCGGCACGGACCGCACCCGGCGATCGGTGCGGCTGCGCGCGACCGGCCATCGCCTTTCCGCGTTCCGGACAAGCCTCCAGCAGGCCCTGGCCGAACCGCCGCCCGTGAGCACCCGGGCCGCCGCCTGGCAGCCTCTGGCCACCTCTCTCGAACGCATGACAGACCTGATCACCGCGGCGGGGGTCCAGGCCCGGCACGGGGCCCCGCACCCGGCACCGGACGAGACAGCCGGAATCGAGGCTTGCCTGCGCGCACTCGCCGACACCGTCCGGGGCGGCCGCCCGCACACCGAGACACCACCCCTGCCACGGCCCGACGGCACGCTCACCGATGTCGCCGCAGAAGCCCGCACCGTCTCCACAATCCTCAACCGGACGACGAAGAGCCACCGTTGACAGCGGTACAGACCCGCTCCTGACGACCCTGGCCGCCGACGCGCCGAGCGGACGCGGCAATCCTCGAGCCGGCATGCTCCTCGCCTACGTCACCGACTACTTGCTCTCCGGACTACTTGTTCTCCGGATCCGGCTCCGCGACCTGGCGCCGGATGCTCGGCCCGGGCGCCCTGCCCGCCGCCAAGCGATGCGATTCTGCTTCTGGCCCGCACCCGCACCCTGGATCCCCGGAATGCCGTCAGCAGGAACCTGCCTGCAGATCCCAGCGCCGTTGCCGCGGCCCGCACTTGGGGCTGCAGACAGCTCGACACAAGCGGGGCGTCACGGTGTCCTACGAGACGGTCCGGGCCTGGTGCGCCACGTTCGGCCCGGAGTATGCCGCCGCCCTGCGCCGGCGGCAGCCCCGGCCCGGGGACCGGCAGCGCCGGCCGAACAGTTCGCTCCCCGGCAGACGGCGCAAGCCGAACACCCCGGCTACCAGCGACGAAGCGGACCACGCCGGCCCGGCACCCGCGGCGGAGTCTTCCGCCAGAAGATCAGTAGCAGCGAACACGTCCCGCTCGCCATCCTCCATGAACGCGGCCTGTGCGCCATGACCGGCCTCGCCGATCTCCTCGGTGTCTGTCACTCCCCGATCGGCAACGCCGTCCGCGAGACCGCCCCCTCCTCCGGCAGGCAGAACATGTCCACCAAGCCAAATCGTCCACCCGCTCCATCTCACGCCTGACCCGGATGACACACTGCGTACGGTGACGGACCGCGTTCTGTCTGGTGCCGATGTGACTGGTGCTGACATCGAGTACCGTGCTGGACCGGTGCTGACCGAGAGCGTGGAGGAGTGGAAAACATGCAGGTCGGAGCCCTGGCATGAGGATTCTGCACACCTCGGACTGGCACCTCGGCCGGTCCTTCCACCGGGTGGGCCTCCTCGACGCCCAGCGCGCCTTCGTCGACCACCTCGTGCGCACCGCCCGCGAGCGTTCCGTGGACGCCGTGCTCGTCGCCGGTGACGTCTACGACCGGGCCGTCCCGCCGCTCGCCGCCGTCGAGCTCTTCGACGAGGCCCTGCACCGGCTCGCCGGGATCGGCGTGCCCACCGTCATGATCTCCGGCAACCACGACTCGGCCCGCCGCCTCGGCGTCGGCGCCCGGCTCATCGACCGGGCCGGGATACACCTGCGCACCGACCCGGCCTCCTGCGGCACCCCCGTCGTCCTCGCCGACGAGCACGGCGACGTCGCCCTCTACGGCCTGCCCTACCTCGAACCCGCGCTCGTCAAGGACACCCTCGGCGCCCGCGCCGCCGGCCACGCGGCCGTCCTGGAGGCCGCCATGGACCGGGTCCGGGCCGACCTCGCCGCCCGGCCCGCCGGCACCCGCTCCGTCGTCCTCGCCCACGCCTTCGTCAGCGGCGGCGCCGCCAGCGACAGCGAGCGCGACATCACCGTCGGCGGCGTCGCCGCCGTCCCGCCCGAGACCTTCGACGGCGTCGACTACGCCGCCCTCGGCCACCTCCACGGCTGCCAGACGATCAACGAGCGCGTCCGCTACTCCGGTTCGCCGCTCGCCTACTCCTTCTCCGAGGCCGACCACCGCAAGACCATGTGGCTCGTCGACCTCGGCGCCGACGGCTCCGTCACCGGCGAGCGCGTCGACTGCCCGGTGCCCCGCCCGCTCGCCCGCCTCCGCGGCCGCCTCGACGAGCTGCTGGAGGACCCCGCCCTCGAACGGCACGAGGAGTCCTGGACGGAGGTCACCCTCACCGATTCCGTCCGGCCGGACGACCCCATGGCCCGGCTCGCCCGCCGCTTCCCGCACGTCCTGAGCCTGGTCTTCGAGCCCGACCGCGCCCCCGAGGACGACCTCGCCTCCTACGCCCAGCGGCTGCGCGGCCGCTCCGACCGGCAGATCGCCGAGGACTTCGTCGCCCACGTCCGCGGCGGCCACGGCCCCGACGAGCACGAACGGGCCGTCCTGACCGACGCGCTCGACGCCGTCCGCCTGGACCGGACCGAGCGCGAGGAGGCGGCCCGATGAGGCTCCACCGGCTGGAGATCACCGCCTTCGGGCCCTTCGGCGCCACCCAGCGGATCGACTTCGACGCGCTGTCCTCGGCCGGCCTCTTCCTGCTGCACGGCCCCACCGGCGCGGGCAAGACCTCCGTCCTCGACGCCGTCTGCTACGCCCTCTACGGCGGCGTCCCCGGCGCCCGCCAGGGCAGCGGCGGCGGACTGCGCAGCGACCACGCCGCGCCGGACACCCCGACCGAGGTCGTCCTCGACCTCACCGTCGCCGGCCGCCGCCTGGAGGTCACCCGCCGGCCCGAGCAGCTCCGCCCCAAGCGGCGCGGCACCGGCTCCACCCGGGAGCGGGCGTACAGCGCCCTGCGCGAGCACCGCGACGGCGCCTGGCACGGGCTCAGCCGCTCCCACCAGGAGATCGGCGACGAGATCGGCGGGCTGCTGGGGATGAGCCGCGAGCAGTTCTGCCAGGTCGTCCTGCTGCCGCAGGGCGACTTCGCCCGCTTCCTGCGCGCCGAGGACACCGCGCGCGCCAAGCTGCTCGGCCGGCTCTTCGACACCGGCCGCTTCGCCGCCGTCGAGGAGCGCCTCGCCCAGCTGCGCCGTGCCGCCGAGACGCGGGTGCGCGCCGGCGACGAGCGGCTGCTCGCGCTCGGGCACCGGATGGGGCAGGCGGCGGACGACCCCGCGCTGCCGACTGCGGGCGCGGTGGCGGGCGTCCCCGCCCAGCGGGGCGCCGCCCGCCCGCTCGCCCCCGGCGATCCCGGGCTCGCCGAAGCGGTCCTGGAATGGGCCGCGTTGGCCCGTTCCACCGCCCGAGAGCGCCGCGACATCGCCGCCGCCGCGCTCCTCGCCGCCGAGGAACGGCACGGGGACGCGGCCCGGCGCGCCGCCGACGCCGCCGAACGCGCCCGCCTCCAGGGGCAGTACGCCACTGCCCGCCGACGTTCGGTCGAACTCGCGGCGAGCGCCGCCGAGTACGACGCCCTGCGCGCCCGCCTGGAGCGCGCCCGGGCCGCCGCCGGTGTCGCCCCCGCGCTGGAGCTGCACGCCGAGGCCGAACGCGCCCACGCCGCGGCCGCCGGGGCCGAACGGGCCGCCCGCGCCCGGCTCCCCCGCGAGCACCACGAGGCCGGGGCCGAGCAGCTCCTGTCCCTCGAACGAGCCCACCGCGAGGAGCTCGGCTCCCTCACCGCCGCCCGCCGCGCCGAGGCGCGCGCCGCCGCCGTCACCGCCGAGATCACCGCCCTGGACCGCCAGGCCCGCGCCGACGAGCACGCCCTCGACGAGGACGCCGCCTGGCTCGCGGCCTGGCCCGCCCTGCGTGATGACCGCCGCGCCCGCGTCGCGGCGGCGCAGGAGGCCGCCGCCCGCGCCGAACAGCTCGCCACCCGGGCCGAGTCGGCCCAGGAGCGCCTTTCCGCCGCCCGCCGCCGCGACGAACTGGCCCGCGAGGCCGACGCCGCTTCCGCCGAACTGGCCCGCGCCCGCGACGAGGCCGCCGGGGCGCGCGAGCACTGGCTCGACACCAAGGAGCGCCGCCTGCGCGGCATCGCCGCCGAACTGGCCGCCGCCCTGCGGGCCGGGGAGTCCTGCGCCGTGTGCGGCTCCACCGAGCACCCCGCGCCCGCCCGGGCCGACGCCGGCCAGGTGGACCGCGCGGCGGAGGAGGCCGCCGAGGCCGCCTACCAGCGCGCCGACGCCGCCCGCGAGGCGGCCGACCGGCGCCACCGCCCGCTGCGCGAGGCCCTCGCCGCCGCCGCGGCCGCGGCAGGGGATGTTCCGACCGCCGAACTCGCCTCTTCCGCAGACGAGTTGCACCGTTCCGTCGCCCTGGCCCGCGAGGCCGCCGCCGACCTGCCCGCCGCGCTCGCGGCCCTGGAGGAGGCTGAGCGCGAACACGAGCGGCGCGGCGCCGACTTGCAGGCGACGCGGCTGCGCGCCGCCGCCCGCGCCTCGCGCCACGAGAACCTCGAACGCGAACAGGAGTCGCTGCGCGAGGAGTTGGAGCGGGCGAGGGACGGCGCCGAGTCCGTCGGCCACCGCGCGGCCCTGCTGGAGGAGCGGGCCGGCCTGCTTGCCGCCGCCGCCCGGGCGGCCGGAGCCGCCGCCGACGCGGCCGCCCGTCTGAAGGAGGCCGACGCCCGCCTCGCCGACGCGGCCTACCGGGCCGGTTTCGCCACGCCCGCCCTCGCCGCCGACGCCCTGCTGGACGAGCCCTCCCAACAGGCCCTGGAGACACGGCTGGAGGCCCGCCGCCAGGAAGAGGCGGCCGTCGCGGCCGGCCTCGCCGACCCCGCGGCCGCCTCGGCGGCCGAACTCCCGCCCGCCGACCCGGAGTCCGCCCGGTCCGCCGCCGACGCCGCGACACTGCGCCTGCGCGCCGCCTCCGACCGCGACGCCGAGGCCCGGCGCCGCTGCGACGCCCTCGACCGGCTCTCCTCCGAGGCCGCCGCCGACGCCCGCCGCCTCGCCCCACTGCGCGCGGAGTACCACCGCGTGGCCGCGCTCGCCTCGCTCGCCGCCGGCACCTCCGTCCACAACGAACGGAAGATGCGCCTGGAGTCGTACGTCCTCGCGGCCCGCCTCGAACAGGTCGCCGCCGCCGCGACCGTACGCCTGCACCGCATGTCCGGCGGCCGCTACACCCTCGTCCACTCCGACGCCCGCAGCGCCGGCGGCGGCCGCTCCGGCCTGGGCCTGCACGTCGTCGACGCCTGGACGGGCCGCGAGCGCGACACCGCCACGCTCTCCGGCGGCGAGACGTTCTTCGCCTCCCTGGCCCTCGCCCTCGGCCTCGCCGACGTCGTCACGGACGAGGCGGGCGGCACCCGCCTCGACACCCTCTTCATCGACGAGGGCTTCGGCAGCCTGGACGAGCAGACCCTCGACGAGGTCCTGGACGTCCTCGACTCCCTGCGCGAACGCGACCGTACGGTCGGCATCGTCAGCCACGTGCCCGACCTGCGCCGCCGCATCCCGGTCCAACTGCGCGTGGTCAAGGACCGGTCGGGCTCGTCCGTCCGCCAGCGGACGGCGTCCGTCAGCCCCGACTGACCGCCCGGCGCGCCAGCGGGGACGAGTAGACGACACTGGTCGTCACCGCCCCCAACGCCCCGATTCGCCCCGCGACTTCCTCCAGATGCCGCATCGACCGCGCGGCGACTTTGAGGACGAAGCAGTCGTCCCCGGTGACGTGGTGTGCCTCCAGCACTTCGGGTGTGGTGTCGAGGAGGTCGTGGAAGGGTTTGTAGTTCCCGTTGGGGTAGCGGAGCCGGACGAAGGCGAGCACGGGCATCCCGAGCCGCTCGGGGCTGACGACGGCCGTGTACCCCTCGATCACCCCGGCCTCCTCCAGCCGCCGCACCCGCTCGGTCACGGCGCTCGGGGACATGTTGACGATGCGGGCCAACTCGGCGTATCCGACGCGACCGTTGCTCTGGAGGGCGTCGAGTATGCGCCAGTCGGTGGCGTCCGGGGAATGATCGGTCATGGGCGGTGTCTAGCAAGAAAAACCCGGCGAATCAAGGTATCGACCGTGGAACATACGCGTTCCTGGCGGGCGGAGTACCAGGCCAGTGAGGGGGCGTATCGCGCCGCGGTTCTCCCGCCCCGGCGAAACGGAGTTCACCATGGCCCGCTCGCGCCGTGACGTCCTCGCCGCCTACCGCCGGGCGATCCTCGCCCTGTCCGCGGAAGACAACCTGGCCGACCTCTACGTGCCCGACGGCGTCCACGAGTTCCCCTTCCTCGTCCCCGTACGGCCTGACTGCTACCGGGGCCGTGAGGAGATCCCCAGCGGGAGTGGCACATCTGAGTGCGGCTGACGGGTAACGTCGTGCGCAGGAAGTCGTCGTCCTTGCTGTGCCCGGCCAAGGCCCAGGCGATGCCGTGCGGTGCTCCTGCTGTGCTCACGGGGCGAGTTGAGGACTCACGGGCTCCGGCGGCGCGCCGCCCGGTCCCCGCAGCGACCGGGCGGTCTCCAACGCGCCAATCGGGCGGGGGACTTCGTCTCGGCTGCGCCACTGCAGCCGTTGGGGCGGCCGTCGGGGGAGAGGAGCGTGCGAAGGCGCTGTGCGGGGGCGGGAACAGCCAGAAGGCGCCTGGGCCCTCCGACCGTCCCGGGCCGGCATGTGGACGGTGTGGAAGGGCGGCCTGCTTGGATGACGGGGATACGGCGGACGTGGCGGAGACGGCCCACTGGCCACGGTCGCCCGCTCGTCGAATGGATCCACCGGCCGTTGCCCAGTGGGCCGTCTCCGTCGGCACGCTGAGGGTGAAGCGGTACGGGTGCGGGCCGGCCCGTCGCGTCGACGAGAGGGACGACGTCACCATAGGCCGCCTGGCCTGGTGGGATCAGGAGCGACGGGGCGCGCCCCGGGCCCGGAGATCGCGTACCACGAGGCCGTCGGCGGTGTGGACGTCCACCTCGGGGCGCAGGGCTTCACGAGCGTCGTCATGCGTCCCTCTTGCCCCGACATGCCCAGCTGGGGGCAACCGACCGACGCACGGCGGAATCGTGCGGTATCACGGGAGTTCGCCGATCGTCGGTCAAGTTTTTGCCGACGTCCGCCCGGGTTCGTGGGCCATGGCGGAACACCGTGGTCCGGCACGGAGAGCTTCCTCCCCGCATGACAGGGCCTCGGCCACGGGTGCCACGGCGCCGACGGCATCTCCGGCGAGGCCGCCGCCTCCCGGGCCTTCAGAAGACAAAGCCGCGGATAAGAACGATTCCGCGTCTGTGCCGCGAGGCCGGAGAGTTCGGGCTTGCACCGGGTGGGCGGTGGTCAAGGCGCGGTATGCCTGCGGGCTTACGATGAGTGGCATGTCGCCCGATGCTTCCGTGTCCTCCGTGTGGCCGATCCTGCATTACGACGACACGAGGGCGGCGCTGCGTTTTCTGGTCGATGTGCTGGGTTTCGCGGAGGTGGTGGCCACGCCGGATGAGCACGACGGCATCGGGCACGCTGAGCTGCGCTGGCCGGGCGGTGGTGTGCTGGTGTTCGGTTCGACTCGGCACACGGACAGTGTGCATGGGCGGATGCGGGCTGGAACCGGCGCGGTCTATGTCGTTGCCGATGACGTGGACGCGGTGCATCGGCGGGTGCGCGAGGCTGGTGGGGAGATTCTCGAACCACCGCATGACACCGAGTTCGGGTCGGGTGCTCGTGCGTACACGTTCACCGTGAAGGATCCGGAGGGCAACCTGTGGACCTTCGGCACCTATCGAGGTCCTTCGTAGGACGGCGGTTTCCGCAGCGGTGACGGGTGAAATGCCGGTCTGGAGGCAGCAGAGGACCCTGGCGGTTGGGCCGGGGTCCTCCGCTGTGAGCTTGTGGTGTGGGGGTCAGTGGCTGGCCAGTTCGCCGGTGAGCTTGCCGTGGAGGTGGGCGCTCGGGTCGTTCAGGCCGGTGATTTCGACGGTCTTGCCGCGCTGGGCGTACTTGTTCTCGATGGAGTCGAGGGCGGCGACGGAGGAGGCGTCCCAGATGTGGGCCGCGCTCAGGTCGATGACGACCTTGTCCGGGTCGCCCGCATAGTCGAACTGGCCGACGAGGTCGTTGGAGGAGGCGAAGAACAACTCCCCGGTGACCCGGTAGACGACGGTGCTGCCGTCGGGATCGGTGACGGCGGTGACTTCGGCGAGGTGGGCGACGCGCTTGGCGAAGACGACCATGGCGGTGACGGAGCCGACGACGACGCCGATGGCGAGGTTGTGGGTGCCCACGACGACCGCGACGGTGATCAGCATGACGGCGATCTCGCCTGCGGGCATTCGCTTGAGGGTCTTCGGCGCGATGGAGTGCCAGTCGAAGGTCGCGAAGGACACCATGACCATGACGGCGACCAGCGCGGCCATGGGAATGTCGGAGACGACGGGGCCGAAGACGATGCACAGCACCATCAGGAACGCGCCGGCGAGGAAGGTGGACAGGCGGGTGCGGGCGCCGGAGACCTTTACGTTGATCATCGTCTGGCCGATCATGGCGCAGCCGCCCATGCCGCCGAAGAAGCCGGTGACGATGTTGGCGATGCCCTGGCCGATGGACTCGCGGGTCTTGTTGGAGCGGGTGTCGGTGATGTCGTCGACCAGCTTCGCGGTCATCAGCGACTCCATCAGGCCGACCAATGCCATCGCGAACGCGTACGGCGCGACCGTCGTCAGCGTCTCCATGGTGAACGGCACGTCCGGCAGGCCCGGAACGGGCAGGGAGGACGGCAGGTCGCCCTTGTCCCCGACGCTCGGTACCGCGATCCCGGCCGCGACCGTGAGGACGGTCAGGACGACGATCGACACGAGCGGCGCGGGGATGACGGTGGTGACCTTCGGGAGGAACACCATCAGCGCGAGGCCGCCGATGATCAGCGGGTACACGGCCCAGGGCACGTTCCGCATCTCGGGGACCTGCGCCATGAAGATCAGGATGGCCAGGGAGTTGACGAAGCCGACCATCACGCTGCGCGGGATGAACCGCATCAGCTTCGCCACCCCCAGCGCACCCAGGATCACCTGGAAGACACCGGCCAGGATGACGGCGGCGACCAGGTAGCCGAGGCCGTGCTCGCGGTTGAGCGGGGCGATGACCAGAGCGACGGCGCCGGTGGCAGCGGAGATCATCGCGCGGCGGCCGCCGACGATCGCGATCGTCACGGCCATGGTGAAGGAGGCGAACAGGCCGATCGCCGGATCGACACCGGCGATGATCGAGAAGGAGATGGCCTCGGGGATCAGGGCCAGGGCGACGACCAGGCCGGCCAGGACCTCGGTGCGCCAGACCTTCGGATCGGACAGCCAGTCGGGCTTCAGACCGCGCAGTCGCGCGGCCGGGGACACGGCGGAAGCAGCAGAAGACAACGGAAAAGGAACCTGTCGTTCTCGGGCACATCCCCATGGCAGGCCCGGGGTGCGCGGGAGGACGCGGAGGGGCCGGGCCGGCACCCCGCGGACGGCCCCGTGAGATGTGGAGCCGGAAGACCAGGAAGGGACGGATGGGACCGCGCGGGGGCGCGGCCGGGCTCACGTCCGGGGGCGAAGCGTCACGGCGGGCAGGCGGCGGCGCCGGGCGTCATGGGCTCGCGCACGCTTCTCTCCTGCAGGAATCGGATCTTCGCCGGGGACGCGATCGGCCCCGACACGGCAATCGGTGAGGCATCGGCACTCCACCCCTCACCACCAGCAACTCTACCCTAACGTTAGGGTAGAGATCGGTGGTGCCCGGCCGGGCCGGGGCCGACAGGGACGAGAAGGGCCGGAGGATCACGGGCGTGGACGGCAAGCACATGCAGATCGGCGAGGTCGCCGCGCGGACCGAGCTGTCCTTGCGCACCATCCGGCACTACGAGGAGACCGGACTGGTCGTTCCCTCCGCCCGCTCCCAGGGCGGCTTCCGCCTCTACACCGAGACCGACGTGCAGCGGCTCATGGTGATCCGCCGTATGAAGCCGCTCGGCTTCCCCCTGGACCAGATGCGCGACCTGCTGGAAGCCACCGACCGCCTCGACGCCGACGACGTCCTCGGCCCCGGCGAGCGGGAGGCCCTGTTGGAGCGCGTACGGACCTACGAGCAGGCCGCCGCCGAACAGGTCGACAAACTCCGCGTCCAACTGGCCCGCGCCGAGGACTTCGCCGCCACCCTTCGTTCCCGTCTGGAACAGTCGGCCTCCGCCGTACGGTCCTGAGCCGCCGGGTGATCCGCCGCACCGCACGACGCGGCTCGCGCTCCCTGCGATCCCCGAGCGGCCGGAGTCCTCTGCCGAAAACCAGTGGGAGGCCACTGTGCCCGGTGTGTGACTCTCGTCGTGCCGATTCGCCTTACGGGGCAGGCGAGTTGCCGGGGCCGGCGGGCGCCTGGCCCGTTGCGCGGGGACGCCGCCGACGTAGTATCACGCCTCCGACCGGCACAGCGACAAGTACGGCGGCGATGGCTAGGGGGCCCATCGCGTCCATGGCTCCCACGAGGGTCCTCTGGACCGTGCCGGCGGTGTCGATGACCGGGTCGTGGGCGGTGGGGTTGCGCTGGATGCGGATCTCGTACCAGCCGTAGTAGGCGACGTAGGCGCCGACGAGGAGGATCAGGGCGCCGCCGGTGCGGGAGGCGAGCGGGCCGAGGCGGCGCAGGCCGGCGACGCCGGCGGTGCGGGTGATGGCGACGGTCAGGGCGGCGGCGCCGACGATCACGCCCATACCTGCCGCGTAGGCGGTGAAGAGGGTGATGCCGTCGAGGGTGGATCCGCTGCGGAAGGCGGAGACGACGATGGCGAGGAAGGGGGCGATGGTGCAGCCGAGGGAGGCAAGGGCGTACGCGGCGCCGAACAGAGCCATCGGTACCGCAGAGCGGCTGACGGTGGGGGCGCGGCGGAGTCTGGGCAGCAGGGCGGGCAGGTCACGTCCGGCCAGCAGCCAGGCGCCGGCCAGGGCGAGCAGGAGGCCGAAGACGATGGTGAACCAGGGCAGGTGTTCTTGGACTTGGCCTGCGACGGGGGCGATGGCGAGTCCGAACAGGGCGAAGACGGCGGTGAATCCGGCGGTCATGGCCGCGGTGGCGGCCAGCGCGCGAGTGACGGCGGTCGTGCCGGTGGGGGAATCGTCGCCCAGGACGAGCAGGGAGAGGTAGGCGGGCAGGAGGGCGAAGCCGCAGGGGTTGACGGCGGCGAGCATGCCCGCGGTCAGGGCAAGGGCCAGGGGCAGGCCGGTCACGGCGGTTCAGCCGACGAGCGGGCCGAGCTTGTCGGCGAGGCCCTTGCCGGCGGGGAGGCTGCCGGTGAAGACGGTCTTGGCGTCCTTGTCGAGGATCACGTAGAAGCTCTGCTGGGCGATCTTGAACTTCTTCCAGATGGCCCCGGCCTCGTCGGACAGGTTCGGGAAGGTGCCGACGCGTGTGTCGGTGACGAAGTCCTTCATCGCCTTCGGCTTGTCGAGTCCGGCTACGCCGATCACGTGTGCCTTGCCCTCGAACCGGTCGGCGGCCTTGGCGGTCTCGGGGCCCTGGGCCTTGCAGGCGGGGCACCACGGGGCCCAGAACCACAGCACGGTGGGCTTGCCCGCCAGCGTCGCCGCGTCGAAGGGCCTGCCGTCCACGGTCGTGCCGGTGAACCGCAGTGCCTCGGGGACGGCTACGGCGCCGGATCCGGCTGTTGCCGGCGCGGAACCGGATGCCGCGGGGCCGGAGTTCTGCGTGGCGCGGTTGGAGGAGGCGGTGTCCTCGGTCCCGCAGCCGGTCAGGGTGAGTGCGGTGGCGGCCAGGAGGCCGGGGAGGATGAGGCGGGCACGCATGACGGGGCAGCTCCTGGTGGTCGGGGTCGGCTGAATTGCGGGCCGGGCGGCGAGTGGGTGTTCATGGTTCGGTGGCGTCAGCCCGCGTGGTCGGTGAGCCGTACCGGGTCGAGGACGGTGATGCGGCCTCGGGCGAGGCGGATGAGGTGCTGGCCGGCGAGGTCGCGCAGGACTTTGGTGGTGGTCTCGCGGGAGGTGCCGGCCAGGGCGGCGATCTGCTGGTGGGTGAGCGCGATCTGCGGGTTGCGGGCCCCGAGCACGCCGGGCCGGGTCTGGGCCGCGAGGGCGACCAGGGTGGTGGCGATGCGCTGGGGTACGGATTTGAAGACGCTGTCGGACAGGCGCTGTTCGAGGTCGGTCAGGCGGCGGCCGAGGATCTCGGTGATGCGGGCGGAGATCCGGGCGTCGGACAGCAGGAAGCGGTGGACGTCGGCGCGGCTCATGACGCAGACGGTGACGTCGTCGAGGGCTTCGGCGAAGTTGTCGTACATCCGCTGCCCGAGGAGCACCATCTCGCCGAAGATGGTGCCCGGTGTGATGATCGCGCAGGTCAGGGCGCGGCCATCGGCGGAGACCCGGAAGATCCGCACCCGGCCCTGTTTGAGGATGAACAGCACTTCGGAGGGCTGGGCGGGCGAGTAGAGCAGTTCGCCGGCGCTGTAGGTCTTCATCGGGGCCGCGGCGGCGATGGCGTCCATCTCCGAGGCGTTCAGGTCGCGGAAGATGTCGACCTCGGAGATGCACCAGGTCTTCTCGGCCTCGTCGCCGGTGTGGTTCATGTGGTGTGGTTCCTCGCGTCGTCCCGGGGCCCAGGGCGGGGGTGCGGCGCCCCACGCCGGGCCGGCCGGCGTGCCCGCGCCGGTGGCCAGACAGTAGTGGTCCGGGGCGCCGGGGGAAGGTTCCGTCCCCCGGCGCGGTGAGCCGGGATCAGGTGTTGACGCCGGGGGTGCCGGTGTCATGCCGTGGTCCGGTCGGCGCGCTTGCCCGACATCCGGGCGATGCACGAGAAAGTGATGCCGGCCAGAAGGCCGTAGACGAGGTGGGCGCCGAGGCTGGAGGAAGTGACGTCGTTCCATTCGAAGACGGGCATGCCCATATTGGCGGGCATGATCCACAGGGCGCCGACGGTCCACCACACCGCGCCGTAGGCCAGGCCGAGAACGACGGCGGGCGCGAGCCGCTGGACGTACTGGCCGAACAGGGCGCCGAAGGTGATGCCGGCGAAGAGCGCGATCGCGAGGTGGATCAGCCACCCGGCGAAGGCGTTGGCGGAGCCGAGGAGGCCGGCGACCATAGTGATCATCGCGGTGTCCATCACCGGCCTCGACACCGACATCCAGATACCCATCCCGACGCCGCCGGCCAGCCCGGCCACGGCACCCCACGCCGCGTGGAGCGGGATCACGGCGATCCTCGGGGATACGTGCACAGTGGCGGTCATGATGATCGCCTTCCTTTTCACGGGTGGCTTTCTGCTCTCGTCGCCGACGCTAGGGCGCAGGGCAGGTGCGGGTATGTGAGGGCGCTTACGTACCCGGCAGTAGAGATCGCGGCATGTCAGGGTGACTTCACGGCGGTCAGCAGGGCGTAGCCGAGCGTGCCGTCCGCGACGGCGGCGCGGGCCGCGGCGAGGACGGCCGGGGCCGCCGCCAGGTCCACGCCGGCGTCGGCGAGGCGGGCGGGGGCGGTGATGCGCAGCAGGTTCAGCCGCGCCTCGATCTGGTCGATCATGCGGAGCATCGCCTCGTCGTGGCGCTCGGTGGTCAGGGTGCGCAGCCCGGCGGCGGCCAGGATGGCGGCGTACTCGGCCAGGGGGCGGGCGTCGGCGACGCAGGCGATACGGGCCCCGAGGCCGGTCAGCTCGGGCGGGAGCCGGTCCGGGGCGGCGGTGACGTCGGTGATGCCGACGCGGCCTCCGGGGCGCAGGACGCGGGCGAACTCGGCGGCGGCCTGTGCCTTGTCGGGGAAGGTGCACAAGGCGCACTCGCACACCACCGCATCGAACGTCCCGTCCGGGTAGGGCAGTTGCTCCGCGTCGCCGGTGGTGAACGCAGCGCGCTCCGCCAGCCCCGCCGCCTGCGCCGCTCCCTGGGCGAGGGCGGTGTTGGCGGCCGAGTAGTCCACGCCGTCCACCCGCACACCGTAGGCGTCGGCGAGCAGGAGCGCGGTGGTGCCCCGGCCCGATGCCACGTCCAGGACCCGGGCGCCGGGTGTCAGCGTGAGCCGGCCGGCGAGACGGCGGGTCAGGGCGGTCCCGCCGGGGTGGTAGGAGTCGCCCAGCAGGAGGGCGACGGCATCCTTGGCGTAGGCGTCGGCGCAACAGGCTTTGATCTCATCGCTGTTCATGACCGCTCCTTCGCCTCGGTGGGGACGGTCTTCGAGCCGTACGGTGTCGTGGTGAGCCGGCCGGCGAGCGGCAGCGCGTTGGGCACCACGTCCGCGACCGGCACACCGGACATCGCCGCGCGGACCTGTTCGCGGTAGCCGACGGAGTTGTACGCGCAGAACGGGATCAGCCGTCCGTCCGGGGGTGATCTCCTCGACGCAGCACTTCATCAGCTGCTTGACGTTGAGGGTGTAGGGGTCCTGGAAGTCCTGCACCACAATCATGAACGCCTTGTCGTCGAGGTCCTTCACCACCGCCGGAAGATCGATGCCGCAGGCGTCCGCGCAGTCCAGGGCCTCGGCGGTGGCCCGCAGCTTCTCCTCGGTCGTGGCGGTGCCCATGAACGCGGAGGCCGACCACAGTTTCTCCAGGGCCTCGCGGATGCGGTCGTCGGGCATGACGCGGTTGGTGACGTAGTCGAGGTGGTCCTCGATGTTCAGCAGGCGCGGAATGGGGATGACCGTGCGGTTTCCCGGTTCGCCGTCCACGAGGAGGTAGGTGATGGAGCGGCAGGTGGGGAAGCAGCAGGGCACCGGGAAGAAGTCGCCCTTCCGGAACCACTCGGGGCGCTGGGCGTTGATGAGCTTGATGACGTCGGGGTTGGTGAGCCGGTCCAGCGGGTCGAAGGGCACATGCCGGCCGGAGTGGGTGACCGGTTGGAAGGCCACCGACCGGACGGCCGGATGGTCGATGCCGTATTCGATGATCGCGCCGACCTCGTGCTCGTTCAGACCGCGCTCGACGGCCGCGACGAGAGTGACGGTCAGCCCGGCCCCGGCACAGTTGTCCAGCGCCCGCTGCTTGAACGCGCGCAGATCACGGCCCCGGATCTCCCGGTGGGTGCGCTCATCGAAGCCGTCGAACTGGAGGTAGATGTTCACCGACCGGCCCGGTACTTGGTTGCGTTTGCCCAGTTCGGCGACGAAGGTCTTGTCGGTGGCGAGGCGGATGCCGTTGGTGTTGAGGTTGACGTTCTTGATCGGCCGTTGCTGGGCGAGGCCGATGAAGTCCAGGAGGTGCTTGTGGATGGTGGGCTCGCCGCCGGAGAACATCACCACCTCCGCCTCCCCCTCGGACGCCACAAAGGCGTCGAGCATCCGCTCGCACTGCGCGTGGGTGAGGGAGTAACCGTCCGTCTGGTGGCCGGAGTCGGCGAAGCAGATCGGGCAGTCCAGGTTGCAGCCGGTGTTGACCTCGATGATCCCCAGGCAGGCGTGCTGCTTGTGCTCCGGGCACAGCCCGCAGTCGCTCGGGCAGCCGTCCCTCACCTCTGTCTGGAAGGCGAGCGGGATCGTGCCCGGCTTGTTGAAGCGCGAGGACGACAGGTACTCCTCGGCGTCCCCGTACACCAGCGCCTCGAACTCACCGTGATCGCCGCAGTGTTTCCGCAGGTACACCTTGCCGTCACGGATGTTGACCTGGGCGTCGACGGGGGTCTTGCACATCGGGCAGACGGACTTGGTGAACTCCACGAACACCTCGTCCCGGTCCACCTTGCGCCGTGGCACGGGGGCTGGGGTCATGGGGACTCCTCCATTCGGGGCGCGGCCGGGACCGCGCCCGGCCGCAAGCGCCACACCGAGGCGGCGCCGGGGATCAACCGCAGGACGTCCGGGCTGGTCATGGGAGACCGCGAGGCCCGGGGGCGTCGTCTTCGCCCGGATCGGGCGGCTTGCCGTGACCGGCGGCGTCAGAGGGGCCGGGTCCCGACGGACGGCACTCCTCCGGCCCGGGGCCACGGCGCCGCCGCGCACGACAGCGCGGGAGGCAGGTGACCGCGCCGCAGCACACGACCACCACCCCGACGGCAACCAGCCACCACTCGCGCAGCACGCCGCCGACCACACCGAGCGCCCCGCCCGCCGCCAGCAGCGGAACGGCGCAGCACACCGCCATGACCAGCCCGGCACCCACCAGGGCGAGCACCCTGCCCGACCCGCGCCGCCCACGGCCTCCGGACCTCACGGCCCGTCTTCTCACGCTTCCATGCCCGGGGCGCGCCGGCCGTCGGCCCGGCCGGCGTCGTCCGGTCTGGCGAGCGCGACCGGAGCCCGGCGCGAGCCGCGCAGCAGCAGTGCCGCGTAGATCAGCATCAGTGCGTCCTGGACGAGCACGAACCAGCTCAGCGACTGGGACAGGTAGATCCCGAAGCAGCCGCAGTTGGGCACCGTCAGGCCGCGGGCGTACGCCTGCATCGCCAGCGTGCTCCAGAGCACCGCCACCGCCGTGTACACCCACACAGGCACGATGGCCCGGGAGCGGGGCCGGGCCAGGAACCAGACCCCGCACACCAGCTCACCGACGATCAGCGCGACGGCCGAAGCCGTCGTGGCGGCCCCGCCGGCCGGCCCGTAGGCGGCGAGGATGCGAGGCATCTCGCCGATCGAGGCGAGCTGGCCGACGGCCATCGCCGTGCATACCGTGCCCAGCACGATCCGCAGCACCATGGAACCGACGCTAGGCCCCGCACCGGGCCACGAACTGTAAGCGCGCTCACCGAACCGGCTACCGGTGCGCGGCCCTGCGTTCGGCCTCCGCTGCGACCGAGGCGAGCGAGGCGGCGACGGCCGCCTCCCACCGGCCGGCCACCTTCGCACCCCACCAGGCTCCGGCCCGCCACAGGTCCGTGCCCAGCTCGCCCTCGTACACCAGGCGGGTGCCCTCCGCCCGCTCCGTCAGGACGAACGCTTCGACGACGTGCGGGACCGGGCCGCGCACCAGGCGGAAGTCGACGCGCTCCGGCCGGGTGAAGCGGACCGTCTCCACGGTCACGGCCGTGAACCGGCTGCCGCCGAGTGGCGTGAAGTGGGCGGCCAGTACCATGTCGCTGCCGCGCTCGAGGACCTGGACCTTCTCCCGCATGGCCCGTGTCGCCCGCCCCAGATACGGCTGGGCGATCACATCGAAGACGAGGTCGCGGGGCACGCCGATATCGAGCGTCTGCGGCCCGAGCGGCCGGACGCGCCGGCCCAGCCCGACATCGAGGGGCAGCGCCCCGCTGACCAGCCCCGCGTACCCGCCGGCAGCGACGGCCGCGGCCCCGGCGGCCCAGGCGGCGAACCGGGCCGGTCGCCCGGTCACCGTCCGGTCTCCGGGCCGTCCTCGACCGCGATCCCCCGCCCGAACGCGACATGGTTCTTGATCCGGCGCGCCAGCGGGCTCGGATGCGGGTAGGACCAAGCCGCATCCGGGTTCGCCACGCCGTCCACGGTGACCGTCCAGTACCGGGCAAGCCCCTTCCAGAAGCACAGAGACCACGTCCGGCTCGCCGTGAGGTACTGGCGGCGCAGCGATTCGGGCGGGAAGTAGCAGTTGCCCTCGACGATCACCGTACGGTCCGCTTCCGCGATCACCGTGCCGTTCCATACAGCCCGCCACATGACCTTGCTCCTCGTCGCACTCGGGGTGGAGACCTTTCTCGTGCCGCCACGCTATGCACGGGATCGGCTTTGGTTCGGTGACCGTGCTCACGGTTCCCCGCAGGGGATGAGACCTACCGTTGGCCGTACAGAGCCATCCCACAGCACCGAAGGGGAATGATCATGGATCTCGTGGTGCTGGCGGTGCCGGACTGCCCGAACGCTGCCGTGCTGCTTGAGCGCCTGGAACAGGTGCTGCCCGATGATGCCGCCCCGGCCGAGGTATGCGTGATCACCAACGAAGAGGAGGCGGACCGGTGCGGGATGCACGGTTCCCCGACGCTGCTGATCGACGGCACCGATCCCTTCGCCGCCCCGGACACTGCCGTCAGCGTGTCGTGTCGCATCTACCGCGACGCCGGCGGACACGCCTCCGGTGCCCCCGGTGTTGAGCAGCTCGCGGACGCCCTGAAGCGCGCACGCCGGGCCGGACGCTGAGGCGCGGGGCGGACGGAGACGGTTCAGTTGGGCCGCCCCGGGGCGGATCCCTGCGCACCGGATGCCCCGGCGGAGCGCAGCATGCCGACGAGGCGGAGGATCTCCATGGGCAGGGGAAGATGAGGGTGGAGTTCCGCTCGGAGGAGATCTCCGTCATGGTGGACAGGATCCGCAGGTGCACGGCCACCGGATGGCCTTCGAGGCGGTCCGCGGCGTCGGCGAGGGTTTCGGCGGCTTCGAACTCGCCCTTGGCGTGGATGACTTTGGCGCGGCGGTCCCGCTCGGTCCCTGCCTGCCGGGCCATGGCCCGGCGCATCGGCTCGGGGAGTTCCACGTCCTTGACCTCGGCCAGGGTGATCTTGAAGCCCCACGGGTTGGTGACGTCGTCGATGATGCGGTGGAGCCGCTGGTTGATTTCGTCTCTGTTGACCAGGAGTTCGTCGAGGTCGACTTGGCCGAGGATGCTCCGCAGCGTCGTCTGGGCGATCTGGGACGTGCCCTTGATGTGGTCTTCGATGGCGAGGACGGAGCGGTTGGGGTCCACCACGTTGAAGTAGGTCACGGCGCTGACCCGTACCGTGACGTTGTCCTTTGCCATGACGTCCTGCGGCGGGGAGTCCATCGTCACGGTACGGAGGGAGACCCGCGTCATGCGGTCGACGACCGGGATGATGAAGAAGAGCCCCGGCCCCTTGGCCCCGGTGATCCGTCCCAGCCGGAAGATCACCCTGCGTTCGTACTCCGGCACGATCCTCCTCGGAGGTTTCCCCGCCCGTCGGGGGTCCCGCGTCTTCGGCGATGAGGTCCAGGCCCTCCTGGCCGACGACGCGCACGGATTGTCCGGCGAGCAGCGGGGCGTCCCGGATCCGGACCGTCCGCCAGGCCCCCTCGATCAGGACCTGTCCCACGCCGTCGTCCGCGCGCCGGACCACGGCCTCCCTTCCTGTCAGGGCCTGCTCACCGGTGTGCGGAGGAGCCGCCCGCGCCCGCCGGGCGAACCGGTCCGCGAGTACGGTGCCGCCTCCGGCGATGATCGCCGTGGGCCACAACACGCCGGGGCTCACCCCCAGTTCCCCGCGGAAGAGGAAGACCCCCGCCAGGATCAGTGCCGCCGTCCGTCGGCAGCGAACAACCCGATGCCGGGGGTGAGTACCTCACCGACGAAGAGAGCGGCCGCCAGGAGCAGCAGGAGCAGGCCCGCCGTATTGAACGGAAGGACGCTGAGCGAGGTGAAACCGAGGATCAGCAGAATGACTCCGATGATCCCGGCGAATCCCATGCCGGGGCCGGCGAGTTCGTAGATGACGGCCAGGGTGCCGATCGACAGGAAGATGTGGCGAGTTCCGGGCTCGCCGGCATCTGCCGTACGTCTCCCGGGAATCCGAGGTCGTGGCGGACCGTACGAGCCCCTGCCGTGTGCGGCTCGACCTTGCGCCGGGGCATCGGCCGGACCCACGACCACACGGCGCCCGTCCAGTTGGCCCGGGAGGGCTTCCCCGGACGGTGCGACGAGGTCGGCCATGCCGCCAGCGCGGCGCCGCCGTATGCCGTGAGCATTCGACGGTCGAGCACCAGGAGCTGCGACGGACCGCGGGGGTGGGGAAAGCGACCCACGAGCAGTCGGCGCGACGGATTCTGTGCTCACAGTGCCAACGTGCCGAACACAGTGATTGACGATCGACGGTGGACGAGACACACGATCAAGTTGATCGCCCGGCGAACAGGCAGTCCCCTTCCGGAGGCCCCTGAAGCGGGCTGGAGATATGTCACGGCGTTCGACCTTTTCAACGCTGCCGGAGCGGGGGCGGGAGGCGCCTACGCCGACGTCACCGTGGTCGACGTGACGGCCGGGGCGCCCGTCGTGCTGGCCGACGTCACCCTGGAACTTCACAGTGGGCAGATCCACTACCGTCGCATGGCGAATCGATTCGGAGCGTACCCGTGCACCGTGGTGGGAGCCCGTACTGGGTGGCACCGGCGACTTCAGCTGCGTGAACGGACAGGTCGCGGAGACCTGGCCGGATGCCGACCACATTGAGTTGGTCGTTCAGCCGGTGATGTGAGGGAACCTCTCCCCGTATGCCTCCCGCTTCCTGGCGGTGGTGAAGACTGCCTGGCAACCATGGTGGGTCGGCCGGGGTACCACGGTTTACGGCGCGACCGTGAGGAAGTGCTGCACGAGGCGGGCGGCGGTGATCGTGCCGAGCAGGCTCGTCCCGGTGTCGGTGCGTTCGATGACGGCGACCAGTGGGCTGTGGGTGCGGGCCATCAGGGTCGCGACCTCCATGGGGCGTGCGTCGGGTCCGACGACGGACGGCGGGTAGAGGCGGCTGGGTGCCCATTCGGCGACGGTGAGCCCGGCGAGGCGTTCGGTGAGCTCGTCGTGCCGGTCGTCGGCCACGCGGGCGAGTGCGGGGGCATCGGTGATGCAGGCGGGGATGAGCTGCCCGATGAGCCGGGAGCCGGGCACGATGGCGTACGGCTGTCCGTCGGTGTCGAGGACCAGCAGAGCGGGCAATGACTGCTCGGCCAGCATCCGGGCCGCGTCCATCGCGTCGTCGTCCGTGGTCACGAAGGGGTAGGGCTCGGCGAGTTCCCGTGCACGCATGGCCGGGCCTCCTTCTTCTCCGCCTCGGGCGTTGCCGTGTCCGGGGGTGTTCTGCCGGTGGACGTCCGGGACGCCGTCGGCGTTCTCGTCGGCCGTCTCCGCCTCCCACAGGCGACGGTAGATCCCGTTGCGGCGCTTGATGAGCAGCGCCGCCAGGGTGGCGGCGATGAAAGAGCCGAGCAGGACGGCGGCCTTGACGTGTTCGGCGTCGGCCGGGTCGGGGAAGGCGAGTTCGCCGATCAGCAGGGCGATGGTGAAGCCGATCCCGGCCAGCACGGCCAGGGCGAACACGTCCGCCCAGGCCAGGTCGGGGTTGAGGCGTGCCCGGGTGAAACGGGCCGCCAGGTAGGAGCCTGCGAAGATTCCCACCGTTTTGCCGACGACCAGTCCCAGCACCACTCCCAGCGGTTCCGGGCGGGCGAACACCTGGCCCAGGGCGGCCGGTGAGACCGCGACGCCGGCGGCGAACAGGGCGAACAGCGGTACCGCAACCCCGGCCGAGACCGGCCGCAGCAGATGCTCGGTCCGCTCCCCGGGCGAGGCTTCCTCGCCCGCATCGCGGACGGTGCGCAGGATCAGGCCCATCGCCACGCCGGCCACGGTGGCGTGCACCCCGCCGTTGTAGGTCAGCGCCCAGACCGTCACCCCGAGCGGCACGTACCACCACCAGCCCCGTACCCGGTACCGCTGGAGCAGGCAGAAGGCGACCAGCCCGGCCAGTGCCCCGCCCAGCGCGGCCGGGTTCAGCCGGGTGGTGAAGAAGAGGGCGATGACCAGGATCGCGCCCAGGTCGTCGACGACCGCCAGGGTCAGCAGGAAGGCCCGAAGGGCGGAGGGCAGATGGGTGGAGAGCACCGCCAGGACGGCCAGCGCGAAGGCGACGTCGGTGGCCATCGGCACGGCCCAGCCCCTGGGGCTGCCTCCGCCGAGAGCGGCGGTGGCCAGGTAGAGCGCGGCGGGAACGGCCATGCCGCATACGGCCGCGGCCGCAGGCAGGGCAGCGGTGGCCGGGGTACGCAGCCCGCCGACCACCAGCTCGCGCTTGAGCTCGATCCCGGCGACCAGGAAGAAGAGAGTCAGCAGGCCTTCCGCGGTCCAGTGCCCCACCGACAGGTCCAGACCCAGCGCCGGTGTCCCGAAGCGGAAGTCGCGTATGCGCTCGTACGCTCCGCTGAGCGGGGTGTTCGCCCACACCAGCGCCACCACGGCCGCCACCAGCAGTACCAGCCCGCCGACCGTCTCCGTCCGCAGTGCCCGGGCCACTTCCACACGCTCAGGCCAGGGCAGCAGGCCGAGGAAGACGGAACGCTCACGGCGGGCAGTGCGCATCTGCGAACCTCCGGGGCGTCGATGTCAACAGGTACACGGACCCCTTCGACGCCGACCGGACTTCCCGGCACACCCTGCGTCCCTTGACGCTCTCTCTACACACTATCTGCCACAGCCCCACGGGGCTCAGGGAGCGACAGCGTCATCACTTATCGTCACGAACCCATGCCTGTCATTCAGGGATGATCACCCGCTCGGGAGCCGGTGGCGCGATCACGGCGCACCCAGGGGCAGGGTGTTGACGCAGTGGCCGGCGCTCCGGGGCTGCGGTGAGCGGTGGCCGGGGAGCCGGCCGGCGACGGCGAGGGTGGCCGGCAGGGCGCCGGCGGCCGGGAATGTGTACGCGGGCGAACGGTGGTGGAGATCCGCGACTTTCCCCGGGCCTGCTCGGGTTCCCCACTTGGCTTCGCACTCAACTGAAGGCCGGAGCCGCCCGATCGCAGAGGTGTCTGAACGCTCCCGTCGGCCGATCCCGGATGGAAGTCGCCTTCCGGCTCCGCCGGGGCAGTCTCGTCGGCGGCCGTGAACTTGTCGAATATCGATATGCTCCTCTAGTCTTGAGCATATCGAAAATCGATAGGAAGGCACGCGGTGAACACACGACTCACGAGGACCCTGGCCTCGGTCACCTTTGCGCTGGCGGTGCTCTGCGGGCTCGCCTTCATCGGCACGGGGGTCACGCACATGCTCGACGACGGGGCGGTCTGCGTGCAGACGGGCTTCTGGCGCAATGCCCCGCTGGCGGACAACCTGCCGCTCGGCAAGGGCGTGGATGCGTCCAGCAGTGCCGCGCGCCTCTGCCAGGACAGTCCCTCCGCGGGGCAGCGCGCCGCCGACCTCGGGGGCGAACTGCCCTGGCTGCTGTTCGGTTCCCTCGCGCTGCTGCTCTTCTCCCGGCTGCTCAAGGCGGTCCTGCTGCAGGGGCCGTTCACCGACGCGGCCTCGCAACGGCTCTCCGTTCTCGGCTGGTTCGTCGCCGTGGGAACACCGCTGACCGGCCTCGCCGTCGGCTGGTCGCAGTCCTGGCTCGTCGGGAGCATGGCGCCGGCCGTAGGTTCCGGGCCGACGGTCTCCGGGCCGCAGGTGCTCGTCCTCGCCGGTCTCGCCGCAGTGATCATGGGGAAGATCATGCGTGAGGGCGTGCGCATGCGAGAGGACCTCGAAGGGACCATCTGATGCCCGAAGAGGAACTCCACGCGATCCGGATCCACCTCGACCGGCTCCTCTCCGAGCGCGGCATGACACTCACCGAACTGTCCGCGCAGGTCGGCATCACCGTCGTCAACCTGTCCGTGCTCAAGAACGGGCGGGCCAAGGCCATCCGCTTCTCGACCCTGTCGAGGATCTGCGATGTCCTCCAGTGCCAGCCGGGAGACCTGATCACCCACGACCCCGCCGAGCCGGCCTAGCCAGTTGTCCCCTGCGGGGCCCACCAGGAGTGGCCAGGCCGCCCTTGACGAGCGCGGCGTCGGCCGCGCATCCGGGGAGCCCGGCCGGTTGACCGAGGAGCAGGCCGAGTAGCCGGAGGGCGGCGGTGACGGCTGCTCACCGCGCCGTCCACAGAGCGATCAGGCCGACAAGTTCCGGTTCTTCACGATGTCACGTGGTCGCAGCCCGCTGTCCGGGCCAGGGCCACGGCGCCTGCCGACGCGCACAAACCGCTGAGAGCCGCGCACCCCATGGTCACGTCCGGGAACGCACGCCCCCGGCCCGCGCCAGGTCGCCGACCCGGGGCTGTGCACCTTGGCGCTGCTGTCGTCGACCACCGACGACCCCGGAGGCGCGGAAGGCTCGGAGACCAGTGGCGACGGCCCGTTGCTCCTGCCGGACGACACCGCGGTGAGCACGGCGACCGACGAACCCGTCGCCCGCAAACTCCTCCAGCTCCTCTCCGGACTGACCGGCATGCTGCTCCTCCCCGTCCTCGTCGCCGCCGCGCTCGAAGGACTGGGCACCTTCCGCAGCGCCTCCGCACTGCGCCGCCCGCCGCGCCGGCTGTCCGGACACGTCGTCCTCCTCGGCCTGGGCAAGGTCGGCACCCGAGTCCTCGCGCGGCTGCGGGAGATGAACATCCCCGTGGTGTGCGTGGAGGAAGACCCCCAGGCACGCGGCATCGCCCTCGCCCGCCGCCTGCGCGTCCCCGTCATCCTGGGCGACGCCACCGAGGAAGGCGTGCTGGAGGCCGCCCACGCCCACCGCGCCCAGGCCCTCCTCGCGCTGACCAGCACGGACAGCACCAATCTGGAAGCCGCGCTGTCCGCACGTGCCCTCCAGCCCCGGCTGCGCGTCGCCCTCCGGCTCTTCGACGACCAGTTCGCCACCGCCGTTCACCGCACCCTGCGGACCGCCCACCCGCACGCCCTCACCCGCAGCCGCAGCGTCTCCACCCTCGCCGCCCCCGCCTTCGCCGGAGCCATGATGGGCCGCCACATACTCGGTGCCATCCCCGTCGAACGACGCGTCCTCATCTTCGCCGCCGTCGAAGTCCGCGGCCACCCCGAGCTGGAGGGCCGGACCGTCGCCGAAGCCTTCCGCCCCGGCGCCTGGCGCGTCATCGCCCTGGACACCACCGAACCCGACGACCGCCTCCCCGACCTCGCCGCCCCGCCACCGCCCCACGCACCCGGCGAACGCCCCCAGACCCTCGTCTGGGACCTCCACCGGGGATACGTCCTGCGCCCACAGGACCGGGTCGTGCTCGCCGCCACCCGCCAAGGCCTCGGCGAACTCCTCGGCAGGTGACCGGTCGAGGAGTTCCGCACGACGGGAGTGCCCGTCGGCGCCGCTGGGCAGGTGTCGTCGAGCGGAGTGCCGGACACCGGGCCGGTGGACGGGAGGACCACGAAGGGTGGAGCACGTGAAGGAAGTGGTGACCACGTCCGTCCAGGACCGGGTCTGCGTCATGACCATCGACCGGGCCGAGGCCCGCAACGCGGTCAACCGCGCGGTGTCGCAGCAACTTGCCGACGCACTGCGGCGCTTCGCGGACGACGACGCGCTGTCGGTCGGAGTGATCACGGGCGCCGGGGGCACCTTCAGCGCCGGCATGGACCTCAAGGCGTTCCCGACCGAGGGCATACCCCTCATCGGCGACCAGGGATTCTGCGGGCTCACCCGGGCCCATCCGGAGAAGCCGCTGATCGCCGCCGTCGAGGGCTGGGCACTCGGCGGCGGGTTCGAACTCGCCCTCGCCTGCGACCTGATCGTGTGCGGGCGCTCCGCCCTCTTCGCGCTCTCCGAGGTGACCCGCGGCCTCATCCCGGCCGAGGGCGGCGCCCTGCGGCTGCCGCAGTGCCTGCCCTACCACGTCGCCATGGAGGCGTTGCTCACCGGCGAGCCGCTGACGGCCGCGACGGCCGAGCGTTTCGGTCTGGTCAACCGGGTCGTTGCCGATGGCGAGAGCCTGTCGGCCGCGCTGGAGCTGGCCCACCGGATCGCCCGCAACGCCCCTCTCGCGCTGGCCGCCATCAAGCGCGTGCAGCAAGTCTGCGGCGGCCGCAGCGACGCGGCGGCCTTCGCGGCACAGGACGAGATCGCCGCCCCGGTGAACGCCTCGAAGGACGCGGAGGAGGGGGCCCGCGCCTTCGCGGAGAAGCGCCCGCCGGTCTGGCGTAGGCGTTGAGGCGTTCCGGCGGCGCGGCATCGCGGCCTTGCGGCCGCGGTCGGCGGTGCCGACGCGTCCTGGCGGGCTCCGGGTTCAGGCAGGGGTGTTCGGGTCCAGCAGGTCGGCGATGCGCAGCAGGGCGGGCAGGGCGGCGCGGACCGTGGCCCGTTCGTCGTCGGGCAGTGCCGCGAGTGCGTCGCTGAGGCGTTGTTCGTGGGCGTCGGACCAGGCCGTGAGCTGGCGTCGGCCGGTGTCGGTGAGGGTGACGGCGGAGGCGCGGCGGTCGTGGGGATCGGTGGCCCGGGCGACGAGGCCCGCGTTGATCATTTGCCCTATGAGGCCGCTGACGGTGCTGAAGGCCAGGCGTTGGCGGGTGGCGAGGTCGCCGACGCGGGCGGGTGAGTGTTCCGCCAGGACCTGGAGGAGTTCGACCTGGGCCATGGGCAGGGTCTCCCATGGGTAGTCGGTACGGATCGAGGCCCGCAGCGCGCGGCGCAGGCGGGTGACGGCTTCGGTCAGCAGCCGGGCCTCCGGCGTGTTCGCGGTGTCCGGGCCGGCCGGTGACGGCTCGGCGGGCCTGTGCTGCGGGGGCATGTGGCCACTGTAATCCGGAACTGCCGATCAACCGGGTGCCGTCAGCGCGAAGTTACCGGAGCAGGCCGTGACAGGCGACTGGTGGTGAGGGTGATCACGGCTGCCGCCAGCAGCACGAGGACCGCCCGGTGCGGCGGTTGGGGCCAGACAGCGGTGCCGGGGAGCTGGAGGGCGAGGGCGACCAGGGCGACGCCGAGAGCGGTGCCGGTTCCGCGGGCCATGTTGACCAGGCCGCCGCCCGTGCCGGAGCAGCGCGGCGGGATCGCGGCCATGACCAGGGCGTTGTTGGCGGGGATGAACACCCCCAGCCCGAGGCCGAGCAGGGCGAGGAAGGGCGGCAGCACGGTCGGGGTGAGCGGCAGCGCGCACAGCGCGGCGAGCGCGGCGGTGCCCATGGCCGCGCCGCACGTACATCGGGCCCTTTCGCCCCACGCACGGGGCAGGGTCCTCTCGGCCAGGGCGGCGCCGAGGGCGAAGCCGCCCGGCAGCCAGGTCAGTACCAGTCCCGCCTCCAGCGCATCGGAGCCGTGCGCGGTCAGCACGAGGGGAACCAGGACCAGGGGACCGAAGAGGACGAGGTAGCCGCACAGGGCCCCGGCCAGACCGAACCGCACGGGCCTCGGCCGCAGCAACTCCGGGCCGAGCAACGGGTGGGACGTCCGTCGCTGCCATGCGATGAACGCCGCCACCGCGCCGGCCGCGACCATGAGCAGGGCGATCGTCCGCCAGGGGAAGACGGGGGCACGGGAGAGAGCGGACAAGGCCAGCAGCGTGCAACTGGTGGCCGCGGCCAGGAGAACCGGCCCCGGCCAGTCGAAGCCGGGCGCGCTGTGGCGGTGGCGGGTACGCGGCAGCAGGTAGTGGCCCGCGACGACGGTGATCACCCCGACAGGGACGTTGAGCGCGAAGATCCAGCGCCAGCCGAGGGTCGTGACGAGTGCCCCGCCGACCAGCGGCCCGAGCGCGAGCCCGAGAGCCTGGGCCGTGGCCTGGACACCGAGCGCCGTGCGCAGCCGGCCGGGAGGTGCGCTGGTGGCCACCAGCGCGACGCTGTTGGCCTGCATCAGCGCCGCGCCCGCCGCTTGGACCACGCGCACGGCGATGAGCACCGCGAGCGTGGGGGCGAGGGCGCAGCTTGCGGAGGCGGCGGTGAAGACGACGAACCCGTACAGGTAGAGGAGCTTGCGACCACGGGCGTCGGAGAGGCGCCCGGCAGGCAGCAGGAGGGCGACGAGGGTGAGCAGGTAGGCGAGGGACACCCACGTCACCGCGGTGAGCGAAACGCCGAACTCGGCACGCAGGCTGGGGAAGATCAGGGTGACGACACTGGCGTCGAGCTGGCCCATGAAGGCCCCGAAGCACACCGTGGCCACGGCCAGCCGCCAGGCCGCGGGGTGGGAGCGTATCCGCTCCGGCCGGGCCCGCTCCCGTATCAGCACCTCCGGAAGGCGCCCTGCGCTTCCGCGCGGCCGTATTCGCTCCCGCCTCAAGTCACTGGACACCTTGTACCTCCACGTACGGTCGGCCAGCCCTGCCGACGACGGAGCCGGGGCCTGGCGTGGGTACGGTTCCGGCTCCGCCGTACCGCCGAAGTTACATCGGTAACCGAAGTATTCGGTATCCGACGCGATGCGGGCGCACGGAGCACGCCCGGCCCGGGCCGCGCGCTACCGGGCGCGCGAATCCGCCGCACGCCCCCGCTTGAGCTGCGCAATGCATCGAAATTCCTTCTGTCTTTTTCTTCTGGAGGCGACCTTGCAGGGAATGCCTCGAACGACATTTCTCTCTTGTGGCCGGCGATGGAACTCTGCGACGTTTCAGCGGAGGAAAGCGGCACGCTGCGTCCGCCAATTCATGATGGGTCGCAGCGCCGGCCCCTGGTCCGGCGTACCGATCGGCCGGCCGGGAAGCTCTGCACGCTGCTGTTCCTGATTCGCGTCTCCAGCCCTGCGGGTCCCCGTGTATACCCACCCATCGCATGGGATGAAAAGGAGACCGCATGTCCAGAAGAAGACCGCTGCAATACTCCGCTGGTTTTGTGGCGGTGCGGCGGTTCAGGGTCCTGCTGCCCGGTCGGGTCGAGTTCGCCCAGCTGAAGCGCGCGCCGGTGACGAACCTGCTGGCCGGGGCGACCGTGGCCGTGGCCGCGCTGCCGATGGCGCTCGGCTTCGGCGTCGCCGCCGGTCTGGGGGCGCGGGCCGGGCTGGTCGGTGCCGTGGTCGCCGGAGCCGTGGCGGCGCTGCTCGGCGGCTCCCGTTGGCAGATCACCGGTCCCACCGGTGTCATGGCCGTCGTCCTGCTCCCCGTCGCCCACGCCCACGGGGCGCCCGGGGTGCTGACCTGTGGCCTGCTCGCGGGCCTGGTGCTGCTGGTCATGGCCCTGCTGGGTGCCAGCCGGTTCGTGCACCTGGTGCCGGCGCCGGTACTGACCGGCTTCATCACCGGCAGTTCCCTGGTGATCGTGTGCCAGCAGATCCCCCTGGCCCTCGGCGGCGGCGCGCCCGGCGAAGGCGGCGTCCTGATCGGCGCGGGCCGGGCGCTCGCAGGCGCCGGCAGCGGTGCCGTGCCGCCGGCGGCGACGACGCTCGCGGTGCTGACGGCGTGTCTGGCCGGGAACCGACTCCGGCCGGGCTGGCCGTGGCCGCTCCTGACGGTCGCCGCCGCGACAGCGGGGGCGCGGTTCCTCCAACTGCCGCTGGCCCTCATCGGCCCCTTGCCGGCCGGGCTGTCGGCCCCGTCGGCCGGATACCTTCGGCCGGAGGCCGTACCCGATCTGCTGCCGTCGGTGTTCACCGTGGCGGCTCTGGGCGCCCTGGAGTCGCTGATGACCGCCTCCGCGGCGGACACCATGACAGGTACCACGCACCGGTACGACGGCGACCGGGTCCTGTTCGGCCAGGCAGCGGCCAACATCGCTGCGTCTCTCTGCGGCGGGATGGCCGCCACCGGCACCGTCTGCCGTACCGGCATCAACATCCGCTCCGGCGCCACCACCCGCCTGGCCGCCCTCGCCAACTCCGCCGTCATCGCCCTCGCCGTCCTGGCCGCGGGCACCCTGGTCTCCGCCGTCCCCCTCGCCGCGCTCGCCGGCATCCTCCTCTTCACGGCCTGGCGCATGATCGACCTCGCGGCACTGCGGTCACTCGCCCGCACCGGCCACGGACCGCTCGCCGTCACCGCCGTCACCGCAGGCGTCACCGTGGCGGTCGATCTCGTCACCGCCGTCGCCGTCGGCGTACTTCTGACCGCCGCCCTCGCCTTGCGCACCGTGACGCAGGCCGCCCGGGTCCATCACCTGCCCGTCCGTCTTCCCCGCCAGAACCCGCCCACGCCGAACGCCGACACCGCAGTCGCCGTCTACCGGCTCGAAGGCCCGCTGCTCTTCACCACGGCGCAACGCATGCTTGAGCCGGTCGCCCGGGCCGAGACCATCGTGGTCATCGTGGACCTGTCCGGCGTCTACGCCTGCGATGCCACCAGCCTGCTCGCCCTTCGGCAGACCATGGACGCCCACCACCGCCGGAACGCCCGAGTCCTGCTCTCCGGCATCCCCCAGCCCCTCCGGCACCAACTCACTGCCGCCGTCACCCACGACACGCTTCACTCCTTCACCACGCTCACCGACGCCATCCACCACGCGCGACGTCACATCACCGCCCCCGACGGCGGCCGCCGGCCGGTCCCCGCCAGTCCCGCACCGTTGGTCAACAAAGGGCGGAACAGGCCGGGTTCAGCCGAGGGGAGTGGCCGATGAGTCAAGCGCCGGATCCCGCCCGGGCGTCTCCGGGGAAGCCACCATGAGCATCCCGCACCCGGACACCGTGCCGCGGGCGCGGGACGATCAGCGTCTCGCCGCCGGCCAGCCGGAACCCTGGCCCGGGAGACGGAATCGTCGCCATCCGCCGCGGCACCGTCGCCACCGAGGCGCCCGTCCTCGAAAGCATGCGCATCTCGGACAGGCGACGGTTGTCCTTCGCCGTCGGGTCGTACCGTACGCCGGTGCCCGGCAGCGGTGTTGCGCTCACATGCGGAGCGAGCACGGCCCACCCCCTTCATGGACGACACCCGCAGCCGGCGCACCACCGCAGTGCCCCGCGGTCGTGGTCAGTCCCGGCAAGACCACAACTCCTACCTTCTCCCCGGACATTGGAATCCCAGCAGCGCCGGTGGTGAGCCCTGGAAGGAATCGGGACACCCGGCGCAAGAACTCTGCTTACAGATCGGGACACACGAACACGCCTCCCACGAACAGGAGTAGACGATGGCAGGCGAACCGGAGCCGAAAATGGTCCGCATGCCCCGCACTGGAGCGGCGGGTAACTGGCCTGACTGCTGATCTGGAATTTCCCAGTCGCCTGTGCTCTTTGACGTGTTCTTAACATCGTATCTTCGGCTCGTCCCGGAGTCCGGAGATTGCCCTTGCTGGTCAGTGCGCTCATGCACAGAGCCCACAGGATTCCCCTCACGCTCTCTGGTCCTCCGGTTGAGGGAACGCCCAATCGGCTGGCGGATACCTGTGCGGTGTGATCGGAGGTTTCGTTGCTGGTGAGGAGGCGGGACCGAGGAAAGAGGGGGACGAGCTGTTCTGCAGTTCAGTGGCTCCGGCCCGTCGGCGGTTCAGGGCGTGTGCTCCTTGGCGATCCGAGCCGACTGAAGGTGTGCGGCCTGAGCGGGCATGTGCGCGAGGCCGGCCGAGGAAGCGGTCGTGAGGGCCCGTACCAGTGGATTGACGGACGCCGTGGCCAGGAGAGCTGTCAGGAGCATCGCGGTGAAGACCTCGTCGGTGATGATCCCGGCGTCGCGCCCGAGGGTGAGCATGATGACTTCGCTGAGCCCTCGGGTGTTGAGAAGCGTGGCCAGCAGGTTGGCTTCGTTGCGGGGAAGGCCGGTCAGACGGGCACCGGCGAACGTTCCGGCGTATTTGCCGGCCCATGCGACAGCGAGGAAGGCGGCGAGTTCGATCGCGCCGGCCGGTCCGAGTTCGGTGATGTCGACGGAGAGTCCGGTGAGGGCGAAGAAGACCGGGATGAGCAGGGCGCCGGTGTTGTGGAGCGGCTCTTCGAGGGACTGGCGCAGGTCCGGAGGGAGGTCGCGGGGCATGGTCAGGCCGAAGGCGAAGGCGCCCAGCACCGAGTGGACACCGAGCCGCGCGGTGGCACAGGAGGAGAGCAGGACGCCGCCGCTGATCACCAGAATGAACAGCAGCGGGTGTCCGGCCTGTCTGTCACGGTGCAGGAACCGGTGCAGCAGGGGGCGCACCGCGCATGCCATGACGAGGGCGTAGAGCAGGATTTGCAGCAGAGGCCGTAGACAGTTCGTGAGGCCGCCTTCGTGGGCTGTGGTGAACAGTGCGACGACAGAGCACCAGGCGATGGCTTCGGTGACGGCGCCGCAGGTCGTGGCCATCGTGCCGATCGACTGCTGTGGAGCCCGTTCTCCTTGATGATGCGCACGAGCACGGACAGCGCGCTGATGGACAGAACGATGCCCATGAAGAGCGGGAAGACCGCGGTAGGGGTGTCCGGAGAAGTGACGGCGGGGTGCTGGGTGATCAGCACGGTGGCAACGGCTACTGCGAGCGTGAAGGGGATCGCCAGGGAGACGGTTGTGATCGTGAAGACGGAGCGGAGGCGGCCTCTCAGGGGGTGAAAGTCGAGTTCCCAGCCCGCGATGAACATGAAGAGGACAATGCCCACTTGAGCGATGGTGGACAGGTGCGGGCGAACGGCCGGAGGGAAGAGAAGGGCGGGAAGGTCGCCGGGGAGGAGTCCGAGCACGCTCGGGCCCAGGAGGAGGCCGGCCGCGATCTCTCCGACCACGACCGGTTGGCGCAGACGCGCACGGAGTGGGCTGACCGCGACGCCGACGAACAGGATGACGGCGATGTCGGCCAGGATGATGGCGTCCAGCGAAGAGTCCTTCACCGTGCTGATGTCTCTCGTGGTCAAGCAGGCGGGAATTCCGCACAGATGTCCTCACCGGATGAGCAACTGGCCTTTGCCCGCTACTCGGAGCGCATCGAATTTCCGATCTGTCCGACCATGACCCTAGGACGTCGGCGTGCTTTACCGGGGGGATGCGGTCCGGTTCCCCACCCGAATGAGTGGGGAACCGGACCCGCAGGTCAATTCTGTGGACGCACACGGTTTGCGCGGTAACCCGCTATCCGGTGTTCGGATTTGCTCGAGGTGGCTCGGTCATAGGGGTGGGGAGTGTCACGCCGCGGCGGCTGAGTTTGAGGGTGTGAATGGTGTGGCGACACAGCAGACGGGCGGTGAGGGCCGAGACGACCACGGTGAGCATGACCGGAGGAACTATGGTGTATTGGCCGGTCAGTTCGAAGAGGAGTGTGATCGCGGTGACCGGTGTGCCCGAGCAACCGGCGAGGACCGCGGCCATGCCGGCCAGGGCGTAGAGGGTGGCCGGCCCCGCGACGCCGGGCAGCAGCCCGCGGGCCGCACTGCCGTAGGCGGCGCCGAGCGCGGCGCCGGCGAACAGGCTGGGGGCGAAGACCCCGCCGGCTCCGCCGATGCCCAGCGTCAGGCTCGCGGCGAAGATCTTTCCCGCCAGCAGCAGGAGCAGGAGTCCCGGCAGGTAGCCACCGTCGACGACCGTCCCGATGACCGGGAAGCCGGAGCCGTACAGCTGCGGCAGGGCGAGGAGCAGGGTGCCCAGGAGGAGTCCGCCTGCGGCCGGGCGCAGCCACTGCGGTCCCCGCCAGGCGCGGGTGCACGCGTCCTCGACCAGGTACAGCACGCGGGTGAAGACCGCACTGACGGCTGCCGCGCCCACGCCGAGGAGGAACAGGAGCGGTAGTTGGGCCGCTTGCGCGGGCCCCGGATCGGGCAGGGGCAGGAAGACGGTGGTACCGAGGGCCGTACGGGTGAGGACGTCGGCGGTGATGCCGGCCAGCGCGACCGCGCCGAACACCTCGACGGTGTAGGTGCGCAGGATCAGTTCCACGGCGAAGAACGCGCCGGTGAGAGGGGCGTTGAAGGTGGCGGCGACACCGCCCGCCGCGCCACAGGCCAGAAGCACTCGTACCTGGTCCGGGGGAGTCTTGGTCAGGCGGCCGAGGAGGCATCCGAGGGCGGAGCCGACCTGGACGACGGGTCCGGTGCGGCCCAGCGATCCGCCGGAACCGATGCACACGGCGGAGGCCAGGGCCTTGGCGGCCGTGGGCCGGACCCCGAGACCGGCGCCGGGCCGGGAGGCGGCGAGCATCACCTCGGGCAGTCCATGGCCGATGGGGCCGGGGGCGAAGCGGTGGATCAGCGGCCCGTAGAGCATCCCGCCGATGACGGGGGCGAGGAGCACGAAGTACGGGCCGAGCCCCGGTATCAGCGGGTGGGCGGCGTGACCGGCGCTCGCGTAGTCGGCGCTGCCGGAGAAGACGCGGGTGAGGGCGTCGGTCAGCTGGTGGAAGCCGATCGAGCCGAGTGCGGCTGCCGCCCCGGTGATCGGGGCGAGGACGGTCAGGGCCCAGGGGGCCCGGCTTATCCGGTCCGGTACGCGCAGGCGGGTGGCTTGGGGTGGTCGGGTGTCGGCGGATATGTCGGCGGAGTCCGTGGTGGGTATACCGCTCATGTCCCCCTCCTCACTCGCTTTGCATTATGCAAAGGTTGTCAAGAGGAGGGGCGGCAGCGTCGATTCCGGCACGATAGAAAGGGTGTTGTGCCCAAGCGTTCGCGTCCTCTGCCGCGGGACACCGATGATGTTGCCGCAGTGACCCGTGCGGTGTTGACCGCCTCTCGCGTGCTGGTGGCCGTATTGGCGCGGTCGCTGGCGGCGGTGGAGGACCGGGTGACCTTGCCGCAGTTCCGGCTGCTGGTGGTGCTTTCCACGAATGGCCCGGTGAAGCTGGTGACACTGGCCGAATTGCTGGGGGTCAATCCGTCCACGGCGATGCGGATGGTCGACCGCCTCCACACCGCGGGGTTGATCTCCCGTGAGATCAACCCCGACAACCGCCGGGAGACGATGATGCGGCTGACGGCCGAGGGGCTGCGCATCGTCGAGGAGGTCACCGGCCGGCGCCGTGAGGAGATCGCCGCGATCGTCGCCCGGATGGCTCCTGCGACGCGGGGCGCGCCGGCGGCATCGCCGGAACCACTCGTAAAGCGGGCACCAGAGCAACTTGACAGCACCGCTGGCACCCCGCGGCGCAGCCGCCGACAGCGTGAGAGGCGCCAACCACGATGACACCGGTTCCATCCCGGTGCGGCGGTTACTTCGGGCAGGTGTCCTGGGTCACCTTGCCGCCCGGGGCGGAGGCGGTGGACGGGTCCACCGACAGGCACTGCCCGGTCCAGTTGTTGATGAACTTGTAGGCCGTCCTGCGCTCGCCTCCGACTTCGGCCTGAGTCGGGATGACGTTCCACAGCTGGCTGCCCGCGAACCAGCGGGTCTCACATCCCCACCAGAACAGCTGGGTCCCGGCCGACGGCGGGGTGCCGTTGTTGTAGGGGACCGTCAGGCACGAGCCGTTGCTGGACTTGATCTGGTAGTAGCCCTTGCCGTCGTACGAGGGCTTCTCGACCCCCCACCGGTGGCTGCTGGGCGCCTTCGACTGGCACGCGCGCTGGGTGACCAGGCCGCCGGTCTTGGAACTGTCGAACTCGGGTCCCCGCACCATGCACCGGTTGTACTTGGTGTCGACATAGGTCTTGTCGGCGTTGACCAGCCAGATCGCCTGGTGGCTGCCCTTGACGACATTGCCCTGGTTCCGGGCGATGATGTTCTCCACCAGGGCCCAGCCGGGGAAGTCCATCATGACGACACCGAGGCGGCCATTGCCCCCTCCGTCGTTCAGGTACTGCATCAGCCGGACGTTGACGCCGGGAACGGCGGGCTGGTTTCTGTGCCACCCGTATCCGCCCGCGAACCCGGCGGGCGACAGGTCGGGAACCGTGGATGCGGACGTGTACGTCACGTACATCTCACCGCTGCCGTCACGGACGGCCCGCTCGATGTTCGCCTTGACGAGGTCGAACTTCTCCGGAATGTTGGCCGGTTTCCAGTGATCCTCTTGGTGGTTGTTGAAGGAGTTGATCCCGTATTGGCCGTCGACGTGGTCGAAGCTGCCCAGCACGATCTTGCCGCGGACCTGTGAGAGGCGGGGCACCCCCGCTCTCCCCTCTACCGACGGGCGGTAGAAGAGGTCGGGGTACCGGGATACATAGTCCTTGAAGATCGATTCGATCTTCGCGCTGTCAACGGTCTTCGGATCGTTCTCGCAGTCGCCGATGCCTACCTTCTCGTTCCCGCGCGAGCATTCGGCCTTCAATCGCATGACGATCGTCTCGTTCTTGTGCTGGCCCAGGAAGTTCTGGGCCTTTTTCAGGACGTCATCGAAATTCGCCTTCTGGTAGACCTTTCCGTGGTGAACCGTGAAGTACCGGTTCTCGGTGACACGGACCCGGATGTCGACAGCACGGATGCCCCGCTCCAACTGCGCTGTCAGCGTGTTCGCGCTGTCGCCGAAGTTCTCCTGAGTCTCCGTCATGGCCGCTCCGTGAATGGAGAGGGTGTCATGGGTGCCGGGCAGGGACAGTCCCGCCAGCCAGGTGCTGCCCGCGAGGTCCTTCATCCAGTCCGCCTTCGACGCCGGCCCGAGGTCATGGTAGGCGTCGGTGAAGGTGGTCCCGCTTGCCCCGGCGGAACCGGGCGCGAGCAGTACCGCACTCATGGCGGCACCAACCGTGACCAAGTGTGTCAGCCGGCGCAGCCGCCGTCTTGGCCCGATACGGACATGGCGAGGGGAAATTCGAGGCATGGAAGTCCCTTCAAAGATCCAAAAGACGGCCAAGTTTCCCATGGGGAAACTCCAGTTGAACCCTGCGTTATCCGGACATTCCAGTACGCACAGATTCAGCCACGATGCGATCGAAGCAGAGCAGGGACGGGCTCTCACTCCTCGCCCGAAAGGCCACTCGGGTACGGTCGAGACAGGTAACCACCTGATCTTGGTGGTTGGCGCCACCCTGAGAACCGCCGAAGCCGTGCCGGTTTCCTGCTGTGCCTGCTCCCGCGTCTGCGCGAGGCTGGAGGGTGTCTGAGAAGTCCCTTGCGGGGAAGCTGACTTGGTGGTCGCTCCTTCGGGGGAGGCGGGCGGTGGCTGGTCGGCGTGCTGCGTATGTGACGGATCTGTCCGATGTGGAGGGGGAGCTTCTTTCGCCTCTTGTGCCACTGGGGTTGGTCTGTCATGCCTGGCCTGCTCGCTGCCACCATGATCGGCTGCGCAGTCCGTGAGGCTGCGCAGCCGATCATGGTGGCAGACCGGGGACGCGTCTGCTGGGTGGCGGGGTTTACGGGGCTGCTGTCGCGGCGGGGATGTCGAGGCGGGCGGCCCTGCGGGCGGGCCGGAGAGATGCGAGCAGCGCGCCTGCCAGGGCGATCAGGATGGTGAGGGCGAGGCGGCCCCAGGGCAGGACCAACTCGTAGCCCGCGACGTTCGCCTGGAGGGTGCGTACCATCGCCCAGCCGAGGAAGACGCCCATGACCGTGCCGATGCTCGCGCCGAGCACGCCGAGGAGGCGGATGACAGGTCCACAAGGCGGCCCGATCCGGTTGTGGGAGCGGATCGGGCCTGTCCTGGACGCCTCCGACACCGCCGGGGCCCCCGGGCCGGAGACCTTCACCCTGCACGCATACGGGGCCAGCGCCTGCGGCACCCCGGCCTGCCGCTGCCCCGCCCCTGATCTCCGGAACCACAAAGGACCAGGGGTGGATCACCTTGTGCGGCGGGCAGTTGAACGAGGCGCGACCGCCGCCGGCAGGCGCTGAAGCCACATCGGCCGACAACAACCGCGGCACGCGGGAGGCGGGCAGGCCGCCGCCGACGTTCACGCGGTCGTGGACGCGCCGGCCGCCCAGGGCCTTGCCCACGACGGGCAGGCACCGGGACGTCGGCCGTGGTGGAGGTGGTGGTCGTGACCAGCATGGAGGCGTACTCCACCGTCCATACCGGCACCTTGGGCGAGCGGCCGGCCGCAGCGGCCGGGTTCGCGCTCGCCCTGGTGCTGCTGCACCTGCCCTTCCGCCACACCGCCCGGGCCGCCCGGCGGATCGGGCGTCGCCCGCTCACCGCGGCGAAGGGCGAGGCACCGGGCGCCGCCGTCGGCACAGCGCATGCTGGTGGCCTGGCAGAGCCGCCTGCATGGAGACCTCGCTTGGCGCGGTCCTGGCGGCCGCGCTGCTCGGCTACCGCCTTGACTGGTGCCCGGGCGCCCGGTTCTCGCTCCCGCCAGTCGCGTACCACGCCTCGTCTTCGACGAGAGCACTGGCGTCAGGTGCGGCCGTGTCGCGTCCTCCCCGGTCGCCAGCCGTACAGCCGCGCCGAGTGATCTATCCGGGCAGCCCCGCCAGAAGTTCAGCCGGCGGTTTGGGCCGCTTCGATGAGGGCGTCAGCTGCGAGCAGACCGAGCTTATGGGAGGCGAGGGGGCTGTCGCCCGTGAGGAGTTTGCGGTCCTGGTGGGTCCTGCCCGTCATGTCTTCGTTGATGACATTCAGCCCTTGCCTGCTCAGCAGATCGGCGACGAGCCACTGCAAACGGCCGGGAAGATAGCCGATCTCGATATTCGGCCCCTCATCGAACGCGTCGGGGAAGACGCAGGCCGAGTACCCCTTGAAGGGTGATTCGTCTTTACCCAGTGAGGCAGCCAGCAGTGCAGCCGGGCCGTGGCACAAGGTGATGACGAACTTGTCATTCTCCAGGGCCCAGTCAAGCGTCTGACCCACCGCTTCACTGGTCGGCAAACCGACCATAGCGCCATGTCCTCCAGGGATGAAAACGGCGATATAGTCCGAGTCTTCTCCGAGGCTGTTGGCGGTGACATCGGAAAGTTTCTTCGGCTGCTTGAGTCTCGGCTTGACTGATTCGTATGCTGCCAGCACCGCTCTGTCTTCCCGCGGCATGGCCCACAGCTCCAGCTTCGCCGGGTAGCCCCCCACCGTAGCGACGTCAACGTCGAAGCCTGCCTCCATCATGTGATGAAGCGGGAGAAGCGTTTCGACCGGATGATTTCCCGTGGAGAACATTTTCCCGTTCTTCAGCAGAAGATAGCGCTCCTCGGCCGCAATCATCAGTACCTTCCACCTCCCCTGAGTGTAGGCGCCCTGATGTCGCACCCCATCGAAGTCGGTCTTCGGTGACACGTACCGACTCAGCGAATACGGCGAAGGGAAATACGCGTTGTCCTCGGCCGGATCCGGCGCGGGGTCTTTGCTCGGATCGTCTACGAGGTGCGACATGGTAACGACCTTCTTTCATCACCCTCCGAAAACCCTGGTGGCAATGCGATGGCTGCGCGGCCGATGAAGGCGAAACGGATGGCCAACTTATGGTGTTGAGGAATAAGGTACCGTTCGCAGGTTGATCCGGCACGTCGATCTGTCCATTCAGGTGCGTGGATCGCGGCGGTCAACGCAGACGCACCTGACCCGGAGCTGCCGGTCACCCTCGGCATACCGGGCAAGATCGCCGCCCTCCTCCGTGCCGCCGAGCCGGAGCCCGCCTGAGCCTCGCTTGTCCTCCACGTGGACGGTGTGAAGGTCAGTGCCGTCCCGGTGGCGCTTGGAACGTCCGGACAGCCCGACAGTGATCTCCGACTGATCCTGAGGTTCATCGGGGCCGATATGGATGAGGACGTCGTTGTGGTGCCCGGTGACGGCCCATCCTTCGGCGTCCTTGAGGCCGATCAGCCCAAAGTCTCCTGCTGAGGATCCGGCATGCGCCGGGCCGAACTTTTTCGTCAGCGCCACCGACCGCGACCAGGCCGCCGAGTTGGAGCGGCTGCTCGCTCCCGGCGCCCGGCCCGTCGACGTCGGCCGGACCGGCACCGAGAGCCGGTACGTCCTGGCCGACCCGGAAGGCAACGGATTCCGCCTCCTGCACGCCCGGATCCGACCCGTCTGGCCATGTCCCGGCTTTCGGCCCGGCGGACACGGTGGTTACAGCTCGTCGTGCTTGTAGTGGCTTCCCGACGTCGGCCCTCCGTCGAGCAGGTGCACGTCCGGTTGCCGGGGCAGCGCCGGTCCGGCGTTGGCGATGTCGGTGCGGTTGGCCACGGTCAACAGGCGTCGCAGTTGCTCGAGTTCGGTAACCTGGAGGTTGCCGATGCGGACGGGGTTGGTCACCGGCTGCCGGTTGCCCAGTTCGGCGAGGACCCGGGACAGGGCGCCCCAGTTGTTCTCCATGTCCAGGACGGCGGCGTTCGGCTGCGTTCCCTCGTACCACCTCAGGTCCCGGGAACCGCCACGGCGCGGTGGTTCCGCCGAGGCGGTTCCGCTGATGGACTGGGCGATCCCGTTGAAGCGGGCGGCTTCGCTGACCATTTGGACCAGGACGGTCATGGCGTGGGCGCGGTCGCGGGCCGACGCGTTGTCCCGGGCCAGCGTGCGGACGGCGTCCTCCATCGCGGGCTGTCCGAGGCGGATCTCACCGCGCCCCTGCCCGGCTGCGCCGGCGAGTTCGGTGTAGCTGCCGCCGAAGCCCGCGTCGGCGTATCCCGCGGGGCGGGGTGCGTGGTCGTCCTGGAGCCAGTAGTTCTGGTTCCGGGTGCGCCAGCCCACCACATAGAGGGTGTCGGGGCGGATCATGAGGTCGATGGCCGCGGCGTCGGCGTTCTCGCCGGGGCTCAGCCGGACGGCGAGCGGGTTCCGGTCCGCTCTGGTCCGGCGGATGCCGGAGCTGTCGGTGACGGTGCCGCGAGGTATCTCCTCGCTCACGGCATCCCGTACCTGGTTGACGAACGCCATGTACTGGTACGGGGAGTTGCTGCCGATGCCGGAGAACGTCACCTGCGGATCGGGGGCGAGGGACCGCTCGGCCCTCCGGTGGCCGGTGCCGTCCGAGACCTGGACCGCCTGGTCCGCCGCCGACGGTGCGGCCCAGGCCGTCGGGGCCGCGGCCGTCGAACCGAAGCCGGCCGCCAGGGCGGCGGTGGCGACAACGGTTCGCCAGGTCCGTCGGTGAGTCGGGCCATGGTGCGTCATTGCTTCTCCTTTCGCGCACGTTCGGATATTTCGGAGATGCCGAACGCTGCGGTGCAAGGATTTCCTTTCAGGAGAAACCGCACAATCCACCGGAGGGCGTGGAGAGGCCGTCCGCGAGGACCACATCCGGAACCACGCCGTCCATCAGCCGGCGACGCCGTTGTTCACCGGAGACGACGCGCTGCCGTCCCTGGTGGACAACGAGTGAACAACGACCGCGCTTTTTCAGGTCCGGCCCCGTGCCTGGCCGTACTTCGTCTGATCGCCGGTCAGTCCGTGGTCCCGGTGTCCTCGAAGTAGGAGTCCAGCACGGCGTCCAGTTCCGTCGCCCACTGCTTGGGCAGACTCCGGTTGGGCGCTTCGACGACGGCGTCGTAGCTGCGGCGCCTGGTGGTATGGACGGTGACGGTGAGCCGGCGGCCGAACCGGGGGACGCTCATCTCCACCGCGCCGATCTCCGGCCAGCCGAACCCGGCCGTCTCGTCGTCCAGCCGGAACGTGACGCCGGTGCTGTCGACGGTGATCGAACCGCGCCGGTCGGACACCTCGAAGACCGGGCCGTCGGCCACCGGCCGCGGCTCCTCCTCGGCGACAGCCGCCTCCGCTTCCGCCGTCGGTTCCGGTGCGGCGCGAGTATCCGGCACGGCGTCCGCCGGTACCGGGGGAGACTCCTCCGCCTCGGCAGGGCGCGGTGGGGGCAGGCCGGGGACGAACGCCGGATCGGTCCCGGCGGCGTGTACGGGCGGGCTGTTCTGACTTATGTGGTGCTCCACGGCGGCAGTATGGCCGATGAACCTGTGCGAGCGGCGGCCGGGCCGGGCCCGCAAGGCTTTGCCCCCGCCCTCGCCGCCCCTCGGCTCGGTCGCACTCCCATCGGCAGGGGCGCGGCATGCTCGTCCTCGACCCGATCCCGCTCCGAGAGGAACAGACGCTCATGGCCCAGCAAGCCCCGGTCATCGTTTCCAGCGAGTCGCCCTTCGCCAGGGACGTCTTCACCAAGCGGCATCCGGCGCTGATCGGACGGCTGGTGGAGGCCTGGCCTTTCGGCCCCGAGCAGCGCCGGGCGCTGTCCGTGCTCGCGGAGGAGAACGTCCACGGCGTGATCCGGCCGCTTCCGGACGGCGCCGCTGACGCCCGGCTCTGGCTCGACCGGGGGAGCGGCCTGTACGGCCGCCCATGGGCGGAGGTGCCGTTCCTGTGGGCGGAGTCGTTCTTCTACCGACGCCTCCTGGAGGCCACCGGCTACTTCAGGCCCGGGCCATGGCTGGGCGTCGATCCGTTCGCCCCTTTCAAGCAGGCCGAGCTCGCCGGTGAGGCGGTGTCGGCGGAGATCGCCGGGCTCGGTGAGGTCGTCGAACTGGCCGAGGAGGAGCAGGGCCGGGCCCTGCTGCTGTCGAGCCTCTGGGGCAACCGCGCCGACCTGGGCTTCCAGATCACCGCGGGGCAGGGGACCGAAGCCTCCGGTTTGGTGGCCGACGACAGCGCACGCCTGTGGGAGCTGCTCCGATCCGAGGCCGGCGGAACGGTTGCCGTGGTCGCCGACAACGCAGGCAGTGAGATGGTCGCGGACCTGGCCCTCATCGACCATCTCCTCGCGCACGGTCTGGCCGGCGAGGTCGTGCTGCACGTGAAGCCGTCGCCGTACTACGTCTCCGACGCCACGCTCGCGGACGTCGCCGACGGCCTGCGCGCGCTCCTGCTCAGCAAGGGCGAGGCCCGAGCCGCAGGGGAACGGTTGCGAGAGGCAGCCGCCCTCGGACGGTTGCGCGTGCGGGCGGACTCGTTCTTCTGCGCACCGTTCGACTACACCGCCATGCCGGAAGCCCTGCGGCACGAGTTCGCGTCGGCCGCGGTGACGATCCTGAAGGGCGACCTGAACTACCGTCGGCTGGCCGGCGACCGCTGGTGGGACCCGACGACCCCGTTCGCCGCGGCCACCGGTCACTTCCCGGGCCGGATCGCGGCACTGCGCACGCTGAAGTCCGACGTCATCGTCGGCCTCGGGACAGGAACTCTCGCGGAGCTCGGCACCACGCCGGACTGGCGGACTTCCGGCACCCACGCTGTAGTTCAGGTCCGCTCGTGAAAGGGATCCACCCCGGAGGAACACCTGCGCGGCAGGTGTCGTCCTAGCTCAACGGGTAGGTCTCCGACGGCCCGGAGCCCGGCGGGCGTTGGCCGGGGTAGATGACCTTCAGCCGGGAGAAGTACGGAGCCTTTCCGGCCCGGGGCACCGGCCGGTACACCTCCACGCGCACCCGGAACGTGTGGAAGCGGCCCCGAGCGCAGTCCGGCACGCAGTCGTTGGCGACCTGCCTGCCCACGCCGTGCGCGATGTCGGTTTTCCAGTCCGACCAACGCAGCGTGCGCAGGCCGTTGTTTCCGTCCCCGCACGCCAGCAGGTACTCACGTGGCGCGACCCGGTCGTGGCGCAGGCAGTCGACCAGGACCGGAGTCCTGCCCGGAGCGGGGCCTTCCGCGGCGCGCGAAGGGGCGGCGCCGGAAGCGGAGGCGGGCACTGCGGCGGTGGCGAGGAGAGCGCCGGCGGATACGAGGACGCCGAGCAGGCGACGGCCGGAGGACATGAGCGGTGTCCTTTCGAAGGGAATCCCGATCAGGACGGATGTGGTTGTGCCCACCAAGAAGCATCCCCAGTTCCTTGTGCACCATGTCTTGGGGGAAGGGGGCACCACGACCGTTCTCGACCGCGTCGTCCCGGAAGCGGGCTCCGACTCGGTGCCCCCGGATTGTCAGTGGCCCGTGCTTGGATGGCGTCCATGAGCGACACGACCGCGGCACCCGCCCGCTTCAAGGACCTTTGCCTGGACGCCGTCGATCACCATGCCCTGGCCGATTGGTGGTGCACGGCCATCGGCTACGCACAGCGCGCCGAGCCCGACGGCGCGGAGCGGCCGGAGCACTGGCCCGTGCCGATCGTCGATCCGGCGGGTGCCGGCCCGTTGATCTGGATCGTTCCGGTGCCCGAGCGCAAGACGGTCAAGAACCGTATGCACCTTGACGTATGGGGTGATACGGAGCGGCTCGTCGGGCTCGGAGCGACGGTGATACGCCGACGGGATCACGAGATCGAGTGGGACGTGCTGGCGGACCCGAATACGCCGGACTACCAATTCTACGGGTCAGCCCTGGTCAGCGCGTAAGAGAGCCCCGGCCAGCACTCGGGGGGAGCACCGACCGGGGCTCGTCCTCTCACCGCTGGGGCATTCCAGCGGCACCCCGCATACGAGGGCGGACCGGGGCGAGAGCCTGAGTACGTCTCTCAGATGGGGCACGGCTACCCCTTCGCTCTGGCTTGTCCGATCGGGAGGCTGTCCCCGCCCCCACCGTGCGATTCGCCGTCAGCACGGAAGGGGCGGAACCTAGGGGGTCACTCGTCGGGGAACTGGCGACGTGGCGGGTTGCTGCCCGGCGGGAAGTACACGACCCCTGAGCGCCTATCCAGCGCCCCGCCGCACTCCGTCCACCAACCCTCGGGCGAGTCCGCGTACGGGCCGTCTGGCATGTCTATGAGGCTGACTAGCTTCGGGGGCGGTAAGTGGCTCTCAGCGCGTCTGTGGACCCTCGCGGGGGCCCTCACTTGTCCCGCCCGCTCCCGGCCTCCGTGGGGTCGTCACAGTTCACATGCCGGTACGCCACGACGGGGGACCCGGACGACCGTTCCACGCTGGAGCGGCGGCAGCGCTCCAACGGTCGGATCTTCTTCCTGCACGCGGGGCACGTCTCACCCTTCGGCGCATACGTCGTGTACTCGTCCTGCCGTGCGTCTGTGTCGGCCGTCTTCGCTGCCATCGTGTCGCCGTCCCCTCGCATGGTCCGATGACGACCACGCTAGGAACAGTGGAACCCCAACTCCCAGCACCGTGCACGATGTTGCACGCCAATTAGCGGAGTCGGCCCATGGCGCTCGTGATCAGCGCTCGGGCCTTCGCACCGTGTACCGCCATGTCGGCCAGCATCGCGAACGTGTCGGCGTACGCCTTGACCTCGCTTGGCTGCGTCAGCGTGAGGTGACCAGAGACCAGCTCGACCATGACCTGTGTCGTGTCGTAGATCCAGAACCCTTCTACTGGCATCCGGGACCGGCCAAGCCGTGTCGGCACCACGCCCAGGCTGACGCTAGGTAGTGAGCCGCCTGTGAGCGCAAGCAGGTGCTCCAGTTGTTCAAGCTGCGTGTCCGCGTTACCCAGGCTGTTCCGTAGAACCGACTCCTCCACCAGGAACGCGAAGCGGCGGTCACCCTCGTACAACACGCGCTGACGCTCCATGCGGACGGCCACGGCATCGGCCACGTCATCGACCGTGACCCGCCGTCGCTGGACAGCGCGCAACACGGCTTCCGTGTAGCCGTGGGTCTGGATCAGGCCGGGCACGAGCCACGAGGAGTAGGCACGGAAACGGTGCGTCCGCTCGAACAGGGGTAGGACGGCCTCTTGGGCGCGTCGGAGCCCCGCACGCTCCATCCGGCGCCATTCCACCCACATGCCCTCGGCTGCCCGGAGCGAGGCAAGCAGGTCCTCTGTCTGGTCCTCTGCGCCGGTCGCCCGGCACCACGCCCGAATGTCGTCAGGGGAGGGGGGCGTACGGCCGTTCATGATCCGCGACGACTTGGAACGGCTCCACGCGCAGCGATCCGCGATGTCCTGGCCGGTCATCCCAGCATCCCGGCACAGCTCAGCGAGACGATTCGCGAGAGCCTGCCGGGCCTGCTGAGCGCTTGAAGAGGGTGAGACGGCCATGGGTCAGCGGGGCCGGTACTCCTCGTGAGGAGTCGCCCGTTCCCACACGGCCTCGAACGCCGACCTCACCAGCTCCACGACGGCCGGTTCGGTGCACCACTCCCGGTCAACGACATCCCCGACGCCGGAAAAGTACGTGAACAGCACCGACGTGCCGTCGAACATCCACAGATCAGTACCGGGCAACGCAATGTCTGCCGCTCTGCGTCGGGGCAGCCAGCGGACCAGCTCACCCGCCGCCACGTTGGCGAACGTCATGTCGTGCTCATACCGGATGTAGTCCGTGACGGGCTCGGACACGATCCGGGCACGCCGCATCACCACACCGCGCGCTGTCGTCTCGCCTACCAAGTCATGCCAAGTTCCCCACCAGTCAGGCAACTTGGCGGGATCGCCGTCGTACCGGTGGCCAGCGCGCCAACGGGCGAACTCCGCGTCATCCGGGGTGTAGCCGTCGCGCATCTCCAGATGCACGGCGGAGTGCTGAGCCTTGGCCAGCCCCTCACGTACGGGGTACTTCACCGGTGCTGCCTTCCGGTCGCGGGATGTACTGGAGCATGACCTTGGGGAGCCGGATGATCGTCTCGTGATCCGGCACATCCGTGGAGTGACCGGGGACCGAACCGATCTCCTGGCACGCCTTCACCTCTTCCTCGGTCGCCTTGTACGACTGGATCAGGAGATCCCCCGTCTCCTCGTCCAGCCAGATCGTGGGGGAGTCATCAACCGGAGTGTTCGGGATGATCCCCAGGAACCTTAGAGTCACGTTCGCTCCCGCTGTCGAGTCGGTTGCACAGGTGTGCACGAGCGTCACCCCTCCGGTTGATCAGCGCAAGAGGGCGTCGGGAACGGGAACGGGCCTACGAATCGCAGGGGCCCAACTCCCGTGCGCTGCTTGGGCGGACCCCGCAGCCGGCCCGAAAGCCCCCGTCAGCCACCCCAGCGAGGGAGCGGCCAACGGGGGTCAGTCAGGCAGTACGAGCCGCATAGCGGGCACGCTTCCGGGCGAGGACCGTGTCTCGGTTCTGCCAGTAGTGAGCCCGCATGGAGGCCCGGACGCACGCCTTGCAGTCGTACCGGAGCCCGTCCGGAGCGTGGGACAGCGCGTAGAACTCCGAGCGGGGGCGATACGCCCCGCACCGGCAACAGGGCTTCGTGGTCACGCTCCACCTCCCGCGAACAGCCACCCGTACCGCTCCCTGAGTAGCGGGTCATCGGCGAGGGGCAGTACCTCATGGGCCGTCGCCGGGCAGCGCCGCACGTCGTACGTCCGGCGGCAGTTGCACACGATCTCAGTGAGGGGCGCCGCATCCCGCTTTCGGCGGGGGCCACGCCTCACAGCGCCGCCTCGACAGCGCGGGCACGGTCCCAACGCTTGCGGGCCGCCTCGCTTGCCCTCACGGACTGCGCCGACCGGTGAGCCTGCCCGCTGGCCGACTGCCCCAGTGAAGCGGCGTCAACGCCCGCTGAGGGCCCCTCGTCGGGGAAGAGGTCCCGATAGATCCGAGCTGCCTTCTCGCGGGCGACGATCGCTGTCCGTACGCCCGGATGCTCGACCATCTGGCCTGTGCTGCCGGGGATCATCCGGCCGTCAGCACGTACCTGCGCGTCCGACTCGTCAGCCTCGGCCATCAGGGCGTCAGCGATGGTGAGCAGCGCGCGGTGAGCGGGCTCAAGTTCGTACTCGGCGGCGAACTCGGGTTGATATCTGGTCATGGTTCATGGGTCCTAATTGAGTGTCAGGGAAAAACGGGACGCATTCCGCATGCGCAGCGGGAGACTTTTGTTATTTGCTACCGCTCTGGGTAAGAGGTCGAAGGGGTCCCTCCCCAGGTGGTACAGGGGGGCTAGCAACCTCAGCGTGTCTTCAACTCGCCTGTGGTGTGCGGTAGTTGTGAGATACGTCCTTCTTGAGGCGCTTGTAAGAGCGAGCAGAGATGACGACACCATGACGGTCAGCCATCTCGCCGAGAGCCTTCTTGTGGTCGCGCGAGAGATAAGCCGAATCGGTCAACTCGGCTTCGATCTCTAGCAGTCGCTTAGCGTCCGCTTCTCCATCAGGGCGGCGGGATACGGCGTGTGCAACTGAAAGCCATGCATCACACGCAGCGCCACAGAACATATGGAATGTGCCAGCAGTGCGAACAGCGCGAGGACGGTTGCAGCCATGGCGAAAACAGGCAGCAATGTTGGGCATTTGATAGTCCTTCTATGGGTGGCCCCCGAGTGGGCAGGGGGCGGGGTAGGGGGGTGCCGCGATGACACCCCCCCCACCTGAATTACTTGGGCGGCTCAACATCCGGGAAGTCAGAAAGGCGTACAGTCAGCGCATTCTGATAGCCCCCGCTGTCCTGGTAAAGGGCGCACCTGCGGGCAGCATTTCGAGTCTCCGTAACCGGGTCCTGCCGATCACGGCGATCCCAAGAATTCCGACGCCGTTCCAAAATCCGGATATCCTCCTTGAATACTTCTGGAGTGCCGCGCACGTAATCGGGGGGTACCAGCACATCCATGGTGGTCCGTCGTGGAGTGAGCTTCTTGGCCCGTGCCGTAATCCACTCCTCGTCTATGCGGAAACAGGCGACGCGAAGGGCCTCAAGGCCGTCAGCGGCAGCCTGAGCCGCTTCAATGGCGTCGGCGGCCTTCTCCAGCGTCCGCTTCGCATTCGGCAGCTCAGTGACCACGTGGGCGGCCGTACGGTCCCGCCAGTCGTGCCGCTCGCTGTGTAGGCGGGCTTCGTACACGCCCCGGAGACGCATGGCGCGGGACCAGAGGGCATCCCGCTCCGCAATGGCGTCCCGCACCTTCGGCGCTAGCGCTCGCTGCTCCTTGTCCACTCGCGCCGAAACAGCGGGAGCGGGCTTACCGGCATTCACGGCCTCGGCAACCTCACGCTCCGCTTCCTCCGGAATGGCGTGGTACTCGCAAGCCAGCTCATAGGCGGCGTCCTCCGCTGCCTCCAACTGGTCCAGTCCTGCGCGAAGTTCGGTCAGCGCATCGGTCACCGACTCGGGAGCCAGTGAGAGGGGGAGGCCATGTTCAGGGGTAGGGATGCTGTCTACGTCAGAGTTCCACGGGGAATCCCAGGGAAGCGGGACGTTGTTGTGATCGGTCGTTGCAGTCATAGTTTCGGTTCCTTGCTTGCTACTTGGAGGGGGTAATCGTTGTGACTTCCCGGCCATTCCTGACGCGGGTTACGTGAGTGCCGTCCGTCTTCTCGGAGCGGGTTACGGTCCCGCTTCCTCCGCGAGTTCGGACCAGTCCGCCCCGTGTCCGCTGGATCAGTTCAGCGGCCAGCGCGGCAGGGTCGTACTTCTCGGCCTCCTGCGGCTTGGCGGGCTTGGCGGGGGTGCTGGAATCCGCCTTGCTGGGTCCAGGTGTCGGTTCGGAGTCATCCGCCTCAAGTCCCTCTGTACTCCCGCCATTTCGGATGGCGGCAGCGCGCAGGATGCGGCGAACCTCGGGGTCCTCGACTCGGCCTGACTCAGCGACACGGCGGGCGAGTTCGCGCGGGCTCTCGGTCCTCTGCTTTGCTGCCGTCTTGGCCTGAATGTCAGCGCGCGTGTCGAGAATTGCCCTGGCCTTCTCCAGGCCGTGCACGACAATTATCAGCTCTCTTGGCGGTTCAACTCCCGCTTGCTGGTAAGCCTTGAGGGTTTCTGCGGCTAGCTTCCAATTCTGCTTCCAGGCGTCCTTCTGTGCTGTCGTTACCATCGCTTGTCCTTGAATATCCGGGTACGAAAAAGCCCCCTTACGTGCCGGGTCTCTGCCTAGACCACAGCGCGTAAGGGGGCTACTCGACAGGGGCACCGCCAAAGCGCGTGCAACTCGCTGCCGAAGAATGGGAGGTGTTCGCGGAGGCAGCCGCGATGGGTGGGCGAGCGAGCCCCGGAGGCATGGCTAACCGCCGGGACTCACCAGGCGCACCCAGCAAGGAAGGAATGCCCACAGACCAGAGAGTGAGTCTGTTACATGCCCTCACCTACGAGTTAACGAGTGGGATGCCCGCGCGCCTACAGCGAGGGGGCATCGTCTCCCGGGTGGGGGCAAAAAAGTGGTCGCCTCTCTAAACCTCCCTATACGTATAGAGAGGTTTGTATGAGGGGTCCCTTTTTTGCCCCCTGCTCGGTCTACGGCGCTACTCGCTGAAGATGCCCGGCCCGCTGATACCGGCGGGGGTGTCGGGAACTTGCACCGGGCCCCCGTACTCCGGCATCAACCGAATTCCCCTCAGGAACTTGGTTCCCTGCACCTTGACTTCCTCGCAGCCGTTCTCATGAAGTCGGAATTTTACGAACTGTGGGGTGAACCGATTGGTTGCCAAGCCGTTCTGCTGCTTCCAGTCCTTCAACTCGCGGTTGAAGTCAGAGCGTTTGGTTTTGGCCTCGCTGTCGAACGTGAACAGGTCGTCAATCAGCGGGGCAAGCGGGTTGACCTTTTCGCGGTGCTCCCGCGTCGTAGCCTCCACCGATTCCGGGGACCTCAGTCCCTCGCTGTAGTACCGGACAGCTCCCCGGATGACCCATGCGGCTATGCCCTCGGCCTCCGCCGTCAAGCTGGCGTCTAGGCCCCGGTCCTCGCGGCCCATGAACGTCTCGGTGAACTCAACGGCCCGCACTCGGGCCCAGATTGCGTTACCGGCGCTGCGGAACTCGGGGAGGTAGTTGGACTGAAGGACGATGAGATACCGGGGCACGTACTCAAATGTCTTGGCGTACAGGTGCCTTGCTGTGATCGAGTCGCCGCCCGCGTGGCGTTTCAGCATCTCGTCATCCATGGGTACACCCTCGGAACCCTCGGAGGCCGTGACGATGCGCGCCCCGTACAGTCGGGCCATGTCCTCTGTGTGTGCGCCGCTGTTTTTCTCGAACACGGAGAACGCCACGTCACGGACAAGACCTGTGCCGAACGTGGCTTTCATGGCGCGCATGATGGTGCCCTTGCCGTTCCGGCCCTTGTCGCCGAACCAGACGGCGAATGCGTGTTCTCGGTTCTCGCCGCTGATTCCATAGCCCAACAGGGTTTGCATGTACGGGATTACGTCCGGGGTCCTCGGGAACACCTCGGCGAGGAACCGTTCCCATGTCGGGCATTCGGCGTCGGGCCGGTAGTCGATGGGTGCTGCCTGCGTGATGAGGTCTGCCGGATCGTGCGGGCGGAGTTCGCCGGTCCGCAGGTCAACGGTCCCGTTCTGGAACGCCACCAGGTGTGACGCCCCGTCCACGTCCTCAACTCGTGCTGTCATGCGGGGAAGTGCCCGGAGTTCTCGCGCGATGTGCGTTCGGTTGAACGTACGGCGGAGTTCCAGCGCTGCCCCCGCCGCCCACATGGAGCCGTTGCCAGCCTCTTTGAACAGGCGCAATGACGCTTCGGTGCACGCTTGTAGGGCGGGGTCGTCCTTGTGGCCGGTCTCCCATACCTTGCCGCTGAACGTGAGCCATCCAAGCTCGGGCACGAACTTGAGGCGTCCGGCAGACTGCTCAGCGACGAACTCGGCGTAGTCCACGTGTCGGATGGGGCTGTCTGCGTTACTGGACAGCCGCGATTCCCAGCTCGGGTCAAGTCGGGTCACTGGGCACCGCCCGTGAAGTGGCGGGCCTGGTTCATTGCGGCCTCAGCCTGCCGCTGATCGCGGGTCTTGCGAGCGGGCTTGGCCGGTGTTGCCTCTCGTTCCTTGGCCTGCCGCTGAACCTGGTTGCAGGTGGCGAGCAGGGCGGCGAGTCCGGGGTACTCCTCGCGCTTCTCGTAGGCGTCCCTGGCCCGCTGTGCGCCCAGGCGGGCTGCGTCGGCGAGTGGGGCGGCCTGCTGGGTGAGTGCCCAGGCAAGGGCTTCGTCCGCGAGGGGGTTGTACTCGGTCATGGTGCTGTCTTTCTGTCGGTGTGGCTTGTCAGTGGTTGGGGGTGCCGTATCGGCTGCGCCGGTAGTAGGCGGCGTCACGGCATGAGCGGGAGCACCAGCGGGGGCGCTGTCCTCGTCCGCAGTAGGTCTTGAGGGGTTGTCCGCAGTCGCACTTGGTGCGCATGGGCGCTGTCCTCCGTTGCATCGGAATCAGGGGCAAACGAAAGGCACCCTCCGGCGGGGAAGGTGCCTTCGATGTCCTCAAGCGAGTCGGATGCTCAGCGGCCGTGAGCGGGCATGGCAAAGCCCCCGGCGTCCTCAAGAGCGGCGTTCACGTAGTCGGCTGCTTCGGTCAGGGCGTCGTCCTGCACGCTGAACATCACGCGGGATTCGTCCAGCCGTCGCCACCCGCCGCGTGTTCCCCGCTTCACGGTCAGGTGCGCCCCCGCCCCGGTGAGCATCCGGCGCCGCTGTGTCGTGTCCGCTTCCGACCACTCGTCGGCGTACGTGCGTCCCGTGCTGATGACCTCGCGGTGTGGCTCCACCTTCGGCGTCTCCTCCAGGACAGCGAGGCGGGCGTCAAGGGCGTCTGCTCGGCGCTGCCAGGCTTCCCGTGCCGCCTTGCTCCGCTGTCGCCCTTCCTGGCGCTGGTGCTCCTCGTACTCCGTCAGCGTGGCGGCGATCTCCGGGGCGGGGTCGTAGCCGGGTGTCTCGATCACGTGCGTCACGGGCAGCGCGCCGACAAGCGCCAGGAACTCACGGGTCACGTACTCGTCCGCCCAGTCCCCGCGCACGTTCGCCGGGGCCTCGCACAGGTCGCCCCGCGCGTGACTGTTGCACTTGTACGTAGGGGCCTGATTCGCCTTGCTGGCCTGCTTGTTGAGGTACATACGCCCGGCGCAGCTCACGCAGTGAATGACGCCCAGCAACAGGGCGTTGGTGTCCTTGCGCTCACGGCTGTTGTCCAGCGCGCGGGAGTCGAGCAGCGCGCCCACGGTGTCGTACTCGGCGCGGGTCAGGACCGGCTCAGCGGTCGACATGATCGGCGCACCCTCGCTGTCCCGGACGGGCTTGCCGTCGTGCATCTTCCAGCCGAGCAACGCCGGGGAGCGCAACAGCTTCGTGATCGCGTTCGGGGTCCACTTGAAGCGCTCCCGCATCACGGCCTTCTGCCCCTTGGCGCCACCGGTTCGGCCTCCCGTCGTCCGGCCCTTGCGCAGCGCCCAGTGATCGCGCGGGGACGGGACACCCTCGGCATTCAGCGAAGCGGCTACCGCGCTGACCGTAGCGCCGCCCAACAGGTCACGAATGATCCGCTCCAGTACCGCCACGGCTTCCGGGTCCTGCACCAGCGTCCAGCCCCCGCCGTCCAGCTCAGCGGGCACGTAGCCGTACGGCGGACGGGAACCGCGCCAGCGGAACGGCATGACGCGCATGGCGGCCTGTGCCCCAAGGACGCGCTCCGCGATGCTCTGCGCCTCCATCTGCGCTGCGAACGCCAGAAGGGTGGCGATCAGCTCACCCACGACGTTGGACATGTCGAGTTCCAGGCGTGACCCGCCGGGCCCCTCGGCGAAGACCAGCCGCTTGCCGTGCTTGCGCGCCCAGCCCACCAGCGCGGACATGTCGGCCATGGACCGTACGGCCCTGTCCAGCCTCCAAAACAAGATCACGTCGAAGTCATCGGGGCGGGCCAGCCACTCACCCAGCTCGGGCCGCTCAAACGGCGTCGTCTTGGACGCGCTCACCCCGAGGTCTACGGCCTGGCCGATGACCCGCGCGCCGATGGATGCGGCGGCCCTCTCGTTGGCTTCGCGCTGACGGCCAGGGGACGTGGTTTCGTCGGTCTCGACTGACAGACGGATTGCGGACAGAGCACGGGGCTGATCGGTTTCCGGGTACACACCCCCGGTTAGAGCGCCGAACGCCGCACCGGCCTTGACCTGCGCTGTTGCCACCATCGGGACGCATCTCCAGAACCGCTAGACATGCGTATTCGGAGATCCGGAGGGGAACGAGTTCTGCGTGTTCACTCCTCGTGCTCAGGGGCCTCAGGGGGAGTGACCGGGGCGACGGGGTCGGGGAGGGGCGGGGGCGCGGCGGAGGGGCCCAGGTCCGTCAGGTCCACGGCCTGTTCCCATACCACTTGGGCCAGGCCCTCGTCCGTGGCGACGGGGGCCAGGTCCACCGGGCGCTCGCAGTCGAAGTAGCGGCCGGAGGGGCCGTCGGCGGGGGCGAAGGTGAGGCGGACGACGGGGAGGGCGGCGATTTCCGGCGGGGCCCAGGCGCGCTTGATGCCCTTCAGGACCAGGCCGCGCAGGCCGCCGCCGGCGCCCAGGGCCGTGTTGACCACGCCGGGGTGGATCGCGTCGATACGGATGCCGGTGTCCTCCCAGCGGCGGGCGAACAGCGGGACGGTGAGGAGGTTGGCGAGCTTGGTGGTGGCGTAGGTGCGGACGCGGTGGAAGTCGGCGCCGATGGGCGTGCGGCGCAGGTCCAGCTGGCCCTTGGCGTACAGGCCGGCGGTGAGCTGGACGATCCGGGTGCGGTCGGCTACGAGGCGTTCCTCCAGGAGGTGGTTGAGGAGGAAGGGGGCGAGGTGGTTGACCGTGAAGGACTCCTCCAACTTGTCCGCCGTGCGCACCAGCCGCGTCGGCCAGACGCCGGCGTTGTGCACCAGGACGTCGATCCGGTCGCATCGTTCCAGCAGCCGGTCCGCGACCGCGCGGACGTCGGAGAGGAGGGAGAGGTCTCCGGTCACCAGCTCCGCGCCGTTGCCCAGTTCCGCGACCGCCTGCTCGCCCCGCTCGCGGTCCCGGGCCACGACCACGACCCGGACCCCTCGCCGCGCGAACTCCGCCGCCACCGCCCGCCCGATGCCGCGCGTGCCGCCGGTGACGACCGCCGTGATGTTGTCCGCCATGAGGGCACCCTAACGCCACCACGTGACCGCGCCGCTACGCCCGGGGATTCATCGATAACGGGAGCGGAGCGCCGGGGAATCCACGGAGTGGAGCCCGATGTGCCGGGGATCGGCCGTTCCCGGCCGGAAGAGGGTCGCATAGATTTCTGGGCATGACGATCAGCGCCTTCGCCGAACCGACCGCATCCGCCGCCTACTTCGCCGCCCGCCTCGCCTTCCACACCGACGCCGCCGACGTCCACGCCGCGCTCGCCGCCGGCACCGCGGACTTCACGGTCGTCGACTCGCGGTCCACCCAGGCGTGGGACCAGGGCCATGTGCCCGGCGCCGTCCACCTGCCCACGGCACAGATCCCGGTGCTGGCCGCCGAGTTCCTCGACCCGGCCCGGCCGGTCGTCGTCCACTGCTGGGGGCCGGGGTGCGACGGCGCGACCAAAGCGGCGCTGGAGCTGGCACGGCTGGGGTACCGGGTGAAGGAGATGCTCGGCGGGATCGAGTACTGGATCCGGGAGGGGTACGAGGTCGAGACCTGGGAGGGCCGGCAGCAGCAGCCCGCGGACCCGTTGACGGCACCGGTGGACGGCGGCGACTGCGGCTGCTGAACCGCCGCCCACCGGTGCGCCGTCACAGCGCCGAGAGCTCGTCCACCAGATCGTCCAGCCCCAGCGAGCCCTGCGACAGCGCCGCCATGTGCCACGCCTTCGCGTCGAACGCGTCGCCGTGCCGCTTCCGGGCCGCCTCCCGGCCCGTCAGCCACGCCCGCTCGCCGAGCTTGTAGCCGATCGCCTGGCCCGGCATGCCCAGATAGCGGACCAGCTCGCTCTCGACGAAGTCCGCCGGGCGGCTGCTGTGCAGGCCGAAGAACTCCTGCGCCAGCGCGGGCGTCCAGCGCTCGCCGGGGTGGAACGGCGAGTCCGCGGGGATCTCCAGCTCCAGGTGCATGCCGATGTCGATGATCACGCGGACGGCGCGCATCATCTGGGCGTCGAGGTAGCCCAGCCGCCGCTCCGGGTCGGTCAGGAAGCCCAGTTCGTCCATGAGCCGCTCCGCGTAGAGGGCCCAGCCCTCGGCGTTGGCGCTCACCATGCCGATCGTGGCCTGGTAGCGGGAGAGCCGGTCCGCGACATGCGTCCACTGGGCGAGCTGGAGGTGGTGGCCGGGCACGCCCTCGTGGTACCAGGTCGACACCAGGTCGTAAACGGGGAAGCGGGTCTGGCCCATGGTCGGCAGCCAGGTGCGGCCGGGGCGGGAGAAGTCCTCCGACGGCTGGGTGTAGTACGGCGCCGCCGCCCCGCCGGGCGGGGCGATGCGGGACTCGACGCGCTTGACGCGCTCGGCGAGTTCGAAGTGCGTGCCGTCCAGGGCCTCGATCGCCTCGTCCATCAGCCCCTGGAGCCACTCCCGGACCTCCTCGACGCCCTCGATGTGGGTGCCGTGCTCGTCCAGGTGCGCCAGCGCCTCCCACGGGGTGCCCGCGCCCGGCAGGACCTTCTCCGCCTCGACGCGCATCTCGCCCAGCAGCCGGTGGTACTCGGCCCAGCCGTAGGCGTACGCCTCGTCCAGGTCGAGGTCCGTGCCGTTCCAGTAACGCGACCAGCGGGCGTAGCGCTCGCGGCCCACGACGTCCGGGGCGCCCTCGACGGCGGGGGCGTAGACGTCCCGCAGCCAGTCGCGCACCGCGACGAGGGCGCCGGTGGCCTGCGCCGCGGCCTCGTCCAGCTCCGCCCGCAGCACCTCGGGGCCCTCGGCGGTGAAGTCGGCGAACCAGCCGCGGCCGTCCGCGCCGGTCCACTCGGCGAGCTGGTCCAGCACCGTCGCCACCTGGCGCGGGCCGCCCTTGAGGCCGCGCTCCAGGCCCTCGGCGAGCGAGACCCGCCAGCCCTCCAGCGCCGCCGGGACCGCGCGCAGCCGCTCGGCGACCGCGTCCCAGTCCTCGGCGGTCTCCAGCGGCATCAGCGTGAAGACCTCGCGCACCGCGTGCAGCGGGCTGTGCATGTTGCTGATCGCGCGCAGGTGTTCGCCGGCCTCGTGCACCGCGAGCTCGGCGGTCAGCCGCTCGCGCAGCAGCCGCGCGCAGCGCCGCTCGGCGTCGTCGTCCCCGCCCGGCCGCTTCTCGGCCCCGGCCAGCTCCTCCAGCGTGGTGCGCGCCAGGTCGGCCAGCGCCTGCTGCCCCCGGGGCGAGAAGTCGGGCAGCCGGCGGGCGCAGGCCGCGACGCCCAGGTACGTGCCGGTGATGGGGTCGAGTCCGGTGACGGCGTCGACGTAGGCGTCGGCGACCTGGCGGGGCAGGGGCTGGGACGGGGCGGTGCTCGTGGTGTTCGGCATGCGCCCATCCTCGTATGCCGGGGCCGGTCGCGTCACGGGCGTTTCGTCAGGGCCACGGGCATCGGCGCGAGGCGGGCCGTGACGACGAGGGTGCCCTCCTCCATCTGGTAGTCCAGCGGCAGGCCGAGGGCGCGCATCGCCGCCACCATGCCCGTGTTGGACGCCTGTGTCACGGCGTAGACGCTCTCGCAGCCCGCCTCGCGGGCGAGGGCCGTGAGGCGGCGGAGCAGTTCGCCGCCGACGCCGCGGCGCTGCCACGCGTCCTCGACGAGCAGCGCGACCTCCGTCTCCTCGCCGTCCCACAGCAGGTGGCCCAGGGCGACGAGGCGGCCGGAGGCGGTGTACGCGGCCAGGGTGCGACCGAAGCGCGGGCTCAGCAGGTGGGCGAGGTAGCGGTCGGCGGCGGCCGGGTCCCGGACCGGGCCGTGGTAGCGCAGGGCGAGCGTCGTCGCCGAGCAGCGCTCGTGCATCGCGCGGGCCGCGCCGAGGTCGTCGGCGCCCGCCCTGCGGACGGTCACCTCGTCGCCCTCCGGCAGCGTCAGCACGTTGTCGTTCTGTGCGACGCGCGGCCCCAGGCACGCGTCGAGCTCGACGAGCGCGCGGGCGCGGGCGAACTCGGCGGGCGTGAACGGGAGGTACGGGCGCTCGACGGTGATCGTGCCGCCGGACGGGTCGCGCAGGCGCATCGTGGTCGCCGCGCCGTCGTCCTCCTTCGTCTCCGCGGCGGCCGCGGAGACGTCGGCCGGTGCCGAACGGATCGTGCAGCGTCCCAGCAACTGGCGCAGGGCCAGCGGGATTTCGGCGGCGTCCAGGGCGGTGCGGGCGGCCAGGCGCAGCACCCTCGTCGGGGCGTCCACGAGGTCGTGGGCGTCGGCCCGTTCGAGCCAGGTGTCGCTGCCGCCGCCGTCGGTGGCCGCGCGCGTCAGCTCGGCCGGGGCGAGGGCGGCCGGGGCACGGAGCAGGAGCTCGTCCACGGTGCCGGTGGGGAGGGGATGGGTCTGGAGGGAGAGGATGTCGGCCTGCCGGGCGGCGAGGGCGTGGCAGAGGGCGGCGAGGGCGCCGGGCTCGTCGCGGACGGTGGTGCGCATGCGCCAGAGGGTGGTGGTTGTGGTGGGCTCGGTGGCGGTCGTCTTCTGCTTGCGCCTGCCGCGCCGCTGCCACCAGGTGTGGAACCCGGCCGTGGCCAGCAGGGCGACGGCCGAGCCGACGAGCAGGGCCGGGCCGTCGGGACCGTGGACGACCGTGTCCGCCACGCAGTCGGCGGTGGCGACGGCGGCGAACAGGGCGGCCATCTCCGTGAGGTCGCGTCGCCAGGGGTGGTGGGCCGTTGGGTCGGTCGTCGGTTTGGTGGTCATGGACCCACGTTGACGGAGTCGTGTTGCACGATCACGAACTGGTTGTGTCCGGGGGGTTAAGGGTGCGGCTGGTGGGGTGGGGGGTGGTTTGCCCCGGACCCTCCCCTGGAGGAGGCACCCCCATTGCGCCGTTTCTCCCGGGGCTGCGCCCCGGGGCAGGGGGTGGGGCTGCGCCCCGGGCCCGGCACCGCGCTCCGCGTGGTGAGGCGGGGGCTCCGCCCCTGCGCCCCCACCGGGGGCTCCGCCCCCTGGCCCCCCGGAACCGCGTTCCGCGCGGTTGTCCTCGAACTCCCCAGGGGCTCGGCCCTCGACCCTCGGGCATGGGTACTTCCGCGAGTGCTTCCTGGATTCCCAAAAGGGAAGCTGTCGCTGTGCTGTGGCAAGGCGGTAGCAGCTCTCGTCAGTCGCAAGTCGCATGCCCGGTCTGACGAGTCGGCTCACTGGATCAGCCTTTCAGGGTGTAGAAGTGGATTCGGGTGTTCGGCTTGAACCCGATGCGCGGGTATACGGGGGCTCCGGCGGCGGTGGCGTGCAGTGTGGCGCGGGTCAGTCCGGTGGCGCGCGCGCCTTCGCGGAGCGCCTTGCGCGTGACTGCCTCGCCGTAGCCTTTACGTTGCCACTGTGGGTCCGTGGCGACGTACGCGACGAACAGGCGGCCTTGTGCCTCGATCGTGGCGGCGCACGCTACCGGTTGGTCGCCTCGCATGGCCAGGTAGGCGTAGATCTCGTTCTTCCAGAGCGTGGATCCGGTCAGGCCGTCGCGGCCCTCCTCCAGCGGGAACCCGTAGGCGCGTGATTGGAGGTCGGCGTAGGCCAGCAACTGCTCGTCGGTGCGTACGCGGGTGAACGTCAGGTCGGGGTGGGCCGGTTCGGGGAGGGGGAGGAGGTCGCCGGCCATGCCCGTTCCGGGGAAGGCGTATTGGAGGCCGGTCTGCTCGGCGGTCGTCTCCAGCGCGGAGCGGGCCTTGTCGTCGAGGAGGTCTTCGAAGAGCCACAGGAAGCCCGGGTGCTTCTTTGCCCGCATGATGTCCGCGGCCTGGCCCAGGCGGTTCCTGAGGAGCTCTGCTCCCGCTCCCTTGTCGGTCAAGGTGATGCAGTTCCAGAACCCGAAGCGGCTGTCGGCCCAGCGAACGGCGATGCCTGGAAGATCGCGTACGTCCGCTTCCGCGTCATGGTCGAGCACCAGGGTCCGCCAGACCGTGGTGAGTTGCTGTACCGATTCGATGGACTCCGTGGAAACGGTCACGATACCTCCCTGATGTTCTCGGCCTCTTCGAGCTGGTCGTGGGGGTTCGCGGTGCCGGAGCGCGGCACCCTGTAGGAGCGGTGTCCGACGCGCCACCACGCGGCGGCCATGGCGAGGGCCATCAGCAGGGCGACGGGCGTGTAGTTGAAGCTCGTGGCGGTGACCGGGCCGGACTGCGGCAGCAGGAACAGCACGGTGACCCCGGCTGCCCAGAGCACTGCCACCCAGCCGATCGGCCGGCTCCAGCGGCCCAGGTGCCAGGGCCCGGGGGTGAACCGGTCCCGGTGGCGCAGGCGCAGCAGCACGGGGATGGCGTAGGCCGGGGTGAATCCCACGACGGAGATCGCGGTCACCGCCGAGAACGCCGTGGCGGAATACAGGGATGGCAGGGCGAGTACGAAGGCGACACCGACGGCGAGCCGGACGGCGTTGGCCGGGACGGCCGTACGGCGGCTGACCTTCTGCCAACGCGCCGAGCCGGGCAGGGCGCCGTCCCGGGCGAAGGCGTAGATCATGCGGCTCGCGGAGGCCGTCACGGTGTAGCCGCACAGGAACTGCGCCACGATGATCACCAGCAGCAACGCCTTCGCCGTCGCCACGCCCAGGGCGTCCAGGAAGATCTGTGCCACCGGCACCCCGGTCCTGCTGCCCAGCGTCCCGGTGTAGTCCTGGATGGCGAACAGCAGGGCGGCCAGCAGGATTCCGTCGGCGATCCAGGACACCACTACCGAGCGGATGATCCCGCGCGCCGCGGCCACGGAGGCGCCACTGGTCTCCTCGCTCAGGTGGGCCGAGGTGTCGTAGCCGGCCAGGGCGAAGCACGGCAGCAGCATGCCCAGCAGGATCACGTACAGGGGGTTCGACCAGCCGGTGTTGTTGGTGAACTCGGAGAACACGAAGCCGGTCGGCTGATGGTGTGAGGGGACGAGCATCAGGGCGCCGATGATGACGACGGCCCCGGCCAGGTGCCACCACGCGCTCAGGGAGGTCAGGATGTTCATCAGCCGGCTGCCGAGGAGATTCAGGGCCGCGTGCAGCGCGAGGATGACCGTGTACAGGACGAGCAGGGACCTCGGTGTCGGCTCGTAGCCGTACTGCAGGTTCGCCCAGGCGGCGGTGAAGGTCGCGATGCCGTAGTCCTGGGCCGCGATCCCGCCGAGCAGCCCCAGCAGGTTGAGCCAGCCGGTGTACCAGCTCCACCGCTCACCGCCGAGCCGGCGGGCCATGTAGTACAGACCACCGCTGGTGGGATAGCGGGAGGTGATCTCGGCCAGCGCCGCGGCCAGGCACAGCACCAGCGGCCCCACGGCGAGCCACCCCCACACCACCACCGCGGGCCCACCGCTGTTCAGGCCGTAGCCGAAAAGCAGCAGTGTCCCGGACATGATGGAGATGACTGACAGGGAAGCGGAGAAGTTGCCGAAGGCGCCCATGCGCCGGTGCAGTTGCTGGGTGTAGCCGAGCTCCTTGAGTATGCGCTCCTCGTCGTCCAGCGGCTCGGACCGCTGCCATCGTGCATGTGCTGATGTACGCATACGCATCGAGAATCTCCGCACAGGGAAGAGCCGAAAGGGCCGGGGTGGCGAACCTTCACGTCCTGCGCCGCCGCGTGCCGTGACGCGGCTGCCGTCCGGCAGCCGCTGACGACGTGGGGCACCGTAGCAGTGCGGCAAGCGTAAGAAGAAGCGAATCGCCTTGACAATCAGCGTAGTTGGGAGCTGGTCGCGTCTCACTCCTGCCGCTCGCCCGACGCGAAGCGGGAGACGACCAGTGCGGCGACGATGATCGCCCCGTCGAGGAACTGGTTCCACAACGGAGGAACCCCCGCCAAGGTCATGATGTTGACGACCAGTTGGAGGGTGAGCACCCCGGTGAGCGCCCCGAACAGGGTGCCCCTCCCGCCGTCGAGGCTCACTCCGCCGATGACCGCGGCGGCGAACACCTGGAAGATCCAGCCGCTTCCCTGGCCGGCCGACACCGAGCCGTAGTGACCGGCGTAGAGGACGCCGGCGAACGCCGCGAGCACCCCGGCCAGGACGAGGACGACGCAGAGGACGCGGTCGACGCGGATGCCGGCCGTCCGCGCGGCCTCGGGGTTGCCGCCGATGGTGTACAGGGCCCGCCCGTGCCGGAGCCAGGCCAGCGCGCAGCCGCCGGCCGCGAACAGCAGGCCGGTGACCCAGATCGCGGCGGGCACCCCGAGCCAGTCGGCCCGCCCGAGGTAGGTGAACGACCCGGGCAGGCCGACGACGGACTGGCCCTCCGAGACGGCGATCTGCAGACCGCGCCACATGGTCAGCCCGCCGAGGGTGACGATGAAGCCGTTGAGCCGCAACACCAGGATCAGGAAGGCGTTGAGGCCGCCGATCAGCGCCCCGGCCAGCAGGCACACGGGGACGGAGAACGCCCCCGGCAGCAGCCCGACGGTGTCGAACCGCCCTTCGGCGGACGGCAGGACCAGCCACATCGCCACGACGGGCGCGACGCCGACCGTGGACTCCAGCGAGAGGTCCATGCGCCCGGCGATCAGGACGATCGCCTCGGCCAGCACCAGCAGGCCGAGCTCCGTCGAACTCTGGGCGACGTTCACCATGTTGTCGGCGGTCAGGAACGCGGGCGAGACGACGAAGCCGGTCACCCCCAGGACCAGCAGCACCGGGAGCAGGGAGAGGCCGCGGTGGTGCGCGAGGCCGAGGCGCCGCCGCCCGCGCCCGGCCGCCGCGGGTGGCGGAGGGGCGCCCTCCGTGGGCCGGACGCCGGTCGTGCGCGGCATCAGCATCCCTCCTCGTCCGTGCCGGACAGCCCCTCCATCGCGCCCACCAGTCGCTCGTCGCTCCAGCCGGCCGCGAACCCGGCCACGGTCCGGCCGTGGAACATGACCACGACCCGGTCGCACGCCCGCAGGTCGTCCAGCTCGTCGGAGACGATCAGCGCGCCCTTCTCCTCGTCCGCGACCCGCCTGATCCTGCCGAGCAGATACTCCTTCGACCGGACGTCGACGCCGTTGGCCGGGCGGATCGCGACGAGCACCCGGGGGTCGGTGGCCAGCGCCCGGGCGATGACGACCTTCTGCTGGTTGCCACCGGACAGGGCCACGACGGGCGTTCGCGGACCCGGCGTCGTGATGTCCAGGTCCTCGATCACGCGCTCGGCGAACGCCCGGGACCGGGACGGGAGGACCGTGCCGAACGGACCGAGCTGATCCCCCACCGTGAGCGTGGCGTTCTCCGCCACGCTCCGGCCGGCGACCAGCCCCTGCGCCTGCCGGTCCTCCGGTACGAACCCGACGCCCGCCGCCAGCGCGGCCGGCACGTCGCCACCGGGCACCGCGCGGCCCGCCACCTCGATCCGTCCCGCGACGGCGCGGTGCAGCCCCGCGACGGTCTCGCCCGCGCGGACGTTCCCGCTCGACGCGGAGCCCGCCAGGCCCACGACCTCCCCGGCCCGCACGGTGAACGAGAGGCCGTCGTACGCCCCGGGCAGCGTCAGCCCGTCGACCGACAGCAGCACCCGCCCCGGCGTACGGACGGACGCGGGCCGGCCCCTCGCGGCAGCGGGTTCCGGCTCTCCGGTCATCGCCTCCACCAGTGCGGCGTGCCCGAGTTCGGACACCGGCGCGGTCACGACGTGGCGCGCGTCCCGGAGGACCGTGACGCGGCCGCACAGTTCGTAGACCTCCCGCAGGTGGTGCGAGATGAACAGGAACGCCACACCCTGTCCCTGGAGCTCCCGCACCTTGGCGAAGAGCCGCTCGATGCCCCGGGCGTCGAGCCGGGCGGTCGGCTCGTCCAGGATGACGAACCGCGCCCCGAAGGACAGCGCGCGGGCGATCTCCACGAACTGCCGCTGCTCGACGGTGAGATCACTGGCCCGGCCCCTCGGGTCGAGGTCCACGCCGTAGGCGCCCAGCAGCTCCCCGGCCCGGTCGTGCAGCCGCCGCCAGCGGATGGGCCGCAGCGCCGACGCGCTCTGGCGGCCGAGGAAGAGGTTCTCGGTGACCGTGAGGTCCGGGAGGATCGTGGAGCGCTGGTGGACGCAGGCCGCGCGGGACCGCCAGGCGTCGGTGTCACCGAAGGCGGGGGCGGGTTCGCCGGCGAAGGACAGAGTGCCGGAGTCCGGCTTCCGCAGGCCCGTGAGGAGGGAGACGAGCGTGGACTTCCCGGCGCCGTTGCGGCCGACCAGGGCGTGTGTCTCTCCCGGGAGGACGGCGATCCGGGCGTCGCGCAGCGCCACGGTGGCACCGAAGCGCTTGGAGACGCCGTCCGCCTCGGCCACCGGGACCGGGGAGGTCTCGAGGGTCTTGAGAACGCCGGTCACTTGGCGCCGTTGGCCCAGAGCGAGGGGTCGTCGACGTTCTCGGCGGTCACCAGCGGCGCCGGGAGCTGGTCCTCCAGACCGTTGGGCAGGCCGACGACGGTCGAGCCGTGGTCGGTCCGTCCTGGCCGGAACTCCTTCCCCGCGGCCGCCGCCCGGGCGTAGTACAGGGCGTACTTGGCGTAGAGGTCGGCGGGCTGGGAGACCGTGGCGTCGATCTCCTTCCTGCGGATGGCGTCGAGTTCCTGCGGGATGCCGTCGTTGGAGACGATGCTGATGTGTCCCGGCCGTCCCGCGGGCCTGAGCAGGCCCTTCTGCCTGAGGAGCGTGAGGGTGGGGTCGAGGAACACCCCGCCGGCCTGCAGGTAGAGGCCGTTGATGTCGGGGTGCCGGGTCAGCAGGGTCTGCAGCTTGTTGGAGGCGACGTCGCCCTTCCAGTCGGTGGGCAGCGGGAAGACGGTGATGCCGGGGAACCGCTTCCGCATGCAGTCGGCGAACGCCTCCGAGCGGTCCCGCCCGTTGATGGACTTCAAGTCGCCCTGGAGCTCGGCTACCTTGCCCCTGCCGCCCAGCCGCCCGCCCAGGAACTCGCACGCCTTGGTGCCGTAGGCCCGGTTGTCCGCGCGGACGACCATGTAGACCCGTCCCGCCTTGGCGTCGGGCCGGGTGTCGACGCTGATGACGGGAATCCGCTTCTCCTCCAGCCGCTTCAGCGCCCCGGAGACCGCGCCCGTGTCCTGCGGCGCCATGACGACGGCCTTCGCGCCGGTGTTCGCGAACACCAGGGCGTTGGCGACCAGCCTGTCGATGTCGTTCCGGGAGTTGCTGACCGGCAGCAGCCGCACCTCGGCGGAGGGATCCCGCCTGGCGATGTACTTGGCGTACGAGTTCCAGAAGTCGGAGTCGGCGCGTGGCAGGTCGACGCCGATCGGGGCACCGGCCTTCCCATCGCCCTCGTCGCTTCCGCGGTTGCACGCGGTGGCCAGTCCCGCGGTCATCACCACCGCGGCTACGGCGGCCGCCGCACGGACACCGATCGGCTTCATGGCGCGCCAACCCCCTATGCCTGGAGGCCGGTCCGTGGTGGCGCCGGCGTGTGTCATAGGTGCTGTTCGGAAACGCTTCGAAACGTTTCGAACGCTTCGAGAGGCTACGAGAGAGCGCGCCCCGGCGACAAGAGCGTCATCGGTTGCTTATGAGACATCGTCGTGCCCGTCGTGTGCCCGGTGATCAAGGTCGTGCCTCGGCCGGCAACAGGGCACGCAACGCATCCTCCACCCCCCGGTGGAACGTCGGATACGCGAAGATCATGTGCCGCAACCGCTCCACCGGCACCTCCGTCTGCACCGCCACCGCCAGCCCGTACAGCACCTCCCCGCCCATCGGCCCCGCCGTCGTCGCCCCGACCAGCACCCCGCGCTCCGCGTCCTCCACGAGCTTGACGAAGCCCTCGTTGCCCGCCTTGTGGATCCAGCCGCGGGCCGAGGACGGGACGCGGGACAGGCCGGTGCGGACGGTCAACCCCTGTTCCCGCGCGGCGCGTTCGGTGAGGCCGACCGCGCCGATCTCGGGGTCGGTGAAGGTCACCCGGGGCAGCGCCCGGTAGTCCGCCTCCGGGCCCGGCTCGCCGAGCACGGCCCGGATCACGATCTCCGCCTCGTACATGGCGACATGGGTGAAGGCGCCGTGCCCGGTCACGTCCCCGGCCGCCCACAGCGCGTGTCCGGCGTGCATCAGTCCGTCCGTCCGCAGGGACACGGCGTCCGGGTCGAGGCCCACGGTCTCCAGGCCCAGGTCCGAGAAGTCCGGGCGGCGGCCGGTCGCCACCAGCAGCCGGGCGCCCGTGAGTTCGCCGCCGTCCTCCAGCGCGAGGGTGAACGCGTCGTGCGCGTACCGCACCGAGGCCGCCCGGGCGCGGGTCCGCAGGGTCAGTCCCTCCGCGGCCAGCACCCCGGCGAGCAGCTCGCCGGCCTCGGGCTCCTCCATGGGGACCAGGCCGTCCGCCGCCTCGACGATGGTCACGTCCGTCCCGAACCGGGCGTAGACCTGGGCGAGTTCGACGCCGATCGAGCCGCCGCCGAGCACCAGCAGCGAACGCGGCGGCTCCTTGGCCGCGACGGCGTCCCGGTTCGTCCAGAACGGCACGTCGGCCAGCCCGGGCACCGGCGGGATCTGCGGGCGGGAGCCGGTGGCGATCACCACGCCGCGGATCGCCGCGAAGGTGCTGCGGCCGTCCGGCCCGTCCACCGTGACCCGGCCGGGCCCGGCCAGCCGGCCGCGGCCGCGCACGAGGCGGCCGCCCTTGCCGGTGAAGCGGTCGGCGGCCACCCGGTCGTTCCAGTCGTCGGTGGCCTCGGCCCGGATCCGGTCGGCGACCGGCGTCCAGTCGGGCGCGACCTGCTCCCGGCCCGCCATGCCGGGTATCCGCCGGGCCTCGGCCAGCAGGTTCCCGGCGCGGATCATCATCTTGCTCGGCACGCAGCCCCAGTACGGGCACTCGCCGCCGACGAGCTCCGCCTCCACGCCGACCACCTGCAGCCCGGCCTCCGCCAGACGTCCCGCGATGTGCTCGCCGCCCGGTCCCATGCCGATGACGACGACGTCCACCTGCTCGGCCTTCTCGGTCTGCCCGGTCTCGGTCATGACGCCGCACCCCGCTTCCGTCGCGTACACCGACGTCCGATCCACCCTGCCAGGCGGGGGAACGACCCGCCACATGTGTACGGTGGGCCAATGGGCCATGACCGTTACATCGTGGTGACCGGAGGGCCGGGGGCCGGGAAGAGCACCCTGATCGACGCCCTGCAGGAGGCGGGGTACGCGCGGTCCCGGGAGGCCGGGCGCGGCGTGATCCAGGACCAGGCGGCGCTCGGCGGACGGGCCCTGCCGTGGACGGACCCGGAGCTGTTCGCCGAGCTGATGCTCTGCTGGGAGCTGCGCTCCCACCACGAGGCGGCCGGCTGGCCGGGGACGGTCTTCTTCGACCGGGGCGTGCCCGACATCGTGGGCTACCTGCGACTGGAGGGACGCCCGGTGCCGGAGCATCTGCGCGAGGCGGCGCGGCGCTTCCGTTACCACCGGCGGGTGCTCGCCGCACCTCCGTGGCCGGAGATCTACGAGCGCGACGCCGAGCGGCGGCAGTCCTTCGCGGAGGCGGTGCGGACGTACGAGGCGGTGGCCGCGGCGTACCGGGAGTTCGGGTACGAGGTGGTGGAGCTGCCGCGCGGGACCGTGGCGGAACGGGTGTGCTTCGTCGACCGGTTCCGCCACGGACCCCTGGCCGGCTAGCCCTTGGCGAAGACGAACACGCCCTCGTCCAGGGCGACGGCCCCGTGACCGTCGGCGCTGAAGACCGGGACGCGGTCCGCCTCGAAGTCCTTGGCGAGGACCTTCTTGGTCTTCACGTCGACGGCGATGGGCTTGGAGAAGTCCTGCACGTAGCGGTCGGTGAAGCCGTAGACGACGCCGTTGCCGGAGGCCACCGGCGCGAACAGGTTCTCGTCGTCGGCCTGGGTCCACAGCTGCTTGCCGGTCTTCGCGTCCCAGGCGGTCGCCAGCCACTTGGGGGAGCGGTCGCCGGAGACGGTGAGGACGTCCGTGGACGGGTCGTGCGTCACGTAGAAGACCGGGTCGCTGTCCGACAGGGACATCTCCCGCATGTTGCTGGAGGCAATGGCCTTGACGACGGGGCCCGTTGCGAGCAGACGGCCGGTCTTGAGGTCGTTGACCGACAGCACCCAGGGCTCGGTCCCGCCGTCCTTGCCCTCGGTCTGCCAGGCGAGGACGACGCGGTCGCCGCCGAGCACGGTCACCGCGACGGCGTTGGTGGCCTTGGACTTGTCCTCGGGGACCGCCCCGTCGGGGCGGCCCGCCTCGCTGGAGGTCCATGCCTTCTTACCGGTGGCCAGTTCGGTGACCACCAGGCGCTTGGTGTGGCTGTACGGGCCCGTCCTCGCCTCCTCGCGGGAGAAGCCGTACCCGCCGGCGAAGCGGGGGCCGCGCAGCTCGCTGCCCTTCTCACGGTTCCTGGGCGCCTGGAGGGTGCGGACGTCGTCATGGGCTTCGAGCGTCTTCGGGCCGCCGCCCTCGGCCGGGGCGACCTTCTCGCCCTTGCCGGTGACGACCCAGCCGTCCGACAGGTCGTGCTGCTCGTCCTTCGGCACGCTGCCGAGCTTCTTGCCCCGGTTGTCGTAGACGTCGGAGACGGTGGAGGTCTTGTCGGAGGTCATGCCGTCGGAGGCCGTCTTGTCGGCAACGTCCACGCGCAGTGCCGGGGCGCCATGCCAGGTCGCCGCGTACACCCGGGCGTCGCCCGCTTTCACGGTCGCGCGCACGCGGCCGTCGCGGGCGTCGCGGAACTCGACGACCTTCGCGCCCTCGCGCTCGGCGGGTGTGGCGTCGGCGTTCGGGCCGCCCGCCGGGCGGGCGGCCCCGGGGCCGCCGGTGACGACGGCGAAGGCGTCGCCCAGGGCGAACACCGAGGCGCCGCCCGGCGCCGCGGGCACGGTCCAGGCCGGGGACCCGGCCAGGCCGGCCGGCGGCTTGCCGGGGAAGGCCGCCGTCCGCGGGGACGCGGTGGACTTCGCCTTCGACGGGGCGTCCGGGGAGCCGGAGCCGGAGCCGCAGGCCGTGAGGCCGGCGAGGAGCGTCACGACCGTCGCGGCCGGGACGAGGACGGTGCGCGCGGTGGAACCCACTGCGAAATCCCCCATGATCGTAAGTGCTGGTCCGGGGGATCCTATGTGGTCGGCGGGGCGTACCCGCCGGTCAGCGGGGGTGTGACGGCCGGTCGGCGGGGGTGTGCGGGAGGGGCGGCGGAGACGGGGCGGGCTGCCCGTCCCGCCGTCCCGGCAGCCGCTCAGCGTGCGGTGTCGAGGATGACCCGGGCCACCAGCGCCGGGTCGTCGCTCATGGGGATGTGCCCGCAGCCGGGCAGCCGGACCAGCCGCGCGCCCGGGACGACCTTCTTGGCGCGGACGCCCTGCCGGGGCAGCAGCAGCCGGTCGCGGTCGCCCCAGGCGATGGTGACGGGCAGGCCGGCGACCTCGTGGGTGAAGAGCACGGAGCGGCCCGCCGCGAGGGTGGCCTCGAAGCCGGTCGCCTCGCGCAGCGCCATCGTCTCGGCGACCAGCGACTCGGGGGCACGCCGCGCGGGACGGGCGTAGACCCAGCAGCCCATCGCCGTGCGGCCGGCGGCCGTGGCGGCCAGCCGGGCCATCCGCTCCGGCGGCAGCCGGCGGGCGGTGGCCCGCATGCCGCGCAGGACGCCGAAGGCCCAGCGCCGCTCGGCCTCCGTCCAGAACCCGGCGGGGGAGAGGGCGGTGACGGTCCGTGCGAGCTTGTCCTGGCCCAGTTGCAGCGCGAGCAGGCCGCCGAGCGAGTTGCCCGCGATGTGCGGGCGGTCCAGCTCCAGCGCCTCGAAGCAGGCGCGCAGGGCCGAAACCGTGCTCGGCAGGTCGTAGGGGTGTCCGGCGGGCAGGGCGGGGGAGCGGCCGAAGCCGGGCAGGTCGAGGGCGATCACCTCGTGCTCGGCCGCGAGGATCTCCAGCACCGGGTCCCAGCCCTGGAGGTGGTGGCCGATGCCGTGCAGCAGCACGAGCGGCTCCCCCGCCCCGGTCCGCCGGTAGGCCACCTCTGCTCTGCGCCGCCCGGAGGGGGTGTCGACGGGGAAGGACACGGTCTGCACGTTCTCGGCTTTCTCGGTGCTCTCGGCTTTCTCGGCGCTCTCGGCCACGGTGCGGCTCCTGCTCGTCCTCGGAGGGCTTGAGGGCTTCCTCGGAAGGGTTCCTCGGAGTTCCTTGGACAGGATGTCAGCAATGGTTACCCGGGGGTAGACCCGGGAAGGGCTCGACGGGCCGCACTCCCCGCGCAACGGCGGGCGCCCGTCCGGGGGTTCCGTGCGCGGAGCCCCAACTCCCGGTCCGTGTACGGGAGTGCGTGTCCGCCGCGCGCCCTTCCGTGCTCCCCGCGCACCGGGTGCGTGCGCCAGGTGTACTGCATTGGTCTTGACCAAGTCCGCACACCGTCCTATGGTCACAGGCATACTGCAACAACCTTTAATAAAGAAGCGCGCGAAAAGCCTGCGGAGGATGAGGGTGGGGACGACGCAGCTGGAAACGGTGCCGGAACCGAAGTACTGGCACCTGAAGACGGTCCTCGGCGACGCGCTCGACTCGGAGTTCGCGGTGGGGGAGATCCTGCCCAACGAGCGTGAACTCGCGGCCCGTTTCGGGGTCGCCCGCGCCACGCTCCGCCAGGCGCTCGAGCAGCTCGAACTCGAAGGACGGCTCCAGCGCCGCCGCGGCGTCGGCACCACCGTCGCCCCGCCCCGCGTGGGCGTCGCCGTCGCCGACGCCGGGCACGCCCGGCCCGGCGGCGCCGAGGACGACTGGCAGCCGGTGGACGCCGGCCTCGCCGCCCCGCCCGCGGCCGTCGCCCTGCTCCTGGGCACCGCCCCCGACGAGGCCGTGCACACCGTGCGCCGCACCCGCAGCAGCCACGGCCGGCCCGTCGCCGCCGAGTCGTTGTACGTGCCGGTCTCCCGCGTCCCCGCCCTGGCGCCGCCCGCCACGGCGTCCGGCCCGGCCCGCGCCCGGGCCGTCCTGCGCGAGCTCCAGGGCCTGCGGCCGGCGAGCCCGGACCGCGCGGTCGAGCTGGGCTCGGCCCGCGCCGACGAGGCCAAGCAGCTGGAGCGGCTGCCCGGCTCGCCCGTCCTCCTGGTCACCACCCGCTACGTCGTGGACGGCGGCACCGCCGCCGTGGCCGTGGCCACCTACCGGGCCGACACCTGCCGGCTCACCTTCGGTGACGGCGACCCCGTGGGGCTGCCGGCGGCCTGACGGGCCGTCAAATACCGGGCGTCGTCCGCCGGTTCACCGCGAAGAGCTCCTCCTCGACGTGGTTCAGCGCCAGCCGCAGCGCCCCCGTCGCCACGGCGGAATCGCCCAGCAGCGACAGGGCGACCCGCGGCGGCCGCAGGCAGTAGCGCGCCAACTCGGTGCGCAGCGGCTCCAGGATGCCCGTCAGCCCGGCCGCCCAGCCGCCGACCACCACCAGCTCGGGATCGAGCGCCAGCACCAGCGCCGCCACGTCGTGCACCAGCCGTCGCAGGTAGCGGTCCACGGCGGCGCGCGCCGGCTCGGAGCCCTCCCTGGCCAGCGCGAACACCCGGACCACCTGGGCCTCGTCCAGCGGCTGCAACGGTACGTCGGTGGGGGAGAGCACCTCCTCCGGCGTGGCCTCCCGCCCCAGCAGGTGCAGCGCGCCGATCTCCCCGGCCGCGCCGCCGAACCCCCGGTGCAGCCGCCCGCCGATCAGCGAACCGGCGCCCGGGCTCAGGCCCGCCAGCACGAACACCATGTCGTCCGACTCCCGGGCCGCGCCCTTCCAGTGCTCCGCCACGGCGGCCGCGTTCGCGTCGTTCTCCACCAGGACCGGGCACGGGAACGAGCGGCGGAGCCGGTCGCCCAGTGGCAGCCCGGTCCAGCCGGGGAGGGCGGTGCCCAGCCGAATCGTTCCGTCGGCCTCCACGATGCCCGGGCTCGCCACGCCGACCGCGCGCAGCGCGTCGCGCGGCACGCCCGAGCGGCGCAGGACGTCCGCGACGGCGGTGCGCGCCTGTGCCAGACGCTCGTCCGCCGACGCCGTCTCGGCGACCTCCGCCGACGCCGCGCCGGTCACCCGGCCGCTGAGGTCGGCCAGCAGCACCGCGACCCGGTGCGCGCCGATCTCGATGCCCAGCAGGTGGCCGGCCTCCACCCGGAAGCGGAACCGGCGCGCCGGGCGTCCCTGGCGCCGTGCCGTGTTCTGCTCGGCGGCGGCCTCCTCGACGAGCCCGGACTCGATCAGGCCCTCGACCACGCCCTCGACGGTGGGCCGGGACAGGCCCGTGACCTTGACCAGGTCGGTGAGCGTGGGGGACGCGGGGGGCGCGGAGGCGCGCAGCGCGTGCAGGACCACGGCCGAATTGATCCGCCGCAGCAGGGACGGGTCCCCGCCGGTGAGCCGCCCCAACGTTGCCGCCTCCTCGTGCTTTTGCGTGGCTTTTGCCGCACCGGATCGTAGCCCGGGGGGTGCGGGGTGGGGGAGGGGGTTTGCCCCGGTCCCGCCCTTTCACCGTTTCTTCCGGGGCTGCGCCCCGGGCCCGCAACGCGGCTGTGCCGCGTTGACCGGGACTGCGCCCCTCGGCCGCGGTGGTGCGGGGGCTTCGCCCCCTGCGCCCCCACCGGGGCATGTGCCCCTGGACCTCTTTGCGGGGCTGCGCCCCCGCGCCCCGCTTCGGGGCTCCGCCCCGGACCCCGTTGTCGCGGCTCCGCCGCTCGTCCTCAAACGCCGGACAGGCTGAAGTGGCGCACCCCGGCTGGGCATCCCGCCCGAGCCGAACATCCTGCCCTAGCTGAACATCCATCCCGGGCCGGATCTCCATCCCGAGCTGAACATCCATCCCGGGCTGGACCTCCATCCCGGGCGGATCTCCATCCAGGGCCGGACCTCCTGCCCAGGTCGGACATCCGCCCGGGCTGAATATCCGGCCCGGGCGCGAAAACCAGCCCGTCCGGCGCTTGAGGACAGCGTCCGAAGGGCGCTTCGGGGGGTCAGGGGGCGAAGCCCCCGCCTACCGCGCGGAGCGCGGTTCCAGGGGTCCAGGGGGGCGAAGCCCCCGGTCAACGCGGCGAAGCCGCGTTACGGGCCCGAGGGGGCCCGGGGGGCTTGCCCCGGAAGAAATGGTGAAAGGGCGGGACCGGGGCAAACCCCCCTACTCGCCCGCCTCCGCCTCCGCCTCCGCCTCCGCCTCCGCCGCCACCCGCAGCCGCCCGAACTCCTCCGCCATCCTCCCGACCGACCAACCCGCGTTCAGCCCGCTCGGATTCGGCAGCGCCCAGATCCGCGTGCCGCCTATCGTCCGCTCCTGCGGCCCGATGCGGGCCCGCTTGTCGCCGAAGGCCACCCGGTACGCCGTCACCCCGGCGACCGCCAGCCAGCGCGGGCGCAGCCGTTCCACCTTCTCGACGAGGACGCGGCCGCCCTCGCGGAACTCCTCGTCGGTCAGCTCGTCCGCCCGGGCCGAGGCACGGGCCACCACGTTGGTGATGCCGAGGCCGTACTCCGGCAGGAGGCCCTGCTCCGAGGGGTGCAGCAGGCGCGGGGTGAAGCCCGAGGCGTGGAGCACGGGCCAGAAGCGGTTGCCGGGGCGGGCGAAGTGGTGGCCCGTCGCGGCCGTCATCAGACCGGGGTTGATGCCGCAAAAGAGGACCCGCAGGCCGTCCGCGACCACGTCGGGGACGAGACGGTCGCGGGCGGCCTCCAGTTCCTCAGGGGTCGGGCGGCGCGTCAGAGGATCGCCCCCGGCGTGTAACCGGCGGCCTCCGGACGGGACTTGACGATCTCCTCGATCCGGGCGGCCACGGAGGCGACCTGGTCGGCGGCGGCACCGGTGAAGGAGAGCTTGTCGGCCATCAGCGCGTCCAGCGCGGCACGGTCCAGCGGGATCCGCTCGTCGGCGGCCAGCTTGTTCAGCAGCTCGTTGCGCTCGGCGCCCTGCTCGCGCATGGCCAGCGCGGAGGCGACCGCGTGCTCCTTGATGGCCTCGTGCGCGACCTCGCGCCCGACGCCCGCGCGCACCGCGCCCATCAGCACCTTGGTGGTGGCGAGGAAGGGCAGGTAGCGGTCCAGCTCCCGGGCGACGACGGCCGGGAAGGCGCCGAACTCGTCCAGCACCGTCAGGAAGGTCTCCAGCAGGCCGTCGAGCGCGAAGAACGCGTCCGGCAGCGCCACGCGGCGCACGACCGAGCAGGAGACGTCGCCCTCGTTCCACTGGTCGCCCGCCAGCTCGCCGGTCATCGAGGCGTAGCCGCGCAGGATGACCATCAGGCCGTTGACGCGCTCGCAGGAGCGGGTGTTCATCTTGTGCGGCATGGCGGACGAACCGACCTGGCCGGGCTTGAAGCCCTCGGTCACCAGCTCGTGGCCGGCCATCAGCCGGACCGTCTTGGCCAGCGAGGACGGCGCGGCGGCCAGCTGCACCAGCGCGGTGACCACGTCGTAGTCCAGCGAGCGCGGGTAGACCTGGCCGACCGAGGTGAAGGCGTGGGCGAAGCCGAGGTGTTCGGCGATCCGCTGCTCCAGCTCGGCCAGCTTCGCGGCGTCGCCGCCGAGCAGGTCGAGCATGTCCTGGGCGGTGCCGACCGGGCCCTTGATCCCGCGCAGCGGGTAGCGGGCCAGCAGCTCCTCCACCCGGCCGTGGGCGACGAGGAGTTCGTCGGCCGTGGTCGCGAAGCGCTTGCCGAGCGTGGTGGCCTGGGCGGCGACGTTGTGCGAGCGGCCGGCCATGACCAGCTCGGCGTGGTCGGCGGCCAGCTTGCCCAGCCGGGCCAGGACGGCGACGACGCGGTCGCGGACCAGCTCCAGGGAGAGCCGGATCTGCAGCTGTTCGACGTTCTCGGTCAGGTCGCGGGAGGTCATGCCCTTGTGCACGTGCTCGTGCCCGGCCAGCGCGTTGAACTCCTCGATCCGCGCCTTCACGTCGTGGCGCGTGACCTTCTCGCGCTCGGCGATCGAGGCGAGGTCCACCCGGTCCAGCACCCGCTCGTAGTCGGCGAGGGCGGCGTCCGGCACCTCGATGCCCAGGTCCTTCTGGGCGCGGAGCACGGCGAGCCACAGCTTGCGCTCCAGGGTCACCTTGTACTCGGGGGACCACAGGACGGCCAGCTCGGTGGAGGCGTAGCGGCCGGCCAGGACGTTGGGGATACGAGGCTTTGCAGTCACGTGTCGGAAGTCTACTGGCGGTTCGCGCAGCTCCGTGCCGCGGTGCGGATCGTGCGTTCGTACGACACCGGTCTTCCTACGACACCGCCGGACGCCACCCGGTCACGCACCCCGGCGGGTCCGTCACCGGCGTGACGAAGAACGCCTCGCCCCGCTCGGCGCTGAAGTGGGCGCCCGCCCGGCCGTCCCCGGAGGACCGGCCGGTGAGCCGCCGGCCGATCCACGGGCCCAGGTGCTCGCGGGCGAAGCGCAGGTCCGAGCCGCGCCGGGCGGTCCAGCCGGGGCGCGCCGCCGGCGGCAGGGGTGCCCGCCAGTCGGACTCGGCGGGGTGGCCGAGCGCCTGCCAGACGGCCTCGGCCACCCGCCGGTGCCCCTCGGCGTTGAGGTGCAGGCGGTCCTCGGCCCACATCCGCGGGTCGCCCAGCGCCTCGGAGCCGAAGAGGTCGACGAGCACGGCGTCGTGCCGGCCGGCCAGTTCCTCGACGAAGCCGAAGAGCCGCTCCATCCGGGGCCGGACGCGCTCCAGCACCGGCCCGCGCCGGCCCGGGCTGCGCATCAGCACCAGCCGCCCGGACCCGGCCGCCAGCCGGTCCGCGGTCGCGGCCAGCCGGGCGCACACCAGGTCCACGTCGCAGTTGGGCCGCAGGACGTCGTTGAGCCCGCCCACCAGCGTCACCAGGTCCGCGCCCAGCGCCGCCGCGGGGGCCGCCTGTTCGTCGGCGATCTGCCCGATGAGCTTGCCGCGCACGGCCAGGTTGGCGTAGCGGAAGCCGGGCGTACGGGCGGCGAGCCGGGTCGCGAGCAGGTCGGCCCAGCCGCGGTACGAGCCGTCGGGCAGGCCGTCCGACATGCCCTCGGTGAAGGAGTCCCCGACCGCGACAAAACTGGTGTATGTGGCATTCATCGGCATGGCGCGGTGATCCTACTCCGGTCCTCCTGCTTCCGCCCGCCCGCTTCCGCCCGCCCGCTCCCGCCCGGCGAACGGCCCATGGCCCGGCTCACAGCCGCTGCCCGACCAGCCGGCGCAGCACGTCCTCCAGCGTGACCAGGCCCGTGAGCCGGTCGTCCGCCCCGACCACCGCCGCCAGGTGGGCGCCGGTGCCGCTCATCGCGGTGATGACGTCGTCGAGCGGGGTGTCGGCGCGGACCCGGGCGATGGGGCGCATGGAGTCCGTGGGGAAGGGGACGTCGCGCGGGCTCGCGTCGAGGGCGTCCTTGACGTGCAGGTAGCCGAGGATGCGGCCGGTGCCGTCGACGACGGGGAAGCGGGAGAAGCCCGAGCCGGCCGACAGCCGCTCCAGGCCCTCCGGGGTCACGCCGATGCGGGCCGAGACCACCCGGTCGACCGGCAGCACCACGTCCCCGACCGGGCGCTTGCCCAGCTCCAGCGCGTCGCGCAGCCGCTCCGTGGAGCGCTCGTCGAGCAGCCCGGCGGCGCTGGAGTCGGTCACCATCCGGGCCAGCTGGTCGTCCGAGAAGACCGCCGCCACCTCGTCCTTGGGCTCGACGCGCAGCAGCCGCAGCACGCCGTTGGCGAGCCGGTTGATCGTGAAGACCACCGGGCGCAGGGCGTGCGAGAGCGCGACCAGCGGCGGGCCGAGGAGGAGCGCGGTGCGCACCGGCTCGGCGAGCGCGATGTTCTTGGGCACCATCTCGCCGAAGAGCATGTGCAGATAGGTGGCCACGGCCAGCGCGAAGGCGAACGCGATCGCGTGGATGCCGCCGGACGGCACCCCGGCCGCGTGCAGCGCGGGCTCCAGCAGCGTGGCGAAGGCCGGTTCGGCGACGACGCCGAGGACCAGGGTGCACAGCGTGATCCCGAGCTGGGCCGCGGCCATCAGCGCCGAGATGTGCTCCAGGCCCCACAGCACCGAGCGGGCCCGCCGGTCGCCCCGCTCGGCGTACGGCTCGACCTGGTCGCGGCGCACGGAGATCAGGGCGAACTCGGCGCCGACGAAGAAGGCGTTGGCGACCAGGGTCGCCAGGCCGATCAGCAGCTGGACGGCGGTCATCGGCCGGCCTCCCCGCCGTCGGAGGTGCCGTTCGCGGGGGCCGTCAGCCGCACCCGGGCCGCGCGCCGCCCGGAGGCGTCGGTCACCTCGGCGCGCCAGCCCGCCACCTCCAGCACGTCCCCGGTGACGGGGATGCGGCCGAGGCCGGTGGCGATCAGGCCGGCGAGCGTCTCGTAGGGGCCCTCGGGCGCGCGCAGGCCGATGGCCTCCAGCTGGTCGTCGGTGCGGACGGCGCCGTCGGCGTCGTAGACCCGGCGGCCCGCGGCGTCGGTGCCGACGGGGGCCAGGCCGAGCCGTTCGGCCGGGTCGTGCTCGTCGCGGACCTCGCCGACGACCTCCTCGACGATGTCCTCCAGGGTCACCACGCCCGCGGTGCCGCCGTACTCGTCGATGACCACGGCCATGCTGCGCTTGGCGGACAGCCGGTCCAGCAGCCGGTCGACGGTCAGGGACTGGGGGACGAACAGGGGCTCGCGCAGCAGCGCGGTCACGGGCCGGTGCGGGCGTTCGCCGGCGGGTACGGCGATCACGTCCTTGATGTGGGCGACGCCCACCACGGCGTCCAGGCTGTGCCGGTAGACGGGGAAGCGGGACAGGCCGGTGGCCCGGGTGGCGTTGGCCACGTCCTCGGCGGTGGCCCGGGCCTCCAGGGCGGTGACCTGCACGCGCGGGGTCATCACATGGCCCGCGGTGAGGTCGGAGAGGTTGAGGGTGCGGACGAACAGTTCGGCGGTGTCCGCCTCCAGCGCCCCCTGCCGGGCGGAGTGCCGGGCGAGGGCGGCCAGCTCGCGGGGGCCGCGGGCGGTGGCCAGCTCCTCGGCGGGCTCCAGGCCCATGCGGCGTACCACGTGGTTGGCGGTGTTGTTCAGGTGCCGGATCAGCGGCCGGAACAGGTGGGAGAAGGCGCGCTGCGGACCGGCGACGGCGCGGGCCACCGGCAGGGGCCGGGAGATCGCCCAGTTCTTGGGCACCAGCTCGCCGACGACCATCAGCACCACGGTGGACAGCAGGGTGCCGAGAGCGAGGGCCACCGAGGACGCGACCCCGGCGGACAGGCCGACGGCCTCGACGGGTCCGGTGAGGAGCTTGGCCAGGGACGGCTTGGAGATCATGCCGATGACCAGGCCGGTGACGGTGATGCCGAGCTGGGCGCCGGACAGCTGGAAGGTCAGGCCGCGCACGGCCCGCAGCGCGCCGCGGGCGCGCCGGTCGCCGGCCTCGGCGGCGTTCTCCAGCTCGCCGCGCTCCACGGTGGTGAGCGAGAACTCGGCCGCGACGAAGACGGCGCAGGCCAGCGTCAGCAGCACGGTCAGTGCCAGCAGGAGCGCTTCGGTCATCGGGTGGTCACCTCCGTCCCATGGTCGTGCACGGGCCGCAGCGGCGCGCGGTGCCGACGGAGGGGGCTACTGGGAGGCTCGCCCATGGAGGACGCTCACACCTTTCGTTGTGGTCTGTACCCCGAGAGGCTGGGGCCGTCCATGGTAAAGGAAAGGCAAAGCAGTGGGCGTCCTCCGCCATGCGTCAGGTCCGTGGGTCAGGCCCCGCGCAGCTCCTCGATCACCGGGGCGAAGGCGTCCAGGGCCGGCTCCAGGACGGTGTAGTAGCTGAAGCCGTACCGCTCGCGGTGCGCGAGGAGCTGCTCGGCCATGTCCTTCGTCGTGCCGCTGAGGAGCGCGGGGTGGGACAGCAGCTCGTCGTCGGTGAGCCCCGGCGTGTCGGGGGCGAACCCGCGCGCCGCAGCGTGCCGGTCGGGACCGGGCGTCACGTGCTGGACGAGGTAGTTGAGCTCCACCGGGGCCGTGCGGTCCGCCGCGAAGGAGTGGTAGGCGGCGACGCGCTCGTCGAGCTCGTCCGGGGTGGTCAGGCGCAGGGCGCCGTCGGCGCCGACGATCCCGCCGGTGAAGGCCGCGATGTCCGCGTGCCGCGCGGACAGGCGCAGGACGCGGTTGCCGTTGCCGCCCAGCAGCAGGGGCGGCTGCGGGCTCTGCGCGGGACGCGGGGCGTGCTCCGGGTCGTCCAGCAGCCGCTTCAGCTCGGTGATCGTGCGCTCCAGACGGTCGACGCGCTCGCGCGGCGAGCCGAACGGCAGCCCCGCGGCGTCGTGTTCGGCCTTGACGTAACCGGTGCCGAGCCCCAGCTCCAGCCGGCCGCCGGTGAGCCGGTCGGTGGTGGCCACCTCGCGGGCCAGCAGCGCGGGGCTGTAGAACCCGGCGTTGAGGACGAACGTGCCCACGCGCGGGCGCTCCGTCGCCTCGGCCGCCGCCACCAGCGAGGGAAAAGGCGCCGGCATCCCCAGATGGTCCGGGACGAGAATGACGTCGTAGCCCAGGGCCTCGGCCCTGCGGCACTTCTGCCGCCATTCGGCGGCCGTGCCGATGTCCAGCATGTTGACGGCGAATCGGAACGGACGGGACACGCTTCCCCCTCGGATCTGGGTCCTGATCTCTCGATCTTTTTCGATCTTCGATCCGGAGGGTACCTCCGTTTTAGGCCGGACGGACAGCGACCCCTGTCACACAGGGCGAGGACGGCAGCCGTACCGGGCCCTCCGGCACCCGCAGCCGCCGCCACGTACCGAGGGCGAATCCGGCCGCCCGGATCGCGGTCAGCGGGTCGCGGGCCGTGTGGCAGCCGCCGAAGAGCACCGGCCACACGGTGCGGTCCAGCGCCCGCTGCACGGCCGGCAGCGCGCCGCCCTCGGCGATCCCGTGCTCGAAGAAACGCAGTTCGCCGCCCGGCCGCAGGACGCGCCGCAGCTCCGCGAGCGCCCTCGGGACGTCCCGCACGGAACACAGCACCAGCGACACCACGGCCGCGTCGAACGCCTCGCTCTTGACCGGCAGCGCCTCGGCCACCGCCGGGACGACGTCCACCGGAACGCCGCAGCGCACCGCGGCCTGCGCGGCTTGCCGGCGCAGCAGGCGCTCGGGCTCGATCGCCACCACCTCGGAGACGGCGTCCGGGTAGTACGGGAAGTTCAGGCCCTGCCCGGCCCCGATCTCGATCACCCGCCCGGACAGCCCGGCGAGCAGCTCTCTGCGGTGCGCCGCCGGCCCGGCCCTGCGGTCCAGGGCCGGGCCGGCCTTCAGGCAGAAGCGGGCGAAGAGGGGGTGGTGGACGGGGGAGGAGTGAAGTGGCATGGCGCGGGCCCCTTTCCGGGGGACGACGGCTACCGCGATTGTTCCCCTCCCGCGCTGTGCTCAGGCCCGCGCTGTGCTCAGGCCCGCGGCGAACGCCCGCGCGTCCCAGGTGCCGGCGAGCTCCGGGGCCAGCCAACTCGCCGCCCCGGCGCGGAAGTCCTCCGGGGCCAGGCTCCCCGCTCCCTCGGGCAGCGCGCCCAGCAGCGGGGCCTGCGCCGACTCCGGGAAGTCCGCCAGGTTGCAGCGCATCGCCAGGTCCGGCTCCGCCGGCCAGCTGCCGATCACCACGCCCGGGCTGCGCAGGCCGCGCGAACGGAGCGCCTCCGCGGTCAGGGCGGTCGCGTTGAGCGTGCCCAGGCCGGGGGCGGCGACGACCAGGACGGGCGCGTCCAGGAGGACGGCCGCGTCGGCGAGCGTGCCGCCCGCGTCGTCCATCCGCACGAGCAGGCCGCCGGCGCCCTCGACGAGCACCAGGTCGTGCTCCTTCGCCAGGCGGCTCGCCTCGTGGGCGATCTCCCGGGGGCGGACGGGGGCGCGGCCGGCGCGGCGGGCGGCGGTGGCGGGGGCCAAGGGCTCCGGGAAACGGGCGATTTCGACGGCGGTGACGGCGGGGCCGGCGAGGCGCCGCACTTCCGCGACGTCGCCCGGTTCGCCGGGGGCGACGCCGGTCTGGGCGGGTTTGAGGACGGCTACGGAGTGGCCTTGGGCGAGGGCTGCGGTGGCGATGGCGGCGGTGGTGATGGTTTTGCCGACTTCGGTGTTGGTGCCGGTGATGAGGAGGGTGGGCATGGGGGGTGGGTCCTTCCGTGGGTTGTCGGGTGTGCGGGGTGTGCGGGGTGTTGGGGAGGATGCCCCGGTCCCGCCCTTTCACCGTTTCCTCCGGGGCTCCGCCCCGGGGCCCGGGCGCGGCTCCGCCGCGCAGAGGCGGGGCTTCGCCCCCCTGGGCCCCTGAACCGCGCTCCGCGCGGTGGCGGGGCTCCGCCCCTGCACCCCGCCGGGGGCTTCGCCCCTGGGCCCCTTATCGCGGCTTCGCCGCTCGTCCTCAAACGCCGGACGGGCTGAAGTGCGCGCCCGGGCCCGATGTCCAGCGCGGGTCGAAAATCCAGCGCGGGCGCGAAATCCAGCCCGTCCGGCGTTCGAGGACAACCGCGCGGAGCGCGGTTTCGGGGGCCAGGGGGCGAAGCCCCCGGAAGCTGGGTCCAGGGGCGCAGCCCTGGTAGGGGTCCAGGGGGCGCAGCCCCCGGTCAACGCGGCGCAGCCGCGTTGCGGGTCCGGGGTGGAGCCCCGATGGGGGTGCAGGGGGCGGAGCCCCGCCACCGCGCGGAGCGCGGTTCAGAGGCCCGCGCGGCGGAGCCGCACGCCGGGCCCCGGGGCGGAGCCCCGGAGGAAACGGTGAAAGGGCGGGACCGGGGCACAACCCCCCCTACACCCCGGCCCCCGCCTCCACCGCCGCCCGCACCGCCCCGCAGATCCGCCCCACATCCCCGTCCCCCGTCACGAACGGCGGCATCGTGTACACGAGTTGGCCGAACGGCCGCAGCCACACCCCCTCCCGCACCGCCGCCTCCGTCGCCGCCGCCATGCCCGCCGCGTCCAGCGGGCGGTCCAGCTCGACCGCGCCGATCGCGCCGAGGACGCGCACGTCCCGTACGCCCGGCAGCGAGGCCGCCGGGGCCAGCCCCTCCCGCAGCCCGGCCTCGATCCGCTTCACCTCCGCCTGCCAGTCCTGGCCCAGCAGCAGGTCGATCGAGGCCAGCGCCACCGCCGCCGCGAGCGGGTTGCCCATGAACGTCGGGCCGTGCGCGAGCACCGGCACCTCCCCCCGGGAGATGCCCTCGGCCACCCGCGACGTGCACAACGCCGCCGCCATCGTCAGGTAGCCGCCCGTCAACGCCTTGCCCACGCACATCACATCGGGGGTCACCCCCGCGTGGTCCGCCGCGAACAGCGCGCCCGTCCGGCCAAAACCCGTGGCGATCTCGTCGAACACCAGCAACACGTCGTACTCGTCGCACAACCGCCGCAACAGCCGCAGGTAGGAGGGGGAGTGGAAGCGCATGCCCCCGGCGTTCTGCACCACCGGCTCCACGATCACCGCGGCCAGCTCATGGGCGTGACGCTCCAGCAGCTCCCGCAGGTGCGCCGCGTAGGCGGGGTCCTCCTCGGCGGTGAAACCGGCGGGCGGGGCGTCCGCGAAGACCTGTTCCGGCAGCACCCCGGCCCAGAGGGAGTGCATCCCGCCGTCCGGGTCGCAGACCGACATCGGGGTCCAGGTGTCCCCGTGATAGCCGCCGCGCCAGGTCATCAGCCGCCGCTTCTCCGGCCGGCCGGACGAACGCCAGTACTGCAGGCACATCTTGACGGCCACCTCGACCGACACCGAGCCGGAGTCGGCGAGGAAGACGTGCTCCAGCCCCTCGGGGGTGATCTCCACCAGCCGGGCGGCCAGCCGGACGGCCGGCTCGTGGGTCAGCCCGCCGAACATCACATGGCTCATCCGGTCCAGCTGCGCCCGCGCCGCCTCGTTGAGCACAGGGTGGTTGTAGCCGTGCAGCGCCGACCACCACGAGGCCATGCCGTCCACCAGCTCGCGCACGCCGTGGACCGGCTCGGCCAGCCGCAGCCGGACGCCGGAGGCCGACTCGACCACCAGCGGGTCGCGCCGGCCGGGCATCGGCCCGTACGGATGCCACACGTGCTGCCGGTCGAGTTCCAACAGCCGCTCCACGCCCAGGGGTTCACGCATTGGGCGGCAGGTCCGTTCCCGCGCCCCGGCGGCGCACGGCGACCAGGTCGGTACGGGCCGCGGCGGGCGCGTCGGCCTCCGCCGCGGCCCCGGCCGGAGCCGCGTCCCCGCACGGGCCGCCGCAGCCGCCCCCGCGCCGGTGCTCCGGCAGCGTGCTCGTCTCCACGCCCTCGACCTCGAAGCCCGCGTCGGTGATCATGTCGAGGTCGGCCCGCCCCTCCTGGCCCTCACTGGTCAGGTAGTCGCCCAGGAAGATGGAGTTGGCCAGGTGCAGCGCGAGCGGCTGGAGCGAGCGCAGATGGATCTCGCGGCCGCCGGCCAGCCGCACCTCCGCGTCGGGGTGGACGAAGCGGACCATCGCCAGGATGCGCAGCGCGCGCTGCGGAGTGAGGTTCCACTCCTTGGCCAGCGGCGTCCCCTCGAAGGGGATGAGGAAGTTCACCGGCACCGAGTCCACGTCCAGTTCGCGCAGCGCGAAGACCACGTCGACCAGGTCCTCGTCGGACTCGCCCATGCCGGCGATCAGCCCGGAGCAGGCGGACATGCCCGCCTCCTGGGTGCGCCGCACGGTGTCCACGCGGTCCTGGTAGGTGTGGGTGGTGGTGATGTCCGCGTACGTGGCCTCGGAGGTGTTGAGGTTGTTGCTGTACGCGTACACCCCCGCGTCGCGCAGCCGCTCGGCCTGGCCGTCGGAGAGCAGGCCCAGGCAGGCGCAGACCTCCACGTCGGTGTTCTGCTCCTTGATCGCCTCGATGGTGCGCGCGACCCGGTCGATGTCCCGGTCCGTCGGACCGCGTCCGCTGGCGACCAGGCAGACCCGCTTCGCACCGCCCGCGACCCCCGCGGAGGCCGCCCTGGAGGCGTCCTCCGGCTTGAGCCAGGTGTACTTGAGGATCCCGGTGTCGGAACCGAGCCGCTGCGAGCAGTACGAGCAGTCCTCGGGGCAGAGGCCGGACTTGAGGTTGACCAGGTAGTTGAGCTTGACCCGCCGCCCGAACCACTGGCGGCGCACCTTCCCGGCCGCGGCCACCACATCGAGCAGGGCGTCGTCGGAGGTCGCCAGCACGGCCAGCGCCTCTTCGCGGGTCGGCAGCTCGCGCCGCAGCCCCTTGTCCACCAACGTGTTCAACAGGTCCATGGCCCATGATCCTCGCTCACCCGGCCACCCTTGGCCAAGGTGGGGATCTCACAACACCGGCCCGGTGACGTGGGTGGATCACGACATGCTGTTCAGGGGCCCGAAAAGGCTAGTTTGGGGGCAGGCTGTCCGTGCCGTACCGGAGGGACCCGTGCACGGATTTATGCGAACCCCACAGTTCGTCCTGCCAACGACCCCTGACAGGAACCGGAACGGCCGATGCCCCACGACGCGGTGCCCCACGACGCGGTTTTCCCATCCAGCTCGACATCCAGCTCGACCTTCGACTGGCTCGACGAGCAGCACCGGCTGCGCCGCGAGGCCGGGCTCGTCCGGACGCTGCGCCCCCGCCCCGAGCCCCGCGCCGGAGAGCCGGCCCCGCTCGACCTGGCGGGCAACGACTACCTGGGGCTCTCCCGCCACCTGGAAGTCACCCGCGCCGCCGCCGACGCCGCGCGCCTCTGGGGCGCCGGGTCCACCGGTTCGCGCCTGGTCTCCGGCAGCACCGCGCTGCACGCCCGGCTGGAGGAGGCCCTGGCCGAGTTCTGCGGGTTCGAGGCCGCCCTCGTGTTCTCCTCCGGCTACGCCGCCAACCTCGCCGCCGTCACCGCCCTCGCCCCGCCCCCCGAATCCACCGGTGCCCGCGGCCTGCTGGTTTGCGACGAGGGCAACCACGCCTCGCTGATCGACGGCTGCCGCCTCGCGCGTGCCGGCCGGGCCGTCGTCCCGCACTCCGCCCCCGAGGCGGTCGGCAAGGCACTGGCCGCCCACCAGGGGCGGGCGCTCATGGTGACCGACTCGGTCTTCTCCGTGGACGGCGACGCGGCCCCGCTCGCCGCTCTCGCCCGGCAGTGCCGCCGCCACGGCGCCGGGCTCCTGGTGGACGACGCGCACGGGCTCGGCGTCCTGGGCGACGGCGGGCGCGGCGCCCCGTACGCCGCCGGACTCGCCGGTGCCCCCGACGTCGTCACCACCGTCACCCTCTCGAAGTCCCTCGGCGCCCAGGGCGGTGTGGTGCTCGGCCCCGCCCGGGTGATCGGCCATCTCGTCAGCAGTGCCCGGACGTTCATTTTCGACACCGGCCTCGCCCCCGCCGCAACCGCCGCCGCGCTCACGGCCCTGGAGGTGCTGCGTCGCGAACCCGGGCGCGCGGCACGGGTCCGCGCCGTGGCCGCCCGGCTGCACACCCGGCTGACCGCTGCGGGCCTCACGGCGGTCCGTCCCGACGCGGCCGTCGTCTCGGTGCGGGCGCCCTCGCCCCGGGCGGCGGTGCGCTGGCAGGCCGACTGCCGGGCGGCGGGCGTCGAAGTGGGCTGCTTCCGGCCGCCGTCGGTACCGGACGGCGTCTCGCGGCTGCGGCTGACCGCCCGCGCGGACCTCACGGACGAGCAGGTGGAACGGGCCGCGGACATCGTGGTGGAGACGGCCGTGACCGCCGGACTCGTCAACTCCACCTGAGCACTCGTCAACTCCCCCTGGGCGAGGGGAAGAAGCTCAACTCCTGCGGCACGAGGGCGTGAAGCCGTCCCCGCGGAGGCGGGCGACGAACGGGCACCAGGCCCCGGGCGGCAGCAACAGCGCCGGTCCGGCCGCCCGCTTGGAGTCCCGCACCGCCAGCAGGTCCGGGCCCAGCGCGGTCGCCTCGACGCAGTTGTTCATCCCCGTGCTGTGACTGCTGCGCCGCCACCGGGCGCGACACGAAGCCGGACGAGAGGGTGCGGACCGCGGCGGTGCGGACATGATGCCTCCCTGCGCGTCACTGCGTGCCGTGGTGGATCCCCGCGATGTATTCCAGGGACTTCTCCTGCGGGAGGGCGTGCGCCCGGAGCATGGCGAACGCGGAGGCGTACGCCCGGAGGTCTTCTTTCCGCTCCAGGTAGAGGCTACTCGTCAAGTGGTCGAGCACCACCACGTCCAGATCGGCGATGCGCGGAAAGGAGAAGATGACGAAGGGGCCGGTGATGCCGATGTGGTTGCCCCGGGAGAAGGGGAGAACGTGCAGCCGCACGTTCGGCAGCGCCGCCGTTTCCAGCAGGTGGCTCAGCTGCCCCGCCATCACCTCGGGGCTGCCCACCTCGTGACGGAGCACCGCCTCGTCCAGGATCGCGCACAACTCCAGGGGTTTTCGGGGCTTCTCGCGATGGAGCACCGCCTGCCGGGCCATGCGCACCCGGACCAGTTCGTCGACCTGGTGCGCGGGCGGGTCGGCGAGCGCGGCCCGGGTCACCGCGCGCGCGTACTCCGGCGTCTGCAACAGGCCCGGCACCACGGTGGTCTCCAGGGTGCGCGAGCGCGAGGCCTCCGACTCCAGGCTGATGAAGTCCAGGTAGGCGGAGGGCAGCAGGTCCCGGTAGGCGTACCACCAGCCGCGCCGCGCCCCCGTCCGGCCGTCCCCCGGCTCCGCGGAGTCCGCGCCGCACAACGCGCCGAGCAACGCCCGCAGTTCGGGATCCGAGACGCGGTAGGCGTCCAGCAGCCGGGCCACGTCGGCGGGTTTGGCACCACTGCTGCCCGTCTCGATCCGGCTCACCTTCGACTGGTGCCAGCCGACCACGTCGGCGGCCTGCCTGCTGGTCATTCCGGTCAGTTCGCGCTGGCGGCGCAGCTCGGCGCCGAGCTTGCGGCGGCGCACCGCGGGTCCGTACCGCATCGGCCGCCCCTCCCCTCGTCCAGGGCCCGCGGGAGCCGTCCGTGCCCACGGGAGCCGTCCGTGTCCACGGGAGTCAATAGACCATGGCGCCGACCGCGGGCGGTCTCCCGTCGCAGAGTTCACCGCTTTGAGCGACAGATATATGCATATCTCGGTCGATGGTTCCCATCCCGGTCGTTATCAGTGGCACCCTGTCGGGCAGAGCCGCCGGGCTCCTTCCGTGAACGGCCCGGGCGGGAAAGGGACAGCGCCATGGCAGACCACCAGGAAGCATCCGTCACTCTGCCGAGCGCCCCCGCCTCGGTCGCCACTGCCCGCCGCCACGTCACGTCCGTGCTCGCGGAATGGGGGCTGCCGGAAGGCACCGACGAGGCCGAAGCGGTGCGGCTGATCGTCTCCGAACTCGCCACCAACGCCGTGCTGCACACCCGCGGCCAGTCGCCCGTCTTCACCGTGGACCTGTTCCTGGAACGGGACGAGGAACTGCGCATCGGGGTCACCGACAGCCACTTCCGCTACCCCCGGCGGCTGCCGGCGGCCGTCCAGCAGGACAACGGACGGGGGTTGGTGATCGTCCGCTGGCTCGCCGCCGAGCGCGGCGGCCGGCTCTGCGTCACGCCGACCGCGGACGGCGGCAAGACGGTGTGGATCCGCCTGCCGTGGACCGTGCCCGTGCTGTGAGCGGGCGCGCCGAGGCCCGGGCGGCGCGGGACTCCGCACCGCCCGGCGGACGCTCCCCTCGGGGCGCGCCGTCGGCGCCGTCACTTCACCCGGCCGTACCAGACTTTGTTCGTCCAGATCCGCTCGTAGCGGACGACGGAACCGGTCTTGGGGGCGTGCAGGATCTTGCCGTTCCCCGCGTATATCCCGACGTGGTAGACACCCCGCCCCGAGTGGAAGAACACCAGGTCACCGCGCTCGCGCGCCGAACGGGGAATGTGGTGGCTGCGGTTGTACTGGGCAGCGGCCGTGCGGGGCAGCTGCTTGCCGGCCCGCTTGAAGGAGTAGAGGGTCAGGCCCGAGCAGTCGAAGCTGGACGGGCCCGTCGCGCCCCATCGATAGGGCGAGCCCTGCTTGGATGCGGCGATCTGCAGGGCCCTGACCGAGACGGACGCCGCTTCCGCCTTGGAGGTTCCGCCCGGCGTCAGCACCGTGACGCCGACGGCGGCGAGGGTCAGGGCCGACGCGGCCTTGGCTTTGGACAGCCTTGCGGGACGTTTGTGCGCGCCCATGTCGCATACCCTTCGTCAGCCGCCTGTGAAGGATTGCCTGTCGGGTTCGGGCAGGCGAAGAATGCCCGGCCGCCGGTCGGCGGCTTCACCCCAAGGGCCGGCTCCGGGGAGCCGTCCCGTCGTGCTCGGGTCCTCCATCCCTGCCGATCACTCCCTGAGTCGACCCGTCGTCCCGGCGGCGGCAGGGTTCGGCGTCCGCCCGGACCGCCCCGCCGTGTGGCGGGGTCTTGTCGTCCCGAGGATCTTGGCGCAGCGGCGGCGCCGAAGCCGAGCGGAACTCGCGCTATGTGAGCCTCGTCACCTCTGGGCAATTCAGGTGGACGCGCGGCGATTTGACCCTCATAGGCCGCCCGGGCTGAGTCCGCCACCTGCGCCGGTTACCGATCACTCGCGCGCCGCGTGCGCGTTCCGCGCAGAGTGATCACTGCGCGGTGTCCACGATCGCGTCCGCCGTCTGACGGAATCCAAGTGAAAAGCGTTTCCGTTCCTCAACTCGCGGACGGCGGCGGCAACATCAGCCGTGCGGCGCGCCGCTCCCCGTCCAGAACGCGCATCGCACGCGCCATTGTCCCCGCGTACACCTCCCGTTCACCTCGCTCGAACATGACGGTCAACGCGTCCCGCAGGCCGGTGGCCGCGACCACCAGAGCCTGCGCGGCTCGTAGTCCGCCGTACGTGTCGCGCCCGCGGGCGGGATTGATCCGGCCGAGGAGATCCAGTACCTCCAGATACCGGTCCAGCAACTCGCCCTCGGCGCGCGTCAGCCCGGGCAGCGGCGGGAGTTCGGGCAGCACCGCAGGTCACCGCCAGTCCGGGACACGGTGGTCGACGATCCGGTCGGCCAGCCCGTAGGCGACCGCACCGGCCGCGTCGAGGACGGTCTCCCGCTCGGTGTCCGCCAGCACCTGCTCGGTGCTCCGTCCCGTGTACCGGGCCAGCAGCTCCGCCTGGAGGTCCCGCTGCCGCAGCAACTCCTCGGCGTGCAGCGCCAGATCGGAGGGCTGGCCCCGCACCGGCTCGGGCAGCCCGGGCGGGCCGACGACCACCCGCGCGTGCGGCAGCACCGACCGCTTGCCCGGCGTACCGGCCGCCAGCAGCAGCGCGGCCGCCGTCCCTGCCTGGCCCAGGCAGACCGTCTCGATGTCGCAGTCGATGTAGCGCATCGTGTCGTGCACGGCACACAGGGCGGCGAAGGAGCCGCCGGGGGAGTTGAGGTAGAGCGCGATGTCCTGACCGGGCCCCGCGTGCTCCAACTGCATCAGCTGGGCGATGACATCGGTGGCGGCGGTGTCGTCGACCGCCGTCCCCAGCATGACGATCCGCCCCTCCAGGAGTTTGGAGTAGGGGTCGAGGGTGCGGTGGCCGTAACTGGTGCGCTCGGTGAACTCGGGGAGGGTGTGTCGGGCGGTGGCGTGGAGGTTCAAGGGGTGCTCCTCACGTGCGGGTCCGATCATGCGGTCCGAAGCCGTCTCGGTCCGTCCGAAGCCGTCTTGGTCCGAAGCTGTCTGTAAAAAATGTACAGGACGTACATCCCGTTAGAATGGGGAGCATGACCTACGAGATTCCTGTGACGCAAGCCCGGGCGGAGCTCGCGGACCTGATCAACCGCGTCGTCTACGGCGGCGAGCGGGTCGTCGTCACGCGCCACGGGAAGCCGCTGGTCGCCCTGGTGTCCGCTGCTGACCTGCAGCGACTGGAGGAGGACGGGGCCGCGGAGGGCGAGACGGTGATCAGCACGGTCTCGACGGCCCGTCCCCTGTCGTCCGCTCCCGGCGAACCCCGGCGCTTCGGCATCGCGGCGGAGCACCGGGAACGGCACTGACGGCGCCCGCGGCCTCCGGCGCACGGGTGGACGCGCCGGCGGTCCGCGCGCACGCCGGGCGGGGCGACCGGATCGGCGTGCAAGTGCGCCGAGCGCGTCGGGGCGGTCGTGGCGGGGCCGGCGTGCGGCGCGCGGCTTCCCGAGGGGCGGCGCCCGGCCGGCCGCGAAGTGCCCCGCCGCGCGTGACGTGTTGTGGGCCGCGGCCGGGCCCGAGCGGGTCGGGGCGATCGTGAGGATCGTCGATCCGGCGCCGCCCGACGGGGTGCGGGAGTGGGTAGCGGGGGCCGCGTAGGCGGGGGTCCGTAGGCGGATCCCTCTTCGTCCTGTCCTCTCGTCCGAGAGAGAGATCACTGTCGTAACTCTTGTGTTGGCATGAGCATGTCGTCATCGTGTTGCCTGGCACTCACCCCCCATTCACCGAGTGCCGGCAACCTGATGCGACATCAGCCATCCCACCCACCAGGAGAGTTGCGCATGCGTGTCTACGCGCGTCGAATATCCATGGCCGCCGGCCTCACCGCCCTCGTCGGCACGGTCGTCCTCACCGGACCCACCGCCCAGGCCGCGCCGCCCGCCCCGGTGGACGCCGCCACCGCCCGCGCCTACGCCGAGGCGCTGACCGTCCAGGCCGAGGGGTCCCTCGACGGGTACAGCCGGACCCAGTTCCCGCACTGGATCACGCAGCACGGGGCGTGCAACACACGAGAGGTCGTCCTCCAGCGCGACGGCCAGGACATCGAGCAGGACGAGAAGTGCGCGGCCGTCTCCGGCACGTGGAAGTCGCCCTACGACGGCGCCACTTGGGAGGACGCCTCCGACATCGACATCGACCACGTCGTCCCCCTCGCCGAGGCGTGGCGCTCGGGCGCCAACAAGTGGACCAAGGCCGACCGCCAGAAGTTCGCCAACGACCTGAGCCGCTCGCAGCTCATCGCCGTCACCGACCGCGTCAACCAGGCGAAGGGCGACAAGGATCCGGCGAAGTGGATGCCGCCGCTGAAAGGTTACGCCTGTACCTACGCGCGCATGTGGGTCACGGTCAAGCACGACTACAAGCTGAGCGCCGACACGGCGGAGAAGGACAAGCTCGTCGACATCCTGGCCGGCTGCTGACGGGGTCTGGGCGCGGACCCCGCCCGGCTGGTTGCCGACGGGGTCCGCACCCGCGAACGGCCGCAAGACCGTCCCACCGGCCAGTGCCGCTGTGCGTTCCCGGGCCGGCCGAAGCCCCCCAAGCCGCCCCCGTGCGCAGCCGCATCGCCCGCCGCCAGGACAAACGGCCTGCCGACCGCTGACCTCCCGGTCCCGTGACGGGTCAACCTGTCCCCATGGGGGTCAACGAGACGAATGCCTTATGTCCGTACTGCGGGCACGGACAGGACCGGCGCCAAGTGGGGCGCCGGCGCTGGATCCTCCTCGAACCCGAGCCGGTGCCGGCCGGCTGCGTACCCGATGAACACCGGTGGGTCATCGGTGCGGACGGGTGGGCCGTGAGGGGATGGTGGGACGCCATGGGCAAGGAGTGCCGGATCGACCACCGTCTCGTGTGCAGCAACTGGGACAGCCCGGGGCATCCGGATGAAATCTTCTACGCCCTCTGGATGCGCAACCGCGACCGCGACGGCCTGTCCTGCGAGGGATGACCCGCGAGGGATGGCCTGCTACCGCCGTTCACCCATGCCCGCGCAAAGGGCCAGTTAACGCGTTGGAAAAGCTTGCGCCCTAATCTGCAATCACCGGTCCCCAGGGGGACGCCACCGGCTCGGCACCGTGCTGAACTGGGGTAATGTCCCGCTGCGTTCGGACGACAGTGAGGTGGGACGCGTGCAACTGACCCCGCACGAGCAGGAGCGCCTGCTCGTTCACGTGGCTGCCGACGTCGCCGAGAAGCGCCGGGCGCGCGGGCTGCTGCTCAACCATCCCGAGGCCGTGGCCCTGATCACCGCGCACATCCTCGAAGGCGCCCGCGACGGCCGCACCGTGGCCGAACTCATGGCCTCCGGGCGCAAGGTGCTCACCCGCGACGAGGTCATGACCGGCATCCCGGAGATGATCCACGACGTCCAGGTCGAGGCCACCTTCCCGGACGGGACCAAGCTCGTCACCGTCCACGAGCCCATAGCCTGAAGGAGGGCGGACGCGCATGATTCCCGGAGAGGTCCTGTACGCGGAGGCCCCGGTCCGGCTCAACGAGGGGCTGCACCGCACCCGGCTGACCGTCCTCAACACCGTCGACCGGCCCGTCCAGGTCGGCTCCCACTACCACTTCGCCGAGGCCAACCCCGGCCTGGACTTCGACCGCGCGGCCGCCCGCGGCAGGCGGCTGGACATCGCGGCCGGCACCGCCGTGCGCTTCGAGCCGGGCATCCCGGTCGAGGTGGACCTCGTCCCGATCGGCGGCAAGCGGATCGTCGAGGGGCTGCGGGGAGAGTGCGGGGGACAGCTCGATGCCTGAACTTCCACGGCCTGAGCTTCCGCGACCCGAACTTCCACGGCCTGAGCTTCCGCGCCTGGACCGGGCCGTCTACGTCGGGCTGTACGGGCCCACCACCGGCGACCGCGTCCGGCTCGCCGACACCGATCTGCTGATCGAGGTGGAGGAGGACCGGTCCGGCGGGCCAGGGCACGCCGGGGACGAGGCGGTCTTCGGCGGCGGCAAGGTCATCCGCGAGTCCATGGGCCAGTCCCGGGTCACCCGCGCCCAGGGCGCCCCCGACACCGTCGTCACCGGCGCCCTGATCCTCGACCACTGGGGCGTCGTCAAGGCGGACGTCGGCATCCGCGACGGCCGGATCACCGGCATCGGGAAGGCGGGCAATCCCGACACGATGGACGGCGTCCACCCGGACCTGGTGATCGGGCCCGAGACCGAGATCATCGCGGGCAACGGGCGGATCCTCACCGCCGGGGCCGTCGACGCCCACGTCCACTTCATCTGTCCGCAGGCCGCCGAGACCGCGCTCGCCTCCGGCGTCACGACCCTCGTCGGCGGCGGCACCGGGCCGGCCGAAGGCAGCAAGGCCACCACCATCACCCCCGGCTCCTGGCACCTCGCCCGGATGTTCGAGGCGTTGGAGGCGTACCCCGTCAACATCGGCCTGCTGGGGAAGGGCAACACCGTTTCGCACGACGCGATGCGCGCCCAACTGCGGGGCGGGGCCGTGGGGTTCAAGATCCACGAGGACTGGGGGGCGACGCCCGCCGTCATCGACGCCTGCCTGGCCGTCTGCGAGGAGAGCGGCGCCCAGCTCGCCATCCACACCGACACCCTCAACGAGGCGGGCTTCGTCGGCGACACCCTCGCCGCGATCGGCGGCCGCTCCATCCACGCGTACCACACCGAAGGGGCCGGCGGCGGACACGCGCCCGACATCATCACCGTCGTCTCCGAGGCCAACGTCCTTCCCAGCTCCACCAATCCGACGCGGCCGCACACCGTCAACACGGTCGAGGAGCACCTCGACATGCTGATGGTGTGTCACCACCTCAACCCCACGGTGCCGGAGGACCTCGCCTTCGCCGAGTCCCGCATCCGCCCCGGCACCATCGCCGCCGAGGACCACCTGCACGACCTGGGCGCCATCTCCATCGTCTCCTCCGACTCCCAGGCCATGGGACGCATCGGCGAGACCGTGCTGCGCACCTGGCAGACCGCCCACGCCATGAAGCGGCTGCGCGGGCCGTTGCCGGGGGACGGGCCGGCCGACAACGCGCGGGCCCGCCGCTACGTCGCCAAATACACCATCAACCCGGCCGTCGCCCAGGGGCTCGACCGCGAGATCGGCTCCGTGGAGGAGGGCAAGCTCGCCGATCTGGTGCTGTGGGACCCCGCCTTCTTCGGCGTCAAGCCGCTGCTCGTCCTCAAGGGCGGGCAGATCGCATGGGCGCAGATGGGCGACGCGAACGCCTCCATCCCGACGCCTCAACCGGTGCTGCCGCGCCCGATGTTCGGCGCGATCGGGCGGGCTCCCGCCGCCAACTCGTTCAACTTCGTGACGCGGTGGGCCCTGGACGACGGGCTCCCCGAACGGCTCGGCCTCGGCAAGCGCTTCGTCCCGATCCGGAACACGCGGGGGGTGACCAAGGCCGACATGCGCAACAACGACGCCCGGCCGCGCGTCGAGGTCGATCCCGACACGTTCACCGTGCTGATCGACGGCGTTCCCGTCGAGCCGCGTCCGGCGGAGGAACTGCCCATGTCCCAGCGGTACTTCCTCTTCTGATGGCCACGGCTGCCGGGCTGGCACCCCTGCTCGTCCTGGCCGACGGGCGCTTCCCCGCGGGCGGGCACGCCCACTCCGGCGGCGCGGAGGCGGCCGTCGAGGCCGGGCGGATCCGGGACGCGGCCTCGCTGGAGTCCTTCTGCCGCGGCCGGCTGCACACGGCCGGGCTGACGTCCGCCGCGCTCGCGGCCGCGGCGGCGGCCGGGTTCGACCCGCTGCTGCTGGACGAGGCGGCGGACGCGCGCACGCCCTCGGCGGTGCTGCGCGCCTGCGCGCGCCGGCTCGGCCGGCAGATGATGCGCGCCGCGCGGGCGGCGTGGCCGTCCGCGGCGCTGGACGCGCTGGCCGCGGCCCGGCCGCGGGGCGCGCACCAGCCGGTGGTGCTGGGCGTCGCGGCGGCCGCCGCGGGGCTGGGGCCGCTGGAGGCGGCGTACGCGGTGGCGTACGAGGCGGTGAGCGGGCCCGCGACGGCGGTGGTACGGCTGGTGGGGCTCGATCCGTTCGAGGCGACGGGGGTGTTGGCGCGGTTGGCGGCGGACGTGGACGGGGTGGCCGGTGCGGCGGCGGAGGCGGCCGGGGTTGCGTTGGTGGAGGGGTGTGTGGATGTGCTGCCGGCGGGGGCGGGGCCGTTGTTGGATGTGATGGCGGAGGGGCATGCGGGGTGGCCGGTGCGGTTGTTTGCGTCGTGAGGGGGGTGTGCCCCTGGCCCGCCCTTTCACCGTTTCTTCCGGGGCTCCGCCCCGGGGCCCGGCACCGCGCTCTGCGCGATGGGGCGGGGCTGGGCCCCTCGGTCTCGTTCCGGGGGGCTGCCCCTGGGGGCTCCCGCCCGCGCGGCGAGCGGGGCTCTGCCCCTGCACCCCGCCGGGGGCTCCGCCCCCTGCACCCCCGAAGCGCCCTTCGGGCGCTGTCCTCAAACGCCGGACGGGCTGGGTCGGGTTGCGCGCCTGCTGGATTCGATCGGTACGGGCTTGGCGCCTGGGCGAGTCGTTCAGCCCGCCCGGGAGTTGCCCGGCCGGAGCCGGAGCCGGAGCCGGAGCCGGAGCCGGAGCCGGAGCCGGAGCCGGAGCGCTCCGGCAAGATCATGCGCCGACTGCTGCGCGACGTCGCCGAGCACCGCACGCCCGGCGACGTGACCACCCTGACCGACTCCTCGGTCATGGACCTCATCCAGACCAAACTCCCGGCAACCCCCGCCGAGGACGTCAGCTCTGTCCAGAGGGGTGAATGAGGCATGTGCCAGAACGTTGTGAACGGTCGATTCCCCTCCGTGGCAGGGGAATTGAGGCCCGACACCATGTGGGTGGAGATACTCACAGGACTGAACATGAGACAGTTCGGCTGTTTGATGCGCTCTCTACGGGAGTGCAACGCGGACGGGCCGGCAGTCGGGCGGTCCTGGTACCTGCCCCTGGAGAACCGGGTCCTCTTGGTGGCGGCGTACTACCGAACAAACCTGAGTATGCGTCAACTTGCCCCGCTGTTTGGCGTGTCGGTGTCCACAGTGCACCGGGTGATCCAACGACTCGGGCCGTTTCTCGCGGTCGAACCGGCCCAGAGGCCGGCCGGAGTGATCGAAGAGCTGTGGATCGCGGACGGGAGGTTGATCCCCCTACGTGGTTCCGGCTCTGCGGGGCTCGGCCAGCGCCACCGGTTGGCGCCGGACGCGCTGGTTGTCGTGGATGTGAACACCCGGCTCGTGCCGTCCGTGGCCTATCCGGATTCCGGCGCGATCCAGGCGCTGAGTGCCTGAAAGAATTCCTGGGCCGGCTCGGCGGCGATTTCCATGAAGAAGTCTGCTGAGCCGGCCCGGGGCTCACTCGCCGGTCAGTGCCCGGACCCTGGGGGCTGCCACGGCCATACCGAGGCCGACGCCGACGGCGAGGCCGCCGAGCGTCAGGTAGAGCGTCGTGCCGTTGAGGCGCGATGCCACTTGGCCGCCGACCGCGTCGCCTACGGATTCCGCGAGATAGAACAGCGCGGCGAGCTGTGAGCCCATGCCGGCCGGGGCCAGTTTGTGACTGATGGAGAGCCCTGTGGGACCGAGGAACAACTCACCGAGCGTCTGCAGGAGATAGAGCCCGAACAGCCACAGCAGAGAGACGCGTGCGCCTCCGGCGGCTTGCGCCGCCGCGACGGACAGCAGAAGGAACGAGGCTCCGCACAGGAGAAGACCGGTGGAGAACTTCGCCGGGGCCGAGACATGTACACGCCGCCACACCACGGACAGCGCTCCGCCGGAGACGATGATCAAGAGTGGATTCAGGGCCGACTGCCAAGTCATCGGCATCCCCATCATGTCCACATGGTCGTTCGTGAAGAGCTGCACGTTGGAGGCCGCGAGGTCGGATATGCACCAGAAGACGACGGCCGAAGCGAACAGCCATGCATAGGCGCGTAGACCGGAACGGTCACGGGCGTGGAGGTCCTTGCGGCGTAGCAGCTTCGTGAAGTAGCCGACCGGCACGAGCACGGCCAGAACCGTGAACGCGGCGAGGCAGCGCGTCAGGGTGAGAACGCCCATGCCCCAGGCCGGCAGACCGAGTACAAGCATACAGACCGCACCGCTGAGGCAGCGCGTGCGAATGCGCTGGGCCTCGTTGCGGGAAAGCGGCCTGGAAGGCGGCTTGTCGAGCGCCTTCAGACTGCTCGAGAGCACGAAGACAACGAGGCTGAGCGTCATCCCGACGGCGGCGGAGCCGAAAGCGACGCTCCAGCCGAACCGCACCCCGAACCAGCCGACGATCAGGGTCGACACCAGCGCACCGATATTGATGCTGGCGTAGAACCTGCTGTACGCCGCGTCCCGTTCCCGGTCACTGCGCCGCGCGTAGAGCGTGCCGACCATCGCGGTCATGCTCGGCTTCTGCAGCCCGGTGCCGATCGCGATGAGGAACAAGCCGGTGAAGATCGTGCCGGCACCGAGGTCGAGGGCGAGGCAGAGGTGGCCGAGGAGGATGACGGAGCCGCCGGTCAGGGCTGTCCTGCGCGGGCCGAGCACTCTGTCGGCCACCCAGCCACCGGGCAAGGTCGTGAGGTAGCAAGCCGACATATAGGCGCCGACCAGCGCCGTAGCCGTGCCTGCGGTCATGCCGAGCCCGTGGGCGGAGTCCACGAGGAACAGCGCGAGCACCGCCCGCATCCCGTAGAAGGACCGCTAAGGAGAACCGCTCCGCTGCTTCGCTCAGGCACAGCGGCAGCAGACCCTTGCGGGTGCGGTTCTCTGCGATCACCTCCGCTCTCTGGGTGGTGGTGGTCATGGATGGATTTCCGTTCTTCATGCTGTGGACGTACGGACCGCCGGTCCTTGCGTGGAGGCGGGCTCGTGTCAGGCTGAACAACGAGCGACGTACGACGGCAACGCTGTGAGGTACGTCCGGAGACAAGGACCGACGGTCGGTGGGACCAAGTCCCGGAAGGCGGATCGGCTTTCCACGCGTGCGTGCTAAACACCCGGTCTTTCCCGGGAGTTGGCCCGAGTGCCACGGCCGCATGAGTGGCATTCTACCAGTGGCGGCGGAATGTATACCTTGGCGATAGTGATCACACTTTAGGTGACAGTGCGTCATTGGATTCTGTTGTGGCATGGGGATGCGGGACCCGTCGGGGGTTCCTCCTGGCGGGATTATCGGCGGGCGCACACAACGTTTGGTGCGCCCGGAACGTGAATGAGACGAGAGGATTCTTGCTTCAGTGAATCGACGACCTATCAGTAGGCACCTGGCCGCTGTCTGCGCTTCTGCCCTTGTCGCTCTTGGCGGCGTGGCGGTCGCTGGTCCTGCTTTCGCCGCCGATGGTCACATCGGCAAGCCGGCTGCTGCTGCCGGCGCCACGGTGAACCAGGGCGGTACCCAGATCCGGGGTTCGGTCGACGCTCCGAAGATCAATGCTGCGAAATCCAGCGACGACGGCAAAATGGCCCTCGTCGGCTGGACGGAATCGGGCAAGAATATCGACCACTTCAAGGTTTACCAGGATGGTCGGGTGGTCGATCCCGATGTCAAGGCGGACGTTCCTGATCACGTCTTCAAAGGTCTCAAGCCGGGTGTGAAGTACACCTTCGGTGTGAGCGCGGTCGACAAGGGCGGTATCGAGTCGGACCGGAGCACTGTGGACGTCACCACCGCTCCCGAGGCCCCGAAGATCGTCGGAGCCAACTCCAGCCCGGACGGCAAGGCGGATGTGATCACGTGGCGAGAGTCGCCCGTGGCGCTCAAGGGTGTCGATCACTTCAATGTCTACCAGGACGGGAAGAAGGTCGGCCAGAGCCCGGCGAATGGCACTTCCCATGTTTTTGAGGGGCTGAAGCCTGGCACGAAATACACCTTCGGTGTGACCGCGGTGGACAAGCAGGGTACCGAGTCGACGCGGTCCACGACCGACGCCACCACGACCGGCGGCGTCAAGGTCAAATTCGAGAAGACCGGGGACTGGGGCACCGGTTACCAGGAGAACGTCACCATCACCAACAACGGTGACAAGACCATCGATGGCTGGAAGCTGGCCTTCGACATGGGCAAAGGCAACGCGGTGTCCTCTCTGTGGGACGGGGTTCTCGTCTCGCCGAAGAACAGCAACCACGTCGTCGCCACCAACCCCGCCACTTATGACACTTCCATTGCTCCGGGCCAGAGCTGCACCATCGGCTTCGTTGCCAGTGGAACCTCCGATGGAATGAGCCACGTGACCGTCAACGGCCAGGACGTTGTCGTCGACCAGTGACGGCCTGACCTGACCACTGGATGAACCGGCCTCAGGGCTCCCCGGCGGTCGGGCCGGATGTCTCGCCGCTCGGTGATTTCCGACTCTTCGGCAGGGGAGCCTTGCCGGCTGTTCGTCCGTACGCCACTCACGTGTGAAGCAAACCTGGCCCCACCTGTACTGGCTAGTAATTCTGTGCGTGCGTATCGAGCGCGGCCAGGTAGGCGTTGTACGCGGCGAGTTGCTGGTCGCCGTCCCGGCCCGCCGCCCGGTCCGAGCGCCTCGCCTGCCGCTGCTCGGAGCGATACCACTGATACGCCAGGGCCAACAGCACCACCACCGACGGGATCTCACTGAACGCCCAGGCAATTCCACCACCCACTGTCTGATCGGACAGGGCGTCGATGCCCAGTGAGGCCGGCGGATGCATGTACGTCGTCAACATCGGTTGCGAGGCCATCATGAGCGCGATGCCGAAGAACGCGTGGAAGGGCATGCCCGCGAACAACTCCAGCATCCGCATGACGTAGCCGGGCCGGTGCGGGCCGGGGTCCACGCCCATGATCGGCCAGAAGAAGATCAGGCCGACGGCGAGGAAGTGCACCATCATCACGATGTGCCCCGTCATGTTCCGCATGAGGAGGTCGAAGAGCGGGGTGAAGTAGAGCGCGTACAGGCTCGCGATGAACATCGGGATCGTGAACGCCGGGTGCGTGATGATGCGCATGTAGCGGCTGTGCAGCAGGGCGACCAGCCACTCGCGCGGCCCCTTGCGGCCCCGCCCGGCCGCTGGAAGTGCCCGCAGCGTCAGCGTCACGGGGGCGCCCAGCAGCAGGAGGATCGGCGAGAGCATGCTGATGATCATGTGCTGCACCATGTGCACGCTAAACATGACCATGCCGTAGTCGTTGAGCCTCGTACACATCACCAGAGCGATGGTCAGCACGCCGAGGACCCAGGCGATCGTCCGGCCCACCGGCCACCGGTCACCGCGCCGCCGCAGCCGCAGCACGGCCCAGCCGTACAGTGCCAGCGCCAGCAGACAGCCGGTCATGAAGAACGGTTCACTGCTGAACTGCAGAGCCCGCGCCAGGGTGAACGGCGGCATGTCCATCACCATGCCGTCCATGCCCGTCATGCCTTCCATACCGGCCATGCCGTGCCCACTGTGATCCATTCGCGTTCTCCAAGTTCGCACCCATGCGACCGGATCAGAGTAGGGCCGATTCGAAACATTTCCGAACCCGGGTTCGCGGGAGAGGGAGATCTCCTATGGGAGTTCCGGGAAAACGACCAAGGAATGTGCTTCGGCATACCTATGGGCTACAAATCCGGGGACTCGGGAGCGTAGCGTTGAAGACGCAGCCCTGCCGCTTCGGTGGGTTCGGTTCCGGAGGCCGGCGGCTTGGGCTGCACCTGTACGTTTACCCTGCCTGTTCCGGCTCGGGAGAGACGTACGTGCGGCCTGAGGACGGCGCGGGTTGGGACGTGCCCGTTGGCGTCCGGGGTTATCAGGCCGCAGGCGGTGGCCCGTATCGAAGACCTGCGATCGGGCCGCCGCCTTTCAGGAATACACGAAGCCCTATTCCATGTGGTTGGATCGTGTTCGATCACCGATGGTTGTTCACCCGATGTGGTTCGATGTCCCAGTGATCAATGAGTTCAGTTCGGGCCATTTGAGCGGTGTGGCAGGAATGATCCATGATGTGGCCGCTGCCGAAACCATGCCTCGTTTCCGGCAGCTCGTCGGGGGCGAGATAGCCGAGAAGCGCGGTCCGCATGATCTGGTGACGGTCGCCGACCGGATCGCCGAGGAGCGTCTCGCGGCCGGGCTCATCGCCCTGCTGCCCGGATCCGCGGTGGTGGGCGAGGAATCCGTATATGCCGATGCCGGTGTCCTCGGGGCCCTGAGCGGTGACGAACCCGTCTGGATCGTCGACCCGATCGACGGGACCCGTCTGTTCGTCCAAGGAGACCTCGGCTTCACCACTCTCGTTTGTCTCGCACATCGTGGGGAGTCGCTCGCCTCCTGGACGTATGCGCCGGGTCTGGGCCTGATGGCCGTCGCCCGGCGGGGCGGGGGAGCGGTGCTCAACGGTGAGCCGCTGCGCTGTGGCTCCCCCGATCCCGGCAAGCATCTTGAAGTCTCCATCACCCACCCGGACTTCACCACCGAACAGCAAAAGCGCACGCTCGCGGCGCTGTCGACCGGCGACATCACGTCTCACCCCTGCGTCTCCTCCGGCTGGGACTATCTGGAAGTGGCACGGGGTTCCCTCGACGCCGTGGCCTTCACTTGGGAAAACGCCTGGGACCATGCCGCCGGGTTGCTCCTGGTCGCCGAAGCCGGCGGCGTGAGCGCGACTGTCGCCGACGAACCGTTCCGCATTGCCGGCGGCAACACCTTGCCCTTCGGCGCGGCGCGGGACGAGGCGACCTTGCGACGTGTGCTGGCCCCGCTGGCGGCCGCGTGCTGAACCGTGAACATCCCTTGCGTCGAGGCGAGGTGACGGCGGCGGCCGGCGGTGTTGCCGCGTCTCCCGACGTCGTCGTGGACGGTACCGGGCTGCTGTGCGTGACGCTTCTGCTCCGTCTGGCCGGACGGATCCGGCATGCCGCGCCCGGCGCCGTCATCCAGGTCGTCGCCACCGACCCGGCCGCGCCCCTCGATCTGCCTGCCTGGTGCCATCTGACCGGTCACACATATCTCGGTCCTGTCCCCGGCGCCCACGGTGATTGCTGCGTGTACGCCTTGCAACTGTCGGCCGACGCACGGCCCACCCGCGAAGACGCGCCCTGGCGCGCGATTGCCGGTCATTGACCCGCCGTCTTTTGGAAGCGCGCGACCAATCGTTCTATTTGTATCTACCATGCATCTATCATGTCGATATGTCCATTACATGTGCCATTCCGTGGGATCGGACGGTCCGCAGTGGACTCGTCCTCGCGGCGGCTCTCGTCGGCGCCGTGGTCTGCGCGGGCCCGGCCAGTTCGACGATCGTCGTCATAGGTGCCGTGTGCTCGATCAACGCCGACTGCAGTGGATCGTTTGTGCTGCGCTGCGAACGACTGGCGGCTGTGGTCCTCGCGGGCTGTGTGGGCACGGCGGTGGGCTGCCTGGCCGGGACCGCTTGCTGGGCCCAAATTCTCGCCATGGCTGTTACGGGTCTGGCCGCGGGGTTCTTCACCGGCTGGGGTCCCGGCGGCACGCTGGCCGGCCTCAAGCTGATGGTCCTCACCGCCATGGGGTTCAGCCTCGGTGGCTCGGTCCCTGTGGGGCATGCGGTCCTGTTCTACTCCTTGGGCTGTGTCCCGATGGCTCTGCTGCTCGCCGGGGCGGGCCCCGGGAGACCCGGCGCCACGAAGGCAGCGCCTCGTGTGTCCCTCTCGGCTCATCTGCGCTGCGCGCACCGCTGGAGGAACGGCATCCGGCTGTCGATCTGTATGGCTCTCGCCGCACTGGCGGCCGCCCTTCTCCACCCGGACCACTCCGCCTGGCTGCCGCTCACCGCGGCGCTCGTCTTCAGGCTGGAGGACGATTCGGTCGTTCCCCGGACGATGCACCGGGCGGTCGGTACCGTCATCGGGGTTCTTGCCGCAGCAGTGCTGGTCCAACTCCCCGCAGGTTGGGCGCTGCTGCTCCTCGCTCTGTTGGTGGGAGCCGTCCTGCCCGGGGCGACCGACAAGGCATACGCGCTGCACACCGCGCTGGTCAGCGTGATCGTGCTGGTGCTCGCGCATCCGACGACGCGCACAGCCCCGGCCACGATCGCGGAGCGCCTGGTGGACACGCTCATCGCGTGCGCGATCGTCCTGGTCTTCTGTTGCCTCGTCTGGCCGCAACGGCGTCGCGGACCGGCTATTGCCGGGGGAGCACAGGCTTCCTGAACCGCGTCACGGATACCCATGGGCTTCTCATGAGAGCGAACGGAAGGCGAAGACGATGCGCTCCGCGTTGTTTGTGACCGGTCTTGACGACATGCTTCATCCCGGCCTCGCGCAGGCGGCCATGAAGCTGCTGCGCCGGCTGGGAGTGGACGCGGAGCTTCCGGCGCAGCAGGACTGTCGTCATTGGAAGCGGTCCGAGTTCGGTCACCGTGACGAAATGGCCAGACTGATCCACCACTTCGTGGAAACCTTCGACGGTTACGACGAGATCATCGTCCCGTCCGCCTCGCGCGGTGGGCTGCCGTCGGAGGCGTACGAGGTCGCTGCCGACTCCGTCGGAGACCTGGGACTGCTCATGGATGTCCAGGGGATCGCCTCCCGCATGCACGAGCTGACGAAATATCTCACCGACCGGATGGGAGCGCCGGACCTGGGCGCTTTCTTCCCGCACCGTGTGGCGTACCACCGGGCATGCCGCGGTCTGCGTGCGACGGGGCCCGGCGAGCGTCCGTACGAGCTGCTGCGGCAGGTGAAAGGTATCGATCTCGTCGAGTTCTCGGCTCATGGAGAGTGCGGCGACTTCCCTACGCCCGGGGGAGGGGACGACGGCTCTCGCGCGCTGGACACCGGGGCGCATGTCGTGGTCGCCGTCGAGAGCTCCTGTCTGCTGCACACCGGCACCTGGTCGGCGAGGGACGGCCGCGCCATGCGGAACCTGCACGTGGTCGAGATCCTGGCGAGGGCGGAGGAGGACGGGCCGCTGGACGGCGTGCCGCTGTCCGGAGCGGAAGTCGCTGCGGCGAGCGGACTCCTGGGCCGGTAGAACCGCGTGTGGTGTCCTCCGGAAAGCAGAGGGCACCACATCGCGAGGAACGCGGAGCGAAGCCATGACTGAGCAGAACCGGGCTGTACCGTCAGCCGTCGGGTGAGTTGTCAGCCCCGCTTCTCGAACGGACTCGGCACCGGGAAGTAGCCCTCCAAGAAGGGGATGATGAGCGCGTTCGTGCGCTCCAGGTCCTTCTCCGTGGACACCGTGTCGTTGATGCAGAAGATGTCCAGGTCCCGGTTGGCCAGCAGCCGGTTGAGGCGGCGGGACGTGCTGGGGTGGGCCAGGTCCATGTACTTGTAGCGCAGGTCGGACGGTATGGCCCGGCCTTGGTGGTACGCGCAGTAGTGGTGCAGTGAGGAAACGACCGACAGGTCGTCGGGGCTGCGGAAGCGGGCCGCGGCGGTGGCCGCGTGGGCCTCGGCGTAGCGCTCCTCGATCTCATCCAGCACGGAGCGCCGCAGCGCGTGCGGGACGTGGCACATCTTCTGCGTGAGCGTGGTAGCGAAGCGTTTCTCCACCAGGGCCCGGTTGTTCTTGGCGGCCGCCGCCACCGGCGCGTCTGCCGGGCTGCGGTCGCCCAGCGACACGAGGGCGGGGGAGAGGAAGAACTTCGTCAGGCCGTTGGAGAAGAAGAACATCCGCGGGGTCAGCGGGTTACCGAGAAAGACATCGTCGTTGAAGTAGAGGAAGTGCTCCGACAGACCTTCGATGTGGTGCAGTTGGCTCTCGATGGCGTGCGAGTTGAAGGTTGGCAACACCTTGGGGTCGGAGAAGATCTCCTTGTGGCTGACCACGTGGATGCCCGGGTGGGAGGTGTCCAGCCAGGCGGGGGTCTGGTCATCGGTGACCAGGAAGACCGTGCGCACCCAGGGGGCATACTGGTGCAGTGAGCGCAGGGAGTACTTGAGCTCGTCGCGGCTGAGGAAGCGGGCGGCGTTCACCGCCTCGACGTGATGGGATCGGGTGCTGCCGGCCTCGTGCAGGGCACGGGCGCGGCGCTCGGCCCAGGCGGGGTCGGCGCCATCGACCCAGGTGTAGACGACGTCGATGGGGAAGTGGATGTCCTGCGGCAGCCGGATGGTGAACTCGGGGCGGGTGCGCACCGTGCGGCAGGGCGCGGCCGTGGCCTCGTCGCCGGGTGCGAGCGGCCCGGTGAAGAGCTCGATGGGCGTGTCCACGGGGGTGGCGTCCGCGGTGACCTCGGTGGTGACGACGTTGCGGCGCGGGGCGGCGAGCACGGCGCCCTCAGGGCCGTCCTCGGGCTTCCAGTACTCGATGTCGACGCCGTGCTCCTGACCCAGGATCAGCTCGCCGTCGGCGACGGTGCGGTACCAGGTGACCCGCGTCACGGAGGCGGACCGGAGCCGGCGCCAGGTGTGGTGGACGAAGCCGGGGTGCGGAGCGCCGGGGACACCCTCGCGGTCGACCGGGGCAGCGTAACCGGGTATGCGACGGCACAAGCGGGTCAACTGCTGCTGGATCCGACTGCGATCGGCGGCGGAGACCGCGATGGAGGGGGCCTCGCCCGGCTCTGTGCGGACGCAGAAGTAGGCGATGCCGATGTGCTCGAGGGCAGTGCAGATGAGTGAGAGCGCGTCGGCGCGGGCGGCCTGCGGGGTAGGGGCCGGGGCGACCAGGGCGATGCGGGCCTTGCCGTCGACGAGGACCACGCGGAGCAGGGCCTCGTCGAAGTGGGCGGCGTAGCGGCGTTGGAGGACCTTTCCGCGGAGCTTCTGGCCGCGCTGTTGGAAGTCGAGCGAGTTGGCCATGTGCTGCATGAGGGCGCCACGGGTCTCTACGGAGATCCGCTGGGCTATCGCGCGCCGGGCGCGCTCGGGCAGCAAGCGGCGGTAGGCCCTGACCAAGCCGGACTTTTCGGGATTCGCAGAGGCCGCGGGGGCGAGAGCTGCACCACGTCCGGGCGGTGGTGACTTGGCTTCCGATGTCATGGCTGTTCCAGATCTTCCCGTGGTGAGCCGCGGCCGTGCGCTACGGAGGGGCGCTCTCTCACTTCCCGGCATGCCGAAGCGGTCTGTGCCAGCGAAAGGTGTGTCTAATCAAGTATCAGAGAAGCTCAACCGGGCGCAATGTTCATTGAGATCACCAGGGGCCCGTAGAAACGGCCGTGAAATGACGCCGAGTTGCCACGGAACTGTGGACGCATTACGGCGAGAATTCGCAGACCGCAACGCCTGCCGCAAAGTTTGATCTTTCCTTTGCCTGTTGTCCCGTAATGGATCCTGATCGTCAGTCGGAACCACTCCTTTTCCAATCGAAGGTCTGGTTACCCTGTCGGGGTGCACTTCCCGATCATGACTCCCGAGCACCGGCCGAGCCTGCACGGAGTACGCCCGTGACCGCTCCTCGCCACGCCCTCCGCGTGATCAAGAAATCCGCGCACATCGCCCTTCGCCGCAGTCCGGTTTTGAAGGTCGGCGCCGCCGTCCGCAACAGTGTCCGCGCCGGAGTCGCAACCGGCCGTGACATCCTCGTGGACTCCGCCCTCATGCCTGCGGCCCACGGTTCCGCCGCCCGCGTCCGCTATGCCGCGGTCCTGGACGGCCACACCCTGAACCTGCACGCCGAACTCCCGGCCGACACCCCCGTCGACACCCCCGCCCGGGTGGTCCTCACCCGGGGTGCGACAGAACTGCGGGCCGAGGCCCGGGCACACCGCGACGACGCAGGCCGACCGTGCGTGAGCGCGACCCTGTTGCTCGGTGACGAGATCAGCGGCCTGCCCCTTGGCACCGGCCGCTGGACCCTCGCCCTTGAGCTCGACGCCTCTCCCGCGGCCGTGCGCCTGCGCCTGCTCGGCGACGGCGCGCCCGGCCTCTCCGGCCCCACCCGGGCCCGTGCCGCCTGCCCGTACACCGGACAGCGCCACCACCTCGGCCTCGCCATCTCCGGTCGGCTGCGGCTCACCGTTGCCCCCGCCCCGTCCCGGGCCGAAGTGCTGCGCATCGAGCGCTCCTTCACCGGGGCCGGCCTGCTCTTCGCCATCCACGGTCCGGCCGCTGCCGGCACGCGCGGCTCCCTGCCCGTCGTGGAGATGGTCGAGCCGCGGCACCGCCGCGTGCTGCGGCGCACCGCCGAGCCCCTGCCCGGCGACGACGACGCCTGGCGGGTTACCGTCCCGCTTGCGGAGATGGTCGACGCCTCCAGCCAGGTCTGGAAGTTCCGCCTGCCCGGCCAGGCCGGCCGTGGCAAGCCGCTGGACCTCGGTCGCCGCGACCACGACCTGCGCGCGCCCCGCAAGGTGCTCACCCCAGCCGCGTTCACCGTGCGCGCCGCAGACGGCGCCTTCGTTCAAGTCAGGCCTCAGTACACCCGCCGCGGCGCGCTCCAGCTCGTCTGTACCCCGCGCACCTCCGTCACCCCATGAAGGCACCAGCCTCCCGGACCGCCGCAGACCACGAAAGCCGCACGTGAAAATCACCTTTCTGCTGACCTACGCCGACGAGATGGGCGGTACCGAACGCGCCACGATGACCCTCGCCGAGCTGCTCACCAAACAGCACGACGTGGAAATCCTCAGCGTCTTTCGCACCACCGGCGAGACGTTCTTCGGCAACTGCGCCGTGCCCGTGCGCTACCTCGTGGAGAAGAAGGGCGACCAGCAGCGCCCCGTCGAGGCCGAGACGACCGAAGTCATGGCCGCCGCCCACCGACGCCTGGCCGCCACCCCCAGCGAACTGGTCAGCACCTCCTGGGAGTCGGACTTCAGCCGCCTCACCGACGTGGAGCTCACCGAAGCCCTGCGCACGATCGACACGGACGTGTTGATCTCCACCACCCCCGCGCTGATGGCCTGCATGGCCCGGCTCGCCCCGCCGCACGTGCTCACCGTCCACCTCGACCACCGCGTCTCGGAGCTGCGCGGCCCCTCCGGCGAGCCGCTGCGCATGTACAGTTCCGCCATCGATGCCCTGGTCGCGCTCACCGGACGCACCCGTGACTGGTTCGCCGAGACCCTTGGCGCCTGCGCCCCCCGCCTTGCCGCCATCGGCAACGCCCTGCCCAGCGGCTACCGCCCACGGTCCACTCTGCAGACCCGAACCGTGGTGATCGGTGCGCGCCTGGCCGAAGAGAAGCAGATCGAGCACGCGGTACGCGCCTTCGCCACCGTCGCTCAGGACCGTCCCCGCTGGACCCTGCGCATCCTCGGCGACGGCCCCCGCATGCGGGCGCTCAAGAGCCTCGCCGGCCAGCTCGGCGTCGCCGATCAGGTACAACTGGTCGGCAGCACCCCGAACATGACCGAAGAGTGGGCCAAGGCGTCCATCGTCATGCTCACCGCCCGCGTCGATGCCTTCGGCCTGGTGCTCGTCGAGGCCCCAGCGGCCGGCGTCCCGGTCATCGCCTATGACTGTCCCAACGGCCCCAGTGAGGTACTCACCGACGGCCACGACGGTTTCCTCGTCCCGCTCGGCGACGAGACCGAACTCGCGGCGGCCCTCGCCAAGCTGATGGACGACGACGAACTGCGCAAGAAGATGGGCGCCGCTGCCCTCAAGACCTCCGAGCGGTTCACTGACGGCCAGGTCGCCCAGGAGTGGAACCGCCTGCTGGAGGAACTGGCCGCCTACCACGCCGGGGGACAGCGCACCGCTGACAAGGCCCGCCGCCGCACCCTCCAGGCCGCGGCCGACGCCCAGGGCGGCATCACCGGCGCCGCAGTCCCGCAGGGCATCGACCGCCCGTACTCCGACGTGGCCCACAAGGCCCACGAAGTCCGGATCGAGGCAGCCCGCCCCGACATCAAGCGGGCCGGCGGACAGATCAACCTGATCCGCGAGAACACCACGCCCTTCGAGGCCATGCAGGATAACCTCGACCTGACGGTGGCGGTGCTGAATGAGCTCGGGATTCCGTACGCCCTCTTCCCCACCCCGCAGCTGCGGTACAGCGTTCTGGTGGACGGCGCGCGGCGCGACGAGTTCCTGACCGCCTTCGCCGGGTACTACCGCGACGAGCCGGTCTACGCGGGTTTCCTCAACGACCGCGGGGCAGTGCTGCGCACGTCCCTCGCCTCGTTCTCCGGCCCGTCGGCAGTCCCGGACAGATGCAACATCGTGCGCGTCTTCCGTCCGGTTCTCACCGGCCAGGGGCAGCTGCGCATCAGCGGCGTCTACGGCTGCAACATCGTCTTCTGGCAGAACACCGAGGACGACGAGACGACGGTGACCGTCCCGGCCGGCACTCTTTACGGCCCCACGTTCCCGCGCACCGAGCTGGAGCACACGGCCGGCGCCACGATCGGCGAGCGCGAGTACCGCACCGTCGAGGCATTCGCCAAGACCTTCGCCGACGAGATCGACTTCCCGATCGACGTCGTTTACACCTGGGTCGACGGCACGGACGAGGCCTGGCTGAAGCGCAAGACACGCGCACAGGCCGAGCACGGCATGCCCATCGCCGAGTCCGCGAGCAACTCGGCGCGCTTCCGCAGCCGTGACGAACTGCGGTACTCCCTGCGCTCACTGGACCTGCACGCGCCGTGGGTGCGCAACGTCTACCTCCTCACCGACGACCAGACGCCCGACTGGCTGGACACCGACCATCCGCGGGTGCGCGTCGTCAGCCACCGGGAGGTCTTCGGCGGCACAGGACGCCTGCCGTCGTTCAACTCGCACGCCATCGAGAGCCGGATCCACCGCATCGAGGGCATTGCCGAGCACATCCTCTATTTCAACGATGACGTCTTCCTCGGCCGTCCGATGAAGCCCGAGTCCTTCTTCCACGGCTCCGGCGCGGCCAAGTGCTTCATATCGTCCACCAAGATCCCGGCCGGTGACCCGTCGCTGGAGAGCGACCCCTCCTTCGCTGCCGCGAAGAACAGCCGAGCCTTGATGGAGCGGGAGTTCGGCAAGACCATCGCCAACACCTTCCTGCACACTCCGCACCCGCTGCGCCGCAGCGTCCTGGCGGAGCTGGAGGAACGCTTCGCCGAAGAGGTGGCCCGCACCGCCGAGGCACAGTTCCGCAGCTGCACCGACCTGGCCATCACCTCGTCGCTGCACCACTGGTACGGCCTCTTCACCGGAACCAGCATCCCGGGGTCGCTGAGCTCCGCCTTCGTCAACGTGGGTCTGCGCGAACACCACGCGCGCCTGCGCCGCCTGCTGGCGCTGCGCTCCTATGACGTGTTCTGCGTCAACGACTACCACGACGGGGACGTCCCGGAGGACGAGCAGACCGACGCGCTCGCGGTCTTCCTGGACGGCTACTTCCCTGTCGCCTCCCAGTACGAGAAGGGCTCGGTGCGGAACCGGATCCTGGCACGAGAGGACGACTGATCACGTGAGGCAACGCCAGGGGACCGGGCCGAGCAGGAGGCTGGTGGTGACCGCGATGGCGGCGCTTGCCGCGGCGGGCTGCAGGCCCGTCTCCGAGGCCGCGGGAACCGGACCGGCTGCGCGTGCCAAGATGGCGGCCGACAACGGCGGCACCGGCGGTGCCGTCACCATGCAGGTCGTCGCCCACCCGGACGACGACCTGGACTTCATGAACCCTGACGTCCGCCAGTCCATCGACGCCAACCACCGTGTGGTGACTGTCTATGTGACCAGCGGCGAGGCCAATGGCATCAACGGGGTGCCCGGCGAGAAGAAGCCCAGGCCCGACTTCGCGGGTTACGCCGGCTCCCGTCAGCAGGGCCTGCGTCAGGCCTACGCGCTGATGGCGACCGGCAAGCCGCTTGCCAAGTGGAAGCGCGGCGTCCTGGACCTGCCCGGCGGCCTGCGGTGCGAGGTGGACAGTCTGGTCGAGCGCCCCGGCGTCACCCTGGTCTTCCTCGGAATCTGCCAGCACACGGCGGATCTGCTCGGCGCCGGGGAGGGGTCGGCCGGGAAGAACGGGTGCGCCGCGCAGGAGGAGCCGTCCCGCCGGAAGGACACCGGCGCCCGGCGAACGCCGCGGACCGGGCGGACAGGGGAGCCACCCCACCGGAAGGACACCAGGCTGGGGGACCTGTGGTCCGACCCGAAGGTGGTCACCCGCACCCGTGTGTCCACCGGCTCCACCGTCCGTGGCGCTCATCCCGTCACCCGCGCCGGGCTCATCGATGCGCTGGCGGGTGTGCTGGACCGGTTCAGGCCGACCCTGATCCGTACCATGGACCCGGACCCGGACATGCAGGTCCACGGCGCGAAGCATCGTCCGCACCATGATCAGTCCGGTTACTCCGATCATCCGGATCACACGGCGGTCGCCCTTTTCACCCATGCGGCTCTGGAGCGTTATCGTGGCCCCGGGGACGGCAGGCATTTCATAGTCACCACCTACCGGGGCTACTACAACGAGCGCTGGCCGTTCAACCTGCCGCCGGGCCTCGTGCGCGGTAAGGCAGATGTCATCAACGCCTATGGCGGCGATCCCGCTCTCGGCTGTGGTTTCGCCGCGGGTTGTGGCGACTTCGAGGTCGGCAGGGACCGTTCGTACGGCACTGGCTGGATCGAGAGCACCAATGTCCGTTACCCCGGCACCACCACGTGGCTGCAGCGCGGGCACGACGGTCGGCTGACCGCGTTCGGCGTGCTCGACCAGCAGGCCGCGATGTGGATCGAGAGCGCTCCCGGCAGCGGCCGCTTCGACGCGCCCCGGCTGCTCGGCGGCGGCATGCTCGCGCCCGCCCTCGCCATCTCGCAGACCAAGGACGGCCGTTGGCAGTTGTTCGCCGAGCGATTCGCCGGGCTCGGGGCGGACGCGGAGGGCAACCGTCGTGAGATCGTCGCTCTGGAGCAGGAGAGCCCTGGTGGCCGCTTCGGTTTCTGGACCTCTCTGGGCAATCCCGAGGAGGACCCGGTCCGCGGCCGCCGCGTGGGCGCCCCCGCGGTAGCTCGTAACGCGGACGGCAGCGCACAGGTCTTCGTCCGCACCTGGGCCAAGGGCGTGAGCACCAAGCGCCAGGACAGGGAGGGTCGTTGGGGCGAGGAGTGGACGGATCTGGGCGGCGCCGAGGTCCAGGAGGGCCTCAGCGCGGTCACGGGTTCCGACGGCCGTATTCATGTGGCCGGTTCGGGTCATGACACGGTTCACCACTGGGTGCAGGAACGTCCCGGCGGTGACTTCGCCCTGGCCGCCCACGGCAGGCTGCCCGTCCCGGCGGATCCGCCGACGCTGGTGGCCCAGCCCGACGGTGGGCTCCTGTTGGTGTTCCGGCAGCCGAGGACGGCCAGGCCGCTGGTCTACCGGCTGGACGACAAGGACGGGCAGTGGGAGGAACTGGGTCCGGGCCTCGTGGGCTGTGGCTACGGTGTGATGGCCGTCGCGGCGGATCCGGAGGGAGGCGAACGGGCCGTGCTCGTCAGCCGGAACGACGCCGGAAGCCTCAGCGCCGGCGGGCTGGGCCGGGGCGCGCACCCGAGATGGGCAGTCTGCGGCGAGCAGGCCGTGGGTGCCCCGACGATCGCTGTGGACGCCAAGGGCCGGCTGGTGGTCGCCACGCTGACGGCGGAGGGAAAGCTCCTTACGTCCCGTCAGCCGGGACCGGACGTGACGCGTTTCGCGTGACGACGGTCGTTCCCGGAGGAATGTCACCAGTACCAGGAGTCCTTGAGTCATGGTCGACGAAGCTGGCTGTGCCGAGCAGAAAATCAACATCCGGCGGAAGGGCCTCGACGCTGATGGGAAGGACCACCCCGGGCGCGTCGTCGCACTTGACGGCATCCGGCTGTTCGCGGCGCTCTGCGTGGTCGTGTATCACTACATCGCGTACCAATATGTCGCGTTCGGCGGCGGATGGCGGACGGATACGAAGGAGCTGTTCCCGCGGGCGTTCCCCGTCGCGGCGTACGGCTGGCTGGGCGTCGAGCTCTTTTTCCTCATCAGCGGTTTTGTCATCTGCATGAGCTGCTGGGGGAAGCCCGTGCGGGGCTTCTTCGTGTCCAGGGCCGTACGTCTCTTTCCCGCTTACTGGTTCGGTGTTGTCGCCACGACGCTTGTGGTCGCCGTAATCCCTGGTCCGCAGAAGCCCCGGCCGTGGTGGGATGTGCTCACCAACCTCACCATGCTGCAGGAGCCCCTGGGCGTGCAGGACGTGGACGGCGTCTACTGGACGCTCTTCGCGGAGCTGCGCTTCTACCTGCTGTTCGCCTTGATGTGCTGGTGGGGACTGACCTATCGCCGCGTGCTGATCTTCTGCGGTGCGTGGATGGCGGCCAGCGCCCTATGCGCGGGAGCCGGCGACGGGCCGCTGCGGATGCTCGTCATGCCCGAGTGCAGCTGGTACTTCATTGCAGGGGTGGCCTTCTACCTCATGTACCGTTTTCGCCCGAACGTCTTGCTGACGGGCATGGTGCTGACGTGCTTCTGCGCCTCCCTGCCCTTCGCGCATACGACGTGGAGCCACCTGCGGACCTACCTGGGGCACACTGTCCCGTACTGGCCGGTTGTCGTGGTCGTGGGCATGTGGTTTGTTCTCATGGCGTTTCTGGCGACCGGGAGGCTTTCGTGGGTTACCTGCCGCTGGCTGCCGGTTGCGGGCGCGTTGACCTATCCGCTGTATCTGCTGCATGAGTGCATCGGTTGGCAAATCACGCATGTCATGGGCGAGCGGGTTCCGCCGCACGTCATCGTGCCCCTGGTGGTTGCCGGGATGCTGGTGGTGTCGTGGTTCGTGCACAGGTACGTGGAGCGGCCCGCGGGGCGCTGGCTCAGGACCCGCATGGTCCAGGCTTTCGCGCAGGTGAAGGGGCGCTGAGAAGCATCGGCTGGCCGGCCCATCCAGCACAGGCGTTCCCTGCACAGCAGAAAGAACTCTCCTCCTGTGCGCATGCTCAGGCGTCTTGCGGCCGGTTCTGCGGGAGGTGCGGTTCCTTCCGAGGGAAGTCGAAGCGGTTGCGCCGTAGCCCTGCTGGTCGCGAGTGGGATAGAGGCGTTCGTGCTCGCGGACAGTGTAGCGGTTCGGCCCGGGCGCGGTACTGATCTTCCAACCAGTCCGTTTCCCTGGACCGCCCTGCGCACCCGGCGTGCCTCTTACAGAGCACTGGGCGCCCCACAAGTCCCGTTTGGCCTGCTGCTTTTCTCATGCATGGTCCGGAGCCGTCCGCGTCGCTTTCGTCGTGGACACCTTCTTCCGGCGCACCACATCGGCCGGGCCGCGGCCACCACCAAGTAGGCCCAACTGGTAATGGATGCCGTGGAGATGGCGCTATGGCAGCGGGGCCGCCATGGACGGCTCCCTGCCCCGGACGAGCTGATACATCACTCGGATGTGGGCACGCGATATATGTCGTTCAAGCTCGCCGAACACCTCGACGCGGTCGACATCGCGGCCTCCAGCGGGTCGGTCGGCGAACGCGTATTCCGGATGGGGTATGTGGCACGAGGCCGCCGTAGCCATCGTCCACCCGACTCGGTGAAGAGGGGGAGGGTCCTGGAAACGCCGTGGTGGCAGGGGAGGCGACATTGGTCGCGGTCATGCGTGTTGTCGATCGCTCTCGGCTGTCGCCAGGAGTGGCCGGGCTCGTTGATCGGGGCGCTCCCCGTCGTGGAGGGGCCGCCTTTCCGGTACTCCCCTGGGTGGTCGTGTCGGCCGTTGATGTGGGGAGTGCGGGAAGGGCTGGGGACACGTGTGTGATGTGCGTGTTCCCAGCCCTTCCTTGTGTTGCCGGCCCGTTTGTTCACGGGGTGAGGGTGCCCGGGTTACTGGTGTGCGGGCACTGTTCGCCTGTGGCCGGTGCTAGTTCTTGAAGTAGGTGAGCTTGACGACGGTGGGCTTGCTGAAGGGGTTGCCTTCGGTTTTGCCGTTGGAGGTCCAGTTCTTGAGCTGGCCTTTGTTGGTGTCCACGGCGATGAGGTCGAATTTGTGGTCGCCGTTGATGTCGCCGGCGGTGGTGTGGGTGAAGCCGGCCCACTTGGTCAGGGTGATGGGCTTGCGGAAGGGGTTGTCCTTGGCGTTGCCGTCGGACTTCCAGTACTTGAGGAGGTGGTTGGTGTCCATGGCGATGAGGTCGGCCTTGCCATCGCCGTCGACGTCGCTGATGGTGGTCTGGGCGAAGCCGGACCACTTGGTCAGGGCCAGAGGCTTGGCGAAGGGGTTGCCCCCCTTGATCTTCTGGCCGCGCCAGAGCTTGAGCTCGCCGTCCTTGGCGTCACGGGCGACGAGGTCGGCGACGCCATCGCCGTCGACGTCACCGGCGGTGGTCTGTTCCTTGCCACCCCACTTCGTCAGGAGCGTCGGGGAGGCGAACTTCCCGCCACCCTCGCCGCGCCAGAGCATGAGGTTGCCGCTCTTGTCGACGGCGACCAGGTCGGTCTTGCCGTCACCGTCGAAGTCCGCGGCCACCGTCTGGGTGTAGTCCCAGGAGTCGAAGATCTTTACGCCCTGCTTGTAGGTCTTGTTCCCGTTTCCCTTGAACCAGTACAGGCCGCTGTCGCTGGTGGGCTTGGCGAGGACGTCGGCGCGGTGGTCCCCGTCGACATCGGCCAGGACCACCTCGTCCATGTCCCAGGGGTTGACCGGCTTGTTGGTCGGGACGGTGAAGGGCAGCTCGACCGCTTTCGAGGTGTCGTTGCCCTTGGTCTGGGTGACGGTCAGAGTGATCTTGCCGGCCGGAAGGGGATGCTTCGGGGTGAGCGTCCAATGGCCCTTCTTGCCGACCTTGACAGTGCCCACTGTCTGGCCGTTTTTGATCTTCACCTGCACCGTCGCGCCCTTCACACCATCGGTACCCTCGATGACCGGACGGGCGGTCGGCACCTTGGCGTCCTTCGCCGGTGACGTCACCTTGGGCTCTTTGAGCTTCGCCGGTACGGTGACGGACCAACTGGCCGCATTCGAGGTGTCTTTGTCCTTGGTCTGGGTGACGGCGAGGGTGATCTTGCCGGCTGGGAGGGGATTCTTCGGGGTGAGCGTCCACTTGCCCGTTGTTTTATCGGCTGTGACGCTGCCCAGCAGTTCGCTGGTCTGGCCGTGCTTGATCTTCACCTGCACCGTCGCACCATTCTCACTGGTACCGGTGATGTCCGGACGGGCATTCGCCGCCTTATGCGGCGATGTCACCACCGGAAGCGCGAGGTTCGCCGGTACGGAGAAGGGCCAGTTGACCGCTTTCGAGGTCTTTTTGTCCTTGGTCTGGGTGACGGCGAGGGTGATCTTGCCGGCTGGGAGGGGATTCTTCGGGGTGAGCGTCCACTTGCCCGTTGTTTTATCGGCTGTGACGCTGCCCAGCAGTTCGCTGGTCTGGCCGTGCTTGATCTTCACCTGCACCGTCGCACCATTCTCACTGGTACCGGTGATGTCCGGACGGGCATTCGCCGCCGTGACGTTCTCCGTTGGCCCTGTCACCGTAGGAGCGGGGAGCGTCGCGGTTCGCTTGCCTGCGCCAAGGGCCGCTGCGGAGGAGCGCGGGGCGTGGGTGTCGGCCACGGCGGCGGCAGTGCCGCCGCCGATGATCGAGACCACCAGCAGCGCCCCCATGCCGACACGCGACCACCGCCGCACCTGGCCGCTCCCGTCACGCTCCCGCGCCCCTGCGTCCTCCCCGTCGCCCATCCCCGCCCGTGGACCTGTGCCGCTTGCGCGCATCACTATCAAGCTCAACTCCTATGTAACGCCCCGCTCAGCATGGCGGGCTATCACAACAACAACCTGGGCGCCCGCCAGCCCTCTCTCCCCTGCAAATACCGGAACAGAAAGGCACACAGGCACCCGACCTCCCCATTGCACCCCCAGCCCTCGCCCACCACTGCTCACCAAAGAAAACAAACACCCGCCAAGCGGCCAGTCTTGGATGAGAGGCTGGCTGCTGACGCCGAGGCCGGGGCTGAGGTTGTAAGCCCGGATCAGCAGGGAGAGCTGCTACGCCATGCTCCCCTCGTTGCCGAAGAGTTGGGCATCGCGGGAGTTCCAGAAGGCGTTGCCGATAGGGGAGACGGGCCTTCGCCGCGGGGGAGCTGGAGCTCGAAGCCGGCCCGGTTGGTACCGCGACCAGTCATGCCGGCGTCACGGTCGGCGGTGATCAGGACGAGCAGCCGGCCGTGCTCGATCCAGGCCTCGGCCTTCAGCCCCCGGCCCGGGCGCCATCGTGCGCCGTTGCCCGAAGCGCTGATGTCGCTGGGTTTGCCCGGGTCGTCGGCGGCCGGTCCGATATCCGCAGGGCGCGGCCACCGTCGGTACGGCGTATGCCGGTTGGATCGGGCGGATCCGGTGGTTGCGCCGGCCTGCCTTGAGGAGCGGTGGCCACAGCGAAGGCCAGAAGGATGTGCCGACCGCAGTGACGTGACAGCCGCGCGATGCATGGCTTCGCGGTGCTGTTGCGCATGGTGCAGCGATAGCGAAGAGTTCCAAGAGAACGGTAAAGACGGCCTCTGGCCCGGACGTGCGATTCGCCTACCGGGCGACAGGGGCTCAGGCCTCGGAAATTTGCGATCGCCGCGCCTGTCGGAGAGCCGTCACGGGCCCGTTGGCCCGGACCGCTCATCCGTTCCCGTCAGTCTGCCGTCCAGCTCCGCCCAGTCCTCCCCCGCGAGCACGGTCATGACCTCGCGCCAGGCCCGGGCCTTCTCGGGGCCGACAGCATCGAGTGCTGCGCCCAACCGTCCGCGCTGCCGGGCGAGTTCGCGTTCCAGCTCTGCGCCGGTGGGTGTGAGCCGGAGTTCCTTGCGCCGCCGGTCGTCGGCGGCGGGTGTCGCCTCGATCAGCCCCTGGTCGGAGAGGGCGCGCAATGGTGCGTTGATGGCCTGCTTGCTGAGTTTGAGGATGCCGAGCAACTCGCCGACGCTCATGCCCGGCATGAGCGCGAGGAAGAACAGGATCCGGTGGTGGGACCGGTTGAGTCTGTGCTCGGCGAGGGTGGCATCGGGCTCCTCGTTGTACTCGCGATAGGCGAGATAGAGCAGACAGAGATCCCGGTCGGCGGCAGTCGGACGCTTTAGGTCAACCATGTTGACATATTACAGGACGGGGATTAGTGTGCAACTTGGGTCAATATTATTGACCTATCTATTGTGGAGAGTGATCACTCATGGCCCTAGTCCCGCTCGGTGACTATCTGCTCGACCGGCTCCGTGAGCTGGGAATCGGGCATATATTCGGAGTTCCCGGCGACTACAACCTCGGCTTCCTCGACAGGATCCTGGACCACCCGGATCTCGAGTGGGTCGGCAACTGCAACGAGCTCAACGCCGCCTACGCGGCCGACGGTTACGCCCGTCGTCGTGGCGCGGCCGCCCTCGCCACCACCTTCGGCGTCGGAGAGCTCTCCGCGGTCAACGGCATCGCGGGCAGCTTCGCGGAACAGGTGCCGGTACTGGCGATCACGGGCATGCCGGCCAGCACCGCCGCGGCCTCCGGAGCCCCCCTGCACCACACCCTCGCCGACGGGAACTACGACCACTTCGGCCGCATGTTCCAGGAGGTGACCGCCGCCCGTGAGACGCTCACCGCGCGGGCCCCGACGGAGCAGATCGACCGGCTGCTGCGCACCATGCTGAGCGAGAAGCGCCCCGTCCACCTGAACTTCCCCGCCGACCTGGTCGCCCTGGCCGTCCCCGCGCCGGAAGCCCCGCTCCTGGAAGCGGGGGAGCACTCGCCGGACCGGCCCGGACTCGGTGCCTTCCTCGAGCACGCGGCCCGGCTGCTGGCGGACTCCGGGAGTGCCACAGTGCTGGCCGGGCACCAGATCGACCGGTACGGCCTGGCCGGAGCCGTGCGCGTCCTGCTGGAGTCGGCCCCGATACGCGCCTGCGTACTGTCCAGCGCGCGGGGCACGGTCGCCGAGGACGCCCCGTACTTCACCGGTGTGTACGTGGGAGCGTTCAGCGACAAGGCGACGAGGGCCGCGGTCGAGGACACGGATCTGCTCGTCCTCGCCGGTGCCCAGATCACCGACACGGTGACCGGCGGCTTCACCCATGACTTCCCCGTCCGCCGCACCATCGGGCTCTTCGACGGGTACGCGACGGTGGGGCACGCCCGCTACGAGGGCGTCACTCTCGGCAACGCGCTCGCCGGGCTCACGGCACTGTTCTCCGGCGCCACAGACCTGCGACCGCTGGACGGGACCGCCACGCCGGACCGCCGGCCGGAACCGGCGAAGGGCCCGCTGACACAGCAGTCGCTGTGGGCGCGCGTCGAAGCCTTCCTCCAGCCGGGAGAAGTGCTCGTGGCCGAGCAGGGCACGAGCTTCTTCGCGGCCCAGGAGATCACCCTGCCCCCGGACGGCAGCCTGATCGGCCAGCCGCTGTGGGGCTCGATCGGCTACACCCTGCCCGCGACCCTCGGTGCCCAGCTCGCCGTGCCGGAGAACCGCTGCGTCCTGGTGATCGGCGACGGCTCGCTCCAGCTCACCGCACAGGCCCTCGGGACGATGGCCCGCTACGGCGCGGCCCCGGTCGTCATCGTCGTCAACAACGACGGCTACACCGTGGAGCGCGCCATTCACGGCCCCACCGCCTCGTACAACGACATCGGTGCCTGGGACTACACCGCGCTGCCGACGGCCTTCGGCGCCGCCCACCGCTCGCTCGCCGTCCGGGCGCAGAACGGCGAGGAACTGGACGCAGCCCTCGCCGAGGCCCGGAGCAACCCGGACAAGCTGGTGCTGATCGAGGCGGTCCTGGACCAGGACGACTCCCCTGAACTGCTGACCGCGATCTGCCGCCGCTTCGCGGAGCAGAACAACTACGGGGGCTGACGCCATGCGTGTCTCACTCTTCGTGACCTGCGTCAACGACACCGTCTTCCCCGACGCCGGCCGCGCCACCGTCACCCTGCTGGAGCGCCTAGGCCACACGGTCGACTTCCCCGTGGCCCAGACCTGCTGCGGCCAGATGCACCTCAACAGCGGCTTCCCCGATGACGCGCGCGCCCTGGCCCGCAAGTTCGTCGCGGACTTCGCCGATGCCGAGAGGATCGTGACTCCCTCGGGCTCCTGCGCGACCGTTCTGCGCAAGCACTATCCCGAGCTCGCCGAGGGTGATCCCGCGCTGGCGCGGGAAGTGGCCCGGCTGACACCACGCGTGTACGAACTGACGGAGTTCCTCGTCGACGTACTGGGCCGGACCGATGTCGGCGCGTACTTCCCGCACAAGGTCGCCTACCACCCCTCCTGCCATTCCAAGCGGATGCTGCTGCTGGGTGACCGCCCGGAGCAACTGCTCAAGGCGGTGCGCGGCCTGGAGTACGTCGAGCTGCTGGACGCGCAGGAATGCTGCGGCTTCGGCGGGACCTTCTCCGTCAAGAACCGCGCCGTCTCCGCCTCGATGGCCGCCACCAAGGCCCGCAACGCCGTCGCCAGCGGAGCGGAATTCCTCTGTGGCGCCGACAACTCCTGCCTGCTGAACATCGGCGGCACCCTGCACAAGCAGGGCGCTCCGGTACGGACCCTGCACATAGCCGAGATCCTCGCCGCGACCGAAGGAGAAGCGCGATGAGCCGTACCTTCGTCGGCATGCCCAAGTTCGCCAAGATGGCGGACCGGGTGGAGAACGACACCGTCCTGCACGACAACATCTCCCACGCCACCCGCAAGATCCGGGCCAAGCGGGCCCGGGTCTTCGCCGAGGTCCCCGACGCACCCGCGCTCAGAGAAGCCGGCGCCGCCATCAAGGACGACGTGATCCGCCATCTCGGCCACTACCTGCGGCAGCTGGAAGAATCGGTGACGGCGCGGGGCGGGCACGTCCACTGGGCCGAGGACGGTGAGGAAGCCTCCCGCATCATCACCGAACTGGTGAAGGCCACCGGCACCCGCGACGTGGTCAAGGTCAAGTCGATGGTCAGCGAGGAGATCGGCCTCGACGAGGCCCTCGTCGAGGCAGGCATCGAGCCGATCGAGACGGACCTCGGGGCGTTCGCCAACCAGCTGCGCGGCGACCGGCCCTCACACATCATCGCCCCCTCCATCCACCTCAACCGCGACCAGATCCGCGACACGTTCGTCAGCGAGATGCACAAGCACGGGCGCCCCGCACCCGAAGGACTGACGGACAGCCCGGAGGAACTGACCGAGGCGGCCCGCCTGCATCTGCGGGAGAAGTTCCTCAAGGCGAAGGTGGGGATCAGCGGGGGCAACTTCGCCGTCGCCGAGACGGGAACCGTCCTGATCTTCGAGGGCGAGGGCAACGGCCGGATGTGCAGCACGCTTCCGGACACACTCATCTCCGTCATCGGCATCGAAAAGCTCCTGCCCACCTGGCAGGACCTGGAGGTCTTCCTCCAACTGCTGCCGCTGTCCGCGGTGGGCGAGCGGCAGAACACCTACATCTCTATGTGGAGCGGCCCCACCCCGGGCGACGGGCCCAGTGATTTCCACCTCGTCCTGGTCGACAACGGCCGCACCCGGGCCCTCGCCGACCCCGTCGGCCGGCAGGCCCTGCGCTGTATCCGCTGCTCCGCCTGCCTCAACGTCTGCCCCGTCTTCGAGCACGCCGGAGGCGGACAGACCTACGGCGCCGTCTACTCGGGGCCGATCGGTGCGATCCTCACCCCCCAACTGGGCGGACTGAGCAACGAGGTCGAACGGTCCCTCCCGTACGCGTCGACGCTGTGCGGAGCGTGCAGCGAGGTCTGCCCCGTGAAGATCGACTTCCCGGAGGTCCTTCTTCACCTGCGTTCAAAGACCTCACAGGGCAAGGGACACGCCGCCGAACGCGTCGCCATGAGCGCGTCCCGCGCCGTCTTCGAGCACCCCCACGCACTGGGCGCCGTACAGCGCATGGCCGGGACCCTCGGCAACAAAGCGGCCGCGCTGCCGCTGCCCGGGCCCAGCGCCGCCTGGACCCGCACCCGCGACCTGCCCGACCTTCCTGACACCTCCTTCCGCCGCTGGTGGCGCAAGGAGCACGGACAGCCCGACGAAGGAGAAGCCTGATGAGCGCCCGGAACCGGATCCTCGAACGCGTCGACGCGGCGCTCGCCGACGTGCCCCCGGGCAGCGCGGGGGCACCGGTGGCGCGCGAATACCTGCGCACGGGGCCCGCCGACCTCGACATGCTCGTCGCGTACATGCGGGAGTACAACACCAATGTCCATCGCGTCGCCCCCGCGGAACTGCCCGCCGCTCTGGCAGCGATCACGCAGCGGTACGAAGCCCGTACGGTCGCCGTCCCCGTCGACCTGCCCGCCGCGTGGCTCGACGGCCTCGGACCCGCCGTCCGGCTGATCTCCGACGGCCCCGGCCTGTCGTACCAGCGGCTGGCCGAAGTCGACTGCTCGATCACGGCATGCGTCACCGCTGTGGCGACGACCGGCGGCCTGGCCGTCAACTCAGGCCCCCGGCAGGGTCGTCGTGCCCTGAGCCTGGTCCCGGACCGGCACATCTGCGTGCTGTTCGCGTCCCAGGTCGTGGGCACGCCGGCCGAGGCGCTCCCGCTGCTCACCCCGGACCGGCCCGTGGTCTGGATCGCCGGCCCCTCGGCAACGGCCGACATCGAACTCACCAGGGTCGAGGGTGCCCACGGCCCGCGCACCCTCGACCTCGTTCTCGTCGAGGACGCTCCACGAAGGGACGGCGAGGGCGGATGACAAAGCGCCCCGGTCCGGTCCCGTGCGTGGGGCGAGCTTCGTTGTGCGGAAGTTCTCGGCATGCACTCAGGGACGCGGACCGGGGCTCAGTAGCGCCGGGGGCTCAGTCGAACAAGTCGGGCTGTTCCGCGGTGATCTGGTCCCACAGCGGCCGGAAGCTCAGCCAGCCGGCGTAGTGGGAGCCGACCTCCTTGCGGGAGAACTCTGCCGTCTCGTGATCGATGTGGATGGGCTTGCCAGCGGCCATCGCGAGCAACTGTGCCTGACAGGAACGCTCCATGGTGATGAACCACCATGCCGCTTCACCGACACTGTGTCCCACGGTGATGAGTCCGTGGTTCTGCAGGACCGCGGCCTTGCTCCCGCCGACAGCCGTGGCGATCCGCTCTCCCTCCTCCTTGTAACCGGCCGGACCGCCGTACTCGGCGTACAGCCCGTGATCCTGGTAGAACGCCGTGGCGTCCTGGGTGATCGGTTCGAGTCCCTTGCCCAGGGACGCGAGCGCCTTGCCGTAGAGAGAGTGCGTATGAGCGGCTGCCACCACGTCAGGGCGGGCCTTGTGAACTTCTGAGTGAATACAGAAGGCGGCCCAGTTGGCAGTGCCTTTTCCTTCGACCACCTCACCTTGCTCATTGACAAGGATCAGATCGGAGACCTTGATCTGGCTGAAGCTCATCCCGAACGGGTTGAGCCAGAAATGGTCGGGCAGCTCCGGGTCGCGTGCCGTGACATGTCCGGCGACCCCCTCGGAGAACCCGAACCTTCCGAACAGCCGGAAAGTGGCCGCCAGTTCACGCTTGCGCAGCTCCCGCTCCTCCTCTACGGGCAAGTTCTGCGGCGGGCAGGGAAGACCATTCGCCCCCGGCTGGAAGACGTTCACTTCTCCGAACTTGCCGTGCTGCTTCTGGGGTGCGCTCTGTGTTTCGTTCATGACTTCACGCTATGGGCGTCTGCGCAGGGAAGGCATGGATGAACCATCCCACTTGGAGTCATTTAATGTGTGTTCTATACATTCACCCTGGGGGGTGAGGAGGCATGATGACCGAGCCTTGGCTGGAGCTGCTGTTGGCGGATGCGTCGGCCGATGCGATCAGCCGGCACCGGGATGCGCTGATACATGACGGCGTGGACGCCTTGCACGTGGAGCGGCAGGCCGGCGCCGCCCTGCGTCTGAAATCACTCCTCGACCGGCAGCGCAACTGGGCGTCCGGGCTGCTCCTGCTGAACGACATGGCCACACAGCTGGCGGGCGTACGCAGTCCCGACCGCCTGCTGCGGGAGATCACGGAGCAGGCGCGCAGAATCCTCGGGGCCGATCTCGCCTACATCGGGCTGGTGCGCAGGGACGAGGTGGTGGTGGAAGTCGCGAGCGGTGCCCGCACCCCGCAACTGCGCGGACTGCGAGTGCCTTGCACCACCGGCATGCTCGGCGCAGTCGTCCACCGAGGCGAGCCGGTGCGGACCAGCGACTACTTCATGGAATCCGCGTTCGTGCACCAGCCCTACGACGCGCTGGCCGACGCTGAGCAGTTCCGCTCCATGCTGGGCGTTCCGCTGGCCGGTCCGGGGCGGGCAGCGGGCGCGTTGATCGTCTGCAGGAGGCATGAACGCCGCTTCGCCGATGACGAGGTCGTCCTGCTGTCGGCACTGGCCTCGCACGCCTCCGTCAGCATGGACACTGCGACGACTCTGGAGCGGTACCGGTCGGCGACCGAGCAACTCCTCCTGGTGAAGACGCAGCTGGAACGCGCCCTGGAGTGGGACCAGCGACTGAACGCGGTCGTCCTGCGGGGCGGCGGTGTGGCCGAGTTGGTGAGTGAGATCGCGGGGGCGACCACGGGAGACGCGACGTTTGTCGACGCCGCGGGCGGCTTGCCGGTCGAACTGGCCGAACGGCTACCGTGGTTGCCGCCCCTGCTGGAGACATGGTCCGACGACCCGTCGGACGAGTGCCATGTCTTCCGGGCCGGCGAGGGAACCGTTCAGGTGAGGACGGTGGCCGCCGGGCAGACGGTCCTTGGAGCCCTGGTGCTCGTGGGCGATCACGGTGACGATCACGAGCTGTTCCTGGAACGGGCCGTACCGGTTCTTGCACGTACTGTTCTCGCCGAACGAGCGGTCGTCCAGGCGACCCGGGCGGACCGGGACGCCCTGCTGCTGAACCTGCTGAACCGTCCGGAGCCCGATCCGGTCATCCTGCGCCGGAGAATGCGCAGTGTCGGTCTCGATCCTTCGGCGCCGTACTGCTTGATCGCCGCTCAACCGGGCCAAGGCTTGCAGAAGGCACGACAGGGGCTCAACGGGCTGACATTGCCGACGGGCACTGTGGTCGCGGTCGACGGGGCGAGACTTCTGGCGGTGGTGCCGACCGGTGATCCGGAGGCACTCGTGCGGGCATGGCGCGCCCGCGGCGGTTCCCCCACGACGACGCTCGGTGTCTCAGGACCCAGTAAGGGGCCGGCCGATCTCCACCGCTGCTACCGCGACGCAGTCCATACCCTGGACGCGCTGCTGACCCTGAGCCGGACCGGCGCCGCGGCCACAGCTGATCAGCTGGGCATTTACCGAGTACTCCTTCGGCACACAGGGCGGAAAGAGCTTCAGACGCAGTTCGAGGAACTGCTGGGACCTGTGGTACGGGAACAGAAGCGGCGCAGCGTACCGTTGCTGGCAACCGTCAAGGCATTCCTGGACCATGGATGTCGCGCCGCACCCGCGGCCAGGGCCCTGGGGATCCACACCAACACGCTCTATCAGCGACTCGCCGTCCTGGACCAATGTCTGGGCTCCGGATGGCGGGAACCGCCGCGCTTGCTGGACCTGCACATTCTGCTGCGGGTGCATCCGGAGCCGGAGCCCTGGTGAGGCGGCTTGCGGAGAGCGGATCAGATGAGGCCGAGCGCGCGGACCGCTTCGCGTTCCTGAGCGAGCTCCTGCACTGTCGCGTCGATGCGGGTGCGGGAGAACTCGTTGATCTCCAGGCCCTGGACGATCTCGTACGTGCCGTTCTTGGCCGGAGCCGGAGCCGGAGCCGGAGCCGGAGCCGGAGCCGGAGCCGGAGCCGGAGGTGTGCGCGGCGCAGCTGCGTTGCGGGGGCCGGGGCGAAGCCCTTGCCCTGCCGCCCGGAACGCAACTTCGGGGTCCAGGGGGCGCAGCCCCCGGCGGGGTGCAGGGGCAGAGCCCCGCTCGCCGCGCGGGCGGGGGTCAGGGGGGCAGGCCCCCCGGAACGAGACCGAGGGGCCCAGCCCCGCCCACTGCCCACTGCCCACTGCCCACTGCCCACTGCCCACTGCCCACCGCCCACCGCCCACCGCGCGCAGCGCGCAGCGCGGTGCCGGGCCCCCGGGGCGGAGCCCCGGAAGAAACGGTGAAAGTGGGGGTGCCCCCTCTGGGGGAGGGTCCGGGGCACACCCAAACCCCCACAGCAACCCAACAACCCCCAGGAGATACCGATGCACCTCGACCACTCAACCAACCCCTTCCCCCACCGCCACACCTACACCACCACCCCCACCTCCCCCCACCGCCCCGACGGCATCCGCCGAGCCCTCCGGATCGGGCTCGGCGGGCCCGTCGGATCCGGGAAGACCGCGACCGTCGCCGCCCTCTGCCGGGCCCTGCGCGACGAGTTGTCGATCGCGGTCGTGACCAACGACATCTACACCCGGGAGGACGCCGAGTTCCTGCTGCGGAACGCCGTTCTGCCGCCGGAGCGGATCACCGCCGTCGAGACCGGCGCCTGCCCGCACACCGCGATCCGGGACGACATCTCCGCCAACCTCGAGGCGATCGAGGATCTGGAGGACGGTGTCGGGCCGCTCGACCTCGTCCTCGTCGAGTCCGGCGGGGACAACCTGACCGCCACCTTCTCCAGGGGGCTGGTCGACGCCCAGATCTTCGTCATCGACGTGGCGGGCGGGGACGACATTCCGCGCAAGGGCGGCCCGGGCATCACCACCGCCGACCTGCTGGTGGTCAACAAGACGGACCTCGCCCCGTACGTCGGCGTGGACCTGGAGGGCATGGCCCGCGACGCCAAGGCGCAACGCGGCGAGCTGCCGGTGGCGTTCACGTCCCTCGCCGCCGAGGACGGCGTGGCACCGGTGCGCGACTGGGTGCGCGAGCGTCTCGCGGAGTGGGCGGCGGCGTGAGCGTCCGCGCCGCCGCCCGCGTCGTCGCCGTCCCGGACGGCCGCGGCGGCACGGCGCTGCCGGTCCTGGCCGGCGAGGGCCCGTTCGCCCTGCGCAGGACCGGCCCCCGGGGCGGCCCGGAGGCGAGCGTGACGCTCGTCGGCGCGATGAGCGCCCCACTCGGCGGGGACCGGCTCACGCTCACCGTGACGGTCGAGGCCGGCGCCGCGCTGCGCTTCGGCACCACCGCCGCCACCCTCGCACTGCCCGGCCGGACGGGCGCGCCGGCCACGTACGACACCCGCATCACCGTCGGCGAGGGCGCCGTCCTCCACTGGTTGCCCGAGCCGCTGATCTCCGCGCGCGGCAGCGACCTGCGCATGACGACGCGGGTCGAACTCGCCCCCACCGCCCGGCTGGTGCTGCGCGAGGAGCAGGTCCTGGGCCGTGCGGGCGAGCGGCCGGGCCGGCTGACGACCCGGCTGACCGTGTGCCGCGCGGGCCGCCCGCTCTACGACCAGGAGCTGCGCTACGGACCGGGGGCGCCGGGCTGGGACGGCGGCGCCGTCCTCGGCGGCCACCGGGCCGTCGGGCAACTCCTCGTCGTGGACCCAGACTTGGCCGGAGCTCCGGAGGAGCCCCGGCGGATCGGGCCGACCGCGGCCGTCCTGGCGCTGGCCGGCCCGGCGACGGTCGTCACGGCCGTGGCGCCCGACGCCCTGGAACTGCGCAGACTGCTCCGAGCGGAGGAAAACCGGGTGAGCCGGACGAAGGAGGACAAAGACGGTCCGCGCATATCGGCATCCTTACGGATTAGTAAAGAAGTACTCGCACAGCCTGTCCATGACAGCAGGAGAGACGGAAGTATCCACCCAGCAGCTCTGTGATCATCGCCGCCCCGACCGAGGCGGCGTTCCCAGCAGGGGGATTCCCACGTGAGACCTAAAGCGATACTCGGTGCGGCGACCGGCACCCTGATGACCGGTGCGCTCGTCGCGAGCGTCCTGGCCGCCCCGTCGGCCGGGGCCACCGAGCGCGTGCCCGGTGGCGCGGCCGAGGCCAAGGGTGTGAAGGTCGCCGCCGAGCGGGCGGCGAAGACGGGCGTCAAGTGGCGGGACTGTCCCGCCGACTGGGGCCTGGAGAAGCCCATCCAGTGCGGCTCGGTGATCGTCCCGATCGACTACGCCAAGCCCAACGGGCCGACCATCAAGATCGCCGTCAGCCGGGTGCACTCCACCGGCACCGCCAAGGAGCGCCAGGGCTCCCTGGTCTACAACCCGGGCGGCCCCGGCGGCTCCGGCCTGCCGTTCCCGCGCCGGGTCACCACCAAGAACCCCCTCTACACGAAGATCGCCAAGGCGTACGACTTCGTCGGGTTCGACCCGCGCGGCGTGGGCAAGTCCGCCCCCATCTCCTGCGTGGATCCCAAGCAGTTCGTGTCGGCCCCCAAGGCCGACCCGGTCCCGGCCAACGAGGCCGAGAAGCGCGCCCAGCGCAAGCTCGCCAAGAAGTACGCGGACGGCTGCGCCAAGCGCAGCGGCAAGCTGCTGCCGTACCTCACGACGATGAACACCGCCCGTGACGTCGACGTGGTGCGCGCCGCCCTCGGCGAGAAGAAGCTCAACTACCTGGGCGTCTCCTACGGCACCTACCTCGGCGCCGTCTACGGCACGCTCTTCCCGAACCACGTCCGCCGCATGGTCGTGGACAGCGTCGTCAACCCGGCGCAGGAGAACGTCTGGTACCAGGCCAACCTGGACCAGGACATCGCCTTCGAGGGCCGCTTCAAGGACTGGGAGACCTGGGTCGCCAAGCACGACTCCGTCTACCACCTCGGCAACTCGCAGGCCAAGGTGCACGCCCAGTGGCTGAAACTGCGCGCCGAGGCCAAGAAGAAGCCGATCGGCGGCCTCGTCGGCCCGGCCGAGCTCATCAACTTCTTCCAGAGCGCCGCGTACTACGACCGCTCCTGGGTCCCGGTCGCCGAGACCTGGGCGAAGTACCGCGCCGGTGACAAGAAGGCCCTCGTCGAGGCCGCCGGCCCGGACGTGGCCGGTGCCGTCGAGGCCGAGAACGGCAACGCCGTCTACACCGCCGTCGAGTGCGCCGACGCCAAGTGGCCCACCAGCTGGGCGAAGTGGAACCGGGACAACACCCGCGTCCACCGGAAGGCCCCCTTCATGACCTGGGCCAACGCCTGGATGAACCTCCCCTGCGCCACCTGGAAGGGCCCCCAGGGCACCCCGCTCGAGGTCAAGACCCACAAGGGCCTGCCCCAGACCCTGATCGTGCAGTCCACCCGTGACGCGGCCACCCCCTTCGAGGGCGCTGTCGAGCTGCACAAGCGCTTCAAGGGCTCCCGCCTGATCGTCGAGAAGAACGCCGGCTCGCATGGCGTCACCGGCCTGGTCAACCCCTGCATCAACAATCGCGTGGACGCCTACCTGCTCTCCGGCAAGGTCGACGCCAAGGACGTCACGTGCGCCCCGCACGCCGTCCCGCAGCCGAAGGCCGCCAAGTAGGCCGTCGCACAACCCCTGTTCGACGCGGTGCCCCGGACCTCATGGGTCCGGGGCACCGTGCGTTGTGCGGGCGGAGTCGTGCGAACGGTTGCGCGAATCCGGATAAAGATCGTTTAATCGCGTACGGCCCGTACCCCCGGGATGGCCGTGGGGGCGGGTTCTCAACCGGTTCGAGCGGTGCCCGGGTGGCTGCGGGGATCGTCATCGCCAGGACCGGAAGTGTTGATGGGTTATATAGCGTTTGCAAGACGAAGACGGCGCGCCGCGCGACTGGCCGCCCCGGTGGCGGGGACGCTGACGGCCGCGCTCCTCACGGGCGTGACTGTCGGGGCGCCGCCCGCGTCCGCCGCCGTGCACGAATACCGTGCGGCGACGTGGAACACGCAGTACAAGGGTGTGGTTTGGAATGAGGATGTTCCGAGGTTGATCCGCTCTCAGGATCTGGACGTCCTGGCCCTGCAGGAAGTCGGGAACAACGATCCTGATCCGAAGCACCTGACACTGGAGAAAACCACGGCCCTCCCGGCCGGCCGTTACAACTATGAAATCAAGCAGTTCACCTGGAGGTGTGCCGACGGGTTCGAGCGCAAGGTCTACATCCTCGCCACCGGCGTCAATAACCGGCGACTGGCCATGGTCACCAAGGTGCCGGCCGACGAGTTGGCGCTGAGGGCTTCCGGTGCCTCCCGTGAGTCGCCGAGGCCGGCCTTCGGTGTCCGTATCGGGAGCACTTGGTTCTACAACATCCATGCGGACTCGGGTAAGTGCGACAAGGGCAAGGTCGAAGGAGATGCGGGAGATCTCGTCGTAGCTGTCGACGAGGCACACCGGGACGCCGATCACTGGGCGGTGATGGGCGACTTCAACTGTGAGCCCTCTGTGCTCGTTCCGGAGGGCGATCCCGAATCCGAATCCGAATCCGAATCCGAGCCGCAATCCGGGGCCGGGTCCAAGGGCAAGAAGAGGAAGAGGAAAGAATACGGCCCCATTGAACTGGATCCCGGGGAGCGGGTGGTGCAGACCGACATGCCCACCTATCATGTGTGGAAAAAAGTGGGTAACACCATGAAGCGCCCTACTAAGCAATACGACTTCATGGTTGCGCGCAATGTGCAAGGGGCCGACAAATACACCGGATTCCGCCAGAGCTGGCTCAAGACGTCGGACCATTACCCGGTGGTGTTCCGTCCGGTCAAGGATGGTGACAAAAAGAAGGACCGCGAGGACAAGAAATGCCCGCCGCCGGAGCCCGGGACGCCCGTCGCACCGGCGCGCCGCGCGCTGAGCGCCGAGTCCGCCGGCAGGCCGCGTACGGCCGCCGCGCCCCCGGCCGGTGGCGGCCAGGGGCCCCGGCACGGCATGGTGACGGCCCTCCAGTCGGCGATCACCTCGCCGAACGGGAACCTCGTCGCCGACCTGCGCTCCTCGGACGTGCGCAACGACACCCCGATCCAGGCGTACTGGCCCAACGGAACTCCTGCCCAGAAGTGGGTCCTGTGGGAAAAGCCGGGGAACAAGTGGCTCATCGAGACCCAGCTGACGAACGGGGTCCGGCAGCCCGACGACGGCATGGTCCTCGACCACGACCCGGACATCCGCCGCACCCACCTGTGGCACGTGGCGAAGGACGAGGCGGGGCAGCTCAACGGGAACGCCAACCAGCAGTGGGAGATCAAGGAGGTGGCGGGCGGGCCCTGGTACACGCTCGTCAGCTCCGCCAACCGCGGTTGCCTGACGGCGGCGAGCCCGGGCGCCGAGCTGACGGTCACGCCCTGCGACGGCAGTGACGGCCAGAAGTGGCGGCTGCCGGAGGCCGAGGACGACGGCAAGGACTCGGGTGCCTCCGGTGGTTCCGGCTCCGGAGGGACCGGAGAGACCGGTGGTCAGACGAGTGGCGGATCCGACGGCGGCAAGGACACCGGGGGGCCGGAGGAGCCGGAAGGCGGGGCCGGCTGCAGCCGGGACGAACCGGATTCCGGTGACGGGGACGACGGTTCTGAGGAACCTGATGAGCCCGATGAGCCCCATGAGCCCGATGGATCCAAGGAACCGGACGGCTCCGGCCCCGACGGCGGGACCGCGAGCGGTGGTTCCGGAACCGGAGGTCCGACCTCCGGCGGCTCCACGGGCGGCACCTCCGGTGGCAGCACCGGCGGCACCTCCGGCGGCAGCAGCTCGGGAGGAAGCGGGCCGGGAGGGAGCTCTTCCGGTGGCAGCAGCGGAGGAGGCGGTGGACCGTCGTTCCCGGCTCTCCCCGGCATCCGTCTGCCCGACTTCCCCTCGTTTCCCGCATTCCCCGCGAGCGTCGGCGGTCCCGGAGGCGGCGGTAAGACCGACCCCTCGCATGGCGTCTACGTCCAATCGGCCCGCGACAACAAGCTCGTCCCCGACGTACGCGGCGGGAACACGGCGAGCGACACCGCCGTCCAGGGCTACGAGCCGAACGACACCGACTCGCAGAAATGGGTCTTCTGGGACCGTGGCAACGGCAACTGGCTGATCGAGACCCGGCTGACCTACGGCCGGAGCGCGGCCGGGGAACGGATGGCCGTCACCCATGACACCGGGCGTCACCACACGGTGCTCCGGTCCGCGACGGCCGAACGGACCGACCAGCTGTGGCGGTTCAAGGACGCCGGAGGCGGCTGGTCCACCCTCGTCAACGGCGACGGCGGGGGCTGCCTGACCCTCGACGGCGCGGGCCGGCCGCTGGCCGTGCGCGGCTGTGACGGCAGCGAACAGCAGAAGTGGAAGCTGTCGGGCATCAAGCCGGACGCCGGCGACGGTGGTGGACAGGGCGGCGGAGACCAACCGCCGCTGGGCGAAGGGGGAGAACGGCCGAAGCACAATCGCACGGTGGTCCTCCAGTCCGGCAGGGACCGCCTCGTCTCCGACGTCGACGGCGGGTCGAACGCCGGCGGTACGCGGATCAAGGCGTTGGGCCGCAACGGTCACGACGCGCAGCGATGGGTGCTGTGGGAGAAGCCCGACGGCCAGTGGCTGATCGAGACGAGGCTCGGCGGCGGCAAGGTCATGGACCACAACCCGGACACCCATCGCACCCACCTCATACCGGCGATGAGCGGCAACGCCAACCAGTTGTGGCGCTTCCGGGACGCGGGAGCGGGCTGGTACACGATCACGAGCAGTGCAGGAAACGGCTGCCTGACCGCCACCGGCGCCCAGAACGATCTGGAGGTCCGGTCCTGTGACGCGGGTGACCGCGGTCAGAAGTGGCGTCTGACCGACGTCGCCGACAACCCGGACCCCGTCCTGCCGGACGTCCCCGACACCGGCACCGGCACCGGAGGGACGGACAAGCCGACGGGCGGAGGCGGTACCGACGCCGGTTCGGGGCGGCCCCAGGCCCCCGGCGGGGACAGTCCGAAGCACGGACGGTCCTCGGTGCTGCAGTCGGGCAAGGACGGCCTGGTGGCGGATCTGGACAGTGCCTCCACCAACTCGGGTACGCGGATCAAGGCGTTGGGCCGCAACGGTCACGACGCGCAGCGCTGGGCGCTGTGGGAGAAGCCGAACGGTCAGTGGCTGATCGAGACGAAGCTGGGCGGGGGGATGGTCGTGGACCACAACCCGAACACCCATCGCGCGCATCTCATCAAGTCGCAGGACGGCAACGCCAATCAGCTCTGGAGGCTGCACGAGGGCGCGGTGGGCTGGTACCGGGTGATCTCGGCGGCCGACGGAGGCTGTCTGACGGCGGTCAACGGCGGTGCGGACCTGGAGGTCCGGAGGTGCGAGGAGTCGGCCGGCCAGTGGTGGAAGCTCACTGACTCCGCCGAGGCCGGCACCGGTGGTGGTGGGCCCGACAAGCCCACCGGGGGCGGCTCCGGAGACGGCGGCGGCAACGTGCCCGACGGGGGGTACCCCCAGGCTCCCGGCGGTGACAGCCCGAAGCACGGGCTGTCGGCCGTGCTGATGTCGGGCAGGAACGAGCTGGTGGCGGATGTGGACAGCGCGTCGACCGCCAGTGGTACGCGGATCAAGGCGCTGGGCGTCAACGCCAACGACGCGCAGCGCTGGGTGTTCTGGGAGAAGCCGGACGGTCAGTGGCTGATCGAGACGAAGCTGGGCGGGGGGATGGTCATGGACCACAACCCGGACACCCACCGTGCGCATCTCATCAAGTCGCAGGACGGCAACGCCAATCAGCTGTGGCGGTTCCGGGAAGGGCCGAGAGGCTGGTACCGGGTGATCTCGGCAGCCGGCGGAGGCTGTCTGACGGCGGCCGACCGTGATGGCGACCTGGCGATCCGGAGCTGCGAGGCGTCGCCCGCCCAGTGGTGGCATCTCCGTAACCCCGCCGAGTTCGCCACCGGCGGTGGCGGTGGGACGGACAAGCCCGGCGGCGGCTCGTCCGGCGGGGGCACGTGGACCGGCAGTGGCTCGTCCGGCGGTGGAGACCTGCGCGACGACGGCGGTGCTCCCGGCGGAGGCACGTGGACCGGCAGCGGTTCGTCCGGCGGTGGAGACCTGCGCGACGACGGAAAGGGCGGCGTGAGCAAGCCTGCCAGCCGCATCGATGTCGGGGTGACCGTCATCGAGGACGACAGCTACTTCGACCACCTGAGCGGCATGACGCTGGACTACAACATCGTCAAGGGCTCGGGGAGCTTCACCAACGGCGGTGACTACGCCACGGTTTGTGTCGCCTTGTACCAGAAGGATTACCTCCGGTTCACCGGGTTCATGCCGGTCCGCGGGGACTGGGGCGTACGCAAGATCGAGTGCCGGGACACCGTCGCCGGACAGAGCGGCGAGTTCAGCTTCCCGGACCACCGCGCGTCCTGCCAGTTCGCCGTGGTCAAGGTCGGCTGGTACAAGACCGTGGTCGCCGCCTACGACAACAGCGGACGGGAGGTGGCGGTCAAGGAGTCCAACACCATCGACGGGTGTGTGAACTTCTAGGCGAACCATCCGAGATGGACAGCAGGGGCCCGGCCGAGTGCCGGGCCCCTGCTGTACGGTGGGAATCGATCATGACGGGGGGAACGCATGGCCAGGGTCGTCGAGTTGCTGTACTACCCCATCAAGGGGTGCGCCGGGACGTCCGTCGCCGCGGCCGAGCTGACGCCCGCCGGGCTCGCGCACGACCGCACCTTCATGGTCACCGACGAGCAGGGCGTCTTCCGCTCCCAACGCCGCGATCCGCGGCTGGCGCTGATCCGGCCCGCCGTCGGCGCCGACGGCACGGTGATCACCCTCCGCGCGCCCGGCGCGGACGCGCTGGACGTCGCCGTGGACACGACCGGCCCGCGGCGCGCGGTGGAGCTGTTCAAGAACCCGTACCGGGGCATCGACCAGGGCGACGCGGCCGCCGCCTGGCTCACCGAGGTGCTCGGCGCGCCGAGCCGCCTCGTCCGCGTCCCGCCGGAGCACGACCGCGTGACCGACGGCCTGACCCCCGGCACCTCCGGCTGGGCCGACAGCTCCGCCCTGCACCTCCTCTCCCGCTCCAGCCTGGACCTGCTGGCCCGCAAGCTCGCCGAGGGCGGCGCGGAGCCGCTGCCCATGAGCCGGTTCCGGCCCAACGCCGTCGTGGACGGCTGGGACGAGCCGCACACCGAGGACCGGCTGCGCCGGGTCACCGTCGGGGACGCCGCGCTGGGCTACACCAAGCTCGCCGTCCGCTGCGCCGTGACGACGGTCGACCAGGAGGCCGGGGCCAAGGCGGGGCCCGAGCCGCTGCGCACGCTGGCCGCCTACCGGCGGGCCGGGGGCGGGGGCGTCGTCTTCGGCGCGAAGTTCTCCGTCGTGCGGTGCGGGAAGCTCTCCGTCGGCGACGAGGTGGTCGTCGAGGAGTGGGGCCCCTCCGAGCGGTGACCCCGGGAACGCCGACCGCCTCTCGGACGGTCCGGTTTCACTCGGGTCGCGGCGGGAAACCGCCCTCCGCAGCAGGAGCCTTGTCGCCGGCCGCCGGCTCGGCGAACATGCCCCCATGAGCCTGACTACCGAGGGGCGCGCACCCGGCCCCGTGCGGTACCGCCTCGCCTGCGACCGCGGCGGCTGCACGGAGCGGGTGAGCTTCGACCTGGTCATCGCCGAGCCGCCACCGGACCGGGAGACGGACTTCCTCGGCCACCTGCTCCACGAGGCCCACCAGGCCATCGGATACATCGACGACCTCGGGTGGGTGTTCATCCAGGGCGGCGAGGGCTACTGGTGCCCCGGCTGCTCCGCGCCGTCGCGCAGGCAGCCCCAGGACTGACCCGGGGCTGATCCAGGCTCCGGCGGTCACGTCCCCGCCGCGAACCGCTCGGCGAACGCGGCACGGGTCGGGGAGTCCGCACGGCGGTCCAGGACCGCGAAGACGACACGGCCGAACCGGCCCGCGAAACGGCCCGTTCCGGTCAGGTGGTCCGCGAAGGCCCCGGCGACGTCGCGCGGTTCGTTGCGGAAGACCCCGCAACCCCAGGCGCCCAGCACCAGTTGGCGGTAGCCGTGCGCCGCCGCGACCTGGAGCACCCGCTCCGCGCGCGATGTGAGCGCGGCCGCGACGCGCGGGACCTCCTCCGGCGTCCGCCGCGCGATCACACCGGCGTTGGGGGCCGCCGCGGCCAGGAACCCCGCGCGGTACGGGGTGTCGAGCAGTGTGCCGCGGTCGTCGCGGAAGACCGGAACGCCGGGGGCGTGGACGACCCGGTCGCTGTAGAAGGGGCTCGGGTCCGCCCGGTGGGCGGCGTAGAACTCCGGGACCTCGCGCAGACAGGCGTACAGCGCCGAGCCGCGGCACAGCGCCTCCTCCTGCGCCTGCGCCCCGTTGAGGTAACCGCCGCCGGGATTGCGGGCGGAGGCGAAGTCGAGCACGGCGACCGGCTGCTCCGGGCCCGCGACCGCCAGCCGGCGGGCCGCGTCCAGGCTTCCCTCGGCGGTCACCTCGAACACCGTGGCCTCCGCGGCCTCTTCGGCCCGTTGCCCGGGGACGGCGACGGGCGCCGGTCCGTACAGCCGCGTCCCGGCGCGGGCCTCGGCCACGGCCGCGGCGATGTCCGCCGTGGCGCCGCCGGGCGTCCGGTAGCCGCCCTCCGCGACGATCCGTTCCGTCTCGCGCGCGATCCCGCGCAGTCGTGCGCTCATACGTCCGTCCTGGTCATGCTGGTCATGGCGCGAGACTCTAGGTCGCTCGCGCGCCTGCGGCCAGCGGTTTTCCCGGCCGGCGGGGGACGTTCCGCACGGCTCGCGGGTCGGCCGCGGATCGGCCGCGGGCGCGGGCCGGGCGGGTGGCCGGGCGCGGCCGGCCGGGCGACACGGGCGGTGCGGCCCCTTGCGGGAGAGGGCCGGGCGCGGTGCCCTGACCGGCGCACCGCGCACCCACGTGTCTCAGGAGGCCCAGCGATGTCCGTACGCACCACCGTGGCCGCGGCGGCGGCCGCCACCGCCCTGCTCGCCCCGCCGTTCGCCCCGACGGCTGCCGCCGCTCCGGCGCAGCGCGGACGGCTCCTGCTCACCCTGTCCGGGGCGGAGCACACCTGGATCCGCGGCGTGCGGCTGGTGTGCCCCGCGCCCGGCGGCCGGCAGCATCCGCACGCCGCGGAGGCGTGCGCGAGCCTGGCGGCGGTGGGGGGACGGCCCGATGCCCTGCCGCGCGCGGAACGGCTGTGCCCGGCGGAGGACGAGCCGGTCGAGGCGGCGGCGGAGGGGGAGTGGGGTGGGGCGTCCGTGCGTTGGAAGCGGACGTTTGCCGGGGCGTGTGCGCTGGATGCGGCTACGGGGGCGGTGTTCCGGTTCTGAGCGCCGGCAACTGGTGGTTGTCGGTTGCGGAGTTCGCCCCGCCCCGCCCTTTCACCGTTTCCCGGGGCAAGCCCCGGACCCGCGGCCGCGGCTCCGTGCGGTGAGCGGGGGCTGCGCCCCCTGCACCCCCACCGGGGCTCCGCCCCTGGACCCCGTTCGGGGTTCCGCCCGGACCCGCTTGGGGGCTTCGCCCCGGACCCGCGACCGCGCTCCATGCGGGTGGGCGGGGGCTTCGCCCTCCACACCTCCACCGGGGCTCCGCCCCTGGACCCCGTTCGGGGTTCCGCCCGGACCCGCTTCGGGGCTCTGCCCCGGACCCCGTAACCGCGCTCCGCGCGGTTGTCCTCAAGCTCCCCGGAGGGGGCGACCCCCAGACGGGCTGGATCGGGGCTCCGCCCCGGACCCCGTATCGCGGCTTCGCCGCTCGTCCTCAAACTCCCCGGAGGGGGCAACCCCCAGACGGGCTGAAGTGCGCGGCCCGCACCGGGTATCAAGCCAGGGCGCGCGAATCAGCCCGTCCGTCGCGGTGGCGAAGCCGTGGCCGCTACGTCCCCTTCGCCACCACGGCCCCTATCGTCGCCAGCCCCAGCACCACCCACGCGAACCACAGCCAGCCGTTGCTGCCCAGCGCCACTGTGTAAGCGGTCACGGCCACCAGACCGCCCACGGTGAGCCATGCCATCGTCTTCGTCGATCCGGGCACCCCGCACCTCCTCACGGCGGCCCGTCACCCCGACGAGGCGTACATATGCGCGGGCCGCGACCGGAGACCATCGTCTCCCGGTCGCGGCCCGGGTGCCACAGCGCTGTGAGGAGGAAAGGAACTAGTGTCCGCGCGCCTGGAGCGAGGCCAGGTAGGCGTTGTAGTCGGCGAGCTCCTTGTCGCCGTCGCGCTCCGCCTGGCGGTCGCTGCGCCGTGCCTGGCGCTGCTCCGAGCGGTACCACTGGTACGCCAGCGCCAGCAGCACCACGACCGACGGGATCTCGCTGAAGGCCCAGGCGATGCCGCCGCCCGCCTTCTGGTCGTCCAGCGCGTCGATGCCCAGCGAGGCCATCGGGTTCCTGTACGTCTCGATCATCGGCTCCGACGACATCATCAGCGCGATGCCGAAGAACGCGTGGAACGGCATGCCCGCGAACAGCTCCAGCATCCGCATCACATAGCCCGGCCGGTGCGGGCCCGGGTCGACGCCCATGATCGGCCAGAAGAACACCAGGCCCACCGCGAGGAAGTGGACCATCATCGCGATGTGGCCGGTCCGGGTCTCCATCAGGAAGTCGAAGAGCGGGGTGAAGTACAGGGCGTACAGGCTCGCGATGAACATCGGGATGGTGAACACCGGGTGCGTGATGATCCGCATGTAGCGGCTGTGCAGCAGCGCGACCAGCCACTCGCGCGGGCCCTTGCGCCCGCGTCCGGCGGCGGGGAGGGCGCGCAGGGTCAGTGTCACCGGGGCGCCGAGGAGGACCAGGATGGGGGAGAGCATGCTGATCACCATGTGCTGCACCATGTGCACGCTGAACATGACCATGCCGTAGTCGTTCAGCTTGGTGTTCATCACCAGCCACACGGTGGCGACGCCGAGGACGAACGCCACCGTCCGGCCGACGGGCCACCGGTCGCCCCGGCGCCGCAGCCGCACCACGCCCCAGCCGTAGAGCGCCAGGGCCACCAGACAGCCGGTCACGAAGAACGGGTCGCCGCTGAACTCCAGACCCCGGCCCAGCGTGAACGGTGGCATGTTCATATCCATGCCGTGCATGCCATGCATGCCGCCCATGTCATGCCCGCCGTGATGATCCATCCGGTCTCTCCCATATCGCACCAATAGCGCCGGGACAAGAGTAGAGGCGCCGGGGTTTCCGGTTACGGTCGGGGCGGGTGCCGGTGCCGGGCGGCGATGTGCTCAGAGGACGGCGATGTGCTCAGAGCACGCACTCGCTCTCGGCGTAGCGCTCGTGCGGCACGGTCTTGAGCCGCGCCACGGCCTCGGCCAGCGGCACCAGCGTGACCTCCGTCCCGCGCAGCGCGGTCATCATCCCGAACTCCCCGCGGTGCGCGGCCTCCACGGCGTGCCGGCCGAAGCGGGTGGCCAGCACCCGGTCGTACGCGGTGGGCGTGCCGCCGCGCTGGACGTGGCCCAGGATCACCGGGCGCGCCTCCTTGCCGAGGCGCCGCTCCAGTTCGACGGCGAGCTGGCGGGCCACCCCGGCGAAGCGCTCGTGCCCGTAGACGTCCGTGCCTCCGGTCTCGAAGGTCATCGAGTCCTTCCTCGGCTTGGCGCCCTCCGCGACCACCACGATCGCGAAGCGCTTGCCCGCCCCGAAGCGCTTGCCGACCACCGCCGTCAGTTCGTCGATGTCGAAGGGGCGCTCGGGGACCACGATCGCGTGGGCGCCGGCGGCCATGCCCGCGTGCAGGGCGATCCAGCCGGTGTGCCGGCCCATGACCTCGACGATCAGGACCCGCTGGTGGGACTCGGCGGTGGTCTTGAGCCGGTCCAGGGCCTCGGTGGCCACGCCGACCGCCGTGTCGAACCCGAAGGTCACATCCGTGGCGGCGATGTCGTTGTCGATCGTCTTGGGCACGCCCACGATCGGCAGCCCGGCGTCCGACAGCAGCCGGGCCGCCTTCAGGGTGCCCTCGCCGCCGATCGGGATCACCGCGTCCAGCCCGAGCTCCGCGACGTGCTCGCGGGCGCGCCCGACGCCGTCCCGCAGCTGCTCGGGGCGGACGCGCGAGGAGCCGAGGATCGTGCCGCCGGCGGCGAGGATGCCGGCCACCGCGTCGAGGTCGAGGGGACGGTGGTCGCCCTCGAGCAGGCCGCGCCAGCCATCGCGGAAACCTATGACCTCGTCGCCGTGGTCGGCGACGGCGCGGTGCACGACGGAGCGGATGACGGCGTTGAGACCGGGGCAGTCGCCGCCGGAGGTGAGGACACCGATGCGCATGACAGGGGCCGCCTTACAACAGGGCAGGGAACCGGACCCCGTCGTCCGGCGGACTCCCCGTCACCCTACCCATGGGGGGTGACGGGGAACACCGGCGTCCGAAAAGCCGTACTTGACGTTGACGACTTGATGTTGACGGCGCGGATGCCAGGCGGGTCGGGTGAAGCCCGCTGCGGTTCGGCAGCGCCTCGAAGGGGCGCGGGGCCCTTTCGCCGTGCGGCTCCGCCGCGTGGGCGCGACCGGCCACGACGGTGCCGCAGCCGATCGACGACCCACCGCGGCACTTCCAGCGGAGCGCTCAGGCGGGCTGGGACGCCGCCGCGATCCGCTCGTTGCGCAGCGCCTCGTACCAGCGGTCGTCCACCGGCGGCAGGGCGTTGACGTCCAGCGCCAGCTTGATCAGCAGGTCCGCGATGTGCGGGTTGCGGGCCATGACCGGGCCGTGCATGTAGGTGCCGAAGACGGTCTCGTTGAACGCGCCCTCGGTGCCGTCGCCGGTGCCGTTGCCCTTGCCGAAGCGGACCCGGGCGAACGGGCGGGCGGTCGGGCCGAGATGGGTGACGCCCTGGTGGTTCTCGAAACCGGTCAGCGGCGGCAGCCCGAGCTGGGGGTCGATGTCGCCGAGCACGTCGCCGACGCAGCGCTCGCCCTCGCCGCGGGTGCTGATCACGTCCAGCAGGCCCAGGCCCTGCTCGCGCTGCCCGAGGTCGTTGACGAACTCGTGGCCCAGGATCTGGTACCCGGCGCAGACCGAGAAGACGATGGCGCCGTTGGCCACGGCCCGGTTGAGACCGCCGTCGCGGCGCAGCCGCTCGGCGGCCAGCCGCTGCGGCCGGTCCTCGCCGCCGCCGATCAGGTAGATGTCACCGGAGGTGGGGATCTGCTGGTCGGAGCGGACGTCCAGGCGCTGGACGTCCAGGCGGCGCTGGTGGGCGCGCCGCTCCAGGACCAGGACGTTGCCCTGGTCCCCGTAGGTGCTGAGCAGGTCGGGGTAGACCCACACCACACGCAGACTGTTCTGGCTCATGCTGATGGTCCTTCGTGGGTCAGTTGCCGACGCGGCGGCGGAGGTCCTGGAACGCGGTGTAGTTGGCGATGACCTCGATCCGGCCGGGCGGGGCCTTCTGCACGACCTCGTCCACCGACTCGCAGACCTGGAAGTTCTGGCCGGCGACCTCCAGGCGGACCGCCAGGTCGAGCTTGCGGTCGCCGATGACGAAGATCGGGTGGCCGGTGAGGCGGGTGTAGTCCACGTCCCACAGCCAGGAGGTGTCCGTGCCGTCCGCGCCGCGGGCGTTGACCGACAGCAGCACGGGCGCCGGCGGGCCGTCGATCAGGGAGAAGGTCTCCAGCCAGCCGGCCGGGTTCTTCGCCAGCAGCAGCCGCATCTCACGGTTCAGATACGTGATCACGTCATAGCGGCCGGCGACCGCCTGGACCTGGTACATCCGCTCCAGCGCCACCTGCGGCGGCACCCCGAAGGTGGCGGCCACGGCGGCGGAGCTGGTGGCGTTGGCCTTGTTGGCCCGGCCCGGCAGCTGGAGGCGGATCGGCCACGCGGAGCCGTGCGGGTCCAGCACGTAGTCGCCCGACAGCGCCCAGCTCGGGGTCGGGCGGCGGAAGCCGCACTCGCCGCAGAACCAGTCGTCGCCCGGGCGCTGCATCACACCGCCGCAGGACGGGCAGGACCAGGCGTCGTCCTTCCACTCCTGGCCGGCGGCCACCCACACCACATTGGCGGAGGAGGAGGCGGCCCACACGATCAGCGGGTCGTCCGCGTTGGCGATGATCACGGCCTTGGAGCCGGCCAGGCCCTCGCGCCACTTCTCGGCCAGCATGCGGGTCTCCGCGGCGCGGTCGAGCTGGTCGCGCGAGAGATTGAGCAGCGCTATCGCCTTGGGAGCGACGTCCCGGGCGACCATCGCCAGGTACTTCTCGTCCACCTCGATCACGCCGTAGCGGGCGTCCGAGCCGCCGGCCAGGGCGGAGGTGATGCCCGCGGGCATGTTGGCGCCCAGCGCGTTCGACACCACCGGGCCGCTGGCGCGCAGTGCCTCCGCGATCAGCCGCGTCGTGGTCGTCTTGCCGTTGGTGGCGGAGACGAGGACCACGTCGAGGTGGGTCGCCAGCCGGGCCAGCAGGTCAGGGTCGAGCCTGAGCGCGACCTTGCCGCCGATCACCGATCCGCTGCCACGCCCCGCGGCCCGCGACACCGCCGCCGCGGCCTTGCCCGCCGTCACGGCCAGCTTGGCCCGTGGGGACAGCGGCCCCGAGTTGCCTGCCATCGTCCTAGATCCTCCTTGTTCCGGCGCCGTCGCCTGTCGCCCTGGTCCGCCGGTGGAACGCCCCCTCCGTGCCGGGTCGCCGGCCAGGAGGCTACGGTCGGGGATCAGCCTATCGAGATCCGCCCGTGGGCCCGAAACCCGTCGTCGTGGGCCCCGTACGCTGGGCACATGCGCAGAGGTGTCATTCCCGGAAGTTCTGGACGCGTGCGGCCCGTGCGGCTGCTCGGTGACCCCGTCCTGGCGGCGCCGTGCGCCGAGGTCACGGATTTCTCCGCCCCGGTGGAGCTTGACGGAGGATGCACCGATCTCGCCGGGCTGGTCGAGTCGATGTTCGCCACCATGTACGCCTTCGACGGGGTGGGCCTGGCCGCCAACCAGATCGGCGTCCCGCTGCGGGTCTTCGTCTACGACTGCCCCGACGACGAGGACGTCCGGCACCTCGGCCACATCGTCAACCCCCGGCTCGTGGAGACCGACGGCGTCGAGATCCGCGGGCCGGAGGGATGCCTGTCCCTGCCCGGCCTGGAGGCCCCCACCCCGCGCTTCGACGAGGCCGTCGTCGAGGGCCACCGGGTGGACGGCAGCCCGGTCCGGGTCGCCGGCACCGGCTTCTTCGCCCGCTGTCTCCAGCACGAGTGCGCCCACCTCGACGGCGGTCTGTACGTGGACCGGGTGACCGGCTTCGGCCGCCGGCGGCTGCTGCGCGCGGCCCGGCGGGCGCCGTGGGCGGGCGCGGGGGTGCGCACGGCGCCGTAGGGCGGGGCGGCACCTCGCCGCGTCGTCGCGTCACCCGGATACGTCCGGTACACGGGTGCGCTCCCCGGCCACCGCCGGACCCGCACCGGCGCCCTCGCGTCAAGGCCGGTACACGCAGGCCACGAGCGGCGCGTACGCCCGCCAGCCCAGCGTCTCGTACAGTGCCCGCCCGTCGTCGGTCGCACCCAGGACGCCGAAGGAGGCGCCGTCGGCCACGGCGCGGTCGGCGAGGGTGCGCGTCACCAGGGTGCCCAGGCCGCGGCGGCGGTGCGCCTCCTCGGTCCCGACGCGGTCGAAGACGGCCGCGTCCCCGACGACCGCCAGCTGCCCCCGGGCGGCCGGTTCGCCCGCCGGGCCCGCGACGTCGACGCGGGTGACCCCGCCGGACTCCGTCACGGACACGGTGTAGCCCGAGGGCGCTTCCGGGCCCGTGACGTGCAGGACCGCGGCCATGAGATGGCCCGTGTCCTCCTTGTCGACGGACCAGCCGACGGGGAGCCAGCTCCCGACCGTGTCCGGATCTCCGGGCACCTTGAGCCAGGTGTCCGGCACGGTCGCCGACGCGGCGGCGGCCCGGACCGCGGCCTCGGCGGCGTGCGGCACCACGTGCCGCCCCGCGTGGCCCGGCAGGCCCACTTCGATGTACAGCCCCCAGGGCTTCTCGGCCGGCGGGGGCGTGCCGCGGGACGCCGCCCAGCCTGCCGCCCAGACCCTGGCCAGTACCGGAATCATCCGTCCTCCCGCGCAGCCCGCCGTGTGTGATCAGCGCACGGTACGCCGTGGGGGAGGGTCGGGACAGGTTTGTCCGCGTTCGTTGTCAAGTCCCCGGCGGGGACGGTCAGAAGCCGGGGCCGTCGGCCCGGTCGCCCGCGGTGGCCAGCCGGCCCCACAGCAGGTCCGCGAGGTGGCGGACCAGGTGCTCGCGGGGGAACGGGCGCTCGCGCAGCCACCAGTCGCCCGCGGCGTGCATCATCCCGACGATGCCGTGCCCCCAGGCCCGGGCCAGTTCGGTGCCCTCCGGCCCGAGTTCGACCCGCTCGGCCACCACGACGGCCAGCTCCTCGCCGAGGCGCCGCAGCAGAGGGGCCGAGTGCAGCCCCACGTCGAAGCCGCGCTCGGAGCCCTGCTCGGAGGGGCCGTTCTCCTCGGCGGGGTGCATCAGGAACCGGTAGACCTGGGGCCGGGCCTCTATGGCGGCGAGGTAGGTGCCCAGCGTCCGCTCGACGCGCTCGCGCCGCTCGGACGGCGCGTCCAGGGCGGCCCGCAGTCCCTCCAGCAGCGCGTCCGTGTGCCGGGCGGCGAGCGCCCGGTAGAGACCCCCCTTGTCGCCGAAATGCCGGTAGAGGATGGGCTTCGTGATCCCCGCCTCGGCCGCGATGGCGTTCATCGACGCCTGCGGCCCGTCCCTGAGCACCACCCGGTCCGCGGCCTCCAGCAGTTCCCGGCGCCGCTGTTCGGCGGCGCGCTGCTGGTCTTCCCGCTGACTGGTCGTCATGACTGGGCCTCCCCGCCCTTCGTTGTGCGTAATGCCCGCGCAACGTAACACCCGGGGTACGCACCGGAGGGGCGGGGCGAAGGGAGTTGACACCTCTTACTGGCCGGTAACAGACTCGTGTTACCGCAAGTAAGCCGCGCCGGGAGGGGACCATGGCGGAGTTCACGATGGAGCTCGACGACGAACAGAAGGCCGTACGGGACTGGATCCACGGCTTCGCGGCCGACGTCATGCGGCCCGCCGCGGCGGAGTGGGACGAGCGCGAGGAGTTCCCCTGGCCGGTCGTCCAGGAAGCGGCGAAAATCGGCCTGTATTCGCTGGACTTCTACGCGAAACAGTTCTTCGACCCCACCGGGCTCGGCATCCCCATGGCCGTCGAGGAGCTCTTCTGGGGCGACGCCGGACTGGGCCTGGCCATCACCGGCACCGGGCTCGCCGCCGTCGGCGTCCTCACCAACGGCACGCAGGAGCAGGTCGGGACGTGGATCCCGCAGATGTACGGCGACGCACAGGACGTCAAGGTCGCCGCCTTCTGCTCCTCCGAGCCCGACGCCGGCTCCGACGTCTCCGCCATGCGCACCCGCGCCGTGTACGACGGGGCCAAGGACGAGTGGGTCATCGACGGCACCAAGACCTGGGCCACCAACGGCGGCATCGCCGACGTCCACGTCGTCGTCGCCGTCGTCGAGCCCGGCCTCGGCGCCCGGGGGCACGCCTCCTTCGTCGTCCCGCCCGGCACCCCCGGGCTCTCCCAGGGTCAGAAGTTCAAGAAGCACGGCATCCGCGCCTCGCACACCGCCGAGGTCGTCCTGGACGGCGTCCGCGTGCCGGGCCACTGCCTGCTCGGCGGCAAGGAGAAGCTCGACGAACGCCTGGCCCGCGCCCGCGAGGGCGGCAGGAGTTCGGGGAACGCCGCGATGGCCACCTTCGAGGCGTCCCGCCCCGCCGTCGGCGCCCAGGCGGTCGGCGTCGCCCGCGCCGCCTACGAGACGGCGCTCGACTACGCCCGCACCCGCGTGCAGTTCGGCCGCCCGATCGTCGACAACCAGGGCGTCGCCTTCCAGCTCGCCGACATGCGCACCCGCATCGACGCCGCCCGTCTGCTGGTGTGGCGCGCCTCCTGGATGGCCGCCACGGGCAGGCCCTTCACCGCGGCCGAGGGCTCCATGTCCAAACTCTTCGCGGGCGAGACGGCCCGCGACGTCACCGCCCAGGCCATGCAGATCCTCGGCGGCAACGGCTACACCCGGGAGTACCCGGTGGAGCGGATGCACCGCGACGCCGCCATCTACACGATCTTCGAGGGGACGAGCGAGATCCAGCGGCTGGTGATCGCGCGGGCGGTCTCGGGAATGCCGATTCGCTAGGCGCTCGGCCGGACGCGAGGTCATGCGGCCGCGGGCCGTCGGTGGCCGGTCGCGCAGTTCCCCGCGCCCCTTATGGGGCGCGGTGCCGCCCGGCGCGCCCGGTGCGGGCGTCCACCCGTACCCCCGTAGCGGGTGGACGCACGCTCCCGGCGGTGCGCCGAGGGCAGCAGCGTGCCCTGTGACCGTCCGCCCGGTCGAGGGGTTTTCCGCCGGGGCGTGGCCGAGTCCGGCCATGGGGAGGGGAGTTGCGGCAAGCGGGCGGGGGATCGGAGTCTCCTGCCGTCTCCTGCTGTTGCCCCCGGAGGTGCCCTGAGCGGCGCACTCGCCCGCCCATGCCCGTCCGCGTGAGGCAGCCGGGCGTTCTCGGCCACGGTGCGGCTCCTGCTTGCGCCCGTGCGCGGCAGCCGGGCGCGCGGCCCCGGCCCGCCGTCCAAAAGCCCGCCGCCCAGGCTCGCCCGCCATCCAAGCGTCCGCTGTCCATACGCCGTGCGGGCCGGGCGCAGTTGGCCCGGATTCCCGGCCGGCTGCCACCGCCACACTCCACCGGCACCGCCACCGGTGCCGACCCGCCCGGGCCGTCCGCGTGCGGCAGCCGGATGCGCGGCCCCGGCCGGCCGTCCATGCGCCCGCCGTGCGAAGCAGACGCAGTTGGCCCGGGCTCCCGTCCGGCCACCACCGGGCCCCGGGGTGTCACCCCGCCGGCCCTCGTGCCCCGCCCCCTGGCGGAGGGCGAGGCAGCGCGCGCCGCCTCGAGCGCAACGCGCCGGGGGCGCGAGCCCCCGGCCGCCGCCGTGCGCGAGCCCTCACTGCGTCGTGCCGCACTTGCGGCACCGGCTCGCCCCGCTCCACAGCACCCACTCGTGGTCGCATTCGTCGTTCACGTCCGCCCTCCGATCCTTCTGGAACGCCCGGTTCCTCGGAGCGCGCATACCCGGCCCCTTGCACGGACTCCCGCGGATGCCCCGGGGGTTGATCCGTTTCCGCCCGGCCGTACGGCTCGTTGCTCCGAACAGCGCACGTGCCGGTGGTGAACAGGAGGAAAGGCCAAGGTGTTTCAAGTACCGATCGAGGCCACGGAGATCGCGCCCGGGCGCGTCTTCGTGTGGAACCTCGTCTCCACGAGGACGAACGGCCCGGCGGGGCCGGTCCCGCGACCGCGCGAGGCCACCACGTACAACCAGGTGCGGCACTTCACCGTCGCCCGGGACGCCCGGGAGACGGACGACGCGTTCTCCTCCTACGTGGCCGGGACGTTCGAGATCCCCGGCCGGGTGGACCTGCGCGCCCTGGAGTCCGCGCTCCTGCACGTCGTGCGCCGCCACGAAGTGCTGCGCTGCACCTTCGGGGAGCTCGCCGGCGACGTCTCCTGCGGGCCGCTGGACCCGGACGCGGTCGGGCTCAGGATGGTCGAGGTGGGGCACATCGACAGCCCGGCGCGCGTCCGGTCGTACCTGCACGAGTTCTTCCGGGGCATCGACACGCTCTCCTGGCCGCTCATCGGCATGGGCGCCGTGGTCAGGGACGACTCCACGACGGTGTTCTTCTCCTGCGACCACCTCGTCTCCGACGGCCTGTCGACGCCGATCGCCGTGCACGACATCGCCACCGTCTACGCGGCACTGTCCCGCGGCCGGCGGCCCGACCTGCCCGAGGTGGGCAGCTACCTCGGCTACAGCCGCGAACAGCGGCTGCGCTACCGGGAGATGGACGCCGACGACGGCCGGCTCGACCACTGGAAGGGGTTCATGGCGCGCAACGGCGACTTCTTCCCGCCGTTCCCCCTGGACCTCGGCCTCGAACCCGGCCGCCTGTACCCGACGGTCAACGAGCTGGACCCGCTGCTGACCGCGGACGGGACGGAGGCGCTGGAGGCCAGCTGCCGCAAGGCGGAGGGCAGGCTGTTCATGGGCCTGCTGGCGGCCGTCGGGGTCTCCCTGCGGAAGGAGGGCGGCCCCGACGTCTACCGCGGGCTGATGCCCGTCAACGAACGCGGCCGCGGCGCCTACGCGCACACCATGGGCTGGTTCATCAACACCCTGCCCGTCGAGTTCTCCGTCGCGGAGGACCGCGGCCTCGACGAGACGATGGCCGGGGTCTCGGCCGCGATCGACGAGATGTGGCGCCACGTCGACGTGCCGTTCGTCAAGGCGTGGAGCCTGCTGGCGCCGGAGCACTTCTCCTTGCGCACCTGGCCGTTCGCGGTGAACTTCTTCTCCTACCTCGACTTCCGGAAGGTGCCGGGGGCGCGGCACCACGCCGCCCGGCGGGCGCGCAAGCACATCTGGTCGTCGCGGACCAACGGCATCTGCTTCTGGTTCCACCGCAACGACACCGGGCTCTACATGAACTCCCTCTACGCGGACACCCCCGAGGCCCGCCGCACCAAGGCCGCGCTCGGCGGCACCCTGGTGCGGACGCTGGAGGGCATGGCGCACCACGGGACGTTCTGACGTGACGTCCCGCGCCGTATCGCAACGGATTGATCCGCGTCAAGCGATACGGGGGAAACCCGGGAAGTGAAGGGTGAACTCGGCCTCCCCGCCCGCCACTTCTGTTTCCATGGCCGCCGGGCCCCGGAGACCGTCCCACCGCAAGGGGCCCGGAGAGGCCAGGCAGACCATGTCAGCACATCACCCCCCGTCCCGCCGCCGGGTGCTCGGCGCCCTCGCCCTGGGGGCGGCGGCGCTCGCCGGGGAGACCGTCGTCGGACCCGCCGGCCGCGCGGACGCCGCCGACCGGGCCCGCGACGGGGCGTACGTCCCCGCCCTCGTCGTCGGCACCGGCTACGGCGCCGCCGTGACGGCGCTGCGCCTCGCGGAGGCCGGGGTCCGCACCCTGATGCTGGAGGCGGGGCAGCTGTGGACGCGCCCGGGGCCGGACGGCGAGGTGTTCTGCAAGATGCTCACCCCCGACCGGCGGTCCACCTGGTTCCGCCGGCGCACCGCGGCGCCCGTGGAGTCGTTCCTCTGGCTCGACGTCGTCAACCGGCCCGTCCAGCCGTACGCCGGGATCCTGGACCGCGTCGACTTCGGCGCGATGGCGGTGTACGCGGGCCGGGGCGTCGGCGGCGGCTCGCTCGTCAACGGCGGGATGGCGGTGACGCCGCGCCGCTCGTACTTCCGGGAGGTGCTGCCGCGGGTGGACGCCGGGGAGATGTACCGGCGCCACTTCCCCCGGGCCCGGGCCGGCCTCGGGGTCAACGGCGTCGACCGGGGCTGGTTCGAGGCCACCGAGTGGTACCGCTACTCCCGCGTCGCGCGCGAGCAGGCGGGACGGGCGGGGCACGGCACGGTCTTCCTCGACAACATCTACGACTTCCGGCACATGCGCCGGGAGGCGGCCGGGACGGCCCCGAAGTCCGCGCTGGCCGGTGAGCTGATCTACGGCAACAACCACGGCCGGATGTCCCTGGACAAGACCTACCTCGCCGCCGCGCTCGGCACCGGCCGCGTCACCGTCGCCGCCCTGCACCGCGCCACCGCGATCCGTCCGCACGCCGGCGGTTACGTGGTGACCGTCGAGCGGTCGGACGCCCTCGGCCGGCCGCTCGGCACCAAGGAGATCGCCTGCCGCCACCTGTTCCTCGGCGGCGGCAGCCTCGGCACCACCGAACTGCTGCTGCGGGCGCGGGAGACGGGCACCCTGCCCCGGCTCGGCCGGGAGATCGGCGAGGGCTGGGGGCCCAACGGCAATGTGATGACCGCGCGCGCCAACCGGCCCCCGCACCCCACCGGCTGCCACCAGTCGACCGTCCCCGTCCTCGGCATCGACGCCTGGGACGACCCGCGGCACCCGGTCTTCGCGGAGGTGACCCCCGTGCCGGCCGGCATCGAGACCTGGATCAGCCTCTACCTGGCGATCACCCGCAACCCCGAGCGCGGCACGTTCACCTACGACCGGGCCACGGGCCGGATGGGGCTGCGCTGGGACCGCGGGCAGAGCGCGCCGGCGGTCCGCTCGGCGCGGGCGTTCTTCGACCGGATGAACCGGGCCAACGGCACCGACTACCGCTACGACCTCTTCGGCCCCGAACCCCGGGCGTTCGCCGACGACTTCACCTACCACCCGCTCGGCGGCTGCGTCCTCGGCCGGGCCACGGACGACTTCGGGCGCGTGAAGGGGTACCGCGGCTTGTACGTCACCGACGGCGCGCTCGTCCCCGGATCGCTCGGCGTCAACCCCTTCGTGACGATCACCGCCCTCGCCGAGCGCAACATCGAGCGCGTCCTGCGGCAGGACGTCCTGCGCGGCCGGACGTGATGCCCGTCGCATCGCGTGTGAGGCGGCGCTTCCCGGGGCACGGCTGACACGCGGTCATCGAATGCGTGACCCCATCGGGAAGGAAACACCGCTCGTGAACGACAACCGTGGCATCGACGACAACGGTCTGTGGATACGCCGGTTCCAGCCGCGCCCGGACGCCGGCGTCCGGCTGGTCTGCCTGCCGCACGCCGGCGGCTCGGCCAGCTTCTTCTTCCCCATGGCGAAGGCGATGCCCGACGGCGTCGACGTCCTGTGCGTCCAGTACCCCGGGCGCCAGGACCGCCGCGCCGAGCCGCTGATCGACAACATCCCCGACCTCGCCGACCGGGTGTACGCGGCCCTGCTGCCCTGGGCCGACCGGCCGCTCGCCTTCTTCGGCCACAGCATGGGCGCCACGCTCGCCTTCGAGGTGGCCCGGCGCCTGGAGCGGGAGAAGGACATCGTCCTGACCGCCCTGTTCGCCTCCGCCCGCCGGGCGCCGTCGGTGGTCCGCGCCGAGAACGTCCACGAGCGGGACGACGACGGCATCGTCCGCGAGATGCAGCGGCTGAGCGGGACGGACGCGCAGCTGCTGGGCGACGAGGAGATCCTGCGGATGGTCCTGCCGGCGATCCGGGCCGATTACCGGGCGGCGGAGACGTACCGGTACGAGCCGGGGCCGGCGCTGCGGTGCCCGGTGGTGGGGCTGGCGGGGGACGCGGATCCGAAGGTGGGGGTGGATGACGTGGCGGCGTGGGGGCGGCATACGGAGTCGTCGTTCGACCTCAGGGTCTTCGACGGGGGGCACTTCTATCTGACGCGGCATCAGCGGGCGGTGGTCGAGGAGGTGGCGGGGCGGTTGGTGTAGGGGGTTTGCCCCGGTCCCTCCCTTTCACCGTTTCCTCCGGGGCTTCGCCCCGGGGCCCGGCACCGCGCTCCGCGCGGTGGGGGGGGGGGGGGGGGGGGGGGCCGCCCCCCCCGGGGGGGGGGCCCCCCCCCCCCCCCCCCCCCCCCCCGCGGGGGGGGGGGCGCCCCCCCGCGGGGGGCCCCCC
>NZ_JAEAMR010000020.1:38883-69055 GCF_015999245.1 Streptomyces sp. AV19 | reverse complement strand
CTTGAGGACAGCGCCCGCAGGGCGCTTCGGGGGTGCAGGGGGCGGAGCCCCCGCCACCGCGCGGAGCGCGGGCCCGGCGCACGGCCCGCGCCCCGCCCCGCGCAGCGGGTTACGAAGGGGCGCAGCCCCTGCGGAAACGGTGAAATGGGGGTCCCCCCTCTGGGGGAGGGACCGGGGCACCCTCCCAACCCACCCCCCCCGTCACGCCCCCACGCGGACGGTGCTCAGCGAACCGTCCATACCCAGCACCACCCCGACAACCTTCCCCTTCGCATCCTTGGCCAACGCCGGCGTGAACCGATGCGCCACACCCCCCGCCTGCCAAGGCCCCACCCGCCCCGAGCCCTTCGAGACGCGTACCCGCCCCCGGTCGTCCCGCGCGGCGACGACGACCGTGCGGCCGTCCTGGGCCAGGGCCACCCGCCCGTACCCGCCGATCGGCGCGCACTCGGACGTCACCCGCCACTTCCCGTTCTCCGGACGGTCGGCCACGATCACCCGCGCCGTGCCGGGCTGGCGCATCGCGAGCCGGACGCCCCCGCCGGAGAGCGGGGCGAGCGACAGCGGGCCGCTCGCGGTGGGCAGCCGGGTCGCCCCGGCCGGCTGGGGCGGCTCGCCGTCGGACTCGGAGACCCAGTGGTGCACGGTCTTCGTGTCGGCGGCGACCACGTGGAGGCGGCCCTTGGCGTCGAGGACGGCGTCCATCCCGTCCAGCGCGCTGACCGGCTCGTTCTCGACGGACAGCCGCTCCCAGTCCGTCCAGTCCCGGCCGTCCTCGCCGGTGCGGAACAGCAGGTTGCCCGCCCAGTCGCGGACGAAGACGTACACCTTGCCGTCCTTGTCGGCGACGGCCAGCGGGTGGCCGACCTCCATGGACCGCTCCGGGTCGGCCTCGGGGGAACCGATGGACTCCCAGTCGCCGAAGGCGGGGGTGCCGCCGCGGGGCGTCCGGCCGGTCTGCCGGGCGGTGACGACGTCCCGGCGGTGCTCCCTGCCCCGCTCCGGCAGCTGGGTGCGCACGGAGAAGAGCTGGAGCGTGCCGTCGGAGTGCCGCAGGACCTGCACCTGGCCCTCCAGCATCGAGGGCGTCGAGCCGCCGACACGCACCGGACGCGACCAGGTGCCGCTGCCCGGCCGGGTCTCCGTCCAGCAGTGCGCGGAGCCGTCGAGGAGGGCGAAGGCCGCGAGCCGTCCGTCGGGCAGCGGCTGCACCCAGCGCTGGGTGCCCGGCGCCCGGTGGCGGCAGTTGTTCGACCAGCGGACGTCCTTGGAGCGCTTGCCGACCTTGCGGTCGCCGCAGCCCGCCGCGTCGCCGCAGTCCTTGCCCTCGGCCCAGCCGTAGGTGTCGAGGATCTTCACCTTGTGCCGGGTCGTGGCCGCGTCGAGGTTCGACGGCAGGAGGGAGACCTCGTAGCCGATGTAGCTCTCGACCGCCGTGGGACGGGCGTGTCTGCGGCCCCAGTACTCGGCGAGCGCGGCCTGGGCGAAGTAGGCGGAGGTGGTGTGATCCTGGTGGTCATAATGGGATATACCGTGCAATTCGGGCGCGACGCCGGGGAATTGCTGCTGGACGGCCCGGTGCGTGGGATTGGGGTCCAGCGTGCGCACGACCGTGGGCCGGTAGCGCTCGAAGACGGCCACCAGCGAGTCGATGACCTGCTGCCGGCTGTACTGGAAGGTGCGCTTGACCGGGCTGTGGGCCGGGACGAGCGTGGTCAGCCGCGGCGTCACCCCCAGCCACAGCCCGCGCAGGCTCTCCTTGCGCGGGACGCGGATGAACCGGGCCTCCACCAGCTCCATGAAGATCAGCTGGACCTGCGGCGCCGCCTTCAGGGTCTGCAGCTCGACCTGGAGGCCGGGCAGCAGGGTCAGCGTCTCCACCCTCCACGGGCTCAGCCAGTCGCCCGTCGCCATCTGGGCCGTCGCCTCGCGCAGGCCGTTGATCCGCGCGCGGACGAACTCCGGCCGCCGCTCGGGGAGTTTGGGGTAGCCGGGGGTGTTGGCGAGCGCGTTGCGGCCGTCCGACTCGCCGCCGGTCAGGCAGATCGTGACGGTCGGGGCGCCGCTGCGGATGGACTGCTCCAGCTCCGGGTTCATGAAGTACAGCGAGTCGTCCGGGTGCGCGATGACGTGCACGAACGACTGGTTCGTCACCGCCTTGGCGGGCCGTGCCGGGAACTCCTGTCCATGGCCGCCGCCGGCCGCCCCCGGAGCCAGCCACTGCCAGGCCCCGACCGTGCCGGTCCCCGCGACCAGGCCCGCGCACGCGACCTGCAGGACCCGACGGCGTGGAAGTTGCGATATTCGCCCCGGCACAGGGGTCTCCCATCTCCCGCGCCCGAAGCGCGGTAGAGCAAACGCGGACATGCTGGACAAAGCCGATTCAACCCCCCTTAGTTGACCGTAAGATCTTACGACTCACGACGCGCGGTATTCCCTCGGTCATGTAACAGCCGTGCCTCGGCGAGACGTAGATTGCGATGCGATCGGGCAACGCGAGGCTCAACGGTGCTCGTGGGGCGCCTGCGAGGTCGTGGGGTCAGCGTGGGGCGCGGTCGTTGAGAATCCTCTGAAAGAGGTAGTGGTCCCGCCAGGCTCCGTCGATGTGCAGATAGCGCGGAGCGGTGCCGATCCGCTCGAAACCGCACTTCTCCAGCACGCGCCGGGACGCCGCGTTGGTCGTCACCGTCCCCGCCTCGATCCGGTGCAGCCCCAGCTCCTCCCCGGCCAGGTCGCACGCCGCCTCCACCGCGGCGGTGCCCAGCCCCCGGCCGGCGCGCGCGGCGGCCACCCAGTAGCCGAGCTGGGCGCTGTGGAAGGCGCCCCGCACCACGTTGTTGAGGTTCACGATGCCGGCGATCCCCTCGTCCCCCGCGTCGAGCACCCACGGCATCGCCCGCCCCGCGTCCCGCAGTTCGAGCAGCCCGGTGAGCCGGGCCGCCTGCCCCTCCGTGGTCTCGAAGCCGTCGGGGCGCCGGGGCTCCCAGGGCCGCAGGTGGTCGCGGTTGGCCGCGTACGCACAGGCCAGGGCGGCGGCGTCCGCGAGGGCCACGGGCCGGAGGACGACGCCGTGGGCGAGGGTGCGGGGTCGGGTGATCATCTTCGTAGCGTAGGACGGCCCGCGGGCCGCGGCGAAACGCGCGTCCGCCCGGACCACCCCCTACCCCGGTATGACCCCCTGTTCGGCACCACGGTGTGACGTTTCGCCATACACCGCGTTCCTACCTTCCTCCCCGTCACCGCACAGGACGAGGGAGAGACATCCATGCGCCGCTTCAAGCGCACGCTGGCCGCCGTCGCGCTCACGACGACCGTGGTCGCCGGTACGGCGGGGTGGGCCACCGCCCACCGGCAGACCGCCGTCACCGGCCCGCCGGCCGGTGCCGCCGCGTGGCGCGCGGACCACTCCCTGCACCGCGCCCTGCCCGACCCGGCCACCGCCGCCCCGGCCGAGGTCGCGCGCTTCTTCGCCGCCCTCCCCGAGGACGCGCGGCAGCGGCTGGCGGAGCGTCACCCGCTGGTCGTCGGCAACCTGGACGGGGTGCCGCCCGCCCTGCGGTACGAGGCCAACCGGCACGCGCTCGCCGCCGAGCGGGCCGCGCAGCGGGCCCGGGCCGCCGACGCGTCCCTGCCCCCGTACGAACGCGAGCGGGCGCGCGACCTCGCCGGCCGCTACGGCGAACTGCTCGCGCCGGGGCGGCAGATCCTCGCCTTCGATCCGCGCGGCCGCGGCCAGGTCGCCGAGGTGTACGGGGACCTCGCCGCCGCGCGGCGCACCGCCGTCGTCGTCCCGGGCTCCGACATCGACCTGTCCTCCTTCGACCGCGCCCACGACCCGTACGGCACCCCGTCCGGCATGGCGAAGTCGCTGCGCGCCGAGATGCGCCGGCAGGACCCCCGCACCCCCACCGCCGTCATCGCCTGGGCGGGCTACACCACCCCCGTCGGCGTCGGCCTCGACGCGGCCACCGACCGGCTGGCCCGGGCCGGGGCGCCCCGCCTCGACCGCCTCCTCGCCGGGCTCGCCGCCTCCGGCGCCGCCGAGCCCGCCGTCTTCTGCCACAGCTACGGCTCGGTCGTCTGCGGGCTGGCCGCGTCCGGGCTCCGCGCCCGTGACCTCGTCGTGCTGGGCAGCCCCGGCGTGCACGCCGGCTCGGCCGGGGAACTGGACACCGGGGCCCGGGTCTGGGCCACCCGCCGCAACGACGCGGACTGGATCGGCAACGTCCCCAACGTGGAGCTCTTCGGCCTGGGGCACGGCACCGACCCCACCTCGGCGGAGTTCGGCGCCCGCCCGGTGTCCTCCGCCGGCGCCCACGGCCACACCGGCTACTTCGCCCCCGGCACCGCCTCGCTGCGCGACTTCGCGCGCATCGCGCTCGGCGCGTACGCGGCCGTGCGGTGAGTGCGGCCAGGGCGTGTCCGGTGGGTCGGGGCGGGGTCTGCGGCGTCCGGTGGCGGGGGCACCTCCCGGCGGTAGCCGGGGCATCGCAAGGCGGAATATCGCCTACCGCCCGTACCGACCTGTCGGACACGCCTTCAGGGCTCGCGGGGCGGGGGAGTGGCGGCGAGGACGGCGCCGAGGAGGCCGGGGAAGCGGTGGTCGAGGTCCGCCCGGCGCAGGGCGACGGCCTTCGCCCGGCCCGCCCGGGACTCGCGGGTGATGCCCGCCTCGCGCAGGACCCGCCAGTGGTGGGCCGCCGTGGCCTTGGTCACCTCCAGCGGGAGGCTGCCGCAGGTGCGCCCGCCGGCGGAGGCGGCCGGCTCGCGGACGATGGACAGCCGGACGGGGTTGCCCAGCGCGGCCAGGACGTCCTCGACGAGGAGCTGGTCGCGAGGACCCGGACTTCCTCGCCCGCGTCCCCGCCGGGCGCTACGCCACCGTCGAGGGGGTCGGCAGGCTCGCGGCGTTCCTGGTCTCGGACGCCGCGGCCTGCATCAACGGCGAGAGCATCCGCATCGACGGGGGCGCGGGGCGCTCGCTCCGACGCGGTCGCGCCGATTGCCGGGAGTGCCGATCGCCGGGAGTGCCGATCGCCGGGAGTGCCGATCGCCGGGAGTGCCGATCGCCAAGAGTTCTTCGCGAAAACCTCTTTGCGAAGAACTCTTGGCGTTTTAGGGTGCCGCCATGGGACATGACGATGAACCGACAAGGCGGCCGCGGGGGTTGACTCCCGACCCCGCGACGGACGTGGTGCTGGACGCCCGGGGCCTTCGCGCCCTCGCCCACCCCGTCCGCGTCCAAGTGGTCGGCCTGCTGCGGACGTACGGGCCCTCGACCGCCACCCGGCTCGCCGAACGCATCGGCGTGGGCTCCGGGGTGACCAGCTATCACCTGCGGCAGCTCGCCGCGGCGGGCTTCGTCGCGGAGGACACCGCGCGGGGCAACGCACGGGAACGCTGGTGGCGCGCGGCGCACGAGGCCACCTGGTTCGACGACAAGGAGCTCGCCGACGCGGAGCCCGAGGCCACCGCCGCGTACCGGGCATCCGTGGCGAGCCTGCACGCCCTGCGCACCCAACTCGCCCTCGGGCAGGCGCCGTCGATGCCCAAGGAGTGGCGCGACCGCCTGGAGATGAGCGACTGGCGGCTCCGTCTGACCCCCGAGGAGGCCGGGAGCCTCGCGCGTGAACTGCGGGCGGTCATGGCGCGCTACTGGCGGGCGGACGCCGAGGGCGCGCCCGAGGGGGCCGAACCGGTGCAGGTCGTCATGCACCTGCTGCCCGAGCCCGGACCCACCCCGGGGGCGGGGGAGTCGTGACCCTCACGGACACCCGCCGGGAAGCGCCGCCGCGCACCCTGCGCCCGCTGGCCGCGGTGCTCTCCTCGCTGGCCGTCGCCCTGACCGCCACCCGCGTCTCGGCCATCGCCCTGCCGTGGTTCGTCCTGGTCACCACCGGGAGCGCCACCCTCACCGGGCTGGTCGCCTTCTGCGAGATGGCCCCGTACGTCCTGGTCAAGGCGCTGACCGGGCCGCTCGTGGACCGCGTCGGGCCGCGCGCCGTCTGCTGGACCGCCGACGTGCTGAGCGCGGCCGCCGCGGGACTCATACCGCTGTTCCACACCCTGGGGCTGCTGCACTTCTGGCTGCTGCCGCCGCTCGTCGCCGTCATCGGCGCGGTGCGCGGCCCGGGCGACCTGGCGCGCGACGTCATGGTCCCCGAGGCCGCCGAGCGCGGCCGCGTCCCCCTGGAGCGCGCCACCGGCCTCGCCGGTGTCATCGAGCAGCTCGCCGCGACGGTGGGCCCCGCGGCGGGCGGCGCCCTCGTGGCGGCCGTCGGCCCGCTGACGGCGCTGGTCGCCAACGCGGCCTGTTTCGCGCTGGGTTCGCTGCTGATCGTGCTGCTGCCGCCGCGCGGGACGGGGCGCCCGGCGGCGGCCGCGCCCCCGGAGCCGGGCTACTGGCGCCGCCTCGGCGAGGGGTTCGCCTTCCTGCGCGGGGACCCGCTCCTGCTGACGATCACGGTCGTGGTCGGCGCCGGCAACTTCCTCCAGGCGGGGTTCTCCCAGGTCCTCGTCCCCGTCTGGGCGCGGGAATCGGGCGCGGGCCCGGCGGCCATCGGCCTGGTCAACGCCGTCTTCGGCGGCATGGCGGTCTGCTCCGGCATTCTCGCGGCCGCCATCGCCCACCGGCTGCGCCGCCGCCCGGTCTTCTTCGCCGGCTATCTCCTCGCCGAGATGCCCCGCTTCCTGATCCTCGCCGTGGACGCGCCGCTGTGGCTGGTGGCCGTGGTCTTCGCGGTGGGCGGCTGCGGCTCGGGCTTCCTCAACCCGATCCTGGGTGCGATCTCCTTCGAGCGGGTGCCTCGCGAAATGCTGGGCCGGGTACGGGCGTTGAGCGGCGCCCTGGCGTGGGCGGGGATCCCCTTCGGAGGGCTGGTCGCGGGATCGGTGGTGGGTGTGGCCGGCCTCGGGGCGACGCTGGCCGGGGCGGGGGCGGCGCACGGGACGCTGGTGGGCGTGGGCGGGATGCGGAAGGAATGGGCGGAGATGGAGCGCGGCCGGCGGCCGGTGCGCTGAGCCGCCTCCGACGGCCGGACAAGGAATGTCGTTTCCTCCGGGCCGTTGCCGGTCGTTGCCAACTCCTCCGGCAACGACCGGCAACGGCTCATGAGGTCCGGCGGCAAGCCAACGGCGTTACGGTCGGGGCGTTCAGGATCGTCGAGGCGTTCGGGACCAAGGACACGGGGCTGCCCGGTACACCCCCGGGTGCCGGCCCTTGGAGCCGCGGCGGCCCCGGCTTCCTCCCGGCGTGCATGATCCGCCGACCGGCTCCCGCCGCCACGGCCCTCGGTCGCCGCCGGGCCGGCCGCAGGGCTGCCGCCGGGCACGGGATGATGCCCGTCCGGGGCGGTCCCATGAGGCCGGAAGCGGCGGGCGCACGCGCCGACAGGGGGTGCGGACCTACCGGCCCCCGATCCGGCGCAACTTGAGCACGTGATCGGTCCGGAGCCCGGACTGCCCCTCCGGTCCCGGGACCTCGCGCCGCACCGACCGGCGGGCCACCACCCGCCAGTCCCGCGACGACGTCGCCCCGACCGCGTCGAGCACCTCCTCCGGCGTGAGGAACCGCATCGCCGGATCCGCCTCCACCCAGGCCGGCAGCCCCGCGTGCCCCACCACCAGCAGCACGCCTCCCACGTGTACCGCCCCGGCCGCCGCCCGCAGGATGCGCTCCGTGGGCAACTCCACGGGGGAGTGCAGGAACTGGGCCGACACCAGGTCGTACGTCCCGCCGGGGAAGGAGCGGGACAGGTCCTCCTGGAGCCAGTCGACGCGGTCGGCGACGCCGGACTCCGCCGCGTGGGCGGCGGCCCGGCCCAGGGCCGTCGGCGAGACGTCGACGGCGGTGACCCGCCACCCCCGCCGGGCGAGCCACACCGCGTCCGCCCCCTCGCCGCACCCGAGGTCCAGGGCCGTGCCCGCGGGGAGCGCGGACGTCTCGCGGACGAGGAGCGGATTGGGTTCGCCGCTCCAGACGCGCTCGTCGCGCCGGTAGAAGTCCTCCCAGAAGGTGCGGGTCGCGGGGCAGTGCCGGTCGTGTGCCATGGGGGCGTCCTCGTGCGGTGCGTGTGTGCCGATGTCGGGGGCATGCTGGGGCCGTTCCGGAGCGTCGGGCAAAATCCATTGCGGCTACGGCAAGCCGGGGCCAAGGCGCGTCACAGAGTCGTTATAACCAACGCTTCTGGCAATCATCTTGACCCGCTCTTGGACTTATGGGTCCGGCGCGAGCATCGTGGTGGGCATGGAGATCAGCGCACAGACACTCGCCGGTCTGACGGGACCGGTGCTCCGCCCCGGCGACCCCGGCTTCGAGGAGGAGCTCGCCGGCTACCAGACGGCCTACGCCCACCGCCCGTCCGTCGTCGTCGGCGCGGCCGACGCCGAGGACGTCCGGCGGGCCGTGGCGTACGCGGCCGCCGAGGGACTCCCGGTGGGCGTCCAACTGACCGGGCACGGGCTGTCGGTGGCCGCCGACGGCGGGATGCTCGTCAGCACCCGGCGGATGACGGGCGTCCACGTCGACCCCGCGGCCCGTACCGCCCGGATCGCCGCCGGCGCGCGGTGGGGCGACGTGATCGAGGCGGCCGGTCCGCACGGCCTGGCCCCGCTGAGCGGTTCGACGCCCACCATCGGCGCGGTCGGCTACACCCTCGGCGGCGGCCTCGGCCTGCTCGCCCGGCAGTACGGCTACGCCGCCGACCACGTGCGCTCGCTGGAGGTCGTCACCGCCGACGGGCGGCTGCGCGAGGTCCGCCCGGGCGACGAGCTGTACGGGGCCCTGCTGGGCGGCGGCGGCAACTTCGGCATCGTGACCGCGCTGGAGGCGGACCTCTTCCCGGTGTCCACCCTCTACGGCGGGCAGCTCGTCTTCGACACCCCGCTCGTCGCCGAGTCCCTGGCGGCCTGGCGCCGCTGGACCGCCGGAGTGCCCGAGGAGATGACCTCCTCCGTCACCCTGATCCCCTTCCCGGACGTCCCGCAGCTGCCCGAGTTCCTCCGCGGCCGCTACGTCGCCTCCTTCCGCATCGCCTACAACGGCCCCGCCGAGGAGGGCGAGCGCCTGGTCGCCCCGCTGCGCGCGATCGGCCCGCGCCTCGACGACAACCTGCGGGAGCTGCCGTACACCGCGTCCGGCACCATCCACAACGACCCCGACGAGCCCAACGCCTACGCCGGCACCAGCGCGTTCCTCGGCGAGCTGCCGGTGGAGGCCATCGCGGCCCTGCTGAAGGCCGTCGGCCCGGACTCCCCGGTGCCCGTCATCACCGAGATCCGCCACCTGGGCGGCGCCCTGCGCCGGGGCGGCGCGGAGACCACGGTGGAACACCGCGCGGCGGAGTTCCTCGTGGTCGCCCTCTCCGGCTACTTCCCCGGCGTCGGCCCGGACGACGTCCGCGCCCGGCACGGCCTGCTGCGCGAGGCCCTCGTCCCCTGGACCCTCGGACACAGCCTCAACTTCCTCTACGGCGACGGCGAACACGCCGACGAGACCCAGGTCAGGGCCGGGTACGAGGCCGGCACCTATGAGCGTCTCGCCGCCCTCAAGGCCACCTACGACCCGCAGAACGTCTTCCGCCTCAACCGCAACGTGCGTCCGGCGTAACCGCCGCTTCCGCTTGCCGTGACCACCCCCTGCCGCGGCGCGACGGCACCTGGTAACTTCTGCGAAGTTGATCATCCGTACGCCGGACGGACGTCCGGGATTCAACGGATCACCCCGCACAGTTCATCATTTGCCAAAGGATGCGCCTTGCTCCGTGACCGGCTCAGCCGTTTAAACCGATTTGCCCGCCATGCGACGGCGACCGCCGTCGTCCTCGCCGTCCTGCCCGCCGGTCAGGCGTTCGCCGACGGCACGTCCTCGGCCACGCCGCACCTCGACGCGGTCGAGCGGACGCTGCGTCAGGTCTCGCCGGGCCTGGAGGGCGAGATCTGGCAGCGCACCGAGGGCAACAAGCTGGACGCCTCGGCGGCCGACGCCTCCGACTGGCTGCTGCAGACGCCCGGTTGCTGGGGTGACGACAAGTGCGCCGAGCGCCCGGGGACGAAGCGGCTGCTGGCCAAGATGACCGAGAACATCGCGTCGGCGAAGCGCACGGTGGACATCTCCACCCTGGCGCCCTTCCCCGACGGCGCGTTCCAGGACGCCATAGCCGCCGGTCTCAAGGCGTCGGTGGAGGCCGGCAACAAGCCGAAGGTGCGCGTCCTGGTCGGCGCCGCGCCGGTCTACCACATCAACGTACGGCCCGGGGCCTACCGTGACGACCTGCGCAAGCGGCTCGGCAAGGCGGCCGGCTCCGTCACGCTCACCGCGGCGTCGATGACGACGTCGAAGACGGCGTTCTCCTGGAACCACTCCAAGCTGCTCGTCGTGGACGGCCGTTCGGCCATCACCGGCGGCATCAACAACTGGAAGGGCGACTACCTCGACACCGCCCACCCCGTCACGGACGTCGACCTGGCCCTGACCGGCCCGGCCGCCTCCTCGGCCGGCCGCTACCTCGACGCCCTGTGGGGCTGGACCTGCAAGAACAAGAGCAACGTCGCCAGCGTGTGGTTCGCGGCCTCCGACGGGGCGTCCTGCATGCCCGACATGGAGAAGGCGAACAACCCCGAGCCCGCCGGGCCGACGGGCAACGTGCCGGTCATCGCCGTGGGCGGCCTGGGCGTCGGCATCCGGGACAAGGACGCCTCCTCGAAGTTCGACCCGGCGCTGCCCACCGCGACCGACACCAAGTGCGTCGTCGGCGTGCACGACAACACCAACGCCGACCGCGACTACGACACGGTCAACCCCGAGGAGAGCGCCCTGCGTGAGCTGGTGCGCAGCGCGGACAAGCACGTCGAGATCTCGCAGCAGGACCTCAACGCGACCTGCCCGCCGCTCCCGAAGTACGACGTCCGGCTGTACGACACCCTGGCGCAGAAGCTCGCCGACGGCGTGAAGGTCCGCATCGTCGTCAGCGACCCGGAGAACCGGGGCACGGTCGGCAGCGGGGGCTACTCGCAGATCAAGTCCCTCTCGGAGATCAGTGACGTGCTCCGGGCCCGCCTCGCCAAGGTCGTCGGCGACGGGGACAAGGCGAAGTCGGCGATGTGCTCCAACCTCCAGCTCGCCAGCTTCCGCAGCTCCAAGAGCGCCAAGTGGGCCGACGGGCACGCCTATCCGCTGCACCACAAGATGGTGTCGGTGGACGGCTCGGCGTTCTACATCGGCTCGAAGAACCTCTACCCGTCCTGGCTCCAGGACTTCGGCTACATCGTCGAGAGCCCGCAGGCGGCCGCGCAGCTGAAGGACAAGCTGCTCGACCCGGAGTGGGAGTTCTCCAAGGCGACCGCCACGGTCGACCACGAGCGGGGCGTCTGCTCGCTCTGACCCTCCCGGGTTCCCACCGGCTGAAGCGGCATCCCGTTACGGGGGTGCCGCTTCTCCCTTTCTCCAGAAGGGAGTTCGGGCGTCGAACGGCCTGCCGCACGATTCCCTCACCCGTTCGTGAAGCGATTTCCCGACCCGCGCGCGGGGGTGCGACCATGCGCTCGCCCATCCCGACACGCGAGGAACTCTGGAGACTTCATGGACCGAAGTGGGGGAAGCACGGCCCGCCGCTGGGGAGCGGCGCTGACCGCGTCCGCCGCGGCCCTGGCCGCCGTACTCCCGTCCACCGCCGAGGCCGCCGACGGGCCTTCGGGGATCGGTGCCAGGGGCGCCTACCTGCTCGACGGCGGTATGAACAAAGGGCTGTGGGACAGGAACGCCGACGTCGCCCGGCCGATCGCCAGCACTACCAAGATCATGACCGCCGTCGTGGCGCTCGGCGGCCGCGCCTCCGACCTCGACAAGCAGGTCACTGTCAAGCAGTCCTACCGCGACTACGTGGCGCGCCGCCAGGCGAGCACCGCCGACCTGCGCACCGGCGACCGGCTCACCGTGCGGCAGCTCCTGTACGCGCTGATGCTGCCCTCCGGGTGCGACGCCGCCTACGCCCTGGCGGACGCCCTGGGCAGCGGGGGCAGCGAGGCCGAGCGGACGAGGTCGTTCGTCGCGCGGATGAACCGCGAGGCGGCCCGGCTGGGGATGCGCCGCACCCACTTCGACTCCTTCGACGGCATCACCACCGGCGGCAACCACTCCACCCCCCGCGACCTGGCCAGGCTCGCCCGGCACGCCCTGGGCAACAGCACGTTCGTCACCGTCACCAAGGCGATGAGCACCCAGCAGAAGGCGCAGAACGTCAACCGCCGCTACACCTGGTACAACACCAACAAGCTGCTCGGCTCCTACGACGGGGTCTTCGGCGTCAAGACCGGGACGACCCGCGCCTCCGGCCCCTGCCTGGTCTTCGCGGCCCGGCGCGGCGGACGCACCGTCGTCGGCGTGCTCCTCGACGACGCGCCGAACCGCTACCCCGACGCGGCGAAGATGCTCGACTACGCCTACCACACGCACACCCGCTTCAAGGCGCGCCAACTGCCCGCCGCGGCGCACGAGGACTGAGGCACGCGGGCTCAGCGCTCCCCGCCGGCGCGGGGCGACGGGACGGGTACCCGGTGCCCCGGGTACTCGACCGGGTGGCAGTAGTCGAGACCGGTCAGCGGCTCGTCGGCGAGGAACTTGAGCACCAGGTCCAGCAGTTCGGCCGGCCGCTCCAGGTGGACGAGGTGGTCCGCGTCCTTGAACACCGCGAACCGGGCGTCCGCGCACCGGGCGGACGCCTCGCGGCTCAGCGCCGGGGTGGTCAGCGGGTCGTGCTCACCGGTGGTCACCAGCACCGGGATCCGCACCACCGGCCCGCCGGACGGCGCCGGGTGATCGAGCAACCGCCGTGTGTTCTCCCGGTACTTGAGCTTGCCGTCGGCGGTCAGCTCGTTGAGGGCACGGGTGAGGCAGCGGATCACGGTGGCCCGCCGGGCCACCGTGACGCGCGGGGCACGGCAGATCAGGGTGTCGAGGACCTGGTCCACGAACTCCGCGTGGCTGCCCCGCTCCAGCATGCGGAGGGTGAGCTCCACGCGGGCCCGGACGTGGTCGGTCAGCTGCGCCATGGTCCCCACCAGCACCAGCCGTTCGGCCCGGCCCGGATGGCGGCGCACCCACTCGTGCGCCACGGCGCTCCCGTAGGACGCGCCCATCACGTTGACCGGATACGGCGCGGCCTTCGCCAGCAACTGGTCGAGGGCGCCGCAGAGGAAGTCGATGCCGTAGCGGGCCGGGAGCCGGTCGGCCGCGCCCCAGCCCGGGAGATCGACGGTGATCACGCTCATCGACTCCAGGGCCATCCGCTCCAGCCGGCCCCACGCGCCCTGGTGCTGGAACGCGCCGCCGATCAGGACGAGCGGCGCCAGCCGGGCGTTCGGCCGGTGGACGATCCGGCCGCTGTAGGAGAAACCGCCATAAGTGAGCGGAATGACCTCTTCCGAGAGGGTGGTGGACGTCATCAGTGGCGGTCTCCGTTTCACGGTCGGTGCCGCGCGGTCGGAGTGCCGTCCCCGTGACCGCGCGGCCGGGGGTCTGGTGGGGTGCCGTCATCAGTGGAACGACAGGCGACGGCGGGACGTTACTGCGCGTCCGGTCACGGGCCGAGTGCGCGGATCTCCTCGTGGAGCAGGGCGGAGAGCCGCCCGGCCAGCGCCCGGTGGGCGTGGTCGCTCACGACGGCCAGCGTCGCCGCACCGGTCGCGTCCCGCACCATGCTCACCACCAGGGGGTGGCCGGGACTGAGCGCGGGCAGCAGCGACAGACCGGTCAGGGCGGCGGGCCCGAGGGCCCGCGGGCCCTCGCGGTCCGCGAGGCTGCTGCACAGCAGCGACGAGTACAGCGACGAGTCGACGTACCGCCCGAGGGCCTCGGTCAGCGGCCCGGGACGCCCGGCCATCCCGGCCACGGCGCGGGCCTGGGCCCGGGCGCGCTCGTGCAGGGCCGTCCCGCGGGTGAAGCGGTCCACGGCGGCGAGGCGCCGGCGCGGGTCGTTCCGCACCGGGAGCGGGACGCGGACGGTGGCGTAGTGGTTGCCGAGCGCCGCGTCGTCGTTCACGCGGACATCGACGGGGACCATCGCGCACACGCCGGGCAGGAACGGCAGCCGGCCGGCGGCCCCGGCGCCGCGCAGGGCCCCGGCGGTGGCCGCCAGGAAGACCGCGTTCGCGGAGGCGCGCCCCGAGGGCAGCGCGTCGCGGGCCGCGGCCAGTTCCCCGGCGGTCACCCGGCTCCAGGCGACGGCCCGCCGGGAGTCCACGGGGCCGTGGAAGGGGAGGGGCCGGCCGGCGGGGAGGACGTCCTTGAGACCCGTCCCCCGGCGGCGGGCCGGGGCCGGGGACGCCGTCCGCCGCGCCGGTGGCCCGTCCAGCAGCTCCTGGACGAGAGTGAGGAGCGACCTGCCGTCGAGCAGTGCGTGGTGGGCGCGCAGGAGCAGGGCGAATCCGTCGCCGGGCGCGGGGAGGAGGTGCAGTTGCCAGGGCGGGCGCGGAGGGCCGAAGGGGCGGGCGAGGAGTTGCGCGGTGTGCTCCTCCAGGGAGCCGGGGCGGGTGCCGGCCGCCGTCGCGGTGACATGGTGCACCGGGTCGAAGGGCGGGCCCGGGACCCAGCACCGCGGGCCGGGACCCATCCGGAGGCGGTCGTGCCGCGCCCAGCGGGCGGCGGCGCGGTCGCGGAGGTCGTGGAGGGCGGGGGCGGGGCCGTGGGCGAAGCGGGCGACGAGGCCGAAGGTCATGCAGAGGGCTCGGGTGGACTGGTGGCTGTGCAGCCAGGCGTCGAGGGGGGACATGGGGGTGGGCATCGGTTTCCTTCTCCTCCTCGGGCTGATGGACGGGGAGTTGGTGCCGCGGGGCCGATGGGCGGGGAGTTGATGCCCCGGACCCTCCCTTTCACCGTTTCTTCCGGGCTCCGCCCGGGGGGCCGGGGTGCCGCGCTCCGCGCGGTGAAGGGCACGCAATTCAGCCCGTCCGGGGGTTGCCCCCTCCGGGGAGTTCGAGGACAACCGCGCGGAGCTCGGTTGCGGGGTCCGGGGCGGAGCCCCGGTGGGGGTGCGGGGGCACAGCTCCCGGGAACGAGGTCCAGAGGCGCAGCCCCGAAAGGGGGCCAGGGGGCGGAGCCCCCGGAACGGGGTGCAGGGGCGGAGCCCCGCAAAAGGCCCCCGGGGGCGAAGCCCCCGCCATCCGGCGCGCGCGGCGCGCCGCGGGGTCGCGCAGGGGCGCAGCCCCTGCGGAAGAGGGCTGGGGAGGATCCGGGGCGGCAACCCCGGCGGCAAGCGCCGCGTCACGGCTCCATCGCCGCCACCGCCCGGGCCACCGCCCCCGCCCCGTCCTCCCGCGCCAGCCGCCCCGCCACCTCCACCGCCCGCGCGGCGAACCGCGGCTCGCCCGTCGCCCGCAGCAGCACCGCCGCCAGCCGCTCCGCGGTGAGCGACGCGTGCGGCAGCACGCCGGGGCTCACCCCGAGCCGCACCAGCCGGGCCGCCCACCACGGCTGGTCGGTGAGGAGCGGCACCGGGACCGCCGGCACACCGGCCCGCAGCCCGGCCGCCGTCGTCCCGGCACCGGCGTGGTGCACGACCGCCGCCGTGCGCGGCAGCAGCCAGCCGTGCGGGAGCGCCCCGACGGTGATGACGTCGTCGCCGGTCACGGACAGCCCGGCCCACCCCGCCTGGACGACGCCCCGCAGCCCGGCCAGGCGCAGCGCACGGGCCGTCAGTTCGCCGAGCCCGTCCGGGTCTTCGGGCATCATGCTGCCGAAGCCGACGAACACGGGCGGCGGCCCGGCCGCGAGGAAGTCGGCGACCGGGGAAGGGGGTTGCCAGGACGGGCACTCGTGCGGCCACCAGTAGCCGGCCACCCGCAGCCCGGGCCGCCAGTCCGGCGGCCGGGGCACGACGACGCGGCTGTAGCCGTGCCAGATGGGCCAGCGGCTCTTCTCCCGTTCCCGGCGCAGCAGATGGGCGCTGCGGTGGCTGATGCCGAGGCGCGCGTGGAGCCGCCGGTTGGCGGCCGAGTAGAGGGCGTCGGTCAGGGCGTTGACGGCCCGGGCGCGCAGCCGGTTGCCGTACCCGGGCGGCTGCCAGGGCAGCACGCAGGGCGGGAACGCCGAGGTGGGGACGTCGGGTTGGAGGAAGACGCCCATGCTGCGCACCCGGTGGTACCGGGCCACGACGCGGCCGATGGGCGCGACGATGGTGGACAGCAGGACGAGGTCGGCCTTGGGGTCCACGGCGGTGAGCAGCCCGTCCACGAGCCGCACCGCGGCCCGTTCGGTGGCGCGGGCGATCTCGTGGAGCGCGCGCGGTGAACGCCCGGCGTTCCGGAAGCGGTTGTGCGCGGTGATGAGCTCCTCGAACGGGTCGGCCTCCAGCGGCCGGGTGCGCAGCCCGCAGCAGGTGACCGTGTCGGCGAACTTGGCGTGGGTGACGATCTCCACGTCGTGCCCCTCGGCGGCCAGCCGGTGCCCGAGGCCGGTGTAGGGGGCGACGGAGCCCGTCGTGCCCGCGGTGATGATGTCGATGCGCATGTCCCGGCCTTCCGGTGTGCCTGCCGGAAACAACGACGCGGCACCCGGCCGGATACGGCACGGGTGCCAACCTGGGCGCATGTGTGCGGTTCGGCGCCCCGCCGCCGTGACGGGGACCGGCGGCGGCCGGCCCGGACAGGTCATGTCCCGTGCGGGGACGCGGCCGTCGGGCAGATGGAGTTCCACGACGCCGTCCACACACGAGTTCCCGTTCCGGTACTGGCCGTGGTCACCGCTGCCAGGCGCGAGCCGCGCAGCGCGCGGTGGGCCCGTACCGTCGCCTCGTGGCAAGTGGCGGGATCGCGCGCGGAGTTGAGTATCGGCGTGGACGGAAGTCCCGCACCGGTCACCGCAGGTCAGGCGGCGCAGACGGCGGCGAAGGCCAGGGTCCGGGCCCCGGCGGGCGGCCGCTTCGCCGCCCATGCCACGGACGGTCTGTCCGGTCGTGAGGCACGGCAGCAGGCCGCCGTCGCGCCTGCCGCAGTCGCGGGCGAAGGTGCGCGAGGCGGCCAGGGTGCGACGCAGTGCGGCGGGCGAGCGGTCCGGGCGTCGCCCGTGGGGAGCCCGGAGAACTCCTCCGGCGTCCGGCACCGGCCCCGGGTGCTCCGCCCGACACCGCGCTGGCCGAAGCTCACCACGTCGTACGCGGCGGCCGTCGCGGGGGAGCGGAGGGCGAGGTCCGCCGGCCGGGCCGGCCCCGAGCCGCCGCGCCCGCCGGCGCCGGTCGCCCGCCGGCGGGAGACGGCGATGCCCGGACTGGGACCGGCGTTTGGCCGGTGCCAGTCGCGGGGGACGGCCAGGCGTGCGCACTCCAGCCCCGCCGTCCGGTGGCGGCCGCGGCGGCCGCGGGGAGGGCGGTGGTGGCACACACGGCGGCCACCGGACCGGCCATGGTGGCCGCCGCGCACCGGATCGATCCCGCAGGGTTCCGTCTCCGGGGTGGCGCCGGCACCACCCCCGATGGCCGGAATGCATCGCTCCGTTCGAACCCCGGACCGGGTTGTTCGAGCTGTCATGTTTGCATGACCTCATGCAAGAGACTCAGGTTCCATCGATCAGCGAGCGCACTTACGTCGATCACATCCTGGACGCATGGGCCCGGGACACGGAGACGGAGGCGCTCGTCCAGGGGACGGTGCGGTTCACCCGTGCCGAGGCCCGCGCCGCCCTGTTCCGGATGGGCAACGCCCTGCGCGCCGAGGGTCTGGTGCCCGGCGACGCCGTTGGTCTGTTTCTGGCCAACCGGCCCGAAGGCGTGCTCGCCCAGCTCGCGGTCCACCTCATCGGCTGCCGCGTGGTCTTCCTGCCCCCGGAGCCGGGCCAGGGCGAACTCGCCGCGCTGGCCGGCCAGGCCGACGTGCGGGCCATTGTCTTCGACCCGACCTTCACGCCGCACGCCATCGCGCTGCCCGGCCTGCTGGAGCGTCCGCCCCGGCTGCTGTGCCTCGGCCCCGCCGACGGCGCAACCGACCTGCTGGCCGCGGCGCGCGAGCAGTCCGCCGTCCGCCCCGACGCCCCGGTCCCCGCGGCGGACGAGCCGCTCACCGTCCTCTACACCGGCGGCACCCTGGGCAACCCCAAGCTCGCCGCGCAGGGCAGGTCCCTGTACGACCGCATGGTCGACGCGGCGCGCAACGCCCCCTGGCTGCGCGGTCGCCGGGCGCTGGCCGGCACGCTGATCACCCATGGCAGCGGGCACCTGGTCTCGGTCCAGGCGCTCATCGCCGGGGCGACCGTCGTGCTGCTGCCCGCCTTCGAGGCCGGCCACGCGCTGTCCGTGCTGCGCGAGGAACGCATCAACTCCGCCATGTTCGTGCCGCCCATGCTCTACGAACTGCTCGACCACCCCGACTGCCGCCCCGGGGACTTCCCCCACGTCGAATCCCTGATGGTGGGCGGCGCGGCCTCGGCGCCCGAGCGGCTGCGCCAGGCGAGCGCCGTCTTCGGCCCGGCCATAGGACAGGGCTACGGCCAGTCCGAGGCGCTCGGCATCACCCTCATGCTGCCCGACGACTACGACGACGAGCACCCCGAGCGCTGGGCCAGCGTCGGCCGCGTCATCGACGGCGTCGAGGTGGAGATCCGGGACGAGGACGGCACCGCGCTCCCCGACGGCGGGACCGGCGAACTGTACGTCCGCGGCGAGACCCGGATGCTCGGCTACTACCGCGACCCGGAGCGCACGGCCGCGGCCCTGCACGACGGCTGGCTGGCCACCGGCGACATGGGCTACCGCGACGCGGACGGCTACCTCTACCTCGTGGACCGGGCCAAGGACATCATCGTCACCGGCCGCACCAGCGACAACGTCTACTCCCGGGTCCTGGAGGACTTCCTGCTCACCCTGGACGGCGTCCGCAACGCCGCCGCGGTGGGCGTCCCCGACGAGCGCTACGGCGAGGCCGTCCATGTCTTCCTGGCCACCGACAAGGACGACTCCGTGGACCCGGCGGCCGTCGTCGCCGCCGTCGTCGCCGAACTGGGCGAGCTCTACGAGCCGCGCGCCGTCACGCAGTTGAGGTCCCTGCCGGTCACCCGGATAGGCAAGGTGGACAAGAAGGCGCTGCGCGCGACCCTCAGCGACTGAGCCCGCCCGCGCCGAGCACCCCGTCGAGCATCCGCGACAGCGCCCACGAGAAGTCGGAGCGCGCGTCGCCGGCCGCCCGGCGGGGTGTGCGGGTGTGACCGACGGGGTGGGCGTTGAGCACGTGTCCGAGCAGGAGGTTCCACAGGGCGCGGTAGGCGCGTACCGCGTCGTCCGGTGACAGCCCGGCCGCCTCCAGCGCGCCGAGCGCGGCGTCGGTGAAGTCGGCCGCGCCGTGCGCGAGATGCTCCCCGTCGGCGATGATCCGGGCCGCCCACGGGTGGCGGAGCAGGTGGTCGTGGGCGGCCAGCCAGTGCTCCGTGACGCGCTCGCGGGCGTCGCCGTCCTCCGCCGGGCGCGGCAGCCGGGCAGCCACGTCGTCGGCCAGCAGGCCCAGCAGCTCGCCCCGGTCCGTGATGTGCCGGTACAGCGAGGCCTGTCCGGTGCCCAGCCGCTGCGCCACCCGGCGCACCGTCAGGGAGCCGAGCCCTTCCTCGTCGGCGATGCGGCGGGCCTCGCCGACGATCAGGGCCCGGGACAGGGTGCGCGGACGGCCGGGACCTCGGGGATTCACGCCGTCACCCTACACAGCGTCGCGTCACCGGCGTCCCGCGTGCGAAGTCCCTTGCGGGGCAGGGGAAGTAAGCCTAGCCTTACCTGAATGGGAACGGCGTTCGCAAAATGTCGTCCCCCCCGTACGCCGCCGCCCTCCCGACCCGAGGAACGCCTTGCCCCCCTCGACCCCCCGGACCCCCGGAAACGCCGCCCTGACCGCGCTCGTCCTCGCGGTCCTCTCCTACTCCCTCGTCCAGACGATGCTGGTGCCCACCCTCGGCGTCCTCCAGCGCGAGCTGAACACCTCCCCGGCCGCCGCCTCCTGGGCCGTGCTCAGCTCCACGCTGCTCGCCAGCGCCGTCCTCACCCCGGTCGTCAGCCGCCTCGGCGACCGCCACGGCCGGCGCCGCGTCCTGATCGCGACGCTGGCGGTCCATCTGGCCGGCACCCTCGGCGCCGCCTTCGCCTGGAACATCGCCTCGCTCATCGCGCTCCGCGCCGTCCAGGGCGTCAGCCTCGCCCTGCTGCCGCTCGCCCTCGGCCTGATCCGCGACGTCCTCCCGCCGCACCGCGTCGCCGCCGGGCTCGGTCTGGCCTCCGGGCTGGTCGCCGGCGCCGCGGGCGCCGGACTGCTCGTCGGCGGGCTCCTCGTCGACCACGCCTCCTGGCGCTGGCTGTTCGTCGCCGGCGCCGCCCTGATCGCGACCGCCCTGGCCGCCGTCCTGCGCTGGGTCCCCGAGAGCCCCCACACCTCCCCGGGCCCGCTCGACGTCACCGGCGCCGCACTGCTGGGCGCGGCCCTGGCCGCCGTGCTGCTCGCCCTCACCGAAGGGCCGCAGTGGGGCTGGACCTCCGCCCCCGTCCTCGCCCTCCTCGCCGGCTGCGCCGTGCTGTCGGCGCTCTTCCTCGCGCGCGAGCGGAGCGCCGAACACCCGCTGGTCGCACCGGAGTTGCTGCTGGGACGCGCCGTGCGCGGCGTCCACGCGGGCGCCTTCCTGCTGGGCGCCACCCAGTTCGTCTTCTACGTCCTGATCCCCAGGCTCGCCGAGTCCCCGGCCGGTCCCGGCTTCGGCGCGTCCGTCACCGCCGCCGGCCTGATCCTCGTCCCGGGCACTCTGTGCGGCCTGCCCGCCGGCTTCCTGGCCGGACGCGTCGAACGCAGCCTCGGCGCCCGCGCGCCGCTCGCGCTCGGGCTGTCGGTCAGCGCCGCCGGAGGGGCGTTCCTCGCCCTGGCGCACGGCGCGGTCTGGCAGGTCGTCGCCTGCTACGCCGTGATCGGCACCGGCTTCGGCATGGCCATGCCCGCGCTGCCCCGGATGGTCAGCCGGGTCTCCACGGCGGCCACCGGCGCGACCGCCAACGGCATCAACACCGTGGCCCGGACGGTGGGCGGCGCCGTCGGCAGCCAGCTCGCCATCGCCGTCCTCGCCTCGCGCCCGGCGGCCTCCGGCTACACCGCCTCGTTCTGGACGGGCTCGGCCGTCGCCGCCGGAGGCGCGCTGCTGGTGTCCTTCGCCCCGCGTGGACGCGGACCGGCCGTCCCGGCGCCCCGGGAGCCCGCTCACGCCCCCGCCGAACCGCCCGTCCGCCCCAGCCCGTAGACCCGCCGGGCGTTCTCCGCCCCGATCAGTCCGGCCACCCGCGCGGCGTCCCCCGCCGACCAGGCGCCGTCCCGCACCCAGCCGTCCAGCAGCCGCGCCAGGCCCCGGCGGAACAGCTCGGCGCCCACCACGTACAGCTCCGCCAGCCCGGCCGCGTCCGTGGAGAACATCAGCTTCCCGAACGGGGCCAGCTCCAGCGCCTCCGCCAGCACCGCCTCCGCCCGCGCGCCGCTGTACGACAGGGCCAGCCCGATGTCCGCGTAGACGTGCGGGAAGGCGTGGGCGAGGTAGGCGGCACTGCGGTGGTACGGGTAGCAGTGCAGCAGCACCAGCGCCGAGCCCGTGGGGCGCACGGCGCGGGCGAAGTCGGTGAGCAGCGCCGGGTCGCAGCGGTGCAGCGTGAGGTCCGGGTCGCCGAAGCCGGTGTGCAGCTGGAGCGGCAGCCCGGTCTCGGCCGCCGACCACAGCAGATGGCGCAGCAGCACCGGATCGGTCAGCCGGCCGCCCGGCGTGCGGCAGGCCAGCCACCGGTCCGCCGCGGCGCGCACCTCGGCCTGGCCGGGCGGATTGGGCTCGAAGTCGAGCCCGTAGCGGTAGGCGGCCACGGACTTGAACGCCACGGCCGTCCCGGCGGCCTCCCGCACGGCGTCGGACAGCCCGCCCAGGAACTCCGCCCGGCCGCCGGTCCCGTCGGCGATCCGCTCGGCCAGCCGCTCCAGGCGCGCCACCTCGTGCCAGGCGGCGCCGCCCGCCGTACGGGCGAGCTCCTCGGGGCCCGTCAGATCGTCCGCCAGCCCCGTGTCCACCAGGTAGTCGGTGATCCCGGTGGCGCCCAGCAGCAGCCGGGCGGTCCCGTCCGGGCCCAGCTCCCGCCGCCGTTCGAGGTACTCGGCGGGGGTGCAGTGCGGGTCGAGGCCGAGCAGCGGCGGGCACCAGCGGCGGACGGCGTAGCCGAGCTGGCTGTCGAGGAAGGAGGTGCCGGGCGGGGCGGGCACGTCCGACTCGCTCAGGAGCGCGGCGAAGGCGTCGGGCCCCAGCTCGGTACGGACCAGGCCGTGGCAGTGGTGGTCCACCAGCGCCGGCGGGGACGGCTTCGCGTGGGCCCCCACCTCAGTACCGCCGCCGTGTCGCGTCGGCGATCTCCTGCGGAGCCGCCCCCTCGTACTGCCGGACCTCCGCGCGGCGGACCGCCGCGACGGCCTCGAACAGCGGATCGCCGAGCGCCGTCCGCAGCAGCTCCGAGCGGGTGAAGCGGTCCAGGACGTCGGCCGGCGCGGCGGGCAGGCGCCGCTGCCCGCCGGTGACGGCCGGATCGCCGGTGACAGGCGGCGGCAGCGTCAGCCCGGCCTCGATCCCGGCGAGCCCCGCGGCGATCACCGCCCCGGCCGCCAGGTACGGATTGGCCGCGCCGTCGAAGCACTTGACCTCGGCGTTGGCCTGGTCGGCCGCGTCCGGCGGCCCCGGGACGAAACGGATGGCGGCCTCCCGGTTCTCCGGCCCCCAGCAGGCGAAGATCCCCGCCCAGTGCGAGGGCTTGAACCGCAGGTGGCTGGCGGGGGAGGGGGCGCCCAGCGCGAGCAGCGCGGGCAGCTCCCGCAGCACGCCGGCGAGGAACGCCGCGCACTCCGCCGTCATCCCCGACGGGCCGTCGCCGCCCCGGCACAGGTTCCGCTCCCCGCGCAGCAGGCTCAGGTGCAGATGGGTACCGCTGCCCACCCCGCCGGCGTCCACGACGGGCCCGAACTGGGCCTCCAGGCCGTGCCGTCGGGACACCGCGCGGACCGTCTCGCGGACGAGCACGGCGAGATCCGCCGCGCCGACCGGATCCGCGGCGGCCACCGACACCTCGAACTGGCCCGGCGCGTACTCGGGATGGAGCTGGAGGACCTCGATCTCCTGGGCGGTGAGGGCGTCGAGGACGTCCCGCAGGTAGTCGGACAGCTCCACCAGCCGCGTCATGCCGTACGCCGGGCCCGAACAGGCGTACCGCAGCCGGTCGTTGGCGTCTTTATCGTCTTTGCCGTCTTTGTCATCGCCACCGTCCCGGGTGACGACCCACTCGGTCTCGAAGCCCATGCGCAGCCGCAGCCCGTGGTCGGCCGCGGCCCGTTCGGCCATGCGCCGGGCGAAGCCCCGCTGGCAGGCGGCGTACGGGCGGCCGTCCTGCTCGTGGCGGTCGACCGGCGCCCAGGCCCAGCCGGGCTGGGCGGCCAGCACGGTCAGCCGGCCGAGGTCGGGAAGGAGTCTCAGGTCACCGGTGGGCCCGCCGATGTGCGCGCTGGTGACGGCCGAGTCGTCCGTGAGGAAGACGTCGAACACCGGGGACATCCCCACCCCCCAGCGCGCGGCGTGCGCCAGCCGGGCGGTGGGCACGGCCTTGACCCGGGTGATGCCCGCGTTGTCCACCCAGGTCAGGGCCACGGCCCGGACGTCCCGCGCGGTGAGCTGCGCGGCCTCCTGCCGGGCCGCCGACTCCGCGCGCTCCCGTTCCGGCCTGTGCATGGCGGTCTCCTCCGGCGGGTGTGGGGGACGAGGGCGGGGACGGCGGCACCGGGAAAACCACGCCGCCCAGAGATTCTGGTCCGGATCGCGCCGCGCGACACCTCGTACCGGGGCCTTTCGGCGCAACCCGGTCCGACGGCGCCAAGAGACCGTGACGCGGCGCGCGTTCACCGGCCGTCCCCGAACTGCGGCCGCGCGTACGGCGGATGCGCGAGGGGCCGGTGTGTGCCCGCCGCGCACGGGACGCCGCCTTTGTTCCACCCCGCTTCCGGCGGCCCGAACCGGACGGCGGAGCCATCGGTTGCGAGAGCGCGGACCTGCCCCGAGGCTGGAGCCAAGATCAGCGATCCAGCTCGGGTGCTTGTCCCGGAGCGGGCTTCTCCGCGTCTGTGAGCACTGGGCGTGAAGTGCCGGGCAGGCCGTCGGCGACGGCGGCCCGGCACCGTTGAGGAGTCAGCATGTCGGATATCCGTGCCGTCCTGCGGCGCGGCCCCGGACGCCACCGGCGCCGCAGGAGGGTTCCGCTGACGGCGGCGGCCGCGGCGGTGGCGCTGGTGGCCGGCTCGGCGTTCGCGGTGACCTCGATGGACGACGACCGGCAGGAGTGCGACGCCCGGGCGGGACGCGGCGGGACGCACGACGACCACCGGCGCGGCGGCATCGCGGCCATGGGCGCCTGCGCCCCCCGGCCCGTCGGCGACGGCGCGCTGCCGCACCGGCCGCCCGAGGGCCACGGCGCACCCGCCAACCGCCCTGCCGCGGGCGGCAGACCGGCCCGGGCCGGCGTGCCCGACCCGGAATCCGGCTACGACCGGGACCGCTGCGGCAACGCCTCCGGCCGGGTGCTGCTGTCGCTGGACGACTGGCCCTACGACGACCCCGAACGCGCCGTCCGCGTCGGCGCGCAGCTCCAGTCCCAGGGCGTCCGGGCGGCGTTCTTCCTCATCAACCAGTACGCCTCCCAGTACCCCCGGATCACCACCGCCCTGCGCCGGCAGGGCCATTGGGTCGGCAGCCACACCTGGTCCCACCAGCAGCTCACCCAGCTGTCGGACCAGGAACTCCAGGACGAACTCCGCAACGGCGTGCCCGGCAACTTCCTGCGCCCGCCCTACGGGGACGTCGGCCAGCGCGAGACGGAGGCCGCCGCGAGCCTGGGCCAGCGGGTGTGCAACTGGACGATCGACACATACGACTGGCAGCAGTCGGGCGGGGCGTTCCGGGACGTGGACGCGATCCGGGCGAGCGTCCGGGAGGCGTCCGCGGAGGAGAAGACCAACGGGGTGATCCTCGGACATCTGTTCAGCCACTTCCCCGAGGCGTTGCCGGGGATCATCGGGGACCTGCGGGAGCAGGGCTATCGGATGTGCCGGAACACGGGGCCGGTGACGGAGCAGGTGCCGTACCCACTGGAGTGCTGAAACGTTTCTGCTGGCTGGTCCGGCCCGTCCGGCGTTTGAGGACAGCGCCCGGAGGGCGCTTCGGGGGTGCGGGGGTGCTGAGCCCCCGCTTCCGCGCGGCGGAGCCGCGCTCGGGCCCCGGGGCGCAGCCCCGGAAGAGACGGTGAAAGGGCGGGACCGGGGCAAACTCACCGCCCCCTGCCCACCCGCCCCCGCGCCCGAACCACCTCCACCCCCAACGGCACCAACGAAACCAACACCACCACCCCCACCACCGGCAGCAAATAACGCTCCACATCCGGCACCACCGCCCCCAGCGCATACCCCGCCAGCACCAGCCCCGCCGTCCACACCACCCCACCCGCCACCTGCCAGGTCACGAACACCCGGCGCGGGACGGCCAACGCGCCCGCCAGCGGGTTGAGGACGGTCCGCACGACCGGTACGAAGCGGGCCAGGACGATCGCCCGCGCGTGCCCGTAGCGGCCGAGCAACTCCTCCGCGCGTCCGGCTCCTTCGAGCAGCCGCTTGTTCCGGGAGCGGGCCAGCAGCGTCCGTCCGCCGCGGCGCCCCAGCGCGTACCCGCACTGGGCCCCGGCCAGCGCCCCGGCCAGGGCCGCGACGAGCACCTGGGCGAGGTCGAGGTGCGGCCCGGAGTGGGCCCCGGGCCGGCACAGCAGGCCGGCGGTGAACAGCAGGGAGTCCCCGGGCAGGAAGAAGCCGATCAGCAGACCGGTCTCGGCGAACAGCACGACCGCGATGCCGAGCGCCCCGAACGACGACAGCAGCGAGGACGCGTCCAACGGGTTGACGGCGAGGGTGAACAGCGGCGACGGCACGAGAGACATGGGAGAGCGCCCTCCAGCAGGGCAGGAGCGGACGGTCTGCACGACTGTAGGAGATCCGGCGGGGAACAGCGCCCCCGCGCGGCGGACGCGGCCCGTCCGCCGCCCGGACGGGCCCAAGGCCGGACGCGACGCACTCAGCCGCTGCGCGGGCGCCGCGAGTCGGCGTGCACACCCTGGAGGACGCCCATCGCCGCGCACACGGCGAACATCGAGGAGCCGCCGTAGGAGACGAACGGCAGGGGGATCCCGGCCACGGGCATGATGCCCAGCGTCATCCCGATGTTCTCGAAGGACTGGAAGGTCAGCCAGCACACCACCCCGCCCGCCAGCAGCGTGGCGAACATGTCGTCCGCCCGCCGGGCGATGCCCAGCGAGCGCCACAGCACCACGCCCAGCAGGCCGATGACGGCGCCGGCGCCGAGGAAGCCCAGCTCCTCGCCGGCGACGGTGAAGACGAAGTCGGTCTGCTGCTCGGGCACGAAGCCCCCGCTGGTCTGGAAGCCGTGGAAGAGGCCCTGGCCGGCCAGCCCGCCGGAGCCGATCGCGATCCGCGCCTGGTGGGTGTTGTAGCCGACGCCGGACGGGTCCAGGTGCGGATCGGCGAACGCGGCGAACCGGTTGATCTGGTATGCGCTGAGCAGGTGGAACGCGAACACCGCGGCGATCACGGCCGCCGCCGCCCCCGCGAGGAGCGCGAGGACGCGGCCGGGGACGCCGGAGAGGAAGAGCAGCCCCGCGGTGATGGCGGCGAGGACCAGGCTCGTGCCCAGCTCGTGGCTGGCCATGATCACCATGGCGGGGACGGCGCACAGCACCAGCGCGATCAGGGTCTGCCGCCCGCCGGGCAGGCTCCCGCGCCGGGTCTCGCGCTCCTCCGCGAGCAGCGCGGCCAGCATCACGACGAGGGCGGGCTTGACGAACTCGGAGGGCTGGAGCGAGAAGCCGCCGCCGAGCACGATCCACGAGTGGGCGCCGTTGATGGTGCTGGCGAGCGGGGTCAGCACGGTGCCCAGGAACAGCAGCGACGCCCCGTAGAGCACCGGCGCGTACCCGCGCAGCCGGCGGTGGCCCAGGAAGGCCAGCGCCAGGCACAGCACGAGCCCCAGCACCAGGTTGAGCATGTGGCGCTTGAGGTAGGAGTAGGGGTCGCCGCCGGCCGCGTCCTGCCGGTGCACCGTGGCCGACCAGGTGAGCAGCCCCCCGAGGCAGCCGAGGGAGACCATGGCCCCCAGCAGGACCCAGTCGAGGCGCCACAGCGGGGAGGAGCGGCCGAAGGCCCTCAGCAGCGGGCCGCGTGCCTGGGGCCGGACGAGTGCGATACCCACGGACGGTCCTCCGGTCCTCCGGGACGGCGGGCGGCGGCCGGGGCGGAGCACTGTGCGGAACCGGCCGGGGAGGGTTCTTCCCCGGCCGGTCCCCGCCCTCCCGTCGTTTCACCCGATCGTGAGGTCGTCCGCGAGGACGGCGCCCTGCCCGTACCAGCCGTGGACGTACACGGTGACCTTGCCGGAGGAGTCCGTGGTGAAGGGGACCGCGAGTTCGGTCCAGTCGCCGGACGAGGCCCACTGGGACGCCGTCGCCCCGCCGGAGACGCCGACGAAGGCGTAGTCGCCGCGCACCCGGCCGCCGAGCGTGTACGACGTGTCCGGCGACAGCGTCAGCGTCTGCCGGCACTCGCCGGTGCCGGACGCCGTGGGGGCGCTCCGCAATGCGTACGAGCCGCCGTGCGCCGGGCTGTTGACCACCGTCGCGCCCTCGTCGCAGGTCCAGGGGGCGGTGGTGCCGGTCTCGAAGTCGCCGTTGACGAGCTTGCCCGGGGTGCCGGGACCCGGGACCGTCAGCGCGTATGCCGCCGTGCGGCTGCCGGAGGGCGACGTGCCGGTCACGGTGAGCGGGTAGGTGCCGGGCGGGGTGCCGGCGGCGACGGAGAGGGTCAGGCGGGCGGAGTCGCCCGCGGTCACGGAGGAGGGGGCGAGCTCCGCGGTCACCCCGCGCGGGGCGCCGTCCGCCGAGAGCCGGACCGTCTGTGCGGGGCCGGAGGCCGCGGCCGTGGCGACGGTGGCTGTCGCGGAACCGCCCGGGGGCACGGAGGACCCGCCGGGCGAGACGGATATCGAGAAGTCCGGCCGCGCGGGCCCGCCGCCGGTGAACGGGGCGAAGGCGCGGGTGAAGTCCCAGGTGTTCTGGGCTATTCCGGAACAGGTGTCGGACCCCTTGGTGCCCGGGCAGCCGCCGTTGTCGCGCTGGAGCGCCCAGAACGAAAGGGTGTTGATGTTCTTGGACACCGCCCACTGGTAGACCTTGGCCGCGTCCTGGACGGTGAAGGTCTCGGCCGGGCCGTAGTCGTCGATGCCCGGCATCTCGGTGACGCCGGTCATCGCCCACAGCTGCGCGTCGCTCTTCCCCGGGTAGAGCCGCGCCAGTTGGGCGTGCAGTCCCTCGGCGGCGCTGATGGTGTCGGCGGCCATGTCGTGCTGGGCACCGTCGTAGTAGTCGAACGTCATGATGTTGACGACGTCGACCCGGGTGCCGTTGGCGACGGCGTTGCGCAGGACGGCGAGCCCGCTGTCGGCGAGGCCCCGGGTGGTGGTGGGCAGGGTGTAGGAGATCTGCAGCGGGCGCCCCGAGGCGGCGGCCCAGTCCTGCACCTTCTTGACCGCCTTGTTGCGGCGGTCGATTCCGGCGGTGTTGGTCAGCGAGTTGTCCTCGATGTCCAGGTCGATGCGGCTGATGTCGTAGGTCGTGACGACGCGCTGGAACGCCTCGGCGACCTTGTCGGTGTCGGCGCAGCTGTCGGCGAGTTCGGTGCCGCCGTTGTCGGCCGCGTAGCCGCCGAAGGACGGTATGACGTCGCCGCCGCGCGAGCGGATGGTGGCGAAGTCGGCGCCGAACACGGCCGAGGAGACCGGCTTGCTCCGGTCGCCGTTCCAGTACGGCGTGCAGGAGCCCTTGGCCTCGGTCTGGAGGAAGGCCATCGTCAGGTGCTTCGCCCCCGACTGCGCGGAGAGCGCGGCGGGGCCGTCGGGGAGCCAGCTCTCGAAGTAGGGCGCGAAGACCCGCGGGGGAAGGGGCGTGGCGGCCGTCGCCGGCTCGCCGCCGCCCAGGGCCAGGGCCGCGCCCGCCAAGGCGGTGGCCAGGGCGGTGACCGCGGCGCGGACGGTGGGGCGTCGTCTCACGGATGCTCCCGGTGACTGAGGTGTGCACGGGGTGGGGGCAGTTGCGCGGTGAACATCGTTGGACTGGACCAGAGTTGAGTCAAGGGTTCCGGCAGAGCGGAAACTTTCCCCGGCCAACCATGCCGAATTACCGGCCACTTGACGGCGGCCGCGGGCGGACACAGAAAAATCCCCCCGCACCGGGCGCGATGCCCGGCGCGGAGGGATTTCCGCGGAACCGCGAGGCTTTCGTCAGCCGTTGGCGGAGCCGTTGCCCGAGATGATCGGGATGTCGTCGAGGATGTGCGACAGCTGGTCGTCGCCGTCGTTGATCGTCGAGTTGTCGGTGCACTGCTGCTGTTGCTGCGAGGTGAGGATCGGCACGTCCTGGACGCCGATGTTGAGCAGTCCGAGGACGGACTGGATGCCGACCTTCCCGATGCCGACGCACAGCTTGTTCAGCGAGCCCTGGACCAGGCTCATCTGCGGGCTTTCCTTGCCGCCGGTGTGCGTGTTGCCGTAACCGGTCTTCGCGCCATTCGCGTTGTAGACGTCTTCGTCGTCCCCGAACGCCATCGCGGGAGTGGCCATGGCGCCGATCGCGGAAGCCGACACGGCGGCCGTGGCGATTGCCTTCTTGAGCACTTCTATGCCTTTCGATCGAAGAGGGGTTTTCCCGCTCGGGAAGCGAACTGAGTAACTCTGACCCTTTTGGGAAGTTCCGGGATTTCACTCATTCGAGCCATCGATGCCGGTCGGAGCCCATGCGGCGGTATCGCGCCGGATCTCCGGGGTGTTTATCGGGCCCCCTGTCCGGGCGCTGGGGCATGTGAGTGACGCCGGAGGAAAGGCGTCCGTCCGGCTGGTAGCGTGCGGCTCGCGGCGGGTCTCCCGCCGCCGGGCCCCCCCGCCCGCGCCCCCCCCCCCCCCCCCCCGGGGGGGGCCGGGGGGGCCCCGGGGCCCGCGGGGGGGGGGGGGGGGGGGGGGGGGGGGGGGGGGGGGGGGAACCCGGGGGGGGGGCCCCCC
>NZ_JAEAMR010000020.1:0-38783 GCF_015999245.1 Streptomyces sp. AV19 | reverse complement strand
GGGGGGGGGGGGGGGGGGGGGGGCGGGGGGGGGGCTCCGCCCCCCGGGGCCCCCCGGGGGGGGCCGGGCCCCCCAAAAAACCCCCCGGGGGCCGGGGGGGGGCCCACCCCCCCGGGCGGCCCCGGTGAACAGCCCCGGTGAACGACCCCGCTCGCGGCGTCAGTTCTTCAGCGCGCTGCGCTTCTGCCACTGCTCCCAGGTCTCCTGCCAGACCTCGAGCCCGTTGCCGACGTCCGTCTTCTCCGTGTTGCTGGTGCCCTTGACCTCGACGGTGGAGCCGATCGACAGGAAGTCGTAGACCGTCTTGGCGTCCTGGGTGGTCATGCCGAAGCAGCCGTGGCTGTTGTTGACCACGCCGACCTGGTTGTTCCAGGGCGCGGAGTGCAGGAAGGTGCCGGAGGCGGTCATGTGGGTGACCCACTTGGAGTCCAGCATCCACTGCTTGCCGTAGCCGATCGTGGACGAGTCCATGGTCTCGTCGGCGGCCTTGCTGCGCACGGTGTGGATGCCGCCGCGGGTGGGGGCCTCCGGGGAGCCCGCGGAGCCCTTGACGCTGCCGACCGGCTTGCCGTTCTCGATCATGGTCAGCGTGTGGCCGGGGACGTCGATGACGGCCTTGCGGTCGGCGCCTATCGTGAACGAGTAGTCGTAGTCGCGGGCGAACCAGCCGCCCTCGCCGGAGTTGACGCCGGCGAGCGAGCCCTTGACGGAGACCTTGGTGCCGCCGGGCCAGTAGGTCTTGGGCCGCCAGTCGAGCCGGTCGTTGCCGCTGTAGTCGGTCACCCAGCCCCAGGCGCCCTCCACGTTCGTGCTGGAGGTGACCTTGAAGTTCTTCTCGACCTCGGCCCGCTTGTCCTTGTCGATCTTGTGGTCGAAGAGGATCGAGACGGGCATGCCGGTGCCCACCGTCTGCCCGTTCTGCGGCATGTTGGTGAGCTTGTTGATCTTCGCCGGCTGCTCGGTGGTGAACGTCGCGGTCTCCGAGGACTTGCGGCCCTTGGCGCCCTCGGCGGCGGTCTTCACCGTGTACGTGGTCTTGGGCTTGACCTTGCCGGCCGACTGCCAGGAGGCGCCGTCCGCGGCCAGCTTGCCCTCGACCTTCTCCCCCTTGTCGTCCTTGACCTCGACGGAGGTGAGCTTGCCGCCGTCGGCCTTGACCGAGATCGGCGAGCCGAGCTTGACCTCCTTGCTCCCGCCCGCCGGGCTGACGGTCACCTTCGCCGCGGCCCCGGCGTCCTCGGAGGACCCTCCGGAACCCCCCGAGCAGGCGGACAGCGCCAGCGACCCCACCAGGGCGGACATCAACAGGACGGGACGACGGCCCGATCCGACGTGCACGAGAACAACCTCCAAGAACTGCGGCTCCATGGCGGGCACGCATCCCCCCGCCACCCTTAACAGATGATCTGAAGGCGGCTGCGGTTCCTGAAGAAAGCCATATTTGTGCAGGCAAAATGGCGAACAGCCGATGATTCCTTAACGGAACGACCACTTCCACCGGTCATTTCGGGAGCGCCAGGTGGAGAAGTGACGGGCGCACAGCTTCCAGTACGCGCCCCTGACCAGGGCGACGCGCCCCATCCCGCAAGGGATTGCCCCGCCCCACAGGAGATTTACGCGGCCGGGACCACCGCGACGGGACACCGCGCGTGGTGCAGTGCCGCATGGCTGACCCGGCCCAGGTGCAAACCGAGGCCGTGGTGCCAGCGCACGGCGCCGACGACGAGCAGGTCGGCGTCGGCCGAGGCGTCGACGAGCGCCCTGCGGGGCGGCCCCTCGACGGTGGCGGCGCGTACCACGACCTCCGGGTGCTGCTCCACCGCCGGGCGCAGCGCGTCGTCCAGCTCGCGTCCGGCACGCTCCTCAGCGTCGAGGGTGGCGCCGCTGGGCAGCGGATAGTGGTCCACCGACTGCCGTACGGGGTGGCGCCAGGCGCGCAGGGCGTGCACCTCGCAGCCGCGCGCCGCGGCCTCGCGGAAGGCGAAGCGGACGGCGGCCGGGGCCTCCTCCTCGTCACCGACGCCCAGCAGGACGCGGCCGTGCTCCCCCTGGACGGCGGCTTCGTCGCCGCGGACGACGACCACGGGGCAGTGGGAGCGGCCGGCGACGGCCAGGCTGACCGAGCCGAGGAGGAGCCCGGTCAGGGCGCCCCGGCCGGACGGGCCGGTGACCAGGAGGAAGGCGTGGCGGCTGGCCTCCACCAGGGCGTTGACGGCCTCTTCGGGCGCGGTGTCCGCGTGCACCCGCAGGGCGGGGTCCCGCTCCTGGGCGCGGCGCGCGGCGGCGATGGTGACGGCCTCCTCGGCCAGCGTCTCGGGAGAGGGACCCTCGGCCGGCGGGAGCCGGCCCTCGTAGCGCTCCCACAGGGAGGCGTACAGGATGCGCAGCCGCACGTCGTGGCGGGCCGCCTCGTCCACGGCCCAGTCCAGTGCCGTCAGGCTGCCCGGGGATCCGTCGACCCCCACGACCAGGGGGAGCTCCATCGCCTCTCACCGCCTCACCGCGCGCAATGCGCCGCCGCCGGCACTTCCACCTTCGCACCGCCCGGGACCGGGCGCGACCGCACCCGGCGGCCCGCGCTCGCGGCGGCCGCGCGGTGCGCGGAGCATGGGGGTATGGCCAAGGAAACCCGGGGCGCGCTGCTCGCCCGCCATCAGGAGGCGCTCGGTCTGTTCGGGGAGCGGGTGCACGCCATCCGCCCGCGCCAGTGGGACGGGCCGACGCCGTGCACACAGTGGACGGTGCGCGACCTGGTGAACCATCTGACCGCGGAACAGCTGTGGGTACCACGGCTGTTGGACGGCGAGACGGCCGACGACGTCGGCTCCGAACTGGACGGGGACGTGCTGGGCGACGACCCCGCCGGGATGTGGGACGAGGCCGCCGCGGCCGCGGCGGAGGCGTTCTCCCGGCGGGGCGCGCTGGGCCGCAGCGTGCCGCTGTCCTACGGCGAGACGGGCGCGGACGCGTACTGCGCGGAGATGACCGCCGACGCGGTGGTGCACACCTGGGACCTGTCGCGGGCGATCGGCGCCCCCGAGCGGGTGCCGGACGACCTGGTGGCGGCGGCGGAGCGGGTGTTCGGGGCGTACGGGGACGACATGTCCCCGACAGGCCTGTTCGCCGCCCCGGTGCCGGTGCCGGAGGGCGCGGACGCGTGGACGGCGCTGCTGGCCCGGCTGGGACGGCGGGTCTGAGCGGGCGCCCGGGGTCTTCTCCCGGCCGGGGCGGCTCGGTTATAAGGAATGAATGGGCTTTTCTCCCCACGGATCTCCCCACGGGTCTCCTCACCCGTCTCCCCACGCGTCTCCTCGCGCGGCGCGAGGACGCGCCGTGGTGCGGGCGATCGTGGCCGCGGGGGTCTGCGTGGCGATGGTGAGTTCCTGCGACGCGGGGTCGGACGGGCGCGACGGCGCGCGGGCCGCCGCCGATTCCGCGGCGGCCGCCTCGGCGGCTCCCGGCGCGGACACCGTGATGATCATTCGTCACGCGGAGAAGCCGCGCGAGAAGGACGACGGCGAGAAGCCGCCCTTCGGGGTGACGGAGGACGGCGAGCGGAACGAGCACGCCCTGCTGGTGCGCGGCTGGCAGCGGGCGGGCGCGCTGGCCGGGCTGTTCGCCCCGGACGACGGGGAGCGGCCGCGCCGCGGCCTGCGGCGTCCGTCCGCGGTCTACGCCGCCGACGACCACGACGGCGGCAAGGGCCTGCGGCCCGCCGAGACGGTCGCCCCGCTCGCGGCGAAGCTGGGGCTGCGGGTGAACGTGTCCCACGGCCAGGGCGACGAGGCCGCCCTGGCCCGGGAGCTCGCCGGCCGGCACGGCGCCACGCTGGTCTCCTGGGAGCACCGCCGCATCGCCCGCATCGTCGAGGGGCTGGGGACGGTGCGTCCGGCGCCGCCCGGACAGTGGCCGGACGACCGCTTCGACCTGGTGTGGGTGTTCACCCGGGAGGGCAAGGGGTGGCGGTTCCGCCAGGTGCCGCAGCTGCTGCTGGCGGGCGACCGGTCGGACCCGGCGTAGGGCTCACCACGCCGGGTCCGGGGAGGGGTCAGGCCGCCGGCTTGGGGCAGAACTCGCCCCGGAAGACGTCGTTGTAGGGCTTGGTGGACGCCAGCCAGTCGCCGTTGATCTGGAAGGTCAGCGCGTGCTTGCCGTCGCGCGTGACCGCCGTGCTGGCCAGCGAGCCCCAGACGATGCCGTCGTGGCCGTAGACCTTGACGCCGCAGGGCAGCGAACGGACGATCAGGCCCAGGCCGTAGTCGAACGGGACGTCGTTGTTGGTCCCGTCCTCGGCCGGGACGGTGGTGAGCATGGCGTCGAGCTGCTTCTTGGGGAAGAGCTTGCCGCCGAGCAGGGCGCTGTAGAAGCGGTTGAGGTCACCGGTGGTGCTGATCATCTCGCCCGTGGCGCCGGACCAGGCCGGGTTGTACTCGGTGGCGTCGTGGATCTCCGGGCCGGGGTTCGCGGCGTAGAGCTTGGAGTAGCCGACCGGGTGCGGGGCGGGCATCTTGGGGTCGGTGCCGGGGAACGTCGTCCCGCGCAGGCCGAGCGGCTTGACGATCCGCTTCTCGGCCTCGCGGGCCCAGGCGTTGCCGGTGACCTTCTCGATGACCATGCCGGCGATCACGAAGTTGGTGTTGGAGTAGTGCCACGCGGTGCCCGGCGCCCAGTAGGGCGGGTGCTTGAGGCCCATGGCCACGATCTGCTCGGGCGAGCGGTACTCGTAGCGGTGCTCGAGGAAGCCCGGTCCGTTCATGTACGCGTTCCACTCCGGCGTCTCGACCATGTCGTGGATGCCGCTGGTGTGGTTGAGGAGCTGACGGAGCGTCACCTTGTTGCCGTCGTAGCCGTTGCCCTTCAGCAGGCCCGGCAGCCAGCGCTCGACGGAGTCGTCGAGGCGCAGCTTGCCCTCGGCCTCCAGCTGGAGGATGACGGTGGTGACGAAGGTCTTGGTGATGCTGCCCGCGCGGATGTGGTCCTTGGCGGTGCGCTTGGTCTTCGACTTGGTGTCGGCGTAGCCGGCCGACCCGAACCACTGCCCCTCGGGGGACGAGGTCTGGGCCGCGACGCCCGGCATGTCGGCCGCGACGAGCCCGTCGAGGGCCTCCTGCGTCCGCTGGTGCGCCCCCTGCGCGGCGACCGGCGCCGCGGTGGCGGGCCCGGCCAGGGCGACGGCGCCGACGGCGAGCGCCGCGGTGAGACCAAGCGCCCTGCCGCGTATACGGAGTGAGAGCTTCCGCATGTAAATCCCCTCAAAAGCACCACAAGTTGAGTGGCGTCACAATGATCACAAGCACACGCAGTATAGATTGACCGGTTCTTGACCAACCGAAGATTCTGGCCCACCGAAGATTTTGAGACACCTCATGCACGCCATCACGCATGCCCTCTCGGTCGCCGGTTCGATGGCCTGGGAGATCGCCTGGGCCCTGGTGCTCGGCTTCGCGCTCTCCGCCGTGGTGCAGGCCGTCGTCCGCCCCGCCGCGGTGGCCGGGACCCTCGGCGACGCCCGTCCGCGCACCCTCGCGCTGGCCGCCGGACTCGGCGCGGCCTCGTCGTCGTGCTCGTACGCGGCCGTGGCGCTGGCGCGTTCGCTGTTCCGCAAGGGCGCCGACTTCACCGCCTGCATGGCCTTCGAGGTGGCCTCGACCAATCTGGTCGTCGAACTCGGCGTGCTCCTGTGGCTGCTGATGGGCTGGCAGTTCACGGTCGCCGAGTACGCCGGGGGCACGGTGATGATCACCGTCCTGGCGCTGCTGTTCCGGGCGTTCCTGCGCGAGGACCTGCTGGCCCGGGCCCGCGCCCAGGCGGACCGGGGGCTGGCGGGGGCGATGGAGGGACACGCGGCGATGGACATGTCCGTGCGCGGCGAGGGGTCGTTCGTCCGCCGGCTGCTGTCCCCCGCGGGCTTCACGGCCACCGCGCACGTCTTCGTGATGGAGTGGGCGGCGATCCTGCGCGACCTGGTGCTGGGCCTGCTGGCCGCCGGGGCGGTCGCCGCCTGGGTGCCCGACTCCTTCTGGCGCTCCTTCTTCTTCGACGGCCATCCGCTGGCGGCCCGGGTGTGGGGCCCGCTGATCGGCCCCGTGGTGGCGCTGATGTCGTGCGTCTGCTCGATCGGCAACGTGCCGCTGGCGGTGGTGCTGTGGAAGGGCGGCATCAGTTTCGGCGGCGTCGTCTCGTTCGTCTTCGCCGACCTGCTGATCCTGCCGATCCTGGGCATCTACCGGAAGTACTACGGGACGCGCATGGCGCTCTTCCTGCTCGCCACCTTCTACCCGGCGGTGGCCGTCGCCGGCTGGCTGGTGGAGTCCGTCTTCGCCGGTCTGGGCCTGGTGCCCGGCCGGGGCGGGGCCGCCGTGGCCATGTCCGGCGTCTCGTGGGACTACACAACGTTCCTCAATATCGGTTTCCTGCTGCTCGCCGCCGTCCTCGTGGCCCGTTTCCTGGCGGCCGGCGGCGCGGGGATGCTGCGCGGGATGGGCGGCCCGCCGCCCGCGTGAGACGGGCCGGGGCGGGCCGCCCGGAGCGGGTCAGCCGAAGCGGACGCTGGAGAAGGACAGGTCCTTCGGGCCCTGCTGGCCGGAGGCGATGCGGGTCGCCTTCCCCTTGCACTGCTTGCCGCTGAAGACCGTCGCCGGCGATCCCGTCCCGTTGTGCGGGCCGCGCGCCGCCTGGCTCATGCTGAAGCACTTGCCGTCCGGCGGGTCCTGGACGAAGAACGGCCTGCCCCCGGTCTGGAAGGTGAACGGGCCCTTGGCGGCGGACGCCTCCAGGGGGCAGGTCAGGACGAGGGCGAGCCCGGCGAGGGCGGCGAGGACCGGACGGACAAGACGCATCATTGATCCATTTCTCGTACGAGGGACGTTGGGCCCGAAAGGGCCTTCACGCACTCAACGACCCGCGCCGCCGTGCGATACGCACCCCGCCCGTCAGCCTCCCAGCCCCGCGTCCCGCGCCAGCAGCGCCGCCTGGACCCGGTTCCCGCACTCCAGCTTGGCCAGGATCCGGCTGACGTAGGTCTTCACCGTGGCCTCGCTCATGTGCAGCCGCCGCCCCGCGTCGGCGTTGGAGAGCCCCTCGCCCAGCAGGGCCAGCACCTCGCGCTCCCGCTCGCTCAGCCCCGCCACCCGGGCCCGCGCCTCCTCGCCCCGGTCCTCGGCGGGCCCGGCGGCGAGGGAGTCGGCGACGTGCCGGGTCGCCGCGGGCGACAGGTACGCGTTGCCCGCGGCGGCGGCGCGGACCGCGCCCATCAGCTCACCGGGCGCCGAATCCTTGAGCAGGAAGCCGGCCCCGCCGTGCCGCAGGGCGCGCAGCACGTTCTCGCGCTCGCCGAAGGTGGTGAGGATCAGGACCCGTACCCCCGGGGCCGTGCGGCCCAGTTCGGCGAGCGCGGTGAGCCCGTCCATGACCGGCATCTGGATGTCGAGCAGCGCGACGTCCACCCGGCGCTGCCGCGCCTGCTCGACGGCCTCGCGTCCATTCGCCGCCTCCGCCACGACCTCGATGTCGTCGGCCGACGTCAGGATCATCCTGATGCCCGCCCGGATGAGCGGCTCGTCGTCGGCGATGAGGACGCGGATCACGGGGTCTCCTGATTGCTGATGTCTGCTGACCGTCTGCGGCTGGTCGACGGCTAGTCGTTCTTGGCGACGAACTCGCGCTTTTCGATCAGTTTCCCGTCCTTGAAGCAGAAGCGGTACACGCGGTCCCTGTTGATGTCCTCCGGGGAGTCCGTGGACAGCAGCGACAGGCACTGCGCGCCGGCGGGCTCGGCGGGCCCCTTGCCCCTGACGCCGGAGGTCAGGAACGACTCCCCGGAGGGCAGCTTCCTGCGGACCTCGGCCTCGGACGTGCCCACGGATATGGACCGGTAGAGGCCCGGGTCCATGGACGACTTCTGCATCTCGTCGAGGAGCTTGCCGATCCCCAGCACGGCCAGCACGGCGAGACCGGCGAGGACCAGCAGGCCCACCCCGCAGCCGACCAGACAGCCCCTGCTTCTCCTGACACTCATGATGTTCTTGAACTCCTCACGCGGATCGAGCGGATCGATGACCGCCTCACCGTCGCCCGGAGCCGTCGCGCGGGGCTGCTGCCGAAGGTCGTCGCCGGCCTCGGCCAAGGTCGTCTCCGGCCCCGCGTCGTAGGGGAGCACCCCCGCGAGCCGGAAGCCGCCGTCCTCCGTCGGTCCGGCGTGCACCATTCCGCCGGCCAGCCGGGCGCGTTCGCGCAGGCCCGTGAGCCCCTGGCCGCCGCTCACCGCGGCCGGGGCCGCCCCGGCGCCCGGAGGCACCGGGCCGTTGACGACCTCCACGACCAGCGAGTCCGCCTCGTAGAACAGGCCGACGGTGAGCCGCGCGCCGGGCGCGTGCTTGAACGCGTTCGTCAGCCCCTCCTGGACGATGCGGTACGCCGCGTGGTCGGCCGGGGATCGCCGGACCGGACGAGCCGTACGGACGTCCCCGCCGCGGCCGCCGACTCCACGAGCCCGTCGATGCCGGCCACCACGCCGGACTCGGCGCGCGCCTCCTCCACCGTGCCGTCCTTGAGGACGCCGACCACCGCGCGCAGTTCGTGCATGGCCGCGACGGACGCCTCGCGCAGCACCCCGACGGCCTCGCGCTGCTGCTCGCCCAGTCCTTGGGAGACCTCCAGGGCGCCCGACTGCACGGCGATCAGCGCCAGTTGGTGGCCGAGGCTGTCGTGCATGTCCTGGGCGATCCGCTGCCGCTCGCGCATCCGCGCCTGGCGGGCGATCATCTGGCGCTCACGCAGCAGCTGGGCGTTGCGCTCCCGGAGCGTCTGCAGCAGGGCCCGCCGCTGGCTCCAGTAGCGGCCGGTGATGCCGGGGACCACGGCCATCACCAGGAAGAGGAGGACGGAGAAGGCGATCCACACCGCCGACCTGTTGTCGCGCAGGACGATGGCCTCGAACGCGACGAAGGACGCGGAGTAGGCCGTCAGCGCCCGCAGCACGCCCTTGATCCGGCGGCCCGCGGACCAGGCGGCGACGATCAGCAGGAACCCGCCGTTCGTCGCCGCGTCCAGCGCCCCCGCGGCGATCAGCACGGTCGCGGGCACCGTGCGCCGCACCAGGGACAGCACCGCGACGGCGAGACCGGCCAGCAGCGTCCTGAGCAGGCCCTGGCCCGTCAGGAACTCGGCGGCGCCGGTGAGCAGGGCGAGACCGGCGGCCAGCGCGCTCTCGCCCACCACCCGCCGGCGTGACCACTGAGCCGGATCGGTCCACCGCGCCCAAAGATCACGAGCCCCACGCGTCACACCCATGACGTGCAGCCTAGGCAGACCCGCCGGGTCCCGGCGTTCGCCGAAGGTCTCGGGGCCGTTCCACGAAAGTCGTACGCCCCGGTCAGCGGCGGCCGCGCGGGTGACCGCCCAGCCACGCCAGGGCGCCCGCGACCAGGGCGGTCACCCCGGTGGACAGGGTGGGCTCGACGACCGGCGCGAAGTACGGGGTGTGCGGGGCGGGGACGTCGCGGGCCGTGGTGCCGGCCTTCTCCGCCCGGGCGTACGCCTCGGGGTCGCAGCCGCCCAGGAGCCAGTGGCAGACGGGGGCCCTGGCGGCGGTGCCGAGGATCCCCAGGTCGTCGCCGGCGGGCAGCGGCCCCGGGTCGGTCACGTTGTCCAGGCCGAGGACGGAGCCGACGGCGGTCATGGTGCGGTCCGCCGCGTCCGGGTCGTTGACCAGGACCGGGCAGGAGTCGAGGGGGGTGATCTCCGGGGGCCTGTCGGCACCGGACGCGCCGGCCTCGGCCCGCAGGATCCGCTCGATCGCCGCGAGGACGCGCTTGCGCACCCGGCGGTCGTAGGTGCGCACGTCCAGCCGCAGTTCGGCCTCGTCCGGGATGAGGCCGTCGTCGGCGCCGGCGCGCAGCGAGCCGACGGTGACGATCGCGGTGTCGCGGCCGGCCACCTCCCGCGAGACGACCGTCTGGAGCCTGAGCACCGCGGCCGCGGCCATGACCACCGGGTCCACGGTGGCCTCCGGCACGGAGGCGTGCCCGCCCCGCCCGGTCAGCCGCACGCGCAGGGAGTCGGCCGCCGCGAACGCCGGACCCGGGTGGCAGCCGACCGTCCCGGCGGGCAGGGCCGCCATCCGCTGCCCGAGCACGGCCTTGGGCCGGCCGAACCGCTTGAAGAGCCCGTCCTCGACCATCGCCTTCGCGCCCTCGCCGGTCTCCTGCGCGGGCTGGAAGACGGCGACGACGGTCCCGGACCAGTGCTCGCGCCCCTCCGCCAGCAGCCGCAGCGCCCCCACCAGGCAGGTGGTGTGCATGTCGTGGCCGCAGGCGTGCATCACCCCGTCGACCGCCGACGCGTGCGGCAGCCCGGTGCGCTCCGGCACGGGTACGGCGTCGAAGTCGGCCCGCAGCAGCACCGTGGGGCCGGCGCCGCGCTTGAGGACGGCCACGACGCCGGTCCGGCCCACGCTCTCGGTGACGTCGTAGCCGTAGGAGCGCACCTTGCGGGCGACCTCGGCGGCGGTCCGGTGCTCGGCGAACGACAGCTCGGGGTGGGCGTGCAGGTCGCGGTAGAGCGCCGCGAGCTCCCTGCGCCGGGCCTCGTCGAGCCCGGCCAGCACCTGTGTGATCGCGTCCGCCATGACCGCACCCTCTCGCTCCGGATCTGCTCCCCGCGGTCAACCCTCGCCCGGCAGAAGGGAGTCCGCCACCGCTCGGGGACGGGCGCGGCGCGGCGCGCGGGGCTCCGGGCACGGCCCGGCGCGGGGTCCGGGGGCGGGGGACGCGCTCGCGCGGGCTGCTCCGGATGGAGGACGGGCGGCTACGGCCCCGGCCTGCGGGCCGCGCGGGCCGTCGCCAGCAGCCAGCCGATGCCGAGCAGGGCGACGACCAGCAGGCCGCCGTCGGAGAAGAGCGTGTAGAGGTGCTTCTGTTCGGCCGTGGGGCGCGGCAGGTAGCCGTACTCGAAGAGGGTGCGCTCCGCGCCGGTCGCCGTCAGCTGGTACACCAGCCAGACGGCGATGCCGTTCACCGAGTCCCACAGCGCGTGCAGGACGGACACGCCCAGGTACGTGGCCCACACCCGGCCGGTGAGGTGGAAGTGCCCGTCGCGGCGGCAGCCGAACAGCGCGCCGCCCAGGATCGCGGTCCACAGCCCGTGTCCGAACGGGGCCAGCAGCCCGCGCAGGATCTCCGTCTCGATCAGGCCGCGCAGCGAGATGGTGCCCCGCACGGTGAACAGCGCGTTGAACGCGTAGCCGGAGCTCTCGAAGGCGGCGAAGCCGAAGCCGACGGCCGCGCCCAGCACCATCCCCGCGCGCACCCCGCGGATCTCCCGGCGCCGCCGCACCAGCAGGATCAGGGCCGCCCCCTTGACGGCCTCCTCGATGAGGCCCACGCCGAGGAAGAGCCAGACGGAGGGGTGGAGCAGGTAGTACTCCAGGACGGACGCGCCGAGCACGCCGAGCACCCCGCCCACCACGAAGCAGCCGATCAGCAGGCCCGCCCCGAGCTCCCGCCCGTACCGCTCGGCGGCCCACAGCGCGAAGCAGCCCGGGGTGAGGAAGCTGCCGAGCAGGATGAGGGTGGGCAGCAGATTGGTGTTCTGGGTGGTGAAGGTGACGATGACGGCCAGGACCCACAGTGCCAGGCCGCCGAGCAGGCACCGCAGCCACAGGTGGGACCTGGAGGGGGTGGGCGGGGGTGGTGGCGGCGGTGCCGGAGGGGGCGTCCGGGGCCCCCAGTGGGGCGGCTGATGCGGGTGGGGCGATGACATGCCCTCCATCAGACCCCGCGCGCCGGGTGCCCGCCCTCGCTGCGCGCCGTCCGGGTGAGCCCCGGTCAGGCCCCGGCGGCCGTGCTCCGGCGCCGCGCCCGGTGGGCCGCCGCGTGCGCGCGGTTGCCGCACAGGAGCGGGGAACAGTAGCGCCGGGACTGGTTGCGCGAGGTGTCCACGAACACCTCCGCGCAGCGGCTCCCGGCGCACACGTGCAGCCGTTCCGCGCCGCTGGTGGTGATCACGCCGAGCAGCGCCATGGCCGCGTTGGCGGCGTACTGGTCCAGCGGCCCGGCGTCCGGCGGCGCGACGTGCAGGTGCCAGGAGCCGTCGTGGTCGGTGTAGTGCGGTACGGCGCGGTGGTCGGCGAGGACCTGGTTGAGCAGGGCGACGGCGGTGTGCGCGCGGGGTGCGGCGAACACCTCGCGCAGGACGGGTCTGAGCCGGCGCGCGGCGGCGAGGTCGGCCCCGGTCGGGACGGTGTTCAGGCGTATGCCGTGCCGGACGAACAGGGCGCACAGCGTAGCGACATCGGTCAGCCGCTCCGCCCCGCGCACGGTGTCGTAGGTGTTGACCAGTTCCTCGGCGAGGGTGACCGAGGGGTCGGTATAGCGGGTGAACCTCATCGTCGGCTCCGTCCTTCCCGGTGGTCGCCGCACCGGGGCCGCCGCACGTCCCCGGAGCCGGCGGGGCAGCACTCTACGGCCCGGGCCCCGGGCGGTCGCCGGGCCCCCGGCGCCGTTCCGCGAGGTTGTCCTCAATCCCTCCCGGACGGGCCGGATCCGCGCCCCTCCCCCCGCCCCACCAGCACGAGCCACACCCCCACCAGCACCAGATGCGTCCGCTGCACCACCCCGTGCCAGCCCGGGTGTCCGAACAGCGGGCCCACCGTGCAGACGGCGGTCACCAGCGCCGCCACCGGCACCCACCGGAGCGCGGACCGGCCCGTCCCCGACGCGAGCAGGGTCATCGACGCGAACAGTGCCGCGTGCACCAGCGCGCTCGTCGCCGTGTGCCAGGGATTGACGGCCTCGCACCCCGGCTCCGCCGAGGGGGCGCACCGCATCGGCACGACCACGTCGGCCACGGAGCACACCCCGAACGCGACCAGGCACCACCATCCCGCCCGCTTCCCGCGCTCCGCGCCGCGGCGGCACCCCGGCGGCAGCGCCGCGGCCACCACCAGCCCCGCCGCGGCGAGTTCGAGCGCGGCGAACGGCAGCCGGAAGCGCTGGTCCGCGGCGTAGAGCTCGCTGACGTAGGAGTGGCGCGGGTCGAGTCCCGTCGGCAGGACGAGCGCCGGCAGCCAGTCGTTGTAGACGACGGCGGCCGTCGCCAGCAGCAGCGGCGCCCACCGGCGCCGTACGCCACCCGTGCCGCCGGCGGGGAGGGCGGCGGTCCGCTCGAGGACGGCGGACGGCGGTTCGGACGACAGGGCGTCCCTCCTGTGGTCGGGCGACTGCGGTGTCGCCTCGGACGTCCCACCCCGGAGGCCATTGTGTGTACCGGACCCGCGCCCTCCGCAAGCGGGCGGCCGCCCGTCCCCCGGCTGCCCCGGCGGGCGGGTGACCGCCGCCCCGGCGGCGTACGTTGGAGCCGCCCCTTCCTCCCACTGGAGGCGCGAGATCCCGTGAACCGTCCCGCCGGCTCCCTCCCCCGGCCGTCGGCGCGCGCCTGGGCCGAGGCCCTGGCGGTGGTCGTGGCGGCGCTGGCCGCCATGGGCGCGGTCGGCGCGCTGGGGCTGTGGGCGGCGGGCGCGGCCGGCCTGCCGTCGGGCGCCTTCCCGGCGGTGCTCGCGGCCACGGTGGCGGCGGCCGTGGGCGGGACGGTGGAACTGACCGGCGGCGCGGGCGTCTTCGGCCGTACGGGGGCGACCCTGGAGGCCGTTCCGCTGTCGGTGACGCTGGCCGGGGCGCTCGCCGCGGGCGCGGCGCTGCTGCGGCCGCCGCGGCACGGCCCGCCGTCCGGCCCGGCGGACCTGCCGGCCCGCGCGGCCCGCGCCGCGGTGCTGTGGCTGCTCGCGCTGCTGCCGGTCACGTGGGCGGCGCGGCACACCTTCCGGGTCAGTCTGGGCGACTCGCTCCTGGACGAGCTCGGGGCGGCGCTGGGCGCGCGGCCGACGGTGGGGTTCCGCGCGGACGTGGGGGCGACGCTGGGCTGGGGGCTGGTGTGGCTGCTCGCGGTGTGCGCCGTGGCCGTCTGCGTCTCGCGCCGCACGCCGCTGCCGGCGCCGCTGCTCCGGCTCCGGGACGCGGCCGGCCCCGCGGTGCGCGCGGTGGCCGCTCTGCTGCTGGTGTACGTGCTCCTCGGGCTGGTCGTCGGGGTGGCCGTGCTGTGCACGCGGGGGCACGCGGTTCGCACGATGGCCGTGCTGCTGCTGGGGCTGCCCAATCTGGCGTGGCTCGCGCTGGGCGTGGGTCTCGGCGGGGCGTGGGAGGGCAGTGTGCCCGGCGGTGGCATCGGGCTGCCGATGCCGGGGGCGCTCGCCGCGGTGCTGCGGGAGGGCGGCGGGGGTGCGACGGTGGACCTCGCCTCGCTGTCCCGGCACGACGGCCGGGCCTGGGTGCTGGTGGCCGTCGCGGTGCTCGCCCTGGCCGCGGCGGGTTTCCTGACGGCCCGTGCCTTTCCCGCCCCGCTGTGGTGGCAGGGCGTCCGGCTCGCGGTGGCCCTGGCGGCGGGCCTGTGGGCGGCCGGGGCCGCCACCGGCCTCTCGGCCCGTTACGGCCTGTCGCTGCTGGGCATCGGCGACCTGGACGCCTTCGGGCACGAGGTGCGCCTGCACGCGCTGCTGCCGCGGCTGTCCGGGCTGGGTGCCCTGTGGGGGCTGGTGGCCGGTCTGCTGGGCGGCGTGGTGGCGGGCGGCGTCCGCGGGGGCAGGATCGTCCGGACGGGCCCGCGGTGACCGGGCCGGGGAGGGGAGCGGGACATGGCGGACGATCCGCGACGGCTGCCGGTCTTCGTCTACGGCACGCTTATGCCGGGCCTGCGCAACTACGCCTGGTTCCTGCGCGGCGGGACGGTGGCCGAGGTGCCGGCCCGGCTGGCCGGGGCGGTGCTGTACGAGGGGCCGGGCTTCCCGCACGCGGTGGCGGCGCCGGGCGGTGAGGTCCGCGGCGTCCTGATCACGCTCGTCCCCGACCGTTACGGCGCCCTGCTCGCCGCCCTGGACGAGCTGGAGGGCTGTGTGCCCGGCGGTCCGGGCAACCTCTTCGACCGGGTCGAGCGGGAGGTGGCGCTCGTCGCGGGCGGCACCGCCCGCGCCTGGGTGTACCTCGCCTCCGGCCGCGTGGCGCGCCAACTGCGCGCCACGGGCACGCTCGTGCCGGGCGGCGTGTGGCGCGAGTGATCGGGGACGCGCACCGCGTCACCATCCGTCTCACATCGTGAGCCGAGCCCAACTCGGGCAACTTCGAAGCCGATTGACCCGTCATCGTGGTCAAGTGGACAGGAAGTCGCGCACTGTTCACCCATTGTCGATCTTGTGTAAACAAGTCGATCACCTGTGTTAACTCCAGGTGAACTCTCTTTTCATGAGCATGCCAATGCTGGCACCGTCGGCCCGGGACCACAGGGTCCCGCGGTGCACAAGTGACAGCACCGCCCGAAGCCAGCGGCCCGGCCACGCGTCGGGCCGCCGTTACGCAAAGGGCGCGAACAGTGCGTACATCCCCCACCTCCCGCGGACGAATACTGACTGTCGCCGTCGCGGTGGCAGCGGCGGCGACCATGGCCGGCGTGGCCACGGCCGCCCCGGCCGGCCCGTCCGCACCCGGCACCGTCGCCTCCGCCGCCAAGGCCGCGGGCACCGGGGCGACCCGGGCCGCCGGTGCCGACGTGGTGAAGGCGGCCCGCGCCGCCGCCACGGCCCACGCCAAGGACACCGGCGTCGGCGTGAAGGAGACGCTCGTCGTCAAGGACGCCCTCGTCGACCCGGAGGGCAAGCGCCATGTCCGCTTCGAGCGGGCCTACCGGGGCGTCCCGGTGGTCGGCGGCGACCTCGTCGTCCACCTCGACGCCAGGAGCGCCTACCTGGGCACGACCCGGGCCGTCCGCCACAAGGTCGCCGTCCCCAGCATCACGCCGAAGCTGACGGAGCGCCAGGCGGCGGCGAAGGCCGCCGAGTCGGTCCGGGGCACGGCCGGCAAGGCGGAGCTGGTGGTGGACGCCACCGCGGGCAAGGCCGTCCTGGCCTACCGGGTGACCGTCACCGGCGGCCGCGCGGCCGAGAAGGGCGCCCTGCGCGCCGTGACCGTGGACGCCGCCTCCGGCAAGGTCATCGCCACCACCGCGCTGACCGACGCGTTCATCTCCCCGAAGCTCAAGGCCGCCCTGCGCGCCTCGGGCCGCACGGCCGCCCCGCGCACGGGCGCCACCCGCACCCCGCAGGCCCCGGGCGCCAAGCCCGCGGCGGGCTTCCCCGCCCAGGCGACCGGCACCGGCGCCTCGATCTTCGACGGCACCCTCCAGCTCACCACCACGCAGACCGCGCAGGACTCCTTCACCCTCAAGGACCCCAGCCGCGGCGGCGCCGAGACCCGCGACGCGGGCGGCAAGGAGCTGGACGCCTTCGGCAGCGGCAAGGCGTTCACCAACAGCACCAACCGCTGGGGCAACGGCACCGCGTCCGACCCGGTGAGCGCGGCCGTCGACGCCCAGTACGGCGTCACCAGCACGTTCGACTACTACAAGAACGTCTTCGGCCGCAACGGCATCAAGAACGACGGCAAGGGCCCGAACGCCCTGGTGCACTTCGGCGACAAGGTGGGCAACGCCTTCTGGTCCCCGGACTGCGGCTGCATGCTCTACGGCGACGGGGACGGCGAAACGTTCAAGCAGCCGCTGGTGGCCCTCGACGTCACCGGGCACGAGCTGTCCCACGGCGTGATCGAGGCGACCGCCAACTTCCAGCCGACCCGGGTGGACGCGGCGGGCAACCAGTTCGGCGAGGCGGGCTCCCTCAACGAGTCGCTCGCCGACATCTTCGGCTCCGGCATGGAGTTCAGGGCCAACAACCCGGAGAACCCGCCGAACTACCTGCTGGGCGAGAAGCTCGGCCTCGACCAGCAGTTCCTGCGCCGGCTGGACAAGCCCTCGCTCGACAAGCTGGAGGGCACGGTCGACTACTGGGACAAGGAGTCCTACGACCGTGAGGTGCACGCCGGTTCCGGCGTCTCCTCGCACGCCTTCTACCTGCTGGCCGAGGGCAGCGGCAAGAAGACCATCGGCAAGGTCTCCTACGACTCCCCCACCCACGACGGCTCGACGGTGACAGGGATCGGCCGCGACAAGGCGGAGCAGATCTTCTACCGGGCGCTCACCCGCTACATGGTCTCCACGACCGACTTCCACCAGGCCCGCACCGCCACCCTCCAGGCGGCCGCGGACATCCACGGCTCCGGCAGCGCGGAGTACAAGGCGGTGGACAAGGCGTGGGCCGCGGTCAACGTGACCGAGGCCAACACCCCGTCGGCCAAGGGCTGACCCGCTCCCGGCCCGGCGGGGCCGCTCACCCCCGCCGGGCCGGGTCCAGGTGTGTCGCGTCGCCCGAGTACCCCCGGTACGCGGGCGGCGCTCCGCCTTGCGAAGCTCCCCCGGCCACCGCTGGGAGATGCCCCCGGCACCGGACGCCGCAGGCCCCGCACCGACCCACCGGAAACGCCCTACGCCGCTTCCGTCAGCGGCTGCTCCGCCCAGATCGTCTTGCCGCCGGCGGTGAACCGCGTCCCCCACCGCCGGCACAGCTGGGCCACCAGCAGCAGGCCCCGGCCCCCCTCGTCGAAGACCCGGGCCCGCCGCATGCGCGGCGTGGTGCTGCTGGCGTCCGAGACCTCGCAGATCAGCGCGCCGTCGCGGATCAGCCGCAGCAGGATGGGCGGTTCGGCGTGCCGGATGGCGTTGGTCACCAGCTCGCTGACCACGAGCTCGGTGGTGAAGGCGAGCTCCTCCAGCCCCCACTCCTCCAGCTGGGCGAGCACCCGCTTGCGCGCCTCGGCGACCGAGGCCGGATGGGGCGTCAGCTCCCAGCTGCCGACCTGGCCGCCGCCCAGCGCCCGGGTCCGGGCCAACAGCAGGGCGATGTCGTCCGCGGGCCGCTCGGGGAGCAGCCGGGCCAGCACCTCGTCGCAGGTGCGCTCCAGCGAGCGCGCGCCGGCCGAGCGGCCCAGCATCTCCCGCAGCGTCTCCGACCCCGTGCCCGGCTCCGGCCCGTCGCCCCCGACAAGGCCGTCGGTGTAGAGGGCGAGCAGGCTCCCCTCGGGAAGTTCGAGCTCCAGCGACTCGAAGGGCAGCCCGCCCACGCCCAGGTGCGGCCCCTCCGGCAGGCCCACGAAGCGGGCCGTGCCGTCGGGGGTCACCAGCACCGGGGGCGGATGGCCGGCCCGGGCCATCACGCAGCGGCGGGTGACCGGGTCGTAGACCGCGTACAGACAGGACGCGCCCATCTCGCGCGGCTCGTCGCCCTCCTCCGCGGCGCGGTCCTGGCTGAGCTGGACGACGAGGTCGTCGAGGTGGGTGAGGAGTTCGTCGGGGGGCAGGTCGATGTCGGCGAGGGTGCGCACGGCCGCCCGCAGCCGGCCCATGGTGGCCGACGCCTGGAGCCCGTGCCCGACGATGTCGCCGACGACGAGCGCGACCCGCGCGCCGGAGAGCGGGATCACGTCGTACCAGTCGCCGCCGATCCCGGCCTGCGAAGTGGCGGGCAGATAGCGGGAGGTGGCGTCGACGGCGCTGTGACTGGGCAGCCGGGCCGGCAGCAGGCTGCGCTGGAGGGTGAGCGCGACGGAGCGCTCGCGGGCGTAGCGGCGGGCGTTGTCGATGCACACCGCGGTGCGGGCGCCGATCTCCTCGGCGAGCGGCAGGTCGTGGACGTCGAAGGGCTCGGTCTCACCCGAGCGGACGAACAGCGCGAGGCCGACGACGGAGTCGCGGGCGTCCAGCGGCAGCAGGAGCAGGGACCGCGCGCCGCCGGTCCCCGTGCCGTCGAGGACGCCGCAGGCCTCGGCCCAGGCGCGCACGCCCGGCTCGTCGACGCGGTGCAGGGACGGCTTCCCGGAGGCCAGGGCGAGGGCGGGCGGCGAGCCGGGCGGCACGGCGTACGGCTCGGCGCCGGCGGGCGGGCCGCCGTCGGCGACCGTGCGCCACGCGGTGCGGCGCAGGGTGGGGGCGCCCTCCGGGGCGCCGGGCTCCAGCAGGTCCACGCCGACGGCGTCGGCGAAGCGGCCGACCGTCGCCTCGGCCAGCTCCGTCGCGGTGCGGGTGGCGTCCAGCGTGGTCCCGATGCGCGCGGAGGCGTCACTGACCAGGGCCAGCCGCTGCCGGGCGCGGTACTCCTCGGTGATGTCGAGGGCGGCGATGGACACGCCCTGGACGGCGCCGTCGCCGTCGGTGAGGGGCGTGAAGAAGCAGGCCGTGGCCCGCTCGCTGCCGTCGGCGGGGGCGGGGAAGTAGTTGTCGGTGCGGACGGGGACGCCGGTGCGCAGGACGCGGGCCGCGATGTCCGCGAAATCCTCGAAGGGCTGGCCGCTGAGGAATTCGGTCATGCGGCGGCCGCGCATCTCCTCCTCCGGCATGCCGACGAGCCGGACCATTTCGTCGTTGACCCGCACGAGCCGGTTGTCCCGGTCGTAGACCGCGATGCCGATCGGGAACTGGAGGAAGGCCCACTCCCCGAACGCGGCCCCGTCGTACCGCTTCCCCTGGGGATCCTGCCCGGCGTGCGTGTCCATGAGGTTCATCCCGTTTCTCGCTGTGCGGCCCGATTCTCGCCGTCCGCTCTCTCCCGCGCAGGTCGGGCGGTGTGGTGCCGCCCGTAATCCGGGCCTTCTGTCTTGTTCCCGCCAGGCCCTCCGGCCAATCGTCGCGGGCATCTCCGCGGCCCGTTCGCCGTCCGATCGGTGGATGGCGTTTCCCCTGGTCCGACCCCCTGTCGGGGGACAGGACGGAGAGGGTCCGCTCCCTAGCCTGGAGACGAATTCGCCGCATATTCCACGCGCTTCGCACCAACCCACCGGGAGATACCGTGACTTCGCCGAGGAATTCCGTCCACCACCGGTCCGGGAAAACCACCGCGCCGCGCTGCCGGGCGAATCCGCGGCGGGTCCGGGTGAACGGCGCCGGGCGTACCGCGGAACCGCTGGTGGAGGACCTCGCGACGGGATGCCGCGACGCGGGAGCGGACCTGCGGTTCCGGGGTCCCGAGGTATTCGGGTTCCGGCGGATCACGATTCCGCCGGGCGGCTCGACCGGGTGGCACTACCACGACGGGCGGCTGCTCGCGGTGGTCGGCGAGGGCACGCTCACCCGCTACGAGGCGGCCGGCGGGGGCCCGGTCCGGTACGCCGCCGGGCAGGCGCTCGTCGAGCCGAGCGGCCCGGACACCGCGCACGTCGGCGTCAACGAGGGCCCGGGACCGCTGGTCCTGTACGTGCTGTACCTCGGCTCCCTGGGCGACCCGCCGGCCCGTCCCGTGCCGGAGCCCGCCCTCCGGGAGCGGTGACCATGGCCGACCGGCGCTTCCGCCTGGCGCTGGCCGTGTGCTGCACGGCCGTGTTCATGGTGGGCCTGGACTCGACGGCGCTCAACGTCGCCCTGCCCGCGATCCAGCGCGAGCTGCACGCGTCGGTCGCGGGCATGCAGTGGACGCTCGACGCCTACAACATGCTGGTGGCCTCGCTGATCATGCTGGCCGGCTCGGCGGGCGACCGGATCGGCCGGCGGCGGGTCCTGCTGATCGGCTTCGCCCTGTTCACGGCCGGTTCGGTGCTGTGCGGCCTGGCGTCCTCGACCGGCGAGCTGATCGCTTTCCGGGCGGTGCAGGGGCTGGGCGGAGCGGCGCTCGGCCCGGTGTCCCTCTCGGTGATCAGCCACGTCGCGCCGGACGGGGCGCACCGGGCGCGGGCCATCGGCGCCTGGACCGCCTCGTTCGCCATCGGCATGGCGGCGGGGCCGCTGCTGGGCGGGGCGCTGGTGACGGGGGCCGGCTGGCGGTCGGTGTTCTGGATCAACCTGCCGGTGGGACTGGCCGCGCTGGCCCTGGCCGCGCGCCGGCTGCCGGAGTCGCGGGCGGCCGTGCGCCGCCGCTTCGACGCGGTCGGCCAGCTGCTGGTGGTCGCGCTGCTGGGCCCGCTCACCTACGCGATCATCGACGCCCCGCACCGGGGGTTCCGTTCGCCCGCCGTCCTGGCCGCCGCGGCGGTCGCCGCCGCCGCGCTGGCCGGGCTGGCGCTGTACGAGCGCCGCCGCGCGGACCCGCTGATCGACCCGCGGTTCTTCCGCAGCGCGCCGTTCGGCGGCGCGGTGGTCATCTCGCTGGGGGCCTTCGCGGTGCTGGGCGGGTACCTCTTCCTCAGCACGCTCTACCTCCAGGACGCCCGGGGGATGTCCCCGCTGGCCGCCGGGGTGTGGACGCTGCCGATGCCGCTGGCGACGGTGGTGTGCGCGCCGCTGGCGGGGCGGCTGCTGGCGCGGCGCGGCCCGCGGCCGCCGCTGGTCCTGGCGGGCGGGGCCCTCCTGGCGGGCGCGCTGCTCCTGGCCCTGTTCGGCGCCGGCCCGGGTGCGCTGCCGTTCCTGGCCGGTTCGGCCTGCGTGGGCGCGGGCGTCGGGCTGGTGGACGTACCGGCCACCCAGCTCGCGGTCGCGGGCATGCCGCGCGACCGGGCGGGCGTGGCGTCGGCGGTCAGCACGACGAGCTGCCGGGTGGGGGTGTCCCTCGGTGTGGCGCTGGCCGGCGCGGTCCTGGCGGCGTCCCTGCCGGGCGGCACCGCGCCCGGCGTCGCGGCCTTCACGGCCGCGGCGGGCCCGGCCTGGTGGCTGCTGGCGGGGTTCGGGGCGCTGGTGCTGGTGCTGGGCGCGGTGGTCACCGGGGCGTGGGCCCGGTCGACGGCCCGCCGGGTGTGCTCACCGCTGCCGGACGAACCGGTCCTGAGCGCCTCGCGGCGGTGAGCACGTACGGCGTCAGTGGTGCGGCGGCATGGTGCCCACCGGGGGGAGGTCGGCGCAGCAGTAGCGGCACCGGGTCGCCGCCGTCGGCACGTCCTCCGCGAGGCAGGCGGGGCAGGTCCTGACCGGCAGGGGCTCCGCGAAGACGGTCACGCCGCGCCGCGTCTGGACGTGCCGGTACGGCACGACGATGAGGAAGTAGACGACGGCCATGAAGATGACGAAGTAGACCGCCGCCGAGATGAACGAGCCGAGGTCGAGGTAGGTGGCCTTGTTCCCGGCCCGGCCCAGCTGCCAGCCGAGTCCGAAGGAGTGGCCGCCCTGGGCACTGGCGATGATCGGGTTGATCACGGAGTCCGTGAAGGCCTTGATGAGGGTGCTCAGCGCCAGCGCGATGATCAGCCCCACCGCGACGACGACGATGTCGCCGCGCATGACGAAGTTCTTGAATCCCTTGAACATGACGGTTCCTGGTTTCAGGCATTTCGGACGAAGTCCACCGAACGCTACCGTTCCGCCATCAAATTCCCCGTCAACAACCTCGGGAGCCGTCCGGTTCGCCCCGGACGGCTCCCGAGCTCACGTACCGCTCGCCGTCCGCCTACTTGCCGTGGATGGCGAAGAGCAGCCGGCGGGAGAAGAACGACTGGTCGCCGTTGTTCACCGAGACCCCGCTGTCGGCCCTGACCACGTCGCGCGGCGCGGACTTGGCCACCGACAGCCGCAGCCGGTAGACGGCCGTGGCGCCCGGCGCGAGGGCGCGCTTCCCGGGGCGCAGCGCGGCGCCCATGCCCGGGTCGCAGCCGCCGGCCGTCAGGTTGACCTTCTCCCAGCCGCGGCCGGGGCGGTACTGCTGGAGCAGCAGGTCCTTGGGGGTGAGGGCGTGCTGCTTGCCCGCGCCGTAGGCGAAGTAGTTGACGTTCAGCGCGGGGTAGGTGCGGTTGGTGGTGTTGCGGACCTTGAGGGTGAACGTCTGCGCCGCGCCGCCGCGCGCCAGGGACGGGGTGCCCTGCCAGCCGCTCACGCTCACCTGCGGCCGGGTGGCGATCACCGTCCGGGCGGGGGCCCGGAGGGTGCGGCCGTGGCCATCCGTGACGGAGGCGTTGACGGTGAGGCGGCCGGGACGGTCGAGGTCCTGGAAGCGGAGCGCCACGGAGTGCGGGTGGCGGGGGCTCGCGTCCTTGGCCGAGACCGGGAAGGTGAGGGTGCCGCGGTGCGGCCAGCTGCCGCTGCCGGGGCGGGAGTCGAGGTCCACCCAGGTGTGCTTGGCCGGGACGTAGCGCTGGACCGTCACCGAGTCGGTGCTGAAACCGCGGCTGGCGAGGTCGAGGCGCACCGTGCCCTTGGCGACGGGGGTGCGCAGGGTCAGGGCCGCCTTCGACCACAGGCCGATGGGCGCCTGGGCGTTGGCGACGGTGAAGGAGACCTTGCGGGCACTGGTCGCCGCGTACGACGCCTCGGGCACCTGCCCGTCGCCCGGTGCCGCGGCGGCCGGGACCGCCCTGTGGGCGGCCGCCGCGCGCAGCGGGCCGCATTCGGGTGTGGCCGGGGCGGCGGGAGCGGCCTGCGCGGCCGCCACGGTGCCCGCGAGCACGATCCCGGCCGTGAGCGCCACCGCCGCGCTCCTGGCCGTCTTCCGCACGACCGACGACCGTCGCTGTGCGACTCTTCCTGTCATCAACTGCCCCCGCATTCGGGTTGTGTCCGCCTCTGCTCGAATCTCGGCTGGGGAGAGGGAGTTCCCCCGCTGAGGGTTCCCTCCGCCGCGGCCGGACCCACGCGTTCTTCCCCTCGCCCCAAGAACGGGTGAACGCGTGTGGTTCCGGCTTCCGTTCGGGGAACACTAGCGGGCCGTCAGGAACGGCGCACCAGCGCCCCGGCCACTTCCCCGGGGGCCGCCCTCCGGTGCCGCCGCATGACCACCGGGACGGCCGCCGCGGAGACGGCGAGGAGCCCTGCGGCGGCCGGGCGCAGGCGGTTGCGAACCGCTGACGCGGGCGCTTTTGACGGTGCGTACGGTACTGACGGGCAAGCGCGGCCACCGCCGTCGGCGGTGGCCGCGTCCACGGTCCCGCCATCCCCGGGCAGCCGCCCGCGCGAATCCGGAGCGTCAACACCGCGCCCACGCCGACGACTCCGTGTCCGCCCTCGCGCACCATGGCCACAGGCGCGGAGGCCGTGCCCGCCCGTTCCGGTGGGGACGGCGCGAGGAGGAAGCTCCAGGGCCTCTCCTCCCCCGGCCGCGCCGCCATGGCCACCCGACGGGGAGACACCCGCGCCACCGGCCTGGGTGCGGGGTTTCGTCCTGCATGAGGCCGTTCCCCCGTCGGCCGCCGGGGTGCGGGAGCGGCGGGCCGGGTGCGGACAGCCGCTCCGGGCAGGCGCTCCGCTCCCGCTGAGAGGGCCGCTGCCCGGTCGCCGCTTGGGGTCCGCGGGAACCGTGTGATGTGCTGTGGCGTCCCTCGTCACCGTATCCGCACGTCGTACCCCATATGCCCACACCAGGGAGGCACCGCAGCATGGCCCGCATACCGATACCGAAGGCGCCGTCGCGGGGGCAGCGTGCCCCGGAGGCGGTGCCTTCGGACGGTTCTCACCCGCGCCGGCGCGCGAGATCCCGGATCCCGGGGCTTTCCGCCCTCGACGCCACGGACCGGGCGGTGCTGGGGATCTACGCCCTGACCCGGATCGCCGTCGCGATCACCACGTACTGCACGGCCTGGTTCTTCGCCACCGGCCCCGAGGACCGGCACGCGCCCTCGTTCCTGTCCCTGTGGAACCGCTGGGACGCGGATTTCTTCCGGAAGATCGCCGAGCACGGCTACTTCTCCCAGTTCACCGAGCCCGACGGGTCCGGCGGGATCGGCTCGGCCCGGCCCGACAACCGCGAGGCGTTCTTCCCCGGCTTCCCCCTCGTCCTGCGCGCCGTGCACACCGTGGTCCCGAACTGGACGGCGGCCGGACTGCTGATCTCGCTCGTCGCCGGGGCCGTGGCCGTGGTCGCGCTCTCCCGGATCACCCGGCTGCACCTGCCGGCGGAGACCGGCGAGCGGGCCGGGCCGCGGGCGGCGCTGTTCCTGCTGGTGTCACCGTGCGCGGTCTTCCTGGCCGCGGGCTACACCGAGGCGCTCTTCCTCGCCTTCGCACTGCCCGCCTGGCTCGCCGCCCGCCGCGACCGGTGGGCGCTCGCGGGGCTGCTCGGCGCGGCGGCGACCACGGTCCGCATCAGCGGTCTGTTCGTGGCGGCGGCCCTCGCCGCGCAGTTCCTGCTCTCCCGCCCCGGCCGGAAGCAGTGGCGTTCGGCCGGCTGGCTCGCCGTCCCCGCGCTGCCGGCCCTGGCCTACAGCTGGTACCTGCACAGCGGCACCGGTGACTGGATGGCCTGGAAGCACGCGCAGGAGCGCGGCTGGTACCGGCAGTTCCACGCGCCGTGGGAAGCCTGGCAGCACACCTGGGACGGGGCTTTCGCCCACTCCAGTACCACCCACTACGCCGTGATGTTCCAGGCGGAGCTGGCCGCCATGGTGGCCGGGGTACTGCTGCTGGCCTTCCTGGTGGTGCGGCGCCAGTGGCCCGAGGCCCTCTACATCGGGCTGAGCCTGTGGGCGCTGGGCACCTCGTACTGGTACCAGTCCGTCCCCCGCGCCACCCTGCTGTGGTGGCCGCTGTGGACCGCGCTCGCGGTGGCCTGCGTGCGCCGGCCGTGGATCCGCAGCACCTATCTGTGCGTGGCCGCGCCGCTGGCCACCGTCCTGGCCCTGGTCTTCACCAAGGGCCAGTGGGCCGGCTGACCGGTCACTGCTGGTCGCGCACCGCCTCGCGCTCCCCGGCCCCCCGGCCCGCCGCGTCCAGGCTCCAACTGGCCAGCAGGCGCAGCGACTCGGCCGACGGGGAGCCGGGCTCGGCGTGATACGTGACGACGCTCTGGTCCGGGTCCTGGGGCAGGACCAGCGTCTCGCAGTTCAGGGTCAGCCCGCCCACCACCGGGTGGTGGAACTTCTTGACCCCGTAGCACTTGTCCCGCACGTCGTGCGCGGCCCACAGCCTGCGGAACTCCTCGCTCTTCATCGACAGCTCGCCGATCAGCGAGGCCAGCGCGGGGTCGTCCGGGTAGGAGCCGGCGTGCATGCGCAGCAGGGCGACGATGTCGGCCGCCTTGCGGTCCCACTCCGCGTAGAGCTCCCGGCTGGCGGGGTCGAGGAAGATCATCCAGGCCATGTTGCGCCGCTGCGCCGGGACGGCGGCGAAGTCGCCCAGCAGCGCGGCCGCGAGCCGGTTCCAGGCCAGGATGTCCATCCGCCGGCCGAGCACGTACGCCGGGACGTTGTCCATCGTGTCCAGCAGGTTCCGCACGGCGGGCCGGACGCGCTGCGGGCGCGCGGCCCCGCGCCCGGTCCCGCGGGCGGCCGGACGGGCCAGCTTGTTGAGGTGGGAGCGCTCGGCCCCGGTCAGCCGCAGCGCGCCGGCGATCGCGTCCAGCACGGCGTCCGACACGTTCTGCCCCCGGCCCTGTTCGAGCCGGGTGTAGTAGGCGACGCTCACGCCCGCGACCTGGGCCAGCTCCTCCCGGCGCAGCCCCGGCACCCGCCGGCGGCCACCGAAGGGGGTCAGTCCCACGTCCTCCGGCCGCAGCCGGGCACGGCGGGAACGGAGGAACTCGCTCAGTTCGGTAGACCGGTCCATACCGCCCAGTATGCGGGGTGACCCGCGACGGAAGGTGGTCCTGCCAGTGGTAGGACAGGCAAGCGTAGGTTGAGCGGGGATCTGGCTGCCCCGGGGGCACGGTCGCATGCTCGGTGACATGAACCGGAACACTGTCGCCGCATACGCCGCTCCGGCCCCCAAGGCCCCGCTGGAGAAGACCACGATCACCCGCCGTGAGCTCGGCGCGCACGACATCCTCATCGACATCAAGTACGCCGGCATCTGCCACTCCGACATCCACACCGTCCAGGGCGACTGGGGAGACCGCCAGTACCCGATCGTCCCCGGCCACGAGATCGCCGGCGTGGTCACCGCCGTCGGCCCGGAGGTCACCCGCCACGCCGTCGGCGACCGGGTCGGCGTCGGCTGCTTCGTCGACTCCTGCCGGGAGTGCGACAACTGCCGTGCCGGGCTGCAGCAGTACTGCACCGGCGAGCTCGGCATGGTCGGCACCTACGCCGCCACCGGCCGGGACGGCGAGCAGACCCAGGGCGGCTACTCGCAGGCGCTCGTCGTGGACGAGCACTACGCGCTGCGCATCCCCGACAGCATCCCGCTGGACGTCGCCGCGCCGCTGCTGTGCGCCGGCATCACCCTCTACTCCCCGCTCAGCCACTGGCAGGCGGGCCCCGGCAAGAAGGTCGCGGTCGTCGGCCTGGGCGGGCTCGGCCACCTCGGCGTGAAGCTCGCGCACGCGATGGGCGCCGAGGTCACCGTGCTCAGCCAGTCGCTGCGGAAGAAGGACGACGGGCTGCGGCTGGGCGCCGACCACTACCGCGCCACGTCCGACCCGGCCACGTTCGAGGAGCTGGCGGGCACGTTCGACCTCATCCTCAACACCGTCTCGGCCGACCTCGACCTGGACGCGTACCTGGGGCTGCTGCGCACGGGCGGGACCATGGTCCAGCTCGGGGCGCCCGAGAAGCCGCAGTTGATCTCCCCGTTCGCGCTCGTCACGCAGCGGAAGTCCTACGCGGGCTCGATGATCGGCGGGATCCCGGAGACGCAGGAGATGCTGGACTTCTGCGGGGAGCACGGGATCGCGGCGGAGATCGAGGTGATCCGGGCGGAGCAGATCAACGAGGCGTACGAGCGGGTGGTGGCGAGTGACGTGCGCTACCGGTTCGTGATCGACGCGGCGACGATCTGATTCGGGGGCGCCCCCGCCCCGCCCTCGTGCCAACCCCGGCGGGGTGCAGGGGCGGAGCCCCGGTGGGGGCGCAGCCCCTGCGGAAACGGTGAAAGGGCTGGGCGGGGGCAACCCCTCCCCCGCCCGCCCACCGCACACGAAGCGGCCCCCGGACCGCCGCAACCGCGGACATCCGGGAGCCGCACCGGCCGGAGCCGGACCAACCGTCAGGGCAGCTGCGCCCCCAGGTCGCTCAGCGCATTCGTGACGGGCTGGAAGAACGTCTCCCCGCCCGACGAACAGTCACCGCTGCCGCCGGAGGTCAGCCCCACGGCCGACGTGCCGTCGAAGAGCGCCCCGCCGCTGTCGCCGGGCTCGGCGCAGACCGACGTGGCGATCATCCCGGTGACCGTGCCCTCCTGGTAGTTCACGGTGGCGTTGAGGCCGGTCACCTTGCCGTCGTGCACCTGGGTGGTGCTGCCGCTGCGCCGTACGTTCTCGCCCACGGTCGCCTCGGCGGCCTGGGTGATGTTCTGCTGGCCGCCGTTGTAGAGGTCGACCGCGCTGGGATGGCTGGTGCTCCCGGTGTACTTGACGAGGGCGTAGTCGTGGCCCGGGAAGACGGACTTGGCCGTCGTCCCGATACTGGCCCCGCCCTGCCGGTCGGACCAGGTCTTGGAGATGTTGCCGCAGTGCCCGGCGGTCAGGAAGTGCGGCTGTCCGCCCTTGGTGACGTTGAAGCCCAGGGAACAGCGGGCGGTGGGTGCCCAGATGGCGTCGCCGCCGGCGATGGTGGGCCGCAAGGTGCCCGCGGTGTGCCGGAGGATGACGGTGTCCCCGAGCGAGGCGATCACCTTGTTGAGCCGGTCCAGCTTCGCGCCGCGCACGGTGCTGTCGGCCCTGACGACGACCTTGCCGGCCGTCGGGTCGACCGACCAGGCGGTGCCCGGGATGCGGGCCTGTGCGTCGAGGGTCCGTCTGGCCGACGCGAGCTGCGCCGCGGTACGGGTGACGGTGCGCGGCTCGGCACCGGCCGCCCGCACCTTCGCGGCGGACGCGTCGTCCACCACGTTGACGACGAGCTTCCGCGCCGCCGCGTCGTAGTACGCGCCGGGTGAGGTGCCCCGGAGCTCGGTGTCGATCCGCTGGGCGAGCCGTCCCGCCTGAACCGCCGTCAGCCGCTCGGGCTCCGGTGACGGCGTGGCGCCGGCTCCCTGGGTGCTCAGGGCGGTGGCCGCCAGGACCACGGCGCCGACCCCGGCCAGGGCCGCGCGCCGTCGGGATATCCGTGCTGATGTCAACTCGTGACCTCCTGTGAGGGGGGTGCGCCCGCTCGAGAGCGGGCCCGGAGGACGCAAGGACCGGACGCGACACACCGACGGCGAACCACCGGAACGTCGCGTTCATGCCAAACGCGGAATCGAGTATCCGGCCGACGGAACGCACCGAACAAGAGTGCTGACGCGCCTTCACCTCCGAAACCACGGAAAAATCGACACCCGAACCTGTGGTCGCATGGGTCTGGACCAGAGCCTCCGTCCCGCCTCCCGCCCGCGGCACCCCACCGTCCCCGCCAAGGTCACGAGCCCGCGCCCCGCCCGGCACCGCCACTGGCACAGACCTCCGGCACCCGCCCGGCCGCCGTCGGCGGTGGTCACAAATGGCCGATACGGAACCCCCGTTTCCACATACTTGCGAATCGACGCAACCTTTCTTCCCTCCCGGCACTCCTTCAAAGAGGTGCGGCAGGACCGCACGCGCGAGCTATCGGTCGCGCCGGCGACGGCGCGTACGGGAACCGAGGGATTCATGGGCGCGGGAGACGGGACACCGGTGCGCAGGGACGCGCCGCGGGCGCGCAACGCGGAGCTGCTGATGCTGGGCTTCGCGGTGGTACTCACACTGTTCGGCTACGCCTGCGTGGGACTGGCCGTCGACGGGAACGTGCCGGACGACCTGGCGTGGTACGCCGCCGGACTGTCGACGGCCGCCGGGGCCGCGCACCTGGCGGTGCGCAGATTCGCCCCGTACGCGGACCCGTTGATCCTGCCGGTCGCGGCGGCCCTCAGCGGCCTGGGACTGGTCCTGCTCCACCGGCTCGACCTCTCGTACGGAATCCGGTACCACTCCTCACCGGCCGAGCCCAGCCAGCTGATGTGGAACGGCATCGGACTGGCCGTCTGCCTGGCCGTCCTGGTGTTCCTCAAGGACCACCGCCACCTCCAGCGGTACATGTACGTGATGATCTTCGGCGCCCTGGTGCTGCTGATGGCCCCGGCCTTCTTCGGCGCCGACACCTACGGCGCCAAGCGGTGGATCCGGCTGGGCGCGCTGTCGTTCCAGCCCGGCGAGTTCGTGAAGATCGGCATAGCGGTCTTCTTCGCCGGCTATCTGACCCTGCACAAGGACGCGCTCGCCCTGGCCAGCCGCCGGGTGCTGGGCCTCTACCTGCCGCGCGGGCGGCAGTTCGGCCCGATCGCCGCGGTGTGGCTGCTCAGCCTGCTGGTGCTGGTCTTCGAACGGGACCTCGGCACCTCGCTGATCTTCTTCGGACTGTTCGTCATCATGCTCTACGCGGCCACGGAGCGCGGCAGTTGGGTGGTCTCGGGCCTGCTGATGTTCGCGGTGGGCGCGGCCGTGGTCGGTTCGCTGGAGCCGCACGTGAAGGGCCGGGTCTTCGCCTGGCTGCACCCGATGTCGTACTACGACACCCCCCGGCCGGCCGGCATCATCTCCGACCAGTCGGCCCAGGCGCTGTTCAGCTTCGGCAGCGGCGGGGTGCTGGGCACCGGCCTGGGGCACGGCCACTCCGACCTCCTCGGGTTCGCCGGCCGCAGCGACTTCATCCTGACGAGCGTCGGCGAGGAACTCGGCCTCACCGGCATGATGGCCGTCCTCCTGCTCTACGCCCTGCTCGTCGAGCGCGGCCTGCGCACGGCGCTCGACGCCCGGGACGCCTTCGGCAAGCTGCTGGCCACCGGTCTGACCAGCGCCCTGGCGCTCCAGGTGTTCGTGGTGGGCGGCGGCGTCACGGGCCTGATCCCGCTCACCGGCAAGGCCCTGCCGTTCCTGGCCGCCGGCGGTTCGTCCCAGGTGGCGACGTGGGTCCTCGTCGGACTCCTGCTCAGAATCAGCGACTCGGCGCGCAGGCCCGCGCCCGAGCCCGCGCTGGGCGTGGACGAGCAGGCGACGCAGCTGATCCGGCCCTGAGCCAGGGGGCCGCCGCACCCGAACCCGCCAACTCCCTTTGCATTCACGACCCTTGTGGCTTTGTTCAACAATCCCTAGGGTCGCGGTGTCACGGCCCCTTCCCCGTCCACCTCAGCGAGGTCTTCATGGGAACGACCGCACGTGCCGCCACTCCGCCCCCGGACGCCCGGGCCGCCTTCCGCGCCGGGCTCGCCGAACCCACCGCCGGCTGGTCGGACGGCCGCACCCAGGCCAACCTGATCGCCGTGCCCGCCGACTGGGCCTACGACGTCCTGCTGTTCGCCCAGCGCAACCCAGCGCCCTGCCCGGTCCTGGACGTCACCGAGCCCGGCGGCGTCACCACCGCCCTCGCCCCCGGCGCCGACCTGCGCACCGACCTGCCGCGCTACCGCGTCTGGCGCGACGGGCGGCCGGTCGACGAGCCCACCGACGCCACCGGCGCGTGGCGGGACGACCTCGTCGCCTTCCTCATCGGCTGCAGCTTCACCTTCGAGGGCGCCCTGCGCGACGCCGGCGTGCCCCTGCGCCACGTCGAGCAGGGCCGCAACGTCTCCATGTACGTGACGGACCGTCAGTGCCGCCCGGCCGGGCGGCTCCGCGGCCCCCTGGTCGTCTCCATGCGCCCCGTCCCCGCCGCCCTCGTGGACACCGCCCGCCGGCTCACCGCCCTGATGCCCGCCGTCCACGGCGCCCCCGTCCACGCCGGCGACCCGGCGGAACTGGGCATAGCGGACCTCTCCCGCCCCGACTTCGGCGATCCCGTTCAGGCGCGCCCCGGCGACGTCCCCGTCTTCTGGGCCTGCGGCGTCACGCCCCAAGCGGCCCTGCTGGCCTCCGCGCCGCCGTTCGCCATCACCCACGCGCCGGGGCACATGTTCGTCACGGACGTGCCGGACAGCGCGTACCGGGTGGCGTGAGCCGCGGCCCCCGGTCCCCCGCCAGCGCCCGGGCCAGCGCGCGGAAGATCCGTACCTCCGGGCCGGTGTCGTCCGCGCGCACGGCCAGGTAGCTGCTCTCCCACGGCGCGTCCAGCACCGGGACGAAGACCGCCCCGGGCCAGGCGTAGTAGCGCGCGAAGGACTCCAGGCCGCTGCCGGCCGCGTGGCCGGTGACGACCGCGGTGAGCACCTCGTGCGGGGTGAGCGCGGTGGGCGTGCCCCGGCGCGGGGCGTCGCCGCCGAAGTAGAGGTAGTCGGTGAAGACGCGCGGCGTGTGCCCCGGCAGCCGGAAGTACGGCAGGTCGGCGACGTCCGCCAGGTGCGCTCCGGTGCCGCGGGCGTCGGCCAGCGGCGAGCCCTCCGGGACCGCGACGATGCGCCGCTCGGTGGTCAGGACGTCGCAGACGATCCGCTCGTCGTCCGGGGCGGGGCGGACGAACGCCACGTCCACGCGGTCCCCGACCAGGGCGCTGACGTGCTCGGTGTAGTCGAGCTGGCGCGTCTCGACCGGGACTTCGGGGCGGGCGCGGCGGTAGGCGTTGATGGCGGCCGGGGTCAGCTCGGCCGAGCCGTGGCCCATGATGCCGACGCGCAGCGGGCGCCGGGCGGGGCGGGCCCCGGCGGCGTCCGCGACGTCGTCGAGCGCGGCGTTCGCGGCGGCGATCAGCGCCCGGGCGTGGACGGCCAGCCGCTCCCCGGCCGGGGTGAGGGAGACCGGGGCGCGGTGGAGCAGCCGGGTGCCCAGGTCGGTCTCCAGGCGGCGGATGTGCCCGGTGACCGCGGGCGGGGACAGGAAGAGCCGCGCGGCGGCCCGGCCGAAGTGGCCTTCCTCGGCCACGGCCAGGAAGGAGGACAACAGCCGGAGATCCATGCCGGCCAGCCTATGCGGGCCGGGCCCGCGCCCGCACGGGCGTTCACGATTCGTGAACGCGGGCGGCGCGGGCGGGCCGCCGGCCCGTACAACTGCCGCCATGAGCACGACCACTTCGCACACCCCGCCGGCCGCGCCGCCGGTCCGTCCCGCGTCCCGTCCCATGTCCCGTCCCGGCCTGCGGACGGCCTGGATGATGACGGCCTCGGGCTGGAGCGCCAACCAGTTCTCCTCCCTGCTCGGCGTCTACCGCTCGGAGCTGGGCCTGACCGAGTCCGCGGCCACCGGGCTGGTCGCCGTGTACGTCCTCGGGCTGATCCCCGGACTGCTGGCGGGCGGGCCGCTGGCGGACCGGCTGGGCCGGCGCCCGGTCGCGCTGACGGCCCTCGCCGTCAACCTCGCCTCGACGGCCGTCCTGATGGCGGGGACGGCGGCCACCGGGTGGCTGCTGCCCGGCCGGCTGCTCACCGGGCTCGGCGCGGGGGCCCTGCTGGCGGCGGGCAGCGCGTGGGTCAAGGAGCTGTCCGGCCCGCCGTTCGTCCCCGGCGCGGCGCCCGGCGCCGCGGCCCGCCGGGCGGGGCTGTTCGTCTCCGCCGGCTTCGCCTCCGGCGGCCTGGTCTCGGCGCTGATCGCCCAGTGGGCGCCGCATCCGACGATGCTCGCGTACGTGCCGCACCTGCTGCTGGCGGCCGGGGCGTGGGCGGCGGCGTACGGGGCGCCCGAGACGGGCGGCGGCCCCGCGCCCCGTACGTCCCCGTCCGGTTGGGACCGGGCGCGCTTCCGCCGCGCCGTCCTGCCGCTCGCGCCCTGGGTGTTCGCCGCGCCGACCGTCGGGTTCGTGACGCTGCCCGGCCTGGTGCACGGGGTGTCGGGCTGGCGCACGGTCTACGCGGGCGTCGCGACCGCGGTCGTGCCCGGCGCGGGCCTGCTGGTGCAGCCGCTGGCCCGGCGGCTGGCCGCCCGCCACCGCCAGGCCGCGGCCGTCGCCGGACTGGCCGTCGTCGTGGCCGGTTTCGTCCTCGCCGCCGTGGCGGCCTCCGGCGGGCAGCCGGTGCTCGCCCTCGGCACGGCGGCCGTACTCGGCGCGGGCTACGGCCTGTTGCTGTCCTTCGGCCTGACGGAGGTGGCCGCGATCGCACCACCGGAGCGGCTGGCGCGCGTGACGGCGCTGTTCTGGACGGCGGCGTACGTGGGAATGTTCACGCCGTACGCGGTCACCCTGCTGTCGGGGACGTTCGGGGCGGCGTGGCTGATGGGCGCCGGGGCGGTGCTGGCCGCGGTCACCTGCGCGGGGGTGACGGTCCTGGGCCGCCGGTGAAGGCCGCCCGGCCGCCTCACGACGAGCAGCTGCTACTGCTGCAACTCGACGAGGAGCAGCTGGACGAGGAACAGCTGGAGCAGCTGTGATGGCTCGAACAACCGCCACCGCCGTCGCTCCCACCGCACGAGGATCCCGACGAGGAGAACGAGGACGACGAGGAGGACGACGAGGAGGTGTCGGCCGTCCACCGGTCCGCGGCCTTCTCCAACTGCCCCCGCAGCACCTCGTCCGGCACGTGGTCCACACCCCATACCGCCACGACCCCGACCGCCCCCGCCGGATGGACCTCCGCGTCCCGCTCGCCCCACGGCGTGTGGAGGAGGTGGTCCCGCACGTCCCGGCCGTGGTCGGTGAGGTCCGTCCACCACCGCGGGTGGCACACCACCCGCAGCACGACGCCCCCGGCCACCAGCGCCGACAGCACACAGGGCACCCAGTGGACTCCCCGGGACAGCAACAGAACTCCGCCCACCGCGCCGGCCACCACCAGCCCGGCCACCTGGACGCCCGCCGCCCACCGCCATTCCGTCATCCGCCGGGACGGTATCTTCAACCCCAGCTTCTCCAGGGACCGTTCGACACCCAGCGCGGGCTCGCCCCGGCGCAGGACATTGCGCAGTTCGCGCAGCTCGCCCTCCCAGTCGGTACCGCACCGCTTGAGCAGTTCGCGCTCGACGGGGTGCCGGACGACGGGCCGGACCACCCGCAGCACGCCCTCGGCGTCCACGGCGACGCGGCCGTCGGCGTGCATCGCGGTGATCACGGTGTCGGCGACGCGCTGCCGGCCGTCGAAGAGCCAGGCCATGCCGTACAGGTCCGGTTCGACGCCGGTGACGGGACCCCGGGGGCCACGGACCCGCAGCCGGACCGCGCCGAGCCAGACGGAGGGGAGCAGCAGCGCGATCAGCGCCACGACGACGACGGTGGTCATAGGACCGCTTCCTTTCGGTACGGCACGGCTCAGGAGGAGCAGCTCGACGAGGAACAGCTGGAACAGCTCGACCCCGACGAGCACCCCGACCCGCCCGAATCGCCGGAGCCGCCGGACGAGGACCCTCCGTCGCCCCACCCCGCCTCGTTCCAGCCCCCGTCGCAGGAGGCGCCGACCACGACGGAGCAGGACGACGCCGCCCCGTACACCCAGTACGTGGAGGAGGAGGACGACGACGAGGAACCGCCGCCCGCGCGACGCTGCCGGTCCGCCTCGTTCGCCTTGCGGAACTCCTCGCGGAGCGACGCGTCCGCCAGCTTGTCCGTGCCGTGGACGGCGACCACGCCGGCGTGGCCCTCCGGGTGCAGCCGGGCGTCAGTGGTGCTCCAGGGGCCGTCCGCGCGCATCCGCCGGGCGAGGCGCTCGCCGGGGGCGGTCCAGGGGATGCGGCGCTTGCGCGGCCGGCAGGCGATGGCGACGGCCAGGCCCGGGACGGCCGTCGCGAGCACGCCCGGGAACAGCGCGGCGTCGACGAACAGGGCTGTGACCAGGGCGACGGGCAGACCGACGCGCTGGACCAGGACGGCCCGCCGCCACAGGCGCCACGTCCGCGGGCCGGCCAGCATGCCCCGCGCGACGAGGTCGTGGTGCAGTGCCTCCAGGGCCGCGTCCCTGCGCAGTCCGATACGCAGCCATTTCAGCGACTTGGCCCAGCCCGGGCCGCACTGCGCGAGCAGGGCGCGTTCCACGGCGTCGTGGGCGACCGCGCGGGTCACGGTGAGCCGGCCGCCGCGCACCGTGACGCGTCCGTCCTGCCACATCCTGGTGATCACGGCGTCCACGAGCCGGCCCGCGCCGCCTTGGAGGTAGGCGGCCCGGAGCAGGTCGGGCGCCGGCGAAGGACCGGTCCCCGGGTGGCGGGCCCGCCACCACAGCCACAGGGTCCACAGCGCGGGGGCGACGACGGCGAGGAGCGTCACCGGCACGACCACGGTCATCGGGTTCCTGCCTTCCGTCCGCCGCGCAGGGCGGTCACGAGCCGGCGGAGGGGTCCGGGCGGAGCGGCCGGCGGAGCGGTGGCTCCGGCCAGCCAGTCGGCCAGTCGGCCGAGCTGGGGCTCGGGCACGGCCCGTACGCCGATCAGGTGGCGGGCGAAGTCGAGGGCGTCGCGGTGGTAGCCGTCCGTCATGGCCCGCTTCGCGGCGTAGTCGAGGAAGAGCCGTCGGTAGTCCTCGCCCAGCAGGGCGGGCAGTTCGGGCGCCACCCGGGCGACGACGCCGGCGCGCTTGGCCCGAAGTGCCCGGCGCTGGACGGCGATCCGGTGCGGGTCGAAGCCCGGCGGGGGCGGGGCGTCGGTGACGAGCGAGGCGAGCAGGGCGTACTGGGCGCGGGCGAGCCGCTCGCGGGCGGCGTCGGTCTCAGCCATGGCGGGCTCCGGCCAACACGCCGCGTATCGCGTCCAGTTCGGCGGACAGCGCTTCCCCGGACGGGAAGTCGTCGTCGCGTTCCAGCATGACGCCGGGCGGGACGACGCGGGCGCAGAGCTCGGCGAGGACGTCGAGCACGGGCCGGGTGACGGGGTGGGCGTGGCTGTCGTACCAGAGCCCGTCGCGTTCGTACCCGCCGGCGACGTGGACGTAGGCGATGGCCTCGACGGGCAGTTCGTCCAGCGCCCGGGCCGGGTCCTCGCCCCGGTTGACGTGGTTGGTGTGGAGGTTGGCGACGTCCACGAGGAGCCCCACGCCGGTGCGTTCGACGAGCTCCGCGAGGAACTGACCCTCCGTCAGCTCCTCGTCGGGCCAGGCCATGAGGGCGGCGATGTTCTCCAGGGCGAGGGGCACGGGCAGCGCGTCCTGGGCGATGCGTACGTTCTCGCAGAGCACGTCGAGCGCGTCCCGGGTGCGGGGCACGGGCAGCAGGTGCCCGGCCTCCAGCCGGGGGCCGGGCCCGCCGGAGGAGCGGACGAACGCGATGTGCTCGCTGACCAGCGGCGACCCCAGGGCCTCGGCGCGCTCGGCGAGGGCCATGAGGCGGGCGAGGTCGGGGCGTTCGGCACCGCCGAGGCCGAGCGAGACGCCGTGCGGGACGACGGCGGTCCCGGCGTCGAGCAGCCGGCGCAGGGCGTCGGGGAGGTGGCCGGGGCAGATGTTCTCCGCCACGACCTCCACCCAGTCGATCCCGGTCAGCCCCGCGATCTCGTCGGCGATCTCCGGCCGCCAGCCGATCCCGGTCCCCAGCTCCCGCACAACCCCACCCCCAAACCCTCGGGCCTGCGATCCCGAGGTGATGACGCCCGATCACTTTACAAACCCTTGATGGGCGCTACAGGGGGCAGGGTTGTGACGCCGGTCTCACCCGACGGGCGCGGCCTCCAGCAGATCCCGGTGGTGGCGCTCCGCCACGGCGGGGTGCGCCCGGAGCCAGCCCTTGATCTCGTTGCGGCCGTACTCGGCGAACAGCGGGTTGGCCGCGTCCTGGGTGACGCCCGGGGCCCGGTCGGCGTGCGGGAAGGGCACGGGCTCGATCCGGGCGTCGAGCCGCGGGTTGTAGAAGAAGGGCACGGAGTAGCGCTCACGGGTGCCGGGCGGGCTGACCACACGGTGGTTGGTGGCCTTGAGGTAGCCGTCGGTGGCCACCTCCAGCAGCTCGCCCAGGTTGATCACGAACGCGCCGGGGAGCGGCGGCACGTCCAGGAGCGACCCGTCGGGACCCTCGACCTGGAGCCCGCCGACCTCGTCCGTCAGGAGCAGGGTCAGGAAGCCGTAGTCCTTGTGCCAGCCGACGCCCTGGCCGGATCCGTCGGGGGCGCTGCCGGGGTAGCGGACGAGCTTGAGGTGCAGGTGGGGGCGGTCGGCGAAGGCGTCGTCGTAGAAGCCGGCGGGCGCCCCGATCGCGGTGAGCAGCTCGTGCAGCAGCCGCTCGGCGACCGCGCTCAGCCGGTCGATCCAGCCCAGTGCGGCGGTGCGCAGCCCGGGGAGGGCGGCGGGCCACTGGTTGGGGCCGTCCAGCCACCAGTAGCCGGGTTCCCCGGGGGCCGGCACACGCGGGGCGCGCTCGGCACCGATGTCGATCTGGTCCCGCCAGTCCTGGCTGCCGCCGGTGCGCTCGTCGCCGATGCGGGTGTAGCCGCGGAAGTGGGGCGAGTTGAGGTTGGAGACGGCGAGCCGGTCGGCCTCCGGGAGGGCGAAGAAGGCCCGCACGGTGCGCATCAGTTCGGCGGTCTCGTCGTCGGTGATGCCGTGGCCCGTCAGGTGGAAGAAGCCGACGTCGCGGGCGGCCGCGTGCAGCGCCTCGTGGAAGCGGGCGCGCTCGTCGGGGGTGCCGGAGGCGGCGGAGAGGTCGATGACGGGGAGCTTGTCGTTCATGAGGTGTCCACAGCTTGCGTGAGGGGCCCGCTCACCTCCGGGGTCACCGGACGGCCCGTACCGCCGCGAGGGTGTGCGGGCAGGACGGGACAAGGCGGCAGGCTGGTGCGAAAAAGGCCGGAAAAGCTGGAAAAAGGGATGGGCTACGACGGAAAGCCCTGGAAAAGCGCAAGGTCAGCGCGGTGAGCGCCCCGGCCCGGGGAAGATGCCGGGCAGCAGGAGGCGCTGGTCAGCCGGAGCGGCGACAGGACATGCTCGTGACGCGCAGGAAGTCCACGTGGCGTCGCTTTACAAGCAGATTCACACGGACGAGGGTATACGACCCGCCGCAGGTTGACACCGTCCCCCTCGTCACACTCGTCCCGCCCCGCCGGGCGCCGGTACGGGGAAGTCACGGGCCCGCCCGGTCGCGTCGCGTGGGGGCGCCGTCCGGGCGGGCCGGGGGCGGGGGGCCCCCCCCGCGCCCCCCGCGACCACCCCCCCGGGCCCCCCCCCACCCGCGGCCCCCCCAACCCCCCCCCCCCCGCCCCGGGGGGGCCCCCGGCGGGGGGGCCCCCCCGGCCCCGGGCCCCCCCCCGGCCCCCCCCCCCACCCCCCGCCCCCCCAGGACCCCCCCCC
>NZ_JAEAMR010000002.1 GCF_015999245.1 Streptomyces sp. AV19 | reverse complement strand
TATCAAGAACATTCGGCGGGGGCCAGAGATTTTTCGACGGTGTGCCCTTCGTGGGTGACCTGACAGGTCACGGACTGGTAGCTCTTCCACTGGTTGGCGGTCAGGTGCAGGAAGGAGCTGGCGGCGTACTTGTTGTTGGACTGCTTGCTTGGCTGGGTGGTGTCCACTCCCTGGGTCACGCTGTTTCCGTCGGCCTTCCAGTTCACCTTCACGGTGCGGGGGTAGAAGTCGGAGATCAGGCACACCAGGGTGGCCTTGTTGTCCTTCAGCTCCTCGGAGGAGGGAGGGAACAGGATCACGGATGGGGTCACGGCTGGCTGCCTCTTGATCTCCACCTTGGTGCCCTGGCCGAAGGTCCAGGGGTAGTTGTAGTCCTGCAGGCAGTAGTAGGTGGCGAAGTCCTCGGGCTGCAGGGAGCTGATGGTCAGGGTGAAGTCGGTTCCGGAGCCGCTGCCGGAGAACCGGCTGGGCACTCCGGACTGCAGGGTGCTGGCGGAGTAGATCAGCAGCTTGGGGGCCTTGCCGGGCTTCTGCTGGTACCAGCCCAGGTCGTTCCTGATGCCCTGGCTGGCCCTGCAGGTGATGGTCACCCTGTCGCCCACGCTGGCGGACAGGGAGCTGGGGGACTGGGTCATCTGGATGGCTCCGTAGGCTCCGCTGATCCACAGCAGCAGGGAGATGAACACCTGGGTCTGCAGCACCATTGGTCCTGGGTTCTCCTCCACGTCGCCGGCCTGCTTCAGCAGGCTGAAGTTGGTGGCTCCGCTGCCGGACCGGCGCTTCCTTCCCCTCTTGCCGGGGCTCCTGGAGATGCTCTTCTGGGTGTAGTGGTTGTGCAGGGCCTCGTGCATCACGGAGCAGGTGAACACGTCGCCCCGCTGCCACTCGCTGGTGGGCACGGACAGCTTGTTGTACAGGAAGTAGGAGCCGTCGCTGTCCAGCACGGCTGGGGTGGTCTTGTAGTTGTCCTCGGCCTTGCCGTTCTTCTCCCACTCCACGGAGATGTCGCTGGGGTAGAAGCCGTTGATCATGCAGGTCAGGGACACGCTCCTGGAGCTCAGCTCCTCGCGGGGAGGGCCCATGGTGTACACCTTGGGCTCCAGTGGCTGGCCCCTGGCCTTGCTGATGGTCTTCTCGATGGGGGCGGGCAGGGCCTTGTTGTGCACCTTGCACTTGAACTCCTTGCCCCTCAGCCAGTCCTGGTGGGTGATTGGCAGGGTGCTCACCACCCGGATGGTGGAGTTGAACTGCTGCTCGCGCAGGGGAGGGCGGGCGGTCCGCACCTGCTCGTTGTTGATGTACCAGGTGAACTGCACCTCGGGGTCGTCCTGGCTCACGTCCACCACCACGCAGGTCACCTCTGGGGTCCTGGAGATCATCAGGGTGTCCTTGGGCTTGGGAGGGAAGATGAACACGGAGGGGCCGCCCAGCAGCTCGGGAGGAGGGCAGGTTGGCTTGGAGCAGGTGCTTGGGGCCACGGTCTTGTCCACCTTGGTGTTGGTGGCTGGGTGGGCCACGTTGCAGGTCACTGGCTGGGAGCTGGAGGTCACGCTCACCACGCTGGACAGGGAGTACAGTCCGCTGGACTGGCGCACGCTTGGGAAGGTCCTCACGCCGTTGGTCAGGGTGCCGGAGTTCCAGGTCACGGTCACTGGCTCTGGCAGGTATCCCTTCACCAGGCATCCCAGGGTCACGGTGCTGGAGGGGGTGTCGCCGCAGCATGGGGCCAGTGGGAACACGCTGGGGGCCTTGGGCTGGCCGCTGGACACGGTCACGGTGGTTCCCTGTCCCCACACGTCCATTCCGTAGTAGTAGTGGGTTCCTGGCAGGAACTCCTCCTTGGCGCAGTAGTACACGGCGGTGTCCTCGGCCCTCAGGGAGTTCATCTGCAGGTACAGGGTGTTCTTGCTGTTGTCCCGGGAGATGGTGAAGCGGCCCTTCACGTCGTCGGTGTAGTAGGCGGTGATGCCGCTCATGGTGATGGCGGACACCCACTCCAGTCCCTTGCCTGGGGCCTGGCGCACCCAGTTCATGGCGTAGCTGGAGAAGGTGAAGCCGCTGGCGGCGCAGGACAGCCTCAGGCTGCCGCCGGGCTGCACCAGGCCCCCTCCAGATTCCAGCAGCTGCACTTCGGCGTGGGTTCCGGTGGCGGCGGCGACCAGAAACAGGATTCTCCATGTCCAGTCCATGGTGGC
>NZ_JAEAMR010000019.1:104604-114547 GCF_015999245.1 Streptomyces sp. AV19 | reverse complement strand
TTCATGCCCGACCAGCAGAAACCCAACGATCACATTCGGAATGCGGATGGCTTCTCAGGTCAGGCCGGCGTGAGCGGTGCTCGGTTTCAGCCGACGGCAAAAGCAGCGTCACATGGCCGGACAACAGGCCGGCAGTCAGCGCCAGGGCCTCGGGCACGAACTCGGCTCCCTGCGGAACGGGCTCCAGGGCCGTGGCGATGGTCTGCTGAATGCCTTCGACGTCGATGGGGGCGGTGCCGTCCGGGCCGTCGGTCCGAGCGCTGTAGTGCCGACAAGCGGGCGCGGGGGTCGCGATGGGCATGAGTTCGGCCTTCCTGTCTCTGAGCACGTCGGCTCACGCGAGTAGCGTGGGTCAACACCACCTCCTGGACTAGGAGTTCACCGCCCGCTGCTGCCCGCAGCCGTGCGGGCACAGCGGACACGGGATCCCCATGGATGACGAGACCTTCGCCCAGGCGCTACGCCGCTTGCGCGGCAACCTCTCCCAGCGCGCGCTGGCCCGGCTAGCCCACTGCGGCAAGAGCTACATCGGTGATCTGGAGACCGGACGCCGTCATCCGTCGCCGGAGTTGGCCGCCGTGCTGGACCGTGTACTGGACGCCGGCGGGTACTTGGTCCACCTGGCGATGGCTCCGGCTGCGGCCGATGTGCTGCAGCGGGCCGCCGCCCTGCAGCAGGGGCTGGGCGAGCATCTGGCCGCCGGCCCGATGTCGGATGCGGGCGTCGAGGACTGGGAGTACACGGTGGAGCGGCATGGCCGGGCGACCCGCTACCGGTCCGAGCGCCCGTTGCTGGGTGAACTGGTCGACGACTTCGCGGTGCTGCAGCCCCTTCTCTCCCCACGTCAGCGCCATTCCTCTTCCGTGCGGCGCCGGCTGACGGTCGTGGCCGCCCGCCTGTCCGGGCTGATGGCACTGACGCTGCTCAAGTCCGGTGAGCCGATGGCCCGCGCCTGGTGGCGTACCGGCCGTCAGCTCGCAGGCGTCGCGGAAGACCGGCCCACGTTGTCGTGGATCTACGCGCAGGAGGCGTACCAGCAGTACTACAACGGTGATATGTACGGGGCGGTGGAGCTCGGGAACAGGGCTCGGAGGCTGGCGGGGGGTCTGCCGTGCGTGGGACCGGCCCTGGCCGCTCCTCTCCAGGCCCGGGCATACGCCGCTCTGCACCAGGCCGGCGAGACCGCCGCGGCCTTGGCCGAGGCGCAATCAGCGCTGGACAGGCTCGATCCCGCCGAGCGGACCGCCTCCGCCTTCGGGTACTCCGAGAGCCAGCTGCGCTTCCACGGCGGCAACGCCTGGACGCATCTCGGCGAGACCAGGCGTGCGCGCGAGAACCACGAGCGAGCCCTGGAGCTGTACCCCGCGTCCGAGCTCACCGACCGTGCGCTCGTCCAGCTCGACCAGGCGGTGTGCCTGGCCTCGGACGGCGACACCGCGGCCGCAGCCACTCACGCGGTCGCCACCCTCACCGCCCTGCCCGAAGAACACCGCAGCGCCCTGATCGTCTACCGGGCCAAGGAGCTGGCCACTACCGTGCCTGCGACGCGGCAGAAGCTGCCGGAGGTACGCGAGCTCCACGAGATGCTGGCGCTGCCAGGAGGGGAAGGATGAACGACACCATGCGCATCGAGCAGGCCGTCGAGCAGGACGCGGACGCCATCGCACAGCTGATCGGCGAGATCGAGTCCTACTACGGCGGAGCGAACGTCGCCGCCGACCCGGACCAGGTCCGTTCCCAGCTCTTCGGAAGTCAGTCCGCCGCCACCGTTCTCCTGGCCCGTGACAGCGGCGGAGAGATCCTGGGCATGGCCTCCTACAGCTTCCTCTGGCCCGCCGCCGGCGCGGACAGCTCGCTGTTTCTCAAGGAGCTCTTCGTCTGCGAAGGCGCCCGGCGTCGGGGCGTTGCCACCGCCCTCATGGGTCAGGTCCGCCAAGCGGCGGCGAGGGCCGCATGCAACCGAGTGGAGTGGACAGCCGACAGAGACAACACCAGCGCCCTCGCCTTCTACACAGCCCTCGGCGTACGACCTCACGATGGCAAAGCCTTCTACCGCCTCGGTCAGGATCACTAGCCCGTTGGGCGCCGCCAACCGCCTCGTCTGGTTTACCGCGGTAAACCAGACGAGGTCTGGCCGGGCCATTCAGTCGATCTGTGTATGTCCTGGTCAGAGCGGAGGCCAGGCTTCTGGCATGATGCCCTCTGCCCGAAGTACCGGAACCATCGGGAAGCAAACGGAGCATCAATGCCAGCAAGCGTTTACGTTGTATCGATTGACCCACAGGCATCCACGGTCTGGTGGGCGAATCGCATCACGGATTTGCCCTTCGACTTCTCCCAGGAGCATGAGACTCCGGAGAACCTGCAGATCCTCAAGGACACAGGCGCCAAGGTCCACGTCATCGCCAACCAGAAGGGCGGGGTGGGCAAGACCACCACGACGCTGAACCTGGGAGCTGTAGTCGCTGACGTCCTTAAGAACAGCAACAAGGGACTTCAGCACGTCTTCATCGACACCCCCGGAAGCCTTCAGGACGAGAACCTCCTTCTGGAGGCGCTGAAGTACGCGCACGATGTCATCGTGCCCATGCCGCCTGAGGGCCTCGCCTTCGACCCGACGGCCCGGACCATCCAGAAGGTCATCGAGCCGTCGGGCCTCCCCTTCACGGTCGTGATCAACAACTGGGATCCCCGCGACGGGACCGCGGACTTGGTGGACACCCAGGAGTACATCGACGCTCAGGGCTGGGCTCGCACTCGGACGGTAATCCGTAGGTACAAGGTGCACACTCGGGCCTCCGTCGAAGGCCGTGTCGTCACCCAGTACCCGAAGAACAGGGTCGCTATGGAAGCCCGCGAGGACTTCTTCCGCCTGGCCCTCGAGCAGGGGTACGGGGGTAACGTCTGATGGCCGGCCGCCGCACCAGTCTCGCCTCGCTCGCTGGCCAGAAGGTCGACGACGTCCCGGGCCGCAGCGACCCGCTGCTGTTGACCCTCCCCCTCGACAAGCTCGTGCCGACCCGCTTCAACCCGCGCCGGAACTTCGGCTCCGAGGACGACCTCAAGGAGTTCGGCGAGAAGCTGGAGAAGCGCCAGTTGCAGCCGGCTGTCGTCGTCTCGCGCGCCGCCTATCTCAAGCTCTGGCCCGACGAAGCGCCCCACGTGGGCACAGCCTCTTACGTCATCGCCAACGGTGAGCGCCGGTACCGAGCGTCGCAGGCTGCCAGCCGTAAGACGCTAGACGTCGTACACAACGAGGACGTGGCGAAGAGCCGGGCCGACTTCCTCGATGCCGTGCTCGCCGAGAACAACGACCGGGAGGACCTCGACCCGATCGAGCGGGCCCTCGGTATCGAGACCATGGTCAATGAGCTCGGAGGCGCCGACAAGGTGGCCGAGCACTATGGGAAGACCAAGGGCTGGGTGAGCCAACAGCGCAAGCTCCTGAAGCTGACCGCCGAGCTGCAGGATCTCGTCTCGTCCGGCGACATGCCTGTGCGCGTCGCTCGCGACATCGCGGGCCTTCCGGCGTCCGATCAGCAGCCAGCGTGGGAGGCCGAACAGCAACGCCGAGCAGCCGCACAGCGCGCTCCCCGGCAAAAGCGGGCACCAAAGGCGTCCGAACAGCAGAGCTCCTCGCGGTTTACCGCGGTAAACCAGAAGAAACAGCTGCCCTCAGCCGACCCGACGACGCCTCGGGATAACCCCACCGAACGGCCACCCGGCTTGCCTGCGCAAACGAGTACCGAAGGCGCAACCGGCCAAGTAAAGGGAGCCGTACCTGCGGTACCTGCGGCTGCTGAGCCTTCGCCCGGCAACGAGCCCGTGACGGTAGAGCCCTCACCGACGGCCATCGTGATCCCCTCACGCTCCCCCGCTGATGTGGTAGAGACACTTGCCGCGCAGCTCTCACCGCAGGACCTGGCAGAGGTTGCGGAACTACTGCTCGACCAGGTGAGCGGTGGTCACAGTGCTGCCGAAGCAGCGGCGCCCGCCACCGTGTAACTGCTCTTGAATGAAGCCGACGTCCCGGTGTCCTAGGTTCCTCGCCACTGGGGCATCGGTGTTCCTCCTGGGGCTCCCTGTCCCGTCTCTACGCATGCCTCACGCCGTGTTCGATGCGAGGCCCGGCCACGCCTCAAAACACGAAAAGGCCCGGTTCCCGGGAGTGTCATGAATCAGGTGGGCGCCTGCTCAGAAGGGACCCCTGATGGACACGCACCTACCCTGACACAAGCCGCATAAGCCGTGTTCAGCTTTCAGGGGGAAGCCCCCTGGTCTGCCACCGCCCCCACCTGCCCGCCGCCCTGCACCAGGCCCTGCAAACGGCCGAATACGCCGTTACCGCCGCCTTCCCCGCCGCACGCTGCCACTACTACGGCACCACCGCCGTCGAACCTTCGCCTGCGAACAAGCCCGCCCGGCCGGCCAACCGGTGGCTCACCCTGCCCGCACTCGACCGCCTCATCTCCTACGACAGCCCCACACCCTGCACCACCCCGTGCACACCGCCGCCGATCGCCTGGCACCACCGCCCACCGCCCGCCACCCGCACCCCTCACCCCGCACACCGCACAGCACGTCGCCCACCGCCTGGCCACCGCGACCGCCCACCCCCGCCTGGCCGCAGCCGTTGCCGCCACCCTCTTCACCGGCGCCTCCCTCCAGCAACTCGCCACCGCACGCCCTCACGACTACGACGACGCCGCGAACACACTCGCCCTGCACGACCGCACCCGCTACACCGACGGCTGCGCCACCCACCCCGTACCGCTGTGGGCACGCACCTTCCTGAACGCCGCCGTGTGCTTCGCCCGGCTCACACCAGGCGAAGAGCATCATCTGCTGGCCGACCCCCGCGACCGTGCCCACCTCTTGCGCGTGGCGGAGGAAGCCAAGCTCCGCCCGTCTCAACCGCCCACCGACCAGCGCACCAGACCTGTCGGCCGCGTCGAGTGGGACTGGCACGAACGCAGAGAAGCACAACGCTACGCAGCGCTGCTGCCCACACCCCGGCAGCCGTCTTCCCGCCGAGACCCCAGGCCCTGACACCGAGGCCCGGCTCCACCAAGCCATACCCACCCCCGAGGTCAGCCGATGGAAAAGTCGGCGAACTCCACATCGGTGAAGGCGACTACCAGACCGTGGGCGCGCCGGCCCCCGTCCCGGAAGTAGGCGTGCCCCAAGGCGCGGGCGAGGATCACCAACTGCTGCTGCTCGCCCGCGCCGGCATCCTGGGCCGCAAACAGCTCACGGGCCACCGCCCCCGACAGATGCTGGGTGATCAGCCGCCTTCGCGGGTCATCCGACGAGCCCGCCGCAGCAGCGAACCCAAACCGCGCCCGGGCATGGAAGACAAAGCCATCGGCCTCAGCCCGGGCCTGCTGCCGGGCACGTACCCGGGGCTGCCACCGCGCCCTGACCACCGCACTGATCCTCTGCGCGTGTTCACAGCCGGGGCGGCGCCTTATACCCGGCCGGGAGGTGACCCACCTTTGGACCGTGCGCTGAGAGACCCCCAGAAGACAAGCGACGCCCTTTGTCGAGCCTTCCGACTTGATCAGGAAACGCACAGCGGCCACACCAACCGGCACCGGCCGCGTACACAACGCCCGTTCCAGCCCTTCAGCGATCTCTCCCACGCCCGCGGCCCCCATCCCCGTCCCTCCGCAAGACAGCCACGGCATAGCGCCGTGCCCAGCCCAAGATCTCCCACAAGCCCGTTTCCCGGGCCAGTTCCGACGAGCGCAGGACGCAGCTCACGATCTTCCGGTAAAGACCCCCCGCACGGATGAACCACTGGGCGGCTGGGCGTAGTTCGTTCTTGACCTATGGGGTGTGGGGTGGTGTGGTCGGGTGTGTGAGGGCTGCCGCGATCCGTATGACTCGCCCGATGGTTGAGGTGCTGCGTCTGCTGCTGTCGGTACCGGCGGATGATCCGCTGTGGGCGGGGAGGATCGCTGTGTCGGCGGATGTGGGGAAGAGTACGGTTTCGCAGGTCCTGGCCCGGCTCACCGCGCTGGGCTGGGTCACGCGCTGCGGGGAGGAGGGTCCGCATCCGGGGCGTCCGGCGCGGGTGTTCTACACGCTGTCGCCCAAGGGGCGTCGTCAGGCCGAGGTGGCGCTGGCCGCGCGGGATACACGCAGCCGGCGGAATGAGGCCGGCGACCACCAGGAGGCAGGCGAGCCGAGCACCCGGCACGCACCCGAAACGCAGCCTCCCGCACCCAGGATGGCGGGCCACTGGCCGATCCGCTTCCCGACTCAACTCGGCACGACCGCAGACGAGATGAGTGTCCGGGAGGAGGACGAGATCCCTGAGGGCCTGGCTGCACTCCAGAAGGCGTGCACCACGCTCAGCGCCGTCAACCGAAGCCTCACCAAGGAGGTCTTCGCGCAGGCCGTTGCCGATCCCGCCCACGCACGGCACTATGAGAGGCTCGTGCGAGCCATCATCGTTCAGTCCAGTGAGCTCCGTAAGAGAGCACAGCGCGCCCCTCACGCTCGGACGGGCGGTGGAGGCAACGGCTGACCCTCATCGCCTGCGAACATGCGCCTTCTGGCCATAGTTCATTCTTGACCTGGGCCGCAGTTTCGCACTGGTAGCTTGATGACGAGCCGCACACGCATGACGAAACCCAATGTCATTTTCATGACGACCACCAAGTGACGGCGATGGCCATCACGACCACCGCATCCCGATCGCGGAGAGTTGTTCCACCCGCTTCGGCGTGAGCGCGGCGGCCCTGCTGCGCTGGTTGCTGACCCATGCGCCCAGGCGGAATTGGAGCTCCCAGCCGTCCTCGGAGAGTACGGTCTCGACGTGCTTGCGGGGTACTTTCAGGTGTCCCTCGCGTTCGAAGAACTGGCGGGCGGCGGTGAGGTTGGCGGCCCATTTGTCGGCCTGTGTACGGCGTGGCTGCGGTTTCTCGTCTTCGCTGGCGGGTTCGATGCCGAGGACCTGTTCACACAGCCATTGCTGGACGCCTGTGAGGCTGTCCCAGCCGAGCCGGACCGAGCGGACCCACCGGCCGAGGTCTTCGCCCTGGTGCACGACGTCGCCCGGCGATGTGGGCAGCTGGCCGCTGGCCTCGAGGTGCTGGCGGGTGAGGTGGAAGGCGCGTTGCCACTCGACGGGCCAGGTGGGGCACCAGGATGGGTCGATGTCCTCCAGCTGCTCGCGCCGCTCGTCCGGCAGGGCCCCGGCCGATGACTCCACGGGCAGGCCTTCGGCGCGCCGTCGTTCGTTCTCGGCGGCCTTGCGTGCGGCGGCGCGGGCGTTCTTCAGCCAGATGCCGACCTTGTAGCCCTGGTAGGTGGCGTTCAGTGGCGCGAGCAGGTGCCCGTTCGTCTCGGCCCACCCGCGCGCCGCCGCGAGTCCTTCCTCCCATGCGACGTCGAAGTGGGACCACACCATGCCGAGCTTCTCTAGCTGCTCGATGCGGTCCTCGTCCATGGTCCCGCGGGCGTAGAAGCGGCGGGCGTCGGCGATCCACTGCCCCAGCGGGAAGTCGGCCAGCGAGGCCGGCCACCCCTCGGCCTCAACCGCCTGGTCGCCACGGCCGGGCACGCGGTACGTGAACGGCACCTTCAGGTCGCCGTGCTCGCGGGCGTAGATGACGGCGGCCTCCACCCCACGCCGCCAGTGCTCGTGCTCCGGGTTGAGGACCCGCAGATTGATGAACGCGGCCAGCTGCGCCGGGTCACGCGGCGTGGAGAACTTCAGCAACTGCCGGGCAGGCTTCGACGGCCCGCCAGCCCCGGTCCCCTCGCCCCGGCTCTCCTGCCCGTGCGGACCCTTCTGGACGGGCTTGTAGGCGCTGGGGGCCTGCTGCTGCGCCAGCTGCTCCACGACCCGGGCGTCGTGCGCCCTGAGCGCCTCCAGCAGTTTCGCCAGGCCGCCGAACGCGCGGCTGGTGAGCATGTTGTCCGCTGTCTCGCCCGGCCCGAGCAGGACGGGCACCACGAGCGAGGCGATCTTGCCCTCGCCGGGCTGCATCCGCAGCGCGCGGCCGACGGCCTGGACGAGGTCGGGCATGGAGCCGCGGACGTCGGCCCAGTAGACGGAGTCGCAGTGCTTGGTGTCGACGCCCTCGCCCAGCACCTTCACCGAGCACAGGAAGCACTTCTCCACGACCGTGCCGTCCGTGGCGATCCCGTCGGCGAACTCGCCCAGGAGGCGCCGGCGGTGGAGCGGTTTGTGCTCGCCGCACAGCCAGTCCGCCCAGATCGTCCTGGGGTACAGCTCGGGGTGGGCGGAGTGCAGCTGCGCGGCCACGCCGGGGAGGCCCGCCGCGAAGGCTTCGGCTTCCTTGACGAGGTGGTGGAAGACGAGCGTGCGCCGGAAGCTCTCCTCCGAGGACGCCTTCAGCAGCGCGGTCTGGAGCGCGGCGAGACGGGCCCCGCGGACCTCGTCCGAGCGGCCCTCAGCGCCCAGGAGCTGGGCGGCCTGGAGCTGGGTGTCGGTGATGTCCACGCACACCACTTGGTACGGCGCGCAGATTCCCTGGTCGATCGCCTCCGACAGCGTCAGCGTGTAGCAGCGCGCACCGAACGGCCCGTCCGGATCGTCCTCCATGCTCGCCACCAGCTCGCCCGGCGCTCCCTCGGAGTCCTCGTCGAGCTGCCACAGGCGGGGCGTGGCCGTCATGTAGAGGCGGCGCAGGGACGGGATGCGGGTGTTGTCGTGGACGACCGCCCACGGCTTGCCCAGCCGACCGGAGGTCCGGTGCGCCTCGTCGACCACGATGAGGTCCCAGCCCGGAAGGCCAGCCTTGTGGGCGCGCCCCAGTGTGCCGAGCCCGAGGGAGGCGTACGTGGCGAACACGGTGACCTTGTCGAACGGCCGCACCCAGTCGACCAGTTCCTCCACGTCCGTGGTGTTGGGGAAGGACACGTCCTCGCCCCGAAGGGACGAGACCCCGATCATCGGGCCCGTGCGGCCTGCCTCGCGCCACGCGGCCTCGGTCTGGGTGAGCAGGTCTAGTGAGGGGACGAGCACCAGCACACGGCCCGCACGGAGCTTCTCCGCGCTGCGGGCCGCGACCCGGGTCTTCCCGGACCCGGTCGCCATGATCACCTGAGTCCGGAGCCCCCTCTCGGGCGCAAGCGGTCTTGCAGGCAATTCGAGGGTACGGACAACCGCGTCAACGGCTTCCTGCTGGGCCGCCTCACGCTGATCGGCTCGGCTCGTGGTCGACATATCCGTCTGCCTCCTCCTGGGCTCGTACCTGGGCAGGAAACGGGAAACCTGCACGTAGTGGGCGCGCAACCGGCTACGGTGAACCTCACCGGAACCGGGTCACAGCCTCGGACCAGTAGCGGGGAAGCGTGATCGGAAACCGGTCCAGCTCCCTTAGTAGTGCTGCTCTCTGAGTCCAGAGTCTATCTCGGACTTCAAAGTGAAGCATCTAGAACCCTGAAAGTCCCTCGAACGTGGCTATATTCCGTTACTGTTGCCTTACGAGCACCCCCCAAAGCAGCTTGACGGCCGGTCAACTTGGTCCCGCGCCCACGGGTCCGGGCCTCTCCTTGCCGCCCCTCGGACCGTCAAGCGCGCCACGCCCACCCTCTCCCGTAACCAGCGTTTTTGGCGGCTGGAGCGCAGCGGAGGCCACCGGCCCGGGCAACGCCCGGGCGCGGGCCGCAACGCGGCCCGCTTTCCCTGCAGTTGGCCGGTCGCGCGGAGCGCGTCCGGCTGCGGTGAGCGGAGCGAGCCGCCTCCGCTCCCGCGGAGCGGGAGCGGAACTCCTGCGCGAAGCGCAGGAGTTCGTTTCTCCGGGCGCAGCCCGGAGGGACCCGCGGAGCGGAGGCGGCTCGCTCCGCTCACCGCAGCCGGACGCGCTCCGCGCGCCCGGCCAACTGCAGGGAAAGCGGGCCGCGTTGCGGCCCCCGCCCCGGGGGTGGCCCGGGCCGGGGGCGCCCCGGGGGGGCCCCCCCCCAA
>NZ_JAEAMR010000019.1:24759-104504 GCF_015999245.1 Streptomyces sp. AV19 | reverse complement strand
AACATCACCGGTGACAACAAGCCTGCCTATGTGACAACTATCGTGCTTCGGCTCAAATACGTGTTATAGCAGGCCCGGAATTCGGCTGCTTCAGAAATGAAAATCTATCGACTGGACGTGTGTGAAATCTGCCCGGAGGCCCGCTGCGCGGCTGCCCCATTCCGTGAAATAGGACTCGGTGATGGCCTCCGCGACGACCGGATGCAGCTCCTCCTCCGTCGCACCGGCCTCCTGGAGACGGAGGATCTGGGCGGCGTAGTGGGGTGAGATCGCCGTGGTGATGAACCGCTCGCGGCCGTCGTCGGAGGACCCTGAGGCGGTGAACCCGAAGTAGGCGCAGACCTCGACCACCATGCCGCCGAAGGTGGCCGCGCGCTCCCTGGCCTGGGCCCTGACCTGCGGCTGCCACTCCGAAGCGGTCTCCTCCACCAGGGTCTGCTGGAGCTTCTTCTGCGGCGTCTTCAGCTGCCCGGCACGGTAGCGCTCCACCGTGCGGCGGGAGACTCCCAGGCGCTCGGCGAGGGCCTTCGTAGAGCCCTGCACCCGCGTGAGAAGGAATTTCACCTGAGCCTTCGCGGATTTCGGTGCGGAGCGGGTGACGGTCGCCCGCTCCGCCCGGACGAGGGCGTCCAGGACCTTGCCGCGCCGGCGGGCCACTTGCTGCGTCTCGTGATCAGTCATGGCCAGAGCACAACACAGAGTGCCTGTGGACAGATTCAGGCGTTCGTGCGGGTGTGCGATGCCGTCCGGCAGGGCCGGCGGCGGGAGGCCCGGACGCCTCGCCGTCGCCCGCCCGGCATCGCGTGCATGAGCATTCGACCCCCGCGGGTATGCGAGCGCGCCCGGACCCTCAACTGGTCCGGTGTGACTGAGTGCTTGACCTGGCGGGGATCGCCAAACTGAAGCGCTCAGCGCGTGGGGCTGGTGTTGGCCAGTGACGAAAGATGATGGCCCCGGCGCGTTGGCGTCTCGGGGCCTTCATCCTGTTGCGGCCCGGATCACGGAATCGTCAGCACCTGGCCAACTTCCACCGCGTCCGGGTTGTCGATGCCGTTGGCGGCGGCGATGTCGCGGTAGCGGTTGCCGTCGCCGTAGAAGCGTTCGGCGACGGCCCACAGAGTGTCGCCGGGTTCGAAGGTGTAGGTGGGAGAGCCGGACGGCACGGGTGCCTCTTCATCGCCCATAGAGGTTCCTTCCGGAATAGGGGATTCGCATCGTCGTGCACCGACGGCGGGGAACTTCACTCGCCGTCTCCCGTGAACGCTACTGCTCGCTCCAAGACGGACCACAGGCATTGCGCGCAGTTCACCATTTAGTGCACTTCGGTCGCCGCCGACCGCCAAGCCCACCAGCGTGGACACGCGTGACCTCGACGGCGCAGCCGCGAATTCAACCGCTCAGCTCCGCCAAGTCGGCCGCTAATCCGCCATTTCAAGGACTCAGTCTCATCCGGGCGCGCGGGCTGTTCGGGGCGCGGTCGCTAGAGCTCGAACTCCAGGTGCTCGATGTCCGTGAGACGGACCTCCTCCAGCTGGCCGGCGCGGCGGCCGTTGTCCTGGAAGTACACATCCTTGAGCGCCTCGGCGGCGATCTCCTTGAGCTCCCGGTCGCTGGCCCCCCGCTCCTGGGCCTCGAAGAGGCGGGCGGCGTAGCGGGGCGGCAGGGCGACGGTCAGGTGCCGGAGGCGGTCCTGGTCCGTCGACCCGATCGGCGCGGTGTAGCCCATGCGGGCGCGGGTGTCGATGACGATGCCGCCGGTGGTCGCCGCCTTCTGCCGGGCCTTGGCCCGGATCTGCGGCTGCCACCGCTTCTTCACCTCGCGCTCCAGGCGCGCGGCGAGGTCCAGGCGCGGCTTCTTGATCTGGTCCTTCACGTACCGCTCGACGGTGCGCTGGGAGATGCGCAGCATCTGGGCGACCGGCTTGGTGCCCTTGAGCTGCTTGACCAGGTACCGCATCTGCGCGCCCGCGCTCTTGGGCGCCGGGCGGGTGAACGCCTTCTGCACCGCGGCGTCCAGGCCGTCCCCGAACAGGGTCATCGCCCTCTCCTACTCTCCGTTGTCGACGTCGGTGACGGTGCCGTCCTTGATGTACCGGGCGAGGTTAAGCTCCGGGGCCTTGAACTGGTCCCGGACGCCCTCGCCCCACAGGACGGTCTGGGTGCCCTCGTGCTTGACCAGGCCGGGGTTGATGCCGAGCTTGAAGCCGCCCGGCAGCGGCTTGCCGTCCCGGTACGGCAGGAAGTCCAGCGGCGAGGGCCCGTCGGCCGCGTAGACGACGCAGTCGGACAAGATCGCGACCGGGTACTGCCCGGTGAGCGCCGCGTGCTTGACGATCTTGCGGTGCAGGTTGATCCGGGTGCGGGAGATGACCGCCGCGCGGATGTCCGGCCGCCACGTCGGGCGGGACAGGGCGCGCCACGGCTCGCCGGGCCGCCAGCCCTCGCCACGCGGGCGCTCGCGTAGCTTCCCCAGGCCGCCCTTGACCGTCGCCTTGATCGCCGAGACGACGATCGCCAGCTCCGGGTCACGCTCCTTGTAGCCGTCCATCGCCGCCAGGAAGTCCTCCGGCGACAGGTCGGCGTCGACGCCGAGGTCGGCCATCGTGGCGAGGTAGGCGTCGCGCAAACGGTTGTACCAGCCGTCCAGGTAGCGGCCGTTGTCGTGCCGGACGTACGCCTCGATCGGCGCGACGTCGAACCCGAGCTCCTGGGCGTAGGCGACGGTCGGCGTCGCGTACCAGGCCGGCCCGTCCGGGCGGTCCCCCTTCGGGGTGAACGGGCTGGGCAGCAGACCGGCGTCCAGCTCCACCCACTTGTCCTTGCCCACCTTCACCCGGGACAGGTCGACATGGGACAGGTCCACCAGCCACGAGCCCGGCAGCTTCGGGTCGAACACCGGGGCCTTGACGTGCGTCGGCGCGCCGAGGCCGACGACGAGGCCGTTGGCGCCGGCGGCGAAGGCCATGTTCACATCGATGCCGACCAGGTGCCGCAGGGTGCACTCGGCATCCGTCATCGGCCGCGCCCAGTCGAACGCCTCCTCGAACAACTTCTCCGCCGGACCGCGCACGTGGAACCGGGGCAGGTCCTTGAGCACCGGGTGCCCGTCGGGGGCCTCGCACGGCGCGCAGTCCACCGGGTCCTTGCCCAGCGAGCCGGGGTTGTGCTCGGAGTGCCGCTTGCCGTCGGCGTCGGGCTCGGAAGCGCGGGTCGCCGGGTGCAGCGCGGTCATCAGCTCCAGGCCGGTCACCGCGGTCGAGCCGCGCGGCGTCATCACCCGGGACGCGTACACGCCCAAGAGCCGGGCGAGTTCCGCCGGCGGGAGCTGCCCGGCCTCGCCCCAGTGGCGGGTGTCCAGCGCGTTCCACGACGGGATGCACAGCTGCACGCACTGGCGGTCCGAGCCCTTGGCGGGCCGGTAGATCCGCGCCCACGGCCCGAACCCACGCTTCGTCAGCTGCCAGTCGGCGCGGGTCAGCTGCTTGACGACCTTGTGGCCCTCCGGGATCCGCCCGGCAAGCCGCTCCTCATCGGTGAGGGTGACCGGCAGGCCGTAGCGCTCCAGCGCGGCCTGGGTGAGCACGATCAGCGGGTCGGCGTCCTTGCCGGGACCGGACAGCTTCGGCTGCCCGAGCTTCGCCTCCTTCAGCGTCCACTCCACCAGGGACGGCAAGGACTTGGCGGGCACGTCCAGGACCAGGCCGCCGGTGCAGTATGCCAGCACCTTCCCGTCGGCGTCGACGTCCAGGACCGCCAAAGGCCCGTTCTCGAACCGCGGGTCGGTGCCGCCCGCCGGAGTGCCGGCCGGAGCGGCCTTCTTCGCACCCGGTCGGCGCGACGTCGACGACGGCCTGGCGGTGCGCGCCGGACGCGATGCGGTCGTCGGAGCAGCGGCGACGGGGGCAGGGGTCTGGGTGTTCTCGTGTGCAGTCATGGCTGCGGCTGCGGCTTCGGCGGCCGGGCCTGTGGACAGAGTCTGCGCTTCCGCCGGAGCGGGCGTGCCGGTGAACGTGACCGGCACCGTCGGGGCGGCCGGCGTCTCCGGCGGTGAGGGCGCGGGGTAGAGCTCCGCGAGCTTCGCCAGCAGCCGTGCGTACGCCTCACGTTCCGGGCCGCGCGGCTCGGTCGGCTTCTTGGCCGACTCCCAGCCGGACACCGTGGCCCGGCGCACTTTCAGCGCGGCGGCGACTTCGTCCAGCGTCAGGCCGTGCGCGGTGCGCAGCCGCTTGCGCTCCTCCGCCGAAGGCAGTGGAGAGCGGGACGCGACGAGCGCGTCGACCGCGTCGAACAACTCGGACATGGAACACCTCCTGACCACACCTTACCCCTTGAACCGTACGTATGGCGAATGAATCGCGTACATACTCCGTACGGATCACGTACGGATGCTATGTTGACCATGGTCTGCCGACGGTGGCAGGCAGCAGCCAGGAAGCTGGCCGCGCGTGAAGATGGCCGTCCAGGAGGACTGGTGGGAGAGAAGGACGTCGTCTCGGACGAGTTGTCCGAGGGGGAGAGCCGCGACGTTTTACACAAGGTGATCCTGCCGACAGCCACGAAGGGCGCGGTGCGACAGGTCCGGCCCGTCGTCGTGATCGTCGGCGGACAGCCGGGCGCAGGGAAGACGGATGTCGCCGATCTCGTCCAGGCGGCGCTGGACCGTCGGGGCGGTGCGGTGCGGGTCTGCAGTGATCTGTACAAGACCGCGCACCAGCGCTACAGGCGAATGCTGGCCGCCGACGTCCGTACCGCGGGTGTGAAGGTCAGGGCCGATACGCGCCGCTGGCAGGCCGCCGTGGAGGACTGCGTGCGTGCCGGCGGTTACGACGCCGTGGTCGAGTCCGCGCTCGCCGATGCCGACGCCTTCCGTACGTCAGCAGCCGCCTACCGGCAGGCGGGCCACCGGATCGAAGTGGTGGCGGTGGCGGCGGCGGAGGCCCTGAGCCAGCTCGGCATCCTGGACCGGTTCCTCTCCGAGGCCGTCGACGGCGGAGGCCGGTACGTGTCGTGGGAGAACCATGACCTCTGCGCACGCGGGATGCTCGCGACGCTGGCCGCTATCGAGGCCGAGCAGCTGGCCGACCGCATCACGGTCGTACGGCGCGACGGCACGGTCCTCTACGACAACGAGCTCATCGACGGGGCGTGGCGCCGGCGGGCGGCGGCCGACCGCGTCGTGGCCTACGAGCGGTCGCGGCCGTGGAGCGCGCGGGAGACAGCCGTCTTCCGCCGTGACCTGGCGCGCACCGATCAGCGGCTGCACCGCGATCTGCCCTGCGAGGACCGGCGTCTGGCGGTCCAGCGGGACACCGAACGGGCTGCCGCGCTCGCGGAGCCGGTCCGCCGCATTGCCCAGCCGCGGCGACAGGCTCCGGGCGTGGATTACCACCGGCTGTCGGCGGCGGAGCACCGGTGGGTTTTCGACGAGCTGATCGTGCCGTCGTACCTGGGCGGCATCATTGCCCGGGACGTCCCGCAGGTGGTGTACGTGCTGGCCCAGCCCGGGGCGGGCAAGACGGCGGTAGCGACGATGGTCAAACGCGCGATGCGGCCCGGGACGACGCGTCTGGTGGGCGACGACTTCAAGATCTCGCACCCCGACTACTTCCAGCTGCTGCGCGACGACCCGCGCAACGCTGGCGCCGCGATCCGCCACGACTACCGGACCTGGTTCACCGAGGCCGAAGCCTACGTACGGGCTGCTCGCGGCGACCTGCTCATCGAGGGCGCGCCGGGCAGTGTGGAGGAATTCCTGGCCAGTGCGCTGCCGTTCGTGGCCGCCGGCTATCCGCCGGTCGAGCTGGTGGTCCCGGCCGTACGAGCAGCCGACAGCCGGCTCGGCACGGCGCTGCGGTACGCCCGGGCCTTGCAGATCGGCGGCCACGGCCGTTTCACCTCACGCTCCGGACACGACACCTGCTTCCAGGCGCTGGCCGACATCGTGGAGCTCGCGCAGAGCCACCCTGCCGTCGGGGCGGTGACGGTGCTCCGCCGGGACGGCGAGGCCCTTCTCCGCCAGGAGCAAAGCGGCGGCCGGCAGGCGGCCTGGGCACTGGCGGCGGAACAGCAGCGGCCCTACACCGGCCAGGAAGCCGCGGCGTTCCTCAAGCTCTACGAGGGGCTGCGCCGGGCGCTGCCGCAGCACCGCCGCGAGCTGGACGACATCGCCGCGCTGGCGCGGCCGCTGATGCCCGCACGGGTGCAGCCGGCCCGAATCGGCCGACCGCACCCCCAGGCATGGCCCTTGCCGCTGCCCCGCCGGGGCTACGACTCCTTCAGCTCCTTCAGCCGGGCCGCGTAGGCGGCAGCGATCCGGGCGGTCTCCTGCGGATCGGCGGCCTCCAGGCGCGCCTGGTCATCGAGCGCGGTCTGCCGTCCGGCCTTCAACTCCTCGACACGTTCCTCGTCGGGGACCGGCGAGCGGCGCTCGGCGGCCAGCTGGGTGTTGTACCAGCTCACCACGTCCCGGACGATGTCGAACGCCTGCTGGTCAGCCCCGCCGCCCAGGCCGGAGAAGTCGGGGGTGTCGGACACGGCACTCCCCCCTTTCTGTTGATCTTGCTCCGAAACGGTCATTGTCTCCTGGCCGGTTTCGGTGAGACAGGACCACGCGTCGCGACCAGCCGGCGGAACTCCTGCACCCTCTGCCGGACCGCGGTGCACGGAACATGGCCGAGAGACAGCCCACCAGCACTCGCGGGGCACTGCCACCGGCGGCCGGATGGGCATAGGTTGACGCCCAGGTGATCATTTCTGGGGGATGACGTGAGCCGGGACCTTCGCGCGCTGTTCAGCTCGAACGACCGCTTCGACGCGAGCGAGGCGTTCACGAACCGGCAACGGCAATGGGAGCTGGTCGCGACCGCGCTCGAGGAACATCTGCGGCACATCGCCACCCCGGCCTTCGATGCCGAAGACCTCGAGACCCCGCGCAACAACCTCATCGTCTTCCACGGGGTTGGCGGCGTCGGCAAGACCACGCTCTCCCGCAAGCTCGAGATGGCCCTCGCCTCCGCCGAGCACCGGCCCGCCCAGTGGGGCGAGCCCACCTGGACGGGCGAGCGGATCCTGCCCGTACGCATCGACCTCTCCCGCGCCGCCGGCACCGACGTCGAACGCATCGTGCTCACCATCCGCCTCGCCCTCGCCGGAGCCGTCGGACGCCCCCTGCCCGCCTTCGACATCGCCCTGCGCCGGTACTGGGAGCACAACCACCCCGGCGAGCCGCTGGAGGAGTACGTACGGCGCAGCGGGCTGCGGGGGAAGTTCGCCGAGATGCTGCCGCAGCAGATGCAGGCCGCGGTCGGCGAGGTCGTCGGCGCCCTGGAACTGCCCGGCATCGTCGGCGCCGCGGTCGGCCAGGTCACCGGAGCGCTGGTGCGGGCCTTGCGGGAGCGCCGTCAGACCGTGCGGGCGCTCGCCGGCTGCGCCCGCCTCGCCGACCTCCTGGAGGCCGAACCCGACCTCGACGCGCTCAGCTACTACCCGCACCTGCTCTCCTGGGAGCTCGCCCAGCTCCCTGCGAAGAAGCGCATCGTACCGGTGATCCTTTTCGATACGTTCGAGGACATCGGCGACCGCACCCGCCGCGATTTCGAACGGCTTCTCCAGCGGGTGGTGTGGCTGATGCCGGGAGCCTTCTTCGTCATCAGCGGGCGCAGCCGGCTCCAGTGGGCCGACGAGGGCCTGCAGGGACAGCTCGACTTCACCGGGCCCACGGCCTGGCCCGGCCTGGCCGCTCGCGACATCCCGCCCGCGCACACCGCACCGGCCACCGGCGGCAGCCAGCAGATCCTGGTCGGGGACTTCTCCCCCGAGGACTGCGACGACTACCTCGCCCGCCGCCTGTCCCGCGACGGCCAGCCCCTCATCAGCGAGGACATCCGGGCCGTCATCACCGCCCGCTCCCACGGCCTCCCGTTGCACCTGGACCTGGCCATCTCGCGCTTCCTGGAGATCCGGCGCACCGGCCGCACCCCCACCGCCCTCGATTTCGATCACGCCTTCCCGGCCCTGATCGCCCGCACCCTCTCCGACCTGACCGCCGACGAGCGGCACGTGCTGCGCTCCGTCGCGCTACTCGACGCCTTCGACCTGACCCTGGCCACCCGGGCCGCCGGCCTGCCCCACCAGGCCGCAGCCCAGCGGCTGACCGAACGGCCCTTCGTCGACGAGAACCCCTACGCCCTGTGGCCCTTCCACCTCCACGGCGCCATCCGCTCCACCATCCGCACCGCCGACGACCACACCGACGACCGCTGGACCGAAAGCGACTGGCACCAGGCAGCCGAGCGCGCCCTCGCAGCCCTCGGCGAACAGGGGACCCACTCCCCCGCCCCCAGCCGCATCCTGCTGGTCAGCTGCCTGCGCCAGGGCCTGCGCCTCGCCCGCGACCACCGCCTCGGCCTCGGCTGGCTCGCCGAGGCGGCCTGGGCCTACGTCGGCGATTCCGTCTGGGAGCCCCTCGCCCCGCCCGCCCCTGACGAGCTGGCCACCGACGAGGTGCAGACGGCCGCCGACGCCCTGGTCGAGCTGCTGTCCGCCCTCGCCCGCCGCCAGCACGAACACCGCACACGCACCGCCGACCGCCTGGCCGCCGTCGTCGACACCGGCCTGCTCCCCGACGACCTGAGCGAGATGGCCACCTACTACCTCGCCAAAGCGCAGCGGGACATAGGCCGCAGCGACGACTCCCGCCACGGGATGCAACGCGTTGCCGAAGGCGGCGGCCGCCTCGCTCCCGCCGCCCGCCGCGGCCTGGCCCACCTCGCCCGCATGGCCGGCGACTTCCCCCTCGCGCTGGACACCGCCCGGACTCTCGGCTGGGAAGGCCGCCACCACCGCGTCCTCGGGGACATCTGGTGGCCCCACGGCGACGTCGACCAGGCCGTCGCCGCGTACGCGGCAGCACGGTCCGAGGCCGAGCAGCACGGCGTCGCCGGTGAACGGGCGACCACCCAGGCCCACCTGGCCCTCGCCACCGCCTTCGCCGACCCCACCCGGGCCGACGACGAACTCCTCCTCGCCCAGCAACTGCTCGACGGCCTCGACCTGCGCGCCACCACCCTCACCACCCAGATCGCCGCGCTCGTCCGCGACGCCGGCACCGACGACGTCGAAGACCGCGCCCACCTCCTGCGCACCGAGATCGACGTCGCCGGCCTCACCGCAGCGCTCCAGGCGACGCTCGAGCTCGCCCTCGCCTTCCACCACGCCGTCCGCGGCGAGGACCAGGACCTGGCCGCCACAATCGACCGGCTGCGCGAACTCACCGCCACCGGGGACTTCGCCTACTTCACCGACATCGCCCACTACATGGCCGTCCTGCCCCTGCCCGGCCCCACCGCCACGCGCTGGATCGACGACGACCCCGAGGCCGTACAAGAACGCTGGCGCGCCCTCACAACCGCCCGCCGGGCTCACCTGAACACGCCGTCCTAACCGTCAAGCCGCCCTCACGTCGGGGAGTTGGGGTCCTCCGCAGGCGGGGCGAGGTGGGACAGCCACAGCCGAAGCCGCAGCGGTGGGTGGGATCGCAGTGCCAGGAACGCGAAGAACAGGCGCCGGACCGGCGGGACACGGCGGGCATCCCCCAGCTCCTGCCGCCAGGACGCGACCGCCATCTCGCGACCGCAGCGGCGGGCCGCGGCCCGGTCACAGGCCAGCTCGGACCACCACAAGTACGCCACCCACAGCACACCCAGCCCGGCCAGCGCGGCGGCGGCCCGGCCCAGCGGGAGCAGGCCCGTGCACAGCACCATGAGCACCACCCCGACGCTGGCGGCGGCGAGCCTGGCGTGGGAGTCACGCCGCCGCAGATGGGCGAGCTCGTGCTCCAGCGTGTACGGCATCACGGCATTGCGCTCGGGCCGCAGCCAGACGTGCCCCAGGGTGACATGCCCGCGCCGTCCGAAGCGGACCGAGGAGGCCGCGTTCCACGTGCCGATCCGCCCGCCGGCGGCGGAGAGCGAGATCCGCTCCATGCCGCTCTCCCCGGCGAATGCCTCCACCCGTTCCTCGACCCGGCGCATCTGGCTGATCAGGAGCTCGGAGTCCTCATCGCGGGTCCCGTCGTTCGTCACTGCCATGTCGGGGTCGCGGTAGGCCCGCCAGGTCATGTCCTGCCCGACAGCGCCCGCCCATACCGTGTTGCCCAGCCCGGAGAGCCCGGACCATACCCGCAGCCCCCCGGCCACGACCGCAAGCATGATCACGCCAGCGGCGCGCGGTTCCGTCCACCAGCGCAAGGCCGCCAGCACACAGCCCAGCGCCACCGTCATGCCCTGCACGCTGTACCGGTACAGCAGCGTGTTCATGTCCATGACGGATGACGGTAGCTGTGGGCACCCCGTCGCGCAGCAGAAAAGCCCCGCCGGACCACCATCGGCTGGCCCGGTGGTGAGGACCCGCCCGTGCGCCAGGCCATGCATCAAGATCACTGTGGTCATGGACGGGACCGTAGGGGACGGCCGCGCACAGCGTCCCGCCGAGACATGCCCACGGCGGGCGGAAGCGGGCAGTCGCTTCTCCACGGCCCGGGCTGTAGAGTGATGGCGAAGCCGGTGGTCGTGGACCGCCGGAAGTGGAGCCAGGTGACCTGGGGCAGACCGGGAGCCTGGCTCGGCGCATTTCCGGGCCGCCTCAGCAGTCGGTGTCGACCTCGAAGTCCACCACGACGTCGACCAGCTCCGCCCAGTACTCTCCGCGCCCCAGCTGGTGGGCCCGGCAGGCGCCGGCCACCACGTCGGCGACCCACAGCAGCGGCTCCGCGCCTCCGTAGACGTGTTCGATCCGGAAGGCGGTCCCCTTCGGCAGCCCGAAGCGGGCGCTCTGCACGGTACGGATGTCGCGCTGGTTGAGCTGGGGCTCGCGGGCCTCCATGAACAGGCACTCGACACCGAACGCGTGCAGCTGGGTGACCAGCTGCGTCAGGCACTTGCTGCGGGCCCGCTCCTGCTTGCGGAAGGGAACCGGCGATCCCACCGCAACCACGTGAACACCGTCCAACTCGGCAACGGCCCGCGCAGCCCGCTTCTTCTCCCGGTGGTCCATCTCGGTCCAGTGCGCCTTGGCCGTCGCACGGCGCCCGCGCTGGGCGAGCATGGCTTCCCGGGCGGCATCCCGTACGGGCGGCTCAATGATGGCGGCGGCGATGATGTAGAAACCGGCGGAGTCCTTCTCCTGGAACGACTCGTCGGACCAGGCGGACAGGCCGGGATGGCCAGCGGGCGGGATCACGGTGCGGGGCTCCTCCTGCAACGGCGGACGATCCGCCCGCGCACCCAACGGTGCTGCGGACCCGTCATCAACCGCGGTGGTGACGTACATGGTTCTGGCGGGCCTCATGGCCCGCGTCCGCCGGAGGAGCCGGAACGGTCCGGGGAAAATCCGAAGATCCTCCACGACCCATTGTAGGGCCGCCCCCACGCCGTCCGGCCCCGCCCCGCCCGGCCGACGACTCCCTCGGGCACACGCGGGCGCTCCGGGGCCGGCGCCCCGACGGTGCGCTGGCTTTGACGGCCCGTCAGGCGCCTGCCGGGGGCGGGCCTGCTGCGACCTGGCGCCCGTACGGGCATGCGTGCGTGGCTTACCTCCACGATCGGCAATCCGGCCGCTCCGGCCGGTACCCCGATCGTCACCCCGGGCAATTCGAAAGTATTAATAGCGACCCAGTGCCTTGACGCCTGGTCAGGGATCCGGCGAGGGACCGTGAGCAGGCGAGGAGCTGCTACGCGCGCGGCAGCCGCTCGACGGCGACTTTGGCTTCCTTCAGGCCGTCCCCGGTGAGCTCGCGGTACGCCTTGATGGCCTTGATCGTCTCGCCCTTGCCAGCGAGCTCCGCGATCCGAGCCAGCTCGTGGTCCTCTTCCCGGATGCCCAGCTGGCCGAGGATCAGGTCAACCTTGCGTTCGAGCCGTGTGACCTTGCGGCTGACGCGGTCGATCCGGCTCTCGATACTCCAGGCGAGGAGGCCGAGGAGGGGGAAGACGAGAAGAAGTACTGCCGTGTCCATGATCGAGGATCCTAGGCCGTCCCCCCCCGTCAGGCGCTGGAGTCGGGCCAAGGACGTTCCAGCCCACGGGAACCGGTCTCCGCGTCCGGCGCGCCGCTGCCCTCGTCGAGCTCCGCCAGCACTGCGTCCATGGCGTTGATGGTCTCGTAGTCCGGGCTGCCATCACGGAGCCTGGGCAGGTCGTCCTCTTGCGGGATGGGTCCCTTAAGGAGCGGTGGGACGATCCCGTCGACGGTCTGGGCCATGGGCGCCCCGTAGACGGAGGCGTGCCGACGGGCCTGCTCCCACCAGCCCCCGGCCAAGCACACCGCGAGGGCCCGCAGGCCGTCGTGCCCGAATCTGCGCGCGACCTCGTCCACCCAGTCGATCGCGAACTCAGCGACGTCGACGTCCTCGCCCATGTCCTGCTCGGCAGCCGGGTCGCGGATCAACGCCAGCGAGATCGGCAGTATCCGCAGTTGCATGCCGATCAACTCCCGCCGCTCCCACGCCCTCTCGAACTCCGACAGCTCCGGCACCACGGCACTCCTTCCGCTCCCTGGGATTTGTCGACGCCGACCGTACGGCCGCCGACCCCATCTGGAAAGGCCCTGCGGTTTGACCACGAGGAGAATCAAATGCCCTGTACAGCCGTCAGGTTGAAGGCGCACAGGGAATCAGGGCTCGCTCCCAGGGGCGGGCCACTAAATTGAGATGGACATTGCATGATCGTGGGGCGGTCGGGAGGCAGGGACAGAACATGGGCGCCGACGGTATATACGACCCGCGCGATGCTGGCTCCAGTCCGCCGGCGGCCGGGCCGCCTGTCATACCGCCGAGACCGAGCGCGCCGCCTCCCATGAGTGGCGGGGCGCAAGCGTTCGTTGATTGGCTTCGGACTCCGCGGGCCGTTGGGGCCAATCCCGGGATCTGGAGGTTCGCGCACCGGCCCAAGCCTCCGGAGGAGCCGGAGCGGATTCCTGGCCGGCAGTTGGTCGTCGGCGCGGTGCTCTCGTTGGTGTGCGGCTGGTTGGTGTGGTCGTTGTTCTGGAACGGCTACCTCGGTAGCTACTGGCTGTGGCCGTTGCTGCTGATGACCCCGGACTCCTGGAGGGAATCCGGCGGTTGGCAGACGGGGTTCGTCTGGGCCGCCTACATCTACTACACCCTGTTCGCGCTGGTCCTCACCGTGTTCTTCGGCCGCCTCGGACGCTGGCCGGAGGTCGCACGACGGTACATCCTGACGCCCCTGCGTCACCGCCTGCAGGAACAACAGGCCCCGCCTCCGAAGCCGGAGGCCGACCCGGCCGAGTGGCCCGAGCTGCGTTCCGTCGGCCACGTGGCCGCTGCCGCCGCCGACCGGCTGGCGGGGGAAGCACGCGCCGGGCGGATGAACGACGTCGACCACGTTCGCCTTGCCCACGCCTGGCAGTCCGTACGGGCCCAGCCCGGTCGGCTCACGGCGTTCATCGACACCGTGCAGCGCCACGGCGCGGCGGCCTTCGTGCATCCCTCCGGCGCGCGTGACCTGGCCGTGCGCATCGCGCGTCACGATCTTCTGACCCGTCAGGTCCGTCTCGGCACCGCGCTGGAGTCCACCCGCAATCCGTACCGGCACCGCGGCGTCGACATCGCCCTCGACCCCGGACTGCTGGGTACGTCGCTCGTGGCCGTGGGCCCGGCCGGCTCGGGCAAGACGGCCCGTCTCGTGCGGCCCGTGGTGGAGTCGCTGTGCCTGCAGGCACTGGCCGGGCAGGCCGCCGTCGTCGCAGTCGGCGCGGCAGGAGCCGGACTCGCCCCGGATGACGCCTTCGACGTCATCGTCCGGCTGGGCGAGCCCGACTCCCGCTACGGCCTGGACCTCTACGGCGGCACCAGCGACCCGGACGCCGCGGCCGGGGTGCTCGCCGAGGCCCTGGTCGGTGACATCACCGCGACGCTCCCCGGCAGCGACAGCCGCCGTGCCGGTGCCGCCCTGGCGCAGCTCATCGGCCCCCACCATGCCGTCCACGGCCGTTTCCCCTCAGTGCCGGAACTGCGGGAGCTGCTCGACGGTGCGCCGCACGCCCTTGGGGAGCTGCGCGCGGCCCTGGAGAAGGCCGGGGAGGGCGCGCATCTGCGGGAACTCGATGCCCGGGAACGGCAGTCCGGCCGTCCCGGGGATGTCGGGGCGCTGCTCGCCGACCGGATCGCGTTCCTCGACCGGAGCGCCTTCACCGGTCTCTTCGAACCCGCCGATGGCGGCCGTCTGTTCTCGCTGCGGGCCCTGGACCATCCGGTGCGCGTCCGTATCGACCTGCCCGAACGCGGGCATGCCGAGGCGTCGCGCATCTTGGCCCGGCTGGTGCTCGCCCAGTTCACGGAGTGCGTGACGGCCCGGGCGGACCGGTCGTTGTTCGCCTGCCTGGTGCTCGACGATGCCTCGCACACCGTCACGGTGGAGGCGTTGCGCGGTATCCAGCGGCTTCGGTCGGCCGACGCGGGTGTCGTGCTGAGCCTGCGGACGCTCGACGACGTGCCGGAGGTGCTGCGCGGCCCGCTCCTCGGCGCGGTTGGGTGCCGGATGGCTTTCGCCGGGGTGACGACGTGGGAGGGCGCTCGGTTCGCCGAGGTGTGGGGCAAGGAGTGGGTGGAGACCCGGGACGTCACCGACCGTCAGGTTATCGCCCACGAGCCCGTCACGCGGGCGGTGCACGTCCTGCGGCGGGCGGTGACCGGACGGGCGGTCACCGCACAGTCGGTGACGGTCCGTAAGGTGGAGCGGGAACGCTGGTCGGCGTCGGAGCTTGCGCACTCTGTTCCCGTCGGGCACGCGGTGATCTCGCTGACCACGGTGCACGGCGAACATGCCCCGCCGCTTCTTGTGGCCCTTCGCCCCTGACGACCGCCGCCGGCACCGCACCGGCTGTGCGCCTGCGGCAGGGGACTACGGACGGTTCCTTGCGGCAGGCGCGCGGGCCGGCGGTGCCATGTCGGCTGCCGTGGTGCTGGGGCTATTCGTCGAGGCAGTCGGCCAGGAACCGCGCGCACCGGCCCAGCTCCGTCATGTTCAGCCGGGCGGCCTGGGCGCTGTTCCCCCAGTCGTAGCCCAGGGCGTTGCGGGCCAGGACGACGAGGGACTGCCGCCGGTTCCATTCCAGTGAGCCCCGGTTGAGGCGGTTCGCGTGGTCTTCGGCTTCGGGAATCATCAGTGCGAGATGGCTGCGGAGAGCCAGGGTGATCTCCTCGACTTCGTTCTGCGTCGCGGGAGTGCGCCGGGGTTGGAGAGCGCGTCGGACGGTGGCGCGGATGGTCACCAGGTCAAGGGGCCGGGAGTGGCCGGTCATCATGGGGTCGAAGGCCGATCCCGTGTCATGCGTGGCGTTCATCAAGAAGGGCTTCTTCCTCGTCGGCTGTGCCCCGGAGGCACAGGAGCGTGCGGAGGGCTGCGCTCCAGTGGACTGCCGTGGATCGAGGTGGGCGAGGCCATATCGCAGGACACTTCGGCGGGCATGCCGGCCCGGGCAGTACCTTCGGTCGCAGGACCCGATGTGCCCGGGAGGGTGTGGTGACCGAACAGCCGGCAGGCAACGCCCTCTTCGTCTCCGCCCGGATACGGCGGGGCTGGCACACCCAGCAGGAGTTCGCCGAGGCGTACGAGCGCCAGGCAGTGATGATGGGCGAGACGGTGACCATCTCGGTGCGGCAGGTCCGCAGATGGGAGTCGCGACGGCCCGGCTGGCCGAACCGAGATGCGCGACGTGTGCTGACCTCGCTGTTCGGGATGCCGCTGGAGGAGCTCGGCTTCGTCCGCCCAAAGACAGGCCAGGCGGCCGACCCGCCGACCGCCGTCGGGCGGGACGACGAGGACGTGGTGCGCCGGCGTTCCCCCTCCCTCCCGGGGGTGCTGGCAGCTGCCCCGCTGCTCGACGCCGCCGGGCTGGAGCACCTCGCCGCCGCCGTGGCCGACGCCCGCCGCTACAGCGACCGGACCGTGGTCGCCCATCTGAGCTCCGTGCTGGACGAGGCGGCCCGTATGGACAGCCGTACCGGGCCCCGCCGGGCGCTGCCGACGGCGCTCGGCATCGTCGGCGCCATCGACGTCACCGCGCGCGAGGCACCGTCTGCTGTCCGGAGGGAACTCCTGGCACTCGGGGCCCGGGCGGCGGAGTTCACCGCCTGGGTGCACCGCGACGGTGGCGCGCCACCGCAGACGACGACGTACTGGCATGACCGGGCGATCGAGTGGGCGACGCTGGCCGGCGACCAACCGATGCACGCCTACGTCCTGTTGCGGCGGGCGCAGGCGACTGAGCGGCAGGACGCGGTCCGCATGCGGGATCTGGCGCATGTCGCAGCCCGCGGGCCGTGGGGCCTGCCGGCGCGTGCCCGCGCCGAGGCGCTGCAGCAAGAAGCCCGCGCCCTGGCGCTCACCGGCGCCCCTCACGATCAGGTGGCCCGTACGCTCGATGAGGCCCACGACGCCCTTGGCACGGCCGTGCCCGCGCAGCCGGCGACGTGCACCGGCCCGCTGGGTGCCGGGTACACCCGCGAGCGCCTGATGGTGCAGAGCGCGATCTGCCACCGCGAGGCCGGCCGTCCCGGGCGGGCCGCCGACCTGCTTCGCCGGCATCTGTCGGAGGCGACGTTCGCGCCGCGGGACCGCGCGTTCTTCACCGCCCATCTCGCCGGTGCCCTGGCCGCGGTGGGCGAAGTGGACGAGGCGGCCGCCACCGGCATGGACGTGCTCCGCCTGGCCGCCGGCCCCCGCTTCGGACAGGCCCTGGGTGAACTGCGCCGCACCGTCACCGTTCTGCGGCCCCACGCGCGCCGTACGGCCGTCCGCGAGCTGCGCCAGGCCCTCGCGGCGCTGCTCGCCTAGGTGGTGAGGAAGGCGGTGACGCGGTCGATGACCTCGGCCTGCCACACCTTGGTCTGCGGGTGGAGGTAGCGCGGGTCCTCGTGGACGGCGCAGCCGTGCTCGGCGCCGTCGAGCTCCATCAGCTCGGTCGGCCCGCCGAAGACCCGTACGTAACGGCGGGAGGATTCCACCGGGACGAAGGTGTCCTTCGTGCCATGGACCAGCAGGGCCGGCGCGGTGACCGCGGGCAGGATGGCCTGCGGGCTGAGGTAGTGGACCTCGTTGAGCAGGGCGCGGCCAAGGGCGAACGGGCTGCGCTCGGTGAAGCCCGCCGTCTCGAGGGCCTGGGCGGCCTGGGGCGAGAGGTAGCCGTCGGCGTCGACGTACGGGCGGCTGGTGATGTAGCGCTCGCGGTAGTCGAGCCGGGGGTAGAGCAGGACCAGGTGGCGAACGTCCTGGGGGCGGTGCGCGGCGTGGAGTGCGGCTGCGCCGCCGGAGAAGGATGCCGCTATGACGGCCACGGGTTGGTCGAGGCCGCTCTCGTGGCGTAGGTGGTCGGCGGCGGCGCGGATGTCGTTGGCGACCCCGGTGATCGTGATGTCCTCCGGCCGGCCGCCGCTTGCTCCGTGGGCCCGGAGGTCGAACCGCAGGCTGCGTACTCCGGCTTGGGCCAGGGCGGCCGCGATCCGGGTGAAGAAGCCGCCCTCGTGCCGGGTGACCCCGGCGCCGTGCACCAGCACCGCCAGCCGGCGCACGGCTTCGTCCGGAACGGTGCTCGTGCCCAGCAGGGTGGTGCCGTCGAGCGACCGGAAGGTGGTCTCCAGCTCAGCCATGCACCGGAGGGTAGCGGCCCGGGTTCGACGGCACCGGCTGTCCACGGAATCCGCTCATGTCCCGCTGTCGTCTTTCGACTTCGGTTTGTCCGGCTTGCGTTGGCTGTGGGCGCTGATGCCCTCGCTGACCGTGTTGGGCTGCGTTTGCTGCCGGGGGGTGCGATGCGGGGTTTCGCTGCCGCGGCCGCCGTGGGTGTGGATGCCGTGGAGGACGCCCGCGCTGGCGGATCCGGCGCCGGTGATGGTGCGGGCGGTGCCGCCGGCGGCACGGGCGGTCATCCGGGCGACCTTCATCGCGTCGCCGAAGCCGGGGAACTTGACGATGATGTAGACGGAGACGCCGAGCGCGATGACGGTGACGGCGAGTCCGGTGACCACGGGGCCGCGTTCGTTGGTGCTTCTCAGGGCGGAGGCGAGTCCGAGGACGATGACGATGACGGGCTCGGTGAGGATGAGGGCGACCATGAAGCCGGCCCAGCGGCGTATGTGGCCCCACAGGTCCTTGTCGACGAGGCCGGCGTAGACGACGACGCCGAGGAGCGCGCCGACGTACAGGCCCAGGGCCCGCAGGACGAGCAGGAGCCACAGGGCGCCGCACAGCGCGATCGTCGCGAGGGACGTGAGGGTGAGGATGAGCGGGCCGCCGCCGACCTTGCCGTCCTTCAGCTGGCCGCCGAGGCTGTTGAACAGTCCGCCGGGCTTGGAGCCGAGGGCGGACACGAGGACGTCGGTGACGGCGCTGGTCGCGCCGATCACGACGTAGAGGATCAGGGGCGTGAAGGCGGTGGCGAGGACGGCGAGCCACAGCAGGCTGATGGCCTCGCTGCTCGCGGTGGTTATCGGTACGCCGCGTATGGCGCGTTTGGCGACGGCCAGGAGCCACAGGACCAGGACCAGTACGGCTGAGGCGGCGAAGACGATCGCGTATTGCTTGAGGAAGCCGGTGTTGGTGAAGTCGACCGCGTTGCGGTCGGCGACCGCCTTGCCGAGTTGGCGGGAGGTCCAGTCGGCGGCCTTGGCGACCTCCTGGGCGAGGGCGGTGAGCGGGTCGACGTGCCCCTCGAACTCGGTGACGTTACCGCCGGTCCCGCCCCCGGTCGTGCAGTAGTCCTTGGCCGACCCGGCGAGGGAGTCGCAGGGCCCGTCGGCGAGCAGCATCAGGCCCTCCGCTGATGGTGGTAAGTGGTGTGCGGGCACAAAAGGTGTCCCCTTCGGTGGTTACGGTCAGTGCATGGTGCGGCGTGCCTGGCGGAGCTGGTTGGCGGCGTTGGTCTGGTGCTGACCCGCCAGATGCAGCGCGGCCGCCGCCTGGTGGCTCGGAGCGGGCCGGGGGCCGCCGGAGGGTAACTGGCCGAGCGCGGCGGTCATCTGCTGCAGGGCGGCGGCCATCGCGTCGCAGAGCCGGGTGAGGTCGTCCACGGTCTGGCGGACGTTGGCCGGGTGGGTCCACTGGGCGCGGCCGGATCGGACGTCCCGGACGAGCCGGTCGACCGCATCGGCGGCGATCTTGGCGTGCTGAGCGGGATTCTGAGCGGTCATTCGGCCCTCCAACGGGGGTGTCGGACTGATGTGTCTGATGTGTCGTCGCAGGTCACCACGTGTTGGTGATGCGTCTGGGGCCTGACACATCGACACATCACCCGGCAGGCCGGCGCCACGCCGCACTACGTCACGGACGCATCGTGCTGCGCGGCCGGCACACCAGGACAGGACACTGACACGACACGGACACATCACGACAGGGCGCCCTTGAGGACCGTCAGCCGGTAGATCGTCGGGCGCTTGGGGTCGGTCGCGGCGTCGAGACGGTCGGTGGGGACGTCGAGGCCGGCGTCCTTCAGCTTCGACTTCAGGGTGCGGCCGACCATCAGGAGCCGGTTGGGACGGCCGTTCCACTTGCCCCACGTGGCCGCGTCGGCGGCCGCCAGGTGATCGGCGATCTGCGCGAGCGTGAGCACCTCGGGATCACCGTGCGTAGCGAATGCGTCGAGCAGGAGACGGGCGATCTCCGGCACCTGGGCACTCGGAGCGGCGGTCGGCACGGCCGTCTCCAACGGGGGCAGGCCGGCGGCGATGCGCTCCTGGGTCCGCTTCTCGGCCTCGCCCGGGGGGAGAGGGGAGACGTAGCGCAGAACGGGGGCGCGGTGCCGGGGGGTGAGGCAGTAGAAGCGGCCGGCGTCCGCGGGGAAGCCGGGCTCGGGCGAGGGCACCAGGAGATGCGGCAGCCAGCCCCGGGAGATCGCGTCCGCCCGGCCGACCACGATCGGGACGTCGGCGGCCCGGCAGGGCATCAGGATCCGGATCGGGAACGCATCGGCGATCGCGTCGCCGAGCACGTCGCTGGTGGCGTCCTGGGTGAGCAGCACGAGGGTGATCAGAGCCTCGCGGCCGACGCGCAGCAGCTGGACCGCGAGCTCCTTGCCCCGCTTGGACAGCTGCGGGAACTCATCCAGCACGGCGATGATCGCCGGACCGTCCGGGGTGGGGATCCAGTTGTCCTGGGTCGGCGGCATGGAGGCGATCCGGGCCTTGGCCCGGGCCACCAGGGCCTCGAGCACCTTCTCAGCCTCGTCGGGGGTGCGGGCCGTCATGACAGCCGCGGGCGCGAACGCCTTCAACCCGCGCTTGATCGGGTCGATGTCGACGATGACGGCGTCGCGGCAGGCGGTGACGTACTCGGCGATCGCCTGCACCATGCCGGTCTTGCCGCCGCCGGTGTCCGCCACGATGATCACGTGCTGGCCGGCCAGGACGACCGGGGTCTTCTCGCCCTCGATCGACAACCCGATGCTCACCGGGTCGGTGATCGAGCACGACTTCGGCGCCCGCTCCGGGTACGGCAAGGGGTGCTCGAAGGGGTCCTGGGTGAGGACCTGCAAGTTGACGAGGGCGGCGTCGTTGGGGTCGGCGGGCTGCGCCATGACGCGGGACTCGCCCACCCGCAGCGTCGTCGCCATCGGCTTGAGGATGCTGACCAGCTGGCCGGCCGTGCCGGACTCCAGGACCAGCGGCACCCTCCACCCGTAGGCCGTCTGCTCCGGGACGAGGACCTCGGCGACCTTCGCGGCCTCCTTCTTCAAGGCCAGGCGCACCGCCTCGCGCGCCACCTTCGGGTTGGTGCCCGCCTCCCGGATCGGGAACGGCTGCGGATCGGGGTCCTCCAGCTCGGTGTGCGCCGGCGCGCTCGGCGGGACGAACAGCAGCTTGGGGACCGGGGGCCGGCGCCAGGTGGGGTTGCGGCCCTTCGCCCAGGCCAGCACCGCGACCACCAGGACCGCCACGGCGGTGACCACCAGGCCGGCGAGCGCGGAGACCCACCACAGGCTTCCCCACAGCACCGGCAGGGCCAGCATCCCGGCGAAGGCGGCGAGGTGGCGGCGGGAGCGGACCTGCCCGCGCCCGATCTCCAGCATCGACGTCGTGACCTCGAGGTGCCGGAACTCCTGCTGCCCGATGCGCATCTGGAGCTGGGTCCACTGCATCATCCGGTACGAGATGATCGGCGACGCGCCGAATACCCCGCCGAAGCCGCCGTACCCGTAGCCGTAGCCGCCGCGCTTTTGCATCTGCATCCGCTGCATCTGCATGTAGGTCTGCTGCTTCTGCTGCTGCTTCAGCAGCGTGATGTTCTGCTGGACCTCGGCCCGGCCGCGCTGCTGGATCTGCCGCCACATGCGGTACTGGTCGTTGAGGATGCGGTGGGCGATATGGGTGTCCGTCAGGTCGTCGGCCCGCCACCAGCGGCCCCACTCCGCGCGCAGATGGCGCACCCCGTCGGCGAAGGTCCCGCTGCCGGGCATAGCCGTTCTCCTCCTTGCTCGGTCAGATGCTGCGGATCAACAGGTCGCCGACGGTGTTCCCCGAGGTGCGGATCATGCCCATCGCCATCCCGAGCAGGCCCGCCGACGCCCCCAGCCACACCCCGCACAGCGCCCCGCGGATCACGGGCTCCTTCAGGTCCGCCCGCCCCGACTTGATCAGCCCCAGATACAGGGCGAGCAGGCACAGCCCGGCGATCGCCCCGGACACGCCGACCGTCTCGCCGCCCGTCAGCGGCCCCTTGCGCCCCGCACCGGCGACGGCCCCGGTGGCGTTCTCCAGGGCGTACCGGCCGATCCCGTCGCCGAGGGCCGCGGCCGCGCCGCCCATCGTGCCGAGGATGCCGCCGCCCAGGAACAGCAGCGCAGCCATCGCCACCCCGGCAATGAAATGGATCTTCGGCGTGGGGTCTCCGCCGCGCCACCGGCCGATCTGGTAGAAGAGCACGACCAGGCCGAGGGCGACCGCGCCGATCCCGCCGGCCGCGGCTCCCGTGTTGTTCATGTTCACGCTCCTGTCAGGAAGTTGATCAGCATGCGCCCGAGCAGCCGGGCGACGGCGATGGCGAAGGACCACGCGGCCACGGCCACGGCCAGGCGCAGCAGGTAGCCGATGTACGGGGTTTTCCAGGCCCGGCCGGCGAGGCGGACCAGGCCGTGCAGGGCGTTGGCGAAGAGACCGGCCAGCGCAGCACCGAGATGGCTGCCGATGGGCAGCAGCCAGAGGACGCCCAGGAGCAGCCCGACCATCAGGAGCCAGCCCACCGGCGCGAGGACGCCGTTCTCGGCGACGGAAGCCGACATGCGGTCCACCGTGCTCCGCCCGCCCCACGTCACCAGGAGCGCGAGCAGCAGAGCCGGGACGTTGTACTTCAAGCGCAGCCACCGGATGTCGAGCCCCCGCTTGGCGGCCACGGCATGCGGGTCGGGCAAGTGGGCGGAGATCGCCTCCCCGATGTGGGCGCCGATCTCGTACGCGGCCGCGATCCCCTCGCTGCCGTGCACGGCGAAGGCGTCGGCGTCCTGCCATTCCTCCCGCACCCCGGACAGGCGCCACCACTCCGAGCCCTGGCCCTCATCCTCGCCGCCAGCGCCGTCGGCCGCGCCTGACGGCGATTCAGGCTCCATACCGACAGTGGGTGGGTGAGTCGGCGGCGGCGGAGCGTCCGGGGGCAGAGACGCCGAAGGCGAACGCCACCACTCCGAGGTCGGCTCGGCTGCTGCCCCGGCGTCTGCAGCGGGTGCCTCCGGAGGCAGCGGTTGATGGAACGGATCCGGCTCCTGGCCACCTATCTCGCCGTCCGTCATGCCATGCCGCCGGAGCGCTCGTCCACGCCGACGCCGAAGCGGCGCCACAGCCAGGCCCGCACCCGCAACTCGTCCCCGTACAGGCCGTGCCGGGCCGGTCGGCACTCGCCCGTCGGACACGGTCCGGGCACGGACGGCACGGTGCGGGTGGTGCTGGTCCGCCCGCGGACTGCGGATCGGCGTACCGTGACGCCGACGGCTATACCCGTCATCTAGCCGGTCCTTCCTCGGGAGGGAATGCGGCGGCGCCCCTCCGCTCCCAGTGACCCCGGGCGCCCCCTACTCGATCACCTGTCGCAATCTAAACCTCACCACCCGTGATGGGACAGAGCTTTCCGTGCGAAACCCCCGCGCCTTGATGCGCATCCGTCGCACAGCAGGTCAACCCACCTAAACGGCACGCAGCTCGTAAGGATCGTGATGCGGGATCAAGTGGGACGCACGGCCCTCAGCCGCCTGGGTTTGCTCGCTGCGCAGGCGAGCGGGGCCGGCGTACGCGCGGGATGCCCAGAAGCGTTCGCCGTCGCCGGGCCGTGTCCACCTCGACCCCGACGGCACCCAGTTCTACGGTGGCCTGGTCGGACTACCGGACGGCTGGCTAGAGCAAGTCGGCCGTTACGGATGGGCCGTGCCCTACGTCGGCGATGTTGGCCTCCACGAACTGCGCGGTGACGGCATGGCTTTCACCCGCGCGCTGCGGGCCGCCGCCCAGGCCGGACGGCTGGTTGGAGCCCGGATCGTAGTCGGCACCCCTTCGTAGAGGTTGTAATGGCGAACCGCCCCGCGGCTCCGGCGATGCCGGGTGGCGCGGGAACGGGCCCGGGGGCGGGTCGATCAATCAACCGGCTGGTCGCCTGGCTCACTCGTTCCCATGGGCTTGCGAGCGTCCTGATGGCCGCAGGCTGCACGGCGAGACTTCACGAGCGGGTGTTACCAGCGCCGCAGGTCCTTGGCCAGCTGCTCGTACCACTCCGCGCGGCGCGCGCCGCCGGCCGGCTTGTCCCCGAGGGCCACCACCGCGTCGGTGACGCTGTGCGTGAGCCGGTACAGCAGCACCTGTGTCGCGGTCTCCAGCCACTCCTGGGTCCTGGTGGCCGGCGGCGCCGACCCGAGCACCGTTACGAACCACGCCGGCAGTACCGCCCGATCACTGATGGCATCGGCCAGCCGGCTGCGCAGCGCCAGGATCAGCTTCTGCTCCGCCTTCTGCCCGGCGGCGATCACGTCCTGCTGTTCCGCGCGGGCTTTCGCGTCGGCCGCCAGGGCGATGTCCGCCGCCTCCACCAAGCCGGCCTGCCGGTCCAGGTCCTGGCGCAGGCGCCGCTCCTGCTCCAGCGCCTTCGCGAGCTCGGCAGCCGCGCTTCCCCGCTCCCGGGGCGCGCCGGTGCGGGTCAGCTTTCCCACGGCGGCGATCACCGTCGTCCGGTGCTGGCGGTGCTGGGCGACGGTGGTCTCGAAGTGTTGCACCCGTTGCTGGTGCATCGACCGCTCGTAGGGGTTGAGCAACAGGCTGCTCGCCTGCCGGCCGCGGTCCATCGCCCGGGCCAATTGGCGTTGCTCGTCGGTGAAGGTGTCCAGGTCGGCGAGCTGGGCGACGCCGGAGGCCAGCAGCCGGCCCTCCAGGAGCTGCACCTGGCCGATCAACCGCTTGAGCGTCCGGTTGGTGTCGGTGATGTGGCTGCCCAGGTCGTTCTCGATCTCCTCGAGCTTGCCCTCGGCGTCGCTGATGTCGCTGCGGATGCTGCGCAGTTCGTCGTCGAGGTGCTCGGTGTAGCCGAACTTCCCGTTCAGGGACCGAAGGTCGCTCTCCAGGGAGTCGACCCGGTCCTCCAGGTCCCGGATCGGGCGGTCGTATTCGCCGGTCACCGCCGCTGCTCCTCGGGCTCGGTTCCGTCGGATATCCCAGCGATCAGCAGCCAGCCGAACACGATGGCGGCGATGAACCAGGCGGAGAGCACGCTCAGGCTCACCAGCGCCACCACCAGGCACAGCACGTGCAGGCCGATCGCGGTCCGGCGTTGCCGGACGTGCCGGGCGGTGGTGACCTTGACCGACCATCCGGCGAGCGTGGCGAGCAGATGCGGTATCAGGAGCACCAGCCACCAGGTGCTGCTGTCCGTGAGGAATACGGTGCTGATCAGCCCGGCGGCCACCGCGGCCTCGGCTCGCCACGACCAGCGCACCACGCGCTCGCTGCCAGCGCGGCGCGGTTCGGCGAGCCGCGCGGGCAGCTGTGTCTCGAAGGCGATCAGCTGCTCGGCCTCGTTCACCAGCCATCGGTACTCCGCGTCGAACGCCGCGTCGTCCTGGTCGAGCCTGCTGACCCGCGTGTACCGGGCGTTCAGCGTCTCGCGCAGATGCTGATGCTGCTCGTTCAGTGCTCGCTCGGTGCCGTCCGCCATCCCCCACCCCTGTGATGCCCGTGCCCTTGTACGCCACCGGCCAGCAGGTAGCCGGACAATCCAAACCGGACCGAAGTTACCGACCACCTGTGGGTTCCGCTGGAGCTTCGTGGACAGTGGCCGGAACCGGGCGGATCGTTGTCCACCAGCGGCTGGCTTCGCGGGGCTTCAGCGAAAGAGCCGGCCGGGGACCGGCAGGCCGCCTTCGCGAAGTATTCGTCGTTCCGCGCGCGATCGGTGCGAAGCGGCGGAGACGACGGTGTGGGCGAAGTCGGTCTCGTCACGCTCGCGGAAGGCCCGTACCAGCTGGACCAGCACCTCGGGGGAAGCGAGTCTGCCGACGTAGGGAAGGAACACTTCGCCGAACGGCCTCTCCTCCTGCTGAAAGCCGACCTTCCAACGCTCGTCCTTGAGCACCCCATCAGGGCCCATGACCGGCGGGAAGTGGAACCGCGGCTGCGGCACCTTGACGTCCACGGCCAGTTGACGCAGCCGTATCGCAGGGCAGAGCTCGGCGATGGCATGTACGAGCCGGTCGGCGTCCGGACGCCGCCGGTGCTGGTCCAGCAGGGCGTAGAAGGCGCCGACGGCGGGAGGGGAGGCGTTGAGGGCCGCGAACTGGATGATCTGGCCCGCCTCGTCATCGCGGCCGACGTCGCGCAGCTGGGCGAGGAGATCGATGACGTTCCCGCTCTGCACGCCGACCTCTCTGCTGAGCCGCAGGACGTCGTCCTGCTCCGGCGCCGGGCGCGAGCTGCCGCCACCGTCGCCGTCCTCCCAGCGTTCCACCTCACTGTGAGCCGCCTGGGCCATGGCCTCCACCTGCTGGGATTCATCTTGCTGGAGCCGCAAGAGCGCACCGGTCTGGGCCACCGCGCCTTCGAGCTCGGCGACCCGGCGCAGCGCGGCATCCCGCTCCGCCTCCAGCGTCCGTATCCGCTCGTCGCGGTCCGCGGCGCCGGCCTGCCGCAGCTGGTCGATCTCCCGCTCGGCCCGCTGCCGGTGTGCCCGTTCCTCCTCCAGCTCCTGGCCGAGGGCGGCCAGCACGCGGGCGGTCTCGGCCCGCTGTTCCTGGAGCTTCTCCTGGAACTCGGCGACCTGATACGCGTGGGCCTGCAACGGGCCCCGGGACCTCGCGGCCGCGTACAGCAGGGCGCGGCTCTCCCGCGCCGCCGCCTCGACGGAAGGCGCATCCGGCCCGGCCAGAAGTTGGTGAAGGCGCGTCAGTACCTGCGGGGCCGGAAGGCTCTGCCCGGACAGGTAGCGCGAGAGGCGCGTGGCGTCGACGGAGAGCGCCGCGGCCAGGTCCGTCGACGTCATCCCCGCCCGCTCGCGCAGCTCCCGCAGGTGCTCCGCGAAGACCCGGTCCTCCGCGCCCAGGTCGTCGCTGAGGGGCGCCAGCCCCCGCGCCCGCGGCATTCCGGCCGCCTGTAATCGCTGTTCCGTCACAGATCCCTCCCTCAGTTTGCGCTGCTCGCAATGTGCCGGGAACCGGGCAGAGAGCCCTTGCTGCCTGCCGCAACCACCCCAATACGCAGTGGACTTGACCCTATCCGGACGCCCCGCAACGGAATGGAGAACGCCATGTCCCCCACGCCTTCGCCGCAGCAGCCCCGCTCGATCTTCGAGCTGCGCGCCGGTGCGCTGCGCCTCGCAGTCGAGCGCGTCCCCCACCCCCATTCCGCCCGGTCCGGGCCGGTGGCCCAGCGTCCCAGCCGGTGCGGCGAGCGCGGGAGGCGGCGTCGACGGGTCAAGGCCCTGCTGTGGCGCGCGGCGCTCGGCGGGGCCTACGCGATCGGCACGGGCGGGGTCACCGTCGCCGTGCACCAGCTCATCGCCTGGCTCTGACCAACCGGCCGTATACCGGGTTGACAGGCGCGGGCCCGGAACGGGCCGCGCGGGTCCCGGCCCACCGAGTAGCGTCGGTTCCCTCACGAAGGAGGCCGTCACCGTGACCGTACCGTCCGCCGAACACAGCCCCGTGCCTGGACCGCCGCCCATGCGCACCCTGCGCGAGCTGCGGGCCGCCCTCCGGACCCACGGCCGGCTCGGGGACCTGCAGCAGTTCGAGGAGGAGCTGGACGCCGCCGACCTGGACGACCTGACCGCGGTGCGCCGGATCACCCAGCACTACCGCCACCGAGTCCTGCTTCGGCTCGATCCCGTGGGATCGGCCGCGGTGGGCCGGCCGACCGACGACGTCATGGCCGAGCTGCGGCGCAAGCTCGCCGACGGGGCGGCCCGGTGACCCACGCGTTCTACTCCGACGCCGCTGAGAAGGCCCGCATCGAGCTGACCCGCGATGAGCGGGCCGCCGTCGACCGCGTCCGCGCGGCCCTGGAGGCCGACCCCCGGCAGGGCCACCCCATGCCCGACAGCGACCTGCAGGTGGTCGACCTGCTGCCGGAGGAGACCGGCGGCCGCGGCATCTCGGTGGTGTACCGGTACAGCGGCGAGCTCGACGCCGTGCTGGTCCTGTGGCTGGTGGCAGGACCGTAGAGGCCGGCTCCGCATCAATGTCCGGGCGGGGAAGCCGATCGTCTCCCCGCCCGGGGGCACGCGAGATGGGCGCGTGATCCCCAGTGTGGGACCAGCAAGGGCCGTCACCGGGCCGCCACGCGGTATCCACGTTGACGCTGGGCCAGCACCACCGTCCCTGAAGCCAGCTCTCCTGGCCCGGGCAGGGAGGTGGCACCGTACGAACCGGCGGCGGCCGTCCTGGCCGCCCTCGACTGGACGCTGTGGACCGAGTTCCACACCTGACTCGCCGAGCACACCACCACCGAGCTGCCCCGCGCCGCCGCAGCACTACAGCGCGCGAGCGCCAGCTGAGTCAGTCGTTGGCGAGGGACTGGGCGGCAGCGCAGCCACGGCCCGAACGGGCGGCAGGGCGCGAACTGCCCATGTCCAAGGTGGTTGATCAGGGTACCGGCTCACGCCACCTCTCCCGTCACCTGTCGAGAGCCAGGTGCCGAGGGCACGGTCGCCCTGGCTCGTTCGGCGCGGGCACGGCGCAGTGCGGCCGCCTCGGTCGCTGCGGCCTGGCGGCGGCGCTGGAGGTGAACCTGCTCGATCGGGGTCGGCGCGTCGTCCGCGACGACGGCGGGCTCGGGGAACGCCCGGCGGGACAGCTCCCGCATCGCGGCGGTCTGCCGTTCCACCGCCGCCGCGATGGCCGGGTCCACCCGGGACGGCCGGGCGGCCTCGCGGTGTGCCTCGATCGCGCGGCGGTAGCCGTCCGGCGGGGTGCGGCGCTCCACCGGCGCGGCGGGTGCGGTCGGCTGCGGGGCCGGGTCGGCGGCCGCCGCGGGGAGGCCGGCCTTCATGGGCGCGGGCGCCAGGATGTGCAGGGCGCGGACGTTCGCCTTCGGCACGGTCTCGTTGGCCGCCGCGATCAGCTTCGGTGTGCTCCAGCGCAGCTTCGTGCCGACGGCCGGAGCGTCGGGGACGACGTCCAAGCGGCCGGTGTCCGCGTCGAACTTCACGGCCTGGACCCGCCCGGCGAGTTCAGGCACGGCCGCGGCGAGGATGGCGTCGAACCGGGCGAGGACGCTGCCGCCGGCGGCCGGGGCGACCATGCCGCGCTCGGTCATCATCAAGCCGATCGCCGCGCCGAGCCCGAGCGGCTCGCGCCCGTCGCGCCGTGCGACCGTGGTGGTGCGCCGCTTCGGCTTCTTGCTGGTGGCGCCGTTCTTCTTCGCCGCCTCCCGGGCGGCGACCAGGGCCTGGCGCGCGAGGTCGACGCCGCTCAGCTCGGTCATGCGATCACCGCCGAGGCCGTGTCGCCGTCCAGCGGGCGCGCGGTGAGCTCGCGCAGCTGCTCCAGCCGTGTCACGAGCAGGTACTTGGCCACGCGCTCGCGGGCCGTGTCGGCCGCCTTGGTCGCGGCCGCGATGGCGTCGGCGCCGTTCGGGTTGTGCTTGAACCACCGGCGGCCCTGCTCGGTCGTGTACGCCCGCCGGGCCTCCGCTTCGGCTTCTTCGGTCCGGCCCAGCATCGCCAGGGCGGTGTCCTGGTACTCCTGAACGGCCTGCTGCGCGGTCTGGAGCGCGGCGAAGGCGTACGCGTCCTGCGCTGCCTCCGGGTCGGCCTCCAGGGCGGCTACGTCGGTGATTGCCAGGAACTCCTGCCATGCGGCGGCGACGCTGTCGCCGATGGCCGTCCGGGCCTGGGCGGCGACGGCCGCGACACTGCCCGCGTCGGCCAGGTCAGCGGACCAGGCCGCCGCGAAGAGCCCGGCCTCACCGATCAGGGACTCGGTCTGACGGCGGTGGTCGCAGCGCTCGCACAGCCCGGCCGCCCGCTGCCGCCCGCAGTCCTCGCACGGCAGGGCCGCTCGCACCGCGTCGGCGGCGGCCGCGGCCGCGCGTTCGGCCTCCGCCCGCAGTGCCGCTGCCGCACGGGCGGCATCCCGGCGGGCCTGCTGCTCGCGGGCCTGCTCCCGGCGCCACGCCAGGTCCTCCGCCTCGATGGCCGCCTGTTCGCGCAGCCGCTCCTCGAGGACGCGCCGACGCTCGCCGTCGGACAGGCCGGGCAGCTCCCGGTCGATGTCCGCGCCGATCCGGGCCCGGCGGGCGCGGCGGAGGTGGATGACGTTCTGGCAGTTCTCGCACCCGGTCCCGGTGTCCAGCCGGATCCCGTCGTCGCAGCGCCGATCCGTGCAGGACGGCCGCTGGACCAGGCCCCGCCGGATCAGCCAGCCGTACGGGCCGGTGACCAGGGCCTCGCCGCCGGTCTCCTCCAGGCGGTCGGTGAGCCGGTCGGCCAGCAGCCGCGGCGCACCGCCCGGCAGCGCGAGCAGGCCCTCCAGACGGGCCAGCTCCGTCTTCGCAGCCGCCTCCACCTGGTCCTGCTGCCACCCGGACAGCCGCTCCCACAGCCACGCCACCGGCCCCAGCGCCACCCGCAGACGAAGATCAGCCGGAAGGCCCACCCTCCGCTGCTGCTGCGCTTTTCCACCACCCATAGCCTTCGGCCGGCCACCGGCACCAGCTCGGGCAGTGCGCTGCCCCACCTGCTCATCGACCGGGGACTCCTTCGGCTGTTCCCCGCGAAGCGGGCCGCCCTCAGCCACCGGCGACCCGGGCCCGGCAACGGCGCTTCCGCCGTTGGCGGCCTGGTCCTCGCCCGCGCACGCGCGCTCCGGCCGACGGCCTTCAGCCCCACGGCCTTCGCCGGAAAAGCCACCAGAGAGCTGCAGGGTAACGACGGGAGTACCCAGGTGAGGGTGGTCAGTGTGAAGGGCTGCCGCAACGTCGGGCTCTGCAACAGCAGCCTCATCCGTCACCGCCGCGCCGCTGACCTGGGGTTTCGTCGTCAAGTCCGGCGCCTGGACAGGCCCTGCCGCAACGTCGGGGTCTGAAAACTCGGGCTCCAGGGCCTCCGTACGGTCCTCCTGGACGTCGTCGGCGACCGTACGGCCGTGCGCGGCGGCGACCGCCGGCACCATCAGCCGGGACCGGTTCGCCATGCCCGAGCCCGTCTTCTGCCGCACCCGCAGCACCAGCTCCCGGGCCTCCAGACGCTCCAGCACCCGCTCCCCCGCCGACGCCGTGCACCCGAGCAGCCGGGCCACCGTCGCCGCGGCCCGGCCGCGCTTGGTGTCCACCGTCCCGCCGCACTGCCGCACCCGCCCGGTCTCCCGCGCCTCCAGCACCAGCAGCAACAGCGCGAGACGGTCCGTCGCCGCGCCGCGACCGGTACGCGTACCGATCAGACCGGCCAGAGTGACCGAGCCGTCCCGGTGCGTCCAGCCCGGCGCCATCACGGCCTCCAGCAGCCGCAGCAGCGTCGCGTACTCCTTCTTCGCGAGATTCAGCGGGTGCCCGACAACGTCCTGCGCCGCCCACAGCGGCAGCACCTGGCACTCCAGGCCGTCGTCCTGGCCGTACTCGCCCTCCGCCGTCTCCACCGACACCACGCCCGACCGGCGCAGCACCGGCACCACCGCGGAGGCGACGTGCGACGCCGACAGTCCCAGCCACCGGCCCAGCTCACCCGTACGGATCTCCACCACGCCGGTCTCCGACGGCGTCCGTGACGCCAGCACCACCACCGCCAGCCGCGCCGCGTCCGACGCACCCTCCAGACCGGGCACGTCCAGCAGCGCGCGCACCGCACCGCCCAGTCGTGCACGGGCATCACGCCCCAGGGCCAGCGGGTGGCCAGGGCCCCGCGACGGAACCGGACCCGCCTGCACAGGGACCAGCCGCGGGCGTGGGCGCCGGGCGGCAGGCACACAGGACGTCGCAGCGTCCCTCGCCGCTACGGCGCTCACCGGCCCACCGCCGTAGCGGTCGAGGACGTGAACAGCTGCTCGAAGATCATCCCGGCAGCCTTACGCAGGCCCCCTGTGGACAGAGCCCAAGCAGCAGCCAGAACCCCGAGAGCTCCCGCCCGGCGGACAGGAACCTTGACTCCCGTCCCGCCCCGCGGGACGGGCCTCCGGATCACCGCAGCGGCACTCGCCATCACCGCGCTCACCGCCCTACCCCGGGCCGCGCAACGGACGGTCAAAGGGAGCAACGGGGAAAGGACAGGTGCGAGGGCCAGGGGTGCTGCGGACAACCGAGCCCTGCTCCGAAGAAATCCGGCCGGGGGCGCAGTTCGAGAGACAGGGGCGTGCGGTCGGCCGGGCGCGCTGAGCTGGCGCTGTTGCGCCGGTGCGCGATCACTCGTCGGACGGAGATGTGACGCACACGAAGCCGCATTCCGCGCCAAACGGACATGCCGGGGCTGACAGGCCCCCAAGAGGTAGTGCAAAATGGCAGCGCTCCTCTCCTTACGCGTGAGGGCATGACGAAGGCCCTCGTGGTCTTCGTTGGTTCGTGGCGAACCAGAAAATGAACTGTTCGACCGGGTGCGAACCGGGCGGGCAATCCCTTCAGAGGGCGTGCGAAACCCTCCGGAGACAGTTGGGCCGCTGGCCGAGGTGAGTGCGAATCACCTCAGTGGCTGAGCGCCCCGGCGGCGAAGCCGCCCCAGACCTAGGTCATCCCGACCCCCTCTGCGGAGGGCTGGTCGGGGTACCCGGAAGTACGAAAAAGCCCCGGCGCGCAGCGCGGCAGCACGCGAAGTCGGCGGGGAATTGCGGGGTCGACTTGCAGTCGAGCGTCGAGAGGGACATCATTCAGCGCTGACCTCCTCGCTATCGCGTGCCGCGTTGGGGTATCTCTCAGCCAGCCGTCGCAGCAGGTGGGCATACACCCCGCGATGCGGACGGCGTGGGTGGGCCTCTCCCGACTCCCAGCGGGCAACGGCCAGCCTCTTGACGCCGATCGCCTCTGCGACTTCAGTCTGCGACAGGCCGGCGGCGACGCGGAGCTGCTGGCGAACTCGTGGCGAGGGCAGGATTTCCCGATCCACAAGGGCGTCAACTCGCCGCAGCGGATCCGACATCCAAGACCTCCAGCCAACATCAACATCACGACGAAAGATACATTACCGGAGCGATCTTCGGAACTGTAGCGTGGCGGGTCTTCTCGCTTCCTCCGGCATGTTCAGACGAACCGTCACCGATGCAGCCTCCGAACTCCAGGGCGGCGAGGGGGGCATGCGGCTGTGTGGTGATCAGCATCGGGCCATCCTCCTCGCAGACCAGCGGACGTACGCGGCGGTTGCGTCGTCGGACTGCTTGAACCGCGGCCACCGCTCGCCGACCGGGTCGGCGAGTTCGACTGCTCGGGTGCGGGCGATGAGGGCCGCTGGCCCCTCGGTGCGTAGCAGGTCGAGGAGTTGCACCCAGCTCAGGGCGCCGAAGCTGTCGGCGAGGCGGCTCGCGCCGTCTGTCAGCAGCGCGGCCTGCCGGACCTGGCCAAGCTCGACAGTGCCGGTGATTGCTTCATCGGCCGCGGCCGGGTTGGTTGATGCCACCCAGTAGCCGCCCGGTCGGTTTCGGAGTTGACGCTGGACGGTGACGAGCGCGGAGACCCGGGCAGCGTGCTCGGGGGTGCCGGTCGGGCCTTGGAGGGCGGCGCGCATCTCTTCGCCGGCGACCTCCTCGACCCGCTTGTCGGTCACGGTCTGGACGCCTTCGTCGCCGAGGTCGAGCACCAACACGTTGTCGGAGAGCACCAGGTAGTCGAGGACGTCGTCCCGCTCCCGGACCATCACGACGGTCGTGGCCGGGACGGCATCCTGGTCCAGCGCGCAGGTGCCACGGTGCAGGTCGTTGACCTCGGCGATGGCGGTCCGCAGCGCTTCGCGCAGCGCGACCGCGTTGTCGCCGATCAAGTTGATCAGGCGTGCGCCGAGCTGCCGCACGAACCATGGAGTGCCGTGGATACAGCCCATGGGCAGGTCCTGTGGGGCGGACAAGCCATCCAGCACGACGACGCCGGTGGGGCTGACGTGGACGGAGTCCTCGTTCGCAGCGCCCGCGCCCTGGGCCGACGCCATGGATACCTGCACGTCATGCCCCTTCCGGGCGGTAGAACGGCGTGATGCGCGCACTCTCGACGATCTCCAGTGTCTCCGGGTCGAACCGGCTGGAGACGAGAGTCGAGAACCGCTTGGCCTTGAGCTCGCGGTGCACGTTGGCCAGCTCCGTGTTGAGCCAGTGGACGACGCCGCCGGAGCCGCGGGCGTGGATGCCGGCGATGTAGAGGAAGGTCCCCTGGCCGTCCGGCCGGGGCAGCCGGCCGAAGTAGGCGATGTCGGCGTTCTCGCCGCGGTCCATGGGCGAGCGGTAGACCTTGCCGGTGTTCCGGTCGACGAGGTGCCAGCCCTCATCGTCCCTGCCGAACCGCAGGTGGGGGTCGCTCTCAAGGATTTGCTCGATCAGAGGCGAGAGCCGGGGGCCGCAGATCACGATCAAGTTGTTGCGGTTGAGCCGGACGTTGCCCCCACGGGGGATGCGCTCGAACGTGATCTCGAGGCCGACGTCTTCGGCCAGATCACGGAGGCGTTCATAGGTCTGGACGTCCTCGGTGGCGATCACAGGGCCCTGCAGGGGCTTGTCCTGGCCGTCCTGCAGTTTGCCATCCTCGAGCTTCTCAGCGAGGGCCACGATCACCTTGCCCGAACCGAGGAACAGGCGCTCAGGCGGAGCACCCTTGGCGAGCTGGCTCACGCGCCCCTTGCTGATACCGAGTTGTGCTGCCAGCTGGGTGCTGTTCAGTTTGCCCACACGCAGCGTCTCGTTGATCGCCTCGTTGCGGACGACTTGGAACTCGGCCCCGTAGAGGTCCTGTACCCGGCCAGCGAGGGCGTGCGCAGCCTTGGCCCGCTCCAGGGGGTCGGACAACTCCTTCAACCGGGACAAGGTGACGTCGAAAGCGGCGTCGAGCTGCTCCTTCAGCGGGGACAGGTCCCCGTCGAGCCGTTCCTGCTCCATGCGCGCCTCCCTCCAGGGTCGTGTTTACCTCATTAAACCGCATCAGTTCAAGGTGGTTGACGCGCGCTGCAGTGCGGTCTACGGTGTGGGCAGCCGGTGAGTTTAGGGCACTAAACAGACCGGTTGCGGGCGCTATATCGACACGTTGTGCGCCTGTAGCACCCTCGCAGCAGCCGCCACCCTCGGTGGCCCCGGAGTTTCAGAGGCAGTTCCAACTCCTCCGGGTCCGTGACTGCTGTGTGCACGTCGCAGCGCAGATGCGCTGTCCGCCCGTCAGGACACCGGCTCGCCGTGGGCCCTGACGGACGGAGAGAGCACCCGCGACCTCTGCCCCTCCCGTTCGTGAGGAGTTCCCCATGCCTGCAAGGCTCCGCGAAATTGAGACCACCGCCCGGCCGCGCCAGCGTCGGACCCGTTCCCGCGCCGTCAGCGACCTCCCCGCCCTCGTCATCTCCAGCCTCCAGCCGCACGAGTACGACCTCCGACCGGCCTGCCTGTCACTGGTCTGCCCGAGTTGCCGGACCTGGGTTCCGATCCACGTCGCCGCGACGTCGAAGGCGAAGACCAAGTTGGTCGTGCACCACACGAACAAGGCCGGCACCAAGGATCCGCGCCGCTGCCGCGGCAGTTTTCGCCTGGTCGTCCTCGACGTGGACATCGAGCGCTGGCGGCGCCGCCTGGAGGAAGGTGTTGCGCAGACCGATGGCCGACGTTCGAAGCGCGTCATGCGCAAGCCGAGGATGACGGTTGCCCCGGCGGTCACCCAGATCGTGGCGCCGCTCCTGGACGCGAAGGCCGCGCTCCGGCTGTACCAGTCCCACTGCCAGGGCTGCGTGGTCTGCCAGCGGCCCGGCCGAAGCCGCTGCACCGACGGCGCTCGGCTCGCGCACCTCTTCGCACACAAGCAGCGGACCGAACCCGCCCGCCGCGCCGCGCTCACCGTCCGTGAGGAACAGGAGGAGCAGCGGGAGCAGGGCCTGTGGCTGCTGCGCGAGCTCCAGTGGGCGTCGACCGCCGACTCGGTACGCCGAGCTGACGTCCAGCGGGTCCACGACGCACTCGAGGCGACGCTCCAGCAGTACGGCCCGCATCTGGGCCCGTTCGAGCGGGCCGACCTGCTGAGCACGATCACGCTGCTCGCCACGAAAGCGGAGCAGCTCAGCCGGTAGTTCCGCAGCGCACGAACGACTACGGCCCCGGCCACCCCGAACACAGCGGGGCGGCCGGGGCCGTGGCTGCTCGTACGACAGCCGCTCGACATCTCAGGCAATCCATGAGGAGCAATCACATGCTGGGCGAAACGTTCCAGGTCACCGCCGACGAACTGAAGGAAATCTTCAATGTGCGGTTGGCCCCCTACCTCCCCGCCAACCTGGAGAAGGTGGAGCCCCACCCCTCCGGCTGGGGTAACAGCTACACCTTCAAGCCCTTCACAGGCCGGGAGGCCCGTCCGGAGGAGCCGGAGCGCTACTGGGACGACTCGAGGCTGGCGTACCGGCACGTCGACAAGGACGCCGGGCGCACGGAGTCCAACGAGGACGAATACGACCTCCGCGAGAAGGCCCGCTTCTTCCTGTCGGAGGTCTACCGCCAAGCCCGTATCGAGTGGCGCAACGCCGCCCACGTCGCGGAGCTGAAGGACGTGGTCAAGGACACCGGGGACCGGTGGAAGGCGCACAGCCAGGCGAAGCGCGCCGTGGAGGCCGCCTTCGCGTATCTCCGCGACCCGGAGGCCGCCAAGGAGTGGACCGCCGCCATCTCCCGCCTCGTCGACGCCCAGGACGCCTACCTGACCGCGGCCATTGCCTTCGACCTCCGCGCTCAGGAGATCGCGGAAGTCCATGACCGGAACTTCCACGAGCACATGCTGGGCTTCGACGAAGCCCTGGTGGCCGCCGGATACCCGGAGGCCAAGGACTGGCACATCGCGCCCGGCGACTACTACGGCAAGGACTACCGCGGGGAGTACGACGCCCACACCATTGCGGGCCAGGCCCAGACCCTGATCACGGAGCAGGACGCCCACGTCGCCAAGGTGGGCCGACTGGCTGGCGCGGCTGTCGGCCACTGACGGCTGACGAACGGTCACGGTCGCCCCCACCTGTTCTCCGGACGGAGGCGGTCGTGGCTGCTCGTGCGGCAGTCAGCAGCCCCCAGGGATGCGTGTCCCTGGGGGCTGATCTCACGCACTGGACCTGATCGGAGATCCAGATGACCGTCAGCATGGCACAACCGCTCCCCGCCACCCAGGCCGACCCGGCGACCCTCGAAGCGCTCCGACGGGTCATCGACGACCAGATCGGCCCGCGCCGCAGGGGCGCCATCTACCGGAACCAGGACGGCATGTTCGAGGTCCTGGCCCTGATCCGCGACCCGCGGCAGGCCCGGGAACTGCTCCGTCGCCGCTGCGCGCAGTGGGCCCTGATCGTCAAGGACGTGCTGCAGCCGGGCGCCGAGCCGTTCGCGGTCGGGACCGTGTGGACTACGTCCGACCACCTGGTCCGCGAGGCCGGCGACGTCCGCGGTACGGCCGGGCAGGGGGTGACCCTGTGATCACCTCGCTGACCGACGAAGAGCGGGCGGAACTGTCGCGGAAGGTCGCGGAGGCCAACAAGCAGTCCGAGAACAGCGGCCGATGACCGCAAAGAACGACCTCTACCAGCGCTACATGCGCGCCTTCCAGGACTCCACCGAACACACCAGCAACTGCGAGTCCTGCCAGAACAGCAAACCGTGCAAGGCCGGCGCGCCGCTCCACGAGCGCCTCGCCCGGCTCCAGGACGCCTACAACAACGCGCTCCGGCACCGGCGCTGAGCAACCGATCCAGCGCCACCGGGACCGAACAACTCATCCCACCGCCGCAGGGGGCGGGTGCGAGGAAGGTCAGCCCGCCGACGGCGCGCACGCTGCACCGGAGGGCCGGGATCACCTCACGCCCGCCCCCGCGGCCCCGCATACCCCCCTGACAACACGAGATGGAGGATGCCATGGAATGGCGCCGCCAGGCCGAATGCCTCGACGAGGACCCGGAGTTGTTCTTCCCGATCGGCAACGCCGGCCCGGCGCTGCTGCAGATCGAGGAAGCCAAGGCCGTCTGCCGCCGCTGCCCCGTCATGGAGCAGTGCCTGCAGTGGGCCCTCGAGTCCGGCCAGGAGTACGGCGTGTGGGGCGGTCTCCACGAGGACGAGCGCCGCTTGATCCAGCGCCGCGCCGCCCGCAACCGCGCCACGAAGACGCCGTGACCGCCCCGTGCGCTCTGGCCCGCAGCCTGTCGGCGGAAACACTCCGTCAGCACGGCCTGCGGGACCAGGCCGACGCCCACCGCAGCGCCCGCTGCGCGGAGCTCTGGGCAGCCGAGCGCCGACGCCGTGTGGATGCAGCTGCCCTCGACCGTCATGCCGACACCAAGGAGCCTCCGCGATGATGCGCAACCTCCGCAACAAGATCCTCAAGGCCCTCACCGTCCGGGGCGGCCAGCGCGATCACGCGCTGCAGGAAGCTCACAACCCGTGCGACGACACCAAGAGCATGCTCGACACCTACGCGGGCACGGTAGACATCTACGAGAACCTCCTTGCCGAGCGCGATGAGACCATCCGCAGTTTGCACCGCGAGCTTGCCCAGGCACGCCAGGCCAGTCATGCCATCGCTGACCTGCTCACCAAACCGGGCACCGTGCCGGCCGACGCCGTTAGCGACACCGCCCGTATCCTCGTCCGCCACGCCCACGTCCTCGGCCTGGAACCGCACCCTCTCCGTCAGGGAACGGCCCATGGCTGCACCCACGAGGAAGGCCGGATGACCCCCGCCCAGTTCCGCTCCCGGCACGGTGACTGCACGGCCTGGACCCTCGCGGACTACGAGTCGTACGAGCACTTGGTCGAAGGCACGGACCCCGACATCGCCCGCGCCGCCCGCGAGGGCCGGGTCATCATCGGCCGGCGTGCCGACGGCGACCGCGTGGTCGTCGACCTCGCCGGATAGCCGGTCTGGCAGCTGCCTGATCCGCCCGCACCGACCGCCGACCACGGCGGCTGGGTCGGGCGGTGACTGGGAGCCGGGCAGTCCGGACCCGCCGGCCCCGCGCCGGTGCACGCGATGTGAGGAGAGCACGTGACCCAGCCTCAGACGCAGGCCACCCGCCCGACGACCATCTACACCCAGGGCGACATCGTCCTGTTCCGCGACGCCGAACGGTTCTGGCTCGGCAAGAGCGGCCACACCTTCGTCGCCCGGGTGGAACGGGCCTGGCGGCACGCCTACACCGGCAAGGCCCTCTACGACCTGGTAGAGCTGAGCGGCAACCGTCACCGCGCCGGGATCGACCCCGACTACATGCGGCTGCTCCCGCCGGCCGACGCGATGCACGACATCGACACCGCGCTGCTCAGCGAGCCGGACACCGGGGCGATGACCCCGGCCGCCGTCGCCTGGCTGCGCCAGCACCTCGGGCAGGACAGCAGCGCGCTGCCCGCCCGTCCCTGACCACCTGCTCACGCAGACGGCCCTCCGAGTCCTCGGCATTCGAGCTGCCGGGGCCTCGGAGGGCCTGGTCACGACCTTACCGACCGATGCCGACTCGCGGTGGCCTCTTGCACGAGGCGCCAGAAAGAGAGGACACCCCGTGGCCAACACCACCACCCGGCGCAGGCGGAAGACCGCCCCGGCGAAGCCCCGAGCCGCCGGCCGCGCCAAGGCGCCGGCGGCCCCGGCAGCCGTTCCTGCCCAGGCCGCCGCCCCCGAAGAGACGCCGCTGGGGTTCGAGGAAGCCGACCCGGTCCTGGCCGACGCTGCCGACCGCGCCGCCGACCTCCGGGACCTGGCCGCCGACGACGCCGCGCGCATCCTCGCCGACGGTCAGGCCCGCGCCGCCGAACTCCTGGACGGCGCCCGCTCGGAGGCGGCCTCGATCACCGAGGCGGCCACCACCGAGCAGGCCCGCGTCCTCGCCAACGCGCAGGCCGACGCCGAGCGGGTCCGCGCGGACGCCGCGACCACCGCGGCCGCCGACACCGACCAGGTCCTGGCCGACACCGACGCGAAGGCCAAGCAGCTGCTCTCCGACGCCCGCGCGGAGGCCGACAGCGTCACGGCGACGGCGTCCGTCGAGGCCGACCAGGTCCTGGCCGACACCAAGGCGGCTGCCGAGCAACTGCTCGCCGGCGCCCGCCGCCAGGCGCAGGAGGTCACCACCGCGGCGGCCTCGAAAGCCGACATCGTGCAGGCGGAGGCCGCGCAGGTCCTCGCCGACGCGGAGACGAAGCGCACCGAGCTGCTCGAGGCGGCGAAGAACGACCTGGAGGCGGCACGCGGCGAGGCCGGCCAGCTTCTGGCCGACGCCCGTGAACGTGCCAAGACCCTCGTGGCGGAGGCCCGTGCGCAGGTCGACGACCTGACCGAGTTGGCCGCCACCGACCGCGAGGCCACGGCCACGGCGGTTGCCGAGCTGCGGCGCCTGGCCGAAGCCGACCTCACCGAGATCGGCGCCCTGGTCGACCAGCGCCGCACCGAGGCCAGCGCGATTCTCGCCCGCGCCCAGGAGCAGGCCGACGAACTGGTGGCCGCGGCGCAGCGCGAGGTCGAGCAGGCCCGCGAGCGGTTCGCCCAGCTCGCCAAGACGGCGGCCGAACAGTACGACGGCCGGCGTGCGGAGGCGGAGCAGTTGTACGCGGACGCGGTCAAGGCCGCCGACGACCGGCGTCGCGAGGCCGACCAGCATGTGGCTGCCGCGCACACCGAGGCGGAGCAGTCCCGCACCGATCTGCGCGAGCAACTGCGCAAGCTCACCGACCAGTTCGACGCGGAGGCCGTCACCCGACGCAAGGCTCTCGCCGACGAACTCGCCGGGCTCAAGGCCGCGTGCGACAAGCAGCGCGAGCGGCTGCGTGAGGAAGTCAAGACCGTCGCCGCGCAGCTGCGGGAGGCCGCGCAGAAGGAGGCCGACCGCATCACAGCGGAGGCGGAGAAGAAGGCCAAGGGCATCACCGACCGGGCGCAGGCCGACGAGGCCCGCGCCCGCCGGATGCTCGATGAGGCCCGCGAGGCCAAGCGGGCCAACTCCCGCTGGCGCGACTGGCACCACAAGCTCAGCCGTAAGGCGTGGAAGACGGCGCCGTGGATCGCGCTCGCCGCCGGCATCGGCCTCGCCGCCTCCGGCGAGTACGAGCTGGCCCGCATGGTCGGCATCCACCCGTACGTCGCCCCGCTGCTGCCGGTGTCCATCGACGTCTACTGCGTCACGGCGTTCCGCACCAAGAAGGACATCGGGGCGGCGCTCGCGCTGATGGCGTCGGCAAACGTCGTCTTCCACCTGTCGGAGCAGGCGCACCTCGTCCCCGAGGGACACTCCGCTCCGTGGTGGCTGACGACGTTCGTCGTGCTGATCTTCGTGGCCGTCATCTGGCGCGTCCACTCGCTCATGCACGACGCTGGTACGGACGGACACGGTGGTACGGACACGGCAACCGGAACGGACGGACGTACCGGTACGGCCGCTCGTACGGATGGCGCGGCCGGTACGCAGCCCGCCCGTACAAGCCCGTCCAGTACGGACTCGTATGATGCGTCAGCCCCTACGGTCCCCGCTCGTACGGACCATGGCACCGCTCGTACGGAGCCTGTACACGGAACCCCGCACCACCCCGCCCCGGCCGGAGCGAATGCGGTCCTGACCAGCGCGTACAGCGGCCGTACAGGCGGCGTACAGGCCGCCCCGAACGGGGCCGCGCGTACTAGTACAGAGCGCTCCGGCCGTACCAGGGCCGCCGCGTACGAGGGCGGGGCACGTACCAGTACGGTCACCGCCCGTACGACCCCGGACGACGGCGTTCTGCTCACGCGTACCAGTACGACGGACGCCCGGCCGCGTACAAGCGGAACGGCCATCGCCGGGCGTACCGGTACGGCCACGCCCGCTCGTACGGACGCCGAACTCCTTCCGCTCGTACGAGAGCTGCCGCGCGAGACGGACGGCTTCGTCAACATCAGCCGCGTTCGTACCGAGCTCTCCGTCAACCAGCCCCGCGCGATCCGGCTGCTGAAGACGGCCGGCCTCCTCCGTCCCGAGGACGCGGACAAGTACCTGACGTAACTCGTGAGCACATGATTCCTGCGAAGCGCTCGAACACCATCGTCTCCGGCACGTCCGGAGGCGGTGGTGCCTGAACGCTTTCAGGCACCACGAAGGCCCCCGCTGAAACGAAATCAGCGGGGGCCTTCGGCTTCCCCCGACGACGAGCGAAGCAAGGAGCATGATGGCACCCACGACCGTGGGGCTGGCCCCCGACCAGGGGCCTGACACACGTACGACGAGGCCGCCGACGCCCCGCCCGGCACCGCCGGCGGTCATCCCGCCGGCCCTGGAGATCTGGGCGCCGGACCCCCCGACCTGGGGCCAGCGACTGATCCCCAAGGGGGTCCGGTCCGCGATGGCTGACCTGGGGCTTTGGCAGGAGCCGCGCCCCTTGAAGCCCTCGTTCCACCTGGTCCAGGTGATCGAGGTCCTCACCCGCTACGGCTGGTGCCAGTCCTTCGATTTCTCCCCCACCGGACGTATGTGCATCAGGGGTGCCCAGACCTTTCTGGAATCCACCGGGCACGTCACCACGATCGACCGGGGGAAGGCCGTGAATTACCTCCAGTCCCAGTTGGCCCGGCAGGGCGTGAACATGCGGTTCTGGGAGTGGAACGACCTTTCCAGCAATACCTTCCGGGGTGTGGAGGCCACCATCTCTGCGGCCTCTGACCTGGCGCGTAAGAACGGAGACTGAAATGACACCGGACGAAGAGAGGGCATTCGAAGGAATTCAGGCCGGAATGGCGGCCGGAATGACCTTCGGGAACAGTGCTCCGGACGCTTCCCCGTACGCCGACGAAGGGCCGTACGGAACCCCGGTCGTGCACAAGAAGGCCGGTCTGACCCGCCGGGGAAAGGTCGCCATCGCGGTGGCCGGGGTGGCGATCGTCGGCGGCGGAACCATCTGGTTCCAGGTCCATTCGGCGGCCGTCGCGAAGGACGAGAAGGAGGCCGCCGCCCTCCAGATCCAGATGAAGAAGCTGGAGCTGGAGGAAATGAAGATCCGGAACGAGAAGGCGAGCACCGACAAGAAGGCCGCGACCGCCTCCGCCGAAAAGATCCAGGCGGCCGTCGACAAGTGCGTGAAGGACTCCTCCGGCCTGATCGGCAAGGGGTACGGATCGCCCTCGAGGAGCGACGTCGTGGCGGGCTGCAAGCAGCAGTACGAGGCCACCGACGCGTCCGGCATGGAGGCCGCCGGCAACGCCCGGGATGCCGGTAACGCAGGGGGCGGCGGGATCAGCTCCCCCGCCCTGCTGGGTCTCGTCGTCGGCGGCGGCCTGGCCGTCGCGGTGTTCGCACGCAAGGGCAAGAAGGTCGACGCATAGTCACGCACGGTGATTAATTACTCCCTCCCTCCTACCTAGCGGAGAGCGTCGCATTCGGACTCCCCTGGTCCGGCTGATCGGCTGCTCTCCGCTGAGAGGTAAGGAGTAAGGAACCACCGGCGACCACGGAGAGTGAGGAAATGATGGCGACTGATACGGCGCCCCCGGCCCCCGCGGAACCCCCTGATCCGCCCGCTGCGCCGGCCGCCAGCACCGCGTCGGCACCCGCCGCGGACACCGGCATCATGGCCGCCCTGATGGCAGCGGTGGAGCCCGCCCGACCGGTCATCGCGACCGGTGCCGGGGCCCGGCCGGACGGTGACGATCCGGCCGCGAAGGCGGACGCCGACGGCGTGGTGGACCGCTCCTCCCCGGGCGTCACCAGCGAGTCGTTCAAGACCCCGGAGGACCTGACCGGGGCCGGATCCGACGCGGCCGGTGCCCGGCACAAGGAGGGTGTGTTCAAAACGCTGATCCGGGCGGGCGCGACCCGCTGGGCAAAGGGTGGCGGGACCGCGAACAAGCGGCTGGATCTGGAGAAGGCCAGGGCCAGTGCGCACCAGGTGAAAGAGACCCGGACCACCACGGTCATGAAATCGTCTGGACTCCCCAGCCGAAGCGGCTCCGGAGGGGCCGGTGGAGGGGGCCGTAATTCCGGCGGCAATAGCGGCGGTAATTCGGGCCGTAATTCCACCGGGAACGGCTCCACGGGCACCGGACGCGGAGGAAGTGGCGGCGCCACCGGAGGCGGCGGGCGCGGCTCGACCGGCTCGAATGGGAGCGGCGGATCCGGCGGCGGGCGCGGCACCAGCGGGAACGGTGGCGGAGGTTCGTCGAAGGACACCAGCCCCAAGGGGGCGAAGGACTCCGGGAGTAAGGGAAAGGACGGCTCCTCGGGGAACGCGGGAGCTGGTGGAAAGGCTGGCAAGGACGGGAAGGCCGGTGCTTCCGGAAGCGGCGGCGGATCGACGTCGGGCGGCTCCTCGGGCGGTAATTCCGGCAGCTCGAAGGACAAGGCCGACCAGGGCAAGGGCACGAAGGTCGACCTGAAGAAGGGCGGCGGCGGCCAGGGTTCGGGCGGCTCCTCCGGGAGCGGCGGCGGCTCCGGGAAGAGCGGTTCCTCTGGGAGCGGCGGCGGCTCCGGTTCGAGCGGCTCCTCCGGCAAGAACGGCGGCGCCGGGAAGAACGGTGCGGCCGGCCACAGCTTGAACGGGACCGACAACCGGACCCCGCTCCAGCGTTCGCGGGAGGTCGGTCACGGCGACGGCTCCGCGGTCCGGAACGTGGTCGACCACGTGAAGGCGTACGCGAAGGGCGCGAAGGACGGCTACCAGGACAAGAAGGAGGAGAACGGCAAGGAGCACGCGCGGCTGGACAAGGCGCACGCCGATCACAAGGCGAAGCAGCAGGACCCGAAGAAGGACAACCCGAAGGGGACGACGGTCACCGGGCCCAGCGGCCAGACGCTCGTCATCGCCCCGCCGGATGAAGGAGACGACGGAGTGAGCACGGACGTGAAGCCCCTCCTGGTCAAGGAGATCGACGCGAACACGCTGACCCTGGGAACGGAGGGCGCCCGTGGGTCGATCAGCCGGAAGGAGCTGCGCAACTTCAAGCAGTACGAGCGCAAGCTGGAGGCCAAGGAGAACCACCTGATCAAGGTGGCCGACGCGTGCAAGTCGCTCGAGGCCGCGGCGGAGGACGAGGCGAAGGACTGCCAGCAGTTGGCCGAGCAGGCGAAGGCCGTCGAAGGCGGGGAGAAGCTGGCCGCGAAGCTGACGAAGCTGGCCGACGCGGCGAAGGCCCAGGCGGCGGAGGCCGCCGAACTCCACAAGCGCGCGAAGCGGGCGGCGGAGATGTGCAAGGTCGTCCTGACCAACATCGGGACCAGGTACGCGCCGCTGTACAAGGCCGTGGTCGACAGCGACGAGACGAAGCCGGCCGAGCTCCGCTTCTACAACGACAAGGGCTCCTACGCGCCTGCCGCGTAGGACCAGACGGGAGTGCCGATCATGGCGGAGCTGACGTACAAGGCCCTCGTCCGAAAGACCGAGGCCAAGGAGAAGGCCCTGGCCCGCAACGCGGAGGGCGTCAAGAAGGCCGCGGAGAACATCAAGGAACTGGCCGACGACACCGCCTCCGACGCGGACGCGCTGGGCGCCAAGAGCGTGGACCGCGACTCCCTGGCGGAGTGCCAGGAGCTCGCGAAAATCATCCGCGGGGTGTCGGACGGCGCGATCACCTACGCGTCGAAGACGGCCGACACCGCGAAGGCCGCGAAGGCGGCAGGCGACCAGGCCCGCACCACCCACGCCGGGTTCCAGGAAGCCTTCGACCGCTCCGACGTGACGGACCTGGAGAAGGTCTCGCGCGACTGGTTCGAGCAGGAATAGCACCACCCACCACCGGCGCGGCCGGCCCGGGGATCGCACCCCTCGGGCCGGCCGCGCCCTTTGCGGATCACCCAGGATCCAGACAGGAGTAGCCCCCGATGTCCACCACCATCAAGACCGTGCCGAACGCGGAGCCGGCGGAGCGCGCCGCTGCGGCGCTCCAGATCGTCCTCCCCGTCGGGGCGGGCATCCTGGCCCCCTACCTGGACCCGAACGCGGCGGCCTACGCCGGGGCCGGTTTCCTGGTCGGTGCGACGTTCGCCGGCGCCAACTACATGAACCGCCTGGGCCGCTGGGCGAACCAGCTCCCCGGGATCGACATCGCGCGGGCGCACCGCGACACCATGGGGATCTCCACGATCACGACCGGAATGGGCCTGGCCCTGGGCCAGTTGGGCGGAGCCGAGGCGTCCGACGCGCTGATGGCCGGCGCCCTCGAGCCGACCACCATTCCCGGGATCCTGTCGCTGGGCTGGTGGGCCGCGGTCGTCTTCACCGGCTGGCGCCTTCGCCGCGTCTTCGGCCGACGGAAGATCGAGGCGGAGCAGGCGCCGACGCAGGCCGCCCCGGCCAATACCGGCACCCCGGGCCCGGTGTCCCTGGCCGACAAGATGATCGCGGCCTGGGGGCGCGTGATCAGCGACCCGAAGAACGGCCGGCACAAGAACCAGGTCCTGTCCGACGTCGTGATCTACGCCGACCGCTGGGAGGGCCGGATCACCGCAGCGCTCGGCGACTCCGTCAACGTCGCGAAGGAGACCGTCTCCTCCCTCTTCGGCCGCCCCCCAGAGGACATCGACATGAAGGTGGGCACGCACTCCGGAGAGGTCTTCCTCACCGTCTGGTACACCCAGCGCGCGGAGCTGGACCCCTCCACGCTCCAGGGCGCCTGGAAGCGAGTCCAGGCGAGGGTCCTGCCCAAGACCCACTTGGAAGAGGTCGGCAAGGACGAGAACACCGGCGGCCAGGTGGCGCGCGTCGTGGCCGACGACGACCTGGACGCACTCCCCCGCGTCGTCAACCTCGGGGAGCTGGCAGGCGCGCTCCGCCGCTCCATCGACCTCGTCTCCTACGAGCCGGGACGGCGAGACCCCCGGCGCGCGATCATCCGCATCATGGACCACAACCCGCTGGAGGCCGGCCACGACTTCCAGGGCCTGGACTCCCTGAATGCCACCCCGGGCGGCTGGGTCAACATCGGGAAGATCGTGAGCGGCTTCCCCGCGAGGATTCAGCTGTTCGACCCGAAGCTGGGCGCCCTCCACGTCGTGATCGCCGGTACCACCGGCTCCGGAAAGGGCGGCACGGGCCAGATGATCAGCCTGGCCTACCACGCCAACAAGATGGCTCAGATCTACGGCGACCCCAAGGGCGCCAGCAACCCCGCGATCCCGAAGATGGCCGCCTACAGCGGCCTGACGCAGTACGGCGCCCTGGGCGCCATGCGGCTGTCCTGGTGGGTCCTCCAGCACCGGATCGAAGAAGCCGCCCGCCTGGAACTAAAGAACTTCGAGCCGTCCGCGATGCGGCCGTACTGCGCCACGATCCTGGACGAGGCCGCCCAGATGCTGGCCCCGGGCGCACAGAACCGCAAGGAGGCAGTGAAGATCGTCAAGGACGGCGCCTCCCTGACCCGCTCCATGGGCATGCCCTGGGTCCTGATCAACCAGACCGTGAACCTGGACCAGCTGGGCGGAGAGCAGGCGATCCGCGCCAACCTCCTGGCCGGCGGCACCTGGATCATCCTGCGCACCGACAGCGACCAGGTGAACCTGGGCGACCTTCCCCCCGGCTTCGAGGGGATCGACCCCTCCCTGATCCCGCCGGTGTGGGTGGAAGAGGACGAGTCGCTGGTGTACGACCCGACCATGGAGGAGTCGGACCCGCGCCGCACCTTCGGCCTGGGCTACGTCGCGGCACCGGGCGGGCGCGCGGGCATGATGCGCATCGACACCCTGGAGGACGCCACCCCCCACATCCGGCCGGAGAACATCCTGGCGCCGGTCGACGTGCCCTGGTGGGGCGACCAAGCGCGCATGGAGGAGCTGGCCATGACTCCCATCCCCGGCTTCGAGGAGAAGGACGGCGAGGGCGGGACCGGCGAGGCGGGCATGTCGTTCCCCGGCGTCGACCTCCCGAAGGCCAAGGAGCTGACGTCGGAGGAGAAGGTCCTGGCCGCCCTCCGCGACGAGTCCGACCCCATGTACGTGGACATGGTCGACGAGGGCGACGAGATCGACCCCGACGACATCGACTACGTGGAGCGGGGCCAGCTGCAGGCCGCCTGCGGGGTGGCGGAGTCGACCTTCGCGAACGTGCTGAACAAGCTGGAAAAGGCAGGAAAGATCCACCGGATCAAGGAAGGGAAGACCTCGAAGGTGGCCCTGGGTGCCCGGCCGGTGGAGACCGGCGAAGAGGCCGCCTGGCTGCTGTCACACAACGGCGCGCTTCCCACACGGGAGGCGCGCCGTTCCCGTCCGCGCTGAACCTCGCCCAGACCCCCGCGGCACAGCACCGCGCCGGTCCATCGGCTCCAGCGCCGACATCGCACCTCGTCCGGCACCACCCACTGAGCACCGAAGGGAAATCTGATGAAGCCGCAGCTGGAGGAGACCGAGTTCTGGGTCGGCACCTTTCACGGGAGCCACGACCGCACCACGGCCACGGTCACCGCGACCCGTGACGACACCCGCCCCGAGCCGTACGCATGGACGTGCACGTGCGGCGCGTCCCGCGCTTTTCCGACCGTAGACGGCGCGTGGCCCACCGCCTGGCGGCACACCCACCCGACCCGCTTCGACCGGCTGCGGTCGTGGGCCGCCCGCCGCTTCCGCACCGCCCGCTGACCTGACGCCCTGCCCGGCCCTCGCCCCGCCCCGCCCCGCCCCCCGGGGCCGAGCGAGGACCGGACAGACACCTCAGGTGCCTAACCCGTCAAGCTGAGGGGCTGGAGCCGCTGTGTGACCTGGCGATTCGTTCGAACTGGTGAGGGGCTGAGGGTGGACGTCGAAAGACGGCATGCTGGGATCCAGCTTCCTGAGGGGTCCTGGTGGGACTGGGACGTGATCGCCTGGAATGCCGGGCAGCTCCGGCTTGCTGCTGGTCATGATCTGGCTTACCACCATGGTCTGGAGCTGGTATTTGACGATCCTGTCTACGTCAGCTGCCCGTCGAACTTCCACGATCCGACGTTCCGTGCCCCCTCGCCTGACGAGTTGCTGAAGGTTTCCCGTCAGGTCGGCGAAGAACTGCCCGTCGTGGTCGCCTTTGAGGCAGACGCTGGCGGGCAGGAGCCGGTCGCGTGCCTCATCGCCGCTGAGCGACTCGAGATCGTCCAGGAGACGGTCTTGAGGTACTGGCGCGAGGACACGGCAGCCGGCCAGCGCTTTGCTCCGTGGGTGCGACCTCCCCAGTAGAGGTGCCCGCCTATGCCGCCGCCGTGCACGTCTCCTCCGAGAAGGATGGGAAGGCGATCGACTCCTCGAATCGCTGGCTCCGCTGGAGGCAGTGATAAAGCTGTCCGAGCAGACGATTGAAGAGGTTCCGCTGAGCAGATGCGTGCCAGTCGCCGTGCTCGTCGCGACGCCGGCGGTAGTGGATTTTGGCGCCGGGCGAGGCGTTGGGGGCAGAGAAGGCCCAGAGATAGCCGACGTGGTTGAGCCGATCGTTTTTCACCCACCGTCGGGTGACGCTCGACTTCTTGCCCGAGGCGCGGGTGATGGGCGAGGCGCCTGCGTAAGCCTTCAGGCCGCGGGCGTCTGCGAATCGTTGGCGGTCGTCTCCGATCTCGGCGAGTACCCGGGCGCCGAGCTGGGTGCCGAGGCCGGGGAAGCTAAGGATGATGTCAGCGTCCGGGTGCTGAGGGAACGCTTCGGCCACCGCTTCTTCGAGGTCGTTGGCGGCCTTGGTGGCCGCTTCGAGCTGTAGTAGGAGGGCGAGCATCTGCTTGCCGAGCGCATCTTCGACCAGCTGAGGTTGGTGAGCCCAGTCAGCTCGGAGGATGCCGCGGAGCCGCTCAGCTTCAGCTTCGATTCCGCGTTGGCGGCCGGCTCGCTTGAGGGCGGCCTGCAGCTGGGTGCGGCTCAGCTTTGCGGCTCGCCTCGGAGTGGGAGCGAGGCGGAGAAGTTCGCGTGCCTCGGGTCGGCAGAGGCCCCTCTTCCACGCTTCAACGGCTGTCAAGGACGCGGGGTAGTACTCCCTCAGCAGGGAACGGAGCTGGTTGGCGATCTGCTGCCGGTTCCAGACGGCATCCTGTTGGGCGCGCGCAAGTACCGCGATGGCGCGAGCCAGCTCACTGTCCTGCGGCAGCGGCCGGTGGGCATGCATGTCGGTGCGCAGGATGTTCGCGAGGACCAGGGCGTCGCCGGGGTCGGACTTCTTGCGAGAGACGGAATGCCGGTCGCGGTATCGGGCGGCGGCCATTGGGTTGATCGCGAACACCTTGCGCTTGCCTGCCCGCAGTACTGCGACGAGCAGGCCGCGGGAGGTTTCGATGGCGACTGGCACCGGATTTTCCTCGGTATCGCCATACTCGGCGAGTAAGTCCAGCAGGATCCGGTAGCCGGCAGCGTCGTCGGTGATATGCCGTTTCGCGAGTAGTTGGCCGCTGTCGTCGACCAGGGCGACGTCATGAGTGTGCTCGGCCCAGTCGATGCCGCAGTAGATCAAGGTGTTCCCCTCCGTTGTGCTCTTCCTTCTGTCCACGAGCTCATGCGGGCCACGCAGCGACCTAATCCCAGGACTCAACCTTCGCGGCCGGTCCGCCACCTCAGTAGCTATTCGTGGCACCAGCTCGCCCCACGGGCCTCGGTCTATGCGGGAGCTCGGCGGCTCGGGCGTATTGAGAGGTCACCGTGGGGTGGGCTCGTCCCACCAACACCAACGAGTGATCAAGGTTGCAGTGTTGACGCTCGACGACGCTGGGCGGCACCGATCTATCTCAAGGCGTTCAAGCCTGGTCATGAGCAGGCATCCGTCCAGCGCCGACGAGGATCAACATCCGCTGTGGCGGTGGCCAAACGAGCTGTCGGGACGTGCCCCGTCTGTCCGAAGGCCTCACGGGCCAGGCCGAACCGTATGCATCCACCCGGCACCCCGCAGGGCCACCACCACTCGAACGGTCTGCCGGACTACTCGTCTTGCCGGACCGCTCTTAACTCCGGATTAGGCCGCCCGGCCGCACGCTGCGCCCCGCCGACACCAGCACGACGTCGGCGGGGCGCAGCGCTGTCCGCTCGACGACTGGAGGAGATCACTCGTGCTCATCCCCCGCCCGCGCCGCCGGATCGGCCGGCCCCGCCCGCAGCGTCCCGGCCCCCGCTACCCGCACCGCCCCGACCGGCTGCCCGGCGCCTGGAACCAGTGATGCCCCGCCCCCGGAAGAAGGGGCGCCGCCGCGAGGTCAAGAAGGTGCCGCGCAGCACCGCGACCTTGCCGGAGTACGACCGGCGCACCTGTCCCGAGGGCCTGGTCACGCGCCGCCAGTTACGGGACAAGGGCCTCAGCCCCGGCGGGCACGGACCGGTCGCGGTCCTGCGCTGCAAGGGGTGCTCGTACCGGCCCGACCAGTCGTGCAACCACCCCACCCGGGGCTGGCTCTACGACGTGAGCCTTGCCCGGCCGAAGCGGACGCCGACGCTCGCGCAGGAATGGGCGCTGGACCGGGCGATGGCCGCGCGCCAGACCTGCCCCGAGTGCGGCCGGCGCTACTACTTCTGCCTCCCGCTGCGCACCCAGGGCTGCTGCGACCCGTGCGCCAGGGGCTACGAGCCCAGCGCCGACACCTACTTGCCGTCCATGGCCCCGGTCGTCCACCGGCTGGCTGCCTGATCAACGAGTCTCCCGGCCTGGCCGGACGAACCCCCGTTCTGAACGACCCGACCCCGGCCACACCGGCCGGGGTCGGGACCGGCGGGTGGCCGCGCATCGGCAAAGGGCCGGCCACCCCGCTCCCTTACACCTCTTCGAGATCAAGGAGACCTCCAGCATGCCCCGTCTCACCACCGAGCGTCTGGCCCTTTTCGGCACTCTGCTGGCCACCTTCGGTGAGCTGCACCCGCTGTGTGACCAGTGGGTGCAGGGCTCGAAGACGGCGATGCGCAAGCGCCTGTACGGCGAGGACCTGGTCCACGCCGACGGCTCCCCCGCCACGCCGGACTCCACCCGCCCGACCATGACCACCAGCGCCCTCGGGCGCCGCGCGGTGGCCTGCCATGTCGCCTCGTACACCGCCGTGCAGCTCGGGGCGGCCGTCGCGATCACCCGCGCGTTCGGCTACCGCGTCACCCCGACCGCGCTGCTCGCCGGCGCGGCCATCAACGCCGGAACGCACGCCGCGATCGACCGCGGAGCCGTCCTGCTGTGGCTGGCGGGCAAGACCGGCAAGACCGGCTACATCGAGCACTGCAAGGCCGCCCGCGTCGACGACGACGGCAAAGCCACCTCGGAACTCACCGGGCCGGGCAGCGCGTGGATAGAGCTGGACGCGGCCCTGCACCGCTCCATCGGCATCGCGGCTGCCGCCGTCACCACCTGGCTCACCACCCGCCCCGGCGCCCGCCGGTGACCCGCACCCGCCTGGACCACGTACGCGCGTCGGCCGGGATCGTGAAGCTCGCCCTCCAGTAGATCGAGGACGAACTGCGCGGCGAGATTGACGCCCGCGAGCTCGCGGAGGTCCTACGCGAGTTCCACCACGAGGACACCGCCAGGACGGCGTCTTCGGCTCCCTCGCGCAGCTGCTCACCGTCGCCGCGCAGGCCGCCGGACGGATCGAGCCGGACCGCGACGGCGAGATGTCCTGCCTGCTGCACGAGGCCGCCGCGCTCATCACCGACAACGCCGGCCTCCAGACCTACTACGTCACCCGTGCTCTTGACCCGCAGGGAGAATCCGCATGAAGACATTCCGCCTGGACAACGCGCTGCCCGTCGACACGACGATCCCCGACTCGTCGCTGGTGGTCCTGATCGGCGCGGCCGGGTCGGGCCAGTCGACGTGGGCGCGCACCTGGCCCGCCACGCAGGTCCTGGAGCTCGACAGGTTCCGGGCCCTGGTCAGCGATGACGCTGGGGACCAGGAGGCGACCGACGACGCCGTGTTCGCGCTCCAGACCGTCCTCGAGGCGCGCCTCGCCCGCCGGAAGATGACGGTGGTCGACGCGACGAATTGCGAGCAGGCCGTGCGCGGCAACCTGATCGCGACCGCCCGCCGTCACGGCGTGCCCACCGTCGCGCTGGTCGTGCCCACCCCGGCCTCCCTGTGCGTCGACCGCCAGAAAGACCGGCCTGCGAACCGGCGCGTGCCCGAGCAGGCCGTGCTCGCGCAGCACGCCGCCATGGTCGACGCGTGGCCCGGCCTGCCCGGCGAAGGCTTCGATCACGTCGTCGCGGAGAATCTCTACCGCCTGGAGGCGCTGCTCCGGCCGCTCAGCGACGCCCGGCGCGCGGAACTCGGCTGGGACGGCAGCGAGGGCCTGGGTGAGCTGCTGCTGGTGCGCCGCTACTTCGGCGCCGAGATCCTGCCGATGTGGCGCTGGCGCGACGGCTCGCAGCTCGCCGGCGGCGACCGCGTCGCGGAGATCCGGCTCGGAGCCGACCGCATCGTCCTCGCCCTGCGGAACGACGTCGACGGGGCGGGCGACGTCGGTTTCGAGGTCCTGGTGGGCTGCCCGGCCGGCGACGAATGCGAGGGCCAGGCGTGGGCGCCGGTCTGCAACGTGGCCGACCTCCTGCGCGCCCTGACCGGCGAGCTGATGCACGACCCGGACGTGCGCTGCACCGTCCACGGCGGCGCCGACGACGTCGACCTGGAGGCCGACGACCACGACCTCCAGGACGACGACCCCGAGGGCCGCGCCGACCTGGAGGGCCAGTACGCGGACGCGGTCCGCGCATGAGGCGCGCCGCCGACGGGCCGCACCCGCACCCGCTCACCCCGGCCGAACTCCCCGACGGCGACGACTGGTTCCACGGCTGCCCGGACTGCCACCTGCCCATCCAGGGCGGGGGCGCTGGCCTCGCCGCGCACCGCCGCACCGTCCACAACCCCCGCCGCGACTACGGCGACCGCCGCATCCCCCTCACGATCCGGCTCGACTTCTGACAGGAGATCCGCATGGCCGTCCAGACCAGGAACGACACCTTCGCCGCGCTGCGCAACTGCTTCGCCACCGACCTCGCCGCCCTCATCGGCGACCAGGCCCAGCGCGGTGAGACCCCGAACGCCTTCATCGACTTGGTCGAAGAGGCCCGCGACGTCCTCGGTTCGTCCAGCATCGGCGCCTGGCAGGACGCCAGCGAGGAGCTGGACCGCGCGGCCGGCTACCTCACCGACGCACTGACCGGCGTGGACGGCGACCAGCGCTCGCTACTGGCCTGGGCGCGCACCCATCTGCGCGACGGCATCGCGACGGCCAGCTGATCCCGCGCCCCGAGCTGAGCGCATTCTGCGCCGCCCCGGACCCGCACTCGCCGGGCCGGGGCGGTCGCAGTGGCCCCTCAACCACGAGCACACGAAGGGAGATGGACGTCATGAGCCTGCGGTACTACGAGGTCGACGTCCCGATACACCACTCAACGGACCAGGCCCGGCGCGGCCATCACGTCTTCACCGGCCGTGCCACCGGACCCGGTGAGGCCCTGGCAGCCGCGCACGGCGCCTACGACAAGGCCATGCAGTACGTGTCCGCCGGCCGCGCGGTCCCGGACGACTCCGGCGACGGATGGGCCGTTCGCGGCCTGCGTCCCGACTGGGTCATGGACTGGCACGAGGCCACCACGAAGGCGTGGATCAACCCCAACAGCCTGATCTGAATTCGCCCCGGGACGGCCGCCAAAGGCCGGAAAACCAGTCGGCCGCCCCGGGCCTACCCACCCCGCATAAAACGAGAGGGAGCCACCAGTATGGCCTCCAACACCCGTGCACAGAACCGCTTCGCGCAGTGCGCCCTGGTCCTGACCACGGTCGCGGTGCCGCTGACCGGCTGGACCGTCCACGCCGTGGCGCTGCACCGCCGTCTGGCCGCCGCGGGCCGCGACCCGCTCACCGGCGCCCTGCGCCGCGAAAGCTGGGAACCGCAGGTGCAACGGTTCATCAACCGCTACGGCGACAACGCCCTGGTCCTCGTCTGCGACATCGACCACTTCAAGCGGTTCAACGACGACTACGGCCACGCCGTCGGCGACCTGGTCCTGGCGACCACGGCCGCTCGAATCATGGAGTGGGCGGGCAGCCGCGGCGTCGTCGGACGGCTCGGAGGCGACGGCGGAGACGAGTTCATCGTCGCCGCCTGGGTCGGCCCCGGCCGCCGCACCGTCCGTCTGGACCAGCTCAACCGGGCCCTGCACGAGCCGGTTCCCACCGGCGACGGCCATACTGTGCCCGTCGCCGTCTCGGTCGGCGCCGCCTCCGCGGACATCATCGGAACCCGGGACCGATCGCGACTCATGCGCGCCGCCGACGCCGCGATGTACGCCGGCAAGCACACCGGAACCGTCGTCCAGGCCAACGCCGAGCACGCCGACGCCCCGAGCATCAACGGGCGCCGCGCCGGACGGCTCGGCACCCACACCGTGGCGAGGGCCGCGTGACCGCCGCCGAACTCGAGGGCGGCGACTGGATCCGGGGCATCACGATCCGACAGCCCTGGGCCACCTGCATCCTCGCCGGGAAGAACCCGGAGAACCGGCCCAAGCCCTGGTCGTGGCGCGGCTGGGTCCTGCTGCACGCCGGACAGAAACTGGAGCGCGCCGTACTGCGCGACCCGCTGGTCGCCACCGCGATCCGCGGCCACGAGTTGCACCTCGGCGCGGTCATCGGCGTCGCCCGCCTGACCGCCTGCCACCAGGACGAAGGCCCCGCGCGGTGCACCAGCTCCTGGGCACAGCGCGATGCCCACCACCTCGTCCTCGCAGACGTCCAAGAGCTCGTCCTGCCCGTGCCTGCGAAGGGCGCGCTCGGCGCCTGGAAGCCGACCCAGGCCCTCGTCGACCAGATCCTCCTTCAACTCCCGCACCTCCGCCCGGAGGCCACGCCATGAGCAGCACCCCGCAGGACGACCGCGACCGCGCCCTCGCCTATCCCGAACCTGAACCACACCCGAACTGGCGCCGGAGCGGACCGAAACCCGCGCCGCTCACCCCCGACCAGCAGCGGCGCAACCGCGAACTCCTGGCCCGCGCACGGCGTCCCACCCGCACTCCGTAGCCCCGCACACCCCGAGCGCCGCGCCCTGCCTCCACCGCAGAGTGCGGCGCTCTTGTCTCGACAAGGAGCTTCCCAATGGCGTTCGCCCTGTTCTCCCGTGCCGCCCGCACCGAGCCCGTCGCGCCCGAACGTCCCTGCCAGCCGGTGGCGGTCAGCGACACCGGCACCGCCGCCCGCGCCCTCGCTGCCGCCGTCAGCGAGCACGCCGCTTACGCAGCCGCAGCCTTCGCCAAGGCCACGCTCGACCCCTACGACCAGTCCCGTCTCGCGCGGCCCGAGAACTGGTCTGGACACCGGGACGGCAGCGCCCATCTCCAACTCGCCGAGACAGCGTTCCTGCGCTACGAGCCGTCCGACGACCAGGTCGGCACCTCACTCTCCGCCCGACAGTGGCACTACAACCGCGCACACGCCCACGTCATGGAGCCCTTGGGTACCGAGGAGACCACCCGGGACCCCTGGTACGAACACATAGCCCTCTACGACACCAGCGTCCGGCCCGTCACACCGACGAAGCCCAAAAGCCTGGCCCACCTCCTAGAGCTCCTGACGTCCGCGACATCGACATGACCCATGACGTCCGCGTCGTCGAGCCTGCGGGCACCGTGTACTGCCAGGAGCACGGCGCGGTGCCCGCTCCTGACCGACCCTTCGCACGGCGGCCCGCCCCCGCGCGGCCACCGCTCTCACTTCTTCCTGGAGACCCCGTGCAGTACGACGTGTTCATCGACAGCTTCGGCGCCCGCTGGCAGGACCCGCCGCCCCCGCGCTACCGCGCCGCCGTCCTCGCCATCAACCTCACCAACGCCCTGCTGAACCCGCCGGACGACCCGACCCTCGCCGACGTCGTCGCCCGCCAGACCGGACGCGACGCTGGCATCCGCGACTATGTCCTGGCCACCCCGGGCGCGGCTCGCATCATCGACGACGCCGTGCACGAGCTCACCGCGTTACGTGCCGCCGCGCACGGCCACCCGGTCCAGCTCCTGGTGAACTGCTGGTACGGCAGGCACAGGGCACCCGCCATCGCCGAAGCGATCGGCCGGCGCATGCAGGAGGCCGACGTCCGCGTCGCGGTCACCCACCACCACATCGACCAACCCCCAGTACCCCGGAAGCATCCACGCTCCGGCTGCCCGTTCTGCGCCATCGCCCACGACGACGCCCCGGCGCAGATCGTCCGCGAGTGGACCGACGCCCTCGCGATCGTCCCCCGCAGCGGCGGCTGCACCGACGGCCACCTCCTGGTCCTCCCCAAGGTTCACGTTGCGGACTTCACCGTCGACCCGGTCGTCTCCGCCACCGTCCAACTGCGCGCCGCCGAGCTCGCCCAGCAACTGGGCGGGCAGTGGAACTACCTCACCTCCTGCGGCGAGGCGGCCACCCAGACGGTCTTCCACCTGCACGGCCACCTGCTGCCCCGCACTGCCGACGACGGCCTCGCCCTCCCCTGGCCCCACCCCGCCCGCGAACAGGAGCCCACCCGATGAAGCGCCTCTTCCGCCGCCCCGGCCGCGCGCCCGGCGTCCTCTCCCCCGACGACCAGGCCGCCGTCGACGACTTCCGCGCCATACTCGCCGCCGTGCGCGATCCGCAGCCCTGGACGCCTGGCTGCTCCCAGGACATCGCCGTGCGGGTCGGCCCGTTCGTCGAGCGCGCGCACCCGCGCCCCGGCGACGACCACGGCACCGAGATGATCGCCGTGGCCCTGGTCCACCCCGACACCCCGCACGCCGCGGCCTACCTCCACGGCCGCCAGCTCGGCTACACCGACCGAGGCTGGCTGCGCTGCAAGACGACCGCGATCCTCGGAGCCTGGCAGCCGGCCTACGCGATGCTCACCCACGCCGCCGCGAACCTGCCGCTGCCCGGCGACATCGGCATGGACCCCGCCCACTACGGCGTCCACGTTGAAGCCCGCCGAACCGATGGCACCGGCTACACGCTGCTGCGCCTCGGGCCCTACACCCAGACCTGGCTCGCTTCCCTCGACGCCGACCGCCTCAACACCGAGCTGGAAGGCCGCGCCGCCCTCGTCGTCCCCGGCTTCACCGTCGCCGCGAAGGGCGCCGTGTTCGACATCAGCGACCACGACAGCTACGCCGACCCGCACGGCGCCGACGTCGCTGCGCTCCTGTCCGACGCCATCAAAGGGGTGAGCGCGTGACCGCTCCGGCCCTGTGCGAGATCGAGATCAGCGAGGGTGACGACGGCAGCATGCGCCCTGACTGCCTGTTCTGTCGGATCAGCCATGACGGAGCCCCGGCCGCGATCGTCCAGGAGTGGACCGACGCCCTCGCGATCGTGCCCCGCAGCGGCGGCTGCGCCGACGGCCACCTCCTGGTCCTGCCCCGCGGCCACGTCGCCGACTTCACGACCGACCCCGTTGTCTCCGCCACCGCACGGCTGCAGAAGATGGGTCACCTGGAGGGTGCCGCTGCCAAAGGTGCCTCGGTCGACGTCGGGGACCGGGTGTCGTACCACGACTCGTACGAGGATGACGCCGCTATGCCTCCTGGTGGCCCTCTGATGGGGTTCGACCGTTGCAGACCCCAAAGGCCCGGACCCCATGGGCTCCTGACGGAGCAGCTGGGTACCTACTGATCCTCACGACGTCGGGGTCCGATTCATCCGGGAATAGCTGGGATGGGTCGGACCCTCCTGTGGTTCTGGGGGCCGTTTCCAATGGAAACGCTCGCTCATGCAGGCGTATTGCCCTGGTTTATGATGATTAGCCAGCGACGCGAGGGCGAGTTCGGTGACGCCAGGAGGCGCCGTTTCCATTGGAAACGCTACTCTCGGGCCGTACTTCTGACCGCAGTCCTGGAGAATCAATGGCAGGCACGCTCCCGCGGCCCAAGCGCAAAAGCACCAAGTCCACCCCGCTCGTCGCCCCTGAAGAGGTCCTGTACACCGACAAGGACCGCAGCGGCGACACACTGGACCTGGACCCTGCAACCTTGTGCCCCAACCCCTTCAACCGAAGGGAGATGAAGGGGGTACCCGAGCTCGCCGCCACCATCAGTGAAGTCGGCCTCCTGCAGAACATCGCTCACATCCGTGCCGAGGTCTGGCTCAAGACCTACCCGGAGACCGCCGACAAGATCACCGCACCGAACGTGATCCTCTTCGGCGAGCACCGCTGGCGCGCCATCCAGCAGCTGGGCTGGAAGACCATCCCCAGCGTGCTGCGAGACGACAAGGTGGAAGACGCCCGCCTCGTCACCCTGATCGAGAACCTGAGGCGCGCCCAGCTCAGCCCGCTGGAGGAAGCCGAGCACTACCACGAGCTCCGTGGGTCCGGCCTCTCCTACGAGCAGATCGCAGAGAAGGTGGGCGAAACCGCCGAGGGCACTATCTCTAAAGGCACCGTCTGGAAGCGCGTCAAACTGCTCGACCTCGCCCCCGAGGTGCAGCAGGCGCTGAGGGACGGGAGGCTGAACGTCAGCTCCGCTGAGAAGGCCCAGAAGCTGGACGGCAAGGACCAGCGGGACTACCTCGCCCTCGTGCTCGGCGGCAAGCGACCCGCGGAGGCCCACGCACAGATCCTGGCTCGCCAACGCCAGGCCGATGACGCACCCGACGACATCCCCGTTTCCGATGGAAACGCCGACGAAGCCGCCGCTGAGGCACCGTCGGCGAATCGCGAAGCCGTTTCCAATGGAAACGCTGCGGGCGGCCCGCCTGCCCAGCGCAAGCCGAAGAAGCGCCAGGTGCCCGAAGGGGACGACGAGTCCGACCGCCGCAGCGCAGCGGCAGCTCGTGACGCCGCCTGCCGCCTCCTTATCGAGACCGTCGATACCGCCGACCCTGAGAACCACGAGCTCCTTCTCGGCGTGCTCACCGCCACCATGCTCGCCCCACAGCAGCAGTCCGCCGCCCAACAGCGTGCGTTCATCTGGCTACGGGAAGCCAAGCGACATGGTCTCGAGGTCGCTGACGCTATGGCGTACTTCAACGCGGTGCAGGAGTTCGGTGACGCCGCGCTGCAACGGCTCGCTGCCTTCGCAAGCGGTCTGGCCGCCGCGGAACTTCGCACCGCCGCGCGCCGCCAGTCCTGGAGCAGCCGCGAGATCCACTACGTGCGCGTTCTCCAAGAGCATGCGGAGTACGAACCGCAGACCGAATGGGAGAAGAAGAAGCTCGGTCTGTCCACCGCAGGAGGAACCCGATGACGGCCCTCAACCGCCGCTTCCGCCCCAAGGGCCGCAATTGGCCCCTCATCTGGGCGTACGTGATCGAGTGTGGCGGCTCAACGAAGACCACCAGCGTCACCTCGATGGCCGTCATCGCGGCTATGCGCGGATACCCCGGAGTCGTCTTTGACCTGGACAGCAACATGTCGTCCTCGCTCGTCCTCGGCTACGACCAGACCGCCCTTAAGGGCAAAAAGACCTCGCTCGACCTGATCTACGGCGCATCACTCGATGAGGTCGCCCTGCCGGCCCGGTACCGCGTTGGCGACGGCTACGACGACGACGCCTTCGCTCCCATCCCGAACCTCCGGGTCGTACCCAGCAGCCCCGCCATGGCTGGCGCGGACACCGCGATTGCCGAGGATCCGGACCGAAACGACTGGTTCGCCGAAATCCTCCGTGCCTACGAAGGCGACGACACCGTCTTCTACGTGGACTTCCCGGCCAGCTACGGCAGGATGCCCTACTCGATCCTCCGGATGATGGACGAGGACGACTCCGTGATCCCCTCGATCAAGGCTGATCCCAAGGACGTCCGCCTCGTCAAGGGGCTCACCGACGAACTGGAACGCGTGCGGGACAAGAACCGCAACCGGCGCTCCGTACCCGGCCGCCCCACCCTCAACCACATGCTCCTCACCGGAACGCCGACCAAGACGTATAAGGAGGCGGCCGCCCGTCGCGCCGCCGAGGCAGCCGAGGCCATGTACGGCTCGGTCCTGCTCCCCTACATCCGGTACTCGGCCGACGCGAAGAAGCTGTACGAGGACGAGTGCCCGCTGCCGGTCCTCCTCCCGAACAGCAACCCGTCGGTGGACTACCGCAAGGTAATGACGCACCTCGGCTTCACTGAGAGAGCGGCCTGACCGTTTCCATTGGAAACGCCGGCAACGTAGTCGACCACGGCAAAGGGCTGGCCCCCGCGGGGGCCAGCCCTTTGCCGTGGTCGATGGAAGGCCAGATGTCACTTGACTTGCGCCCGTGGGCGGTAGGCCGCATCGGCCACAGCTTGCCCAGGTGGATGTAAGCAGCCGGTCTCTCCCGAGTGAGGCTGCTCAACTGCGTCTCCCGCAGGCCAGAAGGCTGCGGCCCGGGGAGGATCTTGACCTTGTTGGGCTGGGCGCTCATGGGGCCAGTGTCTGAGGTCAGGGGAGACCTGGTGGGTCTCTCCAGGAACTCGCGGACGCCGACACTGGTTTTGACTCGGGATAACGGAGTAATGCGGTCATGATGACCGTGCCGTGCCGGGGTGGCGAGTGCGGATGGCGGGAGGCGTGGTGAGGGCGGTGGTGATCTCGTGGAGCCGGGCTTGGGCTCGTTGTGAGTCGACATGGTCGGCGAGGTCAGTGGCCTGGTGGACGAGGGTGACGGCCGCATCGTGGTCGCCGGTGAGGCGGTGGGCGTCGGCGAGGTCGAGGGTGGCGAGCATGCGGTCGCGCGGGTAGGCGTCGCGGGCGGCTTCGAGCCGACGGGCGAGGTAGTCCTCGGCTTCTGCGGGCTGGTGGGCGGCGAGCCAGGCGCGGCCGGTGGCGGCGTCGATGGCGGGGTGGCTGAGCCAGCGGGCCCACCAGGGTTCGTCCGTGCCGGTGGCCTGGAGCTGGTCGTGTGCGGTGTCACGGGCGCGGCGCAGGCTTTCGGTGTCGCCGCGGCGGCCGGCGGCGAAGATCTGGCGGTCGGCGATGACGGCCTGGACGCGCGGTGGGATGGAGCGGGGGTTGTGCCCGGCGACGTCGAGGAGGGTCTTGGCTTCGGTGTGCTGGCTGAGCCAGGAGGCTTGGTAGGCCGCGGAGGCGAGGAGGTTGCGGGTGGCGAGTCCGGTGTCGCGGGTGAGGTCGGTTTCGTGGGCGAGGCGCATGCCGGTCTGGTAGACGCGCTGAGCCTGGGGGTGTTGGTCGGCGTCGAAGAGCATCCAGCCGTAGAGCTCGGACAGTTCGATGAAGGCGGTGCGCAGGCGCTGGCCTTCGGCGGCGGGGTAGCGGGCGTTGAGGACGACGCGGCTGACGCTTTGCCATAGTCCTCCGGCCCAGACGAGGCCGGTGGCGCTGCCGGTGTTGTCGTCGAGGTCGCGGAGTTCGCGGACGGACTTCTCGATGGTGGTGACGAGTTCGGGGGAGAGGCGGCCGCTGGTCTCGGCGGCGTGTGCGGGGGTGTTGTCTCCGATGAGGAGGGCGAGGGCCGGGGCGGTGACGGCGGTTCCGGTGAGGAGCATGAAGTGGCGGCGGTCCATGTGGTCCCCCTGGGTGATCTCGTGGAGGAGTTCGCTGGCGAGGGCCTCGCACGGGGTGGCGAGGCGGCGGGGGTGCCGGCGGCGGCGTGGCCCGGTCCAGCCGAGTTCGGCCGCGGTGACGGTCCGGCCGGCGCGGACGGACAGGACGGCCAGGGCGTCGGCCTCGTTCTCCTTGGCGGGCCGTACTGGGGGGTCGCGGAGCCAGGGGTAGGCGCTCTTGATGTCCAAGGGCGGGGAGCCGCGGCGGGCCCGTTGCTCGTTGACGCGGGCGATGAGCTGCTCCGGGCGCATCCCGATCCGCTGCAGGAGGGCGGCGAGCGGGTTGCCGGTGGCCGGGGCGAGTGGTGCCATCGTTCCCCCTCGGGGCCGACGGTCTGTGTACCAGGAACGTAGCAGCGGGCAGGGGCGGGCAGCAGCGGCCGGGGTGATCGGGCTGGTGTAGGTACACCGGCCGTGTCCGTACACGCCAAGGGTGTATCCACCCGGTACACCGCCTACACCGACCCTGGCCCTTCTGACGCTGGGGCGGGGTGCGCTTGTCTGGGGTCAGGCCCGGAACGACGGCGGCATCGAGCGCCGGCACTGGCCGGACCACTTCCCCGAGCAGAGGGACCCACGGCCTCGTGCAGTGCGCGTTCGTGCCGCCTGGGGGGAGCCGTGCCCCGACACGGAGGTTGAGACGGAGACGGCTCTCATGCGGGTGCACGAGATGGCCCGGCACCGGCAGATGCTCCTGGGCCTGGTCCTCGCCTGCGACCGGCATGCGGGCCCGCTGAGCAGTGCCATCGCCCGAGTCATCGAGGAGAACGTCAACCGACAGGAGAGGGTGAATGATTCTCGGTCAGCACATCGGTTACGTGGACCTGGTCTCGCTGGTGGGCGAGACCAACCGCTGTCCCGGCGGGAAGCGCGCCATATCCCGCCTCGCCCAGACCCTGCACGTCGGGCCGCACCACCGGGTGCTCGAAGTCGGGTCGAACACCGGCTTCACCTCCATCGAACTCGCCGCCATCATCGGCTGCCGCACGGACGGTGTGGAGATCAACGCGGCGGCCGTCGAGGAGGCTCGGCGCAGCGCCGCGGCGCTCCCCGCACGGATCGCCGAACGGGTCTCGTTCCACGTGGGCGACGTGCGGAAGCTGCCGTGGGCCGAGGAGACGTTCGACGTCGTGGTCTGTGGGGGAGCGCTAGGGTTCGTCGAGGACAGGGAGTCGGCGTTCAGCGAGATCTGGCGGGTGCTGCGCCCGCTGGGCATGGTCTCGATCACGCACCTGTACTACCGGAGTACTCCGTCGGCGTCCCTGTTGGACCGGTTGGCGGACGTTCTGGGGTTCCGTGTCCCGGCCTATGGGTGGGAGGAGTGGTTGGAGGAGCTCGCTCCCGCCGGGTGGGAGCTGTACGACTTCACCCTGCGTCCCCTGGCGGCCCGGCCGACGGATGTCGTCGACGCCTACGCCGAGCACCTCACCAGCAGCGCCCGGATCGAGGCCCTGCCCCCGGAGCAGCGGGACCGGGTCCGCGAGCAGTGGCGGCACGCTTGCCACGTGTTCAACGACAACCACCGCTATCTCGGAGCGATGGACGTGGTTCTGCGCCGTCCGCTCGCCGCCGAAGCCCCGGAACAGCCGGAGCTGTTCCTCGAGCCCGGCGTGTACGACCGTCACTTCACCCACGAGTTCGTGCCCCTGGCCGGAACGGAGAACCGGTGATGCTCGCTCCCACCGCCACGACGCCTCCGCTGTGGTCCGCGCCCGGCCGGTACCTGGACCTGATCGGCTCTCCGTGGGGCCGGACGCTGGTGACCTTGCAGGACGCCGTCTCGTACGCGACGGCCACGTTCTGGGCCGGCCGCCGGGTGCCGACCCTGCACCTGCCGGTGACGACGGGGGCGGTGTCCTCCCCGATGGGGCTGGGCTCCGACTCCGAGCCGGTCAGGGTCGAGATGTTCGGCAAGCACGTCTACCTGGCCGACTCCATGCAGTTCGCGCTGGAGTACGGCTGCCGGCTCGCCGGGCGCGGCTGCTACTACCTGATGCCGTCCTTCCGCGGGGAGGAGCCGGACGAGTCCCACCTGTGCCAGTTCTTCCACAGCGAGGCCGAACTCCCCGGCTCTCTGGACACGGTGATGGCCACCGTGGAGGACTACCTGCGCCACCTCTCCCAGCATCTGCTGGCCACGTGCGCCGACGCCGTGCGCACGGTGTCGGGGACGGTTGTCCACCTGGAGGATGTCGCCGCGGGTGTGGGCCCGTTCGAGCGGATGCCGTTCGCGGAGGCGGACCGGCTGCTGAAGTCGGATCCGGAGCTGATCCGGACGGGGACCGGGGCGGGCGGGCGCACGTGGCGGACGCTGACCCGCGCGGCGGAGCAGCGGCTGCTGGCCCTGTGCGGGCGGCCGGTGTGGGTCACCCACTACGACCACCTGGCCGTGCCCTTCTACCAGGCGTACGCCGACGAGGACCGTCGCACCGCCCTGAACGCGGACTTGCTGCTGGGGGTGGGGGAGGTCGTCGGGGCTGGCGAGCGGCACGCGACGGCGGAGGAGGTGCGCGGCGCCCTGGCCGACCACCAGGTCGGCCAGGAGCCGTACGGCTGGTACATCGAGATGCGCGAGCGCCGGCCCCTGCGCACCGCCGGGTTCGGCATGGGCGTCGAGCGGCTGCTGTTGTGGGTGCTGGACCACGACGACATCCGTGACTTGCAGATCCTGGTGCGGCGCAACGGCCTGGACTGCACCCCCTGACCGCTAGACGGGGATGCGGGCGAGGGCGGCGTCCGCGCGCTGGACGCCCTGGAGCGTCCACGGCGGGCAGCTCGCATCGGCTTCGAGCGCGGGCAGGGTCTCCCACCGGAGCCCTGCCACCTCCTCCGGCGAGGCGATGCGCGGCTCGGCGCCGTCCGGGAGCTCGGCCGCCAGCACGACGTTGACGACCGGACTGCCGGTGTCGGTCACAAAGAATACGCTCTCGGCGTAGGCAAGATCGACGCCGGTCAGATCGATGCCGATCTCCTCCAGGACCTCCCGGCGGGCGGTATCCAGCAGCACGTCACCGCCGCCGGGGGTCTCCGTGTCCACCGTGCCGCCGACCAGGGACAGGCGCCCGGCCGCGTGCTCCTCGTTCAGCCCGCGCACGATCAGCAGCCACTTGTCCCCGCGATGCAGGGCGACATCCACATTGATCGCGTACTTCAACTCGGCTCCTCCGTCGGCCCGTTCGGGGTGTCCGATGGTAGCGCCGGACCCGGGAGGTACACCCAGCATGCCGATTCTCCGCAAACCCGCGCAGTACGGGTTCTTCTCGTTCGACGGCGGGTTGCTCCACCAGCTCTCGGACGCCTACGGCCTCGGCCCTCTCACCGGGTTCCGGCCGATCCTCCTGGACGGCGACCGCTGCACGCTCATCGACGTCCGGTCGCAGACCAGCCGGAAGATGGTCATCGAAGGCAGCGACGGCACCCGGCTGTTCCTCAAGCAGATCCCCTGGTACTGCGAGCGCGACACCCTCCTGTTGGCGACCCGCTGGCAGACGCAGGCCCGCGCCGCCGGCGCCCCGGTGCCCCGCCTGCTCCACACCCGGGCGGGCGCGCCGTGGTTCGAGATCGCCGGCTCGTATTTCACCCTCACTGAGTACGTCCCCGGCCACCGCTACACCGGCACCGCCGACGACCGGGCCCAGGCCGGCGCGGCCATCGCCCGTCTCCACGCCACGACGGTCGACGCCCCGTCCGCCCCGGCGGAGAACGCCTTCGCCGGGGCCCTGGCACATATCGCGCTCACCCGGGAGAGCACCGCCGTCTCCCACACCGTCCTCGACGCCATGGAACGTGCCGTGCACACCTGGGCCGAGCAGGCCGACGCGAGTGGGTGGGACACACTCGCCGGGCAGCTCACCCACGGCGACACCAACCCGTGGAACCTGATCTACACCGACGCGGGGGCGATGCTGATCGACTTCGACAACGCCCACCGCGGCCCTTCCTTGCGCGACATCGCCGAGGCCCTGCTGTCCTTCTGCTCCGTGCACTACCAGCAGGACTCCACCACCTTCGCCCCCGTCCTGCCCGGCCCCATCGACCGGGCCGCCGCGGCCGACCTCCTGGGCGCCTACGCCCGCGTGCGCCGCCCGTCCCCCGTCGAGGCCGCGTGCATCCCCCCGGCCGGCGGCGCCGTCGCGGTGGGCCTGGTGTGCCTCGGGCTGCTGCGCGGCGACTACCCCGCCGCCATGGCGCCGGATCTCGCCGCCTGGGCGACCGCGGTCCCCGGGGACATCACCGAGATCCTTCCCAGGGACCGGCCGTGACGCCCCGGCGGCTCCTGGCTCCGGCGCTGCGGCCCGGCGACACCATCGCGGTCCTCACCCTGTCCTCGCCCGGCCCCGCCCAGTACCCCGAGGTCTACGCCAGGGGCATCCGCAACCTGAAGGCCCTCGGCTACTGGACCGTCACCGCCCCGACGACACTCGGTTGTTCCGGGTGGACCAGCGGCACCCCCGAGCAGCGCGCGGCGGACCTGAACGCGGCCTTCGCCGACCCCGGCATCCGCGGGATCGTCACCACCATCGGAGGCAACCACACCGCCCAGCTCCTGCCCCACCTCGACCTCGACACGATCGCGGCGAACCCCACGGTGCTGTGCGGCTACTCCGACACCACCGTCCTGCACCACGCCCTCCGCCAGACCACCGGCCTGGTCACCTTCTACGGCCCGGCCCTGATCCCCCAGTGGGGCGAGCACCACCAGCCGTTCCCCTACACCGCCGGCCACTTCCGCACCGTCACCTCCGCCACCACCGCGCCCGGCCCCGTCCCGCCCTCCCGCTACGTCGTACACGAGGACCACGCCACCGCCCAGGCCGCCCAGCGACCCCGGCTCGCCCGGCCGGCCCCACCTCGCCGCGTCCTGCGTCCCGGCCAGGCCCGCGGCCCTCTGGCCCCGTTCTGCCTCCCGTCCCTGCGGCACCTCGCTGGAACACCCTGGCAACCCGACCTCACCGGCCACGTCCTGCTGATCGACGTCCCTGACGGCGGCTACCGGCCCGAGGACGCGGACGCCGACCTGACCCACCTCCACCAGACCGGCATCACCGCCGACCCGGCCGCCGTGGTGCTCCTGCGCACTCCCCATCACGATGCCGACGCCTTTGAGGACGTCCTCGCCCACCACACCCGTACCGGCCACTACCCCGTGATCACCGGCATGGACGGCGGACACGTGGACCCGCTGCCCACCTACCCCGTCGGCGTGGCCGCCACCGTCGCCGGCACCCGCCTCTCCATCGACGAAGCCCCCACTACCAGCAGGAAGGAGGCCCCGTCATGACCGAAGGGCCCAGGACGATGTCGCTGTACGTCTGGAGCAACAAGGGCGGCGTCGGCAAGAGCACCGTGGCCAAGGCCATCACCCGTGGCCTCAAGGCCCGCGGCCTGCGCGTCGGGCACTTCGACGCCGACCTCACCGGCCCCAGCGCCCCCACTCTCTTCGGAGCCGACGCCCGCCTGCGCATCCGCAACCAGCGCATCCAGCCCGCCATCGCCGATGGCATCCCCGTCGTCTCCACCGGGCTCCTCGCCGACGCCGACCACCCCTACATCTGGCACGGCCCCCTCCTGCGCGGCGCCCTGCACCAGCTCTACCACGACACCGACTGGGGCCCCCTCGAGCTCCTCGTCATCGACATGCCCCCCGGCACCGGCGAGACCCAGCTCGCCGTCATCGACGAATTCCCCTGCCTCGGCACCGTCATCGTCACCACCCCCCACGAACTCGCCCTCGTCGACGTCCGCCGCTCACTGCGCATGCTCCAGGAAGCCGGCATCCCCGTCATCGCGATCATCGAGAACATGGCCGCAGCCACCTGCCCCCGCTGCGCCCACACCTGGCAGCCATTCCCCGGGACCGCAGGCGACCAACTCCACCACCTCCTCCCCCACAGCCAGCTCATCAAAATCCCTGTCGACGACGGGGCCCCGGCCCTCGACGGCCAGGGCAACGGGGACACCGCCCTCATCCGGCACCTGGACGGCGGCGGCCTGTTCACCACCCTGTCCGCCCTGCACGCCAACCACCCTGCGGCCACCACCCGCTGACTACCGATGAAGCCGGAGGCACCGATGCCCGAGATGGACCCGCGCGTCATCGCCCACTACGAGACCCACGACCAGACCGACCGGCTGCTCACCCCCGCCGCCGGCCGCCTCGAACTCCTCCGCACCCAAGAACTCCTGCGCCGCCACCTCCCCGCCGCCCCGGCCCGGATCATCGACGTCGGCGGCGGCCCCGGCACCCACGCCCGATGGCTCGCCGACGACGGCCACACCGTCCACCTGGTCGACCCGGTTGCCCGACACCTGGTCCAGGCCGCCGAGTACGCCGCATGCACCACCGAACTCGGCGACGCGCGCGCTCTGACCGCCGAAGACGACACCTACGACTGCGCCCTCCTCCTGGGCCCGCTGTACCACCTCCCCAACCGGGAAGACCGCCTCACCGCCCTGCACGAAGCCCGCCGCGTCGTGCGGCCCGGCGGCCCTATGGCCGTCGCCGCGATCAGCCGCTGGGCCCTCCTTCTCGACTACGGCACCGTCAGCAGCCTCACCGGCCCCGGAGTCCGTGACCGCCTCGGCGCCCGACTGCGCACCGGCTACATTCCCGAGCCGGACCATGACCCCACCGGTCTGTTCACCGCCGCGTACTTCCACACCAGCACCGAGCTGCGCGCCGAGGTCGCGGATGCCGGTCTCCCCCTCGCCGCCATGTACGGAATCGAGGGACCCAGCTGGTCCTTGATCAAAAGCATTGAGCGGCACACCGGCCAGTCCGTCGCAGGCACGGCCCTCTTCGATGCGGCCGTCGAAGCAGCCCGACTGTCTGACGCTTGCTCAGGCCAGATCGACATGTCGGCGCACATGCTGGCCGTCATCCAGACCTGACCAACGATGAGCCCCAGGGAGCACCCGTTGGGCAGCCGGTAGCCCTCACCATCTGAGCCGTCCGTAGTCCCCACCGCCTACCGAGGGCGCGTGGTAGCTCCGACGCCCTTCCACCCGTGGCCGAGCCCCCGCCGACGTCCCTTCCCGCCCGCTTCCTTGGCGGTCAGGGTGGCGGCGAGCTGTTGCGCGGCTTCGGGGCTCATGCCGGCGGTGACCTGTCCGGAGTCGAGGGTGCGGGCGTACGTGCTTGGCCCGTACGCGGTGAGCGTTTCGCCGAGGGCGGCGGCCGCCGTGGCCGCCGGCCCGGCGCCCCACTCGGCTTCCCGCGCCGCGGCGTGTGGGTGCTGATTGTCGGGCTGGGCGAGCAGGACGGCCAGGGCCTGGGCGTCGGCGGCGTCCAGGGTGACCGTGATGAGCGCGGCCCCGAGCTGATAGACCCGCCCGGCAACGCGGTGCACGCCCAAGGCTCGCCGCAGTTCCGTCGTCGCCCCCGCCCCGTCGCGCGTGCGCTCGCCGACCCCCTGGGCCTGTTGCTCGGTGCGCTCGCGCAGCGCGGCGACCGCGGTGGGGATGAGGGCGAGGATCTCCGCGCTCTCCGGGTCGCGCTGAGCAAGGGCGCCGGCCAGGACCTCCAGGGCCGTCGCCACGTCCTCCACCGCCCCCGGACTCCACCCGTCCGGGACCGCCGTATCGGCCAGGGCGCACGCGGTGAGGACCACCGCGTCGGCGTGCTGCTCCAGCGGATTCTTCTCGGAGGCCAGCTCCCTCACCCACCCCGGTTCCGTCTCGCCCCGCCCTCGCGGATGCTGATCACCATCATGACGCGCCACCCGGGTGCGGTGCGCGCCACGATGCACCGCACCCCGTGCATCGGGTCGCGCACCGGCGATGCGGTGCACTCCTCGCCGTCGCATCAGTGCGCATCGCGATGTCCGCGCCGGTGCGCACCACTGCGGTGCGTGCACGCAGGGTGACGATGCTCGGGCTCGTGTGGTTGGTCCGTACCCCCTTGACCAGAGTGCGGCGCATCCGGTGCGCACCCCTTGACCAGGCCCAGCATCGCGGTGAATCCCCTTGACAGCGCCCGCTAGAGACCCTGTATGTCCTGGTATGCGTTCGCGATGCGCGCCGTGACGCGGTGTGCACCCGGTTCCGGTAGGCGATGCGCCGCATCGTCACGATGTGTGATCCGGTGCGGCCGGGGATGCGCCGCATCGTGTGCACCGCGATGCGCGCCGGCCATGGTGCGCACCGGGTGCGCACCCGCACCGGATCGGCCGGTGCGCACCGCGTGCCGCACTACACGACGGTGATGCGCACCGGGGGCACCGGGTGCCCGCTGGCCGGTGCGGGGTGCGCATCGAGGGCCTGGTCCACGCCGACGGCCTCCAGCTGGCGGAGGATGTCGGCGATGTCCTCGTGGTCGTCGGTGAGGATCTGCGCGGCGAAGTCGATGATCGCGTGGGCGATGCCCTGCGCCGTGTCCGGCCCGGTCTGCGCCCAGTTGCGCAGGGTGGTGGTGAACACCCGCCCGAGTGCTTCCAGGGCGAAGGCGTCGTCACACGGCACGGCCACGTCCGTCCTGAGCAGCGCGGTGATCGGGACGACGATCCGTTCGGCGACGTCGACGAGCAGCGCTGGCATCCGCGGCTCGGCGGCGGCGAACTCGGTGGCGGCCACGGTGTCGTCGGCCTGGACGGCCCGGAGGTAGTGGAACGCGCTGATCGCCGCGTCCGGGGTCATCGGGGCGAGCGGCGTGATGGTGGTGTCGGGCATGACGGCTCCTTACGTACGGGCCGTCTCGCTGGTCGCGGCGGCCTCACCACAGAGCCTGGGATGGATCACCTGTGGGTAAAGGGCGCGCCCGAGCGGGGGAGAAGTCTCCCTCCCCGCTCGGCGGCGCACGCTCTGCGGACGGTTGTGCTGCTGGTCACGGACAAACCGGCTGTGCAAGGGGTGAAAGGGTGTGTATCGGGGCGGTGTTGGGGTGGGGCTAGCGAGTTGGACCAGACGTTGGTCAAGGGGTGCCTCTTCACGGTGGGCCCCAGCTGCGTACCGCTTCGCGCAACGCGGCTGGACCTGTCACCGACCCGGCCGTGTATGGCCGGAGAAGCCCGAGGACGCGATGACCACCGCACCCATCCTGCCGACGACATCGGCCACGCGCAGCGCGTCGGATGCCGCTGTGGCAGCGAGCCCCGCAGTGGGCCCTGCTGCGAGCCCCGTTCCCAGCCCTGCAGCCTCGAGCCGCCGTCTTGCCGTTGTTGCTGGTCACACCCCTTGTCCGCCCGCCCAGGCTGGTTGCAACTCCTCTTCTCCCAGCATGGATATGCCTGGAGAAGCGTCCCGGCCCCGCGCACGCACCGCGCCGGCGAAGGCCGGGGCGGAGATCCGGGGCGATGTCCTGCTCACCCTCGCCCAGCTCCGCCTGGCCACGCCCCACCAGCTCAAGGCGCTCCTGCTGCCGCACCACCAGGACACGGACTACATCCGCCGCGCGCTGCGCAACCTCCGCGCGGACGCCCTGGTCGGCCGGACCCACCGCGCCCAGCAGAGCTACTGGTACTGCACACCGGCGGGCCTGGCCGAAGCCGCCGCCTCCGGTGAACTCGCGCCGAAGGCCGGCCGGACCACCGGGCAGCGCGCGGCGGCGAAGACGGGCCTGCGGGAGCACGCCCTCGCCCTGGCCGACACCGTCATCGCCTTCCACCACGCCGGTGCGGCCGACCAGGCCGACTGGCAGGTGGAAGTCGCCCACCCCACCCCGGCCGGCTCCCTGGTGCCCGACGGCGTGGTGCTCCTGACAGGCGGCTCCCACGCGTTCGTGGAGATCGACCGCACCATGTCCTACGCCCGCCTGCTCGCCAAGCTCGAGCGCTACGACGCCTACCGCAACGCACCGGCGTCCGGCCGCGGCAACGCCGCCCGCGCTCCGCGCTCCCACTGGCAGGAAACCTACGCCGGGCCGTCGCTGGAGCGTTCCTTCCCGCCGCTGCTGTTCGTCTTCGCCCCCGCCCAGCGCCGCGCGGCCCCGGCGACGAGGGAGGCAGCTTTCCACGACCGCGCCCGGCCGAACTGGCGGATCACCGTGGCGACGACGACCCTGCCCCTGCTGACCGCGCACGGGCCCGAGCGGCCGGTGTGGCGGGTTGTCGGTCATGGGGAGGATCGTCGGCCTCTGGCCGCGCTGCCGGCACCGCGGTGAACGTGGCGGCGGGCCGGCGGCGCGGCCTGCCGTTTTCCGGGGCGCTAGGCGTGGGCTGAGGGTAGAGGGATGAGGCGGCCCGGTCCGGCGTCCTTGAGTGCCTTCAGGACCAGCTCGAGCTCGGTGCTGTCCATGGCGCAGAGAGCGGTCCCGAGCCTGATGGGGAGGTCGGCTGCGAGGGAGACGGCGATCTCCAGGATCGCCAGCTCGCTGTCCGACGCTCGGAAGAGGGCGGGGCTTCTCGCCAGGAGGATCTGCACCGCTTCCCACTCCACCGATGGATGGTTCCCTGACCGGTTCACCAGGGGGAAGTGCGACACCATGGCGAGACCCTGGTCCTCGGCGAGGCGTCGCAGCCAGTAGCCGCTGCGGTACGCGCCGAGCAGGCGGGTCGCCGCCTCCGTCTGCTCGTCGTCCACGCCCCGCAGCAGGCTTTCGGCGAGCTGTTCACCCGTCACTTCGTCCCCAACCTCTCGTCCCCGGTGTCTTTCGTCCGTCCGGTGCCCAGAGCTGATGCCAGCCCCGCGCAACTGTCTACGCGGACGCCTCTCGGACGGCCCGTCGCACACGCCGGACGATCGCCCGGATGCCCGAGTGCCCGATGATGGCCAACCGTTTGTCGGTGGTGCCTGGAAGGCTGGGAAGCATGGACAGGGACGAGGAGTTGCTGCGCGGCCGGGTCTACGGCGCGGATCACGATGACCCGCTCCGTAGCCCGCAGCCGGGCCGGAGCTACGCCGAGCTGGTGGGCGGGCCGCTGGACGGTCTGCTGCTCGACATCACCGGCTGGACGGCCGACGAGATAGATACCGGTGTCGCGTTGCAGACGGAGCTCGGGGAATTCGGTGCCGGTGGCCGGGCCATGTACGACCCGCGCCCCGGCGACCGACGCCGCTGGGACTGGTCCGGCGACGTTCCCTGAGCCACCGCGGCGGAATTCGCCCGGCCGAAGGGCGCGTTCGCGGTGTCAGCGGTGTCCTTCGGTGAGTCTGTTGGCGGTGTTCTCGATGTAGAGGACGGCCCACTCGACCCCGGCGTGGAACTGCGCGGTCTGATCCTGCGCTTCGGCCGCGGTCCGGATACGGTCGGCGAGGACGCGCAGATCGCGCTGCAAGCTGCGCTCCCGCGCGGTGACGAAGGCCTGCCGCATCTCCGCGCCGGCATCGATCGGCGGCCAGCTCTCTTCCACCGCTTCCCCTCCCTCCAGGACGCGGTCCTCGCGGCCGTGGCGCTCCGGCGCGCTCTTCCATGGGTTACGCATCGCCACCACCACCACCACCACCGCCGTGGTGGCTGTCGCGGGCGATGCTGTCGAGTTGTTCCTCGACCGCCTGCTTCTCGTGGTGCCGGCGTTGGAGGAACCCGCGGATCTCCTCGAGGCTGGGCCGGGTTGTCGGCGGCGTCGGGATCTGTGCGTCGTTCTGCGCGCGCCGGTGAGTTCAGGCTTGGTCGTTGTCGTGGTCGTAGTGCACGTTGCCGTCTTCGTCGAGGTGGGGGTGGAGCGGGGCGGGTGGGTGGCTGTTGGTGTCGGAGGGGCGTGGTCGTTCGGGCCCGTCCGGGCCCCAGCGCAGGAGCCGGCGGGCGCGGCAGATCTGGTAGGCGGTGCCCCCTGCCTCGATCCGGTTGGTGCGTTCGGACCGCAGCCGGTCGGCAGCCTGGGCGTACTCGGCCAGCTCTGTGGCCGCGGGATCGGTTCCTTCCGCGGACACCGCGCGGGCGTCGACCGCCCTGTCGTCGGCGTCCCAGGGGATCAGGCCCCGTCGGCGGGGCTCGAACCAGGTCAGGGCGAAGTCCAGCGACTTGCGGGCGTCGTGGGCATAGGCATGCGCACCGCTGCCGGTCTTCCACCCGGGACCGTCCTGTTCCACGACCCTGAAGACCGTGGGCAGCAGCAGCACGTCCGGATGCGTCGTGAGCGCCTGTCGGGAGTCCTGGCGCACGTCCTCGGGAAATCGGTCCCCGGCGTAGTCCAGATCGCGCAACGCCAACCGTTCCGCGGCCTGGGCGGGGGTGACCGGCGCTTCCGGATCCAGGACCAGACCGTCATCGATCCGCGCTTCCCTTTTCCCGCGGTCCCAGTTGGGGACGGCGGGCTCGGGGTCGGTCGGCCGGGGCTGCTCGATGCCGTCCGGGCCCAGCCCGGCGTACTCCTCGGCGCGCACCACCCGGTAGCGGGTCCCGAGGACGGTGAGCTCGTCGACGCGTTCGCTCTCCAGCTGGGCCACCGCCGTCAGCAGGGCCCGCCGCTCCGCCGCGCTCTTCGCCTCGTCCTTTGCCCGGAACCACAACAGTGAGTTGAGGCTGTCCCGGGCCTGCTGCGGACAGCCGGCCTGCACGCCGACCACGACGCGCCACCGCGGTGCTTCGCCTGCGTCCTGTGCGGCTACTCCGAACAGCGGCCCCCGCACCAGCACCGCGTTCATATCCAGTGCGGCGTCGAGTGCGTCGGCCTCCGCGACCGCCTCCACCGGACCCTCCGGATACCTGACGATGACCGGCCGCATCCCGCCCGGACTTGATTCCCCATGACCCATACGCTCATCCTGCCGACCGCAGGCCGTGCTCACGGCAGGTTTCCTGATTCCCAGGTGCTGCGCATGCCCGTCCGAGATGGCGACGCCTCTTCCCTGTGCAGTAGCCGACAGCGAAGAGGCGTCGCCGTTTTCTGGCGAGGCTGTCAGGCCGGCTGGGGCTGCAGAGCGGCGAGCGGGGAGCGCCGGCCTTTCTCGATCGTGCGCAGTTGCTCCCAGTCGACCTCGGGGTGTGCGGCGGGCAGTGCGTCGACGGCGGCGGTGCGGTAGAGCGGGACGTCGACGGCTCCGGCCCGGGAGGTGCCGAAGCGGACCTCGATCGTTTCCGTGGGCCGGATCCAGTCGAGCCGGATCATCCAGTCGAACTCGACGCGCCTCACCCTGAGCCAGGCGGCGGCCTGGTCGGGTCCGAGCGGGGTGTTCGCGGCGACGAATTCGGCCAGGTCCTCGCGGGCGCAGATCTCGGCGACCTGCCCGGGGTGGTGGAGAGTCCCCTCCGGGTTCCCGCTGAGGTCGGTGAGCAGTCCGCGGGCGACGAGCCGGCGGACCACGAACGAGGTGACCTTCGCCTTCTCGCCCGGCACGTTCGGCGTGCCGAGCGCCTCGGCGATCCGGTCCGCCGCCACGCCGCCCGGGATCGGGTCCTGGGGGAGCGCGGCCCGGATCGCCTCCGTGTCCATCGCCTCGACGGCGGCCCGCGACCACTGGTGGGAGTCGGCGTCGGGGTCCGGCACCAGGCCGGTGTGCCGCGCCCACCGGAAGGCCGTGATGGGCACCCGGAGGCGTCCGGCGGCCTGGCTCTCGTCGTACTCGGTACGTCGTGCCATGGGGATCTTCCCTTCTCGTGGGTCGGCCCGGAGTGGGCGGACACGACCTTGACAGAATATCTGAAATCCTGTCAAGCTGCTTTAAAAGTGGGCAAGTTGGATCTTTTCGGTTAGATAGGCGCCCGCGTACGCGAGGGAAATTCACCCGTCCGGACATCTCCTCGCTCTGCTGCCGTGCGATTGCAACGCGGACGCCCGGCACCGCAACACGGGCACTGCAACACGCCTGTGCGTTGCACCCATGACCTGCACAAACACCAGTCCATGTCCATCCCGGGGCTCGTGTTGCACCCTCGTCCGGCTCCAGCGGGCAAGACGAAGGCCCCGGGCTGCCGCCCGGGGCCTCGGTGCCGGTCCGGATCAGTGACCGTTCACGCCCACTCCACGCCTAGCTTCCGCAGCGCGTCCAGCTGCTCCTGGGTGAGTTTGTCGCGCCTGGACTTGGTGTTCGAGACCCACACGCCGAGCTTCACGATCACCGGCTCGGTCTCGTCGGCGACCGTGATCTCTTCGCCGTGGGCTCTTGGCACGGGCCGGTGGGCGCCTTCCCGCTCGACCCACTGGGTGAGGGCCGTCAGGCCTCGCTGGAATGCCTGCTGCGCCTTGCCCGGCCCCTTCACCGCACGCGTGGTCGCCGGGGCGGGAGACGGCGCCTCGAGCGGCTTGACGCCCAGCGTGGACAGCCGCTCCTGCTGCTCCGGCAGGAGCCGCGCCCACGCGGTCGGCTGCTTCTGCTGCTCCAGCCACTTGCCGAGATCATCGCCGTCCATCAGCACGCCGGGCTGGATCTCGGGCAGGCTCCCGTCGGCCTCGACCAGGTCCGCGAGCACGCGGTAGTGCCGTTGCCAGTCCAGCGGCCACGGGCAGTCCCAGTCCGGGTCGATCGCCGTCAGCTGCGCCGCGCGCTCCGCCGCCCGCTCCGGGTCCTTGCCCAGGCCGTTCTTCACTCCCTTCCGCCGGAGGTTGGCCATGTGTTGCCCGATGGGCACCATCGCCTCGCCCTCGCCCCACACCGCGTCCTGCCGGGGTGCGAGGTGCCCGGTGGCCCGGTGGTACGACCGGAGCGCGGCGAGCTTGCTCTCCCATGCCTCCTCAGTCGGCTCCCAGACCATGCCGGCTTCGGGGGCATCCAGCAGGGTCTTGCGCCGCTCCTCCAGTTCCCCGGCTCGCAGGGCCTTGCGCTGCTGGTGCACCCATCGCCCCAGGGGGAAGTTCTTGGTGACGCCGACCTGGGTCTCCGTGTCGTACGGGACGGCGTAGAGGCCGGTGATCTCGTGTTCTGCCCGCCAGCGCAGCAGGGCCTGGTAGCCCTCCAGCCACACCAGCGACTCCGGCCGGTAGACCCGGGTGCGCAGGAACGCCGCGATCGTCGCCGCGTCGCGCGGGCTGGAGAAGTGGAGCAGCGCCGCTTCGGCAGCGGCCTGCGTGTCGTCCTGCTCCTGGTCTTCGCCGTCGCCCTCGCCATCGGCGCCGATGATCCGACCGTCCTCGTCGCGCCGGAGGTGGACCTTGCGCTTGCCGCTGGTGAGGGCGCGGGAGGCGAGCTGCTCGACCAGGTGTTCGTCGTGTGAGCGCAGGCCCTGGAGCACCGCTACAAGGGGGCGAAAGCTGGCGGAGGCGACCATGTCGGTGGGGTCCTCGCCGGGTTCCAGGAACACCGGCACGATGATCCGCGCGACCTTGGTGCTGCCGTCCTTGTTGAGCCGCAGTGCGCGGCCGATGTTTTGGACGATCTCCACCTGGGAGCCGCGGGTGTCGGCGAAGCACACGGCTTCCACGCCCCGCTCGCCGGTGATGTCGACGCCTTCACCGAGCACACGGACGCTCGCGAGGAACGCTCGGTGCACTCGTCGGTTGTTGGCGTCGATGCCGTTGGCGAACTGGCGCAGGACCTCACGCCGTTCGCTGACGAGGTGGTCGCCGCACAGCCATGCCGACCACACCCGGTCCGGCGGGACGTGGCGGCCGGCCTCGAGCTCGTAGAACTCGGCGTCGATCGATGATGCGGGGAGCCGGTCCGCGGCGGCCAGGTCGTCGTCGGAGGCGTCGTTGACGTACAGCTCGGCAGCGGTCTGCGGCAGCTTCTCCGCGAACGCCGCGGCTTCCTCCACCTTCTGGTGGAAGGTCATCACGGTGCGCAGGTTGTACGCCGCCGCGTGCTCGAGGAGCGCGGTCTGCAGGAGCGCCAGGCGCCGGCCCCGCTGGGCCTCTTCCGACTCCCCGAGGACGGGGGAGGGGTCGCGGATCTCCAGGACGTCGATCTCGAATCCGGCGAGGATCTCGCGCTCGATCGCTTCCGAGAGCCCCAGTTCGGCCAGCCATGCGCCGTATGTGCCGTCCGGGTCGTCGGCCATGCTCGCGATCTCCAGCTCCTGGCCGTCCTTGCCCTTCTGGGGCCGGGCGGCGGCCAGGATGCGCGGCGTCGCGGTGAGATAGAGCCTGAAGTCCGCGGGGATCCGCTGGTTGTCGTGGATCGCTGCCCACGGCCGGCCGAGGTCACCGGCGGTGCCGTGGGCCTCGTCCACGATCGCGAGGTCGAAGCCCGCCATCTGCTGCCCGTACAGGCGTTCCCCGCCCGCCAGAGCGGCCTCCAGCGGCCCGCGGACCTTCCGCTGACCCCCCAGGGGAGCGTCGATGTCCTCGCGGTCCACCAGGGAGGCGTACGTGGCGAACACGACCACCGGCCCGGACCCCGCCCACAGCGCGAGCTGGATCGGGTTCGTGGTGGTGCGCACGTCCAGCTCGTTCAGGACCGCGTCGTTCTCCAGCGAGCACACGGCGACCATCGGGGTCCGGTGGCCGACCAAGCGCCACGCCTGGGCGGTCTGCACGAGCAGGTCCAGGGTCGGCACGGTGACGAGGATCCGGCCGCCGGGGAAGCAGTCCAGCGCGCACGCGGCGGCCGTGATCGTCTTGCCCGATCCGGTCGCGGACACGATCGTGCCCCGGGCCCCCTGCGGGGGCACAGACGATCTTGCAGGGAATCCCACCCACTTACGGAACGCCGACTTCTGGTCGACCTGGTGTTCCTTGAGCTTGATCACTGACATTTCCTTGCCTCCCAGATGCCAAATTCTAGTGGTCTCTCAGACGGCCGAGTGCGGTGTACAGGCAGCACCGGCGTCGCTCCAGATCGAGCCGCACGCGAGATGCCAGCCGCCGGGCGTCCCATCCGACTTCCCGCGCTTCCACCCCGGCAAGTCGTCTGGGTCGTAGTGCCCGGCCTCGCGCGTGCAGAGGATGACGTCACCGCTGGACATCTCCACCGTCCGCGCCGTACACAGACCGCCGGCCTCACCCAGGGCCTCCAGCACCCGGCGCCGCTCGGTGGTGTTCGGGTGCGTACGCGGCAGCACAGTCTCCCGGACGAACGCCTCCAGCCGTACCAGGTCCGCCCGCTCACGCTGCCGCACGGCCGCGACATGTACGGCCAGCTCAGCGGCCCCGGCCGACCGGCCGCCGCGCAGCGCCCAGTCCCGGTCCGCGATGCCCACCAGGGCCTCGCTCACGGCCGTCACACCCGCGTACCAGCCCTCCCCGAACTCTTCACCCCGGGCGCCCGTGTATACATCGCGCTCCACGACCTCGCACTGCGCCCCGGCGACCGCTCCGGCCTCCAGCGCGGCCACCAGGTCGTCCGCCTCGCTCGCGGGAACGCCCTGCGCCTCCAGGAGCGCGAACAGCTTCAACCGGGCGTTCACGCCCGCCGTCTGGTACTGCGTCACCCGGCGCAGAGAATCGCTGCTCAGCGCGGGATCTGGTCCGATAGATTTGTGGTGACCGGTCATCTGAGGCTGTTCCTCTCGGAATTTTGGAAGGTCTCCGTCTGGTTGGGGGTGTCTCGTGTTTTCGCCAACGGTACATTCTGCATCATCCTGATGCACCCGCTACACTAGAACCCGACACGAACGAGTGACCCCCCACCCCCTCCTAGCCGGCCCGGCCCGCGTCAGCGGGTCCAGGAGGTTCTGGAGGCGCAGCCGGAAGGACCGTCAGGCGGAGGAGCGCAGCGGACCCGCCCGGTGCGAAGCGCTCCCCCAACTCCCGTACTGGAGGCCCCGCTAGCCGCACTCGACACGCCGTCAGCCGCTCGGCCGTGCCCCGCGCGGCCTGCCGGGCGCGCAGCGGCCGGCTCCCATCTATCCCGGAGCGCAGCGCAGGGATGGGCCCGCGCATCGCGCGGGCCAGCGGGAGCGCAGCGACCGCTGCACTTGCACATCGCGCAGCGATGTGGTACCCGCGGAGCGGGTACCACATCGCTGCGCGATGTGCAAGCGAGGCGGTCGCTGCGCTCCCTTC
>NZ_JAEAMR010000019.1:0-24659 GCF_015999245.1 Streptomyces sp. AV19 | reverse complement strand
GCCGGTCCACCCGCCGCCCTTGACCGTACGCGGCGAGGAGAGCCTGGGCTTCGATCGGATCACCCAGCGTCGTCCCCGTCCCATGCCCCTCCACCACATCCACATCACCCGACAACAACCCAGCACCCAGCAACGCCTGCTGGATGACACGTTGCTGCGACGGACCGTTCGGTGCCGTCAGCCCATTGCTCGCCCCGTCCTGGTTGACCGCACTCCCCCGCACCAACGCCAGCACCCGATGCCCCAACCGCCGCGCATCCGATAGCCGTTCCACCAACAGCATGCCGACACCCTCGGACATGCCGGTGCCGTCGGCCGAGGCCGCGTACGCTTTGCACCGGCCGTCCGGCGAAAGCCCCCGCTGTCGCGAGAACTCCACGAACAGGTTGGGCGCGGCCATGACGGTGACACCGCCGGCGAGAGCCATCGTGCACTCACCCGACCGCAGTGCCTGGCACGCCAGATGCAGTGCCACCAACGACGACGAACACGCCGTGTCCACCGTCACCGCCGGCCCCTCCAGCCCGAGGACATAGGCGATGCGGCCGGAGGCCACTCCTCCGCCGCTGCCGTTGCCGAGGAACCCTTCGAAGCCGACCGGAACGGTATGGAGGCGGCTCGCGTAGTCCTGGTACATGACCCCGGCGAACACGCCCGTGCGGCTGCCCCTCACCGACACTGCGTCGATACCGGCCCGCTCGAAGACCTCCCACGCCGTCTCCAGAAGCAGCCGCTGCTGAGGATCGGTGGCCAAGGCCTCGCGGGGGCTCAATTCGAAGAATGCCGCGTCGAATTCCGCCGCATCATAGAGGAAGCCGCCGTGGCGGGTGTATGAGGTCCCGTGATGCGCGGGGTCCGGGTCATGGAGTCGTTCCAGGTCCCAGTCCCGGTCCGCGGGGAACTCGCCGATGGCATCGCGGCCGGACTCCACGAGGTCCCACAGGTCCTCGGGCGAGCGGACCTCCCCGGGGTAGCGGCAGGCCGCGCCGATGATCGCAACGGGCTCCTTCGCCGCCCCGGCGAGTTCCCGATTGTGCTGCCTCAGCCTCTCGTTCGCCTTGAGGGATGCCCGCAGTGCTTCAATGACCTTGTCACCGGACGAAGTCACCATCATCTCCAAGGGGTGGGCACGACAGACCTGGGCAGCGCCGAAGCTAGCGGCGCCGGTAGACCCCGGCCACCCGTGCTCACCCCTGTATCAAACAGCTGGAGCGGCTGCGCCGATGCCGGCGGTGGCCTCCTGTACGGCCTCCCCGATGACCCGCTGCACGCCCGGGGGATTCCCCCTATGTTCCTCCGGCCCGCCTCTGCGCACGTTGTCACTCCGGACGGGCCACGACACCTTGGTGGCATCACCGTGCCGGCGAAAGAGGACGTACCCGTGTCAGACGAACCACTGCCGTCTCCCAGCGACGTCGGAGACTATTACGACCGCACCACACACCTCATGAACGATGCACTCGGTGGTAACACCCATCTCGGCTACTGGCCACATCCCCACGACGGCAGTGCACTCGGAGCGGCGTCCGACCGGCTCACGGACAACGCCATCGCGAAGCTGTGCTGTTCCTCCGGCGACCGGATCCTCGACTTGGGGTGCGGCTCCGGACGGCCCGCCGTGCGGCTCGCCCTGGCGGAACCGGTGGAGGTCGTGGGCGTCACCATCAGCCGGGTACAGGTGAGGATGGCCACGGCCCTGGCGGAGCAGGCGGGGGTAGCCGACCGGGTGCGCTTCCTGCACGCGGACGCCATGGACCTTCCCTTCGACGACGCATCGTTCGACGCCGTATGGGCCCTCGAATGCCTTTTCCACATGCCGAGCGTCTCCCGCGTGCTGCGGGAGACCGCCCGGGTGCTCCGTCCCGGCGGACTCCTCGTGGCGACGGACCTGGTGTGGCGCGAAGACCGTCCTCGAGAGGACAAACACAGCGACATCGGTTCCTTGGGCACCGTGTTCGCGGTCCCCGCGATCACGCCGCTCCGCGACTACGCGCGGACCGTCACCGACGCGGGGTTCCTCCTGAAGGAGTTCACCGACATCGGCGACGACGTCATCGCTCCCTCGTACGCGGCCCTCATCGAGCATGTGCAGGAACGGGTGGAGGACTACGCGGCGGCCTTCGGCAGCAGTGCCGAAGACATCCGGTCCTTCGCCGCACACCTCACCCGGAACGATGCCGCAAGAGGAATCGGATACGTCTCTCTGTCGGCCGTCCGCGCCGTCTGACGCACGAGATCTGATGCACGAGGCAGGAGGATCATGACCGCGAATTCCTGTCCTTTCACCAACGCGATGCCTCCGCAACGCCTTCCGTTCTCCATGGCATCGGCGCCCGGCGCACTGCCGCTGCTGGGACACGCCATAAAGATGCTGCGGGCGCCACAGAAATTCCTGGCCTCGCTCCCGTCGCACGGCGACCTGGTGGAGGTTCGGATGGGGCCGTGGCGCATACACGTCCTGTGCCACCCCGAGCTGGTCCACCGGGTTCTGACAACCGACAAGGTCTTCGACAAAGGTGGCCCGATGATCGACCGGCTGCGCATGCTGATCGGGGACGGCCTCGCCTCGTGCCCGCACGACCGGCACCGCCGGCGGCGCCGGCTGGTCCAGCCGGCCTTCCAACGGAAACGGCTGTCCCTCTACGCCGACGTGATGACGGAGCAGATCACCGGGGTCACCAGTGCATGGCGGGACGGGCAAGTGCTGGACCTGCACTCGGAAATGTCCAGGATCAGTACGCGGGTGCTGGCCGGGACCATGTTCACCGCGGATTTCTGCGGGTCGGCCATCGCCACGGTTTCCCCATACTCGGAAATGATCGCGAAGGACATGACCAGGCGCCTGCTGACCCCCGAGTTCCTGCGACGCGTGCCGACCCGTGGCAAGCGCCGTTTCGACCGCGTGACGCGAGATCTGCACTCGGCGGTCCTGGCCATGGCGGATCGGTACCGGCGCACGGGCACCGACCGCGGTGACCTGATGTCCATGCTGCTGGAGGCGCGCGACGACGGCGACCGGCTGTCGGACGAGGAGATCTTCGGTGAGGTCGTGACAATGATCCTCGCCGGTACGGAGACAGTCGCCTACACGCTCGACCACGCGTTCCGGTTCCTCGCCCGGCACCCCGGTGTCGAGGAAGAGCTGCACGCCGAAGTGGACTCGGTGCTCAACGGCCGGTCCGCCACCTGGGACGACCTTCCGCGGCTTGGCCTGGCGGAGCGGATCCTCCGGGAGACACTGCGCCTCAACCCGAACGACTGGCTGGTCACACGGCAGACCACGGAGGACACCGAGCTGGCCGGACGTCTTCTTCCAGCAGGAAGCCTCGTGGCGTACTGCGGGTACGCCATCCACCGGCGCGCGGACCTCTACCCGCAGCCGGAGCGCTTCCTGCCCGGTCGCTGGGAGAACCAGCAACGCCTACCGTCGGACGGAACGTTCCTGGCCTTCGGCGAGGGCGGCCGGCGGTGCATCGGCGACGTATTCGGCATGGTGGAGGGAACCCTCGCCCTCTCGACCATCGCAGCGCGGTGGAGATTCGAATCTGTCCGGGCAGGGCGGCTTCGGCCCACCTTACGGATGCCATGCTTCGCGCGCCCGAAGTCCATGCGTGCCGTGGCCCGGTGAGCCGGTTCCTCCATCGTTCAGGCGCCGACTCCGGACTCCCGGCCACCGCTCCCAGCCCCCGCCTTCACTCGCTCGTCACCCGTTCCGCTCTTTGGAGGACCGATATGCCGTACGCACCGCTCCATCAACTGCTCATGAGCCTGACCTTTCCCGCGGTGAAGGGGGAGATCCTCGACATGGCGGCCTCGATGGACCTGGACGAGGAAGTGCTGGACAAGCTCCAGCGCATTCCCGACCTGGAGTACTTCGAGGACTCCGACGTCACCACCGAGATGCAGAAGATGGGGTACGAAGCCTGAGCGGACGGCGTGATCGCCCTGGTGCGCCCAGGGTTCAGCGCCTCTTCCGTTCCGTGAGCGAGGTGGGTCGGCAAAGTACCGCCTCACGTCTGATGGGCCCGCCGCAAGGTACGGGAAGAAACCTCCAGTTGCGGCGGGTTCTTCAAAAACCCGGCCACGCCCTGGACCGCCTCACCGTTGAGTCCCGCCTCGGGGGGCACAGGGCACGTACCTCTCGTCGACGCTGTTCACCAGGGGCGATTGGCGACGACATCGGCAGCCGACTGCGGCTCCGTCCTGAGCTCTTCGCGCTCGCCGTCCGCCCCCGACGCTTGCCCATGAGCGTGCACGCACCGGTTCCAGAACCGCCGGTGAGCACAGCGGGAAGCTGCACCTCACCGCGATCGCCGTACCTGCGCTTCGAATACGTCCGCCGCCCGGGACGTACCGCCTGCCGCGAGGCAGTGTTGTCGCATTTCCCCGACCCGCCCAGTAGCCGCCTCGTCCGCCATGAGGTCCAGTACGGTCTCCCGCAATGCCTCTGCGGTGACCTCTTCCACCTGCATCGTCCGGCCCAGTCCCAATTCGGCGACGCGCCGACCGGTCGCTCGGGCGTCGGCGGTCAACGGCACGACCAGCGCCGGGCACCCGGAGTAGAGCGACTCCACGACACTGGCCATACCTCCGTGCGTGACGAAGGCCTTGGCGTGCGGAAGCACCGAGAGGTGGGGGGCCCACTCGCGCACCTCGATGGAGGGCGGCAATGGGCCGAGGCCGCAAGAGTCGAATTCTTGCCCCAGCGTCATCACGACATGGGCCGGGACGTCACGGAACGCCTCTACGCACATGCGGAAGAAGGAATGCTGCGCGTTACACACGGTCCCCAACGAGACGAGTACCACCGGAAGTCCGTTGCCGGGCGGCGCCCACTCGCCCAGGAAGCTGCGCTCCCCCACACACGGACCAACGAAGACGAACCGCTCGTCGAACGTGTCTCCCGCGTATTGGAAGGCACGCGGCAGATGGACAAGATTGCGTTCCTCGACATAGGACCAGAAGTCACTGACCGGCATATCGATGCCCAGCTCGTCCAGGAACCGCGTGAGCTCCTCCACCACCTCCCCGAACCCCGGAATAGTCATCATCGAGGCGATCTCGCCCAGGGAGCTCTTGGCCCCCTGGCCCTCCGGGTCGAGCATGGTCTGTACATTCGAGTAGTGCTCGTTCGAAGCAAAGGTGGGAATCAGCTTGATCGCGGGCTTTCCCCACGTCAGGGCCAGAGCACGGCCGGCGTGAAAAACCGTCAGGTCATAGGCCACAAGGTCCGGTACAGCCGTGCCGAGCGTTCTCTGTGCAGCGTCCAGCATGGCCTTCCCCTCGGCGAGCAAGAGCAAGATGAAGTCCAGTCCCTGCTGTTGGAAGGTGGAGGAGTCGTTTTCGGCGGTCACCAGGCGGTAGACGTCGGCGCTTCGGTGGGCGGACTCGTACGGCAGGAAGTCGGCGCCGGTGGAACGTACGGCTTCGGCCACTTCGTCCCCCGACACATAGGTGACGCGGTGGCCTCGGCGCACGAGCTCTTCCACCGCTGCCAGATAGGGAAAGACATGACCTCGGTCCGGGACGCTCAGAAAGAGGAAATGATCCGACATCACTTGCCACCTCGACGAAAGAGAACAACGGCCCGAGAACGGACTCACCTTGATACGTACTCGGCAGGAGCTCCCTCAAAGTAAGGGCTGCCGCGGACGAACCGCCATCCTGGATGCCGAACCCTGGGGTCATGTGCGCAATCCCCCCTAAGGAATGGCAAGAAGGCAACGACTTCCAGGGGGGAGTTACCGCTATGGCGCCGCAGCCGCGAACGGTACAAAGGAGACCTGACCGGCTACGTAAGGAGGTCCGGTGTCCGTACTCGGCGTCGGAGTGCCCGACTGCGCCCGGCAACACACAGCCGAGCGCTGTCCCGGCCTTGAGCCGTATCGAAGCGGCAACCGCGGTCTCGGCAGCGCGCATGGACGGGCTGCCGTTCATGGAGAACTTCGGGTTCCTGTTCCACTGCCGGCGCGCCATGACGCAGCAACTGATCAGCCAGGGCGTCATCGGCCAACCACGCTCGTTCACGGCAGAGTCGGGCTTCCCCCCTTGCCGCCCGGCGGCATCCGCCATCCGGCCCCACTGGGCGGCGCCGCACTTGTCTCCGCCTCCGATGGCCACACCCGACAGCTGTCGTTCGGCTTCGACCCCGTGTACCGGTGCGCCCGCTCCGTGGGCAGTAAGGGCAGTAAGGGCAGTAAGGGCAGTAAGGGCAGTACTACTCTGCCGCAGGCGTTCATCGCTCCTCCAGGGGGCCGCCCGGAGCTCCGCCTCGAACGGCGGGGTCACGTCGAGGACGGCGGGCACCGGTAGTGGAGATCGTCGGACGGGGGTTCCTGGCAGGCCATCTGGCCGATATCGGCTCCCGGCACGAGAATGCCCTGGCGCTCGCGGCGGGAGTCTCCAGCACTGCCGTACACGCGCAGGTGGGCTTCGGCCGGGAAGCGGAGCTGGTGCGCGAGACCCTGACACGCTGTTGCTCCGACGGCCGGACGATGGTGCTGTTCTCCACCGCGTCCACGGACCTCTACGGACCGGGCACGGACGGCAGCGAAAATCAGGTCCCTGTCCCGCGAACGCCCTACGGCCGGCACAAACTGGCGATCGAGCAGCTGGCCTACGACTCCACAGCGGACTGGTTGATCCTGCGGCCGACCTATCTGGTCGGCAGTGGACAGCGCCCACACCAACTGCTGCCGTCGCTGATCACCCAGGTCAAGGCCGGCAGTGTGCGCGTACTCCGTGGTGCGCGGCGCGACCTGCTCGACGTCAAGGACGTGGTCAGTGCTGTGGACGCCTTGTTGGAGGCCCGGGTGACCCATGAGGTGGTGAACATCTCCTCAGGGATCCCGGTACCGGTGGAACGGATCGTCGACAGAATCGAGGAAATCCTCAGCGCGCGTGCCACACGGGAGTTCATCGGCATGGAGCTTCAGGGGCCCACCGTCTCCTCGGACAAGTTGCGCGATCTCGCACCCGGCCTGGTCGCCCCCGGCGCCGACTACCCGTGGCGACTCCTGGACCGCTACGTACCGGCGTCGGCCGGCCCACTCGGTCCCCGGCCGAATCCGGCCGTCCCCTCATGATGACGGAGCGACGACGGTCTGCCGAGAGGGTGTCACGGCCTGGACGATGAGGCCGATGGAGTTGGTGGAGCACGTGGGCGCGGTTGAACCGCTGGTATTGATCAGTGAGTTCGCCGTGTCCGCAGTAGGGGATGCGGACGATGGCGCCGTGAGGCACTGCCATGTCACCCGCCACCTCCGGCCGACCCTTTCGCCTTTCAAGGCCGGGATGAAAGAGGTTCAGCGAGAGGCCGGTACCGCTCGTGTGAGGCGAGCGAGCGCCCGGGCATCGCTGAGCAGCGGGACATCGAAGTCCCGTGATCCCCTCTCCGCCGCCGCGAGGACCTCGGACAGGAACACCCGCATGCTGTCGGCGGGTTCCACGCTGTGCACGTACACGCGGTCCTCGGCCTGGACCCGCAGGCCGACCGCCATCCCCGGCAGCGCGGAGAAAGGCCGCTCGATCTCGATCGTGAACCCCTTTCCCATCAGCCGGACCATGTTCTGGTAGGCGGTCGTGAAGCCGAACTGGCCGACGACGGTCCGGCCGCCGGGATAGCCCGCGAGCATGCCGTACGACGTCTCGAGCGCGTCGGCGGTGCGATCGCCCACGATGACGTCGATTCGCTCGGGCTCCACGCCCCACAGCACCCGGCCCAGGGACACCGCGTAGGGACCGGTGTCCAGCAGTGCCCCGCCGCCCTTGGCCCGGTCGTACCGCCAGTCACCGGCTGGAACGGGAGGAGTGAACACCGCCAACGCCTTGGTGACTTCGGCGTCGAGGTCCGCGAGGACCGACTCGACCGCCGCGAACACCGGATGGAACGCGTAGCAGGTGGCCTCCGCGATGACGAGCGATGACGACCGGGCCAGCGTCACCATCTCCTCGGCTGTGTCCGCGTCCGGCAGGCCAGGCTTGTCGACCACCACGTGGTGTTCGTGGCCGAGCGCACGGCGAACCACCCGTGTGTGGTCGCTGTTGACCAGCGAGACGTAGACCAGGCCGGGGCGGGCAACGGCCAACGCCTCGCTCCAGTCGGTGTACACCGTGCCGAGCTTCGCCACACGCCCGAGGCTACCGGCGCCGGCGTGCGAGCTGACGACGTTGATCGTCTCGATCTCGGGGAGGGATGCGGCGGCCGGCAGCACTCGGCGCTGAGCGAACCGCGACATGCCGATCAGCAGTAGTTCCATGGCCTCAAGGAGTTGGAGGAGGTGGAGGAGATGATGTCGACTGCGCGTTCGCCACTCGGCAGTTGGCCTTCCGGCCGGTGCGGACGTACGCCCGCTGCAGCCGGCGGTCCTTGCCGTACCGGATCCGGATCGAACGGGGCGCGGCCGAAGGCCGAGGAAAGCACAGTGCGGATCTCCTTTCCGGTACGAGTCAGACCAGGCAGGCAATGAGGCTGCGAGCCTCGACGTTGACGTAGTAGCCGGAACAGATCAAGCGATTGAGCAGGCCCAGGGTCATCCACCGGTAGTTGTCCGGCGCGTCGACCGTGTGTCCGTCCGGGACGTTGACGACGACATGTGTCGTGTCCGCGCGTGAGAACCGCCCGCCGTCCTCCGACTGCACGGCCTTCAGCCGGAGCCAGGACTCGGGCGCGTCGAGGTACTCCGCGAGCGGTGGGAAGTCCTCCGGCCCGCTGTAGCTTCCCGGTGTCAGCTGTACCGTCGCGGCGAGCTCCAGCCGGTCCGTGAGACCAGGCTGGATCATGGCTTGGACGAGGAACTGGAGCACCCCCGACCGGCGCTGACAGATCAGGGCCACGGCGTTGCCGCCGGTCGGCTCGAGCATCGGCTGCCACCACGTGCCGACCTCCCGGCTCGTCGCCGCGACCGACAGCCCGATGATCCGGAAGTAGCGGTCCTCGCGGTGGCGGATGCTGTCCTTGCCGCACACCCACTCGTCCATGTCGCACAGGCTGATCCGCCTGACGTCCAGGCTGTACTTCGCCTTCTGGTCGATGAGCCAGGTCATCGTGGCGGAGACATCGGCGTCCGAGCGGCCCGCGTTGTGTGACTCGACCACCTGGAGGCGAAACGCGTCCCGGATTTCGCCGTAGGAGTCCGGGGCGTCCTCCGCGGCGTAGGAGACGCCGGACAGCACCGTGCGCGCGTTCATGTTCACGCGGTTCCCCTGCTCGAGCTGGTGCCGCAGCTGCCCGAGCGTCAACCATGTGAAGTCGTCGGCTACTGCGATGTCCTCGTTCTCGGGAATCTCAATGATCATGTTGCGATTCCGCTTGTACAGGTACCAGGACGCGTGCTCCGAAAGGAGTTGGTCGAAGACAATGCGTCGTCCGGTGTGCTCCTGGAAGTACTCCAGGTACGGGGTGGGCCGGCCGCCGTGCACGCGTTGGTAGTTGCTGGGGGTCGCTTGCACAGTCGCGGCGTACTGGACCAGCCTGCTGTTCCCCGGCTCCATCTTTGCCTGCATCAGGAAGTGGTGGACGCCATTGATGCGTTTGACGATGATCCCGAGGATTCCGATCTCCGGTTGAACAATGATCGGCTGACACCACTGCGGAGTCGGTCCGAAGTCCGTGCGTACCGACAGCCCCTCCACCGCGAAGAACCGGCCGGACGCGTGCCTGAGGCAGTCGTCGATCCGCCAGTCGGGCAGCGCCTCCAACGGAACTCGTTCGACGCGATAGTTGGAGGACGCCGACCGCTCCTCGAGGAAGGAGTCGGGGTCCGCTGTCTCCGCAGTGCTCAAGGTCATGGACGATGCCAGGAATCCACCGGAACGACTGTTCTTGGTTGGCATGAAGCAGCTCTTTTCCAAGCGCTGTCAAGTTGTTGCTTGGCCTACGAGTTGAGGTGCCGGGGGTGTGTGAGGACGGCGACGGGCCCGTCGTGAGGGCGGCGACGGGACCGTCGAAGCGGCCCCGGGTCCCGAAAGCCACCAACGCTTCCGCTTAATCCCATGTCCAGGCCGTGAGCCGATGCACGGCCCTGGAGAGAAGGTCAGGCTTCGCGCCGCCTGGCATACACGGTGTGGATCTCGGTGCCCTTGAACACGAGATCCTGTTCCAACGCCGTAGCGAAGCCGTGCTCGGTCAGCAAGGAGAGGATGGTCCGCAGCCTGCCGTCGATGTCGTGCACTTCGACCACGCATTGGCGAACCTTGGGCCAGTCCTCGTCGGTCAGCCCTTGCAGCACCTGCAGTTCGCTCTTCTCCACATCAACCTTGAGCAACCCGATCGAAGCGACATTGCGCTCCGCGATCACTTCGGAGAGCGTGTGCACCGGGGACTCCACTGTCTCCGGATTCCACTGCGCCTGATAGTCCGCTTCCATGGCATCGACGTCCTCCGCCCGGAATCCGCTGTTGAGCAGCACTGCGCGACCCACGGCTACTTGCTCCTCGAGGTCGGGGTGGAAGCCGGACGCAGCGGTGCACTGCGGGAAGTATGTGAGTGGAGCAGTGCCCGGCCGGTCGGAGATCGCACACTGCGTGGCTTCCGCATCGATGCCATGGGCAGCGATGTTCGCCTTCAGGGCGCCGTACGGCCCTGGACCGGGCTCGAAGGCGTGAAAGGTCAGTCCGGGACACTCCTTGTGGAAGAAGAGTGCGGCCAGGCCGATGTTCGCACCCACGTCGAAAACGACGTCGCCGCGATTGAGTGCGATTCCGTTCCGCGCGTAGCAGCGCTCGACGAAGATCTCACGGTAAAGAAATTCCGTTTCAACGGCGTTCATGTGATGGACAGTGAGCCCATTGGGCAGCTGCATCGTTTCCATGCGGGTCCTTTCCGAGAGGAGCGGTCGCTGCCCCCGGTGGTTCGTGGCCGTCCGGCCCGACACTGCCCGTCCTTGTCCGGGGCCGGCACGAAAGTCGAGAGGCCAGAAAGGGAATGGGCCGCCTATACACTTGGCATCCGTGCCCCACAAAGGGGAGTTCTCCATGCGGGACTTCGGCAGGAGTACCGGTGAACACGGACGATCCTCGCTGACCGAGGGGAACAGTGATACCCGAGCTTAAGAAGCCGGGGTGCGACCGGATACCCCTGCCCGCCCGTAACATCTGGCGCCGGGCCCGGCCGGACGAGTTGTAGTTCTCGGCGTCGAACTTGGGTGGCCGTCCGGCACCCGAGCGGGCGACGCGGACCTTCTTCAGGACCGGCTCGAACTACGGTGAGTCACCGCGCTGTCCGGCCGTGATCACAATGGACACGGCTTCTGGCCCTGCTCAACGGCCAGGTGCAGCTTGGTGGTCAGGCCGCCGTGCGAGCGGCCGAGGCCGTGGTCGTCCGGCTCGACGCCGATCCCGCCGGGCGGCTCCTTCTGCAGGTCCCCCTTTTCCGCGCCCTGGCGGCGTGCTGGTGGGCCCGGCACACGGTGGAGTCGATGTTGAGGTCCCAGGTGATGAGCTCCTCGGCATCGGTCGCCGGACACTGGCCCCGTTCACGGCGGTGGAAGCTGTCAGGGTGCCCAGCCGACCGGGGATGATCCGGTGTGGGATTCGAGGGCGGGGTGCCAGAGCTGGTCGGGGGACCAACGGATCGCTCGCCGGAGCGGTTCGGTCACACGGTGCCCGAATCACACCCCGCCCCCGATGCCGACCGTTTACCGCGGTGATACGCGAAAGCGGCCGAACTTCTGGTTCAGAAACCGGAGACGACTTTGGCGAAGGAGGCAAGGCCGCTGTTGATGGTGGGGGCCATGCCGGTGGACGCGAGGGTGAAGCCGAACAGGGCGCAGGCGACGGCGGAACCCAGGCGGATGTAGCCGCCCTTGACCAGGACGATGACGACGATGCCCAGGAGCATGGCGGCGGAGATCGAGATGTCCACGTACGGCCTCCTTGGTGGATCAGCCCCTGGGATCGACTCTGTTCCGGCAGGCCGACCCCAAGCTGGATGGGGTGTCAGGGGTTGGTGAGGTTCTGGCGGCTGTCCCGCGGAGGCGATTGGCAATGGTGCGGACCACTTGGGCGCGGTGGGGGCCGTCCAGGAAGAAGTGGCCCCCGGGGAAGGACCAGAGCTCGAACGCCGCCGTGGTGTGCCGGCGCCAGGCGTCCGCTTCCTCGAGCGTGGTCCTCGGATCATCCTCGCCTACCATGACGGTGACGGGGCAGCCGACGGCGGCGCCGTCCTCCGCCCAGTAGGTCTCAATGGCCTCGTAGTCGGCGCGCAGGCAGGGGAGGAAGGCGGCCAGAAGCTCATCGTCCTGGAGGAGCCGCGGGTCGGTTCCGCCCAGGTCCATGAGTTCGGCGAAAATGCCGGTGTCGTCACGCCGGTGGACCTCCTCCTGGCGCCTGCAGGACGGGGCCCTGCGCCCGGAGGCGAACAGCCCGGCACAGGTGCGGCCGGTCTCCCGCTCCATGCGCCGGACGACTTCGAAGGCCAGAACGGCCCCCATGCTGTGGCCGAGGAGCGCCGTCGACGCGTCGAGCCAGGGTGCGGCGACCCGGTAGACGCGGTCGGCGAGTTCACCGATGGAGGTGAGGCACGGCTCCTTGCGCCGGTCCTGCCGTCCGGGGTACTGGACGGCCAGTACTTCGATGTCCGGGGTGAGCGACCGGGCGAACGGGAGGAAGGAACTCGCTGATCCCCCGGCGTGCGGGAAACACAGTAGCCGGTGGCCGCTGTCCGGTGCAGGCCGGAAACAACGCAGCCAGAGTTCTTCGTCTTCTGTCATGGCCGCTTTCTCCCTGTCCTGTTAGCCGTCGTTCTTCCGGCGGCGTGACGGCCGGAACAGCGTCACCGAGCCGAAACCGACTACCGAGACTATGGACGGATGCCCGGCGAAAGGCACCCCAGCGGCCCCCTGTCCTCGACGGTCCAACTACCGGAAAAACAGGGGCTTTCATCACACTGCCGGATTCCTACACTCGGTGCTCGCTGCATTTCTCGAGGTCGCGGAGGAATCTGTCATGCCGACCGAGGAACCAACCGCCGTTGTTGTCCCCGGAGCGCTTCCCGTCGTCGGTCACGCCCTGCACCTGCGCCGACGGCCTATTCCCTTCCTCACCACGCTTCCCCGCCTGGGAGACGTGGTCCGGATCCGGCTGGGCCGTACGCAGGTGTTCGTACCCTGCCGCTCGGAGCTTGTGCAGCGCGTCCTGGTGAACGACAGCACCTTCGACCGGGGCGGCGGACCGCAGTTCGAGCGCTCGAATGAATTCGCGTCGGGGCTGGCCGGATGTGTCCACGAGCACCACCGACGGCAGCGCCGGCTGGTCCAGCCTGCATTCCGGACCGAACGGCTCGCCAGCTATGGCGCAGTGGTGGAACAGGAGCTCGTCGCCCTGACGGACTCGTGGCGGGATGGCCAGGAGTTCGACATGTTTCCCGCACTGCTCGACTTCACCTCCGGGGTCGTGGCCCGTGTGCTGTTCTCGAGCCGGGCGGAGCATGCGGCGTCGGGCGAGGTCGCGCACTGGTTCGCGGTGCTCATGAGGCAGGGCGACGCAGGCTGCCGGGGCCTGCTGACGCAGGTGGCGTCGAGGCTGGCGCCGCGCACGGCCCGTCGCCGGCATCGACCACTCATCGATTTTCACCAGGCACTGGACCAGATCCTTTCCGACTACCCCCGCCCCGGCGAGAACGACGGACACGGAGTCGGTGCGGGGTGCGGCCCCAGGGACATGTTCTCCGCACTGGCGCTGGCCCGGGAGAAAGGCGACGGCGCAGGGCTGACCCCGCAGGAGCTGCGCAGCCAGGCCATCACCATGCTGGCCGCAGGCGTCTACACCCCCGCCACCGCGCTCACTTGGGCCTTCTTCCTCATGTCTCAATACCCGCAGTGCGCGGCCCGGTTGCATGCCGAGGCCGACACCGTTCTCGACGGGCACACCGCCAGATGGCGCGACCTCCCGTCCCTGACATATACGGAGCGATTCGTCTCCGAGACGCTGCGCCTGTATCCCCCGGTGTGGATGTTCTTCCGTAAGACGACCGCGGACGTAAGCCTCGGCGGGGAACGCATTCCGTGCGGAGCCACCGTGATGGTCAGCCCTCTTATGCTGCACCGCGACGAGGACGCCTTCGCCGATCCCTTCACCTTCGACCCGGACCGGTGGCTGCCCGAGCGGATCACGGCCGCGTCCCGCCGCGCCTTCACCGCGTTCGGTGGCGGGCCGCGCCGGTGCATCGGTGACGTCTTCGGGCTGGCCGAGCTCACCCTCACCCTGGCCACCGTCGCCGGACAGTGGCGGCTGGAGAACACCTCCCGGAAGCGGCCCCCGGCCCATGCCTGCCCGGTGAACCTGCCCCCGCGGCACCTTCCCGTACGGCTGCGGAGCCGGAGCCGATAGCCGCTCTCCTCCTCCACCGGCTCCGCCTCCCCGTGCCCCCGACTTTTCACTTCTGCGAACAGAAACGGAACGAACGCTTTGGAAACAACACAGCTGCCCAACGAGCTCACCGTCGACCACATGAACCCCGACGAGACGGAAATCCTCTACCGTGAGATCTTCGTCGAACGCCGCTACGCCCGGAACGGGATCACGCTGCATCCCGGCGACACCGTCTTCGACGTGGGCGCGAACATCGGACTGGCCACGCTCTTCTTCCACACCGAGTGCCCGGGGCTGCGCATCCACGCCTTCGAGCCCGGTCCTGAGCCATGCGCAGCCCTGGAGGCGAACGTCGCCGCGCACGGCATCGACGCGGTCGTCACGCGGTGCGCGATCTCCGATCGGTCCGGGACTGCCGGGCTGGCCTACTATCCGCACTTCACGGCGATGTCCGGACTGCAACCCCACCCCGAGGAGGAAGCAGCCCTGATCCGTACTGTCCTGCTGAACAGCGGGCAGCGGGTGGAGGACGCCGATGCCGCGGCGGACGAATGGGCAAAGGGTGCGCCGGAGACGAAGGAGGTCCCGGTACACACACTGTCGGAGGTGATCGCAGAGCGGAACGTCACCTCGATCGGACTGTTGAAGGTGAACGTCCAGAAGAGCGAACTGGCGGTCCTCCAAGGGTTGTCCGAGGACGACTGGCCCAAGGTCCGACAGTGTGTCGCCGAAGTGTGCGACGTCGACGGGTCCTTGCAAGCCTTCCTCTCCCTCCTGTCCTCCCACGGCCTCGCCACGGCGCTCGAACAGGACTTGGTGTTCAAGGACACCGAGATCTACCTGGTGTACGCCTGGCGGCCCGAGGCCTAGGCCCCCGTCTCCCGCGGGCACCGCACAAGGTCCGGTCGACATATGAGAGGCATCCTGCTCGCCGGGGGGAGCGGCACCCGTCTGGGGCCGCTGACCCGCGGCGTATCGAAGCACCTGCTCCCCGTCCACGACAAGCCCTTGGTCTACTACCCGTTGTCCGTCCTCATGCTGGCGGGCATCAGGGACATCCTCCTGATCTCGACACGTGCGCACCTCGCCGGTTTCCTGGCACTCCTCGGCGACGGCGGCCGGCTCGGTCTGAACCTCTCCTACGCCGTCCAGCGTGCACCGGAAGGCATCGCCCAAGCCCTCACCATCGGCGCCGACCACATCGGTGATGGTCCGGTGGCGCTGGCGCTGGGGGACAACATCTTCCACGGCACCGGGTTCCCGTCCCTCCTGCGCCGGCACACCTCCGACGTGGACGGGTGCGTCGTGTTCGGGTATCCGGTCGAAGACCCCGAACGGTACGGGGTCGGGGAGGTCGACGCCGCCGGGCGGCTGGTGTCGCTCGTCGAGAAGCCCGCGGTACCACGGTCCAGCCTGGCCATCACCGGCCTCTACCTGTATGGCAACGACGTCGTCGCCATTGCGCGCGGTCTCCGGCCGTCCGCACGCGGCGAGTTGGAGATCACCGACGTCAACCGGGTCTACGTCGAGCAGGGCAGGGCCCGGTTCGTGCCCCTGGGGCAGGACGCCGCCTGGTTCGACACCGGCACCCATGACGCGCTGTCGCAGGCGGGCCGGTATGTACAGGCCATGGAGCGGGACCGGGGAGTGCACATCGGCTGTGTGGAGGAGATCGCTTTCGGGCTCGGATACATCGACGCCGACGCCCTGCACGCCCTCGGATCCGCTTACGGCGGATCTGCTTACGGGGCCCGTCTGAAGAAGATCGCGGCCGGTACGGAAGACAGAGAGGGGAGCGTGTGATGCGCGTCGTCGTGACCGGCGGAGCCGGGTTCATCGGATCGCACTTCGTCCGGCAGGTGGTGACCGGCGCCTATCCTTCGCTCGCCGGCGCCCACGTGGTGGTCCTGGACCGGTTCACCTACGCCGGCCGGATGGCCAACCTCGCCCCCCTCAGCGGCCACTCGTCCCTCACCGTGATGGAGGGCGACGTCTGTGACGATCCGCTGGCCGCCAGACTGCTGTGCGGGGCCGACCTCGTGGTCCACTGCGCCGCGGAGACCCACGTGGACCGGTCGGTCCGGGACTCCTCCCCCTTCGTCCGCACCAACGTCGTCGGTACCGAGACCCTGCTCCGGGCAGCCACCGAAGCGGGGGTGGGCCGCTTCGTCCACGTTTCGACGGACGAGGTGTACGGGTCCATCGCACAAGGAACGTGGACCGAGGACACCCCCCTGCGGCCCAGCTCCCCGTACTCGGCTTCGAAGGCATCCGCCGACCTGCTGGCCCTCTCCTACCACCGCACGCACGGCCTGCCGGTGTGCGTCACCCGCGGCTCCAACACTTACGGGCCGTACCAGTACCCGGAGAAGCTCATCCCCCGCTTCGTCACACGCATCCTGGACGGGGAGAAAGTCCCCCTGTACGGCGACGGACGCAACCGCCGGGACTGGCTGCACGTCGACGACCACTGCCGGGGCATCGCCCTGGCGGCCGAGCACGGCAGGCCCGGCGAGATCTACCACATCGGCGGCGGCACCGAACTCTCCAACCGCAGCCTCACCGCGCTGCTCCTCGCCCACCTCGACGCCGACTGGTCGGCTGTCGAGTGCGTCCCCGACCGCCCGGGGCACGACTTCCGCTACGCCCTGGACATCAGCAAGGCAACGGCCGAACTGGGTTACCGTCCGCGCGTGCCTTTCGAGGAGGGACTCGCCGACACCGTGCGGTGGTACACCCGCAACCGGGTGGTCTGGCAGCCGGCTCAGGAGCCCGGCTCGCCGGACTGCCGCCGGTGACTCCGCGCCGGGCGCGGGCGTGCGAGGCCCATCGGTCCAGCCAGTCCCGTCGGCCGACCGGCCGCTCGTACTCGGCCGGCGGCCCGGTGACCGTCGAGGAGACACCTCCGCCAGGGCGAACCCCCGTCGTGCCGGGCCCCCATCGTGCGCAGATGACCGGCGGAGCCCCCTCCCCACGATCCTCACTGCCGTCGGTCCCGTTCGGCGATCTCGCGGACGCCGTCGAGCAAGCAGGCCTGCCGAAGGATGTCCTCGCCCGGGCCGATCAGGTCCCCACCCTCCAGGATCCTCGTCGCGAACGCCGAGACCAGCGCGTCATTCTGACAGTCGGCGGCCAGCGTGCGTTCCTCGACCCCTTCAGGTCGTTCAAGGCGGAGCACTGGCCGCACCCCGGGTGGGGCGGTGAAGGCCAGGGGCAGAGTGATGCTGCCCTGGCTGCCCTGTGCAAAGTAGTTGGAGCGGGCGAGCAGCCGATCGCGGCCGAAGGCCACGTTGCCGATTCGGCCGTCCGCCGTTGACAGGAGGACCGTCCCGGCGACGTCCACCCCCGTGTCCCGGTCGCGGTGGAGGACAACACCCTCCACCTGCGGGTTCCTGCCCGGCTGGAGCCCCGCCGCCCGGAGCGCGTACACGCCCGTGTCGAGCAGCGCCCCGCGCCGTCCGAGGGCGGAGGGCGCGGGGCCGGCCTCCGAGGGGAACACGCCGCTCATCCCGGAGGGGAGCGGTGGGGGAAGGAAGAGAGCAGCGGTGAACGACCGCAGCTCGCCGATGGCGCCTTCATCGATCAGCCGTTGGGCAACCGCGTGCTGGCTGTGCCGCGGGAACGCGAAGCTCTCCATGAGCAGGAGGCCACCCATACGTGCGGCCGCGACCAGCATGGCGGCTTCCATGCGGTTCAGAGCCAGGGGTTCGCCGATGAGGACGTGCTTGCCCGCCGCGAGCGACTTGCCGATCCACTCGGCCTGCGACTCGGGTGGAAGAGGGGCGTACACCGCGTCCAGGTCCCGGCGTTCCAGCAGGGCCCCGTAGCCGTTCACGGCGGCGCAGCCCAGCCGGGCGGCCGCCATCGCCGCCTCCCCGCGTGTACGGCCGGCGACCGCCACGAGGCGGACCAAGGGGGAAGCCGCGAGCGCCGAGACCATACCCAGCCGCGGGGTGTCGGCACAGCCGAACAGCCCGATCCCGATCACGGACACCGTGCCTCCTTGCCTTGCGTCCGACTCCTCCTTTTTGTACTGGTCGCGGGCTGCCGTCCCAACCCTTAGGAGCCCCTGCCCCCGGGGCGTCCGCTCCCCTCCGAGACGGCAGGCCTCAGCCCCGGCGGGGAGCGGTCGCGGCGGGGGCTGGGCCACACGGCCGATGCCGATCGGGAACGCCGGAAGGGGCAAGCGCAGGAGACGGACACAGGAGGACACGCAGCGCGGCAGGTTACCGCCGCGCGTGCACGCTCATCGGCAGACGACGCGGGTGGACGGCCAGCGCCACCGGATTGGTGCGGAGGTCCGCGCCCGGGGCGGCCCTCAGCCGCCACGACTGCGCGACCGTGGCCAGCGTCAGGACCGCCTCGGCCATGCCGAAGGAATCACCGATGCACTTGTGCGCTCCTCCCCCGAAAGCACAGAAGGAGCCGCGCGGATAGGCGGCCGCGCGGTGCGGGAGCCAGCGGTCGGGGTCGAACACGTGGGGCCGGGCGAAGATGTCACCGCGGCGCTGGACGGCGAGGGGGCTGGGCAGGATCAACGATCCCGCGGGGAGCCGGCGGCCCGCGACGGTCGCGTCCGCGGCCGTGACCCGCATCAGCAACCACACCGGCGGGTACAGCCGGAGCGCCTCCGTGACCACGTGCTCGGTAAACGCCAAGCTCCCCAGGTCCGCCCAGGCCGCGGGGCGCCCGCCGAGCACGGAATCCACCTCCTCGTGCAAATGGCGTTCCACACGCGGGTGCTGGGACAGTAGATGGAAGGTCCAGGTGAGGGCCGTCGCGACGGTGTGGGTGCCGGCGGCCAGGAGGCTGAGCGCCTGGGCACGGACCTCCTCGTCCGTCAGCACCGGCTCCGGCCCGCTCATGCGGTCCGTCTCCGCCTCCGAGTGCTGCGCGGAGGCAGCGAACAACGGCGACAGGAGGAACGCGTCATCGCTTTCGTCGCTCCCGCCGGCGCGGCACTCCACGATGAGACGGTCCAGCACGTCGCACAGCTGCTGGACGGCCTTCCGCCTCCTCCGTCCCCCGTTCATGCCCCGCAGCAGCGTCAGAACGGCCGCAACGCCGACGCCCTCGCCCGCCTCGCTCACCTTCCGGAACAAGTTCCGCACCTCGGCGAGGCACTCGTCGCCGAGACGGCCGGGGAAGAGGGCGCGGCTGACGGCATCCGTCGCGAAGCCGCAGAAGGCCGGGAAGACGTCGACGACCTGGCCGTCCTGCCAGCCACCGGCCAGGAGGGCAGCCTTCCGCTCCAGTAGGGCGCCGTACTGGGCCAGGCCACTCCGGTCGAAAGCCGGTTGCAGCAGCCGACGCAGCCGACGGTGCTGGTCGTCCGGAGCGGTGGCGAGGGAGGAGCCATATGTCTGCTGCGATTCCTTGAGCTGTGGTTCGTCCTTGCCGAACAGGCGGCTGTCGGCGAAGACGCGGCGCACGAGTTCGGGGTGGCAGGCCACATAGGCCCTGCGCGTCCCGAGGCGGACTTCCACGAGGTCACCGGCAGAGGGCAGCGACTCCAGGAAGTCCAGTGGCGCCCACAGGAACTTGCGCAGATGTCCGATGACAGGGAGCGCCCCGCGCGCGACCCCGAAGGTGAATCCACTCGGCATGGTGCTGTGTGACTGTGACATGCGTTGTCTCCTGTCCTCTCCGCTCCGCTCGTCCCTCCTCGGCCCCTTGCCGTGTGTCGCCATGCCGGCTACAGCGTCATCCCTCGCGCCCACTGGAACTCCTTCACATCGCGCAACCAGCCGGCGATGTCGTGCACTTCGGCCACGCAGTTGCGGATCCGGGGCCGGCCGTCGTCATCGATGCCGGTCGGCACGTCGTCCGGCTTCGCCCCTCGACGTCGATCTCCAGTAGATCGACGGGTTCCTGTGCCCCGCCCTCCTCGACCAGGCACAACTCACAGCCGAAACCCGTCGGTTCTTCCGACGGCGCCAGCACCCGACCGGACATCGTCCGCGGCTGCCTCCACGGCCCACACGTCCGCTACGCCCTCGTGCAGAACCCTTTGGGTTTCGGATCAATACCGGCGCTTGGCCAAGGACTACGGGTATCCGGCCGCGCGCCGGAAAGAAGCGACTCTCCATAGAACCCTTCGAATCCGTCACGGTAGCGACCGGAGAGCGGCACAACGAGGGACTGGAGACATGTCAGGGGGCACCCCTGCTGATGGTGCAGATGAAGGTGGGTGGCGGATCCTCCGTAAGCGCTCGGCGAAAGCACCTGTGCCTCTGTCACCGGGGACTGTAGGGGTTACCGCTGAAACCGCTCCTTCCTAAAGTCTTCCCCCGGAAGGGTGCTGCAGGGGTGCTCGCGAGCCGGCTCGGCCGCGCCCCGGGAATCAGCGGAGCACCCCCACCTCGAAAGTCTTCCGAACGCCCTCATGGGTGAGTCTCGGTTTCTCACCGGTCAGCGACGTTCTGCCGGTTTGCGTTTTGGAGGCAGTCAGTTGCGCGAAACCCATGACACGACGCATCAGCCCGCCGCCCCTCCCCGCACCGAGGATCCTCACACCACACCGTGCGGGCCGGTGCCACCACCGGACGAGGCCGTCGCAGTCATCGGCTACAGCAACCGTCAGCCCTCCACCGGCACCGACCAATTCGACGCCGCCTTCTTCCACCTCACACCCCACCAAGCCGCAGCCATGACCCCCGCAGCGCGGCTACTCCTGGAACTGACCTGGGAAGCACTCGAAGACGCAGGCCTTCCCGCAACCCGCCTACAAGGAATCAGCACAGGCCTGTTCCTCACCACACCCGACACCACACCCTGCGAAACCGCACCCCACACCGAAACCGGGGCGCCACCACTCCAGGACCAACCCCCCTCACATCCGGTCAGCACATTCCTCACATGCCACGGCCTCACCACCTCCCACAACCCCACGGCCCCGTCCGGACCCACCGCTGTCCACCTGGCATGCCACAGCCTCCGCACCGGAACATCCACACTGGCGATCGCCGGCAGCGCCCACACCACAACCCGGCACGACCAGCCCGCACCGGCGCCCGGCCCCACTGCCGACAACCACCAACACGACACGACCGGCGCCCTCCTGGTCCTCAAACCACTCTCCCAGGCCCTCACGGACGGCGACCGCATCCACTGCGTCATCCACGCCACCGCCACGATCCCCACCGGAGAACACGGCCCGGTACACGCCCTGCACACAGCACACGAACAAGCAGGGGCAGGGCCCGAGATGCTGCACCACATCGACCTGAGCAGCACCAACACACACAACACACCCCACCCCGACATCACAGCCGTCAGAACCACACTCGGCATGCCGAGCCCGGCCCACCCCACCCCGCCCCAGGGTGCGGGAGACATGACAGGAATCCTCAAGGCCATCACATGCCTGGCACAGTCGGAATCCACCGACGAGGCCGACACATCACGACCCACCAGTGAAGGCCGGAGCAGCTGCGATCCTGAAGTAACCCCGGTGCCGAGGCCGATCGTTGAGCGTGACCGGCTCCTGCGGGCAGTGGCCTCCTTCGACGCCAGGGGAAACTTCACCTACCTGGTCCTCGGCACCGCTCCCGAGATGCCGTCGATGCCTCTGGCCATGTGTGCCACGAGAGACGAACCCGACCCCCATCAACCAGGCGCCATGCTGCCCTGCATGCTCTCCGCCCACACCACCACCGCACTGCGGGCACAAGCACAGCGACTGCACGACCATCTGGCCGACCGTCCCGATCTGCGCCATGCGGACGTCGCGTACGCGCTGACAGCGACCCGTACCGCCTTCCCCCACCGGGCCGTTGTGATCGCAAGCGACCAACAGGACTTCCTGCAAGGACTGCAGGCACTGGCCGACGGCACAGAACACCCCGGGCTCGTCCGGGGCACGGCCGGGCCGCCCCACGGCACCGTCTTCATCTTCCCCGGCCACTGGCAGCACTGGCCCGGCATGGCCGTGGAACTGCTCGAAACCTCCACAGTGTTCCAGGACGCCATGCGGGACTGCGCGGACGCACTCCAACCCCTCGTCGGATGGCGCCCGGAAGACGTACTGCACGGAGCACCCGGCGCTCCCTCGCTGAACCGCACAGACGTGGCGCAGCCCGTCATGTTCGCCATCATGGTGTCGCTGGCCGGGCTGTGGCGCGCACACGGCGTCGAGCCGGTGGCCGTGCTGGGCCACAGCCTCGGGGAGCTCGCGGCAGCCCACGTATCCGGAGCACTGACCCTGGACGACGCGGTCCGGGTGGCCGCACGATGGAGCGCCGCACAGGCCACCCTCACCGGCACAGGCGCCATCGCTGCCGTGCGTCTCGATGCCGGCACGCTGACAGCGCGCCTGGAGCAATGGGCCGGTGCCGTGGTCGTCGCCGCCGTGAACAGCCCATCAACAACCGTGATCTCAGGCAACCGTCAAGCCGTGAAACAACTGCTCACCGAACTATCCGCATCAGGCATCTGGGTCCGCCTGCTGCCTAACGAAGTACCGGTGCACTCACCTCACTGCGAAGCGTTCCTCAACGACCTGTACACCGCACTTTCAGGCATCAATCCAGGGCAAGGGAGTGTCCCTTTCCTCTCATCGATCACCGGGGAGTGGCTGGAGGGGCCCGAACTCGACGCCGAATACTGGTGCCGCAGCCTCGTCAGTCCTGTCCAGTTCGCGGCGGCCGGCGAGCGGCTCCTGCGCGAGGGACACCACTGCTTCACCGAGATCAGCCCCCATCCCGTCATGGTGATGGACATACTGACCATCGCCGAGACCTCGGGCACCAACAGTGTTGTTCTCGGCACCCTGCGACGCGACCAAGGCGGCATGCGGAAGTTCATGACATCACTGGCGCAACTCCACGTCAGCGGTGCACTGCCCACACACTCCGCCCCGGCGTTCACCGCACACCACCGCCAATGGATCGACCTGCCCAAATACGCCTTCCAACGCCTGCCACTGCACCACTCCACCGAGCTGGACGAGACGACCGAAGACGAGAAAGGCGCCGGGCCCGCCGAGAAATCCGATGCGAGTAACTCGCTTTCCCTGCTGAACCGGGCGGAACTCGAAGCGGCCCTCACTTGGCTGGTGTGTGAGAAGTCCGCCCAAGCACTGGGCCGCGCCGACACCCAGACGAGAGACATGCTGACGACCTCGACCTTCCACGACCTGGGCATCGACTCGTCGGTCGCCGTCGAATTGCGGCACCTCCTGGAACAAGAGACAGGACTGCGCATCCCTGTGACAGCGGTCTTCGACTACCCCACCCCTGCCTTGTTCGCCCAACACCTGTCCGGCCTCGTACTCGAGGACGAAAACACAGAGGCACCTGAGAGTCGGGGTGCCATGTCCCTGGCACTTGGGGAGGTCACAGACGAGGCAATCGCCATCGTGGGAATCAGCTGCCGCTTCCCAGGAGGCGTGAGCAGCGCCGAGGACCTCTGGCAGCTTGTGACCGCCGGCAAGGACGCCGTCGGGGAATTCCCCGACGACCGGGACTGGGACATGGCACAACTCCATGACCCGAACCCCGAACACCCAGGCACGTCCTACACACACCAGGGCAGTTTCCTCTACAACGCGCCCAGCTTCGACGCGAGCTTCTTCGGGATCAGCCCACGCGAAGCCCTGGCTATGGACCCCCAGCAGCGAATTCTCCTCGAAGTGGCATGGGAGACATTCGAGAACGCCGGAATCACCCCGGAAACGGTACGCGGAAGCGCCACCGGAGTCTTCGCCGGAGTGATCACCCCCGACTACGGCCCCCGCATGCACCAAGCGCCCGAAGAAGTCGGTGGATACGTCCTCACCGGAACAACCAGCAGCGTCGTCTCGGGCCGCATCGCGTATACCCTCGGGCTGCACGGCCCCGCACTCACAGTGGACACCGCCTGTTCGTCATCGCTGGTTGCTCTGCACCTGGCAGTACGGGCGCTTCGGTCGGGTGAGTGTTCCATGGCGCTCGCCGGCGGAGTAACCGTCATGGCGACACCAGGAATGTTTGTGGAGTTTTCGCGGCAGCACGGACTGTCGCAGGATGGTCGGTGCAAGGCGTTTTCCGCGGCGGCGGACGGCACCGGATGGGGCGAGGGAGTCGGCATGCTCCTCGTCGAACGCCTCTCGGACGCCCGCCGCAACGGCCACCGCGTACTCGCCCTCGTACGCGGCAGCGCCATCAACCAGGATGGAACCAGCAACGGCCTCACCGCGCCCAACGGGCCGGCCCAACAGCGGGTGATCCGGCAGGCACTCACCAACGCCGACCTGACACCCGATGACGTAGACGCCGTGGAAGCGCACGGGACCGGAACCGCCCTCGGCGACCCCATCGAAGCCCAGGCTCTCCTCGCCGCGTACGGTCAAGGGCGGCGGGTGGACCGGC
>NZ_JAEAMR010000018.1:53751-227542 GCF_015999245.1 Streptomyces sp. AV19 | reverse complement strand
AGCGATGTGCACGGGCATCGGACCGTCCAGGCCGACCGGCGTGCCCCTGGGCGTGAGGGACCCCGCCCCCGCATCCCCGGACCACGGACACGATCCGTGCCGCCGGACGCGGCGAGTACGCGGGCAACCAGGACATCCACAACCGTTCGGGATGTCCGCAGTGAGCAGGAATGAGTCCAAGACTCACTCCTGCTCACTGATTAGGAACGGTGTACGTCCTTTGCGTACTGGTCTCGACCATCGTCGGTGCCGCTGTATAAACGATCAACAAGCCATAAATGGACAATCAGGGCTGGGGGGTTGAGCCCCCCCCCGTGGGGGCCGGTGGGGGAGGGGCGGCTCACATGACGGGGGACGCCGGGAACGGGATCATGGGCCCCTGATACGCCTTCTCGTTCTGGAGGGCGGTCAGCCGGAGCACGAAGAGCGCGGCGACGACGGCTGCCACGATGTCGACGACGTCGGCGACCAGCAGTACGCCGGTGGCGGTGCGGATCTCCTCGAAGGTCTCGGCTTTGAAGTACATCCGACCGCCCGCCCGGCCCAGGGCGAGGGTGGCGAGCCACAGGCCCCACCACCAGCCCATGACCGCGCGCGACGCGCGGCGGAGAGAGCCGTCCGGCTCGTACGGCAGGCTCGCGGCCCACACGTCGTCGGCGAGCTTCTTCGGGAACCAGAGGTTGACCACGGGCGTGATCCAGCCCCAGATCGTCCAGCCCCGGCGCATCCGGTGCCCGTCCGGCCGGAAGACCTCCGCGTTCGTCCGCACCCGGTGGAACCAGACGACGAAGACGACGGCCGTGGCCAGCAGCGCGAGCGTCTGCAGGAACCCGGCGGCGGCCTGGAGCAGGTCCGAGCGGTCGAGGTCGCTCTGCGCGACGGAGTCGACGCCGTTGTCGATGACGTCGGTCGACACCCCGAACATGGTGGCGCCGGCGAAGAGCGAGAACACGTCGGTCAGCGCGCAGACGCCCAGCAGCACGACGACCGCCCGCGAGAGGCCCTGGGGGGAGGCGAGGCGCGGTGCGGGGGTGTACTGCCGGGGCGGGGCGTACGCCGGAGGGGCGGGGTGGGGCTGATTCTGCGCGGGCGGGACGGGCGGGACGGGCGGGACGGGCGGGGTGGCGTAGGCGGACAGGGACTCGGGCCCGTAGGGGTGCGGCGGCGCGGCCGGGGCACCGGCCTCCGGGGCGACCGTCCCTTCACATGCGGCACAGCGTCCTGTTCGGCTCACTGCCAGAGCTGTCTGGCATACGGAACACAGCAAGAAATAACCTCTTTTGTCCTGTTCGGGTGCGTGGAAGTGTGGAGTGCACCAGATCGAAGACGTGTGAAACAGGGGTGAGGTTGTGTGCCGTGCCGTGCCGTGCCGTCCGCTGTCCGGCCCGGTTACCGCCCGGCGGGAACGGCCGGCGGCACCGGCTTGGTGACCGCGTTCGCGATCCGCAGCACCATCTCCTGCTGCGACATGTCCCGGTGCGTGGGCGTCCAGGAGTAGGCGACCGTGCGCCGGAGGTCGCGGGTCGCGAACACTCCCGAGTTGTAGCCGTACCGCTCGCCCGTCTTGCCCCACAGCGTCACACCGTTCACGGTGACCGTCTGGAGGCCCATGCCGAATCTGGCCGGGGAGCCGTCCACCATCCGCACCTCGCTGCCCGGCAGCGTGAACATCTTGTCCAGCGTCGCCTTCGGCAGCAGCTTGCCGGGGGCGAACAGGGCCGTGATGAAGCGCTCCAAGTCGCCGGTCGTGGAGATCAGTTCGCCCTCGCCCCACGCCTCGGACTGGTCGTACTCCGTCGCGTCCCGCAGGGTGCCGTCCGACATCGCCAGGTAGCCGTGGACGTGCGGGCCGTGGATCTTCGGGTCGTCGCCCGGGAACGAGGTGTGGCGCAGACCCAGCGGGCGCAGGATGCGCTGGCCGATCACCTTCCCGTACGGCCTGCCCGTCACCTTCTCGACGAGCAGGGCCGCCAGGACGTAGTTCATGCCCCGGTACTCCTGCTTGGTGCCCGGGGTGAACTTCATCGGGCCGTCGGGCAGGGTGGCCACGATCTTCTTCGGCGTCCACCGGTCGTAGCGGTGCTCGAGGATCTGCTCCGGGGTCTTGATCTCCGGGCCGCCGACCTCGTTCGGCAGACCGCTGGTGTGGTCGAGGAGCTGGGAGACCTTGACCGGCGCGTAGCTCCTGGGGAGCAGGCCCGGCAGGTAGTCCTGGACCGGCCTGTCCAGATCCACCCGGCCCTCCGCCGACAGCTGCAGCACCGCCGTCGCCACGAAGGCCTTGGTGACGCTGCCCGCCCGGAAGGTGTCGTCCGGCCGCACCGGCGCGCCCGTTCTCCGGTCCGCGACACCCGCCGTGCCGTACCAGCTCCCCGCCTTGCCGCCGACCCTCAACTGGGCGGCCGTCGCCTGCGGATGGTCCAGATCGGAGATCGCCGCCCGCAGGGCCGCCCTGTCGAGCGGGGGTACGGCGGGGGTCGCCACGGCGGTCCTCGGCGGCGGCGCGGCCGCGAACGCGGCGGGGGCACCAACACCCGCGAGCAGGGCGGCGGTCAGCGTGGCGCCGACGAGGGCGCGGCGGGACGGGAAGGTCGAAGTCATGACGATCATGATTCCGGCGCGCCTCCGACCCGCCATCGGGGAACGGCCCTCATCCGCCCCTGACGCGTCCCTGATCCGGTGCCGGGGTCGTTCCTGACATCACGTCAGGGTTTCCGGGCTGTCGCCCGCCGGCCACGGTCACCCCCCGACCACGCCGACCGTCCCGGCCGTTCCGTCCACCCGGACGTACTGGCCGTCGCGGAGCGCACGCGTCGCGCCGACCGTGCCCATGACCGCCGGGATGCCGTACTCGCGGGCCACGACCGCGGCGTGCGAGCCCAGCCCCCCGGTGTCGGTGACCACCGCCCGGGCCAGCCGGAACAGCGGCGTCCAGCCGGGGTTGGTGTACGGGCAGACCAGGACGTCGCCCTCGGTCATGCGGTGGAACTCCGCGGGGCCGCTGATGACGCGTACCGGTCCGGTGGCCGTACCGCGGCTTGCCGCGATGCCGTTGATGCCCGCGCCACCGGCGGCGGCGAGGGCCGCCAGCAGGTCGGGCGGGACGGGGTTGTAGTCGCGCAGGACGGCGGCGCGGCGGCGTTTGCGGTCGGCGGCCAGGGCGCGGGTGGGCTCCGGTTCGCCGTCCGTCTCGGGGAGTTCGAGGAGGAAGACGTCCTCGGGGCGGTCGAGAGAGCCGCGCTCCACCAGGCGCCGGCCTCGTTCCAGCAGCAGGAGGCGGAGCACCCCCAGGCCCGTGACGAGGTAGAAGTGGCTGTCCTCGCGGAAGGCGGCGTGGGCGCGGGCGGCGGGCAGTCTGCGCAGGGCCAGCCGGCCGAACAGGCGTCCGCGGGGGCCGCGGGCGGACGTCACGACGGTCCGGGCCGCCGCCATGCGGTCCGCACCGCCCGGAACCGCCGACGGCTCCGCTTCCGCCGCGCGCGAGAGGCTGAGCAGCAGGCCGTGGAGGATCTGCGGGGAGTCCCGCAGGGTGGGCGAGCCCAGCGACGGCGTCGAGGTCATCCGGTAGCCCAGGCGCGCCAGATGGCGGCGCAGGTCGGTCAGCAGGGCACGGCCGGCCGGTCCCTCCGACAGGCGGGCATCGATCTCCTCTGCGGGACACCGCTCGTAGATCTCCCGCAACTCGGGCTCGCGGTGGATGCGGGCGGCGAGTCCGGCCAGTTCACGGTCGGCCTCGCCGATCAGCGTGGGGACGCCGGAGAGGAGGTCGGCGTGGAGCCGTCCGCCCTCCTCGGCGCCGAAGGCGGCCCGCAGCCACAGCGACAGGGACGCGTCGGCGATCATGCCGCGCGGCAGCGCCCCGAAGCGCGGGGCCACCAGCTGCCCGAGGACACCGCGCACTTGGGCGAGCCGGTCGGTGAGGTCCCGGTCGGTGAGGTCCGCCAGTTCCTCCCCGTCGATGCGCTCGACCAGCGGCATCAGGGTCCGGCGGCACTCCTCGGTCCACTCGGCCGACGAACTGCCCGTCAGGGCAAGGGCTTTGGGTGCCAGGAGCGGCAGGCCCAGGACGACGCGCGGCGTGGGCCGGACGCCGGGCGGTACGAGCCGTACGGCGGCGTCCTCCACGCCGACGAGCACCCGCCCGGGTTCCCCGGCGTCGACTCCGGCCCTCCGCAGCACGCCCAGACAGGTCTCCACGACGGGACGCAGGAAGACCGAACAGTCCATCGGGTAATGCGGCACGGGATAGTGCTCGGCCTGGGCCAGGGCGACCCGGGCCTTGCGCAGCTCGCGGCGGGAGGGCGGTTTGCGCGGGGCGGACGCCGCCGGGCCGTCCTCCCGTGCGTCATCCTCCCGCGCGTCGGGCAGTCCCGTCATCGGGCGGGCCTGCAGCAGCCAGCAGCGGCCCCCGGCGCAGGCCCACTCGATGTCCTGGGGTCCGCCGAAGAGCGCCTCTACCCGCTCGGCCAGGCGCACCAACTGGTCGAGTTCGGCGGCCGGCAGGGAGGGGTGCTCGCTCAGCAGCCGCCCGTCGGCGCGGTCCACGACGTGGGTCACGCCCGTGGCCCGCCCGGACACCAGCGCCTCGCCCAGCCCCTCCACCGCGTCCACGGTGATCCGGTCGCGGCGGCCGGTGACCGGGTCCGCGGTGAACAGCACCCCGGCCCACCGGGCGTCCACCATGGGCATCACCAGCACGCCCATCACGGCCTCCGCCGCTTCCCCGGGCTGCCGGCGGAGCCGGTAGTCGGTGGCGCGGGCCGTCCACAGCGAGGCCCAGCACGCGCGGACCGCCGCGACGACATCCTCCTCGCCCTCGACGCCGAGGAAGGTGTCGTACTGCCCGGCGAACGAGGCGTCCGCCAGGTCCTCGACGGTGGCCGAGGACCGCACGGCCACCCTGGGGGCGCCCAGCTTCCGGTACGCGTCGGTGATGCCCCGGGCGATCGCCTCGGGGACCTCGGCGGCGCGGATCAGTTCGCCCAGCCGCCGGGGGTCGTCACCGCCGATGCCGTGATGGCCGAGGAAGTCCCGGTAGGCCGCGCCGGCGACGACGAACCCGGCCGGTACGGGCAGCCCGGCCGCGGCCGCCTCGCCCAGCCGGGCGGCCTTCCCGCCCACCGTCCCGCCGTCCTCGCGGGTGACCTCCGCCAACTCCCGGATGTAGTGCGTCATGCCTCACCGCTCTCCGCCGATCCTGGCTCCGGCCCCTACCTTGCCGGTCGGCCGGGCGGGGCCGCTACGTCCCTGCCGTATCCGGTACACCGCCACCACATACACCACGTCGGCCGCCAGGCACACGAGATAGAGGAATTTCAGGAGTACGGAGTGGCCGTACTCCGGCAGCGGCGGCCGCAGGTGGACGCCGAGCGACGCCGCCGCGGTACCGAGCATCTTGGCCACGGCGATCCCCAGGGACTGGCCGCGCAGCGACCTGCGGGCCTGGAGCATGCCCAGGAACAGCAGCGACATCATCAGCGCCTGCAGGAAGGAGACCCGCAGGCCGTAGCTGTCCTCGAACTCCCTGCTGATCAGCACGTCCGTGGTGCCCATCAGGACGATGACGCCGGCGAACATCGCGTAGCACAGCCGCCGCGACAGGCCGGGGAACTCCCGGGGGCCGTGGCGGAACACGTACCACAGGATGACGAAGTCGGTCAGCAGCCAGATCGCGTCGATGGTGAGCTGGGCGCCGAAGACGAAGTCGCTGTCGTAGGTGGGCGGGTCGATGACGGTGAAGTAGAACTCCCAGCCGAGGTTGGCGCCGAGGGCCGCCAGCGGCATGCCGTAGGTGCGGTCCGCGCGGCTCTTGAGCGCGATCAGGACGTAGGCGGTGGTCCAGAAGATCCCGGCGAACGTGTGGACGACCACTTGGGTGATCACGAACCGCCCCTTCCCGGTGAGGTTTCCTGTTCAGCCACGTTCCTGTTCAGCCACGCCCGCCGCCGGTCGCCGCCCGCCACGCCTCGCGGCCCAGCGCGAGGGCGTAGGCGAAGACCTGGGCGGCGGCCGGGCGGTGCTGCGCGGGCGCGGGGATCTCGTTGGCGTCGCAGACGATGTCCAGCAGGTGCGGGGTGCGGGTCGCGGCCAGGCCGCGCAGGGCGCGGCGCAGCTGGGCGCGGGTGCGTACGGTGGTGGCCCGGACGCCGAAGGAGCGGGCGAGGGCGGCGAGGTCGCCGTTGTGCAGCGCCGAGCCGTACTCGGGCCAGCCCATGATCTCCTGCTCGAACTTGATGGCGCCGAGCCTGCTGTTGTTGAAGACGCAGACCACGACCGGCTCGTCGAGGGCGGCGAGGGAGGCCAGTTCGCTCAGGGTGATGGCCAGTCCGCCGTCGCCGACGCCCGCCAGGATCCGGGTGCCGGGCCGCTGCCGGGCGATGCCGATCGCGGCGGGCAGGGCGAAGCCCATGGTGGCGAAGGAGCCGGTCCAGACGAACTGCCGGGCCCCGAGGAGGTAGCGGTAGAGCCACAGGGTGTTCAGCCCGACGTCCGCGACGACGGTGGTGGTGCCGTCCACCAGTTCGTCCGCCAGGGTGAGCGCGACCGTGGAGGGCCGGATGCCGCCGTGCCGTCCCGTCGGCAGGGGGACGGCACGGCGTCGTGCCGCGAGGAACGCCTGCCGGTTTTCCAGGACGAACGCGGCGCGCCCGTCGGCGAGTTCGGCGTCGGCGGGTCCCAGCGCGCCGACGCGGCGGGTCAGTTCCTTCAGGGTTTCCGCGGTGGTGCCGTGCAGGCGCAGGTCCGCGCGGGGGGAGGCCGCGAGCCGGGCGAGGTCGCGGTCGACCTGGATCAGCCGGAAGCCGCCGTGCAGGTCGAAGGCCGAGGTGCCGCGCTGGGACACGCCCAGCGCCAGCAGGACGTCGCAGCCCTTGAGCGCCTTGGCGGCCGAGGTGTGGCCGGAGGAGCCGACGCCGCCGGCGAAACGGGGGTGGTCCTCGGGTACGGCTCCTCGGCCGGGCATGGTCGTCACCAGCGGCGCGTCGAGCCCGGAGGCCAGGTCCAGCAGCTCGGCGGTGCAGCCCCGGGCGCCGCGGCCGGCCAGCAGCAGCGGACGGCGGGCCGCGGCGAGCGCGGCGGCCGCCCGGTCGAGCAGGCCGGACGGCGGCAGCGTGGCGGAGGGCAGGTCCTCCCAGAGGGGCAGGTCCGGCGAACCGGCGTGCTGTTCAAGGGCGTTGGGGCAGATCTCGACGTAAGCGGCGCCATGCCCGGCGACGGCCCGGTGGACGGTCCGTACCGCCTCGGCCAGGGACTCCGGGGTGCCGTCCAGGCGGGCGGTGCGGGCCGCGTCCCGGAAGAGCGCGGTCCCGTCGACCACTCCCTCGCTCCGCCCCACGCCGAGGACGATCAGGGGCGCGTGGTCGTACGCGGCGTCGTAGATCCCGTTCGTCTGCAGCAGCAGGTCGGCCTCTCCGGCGGCGACGCAGACGGCGGGGCGCCCGGAGTCCTTGGCGACGGCGGAGCCGGTCAGCGCGGCGGACTCGGGGTGGACGATGTCGTGGGCGGTGATGCCGGCCGCGCGCAAACACGCGATCAGCGGCCCGGCGGCCGTGTCGGCGCGCGCGTAGGCGTCGGTGACGCCGACGCCGGCCAGGGCCCGTGCCAGCAGGAGGCCGGCGCTGCCGTCGCGGGCGGCGGCGCCCGTGCCGTGGACCTCGACGCGCTCCCGGCCCTCCCGCTCCACCCCGGCGGCCGAGGCCGGGACGCACAGCAGGGACGGGCCCGGCGTCCCGAGGGCGGCGCGGAGTTCACCGTCCAGCCGCGCCGGGTCGGTGACCCGCCGGGCCGCCAGCCCGGCGGCCGCGCCGACGCCGCGCGCGTCGAAGGGGGCGCCGCGCTCCACGCAGACCACCGTGACGGGCAGGTCGTAGCGCCGGGCGGTGAGGAGCTCCGCCGCGAAGTCGGCCAGGCCGGCGTCGGTGGCGACGGCGACGGCGGGACGGCCGGGGAGCGCCACGGCGGCACCGAGGGCGGCGGGCAGCGCCCAGCCGCGGCAGCGCAGGGCGTAGGAGGACAGGAAGTCCCTCTGCCGGACGGGGAGTTGGGTGAAGGCGGCGTCCAGGACGGCGCCGGGTTCGAGCGCCAGGACGGCGTCGGGCGCGGCCGTCCCGTCCAGGGCCCGCCACAGCGGCGCCGGGTCGCCGGGGCGGGGCAGCGCGTGCGCGGCGCGGGCCGGTTCGGAGGCGTGCGCGGCGGCGGGGCCCGGTACGGCGGCGGCCAGGTCGCGCAGCAGCTTCCGCTCGTCGCCGAGCAGCCGCAGCCATCCGGCGGGCCGGTCGTGGGCCGCCTCGGCGGCGTCCGCCACCTGCACGACGTGATGCTGCGTCAGCATGCTTCGTACGGCGGCCGTGTGGGCCCCGACGAGCAGGACGCCCGGCGCGCGTGCCAGGAGTTCGCGGACCTCGTCGCCCACCCGGTCGCGGACGGGCACGGCACCGGCCGTGTCCGTCCGGGCGAAGTAGCGGTGGCCTTCGGGGAGGACGAAGACCGGGGCCCCCAGGCGGACGCCCAACTCGTCGATCTCCGCGCCCGTTTCGGCCGTCGTACGCCCCACCAGCAGCGCGTGCGCGCCCTGTGCGAGCCGGTCTGCCGCGGCCGCCGGCAGCCCCTTGTCGTGCTGGAGCCCCGCCCCCGGCGGGCCGCCCCGCCAGAGGGCCGGCACCGGCGCCGGTGCCGCCAGCACGTCCGAGGAGCAGGCCAGGTGGACCGGGCCGCGCCGCACCGCGGCCTCGCCCAGCGCCCGGGCGACCATGCCGAGCTGCCGGGGCGAGGCGACGTGCCGGTTGTAGACGGAGCAGCCGTCGAAGAGCCGGACCGAGTCGATCTCCTGGAAGGAATCCAACCCGACCTGCTCCGCCGGTACTTGGCCCGACAGCGCCAGCAGTGGCGCCCGGTCGGCCAGCGCGTCGTAGGCGCCCGGCAGCAGATGGGTCGCCCCGGGGCCCGCGGTGCCCACACAGACGCCGGGAGTGCCGGTGAGCTTGCCGTAGGCGGCCGCCATGAGGCTCGCGGCGCCCTCGTGCCGGACGGCCACCAGGGAGATCCGGCCGTCGCGCCGCAGGGCGTCCAGGAGCGGGTTGAGGGACTCGGCGGGCATCCCGAAGACCGCCCGGACACCGAGGCGGGCCAGCCCCGCGACGACCTCGTCGGCGAACCGCCGCCTGCCCAGGGCGTCGGCGTAGACGTAACGGTTGACCTGCATGGGACTCCTCACGGATCGTGCGGCCGCCGCTCCGCCCAGTGCAGATAGGCGATGCCTCCGGTCAGGGGCCGGCGGCCGTAGCGGGCGAAGCCCGCTTCGGCGCAGAGCGCGGCGATGGCGTCGGGTCCTCGGTAGGTGAGGATCTCCTCCCGCAGGTGGCGGTAGCCCGCCAGGCGCCGGGAGCGCCCCAGGAGCCGCATGACGTGCAGTCCGCCCGCGTACAGACGGCGCAGCAGGCGGTTCTCGGGAGTGCCCAGTTCGAGGAGGAGGAGCGTGCCGCCGGGCCGCAGGACGCGCAGCAGTTCGGCGGCGCATCGCTCGCGGTCGTCCATGTCGTCGACGGCGAAGGCCACGCAGGCGAGGTCGAACACGCCGTCGGCGAAGGGGAGACGGAGCCCGTCGGCGCGTACGAGACGGACGTGGCCGCCGGTCTTCTCCCGGGCCACCCGGAGCATGGCCGCGTTGAGGTCGCAGCCGACGACGTACGCCGCCGGGTTGCGGGCGGCGACGGCCGTGGCCAGGCCGCCGGTCCCGGTGGCCAGGTCCAGGACGCGCAGCCGCCGCGAGGGGTCCACGCGGGCGGCGGCCAGGCGCCGCCACCGCCGGTCGGAGCCCAGGCTGAGGGCCGAGTTGAACAGGTCGTAGCGGCCCGCGACCCGGTCGAACAGGCTCTGCGGCGTCTTCGGCCGGGGCCGGGGCGAGGGCGCGCCGGCCGGCGCGCCGGACGCGGCCGGGCCGTTGGCGTCGGCGTCCCGGCGCGTGTCCAGGGCCAGCAGATCGCTGCCGACGAGGATCACCGCACCCGCCCCCAGCACGGCCACCGAGGACCAGCCGGGCATCTGGAGCAGCAGGACCGTCCCGAGGAAACCGCTGGAGAGCAGCATGTCGGCGCGGAGCACACGGTTGCCGGTCGCCGCGTCCGGGGCGCGCACCAGCCGGCGGCACTGGACGGCGGCGAGCACGGCCCAGGGGGTGGCGAACAGGACCCGCGGCGGCGACGCCTGCGCGGGCACCAGCAGCGGCAGGGACAGGTACGCGGCCAGGGTGACCGCGCTCGCGGCGACGGCGGCCGCGCGCCGGTCGGCGAAGAGCGTCGCGGAGGTGCGCAGCCCGGCCTGGCGGTCGCCGTCGTAGTCCGGGACGTTCTTGACCAGCCCCTTGGCCACGAACCACAGGAACAGGAACGCCAGCATGGCCAGCGCCGGGCCGGTCGGCGCGACCACCGTGCGGTGCGCCCCGAACCAGCCGATGAGGAACGGGCCGACGACGGCCTGCGCGAAGATGTAGAGGCCGAGGAAGGGCCGGGCCTTCATCCGCAGCGGCCCGAACGAGTACTGGTGCAGGCCCAGCAGCCCGACGAGGACGAAGACCAGGTACGCGGGGCCGTAGCACAGGGCGAGGGCGGCCATGAGGACGTTGAGCGCCACGATCGCGTACAGCAGCCTGCGGCGGCCCAGGCGGTACAGCAGCCAGACGCGTCCGGGCAGGTTGCGGCAGTCCTCGTCCACGTCGGTGTAGGTGTTGGTGACGTTGGCGAGGAAGCCGACGAGGAACGCCTGGACGGCGCCGGCCAGCGTCAGCGCGTCCGGCCGGACGGGTCCGGCGTAGCCGAGTCCGATGACGTAGGCGAACAGTCCCGGGACGCAGGTGCGGGGGCGGCCGATCATCACCAGCAGCCGCAGGAACTCCCGCAGGTGAACGCCTACTTGGGGCCCTCTGAGGATCTCTGCCTGCCGCTGCGGCAGGACGGCGCGGAACTCCTCGGCGCTCAACGGCACCGCGGTTCCGGCGGGCTTGGTCGGGTTCGGTCCCACGGGTGCGTCACCCCCCGTCCGGAGCGGAGAGGACGGACCGGGCGATCTCGCCGAGCATTCCGGCGCCGTCCCGGCCGAGTTCGCCGCCGGCGCGGGAGAGGTGCCCGACCGCTTCCTCGGCGAGGTCCCGGGCGGTGGCCCGGCACGAGGCGATCGCGGATGTGCCGACGATCAGCCGGATCGCCCGCGCGGGCCGGTCGTCCTCGCCGGTCCGGTGCGGGGCGAGCAGGTGCGCCAGTCCGGCCTGCCGGGGCAGGGCCCGCAGCACCGGCAGGGTGTAGATCCCGGCGATCAGGTCCTGGCCCGGGGGCTTTCCGGTGCTGCCGGGCGGCAGGGTGAGGTCGTGGATGTCGTCGACGATCTGGAAGGCCAGGCCCATCAGCCGTCCGTACGCGCCCAGGGCCTCCACCGCGGACGCCGTCAGCCCGCGGCCCAGCGCGCCCAGGCGGCAGGCGGCGGAGATCAGCGCGGCCGACTTCCCCTCGACGGCCGCGAAGTAATCGGCCTCGCGCCGCGCCGTGTTGTGCTGGTCGCCGATCTCCCGGGCCATGCCCTCGCACATCGCCGCGAACGCCCGGGCGACGACGCCGCCTTCGGCCCGTCCCAGGCCGACCGCCCGGTCGAAGGCGAGGGCCAGGACGTAGTCGCCGCAGAGGACGGCCCGTTGCTCGCCCTCCCGGCGGTGCACGGTCGGCCGGCCCCGGCGCAGGTCGGCGCCGTCGATGATGTCGTCGTGCACCAGGCTGGCGTAGTGCAGGAGTTCCACCGCCAGCCCGGCCCGGGCGAGCCGGCCGAGGGCCTCGGGGCGCAGCGGCCGGCGGGCGGCGGAGGCGACGGCCAGGACGAGCAGGGAACGCAGCTGCTTTCCGCCGGAGAGGGCGTGGCGCAGTGCGGTTTCGAGGAAGGTGCCGGTCTGCGGCCGTCGCGCGAGCTGCAGTTCGCAGGCGCGCAGGTAGTCCTCGACGAGTTCCTTGCCCGCGTGGCCGGCGACGATGTCGTGGAACCGGGTCCAGGGCAGGGCGGTCGGATCGTGCCGTATTCGGGGCGGTGCGTCGGTATCCGGTATGCCCTCGCGGGAGTCGTTGACGGTCACTTCGCTGACCTCTTCGGCGTCAGGTTCGGGGAGTGCCGCCCGGCCGGCGGGGCCGGGCGGTCCGGGTGCGGAGCCGGACCGGGGGACCGGTCAGGCGCGGACGCGGTCGACCCGCGCGGGCAGCCCGTGGCGGGGGTACATGGCGGACAGGCCGGCCGGCCGGACGTCCGTGGCCGTCAGGGTCAGCCGGGTCCGCCGCAGCAGCTGGACGAGCGCCGCCTTGATGTTGGCCCGGGCCACCGAGGACCCCGGGCAGCGTCTGAAGCCCGCGCCGAAGGGCAGGTAGCTGTACGGGTCGGGGCGGCGGTAGCCGGGTTGTCCGGGGTCCCAGCGCTCGGGGCGGAAGCGGTGCGGCTCCGGCCAGAGCTCCGGCAGCCGGTGGGTGACGTACTGGCTGGTCACCACGAGGCTCCCGGCGGGGACGCGGTGGCCGCCGAACTCGAAGGCGGCCAGGGCCCGTCGGGCGCCGACCATGACCGGCGGGTACAGGCGCAGTGCCTCGGAGACCGACCAGTCCAGGTAGCGCAGCCGGTCCAGGCCGGCCGCGGTGGGAGGCCGGTCCCCGGGCAGTTCGCGGTCGAGTTCCGCGCGGGCGGTGGCCCAGACGTCCGGGGCGGTCAGCAGGGAGTGGACGCTCCAGCCGATCGCGGCGCTGGTGGTGTCGTAGCTGGCGACGATCAGGCTCACGATCATGTCGCGCAGTTCGCGGTCGCTCAGGCCCTTCCGGCCGTCGGGCGGGGAGACCAGCAGGGTGAGCAGGTCGTCCTCGTGGTCCGGCGCGGCGCGGCGGTGGGCGATCTCGGCCAGCACCCGGCCGTCCACGCGGGCCACCGCGTTCGTCAGTCCGCGCCAGGCGGGGTTGGGCACGGCGCGGAGGATCTTGTGCACCGGGAGGGAGGAGTTGAGGACCCGCATCGCGGTGCGCAGATCGCGTTCCAGCTCCGCGTCGGCGGCGGCCAGACGCGGGCCGAAGAACGAGGAAATCGTCGCCCGGCGTACCGCGGTGCGGAATTCCCGGTACACGTCGACGGTCTGCCCGGGGCGCCAGGCGTCGAGCACGGCGTCCGTATGCCGGACCATATGTGCGATGCAGCCGTCGACGCGGTCGCGGTGCAGCGCGGGTTCGACCAGTCTGCGCCGGCGGTGGTGTCCTTCGCCGTCGCTGGCCAGCAGCGCGGTTTCGCCGGCGAGGGGGAGCAGTATCTCGTATCCGCCGCGCCAGCTGAAATTGTCGGTGTGCTGGGCGAGATAGCGGTTGGCCTCGGGACCGAGGAGGAAGACGGTCCGTATCGGGCCGGAACCGAATGCGCAGACCGGGCCGTACGTCCGGTACATGTCCCAAATCCCGGTGGCCGGGCTGCGGTCGAGCCGGTAGGCGAACCGTGCCAGACTCACGGGATCCGACGGGCCCGGGATCTTCCGCCGCCGGTTTTCCTCGCGATGGTACGGACGGGCCGACCGATAGCGCGTTGTTCCATGGCGCATCCAACACCCCCGTGTAATACGCCCCGGACGCCCCGGCCGGATTTTTTCGCCCTCGCATCGCGGCGCCGGGGCTGATTTTCGGAAGCCTAGGTCCGGCCTTCCCGGCCGTCAAGGCAGTGCGCCTGCATTTCGGCCTGATGCGCGGGAACACCGGATGGACGGCTGTCAACTGTGATGATTTCTGGTGCTGTCGGTGCTCCCGTGCAGGGAATTCCGATCACCGGTCCGGTCGTTCGCGTTCCCGATCAACGCGTCCGTGGCCGATGGGACGCCGGATGACTCGTGGGGCGGATGATTCCCGGCGGCGGACGGTGGACGGTTCAGCGGCCTGACACGCTGCCGACCAGCGGGGAAATGCGGGATTCCGGATAACGGGCCACCGCGTCCGTACCGATCCGTTGAATTACCCGTTGCCCGCGTCCTATCCTCACGAGAGTCCGGTCGTGATCCGCAACGGGGAACGGGGAATTACTGTGGCGAACCATCCGGATCAGCCCGCGTTCCCCTTCCGGCGGCCCAATCCGCTGCGTCCGCCCGGGGAGTTCGAGCGGCTGCGCGCGCACACGCCGATGACACGCGTGACCACACGGCTCGGCGACACCTCATGGCTCGCCACGCGTTACGAGGACATCCGCTCCGTCCTCTCCGACCAGCGTTTCGGACCGCATCTCCACGGCGGCGCGATGGGCTGGGTCGGCGAGGCCCGTACCGGCGATTCGCTGTTCCAGGACCCGCCCGGGCACACCCGGCTGCGCCGGCTGGTCTCCAGCGCCTTCACCGCCCGGCGCGCCGAGGAGATGCGCCCCCGGGTCCGCGAAATCGCCGACTCGCTGGCGCGCGCCATGCGGGACGCGCCCCGGCCGCTCGATCTCGCGGCCTGGTTCGGCTATCCCCTGCCGATCACCGTGATAAGCGAACTCCTCGGCATTCCCCAGGAGGACCGGAAGCAATTCCGCGCCTGGTCGGACACGTTCCTCGCGGTCAGCGACGAGACCCTGGCCGCGGCCGCCCAGGCGTGGTCGGACCTCAACGCGTACGTCGTGCGGCTCATCGCCGACAAACGCTCGGGCACCGGCGACGACCTCCTCCACGCGCTGATCGCGGTCCGCGACGAACAGGAGGACCGGCTCAGCGAGTCCGAGCTCTTCATGATGGCCATCAGCCTGCTCGTCGGCGGCTACGCCACCACCGCCAACGCGATCGGCATCGGCGCCCTCCACCTCCTGCACAACGGCCAGTTGGGCGCGCTGCGCGCCGACCCGTCGCGCGTCGCCCCCGCCGTCGAGGAGGTGCTGCGCCAGCAGGCCGGCGGCGGCGAGATGCGCCGCGTCGCCAGGGAGGACGTCGAGGTGGGCGGGGTGGCGGTCAAGGCGGGGGAGACGGTGCTGATCCCCCTGGAGGCCGCGAACCGTGACCCCGGACAGTTCGCCGATCCCCTCGCGTTCGACATCGGCCGCGCCCCGAACCCGCACCTCGCCTTCGGCCACGGCATCCACTTCTGCCTCGGCGCGGCGCTGGCCCGGGTGGAGCTCCAGGAGGCCTTCGCCGCGCTCGCGGACGCCTTCCCCGGCATGCGGCTCGCCGTACCGGCCGAGGAGGTCGGCTGGTCGGTCCGGCTGCTCGACGAAGGGCCGAAGGGGGTCCCGGTCACCTGGTAGGCGGCCGGGGCGGTCTAGGATCCCGGCCATGATCGCCGACCTGCAATGCGTGGTGCTGGACTGCCCGGACCCTGGCAAACTCGCCGCCTTCTACGGCTCGTTGCTCGGCGGGGACATCGACCGGCCGGACGGGCGGTGGACGCTCGACGACGACTGGGCGACCCTGCACACGCCGTCCGGCCTCGTCCTCGCCTTCCAGCGCGCCGCCGGCCACCGGCCGCCGACGTGGCCCGACCCGGAGCGGCCCCAGCAGTTCCACCTGGACTTCGGCGTCCCCGACCTGGACCGGGCGCAGGAGCAGGTGCTGGCCCTGGGAGCGACCGTGCTGGACGGCGGCTCGGACGGGCAGACCTGGCGGGTCTACGCCGATCCGGCGGGGCATCCGTTCTGTCTCGTCCGCCGGTGAGGCGGGCCCTCGGGGCGGTCAGGCCTGTTGCTCGTGGCTCGGTTCGCGGAGCGCGGGCTGCTGGGCCGGGACGGTCACGGTCGGGGCCTCACTGGAGCCCCGCTCCGTCAGCAGCCGCACCAGCGGGTTGACGAGAACCGTCGCCGACAGCGCCGTGAGCAGGAGCACGGTGAACAGGCGGTCGTCGATGAGGCCGGCCTCGCGGCCCAGGCTCAGCATGATGACCTCGCTCAGCCCCTTGGTGTTGACCAGGACGCCCAGGACCGCCGCCTCCCGCCGGGGCATCCGGAGCAGGAGGCGGGCGGAGAGCGCGGCGCCCGCGAACCGGCCGCCCCAGGCCACCGCGAGGAACCCGGCGAGCGCGAGGAGCCCGCGCGGCCCCAGCCGGGTCACGTCCACGGTCAGCCCCGCGAGCGCGAAGAAGACGGGGATGAGCAGGGCGCCGGTGTGGCGCACCGGCTCCTCGACGGCGCCGCGCAGTTCGGGCGCGAGGTCGCGGGGCATGACCAGGCCGAACGCGAACGCGCCGATGACGGCGTGGACGCCCAGCCAGGTGGTGCACCAGGCGGAGAGGAAGACGCCGCTGCTCACCACGAGGACGAGCAGCATGGGGCGGGCCCCGGGGCGGCCGAACAGGGCGCGCAGGGCGGGGCGTACGGCGAGCAGCATGACGAGCGCGTAGGCGGCGACCCCGGCCAGGGTGACGAGCAGGCTGCCGGAGCTCGGCCCCTGCGCGGCGGTGAGCAGGGCGGCCATGGCGCACCAGGCGACGACCTCGCTGACCGCCCCGCACGCGGTGGCCGTCGCCCCGGCCGGGGCCGCCTGGAGCCGGTTCTCGTCCACGATGCGGATGAGGACGGACAGGGCGCCGACCGACAGGACGATGCCCAGGAACGGCGCGAAGAGGAGCGGCGAGCCGGTCAGGTCGGGGCGGACCGCGAGGAGGATGCCCGCCAGGACCATGGCCAGCGCGAAGGGCAGCATCAGTGAGGCGGCGGCGACGCCGAGCACGGAGCGTCCCCTCCCGGGCAGGGAGCGGAAGTCGAGTTCCCAGCCGGCGGCGAACAGGAACAGCGCGATGCCGACCTGGGCGATCGCCGACAGATGGGCCCGGACCTCGTCCGGGAAGAGCACGTCGGGCAGGTGGCCGGGCAGCAGGCCGAGCACGCTCGGGCCCAGCAGCAGCCCGGCCGCGATCTCGGCGACCACGGCCGGCTGCCGCAGCCGGTGCCGAAGGGGCGTCAGGGCGACGCCGAGGAGCAGGACGAGGGCGATGTCGGCCAGCACGGCCGCTTCCGGCGAGGAACCTTTCACGGCTCGTGCCTTCCTGGGAGAGGGAATCGCGGGTCGTACCCGTCCGGGCCGGTCGCGCACGCCGGGCGCTGCCTGCGGCCCTCGGCAGCCCTCGACGCCCAGGAAGACTGTATGGCGCAGTTACTCGCCTGCGTGGGGGAAGTGAGGTCGTCCACCTGATGGAGGGATAAATGGTGAAATATCAGCGAGCAGTTGTATGTGGCACGAACACGAAGGTGGATCCGTAGCCTCCCTATCGCGCGCACGTCTCCGTGACAGGTCCGCCCTCCGCGCGGTGCAGTCGCACCCGGACGCCCTCCGGCCCGGCGCCGGTCCCCACCGCGTCGGCCGCCGTGCACACCACCTGACGCAGCGCGGTGCGGTTGTCCGTCCAGGCGGGCGGAAGGTACACGTCCACGGTGTCCCGCTCCCGCGTGACGGCGGTCGGCGCGGGAGCCCCGGGCGGGACGAACGTGACCAGGCCGCGGGTGCGTTCGGCCGGGTCGGGGCCCTGGACGAGCCGGTCCATGGCGGCCTGGGGCGCGTCGGGGCCGCCGTAGAGGCGCGAGACGCGTTCGAGGCCGACGGGGGAGGAGAAGTAGAGGTGGAGGGCGGCGGCCGGGTGCCCTCCCGGCAGCGGCAGACCGGAGGCGGGGGCGCCGGCCCGGCCGGGACCCGTGTCGTCCACCCCACAGCCCGCCAGCGGCGACAGAACCAGGACGAGGGCGGGCAAGTGCCGTCTCACGCCGGGTCCCTGGGGAGCGAGAGCGTGAACACGGCGCCTCCCTCGGGGGAGTTGGCGGCTGTGAGGGCGCCGCCGTGGAGGCGGGCGTTCTCCGCGGCGATGGCGAGGCCCAGGCCGCTGCCCTCGCTGCGGGTCCGCGCCGCGTCGCCCTTGGTGAAACGGTCGAAGACGTGCGGCAGGACGTCCTCCGGGATGCCGGGGCCGCCGTCGGTGACGGTGACGACGAGCCGGTCGCCCTCGGCGCGCGCCCGGACGTCCACCGGTACGGACGGACCGCCGTGGCGCAGCGCGTTGCCGATGAGGTTGGCCAGGACGACGTCGACGCGCCGCGGGTCGAGACGGACGCGCAGCCCCGGCGGCACGTCGGCGCCGACCCGCTCCCGCCAGTGCCGCAACGCGAGCGTCTTGCCCACGAGTTCGGCGACATCGATCTCGTCGAGCTCCAGCACGGCGGCGCCGGCGTCGAACCGCGAGATCTCCATCAGGTCCTCGACCATGCGGACGAGCTTGTCCGTCTCGTCGGCGACCAGCTCCAGCGCCTCGGAGGTCTCGGGGTCCAGGCGCCCCGAGGCGGCGTCCTGGTCGAGGACACCGGTGACGGCCGTCATCGCGGCGAGCGGTGTGCGCAGTTCGTGGGAGACGTCCGCGGCGAAGCGGCGTGCCCGGGCCTCCATGGCGCGCAGCGCGGCCGCGTCGCTCTGGAGGGCGGTGGCCATGGAGTTGAACGTCCGCCCGAGGTCGGCCAGTTCGTCGCCGCCGGTGACGGCGATCCGGGTGTCGAGGGCACCCGCGGCCATGTCCTCGGCGGCGGAGCGCAGTTGCCGTACGGGCCGCAGGACGCGGCGGGCCGCCAGCAGCGCCGGGACGACGGCCAGCAGTACGACGGGCAGGACGCCGGCCCGCGCGGCCGCCACGAGGGCGGCGACGTCGCGCTCCTGGCCGGCGAGGGAGAAGGAGGCGTAGACGACCAGGCCCGAGGGCTCGTCCGGCCGGCCGGCGCGGGTGACCGGCAGGGCGACGGCGAGCCGGGGCTCGTCGGCGTGGTGGAAGCGCTGCACGACGGCGGTCCGGGCCGAGGCCGCCGCGCCGCGCAGCCCCTCGGGCAGGGCGGGCGCGGGGCCCGCGGCGGAGACGGGGGAGCCGTCGCGGTAGGCGGCCGCGGTGCGCCAGTCCCGGGAGCCGCCGGCCCGGTCGAGCTGGAGGGCCAGGGCGCGCAGATCCGCCCGGGCGGGCTCGGCCGGCAGGTCGGGGGCCAGGGAGCCGACCTGGGCGCGCAGGTCGTGCACGGCGTCGTCCCGGGCGCGGTCCAGGATCGCGGCCCGGGCCTGACGGAACGTCAGAGCGGCGGCGGCGAGCGCGCTGACCGCAGCGACCAGGACGAACGCGACGACGAGGCGGGCGCGCAGGCCCCTCGGGACGAGGCGGCGCGGGAAACGGGGGGCTCTCACAGCGGCCCGAAGCGGTAGCCGAAGCCGCGCACGGTCCGGACGTAGCGCGGGTTGCGCTGGTCGTCCTCGATCTTGGCGCGCAGCCGTTTCACGCACGCGTCGACGAGGCGCGCGTCGCCGTAGTAGCTGTGCTCCCAGACCTCCTCCAGGAGCTGCCGGCGGCTGAACGTCCGTCCCGGGGAGGCCGACAGGAACAGCAGGAGCTTCAACTCCGAGGGGGCGAGGGTGAGTTCACGGCCGTGCTTGCGCACGCGCACCGCCGAGGCGTCGATCTCCAGATCGCCGTGGACCAGCGGGCCGTCGTGGTGGCCGGCGGCGGGCTGCGTGGGGGCGACGCGGCGCAGCACCGCGCGCATGCGGGCCTCGATGACCTCGGTGTTGGCGGGCTTGACGATGTAGTCGTCGGCGCCCGCCTCCAGGCCCACCACGACGTCGATGTCGTCGCCGCGGGCGGAGAGGATCACGATGGGCACCTGGCCGGCCTCGCGGATGCGCCGGCACACCTCCAGGCCGCTCATGCCGGGCAGCATCAGATCGAGGAGGACGATGTCCGGCGCGAACGGGCCGAGCGACTCCAGGCCGTCCTCGCCGGTGCCGACCGCCTCCGTCTCGTGGCCGTTGCGGCGCAGCCCCAGGGTGACGCCCCGGCGCACGGCGGGATCGTCCTCGATCAGCAGGACGCGTGTCATGGACCGGCCCTCTCCTCTCGCTCGTCGGCGTGACCACCCGCGCGGAACGAAAGGGTGGATACGGGTGGAACATATCTATTCGGGCGATTCGTTGGCCGGTCCCGGCGCCGGTGCCCCCATCGGGGCGGCCGCGCCGGTCTCGTCGCACGTCACCGCCCACGGACCGCCGGGCAGCCCCGACTCGTGGACCCGGACGACCACGTCGGCCGGCCGCTTCCCGCCCGGGATCCCCGGCGCCGCGGCGGCCGTGCACACCAGCTGGTTGACCGCCGCCCGGTCCAGTTCCGACACCAGCCACGGCAGGTACAGCTCCACCGTTCCCGGCGCCGTCGACCCCGCCCGCACCCGGTGCGTCCCGGCCGGCAGGGCGGTGACCAGCCCGCGCGCCCGCTCGTCCCGGGTCGGGCCGGCCAGCAGTCCGTCCAGCGCCTGCTGCGGTCCGGCGCCGGCGGGCGCGGGGCGGGCGACGGGCCAGCTGCCGTTCGGGGCGACGAAGTACACCCGCATCAGGCGGGCGGATCCGGCCGCGCGCGCCCCGCCGGCCGGGGCGCCGTTCGCCGTCGGACCACTGTCGGGGACGCCGCAGGCGGCGAGCGCCCAGGACGCGAGCAGGGCCGCGCCGGCGGCCCGGACCGTCCGCCGCAGAGGTCTGGAAAGGGCCTTCGCCGGCATGCGCCCAGTCTCCCCGCGGACCCGGCCGGACCCCTCGCACCCGCGTCTCACGGCGCGGTCAGCCGTCCGACGTCCACGGTTCCCGCACCCGGGTGCGGCTGCGGCACGGCCGCCCACACGCCCGCCGCGACGGCGAGGGCGGCGGCGAGCGCCAACAGGCCCCGACGCCCGGCCGCCCAGCGCACCCGGAACCGGACCGGATCCTCCACCAGCACCTTCGTCGCCCACGCGGCCAGCAGCGACACCCCGATCGCCACGGCCGTACGGCCCCACCCGCCGACGCCGGACACCGTTTGCGGCAGCAACAGGTACACCGGCCAGTGCCACAGGTACAGGCTGTACGACAGCTCGCCCAGCCGGCGCGGGACCGGGCTCCCGGCCAGCCGTCCGGCACGTCCGTCCGGGTCCTGGGCGAGCAGCCCGATCAGCAGGGCACAGGCCGCGGAGTGCGCGAACAGGCCGCCCCGGAAGAGACCGGGCGCGTTCTGGCCGTCCGTCAGCACCCAGGCCGCGCCGATGACCAGCGCCAGCGCGGCGCACAGCCCGTCCGACGCCCGTCCCGGGACACGGGCGAGCAGCCGCCGGACCGGCACCGTGGCCACCAGCGCGCCGAGCAGCAGCGCGAACGCCCGGGTGTCGGTGCCCTCGTACGCGCGCGTCGTGTCGACGGCGCCCCCGTGGACGACCATCAGCGCGAGCGAGACGAGCGCCCCCGCACCGGCGAGCACGGCCACGCGCCCGTGGCCGCCCCGGCCCCTGCCGACGAGGGCCACGGCCGGCGGCCAGACCAGGTAGAACTGCCACTCGACGGCGATGCTCCACAGATGTGCGAAGACGCGGGTGCCGGAGGCGTTCCAGTACCCGATCTGCTCGGCGACGAAATGCCAGTTCACGGCCTGGGCCGCGACCCACGGCGCGTCGTCGAGCGCGAAGAGCAGAACCGACGGCGACCCGAACGCCCAGGTGAGCAGCAGGGTGGCGACACCCACGACGCCCAGCGCGGGCAGCAGACGGCGGGCGCGCCGGCCCCAGAACGCGGCCAGTGCGATGCGGCCGTGGCGCGCCGTCTCCCCCAGGAGCAGGCCGGTGATCAGGAAGCCGGACAGGACGAAGAAGAGGTCGACGCCCAGGAAACCTCCGCCGAGGTGCCCGGCGTGAAAGAGCAGGACGGCGAGCACGGCCAGCCCGCGCAGGCCGTCGAGCGGGGCGATGCGGGCGGTCCGGTGGGAGCGGGACATGGTGATCCGCACGCGGTTCAACGGCAGCCGAGCTTGCCGTACCGCGCGTCGCCCGTCCACGAGCCGGTCGCCCACTTCGCCGGGTCCGCCGGGGCGAAGCCGTACGCCGTGCCGAGCCGCTCGGTGAACCACTTGGCGAAGGAGGCGGAACCCTGCTGGCAGGAGTGGATGCCGTCGGACGACCGCTGGGCCTTCCCGGCCCCGGCGTCGGTGCCCCACAGCGCGGAGGCGTCGAGGAAGCGCACCTTGCCGCCGCTGCGGTCGGCGACCTCCTTGGCGGCCTTCGGCGCGCTCGCGATCGCGCCCCCGGACTTCTTGTAGAAGTCGTCGATCTTGAAGGGCGGAGCCGAGACGATCACCAGCTCGGCGCCGGCGTCCCGCGCGGTCCTCGCGAGCTTCTCGTACGAGGCCCGCTGCTGCTCGGCGGTGCCCCAGTCGTAGGTGGTGATCTGGTAGGCGATCACGTTCGGGCGGAAGGACGCGATGTTCTTCGCGAGGTCCTTCCACGTGTCCTTCGCGATCGGCCCGGTCGTCTTGTCGCCCTCGACGACGGTGCCGCCGCCGTCGGACGCGGCGTTCTTGACCTCCACACCGCTCGCCTTCAACGCGGCCTCCAGGGGCGGGGCTTCGGCACCGGCGATGGAGTCGCCCATCCAGAGGACCTTCTTGCCCGTCGGCGACGCCGCCGCCGAGTTGTCGGCGCCCGGCTTCGAGCCGCTGTCCTTGTCGTCCCCGGCACCGCAGCCGGTGAGCGCGAGGCCGGTCACCGCCGTGGCGGCGAGGAGGGCGGCGAACGCGGCCCGGCGGCGGGGGCGGCGGGTGTGAGTGGTGGTGTCCTTGTGCATGCCAGCAGGCAATCAGCGCGTCCGGCCGGTTCGCCCCGTGGTCATCGATCGGTCACACAACGGGCAAGGGGCGGTCACCGGCGGGGCCCGGGAAGCGGCGGTGGGCCGAATCGAGTACCCCCGATCGCAATGGCAGCCGGTCCGCGGTGCCGCGCGTCCCTCCAACTCGGAGGAATCAGAGGCGCTTTGAGCGCCTTCCGCGTGCGTCCCGGGTGCCCCGGACCGTTCCGTGACCCGACGGCCGCATCCCGGCCTATTCGGACATACTCCCGTAACACGAAGCGGTTATGGTCCCTTTCCCGCCGTCGAAAGGGAACCGGACTCCATGGACCAGATCACCGGCGCGAGCACCGCCACACGCATCCGGGCGGGGGAGGAGCGTGACCTGGAGCAGCTCACCGACCTCTACAACCACTACGTGACCAGCACCCCGATCACCTTCGACATCGAACCCGTCCGCGCCGCGGACCGCCGCCGGTGGCTGGCCGACCACCCGGCGACCGGCCGGCACCGGCTGCTGGTCGCGGAGGAGGCGGGCACCGTGCTCGGCTACGCCACCAGCGGTCCGCTGCGCCCCAAGCGGGCGTACGAGACGTCGGTCGAGACCAGCATCTACCTTGCCCCGGGGCGCGGCGGGCGAGGGCTTGGCAGCCAGTTGTACCGGGCGCTCTTCGAGGCCCTGGCCGGGGAGGACGTCCACCGGGCCTACGCGGCGATCACCCTGCCCAACGACGCGTCCCTGCGCCTGCACGAACGCTTCGGCTTCCGCCCGGCGGGCGTCCACCGCGAGGTCGGCCGCAAGTTCGGCGCGTACTGGGACGTCGCGTGGCTGGAGAAGGCCCTCCCGGACGCGTCCGGCCGACCGTCCTCCGGGTGAAGAACGCGGTCCTTCCCGCTGTATTCGTCATTCGTCCGGAGCGCGTCACGCGGGCCTCGCCGGATCGGGTGGGTATGGGCGACATCTCTCGCCGCGTATGCCTGGTGCTGCTGACGCTGTACGGGGCCTGTACGGGTTTCCGGGCCTGCTTCGCCCCACGGTCCTGGTACGGCCGCTTCCCGGGTTCGGACTCAGCCGGCTTCCGCGGTCCGGGCCGTACAACGAGCACTTGGCAAGCGATGCCGGGGCCGTGTACATCGCGTTCGCCGTGCTGTCCGTCCCCGCCCTGCGACGGGCGCCGCCTGGCTGGTCTTCAACGTGCTGCATCTCGTCCACCACCTGCGGATGCCGCACGTGTACGGACCGTTGGACCGGACGCTGAACGTGGTGGCGCTCGTCGTGCTCGTCGCGGCCTCCGCCGGTCTGGCGCTGCCCGCGCCGCCCGTGCGAAGGTGAGGCGCGCGGTGATCGGCGGTGATGGAGCGCCGTACGGCAGGAGGGAGCACGGATGATGCCGAAGTCCCAGGAGTCCCAGGGGGACGTTCCGCCCCCGATGGCGCCGGCGGTGCGGGAGGCGTACGGCCCCGGCGACCTCGGCGCGATGCCCCTGTTCGCCGGGGGATTCATCAACTTCGGCCACTGGCAGGGCATCGACCTCGACCGGCCGCTGACCGAGGACGACCGGATCCGCAGCCAGCTGGCGATGTACCGCCATGTGCTCGACGCCGTGGCGCCGGGGGAGGGGCTCTCGGCCCTGGAGGTCGGCTGCGGGCGGGGGACGGGCTGCGCGGTGGCGCTGGAGGAGTACGGCTTCGCGCGGGTCACCGGGATGGACATCCATCCGCAGCAGCTCGAACGCGCCCGCCGGGCCCACTCCGGCCTGCTGGCGGGCCCGGACGAGCGGCTGCGGTTCGTACGGGGTGCGGCCGAGCGGATGCCGTTCGGCGACGCCGGGTTCGACCGGGTGTACAGCGTCGAGGCGGCCCAGCACTTCCGCGATCTCGACGCGTTCGCCCGCGAGACCGCCCGGGTCCTGAGGCCCGGCGGCCGCGCCGTCGTCACCAGCTTCTTCACCCCCGACGACGACCCCGGCCGGGCCGGCCGACTCGCCGGTCTGCTGGACAGTTTCGCCACCGGCCTGGATGTCGCCCACAGCGTTCCGGAACTGACCGGGAGCCTCGAACGGTCCGGTCTGACCGCGATCGAGGTCACCTCGATCGGCGCGTCGGTGTGGCCCGGCTGGGACCGCTGGCTGTCCACGGTGTGGCAACCCGGTACGTGGCCCCGCAACTTTCTGCGGGCCCACCGCGACGGTCTCCTCGACTACTTCACGGTCACGGCGCACCGGCCCGGATCCTGAGACGGCCGCCGCCCGGGATTCCGGCCGGACAGGTCGGGCGGCGCGCCGCTCCCGCGACGCCGCGGACGATGGCAGTGGGCCCGGGGACGGCTCGGGGACGAGACTCAGGTGGCGGTCGGTTCCGGGAGGGCCCAGCACGCGCTCCTCGTAGCGCCCGAGGAGCAGGACGAGGGCCAGCAGCGCGGGAGGCAGGAGCAGGGCGGTGACGAGCGCGGCGAGCAAGGGAAACTCCTTCCCGAAGGCGACGCCTTTCCCTCGCCTTACCGGTCGCTGTACCGGGAAACCGTTTTTCACCCGGTGGGCCGGGGCGGCGGCCGCCACCGGCGGTCAGCTGCCCGGCCGCTTGACCGCGCGCCCGACCAGCACCGTCTCGGCCGTGGTGACGCCCAGGGCGCCGACGTCCCGGGTCACGAACCGGTAGAGGCCGGGCAGGTCGCGGAGCCAGACCGCCAGGTGCAGGTTGGTGTGGCCGGTGGTGGCCAGGGCGCCGTGCACGGCCGGGTGGAGGGCGAGCGTCCGCCCCACCCGGTCCAGGTCCCCGGGCGGCACCTGGAGGCGGAGGCCGGCGTCCACGGCCAGGCCCAACCTCCGTGCGTCGACGTGGACATGGGTCCTCAGCAGCCCCGTGGCGCGGAGGGCGGCGATCCGGCGGCGGACGGTCGACTCGGGACGGCCCGTGGCGCGGGCCACCGCGGCGGCGGACGCACGGCCGTCCTCGGCGAGCGCGGCCAGGACGGCGCGGTCGGTCCCGTCCGGCCGCGCGGACGCCCCGCCGGTCGGCGCGGGGGTGAGGGCGGCCGCCTCCTCGGGGGTCAGGACGTCGTGCCGCCACTGGTCGGCGGTGCGGAAGACGTGCAGGATCGTCTGCGCGTCCACCGAGGTCACCGCGCCGGTGGCCGGGAGCCGGCGGAACACCAGCCGGTGCGGGGCGCCCGGGTCGGCGAGCAGGATCGCGCCGATCTCGTCGCCGCCCGCCGACAGGTCGACGAACGGAATGTCGTCCCGGTCGGCCAGAGCCTTGGCCACGACCTCGGCCTTGCCGCGCAGCACCTTGACCCGCAGGGTCATCGCGGCGGGCAGGGACCCCCGCGGCGGCACCGCCACCACCCGTACCGTCCCCGAGCCGAACAGCGCCGCCCAGCGGCGGTGCACCGCGCGCAGGGGCAGGCTCAGCACCTCGGCGGCGCGTTCGGCGGTCAGCCTGCCGTCGCACTGGAGGGCGGCGACCAGCCGTTGATCGTGGTGGTCGAGGACGTCTTCGCTCATGGATGCGGCCATGATCGCAAGTTTCGCTCATCCGGGCGGGCGCGAGGGCCTCCCGGAGCACCCCGGCGGAGATCGTGGAACCACGCCACCACCGCGCGTCTCACGGAGGACCGATCCATGAACGACCTGCTCAGCGCCATGACCGCCGCGGCCCAGGAGGCCGGGCGGCTCCTGCTGGAGAGCCCGCGCCCCGCCCCGGGCCGCACGATGGACGCCCTGCGCGCCACCTTCGCCTCCGTGGACGACCCGGCCGCCGCCCTGCTCCGCCGCCGGCTGGACGGCCTGGTGCCGGACGCCCGGTGGGCCGGCGAACTCGACACCGAACTGCCTGAGAAGGGCGCGGTGTGGGTGATCGACGCGATCGACGGCGCCGTCCAGTACCTGCGCGGTCTGCCCCACTGGTGCGTCAGCCTCGCCCTGGTCCGCGACCGGGAGCCGGTCGCCGCCGTCCTCCACTCGCCCGTCCTCGGCGAGACCTGCACCGCTGCGCGGGGCGCCGGGGCCCACCGCGACGGGGTCCCCGTCGTGCCCGCCGCCGAGGGAGAACTCGCCGCCGCGATCGTCGCCACCGGCCAGCCGCCGTTCCCCGCGCCCGGCTCCCGGGCCGTGACGGAGGCGGGCCGGGCGCTGAGCGCCGTCGTGCCCGCCGTCGCCGCGGTGCGCAACCTCGGCCCGGTGTCCTGGCAGATCGCCGACGTGGCGGCCGGCCGGCTCGACGGCTTCTGGGAGTACGGCCGGGACGACGCCAACCTCCTCGCCGGTGCCCTCATCGCCCGCGAGGCCGGCGCCACGGTGACCGATCTGGACGGCAACCCCTGGCGGGCGGGTGCGTCCGGCTTCCTCGTCGCACCGCCCGTACTGCACGGCGACTTGTTGGAGGCGCTGACCGCCGGTGCCGCGACCTGGTAGCCGACCGGGTTCCGGGCGCGTCGGCGCCCGGTGACGAACCCGGTCATCCGGCAGATGTGGCCGTCACCGCTCCACGCCTACGTTCTTCTCGTCGCCACCGAACAGCCCACCCCAGGCATCGGGTCCCGGAACGGAGAAGCGCATGACGGAGAAGAACATGACTGAGAAGAACATGAAGGTCCGCATCGTCCTCGACATCGCCTGCGCCTGGTCCGCTCTCGGCTACGCCCGCTTCAAGCATGCGGTCGAGCGGTTCCGGGCCGAAGGCGGCGCGGTCGACGTCGAGTTCCTGCCCTTCCAGATCGTCCCCGACGCCCCGGCCGAGGGGGAGCTCCTCAGCGAGGTGCACCGCCGCGTCTTCGGCCCGTCCGCCGAGGAGCAGACGGCCCGGATGACCGCTCTGGCCGCCCGCAGCGGCCTGGAGCTGAACTTCGACAAGGCGATCTTCACGAACACCCTGGACGCGCACCGCCTCATCGCCCACGCCGCGGCGCAGGACCGAGGCGAGCAGATGGCGCACCGCCTGTTCAGCGCCTACTTCACCGAGGGGCTCAACGTCGCGGACCCGTCCGTTCTCGAGCGCCTCGCCCGCGAGACCGGCGTCGAACAGGCTCCGCTCGCGGGCTCCGCCGAGGTGGCGGCGGGGCAGCGCGTCGTGCGGGACCTGGGCGTCACCAGCGTTCCGGTGTTTCTGTTCGAAGGCGGTGGGAGCCTGGTCGGCGCCCGGTCCGAGGAGGATCTCCTCGCCGCGCTGAGGGAAGCGGCGGTCGGCGCACCGGCGCGGGTACACGCAGCGACGTGATGCCCCTGGGCCCTGGTCACGGGGCTGCCGAGGCCGTCGGCCGAGGAGATCGAGGCGGCGGCCCGGGGGACGAGGCCGCGCAGGGCGACGAGGCCGGGCGCGGGCCGAGGCCGGCGGGCGCGTCCTGCGGCTGCGGCACGCGGTGGCCGCCGCGGCGCCGGACACTGGCTGCCGGATCGTGGCCTGCGCCGCGCCGGTCTGCGACGAACCCGGCGCCCCGGTAGCCCCCCGGTCGCCGCTTCCCGCGGAACGGCCCCTCGCGGGCCGAGGGGTTTCCCCGCCGCGAACGGGGATACGCGCAGGGACGAGCGACAACACCCGGGACGGAAGAAGGGGAACGAGCCCATGAGCGGTGCGGCAACCACCCGCGACAAGGCCGCCCGTCCGCCCGAGGGAGACGTGGTCGCCATCCTGCTGGCGCAGCACGCGCGGATCCGCGAGCTCTTCGCCGAGGTCGAAGCGGCGGAGGGGGAGCGCAAGCGGCAGGCGTTCGACGAGCTGAGGGCCCTGCTCGTCGTCCACGAGACGGCGGAGGAGATGATCGTGCGCCCGGTGGCCCGCGACACCGCCGGCCGGAACGAGGTCGAGGCCCGCAACCACGAGGAGTGGGAGGCGAGCAAGGTCCTCGCCGCGCTGGAGAAGACGGACGTGGGCAGCGCCGAGTTCGATGACCGGCTGCGCGCGTTCGAGAAGGCGGTCGTGGACCACGCCGGGCGCGAGGAGCGGGAGGAGTTCCCCACGATCCGCGCCGGCCGGAGCGAGGCCGAGCTCAGGCGGATGGGGACCCTGGTGCGCGCGGCCGAGAAGATCGCGCCCACACATCCGCACCCGGGGACGGCCGGCTCCTCGCTCGCGCAGTGGAGCGTGGGGCCCCTCACGGGCCTGGCCGACCGCGTGAGGGACGCCATCCGGGCGGCCAACGCCCGGCCGTAACAGGTCAGCCCGGCCGCGCGCACCTGTCGGCGCCGGCCGCCCCGCACGTCGGCCCGCGTTGTCGTACCCCCTTGGCACACTGGCGGAAAGATCCACCGCACTGCACCGAGGGAACCGATGCTCACCACGCTCGCCGTCGAGAACTACCGCTCCCTGCACCGACTGATCGTTCCGCTGGGCCGGCTCAACGTGGTCACCGGGGCGAACGGCACCGGCAAGTCCAGCCTCTACCGGGCCCTGCGGCTGCTCGCCGACTCGGCCCGGGGCGGCGCGGTCGCGGCGCTGGCCCGCGAGGGCGGGCTGCCGTCCACCCTGTGGGCCGGCGAGCGGCGGGGCACGGGCCGTGCGGCGCCCGTCAGCCTGCGCCTCGGCTTCTCCGGGGACGAGTTCGGGTACGCGGTCGACTTCGGGCACCCCGTCCCGACCGCGGGCGGCGAGGGCGCTCCGTCCATGTTCAACCTGGACCCCGAGATCAAGCGGGAGTGCACCTGGGCCGGCCCCGTCCTGCGTCCCGCGGCCCTGCTCTCCGACCGCTCCGGCCCCGCCGTCCGCACCCGCACCGCGGACGGCACCTGGCACCGGACGGTCAACGCCCTCCGCCCCTACGACAGCATGCTCGGCGAGCTCGCCGATCCGCAGCTCGCCCCCGACCTGCTGCGCCTGCGCGAGCACCTGCGGTCCTGGCGGTTCTACGACCACGTCCGCACCGACGCCGGGGCACCGGCCCGCAGTGCCCGGATCGGCACCCGCACCCCCGTCCTCGCCCACGACGGCTCGGACCTCGCGGCCGCGCTCCAGACGATCCGCGAGACCGGCGACCACGAGGCCCTGGACGCCGCCGTGGACGCGGCGTTCCCCGGCAGCGAGGCCGAGATCGGCAACGAGGGTGGCCGGTTCGAGCTGCGGCTGCGCCAGCCCGGCCTGATGCGCCCGCTCGGCGCGGCCGAGCTCTCCGACGGCACCCTGCGTTACCTGCTGTGGGCCGCGGCCCTCCTGACCCCGCGCCCGCCCGCGCTGCTCGTCCTCAACGAGCCCGAGTCCAGCCTCCACCCCGACCTGCTGCCCCCGCTGGCCGACCTGATCCTCACCGCGACCCGGAAGACCCAGATCGTCGTGGTCACGCACGCCCCCGACCTGGCCGAGGCCCTCACGCTCGGCGCCCGCCGCCACCGGCTCGACGTGAACCCCGTCACCCTCGTCAAGGACGGCCTCGGCCGGACGGACGTCGCAGGCCGCGAGGGCCCGCTGGACGAACCGGCGTGGCACTGGCCCAAGCGCTGACGCGCGGCCGGCGTCCCGTGCCGTCCGCGGCACGCAACGCGGCGCCGGGCCCGTCCCGGCCCGGGACGGACCTGGGCCGGTGCATGCCGATCGGCTGGGGCGGCAGCCCGCCGGGGCGGCGCGCGTGGCACCCGGGCTCCGAAGGCGCCGCCCGCTTCCGGCCCGGCACGATCACCTGAACATGCCGCCTCAGTCGGACATATGACGGGCGATCAGGTGGAGCAGCCGCTGGACGGCGGCGTCCGTGTCCGGGCGGAACACGGCGGTGATGCGGGTGTCCAGGTTGGCCGATGTGCCCCGGAGCGGGACGAAGACGACTCCGGGGAGGGCGAATTCGCGCAGCGTCTCGGGGAGGGCGCTGACGCACAGCCCGGAGGCCACGTAGCTGAGCAGGCCGGTGAGGTCGTCGGCGGCGGCCCGGGGCCGGGGGGTGAAGCCCGCTTCGTGACAGGCGAGTTGGAGCTGCTGCGCGAGCGCCGGCAGCGCCGTGGCGTCGGGCAGGACGAAGTCCTCGGCGCGCAGGTCCGCCAGTCCGATCGCTTCCTCACCGGCCAGCCGGTGGCCGGTGGGGAGTGCGGCGGCGAGGCGTTCGACGGCGACGTCCCGGGTGACCAGGCCGGCCGGTACGGGTGAGGGGTCGCGCAGGAACCCCAGGTCGAGGGCGCCCGACCGGACCATTTCCGCCACGGAGGCCGAGGAGTCCTGGCGCAGCTTGATCCGCAGGCCGGGCGTCTCCCGGGCGGCCGCGTCCAGCAGCCGGGGCAGATGGCGGTGGCTGAGGATGCTGACGTACCCCACCCGCACGTCGCCCTCCAGCCCGTGTGCGACGCGCCGCGCCCGTTCGAGGGCGGCGTCCTGGAGGTTGAGCATCCGCCGCGCGTCCGCGGCGAAGGCCGTGCCCGCCGGGGTCGGGCGCACACCGCGCGGCCCCCGCTCCAGGAGGGTCACGCCGATGCCCCGCTCCAGGCGCTGGACGGCCTGGCTGAGGGGTGGCTGGCTCATCGAGAGGCGTTCCGCGGCCCGGCCGAAGTGCTGCTCGTCGACCACGGCCAGGAATTGTTCGAGGAGGCGCCTGGTCAGTTCCATATGCTCAACCATATCTCGATCTACGAAAACATATATTGGACAGACATCCTGCCCGGGGCGTTCACTCGGTCGTGGGGAGCTCCGGCCGACCGGCCGGCGCTTCTTCCCCTCCCGAGAATCCCTGAGCCCCTGGAGTCCTCCGATGCGCTCGCAGGACGTCGCGCGCCTGTTCACCACCCCGGTGAACGCGCCCGCCTACGCCCCCGCCCGGTACCGGTTCACCGACCGCGAGTACCTCAACATCACTTATCGCACCGACCCCGAAGCCCTGCGCCGGATCGTCCCCGAGCCGCTGACCGTCCCCGAGCCGCTGGTCCGCTTCGAGGTCATCCGGATGCCGGATGTGACGGGCCTGGGTGACTACACCGAGGCCGGCCAGCTCATCTCCGTCGAACACGACGGCGAGCACGGCGAGTTCAACCTGGCGATGTACGTCGACAGCGTGCCGGCGATCACCAGCGGCCGCGAACTGAGCGCGTACCCGAAGAAGTTCGGCTCCCCCGTGCTCCGCGTCGACTCCGACACGCTGGTCGGCACCCTCGACTACGGCTCGCTGCGGGTGGCCACCGCCACCATGGGCTACAAGCACGACCCGATGGACCCGGACGAGGCCCGGGCGGAGATCCGTACGCCCACGTTCATGGTCAAGACCGCGCTCGGCTACGACGGTACGCCGCGCATCTGCGAGCTGGTCCGTACCCGGATCGACGACATCACGGTCAAGAGCGCGTTCCGCGGCCCTGCCCGGCTGCAGCTCTTCGCCCACGCGCTGGCGCCGCTCGCGGACCTGCCCGTCCTGGAGGTCGTCGGCGCGAGCCACATCGTGGCCGACCTCACCCTCAGCCCCGCCGAAGCGGTCCACGACTACCTCGCCGGCTGAGGGTTCCCGACACCGCCGGCACCACGGACACCGAGAGAAGCGTGAAGACCATGGACAACAGCACCGAACCGGCGGCAGCGGACGCCGTCCGCCTCCCGGGCACGTACCGGCGGGCCACGATCATCGGCGGCGGGGTGATCGGCATCTCCTGGGCCGGACTGTTCCTCGCCCACGGCATGGACGTCGTCGTCAGCGACCCGCGCCCCGACGTGGAGAAGCTGGTCCTCGACGGCCTGGAGGAGGTCGTCGAGGGCCTGGCCGGACTGGGGCTGCCCACCGAGGGCCTGACCGGCCGGCTGCGCTTCGAGGCCGACCTCGCCACCGCCGTCGCGGATGCCGACGTCGTCCAGGAGAACGGGCCCGAGCGACTGGAGGCCAAGCAGGAGATCTGGCGGACCGTCGAGCGGGCCGCGCCCGCCCACGCGCTGCTGGCCACCTCCACCTCCGGCATCCCGGCCACCGCCATCGCACAGGCGATGCGCCGGCCCGAACGCCTGGTCGTCGGCCATCCCTTCAACCCGCCGCACCTGGTGCCGCTGGTGGAGATCGTGCCCGGCGAGCGGACCTCCCGGGCCACCGTGGAACGGGCCCGCGACTTCTACGCGGCGCTCGGCAAGCGGCCGCAGGTCCTGCGCAAGGAGGTCCCCGGATTCGTCGCCAACCGGCTGCAGTCCGCCCTCTTCCGCGAGGCCGTGCACCTGGTGGCCGAGGGGGTGGTGACCGAGCAGGAGCTCGACGACATCGTCACCGCCTCCATCGGTCTGCGCTGGGCCGTGGCGGGCCCCTTCCGCACCTTCCACCTCGGCGGCGGCCCCGGCGGTCTGCCGCACTTCATCGAGCACCTCGGCCGTGCCATGGAAGCCATGTGGCCGGGCCTGGGCCGTCCCGCCTTCGACGAGACCACCGTCGCCCGGCTGACCGAGCAGGCCCGGCAGGCGTTCGGCGACGTGCCGGTCGGTGAGCTCGCCGCCCGCCGCGACCGCGCGCAGGTCGCCCTGATGCGCGTCCTCGGCGACGCCCCCGGCACACCCGCTCCCACCCGCGACTGACCCCTCACCGCACCTCACCCACCCGGGAAACCACGCATCATGTCTCTCACCGACAAGATCACCCAGGCGATCGCCGCCCCCGCGACGGACGACGCGTTCGACGTCCACGCCGAAACGGCCGACGTCCTGGCCGGCATCGGGCTGAAGCCCGGGGACACCGGCGGCACGATCACCTACTACGGAGCCGACCCCGTGGTGCCCAGCACGCTGCGGCTCGGCGCCGCCTCCGGCATCGCCCTCGTCGCCAAGTCCGCCGCCGTCGCCGCGCTGTGGCGGCAGCGCGGCGGTCCGGGCCAGGACATCGCGATGGACCTGAGGGTGGGCCCGCACCGGCTCTGCCCCTTCTACGACCAGAAGTGGGAGCTGCTCAACGGCTACCCCGCAGGCACCCCGTCCATCCCCAACATGGCCTATGCCAACGCCTTCTACCGGACGGCCGACGGGCGCTGGATGATGCCGTTCAACATCTACCCCAACATCAAGCAGGCCGCGCAGAAGCTGCTGGGCGCACCGGAGGTGCCCGAGGCGGTCGCCGCCGCCATCGCCGGGTGGGACGCCCGCGAGCTGGAGAGGGCCGGGGCCGAGGCCGGTGCGGTGATGCCCATGGTCCGCACGCCGAGCGAGATCCTGACGGAACGCCAGTACACCGACCACCTCGCGCACATGCCGCTGGTGGAGATCACGCGCGTCGGCGACAGCGCGCCCGAGCCGCTGCCCGAGGGCGCGACCGCGCCGCTGGACGGGGTGCGGTCGCTGGGCATGGGCCACATCATCGCGGGCGCCGGCGCCGGCCGGGCGCTGGCCCTGCACGGGGCCGACGTGCTCAACCTGTGGCGGCCGAACGAGCTGGAGCACGACGTCACGTACCGGACGGCCAACGTCGGCGTCCGCTCGGCGACGGTGAGCCCGTACACCCCCGAGGGCCGGGCCCGCGTCCATGAACTCCAAGCGGGGGCCGACGTGTTCTTCGCCAACCGCCGCCCCGGCTTCCTGGAGTCCATCGGCCTGTCGGAGGACGAGGCCATCGCCCGGCGGCCGGGCCTGGTGTACGCGACCGTCTCGCTGAACGGCCGCACCGGCCCCTGGGCCGGCTACCTCGGCTTCGACCAGACCGCGGGCGCGCTGACCGGGCTGCTGCACCTGGAGGGCGACGGCGACAGGCCGGCCCTGCCGCCGATCACGGTGGTCAACGACTACCTGGTCTCGTGGTTCATGACCGCCGGCATCGTGGAGGCCCTGCGCCGCCGGGCCGTCGACGGCGGCAGCTACCGCGTCCACGTCTCCCTGTCCCGCGTCGCCCTGTGGATCCTGAGCATGGGCGTCTTCGACAAGGCGTACGCCACCGCGATCGCCGGCACCGGCGAGGAGCACGCCTACCCCGCCCCGGAGACCTTCACCGCGCAGACCCCGCTCGGCCACTACCAGGGGGTCACCGACCAGGTGCGGATGTCCGGGACCCCGGGCGCGTACCGGCAGATCCTCCTCCCGCGCGGCGCCTGCCGCCCGGAGTGGCTGCCCCGCGGCTGACCGCCGGCCGTCCTCCCCGGCCCCCGGCCGGACCGGCACCACGGACCGGTCCGGCCGGGTTCACTCCCTGACGCGGCGGCGCCGGCATGCCGGGAAGCCCCGGGCGGCCGTCAGCCGTTCGCGGGCCGCCCGCGGCCGCGGCCCGTCAGGAGGCCGCGCAGCCGGTCCACGGCTCCCAGCAGCCGGGTGGCCGGCGCGGAGCGGGGGAGCGCGACGTGCGGACGGGTGGGCAGCCGGGGCCTGCTCCGGCGTACCTTCTCCCCGAGCTCGTCCAGGGTCCGGGCGGGGCACACGGCCTGGAGCCGGGGGAAGAGCCGCTGCTCCTCGTCCAGGAAGTCGTCGGTCACGCGCCCGATCAGGCCGAGGAGCAGCGGGACGAATTCCGGGTCGTCCGGGGCCGTGCGGTCCAGCTCCCGCAGGATCCGCCGGATGTCGCGGTGCGCCGCCGCGCCGCGTTCCGCCCGGTCCGCTCCGTCGGCGACCCGCTCCCGCACGACGGGATACAGGTGCTCCCGCACGGCGACCGCGTGCCGGACGAGTTCGGCGGCCGCCGCGTCGACGAGCTCCTTGCGCGCCGCGCTGCCGGGGGCGGCGGCGCGGATGCCGTCGAACAGCCGGAGGACCGCCCTCTGGCCGGCGGTCAGTTCGCCGATGATGTCCGGTTGGTGGGGCACGACCAGCCCTCCGGTGGTTCGCGGGACCGCCCCGATCCTCGCCCGGCGTGCCGCCGGCGGCCACCGGTCTGCGCCGCTCGGAGCAATCGGCCGGTAGCCCGTCCGCTGCCCGGGTAGGGCAGTGACCTGACGGACGCCGGAACGGGAGAGGAGCGCGGTCGGATGCTGTTCACCAGCCGCAAGGCACGGCTGAGGGCCCGGATCCGGCAGGCGGGGTACACCGGCTACGCGGCGGTGGACCGCCGCGCCCCGGTCTCCGAGGCGGGCAGGGCGCTGCTGCGGAAGGCGTTCCCGGACCACTGGTCGTTCCTGCTGGGCGAGATCACCCTCTACAGCGTCCTGATCCTCGTGCTGACCGGCAGTTACCTGACGCTGTTCTTCGAGCCGGGCATGACGGCGAAGCCGTACGACGGCGCGTACGGGCCGCTGCGGGGGCTGATCGTCACGGACGCCTACGCGTCGACGCTCCGCCTCAGCTTCGAGGTGCGCGGGGGCCTGCTCGTCCGGCAGATGCACCACTGGGCGGCCCTGGTCTTCGTCGCCGCGCTCGGCGTGCACATGCTCAGGGTGTTCTTCACGGGCGCCTTCCGCCGGCCGCGGGAGCTGAACTGGCTGATCGGCGTGACCCTCTTCCTCCTCGCCCTCCTGGAGGGCTTCTGCGGCTACTCCCTGCCGGACGATCTGCTGTCGGGGACGGGGATGCGCACGGCGAACACGATCGTGATGTCGGTCCCGGTCGTCGGCACGTATCTGAGCTTCGCCCTGTGGGGCGGCTCGTTCCCCGGCCACCTGATCATCCCGCGGCTGTACATCGTCCATGTGCTGTTCGTGCCCGGCCTGTTGCTCGCCCTGATCGGGGCGCACCTGGTGATGGTCGTGTACCTCAAGCACACCCAGTGGGCGGGCGGGGCCCGGAGCAATCGCAATGTGGCGGGGCACCCGATGTTCCCGCAGTTCGCGGCGCGGTCGGCCGGGCTGTGCCTGATGGTCTTCGGCGTCGTCGCGGCCCTCGGCGGCCTGGCCCAGATCAACCCGGTCTGGGACTTCGGCCCCTACCGGGCAGATCACGTCTCGACCGGCGCCCAACCCGACTGGTACATGGGCTTCCTGGAGGGCGCCCTGCGGCTGATGCCGCCCTGGGAGACCGACGTGGCGGGCCACACCGTGATGTGGAACGTCCTCCTCCCGGCCCTCGTGCTGCCCGGTCTGATCACCCTCTGCCTGCTCCTCTACCCCTTCTTCGAGCGCTGGGTCACCGGCGACCTGGTCGAGCACCACCTGTGCGACCGCCCCCGCGACCGCCCGACCCGCACCGCCCTGGGCGTCGCCGCCGTCGTCTTCTACGCGGTGCTCCTGCTGGCGGGCGGCAACGACGTGGCCGCCTTCGTCTTCCGCGTCTCCGTCGAGACGCTGACGGAGGCGTTCCGGGTGGCGGTCTTCGCGGGACCCGTCCTCGCCTTCCTGGTCACCAAGCGGTTCTGCCTGGCACTGCAGGCCCGTGACGCCCGGCTGCTCCGCGAGGGCGAGGAGAGCGGCCTGGTCGACCAGGACGTCGACGGCGGCATCGGCGAGGAGCACCGTCCGCTCGACGCCGGACGCCGCCACCGCCTGCTGGTCCGGGACGTGCCGCTGCCGATGGCCCGGCCCGGAGGGCGCGCGCCGCGCCGCCGGCGGCTCCGGGCGGCCCTGAGCGGCTGGTACTACCGCGACCGGGTCGCGATGCCGGCGGACCCGGAGGAGCTGCTCCAGATCACGGGCAGGACGGCGGGACCGCCGCCGCGGGGTGGGGGCGAGTAGCCCGCGCGGTTCCTCACGCCTCCACGTCGGTGTACTGGAAGACCATTCCGAAGATCCCGCCGCCCGTCACACCCAGCCCGATGAGGAACAGCCAGAGCCCGAAGACCACGCCCAGCGACATGAGCGTCATGCCGACGGCCGTGACCGCCGGGTGGGTGCTGTGCGGGGGGAAGAAGTCGAGGCGGCCGGCCCGCTCGGCGATCTCGCCGTCCGGGCGGTCCTCGGGGCGGCCGCCCTTCCTGCGGTGGTTCACCGCGCAGAAGAACGCGATGACCGACGACATGGCGAAGGAGACGGCCAGGGCGGCGGCGCCGGCCGGTTCCCGGGCGAGCCAGATGTACACGGCGTCGGTGACGAGGAAGAACGCGGCCACGCCTGCGAAGAGATATGCCTCCGGCTTCATCGGCCCAACTCCCCGGGGAGACCGGACGGCAGTCGTTCCGGAGCCGCCACCTCGGGATGGTGGAGGTCGAAGGCCGGCGAGTCCGAGCCGATGCGGGGAATCGCCGTGAAGTTGTGGCGCGGTGGCGGACACGAGGTGGCCCATTCCAGGGAACGGCCGTATCCCCAGGGGTCGTCGGCCTCCACACGGGCCCCGTATTTCGCGGTCTTCCAGACGTTGTAGAGGAACGGCAGCGTGGACAGGCCGAGGAGGAAGGAGCCCATGGACGAGACCGTGTTGAGGACGGTGAACCCGTCCGCGGCCAGGTAGTCGGCGTAGCGCCGCGGCATGCCCATCTCGCCGAGCCAGTGCTGGACGAGGAACGTCGCCTGGAAGCCGACGAACAGCGTCCAGAAGTGGACCCGCCCCAGGCGCTCGTCCAGCATCCTGCCGGTCAGCTTGGGCCACCAGAAGTAGAAGCCGCCGAACATGGAGAAGACGATCGTGCCGAACAGCACGTAATGCAGGTGCGCGACGATGAAGTAGGAATCGGTGAGGTGGAAGTCGAGCGGGGGCGAGGCGATGAGGACGCCGCTGAGGCCGCCGAGCAGGAACGTGACGAGGAATCCGATCGCCCAGACCATCGGGGTCTCGAACGACAGGTGGCCCCGCCACATGGTGCCGATCCAGTTGAAGAACTTGACGCCGGTCGGCACGGCGATCAGGAACGACATGAGCGAGAAGAACGGGAGCAGCACCGCCCCCGTCGCGAACATGTGGTGGGCCCATACGGACGCGGAGAGCATCGTGATGGCGATCGTGGCGCCGACCATGCCCGCGTATCCGAAGACGGGTTTGCGGCTGAACACCGGGATGATCTCGGTGACCACGCCGAAGAACGGCAGCGCGACGATGTAGACCTCCGGGTGGCCGAAGAACCAGAACAGGTGCTGCCACAGCAGCGCCCCTCCGGTGGCCGGGTCGTAGATGTGCGCCCCGTACTTGCGGTCCGCCTCCAGGGCGAGCAGGGCCGCGGTCAGGACGGGGAACGCCAGGAGCACCAGGACCGAGGTGAAGAGGACGTTCCAGGTGAAGATGGGCATGCGGAACATCGTCATGCCCGGGGCACGCAGGCACATGATGGTGGCCATGAAGTTGACGGAACCCAGGGTGGTGCTGATGCCCGTGAGCACCAGGCCCATGGTCCACAGGTCCCCGCCCGCGCCGGGGGAGTACTCCGCCCTGCTCAGCGGCGTGTAGGCGAACCAGCCGAAGGAGGCCGCGCCGCCGGGGACGACCAGCCCGGAGACCACCGTCAGGCTGCCGAGGAGGAAGAGCCAGTACGTCAGCGCGTTCAGCCGGGGGAAGGCGACGTCGGGGGCGCCGATCTGCAGCGGCATGATGGCGTTGGCGAAGCCGGTGAAGGTCGGTGTCGCGAACAGCAGCATCATGACGGTGCCGTGCAGGGTGAAGAGCTGGTTGTACTGGGCGGTGCTGACGATCTGCAGTCCGGGCCGGGCGAGTTCCGCCCGCATCAGCAGCGCGAGCACGCCGCCGAGCAGGAAGAACCCGAAGGACGTGGCCAGGTACATGTTGCCGATCGTCTTGTGGTCCGTGGTGGTCACGTAGTCGAGGAGGCGCCGGCCCGCCCGCACGCGCGGATTGCGGGAGGGGTCGTCGAGCGGCGCTCGGTATCGACGTTCGTCCAGCTGCGGCATCTGCGGCATCGCTTCTCCGACGCTGTGGTCCACCGGGGGAGGGGGAGCCGTCCGATCGCGGCGTTCCCTGTGTAGCCGCGTTCCTTCCGGCACAAACCTGCCGTGGTCCTTCCCGGGCGGCCCGGCCCGGCGGTCCGCCGCCGCTTCGTACCGCTCCCTCGTACCGCCGAACGGGCCCGAGCCGTTTCCCGTCGGGCGCGGCGGGCACCCGGGAGCCGTGGCACGCATCGGATACACCATGATGACCGAGCAGGCCGGGCCCCGTGAGCTCGTGGAACACGTCGTGGGCGCCGAGGAGGCCGGCTTCGGCTTCTCCGTGATCCCCGACCACTACTTCCCGTGGCTCGCCTCCCAGGGGCACGCGCCCCACGCGTGGGCGGTCCTGGGCGCGGCCGCGCAGGCCACCTCGCGCATCCCGCTGATGACGTACGTGACCTGCCCGACGACGCGCTACCACCCGGTCGTCGTCGCCCAGCAGGCGGCCACCGTCCAGCTGTTGTCGCAGGGCCGGTTCCGCCTCGGGCTCGGTTCGGGGGAGAACCTCAACGAGCACGTGGTGGGCGGTGGCTGGCCCTCGCCCGTGGTCCGGTTCCGCTGGTTCGGCCTGGGGTGGCAGGTCAACGCCGAGCTGCCGCACGACGGTTCGTTCGCGGCGGCGAGCAGGTCCGTCTCCAAGGACGAGGTCGCGGGCGGCATTCCGTGCGGCGACCGGGTCGAGGACTTCGTCGCGGCCGTCCGTCCGTACGCCGAGGCCGGGTTCGACGAGATCGCCCTCGTCCAGATCGGCGGCGGCCGCCAGGAGCCCTTCCTGAACTGGGCGAGGAACGAACTGCTGCCCGCGCTGCGGGAATTGTGAGCCGCCGTCAGCGGTCCGCCGCCCGCGCCCGTACCTGTCCGGCGGCCTCCGCGTCCAGCGCCACCCGTGTCAACGCCGCCGCGAGGGCCGCCGTGCGGTCGCCGTCCACCAGGCGCGCCAGGTCCTCCGGCCGCTGCGGCAGGCCCAGTTGGGCGGCGCCCTCCAGTGCCTTGCCGTCGATGTACGGGCGGATGCCGGGCCAGACGGCCTGTACCTCGCGCAGGAAGATGCCGGCGCCGGCCGGTCCCAGGCCGGGGATCTCCTGGAGCACCTCGCGCAGCTTGTCCGCGTCGTCGCCGCCCGCCGCCTCGTACATGCGCCGGACGTCGCCACGGTAGCGGCCGAGCAACAGCTCGGCGCCGTCCCCCAGCTGGGTGGCGGTGCGCTCGTCGTAGCGGCGGTAGCCGCCCGCGCCGAGCGCGTCCACCCGCTGCTGCCAAGTGGCCGCGGCCATCGCCTTCGGGCTCTTCAGCCCGGCGTCCGCCAGGCTGCGGGCGGTGGCGACCGCGACCGGGGCGCGGATGCGGGCGCTCAGCAGGCAGGCGAGGACCAGCAGCCGGTACAGGGGCTGCGGGGTGTCGCGCAGCCGGATGCCCGCCTCCTCGGCGTACGTCCGTCCACAGGCCTCCAGCAGGGCCTGTGCTGTGCGGCGGTGCGCGGCCGTGGTCCTCGCCATGACGTCTACTCGCCGACCGGCCGCTGCATCCGCACCCGCAGGAACCGCAGCAGGTCCGCCCCGGTCGGCGTGGCGAGTGCCGCGGTCGCCGGCCGGGCGGGGCGCGGGTCGTCGCCCGACCTGCCCCAGGCGGCGAGCAGACCGTTGATGCCGTCCCCCGGGTAGGCGAAGACCCGCTCGACGCCCCATTCGCGCAGGCGCCGCAGGAGATGGCCGGACACCTTGGCGGACATGGTTCTCCCTTCGCGTTGACCGGCTCGGCGTGATCGGGCGGTACGGGGATCCGGTGCGCGCCGTCGTACGGCTGCGGGTGGCCCGCGTGGGCCCGGGCAAACCCGGTGCGCCGCAGGGACGTCCGGCTCAGTCGCGGCCCAGGGCCCGCTTCAGCTCGTCCTTGTTCATGTGGGAGCGGCCCTCGACGTTCTTCTGCCGCGCCTCGTTGTACAGCTGGTCCCTGGTCGGGCCCTGGGCGCCGGAGTGCGAGCGCTTGCCGCCGCGCCGGGAGGACGACATGTCCTGCGTCGACGTCCGGCTGGCCGTCTTCGACTCGCCCGCGCGGGCCCGCTCCTTGTTGACGGTACGGGCCGCGATCTCCTCGGCGCGTCCGGTGCTCTCGCCGCGGTCGAGCGCGCTCCCCTTGATGTGCTCGTACTGCCGCTCGCGCTTGGGACTCGATCCCCTGGGCATGGCTCTCTCTCCTCCGTACGGGTACTGCGCTCACCGTGACACCGGGGGAGGCCGGTCGCAGGGCGGGCGCCGCCGATCGGGTCAGCCGCCGGCCGCGTCGGACACCCGGCCACCGGACGGAGCGCCCGGCGCACGTCCTCCGCCGGGACGCCGTCAGCCGGTGACCGTCGCCGGAGGCGTGTCGCGCGCCGGGTCCGGGGTAGGCGCGCCGTCACGACACGGAAGGGAGGCACCCGCCATGGGCATGGGAGGGTGCATCGATCTGATCGCCGTGGGCGCCATCCTCACCTTCGCCGTGGACTGGCAGGTCCAGGGCATGAACGTCCGTCTCGTCGGCCTGATCCTGATGGCGGTCGGCTTCATCGGCATGACGGCGTGGGTCAGCGTGTTCAAGCGCCGGCACACCCAACCGCCGCGCCCGGCGGCGCCGGTGATCGAGGAGGATCACCGGTTCACGCGGTGATTGCGGTGACTGTGGTGACTTCGGGGGCAGGGGCGAACCGGGTGTCGCCCTGCCCCGGTACGGGCCGGTTCACGCGGCATGCAGGCAGGTGGTGCAGCTGCAGTTCTCGCAGGTGCACCGGCTGCAGGCGTCCCCACCGCACGCCGGGCACTCGCACTTGCTGTGATTGCAGGTCGAGCATTCGCAGTTGGCACAGGTACAGGTCGCGCACGAGTCACTGCACTCCGAGCACTCGCAGACGGTGCACTCGTCGTAGTGCGTGCCCTCGTCCGTCCGGTGCTCGCGATGGACGTGACCGTCGTGCAGGTAGTCGACGTGGTCCTCGTGCAGGACCGCGTCGTGCCCGCAGTCCGGTCCGTGGGTGTGACTGTGCGACTCCGCGGGCCGATGCCGGGTCATGGTGGTCATGGGAATCCACCTCCGTCCTCACCCCTGATTCCACGCTCCACCCGGCGGATCGTGATCGCATCCCCTGCCGCCGAAGCGTTCCAGCGCTGCGTCGATATCCGGCGGTACCAGCGGCTTGTAGTGGGTCGGCATCACCAGGTACCAGCCCTCCTTGCCGCGGAAGCCGCGGGGCGGCCCGGCGCGGTGCGGATCGGGCCGCAACCGTACGTGCGGCCCGTAGTACTTGCTGTCCCTGCCGCGTACGTGGACGGGGCGGACGGCGATGTCGGTGACCTCGTCCCAGCGGTACGTGACGCCGTGGCGCCCGATCGTGCTGTGGATGCCGTACCGGTCGATGCGCAGCAGCATGCGCTGACGCGGCAGGCACAGGGCGACCAGGTTGAGGAACAGGCCGAGGGCGGGCCACACGAGCAGGATCCCGAGGCCCGCCCAGGTGAACAACTGGCCCTGCAGGGCCGTCCGGATCGCCACCAGCGCACCGGCCGCGCCCACCACCTTCCAGTGCGCGAGCGGGTAGCGGCGTGTCCGGCCGTCCACGATGTAGTGCTCGTCGGTGTCGATCACCTTCCAGCCGCGCAGGGTGTGCATCGGCGGCGCGGTCGCGGGGTCCGGTGTGCGGGGCCTCGCGGTCCTGCCGCGGTCGACGGGCTGGAGGGGGACGTTGCGCGGGGCCGGTACGGGAGCCGCGGCCCCGGGCGGCGTCGTGCCCGCTGTCGTGCCCGCGAGGTGTTCCTGAAGCCGCAGGTGGCGGAACCGGTAGACGCCGCCGTTGCGTTGGAGCAGCCCGGCCGCGTGTCCGTCGCGGAGGAACTCCATCAGGCACCAGGGCACGCGCCCGGCCAGCGCCAGCCAGCCCCGCGCGACGGTCCACAGCGCCCAGGGGCTGAGCAGGACGAGCACGGCGGCGGCACCGGTGAACGCCTGGGCGCCCGCGATCCAGCTGTTGACCCCGTCGCCCTGCGCGATCCGCACCCACAGCAGGTCGCCGAGGCCGACGAGGGGCGCGAGCACGCCGAGGGTCAGCAGGGCCGTGCGCCGTTCGCTCGCCAGCAGCGCGTCCGGGGTCGCCGCGTCCATGGTGTCCGAGGGCGCCGCGAGCACGGTCATGAGGAAACAGGGCAGCACGAAGCCGATCAGCACCCACCAGGTGAACGCGGCGGGATCGTGCGTCCCTTGCACCACCAGCACGAGCAGCACCGCGGGGACGACGAGAACGGCGGCGGCACGCATACCGCGCCGCGCGGAGGCCGCGCGGGACGCGGAGCGCAGCGCGGCGCCCGCCTTCAGCGGATCGGCCCGGCGGCGCGGCTCCCACAACCGGTCGCCGTACCAGGTCATCGCGGCGGTCCTCAGCCCCCACCCCCACAGGACTCCGCCCGCCAGATGCTGCCGGGGGGAATGGACCGGCCGTCCGCCGAAGCCGTCCCGGGCCCAGTCCGTGACGGCCAGGACCGCCTCCCCGCACAGGGCCGCGACGGCGGCGAGCGTCAGCACGGAGAGCGGCCGGAGCCAGGCCAGCTTCGGCAGGTGCCACCAGGCGAACTCCGTGATGCCGCGCCGGGACAGCCGCCGGGCCAGATACCCGAGCCACGTGCGGGCGCGCGCGTGGTTCCACCGGCCCGGGGCGTGCAACCGGTCCGGGTCGTGCGGTGTTTCCGGGAAGGCGGCGGGTATGGCGCCGTCCAGCAGCCGGGCCTCGATCGCGGTACGGGAGGGCAGGCGGGCGCGGTCCGTCAGTTCGGCGGGGTCCGGTCCGGATGCCGCGTACACGCGACGGGTCAGCCAGATCATCAGCGGCGTGGAGAGCGCCTGCGCGAGGGGCCCTTCCGGATGGGCGTTGATCTCCCGCTCGACCGGGTACCAGCGCCGGTCGCCCCCGGTGCGGGTGAGGTGCGCGGCCGCGTCCTCGGGGGTGACCGGCCGGGCGGTGAGCGTGGACGCCGCCGGGAGGGGCCGCTCCAGGCGCGCGTACGCCCCGGTGCGGGCGGCGAGGACGACGCCGAGTCCCGGGCTGCCGAGCGCGGTTTCCAGCTGCGCCATCACGTGGCCGCGGCGGTGCTCGGGCAGTTCGTCGAGGCCGTCGAGGACGGGCAGCACCCGGTACTCGCGGATGAGCCGCTCGGCGGGGTGCGCGCCGTCGACACGCGGCAGCCCCGGGTGGTCCTCGGTGATCCGCGAGGTCAGCCACTCCTTGAAGGGCGTGGTCTCGGCCCGCCACGACTCCGGCGTGAGGAACACGGGCACCGGCAGGTTCCGGTCGCCGGCCCGGTGCCGGGTCAGGTCGCCGAGGTGGCCGTCGGCGAGCGCCAGCACGAGCAGCGCGAGGAACGTGGACTTGCCGGAGCCCGGGTCCCCGAGCACCACCAGGCGGCGGTGCCTGCGGGACAGCAGCGCGGCGACGACGTCCGCGACACGGTCGCTGCCGGCCACCGGCGGGGCGGCGTCGCCGCCCTCACCCCACTCGGCGCGCCACCGCACCGCGAGCGGGGCGCTCGCCTCGCCCAGCTGCCAGGCGCCCACCTCCGCCGACCACTGGGCGCGCACGGCGAGGGCCAGCGCCTCGGCCGCCTCGTCCAGCCGGCCGGGCCGGGGCGGCAGGTTGACCGTGATGTCGCCGTGGACGTACCCGGCCTGGATCAGGTACTCGACGGTGCTGTCGCGGACGACGTTGTACACCGAGCGCGGGCCTTGTTCAGGTGTCCGCTCGCGTTCCGGAGTGCTCCCCATGGTGGGGATTCTCCGCCACTCGCGCCTCGCGCGTCCCGAAACTTCCTTGACTATTAAGGGAGATGACCGGCTTGTGCGGACACCATCAGCCCAGGAGGTTGTCGAGGTGGTAGTCGAGCACGCTCAGGGCCTCGTCGGGAGAACGCTGCCCCAGGGCGACGTCGACGCCCAGGCCCGTGGCCACGGTCCAGCAGATGTCGGCGTCGACGCGGTCGTCGCCGCGTGGGGGCGTGCCGCGTTCCTGCCGTGCGGTGGTGATGAGTCCCGCGGTGAAGTCCTTGAGGTCGTCGTCGCCCGGCCCCAGCACATGGGCCAGGGCCGGGTCCGAGATCGCCTTGCCGATCACCGCGACCGACAGCCGCAGGAGCCGCAGGCTTTCCGGATCGCGGGCGAGCATCGCGCGCAGGCACGCGCGCAGTATCGTCTCCGCGCTCGTCGATCCCGTCGCCTCGGCGGACGCCTCGATCCGGGCGTCGAGCGCCCGCACGGCACGGTGGATCGCGTCGCGGACCATGTCCTCCCGGGTGGAGTAGTAGTGCTGCACCTGCCCCATGGACACCCCGGCCTGCGCCGCGACCTTGCGCAGCGTCACGCTCTCCAGCCCGTCGCGCAGCGTCAGCGTCCAGACGGCTTCGGCCAGGCGGTGCCGGCGTTCCTCATGGTCCACGATCTTCGGCATGCGCTGCTCCTCCATGCAATGCGGTCGCATTGCATCCCTGCCGGGAGCTTAATACCATGCAAGTGCATTGCTGAATGACCAAGAGGGCGCGATGAAGTTCATCCTTCTGCAGATCGTCGGAATGGTCCTGCTGGCTGTCGGCGGTCAGGGCGCGATCCGGCTGCTCGTCGACCACGACAAGGCCGGTCTGCTCAGCCGGCTCCCGGCGGATTCCCGGCCGCCCTCTGCGGCCACATCGCCCTCGTCGTCATCGGCCTCGTCCTCGCCGGCTGGGCGCACGACCGGGCCAAGGCCGGAGGGCACCTCAAGTAGCACCCGCCACGGCACCCGGCGGGTTGCGGGGGTGTGGCCGTGGCAGCGGGGCGCAGGTGATGAGTCCGGGGGCGAGGTGTTCAGACCGCGGTGCCCTCCGGGTAGAACTGTCTGCACCAGGCCCGGTAACGCACCACCGGCCCGTCGCTCTCGGACAGGCTGGGCACGCTCATGTACCGCTTGGTGTTCCAGACCGGGGCGTCACCGCCGTCTTCGGGGAGAACGAATCGCTTGGCGTTCAAGTACAGGGCGACCCGTGAGACGAGGGCGGCCTGCATCCGGCTCAGCGGCCTGCCCGGCCGCCCTTTGACCGAGCACACCAGGCGCAGTTGTACCCGCCACGGGTCCACCGGGGTGCCCAGCACCCACACCCGCAGAGTGAAGCCGCCCGGCAAGGCGATATGGCCCAGGGCATACCCCAGGCCGTGCAGGCTCATGGAGTACACCTGGTTGCTGCTGGAGCGGATACCGGGCAGCCGGATCGAGACGTGGATGTCGGTCAGCCAGGTCTCGCCGTCGCTGCCCACGCCGGAAACGTGGCCCCCCGTCACGATCCGCCGGTGGAGAGTGGTGAAGTGGCCTGTGTCGACGATGTTTTCCAGGATTTCCTGCGGGTGGCCGCAGAATTCCGTCCAGGACTGGACGGGGGGAGACCAGCCGGCGGTGTCCGGTGCGGGGACGGACCAACTCGGTCCACGACCGGCGTGGTGGTGCCACACCAGGATCAGTCCACCCGCTTCCGTGACCGGGAGGACGTCCAGTTTCGCCGTGATGAGATCGGTCCCGTAGGCGATCCCCGTGCACGCCCCTCGACCGTCGTAGCGGAATCCATGGAACGGGCACACCAGGGACCGGCCCTCCACCCGGCCTCCCCGGCCCAAGTGGGCGCCCAAGTGCGGGCAGTACGGGCGTGTGGCGTTCAATTCCCCGTCCGTCGTGCGCCACAGCACGACGTCCTCGCCCGCCAGGCGCCGGGTCAGGACGCCGCCCGGCGGTACTTCCGGCGCCAGACCGAGGCAGTACCAGCCGTCGGGCGCGGGAAGAGGCGCGTGGCCGGGGGCGTAGGCGGGAGAGACCGATGAGTGCTGCGGTTTGATGTACGAGCGGCGCCCGGGCATCAGATGTCCTTCAGCGGAAGTACCTCGGACCAGCGGTTCCACGAGCCCTTGAGGTAGCGGCGCCAGTCGTGACGGCACGAGGCGCACAGCCGGACACCGCCGAACACCTTCTCCTCCCGTGTCCCGCTCACCGCACTGCGGTCGCAGTCCGGGCAGCGGTCGGCGGCGGCCCGGGTCATGCAGTCCACGACGGCGTCGGGCAGCATGTGCCGCACGGGGGACAGCAGTTCCTCCAGCGGGGAGCGGGTCGCTTCCGGCCCGGCCTCCTCCCGGCGATGCCACAGCTTGACGTTCTCACGGGCGTTCCGGACGACTTTGCCGGTCTCCTCCTTGCCGATCATCATGCCGTCCTCCACGTACCGGTACCGGTGCATGAGCAGGTGGACCGCCGGCATCTGGCGTGCCATCGTGACCGCGACGCGGTAGCGACGGTCGCGGTAGGCGTGGGCGTCCAGCGCCCAAGTGGCGTTGCGTGCGACGGTGTACATCTCCTGCCGGAACGCCAGGTCGCCGCCTGCGTAGGCGAAGAGGTTGCAGGGGTCGGCCTCCGCCCGGTGTTTGAAGAAGGCCAGGCCGTCGTACATGACGAACATCATCTCCATGAGCGCCCGGACCTCTTCTTCCGGGAACCACTCGGAAATCCCGTTGGACGCCAGCGCGTAGGCCAGGAAGAACCGTCCCTGACCGTCAGTGTCCCGCATTCGCAGGAAATTCTGTGGGCTGGACCCCAGGCCTTCGATCCAGTATCCGAACAGGTCGCTGTTGCGGTGCGAGGACTTCTCCAGGATGAAGAGCAGGCTCCCCGTGTACTCGCGGGCGAGGTCCGCACGGGGGTCCAGTACGCGGCTCGCGGTCTCCAGCAGGGCGTCGGCCCGCACGCCGAACAGATCCGACCCCGGCCATTTCCCTGTGGTCAGGTCGAGCAGGTCGCCTCGGTACTCCGACAGTACGGAGATCGCCGACAGGGTTCCCAGCGCCTCGTAGGGAACCGGGTCGCGGAACTCGGGGATGACACAGCGCAGGTACTCCCATCCCGTGCGCCTGATCTCCTCCATTTCGTGCTGCGGGATCTGCGGGACACAGAAGGCGGACGGGAAGACGCGGGGGTGGAGCCGTTGCCCCGGGTGTTCTTCGATCACTTTCTGCCACTTTCTGCTCCGGCATCGGTGCGCGCCGACTCGACCAGGAGTGCAACAGCGCGGTGCCCATTGGCAGGCTGTTGTGGGCTATGCCGTGGCGGCGTGTCCCGTGCAGGAGCCGAAGGTCTGGCCACCGGATGCCGATCCTGTGCCGAAGGCATCGTTCAGCACCTTGGCGAATTCGGGCGTGATGGTGAGATCGGTCGTTGCGTCCATGGTGAGTTCGACCGGCAGAGTGGACACCAGCATCGGGTTGAGTTTCGCCGGCAACGGGTAATCCAGGGCGGCCATCCTGACGCCGGACGGATCGGCCGGATGCCTGACGAGATAGGTGAGCCCGCCGGTCGGGGCTTTGGCCTGGCCGCCGGACAGTTCGACGACGTTCCCCTTGCCGTCGCTGAGCGTGAATCCGCTCGTGAGGTTCACTGTGAGGGCCACCGCGTCACTCAACTTCGCCGGGTCCAGCGCCAGGGCAATCGGATCTCCCGCGACATCGACGGTCCCTGTGCCGCCTTCCAGAGTGAAGGACGACGGTGTCCTTCCGGGCACGGTTGCCTGGAAGGTGACGCCCGTCTTCGTCCACGAAACGGGGCATTCGCCGGACACGCTCGGCACGTTGAAGGAGACGGTGTCGGACGCGTAGGCCAGCCGACCCGCGATCAACGTGCCTGTCAGCAGGCCGATTCCCAGCGCTGCCCACCGTATTCGCCGCATGCGAACTCCCTGTGTCCGGGAAGAACGGTCGTCCAGGAGCATTCAGGAGCATTGTCGAGCCGCGGTGCTCGCCCCGCATGCCCCGGACAACCGAGCGGGTGACCGGGCGGCACCAGGCCCGGTGCCGAGCCGGCGGTGCAGCCCGGCGCCCGGCGGTTTCCGCGGCTCGATGGTCCCGCGTGGTTCACGCCGACGCCGGCGGTCTCGCTCAGCCGATCGCGTCGAGCAGCAGCTTCGCGGCCACCGCCGTCCCGTCGGTGCGGATCAGGCCGGCCACGGCCTCCGCCCGAGTGCGGGTCTCGAAGGTGAGGGCCTTCCCGAGCGCGGCCGACAGGGACGCGAAGGTCGGCGCCGGGCCGTCGTGTGCCGCGCCGATGCCCAGTTCGGCCACCCGGCCCGCCCAGTACGGCTGGTCCGTCGCCTGGGGAACCACCACCTGCGGCGCGCCGGCCCGGGTGGCCGTCGCCGTGGTGCCCGCGCCGCCGTGGTGCACGACGGCGGCCACCCGGCCGAACAGCGCCTGGTGGTTGACCTCGCCGACGGTGAAGCAGTCGTCCCGGTCGTCGACCGGGGCCAGGTCGGCCCAGCCGCGCCTGACGAGTACGCGATGGCCCTGCGCCCGGACCGCCTCGACGGCCACCTGGGCGACGTCCGCCGCCGCGTGCATGGGCATGCTGCCGAAGCCCACGTACACCGGTGGCGTGCCGGCGTCCAGGAACGCCAACAACTCGGCGGGGAGCGGGCGTTCGTCCGGCATGATCCACGCGCCGGTCTGCACGACGTCGAAGTCCGGTGTCTCCTGCCACGGGTCCAGGACCGGGTCCGTCGCCAGCCACGGCCGGTCGCCGATGACGTAGTCGCGGACGTCGTCCACCGGGGGCAGGCCGATCGACGCCCGGTTCGTGTTGAGCGCCTCACCGAACAGCACGTTGACGCTCCGGGCGTCCAGGTCCCACAGCACCCGGTTGTCGGTCACCTCCGGCGGGAACGGCCGGCCCGGATACGCCAGCGGCCGGCGGTGCGGCGACGGGAGGGTCAGCTGCTGGAAGGTCACGGACACGGAGCGGATGCCCAGCTTCTCGGCCACCGACAGCGCGCCGGCCGCGGCCGGCATCATGCCGGTCGCCACCAACACGTCACAGTCCTCCGCCGCCGCGATCACCGTCTCGAACTGACCGGCGATCAACTCGGCCGCCCGCTGCGGCAGGGACGAAGGCGGCGGCGCCGACTTCGTCAACTCGCGCGCCGACGGGCCGACCGGCACCAACGGCACGCCGACACCGGCCAGCCGCTGCGCGAACTCCTCGTCCGGCGGCGCGCACACCCGCACCTCCGCACCGAGCGCCCGCAACTGCTCCGCGAGTCCCACCAGCGGTTCGACATCCCCGCGCGACCCGTACGTCGACAACAACACCCGCACTGCGCAACACCCGTTCCCATGGATTCCGGCTTCGGCCGGTGATTCTGCGGCATGACGGGGGGCTTGCCGCAAGCCCCCCGGTGCGCTATACGTTGAGAGTGGAAAGGAGTGGGTGGCCTCCTTTCCCTTTCTTTTTGTTGCCCGTTGTGGACGGACAACGTCCGGAGTTCGCCGCCGCGCCGCACGAGCGCTGCGCCCCTCCGTTCCCGGAGCCGCGCCGCTCGCCCGGGTCGGCACTTTCGGTCACATCGGGGACGGTGCGTTGGCTGGTGGCCGTCGCCGACGCCCGTACGGCATCGCGTGCGAGACCATGACCCGCTGCCTCAACGGCCCGGGCGACGGACGTGCGCCCATCGGAAGTGAACCCTGCGGCGACAGCGATGCCACAGCGGCAATCGTGCGCAGCCGCGCATCTCACCAGGTGGAACCAGTGCCTGGACGGTGACCGGGCGCTCATCTGCCGACTCGTCCAGCACCTGGCCGACCTCACCGCAGGCAGCGACATCCGCTACGGCATGGGCGTCCCCGGTCCTGCCCGGGCTCCGCCGGGCGGATGCGGTCGCCGTGCCGAGCGTCGCGAACGTCCTCCGCCGGGAGCGGAGCCTCCTACCGTGGCACTGCGCGCCTCTCGGAGGAGCCGCAGGGCACGACGGAACGCGCGGACCCCGTCCCCCGGGCGGCCCGGCGGGACCTGTTATTCCGTCGATCTTCGGACAGGTTTCCGGTCTCTCGTCTCCGTGTACGCTCCAGCGCGTGCTGGAGTAACCATAAGTAACCGCTATGCGGGTGGGCGTGACCACGCGGTGTCAGGGCTCCGCGCCCCGCCGCCCGGTCGGCGCCGTGCTGCAGTGACGTGATCGCGGTGTGCGAGGCGGTGGCCGGAAACTGGCGGGTGCGTCGGTGCGGGCTCTCCGCCCGAGTGATCATTCTGCGTCGGCCTGGCTCCGGGGGTGTGGGGGAGAGGCCGGGAGGTCCTGAATTTCCCCGTAACGCGGAGAGGTTGTCCATGCCGGTCGAAGTCGTCTTCTTCAACGTCGGTCAAGGCGATTGCACGTTACTGTGGTTCTACGACAAGCCGGGCGACAAAGTCGGGACGCACGCGGTGCTCATCGACTGCGGTTCGAGCCAGCAGGTCGACTCGTTGAACCCCTTTCAGGGGCACACCGACATGGTCAAGCGGCTCGACAGCAAAATCGGCGACTACATGGCGCGCCTGAAGACCCCGAATGTGCTGGACTGCCTGGTCATCACGCATCCCGACAAGGACCACTTCAACCTCCTTTCGCATGTCCTGCAGGACACACAGCCGTACCGCCTGAAGTACCAGATAGCCCATATCAAGTACGGGCTGACCGTCGGTGACTACAAGGAGGGCAGCCAGAGCTTTGTGCAGGACCTGATCGAGTCCTGGGGGACGTTCTGCGATCGGCACGGGGGCCCAGGTGTGCTGTCGGAGCCCGACCTCGTCACCATGCCCGCGAATCCGGAGACGTTGGTGCGGGGAACACACGGCGCGGAACTGCTCATGGTCGGAGCCGCGGTCGGTGTGAATCCGACGATCAGTAGGAAGTACCCGAAGAAGCCGACGTCGTCGCCGACTCCGGAGGAAAGGGACGAGGCGAAGCGCCGGGAAGGCGCAAAGGAAGCCATCGCCAACGAGTCGAGCCTGGTGACCCTGCTCCAGGGGGACCCCGATGCGAACGGGAACCGGCAGCGGGTTCTGCTGATGGCCGATGCGGTGGAGCTCAACGAGGAATACCTCAGTACGGGCTTCGCGGGAGGCCGGCTCGAGCGGCAGACCAAATTGTGGCTCAAACTGGGCCACCACGGGAGCAAAACCTCCAACACCGACAACTGGCTGAACTACACCACCCCCGACGGGCTGTTCGTCAGTACGGGAGTGCTGGTGTTCTCAGGGGGATCCGGGACGTTTACGAAGAGCAATATCGACGGCCGGCTGCTCAAGACGTGGAGGAAGGTTCTGAAGAACAACAACATACCTCCCGTCCAGGTGAGACCCGGGCAGCAGTGGGGATACGTCGTCCACGACGACTCCAATAAGAACGGCGAATTCATATACACGCCGACGGCCGAGGGGCTGTTCAGCACCATGGCAATGCCGCCGGTCAAGGGCGGACGGACGACCAAGGGCGGGGGCTCGACGGCCAAGGGAGACGCGGCCAACTGGCGTGGCGTCGACTGGCATTTGAAGTTGGACGACCCCAAACCCGGCTCCTACGACATCTGGTACGAGTAGGAAGAGGCCCAGTTCCCATGCCCTGGAACATCTCCGATCTGCGTACCGCCCTGGAACAGGCCGGTCGCGACACCCACCTGCGCGTCGACGCGCAATTGCTCGACCTCGCCCCGGCCGGCGACCTGTTCGCCACCTTCCTGCCGGATGCCGTCCTCGACATCCGAGACGTGACGAGCGTCGACACCGACGGCCTCCGCGTCAGCGGCAAGGTCACGCTTCTGAACCAGGCGGCGTCCGCTGCGGACGTCCTGTTCTTCGCCGATGACAACGACGAGACCGTGGCCGGTGTCCGCGTCGACGTCGTGCTCACGCCGGACGGCCCGGGGCTTCCCGCGGAGCTGAGCGCGATTCCGTCCGCACTGGAGCGGATCGGACTGGGCCCGGTGCACCTCGTCTTCGGCGTCGAACCCGGCATCGGCGACGACGCCCCGACGGCCGAGACCGGCTGCGGTGTCGAGTTGCTGTTCCCCGACGCACAGGCGTCCCCCCGGCCGTACGTCTGGGGTTACCCGCCCCGGAACACGTTCCAGAGCTGGCAGCTCGCAGGGGACTTCTCCGGTGTCCCGCTGCCCGCCATGGACTCGCTGCTGCCTTGGGCCGGGCTGCTCGCCGGAAGTTTCGACCTGCTGCCCGCCGAGGTGGCCCAGGGCGCGTCCCTCCGACTGACCGACGTCTCCGTCAACTTCGACCCTCAGGGTCCGCGATGGCTCGGCGTCGGCATCGGGCTTGAGCTGGGCACCTCCTGGGAACCGCTCCCGGGCCTGCTCAAGCTGGACAAGCTGGCCGTCGACTTCACCGTGGTGAACCCGCACACCGCTCGTCCGGCAGTGGCGGCGGTGCTCAGTGGCATCGTCACGCTCGCCGACGAGGTTACGGTGGGTGTCGGAGTGAGTTTCCCCGACCGCTCCCTCACCGGCACCCTGCTCACCCCGCTGCCGCTGGGCCACCTGCTCACCGACCGCTTCCCCGGCGTACCCGTGCCCGCCGAACTGACCGTCAGCCGCCTGGAGCTGGGCGCCGACCTCGAACGGGACGCCTCCTGGGGCTACGGCGTCGAGCTGGAGATCCAGGACGTCTGGAAGGCCGGCGACGACTTCGCCCTCTCCGACGTCACATTGGTCCTCAGGCACCAGGACAACGCGACGGCCGCCGAGGCGACGGCCGGCTGGCAGCTGGGCGACGCGACCGTGGACGTGTACGGCGCGTGGGCCACCGGTGCCGGATGGAAGTTCTCCGCCGAGGCCACCCACCTCCAACCCGCCGACGTCTTCTCCGCGTTCGGCATCGCGCCGCCCCCGGTGCTCAAGGACGTCGACATCGCGCACCTCGCCGTCGACTACGACAGCGCCTCGAAGCACTTCGGCCTCCAGGCGCAGGCCCGGTTCCCGCTCGGCACCGCCGAGGCGGACCTCGACCTGAGCGTAGACCTGACCAAGCGCGACGGGGCGACCGGCTATGACCAGACGTACGCCGCCACCCTCTCCATCGCGATCCCGCAGAAACACGGGGACCCCCGCGTCCTGACGTTCGCGGTCAAGGACGCGCAGCTCGCCGAGTTCACCGCCTCCTGCACCGACACGCAGGGCGTCTCGCTCGCCGACGTCGCCGGGGCGCTCGGGGTGAGCGGCGACGAGTCCGTCACCGCGCTGCTGGGCAGGCTGGGCACGGTCACCGCCCTGACGATTGCGTACTCGGGCCCGCGCAAGTCCGTCGTCTTCGCGGTGAAGGAGAAGGACGGCGGCTCGCTGCTGTTCGTCTCCGACCAGCAGGCGGCGGCCGGCGAGCGCGTCTGGGCCGTCCGCGCCGGGCTGGGCCTGGACGCCCGGCTGTCGCAGATACCGCTGCTGCACGGCCAGATACCCGACGGCGAGGACGTGGGCGTACGCGGCCTCGGCGTGCTGATCGCCTCCCACGGCCTGTCGGCCGCCCGGGTGGCCGGTCTCAACCGCGCGGTGGCCGCCGCCGACGCCGCGCTGCCCGCGCTGCCCGGCGACGGACTGGCCAAGGGCCTCGCCTTCGTCGTCGATCTGCGACTGCCCGGCCGGACCACGGCGACGTCGGTCGTTGTCCGGGGTGGTGGTGGAAGCCGCAGCAAGCACCTTGAGTCCGCGAAGCAGTTGGCGGCCGCGCCCGCGCCCAGTGCTCCCATGGTCGCCTGGATCGGCGTCCAGCGCGCCGTCGGCCCGCTGCGCCTGCGCCGCGTCGGCGTCGGCTTCGCCGCCGGCACCGTATGGATGCTGTTCGACGCCTCCCTCGGCATGGCCGGGCTCGATATCGGCGTCGAAGGACTCGGCCTCGGTATCCCGTTGGACGACCCGGGCAACCCGTCCTTCCGGCTGGACGGGATGAGCGTCGGCTACGCCCGGCCCCCGCTCGCCATCAAGGGCGCGCTGGTCAGCCGGACCGACGACCCCGCGTACGACACGCTCGTCGAGGGCGCCCTCGTGGTGTCCGCCGAGCAGTTCGGGCTGACGGCCCTCGGCGCGTACGCGTGGCCGCACGGGAGCTCCGGCGGGCCGTCGATGTTCCTGTTCGGCAAGGCGAGCGGGCAGTTCGGCGGGCCGCCGCCCGTCGAAGTCACCGAGATCATGGCCGGCTTCGGCTTCAACACCGATCTGCGGCTGCCCGAGGGCGACCAGGTGCTGGAGTTCCCGTTCCTCCAGGACATGACCGACACCGAACCACTGGACGTGCTCCAGAAGCTGATGGGCGGCGGCAAGGACGCGTGGGTGCGGCCGGCCGCCGGGCAGCTGTGGTTCGCCGCCGGACTCGGCTTCCGGGTCTTCGAGTTCCTCGACGGTCAGGCTCTGCTCGTCCTGGAGGTCGGCGAGGACTTCGCCGTCGCCGTGCTCGGCACCGCGGAGGCGAGGTTCCCCAAGACCGGGCCGCAGACCTACGCCCGCGTACGGATGGGCCTGTCGGCCAAGTACCGCGCCAGCGAGCAGATCCTGAAGGTCACCGCGCAGCTCGCGCCCGGCTCGTATCTCCTCGACGAGGCGTGCGTGCTGACCGGCGGCTTCGCCCTGTACACGTGGTTCGACGAGGACCACGCCGGTGACTTCGTGCTGACGCTGGGCGGTTACCACCCCCACTACCCCGTACCGGCCCACTACCCGAAGGTGCCGCGGCTCGGCTTCTCCTGGCCGGTCACCTCCGAGCTGACGATCAGCGGCGGCTCGTACTTCGCCCTCACCCCCGGCGCGATCATGGCCGGCGGCGCGCTCGACGTGAACTACCGGTCCGGCGACCTGCACGCCTGGCTGACCGCGCACGCGAACATGCTGATCGAATGGGCGCCGTTCCACTTCGAGGCGGACGTCGACGTCAGCGTCGGCGTCAGCTTCGTCCTCGACCTGTGGCTGGTCCGCGAGACGATCCGGGTCGAGATCGGCGCGTCGCTGCGGCTGTGGGGTCCGCCCACGGCCGGTGAGGTCACCATCCACCTCTGGTTCATCTCGTTCTCCATCGCCTTCGGCGAGGGCGGAGCCCACGCCGACGACCCGGCCCCCTGGGCGGACGTCGTCAAGCAGCTCCCCGCCCGGGAGAACGCCGTCCGGCTCGCCCCCATGGACGGGCTGCTGCCGGTGCGTTCCCAGGACGAGCCCGGACTGTGGATCGTCGCGCCCGGCGCGTTCTCCTTCGCCGTCCGCACGGCCGTGCCCGTCAGCACCCTGCGACTCGACGGCTCCCAGCGGGAGATCACCGGCCACAAGGTCAACATCCGCCCCCGCCACGACCAGGGCACGGGCCTCGCCTCCGTTCTCACGGTCACGCTGACCAAGGGCACGGACACGCAGGACCTCGGCGCCTGGTACGCCGGCCGACCGGCCGAGAACCGGGCGAGCCTGCCCGGCGCGCTGTGGAGCGCGTACGACGACCGGAAACTCGACATCCACAGCACGCAGCAGGTGACCAACCAGCTCATGGGCGTCGACCTGCGGCTGCCCGCACCCGCCGAGAAGGGCGATGCCGGCCTGGTGGTCGGGGCCGGCGTGATCGCGCACGACGACAGGAAGCCGGACGGCATCCTGCCGCTGCGGCAGCCCGCCACGGCCGTACCGGTCGCCCTGGAGCTCGGCGCGGAAGCGCCGCCGGAACTCCCGGCGGACGTACCGGAGTTGGTGGTGGAAACCGTACGGGACACCGCCCCCGCCCTGGCCGCCGTCACCTCCGCGTCCACCGGCACGACCGTCGCCCAGTCCCGCGACCGGCTGTTCGCGGCGATGGAGTACCTGGACGTGAGCCCCGGCAGCAACGAACCGCTGAAGGCCGACGACGCGCTGGTCGCGGGCGACATCGACGCGAAGCCGGACGAACCGGTGCCCGGCACCCCGACCGCCAGCGAGCGGCTGTACGTGCTCGGCGCCGGGCGGACCGTCACCCCCGTCGACGCGCAGAGCCTCACCGCGTACCCGGCCGTCGGCCTGGACCTCGCCGCGCCCACCCTGCTGGCCGTGAGCCCCGACGGCACACGCCTGTGCGTGGTCAACGACGACCAGGGCATCGATGTGCGCGACATCTCCGCGAACCCGCCGGGCGAAGCGCCCACGGTGTTCTCCGACACCCTCTGGGGTTACAAGAAGACCCGCGGCGCGTCGGTCTCCCCCGACAGCAAGTGGGCGTACGTCACCGCCGCCCAGTCCCGGCAGATGCTGATCCTCGACCTGACCAGCACGCCGCCCGGCAAACGGGACTTCGCCGCGCAGGGGACCTCCGGCGAGGCGGTGCCTGCCGCCAAGCGGCAGTGGGACGCGGGCCCCCAGCTCGTCTACCTCGCCAGGACCGACCAGGACACCGTCGCGCGGGTGGACGTCACCCCCGGCAAGTGGCCCGCCGAACTGACCCCCGCCCTGCCCGCCGGACCCTCCCCGACCCGCCTGGCCGTGGACCCCCTGGGCCGCTGGGTGTACGCGCTCAACGCCGGGCGGTCCACCGTGACGGTCACCGGCACCGACCCCGCCACGGGCATCGTCGCGACCCTGCGCACCGGCACCGACCCCAGCGCCCTCGTCGCCTCCCCGGACGGCACCCGCCTCTACGTCGCCAACGCCACCTCCGGCACCGTCTCCGTCTTCGACACCTCCGGTGCCGTGCCCCAGGAGACCGGCGAGCCCGTGTGGATCGGCCCGGACGTCATCGCGCTCGCCGTCTCGGCCGCCGGTGACCGGCTGTTCGCCGTCCGGTCGAGGACGCGGGTAGTCCACGTCGTGGACACCACCGCGACACCACCGGTCCTGCTGCCCGGCACCGTCCCCCTCACCGACGACCCGGTGGCGCTCGCCGTCACCGCACCGGCCCCCGTCACCACAGGAACCAAGGAAGGCGGTGCGGCGTGAACCGGCCCGAGAACGCACCCGCGAACACCCCCGATCCGGACCCGGCGTTGAACGTACAGTTCCTTGACGCGCTCGTACCGCAGCTCACCGCCGGCCGCTACACCCTCACCGCGCACCAGTCCCTCACCAAGGGCGACGACCACGACGACCACGTCGACGAGGGGTACCTGCCGACGCCCGACGCACCCGTCACCCAGCACATCGAGGTCCGCGCACCGCGCTTCACCGTCCAACCGGAGTGGATCCACGGCGCGTACCCGCCGCCCGGCGCCACCGGCACGTACGACGACGTCCTGCCGCACCTCACCCTCGAACGGCCCACCCTGCCCTGGGAGCGCCAGGAAGGCACGGACAGCAAGGGAACACCCCTGCCCTGGCTGGCCCTCCTCGTCTTCGGCGAAAACGAACTGCCCGGCGACCCGCACTGCCTCGGCCACACCGAACAGCGCACCGCCGCACAGCTCTCCGACCCGGCCGCCCGCAGCACCGACGACCCGGCCGACGTCGTCCTGCCCGCCCTCGACGTCCACACCGACCCGATCACGGGCGACGACGAGAAGCAGGTGTGCCGCACCGTCCTCGTGCCCGCCGCCGTCTTCCACGCCGTCGCACCCGCCAAGGACGAACTGCCGCTGCTCACCCACGTCCGCCGGGTCGACAGGCAGCACCAGGGCGTCACGCTCACCGAGGACCGGATCGAGCCCGGCGACTACGCGGTCGCCGTCGCCAACCGGCTGCCGAGCGCGGTCGGCGGCCGGTACGCCGCCCACCTGGTGTCCCTGGAGGGCTGGCAGTCCCGGCTGCCCGACGGGAGCGAGGAGAAGGAGGCGTACACCGGGCCGGCGGAGAAGCTGCGGCTGGTGTCCCTGTGGTCGTGGACGTTCGAGTCGCTCGCCGACCACGCGCCCGGATTCGCCGCCCTCACCGAGCACTTCGTCGATACCGAGGGCGACCAGGGCTCCGGGCTGCTCCTGCGCGTCCCCGTGGGGGACCGCCCGCTGTCCGGCCCCGAGCAGCAGGAGGTCGCCGACCGGCTCCGCGCCGGCTACCTGCCGCTGTCCTGCCGCACCGAGTCCGGCCGGGCCACCTTCGGCTGGTACCGGGGACCGCTCGTCGCCGAACCCGTCCCCCGGCAGACCGACCGCGAGCGGCGCCGCTGCGCCGCCGAGGCCCTGATCCACCTGGAGCAGTACGGCGTCTTCGACGTCAGCCTCGCCACCGCGTTCACCGCCGGGCGGGGCGTCGCCTTCGCCGACCACCAGTTCGCCGCCGCGCTGCTGCGGCTGCGCGGCAAGGTACGGAAGCTCGCCGAGGAGGCGCTGAGCGAGCCCGCGCACCCCGTCGCCGGGGTGGCCGCCGGAGCCCGGGCGCGCCTCGCCCACCTCGTCACCAACGGCCTCGGCGAACACCTCCACGAGATCCACCGGGCAGATCAGAGCTCCCCTCGTACCGTCGCCGCGACCGTCACCCCCGTACCGGCCGCCACCCAACTGCCCGCGATCGCCGACATCTCCGTGCGGCGGCTGCGCGCCGACACCGGCCTCCGTGACCGGCTGAGCGCCGCCCTCGACACCCTAACCGGGGACCAGCCGGACGAGGACCTCACCGCCGTCCACGCCTGGCTGACCCGGCTGCGCAGCCTGGAAGGCGTCCCCTTCGCCCACCTCGTCCCCGACGCCCGCATGCTGCCGGCCGAGAGCCTGCGCTTCTTCCATGTCGACGGCAACTGGACGGCCACCTTGGTGGAGGGCGCGCTCAGCGTCGGGCTCGCCCACTCCTTCGACCTCGCCGCCGACGACCTGCTGTTCGGCCCGCACGGCAAGGCCCCGCTGCCCGAGCCCCAGGGGCCCGTCACCGGACTGCTGCTGCGCTCCCAACTCGTCAGCGGCTGGCCCGCGCTGGAGATCCGCCCGTACCCGAACCCGCGCGCCACCAACGGCGAGAACCCTCTCCCCGTCGCCCGTCGGGCCACGCTCGCCGAGGACGTGCTGCTGGCCGTCGTCGACGGCATCCCCGGCCGCGTCGAGATCGGCGAACCGCAGCAGGGCGTCCACTTCGGCATCGACGAGCCGGACGACGGCGGGAGCGACGACCCCGTCGACCACGGCATCATCCGCCTGCGGTCCCTGACCGGACGGATCGGCGAGGAGTTGCCGGACAAGCAGTTCCCCGCCAGATCGGGACTGCGCCCCTATCTGCGTGCAACGGGCGGCGGCCCCGACCGGGTACTGCGGACCGCGAAGCTCGCGGACGGTCTCCAGGGCGCGCTCGAACTGCAACAGCCCCTGACCCCCGGCCAGTTCGCCCTCCAGATGATCAACGCGGCCCAGCGCCGCACCTTCACCACCACCCCCACGACAGGAGACCACTCCCATGGCTGACGGCGACGAGACCCTCATCGTCCCGGTGAACGTGGACGCCCTGGTGGTCAACGAGAAACTCCGCGGGCTCGACGGCCGGGGCTTCCGGCGCTGGCAGCCCGACTTCAACCTGCTGCGCCACAACCGCACACCCGAGCCGGACCCGTTCACCAACGACGACGCGTGGAACGCCGAGCCCGACAAGCGCGACGGGGTGTACGTGCGCTGGGAGTTGCCGGAGGCGCTGCGCAAGGGAAGCGCCGGCCGGGACGGCACCGGGTTCGCGCTCGTCCCCAACCGCTGGCTGGTCGTCCGCCAGGTCGACGGCCACGACAAGCTGCTCACCGGCTGGGTGGTGGAGAGCGACTTCCTCGACGCCGACCAGGGCACTTCACCCTTCATCCACCCCGTCCGGAAGGGCACGGGCGACCCGTCGGCCGGCCCGCACCGGGCGACGGTCATCCCGACGCGCATCGGCCGGGCCGTCCGCATCGGCCACGACGGCGAAGGCTGGCAGGAGCGGTCGTCCGGCGGCCCCGCCCACGACGACCTGTTCCTCACCGCGGTCGGGCCCGGGCTCATGACCTTCCACGTCTACCAGCCGTACCACGAGAACGTCTTCTCCCTGCACGACCCGCTGGACGGCGTCCCCGTCACGGCCACCCTCAACTACCAGGTCGTGGGCTGGTACTCGGACCCGGTCCAGGAGGAGCTGAACCAGCGGCTGCGTATCCAGGGCGCCACGGTCGAGGCGGTACTGGCCGGTCTGGGCTGGACGGCCTCCGGCGCTACCGGGGACTGGAAGCCCGGCAGGACCGCCTACTGCGGCCGGGCCGTCGGCGTGGCCTGGAACCGCGACGAACTGCCCGCGGACTGGGACCGCCCCGACAAGGACGCGGTCAAGGACCGGATCGCGGTCGGCAGCAGCGCGGACGAGGCCCACGCGGCCCTGATCGCCGCGGGCCGCGCCGCCCTGCCCGACGCCTCCGGCAACGCCGTCGGGCACACCGACCCCGCGCTGCTGCACGCGCTCGGCCGCGGCCTGCTGGACACCCTCGACGGCCCCGACGGTCCCGTCGCCACCGCCCAGGCCCTGCACAAGGGCTGGTTCCAGCAGCTGCCCGGCGGCTACGTCTGGCGGCTCGCCGACCCGTCCGACCAGGGCAACCCGTCCGGCGATCCGGCCTCGGTCACCTGGTCCGGCGCGGCCGCCGAGCAGGAGCGGTGCCTGGCGCAGCTCAACCAGGACCAGGACGCGTACGACAGGGCCGTACGGGAACTCGCCTCCCTGCAGAAGCGGTTGTACGCGCTGTGGTGGATGCACGGCCTGCCCCTGATCCCCCGGCAGTACCGGCGCGAGCAGTTCCGGGCCGAGATCGACCCGGACAACACGTCCGGCCTCGCGGCCGAGGTGGCCAAGCGCCAGGAGGCCCTCAAGGGGCTCCTGGACCGGATCCCGCACGGCGCGGACCAGCAGGAGCTGGACCGGTCCGTCGCCGCCTACAAGGACCGGCACCCGGAGCTCGCCGGGCACGAGCTCCGCAGGGAGGCGCTGCCGCCGTTCCACCACGTCAACGACCCGACGGTGGTGCTCGCCGGGTCCAAGGGCCACACGCCGCACGCCACGCCGTCCGGCACCGGGCCCCTCGTCTGCCGGACACCCGCGCAGATCCTCGGCGGTGTCGAGCCCGGCGGCGGCCTCCCCGCCCCCTTCGACACCCTGAAGGCCGCCGGGCTGCCCGCCGTCGTCCCCGCCCTGCTGGGCGAGTTCACCTGGCTGCTCGACCCGGCGCACGCGTCGTCCCTCCCGCAGGGCCTCGTCCCGCGGTCCTGGCGGCAGCCGTGGAAGCCGCTGCTGTTCCAGTGGCGGGTCACGCACTGGAACGTCCCCTATCGCGACCGCGGGACCGGCACGGCCAACTGGGAGTTCGACGGCAGCCACTACCGGTGGCGCGACGGCACCCCCGACACCCCGCTCCACGTGACCGGGCGGCGCTTCCTCGTACCCCTGCCTCAGCACACCATGGGCGGCGGCCTGGAACGGCACGCCGCAGGCCACCCCGACGCGGCGCGTGAGGCGTTCGCCGAAGCCGCCGCGCAGGTCAAGGACCTCGACCTGCTCTCCCAGAGCCTCGACGGGCTGACCGACGCGTTCGCCTGCCGGAACCCCACGCCCAACCTCAGCCCGCCCGGCAGGATCGGCGAGCTCGTCGGTGACGCCCGCGGCCACCTGCCGGAAGCGGGCCCGCTGCCCGTGCCGTTCCAGGGCTGGCTGCCGTCCGGGTTCACCCAGATCCGGGCCGGCCAGTTCGCGCTGAGCGCCCTCAGCGTCGTCGACGAGTTCGGCCAGACCCTCGACGTCCTGCTCGAAGGCGACGCGGGCTTCCTCATGCCGAAGCTGGGGGACAGCCTGCGCCCCAACGGCCGGTACGCGGCGACGGACCTGCCCGAGCGCTTCGTCCAGCTGCCGCCCCGGCTGCTCCAGCCCGCCCGGCTGCGGTTCGACTTCGTCCACGAGTCCGCACCCGACGAACTGGTCGATCTGCACGCGGGCACGACCCCCGTGTGCGCGTGGATCATCCCCAACTACGTCGACCGCTCCCTGCTCTGCTACGCCCCCACGGGCGCCCCGCTCGGCGAACTGCGCCTCGCACTCCGCGAGGACGAGGCGACGGGCACGCTCTCGACCGTGGTCGCCTGGGGTCCGCTGCCGGACTCGCAGGTCCACACGATCGACCAACTGAGTGCCGATCGGCCGCAGTTGCACGCCTTCGTGAAGGAGCTCGCGGCGAAGGGCCCCGACGCCTTCGCGGACCTGATGGCCACCGTCGACCGCTGCCTGGCCGGCATCGACCCGGGCAACCCGTACGGCGACGAGGTCCTCGGCGCGCTGCTCGGCCGCCCCCTCGCCCTGGTCCGGGCCCGGCTCGGCTTCGAACTCGACGGCCCGCCCGTCAGCGACCCGGGCTGGCAGCACGCGCTGGACTGGCGGACCCCGGCCGAGTGGGACGCCGGCAAGCCGGTGCCGGAGGAGATGGAGTACCTCACCTACCGCTGGCCGGTACGGCTCGGCAACGCCGGGCAGCAGGGCGACGGCCTGGTCGGCTACTTCTCCGAGGACGACTACACCACGTTCTACGCGGTGGCCGAGCCGGGGACGGAGCACCCGACCGGCTACGTCGCCCCGATCTCCGGCGACAACTGGCCCGCTCTGAAGGCCGATTCCCACGACCGCACGCACCTGACGCTGCTGCTCGACCCCCAGGCGGCCGTCCACGCCACGACGGACGTCCTGCCGGTCACAGACCTGCGGCTGCCGTCCCGCTTCACGCGGACGGCGATGGCGGCGATGAAGGTCGCCCTGAGGCTGAGCCCGGTGCTCACCACGGCACGGAAAGTTCCGGTCAAGGACGAGCAGGGGACCACCACGTTCGTCAATTCCCTGGCCCTGCCCCACCCCACGTCCCCGCAGGGCACCTGGGACTGGTCCGAACTGGTCGTCCCCGACGCGCCGGAGGGCGCCGCGTCCGCCCCGCAGTGGAACCACCAGGCTGTCGTCCAGATCGACCAGACCGCCCGGCTGGACGAGGACGGACCCGTCGTCCGCACCGGCTTCCTGCGCCTGACCGACGGCCTCGACGGCTCGTGACCCGACAGCACACCGACCCACCCCGGAAAGGAGCCGAGTTCGTGAACGAGCCGGCCAACGACCCCTGTCTGCTCGACTACGCCATCATCAGCGACCCCTACCCGCTGTACGCGGCCACCGCCGCCAACCCGACCTCGACCGTGCACATCGTGGTCTCCAACGGCGGCGGCGACACCGTCTACTGCCGGGAGATCATCTTCTCGCTGCCGGAGGGCGACCTGGCCCAGAGCCTGGTGGTGACCGGCGGGGGAGACGGCGACGGCAGCGTCGAGGGATGGACCGTCGAGCAGCTGCAGAAGGGCGCGAGCACCGTCCTGCCGTCCGGCGAGTACGCGAGCTTCCGCGTCAAGCCCCCGGCGGACGGGACGAAGGTGGAGGGCTCCGGCATCACCATCACGCTGCGGAACCTGCACATCGGCACCCAGCCGGGCACGGCCCGGGTCGAGATCCGCGAGACCGCCACGAAGGAAGTGACCCAGTGGCCGGTCAACCCGCGCTACCGGACCCTGGAGATCACCAAGTTCCCGCCCCCGGAGCTCCCGTTCGTCGGCAACTTCCGTGCCGAGCCGTGCGATGTGGAGCTGGGCAAGGACAAGGACAGCAACAAGGTCCGCCTGATGTGGGACGGTCCGACGGACATCAACTACACCGTGCTGTACGGGGCCGGGGCGAAGAGGGCGGACGACCAGAAGGAGGACGTGGTCAGAGGCCGCGAGTGGTGGGGGACGGTCACCCGGGACACCGTCTTCCGGCTGGAGTACACGGCCGGCGGGTCCACGCACTACCTCACGACGGGCGTCACGGTCGCCAACCCCCGTCTCACCGGGCTGACGGTGGACGGCAGCGCGTCCATCGCCCAGGACCTGACCGTGGGCCGCGACGCCGACGTCACCGGAAGCCTCGAAGCGACCGAGGACATCGCGACGCACGGGAAGTTCCTCGACGACAAGGGCACTCCGCTGCGGGGGGACCTGACGTGACGGGCAAGCTCATCGTCAAGGGCAAGGTCACGGCCGGCGGCGACGTGGGGGGCGACGGCGGGCGGCTGACCCTCCTCAACCCTTCGGGCAGGCAGGAGTTCACCGAGGAGGGGGACCACACCTTCACGGTCCCGGCGGCGGTCACGCTGCTGGACCTGCGCCTGCGAGGCGCGGCGGGCGGCGGTTCCGGCGGCGGCCGGGGAGCGGACATCCAGGTCCTGGTGTATGTGGAGCCGCAAGAGCAACTGACCGTGCGGATAGCCCGGAACGGGGCTTCCGGGGCGTCGGCGCAGGTCCTTCGCGGGAACACGCTGATCGTGGGGGCGGGCAGCGGCGGGGACGCCGGCCGGCCGGGTGGCGGCGGCCAGTCCGGCGGTGGAGGGGGCGACGGAGGTGAGGGCAACACCTCGGGCCATCCCAGTGGTGCCCCCGGCGGCTCCGGGGGCGCCGGCGGGTCCGGAGGCGCCGGGGGAGACGCGGGCCTGGTCACGGACTCCGGCGGAACGGTGGCCGGGGGGAAGGGCTTGAACGGATCCGGTGGGGACAGCGGAACACGCGGTGGTGACGGCGGCGAAGGCTGGGGCTACTGGGGTCAGACCGCGGGAGGCGGCGGCTACGGAGGCGGGGCCGGGACCGCCGACTGGATCGGCACCGGTGGTGGCGGTGGCAGCCAGGGAGGCCAGTCCGGCGGCGACGGAAATGGGCAGTCGGGGGGCTCGCAAGGGTCCCCCAAGACATCGGATGGCGACAACCGCGGCGGCTACGGCGGCTCGGGAGGCAGCGGCGGCCCCGGCGGGGCGGCAGGCGGGGGCGGGGCGAACGGGAGCGGTGACGGACGCGGCGCCGACGGGAGCGCTGGACGAGCGGGCTACGGCGGTGGCGGCGGCGGTGGCGGCGGCTCGGGCAGTGGTTTCGGCTGGAGCTACGCCGGCGGCGGTGCCGGTGGTGGCGGCGGTGGCGGTGCGGGCGGCCAGGGCGGTGCGGGAGGCCAAGGCGGCGACAGCCACCTCGACGTCTCCCGCACCACGCTGAAGGCCCCCAGCATGTACAACACCGGCTCCACAAGCGTCACGATCGCCTGGGGCAATCACCAATTCCCTTCCGCCTGAGGCGAACGGGAGGGAGCCATCCGCGAGCGGCGGACGGCTCCCTCCCGTCCGCCGCGCCGTGGGACCCCGGCACCCCCACGACGCGACGCGGCCCGGACCGGCCACCTGACCGAAAGTCCTCCCTTGACGCCCCGTCAGCCCTGCCCGATCGTGTGATCGCCGCACTGCGACCGATCACGAGCGACGCAGGTCAGCGGCGTTTTTCCGTTATCGGTGCGCCCCGGTGGCCACCGCCTCGAAGGAGCCTTCTTGTCCGGCGAGCAACACCTTCTCAAGGTCTACAGCGACCGCGTCTACGTCCACACCACCACGGTCCGGCACCAGGGCACCACGGTGGCCCTCGCGATGGACGACCGGCGGCGGATCGTCTACAGCGTGCTGGACCTGTCCCGGCACGACGAGTCCAAGGGCGAACTGGACGCCGCCTACTGGTCGGAGAACCCGCTGCCGCTGCGCTTCCCGTCCGAGATCGCGGACGTCGGTTTCGCGGCCGCCGGGGCCACCGCGCTGCCCGTCGTCAAGAACGGCGGCCGGGTGGAGGCCGCGCCGGGCGAACGGCTGGACGAGGACGAGACCGACGCCTTCCTCTCCACAACGGCCCGGCTTACCGCCCCGGCGCCCTTCCACGTCCTCTCGGACGGCACCCACATCGTCGTCCTGCGCCAGTCCGTCGGCGCCGGTCACCCCGACGCCGTCCACAAGCTGATGGGCGGCGGATCCTCGGGCGACCCGGAGCGCGGCGACTACGTCACGGACAGCACCGGGGCCAAGGTGCCGCTGGTGGCCGACACCCTGCTCTGCGACCGGTTCCTGCTGGTCGGCGGGGAGTTGAAGCCCGTCCTGGAGGCCCGCTACCGGCGCAGCCGGCACCGCACCCGGCCGGACTCGGCCAAGGACAGCCTGGGCACGACCGACATGGAAGGCCGTCCCTTCCACGAGCCCACGCAGGAGCTGTCCTTCGTCCGCCACCTCTCCGGCGGCCGCTTCGCGGCCCTGCTCGTGCCCACCGCCGTCCACGGGCGGCAGCGCTGGCAGATCTTCGCGCACAACGACACCACCGGGCGCGTCGACTCGTTCAACGTCGAGCAGGGCCGCGACGGCCTGTTCAACCTTCAGGGCACCCAGGCCTGGACCAGCCCCGTCCCCGCCCACCGCGACGCCGTCCACGAATCGGGCCCCGGCACCTGCCCGTTCACCGGCCTGCCCCTGATACCCGTGATCAGCACCGAGGGCCACGCCGAGACCGCCCTGACCTTCGGGGAGGGCGACGCCCACGTCCGCGTCGCCGACGGGCCGGAGCTCGCGGGCCGCGACTTCACCGTCGAGTTCTGGGCGCGCCGCACCGAGCTCGGCCGCCAGGAGTTCCTCGTCGGCCACGGTGACGAGACCGGTAGCCCGCACAAGTCCTTGCACATCGGCTTCCGCGAGGACAACCGCTTCACCTTCGCCTTCTACGCCGAGGACCTCAACGCCGAGGTGCCGACCGAGGACACCGACTGGCACCACTGGGCCTGCGTCCACGAGCACGCCGCCCGCCGCCAGACTGTCTACCGCGACGGCGAGGAGGCCGGCAGCCGCACCACCGACGCCGGCTACACCGGCACCGGCGCCCTGCTGCTGGGCCGCGCGCTCGCCCAGGGCGCCCGCGCCGAGCTGGACGAGGTACGGATCTGGGACCGCGCCCGCACCGCCGACGAGATCGAGCGCGACAAGGGCGTCCGCCTCATCGGCAACGACCCGGGTCTGGTCGCCTATTACCGCTTCGACGAGGGCTCCGGCACCCGCCTGCACGACCAGACCGACCACGCCCGGCACGGCGAACTCCTCGGCGGACCGCGGTGGGTGACCTCCGGGGCGCCCATCGGCGACCACCCTGGCGTACGCCGCGACAGCTTCGCCGTCGTCGGCCGCGGCGTCGTCTCCGGCCTGTCCGCCGTCCTCTACCACCAGCAGGAGGACACCGCCGTCGGCTACGGCCAGGAGCCCAAGCCCGCCAAGCGCCAGGCCCGCGTCCTGCTGTCGTACGCCACCTCCGGCCCCGACCCGAGGACCGGCGCCGCCACCGACGAGACGTACGTCGCCACCGTCGACTTCGGCGTCGGCCGCGACGGACGCCTCGCCCAGGTGCCGGACGAACTGGCGCTGCCGGTCCTCGCCGCGCCGGAGGCCAGCGGGGACGTGGACGCGATCAGCGAACTGGACCGGCGCGTCCAGGAGATCACCCGGGACATCGCCGCCAAGGAGACCGAGGCGGCCCGCCTCGCCCAGGGCAAGGACGAGGTCGCCGCGCTGGAGAAGCGCGTGGCCGAGCGCAGGGCCGAGCTGGACGGCACGCTCCACGCCTGGTGCTTCCGCGTCCGCTTCAAGCGGCAGCGCGACGGCAAGGACCAGTACCTCGCGCTCAGGGACAACGGGACCGGTGACTGGCCGCCCGTCATCCGCACCTCCGACAAGGACGCGGCCACCGCCCTGTGGTACTTCGACGGGACGGACGGGGCGTACAACGGCCAGCCGTGCTGGTACGTCCGCAACGCCCACGTCGCCAAGGACCTCAACGTCTCCGGTGACAGCAAGGACCCCGACGCACCCCTCATCGGCTACAAGCACCTCGAAGGCCACCACAACACCTACTTCACCCCCCTGGACCGGGGCAACGGCTTCTCCGTCCTGGTCAACCTCTGGAGCCGGCTCGCCGTCTGCGCCACCGACCGCAAGGACGACGCCGTCGTCCAGCAGGACGTCGAGACGGTGGCCGGCAACGGCGAGGGGCTGGTGACCTTCGAGAAGGTCCGCCCCGCCCCCCAGGCCCACGTGCAGGACTTCGTCAAGCTGATCGCCGCCGACGAGGCCCGCCTCGAGGAACTGCGCCCCCAGCGCGACCGGCTCGCCCTCCTCCAGCGCGAGATCGAGGCCCTCCAGGCCGAGCAGACAGTCAAGCGCGAGGAGCTCGCCCGCCTCACCGGCGGCCTCAAGGGCACCGACGACATCGCGCTGTCCATGCCCCAGCTCTCCGTCGACCGCACCGGGCTCAGCGCCTCCGGCGCCCTGCTGGAGTTCGCCCGCGGTGCCGACCGCCCGTACCTGCTCGACAGCGCCACCGGCAGTGTCGTGCTGTACTTCCGCGGTGCCAACGGGCAGTTCTTCGCCACCTACTACGACACGCTCGTCTCCCGCTCCTCCCGGCAGCTCTCCGGCCCCGACGGCACGGCCTTCACCTTCGTCGCCCGCGACGCCGGCACCGACCTCGCCGGTGTCGACATCCGGATCATGGACGTCGGCGACGCGGGCCTGTGCGAGCTCACGATCACGCGCGGCACCGAGAGCGAGATCTGGCGCAAACTGCCGCGCCGCGCCGCGGACTTCGCCGCCATCGTCAACGGCGCGCCGGGCCAGGCGTACGACTTCGCGCAGCAGGCCGAGAGCAACCGCCCCGGCGTGCCCCTGTCCTCCGGCTCCCGGCTCGTCGTCGTCGACCCCGGGCAGGTGCGCGAGGTGCCGCTGGGCACCGTGCCCGACCACGTGCCCGGCCACGGCGGACGCTGGCGCGCCGACAAGCCCGGCCGCGCCTACGCATTCGACGGACGGCAGAACGCCCTCGTCACGGAGCAGGGACTGGACCGTGCCGCCGTGAGCGGCGATCTGACGGTCGAGGCATGGATCAACCCCGAGCGCGTGCCGGGCGCGTCCCGTATCGTCCACGCGAACACCGGCGACAGCCCCTTCACCCTCGGCCTGCTCGCACCGCCGGCCCCGCCCACGGCGCCCGCCCTGTTCTTCGACGGCAAGAGCGGCGTCGCCATCACGGACGCCCAGGTCCCGCTCGCGAACACCGACTTCACGGTCGAGTTCTGGGCGCGGCGCCCCTCGGCCCCCGACGGGCGCCCCCAGTACGTGGTCGGGCATGGCACCTCCCACGCCGCCGACAACTCGTCCCTGCACATCGGCTTCCGCGCGGACGGCGCCTTCACCTTCGCGTTCTACAGCGACGACCTGGACACCGAGGAGAAGTACACCGACACCGCCTGGCACCACTGGGCCTGCGTCTACACGCACGCCACCCGCGAGCAGGTGATCTACCGCGACGGCGCGGAGGCCGCCCGGCGCACGGCGACGCGCGGCTACTGGGGAGCGGGACCGTTCAGCTTCGGCAGCTCCCACTCCGGCTGGATCCCCGACTACGCCCGCGTCGAGATGGACGAGGTCCGGCTGTGGGGCACCGCCCGCACGGCCGTCGAGATCCGCGACCGGATGACCCGGCGGCTCCAGGGCGACGAGACGGGCCTGCAGGGCTACTGGCCCTGTGCCGGGACGGCCACCGGGGCCGACGGCAAGCCCGTCGTCACCGACCGTTCCCCGCACCACCGCACCGTCACCCTGCGCGGCACCGTCACCACGGCCACCGCCCCGGAGGCGCTCACCGCGGCCGAGGCCGGCTACCGCGTCGTCGCCGCCGTCGGCAACCGCCTCACCGCGACCCGCGCCGCCTTCCCCCTGCGCGAGTGGACGCACCTGGCCGCCGCCTACGAGCAGTCGTGGGCGGTGGAGCTGTCCGACGGCGCCTGCCTCGAGGCGTCCGACAACGACGCGCTCGACATCGCCGACGACCTCACCCTCGAGGTGTTCTGCCGCACCGACGCCCTCGGCACGACGCAGGGCCTGCTCTCCAAGGGCCGTACCGCCGACGGCTCCGGCGGCAGCGTCCCGTACCGGCTGCTCGTCCTGCCCGACGGGAAGCTGGAGTTCGGCTTCGAGGAGCCCGACGGCAGACTGGTGCGCTTCACCTCCACCGAGGCCGTCGGCGCCGGGACGTTCCACCGCCTCGCCGTCGTCCGCAAGAGCGGCCGGTCGATGCAGGAGCGCAAGGGCACGAAGGAGATCACCGCGGCGGGCGCCGACGGCAAGCCCGTCCGGCAGACCGTCGAGCTCGTGGAGTCCGTCGACGTCCAGGAGTGGCAGGACATCCGCTTCTTCATCGACGGCCGCGAGGCGGGCGCCGCCCGCTACGAGGGACCCGGCCCCCAGGGCAACACCGGCACCCTCGACATCGGCCGCGCCCGCGAGGGCCTGGAGACCCGCCCCTTCACCGGCGTCGTCGCCGAGGTCCGGCTGTGGTCGGCGGCCCGCGACGCCGCGCGCCTCGGCACGCCCGTCTCCGCTCGCGACCGCGGCCTGACCGCGCACTGGCGCTTCGAGGAGAACGCCGGCAACACCGCCGCCGACACCACCGGCTCGCACCCCGCCCGGCTGCGCGGCGCCCGCTGGACCCGCAACCCCGACCCGCGCGGCAGCGCCTTCCGGATCTACCGCAACGGCGTCTCCGTCGCCTGCGACCCCTTCGACGGCGACGGCTCGGCCGACTTCGCCGACCACGGCGACGCCCAGCTCTCCCTCGGCGCGCGGCTCCAGAACGGCGAGGCCGGCCAGCCCTTCCACGGCGTCCTGGAGGAGGTCCGCCTCTGGCGCACCGCCCGCACCCAGGAGCAGGTCCTCGACAACCTCTTCACCCGCCTCAAGGGCGAGAAGGAGGACCTGATCGCCTACTGGTCCTTCGACCGCGCCTCCACCGACGAGAGCGCGAACCTGGTCCGGGACGAGGGCCTGCGCGGCAACGACCTCACGCTGCCCGCCGCACCCCGCCGCCCCGCGACCGTCCTGTCCACCGCGCCCGTCTCCAGCGACACCGCCCAGGTCCGCTCGGCGCTCGCCGCCATGCGCACCCCCTTCCACGAGCGCATCACCGGGGCACCCGCCGTCGCCGAGTACGCCGACATGCAGTACGGCTCCAAGGGCGAGGCGTTCGGCGTCCTCAAGCGGGCCTACGGCTATCTGCGCGACGGCCGCTGGCACCTGGTCACCGGCTACAAGGTCGGCGACCTCGTCAGCGAGTGGGTCGGCCAGGTGCAGTTCGACCCGCAGCTCATCGGCTACGTCGAGGGCGCGCCGCCCGTGCCGTCCGAGAACCTCACCCCCAACACGATCGACCCCGAGCGCGCCACCTACGACGGCGTCGCGTCGGTGGAGTTCCGCGAGTCCGAGGAGGTCGTCCACTCGCTGTCGTCGGCCAAGGAACGCAGCGTCGACGCGGCGTTCGGCTTCGCCCTCTCCAACGAGGTCGACGTCGACATGTGGATGATCACCGCACCGCTCGGGTTCGGAGTCGCCAAGTCGGTGGCCAAGGCCAGGGTTTCGGCCGGGGTGCGCGGCAGCCTGGAGTTCTCCAACAGCTGGGCCGACGAGACGGCCGTCTCGCAGGGTGAGAACACCACCCGGGCCATGAAGGTCGAGCTCTCCGGCAGCTGGGAGGACCCGCGCAAGCCGCTCAACGCCGCGCTCGGCCGCCGCTACGTCCCGGTCAACACCGGCTTCGCCGTCGTCCAGTCCCAGACCGCCGACGTCTTCGCCCTGCGCCTGGCCCACAGCGGAGCCCTGGTCGCCTACCGCATCCAGCCCAACCCCGACATCCCCAAGGACTGGAACGTCGTCCCCTTCCCCATCAACCCCCGCTACACCAAGCAGGGGACGCTGGACGGCACGGTCGGCTACGACGAGCGCGGCCGGGTCCTCGACCCGGACTACACGGGCGCCCGGGACCGCGGCGAGTACAGCTACTACAAGCCGCGCGAGGCCTACGCCGTCAAGCGCCGCATCCAGCGCGAGCAGCAACGGCTGCGCAGCTACTACGAGTCCGTCTCCACCGAGACGCACACGTCCGACCCGACCGCCGAGCGGGCGGGCCGCGTGCTGAGCGGCGCGATCGGCGGCGACGCCTCGCCCGCGAAGGGCCGGGACACCGCCGGCAGCACCACCGGCGAGGGCTTCTCCCGCCGGGACCTGGTCAACACCTACGTCTGGACGGCGGACGGCGGGTTCTTCGCCGAGACCACCGAGACCACGGACGCCGTGAGCGAGACGACCTCCGGGTCCTACTCGCTCTCCGGCTCCGTGGGCACCTCCCTCGGCACGTCCTTCGACATCATGGGCGTGGGCGTCAACGCGCAGCTCGACGCCTCCGTCGGCGGCGGCATGACCACCACCCGCGCCCGCGGCAAGGAGGCCACCCGCTCCTTCGGCCTGGACATCACCTGCTCGCCGTCCGGCAACGTCCAGCAGTACGACGCGAACCGCAAGCCCGTCTTCGACGCCGACGGCAATCCGGTCAACGCGCCGGGCAAGGTCGACGCGTACCGGTTCCTCAGCTTCTACCTCGGCGAGGACACCGAGCACTTCGACACCTTCTTCCACAAGGTCGTCGACCCCAAGTGGCTGGAGAACGGCACCGACCCGAACGCGGCCGCCCTCCGCCAGGCCCGGCAGTCGGACCGCAAGCCGCCGTGCTGGCGGGTCATGCACCGCGTCACCTTCGTCAGCCGGCTCCTGCCCCCCGCCCCGCCCGCCGACGCGGCCCCGCTGGAACGCACGATGCGCGAACTCGACCTGGACAGCAACTACGAACTCGTCCGCCGCCTCGACCCCTACGTCAAGCCCGCCACCACCAGCCGCGCCGACCTCGCCGAAGCCGTACGGAACGCGCTGGCCGCGCACCTGCCGGAGCTGCGGCCGCACGCGGAGGAGGTGATCGAGTTCCTCGCGCAGTACTACGGCGTGGAGGACTGACGGCCGGTCCGGGCGGGCGGGGACGGACCGTCCCCGCCCGCCCGGGAACAATCCGGCGGGCCGCCGCGTGCGATCCTGGGCCCACCGCCCCTGACCTCGGACCGAGGAGTACCTTGCCCGGGACCTCGTCCTCCGCCGCCGTGACCCCGCTCCCGTCGCTTCGCCGCCCAGGCGGGACGCCTGATCGAGCTCGGGGTGCACGAGCTCGCAGGGATACCCGCCGACACGCTGCGCGCCTTCGCCGCGAACGCCGGTGACGGAGACTTCCCGCTCGCCGTCCACCCGGACCGCGCGCCCGCCTCTTCAGGGGGTTCACGCCCGGGTCTCTCAGAAGTCCCAGTCGTCGTCCGCCGTGTCCTCCGCCTTGCCCATGACGTACGACGAACCCGAGCCCGAGAAGAAGTCGTGGTTCTCGTCGGCCCCCGGGGACAGCGCCGCCAGGATCTCCGGGTTGACCTCCGTCTCGTCGGCGTCGAAGCGGGCCGGATAACCCAGGTTCATCAGCGCCTTGTTGGCGTTGTAGCGGACGAAGACGGCCACGTCGTCCATGAGGCCGAGCGGTTCGTAGAGCTCGCCGGAGTAGCGGAGTTCCAGCTCGTACAGCTCGTCGAGGAGCTCGTGGGTGAAGGCCCGCATCGCCTGCTGGCCGGCCGGCGTCCGATGCTCCAGGCCGCGTTGGTATTTGTAGCCGGAGTAGTAGCCGTGCACCGCCTTGTCGCGCAGGATCAGGCGGATCATGTCGGCGGTGTTGGTGAGCAGGGCATGGGTGGAGAAGTGGAGGGGGAGGTAGAAGCCCGCGTACAGCAGCAGCGAGGACAGCAGGGTGGAGGCGACCTTCCGCTTGAGCGGGTCGTCGCCGTAGTAATGGCGCAGGACGGCCTTGGCACGCTGCTGGAGGACGTCGTTGTCCACCGCCCAGCGGTAGGCGTCGTCGATCTCCGGGGTGGTGGACAGGGTGGAGAAGACCGAGGAGTAGCTGCGGGCGTGCACGGCCTGCATGAAGGCGATGTTGGTGTACACCGCCTCCTCGTGCTCGGTGCGCGCGTCCTGGATCTGCACGATCTCGCCGACGGTGGCCTGCACGGTGTCCAGCATGGTCAGACCGGTGAACACGCGCATGGTCAGGGTGCGTTCCCCGGCGGTGAGGCGCTGCTGCCAGGCGGGAAGGTCGTTGGAGAGCGGGACCTTCTCGGGCAGCCAGAAGTTGGCGGTGAGCCGGTTCCACACCTCCAGGTCCTTCTCGTCGGTGACGCGGTTCCAGTTGACCGGGCGCAGGCGGGCCGCCGGGTCGTGGCGGAAGGACGGGGGCGTGACCGACAGTTCGGTCAGGGGCGGGGGAGTGGTGGTCATCGTCAGTGCTTCCGTGGAGTCGGTACGGGTGTCACAGGGCGCAGGACAGGCAGTTCTCGATCTCGGTGCCGGCCAGGGCCTCCTGGCGCAGCCGGATGTAGTAGAGGGTCTTGATGCCCTTGCGCCAGGCGTGGATCTGGGCCTTGTTGACGTCGCGGGTGGTGGCGGTGTCCCGGAAGAACAGCGTGCAGCTCAGGCCCTGGTCCACGTGCTGGGTGGCCGCCGCGTAGGTGTCGATGATCTTCTCGTGGCCGATCTCGTACGCGTCCTGGAAGTACTCCAGGTTGTCGTTGTCCATGTGCGGCGCCGGGTAGTAGACGCGGCCGAGCTTGCCCTCCTTGCGGATCTCCACCTTGGAGGCGATCGGGTGGATGGAGGCGGTGGCGTCGTTGATGTAGCTGATGGAGCCGGTGGGCGGGACGGCCTGGAGGTACTGGTTGTAGATGCCGTGCTCCCGGACGGACTCCTTCAGCGCGCGCCAGTCGTCCCGGGCCGGGATGCGCACGCCCGCCTCGGCGAACAGGGATCGCACCCGCTCGGTGGCCGGTTCCCACGCGCGCTCGGTGTACTTGTCGAAGTACGAGCCGTCGGCGTAGGCGGAGAGCTCGAACCCGTCGAAGACGGCGCCGCGTTCGATCGCGATCCGGTTCGAGGCGCACAGCGCGTGATAGGCGACCGCGTAGAAGTAGATATTGGTGAAGTCCACGCCCTCCTCGCTGCCGTAGTGGATGCGCTGCGAGGCGAGGTAGCCGTGCAGGTTCATCTGGCCGAGGCCGATGGCGTGCGAGAGCGCGTTGCCGTGGGCCACGGAGGGTACGGCGTCGATGTACGCCTGGTCGGAGACCGAGGTCAGCCCGCGTACGGCGGTCTCGACGGTCGCGCCGAGGTCCGGCGAGGCCATCGCGGCGGCGATGTTGAGCGAGCCCAGGTTGCAGGAGACGTCCTTGCCGACGGTCTCGTAACCGAGCGAGGCGTCGTACGTGCTGGGCGAGTTGACCTGGAGGATCTCCGAGCACAGGTTGGACATGTTGATCCAGCCGGGGATCGGGTTGGCCCGGTTGACCGTGTCCTCGAACAGCAGGTACGGGTAGCCCGACTCGAACTGCAGCTCCGCGATCGTCTTGAAGAACTCGCGGGCGCTGAGCGTCGACTTGCGGATGCGCGGGTTGGCGACCAGCTCGTCGTAGTGCTCGCCGACCGACAGGTCCGACAGCGGCCGGCCGTACTCGCGCTCCACGTCGTACGGCGAGAACAGGTGCATGTCCTCGTTGCGCTTGGCGAGTTCGAAGGTGATGTCCGGCACGACCACGCCGAGGGAGAGGGTCTTGATGCGGATCTTTTCGTCCGCGTTCTCCCGCTTGGTGTCCAGGAACCGCATGATGTCCGGGTGGTGGGCGTGCAGATAGACCGCGCCCGCGCCCTGCCGCGCGCCGAGCTGGTTGGCGTAGGAGAAGGAGTCCTCCAGCAGCTTCATCACGGGCACCACCCCGGACGACTGGTTCTCGATCTTCTTGATCGGGGCGCCCTGTTCGCGCAGGTTCGTCAGCAGCAGCGCCACCCCGCCGCCGCGTTTGGACAGCTGGAGGGCCGAGTTGACGCCGCGTCCGATCGACTCCAGGTTGTCCTCGACGCGCAGCAGGAAACAGGAGACCAGCTCGCCGCGCTGCGCCTTGCCGGCGTTGAGGAAGGTCGGCGTGGCCGGCTGGAAGCGGCCCGTCAGCATCTCGTCGACCAGCCGGGAGGCGAGGGCCTCGTCGCCCGCGCCCAGGTACAGGGCGGTGGCGACCACCCGGTCCTCGAACCGCTCCAGGTAGCGGGAGCCGTCGAAGGACTTGAGCGTGTACGAGGTGTAGAACTTGAACGCGCCGAGGAACGTGCGGAAGCGGTGCTCGTGCGCGTACGCCTGCCGGTACAGGTCCTTGACGAACTCCCACGGGTAGCGCCGGATCGGCGCCTCCTCGTAGTAGTCGTTCTCGACCAGGTAGGAGATCTTCTCCTCCAGCGTCGGGAAGACCACCGTGTTGGGGTTCACGTGCTGGAGGAAGTACTGGCGGACGGCCTCGCGGTCCTTGTCGAACTGGATGCGGCCGTCGCAGTCGTACATGTTCAGCATGGCGTTCAGCGCGTGGTAGTCCTTGCGCGTACCCACCGACTCGCGCGGGGCCGCCGGCGCGGTGACGGGGTTCATGCCATCGGTGGTCATGCCGCCGACGCCTTCGCCGACGAGTGTCGTGTCCAAAACTTCTGCAGTCCTTCCCTGACGGCGCGGACGTCGTGGTCCGTGCCCAGCAGTTCGAATCGGTACAGCTGCGGCACCCCGCACTTGGCCGAGATCACCCGGCCCGCCAGGCAGTAGTCCGCGCCGAAGTTGGTGTTGCCGGAGGCGATCACACCGCGCAGCAGCGCCCTGTTGGCCGCCACGTTCAGGAAGCGGATCACCTGCTTGGGGACCGCGCCCGCGTGGCTGCCGCCGCCGTAGGTCGGCACGATCAGCACGTACGGCTCGGTGACCTGCGGCATGCCCTCGCGGTGCGGGTGCAGGGGGATGCGCAGGGCGGGCAGTTCCAGGCGCTCCACGAAACGTTCGGTGTTCTCCGAGACGCTGGAGAAATACACGAGGCCGCTCAACGGTGTGCCGCCTCCTCTCGCTCGTACCCGTGTCCGTCCGAGGGCCGGGGAGGGGAGCGGCGGCGGAGCGCACGGCGGGGCCGGGGGCTGTGCCGGATGAAGGCATGCCGGACCCGGGTCCGTACGACGGCCACGCGGCCCTCCCTCGGGGCCTCGGCGCGCGCACGCCGCGGATCGGCGTACGCACCGGTGGCAGGTCTTCGGACTCGCGGACTCGTCCTCGTGTTCTTCGAGGACACCTACTGGCCGTCGCTTCCCAGGCCCCTTCTATGGGCCCAGTGCGTATGACGGCGGTCGTTCCCGCTCACCGCTGCGGGGCAGTCCCGGATTCCCACCGGGTTCCCTCTTGCCTCGCCGGGCACGGAGTGCCTGGCGAACCACCAGCACGGGCAACACTACATGTAGAAACGATCTGGTGCCGCAGGCCCAGATGTTGTGCTGCGGAGGAAAGTCAGGTAGACCTAAGTCGAGCGCTTGTGCGGAGTGTTGGCGGGTGCGAAGTGTGCTTCCCGCCGTCGTTCTCGGGGACTCCCGGCCCGTCCCGGGCCGTGACTGGCGCCGTCGTTCCGGCCGCTCGCGGGCACGTGGCATCTTCAGGGGAAGTCGCATGTGCGAACGCGCCCGTACCGCTGTGCCCGCTGCCGTGGCGCGGCTGTCTGTGAAGGACGTCACCAAGTCCTGCGGCGTCCGGCGCGTTCGCTCCGGACGCCGTGACATCGCGTCAGCCCAGATGCCGGGCGAAGAACCGCACCGAGCCGTCCACTTCGAACGACGGCACATCCCCGTGCCTGCCGGGGTTGGCGTGCAGCGTCTTCTCCGCCGAGGCCAGGGCGTCGAACAGGGCCAGGCTCTGGTCCCGCGCGACCATCTGGTCGTCCCACTGGATCAGGAACTGCACCGGCACGGTGATCCGCGCGGCGTCCTCGGCCAGCCCGTGCACACCGAGCAGGCCCAGCACCGCCGCACGGATACGGGGTTCCGCGGCGATGAGCGGGACGCCGAGTCCGCAGCCCATCGACAAGCCGCAATAGCCCACCGGGCCGACACCGACCCGGTCGAGGCGCTGGACCGCGGTCAGGACCGCCCGCCAGTCGGCGACGGCCCGACCGGCCAGATGGCCGTGCATGCCGGCGACCAGCGCGCCCGGGTTTCCGCCGGCGGCCATGGCGGTCCGCAACTCGGCCGTGATCCGGCCGAATTCCTCGTCCTTGGGCCGGTCGCCGTGGTGGGGCGCGTCGATCGCGACGACCGCGAACCCCTCGGCGGCGTAGCGGCGCGCGCGGGCCACGGTGCCGGGGGCCGCCTTGTGCTGCCCGCCGCCGTGGCCCAGCAGGATCAGGGGACGAGTGCCATGGGCGTCGTCCGGCGTCCAGAGCACGCCGGGGATCTCGTCGAGGGTGAAGAACTCTTCGGTGACGCCGTCGGACGACGTCCGGGAGGTGAAGCGCATCAGCGTTCCAGGCCTTTCGGAATGCCTTGTGCGGGCGCTCCCTAGGCCATGCGAAGGAGGGAGTCCCGACCTGTCGTGGTGTTGATCGGACTCACCTCCTCGAATTCGTACTGGTGCACGGCGATGCCGAAGGTATCACAGAGATCACCGCCCGCGCCTCGCCGGGACGGATGCTGTCCGCAGTCAGCAAGGAATGGTGGAACCGCCGCCTTTCAGATAGCTGTTATGAACCCAGCCGTACTTTGTCGACGCCGTACGCAGGTACGTGAACCCGTCGGTTGTGCAGTAGTAGTCGACCTTGTTGACGGGGGTGGCGGTGTACTTGACATCGCATCTCCACTCCGGGCCGTTGCGGAGGTTGACGTTCTGCAAGAAGTACTGCCCGTAAGGGCCGCTGTCACGGTTGCGTGCTGTGACGCCACAGGCGAAAGTTTCGGTGGCTTCCGAGGCAACCGCCGCAGGTGCCAACTGCACCGCCAGTATCAAGGCGGTCCCGGTCGTGAGCAGGCGAACTGATCGGCTCATGTTGGTTGCACCCCCCGATTCCTTCAGGTGGCATGAGCATGCCTGTCATTGGCGAGGCCGGCAAGGCTGTGGGCCGATGTCTGTCCCCCGCGCTCACGCCCCGGAATGATCCGCCACCACCACGCCCGACCGAGTGAGTTCCCCCGGCAGGAACGTCACCTGCGGCGCCCCCGTGCGCGGATGCACCGCCACCTCCGCCGCCACGCCGTACACCTCCGCCAGCAGCCGCGGCGTGAGCACCTCGGCCGGTGTGCCGTGGGCCGTCACCTCGCCGTCGCGCAGGACGTACAGGCGGTCGCAGTAGTACGCGGCGAGGTTCAGGTCGTGGAGGGCCACCAGGACCGTGGCGGGCAGGTGTCGCAGGACGCCGAGGACTTCCAACTGGTGGCGGATGTCCAGGTGGTTGGTGGGTTCGTCGAGGACCAGCAGCGCGGGTCGCTGGGCCAGGGCGCGGGCGATGAGCACGCGCTGGCGCTCGCCCCCGGAGAGGCTGTCGAAGGAACGGTTCGCCAGGCCGGCGGCGTCCACCGACTCCAGGGCCGACCCGACGATCCGCGCGTCCTCGGCGGTGTCGCCGTCGAGCAGCCGCTTGTGCGGGCTGCGGCCCATCGCGACGACCTCCCGCACGGCCAGGTCGAAGTTCGCCCCGGACTCCTGCACCACGGCGGCCAGGGTCCGGGCCAGCCTGCGCACCGGCAGGGACCAGGCGTCGGCGCCGTCCACGCGCACGCTCCCGGAGTCGGGGCGGAGGATCCGGTAGACGGCGCGCAGGAGACTGGACTTGCCGCTGCCGTTCGGGCCGACCAGGCCGACCACCTCCCCCGGCCGGGCGGTCAGGGAGACGTCCCGCACCAGACGGTGCGCCCCGGCGGTCAACGTGACGCCGTCGACAGCGAGTTCGGCCGCGCTCATGCCGTCCCCCGGTCCGTGCCGCGCCGGGCGTCCCGGCGCAGCAGCCACAGGAAGAACGGCCCGCCGCACAGGGCCGTCAGTACGCCGACGGGGATCTCCATGGGGGAGGCGACGGTCCGGGCCGCGATGTCGGCCCACACCAGGAACACCGCGCCGGCCAGCGCGGCCGCGGGCAGCAGACGGCGGTGGTCGCCGCCCACGGCCAGGCGCATGATGTGCGGCAGCATCAGGCCGACGAAGCCGATCGGCCCGGCCGCCGCCACCAGGACGCCGGTGACGAGGGAGAGGAGGACGAACATCCGGGCCCGGAACCGGGCCACGTCCAGCCCCATCGTCGTGGCGGCCTCCTCGCCCGCCAGCAGCAGGTTCAGCGACCGGGCCTGGACCAGCAGGACGACGATGCCCAGCAGCAGTGCCGCGCCCGGCAGCCACAGGGTGCTCCACCGCACGCCGCCGAGTCCCCCGAGGGTCCAGGCGAGGACCTCCCGCGCCTCGTTGCCCCGGTTGCCGGTCAGCAGCAGCAGATCCGTCACCGCGGTGAGGACGGAGGCGATGGCGACTCCCGACAGCACCAGACGCGTCGAGGTGATGCGCCCGCCCGCCCGGGACGTCGTGTACACCAGCAGGAGCGTCAACAGGGCGCCCACGAAGGCGGCGGCCGGCAGCGACACCGGGCCGAAGAGGCTCACCCCGAAGACGATCACCATGACGGCGCCCAGCGACGCGCCCGAGGAGACGCCCAGCAGGTACGGCTCCGCCAGCGGGTTGCGGACCAGGGCCTGCATGGCGGTGCCCACCACCGCCAGCCCCGCACCCGTCACCGCGCCGAGCAGCACGCGCGGAGCCCGTACGTCCAGCACGATCGTCTCCCGCGCCCGGGACCGGCCCGGCTCCGGGAAGCCGATGCCCAGCGCGTGCGTCACGATGCCCCACACCTCGCCGGGCGGCACGTGCACCGAGCCGATGGCCATGCCCGCCGTGACGGACACCAGGAGCAGGACGGCCAGGATCGCCAGGACGGCCGCGAAGGACCGGCGGCGCTGCGGGACTTCACGGCGGTCGTCGTCCGGGGCGGTCGTCCTGGTGGTCCTGGCCTCGGCGGGGGCCGTCACCGGAACCTCTCGGGGTGCAGTCCGCGGGCCAGCTCCTCGACCGCGTGCGGCGGCCGGATCCCGACGAGGGTCGCGGTCAGCGGCAGGACGACGAACCGTTTGTTCTTCACGGCGGGCACGTCGGCGAGGGCGGGCTGGGAGAGGAGGAACCTCTTCTTCTGCTCCGCGCTCCCGGCGCCCGCGTACTCGTAGATGACGATGACCTCGGGCTTGCGGGCGACGACCTGTTCCCAGGAGACGTCGCCGAAGACCTCGCCGAGGTCGTCGAACACGTTCCGCCCGCCCGCGAGTTTGATGATCTCGGTGCCGAGGCTCTTGCCGCCGGGGGTGAACGGGGCCTTGTCGCCGCTGTCGTACACGAAGACGGGGACGACGGGCGCCCCCTCGACCTTCGCGGTGGTCCTGCTCACCCGTCCCCGGAGGTCGGCGATCAGTGCGTCGGCCCGCCGGGAGACGCCGAAGATGGTGCCGATGGTGCGGATCTCCTCGTAGGCGTCGTTCATGGACACCTGTTTCTTCCCGCAGTACTCGCGGTTGAGGTGGGTGTCGATGCCGGCGTCCTTGAACGCCTTGCGGGAGCGGCCCTCCTTCTCGGCGAACGCGCTGCCGTAGCCGCCGTAGACGAAGTCCGGCTCGGCGTTCACGACCGTCTCGAAGGACGGTTCCTTCTTCGCCAGTTGGGGGACGGCCTCGAACTTCTTCCTCAGTTCGGGCAGGACGGCGGAGTCGGGGAAGGCGGTGCCGACCATCCGGTCCCCGAGCCCGAGCGCCAGCATCAGTTCGGCGGGGTGCTGGTGGATGGTGACCACCCGGGAGGGCGGCTTCCTGTAGGTGGTGCGGATGCCGCAGTTGTCCACCGTGACCGGGAAGCCCTTCGCCGACGGGGCCGTGGACCCGGCGTCGGCGGTGTCCTTCGACGTGCCGCAGCCGGCCAGCAACGTCGTGGACAGGGCGGCGGCGAGCGCCGCGGTGCGAAGGGGCCGGCGGCGCCGGGCGGAGGGGGGAAGGACGGGGGAGAGGGATGTGACGCCGTGCACGCAATGCCTCCTGGGGAGTCCGCGCTCCTCGGAACGGGCCCGCGACAGGCCAGTGTCCTGACTTCCGGATCGACGTTCCCCCGGCCTTCCCGCGCCGCGCGCAGTGGCCTGTCGAAGGGTTGCACTCCCCGGTCACAGTGGCGGGACCGTGCCGGAATCGCACCGGCTTCCTGTCTCTCCCGTCGCGGTGATGACCAGGTGATACTACTTATCGGCGTACGTGGGGCATAGGGCGTACGACAGTCCGTCGCGCGCCCCCTGGGTCCCGGCCCCCTCACCCTCCGCGGACCGCCCGCAGGATCAGGCGTTCGGCGTCCTGGTCGTACGGGCGGCCGTCGAACCCGCCGTGGATATCGACGTGTTCAAAACCGGCCTCGGCGGCCATCCGCCGCAACTCCACGGCGCTGTAGACGAACCAGACCAGGCTCGCCCGCGTCACGCGGTCGCCGCGGACCAGGACCCAGTCGCTCCGCAGCCGTGCCCAGTCGTCCAGCACCGTGTCGGTCTGCACCAGCAAGTCGTCGCCCTTCCGCACGACTTTGGGCGGCGTGACCTTGCGGGCCAGCAGCTCCTTCCCGGCCAGATCCAGGACGAGCGTCCCGCCGGGGGCCAGCGAGGTGTACATGGCCCGCAGGGCCCGGGCGTTGTCGGCGGGGTCCTCGAAGTACCCGAAGGACGTGAACATGTTGAGGACGACGTCGAACTCCCCGGGCGGCGCGTACTCCCGCATGTCCGCCCGTACGTACCGGACCGTCGCGCCGGCGTCGGCGGACCGCTTGCGGGCGCGGTCCAGCAGGGCCGGACTGCGGTCCACGCCCGTGACGTCGAAGCCCCGCAGGGCGAGCGGCACGCTGAACACCCCGGGGCCGCAGCACAGGTCCAGCACCCGGGCCCCGGGCGGGAAGGACAGCAGGGGAGAGGTGCCGAGCAGCTCTTCCGCCTGCTCGTAACGCTGCTCCGGGAAGAGGAAGTCGTAGAACTCGGTCCAGAAGTCATCGTCCTGGAACGCGCCCGTTCGCGCCATCGGTGGTCGTTGTTCCTTCCCTGCGGTGGGGGCGGGCAGGACGCGCGGCGGTCCTGCCGGTCAGTGCGAGGAGCGGTGGCAGCAGGACGCACTGGGCGGCGGCCAGCAGCCAGAACCAGCCGGTGTCCCCGGCGCGTTCACCGAAGCCGTACAGCTGCCCGCCCAGGACGCCGCTGGCGCACGCGCCCAGTCCCGCGGCGAGCCGCTGCTGTCCGAACACCACGGCGGCGGAGCGGCGGCTGCGGCGCAGGGCCTCCAGGTCGTTCTTGAGGAAGAGCACGATGTCGCCCAGCGTGATCAGGACCCCGCCGGCCAGCAGGGCCGTCCTCGTGCCGGACGCCAGGACCGCCATGCCGGCGGCCAGTCCCGCGTACCCGGCCGCCAGGGCGACCGGGTACCGCATCCGCCGGATCGCGCCCGAGGCGAGCGGCTGGACGACGATGACCAGGGCGAAGCAGGCCAGCAGCACCAGGCTGTAGAACTCGCTGGAGGCCCGCTCGACGGCGTACACCGCCAGGTAGTGCTGGAAGTGGAAGTAGAGGTAGAACGCCAGCCCGTTGGCGACGAACGGCAGGACGGCCACGCCGGTCAGCAGACCCTGACCGGATGCGCGCGCGTCACCGGGCCGCTCCTCCCGCGCCCCCGTGGCGGGCAGCCGCGCGTGCCCCACGGCGACCACCGCGAACAGCACCGTCACGCCGAGGAACAGCGGACCGGGGGACGACAGCACGAACGGACCGGCGACGAGCGGGCCCACCGCCATGCCCGCGTTGAGCGCCGCGTTGCCCGCGGACAGGAACGCCGGCCGGCGCGCCTCGTCCACGCCGTGCACCAGGTACGCCTTGTTGGCCGGCAGGTACAGCGCGGCACCGCAGCAGGTGAGGATGAGCGCGGCCACCGCCACGGGCGGCCACCGCAGCGCCGCCACGAACGCCGCGAAACCCGCCGTGCGCACCACCAGCGCCCACATCATCGTCCGCCGCAGCCCCACGCGGTCGGCGAGAACCCCGCCGACGATGCCGCCCGAGAACTGCACGAGGGACGCCGCGGCCAGCACCACCCCGACCGCGCCGAGCCCCATCCCCAGCCGTTCGTGCAGGAAGACCGACATGAACGGCAGGACCATGAAACTGCCGAGCGGGATCAGGAAGGAGCTCAGGAGGAGGAAGCGCAGGGGGCCGGCCAGGGGGAGCAGCGCGGACCGCAACCCCGCGTCGCCCGTGGGGCGTTCAGCCACCGGAGGTCCGTTGCGGGAAGGGGTCCGTCATGACCCGCAGGGCGTTGGCGGCGGCGACGGCGCAGTGGGTGGCCAGCTCGGCGGTGTCGCCCTCCGCGTAGACGATCCCCGCGTACCCGCGGCTGTCGTCCAGGTGCTCGATGCGGTCGCCGGTCCGCTTGACCGGGTACCAGGCGGGGGAGCCCGGCATGTCCGCCAGCCGGTCGAGCCCGTCGACGCCGGTGAACACACCCGGCCGCCGCGGGTATCCGAGGACGAAGGCCGAGGCCGGGCCCCCGGGGAACTCCGCGTCCATGAGCCCGGGACGGACCCCGAGCGCCGCCTCCACCATCGCCTCGTACACGTTGACGCCGAGCGCCCGGCACAGGCCCTCGCCGACGAGGGCGCCCCCGATCCGCGGGTTGATCTCCACCACTTCCGGGCCGGCGGTGGTCAGGGCGAACTCCACGTGGGCGAAGCGGTCGGTGTAGCCGATGGCGGCGAGGACGCCGTCGAGCCACCGCTCCAGGGCGGCCCGGCGCTGCTCGGGGAAGGCGACGGGGAACGCGGTGACCTCCTCCCGGAAGCGCGGCTCGGGCGACATCAGCCGGCTGGAGACGCCCAACAGCCGTGTCCTGCCCGCCCAGGTGAGGGTCTCCGCGCTGTACACGGGACCGGTGAAGTACGGCTCGGCGAAGAGCCGGCCCTTCAACCGCCGCCCGGCGGCCTGTGCCAGCGCCACCTGAAGCTCCCGCTCGTCCCGGACCAGCCAGACGTTCTGGCTCCCCGTTCCGGCGCTGTCCTTGAGGATCGCCGGCAGGCCCGTCTCCTTCACGAGCAGCTCGGCCGTCTCCACCTCGGCGGCTCTGCTCCTGGTCAGCCCCGCCTCGTACAGCCGGTTCCGGACGGCCGCCTTGTCCCTGGTGAGCCGCAGCACCACCGGGGCCGGGCCGGGCAGGCCGAAGCGGGACGTGAGTTCCGCGGCGACCGGCATCCAGGTGTCGGTGGAGCTGATCAGGCCACGGAGGTCCGGGGTCCGGCCGAGCAGCTCCGCCACCCCGTCCGTGTCGAAGGTGTCGGTCTCCACCACCTCGACGGCGCCCGGGGGCAGTGCCTCCAACTCGTGGGCGTAGTAGGACGGATCGCCGGTCAGGAGCCGTACACGCTCGCCCCGCCGGCCGGCGGCGCGCACCAGACGCCCCAGGCCGAAGGTGAGTGATTCCAGGGACACCAGGGTCATGCGGACGGCTCCTTCCGGCCCGTCGGCCAGGCGGCGCGGTTCCACGCCGCCGTCGACCAGGGCATGGACATCTCCTCGGGACTGTCGACCTCGGCGGGCTTGAGCGAGGCGAGGTCCGCGGCCTCCCGGTGCCGGGCGTGCACCCGCTCCACGTAGCGGTGGCCGGTGTCGGCGCCGATCACCAGCTGGAGCCGGTCGGGATGCCGGCGGGCCTCGTGCACGGCGGCCAGGTAGGCGGCTCCGGTGGAGAGCCCGGCGAAGACGGCGTGCTCGCGCAGCAGGGCGACCGTACCGGACAGGGCGTGGCCGAAGTCCATCCAGTGGACGGCGTCGTAGAGGTGGTGGCGGACGTTGTCGAACGCGATCGAGGAGCCGATGCCGGCGATGATCGCTTCCGGGTCGTGGTGGTCCTGGCTCCCGAAGGTGACGCTGCCGAACGGCTGCACCCCGACCAGCCGGACGGAGGGGTCGCGGCGGCGCAGGTGTTCCACGAGCCCGCCGGTCGAGGCCCCGGACCCGACTCCGCCGACGACGGTCAGCGCGTCGACGGGCAGGGCGGCCGCCACCGCGTCCGCGACCTCGCGGTAGCCCAGGTAGTGGATGTCGTCGTGGTACTGGCGCATCCAGTGGAAGTCGGGCCGCTCGACGAGGATCTCCCGCACACGGCGCACCCGTAACTCCTGGTCGAGCTTGAGGTTCCGGGACGGTCTGACCTGCTCGACCGTGGCGCCGAGGATCTCCAGCTGGGCGAGCGTCGTGGCGTCGACCGTGGTCGAGGCCACGATGTGGCAGCGCAGGCCGTGGCGGTGGCAGGCCAGCGCCAGGGCGTAGGCGTAGATGCCGCTGGAACTGTCGATCACGGTCTGTCCGGGGCGTACGGTGCCGCGGTCGAGCAGGTGCCGGACGGCCCCGAGCGCCGAGTAGATCTTCATCGACTCGAAGCGCAGCAGGACCATGCCGTCCGTCAGCCGGACGAGGTCGGGGACCTTGAGGGCGTCGGCTATGTGGGGGTGTACGGGGGGTGCGGGGTGTGTCACGCGAAGCCTCCCTGGGCGAAGGAGCACTGGCGGCCGAACGAGCGGAAGAAGGCGGACAGTTCGCCCTTGAGGGCGGGCGCGGGCCGCTGGGTGAAGAGGTAGCCGACGAGGGAGCCGGTGTGCGCGACGAACAGCCCGTCCGCCCCGAACTCCTCGCGGTGGGCCAGTACGGCCTCGAAGGTGCGCTTGGGGAGCGCCTCTTGGGAGAGCACGCCGCTGAAGGTCGCCGCCCGGGCCACGGCCGCCGGGTCACCGGAGGCGAAGCCCTTGAGCAGGTCCGCCAGGCAGCGCTCGTACTCCGTCGCGTACCGCCGGTAGTGCCGCAGGAGCAGGGGCGTGACGGCGGCGGTGTCCACCGTGCCCGGCTCCGCGATGAAGGCGGTGTGGAAGCCGACACCGGTGCCCAGGCGTCGCAGGACGCGGTGCCGTCCGCTGAGGTAGAGCGCGAACTCGTCGAGGAACACGCTGTCGGCACGCTCTATCGCCGACAGGATGCCGATGACCACGTCAAAGTCGTACGGCAGGGAGAAGACACGGAAGAGACAGCGCAGCGTCGCCACGATGTCGGCCGTGGAACTGGCCATTCCCACCCCGACGTCAAGGTCGGAGTGGGTGCTCCAGCGGCCGGGCGGCAGGGTCAGCCCGAAGTGGTCCAGGAAGAGGCGCGCGGCCGTCGCCGCCTTCTCGCCGAGGGGCGACGCGCTTTTGGGGGCGGCGGTGCCGTGCGTGTAGTACACCCACGCATGGCGGTCCACGGGGAACGAGACGAGAGCGATGTCCGGATCGGCGCCGGGGCGCAGCGGGCCCTGGTAGAGCTCGCCCAGGGTGCCGTGGCAGACGCCGGAGGCGATCCGCGTCGGGTCGGTCCGCGTCCGGCCGGTCCGGGACGACGCCGTCAGCATGGGCCGCATGGGCCGCCGTACGACGGCCGTGCCCGGTGCGGCCGTCTGCCGCCCGGGCGGGATGCCTCGGTCACGAACACGTCCTCCCTCGCCGCCCCGGCCCGACGGAGGACCGGTGAGTGGGAGGGCGGCCGCGCCGCGTACGCGCGTCGTTCCGCCTGCACCGCCGGCCCAGCCCTCGAGGCCACCGTGAACAGCGCGTGCGAGTTCGTCGCACGCGCGCAGTGGCAGGTCTTCGGACTCGTGGGCACGTCGGCCGGTTTCCTCCGGCGACACCTACTGGCCGTCGCTTCCCGGACCCCTGGACGGGGCCAGTGCCGTTGACGGCGTTCGTTCCCACTCACCGCTGCGGGTCAGTCCCGGATTCCCACCGGGTTCCCTCTTACGACGCGCCACGGACCGCGGCGCGAACCGACTGCGCTCATCAGCGTAGGGGCGCTTGCGTCATCGCGACAGGGTGACCTCGCGCGTTGTCTTGTTGTCGCTGGTGTCCGGAGGGAAAACAGTGGCGTGTGCGACGCGGTCCGGCCAGCCTACGCCTCGTCGACAGACTGTCACCGCGTGGACGACGGGCAGAACTCCGCATCGATGACGGCGGAGGCCGGACCGGCGCCGAGGAACGCGTCGGTGTTGAGGTAGAGGGCCAGCCGGTGCCGGGTGTCCCGGGTGGACAGGGCCCAGGTCTCGGTGCCGGCGAAGCTGCCGTTGTGACCCCACAACTTGACGCCGCAGGAAGTGGTGAGGGTGAACAGCCCCAGTCCGTAGCCGTCGGTGACGGGGTCCGTGGTCGTCATCTCCTTCAGCTGCGCGGGCGGCAGGAGGGTGCCGCGCAGGAGGGCGGTGCAGAAGCGGTCCAGGTCACCAGTGGTGGTGATGAGGTCGCTGGCCCCGCGGATGAGGCTGGGGTTGTACTCGGTGACGTCGTACACGGTGTTCAGGTCGTCGGGGAACAACTTGTAGGCCCGCCCCGAAGGCTGCGGAAGCCTGCTGCTGGTGCCGGGCAGGGTGGTGCCCCGCAGACCCAGGGGCTCGATGATGCGCCGACGGACCTCGGATTCGTAGGAGTGGCCACTGGCGCGTTCGACGATCAGCGCGGTCAGGAGGTAGTTCGTGTTGGTGTAGACGTGCTTGGTGCCCGGCGCGAAGTCGGGGCGGTGGGACATGGCGACGGCCGCCAACTGCTCCGGTTTCCACGTGTCGTACCGGTGGGCCAGCCACTCCTTGCCGCCGTAGTGCGGGGCCGGGTCCTTCAGATACTCGTAGAGCCCGCTGGTGTGGTTGAGCAGTTGCCGGACGGTGATTTTGCTGCCGTCGTTGCCGTTGCCCCGTACCACTCCGGGCAGCCACTTCTCGACCGTGTCGCCGATACGGAGTCTGCCCTCGGCCTCCAGCTGGAGAACGACCGTGGCCAGGAACGTCTTTGTGATGCTCCCGGCACGGAAGCGGTCCTCCGGGCGCGGGGCGCGCTTGGTGCCGTCGTCGGCGATCCCCGCCGAACCCGTCCACCGGCGGCCGTCCTCGAAGGCCCCGGCCAGCACGCCCGGAACGCCCCGGCGGACCGCCGCGTCCATGGCCGCCCGGGTGCTGTCGTGCGCGCCGCCCGTGTCCGGTTCCGCAGCGGCCGGAGGAGGTGAGGAGACCGCCAACAACCCGGCCGCCGCAAGGGCGGCGAACCCGGACATCAACCTCTTGCACCCACGGCGCACCATGGGACCTCCTCTGCTCTTCTCCCCACCGGCCTCATGCTCCTTACCCGGGCGTCGCGGCGGTATGGCGCCTCGTGGGTGTGACGGAGGCCGCACGCGCGCCTCCCGGACGAGCAGGTGCCGGACCGGAGGTCATGCCGCAACGGCCGTGGCTCCAGCGCCTCGTGGTGGGCGTCACATGCCGCAGGGCGACGGCGTCCGGTCGTGAGCGCTGCCGACAGCCTGCGTCAGACCGCGAACCAGACCCGCTCGACGCGTTCCTCGCCCACCTCGTAGAGGGCCACCGCGGAGCGCTCCTCGCCGCCCATGAAACCGGTCACCCGCTCCTGGTCGATGACGATACGGCCGTGGGTGACACGGGAGACGAGTTCGGCGTGCAGGCCGGGACTCGAAGCGAAGAGCGCGGCGTAGCGCTCGCGGAAGGCGGGGCCCGAGCGGTCGGTGAGGAGCTCGCCCGACGGGAACGCGTACACCGGTACGTCCTCGACGTAGTACTCCAGGAACTTGTCGAGGTCGCGCGCGTTGTAGGCGGCCAGCTGACCGTCGACGATCTCTTCCGGGGACATGGGGGACTCCTCTCCTTCCGCAGGGGATCATGCTCTCAGGTCCCGCTTCTCAACCGGGCGGAAGGTCGGGGCAGGCGGGTCCTCCCACGGTCCTGGGAGGCGTCCCTCGGCGGGGCCGGTCAGCGGCCTTCGAGTCCGTGGCGAGCGTCACACCTCGCGTGCGCGGGCCCGCGGACGGCGCCCCGCCACGATAGGGATCATGCAGATTGGTATCGCCCTGCCCCAGTACGGAACGCATGCCCGCGCCGCGGCGATCGCCGGTTTCGCCCGGGACGCCGAGGCCGCCGGATTCGACTCGCTGTGGGTCGGGGACCGCTCCCTCACCCCCGTCGCCCCCAGCGACATCTATCCCGGGCACACCCCCGAGAACCCCTACCCGCCCCAGTACAAGACCTTCCTCGACCCGCTCACCGTCCTCACCGTCGCCGCCACCGCCACCGGCCGCGTACGGCTCGGCACGAGCACCCTCAACGCCCCCTGGTACCCGCCCCTGTTGCTCGCCCGGAGCCTCACCTCGCTGGACCAGGTCAGCGGCGGCCGCCTGGACGCCGGTTTCGGGATCGGCTGGATGCGTGATGAATACAGCGCCGTCAACGCCGACTTCACCCGCCGCGGCGCACTGCTCGACGAGATCCTCGACGTCCTCCACGGCATCTGGACCGAGGAAACGTTCGCTCACACAGGCCCGCAGTGGACCGTTCCGCCTGCCCACGTCGGCCTCCGCCCCGTCCAACGACCCCACCCGCCCGTCCTCCTGGGCGGATTCGGCCCGGCCGCGATGCGGCGCGTCGGCCGCCGTGCCGACGGCTGGGCCGGCGTCGTCCTGCCGCCCGAGGCCCACGCCGGCCTCTGGGCCACGGCCCGCCGCGCCGCCGAGGAAGCCGGCCGCGACCCGGAAGCGCTGCGCCAGTGCCTGCGCCACAACCCCCGGCCGGGCGCGTCGGCCGAGGACATCGCCACGGTGCTGCGCGGCGTACGGGAATCCGGTGCGGACAGCTGCTTCGTCGACCTGCAGCAGTGCGTGACGGAACCGGAGGAGGCGCTGGAGCTGGGCATCGAGGTGCTGCGCCGGGTGCGGGCGGGCTAGCGCCTGTCGTGGCGGCGCCCGGGGGGCGGGGTCGTGCGGGCAAAGGCTTCGCGCAGTAGCTCATCAGGGGGGAACCCGGCCATGAGCGTCCTGATCGCTCACCGGGTGGGACGCACCGGAGTGGCGTCGGCCGCCGTGCCGGCCGCGGTCTTGCACCTGCCTTCCGAGGCGCCCGGGACAACGTCTTCCGTGACGGGTGGCAGCGGCTCGTCCGTCGCCGGCGGAAGCGGCGGCACGCACAGTGGAGCCTCGGCGCGCTGCCACGATGGCTCGTACTCCTGCTCCGCGGGGGAGTGGGTGAAGCCGGACCGGCGGAGCCACCCGCACCGCCCCGATGGCATGATCGGACTGTCGACGAGTGCCCGCATTGCCCGTCCTTCGCCGGAAAGCCGGTCTCTTTGGCGCGAAGAGTGGCATTGTTGACCAACACCTGACAAATCGGTCAGGCGGTTGACGCCTATAGTGTCGCGGGTGCTTTCGCGAATAAACGGCAGAATTACGTTCGCCTCGTGGCGGCAGCCACGGGTGATCCTGTGGGCCGCGGCGGGCGTGGTGGCTCTCGGGTTCCTCATCGCGCTGGAGATCGCCGCGCGTCACTACACCGGCGAACCGGGGCCGATCACCAACCAGGCGAAAGAGGTGATCTTCGCCCCCAAGCCAGGGCCGCTGTACGGCGGTCTGCTGTTGATGATGGTGGTGCTCACCTGGCGGCAACGGTTCATCGCGGCGGGTGCCGCGATCGGCATCGACATCGTCTTCGTCCTGGTGCGGTGGGCGGTCGACGCCGACACATCCGACGGCCGGTACTTCGGCAACGGCGCGTTGTGGGTGATGCTGGGCTGCGCGGTCATCGCCGTCACGCGCCGTACCGGCCAGGAACGTGTCCTCCTGCTCAAGGCCGTCGGGCTGGGGCTGCTGCTGGTGGCCGGCCGCAAGGCCGGTGACACCTGGCTGCACATCACGGCGAAGACCCGCCCGATGGTGCTCGACCAGTACGTGGCAACCGCCGATCACGCGCTGGGCAACCCGTCGTGGCTGGCGGGCCGGATCCTCGAGGCCACCGGCCCGATCGGCTCCCATCTTCTCAACGCGGTCTACGCCCAGCTCGCACTGGCCGCGGTCGCCGTCGCGCTGTACCAGCTGCGCCACGTGGCGGCCGAGCGCCGCTTCCCGCGCCATCATCTGGTGCGCACCTTTCTGGTGATCGGGCTCCTCGGGCCGGGCATCTACATGATCTTCCCGGTGGTCGGACCGGTCTTCGCCTACGGTCCGGGCGCCTCCGGCACCGGCGGCGTGGAGTGGGCGGTGGCCGACCTGTGGCCGAACACGCTGCCGTCGATCGGTACCCCGCACCCGGCGCTGTACGACGCGATCACCCCTCGCAACTGCATGCCCAGCCTGCACACGGCGTGGGCCACCGCGATCTTCATTCACACCCGCAAGGGCCCACGGGCGCTGAGGATCGCGGGGACGTTCTGGCTGATCGCCACGCTCAGCGCGACGCTGGGCTTCGGCTACCACTACGGCGCGGATCTCGTCGCCGGCGTGGTGTTCACGCTCACGATCGAGGCGGCTCTGCGCGCGTTCGACCGCGGCTGGGACCGGGCCGGAATCCAGCTGGTCGCCTACGGCACGGCGGTCTTCGCCGCGCTCCTGCTGTCCTACCGCTATCTGTCGGTGGAGATGGGCGAAAACCCGTGGGTGTCCGGACCGCTTCTCCTTCTGGCGATGGCCTCGGTGATCTACGGCTACGTCCGGACCACCAGGCTGTGGGAACCGAAGGCCGCGCCGGCACGGCAACCGGAACCGCAGCCCGAACTGGTGTGAGCCATGCCGCACCGGGCTGTGGGCGCCCGGTGCGGCATCTCGTCGGTGACGCGGGTGCGGCGGTGGGTGCCGCGGTGATCCAGGGGCGGGCCGGGGCGCCGGTGGCGCCGGCGTAGACGATCTCGTCGGGACGGCGCCCCGCGCCCCTCGGGTCCCGCACCCCTCGGGTGTGGCCAAAAACGGGGCTGCGGGGCTGCCATGGCGGGCAGGACAGTGGATCCTCGTGCCCGGCGGGCGTTCCGGGCCTCGCTCTGTCGCTGTACGGCCGTCCGCCGCCGTTGCTGTGGTCCCTCCCGAGAGGACGACGAGACGATGATGAGCGAGCTGCAGCCTCCCCCGCCCGTCCTGATCACCAATGCGCGGGTCTTCGACGGCGTGCACGACGAGGTGAGCGATCCGCGCTCGGTGTACGTGGCGGACGGGCGGATCGCCGCCGTGGGCGAGGCCCCAGCTCCGGAGGCCGCGGTCGTCGACGGGGGCGGGCGCGTCCTCATGCCCGGTCTCAGCGACGCGCACGTGCACGTGTTCATGGCCGGGAACACGGAGGCCGAGATCATGCAGGGCGCCACGGGCGTGGCCCACTACAACGCCCTGGCCGAGGCCGAGCGCATGCTCATGCGCGGCTTCACCACCGTCCGGGACATGGGCGGGCCTTCGACCGCCCTCCGGCGGACCATCGACGCAGGCCGCTTCCCGGGGCCGAGGATCTACGCGAGCGAGGGGATGGTCTCCCAGACCTCCGGGCACGGTGACTTCTCCGAAATCTACGACGCGGCACGGGAGTTCGGAGGACCCGAGACACGCATCGAGACGACGGGGTACGTACGGCTGGCCGACGGGCGCGACCGCGTCCTGGCCGCCGTGCGCGAGCAGCTCAAGAGGGGCGCCAACCAGATCAAGGTGTACGCGGGCGGCGGGGTCTCCTCCGTGTACGACCCCCTGGACGTCCAGCAGTTCACGCCCGACGAGCTGCGGGCGGCGGTCGAGGCGGCGTCCGACTGGGGCACGTACGTGGCCGCGCACGTCTACAACTCGGAGGGCATCCGGCGTTCGGTCGAGGCGGGGATCGTGTCGATCGAGCACGGGCATCTCGCGAGCGAGGAGACCGTCGCGATGCTCGCGAGGAAGAGCGTGTGGCTGAGCACCCAGCCGTGGCTGGAGAGCGACCACCACTACCCCGACCCCGAGAGGACGGAGAAGAACCGCCAGGTCTGCGAGGGAGTGAAGCGCACCTACGAGTGGGCCCGCAGGTACGGGGTCAAACTCGCCTTCGGCACCGACCTGACACTCAGCCCGAGCGAGACGCACCGGCAGACCGAGATGTTCGTCCGTCTGTCGAGCCACTTCGGTTTCAGTCCGGTGGAGGCGTTGCGGATGGCGACGTCGGGGAACGCGGAGTTGTTCCGGCTGTCGGGTGAGCGGGATCCGTACAAGGGGGCGCGGCTTGGGGTGATCGAGCCGGGTGCGTGGGCCGATCTGCTGCTCGTCAATGGGGATCCCACGCAGGACCTGGGTCTGCTGGCCGACCCGGGGAAGAACCTCGCCCTCATCATGAAGGGCGGCCGCGTCCACAAGAACCAGCTCGACTGAGACGCGGCCGCCGCCCCTACTGTGCGATCCGCGGATGCTGCCGCCAGGTACCCGTCGCGGTCTCCAGCGCGGCCGCCAGGCGCAGCACCCCCAGATCGTCGCCCTGGCGGCCGATGATCTGGAGTCCGGTGGGATGGCCCTCGGGCGTGAAGCCGAAGGGGAGCGACAACGCCGGGAGGCCGGGGAGCGTGACGCGCGAGCAGACGCGCATCCATTCCCGGTAGTAGGTCTGCTTCACCCCGGCCACCCATTTCGGCCAGTGCTCGTGCACGTCGAACGGCGGCAGTTGGGTGACCGGGGCTATCAGGAAGCGGTACTCCGTCAGGAACTTGTACATCCGGTCGTACACCTGCGAACGCAGCAGTTCCGCGCGCCCCAGGTCGTCGACCGTGAGCTCGAGACCACGCTCGATCTCCCAGGTCGTCTCGTCGCCGAGGTCCCCGGGACGCTCCTCGTAGAACTGCTCGAACGCCTGCCGGTAGTAGGCGGCGCGCAGGATCGAGAAGGACTCGTCGGCGCCGCTGAAGTCCGGCTCGCACTCCTCGACCCGGCAGCCCAGGTCCTCCAGGGCCTGCGCGGCGGGTGCGAGCGTCTCGGTGATCCGCGGGTCGACGGGCAGCCCGTCGAGCGTGGCCGACCAGGCGACCCGGGTCCCGGCGACGCCGTCCTCCAGCGGCAGGCCGAAGTCGACGACGGGCGCGTTGAGCGCGGCGCGGAAGTCCGGGCGGGCGATGACCTGCATCTGCAACGCGACGTCGCCGACCGTCCGCGCCATCGGACCGTACGTGCCGAGCGTGAAGTGCGTCTGGGGCGACGGCCACAACGGCACCCGGGCGATGGACGGCCGGAGCCCGACGACGTTGCAGAACGACGCCGGATTGCGCAGCGACCCGGCCATGTCGGAGCCGTCGGCGATCGGCGTCATGCCGCAGGCCAGCGCCACGGCCGCGCCGCCGCTGGAACCGCCGCACGTCACATTGGTGTCGTACGGATTCCTGGTGGCCCCGAACACCCGGTTGTAGGTCTGCGAACCCGTGCCGAACTCCGGGGTGTTGGTCTTGCCCATGGTCACCGCCCCGGCGTCGACCAGGCGTTGTACCACCAGGGTGTTGTAGGTGGGCACATCGTCCTTGAAGATGACCGAGCCCTGTGTGGTGCGGATGCCCTTGGTCGCGGCGAGGTCCTTGTGCAGCACCGGCAGACCGTGCAGCGGGCCCAGCGCCACCCCGCGGACGATCGACGCGTCCGCCCGCTTCGCCCTCCGCCGCGCGAGCTCCGGAACGAAGGTCACCACGGCGTTGACCGCCGGATTCACCCGCTCGATCTGCTCGAGATGGGCTTCCAGGACCTCCCGCGCGGAGACCTGACGGGTCACCATCAGGAGCACCAGCTCACGAGCCGTCCTGAAGACCAGCTCCTTGTGCGACATGACGCCTCTCCCTCTCGCCGCTCCACCCCCTGACGTACCGCATCCCACCACCGTGCGGTGCGTTCCGGATGCGGAAGCCGGCGATCTGGCCCGAACTCGCTGTGCGTTCGCGAGTCGGGGCGACTACTGGACCCCTGGATAGAGCTCGATGCGAATGCTGTCGTCGTCCTCGATGACGTACGTCGGGTCCGTGCGGTGGCGCCACCCCAGAGGCAACAGGTAGTACCGCTTGCCCCGCTCGACCAGCAGCCTCAGGCGCGTGTAACGGTAGCGGTAGTGCCGGCCCTTGCCGAGATCCTCCACAGCCGGGCCCTGCGGAATGCCCGCGATCGCCAGCGGGTCGGTGCTGAGGACGGCCACGGAGGTCCGCTCCACGAGCCGGTCGGCGACCCGGCGGGCCTGTCGCTGTCCCTGTTGATCCGCCACCAGGGCGACGGCCCAGAGAACGAACAGACCTGCCAGCGCCGCGGCCGGCAGCCTGCGCCCGTCCGCCTGCCCGCCTCCCGGCCGGGCCGGTTTCAGCAGGAGGCCGCAGGCGACGAGCAGGGGCGCGCCCCAGGCGTACGGCTGGACGAACGGCCACAGGGCCATGAGGAGAACGCCGGCCAACACGAACCACGGGTACCGGGCGGCCACGGCATGACCCGCACGCCGGGCCCGCAGGGACCACCTGGCGGGCAGCCCCATGGACGCCAGGAAGGCCGGCAGTTCGGGCGCCAGCGCCGCGAGGGCGACCGTGATGAGCACGGGCATCGTGATCAGCCGGAGACTGGCCAGCACCAGATCCGAGAAGCTGAATCCTATGGACGCGTACGACACGTGGAAGTACGCGTAGAACGCGTTGCTGTTCATGGTTCCCGCGTAGAACATGAGCGCCGCGATGAACGAGCCCGTGGCCAGAACGGCGTTGAGCGTCTCGACCCGCCCTCCGCCGGGCCGGGTGGTCGGACCTGGCGAAGGCGGACCACCCGGTGACGGCCCGGCGGGCGGGGGCGGGTCGCCCCGCAGGCACCGCGCCAGACGCCGGCGCAGTGCCGCGAGGCCACCCGCCCCGGGCCCCCGAGGGATGAGCGTGCCCATCACGTCCCGGAAGGAACGGGACGGTTGCCGCCGGGGCGGGAGGACGGGCCGGCCGGGGTCGGGGGTGCGACGACGCCCGGGGACCACTCGGTGGGCTTCTCGGAAGCCGACGGTACGGGTACCGGAGGGACGTCCCGGTCTCCCTGCCGCGGTCCCTCACCGGAGCCCTTGCCAGGGGCGCGCGAGGGCTTGCCGGTGGGTGTCCGGGACGCCGTCGCAGGGGGCTCCTGGGGAGGGGGCGCCACGCTGGCTTCCCGTTCACCCTGCTTTGTCGGGCCGGCCGGTGGGGGAGAGACCGGAGGGACGCCCGGGTCCCCCGCGGCGCTCTTGTCCGAAGGCCCGGGCACGGGGTCCTCGTCCTGACCGGTGCAACCGGCGAGCACCGTGGTCGCCATGAGCACTGCGGCCGCCATCCAGTGACCGCGCCTCTGCTTCACTTGCACGACACCTCCCGCTGTTGCGCGTACCTTCCTGCCGCCCCAGGGCCGGGACGGCCCGGGAACGGCCCCGCTCAGCCCACCCGCCGCGGCATCAGCCGCAGTCCCGACGGGCTCGGGATCGGTTCCCGTACCGAAACGCCCACGCGCAGCCCCTGCGGGCGCAGCAGGCGCCAGTGGGTCGCGACCGCGGCCAGCGTGGCCATCATCTGCGCGCAGGCGAAGTTGTCGCCGATGCACTTGAAGCGGCCGCCGCCGAAGGGGACGAAGCTGTGCCGGGCCGGCTTCCAGCCGCTGTCCGGCAGCCAGCGTTCCGGGGAGAAGACGCGCGGGTGCGGGAAGAAGCGGGGGTCGGTGTGGAGGGCGTGCGGGCTGTACGCGGTGTCGGTGCCGCTGGGGAGCATCACGCCGCCCAGGTCGACGTCCGCGACCGTGCGCTGGGTGACGAGCTGGACCGAGTGCAGGCGCATCGCCTCGTACATGACGGCCCGGGTGTAGGGCAGGCGGTTCAGGCCGGCCGGGGACGGGACGGCGCCGTCGAGACCGGCGAGTTCGGTGAGCAGGCGCTCCTCCGCGCCGGGGCGCAGGGTCAGGCGGAACCAGGCCCAGGCCAGGGTCGTCGGGATGTTGGCGACGCCGCCGATGAGCATGGCGATCACCTCGTCGCAGACCAGCTCGTCCTCCAGCGGCCGGCCGGTGTCGGGGTCCCGGGCCGCGAGCAGGCAGTCCACGACGTCGTCCGTGCCCCGCGGGCCCTGCCCCCGGCAGGTGGCGACGGCCTCCCGGACGACGGCGCGCATGCGGGCCATCGCCTCGTTCCCGCGCCGGATCGGGGGGATCGGCAGCCGGTCCACCGCCTTCGGCATCATCGGGCGCTCCACGGCCGCCCGTTCGACCACCGGGAGCACCGAGCCCAGCCGGGCCAGTACGCTCTCGGGCATGCGGCCGGAGAAGAAGGTCTCCGCCGTCACGGCCGTCGCGAGGTCCTTGAGCTCGCGCAGGACGTCGACCGGGCGGCCCTCCTCCCAGCCGGCGCACCACTTCTCCGCCCGGGCGTGGATCGCCCGCGCATGCCGCTCGATGCGGTCGGGCGTGAACGCCCGCTGGATCGTGCGGCGTTGCCGGTGGTAGAGCTCGCCGTCCGAGGTGATCACGCCGTGCCCCAGGAGCGGCACCATGCGCTGGAACTGCTTGCCCCGGCCGAAGCTGCGGCCCTTGGCGGACTGCACCTGGTGCACCAGGACGGGATCGTTGATCACATACACGGGGGCGGTGCCCAGCAGGACGCGGACGATCGGCCCCGTGCGTCGCAGGGACTCCAGGAAGCGCAGACGGCGCCGTACGAGATGGGGGAGGTGTCCGACGCCGGGCAGGGCGCCCGCGGCGGTGGGCACATCGTCAACGGCCAGCACAGAGTGCTCCCTTCGCGCCATGTTCCCTCCGGGGGCTGTCAGTGTGCGGGCCGTCCGGACGTCCCGGAAGGGCGTGCGGAAACTCCTTCGTGCCCCCGCAACTTCCGCGTGCCCCCGGCACAACTCCACACGCTCTACCGGCAGCCCCACAGGCTGCCAGCATGTTCGGGGGTCGGGGAACCGTGCGGCGTTCCCCGGTCACGTCGGCGAAGCAAGGAGGGCGACACCATGTCCCCGTCGGCATCCGCCCCCGCCATACCCCTGGCGACGAAGTCCCTTCCGTTCCTGGGCCACGCGCTGCCCATGTGGCGCGACCCCATGCCGTTCCTGCTCGAACAGCACGCGCTCGCCCCCGTGGTGCGGCTGCGCCTCGGCCCGAAGACCGCCTGCCTGGTCACCCGTCCCGAACTCGTGCGCAAGGTGCTGGTCACCGAGCAGCAACGGTTCGACAAGGGCGGCCCGTTCGTGGACACCGCCCGTACGCTGATCGGCGACGGCCTGGGAACGTGTTCCGCGGCGGACCACCGCCACCAGCGGCCCCTGATGAACCAGGCGTTCCGCCACCCGTGCATCGTCTCGTACACCACCGCCATGATCGAGTGCGCGGGGGAGATCGCCTCCTCCTGGCAGCCGGGCCAGATCGTCGACGTGTGCCGGGAGATGCGCAGGCTGGCCTGCCGCGCGCTGACCCGCACGCTGTTCTCCGACCCCGCCCAGGCCCGCCTCACCGCCGAGATCGAGGAGGCGTACACCGTCCTCATGCCCGGCATGTGGTGGCAGATGATCATCCCCGTCGGGCTGGTGCACCGGCTCCCGCTGCCCGCCAACCGGCGCTTCGAACAGGCCCGCCGCACCGCCCGCTCCCTGATCGCGCGCATGGTCGCCGCCTACCGGGCGCGCGAGACCGCGCTCGACGACGGCCTGTCGACGATCATGTCCGCCCGGGACGCCACGGGCCGGGCCTTCACCGACGACGAGGTCTGCGACCAGATCGCCACCCTCATGATCGGCGGCATCCCCGCCACGGCCGACCTGCTCGCCTGGGCCTTCTGCGTCCTGTCCCAGGACGCCGTCGTGGAGAAGGAACTGCACGACGAGGTGGACGGCGTGCTGGGCGGCGGACGCCTCCCCGCCTTCGAGGACATCCCCCGCCTGCCCTTCCTGGGCCGCGTCCTGACCGAGACGCTGCGCCTGTACCCCTCGGTGTCCATCCTCAGCCGCCGCGTCACCCGGGACATCGTGCTCGGCGGGACCGCCCTGCGGGCCGGGGACGAAGTCATGTTCAGCCCGTACTGCCTGCACCGGGACGCGCGCGTCTTCGACGACCCCGGCCGCTTCGACCCGGACCGCTGGCTGCCGGGACGGCCCGGCCCGGAGCAGCGCGAGGCGTTCATCCCCTTCGGGGCCGGCACCCGCAAGTGCATCGGGGACACCTACGGCATGACCGAGGCCACGCTGGCCGCCGCGCACCTCGCCTCCCGTGTCCGGCTGGCCGGGATCCCCGGCAGCCCGGACCCGCGGCCGCTGCTGCGCATGACGCTGTCGCCCGTCCCGCTGCGGCTGACGGTCGAACCGCGGACCGCCGGAGCCCGGGCGGACGCGGAGGCCGCCGGCGAACCCGCACCGCGCCGGTGCCCCGGCCCCCGCCGCCCCGCCACCGGCGGTCCCGTTGCCGGCTGAGGCGGGGTCCCCGGCCGGGACCCCCGCCACGCCCTGCATACGCTGCCCCATACCCCCCGCCCGGCACGCCGCCGAGCAGGCCGTGATCCGCGAAACCCTCGCCTGGATGCGGCGGTTCGGCTACGTCACGACGCCCGCCGAGGAGGCCACCGCGCGGGAGGCGGGATTCGGCGAGCTGGGAGCCCTGACCTACCCGCACGGCAGCCTCGAAGGAGCCGTGCTGGCGGCCCAGTTGATGGTCTGGCTGTTCCTCCAGGACGACCGCTTCTCCGAACGGGCCCCCGCCTGCGGCCGGATCGAGGACCTGGCCGAGCACATCCTGTGGTCGCAGCGCGTCCTGCACGGCCGGGCCGGCGACCGCGCGGTCCCCGAGCCGTACCTGGCCGCCCTCGTGGACCTGCGCACCCGCTTCACCGGCATGGCCGCCGACCACGAGCAGGTGGAACGGTTCACCGACGGCTTCAACCGCTACCTCGGCGCGGTCGCCGCCGAGGCGATCTACCGCTCCCGGGGCATCGCCCCGGGCCTGGAGCAGTACCTGCGGCTGCGCGAGTCGACCATCCTCATGCGCGGCATGTGCTTCGTCGTCGTCGAACTCGCCGACGACTGCTACCTGCCGGGCCCCGTCTGGGCCAGGCGCGACGTACGCCGCTGCGAACAGGCCGCCGCCCGCGCCATCGCCTACACCCACGACACCCTCTCCGGCCTGCGCGAGCTCTACTGGCCGGGACACACCAACCTGATCACCGCGCTGGCCCGCCACTTCCACTGCTCCGTCCCGCAGGCCCTGGCCAAGGCGGTGCGCATGTGCGAAGGACAGATGGCCCTGTTCCACCGGCTCGCCGGCCCGCTGGCGGGGGAGGGGGACGCCCGGCTGGCCCGGTACGTCCGGGGCATGGGCGCGTGGATCCGCGGCAACCTGGACTGGTCGATGACCTGCGGCCGGTACCACGTCGCCGCGCCCCGGCCGCCGGGCGAACTGCCCACGGCGTTCGGCGCGTAGCGCGGGCGCCAGGACCTGTCTGACGGCTCTTGGACCGTCGCCGGACAGACCGTCCCTGCTCCGTGGGGCGGTTCATGAGCTGCCGACCGCCTCACAGGGAGCACCCGCACCTGCGAGGCGGCGGCCTCAAGAGCCGTCGGACACGGTCTGGGCCCCCAGCTCCGTCCGGTAGCGCCCCGGCGCCGTCCCGTACGCGCGCCGGAACGCCGTCGCGAAGGCGAACTGCGAGGCGTAGCCGACGCGTTGGGCGACCGCCGCCAGTGGGGCGTCCGAGGTGCGCAGCAGCCGTGCCGCGAGCGTCAGGCGCCACCACGTCAGGTACGTCAGCGGCGGGCGGCCCACCAGGGAGGCGAAGCGGCGGGCGAAGGCGGCGCGGGAGAGGCCGGCGACGGTGGCGAGGCCGGCCACCGTCCAGGCGCGGGACGGCTCGTCGTGCATCGCGTGCACGGCACGGCCGACGGCCGGGTCGGCCAGCGCCCGGCACCAGCCCGTGCCGCCGCGCGGCGAGCGCTCGTACCAGGCCCGCATCAGATAGAGCAGGAGGAGGTCCAGGAGGAGGGGGACGGCGGCGTCCGTGCCCGGGGCCGGGGCGCGGAACTCGTCGCCGAGCAGGGCGACGGCCGCGTGCAGGGCCGGGTGCGGGCCCTGGCGCGACGGTACGTGGACGAGCCCGGGGATATCGGCCAGGAGCGGGTGCGCCCGCGCCAGGTCGAGCTCGTAGGAGCCGGAGAGCAGCACCGTCGGCCCGCAGGCGTCGCCGGCCAGGACGTGGGCGCCGCCGTGCGGCAGGAACACGGCGTCCCCCGCGGAGAGCGCCACCTCCTCCCCGGCCAGGGCCAGCCGGCCGGCTCCCCGCAGCACCACGTGGAACGCCGCGCCGGGGAACTCCTCCGCCTCCACCCGCCACGGCCCGTGGTGCTCGGTGAGCGAGGAACGGGGACGTCCCGTCCGCAGGGCATCGATCACGTCACTGAACACGTCCATGACGCCCGAGTATCCGTCAGCAAGACGATCACGTATACACCGGGGACGATCACCTATGGGACGTCTCGTGCCGCCCGCCTAGGGTCGAGGTCATGCAGACGACGATCACCCTCGGCGGCGTGGAGATCACCCGCCTCGTGGAGTGGCAGGCCCCGCTGGCCCCCACCACCGCCGTGTTCCCCGACAGCACCCCGCGGATGTGGCGGGACAACGCCTCCTGGCTCGCCCCCGACTTCTGGGACCCGCAGTCCGACCTGATGGTGTGTGCGGTGCAGACGTGGATCCTGCGCAGCGAGGGACGCACGATCCTCGTCGACACCGGCGTCGGCAACGACAAGGACCGGCCGCGCTCGGCCCCCTGGAACCGCCGGCACGGCGACTTCCTGGAGCGCCTGGCCGCCGCCGGGATACGGCCCGAGGACGTCGACGTCGTCGTCAACACCCACCTGCACGGCGACCACGTCGGATGGAACACCCGCCTCGTGGACGGCGCGTGGGTCCCCACCTTCCCCAACGCCCAATACCTCATCCCCCGCGCCGACTTCGCGTACTTCGACCCGGCCGCCGGGACCCGGCTGCGCGGCGGATTCGGCGGCGTCCCCTCGCCGGAGACCGCCGCGGCCGTCTTCACGGACAGCGTCGCGCCCGTCCACCGGGCCGGTCTGGCCGAACTGTGGGAGGACGGCCACCGCATCGACTCCCACCTCACCCTGGAGCCCGCCCCCGGACACACCCCCGGCTCGTCCGTCCTGCGCCTCGAATCCGGCACCGAGCACGCCCTGTTCATCGGCGACCTCGTCCACAGCCCCCTCCAGTTCGCCGAACCCGGCTGCGACACCTGCCTGAGCGAGGACCGGGAACAGGCCACGCGCTCCCGCCGCCGCATCCTCGAACAGGCCGCCGGGACCCGCGCTCTGGTGTTCCCGGCGCACCTGCCCGGACAAGGCGCGGCGGAGGTCCGCCGACGGGGGAGCGGGTACGAAGTGGTGAGGTGGGCGGGGTTCGAGGCATCGGGGAACGTCGCCTGATCCGCGCCCCGGGCCAAGGCCCGCCGGGCCTTCGGGGGCCTTCGGGGGGAGGGGAACACGCCCGCCGCGCACCACGTAGGGTTGGCGGAATGACGACCCACCCCTTTGACGCGGCCGTGACCGCCCTCAGCCGGAACGCGTGGCTTCCCTCCGGTGAAGAGGTGGCCCTCGGCAAGGAGTTCTTCCTCCGCCGTGACACCCTGCAGCAGCGTCTGCTGCCCGGCATGCCCGCCTGCCCCGACCCCCAGGGCTGGGTGACCCAGCACGTCTTCTGGCTGGAGGACGTCGTCGGCGTCATCGACAGCCTCCTCACCGCCTGGCGCGGCTACCTGCCGGACAGCCACATGGTCGCCCTCCTCGACGAATACGCCCACCAGGCCCGCCCCGCCGTGCCCTACGCGGCCGACCTGCGCCGCGCCTGGGAGGCCGAGGACTTCGAGTCCTGCTCGGTGGAGGAGGCCGGGTGGTGGGAGGAGTGGCACGTCCCCGGGACCGAGCGGCAGGCGCTCGACGCACTGACCCAGCGCATGATCCCCATCGGGGCGATGGTCGTGGCGGCCGTGGACCGGGGACAGGGCGCGCTCTGACCGGATGGCGGCGCTCGGCCGGCCGGGATCCCGGGCGGGGCCGATCGCGTCGCCGCGAGCTCGAAGAGCTCGTACGTCGCCGCGCCCGTGCAGGCGAACGGGTCCTCGGCGAGGCTGGCCTCCAGCCGGGCGCGGTCCACGCCGTGGCGAGGAACGCCCTGTCGATGCACGGCAGTTGACGGGCGGCCGGGAATGGCCCCCGCCCCTCATCGGAGGGGCTGAGTACGAACCTGGCAACGTCCGGGAGCGGATCGCCTGGTTCGACGCAATGAGGTGGGCAGAGGCACCATGGACCCGGGCCAGATGGTGCGGGGCACTTCGGCGAAGCCTTCATGGCTTGTTTGAGCCGTGTGCCGCGACGCGTGGCACGCACGGTTCCGAGGGGGCGGCGGCGCAGCGATGCGCCGTCGCCACCCGACCGGAGTGCGGCGATGCGCTCCGGCTGCCCGACTTCAGGGCACGACCCGAACGCGACACGGGCGACAGGGAGCTGACGTGACGACGGTGCGGCCCAGCGAGCAGATGCGCGACCTCGGCGTCGTGCAGTAAGGTGCCCCGTCCTCGCCGAGGCCGCCCGCTCCTTCAGCCTGCCGGGCGGGAAGGACACCGCCGAGCGGACCGTCGAGACGCTGTTCGCCCCCCATGGAACGGATCGCGTGTGTCCATCCCTTCGCCAAGGGCAGCCAAGGGCATGGGCATGGGCGTCGCGACCCCGCAGATCGGCATCGGCCGGGCGGTGGCCGTCGTCCGGCCCGCCGACCCCACCGCCGCGGCGATCGTCCTGCTCAACCCCCGCATCGCCGCCCGCTCCCAGGAGATGGACGAGCAGTACGAGGGCTGCCGGCGCGGACTCGGGCCGGCCGCCGTGCTTGTCCTTGCGGCGGCGGCATCGAGCCCTTCGAGGGCGGACCCCCGGATGTTCTCCCGTTCGGTCTCCGCCATCGCCGCGAAGAAACGGCAGTGAGACCGGCGCCGGGTCCAACACCCCTGGCGTCATCCGCTTTCCCGCTTTCCCGCCGGGCGTGTCACCCACCACCGGCCCCACATCCGTCTGATACGGATCAACGACGGGCACCCGGACGCCCCGACCACCTCGCCGACCGCGCCCTGCCCGTCTCTTCACCGCTCAGACCAGGTGATCACCGCGCTCGCCCGCACGTAACAGCACAACCGGCACCCGAGAAGGAGAACCCATGGCTCCCAGCGAGGCCACCTACGCCGTCACCGGTGCCTCCGGCCGCCTTGGCGGACGCGTCGCCCGCCGCCTGGCCGCCGCCGGCCTCCCGCAGACCCTCCTGGCCCGCACCCCGGCCCGCGCACCCCAACTGCCCGGTGCCACCGCAGTGCCCGGTGACTACGGTGACCACGACGCCCTCGTCCGCGCCCTGCGCGGCACCGACCGCGTCCTGATGGTCTCCGCCCCGGAGTCCCCCGACCGCCTCCAGCAGCACCGCACCTTCGTCGACGCCGCGGCCGAAGCCGGCGTCGCGCACCTGGTGTACATCTCCTTCTACGGCGCCGCGCCGGAGGCGACCTTCACCCTGGCCCGGGACCACTGGCACACCGAACAGCACATCCGCGCCAGCGGCGTGCCCTTCACCTTCCTGCGCGACAACCTCTACGCCGACTTCACGCCCGCCCTCGTCGGCGACGACGGCGTCATCCGCGGCCCCGCCGGCGACGGCCGGGTCGCCGTCGTCGCCCAGGACGACATCGCCGACGCCGCCGTAACGGTGCTCCGTGATCCCGGCCCGCACACCGGCCGCGCCTACGAACTGACCGGCCCGGAGGCGCTCACCCTCACCGACGTGGCAGCCACGATCACCGCCGCGACCGGGCGCCCCGTCTCCTACGTGCCGGAGACGATCGAGGAGGCATACGCCTCCCGCGCCGGTTACGGTGCTCCCGACTGGCAGCTCGACGGCTGGGTCTCCACCTACACCGCGATCGCCGACGGATCCTTCGCCCAGGTGACCACCGCCATCAGTGAGCTGACCGGCCACCCCGCCACCCCGCTTCAGCAGGTACTCGCACCCCGGGCTCCCTCCGGTCGTCATGACCGGACCAACGCCGCCGGGTACGGCCCTGGATGAGCCCAGAAGATCGAAACACCGACAGGCGCACCCCGGATCCGCTGCGGAAGGCGGCCGACGACGGGCCCGAGCTGCCGGAACTCCTCCGCGACGTCGGCCCCCTCCTCGGCGCCGATTCGTTGCCCTGACCGGCGGCGACATGGACGCCTTCGGCACCCCCGACCGGCTGGCCGGCGTCGCCGGGCTCGCCCCCGTGCCCAAGGACTCCGGTCGCATCGGCTACAACCTGCGCCGCCCGCGCCGCTACAACCGGCGCCTGCTGAGGGTTTTTTCCTCGCCGACCAGGTCGCCGGCCGGTGCTGCCCCACTTCCCGGGCCTTCTGCGAGCGCAAGAGAGCCGGGAGGAAGAACCGTAGGTTTGGCGGCCCTCCGCTCACCCCGCCGGGCCGGCCCCGCCGAAATGGCTGCACGCCTGTCCGGCATGTGAAGAACTGCCGACGGCCGTCCACGTCCCGTACAGCTCCGCCACCGCCGCCTCTACCGGGCGCAGTTGAGGGGACGAGCCCGGCTCGGGCGGGGGCGGTGGGTCGGTGCGGTTGCGTTCCACCGCGTCCGCCAGGGAGTTCAGGTGGCCGGCCAAGGACTCCGCCGTGACGCGTTCGGCATCGGCCAGCGGGGCGGTGAGGGTGGAGTGGCCGAGATCGGCCGTGCGTTGGAAGAGGTGGTGGAGCGCGGGGATCAGTGTTGTCGGGTCCGGGTGGCGGGGGCGGTGGCGGCGGAAGGGGCACAGGAGGCCGGTCTGGCGGACGGTGTCGTCGAGGAGGCGGAGTCGGCGGTCGGCCAGGCGGACGCTTTGCGGGGTGGGCTCCGCCGCCCCGGTGGGCCACTCGGTCAGAGTGCGGAGGTGGTCCGCTGCGGCCCGGATCGTTTCCGCCGTCGAACGGGCCACCCGTTCCGCACCGTTGACCGGCCACAGCACCGCGCCGAGGAGCAGGACCACCGCGCACCCGGCGGAGACGTCCACCAGCCGCGCCAGCGGCAGGTCGTAGGAGTCATGGGTCAGTCCTGAGACGACGACCAGCATGAAGGGGGTCAGACCGGCGACCATGACCGCGTAGTTGCGGCCCAGCCCGACGGGGACGAGCACGGCCGCGGCCGTCGCGATGGCGGCCGTGCCCCACGGGCCGGGGTGCAGGGTGAACAGCGCGGCGAGCAGCGTCGCGCCGGCGAGCGTGCCGAGAGCGCGCTGCACGGCCCGCAGCCGGATGGCCAGAGGATCCGGGCGCACGATCAGGTAGGCGCTGAAGGGCGCCCAGTACCACTCGGCGCTGCGCAGCAGCAGACCCGCCGCCGTGGCCGCGGCGATCAGCGCGGTGACCCGGAACGTGTAGGCGGCGTCGGCGCCCATGGGCAGGGCCAGCCGCCACAGCGGGGTGCGGGGCCGGGGCGGGGCGGGAGCGGTGTCGCGGGGCGGTCCGTCGAGTGCCGTACGGAGGGCGGTGTCGAGCCGTTCCTCCAGGGTCTTTCCCGCCGCTGCGGGGTGGGCGGGGCCGTACGAACGCGTACGGGAGAGAGTCCCCGCGACGGTACGGGCCGTACCGCTCGCCCCCGGCGGGACCCCGGCACGCCGCTCGTGCAGGTCCATCGCGCTGAACCGCACCATGCCCGCGAGGTCGGTCAGACGGGCCAGCCACCCTCCTTCGGCGCGCACGACGCCCGGACGGGCGGTGCGGAGACGTTCCGCGGCCTCGCGCGCGCCCTGGAGGCCGGCACCCGTCCAGTGGCTCCGGTTCGCGAACCGGCCCGTACCGACGGAGTCGAGCAGCCTCGCGACGCTGCGCCAGACGCCGCGTACGGCCTGCCGGCGCGAGCGCGCCGGGCACGGCAGCGCCAGGGCCGTGCCCCAGAGCCAGCCCGCCGTCAACAGGCCCAGGGACAAGGGGAGCCGGTCCAGTCCGTCCGGGGCGGCGAGGGCGACGAGGCCGTTGGCGGTGAAGTTCAGGCCGCCCAGGGCCGCGGTGGCCGTCCGTACGTAGCACGAACCGATCGCGGCCAGCAGGGCGCAGACACCCACGACCGCCCACCCGTGACCGGCTACCGGCGCGGCCAGCGCCCCCGCCGTGTAGCCGACGAGCATGGCCAGGCCGAGCGGCAGCAGGAGGCGCAGACGTGCCGGTACGTAGCCCCCCGGATCGGACAGCTCCGCCTGGTAGGCACCCAGGAGGACCAGGGCGAAGGAGCCCGTCCGGCCCGTGGCGGCGGCCAGGGCGAACGGCACCCCGACAGCGAACGCCATCCGCAGCGCGGACGTGGCCGTGAAGGCCACCCGGTCCAGGCCCAGGACGGCGGAAGAGGGACCGGGACGGCGCAGGCGGTGCGGTGCCGGCACAGGGGCTCAGACCCTCGTGCGGCGCCGGAGCACGGTCATGCGAGGGCCCCTTCCGGAGAAAGACCGTCCCTCCGCGTCAGGACCGGTCGCACCGTCGGCATGCGCAAACGCGAAGCCGCCTCGCGTGGAGGGCCTGAAGTCGCCGCCCGCGTGCGGGCGTGCTGCAATGCAGGAGAACCGACCCGGCGGGGGATGGAGGAGCACGTCATGAAACCCTCCCGGTTCGTCTGTCTGTCCGCGCCGCTCGCCCTGGCCGTGTTCACCGCCGGTGCTCCGGCCGTCGAGGCGGAGACGCCCACCGCCTCGCATCACGAACCGCACGGCTCGGGTTGCCACGAGGAAGGGCGCGCGTCCTACTACAAGGACGCCGCTGTGCCCGCCCTCGGCCAGACGTGGACCGTGGACTTCGGCCCCGACAACCCGATCGGGCCCGGCACCTTCGCGGCCACGATCACCTTCGACTCCAGGACCAAGGCCACGATCAAGGTGACCCAGGGCCCGGCGAACCTCAAGGGCCTCACGCAGGACATCACGTACACCAGCACACGGCTGCGGCCCTGCCAGTACGCCGTCACCTGGCACGAGCCCAAGACCGGGGTCTATGCCACCCAGGTCGAGGACTACGGCGCGCACCGGGTGTACGACAGTCTCGTCGACGGCACGAAGATGATGCACATGACCGGGACGTTCTACCGCACGCGGTGATCGAGCCTCAGCCCTGGCCCTCGACATGAGCCTTGAGCTTCATGGCCATCGTGTACTGCTGCCCCATGTATTCCTGGAAGGAGCCGGCCTGGTCCTTCGAGGCCGCTTCGAGGGTTCCCTCCGGGAAGTCGACGCGGATGGTGCGGGTGTAGGCGGTACCGGGGCCCGAGGGCGCGAACTCGAAGGTGATGACCTGGAAGCAGTGGTGCCCCGGACCCAGTTCGGCCCGGGAGGCGATGATCAGACGTGTATTCGGCGTCGACTCCTGGACGTTCCAGGGGAATTCGAAATCCCCCGCCCCCTCGGGCCCCGCCGCGTGCTCGACGAACACGTCCCCGCCGGCCAGCGGACGGGACGGGTCACCGTGGACGCGCGTGGTGCGCAGGGTGACCCCGCGGTTGACCTCGGGCCAGTTGTCCGGGTCGGCCAGTACCCCGAAGACGGCCTCGGGCGGACGGTCGATATAGACGCCGGCGGCGCCGCTCATGCTGGGCATGGGATGTCCTTCCGGTCGTGATGCGGTCGTGATCAGCCGATGTCGAACAACGGCCCGGTGAGGGTCAGTCCGAGGTCGTGCCCGACGTACGAGAAGAAGGCGATCAGCATCAGGCACGCGCCCGCGAGCGCGATGTCCTTCTGGAAGTGGGTCATCTCCTGCTGACGGGCCATGGGTTCGGCCTCCTGCCAGAAGCGGTGCATGGTCAGGGCCGACAGGACGAGGAAGACCGCGAGGAGCAGCGCGCCCAGGTCCGCCCAGACGCCGAGCAGCAGGCTCAGGCCGCCGGCCAGCAACAGCAGCCCGCTGCCCGCGACCGCGAGCCCGGCGGCGGGCAGCCCTTTGGACGCCGCGTAGCCCGCCATCGCCTTCGTCTTGGTCAGGTGGCCGAAGGCGGACAGCAGGAAGAGCAGGGCGAAGAGGATCCGGCCGATGAGAACCAGGATGTCCATGATGGCCTCCAACTGACGGGGATCACTGGGGCGTCGGGTGAGTGGGAGTCGTCGGATGGGTGAGGGGGAGCAGCAGACGGGAGTCGTGCTCCGGGCCCGTGTGGAGAATGTGCGGCGCGGTGTTGACGAGCCGGTCGTGGCCGGGCGCGAACTCCTCGGGCGGCCAGCGGCGGAGGTCGGCACCGGCGACGGTGAGCCGCAGCGTCTCCCCGGCGTGGAAGCGGGCGGTGAAAGGCCAGATCTCGATGTCCAGGGCGACCGGCCCGTCGGGGAGGGGAAGATCGCGCCGGTGGGCCTGGACGGGCCGTTCCGGCGTGGAGCGTTCGTCGTCGAGTTCGCGGCGGGTGGCGCGCAGCCAGCCCTGGGCGAGGGGGCCGTCGTCGAGGTAGGCGAAGTAGGGGTAGGGGGCGGCCCGGCCGTCGGCGTCGAGTTTGTCGAGCTCGACGAAGACGTCCAGGTCGTCGGCGCCCGGGGACTCCGCCCACAGGCGCAGGGCGGCGGGCCCGGCCAATTCGGCGTCGGTGCCGAAGGCGAGTGTGAAGACCGCCTTCTCCGCTCCCGCCTGCCGCTGTGAGCGTCCCGCCGGCGGCTGCGAGCGGGTGGGGTCGTAGGCGGCCCGTCCGGGGCCGTCCGGGACGGCGGACGTCAACCGGCCGGTGGTGGCGTCGAGATGGAAGGCGGTCGGGCGCGTCCGCGCGGGCGGCCACGAGGATTCGTCGCGGACCGGGCCGGTCTCGGTGCGGTCGCGGTACTCGACGCGTACCGGCGGCCAGGACGTCACCTCCGTGTCCTCGCCCTTGAGGAAACGATCGAAGAAGGCGCGGATCCGCTCGGTCTGGGCGGTGCTGTAGAAGTAGCGCCACTCCTTGCGGCCGTGGACGTCGAGCCACTTCTGCTCCGACCCGGTGCGCCGGTACGCCTCCAGCGTGCCGCGGGTGTGCAGGCCGTGGTTGCCCACCGAGCAGACGAACAGGGCCGGCACCTCGATGCGCTCGAATTCCACGTCCTGGGCGGCCCAGAAGGAGTCGCGGAAGGGGTGGGCGCGGATCTCGGCCAGCCGGTCCTCCGTGCGGTTGCGGCCGAACCCGATGAGGGTGGTCAGCCTGGCGGTGAACTGGGTCTCCGGGATGCCGCCGTGGAACGCCGCCTCACGGTAGTGGTCGCTCTTGCCCTCGTTGGGATTGATCGCGGCGAGGTGCGGGGGCCGGGTGGCGGCGATGCCGTACTGGGTCACCGCCAGATAGGACACGCCGGTCAGCCCGACCCTGCCGTTCGACCACTCCCGGGTTCCGGCCCATTCGACGAGGTCGTGGCCGTCCTCCGCCTCCTGGCGGCTGTACATCGTCGCGTCGCCCTCCGAACCCCAGGTGCCGCGCGGATCGGCATGGACCACGGCGTAGCCGTGCCGGCACCAGTAGTCGGCGAGCGGGGCCTCGAACCGGGCGCCGTCGGGCAGCGGCGGGTCTATGCCCGCGCCGGCGGCCAGGATCGGCGGGAAGCCGTTGTGCTTGCCGTAGGGGGCGTAGGCGATCAGCGCGGGAATGCCGGTGGCCCGGTCCGGGCGGCACACATCGACGTAGACGCGGGTGCCGTCGCGCAAGGGAACGGCCACGTCCCGCTCCACCCGTATCCCGTCCACGACAGTGCCGGCCGGGCGGAACCCGGGATAGCCGCCCTGCTCGGGCGGCCTGGCGTCGGTGAAGATGACCGTGCCGTCGGTGGTCATGGCGGGAAGCCGGGTGTGCGGTGCATGGCGGAGTCCTCTCGTGCGGATGGGGAGAGGTGGTGCGCGGCATCGTCCGCCGCCGGGAACGGGGCGCGACCGGCACCCGCCCAGGAGCCCGTCCGCGTGCGCCGCCCTGCGGCCGTCCGGCCATGGCCAACGCCTTACGGACTCCTTCTCACCGTACTGCCGGAACCACCGCTCCGCCGCACCGGGAGGCAAGCTCCGGGAACGTGTGCGACGGTGAAGACATGAGAGTGGGAATCATCGGGGCGGGACGTCTCGGAACCGCCCTGGCCCGGCATTTCACCCGGGCAGGACATGAGGTGATGCTGGCCAACTCCCGAGGCCCGGAGACACTCACGTCCCTCGTCGGCGAACTCGGCGACCGTGCCACAGCCGGTACGCCGCAGGAGGCGGCCGACTTCGGCGACGTCGTCGTGCTGGCCGTCCAGTGGTCCCAAAAGGAAAGCGCGGCGGGCCTGGTCTCCTCCTGGGAGGGACGGGTCGTCCTCGACCCGGTCAACCCGCTGCGGGACACCCCGGCCGGCATCGAGGCCGTCGACACCGGGGGCCGCCACTCCAGCGAGATCGTCGCCTCGCTCCTGCCGGGTGCCCGCCTGGTGAAGGGCTTCAACACCTACCTCTACACCGTCCTCGCCGAGGACCCCGCCGTGCGCGGCGGGCGCCGCGTCGTCCTGCTCGCCGGGGACGACCCGGACGCCAAACGGAAAGTGGCCGAACTCGCCGACAGCGCGGGCTTCCAGCCTCTCGACGCGGGCCCGCTCGCGCAGGGCGGGGCGCTGTTCGAGACGGGCGGACCGCTGAGCAAGCTGGCGGGCGAACTGGTCGCCCTCTGAACCCGGGAGCTCACCAGCCGGCGAGGTCCACCAGGCGCTCGCAGTGCGGATCGTCGGCGTCCGCCGTGGCCCGCCCCTTCTCGACGACGAGCGACGGCAGGGCCGCGAGCAGCGTGGTGACGGGCCGACGGGCGGACGTCGGCCGCGGTCACGCCGGGGGCGTCCGTGGCGTCGGTGACGTGTCGCGTCTCTGCCAGCGGCGATAGCGGATCGTCACTGGAGCACAGCACACAGGAAGCGATAGTGTGTGCGAGCCGTTCCCCCCACGATTCGACGGCGTCAGCTGTGCACCAGCCCGTTCCGATCGTGGAGTCTCCGTTGGCCATGCCCGCTATGTCCCCGCCCCGTTCCGTTCTCCGCCGCCGCCTCGCCGCTGCCTCCGGTCTCGTCCTTGCGACGGTGCTCACGCTCGCCGGGTGTGCGGGGGACGACAAGGGGTCCACGGGTTCCACCGCCGGGCCCACCGCGTCCGCTTCGATAACCGCGTCGCCGTTCCCCACGCGCGAAGTGGTGCCTTCCCCCACACCGACGCCCGACCCGACGACGGCGTCACCGACGGCCGAGCCGTCATCCGAGCCGTCATCCGAGCCGTCGGATCAGGGGGAGCGGACACCTGCCGGCCCTGCCTCGGAACGTGCCCGCGGTGACGTCTCCGCCGGTTCTTCGGGGCATGGGTCCAGGGCCGAGTCCACCTGTGAGATCCGCTCGAATGCGGGGAGCTGCTACCAGGCCGGGCAGTTCTGCCGCAAGAGCGACGTGGGTGCCAGTACGCACGACGTCCACGGACGGCTCATCACCTGTGGCAGCGACAGCGGCCGTCCTCGCTGGCACTACTGAGGGACGGGGTGCCGGCGCGGCACCGGGGGCACAACGCGGTGTGCGCTGAGGGCGGTTGCGGCCGTGCCCCCGGCGCACGGCGCGTCCCGGCCGCCCTCAGTCGTCCGTCTTGATCTTCTTCATGACCAGGTGCGAGTCGACCCGCGTGACCGCCCGCAGCCCGATCAGCTTGGTCGTCAGGAACGTCTCGTACGCCGCGTGGTCCTCGACGGCGACGCGGATGAAATAGTCGGGCCGGCCGAAGAGCCGGTGGAACTCGACGACCTCGTCGTAGGAGGCGATCGCCGACTCCAGTTCCTCGACCGTCTGGAGGTCGTTGACGCCGATCTCGACGGCGGCCATCACCTCGAAGTTCCGGCCGGCCGCCGCCGGGTCGATGCGGGCCCGGTAGCCGGTGATGATCCCTTCGTCCTCCAGCCGCTTGACCCGGCGCAGGCACGGCGGCGGCGTGAGGCCGACGCGCTTGGCCAGCTCGACGTTGGTGAGGCGGCCGTCCTGGCGCAGGTGGAACAAAATTTCCTGATCGATGCTGTCCATGTAATGAAGTTACCCATTCACTTGTAATCAGGGAATGATCGGAAACCAAATTACGTGCCGAAAAACCTAAAATTGCCGCATGAACGCCCCGTCAGACGCGGTCGTGGACCGCCATCACCCGGATACCGCCGCACCCCCTCCCGCCACGTCCGACTTCCGGTCGGCCCTCGGGGACTCCAGTTCCGTGGGCCTGGCCCTGTTCCCCCTGGGGATAGCCTTCGGCGTGCTCGTCGTCCACGCGGGGCTGGACTGGTGGTGGGCGTCCGCGATCACCGCCTTCGTGTACGCGGGCTCGCTGGAGTTCCTCCTCGTCGGCCTCATCACCGCGGCGACGCCGCTGGCCCAGGTCGCCCTCACGGCGTTCCTGGTCAACTTCCGGCACGTCTTCTACGCGCTGTCCTTCCCGCTGCACCGGGTCAAGTCCCGGGCCGGCAAGGCGTACAGCACCTACACGATGACCGACGAGGCGTACGCCCTGACCACCGGGGAGTCCGCGCAGTCCTGGAGCGGCCGGCGGATCGTGTGGCTCCAGGCCCTGTGCCAGGTCTACTGGGTCGTCGGCGCCACCCTCGGCGCGGTCTTCGGCGCCCTGGTCCCCGCGCAACTGGCCGGGCTGGACTTCGCGTTGACCGCCCTGTTCGTCGTCCTGGCCGTCGACGCCCACCTCGCCAAGCGCGACATCCCCACCCCCGTCCTCGCCCTGGTGTGCGCGCTGGTGGCCCGCTTCGTCCTGCCGGGGCAGATGCTGCTCGCCGCGCTGGGCCTGTTCACCGCCGGGCTCCTGGCCCGCCGCGCCTTCGCACCGCGCAGGGAGACGGCCCGTGCCTGACAACACGGCCTACGTCGCCGCCGCCGTCGCCATATCCGCCGCCGTCACCTGGGCACTGCGTTGCCTGCCCTTCGCCGCGCTGGCGCCCCTGCGGGCGAGCGACACCCTCCGCTATCTCAGCGTGCACATGCCGGTCGGCGTGATGGTGATCCTCACCGTCTACACGCTCCGCGACGTCTCCCTCACCAGCGCCCTGCCCGTCGGCCTGGCCCTCGCGGCCACGCTCGGCCTGCACCTGTGGCGGCGCAACGCGGTCCTGAGCGTGCTGGGCGGCACGGCGATCCATGTCGCCCTCGCGAGCACGGTCTTCAGCCACTCCTGACGCGCCGGGGCTGACCGGCCTGCTATCCGGGCCGGCCGGCCCCGATCCAGACGAACACCACGCCCAGCAGGCTGAACATGCCGGTGACGCAGATGCCGAAGAGCTGGCCGAACAGCGGCGACCAGGCTCCGCCCCGCCCCATGACCGTGGCCGAACGGGCGGGGTTCCCCGGCCGGTAGCGGACGGTCACGACCTGGCCCTGCGCCATGAACAGGGCGTCCTCCTCGAACTCCACGTACCGGCCGTCCTCGGTCGTGAAGCCGTAGACGTGGTGCCACTGCGTCCCGTTCTCGCTGCTCTCGGTCGAGTAGCGGCGCACGCAGCGGCCCTCCACGGCGATGCCACTGACCAGCGAGCGCAGCCGCCCGACCAACTGCCACGTGAGGAACCCGCAGAATGAGCCGAAGGCGGCCAGCAACAGCAGGCCGATGATGAGAGGCGTCGTCACCTGCGGCTCCTTGGGTCGGCGGTCGTCGGTTCAGCGGCCGCCGGTTCAGCGGTCGTCCGGGGAGATCTTGAACTCCGGGGAGATCTTGAACGATGATCTCCGTCCCGTCCACCCGGAATCACCGGGTCCAGCCGGAGAACGGCTCCACGGTCCGAAGGGCCGCTCCTCGGCGAGACTCCGCTCGGGGGTGCGGGTCTCGATGGACACACCGATGCAATTTTCCGCCTCGCTTTCGGTGATATCCCCTTCTATACAAGGGAGATGACTTCTCCGGAGGCGTCCCGGCGCCACTTCCTCCGCACGGCCGCCGTCGCGGCCCCCCTGCCCGTACTCGGGGCGCTCGCGCCGCCCGCGAGCCCCCGGTCCACCGAGGAAAGACAGTGGACGGGCCACTGGCCCGCCCACCTGAAGGACGCGGTGGTGCGGGCCATGCCCGTCGCCGTGGAATGGGCCCGGCCGGCGCGGTGGCCCTTCGGGGCCGTCCTCGTCGACGCCGCGTCCGGCGCCGTCGTGGCCGGGGCCCGCAACACCACCGAGCGGTCCGGCGATCCGACCGCCCACGCGGAGGTGAACCTCCTGCGGGAGGCCGCCGCCGCGGGCCGCGACCTCTCCGCGCACGCGGTGGTCAGCACCGCCGAACCGTGCGCGATGTGCGCGGCCGCCCTGCTGTGGGCCGAGGTCCCGGCCGTCGCCTACGGAACGTCCGTGGCCGCACTCCTCTCCTACGGCGTCCCGCAGATCGATCTGTCCTTCGACGGAATCGCCCGGCGCTCCGAACTCCCCGCGCCACGGCCCGCGGTCGGCCGCGGCGTGCGGACGGACCTCACCGATCCCCTCTACCGGCGCCCCGGCCTCACCACGTGACCGGGATCCGCGCGGGCATGATCGCCATCCGGTGGGGGTGCCACGGCACCTCCGCCGGCGGCACCGCCAGCCGGACGTCCGGCAGCCGGTCCAGCAGGACGCGGAACGCCGTGTCCGACTGACGGCGGACCAGGTGCGCACCGGGGCAGTGATGACGGCCGTAGCCGAAGCGCAGGTGCGGGTTGGGCGAGCGGGACGGGTCGAACGACTCGGGGTCCGTGAACGCGGCCGGGTCGAAGTTGACCGCGTCCAGCGACAGCAGGACCAGGTCGCCCTCCTTGACGGAGGCGTCACCCAGCTCCGCGTCCCGCGTGACATAGCGCGGGATCGCGTTGCCCAGCACCACGCTGCACCGCAGCAGTTCCTCCACGCACTGCGGCATCGTCTCCGGCCGGGCCCGCACCGCGCTCATCACGTCCGGCTTCTGCAGGAGGTTGAACGCCGCCACGCCCAGGAAGCTCGCGAAGTCCTCGTAGCCGCTGACGAAGAGGACGGCGACGATGTTCGACAGCTGACGGACCGTCAGGCCGTCCTTCTCCGCGTTGAGGTCGGCGAGGCGGTCCACCAGGCCGCGCGGCTCGCCGGGGCGGCGGGCGGCCATGTACTCCTGCATGTACAGCCGGATCTCCTCCCAGTTGCGGGCGAGTTCCTCCTGCGAGTACGTGACCATCGTCAGGTCGACGTCGGCCCGGTGGGCCAGCCACGCCCGGTCCGCGAAGGGCAGGCCCAGCAGCCGGCACATGCACTTGGCGGAGACCCACTCCGCGAAGTACCGCTGCAGATCACCTGGTTCGCCCTCCCGGACCATCGCGTCCAGGCCCTCCGCGGTGGCCTCGGCGACCCAGTCGGCGGGCAGCTCCGGCTGGTTGCGGCCGAGTGCCTGGAGCACCTCGTCGCGCAGCCCGGCCTGCTGCAGGTGGTTCATGGCGTCCAGCAGCTCGGGCGCCAGGACCGGGACGTCCTGCGCCGGGCTCTCGGCCTCGGCCAGCACGGAGCGGGCGAACGCCCGGTCCCGCAGCACGTGCTGGGTCAGTTCGTAACCGGTGACCAGCCACGCCTCGCCGCCGGAGTTGGTGCTGACCCGGGCGACGGGACAGCGGCCCCGCAACTCGGCGAGTTCGGGCGCGAGTCGGTCGCCGTCGGTGCTGAACGGATAGCGCGGGAGCGGCTCTTCGCGCGGGGCGTCGTCCGTCGGGGCGTTGTCGGTCGGTGCGGTCACGGAGTACGGGCCTCTCTCTCCTGGAGTCGTGAACAGTTCGGTCACCAGCGCACCGGCAGCCGTGCCGGGGCGCGCAGCGGCGTCGACTCGTCCCAGGGGATCGACTCCGCCGGCACCGCGAGGCGGATGTCCGGCAGCCGCTCCAGCAGCACCTGGATCGCGGTCGACAGCTGCAGCCGGGTCAGGTGCCCGCCGGTGCAGGTGTGCGGGCCGTGCCCGAAGGCCACGTGCGCGTTGGGGGAGCGGGTCAGGTCGAGGCGGTCGGGGTCGGCGAACGCCTCGGGGTCGCGGTTGGCGGACGCCGGCACCGGGACGACCGCGTCACCGGCCCGGATCCGCTGCCCGTGCAGCGTGAAGTCCTCCTTCGCCACCAGGATGTTGATGGCGTTCATCAGCGGGACGTACCGCAGCAGCTCCTCCACCGCCGTGCCGGTCCCCGCCGGTTCGTCCCGCAGCCGCCGCAGCTGCTCGGGGTGGGTGAACAGGGTCAGCAGCGCGTTGCCGGTGTGCTGGATGTTGGTCTTGTAGCCGGCCATCAGCATGGTGACGACGAAGCTGACCACGTCGTCCCGGGTCAGCTCGCTCCCCGGCCGGCGGCTCTCCGCCAGGAGCAGATGGACGTAGTCCTCGCCCCCGCCCTCCCGCTCCTTGCGGGAGATGAGCTCCGACGCGTAGTCCTGCAGCGCGTACAGCGACGCCAGCACCTCGTCCATCGTCAGCCCCGAGGCGGACAACAGGGCGAGGGTGTGCGGCAGATACACGTCGCGGTCCTCGTGCGGCAGACCGACGGTCTCGCACAGCACCCGCAGCGGCAGCGGATCGACGTACGCGGCGACCAGGTCCGCCGTGCCGTCCCGCGACCCGGCGACCATGGCGTCGACCAGCTCCTCCGCCATGGCCCGGATCCGCGGGCCCATGAACTCCAGCCGCCGCCGCCCGAACAGCGGCAGGACCGTGCGGCGCACCCGCTCGTGGTGCTCCCCGGTCATCTCCAGGAACGTCGGCAGGCACGGCGGCGGCGCGTCCGGACCCTCGCGGGGAGGCCAGGCCGACAGCAGCGGACGCTCCAGCCGCGGATCGGCGAACGCGGCCCGCACGTCCGCGTACCGGCTGATCAGCCAGCCCGTCTCGCCGTTGGGCAACTGCGCCTTGACGACGGGCTGTTCGTCCCGCAGCCGGGCGTACGCGCACGGCGGACCGGCGGTGCCGGGCTCCACCTCCGGGACGGGGACGACGGTCTCGAGGTCACTCATGCGCTCTCCTGCGGGGAGCCGGCGGCGGGACGGGGGAGGTAGCCGGAGGCGAAGAAATACTCCAAGTAGCGGTCCAGCAGGGCGGAGTCGACCGGCGGGCAGTCGAGCCCGCTGCCGGCCAGCGCCGCCTCGGCGTTGCGCCGCCCCAGAACCGGGAAGGTGTCCTTGAGGTACATCTCCTTGACGGACATGTCCGCCGCGCGGCTGCGGTCGACGCACAGCGACACGAACGGCGCCGTGGCGCTCGTCGGATGCGCGGCGACGTGCCGCACCAGCTCGCCCACCCACTCGGCGTACGGCAGCGTCTCCAGGGCGAAGCCCGCCGCGCGCATCCGGTCCAGGACGTCCGCGAGCATGCCCGGACGCGGGTTGGTCAGGTGGTAGACGCGCCCGTCGGCCGGCTCGTGGGTGGCGATGCGGACGACGGACTCGGCGAGGTGGTCCACCGGGACGAAGTCCATGGGCAGGTCGATGTCCGGCGCCAGACCCGTCTCGGCGATCGTCTTGAACAGCGAGCAGATGGCCGTCTCGGTGTTGCATGTACCGTGCGTCCGGTCGCCCGTCACCTCGTACGGCCGGTACACCGCCACCGGCAGCCCCTGCTCGGCGGCCTGCCGCAGCACCCCCTCGGCCACCCACTTGCTCTCCGCGTAACCCATGGTGAGCCCGTCGGCGTACGCGAGCGGCAGGTCCTCGTCCACCTCGCGCACCCCGGCCGCGCCGAACCCGGCGACGACGGCGACGGTCGACAGGAAGTGCACCGGCACCCGGCGCGGGGCCGCGATCCGCACGACCTCCCGGGTGCCGTCCACGTTCGCCGCGCGCAACTCCTCGTACGGATAGAGGAAGTTGACCCGGGCGCCGTTGTGGAGGACGAGGTCGAGGGTGCGGGACAGCTCGTCGGCGTGCTCCGCCGACAGGCCCAGCCCGGGCTCGGTCAGGTCGCCGGGGAAGCACTCCACCCGCCGCCACGCGGCCTCGTCCGGGTGCAGCCCGTAGCGGGCGAGCGCGGTGCGCACCCGGCGCTCGGCGTGCGCCCGGTCCGAGGCCCGTACGGGGCAGTGGACGCGCGCCGCCGTGGAGCGCAGCAGCCGGTCCAGGAGGAAGGCGCCGACGAACCCCGAGGCGCCCGTGAGCAGGACGTTCCGCGGATCGCCGGGGCTCGGGGCCGGGCCCTGGGCGGGCGGGAGGTCGAAGCCGAGCCCGGCCTCCTTGGCGAAGTCGACCGTCGGTTCCGACGCCGCCGCGGAGCCGCCGCGCGCCGCGGTCACGGCCGCCGCGAAGCCCTCCAGGCTGGGGTCGGCCAGCAGCGCCCTGATCAGGCCGGAGCCCAGGGAGGCGTCCAGGCCCAGCACGGCCAGGGTGCGGGTGACGGCCTCGGAGGCGAGCAGGGAGTCGCCGCCCAGGAGGAAGAAGTCGTCCCGGGGCGCGGGCCGGACGCGCAGCACCTGCTGCCAGACCTCGGCGAGGGCGCCGAGCAGGCCCTCCGCCCTCGGCTCGTCCGCGGCGACCGGTGCCGCGGGCTTCAGACGCGCGCGGTCCACCTTGCCGCCGCTGGTCACCGGGAAGCTGTCCATGGGCACGAGCAGCGGGACGGCCTGCGGCGGCAGCCACTGCGCGCAGTACGCGCGCAGCTCCGGCAGCGGCAGCGGCCGGCCGGGCGCGACGGCGGTGACGTACGCGGTCAGCGCGCCCTCCGCGGCCTCGACCACGGCCTCGCCGACCGCCGGGTGGGCCCGTAACCGGGCCTCGACCTCGTCGAGTTCGACGCGCGCGCCGCGCAGCTTCACCTGGCGGTCCAGCCGCCCGCGGTACTCCAGCAGGCCGTCGGCCGTCCGCACCGCCCGGTCGCCGGTCCGGTACAGCGGCCCGCCCGGCTCCACCGCCGGGAGCGCCACGAACCGCTCGGCGGTCAGGCGCGCGTCACCGAGGTAGCCCAGGGCCAGCCCGTCCCCGCCGACGTACAGCTCGCCCTCCTCGCCGGGCGCCGCGACCGAGCCGTCGGCCCGCAGGACGTGGCAGGTGGAGGCGCCGAACGGGCGGCCCAGGGGGACGTGCGCGGCGTCCTCGGGCAGGGGGCGCAGCACATGGGCGGTGGAGACCACCGAATTCTCGGTCGGGCCGTAGAAGTTGACGACCGTGGTGTCCGGGCAGGCCGCGAGGACGGCGTTCGCCAGCCGCGGGTCCATCGCCTCGCCGCCGGCCGAGACGAACCGCAGCCCGGCCAGCGCCTCGGGGCGGGTGCGGGCGACCAGGTGGAAGACGCTCGTCGTCAGGTACGCGACCGTCACGTCGTGCGCCCGGAACAGCTCCTCCAGCGCGGCGGGCGAGAGCAGCTCCTCGCGGTCGGCGATCACCAGGCACGCGCCGGTGAGCAGCGCGCCCCAGATCTCGATCGTCGAGGCGTCGGAGGACAGCCCGTAGGCGTGCAGGACCCGGTCGCCCGGCCCGGGCGGCGGCAGTTCGGGCTCGGAGAGGACGAGGCGGACCACGCCCCGGTGCGGGATCGCCACCGGCTTGGGACGGCCGGTCGTGCCGGAGGTGAAGACGACGTAGGCCCGGTCGGCGGCGGAACCGGTGACGCGCGTAGCGTCGCCGGTCGCCGCGGGAGCCTTCGCCGCGGGGGCCTTCGTCCCGGCGGTCCCGTCGAGGCCGATGCTCACGCGCAGCCCGCGCACCGGGCGTTCGCTGCCCGGCAGGGTGACGGCGGCGCGCAGCCCGGCGTCCTCGGCCATCGCCCGCAGCCGCGCCGGCGGCAGGTCCTCGTCGAGCGGTACGTACGCGCAGCCGGCCTTGAGGATGCCCAGCAGCGCGACCAGCGCCTCCAGCGAGCGGCTGCCGCACACGCCGACCAGGTCGCCGGGCTCGACGCCGCGCGCGAGCAGGCGGGCGGCCAGGGCGTCGGAGCGGGCGTCGAGTTGCCCGTAGGTGAGGGTGCGCTCCCCGTGCCGGGCCGCCGGCGCGTCGGGCCGGGCGGCCGCCTGCGCCGCGAACAGCTCGGGTATGCGCCGGTCCCGGGGGTAGCCGGGCGCCGGGGGGACGGGGAACGACGCGGGGCGGGGGAACGGGCGTGACGAAACGTCGGTGTCGGTCATCAAGTCCTTCTCGCTCGTGCTGCGGTGCTGCGGTGCTGCGGTGCTGTCGGGGCGGCTGTGTGCGGTACGCGGCGGTCAGCCGGCGTCGGCCCCTTCGAAGTCGGCCGCGAAGGCGGCGAAGTCGGCGCTCCGCCAGCGCTGCGGGCGCATGCGGAAGGCGACGTCGTCCTTGAGCTGGTCCACGGTCCCGACCAGGTAGTCGCGTGCCTCCTGGGGGTCCAGGTACCGCTGGGCCAGGGCCTCGCGCACGGCCGGGTCGATCGGGTCCTCGATCGCGGTGATCGGGCCCTCGACGCTGACGTACCGGTACGGCCGCCGCTCGTCCTGCGCGCAGAGGCTGAACCGCCCGGCGGCGCGCAGCAGTCGGGCCTTGACCGTCTCCCGTCCCGTCTCGATGACGATCTCGCCCCCGGGCTCGTAGCCGTACCAGACCGGTACGACCAGGGGCGCGCGCTCACCGCCCCGGGGGTCGGTGACGCCCAGGACGCCGATGCGCGGCTCGGCGAGGAATCGTTCGCGGGCGTCGTGCGGCATGGCGGGAAGCATGCGTTGAGCTCCTGTTTCGGTTTTCGGTGGTGACGAGTGGTGATGGGGTGGTGACGGCGGCACGCACTGTTGCGGCGCTGTCACCGACATGAAAAATCTTGGAAACGACGCATGACTCCCCGGCGGATTACCCCACAAACTCATGTTTCGAGCCGTGTTGGGGAGCGCCGTGGAGGGCGGGGGAGGGACGTCCGCGCCGGTCGGAGACCGGGCGTTACCGGTGGTTGATCAGGACGGAAACGTTTCCGGAACCGCCCCGGGCGGTACGGCCGGGCGGCCGCGCGGACTTGGCCGATGATCACCACTTGTCAGCTTCGGTGACGCTGTGCACGCGCCGGTGTGCGGCCTCTTTGGCCCGGGGGCGACGGGGCGCGCCGGCCCGGACCCGGCTAGACTTGCAGAGTTCTGCAATTCACTAGATGGCATACGGAACGGGGGCGCGGTGTGGGCGGGTTCGCGGAGGCAGCGCTGGAGCGGGTCCGGATGGCACGCTCACGTCTCGCGGCTGCGCAGGAGGCCGGGGACGCCTACGAGGAGGCCGTTGCCGCGGACGAGTTGGACGACGCGCTGCGGATCGCCCGTGAGCACGGCATCGATCCCGACGCGGCGACGGACTCCGGGTGAGCCTGCGGGGCGGTGAGCCGGCGCTTCGCCGACGGTGCCGTGTGGCTGCTGTTCTACGCGGGACAGCACTCCCCGAAGTGATCGGTCCTCTCCAGGGCGGGGGCACCGGGTCAGCCCTGCCGGGCGGCGTCGGGGAGGGCTGCCGCGGCGGTGCGGATGTGGTCGGCGATGGCGGTCAGGGAGTCGCCCGGGCCGAAGACCGCGCTCACACCGGCGCGCAGCAGAGCGGGCCGGTCGACATGGGGAACGATGCCGCCGACGACCACGGTGACGTCGTGCAGACCGCGGTCGCGCAGCTCGGTGAGGATCGCCGGAACGGTGTGCAGATGATTGCCGGAGAGACTGGAGATGCCCAGGACGTGGGCGTCTTCCTGCTCGACGGCCGCGGCGGCGCCGACGGGGGTCTGGTTGCCCGCGTAGACGACCTCCAGACCCTGGGCGCTCAGGAAGCGGGCGACGACGAGCGCGCCGCGGTAGTGGCAGTCGAGCCCGGGTTTGACGAGGACCACCTTGGTCCGCGCGCGGGCGTCCGTACTCGTGCTCATTCCAGCCTCATCCCAGGGGTTGCTGCCAGTTGCCGAAGACGTCACGGAGGACCTGGGTACATTCGCCGAGTGTGCAGCGTGCCGCGACGGCCTTGACCAGCGCCGGCATGGTGTTCGTCCGGCTCCGTGCGCGGTCGGCGAGTTCGGCGAGCCGGCGCCGGACCGCCGCTTCGTCGCGCGCGGCCCGCAGCCGCGCGAGGCGCTCGCCCTGGCTCCGGGCCGCACGGGGTGCGGTGAACGGGGCAACCGGCCGGTGGGGTTCGCTCACGTGGCAGTTGACGCCGACCACCTGCCGTCGGCCCGACTCGACGTCGAGGCTGTCCCGGTAGGCGGTGTCGGTGAGGCGCCGGTGCACCCAGCCGGACTCGACGGCCGGGAGCAGGCCGCCGAGCCCGTCGATCTCCGCGAGGACGGCGGCGATCCGGGCGCCGACGGCGTCGGTGAGGTGCTCCACGAGATAGGAGCCGGCGAGCGGGTCGGCGGTGCGGCTCACTCCCGATTCGGCGAACAGGATCTGCTGGGTGCGCAAGGCGGTGAGCGCTGCGGATTCGGAGGGGATCGAGACGGCCTCGTCGTAGGCGCTCACGTGCAGGGACTGCGCTCCGCCGAGGACGGCGGCGAGTGCGTGGACGGTGGACCGGGTGATGTTGTTGAGCGGCTGCTGGGCGGTGAGCCGGGAACCGGAGGTCTGCACATGGAACTTGAGCCGGGCACTGGCGGGCCGCGCGGGGCGGAAGCGGCTGTCCACCTCGCGGTGGTAGACGCGGCGGGCGGCGCGGAACTTGGCGACCTCCTCGAAGAGGTCGTTGCCGGCCGTGAAGAAGCTGGACAGGCGGTGGGCGAAGGAGTCGACGCCGTGGCCGCGCCGGCGCATCTCCTCGATGGTGGCGACGGCGTTGGCGACCACGAGCGCGACCTCCAGGATCGCGTCGGCGCCCGCCTCGCGGTAGTTGTAACCGGCGAAGCTGACGGGGTACCAGTGCGGCAGGTGCTGAGCGCAGTACTCGACCACGTCGACGCCCAGCCGGAACGACGCGCTCGGCGGGAGGACGTGCGGTGCGGTGAGGACCGCCGTCTCCATCATGAAGTCGTTCTGCAGAGTGCCGCGCAGGCCCTCGGTCCGGTGGCCGCGCTCCTCGGCGGCGACCAGGTACATGGCCAGCACCGTTCCGGCGGCGATCGGGTGGGACAGCACCAGGGAGACGCTGACCTCGTCCAGGTCGATACCGGCGTAGAGGCGGTGCATGTCGTCGACGCTGTCGATCGCGACACCGCCCTGGCCGGCGTCGGCGGCCGCGAGCGGGTCGTCGCTGTCGTAGCCGCGGTTGGTGGGGTAGTCGAACACGGTGTTGACCGCTGCGGCGCCCTCGGCGAGCAGCAGGCGCAGGCGCCGGTTGGTGTCGTCGGCCGTTCCGTATCCGGCCAGCTGACGTACCGTCCAGCCACGTCCCCGGTACATCGTCCGGTAGGCGCCGCGGGTGTACGGCGGCTCGCCGGGCAGCGACGTGTCCCGGCCGTCCGGGGCCCCGGTGTAGACGGGCTGCAGGAGGATGCCGCTGTCGGTGGCGGCGGCCCGGCCCGGTGCCGCTGCTGAGACCGGGGCCGGGGCCGGGGCTTCGGGTGAGGCGGAGCGGAGTGCTTGCCGGTTCGTCATGGGCGAGGCACTGCCCTTCTTCTCTTCCGTCGGGGCAGGTGTCGCCCCGCTCCCGAGCATGCAGGCCGCCGGCGCCTTCGCGCCCGTTCACCGGGGCGTCCGGGTGCACCCGCACGGGGCGTGTCGCGACGCGGCGCGCTTCCCCGGACGAGGCTGCGACGAGCACACGTGGTCGGGCATCTCCGTAGCGTCATCCCTTTGACCCGCCTCACTTGCACACGTCCCCCGTGCCCGGAAGCCTGAGGCAGGGGGATTCCGGACTCGAACGGCAGGAGAACGTCGTGGCCGTGTCGCGCAGGTCCATAGCCGTGGTGGGCGCCTCGGTGCTCGTCGCGACGGTCGTCGCCGCTCAGACCGTGCAGGCCAGGGTCCCGGTGGCCGTGCCCTTCGCACAGGGCGAAGGACAGTGCAGTGTCGTCTGGAAGAAGGCCGGGGTGACGTTCAAAGCCCTCAGCGAGGGGAAGGACGCCACGTCCTATCCCGTCACGGACGGCACCGGCACGGTCAACATCGATCTCGCCCTCATCGGCGACGTCACGGCGCTGGCCAAGAGCATCAGCGTCGTCGGCAGTGTGAAGGGCGGCTTCAGACTCACCGACGCCGAGGGCCACTTCGTGGAGATCTCCGACCCCGAGGGAACCCTTCCGCTCGGCGGCAGTTCCTACATCGTCAAGACCAACAGCAGCCCGGAGGGCGTCCGCACCCCCGTCTACACCTACGCCGGCCTGCCCGAACTGGTGCCCACGGTCTCGTCCGTGGTCCCGCCCGTGGTCGGTGTGGAGCTCGCGGATGCGCAGCTCAATCTGACACCGGAATTCGCCCGGATCCTCAACGACGCCTTCGGTGCGGGGAGCGCGCAGGAGGGCACGCTGTTCGGCAGCTGCGCGGGCACGATTCTGGCCTAGGAGGAGAGCGGTCGTACCGGCCCTCCTCCCACCCGCTTACCTGCAGAGACTTGAGCAGGTCCGGCGAAGGAGACGCTCCCCATGACAGACGCCTCATGCCCTCCGGCCCGTGAACTGACCGATTCCGATCTCGCCCCGACCCCCGATGTCCCATGGGTGGCGGCGATGGTGGCCGACCTGCGGAACGAGCTGGACAGGATGCGGAATTCACCTTTCCTGCTCGCGATGAAGCCGGACGAGAGCTCCGACGCGGCGTGGCGGCACTATCTGCGAGAAGCCTTCCGCATCGTGGAGTCCTTCCCCAAGTACATGGCCGCCTGCCTCGCGCGCACCACTTTCGGGCAGCGCACGGGCGATCTGGCGGCCCGTGACTGGCTGATCGGCAACATCAGCACCGAGGCGCGGCATGCCCGGTGGTACATCGACTGGGCCATGGCCCATGGAGCCACCTACGAAGAGATCGTGAACCACGTTCCCGGCCCCGAGATGACAAAGCTGCACCGGCATCTGTGGACCACTGCGCACGAGGGCACGCCGGCCGAGGTGTTCACCGCCGTCAACTATGTGATGGAAGGGGTGACCGGTGAAATGTGCGTCCGGATGATGCCCGTCCTCCGGAAGCGCTTCCATGACGATCCTCGCCCCCTGCGCTGGCTGACGGAGCACGCCGAGCACGACGACGTGCATCCGCGCCAGGCGTTGGAACTCGCCAAACTGCTGGCCACCGACGCGGAGACGCAGGAGCGGGCGGCCCGCGCCGCCGTCACCTCACTACGGCTCTACCGGGAGGCGGTCGACTCCATGGGCCGGACTCCGGCGTTGTCGGCCGCTGGTGCGCATGGAGCGGAGCGGGTTCACCGTGCCTTCCCGTTGTCCCCACGTCCTTGACCCGAAGGGCCGTGACCTGGCAGGCGAGGCCCACAGGCTGAGGCAACAAGGGCCCGCCGCACTCGTGGAGTTGCCCGGTGGCGTCACGGCCTGGTCGGTGACACGCCATGACTGCGTCAAGCAAGTGCTGCGTGACTCCCGGGTTTCCAAGGATCCCCGGCAGCACTGGCCGGACTTCGCCGACGGCCGGATCGGTCCGGACTGGACGCTGTACCGCTGGGTGGCCGGCAAGAACATGATGACCACCTACGGGGACGAGCACGCCAGGCTTCGCCGAATCGTCGCGGGGGCTTTCTCGGCGCGGCGTTCGGAGGCCATGAGACCTCGGATCGAGGCGATCACCCGAGATCTTCTGCTGGACCTGGACAGGGTGCCGGCCGGCCACGAGACGGACCTGCGCGCGGATTTCGCCCACCCCCTGCCGATCCATGTCATCTGCGAACTCTTCGGCGTCCCCCAGGGCAGCCGGACCGCCCTGTGCGCCGGCGTGGACGAGTTCATGCGCACATCCGCCACGGTCAGGGAAATCCGGGCCGCCCAACGAGAGGTGTACGCCGTCCTGGCCGATCTGGTCGCGGCCAAACGGGGAGCCGGGACTGCGGACGATCTGGCCTCCGCGCTGATCGCGGTCCAGGGCGGCGACGGTTCCCGCTTGACGGAACGGGAGTTGGTGGACACCTTGTTCCTGGTGATCGGTGCCGGGCACGAAACCACCGTGAACCTTCTGGCCAACTCGATCGCGGCGCTTCTCGCCCATCCGGATCAGCTGGAACTGATCCGAAGCGGACGGGCGTCCTGGCACGACGCCGTGGAGGAGACCCTGCGGGCCAGGGCGCCGATCGCCCATGTGCCTCTGCGGTACGCGACCGAGGACATCGACCTGGACGGCGTGCTGATCCGCAGGGGGGATCCCATCCTGGTCTCCTACGCCGCCGCGGGGCACGACGCGGACCGCCACGGAGCGAATGCCCAGGCGTTCGACATCACCCGCGCGACGCGCCGGGACCACATCGCCTTCGGGTACGGGGTCCATCGCTGTCTCGGGGCGAAGCTGGCCCGCTTGGAGGCCGCAGTCGCTCTGCCCGCCGTTTTCGGTCGCTTTCCGCGGATGAGAATGGCTCGCCCTCAGGGCTCCCTGGAACCCCTGGAGTCGTTCATCACCAATGGGTACAAAGAACTCCTCGTCGTGTTGAGGCCGGGCGCCTCGTCACCGGATTTCTTCACCGAACCCGTGTCGGATCGGGTGGGTTGTGGGTGATCTGCCGAAGCTCCTCCCCGCCACGGGCGCCGTTGCGATCCTGCGGAACGGACGCCGAAGGAGACCGCTCCCCGCGGCAGGTCTCAAGGCGTCGCGGCGCGCAGGTCCGCCAGGAGCTCGGCCTGGCCCTGGAGGACGCCCGAGAGAATGCTCCGGGCGACCCTCAGCAACTCGGCGAGCTCGGGGGCGGCGAGGCGGTAGAAGACGTTGGAGCCCTCGCGGCGGGTGAGGACGAGGTTGGCCTTGCGCAGGACCGCGAGCTGCTGGGACAGCGCGGCCGGCTCCAGGCCGACCTCGGGCAGCATCTCCGCGACCGCGTGCTCCCGGACACTGAGCAGCTCCAGGACGCGGATGCGGGCGGGATGGCCGAGCGTTTTGAAGAACTCGGCCTTGAGCTGGTAAAGCGGGGTGCCCGCCTGCGCGTTCGGCCCGCCGCCGGACCCGGCCCCATGGTCTGCGCTCGTCCTGCGCACCTGTTCCACCCGCTGCTTCCCGTTCGTGGAGACGACCGCGATCGCCTCCCATGACATCCCGTGACCTCCACAATTGCAGATTCCTGCAAGTTCTGAACACCCGCGGTCCCCTTCCGGGGACGGAAGGCCGTTTCACAGGGGCAGGGTGATCCAGACGGCCTTGCCCTGCCCGTCCGCGTCCGGACGCACCACCGCCGTCCCGCCGAGCTCCATGGTCACCGCCGCCACGATGGCCGGCCCGCTCCCGGGGGCGGCGGCCAACGCCCGGTACAGGGCGGGCTGGTAGGGGTGGCGGTCGTGCACGGCGAAGGCGAGCACGCCGGGCCCGAGAGTTGCATAAGTTTGCAATTCCGAAAGTCGATATGTCGTGCGTCGCCCGCCGCCGTCGCCCCCTTCGGATACCGTCTGCCGGGTAGCGAGAGGCCCACGACCCTGCCGCCGAGGGGGCGCCGCATGAACCGACCGCCGGCCGCCGCACGCACCCCGGACGGGCTGTCCCGGCGGCTGGGCCCGGCCGACGCGGTGGTGATCGGGCTGGGGTCGATGATCGGCGCGGGGGTCTTCGCCGTGCTCGCCCCGGCCGCCCGGGCGGCCGGTACCGGGCTGCTGCCCGGTCTGGCCCTGGCCGCCCTGGTCGCCTACTGCAACGCCACTTCCTCCGCCCGGCTCGCCGCCCGTTACCCGGCCTCCGGCGGCACCTACGTCTACGGCCGCGAGCGGCTGGGGGACTTCTGGGGCTGCCTGGCCGGGTGGGCCTTCGTCGTCGGCAAGACCGCCTCCTGCGCCGCGATGGCGCTCACTGTCGGCTCGTACGCGTGGCCCGGCCAGGAGCACGCGGTCGCGGTCGCCGCCGTGGTCGCGCTGACCGCGGCGAACTGCACCGGGGTGCACAGGTCCGTGCTCCTCACCCGCGTGATCGTGGGCCTGGTCCTGGCCGTCCTCGCCGCGGTCGTCGTCGCGTGCCTGTCCTCCGGCGCCTCGGACGCCGCCCGGCCGGCCGGCGGCGCCGACGGCGGCTTCGGCGGGGTGCTCCAGGCGGCCGGCCTGCTGTTCTTCGCCTTCGCCGGCTACGCGCGCATCGCCACCCTCGGCGAGGAGGTCCGCGACCCGGCCCGTACGATCCCCCGCGCCGTCCCCGTCGCGCTCGGCATCGCGCTGGCCGTCTACGCCCTCGTCGCCGTCGCCGTGCTCACGGTGCTCGGGCCCCGGCAACTGGCCGACGCACGGGCGCCGTTGTCGGACGCCGTCCGTGCCGCCGGGGCGGGCGGGCTCGTGCCCGTCGTCCGGGCCGGGGCCGCCGTGGCGGCGCTCGGGTCGCTGCTCGCCCTGATCCTGGGGGTCTCGCGCACCGTCCTGGCCATGGCCCGGGACCGCCGTCTGCCGCACGTCCTGTCGGCCGTCCACCCCCGGTTCAAGGTTCCGCACCGGGCCGAACTGGCCGTCGGCGCGGTGGTGGCCGCGCTCGCCGCGACGGCGGACGTGCGCGGTGCGATCGGTTTCTCCTCCTTCGGCGTGCTGCTCTACTACGCCGTGGCCAACGCCGCCGCGCTCACCCTCACCCGGGCCGAAGGCCGCCCGCCCCGCGTCGTTCCGGTGGCCGGTCTCGCCGGCTGCCTGGCCCTCGCCTTCGCCCTGCCGGCCGCCTCGGTGCTCCTGGGCGCGGCGGTCCTGGCCGCCGGTGCCGCGGCTCACGGCGTCGGGCGCGTTCTCGCGGCCCGGTCGGAACGGTAGGCGGAACGACTCCTTCCGGGCCGGACGTCATCAATCCCACATTCTGGGACAGGGGATGGGCGAGAAGGGGCGAAGTGGTGTATTCCGGCGATAGGTTGCAGTCCAACAAGTGCGCCCGACTGGCCGAAAAGACCGTCTGGACAAGCCGGTTCGTCTCTGCACACCCCCCGGTCGAAGGCGCCGCAGATCCGGGTCCGTGCCGTGCGCATCGTTTTCGGGGCGCTGAAGACGCGGATCAATAGCGGGTGTTCGGCCATTCGTCCCCTTCTCGACTGAAGGGGAGATTCCGCATGCGGTCCGGGGATCTTGTCGTCCCGACTCCTTGAGCCCCCTCGTCACCGTGCGGTACACAAGTGGCGCTTGTTACCCAAAGTGGCAAGAGAAAGGGAAGTGATGCCAAAGAGTCCTTTGCCGGAAACGCTGCCCGACGTGCTGAACGTCATCCGCACCCGGACCGTCCTCCGGAATTACGCGCCGGAACCCATCGACGACGAACTCATCGACCAGATGCTGGAGTGCATGCTCGCCGCACCCACCGCCTCCAACAAACAGGCGTGGTCGTTCGTCGTGGTCCGCGATCCGGCGAACGTGCGGATGCTGCGGGCCTTTTCCCCCGGCATCATCGGGACGCCCGCCTTCGTCGTCGTCGCCTGCGTCGACCGGCGGCTGACCTCCGGCTTCACCGGCGAGCTGTCCCGGAAGATCTACGAGACCTCGAAGCTCTGCGTGGCCATGGCCGTGGAGAACCTGCTCCTCTCCGCCCACGCCCTCGGCTTCGGCGGCTGCCCGGTGAGCAGCTTCCGCGAGGAGGTGCTGCGCCACACGCTCGGCCTGCCGGAGCCGCTCGAACCCGTGCTGCTCGTCCCCGTCGGGCGCCCCGCCGAGCCGCCCACACCCTCCGACCGCCGCGACAAGAACGAGGTGATCAGCTATGAAGTCTGGGGAAACCGTGCCGCAGAACCGGTTGCATGAGGACATCGCCCTGCTCGCCGCGTACCTGCTGAGCAGCGGCAGGGGGCTGCTCAACGAGCCCGCGGACTACGGTGCCTTCCGCTGCGCCGACGCCGCGCGCCGGCTGCTGGAAATCCTCGACCGGGCCGGCGGCGGCACGCCCGGATTCACCGAGCTGCGCAAGAGCCTGGACGACATCATGTTCGCCCCCATGGGCGGCGACAGGGACATGGCCGAAATCCTCGACGAACTCTGCCTGAAGATGGCGGACACCGTGAAGGACGCCGCGTTCACCTCGCGTTCTTGAGTGGATCCACGAACCCCGGTCCACGAACCCCCAAGAGGAGAAACCGATATGCCGCCGAATGTGCTGGCGGAGGCCCCCGGGATCGAAATGCGTGCCGAGCCCCTCGGGGAGAACTGCGAACGCATCTGGCAGCGGGCGGAACACGCCCTCGTAGGAATAAGCACCGGAAACAGCTATTTCAATCAGGAGCGGCTCACCGCGCTGCTCGATTGGGCGGGGAACCACTACGGGCAGATCGATGTGGTCTATGTCGACACCGCTCTGGACGACATGCTGTTGGCCGACGGCCGCACGCCGGAGAGCGCCGCGAGATCGGTGAAGGGCACCGTCCGTGACGCGCGGCGACGGATCAGGCGGGCGGTGGAGAAGCAGGGCCCGCGGGCCGAGCGGTTCCGCGTGCGGGCCTTGTCCGAGCTTCTGGAACTGCCCGAATACCGGGCCGTGCGGGAGCGGACGGACCGCGCCTTCGAGGAGGACGCGGAGTTCACCGCCACCTGCGAGGCGATGGTGCAGGAGGTCGTCGCCCACCGTGGCGACAGCGCCATCACCGAGGCGCACCTGCGGGCCGGCCTGGCCTACGTCCAGGCGGAAGCGCCCTTGTTCACCGACTGCCCGGCCATCTTCGGCGTCTCCGCGTCGGTGGTCCTGTACCACATGAGGACCCCGATCAGCGAGTACCTCGCGGGTGATCCACAGGGTTTCCGCGCGGCCCCCGGCCAGGGGTTCGTCATCGTCCGCCCCGCGGAGCCGGCGCTCGCGACGGTCTGAGAGCGGCCCTGCGGGCCCGCGAAGCGCCCCGCCGGCCGCGCATCCACGGACCGGCCGGTTCCGGCGCCCCTTTCCGTGCACCGGAACCGGCCGCACCGCGCTCGCCCGGCGGCGGCCCGGGCCCGCCCGGCATTGATCCCGACATTGATCACGTGTGCTCGGACACACTGCTTGAACAGCCGAAAAGGCATGGGGTTAGCATGTGAGCGCCGCCTAGCTCGAAAGAGATACCCCTGTGACTGTCAACGAGGACACGTTCACCAACTGGAAGAACCGCGAGGAAATTGCGGAGTCGATGATCCCGGTCATCGGGAAGCTGCACCGGGAGCGGGACGTCACCGTCCTGGTCCACAGCCGCTCCCTGGTGAACAAGTCGGTCGTCAGCATCCTCAAGACTCACCGGTTCGCCCGCCAGATCGCCGGTGAGGAGCTCTCGGTCACCGAGACGCTGCCCTTCCTGCGGGCCCTCACCACGCTCGACCTCGGCCCCTCCCAGATCGACATCGGCATGCTCGCCGCCACCTACCGGGCCGACGACCACGGCCTCACGGTGGAGGAGTTCACCGCCCGGGCCGTCGCCGGCGCCACCGGCGCCAACAAGATCGAGCGCGGCGACGGGCGCGACGTCGTCCTCTACGGCTTCGGCCGCATCGGCCGCCTCGTCGCCCGCCTCCTGATCGAGAAGTCCGGCTCCGGCAACGGTCTGCGGCTGCGCGCCATCGTCGTCCGCGGCGGAGGCGGCCGGGCCGACGAGGATCTCGTCAAGCGCGCCTCGCTGCTGCGCCGCGACTCCATCCACGGCCAGTTCCAGGGCACGATCACCGTCGACGAGGCGAACAGCACGATCACCGCCAACGGCAACGAGATCAAGGTGATCTACGCCAACGACCCGTCGGAGGTCGACTACACGGCGTACGGCATCGACAACGCCATCCTCATCGACAACACCGGCAAGTGGCGCGACCGCGAGGGCCTGTCCGAGCACCTGCGCCCCGGCATCGACAAGGTCGTCCTGACCGCGCCGGGCAAGGGCGACGTCCCCAACATCGTCCACGGCGTCAACCACGACACGATCAAGCCGGACGAGCGGATCCTGTCCTGCGCGTCCTGCACCACCAACGCGATCGTCCCGCCGCTGAAGGCGATGGCCGACGAGTACGGCGTCCTGCGCGGTCATGTGGAGACCGTCCACTCGTTCACGAACGACCAGAACCTGCTGGACAACTACCACAAGGCCGACCGCCGCGGCCGCTCCGCGCCGCTCAACATGGTCATCACCGAGACCGGCGCCGCCTCCGCCGTCGCCAAGGCGCTGCCCGACCTCAAGGCGCCGATCACCGGCAGCTCGATCCGCGTCCCGGTCCCGGACGTCTCGATCGCCATCCTCAGCCTGCGCCTCGGCCGCGAGACCAGCCGCGAGGAGGTCCTCGACCACCTCCGCGACGTGTCGCTGACCTCGCCGCTCAAGCGCCAGATCGACTTCACCACGGCGCCCGACGCGGTCTCCAGCGACTTCATCGGCTCGCGCCACGCCTCGATCGTCGACGCGGGCGCCACCAAGGTCGACGGCGACAACGCGATCCTCTACCTCTGGTACGACAACGAGTTCGGCTACTCGTGCCAGGTCATCCGCGTCGTCCAGCACGTCTCCGGGGTGGAGTACCCGACCTTCCCCGCACCGGTGGCCTGACCCCGGCGGAACGCACCGGCCCGCCCCCGCGGCGGGCCGGACCGCCGGCCTAGAGGACCGTCAGCACCGTCGGCCCGGCCGCCCCGGTGACACCGCCCGCCAGGCACTGCAGTGCCCCCGGCTGCGGCAGGGGAATGAGCTGGAGCACCTTCCGGCCGTGGAAGAGGCCGTGAGTGACGGTGCCGGCGGCCGGGGTGACCACCTGGCCGGCCACGGCCGTACTGCTCCCGGCGATGCCGGCGGTGCTGGCGTCGCCGGTGTTCCAGCGGTAGGTCCGGCTGGTCCGGAACCCGTCCAGGAGGTTGTTGCAGCCCGTGAAGAGGGTGAACTCCTCGTGGTAGCCGCCGCTCCGCACCTTCCCGCCCCCGCCGGCGCAGGAGCCGAACCGCCCGTCCACCGTCACGCGGATGTGCCGAGGCCGAAGGGTAATGCCCGGGTGGTAGGCGACGGACTCCGTACCATGGCACAGCAGTTGACCGGAGTCACGGGAGTGGGCGGACGCCGGCACCGGCACGGCCGCGCCGAGCACCACCGCGGTCAGCAGAGCGGCCGCACGCATAGTTCTTCCGCCGACCGTCCCCGTCACGGCGGCTCTTCTTCTCGCACTGGGCATCATGGGACGTCCCTGCCCCGGTGGCACGCCCCGGAGACAGGCGCGCCGGAGCGACGGGCGGTGCGCGGTCCGGTACGACGGCGCGCTGCGGCGTCGTACGCCTACCCGCGCGGCCCCTCCGGCGCATAGCCTTCCCTCGCACGCGGCCCTGTCCCGGAGCGACCTGGAGAGCGATGGACACGCTGGAGAGCGGCACGCTGACGGTGCCGGGCGCGAGGCTTTACCACGAAGTGCGCGGCAGCGGGCCGCTGTTGCTGCTCATCCCGGGCGGCGCCTCCGACGCGGAGGTCTTCCGGCGGACGGCCGACGCGCTCGCCGCCCGCCACCGCGTCGTCACCTACGACCCGCGCGGCATCTCGCGCAGCCCGCTCGACGCCCCGCCGCCGGAGCCCTGGCCGGTATGGCTCGCGACCCAGGCCGACGACGCCGCACGGCTCCTCGGTCACCTCACCCGGGACGGCGAACCGGTGCAGGTGTTCGGCAGCTGCTCGGGCGGGCTGATCGCCCTGGAGCTCATGGTCCGCGACCCGCGCCGGACCCGGCTGGCGGTCGCCCACGAGCCGCCCGCCATGGGCCTGTTGCCCGATGCGGAGCGGCAGTTCGCGTTCTTCGACGAGGTGTACGCGACGTACCGGCGGGACGGCGTGCGGGCGGCCATGGACAGGCTCAACGCCGCCTTCAGCGGGAGGCCCGCTCCGGCGCTCCCCGAGGCGGCGGACGAGGCGGCGGACAACACCGCGTTCTTCCTGGCCCATGTGATGCGGCCCTCCACCCGCTGCGTGCCCGACGTCACCGCGCTGGCCGCCGTGGCCGACCGCGTCGTCATGGCCGGCGGCCTGGACTCGCGCGACCACGCCGTGCACCGGCCGACGGCCGAGCTGGCGCGGCGGCTCGGCAGTGAACTGGCCGAGTTCCCCGGCGGGCACTCCGGCTACGCCAAACACCCCGCCTCCTTCGCCGCCCGGCTCGGCGCGATCCTGGCCGGCGCCCGGCCCGCACGCGGCTGACGCGCCGTGCGCATCCTGATGGGTGCCCAGAACTGCGGCTTCGGCCCGGCGTCCGTACTCGTCGCCGTGGCCCGGCAACTCGCCGGCCATGAACGGGTGTTCGTGGGGAACGGCATCTCGGCGGCGTTCGCGCGCCGCAACGCCGCCGCCTTCGACGCCCTCCACGACGGCGGGGGAGCGGGCCCGTTGCCGGTGGACGCCGACCGGGTCGTCTCCGTCATGGACGCCGACCTCGTCCTGCGCTCGGCCGTGGCGCGCCGCCCGGTCGTCCTGGTGGACTGCCTGTTCGGCTTCTGGCGGCACCGGCAGCCCCTCGCGCGGATCCGCGAGCTGAGCGCGACCCTCCCGCGCGACTCCCTCCCGGCGGCCCGCCGGCACCTGGCCCGCCTCACGCCCCACGAACGCGTCCTCGCCGCCCACTTCCTGGCCGACCACAGCGTGATCCAGAACTTCCCCGGCGTCCCCCGGCGCATGGCCGAGTTCGCCGACGCGGGTCACGCGATGCGGCTGACCGGCCCGCTCGTCGACCTGGAAGGCCTGTACGCCGCACGGGCGGACGGCGGACCGGACCCGGACCGCGGCCACGACTACGACCTGCTGATCAACACCGGCGGCTTCCGGAACTTCCTCCTGGACTTCGACACCAACAACGACTACCTCCGGCTGATCGACCGCTGGATCCCGGACCTGCTCGCCGACTGGCCCCGGCTCGACGGCGTCCTGCTCTGCGGCGGCCCGTACGCCGGTCACCGGGCCCGCACGCTCCGGACGGCGGCCGGGCGCCGGGTCGACCGCCGGTTCCTGCCGCAGCGCGAGCTGCTGCGCCACGTGGCGAGGACGCCGCACTACCTGCTCGCCCCCGGCCTGTCGGCACTCCACGAGGCCACGCTCCTGGGCCGGCTGCCGCTGGGGCTCCACGAGCAGCACTACGCGCACACGTTCACCGTCCGGCACCTCGTGGACACCCTCTTCGGCCGCCTGGCCGGGCGTTTCGCGGACGTCCTGCCCGGCCACGCGCCGCCCGAGGACGACCACGCGGGCACCGAGGCCCTCGTGGCCGTCGCCGGACGGATCAGGGAGGACGACGGCCTCTACGCGCGGTTCCGCCGTACGTTCAACGAGCGCCTGGAGCGGTATTTCGCCCTCACGCCGGAGCAGCGGCGGGACGGCGCGGCGGAGTTGCGCGCCCTCCTGGACGGCCCTCCCGCGCCCGCGGTGATCGCCGGGCTTCTGGAAGACCCGCCCGACAGCGCCGGGCTCGGCCGACGCCGACCGGGTTGACGCAGGTGCCGGGGTGGGTGGCCCCCGACTGGTTCACCAGGGCGCCGCCGTGGGGCCACTTCAGCATGAAGTGCTCCTTCTCGCCGGGCGGGGTGATCAGGAGCATGCCGGGCTCCACGCGGTTCCGGTCGGTGCTGTCCTGGCGCCACTCCCGTCCCACCCACGCCTCGTGGGACGGGACGTCTCCGCAGGTCGGACCGTGGGACGTCCCATGAAGCCCCGACCGGGCGGTGAGTGCTGGAAGTTGCCGGCGTGGCCCAGCAGAGTTCGTGGTGCAACAGGGCGGCGCGGTCCACCCCGCGCCGCCCGTCCCGAACAGCGGGGGAAGGAACCCGAAGCATGTACGTACGCAAGCGCATCGCCCTCACCGCCACGACCGCGATCCTCGGCGGCGTCCTGGCCGCCACCCCGGCCATGGCCGCCGCACCGAGCGCGGCCGGCTCCACGGCCGCGTCCGCCGTCGCCGCCGCGCACACGACGGACTCCGGGGACAGCACCGCGGTCAAGACCACCTGGAAGCGCGTCTGGGGGCCGGCGAAGATATCCGCCGCGTACCTCAACTCGCACGGCAAGAAGTGGGAGTCGCAGAACTACACCCAGTCCCGGCCCGCGAACTCCGCGAAGGTCACGTTCAAGTGCTGGAACAACGGGGACAAGGGCAAGGCCCGGGTCCGGATCAAGGACATGAACACCGGCCGGATCCTCGCCAGCAGCGGCTTCCGGCTGTGCGACTGGAAGAAGCACAGCGCGGTCGGCAACTACTACACCGGCCACAAGCTGCGGGTGCTGCTGGACGTCAAGGGCAAGGCGCACACCACCGACATCACGGCGTACCGGGGGTACTGAGCGCCGTCTGACGCCGGGCCGCACCGCCCCACCGGGTGGTGCGGCCCTCTCAGCCGCCACGATGCGGCGGCACCGGTAGCCGGCCCAGGGCGAGGAGGGCCGGCAGCGGCCGGGGCGTCCAGCCCGTCGTCGGCGCCGGGACCGCCGTGCCCCGGCCGCCGCGGCAGTAGGCGTCGCGGACCAGTCCGTAGCCGGGCACCTGGACGGCCGCCAGGAGCGTGGCCCACGCGGTCGCGTTCGCCTCGACGGTCCGGGAGACCTCCCGGAACTCCGCGGCGTCACGGGCGGCGGCCAGACTCCGGCCGTAGTACCAGGCGTTTTGGCGCCACAGCACGAACAGTTCGTGCGCCGTGAAGCGCGCGACCGGATTCCAGCGCTCCTCCGCCGCGCCGGCCAACGGGTCGTAGCGGCGGGCGACCTCCCGCACCGCGGGCCCGAACGCACGGTCCAGTACGGACTGGACCCTGTCGTAGTCGGCCTTGCGGGTCGTACCGCCGGGCCGTACGAGGCCCGTTTCGGCCAGCGCGTAAGCGGCGTCGCGCTGGATGTGGGCGTTGGAGCCCAGCAGGACGTCCTGCCCGGCGTTGGTCCCGCCCCCGCGCCCCGCGGCGAACGCGATCCGCCACGCCTCCGGCACCGGGCGCCCGTCCCGGCCGGCGCGCACGGCGCCGAAGTAGCGTTCGGCGAAGGCGGCGTTGAAGTCGCGCACCGCCCAGGACGGTTCGGCGAAGTAGCCGGGCCGTTCCCGCGCCGTACGCCGCAGCGTGGTCTGCACCCACGTGTACACCGCCGCGAAGGGCGCACGGGCGTCGCACCCGAGGCGGTCGCGGAACGAGCCGAGCTCCCGCTCCAGTTGCCCGGCACAGTCCGCCGGGGCGGCCCGGCACACCACCGTCCGCGCGCCCGGACCCGCGTCCGCCCGCGCCGCACCTCCGCTCCACAGGACCAGCGTCATCGTCACCGGGATCGCGATCGCCCGTGCGAGATGCGTCGTGAACACGTGGGGGCCTCCCTCGTAGGCGGGGGGATCGGGCCCTGTACAACGAGGTCGGGACAACGAGGTCGGGTTTCCCGGCGGGAGCACTGGCATCCATGCCGGTCAGCGGCATGCGTATGCTCCCCGCATGGCACAGACTCCGAAACGATCGGGCGCGACGAAGGCCGTGTCCTGGGGCTTCGCCGTCGCCATGGCCGTCATGGCGGTGGGCGTCGTCGTGGACTGGTTCCATGGCGAGGGACTGGACTGGGGCGTCGCGGCCCTGCAACTCCTGGTCCTCCCGTACGCGGTGGGGGAGGTGCTGCGGGCGCACGGCCGGGCCCGCGCGGCCGCCGTCGCCGGCACCGTCTCGAACTGGCTGCTGCTCCCCGCCGCCGCGATTCTGTGGACGGGCCTGATCGTCGGCTGGTCCCGGGACGAGGGCACGCCGTGGCTCCCGTTCACAGCCGCGGTGCTGCTGCCGGCCGGGGCGGCGGCCATGGGCACCGCAGCCCTGCGCAGGCGGCGCGCGGCCGTGTGATCCAGGCCGTCGGCTTCCTTCCTACGTCCTCCCGGCCGGCGGCGCAGACCGTGCTGCTCCGTCCGGGGACGTCACGGGACACCGCTGTTCCGAATGGCTGCCTCCACATCGCGATTTCCGCGGTCGCGACATGACATGGGTGGTAGTCGACACGGAGGTATGCGCAATGGGCGGACGGCCGGATGGTGCGGGCAAGGGGACGCGGGCTACGACCCGGCGGTGTCTGGCGGGGGTGCTCACCTTCACGTCGGTGCTCCTGACGACGAACGCCGCGGAAGCGGACGTCCATCCGCCGGAACGGGTCTGGCCGTCGGTCACCAAGGAATCCGACTGGCGGGGAGTGGTGGCCGTGCTGGGTCACAAGGGCCGGCTCGTGAGCAACCGGGCCTACGGCATCGGGTTCCCCCGGGTCGACCTGAAGGTGGTCTGCAAGGGACATCGTGTCAAGGCGATCGGGTCGTTCGCGTCCTTCGTCCGCTACCCCGACGGGCAGACGATGATGATGGGGGACCTCGCGCTGACCGAGCCCGAGGTGCGGAAGGTCCATGACGTCCTGGTCGCCCGCGGCATCAACCAGACGTCCCTGCACGAGCATCTCCCCGCCCACACGCCCGCGTTGCAGTGGGTCCACGTCCACGCCATGGGCCGGGACCCGGTGGCCCTGGCCAAGAAGCTGCGGGCCGCCCTGGACGTCACCGGCACGCCCCAGGTCTCGGGCACGCCCGTCAAAGTGCCCCTGGGACTGGACGGTCCGGCCGTCGACCGCGCCTTGGGAGCGGAGGGCCGGGCCCAGGGCTCGGTCTACAAGGTCACCTTCGCCCGCAACGAGACCATGGCCGACCACGACCGGGTGCTGCCCAGGATGACCGGCAGCACCACCGCCCTGATCTTCCAGCCCCTCAGCCGCAAGAAGGCCCTGGTGAACGGGGACATCGCCGTGACCGCCCGCGAGGTGCCCGCGACGGTCAGGGCCCTGCGGCGCGGAAAGATCGACATCGTGGCCTTCCACAACCACATGCTCACCGACCAGCCCCGTCTGTTCTTCTTCCATCTGTGGGCCGTCGGCGACCCGGTCCGCCTCGCCAAGCACCTCCGCAGCGCCATCCGCCACACCAATGTCTCGCCCGCTTCGCCGGATTGACGGCGGAGGGTCGGTGCGGTCCGGTCCGCAGGGGCCCATCACGTATGCGCGAAGCCGCACCGGGCACACGGGGGACGCGTCCGCCGGGGCACCGGGCTACGGCCGGCGCGGCCGGGAGGCACCGGGGCATGGCCGGTCGGCACTCCGAGGACACCGGCACGGCCGCCGCCCTCCATGTCGCGGGTGCCTGCTCGGGTGCGCTGTTCTTCGGACCGTCATGAGCCCACCATTACGCGGCCGGCATGGCGATCCGTCCCGAGCCCACAGCCTGGCCGCCGAACCGTCGGATCCGAGCAAAGCGCTTCAGTCCTCGTCCTCACTGGACTTCGTGTCCGGGAGCAGAGGGAACAGCCGGGCGATAAGGGCCACCGGGCGAGCCCCCTCGGGCCGGGCCAGGGGGCGTTGTTCGCGGTCCTGGTACGGGGCGAGCGTCCGTCGGATCGTCTCGGCGACCCGGCTCATCTCCTCCGGGGTGAGGTAGGCGATGGCGCTGAAGGCTTCGTCGCGGCGCCACTCGTCGGGCTCCTGGTCCCGCCGGTCCAGCCACTGCCGCCAGCTCTCGTCCTCCAGCCCCCTGGCCCAGTCCCCGAAACCGTCCTCCATGGACGCCTCGGCTTCGGTGGAACGCTGCTTGAGGCGCCACGGGCGCGCGCGGCCCCCGTGGTGAGGGGCTTCCTCGACGTACCCGTGGCGCGCGAGCTGCCGCAGGTGGAACGAGCAGAGCCCGGAGCTGTAGCCCAGCCGACCGGCGGCCTCGGTCGCCGTGACGGTGCCGACTTCGGCGAGCAGGCCCAGCAGGGCCGTACGGACCTCGTGCTCGCGCAGATCTTCTTCAGTCACTTTGCAAAGTCTGCTAGTTTGCAAAGTGCTTGGCAAGTGATGTGTGCGAACAGCAAGTGATGTGTGCGAACAGAGGGGGAGACAGCGATGGCTGTCCGTCATGACCCGTCCCGTCCGGTCGACCGGCGCGTCCGGCTGCAGGGCCGTCCCGTCGACGCGTATCCGGCGCTGCCGCCGGAGACGGAACGCGGTTCGGTGCGCCGGATCACCGTGGTGGGGGAGGAGGTCCTGAGCCGGCCCTGCCGGGAGGTGACCGAGTTCGGGACGCCGGAGCTCTCGGCGTTGATCGACGACATGTTCCTGACGATGCACGTGGCCGACGGCGCCGGCCTCGCCGCCAACCAAGTCGGCGTCGATCTGCGGCTGTTCGTCTACGACTGCCCGGACGACGACGGGATCCGGCACGTCGGCCACATCGTCAACCCGGTCCTGGACCTGCCCGATCCGGGCAGCCGCCGGCTCGTCGACGACTCCGAGGGCTGCCTGTCCGTGCCGGGCGCGACCATGGACGTTCCCCGCACCGACCGCGCCGTCGTGCGGGGCTTCGACAAGGACGGCCACCCGCTCGTCATCGAGGGGACGGGGTACTTCGCCCGGTGCCTGCAGCACGAGAGCGATCACCTCGTCGGCCACACGTACCTCGACCGGCTCTCCAGGCGGGACCGCAGGGACGCGCTGCGGCAGATGGAGGGGCGGCGGGACGACGTCTTCGCGCGACGGGCGGTCAAGGCGGCCGAGTTGAGCGGGTGACGGCGCCTCGCCGCAGCCGGGCCGCCCTTCGGTAGGGACGGCCCGTAAAGCCGTCGGCAGACCGGGGGCCGGTCCGCCGACGGCCCGGATCAGTGGGCCGTTCTGGTGTTCCAGATGGCCTGGCTGCCGTCGTAGATCACGACGTTGCCGTCGTCCTGGACGACGAGCCGGGAGCCCGGGTGCCCCGCGGTCCTCGAGTTCCAGACCGCGAGGCCGGAGCGGGTGTAGACGACGAAGTTGCCGTCGGTCTGGAAGGCGGCCCGCCAACCCTGGTTGACGGTCGAGGAGTTCCAGCGAGCCCGGCCGAACTCATCGTAGACGACGAGGTTGCCGTCGGTCTGCATGACCAGGTTGGCCGTGTCGGAGCTCCAGGACTGGCCCCGCTCCAGCACGGCGGGCGCGTAGAGCACCTGAGTGGCCTTGATTCTTGCCGCGCTTGTGGCTCTTGTGTCGCTTGCCGAGGTGTGTGCGGACGGTGCGGCGCCGGCCTGGCCGGCGAGTGTCAGGGTGGCGAGTGTGACAACTGCGAGAAGTGCGCTGACCCTCTTCCTCATGGAGGGCCTCCTTTCGCCGAGTCGGTCGTCCACCGGCTGCCCGCCGGGGACGGCGGACCGAGTCTGCCACCGCGCGACTGGATGAAGGTTCGACGACTGCGGGATATGACGCGTTCGCATCGCTGCTTTGGCCAACTGACCACTGTGGACGCGGTATTGCTCGGATGTACCGTCCCTTCCCCGCCCCGGCGGGAGGCGTCCGCCCGCCGCGCGAGCCGGGCCGCGCGGCCGTCGGTACGGCCGTCGGTACGAGGAGGGGCCGGGCGGGCGCGCCCGGCGAAGGCCCGCCGAGCGCGCCGGCCCGCTCGCCACTTCACCCCTGGGAAACGCGCCGTCGCCATCCAGTCCCCCAGGGAAGGCCACTGCGTCGAGCTCGTCGCCCAACTCCCCGTGACCGTATGAGTGTTCAGCCCGAGCGGGCCGACGGAGTCATCGCCAACGTCCGCTGTCACGCCAGCTGGCCGCATCGCCGCGCACTGTTGTCCCTGCCGCCCCGACGGCGTGTCCGCCGGGGCGGCAGGGGGACGGGGTCCCCCGCTCGTCCGACACCGGTTCCCCCGCGCCGTAGGCTGTCCACCCGGCACCGTCCGGCCCGTACGGCGCCGAGACTGGAGAGGGACCAGTGAGAATGAGGCCGAGGAACGGGTACGGCGCATGCACCACGACATTGCCGACAGAGCGGTGGCCGCGATCGGCCGGCCCTCGTATCCCGCGCCGGCCGTCATCGCCCACCGGGCCGGCGGGTACGACATGCCCGAGAACACCCTCGCCGCCATCGACGCGGCCCTCGCACGGCACGTCGACATGGTGTGGCTCAGCGTCCAGGTCACCCGGGACGGCGTGCCCGTCCTGTACCGGCCCGCCGATCTCCGTGCCCTCACGGACGGCAGTGGCCGGGTCGCCGAGCACACCGCCGCCGACGTCACCCGCCTCAACGCCGGCCACGCCTTCCGCGACGGGCGCGGGAACCGCCCGTACCGGTCGTCCTCCGACGCGCGGCTCCGCCTGCCCCGCCTCGACGCCGCCCTGCGGTCCCTGCCCGCGGGCGTGCCCGTCGTCCTGGACCTGAAGTCGCCCCGCCCGCGACAGCCGGCGGCCGCGGTCGCCCGGGCGATGGACCGGCTCGAGGCGTCCGGCACCCCCGCCTGGGAACGCACCCTCTTCTACTCGACCCGCGCCGACGTCCTCGCCGCCGCCGGCCGGCACCCCCGCGCCAGGGCCTTCGAGAGCCGGGAAAGGACGCGGCGCCGGTTGCTGACCTGCCGCCTGACCGGGTGCTGTGCCGACCCGCCACGACCCGGCACCTGGGTGGGTTTCGAGCTGCGCCGCGACCTCCGCGTGATCGAGCACCTGACCCTCGGTGCCGAATCCTGCGCGGTGCCGGACGCCGCTCTGTGGGACCGGGACGCGATCTTGTGCTTCCGCCGCAGGGGAGCCGTCCGCGTCGTCCTGTTCGGGGTGAACACGCGGGCCGACCACCGGGCGGCTGCGGTGCTGGGCGCCGATGCCGTGCTCACCGACTCTCCACGGGCGCTCGGGCGGTGACGGGGCCGTCCTCGACCGGGAAGCGGTGAGCCTTCGCGTGTCCGGTGCCCCGGGCCCCGGGCCCGGTGAGGGAGCCGTCCCGGCGGCCCGATTCCGGCATGAGTGGAATGGCACGGCCGGGCGTTTTCCGCGCGGAGCCGCGGTCGGGCACCGTGAGGGGGCCGGCTCACCCGGGCGGCATCGTCACCACACGGACAAGAGGCCCGCACCATGCCGAAGGTTCTGATCACGACCGGCGACGCCGGTGAGGTCCTGGAGGTCCTCCACCCGTACTGGCGGCTCCAGGAGGAGGGCTACGAGGTGCACATCGCCGCCCCGTCCCGCAAGCGCCTGCAGTTCGTCGCCCATGACGGTGCCGCCGGGTTCGACACCTTCACCGAGAAGCCCGCCCACACCTGGCCCGGCGACGCCGCCTTCGGCGAGACCGACCCGGGCGACTACGAGGGGCTCGTGATCCCCGGCGGCCGCGCCCCGGAGTACCTCCGCCTCGACGAGGACTTCCGCCGCATCGTGCGCCACTTCTTCGACCGGGACAAGCCGGTGGCGCACATCTCCCACGCGGCCGTCGCGCTCGCCCCTCTCGGCGTCCTGGCCGGCCGGCGCACGACCTGCTGGCCCGCCTGCGCGCCCGACGTGCAGGCGGGGGCCGGCACCTTCGTGGACGAGCCCGTCGTCCTCGACGGCCGCATGGTCTCCGCCCAGGCATGGAACGCGCAGGCGCAGTGGATGCGCTGTTTCGTGGGACTGCTGGGAGACGGTGTCCCCGCCATGGCCTGAGCCGGCTCCGCGCCGCACCCGCCGCCCACCGGACGAGCCGCTGCGTTCGGCGGCGGGACCGACGACCACCAGCGAGAAAGAGGAATCATGACCCCGACCGTCACCCTGAACAACGGCGTACCGATGCCGCAGATCGGCTACGGCGTCTTCCAGATCCCCGACGCGGACGCGGCCACGGCCGTCGGCACCGCCCTGCGCGAGGGCTACCGCAGCGTGGACACCGCCGCGGTCTACGGCAACGAGGCGGGCACCGGCGCCGCCCTGGCCGCCTGCGGCATTCCCCGCGAGGACGTGTTCGTCACCACCAAGCTGTGGAACGGCGCCGGCACGACCTGGACCCGCGACCTCGTCCTGCGCGAGTTCGACGCCTCCCTCGCCCGCCTCGGCCTGGACCACGTGGACCTGTACCTGATCCACTGGCCGCACCCGATGCGCGACGACTACCTCACCATCTGGCGCGCGTTCGAGGAGATCGCCCGCAGCGGCCGGGCCCGGGCGATCGGCGTCAGCAACTTCCAGCCCGCACACCTGCGCAGGCTGATCGCCGAGACCGACACCGTTCCGGCCGTCAACCAGATCGAGCTGCACCCCTGGCTGCAGCAGACCGAACTGCGCTCCCTGCACGCCGAATCGGGCATCGTGACCGAGGCGTGGTCGCCGCTCGGCCAGGGCAAGCTGCTGGACGCCCCGGCCCTCGCGAAGATCGCGGCCAAGCACGGCCGGACCCCTGCCCAGATCGTGCTGCGCTGGCACCTGCAGCTCGGCAACGTCGTCATCCCCAAGTCGGCCACGCCCTCCCGCATCCGTGAGAACTTCGACGTCCTGGGCTTCACACTGGACCAGGAGGACCTCGCCGCGCTGGCCGCGCTGGACAACGGCACCCGGCTGGGCCCCGACCCGGACACCTTCGACGCGAGCTGACCGCGCTTTCCCTCCAAGCCCCACCTCACACCCACCAGCCGAAAGAAAGATCATGATCTTCATCACCGTCAAGTTCCCCGTGCGTCCCGAGCGCAGTGAGCAGTGGCTCGAGCTCGTCAACGACTTCACCCAGGCCACGCGGGCCGAGCCCGGCAACCTGTTCTACGAGTGGTCCCGCAGCGTGGACGACCCGAACGAGTTCGTCCTCGTGGAGGGTTTCCGGGACGCCGAGGCGGGCCGGGTCCACGTGGAGTCCGCGCACTTCAAGAAGGCCATGGAGGACATGTCCTACGCGATCACCGAGAAGCCGAAGATCGTCAGCGTCGAGATCCCGGACCGCCAGGGCTGGGACCTGATGGGAGAGCTGTCTCCGCGCGAGGTCTGACGCCCCCCCCGCGGCGGAGAGGGGGAGGGTCACCGGCCCCCGCCGACCGGGGCCGGTGATCGGCCCGATCCGGACACAGGCACACTGGAGGGCGGGGAACGGCAGGGAAAGGAACAGGTGCCATGCCAGGTCGGACCGGTCCGCGGGCGGCGGACCGCACCCTCGAGGTGCTGGAGATCGTCGCCCAGGCGGCTGCCCCGGTGTCGGCGAAGGCACTGGCCCGCAGCCTCGGCTGCGCCCTGTCCACCGTCTACACCCTGCTCACCCCCCTCACCGAGCGCGGATACCTGGTGCGCACCGACGGCGGTTACGCGCTCGGCTACCGGATACCCGCCCTGCACCGCTCGTTCCAGAACCAGATGGGCCTGGACGACGGCATCCACGGGCTGCTGACGCGCCTGCGGCATGCCGCCCGCGCCTCGGCCAACTACGTGGCCTTCCAGGGCGACGGCCTGCTGGTCGCGGACGTCAGGACGGTGGCCGTCGACGGCGAGGAACGCCCCGACCTCGCCGTCGGCGTCGATCCGCGCACCCACGCCTGGGCGCACGGCAAGATCGCCCTGGCCTCCACGGGGGCGGCGGCCCGGCGCCGCTACCTCGAGGAACCCGGACTGCGCCGGTTCACCCCGCGCACGATCGCCTCCACCGAGCAACTCGACGGGGAACTGCGCCGGATCCGCAGGACCGGGGTCGCCCTGGACATCGAAGAGGCCCAGGAAGGGCTGGCCTGTCTGGCGTCGCCCGTGCTGGGTGCGGACGGGACGGTGATCGGCTCGGTCTCCCTGTGCGTCCGCCCGGACGACCTCCGCGCCCGCCGGCAGGAGCTGATCACCACCGTGCGGCAGGCGGCCCAGGAGGCCACGCAGGCCAACCGGCGCTGACGACGCCGCGGGCCGGGACATCGTCGGCGGGACTCGACCGTACGGCGTCGGCACCCGCGGACAGGGTCCTGTCCGGGTGGAGTGCGCTCTCCTCGTCCGCTCCTCGTCCGCCCTTCATCCGCCCTTCATCCGCTCCTCGTCCGCCGGAACCGCCGAAAGGAACCCCCGTCATGTCGGCCACGCCCGTCACCGAACGCTCCGTCACCCCGCCGATCACACGGTTCGGCCTGGGCACGGCCGCGGTCGGGCGGCCCGGCTACATCACGCTCGGCCGCGACCTCGACCTGCCGGCCGGGCGTACCGTCGAGGCCCTGCGCGAGCGGACGCACACACTGCTCGACACCGCCTACGCGGCGGGAGTGCGCTACTTCGACACCGCGCGCTCCTACGGCCGCGCCGAGGAGTTCCTCGCCGAGTGGCTGACGGCCCGGGCCGAGGCCGCGGCCGACGTCGTGGTGGGCGGCAAGTGGGGCTACACCTACACCGCCGGCTGGCGCGTCTCGGGAGTGCCCGTGCACGAGGTCAAGGAGCATTCGACGGCGGTGTTCGACCGTCAGATCGCAGAGACCAGGGCGCTGCTGGGCCGCCGCTTGAACGTGTACCTGGTGCACTCCGTCACCCCGGACAGCCCGGCGCTCACCGACCCCGCGCTGCACGCCCGCCTCGCGGAGCTCGCGGCCGACGGCGTCCGGGTCGGCCTGTCGACCAGCGGGCCGGGCCAGGCCCGGACCATCCGCGCCGCGCTGGAGGTCACGGTCGACGGCCGGCCGCTGTTCGGCGCCGTCCAGGCCACCTGGAACCTGCTGGAGCCGTCCGCCGCCCCGGCGCTGGCCGAGGCGCACGCGGCGGGATGGCTGGTGGTGGTGAAGGAGGCCATGGCCAACGGCCGCCTCGCCGGCCGCAACGCCACCGGCCCCGGCACCGCCGCACTGCGCGCCGTGGCGTCCCGCACCGGCGACGCGTGCGACGCCGTCGCGCTGGCCGCGGCCGCCGCCCAGCCCTGGGCGGACATCGTGCTCTCCGGCGCGGCCACCCCCGGACAGCTGACCTCCAACCTCGCCGCCGCCGACGTCGGCGTCACGCCGAGCGCCCTGGCCGAGCTCGCCCCGCTCGCCGAGCCGGCGGAGACCTACTGGCGCACCCGCGCCGCGCTGCCCTGGGCGTGAGCCGGTCTCCCCGGCGATCGGCCTGCATGACCCGGGAGTTGAGAGTTCAGCCGAACGCGTGCGCATGACCGGAGAACCGCTTCCGGCATACCCGGGTGTCGGCCCGCGTCCCCCGGCGGAACGCGCCACGCGGGCGGATCGCCTGCCCTGAGCCGGTCCGGGACGAAGGCACTTCGGCAGCCGCCCTCTCCTCCCCCGGAAGGCTTCCCGTGAGGGGGGAGCCCGTCACCCGCCCCCCGCCATCAGCCGGTACCCCCGCTTCGTCACCGTCCCCACCAGATGCCCGTACGGCCCCAGCGCCGTGCGCAGCCGCCCCACCGCCGCCTCCACCGCGTGTTCGTCCGGGCGGCGGCGGGACGGGCCCGGCCAGGCGCGGCGCAGGAGTTCGGCGCGGCTGAGGACCGCGCCGGGGCGGTCGGCCAGGGCGGAGAGGACGGCGGCGGGGAGCGGGGGGAGACGGAAGACGGCGTCGGTGGTGAGGACTGCGGTGCCCTGGAGGGTCAACAGGCCTGCGGGGGTGACCAGTTCGCGGCGGTGACGGCGGATCAGTTCGCGGGTGAGGGTGCGGACGAGGGACCCCAGACGGCCCCGGTCCGGCCAGACGCAGGGGACGCCGGCCGACAGCAACGGGCGGGCGCAGACAGGGCCGATGCACGCCGGGAGGACGTCGTGGCGCAGGGCGGCGAGGAGTTCCTCGCGGCCGGCGGCGGCCAGGAACGCCTCGATGGCGGGGGCGCTGGTGAACGGGAGGGCGTGCACCTCGCGGCGCAGCGTCCGCTCCGCGAGGCGGCGCACGGCGTACGGGTCCTCCGGCGGGCCCCAGCGGTAGACGGGGACCTCCACGACGGAGGCCCCCTGCCGGCGCAGCGCCGCGACGAACTCCGTCAGCGGTGCGCCGTGTTCCTGCACCGCGACGCGGCGGCCGCGCAGGTCGCGGGCGAGGAGCCAGGCGAGGACCTCGTCGAGGGCCTCCGAGCCGGGGGCGTACCCCTCGCGCAGCCCGCAGGCGCGCAGCGCACCCGTCGTCTTGGGGCCGCGGCTGATCAGGACGGCCCCGCGGCAGGCCGCGAGCAGCGGTTCACCCGCGCCCCAGTCCTCCGCCGCGCTGACCCAGGCGCGCCAGCCGACGCCCGTGGTGGCCACGACGTAGTCGAGTCCGCCGGCCAGGCACGCCTCGGTGGCCGCGCGCAGCAGGACGTCGTCGGCCAGCGGCACGATGCGCATGGCGGGAGCCACCACCACCTCGGCGCCGCGGCGGTGCAGCAGCGCGGCGAGTTCGTCGCGGCGCCGGTCCGCCGTCACGCCCACGGTGAAGCCGGTCAGCGGCGGCGGTCCCGGTGTCGTACTTCCCATGATGCGAGGCTCGCGGATCGGCGTTAAGGCGCTGTTGCGGCAGGATCACGGGACCGTGAGCTCCGCCACCGCTCTGGTGCGGACATGTGTCGTCCACCTCACAACAGGCCCGGCCGCGCGTGTGCACGACGTGAGGAGGCGGCAACGCGGGCGTCGCACGACGGTAACGGGGACCGCCGACGCTGCTGGCATGACGGGAACGACCTCCACGGACACCCACTGCCCCTACTGCGCGCTCCAGTGCGGCATGCGGCTGCACCCCGTCCGGCCGCGGCGCCCGGACGAGCCCGCCGTCGAGGTGGGCGAGCGCCCGGACTTCCCGGTCAACCGGGGAGCCCTGTGCGGCAAGGGCCGCTCGGCCGCCGCCGTCCTCGCCCGGCCCGCCCGCCTGACGGAGCCGCTGGTGCGCGACGCGCGCACCGGCACCCTGCGCCCGGCGACCTGGGGCGAGGCGCTCGACCGGGCCGCGCGCGGGTTCGCGGAGACCGGTGAACGGTACGGGCGCGACGCCGTCGGCGTCTTCGGCGGCGGCGGGCTCACCAACGAAAAGGCGTACCTGCTCGGCAAGTTCGCCCGCGTCGCGCTGCGCACCCCGCACATCGACTACAACGGCCGGTTCTGCATGTCGTCCGCCGCGACGGCCCAGCGCGCGGCCTTCGGGCTCGACCGCGGGCTGCCGTTCCCCCTGGAGGACGTCGCGCGGACCGGCTGCGTCCTGCTGGCCGGCAGCAACCTCGCCGACACCATGCCGCCCGCCCTGCGCTACCTGCGCGAGCAGCGGGAGGCCGGCGGCCGGCTGATCGTCGTCGACCCGCGCCGCACCCGCACCGCCGACGACGCCGACCTGCACCTGCGTCCGGCCCCCGGCACGGACCTCGCGCTCGCCCTCGCCCTCCTCCACCTGGTGATCGCCGAGGGACGGGTGGACGAGAAGTTCGTCGCCGCCCGCACCGCCGGCTACGCGCACGCCCGCGCCGCCGCCATGGCCCACTGGCCCGAACGGGCCGAACGCATCACCGGCGTACCGGTGGCCGCGATGCGGCAGGCGGTGGCCATGTTCTGCGACGCCACCGGCGGCATGGTCCTCACGGCGCGCGGCAGCGAGCAGCACAGCAAGGGCGTCGACACCGTCGGCGCCTGGATCAACCTCTGCCTCGCCACCGGCCGCGCCGGCCGCCCCCTCAGCGGATACGGCTGCCTGACCGGACAGGGCAACGGACAGGGCGGACGCGAACACGGCCAGAAGTCCGACCAGTTGCCCGGCTACCGCTCCATCACCGACCCCGAAGCGCGGGACCACGTGGCCCGGGTGTGGGGCGTGGACCCCGAATCCCTTCCCGGGCCCGGGCGCAGCGCCTACGAGCTCCTCGACTCGCTCGGTACGGACGGCGGCGTGCGCGCCCTGCTGCTCATGGGGTCCAACCCCGTCGTCTCCGCCCCGCACGCCGGTCATGTCACCGAACGCATAAGGGCGTTGGGCCACCTCGTCGTCTGCGACGTCGTCCTCTCCGAGACCGCCGAACTCGCCGACGTCGTCCTGCCCACCGCCCAATGGGCCGAGGAGGACGGCACGATGACCAACCTGGAGGGCCGGGTGATCCTGCGTCAGGCGGCCGTCGACCCGCCGCCGGGCGTGCGGACGGACCTCGCCGTCCTGCGCGCGCTCGCCGCGCGGCTCGGCCGTGACGGCGGCTTCCCGGACGCCGCCGAGGAGGTCTTCGACGAGCTCCGCGCCGCGTCCGCGGGCGGCCGGGCCGACTACTCCGGCATCAGCTACGCCCGGATCCGGGCCGAGGACGGCGTCTTCTGGCCCTGCCCCGAACCCGGACACCCCGGCACCCCCCGGCTGTTCCTCGACCGCTTCGCCACGGCGGACGGCCGCGCCCGCTTCGCGGACGTCTCCCACCGGCCCGCCGCCGAGGAGCCGGACGCGCGCTACCCGCTGCGGCTCACCACCGGGCGGGTCCTCGCCCAGTACCAGAGCGGCGCCCAGACGCGCCGCACCCCCGAGCTGCAACGGGCGGCACCCGGGCCGTTCGTCGAACTGCATCCGCGGCTGGCCGCCCGACTGGGCGTCACCGACGGGGAGTTGGTGACCGTCACCAGCCGGCGCGGGCAGGTCGTCGCGCCGGCCGTGGTGACGGGGACGATCCGGCCCGACACCGTCTTCATGCCCTTCCACTGGCCGGGGCCCGGCCGGGCCAACACACTCACCAACCCGGCCCTCGACCCGGTCTCCCGGATGCCCGAGTTCAAGGTCTGCGCGGTACGCGTGGAGCGGGCGGGGGAGGGGGCGGCATGAGCGGCGGCGCACGGCGCGTGGCCGTCGTCGGGGCCGGCATGGCCGCCGCCCGCTTCGCCTCGCGGCTCCTCGGACTCGCGCCGCCGGGTGGTGTGGAGGTCACGCTGTACGGGGACGAGCCGTGCGGCCCGTACAACAGGGCGCTGCTGACCGGCGCGTTGCGGGGACGGCCCGCGCCCGGGGAACTCGGGCTGCCGACGGGCGGGGCGACGGTGAGCACGGGGACGGAGGTCGTCGCCGTCGACGTGGCCGCCCGCACGCTGCGCACGGCGTGCGGCGTGACCGCTCCGTACGACGTGCTGGTGCTGGCCACCGGGGCCGGGCCCGTGCTGCCCGAGCTGGCGGGGCCCCTGCCGCGGGCCGGGGTCCACCGGCTGCGGACCCTCGCCGACCGCGGGCGGCTCGCCGCCGACGTCCGCACCGCGCGGACGGTCGTCGTCGTGGGCGGCGGCGTCCTCGGCGTCGGCGCCGCGCAGGCCCTCGCCGGGCGCGGAACGACCGTGCACCTCGCGCACCGGTCGCCCCGGCTGCTGGCCCGGCACCTGGACGCGGGGGCGGCCGCGACGGTGCGGCGCGCGCTGGAGGCGGCGGGCGTGGTCGTGCACGCCGCGCCCGTCGTACGGCTCCTCGGCGACGAACGCGTCACCGGCGCCGAACTCGCCGACGGCAGCCTGCTGGACGCGGGCGCGGCGGTACTGGCCTGCGGGGTCCGGCCCCGTACCGGGTTGGCCCGGGCGGCGGGGCTGAAGGTCGCGGACGGTGTGGTCGTGGACGACGCGCTGGCCGCGAGCGCGCCGGGTGTGTACGCGATCGGGGACTGCGCCGAGCACCGCGGAGCCGTCCACGGCCGGGCCGAGGCGGCCTGGGCCCAGGCGGACGCGCTGGCCGCGCGGCTCTCGGGCGCGGAACCGGAGGCGGTGTGCGGTGACATGCTCCCGTATCTGCGGCTGAGCGCGGGGGAGTTGGAGGTCGCTGCGTTCGGGGACTCGGCGGGGGAGGGGACGGGGGCGGTGGTGCTGGCGGATGCGAGGGATGGGACGTATCGGAAGTTGGTGTTGCGGGGGGATGTGGTGGTGGGGGCGGTGTTGGTGGGGGATGTGGGGATGGTGGGGGAGGTGGGGGATGTGGTGGCTCGGGGGGATGGGGTGGAGGGGGATGCTGTGCGGTTGTTGTTATCGGGGGGTTGAGCCGCACCCCGCCCTTTCACCGTTTCCCCGGGGCAAGCCCCCGTGCACCCTTCGGGGCTCCGCCCCGGAAAGGGGCCTGGGGGCCGAGCCCCAGGAGCGGGGGCCAGGGGCGGAGCCCCGGCGGGGTGCGGGGGCGGAGCCCCGCCCCACCGTGCGGAGCGCGGCCCGCGCGACCGCCTCACCGCGCGCCTGGTGCTCCGTCGGCACCAGGTTCCGCCCCGCGGGTTCCGAAGGGGCGCAGCTCCTGCGGAAACGGTGAAAGTGGGGGTGCCCCCTCTGGGGGAGGGACCGGGGCCAACCCCCATCCCACCCCATCCCACCCCAACGCGACCACAACGAAAGGGAACCCGCCCCATGACCCGCAAACCCCGCCTCGTCCTCGTCGGCCACGGCATGATCGGCCAGCACTTCCTCCAGACACTCACCCGCCGCACCCCCGACCACCCCTTCCACATCACCGTCCTCGCCGAAGAACCCCGCCCCGCCTACGACCGCGTCCACCTCACCTCCCTCTTCTCCGGCACCACGGAGGAGGAACTCGCCCTCTGGACAACCGAGTTCGCCGACGAGGCGCCCGGCATCGACCTCCGGCTCGGCGACCCCGTCACCGCCGTCGACCGCGCCGCCCGCACGGTCACCACCCGCTCCGGGGCGACCGTCGGCTACGACACGCTCGTCCTGGCCACCGGCTCCCGCCCCTTCGTCCCGCCCGTCGAAGGGCACGACACGCCCGGGTGCTTCGTCTACCGGACCGTCGACGACGTCAACGCCGTACGCGCCCGCGCCGAGAACGCGAAGGCCGGTGTCGTCGTCGGCGGCGGACTCCTCGGACTGGAGGCGGCCGGCGCGCTGCACGCCATGGGGCTGGTCACCCACGTCGTCGAGTTCACGCCCCGGCTGATGGCCGCCCAGGTGGACGACGGCGGCGGCAGCGCCCTGCGGCGCAGGATCGAGCAGCTCGGCGTCGTCGTCCACACCGGCGTCGCCGCCCGCACCGTCGAGGCGGGCGAGGACGGCGGCGTCCGCCGCATGACCCTCACCGACGGCACGACGATCGACTGCGACCTGGTCGTCTTCTCCGCCGGCGTCCGCCCCCGCGACGACCTCGCCCGCGCCTGCGGACTGCCGGTCGGCGAGCGCGGCGGCATCGTCGTCGACAAGGGCTGCCGCACCGCCGACCCCAGGATCCACGCCATCGGCGAGTGCGCGCTCACCAGCGACGGCAAGGTGCACGGCCTCGTCGCCCCCGGCTACGCCATGGCCGAGGCGGCAGCCGGGCAAATCACCGGCGGCAGCGGTGAGTTCACCGGCGCGTACCCCGCCGCCAGCCTCAAGCTCCTCGGCGTCGACGTGGCCGGCTTCGGCGACGCCCACGCCACCGGGGAGGACGCCCTGGAGGTGACCTACGCCAACAGCCGCGACGACGTCTACAAGAAGCTGCTGCTCACCCCCGACGGCCGACTCCTCGGCGGCGTCCTCGTCGGCGACACCACCGCCTACGACGTGCTGCGCCCGCTCGCCGCCGCCGGCGCCCCCCTCACCACCCCGCCCGAACAGCTCCTCCTGCCGCCGGACGCCGCGTCCGGCGCGCCGGCCGGCCCCGCGGCCCTGCCCGACGAGGCCCTCATCTGCTCCTGCCACCACGTCACCAAGGGCACCATCCGCGAGGCGATCACCGAGCAGGGCTGCACGGACGTCCGCGCCGTCAAGCGCCGCACCCACGCCGGCACCGGCTGCGGCTCCTGCACCGGACTGATCGGCAAGCTCCTCGACAGCACGCTGGGCGAGAGCGGCGCGCCCGTCGCCAAGGGGCTGTGCGAACACTTCCCCCAGACCCGCCCCGAACTCTTCGAGATCGTCCGCACCACCGGCATCACCACCTTCTCCCGCCTCATCGACCGGCACGGCAGCGGCGGCGACGGCTGCGACATCTGCAAACCCGCCGTCGCCTCCATCCTCGCCACCCTCAACCCCCGCCTGGGCAACTCCGTCCACATCCTCGACGGCGAACAGGCCGCCCTCCAGGACACCAACGACCACTTCCTCGCCAACCTCCAGCGCAACGGCTCCTACTCCGTCGTCCCCCGCATCCCCGCCGGCGAGATCACCCCCGAGGGACTCATCACCATCGGCGAGATCGCCCGCGACTTCGGCCTCTACACCAAGATCACCGGCGGGCAGCGGATCGACATGTTCGGCGCCACCGTCGACCAGCTCCCGCACATCTGGCGCCGCCTCGTCGACGCCGGCTTCGAGTCCGGCCACGCCTACGGCAAGGCCCTGCGCACCGTGAAGTCCTGCGTGGGCACGGACTGGTGCCGCTTCGGCGTCCAGGACTCCGTCGCCCTCGCCATCGAACTCGAACTGCGCTACCGGGGACTGCGCTCCCCGCACAAGATCAAGGCCGCCGTCAGCGGTTGCGCCCGCGAATGCGCCGAGGCACGCGGCAAGGACTTCGGCGTCATCGCCACCTCCGCCGGCTGGAACCTCTACGTGGGCGGCAACGGCGGCATGACCCCCCGCCACGCCGGCCTCCTGCTCGCCGACGCCGACCACGACACCCTCGTCCGCACCGTCGACCGCTTCCTGATGTTCTACGTCAGCACCGCCGACCGCCTGGAGCGCACCGCCCCCTGGATCGAACGCATGGAAGGCGGCCTCGACCACCTGCGGTCCGTCCTGGTCGACGACGCGCTCGGCATCTGCGCCGACCTCGACGCCCTGATGGCCCGTCACATCGACACCTACGAGGACGAATGGCGCGCCACCCTCGACGACCCCGAACGACTGCGCCGCTTCGTCTCGTTCGTCAACGCCCCCGGCACCCCCGACCCCACCGTGCGCTTCGTCACCGAACGCGGGCAGATCCGCCCGGCACCCGTACTCCTGCCGGTCCCCACCGGGGCGGTGGCCCGGTGACCGCCGCCGTGCTCACCGTCGAGATCGACGTGGGCTCCGGCTGGACGCCCGTGTGCCGCTACGACGACCTGGTCCCCGGCCGCGGCGCCGCCGCCCTCGTCGACGGCCGGCAGGTCGCGCTCTTCCGCGACCGCGCCGGAACGGTGTACGCGGTGGGCAACCACGACCCGTTCAGCGGCGCCCACGTGATCTCGCGCGGTCTCCTCGGCACCCGCGAGGGCGCGCCCGTGGTCATCTCGCCCATGCACAAGCAGGCGTTCGACCTGCGGTCGGGCCGCTGCCCGGACGAACCCGAGGGGCCCGACGGCAACCCGGTCCAACTGCCCGTGTGGCCCGTGCGTTTGACCACCGCTCACTGAAACCGAACCGGGAGAGAGCACATGAACCCCACCACATCCCCCGCCCTCGGACCGCCCCAGGACCCGACCGCCCCCGCCCCCCGCCGCCGCATCGACGAATGGCGCCCCGAGGACCCCTTCTTCTGGGCGGCCACGGGCGCCCGGGTCGCCCGCCGCAACCTCGTCTGGTCCGTCCTGTGCGAGCACATCGGCTTCTCCGTCTGGTCGTTGTGGTCCGTGCTCGTGCTCTTCCTCGGACCGGAGTACGGCATCGACCCCGCCGGGAAGTTCCTGCTGACGGCCGTGCCCACCCTGGTGGGCGCCGCGCTGCGGCTGCCCTACACCGTCGCCGTGACCGTCTTCGGCGGCCGCACCTGGACCGTGGTCAGCGCGCTGCTCCTGCTGGTGCCCACGGCGCTCATCGGCGTCGTCCTCCAACCCGGCGTCTCCTACACCACGTTGGTCGTCACGTCGGCCGTCGCGGGCGTCGGCGGCGGGAACTTCGCCTCCTCCATGGCGAACATCAACGCCTTCTACCCCCAGCGTCTCAAGGGCCGCGCCCTCGGCGTCAACGCCGGCGGCGGCAACCTCGGCGTCCCCGCCGTGCAGTTGCTCGGCCTGCTCGTGCTGGCCACCGCCGGCGCCGGGCACCCGCGGCTGGTCGTCCTCGGCTACGTGCCGCTGATCGTCCTGGCCGCGCTCGGCGCGGCCCTGCGCATGGACAACCTCCCGGGGGTGCGCACCCCCGGGAGGCCGCTGCGCGAGGTGGTGCGGCACGGGCACGCGTGGGCGGTTTCCCTGCTCTACATCGGCACGTTCGGCTCGTTCATCGGCTTCGGGTTCGCCTTCGGGCAGGTGCTGCTCGTGCAGTTCCCGGACGCCTTCCCGACGCCCGTCCGGGCCGCGTCCCTCACCTTCCTCGGGCCGCTGCTCGGCTCGCTGGCGCGGCCCGTGGGCGGGCACCTCGCCGACCGCTGGGGCGGCGCCCGCGTCACCTTCTGGACCTTCACCGCCATGGCCGCCGGCGCCGGGCTCGTCCTGCTGGCCTCCCGGGGGGACTCCCTGCCGCTGTTCCTCACCGGCTTCGTCCTGCTCTTCGTCCTCAGCGGCCTCGGCAACGGCTCGGCCTACAAGATGATCCCCGCCGTCTACCGGGCCGAGGCCCGCCGGCGGACCGCGCGGGGCGAGGACGCCGGGGCCGCCGAGTCCCGCGCCCATCAGCACGCGAACGCGCTGATGGGCATCGCGGGCGCGGTCGGGGCGCTCGGCGGGGTGCTGATCAACGTCGCCTTCCGCCAGGCGTTCCTGACCGGCGGCACCGGCGAGCCGGCCTACCTGGCCTTCCTCGCCTGGTACGTCCTGTGCCTGGCGGTCACCTGGGCGGTCTACCTGCGCCGGCCCGACACCGTGTGAGACGGCCGCGTCGTGCGGGACAGCTTCCGGCCCTTGCCTTTCCCGTGCTCGCCCGGGACGTTCCCGGCCTTCACCGTGATCCCCTTCGCGGCGTCGGCGGCGGTGAGCGCGTACGGGCCGAGGGCCGGATTCCTCGGGTTCAGGTAGCCCTCGGGGACGGCGGTCTCCAGCAGGTAGTACGAGCCCGGCGGCACGTTGGTGAAGGTGCAGCGGCCCTGCGGGTCCGTGGCGCAGCCGGTCTCGACGCGCCGGTCGGCGCCGGGACCGTTGAACTGGAGCCCCGGCTTCCCGTTCGTCTCGCGCCACAGCTCGAACACCGCGCCCTGGAGCGGCCGTTTGGTCCGCGTGTCCTGCTTCTCCAGGCGGATCGAGCCGTGCGGCTCCTGCTGCCGGACGTCCGTCGCGGTGACCGTCACGCCCGTCCCCGCGTTCTGCGGCGTCAGGACCAGCGGACCGAAGACGCCCGGGGCCGGGAGCAGGTAGCCGGGCGGGGCCTGGACCTCCTGCCAGTAGTACGTGCCCGGCTCCACCGTGGCGCGGCACGCGCCGCCCGCATCGGTCGTGCAGGGCCCGTCGACCCGGGTGTCCGTGCGCGCCCCGGTCGTCTGCGGCCCCGGGACGCCGCTGGTCTCCCGCCACAGCTGGAAGCGGGCCCCCGGCAGGGCGGCGTGAGTCGCGGCGTCCTGCTTGACGACCGAGACCTGGCCGGTGGCCGGCGGCGGGGGAGCGACCGCGCAGTCCGGAAGGTCGCCGTCGAACGGGTAGCTGTGGAACTCCTGCCCGCCACCACCCGTCGCCGCCGATGTGTGCGTCAGTGAACCGGTGGTCAGGAAACGGCCGTTGACGCCCGGCAGCGACACCGTCGTTCCGCTGGACGGCGTACCGATCAGGAAGCTCCCCTGGAACTGGCCCGTCCCCTTCAGCTCCACCTGCGTCGCGTCCGGGATGTTCCACAGCAGCCGCTCGCGCAGCCTGTTGAACGGGTTGTCGTCGGTCAGCGTGCCGCTGTAGGTGTTGATGACGCGTGCGTCGCCGACGAGGTTGACGAGCACCGTGGTGCCGTCCGGGATGCTGACGAAGCGGACGCTCTCCTGGCCGCCGGTGCGCCCCGCGATGTCGAAGTCGACGGTGAACACCTGGAGTTGTGACGTCCCGTCGCCCGTGAACACGGTCTCCGAGCCGTTGTTGACCGCCGTCCCGGTCGCGGGGCGGCCCCGGCCGTCGGCGCCGCGCGCGTAGCAGCGGCTCGCCGCGGTCAGCTCCTCGCGCAGGCCCGCGTACGGCTGTGCCGCCCCGGGGTCCTCGACGCCGCGCCCGATGATCGTCCCCGTCGCGGGACCCGCGTGCCGGACGACCCCGCGCTCGGCGTCGAGCCGCTGTCCCGGGGTGACGGTGACGGATCCGCCGGTCGTCAGCCAGTCCGCCCCGTCCGGCGGCGGGACGCGTGAACCGACCCCGGCCAGGCCGATGTTGTAGAGGTTGCCGCCCGAGGACTTGTGCATGTCGAACGATCCCGGCGTGACGACCCGTCCCTCCGCCTCGGCGGCGGCGCCGCGCACGAGGAAGTCGCCGCCCACGAAGATGCTGACCGCGTTGTCGCGGCCGGCGAGCGGCCCGTTGCCGACCGGCGGGTACGCGGGCGGGCACTGCCCCGGCACGCAGGGGCCGAGGCCGCCGGGGAGGGACGCCGGGACGGCGGGCCGGGCCATCGGTCCGCCGACGGCGAGGGCCGTCAGGGCGGCGACGGCCGCGGCACGCCACGGGGATCTGTGCACGGTGTCCTCGCGAGGGTGAGTCGAAGTGTGTTTGTCACACAGATGTCGTGACCATATGTCGATGAATTGCCCGGTTCGGCGCGCGAAGGAATGGCCTATTCAGCGGGAGAGCGGTATATATCCGAACATGACGGCGAAGTATCGATTTTGTACCACCCGAACGAGTGATGAGGCGCTTATCTGCTGACAGCCCTGGGCAACCAGGGTGGGACTCGCACAAAACGCCGAGTTTTCGATCAACTCTCGTTGCAGAAAGGGGAATTGTCATGCGTCGATTTGCGTTCGGCCTGCTCGCGGTGGCCGCGATGATCGGGGCGCTCGCCACCCCCGCCGGGGCCGACGACTGGGGGTCCGGTGGGCCCGGCGGGGGCGGCGGCGGGCAGGGCCGCTCGTGCACCAGCGAGATGTCCCACAACCTCGTCGGCTTCAGCAACACCTGTTCTCCCATCTCCATCCTCTAGTACGGGCACGTCGCGTGGGCGCGATGCCGCTCGCGGAGCCGGATGGTGCGGGAGGGAAGCCATCCGGAGTTCCCCGGGCGGCCCCGGCCGACGGCTCGTGAACTGCTGAGCGGCCGGCGGGTCCACGCGATGCGGCCGGGAACGCTGGGGTGGGCGGCGGCGCAGGTGCCGCCGAGGGCTGTGCTGCCCGTCGTCCACCCGGACCGCTACGTCCCCGGCTTGTGCCCCCACACGTACACCGCATCCCCCACCCGCAACACTCCCCACAGCGCCTTCGCGTCCGCCACGCCCATGTTCACGCACCCCGCCGACCCCGCCCCGTCGTACAACTCCCCGGGGCGCCCGTGGATGGCCTGCCCGCCCGAGAAGAACTGGGCATACGACATGGGGGCGTTGGCGTACAGCGTCGAGACGTGGTCGATGTGCTTCCAGTACACCTTGTGCCATCCCGCCCGCGTCTCCTGGCCCAGCCGGCCCGTCCGCACCGCCACCGGCCCGAAACGGACGGCACGCCCGAGCTGCACCCACATCAGCTGCCGGTCGAGGTCCACGCACGCCACCTTGCGCGCGGGCGTGGGAACGGGGCAGGCGCCCGCCGCGTTCGGGTTCGGGCGGGCCTGGGCCAGGAGGACGGCGCGGTAGGTGGCGAGGCCCGCGAAGCCGTCCGCGGGGCGGACGCCCGCCGTGCGCTGGAAGGCCGCGATCGCCGCGCAGTCGGCGGGGGACTGGCGCCCGTCCTGCGGCCGGTGGAGGAACGCCTCCAGCTGCCACTGGTAGGGGCCGGTGCCGGCGGTGCACGCCGCCGCACGGGCGGGGGCGGGGTCCAGCGGCCCCCACCGGACGGCGGCGAGCAGCAGCGCCGCGGTCATCAGGCCGTACCGTCCCGCGCGTCCGAGGTGCATGTACGACACCTGCACAGCGCGCGCCCCCGGGGCACCCCGGGCGGGCCGCACGGGTGGCCGTCCGCCGTCAGATCGTCCCGAACTCCCTCAGCAGCGCCGCGCAGAACGCCTTGAGGTCGCCCGGCCTCCGGCTGGTGACCAGCGTGCCGGGGCCCGCCGTGCAGACGTGCACCTCCTCGTCGACCCAGGTGCCGCCCGCGTTGCGGACGTCCGTGCGCAGGCTCGGCCACGAGGTCAGGGTCCTGCCCCGCACGACGTCCGCCTCCACCAGCGTCCAGGGCGCGTGGCAGATCGCCGCGACGGGCTTGCCCGCGGCGAAGAAGTCCGCGACGAAGGAGACGGCGGCCCGGTCCATGCGCAGGGCGTCCGGGTTGGCCACCCCGCCGGGCAGGACGAGGCCGTCGTAGTCCGCCGCGGAGGACGCGCCCACGACATCGTCGACGGGGAAGGCGTCGGCCTTGTCGAGGCGGTGGTACGCCCGGACGCGGCCGGGGCGGGTGGAGACCAGCCGGGGCGTCCCGCCCGTGTCCGCCACCGCCTTCCACGGCTCGGTGAGCTCCACCTGCTCGACGCCCTCGGGCGCCATGAGGAATGCCGCCTTCATGCCGGTGCCCTCCCTGGTCAGGTGTAGCGGCAGATGCCGCCGGTCCCCTGGGCGGGGGTCCGCGGCGTGCCCGGCTCCAGCACCCGGACGTCGGCGCCGGTGAGCAGGGCGGCCCGGACCGCGACGTCGGCCAGCCGGCCCTCGTGCGGCTCGCCGCCGCCGTCGGGCGGCAACTCGTCGCGCCGCTGGGCGAGTTCGGTGGGCGAGTCGCCGAACCACGCGGTCCGCCGGTCGTTCGGGTCGTCGGTGACCGTCAGGGTGCCGACGCGGCCGACGGCCAGCGCGTCGAGCGTGGCGTGGACCCCTTCGACCGCGTGCCCGCCGGGTCCCAGCTCGTGCTCCAGCCGCCGCAGGAGTTCCGCGGTGCGCGCGTGGCCGGCGCGGGACGCCTCGGCGACCGTGCGGGTGGCGTCGTCGGCCGGCCCGCCGGGGCCGCGGCTGCCGCCGACGTGCCCGACGGTCACCTCGCGGCGCACCCGGGCGGGCAGGTGCTTGGTGACGTACTGCCGGGCCCGCACGTCGCCCGCGAGCAGGAGCAGACCGGCCGACACCTCGGACAGGGCGGCGTCCAGGGCCTGCGCGACGGCCGTCGCGTTGTGTTCCCACGAGTCCTCGGCACGGTGCTGGAAGCGCATCTGGGCCAGGCCGGGGCTGCGGACGATCTCGTCGTCGGGGCCGGTGACCGTGCGCCGCACGGGCTCGGTCGAGCCCTCCGCGAACAGCAGGAGGTCCGCGCCCGTGCGGTCGACGACCGCGACCACGTGCGCCGGGTGGTCCTGGCGCCACTCCAGCAGCGGCAGCAGGTGCGGGACGGGGGAGAACTCGGCGACGTCCCCGCGGGGCGCGCCGGGCAGTTCGGCGGCGTAACGCACCTCGCCGCCGGCGGCGAACGCGGCGAGGACTCCAGTGCCCGGCAGCGAGTCCAGGACGCGGGAGGTGAGCGCGTCCACCGTCGCCGCGTCGGCGCCCTCCCCGGCCAGCCGGGAGGCCAGCTCGCGCCAGCGCGCACCGGCCTCCTCGGTCCGCTGCGGGCGTATCTCGCGGTCGAAGTAGACGGACGCGAAGGGGCCGGGCGCCTCCAGCAGGGCGCGCAGCGTGCCGGTGTCGGTCCGCGTGGCAGTGGTCATGTGGGCTCCTCCTCCCGGGCGGTTTCCACCCACCCTTCAAGCTGACCAGATGGGGCAGGGCGGCGCACGCCGGGGCGCGTGCCCGCCAACCGCGCCCCGGGAAACGCGATTACATGTAGTGACGGAACGAACGCTCTCTGGAATCATGGGAGTTGAGAGGGACGGGGATCGCGGGCGCCCGAAGGAGGGGAGGGCGCCCGCGAGGCCTCCGGCCCCGGCCCTTCCGTGACCGGCCCCCAAAGGGTTCCTTTGGGGCTATCATGGAAAACATTATTCGACTTATGGAAGGAACCTCGGTAGCTTCGGCGATGGCCCAAGAACCCGCACGACCGGGTCTCCTGCGCCTCTGCACGTCTCCTACCGATGGGCGGTGTACTTCCATGGCTGCCGAGCGCCGAACGGCGTCCCCCTGGGCCTTCATGGCCGCGACGGCGGTCCTCTGGGGATCGGCCTTCCCGGCGATCCGCGTAGCCCTGGACGGGTACTCCCCGACGTCCATCGCGGTCCTGCGGCTCGTGTGCGCCATGGCGATCCTCTCGCCCTGCCTGTTCACCGGCCGCATCAGCCGGCTGCGCCGCGCCGACCTGGCACGCATGGCCGGCTTCGGCCTCACCGGCATGACGGCCTATCAACTCCTGCTCTACGCCGGCGAACGCCATGTCGAAGGCGGCACCGCCGCCATGCTCGTCGCCACCTCGCCCGTCTTCGCCACCCTGCTCGGCATGCTCGTCCTGCGCGAACGCCCCGGCACGCGGGGCGTCATCGGCCTGCTGATCGCCCTCGGCGGCGCCCTGGTCGTCGCCACCGCCGGCGGCGGAGGCGGCGGAACGCACTCCGGCATGGCGATGATCGTCCTCGCCGCCGCGGCCCAGGCGACGTCCTTCGTCCTCCAGAAGCCGCTGCTGCGCCGCTACTCGGGCATGGACTGCATCTTCTACGGCAGCCTCTTCGGCCTGCTCCCGCTGCTGTTCTTCGCCCCCGGGGCCGCACGGCAGACCGCCGACGCCGGCTGGCAGCAGCTCACGGCCGTCGGCTGGCTCGGCCTCGGCTGCACGGTGCTGGCCTTCTGCACCTGGTCGCGCGTCCTCAAGGCGGCCACCACGTCCACCAGTTCGCTCGTGCTCTACGCCGTGCCGGTAGCGGCGCTCGCGCTGGACGCGGCCGTCTTCGGCGCCGTCCCCACCCCGATGGCGGGGCTCGGCGGACTCGTCGTCCTCCTCGGCGTCGCCGTCGCCGCCATGCGGCGCACCCCGCCGCGCCGCGTCGCCGGCCCGACGCCCGAGGTGACGGCGCGGCAGCGCGAAACCGTCAAGTCCGGCTGACCCGGCGGTCGTTCAGCAGCGGCCGCACCCGGGAAAGCGTCCCGCGCACATTCTCCTCGGCGGCCAGCCGGACGGCGTCGTCCGGCTCCAGCCAGCGCAGCTCCGCCCCCGGGTGCTCCGGCCGTATCCCCCCGGGCTTCCCCGTCGCCAGGACGAATCGCAGGTCCGCGTGCTCGTGCGCGGGCTCGTCCCCCGCCGCCGGCACCGGGACGACCACCACGTGCGCGAGCCGCGCCCGCGGCCACGGCGCCAGGTCGTCCAGCCCCGTCTCCTCCAGCCCTTCCCGCAGCGCCACCCCCAGCGGATCGCTCTCCCCGGGGTCGCCGTGCCCGCCCACCAGCAGCCACGACCCATGACGCCCGTGCCACCGCAGCAGGAACCGCCCGCCCACCGGATCGACGATCACCGCGGACGCGGTGACGTGCAGGGGCAGGGAACGGTGCCAGGGATCGTCGGCCGACGCGAGCAGGGCGCGCAGTCGGCCGACGTCGGCACGCTCACGGTCGCCGCCGGGGGCATAGGAGTCGAGGGCGTCCGTGACGGACATGGGTGCGGAGATCATGCCGGGCATCCTAGGGAAGGGCACGGCCGCTCCCCAGCGAATTTCCGTGCCGCACTCCTGCCCGCAAAACGTGCCGCACTCCCTGCCCGGAAAACGGAGGACGAGCTACCTCGGGCCGGCGGACCAGGGCCGCAGCCGGATGTGGTCCCGGTCCGCCGCCCGACGCGCGGCCTCGGCCCCGGCCCGTACTGTCTGAACCGGTGGCGCGCGTCGTCGATGCCCGGACGATCGGCAGGCCGCCCCCCTCGCGGGGCGGCCGGCAGCCACGTCGCACGGCGGGGCCCCCAACCCCCGAGGGGGCCCCGCCACCTCCCCGTACCCGGGTGACGGTGAGGACGCCGAGCCCGGACGGGCGCCCGTTCCCACCGAGGCGCCCGTCTCCCCGCCCGGGCGGCGGGCGTGGCGGCAATTCCCTTGCTCTCCATGGGGATTGCGTCATGTGCAATGTTCGTTGCGTCTCTTGCTGCACGTGCCTAACATCCTGCCCAACGTAACCGGCTGATCGGGTGCAGCCGTTCAAAGGGGGAGCGGTACCGCCCTTGCGGGCGAGGTCGCGGGAAGCGTTCCGGCCCTTCTCCCGCCTCCTTCAGGGCGGGTTCCCGTGCGAACGATGGAGTTCCCATGACGTCCGACGCTGCTGCGCCTCCAGCAACTCCCCACACCGGCGGCCTGCTTGCCCTCATCGGCGGTACGGGCGGCCTGTTGACCGTGGCCGTCCTCGGCATCGCCCTCCTGCTCTTCCTGATCATCAAGGTCAGGCTGCAGCCGTTCGTGGCCCTTCTCGCGGTCTCGATCGCGGTCGGCCTGGCCGCCGGGCTGTCGGTCACCGAACTCTTCGGAACCGTACAGAAATCCGACGCCGTCTCGATGATCGAGAGCGGGATGGGCGGCATACTCGGGCACGTCGCGATCATCATCGGGCTGGGCACGATGCTCGGCGCGATCCTGGAGGTGTCGGGCGGCGCCGAGGTCCTCTCGCGCCGGCTGCTGGGCCTCTTCGGGGAGGAGCGCGCCCCCGTCGCCATGGGCCTCACCGGCCTGATCCTCGGCATCCCCGTCTTCTTCGACGTCGGCGTCTTCGTCCTCGCGCCGATCGTCTACGCCGCCGCCAAGCGCTCGGGCAGATCGATCCTGCTGTACGCGATGCCGTTGCTGGCGGCCCTGTCGATGACCCACGCGTTCCTGCCGCCGCACCCCGGCCCGGTCGCCGCGGCCGGCCTGTTCGAGGTCCCGCTCGGCTGGATCGTCGTCATGGGCGTCGTCTGCGGCATCCCCGCCGTGCTCGCGGCCTGGGTCTACGCCGACTGGATCGGCAGGCGCGTCTTCGTCCCCGTTCCCCAGGACATGGTGGAGGCCGCCGAGGAGGCCAGGGCCGCGATCGCCGCCGAACAGCGGTCGGCGGGCGTCACACCGCGCGAGGAGCCGGTCCCCCTCGCCACCGTGCTCGTCATCATCGGCACGCCGCTGCTGCTGATCCTGGCCGCCACCTTCTCCTCCATCGTGTTCGACCCGTCGGTGCCCCGCTCCGTCGTCGAGTTCTCCGGCAACCCGTTCGTGGCCCTGACGATCGCCCTGCTGATGGCGTACTACCTGCTCGGCATCCGCCGCGGCTGGTCCCGCAAGTCCCTGGAGACGGTCTCGACCTCCTCCCTGAAGCCCGTCGGCAACATCCTCCTCGTGGTCGGCGCGGGCAGTGTCTTCGGCGCGGTCCTCAAGGGCTCCGGGATCGCCGGCGCCCTGGCGGACACCTTCGACGGCATGGGGCTGCCCGTGATCGTCCTCGCCTACCTGATCTCCCTGGTCCTGCGCGTGGCCCAGGGCTCGGCCACGGTCGCCATCGTCGCCACCGCGGGCATCACCGTCCCGCTGGCCGAGGGCGCCGGCCACTCCCAGGCCTTCCTCGCCCTGGTGATCATCGCCATCTCGGCCGGCTCGATCTTCGCCTCGCACGTCAACGACGGCGGCTTCTGGATCGTGGCGAAGTACTTCGGCATCTCGGAACGCGACACCCTCAGGTCCTGGACGGTCCTGGAGTCCGTCCTCTCCGTGACCGGCTTCGCGGTCGCGGCGGCCCTCAGTACGGTCGTCTGAGACCGGCTGCCCGAAGGGGAGTTCACCGACGACGCCGTGCCGGAGGCCGTCTCCCCGCCCGGCACCCTCACACCCCGCCCGCCCGCGCCGCGAGCGCCGCGAAGAACCGGCCGAGGTCATGCCCCGTGGCCTCCAGCGCGGCCGGGAACGAGCTGGTGGCCGTCATGCCCGGCGCCGGATTCGTCTCCAGGACGTACACCTCGCCGTCGGCGGTGACGATGGCGTCCGTCCGGGACAGGTGCCGCAGCCCCAGCGCCCGGTGGGCGCGCACGGCCGCCCGCCGGGCCTCGTCCGCGTGAGGGGCGGGCAGCCGCGCGGGGGTGTGGAAGGCGACCGCCCCGGCGGTGTACCGGGCCGTGTAGTCGTACAGCCCCCGCGTCTCGATCTCCACCGGCGGCAGGGCCACCGGAGCGTCGTCCAACTCGGCTACCGCGACGGCGACTTCGGTGCCGCCGACGTACCGCTCGATCAGTACGTCGGGGTGGTGGCCGAGCGCGGACACCAGCGCCGACGGCAACCGCTCCGCGGTCTCGACGAATCCCACGCCGAGCGCGGAACCGCCCGCGCGCGGCTTGACGAACAGCGGCAGCCCGAGCCGGGCCACCACCCGTCCGGCCAGGGCCGCGGCGCCCAGGTCGTGGAACGCGTGCTGCGGCAGCGTCACCGAATCCGGCGTCCGCGAAGACCGCCTTGGCGGTGGGCTTGTCGAACGCCGCCCGGCAGGCGGCGGGCCCGGCCCCCACGTACGGGACGCCCGCCAGCTCCAGCACCTCACGGATCGTGCCGTCCTCCCCGGCGACCCCGTGCAGCAGCGGCACCACCACATCCGGCGGATCCTCGGCGAGTTCGCGCAGCAGACCGCCGTCCGCGTCGCGCTGCCGCGCCTCGACCCCGGCCGCGCGCAGCGCGTGGGTCACGTGGGAACCCGAGCGCAGGGACACCTCGCGCTCGGCGGACAGACCGCCGGCGAGAACCAGCACCGACGTGGGACCACTCATCCAAGGCCCTCCAAGGGGGCGTCCGGTCAGGGCAGTTCGGCGCCGGGGGACTGCGGACCGCGGCCGTCCCCGGCGCCGGTGACGCCGAAGGTCCCGCGCAGCGCGATCTCCCCGGCGACGACGTCGCCGAGCCGCCGGACGCCCTCGGCGATCCGCTCCGGGGGCGGGTAGCAGAACGACAGGCGCATGTGCGCGCGGCCGCCGCCGTCGGCGAAGAACCCGGTGCCCGGCACGTAGGCGACGCGCGCCGACACCGCCCGGGGCAGCATCGCCTTCGCGTCCAGCCCCTCCGGCAGCGTGGCCCACACGAAGAACCCGCCCTCCGGCACCGTCCACGTCGTCCCCGGCGGCATGTGCTCCGCCAGCGCCCGCAGCATCGCGTCGCGCCGCTCCCGGTACATCTCCCGGAAGACCTTCAACTGATCGCCCCACGGCTGCGTGCGCAGATAGCGGTCCACCACCAGCTGCGTCAGCGGCGACTGCGACAGCACCGCCGACTCCGCCGCCAGGACGAGCTTGTCCCGCACCGCCGACGGCGCCAGTGCCCAGCCCACCCGCAGCCCGGGCGCGAAGGTCTTGCTGAACGACCCCAGGTACACCACCTCGTGGTCCCGCCCGGCGTCCGCCCGCAGCGCCCGCACCGGCTCGCCGTCGTAGCGCAGCAGCCCGTATGGGTTGTCCTCCAGCACCAGCACCCCCGCCCGCCGGCACACCTCCAGCACCCGGTGGCGCCGCTCGGCGGTCAGGGTGACGCCGGCCGGGTTCTGGAACGTCGGCACCGTGTAGAACAGCTTCGCCGGGCGGCCCCCGGCCCGCAGCCGGCCGAAGACCTCCGCCAGCGCCTCGGGGACGACGCCGTCCCCGTCCATCGGCACGTGCGCGACGCGCGCCTGATAGGCGGCGAAGGTGCTGATCGCCGTGACGTACGTGGGGGCCTCGGTGACCACCGTGTCGCCCGGGTCGAGGAACACCTTCGCCACCAGGTCCAGCGCCTGCTGCGAGCCGGACGTCACCACGACGTCGTCCGGGCGCGCGGCGATGCCCTCCAGGGCCATCACCTCGCACACGCTCTCCCGCAGCGACTCCACGCCCTGTGCCGACCCGTACTGCAGGGCCACCGCGCCCTGCCGCGTCACCAGGTCGGCCATCACCGCGCTCACGGTGTCCAGCGGCAGCGCCGACACGTTCGGCATGCCGCCGGCCAGCGAGACGACCTCCGGCCGGGACGCCACCGCGAACAGGGCGCGCACCTCGCTGGCGATCATGTCCGCCGCGCGCGCCGCGTAGTGGCCGTGCCAGGGGTCGAGCGTCGGGCGTTTCTCGGGCGAATCATCGGACTGCACGCCGGGCTCCCTCACCGTGAAGGTCGAAAACCCTCCGGACGGTAGTGAGTTGAGCCCTCGGCGCACCGGCCGTCGCGCGTGGTTCGCACGGACGAAGGAGGGGGTCGAACGCACCAGCGTGCGTGCGGCCGGCCTTCGTCGATCTCAGATCCCGAGCGCGCCGAGGTCGACGGACCCGGCCATCGCCCGGGCCCCCTCGTCGTTGAGGTGCATGCCGTCCCCGGAGTCGAACGCCGGGAGGATGTGGTCCGGCCGCGCGGGGTCCTCCACGGCGCGCGCGACGTCGAAGACCGCGTCGAACGTGCCGCTGCCCCGGATCCATTCGTTGACCCGGCGCCGCGCGGCCATCCCCTCGGGGGTGTCGTGGCCCGGGTAGATCGCACCCGCGAACGGGCCGATGGTCGCCGCGTGGATCCTCAGTCCGGCCCCGCGGGCGCGGCGCGCCAGTTCGGTGAACCCGGCGATCAGGTCGTCCGCCGAGGCGGGAGGCAGCCCGGCCATGCCGGGCAGCCCCAGGTCGTTGATGCCGAAGTGCACCAGGACGTCGGTGACGCCCGGCACCGACACCACGTCCCGCTCGAAGCGCGCCAGGGCGTGCTCGCCGATCTCGTCGGTCAGCAGCCGGTTCCCCGCGATGCCCTGGTTGACGACCCAGCCGCGCTCCAGCCGGCGGTTGAGCGCGTCCACGGACCGCCGGTTGGCGCCCACCGTCGTGCCGACGCCCTCGAACCACGAGTCCCCGAAGGCGACGGCGATCCCCGGCGCCTTCGTCGCCTTCGCCTCCGCGACGAATACGTCAACTCCGGTCACGTAGAAACGGGCCTCGACCCGCTCCGCCCCCGGCAGCTCCGCCGCCCCGGCCCGGTTCCCGGCGGCGACGTACGCCGTCTCCATGGGCATGTGCGAGTACGTGGCCGGGCCCGTCTCCTCCGGCAGGTAGAGGCTCAGGAGCAGATCGGTGCCCGCCCGCACGGCCAGGCCGGCCGGATCACTGACCACCTCCGCACCCGGCGGAACCGTCACCCGTCCCGAGCCCCCGAACCGCAGGGCCGTCCCCTCCCGGCCGCCCCGCCCTGCGACCCGGGCCTCCCCGACGGTCAGCGGCGCACGGCCGTAGCGGTTGGAGAGCCGCACCCGTATGCGCTCGCCCCCGCCCGCCATGCGCAGCACCTGACGTACCGTCTGGTCACGGAAACCGCGCGGCTCGTTGAGCCGGATCTCCTCGTACGGACTGATCACCGCGCTGCGGAACCCCGCCACCCACTGCCCGTCCACGACACGCCTTTCCCTCGAACCTGTGTGCCGGCCGACTCTAACCACATCCGGGCAGGTCAGGACCGGTGTGCGAGCGATGCCGCCCCGGTGGCGTGACACGCCTCGATCAGCGCGCGCAGCTCGGCGCGCGGCGGATCCGGACGGACCGCGAGATAGGCCCGCATGACCGGAGCGGGGTCGCGCAACGGGCGGAAGACCACCCCGGGGACGGGCAGTTGGTCCGCGTGGGGCGCGTAGAAGACCGTCCAGGACGGTTTTCCGTAGCCCACCGAGGCCAAGGTGTCCTGGGCGGTGGTGAATTCCGGACCGATGACCGGGGTGAAACCGGCCTCCTCGCACGAGCGCATCACCAGGTCGTACAGGGCCGGATTGCGCTCGCGGCCCGACAGGCGCAGGGGCAGGTCCGCCAGGTCCGCCACGGCGATCGTGCCGCGCACGGCCAGGTCGTGCCGGGCCGGCAGGGCCACCATGAGCGCGTCCTCCCACAGGGGGAGCAGCTCCAGACCCGGCACCTCGCGGTCGCCGCGCAGCAACGTCGCGTCCAGCTCCCCGCTGCGCACCCGCTTGAGCCGCTCCTCGGTCGCGGCCGTGACCAGCTCCAGCTGGGCGCGCGGGGCGAGGCGGGCGAATTCGGTGAGGATGTCCTCCAGCCGGGCGCCGAGCCCGGCGCTCGTGCCCAGCCGCAGGGTGGCCGCCCGCTCGGCGCGCAGCTCCTCCACCGCCTCCCGCGCCCGCGTCCGCGCCGCCAGCACCTCACGGGCGTGCGGCAGCAGCCGGCGGCCGCCCTCGGTCAGCGAGACGGTGCGGGTCGTCCGCTCGAAGAGCGGAACCCCCAGGTCGCGCTCCAGCCGGCGCACCTGCTGACTCACCGCCGACTGCACGATGTGCAGCCGCTCGGCCGCCCGCCCGAAGTGCAGCTCCTCGGCCACCGTCAGGAAGTACTCCAGCTGCCGGATCTCCATGCCCACCCCATTGATCAGTTCCGGTGATGAGTGTAGGCGCGGTTCGGCCGTTGGCCGACGGGGGGCGGTCGCGATGGACTGACCCCGTCAGCACGACAGATCACTTTCACTTCCCACTTCCCACTTTGCGAAGGGCGGCACTTCCATGGCGTACGCGGAGGTCAACGGCACCCGGCTCCACTACGAGGACGAAGGCACGGGACGGCCCCTGCTGTTCCTGCACGGCTTCGGGACGAGCGGACGCGTCTGGGACGCCCAGCGGCCCGAGTTCGTCCGCGACCACCGGGTCGTCACGGTCGACTGGCGGGGGTGCGGGCGCTCCGACCACCCTTTGCCGGGCAACGACATGGCGACCGTGGTCGCCGATCTGGTCGGGCTGATCGAGGTCCTCGGGCTGGACCGGCCCGTGGTCGTCGGCTCCTCCATAGGCGCCGCCTTCGCGATCGAACTGGCGCTGCGCCACCCCGAACTCGTCGGCGGGGCGGTGTCGGTGGACGGCTCGGCGCACTGGGTGTCCCTCGGCTTCCCCGTGCAGCCGCTGCTCGACGGCCTGGCGGCGAACCGGGCCGGGACGGTCGCGGGATGGGTGCCCGAGTGGTACGGACCGGACGCACCGGCCGAGCTCGCCCGCTCGACCGTCCGTCAGATCCTCGACTCCGGGGTGTACATCGACGCTCACTTCCTGGAGGCCGTGACGTACGACCCGCGGCCGCGCCTGCCGGAGCTGCGGGTACCGGTGCACTATGTGCACGGTGAGCTCAGCCACATTCCGCTGGAGATCTCGCGGGAGTGCGCGGAGCTCTCGCCGGGGGCGGAGTTGAGGGTGGTGGCGGGGGCGGCGCACATGCCGCATCAGGAGCGGGTGGGGGAGTTCAACGGGGTGCTGCGGGAGCTGTTGCTGGTGGGGTGAGTTTGCCCCCGGCCCGCCCCCAGAGGGGGCACCCCCATTTCACCGTTTCTCCCGGGGCAAGCCCCGGGGCCCGCGATGCGGCTTCGCCGCGTTGACCGGGGGTGCGCCCCTCGGCCCGGCACCGCGCTTCGCGCGGGGGTGCGGGGGCTTCGCCCCCTGCGCCCCCGCCGGGGGCTCCGCCTCCTGGACCCCTGCCGGGGCTTCGCCCCTGGCCCCTTTGCGGGGCTGCGCCCCTGCGCCCCGCTTCGGGGCTCCGCCCCGGACTCCGCAAAGCGGCTTTGCCGCGCGTCGCGGGGGCTCCGCCCCCCTGCACCCCTGCCGGGGCTTCGCCCCGGGCCCCGCAAAGCGGCTGCGCCGCTTTGTCCTCAAGCTCCCCGGAGGGAGGCAACCCCCAGACCGGCTGGATTCGGGGCTCCGCCCCGGACCCCGTATCGCGGCTCCGCCGCTCGTCCGGACGGGCTGAAGTGCGCGCCCGGGCCGGACATCCGGTGCAGGCGATATCCGTGCGGGCGATATCCGGTGCGGGCGCGCACTCCAGCCCGTCCGGGGGTGCCCCTCCGAGGAGTCTGAGGACAGCGCCCGAAGGGCGCTTCGGGGCGCAGGGGCGCAGCCCCGCAAAGGGGCCAGGGGCGAAGCCCCGGTGGGGGTGCAGGGGGCGAAGCCCCCGCACCACCGCGCGAAGCGCGGTGCCGGGGGCCCAGGGGGCGAAGCCCCCGGTCAACGCGGCGCAGCCGCGGTACAGGCCCCGGGGGGTGCCCCGGGGGAACGGGGAAATGGGGGTGCCCCCGCTGGGGGGGGGCCCGGGGGCCCCCCCCCGCCCCCCCACCCCCCCCCCCCCCCCC
>NZ_JAEAMR010000018.1:0-53651 GCF_015999245.1 Streptomyces sp. AV19 | reverse complement strand
ATCCAGCCCGTCTGGGGGTTGCCCCCTCCGGGGAGTTTGAGGACAAAGCGGCGCAGCCGCTTTGCGGGGCCCGGGGCGGAGCCCCGGAGCGGGGTGCAGGGGGCGCAGCCCCCGCTCACCGCGCGGAGCGCGGGCCCGGCGCGCCCCGCGCCCGACCCGCGCCCGACCCGCGGGTTGCGAAGGGGCGCAGCCCCTGCGGAAACGGTGAAAGGGCGGGGCGGGGGCAACACCGTCCCCGACGGGACCGCCGGGCCGCCCGGCTACACCGCCCCGCGGCGCCCGCCCCCACGCACCGGCGCCTCCGCGAGGATCAGCGAGCGCACCATCCGGCACGTCGCGTTGGACGGCGTGCGCACGCCGATGCGCTCGGCGGTGCGCCGTATGCGGCGGTTCGTGGCCTGCTCCGGCCGGTACGCGCCGCTGTGGAGCAGGGCGATGGCCAGGCGCATGGCCTTCAGTCGGCGGTTGTGGGACTCGTACCAGTCGCGCGGGTGGCCCGCGGGCAGACGCTTCTTCGGCAGGGTGGGAAGGGCGGGCATGTCGGGGATCGTGGTGGCTGCTGCGGTCATCGGCGTCCTCCGGATGAGGGGTCGTTGCGACCTCTTCACTACCCTTCGATTTTACCGCCGGGCACTGACAATCGCCCCAGCTCAGACGGGATTTGCCCGGCCCCGCCGGTACGGTGGGCGCATGGAGATCCGGATCGATCCCGCCTGCTCGAAGTGCCGCTCGGCGATCGGCCTGCTGGACGCCGAGGGCGCCGGCCACACCGTCCGCCGCTACCTGGAGGACGTGCCCGGCGAGGCCGGCATCCGCGCCGTCCTCGGCCGGCTCGGCCCGGAGCCCTGGGACATCACCCGCACCCAGGAGGCGGAGGCCGAGGAGCCGGGCCTGAAGGAGTGGCCGCGCGACGCCGGTGCCCGCGACCGCTGGATCGCGGCGCTCACGCGCCACCCGAAGCTGAATACAGCGGCCCATCATCACGGCCGACGACGGGACGGCGCTGGTGGCGCGCACGGAGGAAGCGGTGCGCGAGGCGCTGGCACGCTCGGAGAGTTCGAAGAAGTGAGGTGCGGGGCCGGACGGGGGTGCCGGCCCCGCACCGGCCCGGTCATCCGCCGGGGGTCAGTGAGGCGCGCTCGTTGAGGACGTGCACCTCGGCGCCCGTCTCGCGCCGGTAGGTGTCGGTGATGCGGCCGAACTCCTGCCGGGCCAGCCGGGCCTTCTCGGCGGCCTTGTTCATGTTCCGGTTGGCCAGGACGACCTTCGCGGTCGCCTCGACCCGGACGTCCTCGTACGCGGCCAGTCCGGCCGGCACGTCGTCGGCCCGGGCCAGTTCGGCGGCCAGGGTCCGGGCGTCCAGGATCGACTGCGAGGCGCCGTTGGCCCCCACCGGCCACATCGGGTGGGCGGCGTCGCCGAGCAGCGTCACCCGGCCGCGGCCCCAGGACGACAGCGGCTCGCGGTCGGCCATCGGGTACTCCAGGAGGACCTCGCTGCCGGCGAGCAGGGCCGGGACGTCCAGGTAGCCCAGGTTCCAGTCCTGGTAGTAGGGCAGCAGGTCCTCCAGCCGGCCCGGGCGGTTCCAGCCGGCCTCCTCCTCGACGAGCGGGCCGGGCTCGGACATCCGCACCAGGCACACCCAGTTGACGTGCCGGGGGCTGATCGGATAGGCGATGATCTCCACGCCGCCCTCGCGGACGATGACCATCGAGCGGCCGGTGAGGAACGGCTCGGTCTCCGTGACGCCGCGCCACATCCGGATCCCGGAGTACAGCAGCGGCCCCTCGTCGGGGTGCAGCTTCGCCCGGACCACCGAGTGGATCCCGTCCGCGCCGATCAGGGCGCCGGCCTCGACGGTCTCGGTGCGGCCCGTCCCGCGGTCGGCCAGCTCGGCCCGTACCGCGTCCCCGGTGTCGGTGAAGTCCTCGAGGCGCACCCCGGTGCGGACCGCGTCCGCGCCCAGCCGCTCGCGCACGGCGTCGAACAGCATCAGCTGCAGCTTGCCACGGTGGACCGAGTACTGCGGCCACTTGTAGCCCTGGGCGATGCCGCGCGGCTCCGAGTAGATCTCCTTGCCGGACCGGTCCGCGTAGACGTTCTCGGCCGTGGCCACGCCGATCGCGGCCAGCTCGTCCCCGAGCCCGAGCTCGGTCAGCTCGCGGACGGAGTGCGGCAGCAGGTTGATCCCGACGCCGAGCGGGCGGATCTCCCGCACGCTCTCCACCACCCGCGCCTCGATGCCCACGGCATGCAGGCTCAGGGCGGCGGTCAGGCCGCCGATGCCTCCTCCGGCGATCAGCACGGTCATCGGGAACTCCTCTGCTCGGGGCGGTCGATGATACGAAGCCAGGTTCCGTCCGCCCGGCGCCGGGCCACCTGCACCCGGCCGCCGGTGTTGTCGGAGGACGGGGTGGAGGTCAGGGCGAGGTCGCCGTACCGGACCGTCGGCAGCGGCTCCTCCTGGGCGAACGGCTCGTTCGCCCCCGCCGGCAGCCGCTCGCACACGGCGCGGATGGCCTCGCGGCCCACCGTCGCGCTCCCCGGCGGCCATGCCGGCACGGCGTCGGGGACGCAGCGGGCGGCCATGCCTTCCGCGTCCCGTGAGTTGACGCGCTCCACGAACAGCCGGGTCAAGTCCTCCGGCGTCGCGGCGCGTTCACGGTTGTCGGTCATCGGTCTCCTTCGCTCGCCTCCACCCTCCGTCAGCAGGGACGAGAAGTCCAAGACATGGTAGGTCTGGCCGCTAGCATCACTGGTTATGGAACTGCGTCAGCTCGAGTACTTCGTGACCGTGGCCGAGGAGCGGAACTTCACCCGCGCCGCCGAGAAGGTCCGGGTGGCCCAGCCCGGGGTGAGCGCGCAGATCCGCAAGCTGGAGCGCGAACTCGGCCAGGAGCTGCTGGACCGCTCCGGCCGCAGCGTCGGCCTCACCGAGGTCGGCGCCGCGTTCCTCCCGCACGCCCGTGCCGCCCTCGCCGCCGTCGAGCAGGCCCGCCTCGTCGTCGACGAACTGGCCGGACTCGTCCGCGGCCACGTCGCCGTCGGCACCGTCACCACGCACAACGCCGACCTGCCCGGCCTGCTCGTGGGCTTCCACGAGGACCACCCCGCCGTCGAGATCACCCTCGCCGAGGACAGCACCGACCAGCTCGTCGAAGGGCTGCGCACCGGCCGGTACGACGCGGCCATCATCAGCATCGGCGCCACCGCGCCCTCCGGCGTCGAGCTGCACGTGGTCGAGGACCAGCCGATCGTCGCCGCCGTCGCCCCCGGCCACGAGCTCGCCCCCCACCCCGTCGTCTCCCTCGACGCCCTCCGCGGCCGGCCGCTGATCAGCCTGCCGCGCGGCACGGGCCTGCGGGCCCGGCTCGACGAGGCGTGCGCCACGGCCGGATTCCGGCCGCACATCGCCTTCGAGGCCGGCGACCCCGGCGTCCTCGCCCAGCTCGCCGCCCATGGAATGGGCGCCGCGATCCTGCCCCGGGGCGTCGCCGAGCACCGGGCCGGGACGCTGGGCCTGCGGATCCTGACCATCGACCCGCCCGCGCTGCGCGGCCGCCTGGCCCTGGCCTGGCGCTCCGGGGGCCCGTCCGGGCCGGCCGGCCGGGCGCTGGTGGCCCGCGCGCGGGCGGAAATGCCCGGAGCGGGCTGAGACCGGACGCGCCCCCGGGCGCAAGGAAGTGGCCAATGTGCCGCCGACACCGGGACGTACGGCCGGATGCTGCCGCATGATCCCGTCATGACGATGGCAACCACGGGACAGGACGTGGTCGAGGAGACCCGGGCGTTCAACACGAGGATGGCGCGCATCCTCGGCCGCTTCCCCCCGCTGCACAAGATCGACGACGTGTCCCTCGCCCGCTCCGGCGACGGCCCCTGGCCGGCGCCGCCCGTCCTCGCCGAGGGCCGCGACCGCGTCGTGCCCGGCCGCGCGGGCGGCGTCCCCGTACGGGTCTTCACCCCGCCCGTAGTGCACGGCGTGTACCTCTTCCTCCACGCCGGCGGCCGGGTCGTGGGCTCGGCCGGGCACCAGGACACACAGCTGTGGGACCTGGCGCGCGGCGCCGGCGTCGCCGTGGTCAGCGTCGACTACCGCCTGGCGCCCGAGCACCCCCACCCCGCCGCCCCCGACGACTGCGAGGACGCGGCCCGCTGGCTCGTCGGGCACGCGCGCCACGAGTTCGGCACCGACCGGCTCGTGATCGGCGGGGAGTCGTCCGGCGCCGAACTCGCCGTCCACACCCTGCTGCGCCTGCGCGACGCCGACGGCTCCCACCGGGCCTTCCGCGGCGCGTACCTGGCCTACGGCTACTACGACATGTCGCTGACGCCCAGCGCCCGTTCGTTCGACGAGGACGGTCCGCTCATCACGACGCCGGTGATCCGCTGGCTGTTGTCCCACGCGTTCCCCGGCCTGTCCCCGGAGCAGCTCCGCGACCCCGGCGTCTCCCCCTTGTACGCCGACCTCCACGACCTCCCGCCGGCCCGCTTCGTCGTCGGCACCCGCGACCCGCTCCTCGACGACTCGACTTTCATGGCGGCGCGGTGGCGGGCCGCGGGGAACGGGACGGACCTGGAGGTGGTGGCGGAGGCGGTGCACGGCTTCACGATGTTCCCGATCAAGGTCGCGGAGCGGGAGCTGGCGCGGGCGCGGGAGTTCGTGGCGCGGGTGGTGGGGGACTAGCCCCGGGCCCTCCCCCAGAGGGGGCACCCCCATTTCACCGTTTCTTCCGGGGAGACCCCGGACCCCAATCGCCCTTCGGGCGACAAACCGCGCGGAGCGTGGCGAGAAACTGGGGGCACCCCCTCTGGGGGAGAAAGGGCGGGGCCGGGGCCCCCGAACTCCCGGGACACCGGCCCCCTCCCCGGTCACCCCCGCCCGCCCCCTCACCCTGCGGTGTGCACCCGGAAGGCCCCGCCTCCGATCCCTCCGCGCATATGCGAGGCTGGTGGTGATCCCGGTGGTCATCGTGGCCGCGCGCCCGTCCACCGGGTGCGTACCTGAAGGGACTGGGACATGTTGCAGCACAGAACCGTCGGCGACCTGATGACCCACTCGGTGGTCAGGGTGCAGCGCGGCACCCTGTTCACGGAGATCGTGCACGTCCTCCACGAGCACGACATCACGGCGGTTCCGGTGGTGGACGCCGACGACCGTCCCGTGGGCGTCGTCTCGGAGGCCGACCTGCTGGCCAAGGCGGCCAAGCGGCTGGAGGAGTCCGGTCCGTCGCAGGCTCCGGCGAAGCACGACGCGACGACGGCCGAGGGGCTGATGACCAGCCCGGCGGTGTGCGCGCGGCCGGAGTGGAGCGTCGTGGAGGCCGCCCGCACCATGGAGGAACGGCACGTCAAGCGCCTGCCGGTGGTGGACGCGGCGGGCCGCCTGGTGGGCCTGGTGAGCCGCAGCGATCTGCTGCGGGTGTTCCTGCGGGACGACCGCGCCATCCGGCAGGAGATCATCGAGGACGTGCTGGTGCGGACGCTGCACGAGCCGCCGTCGGGCATCGGCGTCGAGGTGGCCAACGGCCAGGTGCGGCTGAGCGGTTCGGTGCGGGACGAGGGCCTGGTCCCGGTGCTGGTGCGGCTGTGCCGCAGCGTGGACGGCGTGGTGAGCGTCGATCACCACCTGTCCGAGGAGTGAGCCTCCGCCGACCTCCGCGCCGTCCTGCACGACGGGCTTGCGGAAGACGTCGATCACGCTGGTGAAGCTGTCTTCGGCATGCCCGTCCTCGAAGGCCCGCCGGAAGACGTCGAGCACGGCGCCCGGCAGCGTGCTGTCGACGCCGGCGGCACGGGTGGTGCGGACGATGTGCTCGACGCCGGCGGTGCCCATGGTGAGCCGGTCCACGTCGCCCGGGTGCTCGCCGGCGTCGATGCGCGGGCCGCAGAAGGCGTAGAAGTTCGGCAGCGACGCGGCCGTGGACCGGGCGTAGGGCAGGAACTCCGCGGCGGAGATGCCGTGTTGTCCGGCCACGGCCAGGGCGTGCACGTAACTGACCACTCCGGTCCAGAAGATGTCCATCATGATCTGGTAGTAGAGCGCCGCCAGCCCCGGGTCCTCGCCGCGGCAGTCGGCGCCGGTGAGCACCTCCAGCGCCTCCCGGTGTGCCTCGAACGCCTCCCGGGGGCCGCTGTAGAAGGTGGCGGACTCCGGGTCGCCGATGCCGGACGGCGGGCACTGGACACCGCCGGTGAGGTGCGCCCCGCCTCGCCCGGCCACCCACTTCGCCGCCTCGCGCGCCTTCTCGGGGGTGTCCGAGCCGAGGTTGGCGACGACGCGGCCCGGAGCGCGTCCGGGGCCTGCCCCAGGACGGCGAGGACGGCGTCGTGGTCCGTCATGCTCGGCACGGCCAACTCGTTGGCGGCCAGCGCCTCCTCGACCGAGGCGGCCAGGACGGCGCCCTCGGCGACGAGTTCGCCGGCGCGCGAGGCCGTGCGGTTCCAGACGGTGACCTCGTATCCCTTGTTCAGGTACGCCCGGGCCATGGCCCGGCCCATCGGGCCGAGGCCGACGACGGTCACGGATTGCCGGTTCACGGAAGATCCCCCTCTAGAACGAACGCTCTACTTAGTGATCGCCGTAGCACGGCTCCGGAACGAACGCTCTACTCAGGTAGGCTCGGAGGATGAAGACCACGTCAGAGAAGCCCGCGCTCGACACCCGCGAGCGGATCGTCCGGGCGGCCTCACGGCTGATGCAGCGGCAGGGCTACGACGGCACGGGGATCAAGCAGATCTCCCAGGAGGCGGAGGCGACCCTGGGGTCGCTGTACCACTTCTTCCCCGGCGGGAAGCAGGAGCTGGCCGTCGCCGCGATCCGGCACGGGGACGAGGAGTTCGCCGGCCTCCTGCGCCGGGCGCTGGACAGCGAGCCGGACCCGGCCGAGGCGCTCGTCGCCTGCGCCCGGGTGCTCGTGGAGGAACTGAGCGCGTCGGACTGGATCGAGGGCTGCCCGGTGACCGCCACCGCCCTGGGCACGGCAGGGCGCGCCCCCGACATCCAGCAGGCCGCCGCCGAGGCGTTCGCCCGCTGGCGCGAGCTCGTCTTCGCGAAGCTGCGCGGGGCGGGGGTCGGAGAGGAGGACGCGCGGGCGCTCGCGCACACGGTGATCTCCACGTTGGAGGGGGCGGAGCTGGCGGCTCAGGTGTCGCGGGACGCGGAGCCGTTGCGCTCCGCGGGGGAGCATCTGGCCCGGCTGGTGCGCAGCTATCGGTAGGGTGTCGCGGGGAGTTGTGCCCCGGCCCCGCCCTTTCACCGTTTCTCGCGCGCTGAATCAGCCCGTCCGGCGTTTGAGGACATCGCCCGAAGGGCGATCGGGGTCCGGGGTCTCCCCGGAAGAAACGGTGAAAGGGCGGGGCCGGGGCACACCCCCAACGGCCACCCCCACCCGCAGGAAGCCGCATGCACACCTGGGACACCACCCTCACCACCGCGCACATCGACGACCCGTCACTCCGCGCCGCCTACACCGCGCAGCGAACCGTCGTCGCCGGCTATCGCCGCCACGCCTACCTCGCCGTCCGGCTCCTCCTCCCTCCCGCCCTCGTCCCGCACGTCATCGCCGCGACCGCGTTTATGCACCACACGGACACGGTGCTGGACAAGACCAACGGCCGGGACGGTCAGGACGGCTGGCCCGCCTGGGAGGCCGAGGCCCGGACCGGCCTGGACGGCGGGAACAGCACTCACCCGGTGCTGCGACCGCTGCTCCGGACCATCTCCACGCACCCCCAGTTGACCGGGCACGTCACGGACTTCCTCGACGGAGCACCCCTGGAACGCGAGTCCACCGGGTTCGCCACCGAGACCGCGTACCAGAAGTACGTCGACGCCTACTCCCTCCCCGCGTTCATGCTGATCGCGTCCCTGCTCCTCTCCCCCGGCGCGGATCCCGTCGCCTCCCGCGAGGTCTGCCGCACCTACATCGACGGCAGTCAGCGGCTCGACTTCGTCAACGACCTGTCGGAGGACCTGCGCGACGGCCGGCTCGGCCTCTCCGACGAGGCGCTGGAGCGGCACGGCGTCACCCGCGGCGATCTGGAGCGGGCCCGCGACACCACCGGCACCCGCGCCCTCCTGCGCACCCAGCTCGAACAGGCCCGCCGCGACCTGCTCGCCGCCCGCCGCCTGGTCGCCTTCGCGCCGCCCGGGCACCGGGCCTTCACCCGGGCGGTCGTCGCGCTGGAGACGCTGACGGCGGACCGGGCCCTGGCCGCCGGGACCGGCCTGCTGCGCCGCCCGGCCCGCCCCCCGCTGGCCGGAGCGCTGGGCGTGCTGACCCGCGAACTCCGCCACCGGGGGCGGTGAGGCGTCACTTCGCGTCCGCGTAGCACTCCACCACGGCCGTGGTGAACGGGAACCGCGTCGGCGTCTCGCCGAACGCGAGCCGCCCCGCCTCGTCCCCGGCCCACCGCACCGCCTCCGCCACCTCCTCGGCCTCGTCCTGCGGGCAGTGCACGATCAGCTCGTCGTGCTGGAAGAAGACCAGCTCGGCCCGGAGCCCGGCGATGCGCCGGCGGACCAGCGCCAGCACGATCAACGCCCAGTCCGCCGCGCTCCCCTGCACCACGAAGTTGCGGGTGAACCGCCCCCGGGCCCGCGCCCCGGCCGAGCCGCCGGGCCCGGCGGCCTCGTCCTCCTGCGGCAGGCCCGCCTCGTCGGGGACGGCGGTGGAGACGGGCGGGCACGTACGGCCCAGCCACGTCCGCACCAGGCGGCCCTCCTCCCCCGCGCGGGCCGCGTCGTCGACGTAGCCGACCGCCCGGGGGTAGCGGCGGCGCAGGTCGGCCATGTGCTTGAGGCCGTCGCCGGAGGTCTGGCCGTAGATGGCGCCCAGCACGGCCAGCTTGGCCCGGTCGCGGTCGCCGGAGAACGCCCGCTCGGCCAGGTCGGCGTAGAGGTCGAGGCCGCTGCCGGCGATCTCCATCAGGCCCGGGTCGCGGGAGACGGCGGCGAGCACCCGGGGCTCGATCTGGTCGGCGTCGGCGACCACCAGCCGCCAGCCGGGGTCGGCGACCACCGCCCGCCGGACCACCTTGGGGATCTGCAGCGCCCCGCCGCCGTTGGTGGTCCACCGGCCGGTGACCGTGCCGGCCGGCAGGTACTCCGGGCGGAAGCGGCCGTCGCGCACCCAGGTCTGCAGCCAGGACCAGCCGTGCGCGGTGTGCAGCCGGTAGAGCTTCTTGTGCTCCAGGAGGGGCGCGACGGCGGGGTGGTCGAGCCCGCGCAGCTCCCAGGCGCGGGTCGAGGACAGGGCGATGCCCTCCCGGGCGAAGGCCCGGACGATGTCGGCGGGCAGGTCGGGCCGGACGCGCACGCCGTCGCCGAAGGCCCGGGAGACCTCGTCGGCCAGCTCGGCCAGCCGCCGGGTCTCCTGGCTGCCCGGGTAGCGCTCCCCCAGCAGCGCCGTGAGCAGCTCCCGGTGCACGTCGGCCCGCCAGGGCACCCCGGCCCGGCCCATCTCGGCCGCGACCAGCGTGCCCGCCGACTCGGCGGCGGTCAGCAGCCGCACGCGGCCGGGGTGTGCCGTGTCCTTCATCCGGGCCTGCTGGTCCGCGTACACCTCGAGCAGGGCCGTCAGCGGATCCGTGCCGGGCGGCAGCGGCACCGGCCCCGGCTCGAACAGCGACGGCTGACCGCCGGCCGCGCGCGGCGGCGGGTCCTCCGGCACGGGCAGGCCCTTCAGCCGTGCCCAGGCGGCCGCGAGCGAGCGCGGCCGGCCGGACTGGCCCTGCTCATGGCCCGTGATCAGCGCCTCGGCGGCCTCCACGTCGTAGCACCGCTCGACGCGGATCCCCGCGTCCAGCAGCCGCCCGTATCCCTGTGCCGTCGCACGCCAGACCCACCGGCCGGCCTCCGGCCGCGCCCGGACCGCCTCGGCCAGGCTCCGCTCGGCGACCACCGGCCCGGCCGGGTCGCCCCCGGGCCCGACCGGGCACAGCCGCACGGACCCGTCCCCCGTTTCCGCCACTGCCCATCTCACGTCCGCAGTCTCGCAGCAGGGTCTGACAACGCCCCTCGCCTCGCCCCGGAACCGCCCCGGTGGCACGCTGAACCCATGGCCCGGCCCAACGAAGAGGTCGCCGCGGTGCTCCAGGAGTACGCCGATCTCGTCGCCATCACCGGTGGGGACGCCTTCAAGGCACGCGCCTACGAGAAGGCGGCCCGCGCGATCGGCGGCCACCCCTCGGACGTCTCGAAGCTGGACCTCGACGGCCTGCGCGAGATCCCCAACGTGGGGAAGTCGATCGCCGAGAAGGTCGTCGAGTACCTGCGCACCGGCCGGGTCGCCGCCTTCGAGGAGACCCGGACGTCCGTCCCGGCGGGCGTCCGCGAGCTGCTCACCATCCCCACCCTCGGCCCCCACAAGGCCCTCGTCCTCTACGAGGAACTGCGCGTCTCCTCCGTCGACGAACTCCTCGACGCCATCCACGAGGAACGGCTGCGCGACCTCAAGGGGTTCGGCGAGAAGACCGAGCAGAACATCCTGCACGGCATCGAGCTGATGAAGAAGGCCGGCGGCCGGATCCTGCTGTCCGCCGCCGCCGAGGCCGCCGAGCGGATCGTCGCCGACCTCTCGCGGATCGACGGCTGCGAGCGCTGTGCCTGCGCCGGGTCGGTGCGCCGCATGCGGGAGACCATCGGGGACGTCGACGTCCTGGTGGCCGCCGCCCGCGCCGAGCCGTTCATGGAGGCGATCAGCACCCTCCCGTACACGGCGGAGGTCATCGCCCGGGGCCCGAAGAAGACGTCCGTCCGCACGGTCGACGGCCTCCAGGTCGACCTGCGGGTGCTGCCGCCCGACGCGTGGGGCGCGGGGCTGCTGTACTTCACCGGGTCCAAGGCCCACAACATCCGCATCCGCGAGATCGCGGTGCGGCACGGGCTCAAGCTCTCCGAGTACGGGCTCTTCCGCGTCAGGAGCGGCCGCAAGGTCGCCTCCCGGACCGAGGAGGACATCTACGCCCGGCTCGGGCTGCCGTGGATCCCGCCGGCGCTCCGCGAGGACCGCGGCGAGGTCGCGGCGGGGCTCGCGGACGAACTCCCGGACCTGATCACCGAGGAGAGCGTCCGCGGCGACCTGCACACCCACACCGACCTCACCGACGGGCTGGCGCCGCTGGAGGACATGGTCGCCGCGGCCGCCGGACGCGGCTACGCGTACTACGCCGTCACCGACCACGCCCCCGACCTGGCCATGCAGCGCATGACCCGCGAGAAGGCGCTCGCGCAGCGGGAGCGGCTGCGCGCCCTGGAGGGCAGGCACGGCCGGATGCGGCTGCTGCACGGGACCGAGCTCAACATCGGGCCGGACGGCGAGGTGGACTGGCCCGCCGACTTCCTCGCCGGCTTCGACCTGTGCGTCGCCTCCGTGCACTCGCACTTCCGCCAGTCCCGCGAGGAGCTCACCCGCCGGCTCGTCCGCGCCTGCGAGAACCCCCACGTCGCGATCATCGGCCACCCCACGACCCGGCTGCTCGGCAGACGGCCGGGGATCGACGCCGACTTCGACGCGGTGTTCGCGGCCTGCGCGCGGACCGGGACGGCCCTGGAGATCAACGGGCATCCCGAGCGGCTCGACCTGGGCGACGAGGAGATCCTGCGGGCCAGGCGGCACGGAGTGAAGTTCGCCGTGAACACCGACGCGCACTCCGTGACGCACCTGCCCTACATGCGCTTCGGCGTGGGGACCGCCCAGCGCGGCTGGCTGACCGCGGACGACGTCATCAACACCTGGCCGCTGCAACGGCTGCGCCGCTTCCTGCGGCCGTCGGCCCGATGACCTCGGACGACGCCGGATACCATGGGGCGTTCACGATCAACCTCCCGGAACGACAAGGAAACGCGCGCACCGTGCCCGACATCAGCGAAGCCCCCGCCCCCGACAACCGCGCCCTGCGCGCCGACTGCGGGAACTGCTTCGGGCTGTGCTGCGTGGCCCTGCCGTTCGCGAAGTCGGCCGACTTCGCCCTGAACAAGGACGCCGGCAAGCCCTGCCCCAACCTGCGCGGCGACTTCCGCTGCGGCACCCACACCACGCTCCGCGAGAAGGGCTTCTCCGGCTGCACCGTCTACGACTGCTTCGGCGCCGGCCAGAAGGTCTCCCAGGTCACCTACGGCGGCCGCGGCTGGCGGGAGGACCCCGATTCGGCGCGGCAAATGTTCGAGGTCTTCCCCGTGATGCGGCAGTTGCACGAGCTGCTCCGGTACCTGACCGAGGTGCTGTCCCTGCCGAAGGCCCGCCCGGTCCACCGCGACGCGCGCCGTCTCCTCGGCCGCACCGAGCGCCTGACGGAGTCCTCGCCGGAGGCGATCCTGGAGCTGGACGTCATGGCGCTGCGCCAGGACGTCAACGTCGTGCTGCTGCGCGCCGGCGAGCTGGTGCGGGGCGGCAAGGGCGGCAAGAAGAAGGAGCGCCGGGGCGCGAACCTGATGGGCGCCAAGCTGCGGGGCGCGGACCTGGGCGGCGCGAACCTGCGCGGCGCCTGCCTCATCGCGGCGGACCTGCGCGACGCCGACCTGCGCTCGGCCGACCTGATCGGCGCGGACCTGCGTGACGCGAACCTGTCCGGCGCCGACCTGACGGACGCCGTCTTCCTGACGCAGCCCCAGGTCAACGCGGCCCGGGGGGACGCCCGGACGCGCCTGCCGGAGGGCGTGAGCCGGCCCGGGCACTGGCAGTAGGTCCCGGCCGCCCCTCGCCTGACCAAAACCTCTTGCCTAAAACCTTTAGGCAGCTGCATAATCGCTTCAGGCAACAGAGGGGCAGGTCGTGGCACGCGCAGGACTGACCGCGGAGCGCCTGGTCCGGGCGGGGGCGGAGCTCGCCGACGAGGCCGGCTTCGACCGGGTGACGCCCTCCGCGCTCGCCAGGCGGTTCGACGTCAAGGTCGCGAGCCTGTACTCGCACGTCAGGAACGCGGAGGACCTCAAAACGAGGATCGCTCTGCTGGCGCTGGAGGAGCTCGCGGACCGGGGTGCCTCCGCCCTCGCCGGGCGGTCCGGCCGGGACGCCCTGCGCGCCTTCGCGGACGTCTACCGCGACTACGCCCGGGAGCACCCCGGCCGTTACGCCGCGGCGCGGTTCAGGCTCGATCCGGAGACGGCGGCCGCGAGCGCGGGCGGGCGGCACGCCGGGATGATGCGGGCGATCCTGCGCGGCTACGACCTCCGGGAGCCGGACCGGACCCACGCGGTCAGGCTGCTGGGCAGCGTCTTCCACGGCTTCGTCGACCTGGAGGCGGGCGGCGGCTTCGACCACAGCGCCCCCGGCCCGCAGGAGTCCTGGTCGCGCATCGTGGACGCCCTCGACGCCCTGCTGCGGAACTGGCCCGCGCACCGACCGCCGGACCCCCGATCGACAGGCTGAGGCAATGAGCACCGAGCACGACTGGATATCCACCCCCATCACCGCGGAGATACTGCGCGGCGCCCTCGACCTGGAGCTCACCGAGCACGGCGTCCTGCCGCACCGGCTGCCGGCCCGGGCCCGCGCCCAGTGCGCCGACGGGCAGCTCGCGATGATGGAGTCGCAGCCCTCCGGCGTGCGGCTGGCCTTCCGCACCGGGGCCACCGCCGTCGAACTGGACGTCCTGGCCACCAAGCGGGTCATCGTGGGCGTCCCGCCCCGGCCGGACGGCGTGTACGACCTGCTCGTCGACGGCCGCCCGGCCGGCTCGGCGAGCGTGGCCGGCGGCAACACCCTGACCGTCGACTTCGCCACCGGCGCGGCCGAGCTCCGCCCCGGGCCGTCCGGCACCGTCCGCTTCGCCGGTCTGTCCGAGGGCGTCAAGGACGTCGAGATCTGGCTGCCGTACAACGAGATCACCGAGCTCGTCGCCCTGCGCACGGACGCCCCCGTCGAGCCCGCGCCCGACCGGGGCCGCAAGGTGTGGCTGCACCACGGCAGTTCGATCAGCCACGGCACCGACGCCGCGAGCCCCAGCACCATCTGGCCCGCGCGCGCGGCCTCGCTCGGCGGCGTGGAACTGGTCAACCTGGGCCTGGGCGGCAACGCGCTGCTCGACCCGTTCACCGCCCGCGCGATGCGGGACACCCCCGCCGACCTGATCAGCGTCAAGATCGGCATCAATCTGGTCAACACCGACCTGATGCGCCTGCGTGCCTTCGGCCCGGCGGTGCACGGCTTCCTCGACACCGTCCGCGAGGGCCACCCCACCACCCCGCTGCTGGTCGTCTCGCCGATCCACTGCCCCGTCCACGAGGACACCCCCGGCCCCACCATGCCGGACTTCGAGGCCATCAGAAACGGCACGCTCCGCTTCGTGGCCGCGGGCGACCCCGCGGAGGCCGCGCGCGGCAAGCTGACGCTGGGCGTCATCCGGGACGAGCTCGCGCGCATCGTCCGGCAGCGCGCGACGGACGACCCGAACCTGCACCTCCTCGACGGCCGTGCCCTCTACGGCGAGGCCGACTTCGCCGAACTGCCGCTGCCCGACGGGCTCCACCCGGACGCCGTCACGCACCGCCGCATCGGCGAGCGCTTCGCCGGGCTGGCCTTCGCGGCCGACGGCCCGTTCGCGGACCGCGGCGTCTGACAGATGCCCTTCCTCCTCCTCGCGGACTGCGGGGAGGAGGAAGGGCGTTGACGCCGTCAGCCCTGCGAGGGTTTCCGGCCGGACGCGCTGTCGTCCTGCGGGGTGCGCGGCTGGGGGACGCGTATCGCTCCCTTGCCGTGGGCGAGTTGGACCTCGCGCTGCACCTTCGGCATCGGGAGGCGCATCGCGAGCGCCTGCACGCCGCCGATCTTCAGATACGGCATGACCCATCCCTCCAGATCCACTCCCGCGAACAGCTTCCAGTCGACGTCGGCCGCGGCCCTGCCCTCGGTCGATCCGCTGACCCCGCCCTTGACCTCGGTCCGGACGTACGGCGCGGCGACATCGCCCTTCACGCCCACGCTGCCGTACAGCCCGAGGTTGGCCTCCGTGCCGAACCTGACCTTCACGTCGGCCGCGGCCGAGGTGCTCGCCTTCAGCGTCGCGGGGGTGAAGTTCGCCTTGGCCTCCGGCTGCCAGCCCTCCTTCAGACCGAACGCGGAGCCGAGGGTGAAGTCGCCCTTGACGGGGTCCTGTTGGACGTCGAGGCTCACCTTTCCGTCGGCGTCGATCAGGACGTAGCAGGTGAGGTCGATGTTGACGGTCACCGGGAGCTCGCCGATGTAGAAGGTCGGGTTGGCGTGCAGGACGACGAACGGCACGCGCACCGGCTTGCCGTTCGTCGTGGGGGACGTCCGCCCCTTGAAGTGGAATCCCGAGGACCAGTCACCGGTCAGCCGCAGGCCGGCGCCGGACGGGCCGTCGCCCGAACCGCGGCCGTAGTAGTTGAAGTCGATCTCCGGCGCCAGCTGGACGAAGCCCTTGAACGCCGCCTTGGTGGGGCTGTCCGGCCCGTCCTTCTTCGCGTTCTTCTCCGTGTCGAGCTTGGTGTCGACGTCGACGCGCAGGCTGCCGAAGGGCAGTTTGAGCCCGTCCGGCCCGGCGTGGACCTTGCCGCGCTTGGCATAGGAGAACTTCACGCCCGGGACGAGCGGTTCGGCCTTGAAACCGGACGGGTCGACGGGCAGCTTGCTCTTGACCTTGGAGTCGCCCAGCACCGTGGAGAGATCGGTGGGGGCGGTACGGACCTCGGTGCCCTTCGAGGTCTTCTTCTCCACCTTCGTCACCTTGGCCAGGACGCCCTTGGGGGCGCCGGGCACGGGCTTGCTGGCGATGATGTCGCCGACGGCGACGGGCTTCTTCTTCGCCGCCGGTGTCGTGGACGGCGCGGACGGCGCGGGCTTGCCGGACGGGCCGGGCGCGTCCGGCGGGACCGTGTCGGTGATGACGGCCCGTCCGCTCTTCTCGTCGATCGAGTCGACCTTCACCGCCGGCTTCTGCGCCTTGAGGCCGCCTCCGGCCGGGATGGCCACGGCGCCCGGCGAGGCCTTCCCCGGTGAGGGGGTTTCGAGGCTGAAGTCGACGCTGGGGGCGCCTGTTTGGCCGGCGTTGGCCACCTCGTCCGAGGCGGCGGTGGAACCGCCCCCGGAGGTCGAGCAGCCGGCGAGGGCGAGTGAGAAGGCGGTGAGCAGCACTGGTGCCAGTGCTCTTTTCCGGAAGTTGCGCATGTGGTTCCTCGGTGTGGGGGGTTTCAGGGTTGGCGGGACCATGTCACGTCATGACATCGGCGGTACACCTCTTTCGGCAGCACGGGGGGATCAGCGGCCGCGCGGGAGTCGTCCCGCTTCCGCCGCCAGGTCTTCGAGGTGCGCGGCCGCGGCCGCCGCGCCTCCCGCGGTGCGGAAGGACTCGCGCACCCGCCCGGCCGCCTCCCGGTGGGAGGGTTCGCGCAGGACGGTGTCGAGCGCCTCGCCCAGGAGGCCGGCGGTCGCCCGGTTGAACCGGACCCGTACGCCCGCCCCGGCGTCCGTCACCTGGGCGGCGATCGCGGGCTGGTCGTCCCGGATGGGCGCGACGACCAGCGGGAGGCCGTGCCACAGCGCTTCGCACACGGTGTTGTGCCCGCCGTGGCAGATCACCGCGTCGCAGCGTTCCAGCAGCGCCAGTTGGGGAACGCGCGGCCGGACCAGCACCCGGTCGGCGAACTCCGGCACCGTGCCCGTCGGGTCGACGATCACCGCCTGCGCCCGGTCCGCCCGGCCGCGCACCGCCTCGGCGCACGCGGCGAGGAAGCGGGGCGCGACCTCGGCGTTGGCCGTGCCGAGGGTGATCAGCACGGTGGGCGTCCGGGGGTCCAGCCGGTGCCAGGGGAAGTCGTCGGCGGCCGGCCGGGAGGCGAGGGACGGGCCGACGAACCGCACGCGCTCGCCGACGGCGGCGGATCCGGCCAGGGCCTCGGTGCTGAAGGCCAGCACCAGGCGGTCGGACATGCGCGGGTCGGCGGTGCCGCGCGGGTTGCCGATCCGGTGCCGCAGCCCGCCGATCAGCCCGGCGATCCAGGAGTCGACCTTCGGCAGGCCCGCGAGGGAGGTGAATCCGGCCGTGGTGGTCGCCGAGGTGGCCCACACCACGCCCAGCCGCTCGGCCACGAGGCCGCCGGCGACGGCCTGCTGGTCGGCCACCAGGACGTCCGGCCGGAACTGCCGGACGGCCGCGCGCACCCCCGGCGCCATGTGCTCCGCCAGCGGCCCGAGGAACCGCTCCCACAGGAAGCGCAGCGCCGCCGGGCCGCGGAGCGTGGGCGGGCGCAGCAGGGCGGGGTCGGTCAGGTCCGGGGAGGCGCAGGGGAAGACGGTCGCGCCGTCGCCGACCAGCGGTCGCACGACGTCCGGCAGACCGGCCCAGGCCACGGTGTGGCCGCGCCGGGTCAGTTCGGCGGCGACCCCGACCGTGGGGTTGACGTGTCCGACCAGGGGCGGCACGACGAACAGGAAGCGGCTCACCGTCCCGCCTCCCCGGCCGCCGGGACGGGGGTGTGCGCGCGGATCCATTCGAGGATCAGGTCGCCGGCCAGGTCGGTGGCACCGACCAGGACCCAGTGTTCCTGGTCCGGTACCACGACGGTACGGCAGTTGGGCAGCAGCGACCGCAACCAGCCTTCCTGTGCGGCGAGTTCGGACTCGGCGCCGTAGAGGGCGAGCACCGGGCTGCCCACCGCGCGGATGGCGTCCTCGTCGAGCACCCGGCTGGCGGGGACGTCCAGCGCCGTGGTGGTGGAGTGCAGTAGCCGGGCGGCGGACCGGACGCGTCTGGTCACGAGCCGGCCGTATTTCCCGGTGAGTTCCTCGAAGAGGCCGTCGCGGGCGAGTTCCTCGGCGCCGCGCGCGAGGTTGTCCGCCATCTTGCGGGACCAGGCGGCGGTCGCCGGCTCCGACTCGATCATCGAGACGCTGGCCACCCGGCCGGGGTGCCGTGCCGCGTGGCCGAACGCGATGGTGCCGCCGTAGGAGTTGCCCACCAGGTGCACCGGGCCGGGCGGGTCCAGCCGGTCGAGCAGGGCCTCCAGGTCGTCGAGGTGGTCCTCCAACCGGTAGCCGTCCGGGGGCCGTTCGCTGTGGCCCTGGCCGCGCAGGTCGTACATGACGACGTCGAGCCCGGCGGCGGCGAACCGGGGGGCCAGGGTGAAGTAGTAGCTGACGAGGCTGTCGATGAGCATGCCGTGGATGAGCACCACCGTGGGCGGCGGGGCCGTTCCGGTCGTGCGGGCGGGCATGCGTTCCACGTGCACCGCGAGGCCGTTGGCGTCGATCATGGCCATCGGTCAGCGCTCCCCCGGTTCCCGGGAGCAGTCGGCGATGTAGGCGACGAGCTGTCCGATCGTCAGGCCGATGATCTCCTCCAGCCCGAGTCCGGCCAGGTACTCGGCGAAGTTCACCCGCTCCCCGTACCGCGCCTGGAGGTGGCCGCCGAGGGTGACCAGGTCGATGCTCTCCAGGTCCAGGTCCTCGTGGAACCGGGTGTCCATGGTGATCCCGGCGTCGTCCACGCCGCCGTACTCGCCGAGGACGGCGTGGAGCATGCCGGTGATCTCCTCGAGGACCGCCGCTTCGGCCGGACCGGCCGGTGCCGCTGCCTGACTGCTGTTCACTGCTGTCCCTCCTGTTCGTCGCCCGTGGTCCAGGCGACCACGTACTCCCTGCCGGGCAGGTCCTCCGGATTGCGGACGTTCCGGCAACGCACCGGGTAGTGGCGGCCGTTGACGGCCACGCGCACGAGGTCCGCCGTCGCCTCGGCCACCTCGAAGTCCCGCGGGCGTCCCCGCAGGCCGGTGCCCTCCGCCTTGGACACCGCTTCCTTCGCCGCCCAGAACCGGGTGAACCAGAGGGATTCCGGTTCGCCGGTCCGGGCGCACAGGGCGGCGAGGAGCTCGCGCTCGGCGAGGCCGAGGGCGACGGCGAGGGTCCCGGAAGGCCGTTCGGCGACCTCTTCCACGTCGATGCCGACCGCCGCCGGACGCCCGTCCGCGCCGCGCGGGCGGACCAGGGCGACCGCGGCCTCGGCCCGGTGCGCCAGCGAGACGTCGAGCCCGGGGAGGACGCGGCCGTGGACGCCGGTCACCCGTGGCCGGCCGGACGGTTCGTTGTCCACCCGGATCTCGGCGGGGAAGACCGGCCCCTCGCCGTGCTCCCACAGCCACCGGCGGACCGCGTCCTTGGCCGCGATGCGGCCGAGCAGCCACCGGCGGCGGCCGGACGGCGGGCGCCGCCCGTGGTCCTCGCGCTCGGCCGTGCCGAGGTGCCGCCGCATCACGAGGTCGCGGGAGGCCAGGTCGTGGCAGCGGTCGAAGAGGAGCACCCAGCCGCCCTCCTGGACGCCGGAGAGGGTGTGCCGTTCGGGGAACCGTTCGTGCGCCTTGGTCTCCGGGCGGCTGTCGAAGCGGTGGTCCTGCCAGCCGTCGATCTCCGCCCAGACGCCGTCGCCCGTCACCAGTTGCACGTCCGCCTCGATCGTGGCGTCGGTGACGGAGGCGATTCTGATCAGGCATTCCACGCGGGTGCCGGGCGCCGGGTGCGGGCCGAAGAAGCGGAGGTGGCGCATCCGTACGGGGAAGACCAGGGTCCGCTCGGTGAGGGTGGACAGGATCCAGTAGCCGAGCAGCTGGCCCACGTTGTCGAGCAGGGCGCCGGGCGCGGACGGCGTGGTGAGGACGCCGCGCACGTGCGCGTCGCCGATCGCCGTCAGCCCGGTGACGCCCTGGAACGCGGAGCCGTGGAACATCCAGCCGTCCCGGTACAGCTGTGCGGCCGTGATCTCCGGGGGCCGTTCCTCCTCCGGCCGCCACCGCCAGGGGCGGGGCGCGTCGCCGGGGTACCGGTCCGCGAGCTCCACCTCACCGTGCGCGTACGCGCCGAAGGTCACCTGTGCCCGCCCGGTCCCGCGCGGCTCGACGGTCACGGGCACCTCGACGGGCGGCGCGGCGGCCACCCAGCGGTCGAACCGCGCCTCGCGCACCGCCACGGCCGTCGCCCCGGGCCGGGCCCGTTCCGCGTGCTCGATCATGTGGTGGACCACCGTCGTGGCGGGGACGACCGGCCACCGGTCGGCCTCGTCCGGCCAGCCGGGGCGCTGCCGGAAGAAGCAGTGGTCGCGCAGGTACGGCATGGTGTCCGTGGACACCCGCAGCGCGGTGCGGGCCGTCCGCGCGGCCGCGGCGCGGGAGACCGCGACGGCGGTGTCGGCGGTGTCCTTCAGCAGCGCCCGCAGCTCGGCGGCCAGGGGCGAGTCGCCCTCCGCCACGGCGTCGGGGCGGGCGGCGAGGACCGAGCGCACCTCGGCCACCGTCTCCCGGTCCAGGGACACCAGGCTCCCGCCCAGGTCCAGCCGCGACGGCGGCATCCGGCGGACGTCACCGGCGCCGCCGGCCGTCAGGACCCCGGTGTCCGGGTCGCCGCCGTCCGCCCAGAGGGCCGTGGCGACGCGGAGCAGCTGCGCCGTCCCGTCCCGGTGCGGGGAGTCGGCCGCCACCACCAGGTGCGGACGGCCGCGCAGGGTGTTCTCGACCAGCGAGCCGACCTGGCCCGTACCGGCCTGGACGAAGGCCCGGAAGCCGGCCGCGTACATCGCCTCGATCATCGGCCGGAAGCGCACGGGCTCCAGCAGGTGCCGGACGAAGAGCTCCCGCACCTCCTCCTCCGTGCCGGGGTACGTCGTGGCGGTGGTCGCCGACCAGACGGGCACGGTGGGCCGGCGCAGCTCGAACTGCCCGGCGTAGTGCCGGATCCGGCCGAGGTAGGGGGCCAGCATCGGGGTGTGGAAGCCGGAACGGAACGGCAGGACCTGGCCGATGACGTGCCGGGCACGGAAGTCCCTTACCAGTTCCTCCACTTGGCCGGGCGGGCCGCAGACCATCGACTGTTCGGGGGCGTTGTCGTGCGACAGCACGACGTCGGGGCGGCCCGCGAGCGCGGCGGTGACCTGTCCGGCCGGGGCTCCCAGTACGGCGAAGGCGAGCCCGGCGACCCGCACTTGGTCCGGGTCGAAGGAGCGGGTGAACGCGTCGACGGCGTCCGCGTCGTACAGCCCGGCGGTGGCCATCGCCGTCCATTCGCCGATGCTGTGGCCCGCGACTCCGTCCGGCACGATGCCCATGCGGCGCAGCGCGGCGTCCAGCACCCGCCCGACGGCGATGACCCCGGCGCCGTGCCGGCCGACGTCGGCCACGTCGGTGCCGGGCCCGCCGAAGCCCGCAGGCAGCAGGTCCGACAGGCCGAAGTGCGCGGCGACGTCGCCGGCGCGGGGTCTGAACTCGGCTTCCAGGCCCGGGAAGACGAAGGCGAGCCGGCCGCCTCCGGGGCCGCCGAGCAGCGGCTCGGGGGAGAACCAGACGTCGCCGCGCCCGCGCCAGGGGGTGCCCTTGGCCACGGCCTTCCGGGCCAGGGCGAGGCGCTTGGGGGTCGGGTCCACGATGCCCAGCCGGACGCGCCCGGTGCCGGGCGGCCGTCCGTGGCCCGCCGCGCGGACGGCGGTGTCCTCGGCGTCCAGCAGCGCCGCGAGCCGCTCGGGGGTGCCGGCGGCCAGCCGCAGCACCTGTTCCGGCTCCCGGACGGTGGCCGGCGGCCGGGCCCGCCGGCCGGCCGCGGCGGGCGTCTCCTCCAGCACCACATGGGCGTTGATGCCGCCGAAGCCGAACGCGTTGACGCCCGCGCGCCGGGGCCGCCCGCCGCCGGTCTCCCACTCCCGCGCGCCGTCGATCGTCCGGAAGCGGGTGCGGGCCAGGGCGGGGTGCGGGTCCTCGCAGTGCAGGGTCGGCGGCAGTACGCCGTGGTACACGGAGAGCGCCGCCTTGATGAGCCCGGCCACGCCGGCGGCCGGCATGGTGTGGCCGATCATCGACTTCACCGACCCGGTCACCGGCCGGTCCTCCCTTCCCCCGGGCGGGCCGAACACCTCGGCCATGGTGGCCAGTTCGGCCGCGTCCCCGGAGGGGGTGGCGGTCCCGTGCGCCTCCAGCAGCCCGACGGACCCCGGTGCGGCGGGGTCCAGTCCGGCCTCCCGCCACGCCGCCCGCACCGCCTTCACCTGGCCCGAGGGGTCGGGGTTGACGAGGCTGCCGCTGCGGCCGTCGCTGGCCACGCCGGTGCCGCGGACGACGGCGTAGACGCGGTCCCCGTCGCGCAGCGCGTCGGAGAGGCGCTTGAGCGCCACCACGCCGGTGCCCTCGCCGATCAGCAGCCCGTCGGCCGCCCGGTGGAACGGGCGGATCCGCTGGCTCGGCGACAGGGCGCGCAGCCGGGAGAAGACCGACCAGAGGGTGATGTCGTGGCAGTGGTGGACGCCGCCGGCGAGCACCAGATCACAGCGCCCCGAGGCCAGTTCGCCGACCGCCTGGTCGACCGCGACCAGCGAGGACGCGCAGGCGGCGTCCACCGTGTAGGCCGGGCCGCGCAGGTCGAGCCGGTTGGCCACCCGGGAGGCGGTCAGATTGGGCACCAGGCCGATGGCCTGCTCGGGCTCGTCGGGGCCCAGCTGCCGGGTGTACGCGCGCCGCACCCGCTCCAGCCGGTCGGCGCCCAGCTCGGGCAGCAACTCGCCGAGGGTGCGGAGGAGCTGGTTGGAGGTGAGGACCGACTGGACGCCCCGGGACAGGCCGGGGGACAGATAGCCGCCCCGGCCCAGGATCACCCCGACCCGGTCCCGGTCGGGCAGCCGTGCCTCGCCGCCCGCGTCCGCGATCGCCTCGGCGGCCACGCGCAGGGCGACGAGCTGCTCCGGTTCGGTGCCGGGCACCGAGCTGGGCATGATGCCGAACCGGGTCACTTCCACCTCGGCCAGGTCGTCGACGAATCCGCCGCGGCGGCAGTACACCCGGTCCGCGCGGTCGCCGGCGGCGGCCGGGTCGTAGAAGGCGGGGTCCCAACGCCCGGGCGGGACCTCGGTGATGGCGTCGACGCCGCCGGTCAGGTTCCGCCAGTACGTCGCGAGGTCCGGCGCCCCCGGGAAGAGGACGGCCATGCCGACGACGGCGGCCGGGGGCCGGCCGTGGAGGTTTTCCGTCATGCCCGTCTCACCGGCCCGGCGCGGTGTAGACGACGGCGTCGGCCGATGCCTCGCCCCAGGCGAGCTCGCGCAGCAGGCACAGCGTCCCCTCCTCGGGGTCGATGAGTCCGACGCCGCGGCGGGCGTACTCGCGGGCGAGTTCCGGGGTGACCATGCCGGCGTGCTCGCCGTCCGGTGCCCACGGTCCCCAGTGGACGGTCAGCGTCCGGCACCCGGAGCGCGCCGCCCACCGGCCGCCCAGGGACTGGAGGGCGTCGTTGGCGGCCGCGTAGTCCGCCTGGCCGCGGTTGCCGAAGACGGCCGCGACGCTGCCGAAGAACACGGCGAAGCGGGGGGTGTGCGGCAGTTCGTCCAGGGCCGCCAGCAGGGTGCGCGCGCCGTCGACCTTGGTGCCGTACACCCGGCGGAAGGAGTCGGGGTCCTTCTCCGCCAGGAGCCGGTCCTCGATGACCCCGGCCGCGTACACCACGCCGTCCAGCCGGCCGTGTTCGGCGTGGACGTCCGCCACCAGGCGGCGCACGGCCCCGGGGTCGCGGACGTCGAGCGCGTGGTAGCGCGCCGGGCTGCCCAGGTCCCGCAGGGCGGCGAGGGTGCGGCGGACCTCCCGCCGGGCGAGGATCCCGGAGGCGGCCCGTTCGACGGCGGCCGGGGAGCCCTCCCCGCGCGCGGCCAGCACGGCCCGCAGCGCCGCCCGGTCCGGGGCCTGCCGGACGGCCTCGTCCTCGGGGGCGTCGTCCGGCAGGGCGGTCCGGCCCGCCAGCTCGATCCGGCAGCGGGAGGCCGACGCCAGCGCGGCGGCGAACCGCGCGGTGATGCCCCGCGCCCCGCCGACCAGCAGCACGACCGCGTCCCGGTCCAGGCCCAGGGCGGCGGCCTCGGCCGCGCCGTCCCCGGCCGGGCCCGCGCCGCGGTCGCCCAGGGCGCCGAGGCCGGCGGGCGATGCTTCCAGGCCGTACCGGCCGCCGTCCGGCGACCGCAGCACCACCGGGGCCGCGTCCTCGGCCGTCAACTCGCCCACCAGCGCCGCCGCGACCTCGGTGGCCGTCATCTCGGGGGCCGGTTCGACGAGCCGGACGAGGGTGTCCGGGTACTCCCGCGCGACGCTGCGGAACAGGCCCCGCAGCCCGTCCGCGCGTCCCTCGATCGCGGCGGGGACGTCCGCGCCGGCGGCCGGCGCGGCCGCGAGCAGCCAGCGCGGCCCGCCGCGCAGCGCGGCCCGCAGCACCGGGAAGGCGTCCGGCAGGAGCGGACCGCCGCCGCCCTTCGCCAGCGCCTCCAGGTGGAACACGCCGTCCACCGGGCCGTCCTCGTCGGTGAGCAGATGGTCCGGCGGGAGGACGAGCGCCTGGGCGCCGTGGGTGCCCAGCCGGGCGGCCAGCGCGTCCGGCACCGGTCCCGCGCCGCCGAGCAGGGCGAACCGCCGGCCCTCCAGGACCGCGAACTCGCCGGTGGGGGACGGGAGTCCGGCCGTGCGCAGGACCAGCCGGCCGGGCGTCCCGCCGGTGACGGCGGCCGGGGGCTGTACGGACGGACGTCCGTCGGCCGCGTTCCCGTCGGGCAGCCGCTCCTCCAGGAGCCCGGCGATGCCGGACGCGGTGCGGGCCTTGGACAGCACCTCCAGCTCCGCGTCGTCGAGCCGGGGCAGCCCCGTCCCGCCGCCGAAGCCGAGGCGTACGGCCAGTTCGCCGACGATCTCGACCCTCTTGATCGAGTCGACGCTCAGGTCGGCCTCCAGGTCGAGACCGGGCTCGATCATGTCGAGGGGGTAGCCGGTGCGTTCGCTGATGATGTCCAGGACGGCCGCCAGCACGTCCGCGGGCTCCGGAGAAGCCGGAGCGGCGGTGGCAGGTGCCTCCGCCGGTTCCGCCGGTGCGGACGGCGGGAGCACGGCGGGCACCGGAGCCGGTGCGGGAGCGGGCACGCCCGGCGCGCCACCGAGCCAGGTCAGCAGCACGTCGCGCTGCGCGGCGACCAACTCCCTGCTGGTGCGCAGGAATTCGTGGACCATCCGGTCGCGGTCGGCGGCCATGGCGTCGCCGTCGCGGTTCTGGGTCACTGTCATCTCCTCCGGCCGAATGCGTCGTGCGGGTGTGAGCGAGCCGGGCAGCGGGTCGCCGTCACGGGTGCGGGTGAGCTGTCCGTTGACGATCCAGCCGGGCTGCGCGGGGCAGGCGCCGGGGACGGCCTCGGCGCTGTCGCGTCCCCGGTGCAGCCAGCCGGTGCGGACGGGGACGCCGGCGACGGCGAGCCGGGCGAGCATGCCCAGGAAGCCGCGCAGTCCGGGGCCGTCGGGGCCCTCGCAGGCCACCGCGGTGTGCGGGCGGTCGCCGAGGATCCTGCCGACCAGGCCGGTGAGCACCGAGCCCGGCCCGGCCTCGACGAAGACCCGGGCCCCGGCCTCGTACATCCGCTCGATCTGCTGGGCGAAGCGCACGGGGGAGCCGATCTGGGCGGCCAACTCGTCCCGTACGCCGTCCGGTTGCGCGGGGTAGACGGCGGCCGTCCGGTTGGCCCAGACCGGTATCTCGGGCGCGCCCACCGGCCGTTCCGCGAGGATCCCGGCGAACGATTCGCCGGCCGGTGCCACCACGGGGCTGTGGAAGGCGCACGCCACCGGGATCGGCTTGGCGCCCAGGCCGCGCTCGCGCAGCCGGCGCACCGCCTCCGCGACCGCCTCGCCGGGGCCCGAAATCACGGTCTGGCGCGGCGCGTTGTGGTTCGCGACCACCACGCGGTCGGCCAGTCCGGCCGCCCACAGCTCCTCGGCGACGTCCTGGTGCCCGGCCGCCACGGCGGCCATGGTCCCCGGCTCGTCGCCGGCGGCGGCCAGGATCGCCTCCGCGCGGGCCGCGCTCAGCTCCAGCAGGGTCTCCGGTCCGAACGCCCCGGCCGCGCACAGCGCGACCAGCTCGCCGTAGCTGTGCCCGGCCGTCATGCCGGGGCGGACGCCGGCCCGGCCCAGCAGTTCGAGGACGGTCAGTCCCATGATGCCCAGGGCGGGCTGGGCGGTGCGGGTGTCGGTGATCCGGGCGCGCTGTCCGTCCGCGACGGCGGGGTCGAAGGCGGTGGGCGGGAAGACGACGTCCGCCCATTCGCGGCCGGTCCGCAGGTACCGCTGCACTTCCGGGAAGGCGATGAACAACTCGGCGAGCATGTCCGGGCGCTGGCTGCCCTGGCCGGGGAAGAGGAACGCCACCTCGCCGCCGTCCGGGCCCTCGGGCGCCGCGCCGAAGACACCGGACCGGGGGTCGTCCTCGCCGTCCAGCATCCGGGCCAGCAGCCCGGGCAGTTCGTCCAGGTCGCGGGCGACGACGGCCGCCCGGGCCGGTTTCCCGGACGCGTCGCCGCGCCGGGCGGCGCTCAGGGCCAGGTCGCGCAGCCGCCAGGGACGGCCCTGCCGGTCGTTCTCCTCGGCCAGCTCCAGCAGCCGGCCGGCGGCCCGGTGGGCGTCCGCCCGGTCGGTGCCGTGGAAGACGAACAGCTCGGCCGGCCAGGCGTCGAGCCCGTGCCGGGGCGGGGGTCCCGCCTCGTGGCCGCGCAGCACCACGTGGAAGTTGGTGCCGCCGAACCCGAACGCGCTGACCCCGGCGACCCGTTCGCCGGGCCCGGCCGCCCACGGGCGGGCCGTGGTGTGGAAGGCGAAGGGGCTTCTCCCCTCCTCCCAGGCCGGGTTGGGCCGGGTCAGCTGCGCGGTGGGCGGCCGGACGCCGGTGTGCAGGGCCATGGCGGCCTTGATCAGGCCGGCCAGTCCGGCCGCGCACTTGGTGTGCCCGATCTGCGACTTCACCGAGCCGAGCGCGCACCCGCCGGGCGCCGCCCCGGCCTCGGTGAACACCTCGGTGAGCGTGGTGAGTTCGGTGCGGTCGCCGACCACGGTCCCGGTGCCGTGGGCCTCCACCAGGCCCACGTCGGCCGGTGAGATCCCGGCGTGGCGGTAGGCCCGTTCCAGTGCGGCCCGCTGTCCCTCCGGGCGGGGCGCCGTCAGCCCCAGGGACTTGCCGTCGCTCGAACTGCCGACGCCCTTGACGACCGCGTAGACCCGGTCGCCGTCCCGCTCCGCGTCCGCCAGCCGCTTGAGGACCACGCAGGCGACGCCCTCGCCGAGCGCGATGCCGTCGGCCGCGCTGTCGAAGGTGCGGGAACGGCCGGTCGGGGACAGCGCGTGCACCGAGGAGAACAGCAGATAGTCGTTGATCCCGTTGTGCAGGTCGGCGCCCCCGCACAGGACGAGGTCGCTGGTGCCGGCGGACAGTTCCTTGCACGCCGCGTCCACCGCCGCCAGGGAGGAGGCGCAGGCCGCGTCCACGGTGAAGTTGGCGCCGCCCAGGTCGAGCCGGTTGGCGATCCGCCCGGAGATGACGTTGGCCAGCATGCCGGGGAAGGAGTCCTCGGTCAGCCGGGGCAGTTGGGCCTCCAGTTCGGGCGGGAGTTCTCCCAGGTAGGCGGGGAGCACCGTGCGCAGGGTGGTGGCGTTCGCCAGGTCGCCGCCGGCCTCGGCCCCGAACACCACCGAGGCCCTGGAGCGGTCGAAGGGACGCGTCTCGTAGCCGGCGTCGCGCAGCGCCCGCCGCGCGGCCTCCAGCGCGAGCAGCTGCACCGGCTCGATGCTGCCGAGCGAGGACGGCGGGATGCCGTAGCGCAGCGGGTCGAAGGGGATGTCCGGCAGGAAGCCGCCCCACTTCGACGCCGTGCGGTCGCCGTCGGCCCCGGGCGCGTAGTGCAGGTCGGCGTCCCACCGCTCGGCGGGCACCTCGCCGACCGCGTCGGCGCCCGCGACCACGTTCGCCCAGTAGGCGGCCAGGTCGGGCGCGCCGGGGAACATGCAGGCCATGCCGACGACGGCGACGTCGAGCGGGTCGGGGGTGGGGGCCGGGGCCTCCTGGCGGAGGCCCGCGCGCAGCCGCCGGGCGCGGGCGGTGAAGAAGCCGGCGGCCTCCGCGCTGACGGCGGCGTGCAGTTCGGGGACCGTGGTGACCTCGTTGCGCAGCACGGCCACCTGGCCGGCCATGAACATCCCCTCGGCCAGCTGCCGGGCCTCGTCCACCTCCGTCAGGGACTCGCCGGACCGCTCGACGCCCTTGCTGGCGAGCCTCAGCCGCCCGACGTTGAGCTGCTCCAGCCGCTCCCACGCCTGCCGGTCCGGGACGCCCTGTGTCCGCAACTCCTCCTTGACGCCGCGGAATTCGTCCGTGAACGGGCTGTGCACGCAGCGCGTGGCGTGCCCGGGCGCGGTCTCCAGCAGTTCGGTGCGCCGCGCCGCGACGACCTGCCGCTGGAACAGCGGCCGCACGGCGCCCCGGTCCACCGCCTCCTCGGTGAAGAGGTACGCGGTGCCCATGAGCACGCCGACGACCACGCCGCGGGCGGTCAGCGGTGCGGCGAGGGCGGCCACCATCGCGGCCGACCGCTTGTCGTGCACGCCGCCGGCGAAGAACACCCGCAGCTCCCCCGGCTCCGCGTCGCCGTGCGCGTCCAGGAATTCGCCGAGCACCTCGGCCTGTGCCTCCCACAGCGCGAAGCTGCCGCGCGGCCCGACGTGGCCGCCGCACTCGGCGCCCTCGAAGACGAACTTGCGGGCGCCCGCCGCCAGGAACTGCCGGAGCAGCCCGGGCGAGGGCACGTGCAGGAAGGTGGCGACACCGGCCTCCTCCAGCACGGCGGCCTGCGCGGGCCGGCCGCCCGCGACGATGGCGCAGGCCGGGCGGAGTTCCCGGACGATCTCCAGCTGGGCGGCCCTGATCTGTTCGGGGGCGAAGCCGAGGACGCCCACGCCCCAGGGGCGTTCGCCCAGTTCGGAGCGGACCTGTTCCAGCAGGATCCGTGTCTCCAGCGGCCCGGCGAGGGCCAGTGCCAGGAAGGGGAGTCCGCCGTGGCGGGCGACGGCGCCGGCGAACCGGGCCTGGTCGCTGACCCGGGTCATCGGCCCCTGGGCGACGGGCAGCGCGGTGCCCAGGGCGCGGCTCATCGGGGAGCCGCGCAGCAGGGCGTCCGCGGCGGTGTCGTCGCGTACGGCGTCCTCGACGGCGGCGGTGACGCCGCGGACGGCCGCGCCCACGTCGCCCCACCGCCGCGCGAACGAGGCGGCCAGGAAGCCGTCCTGGCCCACGGGCAGCAGCCGGCCGGGCCCGGCGTCCGCGCCGAGCAGCCGGGCGGCCTCGGCGGGGGCGTCCGGCGGGGGCGGCGCGTCCGGGCCCCGGCGGCGCAGCACCCGGTGGCCGGCGGCGAGCACGGTCTCCGAGCCGTCCATGGTCCGCAGGGCCGCCGCGACGTCCTCCACGAGGTCGGATTCGTCGAGCAGGGCCAGCTGGGTGTCCAGGACGACGCCGACCGCGCCGCCGACCACGGCGGCCGCGGCGGTGTGCGGGCCGATGCCCCCGCAGGCCCAGACGGGCAGGCCCAGTTCGGGCGCCGCGACCAGTTGCTGGAGCAGGACGAAGGTGCTCAGCTCGCCGACGCGCCCGCCGGCCTCGTTCCCCCGGGCGACGAGGCCGTGCGCGCCGGCGCGCACGGCCGCCAGGGCCTCGTCGTAGGAGGTGACCTCGGCCAGGACGCGGTGCCGTCCGGCGGCGAGGTCACCGGGGAGCAACTCGGCGTCCGCGCCGAGCAGTACGGTGAGCGCTTCCCCGTCGTCCGCCAGGTCGTCGGGCCCGAGCGCGCACCCCGCCCCGATCCGGACCCCGAAGGGGCCCGGCACCCACTGCCGTACCAGCCGGAGGGCCTCCAGGGCTGCGCGGCGCCGGACCCTGCCGAGATCGAGCACGCCGAGGGCGCCGGCGCGGCAGACCGCCGCCACCAGCCGTGGGTCGGGTTCGCCGAACGGGCTGACGCCCAGGATTGTTTCTGTGGCCACGGGCACTCCGGGAAGAAGGGTTCGCTCAGGGGCACGGGGACGCGCGCGGGTGCGCCGGCGGCCGGGGCGTGCTCGGTGAGGTGGGGGGACGTGCCGGTCAACGGCCCTGACGGAGGCGCCCGTCGGGCAGGGGACCGGTCAACGGAGGGTCGTCATGGGTGCGATGCGCACGGCTCGGGCGGGAAACCGCTGTGTTTCCGGGACCACGAGGTGCGGGGGCGGACAGGTGCGAGTGTCCGTAGGCAGGCACCGCCGGGCCGTTGGGCGCGGCGACGGAAGGACGAGGCCCGCTTCCCCGGCGGGCCTGACCGGATCATTGCACGGCGCAGGCAAACGGAACACCCCGTTCGGCGTCCTCGCGCGCATGGTGTGCGTCACAGGGCAGTGGTGCGGCACTCGGCGCTCGGGCGCCGACGTGCGGCGCCCGGCGTAGGGCGCGGAACCCTTCCCACCGCTTCACTCCCCTTTTGCCCCCGCACACCCCACTTGCCGGGGATTCGGGCGATACCACCCGGGCACGGGGATGGCGTGAAGAGCACCTGCGCCTACGGCGTCGCCCCCCGCGCGCTCCCCGTCATCGGCCACGCCCTCCCACTGCTCCGCGACCCCCTCGGCTTCCTCGCGGAACTCCCCCGCCACGGCGACCTGGTCCAGGTCCGCGTCGGCCGGTACCGGGCCGTGGTGGTCTGCGACCCCGAGCTGACCCGTCAAGTCCTGCGCGACGACCGCACCTTCGACAAGGGCGGACCGCTGTACGACCGCATCCGCGAGCTGACCGGCAACGGGCTGGCCAGCTGCCCGTACAGCGACCACCGCCGCCAACGGCGGCTGCTGCAGCCCGCGTTCCACCCCGCCCGCATGCCCGGCTACGCCGAGACGATGCGCCGCCAGGTGACCGCGGCCACCGGCGCGTGGACCGACGGGGAGGCGGTGGACGCCATCGCCGAGATGCACGGCATCAGCGCCCGGACGACGATCGTCACGATGTTCGGCCGCGATCCCGCCCGGGCGGCCGCGGACGGCGATCTCGCCCGGCTCATGGAGGACTTCACGGTCGTCGTGGCGGGCATCCCCCGCCGCACGCTGCTGCCCCCGTCGGCGGACCGGCTGCCCACCCCGGCCAACCTCCGCTACGACCGGGCGCGTGCCCGCCTGCGGACCGCGATCGACCGGATCGTGGCCGGCCAGCGCTCCGGCGAACTCCACGACGGCGACCTGCTGTCCATGCTGCTGTCGGCCGGGCACGACCCGCCGGGGAACGGCGGACCCGGCGGCCCGGGCCTGACCGACGAGGAGATCGCCGACCAGCTCGTGACCTTCTTCGCCGCCGGCACGGAGAACACCGGCACAACCCTGGCCTGGGCCCTGCACCTGCTGGCCCGCCACCCCCACGTGGCCCGCCGGATGCGGGCCGAGGTGGACACCGTCCTCGACGGGGCCCCGGCCGCGTCCCTGGAGCACCTGCCCGCACTGAAGCTCACCACGGCCGTGGTCACCGAGGCGCTGCGGCTCTACCCGCCCGCCTGGGTGCTCACCCGCACCACCACCGAGGACACCCGGCTCGGCGGCCACCCCATCCCCGCCGGCACCGCGGTGGTCTACAGCGCCTACCTCCTGCACCGCCGGCCGGACCTGTTCCCCGATCCCGAACGCTTCGACCCCGACCGGTGGATGACCGGGAGCACGCCGCGGCGTTCCGCGTTCGTGCCGTTCGGCGGCGGGCCGCGCAAATGCATCGGGGACGTCTTCGCGCTCACCGAGGCCACCCTGGTCCTGGCGACGGTCTCCGCCGGCTGGGAGCTGCGCCCGGTGGACGACCGGCCCGTCCGTCCCGTTCCCCGGCTCGCGTTGAGCCCGCAGGAGCTGCCGATGCGCACGGTGGCGCGCGCCCGCTCCGCTACGGCCGCGAACCCTTCGTCCAGGCGCTGACGCCGAGCTTTCCCGTGGTGCCGAGGTCGAGTTCCGGGATCACCGTCAGGGGCCGGGACCCGGGCTCGGCCCGCACCCTGACATAGGGGACGTTCACGGGGTCGCCCGCGCCGGTGGTGTTGCGCCACATCAGGCGGGCGAACCCGGTCTCGCCCGGCTTCAGGTCGACCGGGCGCGGCGGGTCGTCGAAGCCGGTCACGAGGGCGATGTCGCCGCCGCCGCGCAGGACGTCGACGCCGGGGACCGGTTTCCTGTCCTCGTCGAGCAGTTCGAGGAGCGGGTGGCCGTCGAGGCGGCGGGGGCGGGTTCCGCAGTTCTCCAGGTGGAGCCCCACGACGCGCAGGCCCATGGCGGCGTCGCCGTCGTCCGCCGTGAGGCGGAACCCGGAGGGCGGGCAGTGGGCCCCGGCCGGGGCCTCGTCCGAGGGGACGCGCCTGACCTTGCCGAGCCGCACCCGCTCCGCGCCCGACCGCAGGGTGTCGATGCGGACGGTCCGCCGCACGGTCCGGCCGGCGGGCACGGACGGCACGGTCTCCTTTGTGTTGGCCAGCACCTCGCCGGACGCGGACAGGACGTCGAGGGCGACGGTGTACGTGAACGGCCGGTCCTCGCGGTTGGTGACGGCGAACTCGACGGGGACGACCGGTGGTCCGACGCTGCGCGTCCGCCCGCCCATGCCGGTGACCCGCACGCCGTCCTTCTCCAGGTCGGAGGGGTCCCCGGGGACGGGGGCCGCGCTCCCGGACCCGGCGGTCCCCGGCCCGGGCACGCCGGATCCTTGTGTTCCGGTTCCGCACGCCGTCAGCAGCAGGACGCTCGCGAAGGCGGCGGGCAGGAGGGAACGGGTGGCGGTGCGCATCCGGTCATCCCATCATGGGCCGGGTGGCCTGCTGTCATCGGTATGTCGGGGCCCGCCGCCCTGCACAGGCGCTCACTCGGAGCCGAGACCTTGCTCCTCTGATCGCCGTCCAGAGCTCGAAGCCGGCGGCTTCCTCGGCCACGCGGCAGAGTCCGGACCCCAGGTGAACGGCCGACCGGCGTACGCGACCCCGGAGTTCCGGTCAGGCAGGCCGCCGCACGCCGCAGCCGCCGTCAGCGCCGGGGGCACGGGGGCCCATCAGATGGGCCACGACACCGTAGGCTGCGGGCGTGATCGATGCAGTGGTGCTCGACGTCGGCGAGACGATCATCAAGGACGACCGCGGCTGGGCTTCGTGGGCCGACTGGCTCGGGGTGCCCCGCCACACACTCTCCGCTCTGGTAGGCGCCGTCGTGGCCCAGGGGAGGGACAACGCCGATGCCATCAGATTGATCCGGCCCGGAATCGATCTCTGCTCCGAGGCCCGTGCCAAGGAAGCGGCAGGCTGTGGCGAGCACTTGGACGAGACCGACCTGTACCCGGACGTCCGGCCGGCGCTCCAGGAGCTTCGCTCCGTCGGCCTGAATGTCTTCCTCGCCGGCAACCAGACCGCTCGTGCGGGTGAGCTGCTGAATGCCATGGGCCTGCCCGTCGATGCCATTGCGACCTCAGCGGAATGGGGTGTGGCCAAACCCACGGCCGCCTTCTTCGATCGCGTGGTCGCCCTTGCCGGGGCAGCACCCGATCGCATCGCCTACGTCGGTGACCACCCGGCCAACGACTGCGTCCCGGCGGCGGCCGCAGGACTGCGTACGGCGCACCTTCGACGCGGGCCACTGGGCCATCTGTGGGCGGACAGCCCGGAAGCCGCCGTGGCCGATTGGCGCATCGAGTCACTGATGGAGCTGCCCGGTCTTCTCCGCCGGACCCCACGATGAGGCGCTGCGGCCATGACAGGTGAGACGACACCCGGTATGTGACCGCACCGGTACCGTGCCGGAATGCCGGAATGCGACTCGACGACGGAGATTCGCCATGCCTTCATCACACAGTGGGGTGGGGAAGTACGTTGCCTATCAGCGTCGCCTCGCCAAGCTGACCCAGCAGCAACTGGCCGACGCGGCGGGCGTGGCGCTCGGCACCCTCCGCAAGATCGAACGCAACGAGCGCGGTGCAGGCGACACCGTCCTCGAAGCGCTTGCCGAGGCGATGCGCATCGATCTGTCGAAGCTCCTCCCCCAGCGCTCCCACGCCGACGCTCGTGTCCACACGGCCATGCCGGCTCTCTCGGCTGCTCTCGCCACATACGACATGCCCGAGGAAGGGCCGTTCCGCCCGCTGCGCGAGCTCAGGGACGCCGTGACGAAGGCCGAGGAGTGGAGACTCGGCGCCCAATACGTTCTGATCACAAGTAAGTTGCCCGGCTTGCTCACCGAACTGTCACGAGCGCTGGTTGCCGCACAAGGCGCGGAGCGACAGGAGGTGGCCGCCCTACTGGTCTCCGCCTACCGCACGGCGGACGCCGTCGCCTTCAAATACGGCGCCAAGGACCTGTCGGCCCGGCTGATCGGCCTCATGAAGTGGGCCGCTGCCGCAGCCGACGACCAATTGCTGGACACCACCGTCGCGTACGTGGGAACCGAGATCTACTTCGCCGCACGCGCATACCGAACCGGTCTGCGGGCCCTGGAAGCCGCCATCAACGCGGCTCCGCCGCCCCAGGACACCCATACGACGGCAGCCCGCGGGGCCCTGCACATGCGCGCGGCGGTCGTAGCCGGGCGGGCAGGCGACGCCAATGCCGCCAACCTGCACCTCCTCGAGGCGCGGACCTTGGGCGCCCGCGTGCGCGAAGGCGTGTACGCGGGCACCGCCTTCGGCCCCCACTCCGTACGTATCCATCAAGTGTCCGTGGCGGTGAGCCTGGGCGACGATCACCTCCAAGGCGCGCTGGACGCGGCCCACGAATGGGCCCCGCCACAGGACATGCCGGCAGAGCGGCGCTCCGGGTTCTACATCGAGTTGGCGCGCGCACAGCTCTGGACGGGACGGCCCGACGACGCATTCGAGTCGCTCAGGACGGCCCGCCGGATCGCTCCCCAGCACACGCGCGAGCATCGTTGGGTCCGCGAAGTCGCGGGCACCCTGCGGCGCCTGAAGCGGGCCGACGCCGAGTCGCTCACTCGCTTCGCCGAGTGGTGCCACGCCACCGGATAGCCGCACTGCCCTACCCCTCGCAGGGGTACTTGCGCATTCTGCCGTGAGCCACCATCTCCGTGCCCGCGCATCAACCGGCACGTGGAGACAGCAGTGGCCGCATTCATCGATCTACCGCCCGATGTCAGCATCGCTCACCCGCACCGCGAAGCCTGCGCCCCCGGTGGCGCTGTCGAGCGTCTTCCGCACCCGACCCACTTCCCCGCATGCGGAGCCCTTCCGCACGAGCAGGTGACGGAACCGTGCCCGTGACCCGCCGCTCCGCCCCTCACATCACAGGGGAATGCCGGATCGGCCGCCATCGCTTGTGCCGTGGCGCCACGTTCATCCGCCGCATCTCCGGTGACAACACCGTCCATCGCACCGAGCCGTTGCCGTGTGCCTGCTCCTGCCACCGGGCGGTGAACAGATGCCCGTGACAGGCACCGAATGGCTCGCACGCTGCTCCCCCTCGCCCGAGGCGGCTCGGCAGCAGTGGTCCGCGGGGGAACTGGCACCCATCCGCACCACCGTGTGGTCCGTCGTCGAGATGAACGATCTCCTCCGGGCCGTGGACGCCCTGCTCGTCCTCCGGCGGACGGGCCGCCCCGGCCCCGTCCCCGCCTGCCCGGAGAGCAAGCGCGTCTGGTGGCTCCTGCCACCCGGCCGGGCCGCCGCGTTCGACGGCTGCCCCGGGCTGACCGCACGCCCGGCAAACCGGGCCCTGCCGTGCCCTCCGGCCGACGAACCACTGTGCGGGCGCGGCTGGTTGGAGAAGCCCGACGGCAGCGGGCGACTGACCGACCCCGCCCGCCTCGCCACCGCGCTGGGACTCCCGGCCGCGACTGCGGTACCCATCCCCGCTCAACTGTGAAGGCATAGCACAGTGATCCATACAGGCCGAGCCCGGCGCCTCGACCGCGCCCGGATCCGCGCCGACTTGCGCGAAGCCGTCAGCGCCTACGTCCTGATACCCCCGGCGCGGGAAACGGGCAGGCTCACCGCCCGGCTGACCCGCCACCTGACAGCGCTGTTGCGCATGACGGAAGGCCAATTGGCGGCCTGCGCGGCCGGAAGCGTCGACTCCGTCATGCGGCGGGCGTCGCTGGACCGCGCCCGGAAAGCGCTGGCCGAACGGCCGGGGCAGAGTCCGGAAGGCGCCGCGGACCACGTCCTCAGCCTGCACCTGATCCTCGTCGAACTGCTCGGCTACCTGCCAAAGGAGACCTCGTGAACGAGCCGTACGCCGAGCGGCGGCGGGCCGTGGAGTGGCTCGCCGCGCAGAGCGACGACCCGCGTCGCGTCCGCCGCGAATGGGCGCAGGACCGGCCCGCGCTCGTACCCGCCGCCGGTCCGCGCTTCGACACGATCCGGCTGCCCGCCACGATCGTCCACGGCGCCGCGGGCGGGACCACCCGCGAGGGGATCGAGGCCGTCCTCGCCGCGCACGGCATCACCAGCGCGGTCATCACCGACCGCCCACGGCGCGGTTACTGCGTGCTCGTACCGCCCGGCACCCATCGGCGATGGAACCTCCGGGGCATCGAGTGCCCGGCACCTTCCTGCCGCATCGCCCTGCCGGCCCCGTACCGCGCCGAGCCACCCGGCACGTTCTGGCTGCTGTCCCCGCCCGGCGAGGAGCGGAGCCTCTGCGCGCCCGAGCGCGTCCGCGCCCTGGTCCAGGACCGGTGTCCATAGGAACGCGACACCCGGCACAACACGAAGTGGTGCGGCGATGCGAAGAGTGGGCAGTTCGGGTGCGCAGAACACTGTTATGGGCCCGCTGCCGCGCCCGGATCGCCCGCAAATCCGGATGACCCGGTCCGGGAGGAACGGCATGATGGCACCCATGATCATCGACACCCCCGCCCCCGTCCGCACCGGCGAGCAACGACTGCCCGACGGACGGCTGTTGGGCTGGGCCGAGTGGGGTCCGGCCGGCGGGCGGCCGGTTCTCCTGTCCCCCGGCGCGGCCACGAGCCGTCGGCTCGGCTTCGGCGCGGACATCCTCGACGGGCTCGGCGTGCGTCTGGTCTCGCTCGACCGGCCGGGGCTGGGCGCCTCCACGCCCGCTCCCGGGCGGACCCTCGCGGACTTCGCCGCGGACGTCCGGGCGTTCACCGGGCTCCGGCAGCTGGGCCGGCCCGCCATGGCCGGCAACTCGCAGGGCGCGCCGTTCGCCCTGGCCTGCGCGGCGGACGGGGTGATCGGCGCGCTGTCGCTGGTCTCGGCGGCGGACGAGGTCGCCGATCCCCGCTTCGCCGAGGCCCTGCCGCCGGAGCTGCGGCGCCTGGTGGACCTCGCGGTCGCGGAACCGGCCGCCGCCGAGGCGGTCTTCGCGGACTTCTCCCCACAGGCGATGTGGGACCTGGTCATGGCGGGCAGCCCGGCGGGCGACGTCGCCGCCTACACCCGCGAGCCGTTCGCCTCCGCGTACCGCGAGGCGCTGGACGAGGCGTTCGCCCAGGGCCCGGCGGGCTACGCGCGGGACACCGTCCTGGCCATGGGCCGCTGGGGCATCGACCTGGCGTCCATCGCGATCCCCGTCACCCTGTGGTACGGGGCGGACGACACCGGGCACTCCCCCGACCTGGGCGCGGGGCTGGCGTCGCGCATCCCCGGGGCGGTGCGGCACGTCGTTCCCGGGGCCGGGGGCTCGCTGCTGTGGACGCACGCCGGGGAGATCCTGCGCGAGCTCGTATGAAGGGCGTCACACGAGCTCCCCTTCGATCCCCAGGTACGCCTCCTGCAGGGCCTTGACGACCGGGTGCCCGGCATCCAGCCGGACGTCGTCCACGGCGGCGATCGCGCGCACCCCGATCGCCGCGTTCGTGGCGAACGCGGCCCTCATGGCGGGCAGATCACCGGTGGTGACCGGCGCGACGATGTGTTCGTCCCGCCGCACCAGCGCCATCGTGATGCCCGGCAGCACCTCCGCCTCGGGCCAGACGACCGTCCCGTCGGCGTCGACGAAGGCCACGTTCCAGGTGCCGCCCTCCGAGACGCGGCCGTCGGGCCCGATGAACAACGCGTCGTCGAATCCGGCGAGTTGGGCCTCGCGCCGAGCCCGGAGGAGACCGAAGAGACCGACGTTCTTGACCGTCGGCGCGTCGCGTACATGGGTCACCGTGCGCACCCGGAACGGGGGTGCGGTCGCGGGCCCGGCCGGGCGGGTCGTCACCAGGATGTGCGGGGTGGCCGCCGCCGAGGGATGCCCGAGTTCCAGGGCCGGGTCGAAGACCGTCACCCGGACCACGAGGGACCCGACGCCGGGCACGGCCCGGGCGACGTACGCGCGGACGAGGCCGGTGTCGAGCTCGGCGCCGAAAAGATCCCGGCAGTTGCCCGCCAGCCGCTCCATGTGCAGCCCGAGGCCGCGTACGCGGCCGTTGTCGACGCGCATGGTGGTGAAGTGACCGTAGTTGGTGAGCGCGAGGGTGGCGAGGGCGTCGGGGTCGGCGGGGCGGCCGTTGAGTTCCATCACGGGGTCAGTCTGGCAGGGGCCAGTGCGTGACGGCGAGTCAGGACGGACGGGGCTCGGCCGGGCGGGGGCTGTCCTGACGTCACTCCGGGCAGCCGGCATGCCACGCCCGGAGCGAGCCGGGCCGGGCCAGGGCGGAGCGGGGCGGGGCGGGCCGGAGCGGAGCGGGGCGTGGCGGAGCGGGCCGGGCCGGAGCGGGGCGCGGTGTGGCAGGCCGGAGCGGGGCAGGGCAGGCCTGACCGGGGCCGGGACCGGGGCCGGGGCCAGGCCAGGGCCGGGCCAGGGCCTTCGAGGCCGCCACCTCGCACGGGGTGCGAACCCAGGGCGGAGCCCGGACGAGGGCACGGGGCGAAGCCCCGGCCATCGCGCGGGACGCGCTCCCGGGGGCCGGGGCCTGCCCCGGGGAAACGGTGAGAGGGCGGGGCCGGGGCAACAAGTCACCGCCGGCACACGGCGCAGGTTCCAGGGGCGGAGCCCCCGAACCCGAACCGCCCAGGCCCGTTCGCTTCACGCCGGATACGCGGTTCGTGGCCCAGGCCGGACCCGAAAGGCGACGCAGGACCGGAGCCCCGCCCGCCGCGCGGAGCGCGGGCCCGAGGTGCAGGGGGCGGAGGCGGTCGCCCTCCCCGGGGGGGCCGTCCGAGGGAGCGCGGGCCCGAGGTGCAGGGGGCGGAGGCGGTCCCCCTCCCCGGGGGGGGCCGTCCGAGGGAGCGCGGGCCCGGGGTGCAGGGGGCGGAGCCCCCGCCACCGCCCGGAGGGCGGTCCGGGCCGAGGGGCGGAGCCCCGGAAGAGACGGTGAGAGGGCGGGGCCGGGGCACAATCCCCCACCCCGCTCCCCCCGGCGCTCACACCTCCCCGTTCACCGCCTCCGCCACCACCCGCACATGCGGCTCCCGCACCACGCCGTAATGCGTCGTGTCCAGACACCGCACCCCCCGCAGACCCGGCAACTGCCGTTCCCACAGCGCCCGCTGCTCCTCCACCGGCACCGGCGCCGGAAGGCCGGACACCGGGCGTCCCGCCAGCCACAGCCGGCTCGGTGTCCCGGCCAGGCGAGGCAGCTCGTGTTCCGCCATCGCGGCCAGGTTGGCCCGGCAGCAGTGGGCCAGGCGCTCGGCGTAGGCGGCCGCCTCCCGGCCGCCGCCGTCGCCACCCTGGCTCAGCTCGTGCGCGAAGACCGCTTCGAGCTGTTCGTCGTCGTACGAGCGGAAGAGCCGTCCCGCGCCCGGCGGCGGCGGGTCGATGAGGTGGAGTCCGGCCGCGGGACGGCCCGCGCGTTCCGCCTCGGCGGCCATTCCCAGCGCCACCCACGCGCCGAAGGACCAGCCGGCCAGCCGGCGGCGCCGACCGCCGTGCGGGAAGCGGGCCTCCAGTGCCGCCTCGTAGTGGCGTGCCCGCTCGGCGAGCGTCCAGGCGGGCAGGCCGGGCCGGGAGAGCGCCGGGTCGGCGATCAGGCAGACGGTCAGGTCCGGGCCGAGCTCCGAGACCAGCGTCCGGTACGCCTGGATGTCGCCACCGACCGGGTGGACCAGGCACAGGACGTCGCGCCCGGTGCCCCGCTGCCAGACCTCGACGGACACCGGACCGTCGTCGGCGGCGTCGTCCCGCCCGGATGAACCGGACAACCCGGACAGCAGCGACAGCACCTCCTCCAGACTCACCCGGTGGCTCAGCTGCGACAGCTCCAGCTCGACCCCGAACCGCTCCTCCACCGTGCTGATCAGGTCGATCATCGTCAGCGAGTCCGCGCCCAGGTCGTAGAGCGAGGCGGCCGGGTCGAGCTCGTCCAGCTCCAGCCAGTGGCAGAGCCACTGCGTGAGCTGCCCGGCGGCGTCCGCGACGACGTCCGCCGCCTCGGCCGTCCGCCCGGCGGACCCCGCGTAGAACTCCCGGGCCCGCCCGATGTCCGTCGTGGAGACCAGCACCTGCGGCAGTTGCAGCTGCAGCGCGCGCCCGAACAGACGCCGGCCCTCCTTGGTCGCCAGGCCGACGGCCAGGTGCGCCCGGTGGCGGGCGTCGGTCTCCAGCGCCCCGAGGGCCATGCCGGTCTCGCTCCAGATGTCCCAGTCGATACCGACGCGCACCGTCGTCCCGCCGTCGCCGTACAGGGCGAAGCCGTCCAACAGGCCGTTCGCGGCGGCGTAGTCGAGCTGCCCGATGCCGCCGAAGAGCGCCGCCATCGAGGAGCAGTACGCCGCGAAGGCCGGCGCGTGGCGTTCGACGATCCGCTCGACGAGCAGGGCACCGCGCACCTTGGCGGCCGTGGCCCCGCGCATCGCGGCCGCGTCGCGCCGGGCGACCAGAGAGCCGGCCGCCACGCCCGCCGCGTGCACCACGCCGTCGACGCGCGGGGCGTGCCGGGCGATCCGGTCCATGAGCGCGTCGAGGTCGTCCTCGGCGAGGTCGGCCGGGACGAGGGCGACGCGGTCCGCCCACGGAGCCAGCTCGTCCGGCAGCCGGGGACGGCGCGCGAGCAGGACGACGCGGCAGTCGGAGTGCTCCAGCAGCCAGGCGGCGACGCTGGATCCGATGCCGCCGGTGCCGCCGAGGACGACGTGGACGGCCGGGCCCTCCGGCAGCGCGGACGGGGCGGTCGCGGCCGGTACGGCGACCGGCAGCAGGGCCTGCCGCCACCAGAAGCCCCGGCGCAGCGCCAGCCGCCGGGGCAGTTCCTCCTCGGCGTCGGCCCGGGCGAGCAGGTCCGGGAGGCGGGCCGCCCAGTCGGCCGGGTCGGCGCCGGGCAGGTCCAGCCAGCGGCCGTCGACGGCGCACTCCTGCGGCGCGATCTCGGCGGCGCCCGCCAGCAGGGCGAGTTCGGGCCGGTGGACGGCGCCTTCGACGGGCTGGGCGCCGTACGACAGCCACCACGGCCGCAGCCGGGCGGCGAGCGGTGTGCCGGTCACGGCGCGGAGCAGCGCGGCCGGGGTGTCGAGGCAGGCCCATCGGGCACGTTCGGCCGATTCCTCGCCGACGGCGCCGGTCACGGCGAGGGGCAGGGCGTGCAGCCAGTCGACGGCGCCGTCCCCGGCGACGGCGTCGAGCAGGCGGCGGAGCGACGGGGCGTCGGCGGGGTCGGCCCGGTAGACGTCGTCGTCCACCCGGGCGAAGGCGTCCGCCGCGGTGACCCGCACCACCCGTTCCCACACGGACGTCAGCGGGCGCAGGGCCGCCTCCGGCAGCGGCCCGTCCGTCAGGACGACGAGCACCCCGGGCCGCCGTACGACGCCGGTGCCGGCGCGGTGCAGCCGTACCCACTGCGGCTGGTGGAGCCAGTCGGTCTCGGGCAGCCGCTCGGGGCGATCGTCCGACTGCCTTTCCGGGGCGGCCCGTTCGAAGTCGTAGTCGGCCAGGTCGAAGGCGGGCGGCGGGAAGTCCCACGGGGCCTGGGCGGGCCCGGCGGGCCAGCGGACGGCGCGGCCGGCCGTGAAGGCGGCCGCCAGCTCCGCGGCGGTGCGTCCCTCCGCCGCGACCTCCTCCCCGACCGGGGTCACCTCGGTCCCGGCGACCGCGCGCAGCCAGGCCACCGCCGCGGCGGCGTCGGCGCACACGGCGGCGGCGCGCCGGCGCCGTGCCGGGCGCCCGGCCTGGAGGTGCCGCAGCACCTGTCCGTACGTCTCGGGGCGGGCGGTCAGGTAGTCGGCGATGCGGGCGGCGTCGGTGCGCAGGGCCTGTTCGCTGCTGCTCGACAGGGTCAGGCAGGGCACGGCCGCCGCGTCGGCGACAGCACGCTCCGTCCCGGCCTCCAGCACCAGGTGGGCGTTGGTGCCGCCGATGCCGAAGCTGCTCACCGCGGCCACCCGGGGGCGGCCGGCCGGCCAGGGCCGGGCTTCGGCCGGGATGGTGAACGGCCCTGCTTCGATGCGGGGGTTGAGCCGGTGGAAGCCGACGTTGGGCGGGACGACGCCGTGGTGGACGGCGAGGGCGGCCCGCACCATGCCGACGACGCCCGCCGCCGCGCCCAGGTGGCCGATCTGGCTCTTGACCGACGCCAGGGCGCAGTCGCCGGGCGTGTCGGGGCCGAACGCCTGGCGCAGGGCGGCGACTTCGACCGGGTCGCCGAGCTGGGTGCCGGTGCCGTGGGCCTCGACGTAGCCGAGGTCGGCGGCGGTGCGGCCGCTGCGGCGCAGCGCGGTGCGGATGACCTCGCGCTGTCCGGCGAGGGAGGGCGCGCTGTAACCGGCCTTTCCGGCGCCGTCGTTGTTGAGGGCCGAGCCGGTGACGACGGCGTAGACGGTGTCGCCGTCGCGCCGGGCCAGGCGCAGCGGTTTGAGGACGACCGCGCCGACGCCGCTGGCGCCGATGGTGCCGCTGGCGTCGTCGCTGAAGGGCCGGCAGTGGCCGTCCTTGGAGAAGATGTGCTGCGGCCGGTACCGGTAGCCGTCGCCCAGCAGGGTGTCGACGAGGACGCCGCCGGCGAGCACGACGTCGGCGTCGCCCTGGCGCAGCAGTCCGGCGCCGACGTGGACGGCCACCAGGGAGCTGGCGCAGGCGGCCTGGACGGTGAACGCCGGTCCGGTCAGGCCGAGGTGGAAGGCGGCCTTGGTGGCGAGGAAGTCCTTGTCGTGGTGGAGGGCCATCTGGAAGGAGTCCGGCAGCCGGTCCGGGTCGGCCTCGCGCAGCATGGACTGGAAGTAGGTGTTCTCGCCGCAGCTGGCGACCAGTCCGACGCGGCGTCCGGCCGGGTCGGCGATGCCGGCGTGGGCCAGGGCCTGGACGCAGGTCATCAGCAGGTGGCGTTGCTGCGGGTCCATGAGCCGGGCCTCGTGGCGGCTGATGCCGAAGTGCTCGGGGTCGAAGGCGAGCAGGCCGGACATCCGGCTGCGGGCGCCGACCAGGCCGTCGGCGGCGTCGAAGTGCTCGATGCCGCGGCCGCCGGATTCCACGAGGGACCAGAAGGCGGCGAGGTCGTCGGCGCCGGGCAGCCGTACGGCCATGCCGACGACGGCGATCGGCTCGTCGGCCGGTCCGGCCGCGACGGCCGGGGCCGACGGCTCGGGGGCGGAGCCCCGGTCGGCGAAGGCGGCGAGGCGGCGGATGGTGACGTGCTCGAACAGGTCGGGTATGGCGATGTCCAGGCCGAGTTCGGTGGTACAGCGCAGGTGGAAGCGCATCAGGTCCAGGCTGGTGGCGCCCGCGTCGAAGAAGCGCTCGTCGGGGCCGACGGGCCGGCCGGTCACCGCCGCGAACAGCTCGGCCAGCCGCGCCTCGCGCGGTGTGAGGGCGGGCGCGGCGGTGTCCGGGCGCAGGTCCTCGCCGGGTGCGGCCGGGGCGCGCCGCCGGTCGAGCTTGCCGCTGGGGGTCAGCGGCAGGGCGTCGACGCGGCGGAAGCGGGCGACGCGGACGTGACCGGGGAGCAACTCGGCCAGGTGCGCGGCCAGTTCACCCGCTCCGGGAACGGTGTCCGGGCATTCCAGGCAGGCGGTCAGCAGGCCGTCGTCGAGGACGACCACGGCGTTGACGATCGCGGGGTGGCGCAGCAGGGCGGCCTCGATCTGGCCCAGTTCCAGCCGGTGGCCGCTGAGTTTGACCTGCTGGTCGTCGCGGCCGAGGAAGTGCAGCAGCCCGTCGTGGCCGAAGCGGGCCCGGTCGCCGGTGCGGTAGAAGAGCCCGAGGCCGGGGAGTTCGGTGAACCGGGCGCGGTTGAGCTCCTCGTCGTCCGCGTAGCAGGGTGCGGCCATGGGTCCGCCGACGATCAGGTCGCCGGGGCAGCCGGGCGGGACGGGCTGTCCGGTGCCGTCGACGACGCGCAGGTGGGCCCCGGCGGCGGGCCGGCCGATGGCCGGGCGTTCCGGCCAGCCTGCCGGGTCGCCGTCCAGGCACAGGCCGCTGACGACGTGGGTCTCGGTCGGCCCGTAGTGGTTGAACAGCCGCGCCCCGGGCAGGCCGGCGAACCAGCGGCGGATGGCGTCGGTACACACCAACTGCTCGCCCGCGGTGACCACTTCGCGCAGCCTCGCGGGGTACGCGCCGATGCGCACGGCGTGCTCGGCGAGCAGTTGCAGGGCGACGTAGGGCAGGTGGAGCCGTTCGATCCCGGCCGTGTCGAGCTGTTCCAGGAGCGCGGGCGCGTCCTGCCGCCAGCCGGGCCGGGCCAGGTGGAGGCGGCCGCCGCCGCACAGCGTGGAGAAGATCTCCTGGAAGGAGACGTCGAAGGAGAGCGCGGAGAACTGCTGGGTGACCGCGCCGGGCGCCAGACCGCCGTCCGCGGTCTGCCAGTGCAGCAGGTCGCACAGGGTGCGGTCGGGCACCTGGACGCCCTTGGGGGTGCCGGTGGAGCCGGAGGTGAACAGCAGGTAGAGCGGCTCGGTGGCGTCGTGCGGGACGAAGCCGGGGGCGGGGGCCGGGTCGTCGGGGAGGACGACGCGGTGGCGCGGCAGCCCGTCGGGGACGACCTCACCCTCGGGCACGCCCGCGCCGTCCGGGGGCAGCAGGACGCACAGCGGCCGGGCCCGGTCGAGGATCTGCCGCAGCAGGGCCGGGGGGTAGGCGGGGTCGAGTGGCACGATCGTGAGGTTGAGCCGGGCCAGGGCGAGCAGGGCCACCACGTGCTCGGGCGAGGGCTCCAGGAGCAGGGCGACGCGGCGCGGGCCGCCGCCGTCCGCCGTGAGGACGCTGATGCCGTCGGCCAACGCGGCGGCGTGGGCGTCGAGTTCGGCGTAGGTGAGGGTGCGGTCGTCCCAGGCGACGGCCGGGGCGTCGGGGGTGGCCCGGACCTGGCGGGCGAAGCCTTCGGCGACGGTGGTGAAGGCGGGCTCCACCGGTGCGCCGCGGCCGTGGTCGGGCAGGGCGGCCCGGTGGGGGGCGACGAGCTCGGCCAGGGTGGCGGTGCCGCCGTCGGCGAGGCGGTCCAGTCCCTGCCGGAACAGGGCGGCCAGGGCCTCGGCGTCGGCCGCCGCGAAGTGGTCGGCGGCGTACTCCCACAGGCAGTCGAGGCCGTCCTCGTGCTCGATCACCGAGAGCGTCAGCGGGCACTTGGCCTCGGCCGGGGCGAGCCAGGCGGGGCGGGTGCGGCAGCCGGGCAGGGCGAGGGCGGCGAAGTCGGTGTTCTCCAGGACGAACAGGACGTCGAACGGCGTCCGTCCGGCGGGGAACGCGCGGTCGGCGAGGACGTCGGCGAGCGCCACGTCCTGCCGGTCCAGGACCGTGCGGGTGCCGTCGGCCAGGCGCAGCAACTGGGCGCGCAGGTCCTCGTCGGGCCGCAGGTCGAGCGGGAGCAGCACGGTGTTGGCGAACATGCCGACGCTGTCCTCGAATTCCCGCACGGGCCGTCCCGCCACGGGGGCGGCGACGCGCGGCCGGGTGCGGCCGGTGACGCCGTACAGGCTCCAGGCGAAGACGCCCAGCAGCAACTGGAAGCGGGTGAGGCCGAGTTCGGCACCGAGCCGGTCGAGGGTGACGCGCAGGCCGGCGTCGAGCGGGACGTGCAGCAGCCGCCCTTCGGGCCCGGCCCCGGGGCGGGCGGGCTCCAGAGGGGCGTCCGGTTCGCCGGCTCCGGCGAAGTGGTCGCGCAGCGCGGCGCGTTGCTCCGCATACGCGGGTTGGCCGGACCAGGCGTGCTGCCAGGCCGCGTGGTCGAGCGGGGTGGGCGGCGCGGGGGCGTGCTCCGGCGCCTCGTCGCCGTTCACCGACGCCGCGTATTCCGCGGACAGTTCACGGAACAGCACACTCAACGACCAGCCGTCGACGGCGATGTGGTGCAGGTGCAGCAGCAGGTGGCCGCCGCCGTCGGGGGATTCCAGCCAGCGGGCGCGCAGCATCCGGGGTCGCGCCAGGTCGAAGGGTTCGGCGAAGAAGCGCCCGGCGGTCCCGCGCCAGTCGCCGTCCTCCGGTTCGGCCCCCGTCCACGGGTCGTAGGGGTCTCCGACGGTCTGGAGCAGGCCCTCGGGGCCGGTCGTGAAGCCGGTGCGCAGCGCCGCGTGGCGCGCCACGAGCCGGCGGAGGGCCTCGCGCAGCGCGGCGGTGTCCACGGTGCCGTCGATGCGGAAGGGCTGGCCGACGTTGTAGGCGCGGGAGTGCGGGGCGCGCTGCTGCAGGAGCCAGAGGCGCTGCTGCTCGGAGGTGGCGGGCGCGGTGCGGGCGCCCGTGGGGGCGGGCACCGGCGGGTGGACGGAGGCGTCGCGGCCCGTCTCGATCTCCTCGGCCAGGCGGGCGAAGTCGGCTGCCAGGACGAGGTGGTGGGGCAGGTCGCGGCCCCAGCGGCGGCGCACCTCGAAGCGCAGGCGCAGGGCCTTGAGCGAGTCGCCGCCGCAGGCGATCCAGCGGTCGCCGAGCCCGGGCCGGACGCCGCCGAGGATCTCGCCGGCGAGGGCGAGCAGGTCGCGCTGGAGGTCGGTGGCGGCCGGGCCGCCGGCGCCGTCGGGCCGCCAGGGTTCGCCGGCGCGGGCGAGCAGCGCCTTCTGGTCGACCTTGCCGTTGGCGGTGAGCGGCAGTTCCCCGACCAGGTGGGTGCGGTGCGGGCGCATGTAGGAGGGCAGGGTGGCGGCCAGGTGGCGCTCGTACTCCGCGTGGTCGAGGTCTGCGCCGAGGACGACGTACGCCACCAGTTCGTTGACGCCGTGCGTCTCGTCGCGGTGGGCGCGGACGTGGGCCCGGCGGACGGCGGGGTGGGTGAGGATCTGCCGTTCGAGCTCGCCGGGTTCGATGCGGAAGCCGCGGACCTTGACCTGCCGGTCGGCGCGTCCGACGTGGACGACCTGCCCGGCGGCGTCCAGGCGTACGAGGTCGCCGGTGCGGTACCAGCGCCGGTCGCCGCCGTCGTGCCAGGGCAGGTGGACGAAGCGGCGTCCGGTCTCCTCGGGCAGGTTGCGGTAGCCGGCGGCGAGCGCCTCGCCGGCGAGGTGGAGTTCGGCGAGTTCGCCGGGGGCGGCGGCCCGCTCGCCGTCGGCGACCAACAGCGCCTCGGTGCCGGGCAGTTCGCGCCCGATGGGCACCACGTCGCCGTCGAAGTCGCGGGGGATGGGGTGGATCAGGGCGAAGGTGGTGGCCTCGGTGGGGCCGTAGACGTTGTACAGCTGAGTGGCGGCACCGGCGTTGTGGCGGTACCAGGCGCGGACGACCGGGGCGTTGAGCTGTTCGCCTCCGATGAGCACCTGGCCGGCGTCGGCGAAGCAGTCCGGCACCTGGTCGACGACCGCGTTGAAGAGGGCGACGGTGATGAAGACGGTGTCGACGCGCTCGCGTCGCAGCGCGGCGGCCAGCCGGTCGGGCGTCCGGGCGTCCTCGTCGCCGAGGACGACGCAGCAGCCGCCGGTCAGCAGCGGCACCCAGACCTCGAAGCTGATGGCGTCGAACGCCGGGTTGGACAGGCAGGCGTGGCGGGCCGGCGGGCCGGGGCGCAGCCGGCCCGGCCGGGCCAGGCGCAGGATGCCGACGTCGCGGACCTCGACGCCCTTGGGGCGGCCGGTGGTTCCGGAGGTGTAGAAGACGAAGGAGACGTCGGCGCGAGCGGGTTCCGGGAGCGGGGCGTCGTCCGCGCTCCCGGCCGCGATCAGCTCGGGGACGGCCGACGACGCGATGTCACCGGGCAGTTCGGCGGGCGGCGTGCCGTCGTGGAGCAGGGCCGTGCAGCCCGCGTCGGCCAGGATGTGGGCGCGGCGGTCGGGCGGGCTCTGGGCGTCGAGCGGGACGACGACGGCGCCGAGCCGCAGGATGCCGAGCATGGCGCAGACCAGGTGCCGGGAGCGGGGCAGGCACACGGCCACGGCCTGGCCGGGGCGGACGCCCCGGTGGCGCAGGGCGCGGGCGACGGCGGCGGAGGCCGCGTCGAGGGCGGCGTAGTCGAGGCTGTGGTCGCCGTCGCGGACGGCGGTCGCTCCGGGTGTGCGGCGGGCCTGGTCGAGGACGGCCGTGGCGAGGGTGGTGGGTGCGGTGTTCAACGTGCCTCCAACCCGGCGGCCGGGTTGTCGTTCGGGTGGCCGGACCGGTCGGCCAGGAAGGTGAGTTCGGCCTCGATGCGGGCGGCGACTTGCCGGACGTGCTCGCTCCCGAGCATGTCCCGCGGGGCGCAGGGGACGGGTTCGACGACGAGTCCGTTCCCGGCACGGCGGTGCCAGTGGTCCCGGATGCCGCGCAGGAGCGGGGTGTCCCCGCCGGTGCCCACAGCCTGCACGAGCACCAGCCGGGCCGCGGTCGCGGGTTCCCGGGCCTTGTCGGTGTTCATGGGCACGGAGGGCGGGGGCGTACCGTCCAACCGGTCGCCCTTGTCGCGGAGTTCGACGTCCGTGCGCCCGTCCTCGTCGCCGGTCGCCGGGGCGTCGAGGAGAACCACGCTCAGGTCCGTGCGGCCCTCCTCGGCCAGGCGGCGGCCCATCTCGTGGGCGACCAGGCCGCCGCGGGAGAGCCCGGTGAGCACCAACGGCCCGTCGGGCAGCGGCTCGACGAGGCGCAGGTACGCCTCGGCCATGGCCTCCACCGTGGGCGGGAGCTCCTCCCCCGGGTTGATGCCGGGCGACCGGATGCCGTGGACGCCGTAACCGCCGGGCAGGGCCTCGGCCAGGGAGAGGTAGCGAAAGACGGTGCCGTCGGCCGGGTGGACGCAGACCACTTGGCCCCGGCCTTCGCCGTCGCGGAAGGTGATGAGGCTGCCGCCCGGGCCGGAGGGGGCCTCCCGGCGCGGGAGCCCGCCGGGGTCCCCGGCCTCGCCGGGTCCGCCGCGGAAGCCGAGCGTCCCGGCCCGGTCGTCGCCGCGGCCGACGAACCGCACGCTCCCGTCGGGCAGCCGCCGGACCAGGTCGCCGGTGCGGTACATCCGCTCCCCCGGCGCGGCGGGGTCGGCCACGAAGCGCGTCGCGGTGAGCCCCGGCCGCCCCAGGTAGCCGCGGGCCAGGCCCGCGCCGCCCACGTAGAGCTCGCCCGTCACCCCGGCGGGCACCGGCCGGAGCCGCTCGTCGAGCACATGAACCCGGGTGTCGACGGGGGCACGGCGCGGCCGGGGGCCGAGGTGGACGGTGCAGTACAGGGCCGTCCCGGTGGGCGAGTAGCCGTTGAGGACGCGCAGTCCGGGCAGGGCGCGCTCCAGGCGGTGCAGGGTGTCCTCGGGCAGCGGCTCCCGGCCGGTCAGCAGGTGGCGCAGGGCCAGTCCGGCCAGGTGTTCCCCGGGCGCCTCGGCGAGCCGGCGGACGTGGGCCGGGGGCAGCAGGATCCGGACGACGTGGTGGACGCGCATCCAGTCGGCCAGCGCCCGGGGGTCGTCGCGCACCCCGTCGGGCACCAGGTGCAGGACGCCCCCGGTGGTGGGCGGCAGCAGGAGCTCCCGCACCGAGGCGTCGGAGCCGGTGCCGGGCCACATGGCCATCGCCTCGCCGGGCGTGGTGCCGAAGCGGGCGGTCCAGTCGTCGAGCAGGTCGAGGATGCCGCGGTGGGTGACCATGACGCTCTCGGGGCGGCCGGCGGAGCCCGAGGTGTGGATGACGCACGCGAGGTCGTCCGGGTCCGCCTCGATGCCGGGGTCCGCCTCACAGGCGCCCTCGGCCGCGACGGCGGACAGCGGGACCCAGCCGGCGGGCGGCTCGCAGGCGTCGCTGAGCACCAGGGCCGGCGCGGCGTCCCCGGCCGTGTCCGCCGGCCGCGCGCCGGGCGGGGCGGGGTCGAGCGGGAGGTAGGCGGCCCCGGCCTTGAGGATGCCCAGGATGCCGACGACGAGCGCGGCCGAGCGGCCCGCGTGCAGGCCGACGAGCCGGCCGCGGGCGACGCCGCGGGCGATCAGGGCGTGGGCCAGCCGGTTGGCGTGCCGGTCCAGCGTGGCGTAGTCGAGCCACTCGTCGCCGTACACGAGCGCGGGCGCCGTGGGGCGTTCGCGGACCTGCACGGCGAAGCGCCCGACCAGGCCCGCGGGCTGCGCGGTACGGTCGGCCGCCGGCTCGGGGGCGGAGTGGTGGAACGCTGGATCGGCCGGCAAAGCTCGCCCTTCCCTCGGCGGGGGACTTTCGTGTGGTGCGGGTGACGACGGGGTGCTCGGCGGGAGGGGCGGGCGCGCCGGAAGGCCGGACTCACGCGCGGCGGCAGCGGCGGCGTCGTCATCGGCGGGCGTCGGTTCGCCACCGCCTCAACTGTTCATGACGCGCACTCACTTCCTTGCTCGCACGGATCACGTGTGCGACACATCGATCATTGTTGAGGCGGCAAACCGTGTCAATGGCCAATTGACGTCGCCCACACTCCGCACAAACCGGAAGAACCGTACGGAAGGTGAGGAAGTACCCACCGTTCACCGCTCATTCCGGCCAGGCGCGGGCGACGCGACGCCCCGGACCGGAAATCCCGGCGATCCGGCCCCGCTTCCCCTTTTCTCCCGACACCGGAATGCCCACCGCCGGACGCCGGCGCTCCCCTCGTCCGCGCTCCGCGGATTCCGCCGCCGGAACACCGCGGCGGGCACCGGCAAACTCGCATGAACGCCCTCCCGGAATCCCCTGCTCCGATCACCGCCGGAAGCCGCCACCCCTGCCCCCACAACCGGGACCGACCGGTCGGATTCCCTTGCGACACACCGCGAAATGAATTACCAATTCCGCCCGTTCCTCGAAGTCACCGCCGCGCACGGGTAATTCGGACCGCCTTCTTCCGGCGATTTTGATGATGCTTCAAATTCCTTTTCCCCTGCATCATCCTGCCAACTTCTTGTGGCACCCCGAATTCCGTGCGATACCGATCCCACCACACGGAACTCCAGGACAACGGGGGCGTCATGAAACGGTCCGAGTACGTGAGCTTCGATGCGGTCGGCCTGGCCGACCTGGTCGCCCGCGGGGAGGTGAGCCCCCCGGAACTGGAACAGGCGGCACTCGCCGCGGCGGACGCGGTCAACCCGCGGATCAACGCCGTCGTCGAGACCTGGCCGGGCGAGGACGTGCCCGTCCCGGGCAGCACGCCGCTGGCCGGAGTGCCGTTCCTCATCAAGGACCTGGGCGTCACCATGGCGGGCAAGCGGGCCGAGCTCGGCAGCCGCCTCGCCGCCGGCGTCCCCGCCCGCGCCGACTCGTCCCTGATGCGGCGCTTCCGCCGGGCCGGCCTGGTGACGTTCGGCCGCACCTCCTCGCCGGAGATGGGTTTCAGCCTCACCACCGAGCCGGTCCTCCACGGAGCCACCCTCAACCCCTGGGACACCACCCGCAGCGCGGGCGGCTCCAGCGGGGGCGCCGCGGCGGCCGTCGCCGCCGGGATCGTCCCGGTCGCCCACGCCACCGACGCCGGCGGCTCGATCCGCGTACCGGCCGCGTACAACGGCCTGTTCGGGCTCAAGTCGACCCGCGCCCGGGTCTCCCCGGGCCCCGACGTGGACGAGGCGTACAGCGGCCTGGCCGTGCACGGCAGCGTCAGCCGCACCGTGCGCGACAGCGCGGCGCTGCTCGACCGGATCCAGGGCCCGGAGGCCGGCGACGCCTACGTCGCCCCGCGGCCCGTCCGCCCGTACCTCGACGAGGTGTCCCGCCACCCGGGCTCCCTGCGCATCGGCGTCCTCACCCGCCCCTGGGGCGGGCGCGCCACGACGGCGCCCGTCGCGGACGCCGTCGCCCGCACGGTGGCGCTGCTGGAGCGGCTGGGCCACCGGGTGGAGGAGGCGACGGTCGAACTCGGGGCGAGCTGGGAGGAGTTCGTCGTCGGCAATGCCCGCCTGTGGTGCGCGCACCTGACCGCGATGGCGAACGACCTGGCCGCCGCCCTCGGCCGGACCGTCGACGCCGGCACCCTCGAACCCGTGCTCCTGGCCTGCTACGCCTACGGCCGGCGGATGACCGCGGAGGACCTGGTCAACGCCTTCGCCTTGCGCAACAAGGTCTCCCGCAGCCTGGGCCGGCACTTCTCCGACTACGACGTCCTGTTGACCCCGACGCTGCCCGAACTCCCGCTGCCGCTCGGCTCGTACGACGACGGCATCGAGCAACTGGACGCCCCCGGCTGGCTGGACCGGCTCTTCGACCGGGCGCCGTTCGCGGCGGTGTTCAACATCGCGGGGACGCCGGCCATGTCCGTCCCCCTGGAGTCGGACCCGGTGACCGGGCTGCCGGTCGGCATGCAGTTCGCCGCCGGCTACGGGCAGGACGACGTCCTCTTCCGGCTGGCCGGCCAGCTGGAGCGGGCGCGCCCGTGGTCCGGGCGCGTACCCGAGGTGTGGGCGGGCGCGGACGCCGCCTGAACCGCCGGGAGGGGCGGGGCCGGTGCCCCGCCCCTCCCGGTGCCCCGCCTACCGGCCGGCGCCCGTCCCGAGCAGGGAGCGCAGCCGGCCCGGGGGAAGCCCGGCGGTCTTGCGCACGACGTGCGTCATGTGGGCCTGGTCGGTGAAGCCGAGGTCGTTGGCCAGCAGGCGCAGATCGGTCTCGCCCTCGCTGAGCCGGTCCATGGCGCCGGCGACGCGCAGCCGGTTGCGGTAGTGGGTGAGGGTCGTACCGGTGATGGCGGAGAAGACCCGGCTGAGGTGGTGGGGCGAGCAACCCACCGCCCTGCTCAGCCCTTCGAGCCCGATGAGCGGGTCCTTGCCCAGGACTTCCCGGGTGTCGTCCACCACCTGTTTGCGGGCGGCGGCCGTGGTCGGCTGGCCGCTGGCCACCCGGGCCGGGGCCAGTTGCCCGAAGACGGTGCTGACGAGTTCGACGGTGCGCTCGGCGAGTTCGAAGGGGTCGCCGTCCCCGGCGCGGATCCGGGCCAGTAACAGCCGGTGCATCACGTCGACTTGGGTGCTCGTGTACGCCGACCCCTCGGGCACGACGGGGTCGCCGCCCAGGACCTCGGCCATGCTCGGCTCGGACAGCACGATCTCGGTGTAGGCGACGCCGCAGCACGGGTGCGCGAACTGCCGCTCGCTGCCCAGCCGCTCCACGAAGACGGTCGTCGGGTCCAGCAACTGCTCGACGCCTTCGATGCGTCCGCGCACCACCCCGCGTCTGACCAGCAGCAGCCCGAAGACCGCGGCCGGGCGCACCTCGCTCCAGCCGTGAGGCGGATCGCCGCACCGCACGTCCGCCACGAAGACGTCGTCCGTGCTCAGATGACTGTGCCGTTCCAGTGCCACACCTGCCACTGTACGCAGCTGATGCGCCAAAATTAAGTAAACGCTTGCCAGGGCCGAAAGCGAATGAGCAAGAGGTTACAAGCGTTGGGGGCCGGCGTCGCGTCAGGATGGCATCTCGACACCCCGTACGGGGGACGGGGTGTCGAGAGCGGGGGCACCGGAGGAGGTGCCGGGACCGAGGTCTCCTCATCGGCCGGCACCTCCCGGGTCAGGCCCGCGGGCCTCCGGCGAGCGGCACTCCGGTGCGGCGGGCCTGCTCGACGGAGGCCCGGGAGTCCGGGGGCCCCCCCCCGGGCCCCGGGGGCGGGGGGGGGGGGGGGGGGCCCCCCCCGGGGGGGGCCGGCCCCGGCCGGCGCCCCCCGCCCCCCCC
>NZ_JAEAMR010000017.1:34004-56906 GCF_015999245.1 Streptomyces sp. AV19 | reverse complement strand
CTGGCCCAGGCGGACGTGGGCGTGGCGATGAACACCGGTACCTCGGCCGCCAAGGAGGCCGGGAACATGGTGGACCTCGACTCCAACCCCACCAAGCTCATCGAGATCGTCGAGATCGGCAAGCAACTCCTCATCACCCGGGGCGCGTTGACCACCTTCTCCATCGCCAACGACGTCTCCAAGTACTTCGCCATCATCCCCGCGATGTTCACCGCCGCCTACCCGGGCCTCGACCGCCTCAACGTCATGCGGCTGCACAGCCCGACGTCGGCGGTGACCTCGGCGATCGTCTTCAACGCCCTGATCATCGTCGTGCTGATCCCGCTGGCGCTGCGCGGCGTGCGCTACCGGCCCTCGTCGGCGGCGGCCCTCCTCGGCCGGAACATCGGGCTGTACGGGCTCGGCGGCCTCGCTCTCCCCTTCGTCGGCATCAAACTCATCGACCTCGTCGTCCAGTTCGTACCCGGCCTGCACTGACGGCCGAGAGAGGCGGACCCCATGCGGCACCTTCCGCCGTCGCTGCGGCGGCACCTGTCGGCCCTGCGGATGCTCCTGGTGTTCACCGTCCTCACGGGCGTCGCCTATCCGCTGGCGGTCACCGGCATCGCCCAACTGGCCTTCCGGGACGCGGCGAACGGCTCGCTCGTCGAGGAGGACGGCCGTCCCGTCGCCTCCGCGCTGCTGGGCCAGTCCTTCGCGCTACCGAAGCGGAATCCGCGCGACGCGGCGGAGCGGCTCCGCCCGGACCCGAGGTGGTTCCAGCCCCGCCCCTCGGCCGGCGACTACGACGCCAGGGCCTCGGGGCCGTCCAACCTGGGGCCCAACAACCCCGTGCTCATCGTCTCCGTCGAGGAACGCCGCGCCGCCGCGGCCGTGTTGGACGGCGTCCCTCCGGCGTCCGTCCCCGTCGACGCGCTGACCGCGAGCGGCTCGGGCCTCGACCCGGACATCTCCCCCGCGTACGCCCGCGAGCAGGCCCCGCGCGTGGCCCGGGCGCGCGGGCTGCCGGTGCGGCGGGTCGAGGAACTGGTCGCCGCGCACGTCGAGGGCCGCTTCCTGGGGTTCCTGGGCGGGGAGCGGGTCAACGTCGTCGCGCTGAACCGGGACCTGCGGCGTCTGCGGTGACGCTCAATGGCCGCCGCTCGGCGCGGTGCCGGCCTGGCCGGCGAGGGTGACGGCGACCAGGCGCGCCTCCAGCGGCGGGGTGACGCCGGGGGTGGGCCGGAGCATGAACCGGCCGAGGTAGCGGCCGTTGCCGTAGGCGCGCAGCTCGATCTCCTCGTCCGGCAGGCCGAGCCGGTCCACGTCCCACTCCCGGCGGCCGACGGCCACCGTCCCGTCGGCCTCCAGGCGCGGCGGACGGCCGAGCAGCGTGCCGTACTCGAACCGGCAGTCGCGCAGCGTCAGCAGCTCGACGAGCTGGTCGCGGACGTGGCCGACGACCTCGTCGCCGGACTTCGCGGACTGCGCCACGTCGGCGGTGGCCCGCAGGCGGGCGAGGTGCCCGGCGTCGGTGGACGGCGACGACGCGGAACCGGCACATCCGCCACGCGGCACATCCGGACCGGGGCCCAGGGCCCCGCCGTCATGTCACCGCACGGGCACGGACCCGCGCACGGCGGCGGCCCCCACCGCATAGTGCACATACCCCCACTCGGGCCGGAACCCGGCCGCCGCCGCGAGCCCCCGGCTGGGGTGGTTGTCACGGGAGCACGTCCAGCTCGGGACGCGGCCGCGGGACGCGACGTCCGCGCACAGGGCGGTGACGCAGGCCGTCGCCAGCCCGCGGCCGCGCTCGCCGGGGCGGGTGGCCGCGGCGAGGTCTTCGTAGCGGCTGCCGGTGAAGTGGACGGCGGCGAGGGAGAGCAGGCGACGGCCCCGGAAGGCGCCCCAGGCGCGGCCGGGGGCGGCCAGTCCGGCGGGGCCGCCCCAGCTCTCGGTGATCCACGACAGTTCCTCGCCGAGGCCCCGGACGGCGGGGGCGTCCGTGGGGATCAGGCGGCGGATCCGGATCCCCGGGGCGGGGCGCGGTGGCGCGGCCCGCCCCGGGTCGTGGTGGATCCAGATCATGCGCTCCCAGGGGACCAGGCGCTCGAAGGCGGCGCCCAGCACCGGCAGGAAGCGGTCCGGTGCGAGGACGTAGTGGTGGGCCAGGCCGGCCAGCCCGGCGGGGGCGGTCGTGCGCGGGTCGCCGCTGAGGACGGCGTGCCGCGCGCAGGTGACGACGGCGGCCCGGGGGTCCGCCGGGCGGTCGACCCACCAGCGGCCGTGACCGGTGGTCCGGACGTGCTCGGCGAGCGCGCCCGGGCCGGGCCGGCCGGCGGGGAACCAGGACGCCCATGGCCCGGCGGCCGGGACGGCAGCACACCACTCGATCACGTGAATCCGCTCCGGAACTCGGTGACGGCAGATCAGCTGTTCGGTTTCTTCCCGTGGTTGGGCCCCTTCTTGCGGCGGGCCTTCTTCTTGCGTGCGCGCTTCGACATCGTCATCCCTCCTCTCGGGACGGCAACCGGCGCCGTTTCAGGCGGACTTGGCGACGAGCTGGTCGGCCAGCCTGCACAGCCGGCGGACGGTGCGGTCCTCCATGGCGACCGGGGCGGCCGGGGAAACGGCGGTGCGGTCGTAGTAGGCGCCGGGGACGAGCTCGGTGACGGGGTCGCACAGCCGGACGACGCGCGCGGCGCCGTCGGCGGCGGTCTCGCCCTCGTGCGCGTACATCGGCAGCAGTGCCGTGTCGCACACGCCGGGGTGGACGCTGACGGAGGTCCAGGACGCCTCGGCCCGCGCGAAGACGGTCAGGGCGAGCTGGGACTGGGCGTAGGCGGCCAGGCGCGAGTAGCGCTTGGCGCGCTGGGGGTCGTTCCAGGCGATCGAGGCGGTGCGGTGCATGGAGGACGAGACGTTGACGACGCGGCTGCCGGGCCGGGCGCCGAGCGGGCCGGCGAGCTCGTGGGTGAGCAGGTAGGCGGCCAGGAAGTTGACCTGGAAGGCGAGTTCGTTGCCGTCGGCGGTCAGGGTCCGCCGTTCGGGGGCGGCGACGGCCGCGTTGTTGACGAGGACGTCGAGGACGGGGTGCCGGTCGGCGACGTGGGCGGCCATGGCGCGGACCTCGTCGAGGCGGGAGAAGTCGGCGACGGTCAGGTCGAGTCGGCCGGCGTCGGCACCGGCGGCGGCCAGGCGGGCGACGGCGTCCTCGCCACTGGCCCGGTCCGGCGCGTGGAGGACGACGGTGTCGCCGCGCCCGGCGAGCAGCCGGGCGGTCTCCCAGCCGATGCCGGAGGTGGCACCGGTGACCAGGACGGTCCTGGGGGCAGGGGAGACGGCTGAAGACATGATGATCCACTCCGGGAAGGAAGGTACGCGGCGGTGCCCGCGCCGAAGGCGGGTCAACTGCCGTGCGAGCGAAGGATGGAGAGAAGAACGTGCGTTACCGCACGGGACGGGAACAGCGCGCGGGACCGGGGACCGCGCTATGCGGCGGCCGGTCGTCGTGGCGCAGATGGCTGTTCACACGGACCATCAAAGGGAGCGGGGGGCGCGGGTTCAAGTCACGCGCCCGATCCCTGACGCCGCCCTGACGGGCGGCGTTCCGGGCCTCAGCCGTCGCGGGGCGGCCGGCAGCCGAGGTGGCGGACGGCGGTCCCGAACTGTTCGGGCGTCAACGGCGGTGCGGGCAGGGGGCGTCCGGCCCCGGCGCGCAGCCCGTCGAGGAACAGCGCGAGGCAGCGCCGCCAGGCCCCGGGCGCGGCGGCGGCCGCCGCGGGGACGGCCCGGCCCAGCGCCGCCAGCAGGAACAGCAGGTCTTCGGTGGTGATGTCGTCGCGCACGGCGCCCTGTTCGCGGGCGCGGCACAGGAGGGTGTCGATCGTCTCGTGGTTGTGCGGCCGCAGCGCCTCCAGGGAGGGGACGCCCTCGACGGCCGCGGTCATCAGGTCGCCGGCGCCCCGGTCGGCGGCGAGGAGTTCGAAGACGTGCTCCAGGTAGCCGGTCAGGCCGGCCCAGGCGTCCGCGTTACGCCGGGCCTGCTCACCGGCGTCCAGGACGGCCGTCAGGGCGTCGCTGAAGACGGCCTCGACGAGGGCGGCGCGGCCGGCGAAGTGCCGGTAGAGGGTGGCGTTGCCGACGCCGGCGCGGCGGGCGATGTCGTCGAGCGGGGCGTCGACGCCCTGTTCCGCGTAGACGGTGCGGGCTGCCGCGAGCAGCATGTCCCGGTTGCGCCGGGCGTCCCGGCGCAGGGGCGTGGGTCGGTGCTCGCCGCTGCTCATGGAGCGCGACTCTACACGAACCGGGGAGTCGTCCCCGCTTCATGCTACGGTGATCATGCGATGCGGGGAGTGGTCCCCGGTTCCGCCCCTGCACCACCAGTTGGACGAACCCGCCCTTCGAGCTAGGGACTACCGCTATGCCCGCGTCTCCCGTCGAGGACCTCTCGGCACTCGGCACGACCTTCGTCTCCGACCCCTACCCTGTCTACGCGCGGCTGCGCGCGCAGGGCCCCGTGCACCGTGTGCGGACCGACGCGAACGGCGCGTTCTGGCTCGTCGTCGGCCGCGAGGAGGCCCGGGCCGCCCTGGCGGACCCGCGGCTGAGCAACGACATACGCCACTCGGCCGGCTGGGAGGACGACGGCGGCAACGCCATCGGCCTCAACATGGTGCAGACCGACCCGCCCCAGCACACCCGGCTGCGCAAGCTCGTCGCCAAGGCGTTCACCCCGCGCCGCATCGAGGCCATGCGCCCGGACATCCAGCGGATCGCCGACGAACTCCTCGACGCCATGCAGCCGTTGGGCCGCGCCGACCTCGTCGAGTCCTACGCGCTGCAGCTGCCGCTGTCGGTCATCTGCAACCTGCTCGGCGTGCCGGCCCGGGACCACAAGGCGTTCCACGACTGGTACCTGGCGACCAACGACGTCACCCGCCCGGAAGCCGCCGGGGCGGCCGTCCAGGCCATGACCGGCTACCTGGCCGAGCTCATCGCGGCCAAGCGCGAGGAGCCGGGCGAGGACCTGCTGAGCGCGCTCGTGCAGGCCATGGACGAGGACGACGACGCGCTGTCGGCCGAGGAGATGCTCGGTATGGCGTTCCTGCTGCTCGTCGCCGGCTACGAGACCTCCGCCAACCTCATCTCCAGCGGCACCCTCGCGCTGCTGCGCCACCCCGACCAGCTGGCCGCGCTGCGCGCCGACTGGTCGCTGCTGGAGAACGCCGTCGAGGAGATGCTGCGTTACGACGGCGCCGTGGAGACGGCCGCGTTCCGCTTCACCAAGGAGCCGGTGGAGATCGCCGGCACCGCTATCCCCGCCGGGGAGTCGGTGGCCGTCGTCCTGGCCTCGGCCTCGCGCGACGGCGCGCACTTCCCGGAGCCGGACCGCTTCGACATCCGCCGCGACACCAGGGGCCATCTGGCCTTCGGACACGGCGTCCATCACTGCCTCGGCGCACCGCTGGCCCGCCTGGAGGGCGTCATCGCCTTCCGGACCCTCCTGGAGCGCCTGCCGGACCTGGCGCTCGACGCCGAGCCCGCCGGTCTCACCTGGCGGCCCAGCCTGATGCTGCGCGGCCTGCACCACCTGCCGGTGACGTTCTGACGCCTCGCCGGGTGGCAGCCGCACCGAGGTGGACGAGGAGTTCTTCGCGCGGATCGTGGCGCGCAGGGACCAGGCCGGACAAGGGCCTGCAGCTGAGACTGTGGCGGGTGGTGGCGGGCTCGCGCAACCGGTTCGACGAGCCGGAGCGGTCGGCGAAGGCGCCACCCCGCATAAGCGGCCGGCCGGCTACGGACGGCTGACCGACAGCGGCGGCATACGCACGGTGCCGGCCACTGTCGTCCACACGAGCGACCTCGACACCGTGTCCGTGCCCGCCGGCCGAGCGGACGGTGCGGGCATGAGCTCCTCGCGCTGGTTGTGCACGGCGGCAGCGGTCACAGGCCCTCGTAGACGTGGGCCCGTTGGCCGAGCACATGGCCACGCGGCCAGGAACGCCGGCCGCTGTCCTGCTCCGGGCCGGGGATAATGTCGCCGCCGCCGGCCGGTGCCCCGTCCTTGATCACGGGCGGCGGCCGGCCGGCAGGTGCCTGTTGCTCCGTCGGCATCCGCCACCGCCCCGAACGCCGGCGGGCGGATTCACCGTGTGCTCATCCGGAGTGCTCGCCCCAGCGGGCGAGGACGCTGCGGCGCAGCTCGGCGGGATAGTTGTCCGCGAAGGAGGCCGGGCTGATGTCGCCCTCGCGGTCTGCCAGCAGGCAGTTGTGCACGGCGACGGGCCCGCGTCCGCCGGTCTTCTCCGGGACTCCCGCGCGGAAGTAGAGCGGGTCGATCGGGCCGACGCCCTGGTTCTCGAGGATCAGGGTGCTCTCGGTGGGGTGGCAGCGGGTGGTGAAGGCCCACAGGATGTCCCGCAGGTCCGTCGGGTCGACATCGTCCTCGAAGACCATGACCTGGCTGTACCAGAGCGAGCCGTGGGTGCCCTTGCACAGTGTGCCGATCTTCCGGCACAGGTCGTCGCCGCCCAGACCGCTGCGCTGTGCCCAGTCGTTCGGGACGGTCACCACCAGCAGGTGCATCGCGGATTCGGGAGGCATCCAGACGCGGGTGACGGGGATGCCGTTGTTGCGGAGTTCGCGCAGACAGGAGGCGGAGATGCCGGGGGAGGTGATGGAGTGGGTCTCGTCGACCGGCTTGCCGGCGTTGCAGACCGGCAGGATCGGGTTGTCGCGGTGGGTCACGGCGGTGACGTGGAACAGCGGGCAGGGGCTGGGGCCGCCGTGCATATAGCCGTGGAACTCGCCCATCGGGCCCTCGGGCCACATCTCGCCCTCCCCCCATCTGCCCCCGAGGTCGACGTGGCCCTCGATGACGATCTCCGCGGTCGCCGGCACCTCCAGGTCCACCGTCTTGCACCGCACCGTTTCCAGGGGCTCGCCGAACAGGGACCCGAGGAATCCCGCCTCCGAGGTCCCCTGGGGCAGCGGCGAGCCGCCCGAGATGACGGCGGCCGGTTCCGCGCCCTGGACCAGGGCGAACGGCACGGGTGTGCCGGCGTCCCACTGTTCGGCGACCATCCGGTTGTGCTGTCCGTGGGGCAGCGCCGCCGTGAAGCGGTTGCGGTCGATCAGCATGGCCCGGGCAATGCTCCAGTTCGTCCACGACCGGTCCGGGGTCCGGTAGACGAAGATGCCGAGTGTGCCGAGGAAGCGTCCGCCGTCCCCCTTGTGGATCATCGGCACGGGGAACTTCGTCAGATCCACGTCGTCGCCCGTCAGGACGTTCTGCTGACAGGGGGCGTCGTCCACGACGACCGGCGGGACCGGTTCGGCGTCCCAGTGCTCCAGCAGCGCGTCGACGATCTCCAGGCCGGTCGTCTCCGGCGCCAGCCCCAGCCCGATGGCGATCCGGGCCATCCGCGCGTCGCGGTCGCTGCTGTAAGAGAACGGCGCGCCGAGCAGCCGGTAGCCCTCGTGGTCACGGATGTTGGTGAACAGCGGCGCCGGGGCGCAGGTCTCGCTCGCGTGCCGGATGATCGCACCCATCTCCAGATCGGTGCTGACCTCTCGCTTGACCTCCTGAAGGTCCCCCCGCTCCCTCAGGACGTCGAGATAGTCGCGCAGGCTCTTCAGATGCCGTGTCATGACGCGTCCTCCCCGGCCGGAGAGCCCTCCCGGGTCGGCGGGCCGCCCCAGCGCCTCGCGCCCGGCAGTTCGAGGCCGAACAGATCGAGCACCCTGGCCACGACGTGCGTCAGGACCTCGTCCACGCTCTCGGGCCGGTGGTAGAACGCCGGCATGGGCGGTGCGATCACCACCCCGAGCCGGGCCAGATCCAGCATGTTCTCCAGGTGCACGGCGCTCAGCGGCATCTCCCGCGGCACGAGCACCAGTTTGCGCTGCTCCTTGATCGTGACGTCGGCCGCCCGGCTCGCGAGGGTGTCGGACTGCCCGTGCCGGATCGCCGCGAGCGTCTTCATGCTGCACGGCGCCACGATCATCCCGTCCATCGGGTACGAGCCGCTGGACAGCAGCGCCGCCATGTCCGCGGGACCATGCACATGGTGCGCCAGCGCCCGCACATCGTCCGCAGTGTGCTCGGACTCCCACTCGACCATCGCCTGCGCCCACCGCGTCATGATCAGATGCGTCTCCACGCCGAGATCACGCAACGCGAGCAGAATCCGGACCCCGATCGACTGACCCGACGCACCGGTCATCGCCACGATCAGCCTGCGCACCCCGGCCGCGCCGCCGGGTGCCGCATTCATACCCACACTCACGCGCACTCCTCTTCCGGGGGCCGTTTCACTTCAGCCTGGCCGCGTCGCCGGGGACCGGCATCCCGGGCTGCGCCGTACGAGCGGGCGGGGCCCGGGATGCGGCGTCACCGCTGATCAAGCAGGCTTTTCCGGAGGATGGAAGGTGGAATGATGCGTATCGACACGCATGCGCACTACTATCCGGCTGCCTACCTGGATCTGCTGACCCGCTTCGGCAGCCACGACACCGACATCGCACGCGTCCCGTGCGCGGGTGACGCCGACGGCGACGTGGAGACCCGGCTGCGGATGATGGACGAGGCCGGCGTGGACGTGCAGATCCTCTCCGCGAGCCCCCAACTGCCGCATTTCGAGGACCGGTCGCACGCGGTCGAGGCCGCGCGGACGGCCAACGACCTGTACGCCGACCTCGTACGCCGCCACCCGGACCGCTTCGCCGCCTACGCGGCCACGCCACTCCCGCACGCCGACGCGGCAATCGCCGAACTCGGCCGGGCCCTCGACGACCTCGGCTTCGTCGGCGCCGCCATCACCACCACCGTGCTCGGCCGCAGCCTCGCCGACCCCGCCCTCGAACCCTTCTACGCCGAGCTGGACCGCCGGGGCGCGGTCCTCCACATCCACCCCACCGGCGGCGGCGCCGCATCCCCCCTCATCACCGACCACGGTCTGACATGGGTCATCGGCGCCCCGATCGAGGACACCATCGCCGTCCTGCACCTCCTGCGCGCCGGAATCACCGCCAAGTACCCCGGTATGAAAGTCCATGTCGCGCATCTCGGCGGGCACTTGCCGTTCCTGATGCAGCGCGTCGAGGACAACTACCGGGTCTGGAACGCCTTTCCCGACAGCCCAGCCCGGGCGGCCGGACGGATGTGGTTCGACACCGCCAACTTCCACGCACCCGCCCTCAGATGCGCCGTGGACACCTTTGGACCGCACAACTTCCTGCTCGGCAGCGACTATCCCTACTTCCAGGACGACCTCTACACCCGCGCCGTCACCTATGTCGAGAACGCGGGCCTGCCACCGGACACCGTGCGGGCCGTCATGGCCGACAACGCGGCGGATCTGTTCGGCCCCGACGCCATCACCGGGCGGGCCCGCTGACCCGCGCCGACACCCGGCCCGCCCTCGCGGACAGGCCAGGTCGCCGACTGCGGGAAACTGTCCTGGAGTTGTGAGGCAGTCGGCCGGCGAAGGCTGTTCCGTGGCCGGCGGAGGAAAACAGGAGGAGCCCGCCATGAAGTTTTCCCGGCTTCTCCACGCGGCGGCACCACTCGCCCTGGCCGTGGCCGTCACCAGCGCTCCGGCAGCCGACGCGCGGCTGGAGGCGGCCACGCCGCGCCATGACTGGCACTGTCAGGGGCAGGGGTACAAGGACACGGCGGTACCGGCCGTCGGCCGGACATGGCTCGCGGACATGACCGGAACGTTCACCGGCGTCCGGTGACGGAAGACCGGCGGCCGGTGGTGACCACCGGGACGGGCCGCGTACGCGGGGTTGCCGAGGGGCCGGTGGCCGCCTTCCGGGGCATTCCGTACGTGGCCTCCGTCGGAACCCTCGCGCACAATGCCCCGGTCATGAGCGGTCAGCGCGGGCGCGGCACCATGGGCAGCGGTCCGGCGCTCAGGCTCATGTGGGCCTGCGGGCGGACCGTGCGGCCCGGGACCGGGCGCAGCCGCCAGCGGGAGGCGATGGCGGCCAGGGCGAGCGTCGACTCCGTCATCCCGAAGACCTCGCCGATGCACTTGCGGCTGCCGCCGCCGAACGGCATGTAGTGGCCGCGCGCGACGTCCTTGGCCCGCTCGGGCAGCCACCGGTCCGGGTCGAACGCCTCGGGGTCGGGGAAGAGTTCGGGGTTGTGGTGCAGGACGTAGGGGCTGATGAGGATGTCGGAGCCGGTGGGCAGGCGTCGTCCGCCCAGTTCGGTGGGCTCGGTGGTGGTGCGGGTGTAGAGCCAGGCGGGCGGGTACAGGCGCAGGGTCTCGGTGAACACCCGTCGCGTGTAGTCGAGTCGGGGGATGTCGGCGAATCCGGGGGCGCGGCCGCCGAGCACCTCGTCCACCTCGGCGTGCAGCTTCTCCTCGGCACGCGGGTTGCGGCCGAGCAGGTGCCAGGCCCAGGTGAGGGCGCCGGCGGTGGTCTCGATGCCGGCCATGAGCAGGGTCATGACCTGGTCGTGGATCTCCTGGTCGTCGAGCTTCCCGCCGGTCTCGGGGTCCTCGGCGGAGAGCAGGGCCGACAGCAGGTCGCCCTGGTCGCCCTCGGTGCGCCGGTAGTCCTCGATGATCCGCGCGATGAGGCGGTGCAGTCGCGTCAGGGCGCGGTCGAAGCCGCGGTTGGCCTCGATGGGGAGTTTCTGGAACAGGCCGGTGGGGTCGATGGCCCGGCGGTAGGCGCCGTGCACGATGACGGGCAGGCTGCGCTGGATCTCGGCGATGGCGCCGGTGGCGATGTCGGTGGAGAACAGGGCGCGGGCGGTGACGCGGGCGGTCAGGGCCAGCATGGCGTTGCTGACGTCGATGGCCTTCCCGGCGCCCCAGTTCTCGGCCTCGGCGGCGCACTCCTCCTCCATCACCGTGGCGTAGCCGGCGATGCGGGCGGTGTGGAACGCGGGCTGTACGAGCCGTCGTTGCCTGCGGTGGTCGGCCCAGTCGGAGGTGATCAGGCCGTTGCCGAGGATCGGCCGGGCCTTCTCCTTGACCGGTCCGCCCGTGTCGTAGACCCGCGCGTTGACCAGGACCTGCTGGACGAGGTCGGGGTGGCAGGGCAGGTAGGCGGCCTTGGGGCCCAGCTTCAGCTCGACCAGGTCGCCGTGGGCGGGCAGGGAGGCGACGAACTCCAGCGGCCGGCGCCCCATGTGGAGGGCGTGGCCGATCAGCGGGAGCCCGCCGGGCGCGGCGGCGACCCGCCAGTGGTGCTCGGCGGCTCGGGGCGCGGTCCTCATAGGTGAATGTCCTTCGCTCGGAAAGGGGTTCGGCCGGACGGCGGGCCCGGGGGGCCGCCGTCCGGCACCGTCAGCGCGCCTCGCACACCATGGGAAGCGGGCCGGGTTCCAGCGTCGCCTTGGGTTCCGGCCGCAGCCGGGAGCCGGGGACGGGCCGCAGCCGCCACTGTCCGGCGATCGTGGCGACGACGAGGGCGGTCTCGGTGAGGGCGAGGACGTCGCCGATGCACTTGTGGCTGCCCGCGCCGAACGGGAGCAGGGCCCCGCGCGGCACGTCCTTGATGCGGTCGGGCAGCCAGCGCTCCGGGTCGAACCGCTCGGGTTCGGGGAACAGTTCGGGGTTGTGGTGGAGCGCGTACGCGCTGTAGAGGATCATCGTGCCGGCCGGGATGCGCCGTCCGCCCAGGTCGGCGTCGACCGCCGCGACCCGCATCGACATCCACGACGGCGGGTACAGCCGCAGTGCCTCGTTGATGACGGCGCGGGTGTACTCCAGCTTCGGCAGGTCCTCGAAGACGGGCGCGCGGCCGTCGAGCGCGGCGTCGATCTCGGCGTGCACCCGCCGCTCGGCCTCCGGGTGGCGGCCCAGGAGGTGGAAGACGAACGCGAGGGTGGACGCCGTGGTCTCGCTGCCGGCCACGAGGAAGGTGACGACCTGGTCGAGCACCTCACGGGCACTCAGGCGCTTGCCCGTGTCGGGGTGTTCGGCGCGCAGCAGGGTGGAGAGCAGGTCGCCGTGGTCCTCGGCGGACTGCTCGCGCCGGCGGATCATCTCGGCGACGATCTGCCGCAGCCGGGTGTTGGCCCGGTCGTAGCGCCGGTTGTCCGGGGTGGGGAGCTTCTGCATGATCCCCAGCGGGGCGACGGTGCGCTTGTGGATGCCGTGGGAGACGATCCGCAGGCAGTGCCGCGCCTCCTCGATCGTCGCCTCGTCGACGCCGGCGGAGAACAGCGTCCGGGCGGCGACGCGCATCAGCAGGGCGTGCATGGTCTCGCTGATGTCCCGGGTCTGGCCGGCCCGCCAGGAGCCGATCACGGCCCGGGTGTCGTCGCCGACCGCCGCCGTGTACTCGGCGATCTTGGCCGAGTGGAACGCCGGCTGGATGAGGCGCCGCTGGTAGCGGTGTTCGTCGCCGCGGGAGACCGAGAGGCTGTTGCCGAGCAGCTTGCGCGCCTTGTCGAAGACGCCGCCCTTGTCGAAGACACGGGGGTTGAGCAGGACGTGCCGGACGAGTTCGGGGTGGCAGGCGAGGTAGGCGCGGCTGGGGCCGAGCCGGAGCTCGACGAGGTCGCCGCGGGCGGGCAGGTCCGCGAGGAACTCCAGGGGGCGGCGCCAGAGGGCGAGCGCGTGCCCGGCCAGCGGGAGCGCTCCCGGGGCGATGCCGGTGGAGAAGGAACGGGCGGTCTTTTCCGCCCGTTTCGAGGTGTTCGCCGGGGTCACGGGGACTGGTTCCTCACTGGATCCGCGAGTTGACGTCGTTGACCGCGGCCTTGTACCGCTTGTTGGACGTGGTCCAGACGAAGTTGCCGTGGATGAGGTCCAGCAGCACCGGCCGGGTGACGTCGTCGAAGGACTTGATGCACTCCATGTCCTCGACGATGTCGTCCAGGCGGGCCTGGAAGAACGCGTCGAACTCCTGGTCGTCGGAGACGTCGCAGAGCCGGAAGCAGTTGGTGATCTGGCCGAGGGACAGCTCGCGGTCGTAGGAGTAGAAGTCGTTGACGATGGCCAGGCCGCGGGTGGTCATCCGGGCGGCCAGCCCCGTCTTGGCGTGCTCGGTGAACTGCGGGTCGGCGTAGATCGGGTAGGACATCTTCATCCAGAAGTCCACGCCGACGTCCGTGACGCGGAACCGGAAGTACTGCTCGGGGGAGGTCGAGCAGAGCACCTGCTTGATGGGCGAGTCGCGGAACATGTGGTCGCTGGTGACGAAGGCCCGGGCGGCCTCGTAGGCGAACCAGGCGTCCTCACCTTGGTAGTACTTCTCGCATATCCGGCGCAGTTCGGGCAGGAACACGTCGAAGTCGTGCAGCGCCGGGTCCATGTCGTCCCACACGAAGGTGACGCAGTTCAGGATGCAGACGGCCTTGAACGCTTCCATGTCCCGGATGTTGGGGGCGCTCTGCGACCAGCGGACGACGTCCATGTAGGAGATCCAGCGCTCGTCGGAGACCTGCTTGCCGAAGGGCGCCACCGCGGTGTTGCACGCGTCGATCACCTCCCGCAGCTCGGCGTCGGTCAGCGGGACGAACTGCGGCCGGTAGCCGATGTGCCGGTCGAACGCCTCGGCGAAGCGGCGGGTGCTCTTCTCCCAGTGCCGCCGCATGCCCCGGTCCGCGATCTCCCGCGGCATGGTCGTGTCGGTGGTGATCATGAGTTCCTCACAGTGGCCAGGCGGGCGATCTCTTCCAGGGCGGCGACGGCGTCCGGGACGAACGGGGCGCCGGCGAGGGCGTCCAGCGCCTGCCGGTGGCGCTCGTCGATCATCCGCTCGACGGTCGCGCGGGCGCCGGTGGCCTCGAAGACCTCCCGGACGCCGGCGGCACCCTGCTCGTCCAGGAGGGGGTTGCCGAGCGAGTCGCGCAGCAGCGCGGTCTGGGCGGCGTCGGCGTCGCGCAGGGCGAGGGCGGTCAGCGTGGTGTTCTTGCCCGCCCGCAGGTCGTCGAGGTGCGACTTGCCGGTGGTCCCCGGATCGCCGTAGATCCCGAGGAGGTCGTCGCGGAGCTGGAACGCCTCCCCCAGCGGCAGGGCGAAGGCGGTGAACGCCTCCATGGCCTCGGGGCCGGCGCCCGCGACGGCGGCACCGATGTGCAGGGGGCGTTCGATGGTGTACTTCGCGGTCTTGTACCGGTTGACGTTGAGCGTGGCCTCGATGTCGTCCGTCAGCCCGCCGGTGGCGTCCAGGTCGAGGAACTGACCGACCATCAGCTCGGTGCGCATGTCGTTCAGCAGCGGCAGCACGGCGCCCAGCTGCACCGGGGTGAGCCCCGCCGAGTGCAGCAGCTCGTCCGACCAGGTGAGCGCGAGGTCGCCGAGGAGGACCGCGGCGTTCTTGGCGAATCCCTCGGCCTCCTCCTCCCCCCGGCGCCCGGCGCTCTGCGCGGCCAGGGTGCGGTGGATGGTGGGCCGGCCGCGCCGGGTGTCGCTGTCGTCCATGACGTCGTCGTGGATCAGCGCGAAGGCGTGGAACATCTCCAGGCAGGCCGCGACCTGGTACACGGGCCGGGGGTCCTCGCCCCCGCCGACGGCGTACCAGCCGGTCGCGCACAGCAGCGGGCGGATGCGCTTGCCCCCGGCCATGAAGTCCTGGAGCAGTCCGGACAGGTAGCCCAGGTGCGGCTGGGAGGTGGCGGTGCGGGCCTTGGCCGTCAGGAAGTCCGCGAGCGCGGTGTCCACCGAACGGCGGACGACCTCCCTGTCCAACACGTCCCGGACAACGATGGATGGAGCCATAGGACTGGTTTCTCCCCGTGTTTGTCTGACGAACTGCGCCGATTGCCGGACGTGTTGAAGCCGTCGGTATTTCCCTCACCCGCGGGGAGGAAAACCGACCCCTGCCGTGACCGTGCTCACAAAACCGCACCATGCGAAAGCGGATGGATTCCCGGAACCGACAGCTACGCACACCCGGCAACCGGGGCGCAAGGAAAAGCGGGCCAAGAACGTCAAGTTGGTGCCGACGGCCGGGAAACGCACCGTCAGGCGGCCTGAAGCCGTACGGTACGCGACCCACCGGGCCGCCGTCGCGACGCCAACCATAACCTCAACCCGACCGACAAGGAAGGGAGTTCCACATTCCGCATAGCGCCCCGCAACACCCCGGAGCGCGCCGGTGACCAGCGGTGATGGCATCGAAAATGCTTGCACCCCCCTCCGGCGTGGGGTACCTTCACGCCAGTTGATCTCGACATCATCACCTTCCGGCCGAATCTCCGGTTCGCACATTCAGCGCCCGTGAGATCTCCGTACGGTTTTCCGGTCCCTTCATCCCACGGTTACGGCCCGTCCCGGGCCGGTGGTTCCGGATTTTCCGCACGGCGGCTGGGATGCACGTTTCAGGATCACGGGGGAGAGTGTTTCTTTTGTCCAGAGTTTCCGACTCGTCATGCCTTCATCCGGCCGACGGTCCCATCGCGGTCATCGGGATCGCCTGCCGTCTGCCGGGAGCGGAAAATCCGGACGAGTTCTGGCAACTGCTCGAAAGCGGCACGAGCGCGGTCACCTCCGTGCCCGCGGACCGCTGGACCCGGCCGCCCGGCGCGGAATCCGCCGCGATACCCGGCAAGGGCGCTTTCCTGCGCCAAGTCGACGAATTCGACGCCGCGTTCTTCGGGATCTCGCCCCGCGAGGCGGCCGCCATGGACCCCCAGCAGCGGCTGATGCTCGAACTCGGCTGGGAGGCCCTCGAGGACGCCGGGCTGACCACCGCCCGCCTCGCCCGGCAGCGCACCGGAGTCTTCGTCGGCGCCATCAACGACGACTACGCCGCCCTGCTGCACCGGCACGGACATGAGGCCGTCACCCACCACACCCTCACCGGCCTGACCCGCGGCATGATCGCCAACCGGCTCTCGTACCTGCTGGGCGCCCAGGGCCCCAGCATGGTCGTCGACTCGGGGCAGTCCTCCTCGCTCGTCGCCGTGCACGCCGCCTGCCAGAGCCTGCGCGCCGGCGAGTGCGACACCGCCTTCGCGGGCGGCGTCAACCTCAACCTCACCTTCGACACCACCCTCGGCGTCACGCGCTTCGGCGGCCTGTCACCGGACGGGCAGTGCTTCACCTTCGACGCCCGCGCCAACGGCTACGTCCGCGGCGAGGGCGGCGGCCTGGTCCTGCTCAAGCCCCTCGGCCGCGCCCTCGCCGACGGCGACCGGATCCACGCCGTCCTGCGCGGCAGCGCCGTCAACAACGACGGCGGCGGCGACAGCCTCACCACCCCCAGCCGCGCCGCCCAGGAAGACGTCCTGCGCCGGGCCCGCGCCGCGGCCGGCACCTCTCCCGACGAGATCCAGTACGTCGAACTGCACGGCACGGGAACGGCGGTCGGCGACCCGGTCGAGGCGGCCGCGCTCGCCGGGGCCGTCACGGGCGAACGCCCCGGCGGCCACCCCCTGCGGGTGGGCTCGGCCAAAACCGGCGTGGGCCACCTGGAGGGCGCCGCCGGCATCACCGGCCTCATCAAGGTCCTGCTCGCCGTCGAGGCCCGCAGGCTCCCGGCAAGTCTCAACTTCCGCACCCCCAACCCGGCCATCCCGCTGGACCGTTGGAACCTCGAGGTGCAGACCGCGACGACCGGCTGGCCCCGCCCCGGCGAACCGCTCGTCGCCGGGGTGTCCGCCTTCGGCGTCGGCGGCACCAACGCCCACGTGATCGTCGCCGAGGCCCCTGCCGCCACCGCCCCCTCCCCCACCGACGGCCACGCCCCGGCGCTGCGCGCCGAGGGCCTCCTGCCCTGGCCCGTCTCGGGCCGCTCCGCCGACGGGCTGCGCGCACAGGCCGCGCGCCTGCGCGGCCCCGCCGCCGACGGCGACCGCGCGCCCGCCGACCTCGCCTGGTCCCTCGCCGCGCACCGCACCGCCCTGGAGCACCGCGCCGTCGTCCTGGCCGGGACCCGGGACGAGTGCCTGACCGGCCTGGACGCGATCGCCGCCGGCGGCCCCGCCGCCCACGTCGTCGCCGGCACCGCCCCCGCCGGCCCGGACGGCGGCGTGGTCTTCGTCTTCCCCGGCCAGGGCTCCCAGTGGGTCGGCATGGCCGCCGAACTCCTCGGCGCCTCACCGGTGTTCGCCGCCTCCGCCGAGCGCTGCGCACGGGCCCTGGAGCCGTACCTCGACTGGAACGTCCTCGACGTCCTGCGGGAGACCGCCGACGAGCGCGTGCTGGAGCGGGTCGAGGTCATCCAGCCCTGCCTGTGGACGGTCATGGTGTCGCTGGCCGAGCTGTGGCGCTCCCTGGGCGTCGAGCCGGCCGCCGTGGTCGGTCACTCCCAGGGCGAGATCGCCGCCGCCTGCGTCGCCGGCGCCCTCACCCTGGAGGACGGCGCCCGCCTGGTCGCCCTGCGCAGCCAGGTGGCCGCCGAGGGACTGGCCGGCCGCGGCGGCATGGCGACCGTCGCCGCCTCGGCGGAGCGGGTCGGCGCACTCCTCGCGGACCGGGACGACGTGTGGATCGCCGCGGTCAACGGACCCGCCGCCACGGTGGTCGCGGGCCGGCCCGAGGGGCTGGCCGAGGTGACCGCGCGGGCCGAGGCCGCCGGCCTGCGGGCCCGGACCGTCGTGGCCGCCTGGCCGTCCCACTCGCCGCTCGTGACGCACGTCCGCGAGGCGCTGCTGGAGGTGGCGTCCGCGGTCACCCCGCGCCCCGGCACCGTGCCCGTGTACTCCACGGTCACCGCCGGGCCCGTGCCCGGGGAGGGCCTCGACGCCGAGTACTGGTACCGCAATGTCCGCGAACCGGTCCGCTTCCAGGACACCGTCCGCGCCCTCTCGGCCGCCGGCCACTCCGTCTTCCTGGAGGTCAGCCCGCACCCGGTCCTCACCAACGCCGTCCTGGAGACCGGCCACGCGGCGGGCACCCCGCTGGCCGGCACCGGGACCCTGCGCCGCGGCGAGGGCGGCGCCCGCCGCTTCCTGACCTCGCTTGCGCAGCTGTGGACGTACGGCGCCGAGCCCGACTGGTCCCGGGTGTTCGCCGGCACCGGGGCCCGCCGCACCGATCTGCCCGGCTACGCCTTCCGGCGCCGGCGGTACTGGCTCGACGCGTCAACGGCCGCCGCACCGGCCGCCGTCGCCCTGGCCGCTGTTCCCGGGCCCGCGACGGAGGAGACCCCCGCACCCGGCCCCGACGTGGCGTACCAGGTGCGGGCCCACGCGGCCGCCGTCCTCGGTCACGCGGCCCCGGACGACCTCGACGTCCGGCGCACGTTCAAGGACCTGGGCTTCGACTCGATCATGCTCGGCGATCTGTGCGGCCGGCTGAACGGCGCGCTCGGCTCCCGGCTCGCCACCACCGAGCTCTTCGACCACCCGACGCCCGCCGGGCTCGCCGAGCACCTCACGGCCACGGCTCCGGCCCCCGAGCGGGTCAGAACCGACGATTCCGTGGGCGATGCCGACGACCCCATCGCCGTCATCGCCATGAGCTGCCGCCTCCCCGGCGGCGTCCGCTCCCCCGAGGACCTGTGGCGTCTGGTCGCCACGGAACAGGACGCGATCTCGGCGTTCCCCGAGGACCGGGGCTGGGACCTGGAGCAGCTGGCCGCCGGCGGCAGCGTCGCCGCGGGCGGCGGATTCCTCGACGGCGTCGCGGACTTCGACGCCCGCTTCTTCGGCCTGGCCCCGCGCGAGGTCCTGGCGATGGACCCGCAGCAGCGCCTGCTGCTGGAGACCTCCTGGGAGCTGCTGGAACGCGCCGGAATCGACCCGGAGTCGCTGCGCGGCAGCCGCACCGGCGTCTTCGTCGGCACCATGGACCAGGAGTACGGCCCCCGGCTGCACGAGGCCCCGGAGGAGCTCGCCGGCCACCTGCTGACCGGCAAGACCGCGAGCGTCGCCTCCGGCCGCATCGCCTACCAGCTCGGCCTGACCGGGCCGGCCGTCACGCTGGACACCGCGTGCTCGTCGTCCCTGGTCGCCCTGCACCTGGCGATCCGGTCGCTGCGGCAGCGGGAGACCTCGCTGGCCTTCGTCGGCGGCGTCACCGTCCTCAACACCCCGGGAATCTTCACCGAGTTCAGCCGTCAGGGCGGGCTGTCGCCCGACGGGCGCTGCAAGGCGTTCGCGGCCGCCGCCGACGGCACGGGGATGGCCGAGGGCGTCGGGATGCTCCTGGTGGAGCGCCTGTCCGACGCCCGCCGCAACGGGCACCGGGTGCTCGCCGTCGTCCGCGGCTCGGCGGTCAACCAGGACGGCGCCTCCAACGGCCTCACCGCACCCAGCGGTCGCGCCCAGCGGCAGGTCGTCCGCGACGCCCTGACGGACGCCGGGCTGCCGGCCGCCGGGGTGGACGTGGTCGAGGCGCACGGCACGGGCACGGCGCTCGGCGACCCGATCGAGGCCCGGGCCCTGCTGGCCACCTACGGCCAGGACCGGCCCGCGGAACGGCCCGTGCTCCTCGGCTCGGTGAAGTCCAACATCGGCCACACCCAGGCCGCCGCCGGCATCGCCGGCGTCATCAAGATGGTGATGGCGATGCGCGAGGGCGTCGTCCCCGCCACCCTGCACGTCGACCGGCCGACCCCCGAGGTGGACTGGTCCTCCGGCGCCGTCGAGCTCGTCACCGGCGGCCGCCCCTGGCCGGGGACGGACCGCGCGCGGCGGGCCGCCGTGTCCTCCTTCGGCATCAGCGGCACGAACGCCCACGTGATCCTGGAGCAGGCCCCCGCCGAAGGCCCCGCGCCGGAGCAGCCCGTGCGCGAGCAGGCCCTGGACACCGGTGGGGTGCTGCCGTGGGCGGTCTCCGGACGGACGCGGGCCGGGCTGCGCGGACAGGCCGCGCGGCTGCGGGAGTTCGCGGCCGCGGGCGACCGCTCCCCCGCCGACATCGCCCGGTCGCTCCTCACCGACCGGAGCGTCATGGAACACCGCGCCGTGGTGGTGGCCGGTGACCGCGAGGGGTTCCTCTCCGGCCTGGACGCGATCGCCGCGGGCGAACCCGCCGCGCACGTGGTCGACGGGACGGCGGACGGGGCCCCCGGCCGGGGACCGGTCTTCGTCTTCCCGGGTCAGGGCTCGCAGTGGGCCGGGATGGCCACCGAACTCCTCGATTCCTCAGGCGTGTTCGCGGAGTCGATCGCGCGGTGCGCCGAGGCGCTGTCCCCGTACGTCGCCTGGGATCTGCACGAGGCGCTGCGGGACGAGGAGTTGCTGCGGCGCGTGGACGTCGTCCAGCCCGCTCTGTGGGCCGTGATGGTCTCGCTCGCCGAGCTGTGGCGCTCCCTCGGCGTCGAGCCCTCCGCCGTCGTCGGCCATTCGCAGGGCGAGATCGCCGCCGCCTGCGTCGCAGGCATCCTCGAACCGGCCGACGGAGCGCGGCTGATCGCCCTCCGCAGCCAGGTCATCGCCCGCGAACTCGCCGGCCACGGCGGCATGCTCTCCCTCGCCGCCTCCGAGGAACGCGCCGCGGAACTCCTCACCGGCCACGACGACGTGTGGATCGCCACCGTCAACGGCCCCGCCTCCACCGTCGTCGCGGGCGACCCCGACGCCCTGGCCGCCGTCACCGCCGAGGCCGAGGCCGCCGGTCTGCGACCGCGCGCCATCGCCGTCGACTACGCCTCCCACACCCCGCACGTCGAGCGCATCCGCGACGAACTCCTCGACCTCGCCGCCCGGATCAAGCCCCGGGACGGCGACATCCCCCTCCACTCGACGGTGACCGGGGAGCCCGCCCCCGGCGGGAGCCTCGACGCCGCGTACTGGTACCGCAACCTGCGGGAGCGGGTCCGCTTCCACGAGACCGTCCGCTCCCTCGTCGCCGCGGGCCACACCTCGTTCCTGGAGATCAGCCCGCACCCCGTCCTCACCTCCCCGCTCCAGGAAACCGCCCACGCCGCGCAGACCCGGCTCCACATCACCCCCACGCTCCGGCGCGGCCAGGGCGGCCCCGCGCAGCTGCTCACCTCCCTCGCCACGCTCTGGACGCAGGGGCACGCGCCCGACTGGTCCCGCGTTCTCGCCCCGGACACGTCCGTACCGGTGGACCTGCCCACCTACGCCTTCCAGCGGGAGCGCTACTGGCTCTCCGCGGCCTCCGCTTCCGAAGCCACGGTGGCGGCCGATCTGCCTTCCGCAGCCGCGGAGTTGGACGGCTTCCCCCGGCGCGTCGCCGAAGCGGCGACCCCCGCCCGGCAGCGGCGCGTGGCGCTGGACGAGGTGCGGCGCCAGGCGGCCGCGGTGCTGGGCTGGCCGTCGGCGGACGACGTCGAGGCCGACGAGGTCTTCCGGGAGATCGGCTTCGACTCGCTGACCGCCGTGGAGCTGCGCAACCGCCTGGTCGCCGCGACCGGCGCGGCGCTCTCCCCGACCGCGGTCTTCGACCACCCGACCCCGTCGGCGCTCGCCGGCCACCTCCTCGGTCTGACCCTCGGCACGGACACCGCCGTCGCGCCCGCGTCCGGCGTCCCGGCCGTCCCGGCCTCCTCGGACGAACCGATCGCGATCGTGGCGACCAACTGCCGCTTCCCCGGGGACGTACGGTCGCCCGAGGACCTGTGGCAGCTGCTCACCTCCGGGCGCGACACGCTCTCCGGCTTCCCGGAGGACCGCGGCTGGGACCTCGACGCGCTGCACCACCCCGATGTCTCGCGCCCGGGCAGCTCCTCCGTCCACCGGGGCGGGTTCCTGCACGACGCCGCCGGCTTCGACGCCGGATTCTTCGGGATCGCGCCCCGCGAGGCGGTGGCGATGGACCCGCAGCAGCGCCTGCTGCTGGAGACCTCCTGGGAACTGCTGGAGCGGGCCGGCATCGACCCGACGTCGCTGCGCGGCAGCCGGACGGGCGTGTTCGTCGGCGTCGTCCAGCAGGGCTACGGCACCGACGCCGACACCAAGGGCTCCGAGGGCTACCTCTTCACCGGGTCGACGGGCAGCGTGGCGTCCGGACGCGTCTCCTACGCGCTCGGGCTGACGGGCCCCGCCATCACGGTGGACACCGCCTGTTCGTCCTCGCTGGTCGCGCTGCACCTGGCTGTTCAGGCGCTGCGCAACGGCGAGTGCGGCATGGCGCTCGTCGGGGGCGCCAGCGTGATGTCGACGCCGGGCATCTTCACCGAGTTCAGCCATCAGCGCGCGCTCGCCCCCGACGGCCGGTGCAAGCCCTTCGCGGCGGCGGCCGACGGCACGGCCTGGGCCGAGGGCGTGGGCGTGCTGCTGGTGGAGCGGCTGTCCGACGCCCGCCGCAACGGGCACCAGGTGCTCGCCGTCATCCGCGGTTCGGCGGTGAACCAGGACGGCGCGTCCAACGGCCTCACCGCACCCAACGGCCCGTCCCAACAGCGTGTCATCCGCGAGGCGTTGGCGAACGCGGGCGTGGCCGCGTCCGAGGTGGACGTGGTCGAGGCGCACGGCACGGGCACAGCACTGGGCGACCCGATCGAGGCGCAGGCCCTGCTGGCCACCTACGGCCAGGGCCGCCCGGCGGACCGGCCCATGCTGCTGGGTTCGATGAAGTCCAACATCGGCCACACACAAGCGGCGGCCGGCGTCGCGGGCATCATCAAGACAGTGCTGGCCCTGCGCGCGGGCGTGGTCCCCGCCACCCTCCACGTCGACCGGCCGACCCCGCACGTGGACTGGACCTCGGGCGCCGTCGAGCTCGTCACCGACACCACGGAGTGGCCGGCCAACGGCCACGCGCGCCGCGCGGCCGTGTCGGCGTTCGGGGTGAGCGGTACGAACGCGCACGTCATCCTGGAGGCGGCCCCACCGGTCGCCTCCCCCGAGGCCGCCGCCCCGGCGGCGGGGGCGGTGCCGTGGGTGCTCTCGGCCCGTTCGGCAGCGGCTCTGCGTGCGCAGGCTGCACAGCTGCGGGAGTTCGGGGCCGATCAGGTCCCGGTGGACGTGGCCTGGGCGCTGGCCACCGGCCGTGCCGCCCTCGAACACCGCGCCGCCGTCATCGGCGAGGACCGCGAGACCCTCCTCGCCGGACTCGACGCCATCGCCAACGACGAACCCGCCCC
>NZ_JAEAMR010000017.1:8519-33904 GCF_015999245.1 Streptomyces sp. AV19 | reverse complement strand
GACGGCCCCGGCCTCGACGGCCCCGGCCTCGACGGCCCCGGCCTCGACGGCCCCGGCCTCGACGGCCCCGACGAGTCCGCCGTGGCGGCCGCGCTGCGCTCGGGCCTGCCCGAACTGGCCGTGCGCGACGGGAAGGTGTACGCCCCCGTCCTGCGCCGCCGCCCGGCGGACCGCACCGACGGCACGGCCGCGGCCCTGGGCACGGGCACCGTCCTGATCACCGGCGGAACGGGCGGGCTCGGCGCCCGGGTGGCCCGGCACGCCGCCCGCCTCGGCGCCCGGCACCTGCTGCTGCTCTCCCGCCGCGGCGCCGACGCCGAGGGCGTCGGCGACCTGATGGGCGAACTCACCGCGCTCGGCGCCGAGGTCACCGTCCGCGCCTGCGACGCGGCCGACCGCGACCGGCTGGAGCGCGTCCTGCGGGACGTCCCGGCCGAGCACCCGCTGACCGCCGTCGTCCACGCCGCGGGCGTCCTCCACGACGGCGTCGTCGAGTCGATCGACGCGGCGGGGCTCGACACGGTGCTCCGCCCGAAGATCGACGCCGCGTGGCACCTGCACGAACTGACCGCCGACGCCCGCCTGTCCGCCTTCGTGGCCTTCTCCTCGGTCTCCGGCACCGTCGGCGGAGCGGGCCAGGGCGGCTACGCGGCCGCCAACGCCTTCCTCGACGCGCTGATGCGGCACCGCCGCCGGGACGGCCGGGCCGGACTCTCGCTCGCCTGGGGCCTGTGGGCCGAGGCCACCGGCATGACCGGACACCTGGCACAGGCCGACGTCGACCGCATCAACAGCAGCGGCATCACCGCGCTGGACACCGGCCAGGGGCTGGCGCTCCTCGACGCCGCGCTCACCGCCGGGACGGACGACGCGGTGCTCCTGGCCGTCGGCCTCGACCTGCCCGTCCTGCGCGCGACCGACCCGGCCCTGCTCCCGCCGCTGCTGGCCGGGCTGGTCCCGCCGCGCCGCGGCGCCGCCGTCGCCCGGTCCGAACGGCCCGGCCCCGCCGGCCGCCTCTCCCCGGACTCCCGGGACGCGGTGGTCGAGCGCCTGCGCTACCGGTTCGCCGGGGCCATGGGCTTCGACGCCGCCGGGATCGACGTCACCGCGTCGCTCGTCGGCCAGGGCCTGGACTCCGTGATGGCCATGCAGACCCGCGGCCTGATCGAATCCGACTTCGGCCGGACCCTGCCCGTCGCCCTGATGTTCAACGGCGCCAGCGTCGAGAGCATCGCCGACCACCTCATCGCGGGCGCCGGCGACCAACAGGCCGCCGTCGAGGCCGTCGACGGGACGGGGACGGACGACGTCGCGGACGTCGTACGCCACCCGGCCACCCGGGACGTCGTACGGCTGCTGCGCGCCGAACAGCACGGCACACCGGCCGTCACGCACCACATCGGGCTGGCCGTCCGGCTCGGCTCCCCGACGACCCCGGAGCGCCTCGCCGAGGCGGTCGACGGGCTCGCCGCCCGGCACGCGGCGCTGCGCACCGCCATCGTCCAGGACGCCGACGGCGGCCGGCAGCTGGAGGTCCGCCGCACCCCGTCCGGCGAGCTGCTGCGCTGGTCCGAGGTCGCCGAGGACACCGACCCCGACCTGCGGCTGCGCGAGCTGATGGAGCCGCCCTTCGACCTCGCGGTCTCCCCGCTGTGGCGGTTCGAGCTGCTCGCCCGGCCCTCCGGCGACCAGGTGCTCGTCCTCGGCGCGCACCACGCGGTCTCCGACCTGGCGTCGCTGACGCTGGTGGCCGAGGAGCTCGGCGCCGTCCTCGGCGGCTCCCCGCGGCCCGCCGCCGTCACCAACCGCGACATCGACCTGCTCCTGCGGGCACAGGCCGCGCGCCCCGACGGGCAAACGCCCTCCCAGGGCCCCGACTTCACCGGTGCCCGGCGGCTCGACCTCGAACTGGCCCGGCCCCGGCCCGCGGAGCGGTCCTTCCGCTCCTCGACGCTTCTGCTGGACCTGCCCGCGGACCTCCAGGAGCGGGTGGCGGCCCGGGCGACCGGCCTCGGGATCACCCCGGCCGCGTTCTGGCTGGGCGCCCTGACCGTCCACCTCGCCCGGCTGCGCGAGCGGGACCGGTTCGTGCTCGCCGTCCCGGTGGACACCCGGATGCACGCGGGCGCGCCCGACGCGGTCGGCTACTTCGGGCTGCCCATCCCGTTCGCCGCCCGGGTGGAGCCCGGCGAGGCGGCCGCCGACGTCCTGCGGCGCACGGACGGCAGCCTCGGCTCGGTGCTCGAACGGGGCGTCACGTTCTTCGACGCGATGCCCGCCCTCGTCGCGGAGGGGCTGTACCGCGAGGACGCGCCCCTGGTCGAGGTGTACTTCAACTACATGCCGCCGCAGGCCGGTTCGGCCCCGGGGCTGGAGATCCTCCCGGCCGGCACCGGCTGGTCCGACCTCGACCTGATGGTCACCGTGATGCCGGGCCTCGGGAAGCTGGGGCTCGACTTCGGCCTCGACGTCCTCGACGGGGCGAGCTGCGCCGCCCTCGGCCGCGACTACCTCGCGCTCGTCGAGGAGCTCGCCGGCGACCCCTCCGTCCCCGCCATCCCCTCCGTCCCCGCCTCTGTGCCGGTGCAACCGGCCGGACGGATCGCCGTGGCGGCCACCTTCGCCCTCGGCAACCTGCCCGCGATGCTGTCGGTCGCCCTGGAGGACGCCGGGGTGGAGGGCGGCCCGTTCGAGGTCGCCGAGGCCCCGTACCACCAGGTCCTCGCCAGCCTGCACGACCCCGGCAGCGTCCTCGCCGACCCCTCGGCCGCCGTCGCCCTCGTCCTGCTGCGCGCCGGCGACCTGACCCGCTTCGCCCCCGAGGACGACGCCCTGCTCGACGAGCTCGCCGACGAGTACCCGGCCGCCCTGCTCGCCCTCGCCGACCGCGCCAAGGCCCCCCTGGTCGTCGCCTTCCTGCCGGAGCGGGACGCCGGTGAACGGGCCCGCCGCTGGGAGGAGTCGGTCACCGAGCGGCTGCGGGACAGGCCCGGCATCGCCGTCCTGCCCTCCGGCCGGTGGGGCGACGACCGCCCGGCGGACGAGGTGTTCGACGAGCACACCGACACCATGGCCCACCTGCCGTTCCGGGAGGAGTTCCAGGCCGAGGTCGCGCTGACCCTCACCGACGTCGTGCGCAACCTCCGCCGCCGGCCGCCCAAGGTGATCGTCGTCGACGGCGACCACACGCTGTGGAGCGGCGTCGCCGGCGAGACGGGGCCGGACGCCGTCGACCTGACCGGCCCCCGCGCCCTGCTCGCCCGCCGCCTGCTCCAATGGCGCGCCGCCGGCGTGCTGCTGGCCCTCGTCTCCAACAACGACGAGGCGACGGTCCACGCCGTCCTCGACCGGCCGGACAGCCCGCTGCACCGGGAGCACTTCGCGGCGATATCCGCCGCGTGGGAGCCCAAGTGGACCCGGATCCTGAAGATCGCCGAGGATCTGGGGCTGGGACTGGACAGCTTCCTCTTCCTCGACGACAACCCGGTGGAGATCGCCGCGGTCCGCGCGGAGCTGCCCGAGGTGCTCTCCCTCACCTGCCCCGGGCCCGGCGAACTGGCCGCGTTCGTCGCCCGGCTGTGGCCCGCCGTCCCGCGCGCCGCGACGGCCGAGGACGCCGCCCGGGCCGAGTTCTACCGCCAGGAGCGGGTGCGCACCCGGGCCCGTGAGGGGACGGGCTTCGCCGACTTCCTGGCGAACCTGCGGCTCGAACTGGACATCGAGCCCGTGTCCGCCGAAACGGCCGGACGGACCGTCCAGTTGAGCCGCCGGACCAACCAGTTCAACCTCCGGCCCCTGCCGCTCGACCCCGGCCGGCTGGAACAACTGACCGAGGACGGCGGCGAGGTGTGGACGGCCACCGCCCGCGACCGCTTCGGCGCGTACGGGCAGATCGGCGTCCTGGCCGTCCGGCCCGACGGCGACGCCCTCGAAGTGGTCGCCTGGATGATGAGCTGCCGCGTCCTCGGGCGCGGCGTGGAGGACCGGCTGCTCCAGTGGCTGGCCGACCGGGCCGAGGCCCTCGGCCTCGCCACGGTCCGCCTGATCGCGGACAACACGCCGCGCAACATCCCGGCCCGGCGCCTCGTCTCCCGCCTCGGCGGCGGCGACGTCGACGCGCCGCGCCTGGAGACGGCGGTGGCACCGGCACGACTGCGGGAGTTCCGCTCCTGGGACCCCGGAACGAATTCGGCTGCGGAGGACAGCAATGCCTGAGGAAAGCGGTACCAGCCGCAACCGGAACGTCGACCGACGGCCCGAGGAGGAACTGATCGAGGGACGCGGCCCGGGCCGGGCCCAGGCGTCCGACCTGCTGGCCCGCCTCCGGCGGCCGGCCGCCCCGGCCCCGGGCGGCGCCCCGGCGGCGCCCCGCGGCGTCGACGAGGCCGCCGCGGCCATCGCCGCGCGCGCCTCCCGCTTCCTCGCGGGCGACGCGCCCGGCGTCGAGACGGACCTGTTCGACGCCGGCATGTCCTCGGTGAACGCCGTCGAGCTCGTCGCGGTCCTGGCCCGCGAACTGGACGTGACCGTCAGCCTGGACGACGTCTTCGCCGACGCCCGGCCCCGCCGCCTCGCCCAGCGCTGGGCCAAGGCCGCCGGACTGCCCGTCCAACAGGCCGCTCCCGAAAGCCCGCCGGCAGCACAGGTGAGCACCGGAGCGGCGGACGAGGACCTCGACCTGATCCTCGCCGACCTCGCGCAGGCCGACCGGCTGCCCTGGAGCAGCCGCCCCGAGCCCGTGCCGCCCCGCCGGATCCTGCTCACCGGCGCCACCGGCTTCCTCGGCAGCCACCTGCTGCTCGACCTGCTGCGCCAGGGCGACGCCCACGTGGTCTGCCTGGTGCGCGCCGAGGACGACCGGGCCGCCGAACGGCGCCTCGGCGAGGCCCTGGTGAGCTTCGGCCAGTCCTGGTCCTCGGAGGTCCGGCGGCGGGTCACCGTGCTCGCCGCGGACCTCCGGCAGCCCCGCCTGGGCCTGCCCGAGGAGCGCTGGGAGGGCCTGACCCGGGAGGTCGACGCGATCGTCAACGTCGCCGCCGCCGTCGACTTCCTCCGCGGCTACCCGTCCCTGCGGCAGACCAACGTGCGCGGCCCGCTGCTGCTGGCCGAGCTGGCGATGACCGGCCGGCCCAAGCCCCTGCACCACGTCTCGTCCGTCGCCGTGTTCAACGAGATCGGCATCGCCAGGATGGGCGAGGACGACCCGGTCGCCCACATCGACCGGCTGGTCGCCGGCTACGACAAGTCCAAGTGGGCCGCCGAGGCCGCCCTGCGCCGGGCCCGCGAGCACGGCCTGACGGCCACGTTCCTGCGGCCGGGCGCGATCGGCGGCCACACCCGCACCGGCGTGTACAACCCGGGCGACCTCAGCACCGGCCTGATCGGCGCCATCTCCCGCTACCGCACCGTCCCGGCGTTCAAGTACATGAACCTCGCGCCCGTGGACTGGGTCAGCCGCACCGCCGCCGCCATCGTCTTCGACCCGCAGGCGTGGGGGCACAACTACAACCTCACCGGCCGCGCGGAGACCCTGCCCGAACTCGTCAAGGACATGAAGCTGGCCGGCATGAACGTCCGGGTGGCCGGCTGGCGGGACTGGAAGGACGACCTGCTGGAGCGCCACGAGGCCGACCCCGTGCCCGCGCTGGACTCCATCGTCCGCATCATGCGCAGCCCGACCGCGCTCAAGCTCTTCGAGGCGCTGATGTTCGGCCCCGCCGCCGCGGCCGACCGCACCGAGGCGTTCCTCGCCCGGCACGGCCTCCCCGCCCCCGAACGCTACGACGCCAAGGCCCAGTTGAAGACCTTCGAGCGGATGGCCGAGGACGGCGTGACCCGGCTCCCCAGCCGCGAGGACCCGCCCTACCTGGAGTTCGACGAGCGGATGCGCGGCCTCGTCGGACCCGTCGGCCAGGAGCCCGACACCCGGTGCAGGACGGCCTTCACGCTCTCCATAGCGAGCATGTACCAGGTCGCCCAGCACCGCAGGATCGACGTCCGCGGCCAGGTGACGTGCGAGCGGCTGCACCCGGAGCCGCTCACGGTCACCGCTGGCGAGATATGGGTCCGCCCCGACGAGGGCATCCCGCGCAGCCACGGCAACGACCACCCGCTGCTGCGCTACCGGCTCGTCCTGGAGGACCGCGACGGCGGCCGCTGGTGGCTGGAGGGCTGGAAGACCGCGCGCGCCCGGCGCGACCTGTTCAAGCAGACCAGGACCCTGGAGATCACCATCGGCCGCGAGGGCGAACCGGCGTGCCACGCCGGGGTGATCCAGGTGCCCGGCAAGAGCTGGCTCCCCGACCAGGTCGACGGCATCCGCGTCGATCCCCGGCTGTCCTCGCAGGAGCAGCGGCTCGCCAAACTCTCGTGGCTGTCCTGGTTCTTTATGCAGATCGGCATGGGGCTGGCCGAGCCCTCCCTGCGGGCCGGCGCCGAACTGCTGGACCTGCGCCGGGACGCGATCGACCGGGACAAGGACAAGATGCAGCGTAAATTCCGCAAGCTGATCAGGCAAAGGGAGCAGATCCGATGACGCTGAGGCCCCTCGACTCCCGGCTCGGCGCCGCGATCGAGCAGATCCCCTTCACGGCGTCCGACGGCACCGGGCTCGGCCTGTGCCGGGTCTCCGCCGGCGACGGCGCCGACCGGCCGCCCGTCCTCGTCCTCCACGGACTGACCGCGTCCTCCGACATGTTCCTCCTGCCGGAGACGCGCAACCTCGTGGACGTCCTGCTCGACGCGGGCTACGAGCCGTGGCTGCTGGACTGGCGCGGCAGCTGCCGCCTGCCCTACAACGAGGGCCGCGTCCGGTACACCTTCGACGACGTGGCGCTCTACGACATCCCCGAGGCGGTCGCGCTCGTCCGCGAACGCACCGGCGGGAAGCCCCTCCAGGTCGTCGCCCACTGCATCGGCGCGCTGTGCCTGTCGCTGAGCATGGCGGCCGGGCTCGTCCCCGGACTGGCCGGCGTCGTCGCACAAGGCGTCTTCCTCACCCCCAAGATGTCCTGGAAGACCCGGATGCGCCTGCACTTCGGCGGCGAACTCCTGCGCTCCCGCCTCGTCAACATCCCCACCGACTTCCGCAAGGTCGGCCTCTGGTCCAAGCACTCCCTGATCTTCGCCGAGGTCTCCCTGGGCGCCGAGTGCAAGGACCCCACCTGCCAGATCCTGCACAACGACTCGTGGGGCGTGGGCGGTTCGCTCTTCGAGCACGAGAACCTCGACACCCGCACCCACGACCGCCTCGCCGAGCTCTACGGCACGGTCCCCATGTGGATCCTCCCGCACCTGCGCCAGATCGAACTGGCCCACACCATGCTGCGCCACAACGACGCCGACGGCCGCTACGACGCCCTCCCGAAGAACGCCCTCGACAACGCCGACCGCATCGACGCCCCGCTCCTCCTCCTCTCCGGCAGCGACAACCGCTTCTGGTACGACTCCAACAAGCTCTGCCACGACCTCCTCACCACCCGCCACCCGTCCCTCGACGCCCGCTACGTCGAAGTCCCCGGCTACGGCCATCTGGACACCTTCATAGGCCGCAACGCGGCCCTGGACGTCTTCGGGCACATCGTCGACTTCCTCGACGAGTGCCGGACGGCGGCCCGGGTGGCGTGACGGCGGAGGCGCCCCCTGCCCCGGGGGCGCCTCCCGGATCCAGGCCGGGAGGAGCGCGGAGCGGCCCACTTCCTCCCACCCCAAGGCCACCGAACCGTGGACCCCGCCGGGACTGCCGTGCGGCACGCCCCTTCACCGTCCCCCCGGCCCGCGGCGGCGGTCAGCGGCCGGTGTAGCCGAACGCCGCCCAGTCCTTGGGGTCGGCCAGCGGCACAGCACCCGGGCCGTACGGCCCGAGGAACCTCTCGAACTCCCGGGCCGCGTCCGCCGCGACGGCCACCTCCGCCGTGAGCGCGGTGAACCAGGCCCGCAGTTCCCCGGCCGTGACGGTCCGCAGGGTGCGCCGCACCTCGTGCAGCATCAGATGCGGTGCCAGGTCCGGCCGCGCGCGCCGCAGTTCCAGGAGGTGCGCGAGGGTGATGAACGCCGTGGCGTCGGCCACGGGCCAGGTCGTGGCGAACACCCCGCGGAACCCCGCCCGGAGCAGGGCGCTGGGCAGCCCGACCACCTCGTCCACGAGCATCCCGGCGACCTGCGCCGACGAACAGCCGGTGACGATCGCGACGTCACGGTCGAACACCGGCAGGCGCCACAGGTGCTCGGCGGTCAGCGGGCCGTCGTCCAGATCGAGCCCCGCCCCGTGCCGCAGGCTGTGCCGCGCGTGGCCGCCCAGCACGGCCGCCGGCGCCCCGGCCAGCCCGGTCAGGGCATCGTCACGCGTGCCGGCCCGGACGACCGCGCCCGGCCGGGAGGGCAGGAAGCGCTCGGCGACCGCCCGGTCCGCCGGGAGGAACGGCAGATCCGCGGCGCCGCTCGTCGCGACGACGGGGTCGCCGGGCGCGGGCGGCGCCGACGGGGGCACGAGGTGCGTCACCGAGGGCAGCACCCGTACGGTGACCCGGTCGTCCAGCCACTCCTCGGGCGTACCGGCCGCGTACACCGGCAGCATGCTCAGGTGTCCGACGGGCACCAGGATCCAGTCGGCGGAGGCGTCCGGCGGGGCCGCGGCCCGCAGCAGCGGCTCCATCACCACGCCCCAGAGCCGTCCCTGCACGGACAGCGCGTGCTCCGGCCCCTCCAGCAGCAGGTTCACCCAGGTGCCGACCCGCTCCTCCGACAGCCCCGGCAGCGGGACCCGCCGCACCGTGCCCGGGCGGTCGAGCAGCAGGGCTTCCCCGTCCGCGTCCTCCGGGCCGGGCACCAGGTACACGGCCAGGGCCCCGTCCGGCAGGTGGACGGCCAGCTCGCCGATCGCCGGGAGGGCGCCGGGCGCGCCGCCCGGCAGCACCCGCCCGATCTCGGTGAGCACCTCCGTCAGTTCCTCCTGCGACCGGGCCGTACCGGCCAGGTCGTCGAGGCCGGACGCGAACCGCTGCTGCGCCCCGCGGTGCGCCTCGACGGCGTCCCGGAAACGGGACAGCAGCCCGGGCGGGACCGCACCAGCGGTGAGGTCCGGGAGACGTTCGGCGCCGGCCGCGAGGTTGCGTACGCCTTCGGCGACCCGGATGCCCTCGGCCGGCCCCGCGCCCGCCGCGACCAGCGGGGTGGCGACCGCGATCAGGCCCTCACAGGTGCGCAGCACCGCCTCGCGCTGCACCGGGCTGGAGACGGAGTACAGGACGAGCCGCCGGAAGCCGGTGATCACCTCCAGGGCCCGGCGGGCGGCCTCGTCCTTGGTCAGGACACCCGCCCTGACCGCCTCTTCCAGCGCCAGCATCAGATTGGTGAGGTAGACGGGCCGGTCCGGGTGGGCGGCCGGGGTCCGGTCGACCGCCGCCGTCGCCAGACGCAGCACGTCGGCGAGCCGCTCCGGGGCGACGACGCCGCGCCGGACGGCGAGCCCGAGCGCCGTCGCGAGGTTCGACTCGTGGGCCGCGCGGCGCGGGTTGGTCCCGGCGGTGCCGTCGAGGGCGTCCTCGGCCGTCCCGATCGCCTCGGTCAGGGCGTCCGCCTCCGCCACGCCCTCGCGCACCATGTCGACGACGAGGGAGCTGAGGTTGGAGAGGTACGTCGTGCGGCCGGGGTGACTCGCGGGCACCTGCGCCACGCAGCTCCGGGCCAGCTCCAGTGCCTCGTCGTAGTCCTCGGCGCGGCGCCCGGCGGCGAGCAGGGTGGCCAGGTTGGACGCGTAGCCGATGCGGGCCGGGGCGCCCTCGGGGGACGACTCCCACGCCTCGCGGGCTGCCCGCCGGGCCTCCGCCATCGCCGAGTCGGGCAGCGCGCCGGACTTCACCGCCTCCTCGACGACGGCGCCGAGGTTGGACGCGAACGCCGGGCGGTCCGGATGGCCCGGCGGGGTGTGCTCCAGGGCCAGCCGGGCGAGCCGCACCGCCTCCACATACCCGGCGGCGGGACGGAGCCCGGTGAGGACGGCGTGGGCGATGCGGCTGCTCAGCCCGCTGAGGCGGGACGCGTAGTGGGGGTGGTCGGCACGGGTGCCCTCGACCGACTCCCGCAGCCAGGCGAGGGCGTCCTCCAGGCTTTCGGCGGGTTCGACGCCGGCGTTCACGGCGTCGCCGAGGACAGCGGAGGCGCTGGAGAGGTAACCGGGCCGGTCCGGGTGCCAGTCCGGGATCCGCCCGAGTGCGGTACGGGCGAGGACGACGGCCCGCGCCAGCTCCTTCTCGGCGCAGGCGCCCGTCTCGACGGCCTCGGAGAGCAGCAGCGCCAGGTTGATCTCGTACATGGGGTGGTCGGGGTCGCCGGCGGGGGAGAGGGTGACCGCCTCCTCGGCGAGCACGACGGCCTCCCGCAGCTCGTCGAGGGTTCCGTGGGCCTCGCGCACGGCCTCGGATATCCGGCTGGCCAGCAGGGAGGCGCGCAGGGGCCGCCGGGCGTCGCCGACGGGCGCGGCGGCCAGGGCCTCGCGCTGCCAGGTGACGGCCTCGCGCAGGTCGGAAGTGGGCCGCAGCCCGGTGTCGACGGCGAGGCCGATGCGGTAGCCGAGGTTGGCGGCGAAGGTACCGCGGCCGGCGGCGCCGGGCGGGGTGAGCCGTACCGCCTCGTACGCGCACGCGAGGGACTCCTCCAGCTCGCCGGCCGGGGCGAGGCCGGCCTGCACCTGTTCGGCGAGGGCGTTTCCGAGGTCGGCGACGAAGCCGGCGCGGTCCGGGTGGTCGTCGGGAGTGGCGTCGACGACGTCCCGGGCGAGGGCGACGGCGTGGCCCAGGACCCAGCCGGCCCGGTGCCGGGACCAGTGGCCCAGCAGCCTGTTGACGGTGTCGGCCGAGCCGGGAAGCCACCGCGGGTCGGTCCGGTCGGCGTCCTGGCGGGCCTCGCGCGCTTCGAGGACGAGACGGTGCTCCTCCACCGCCCGCTCCGGGCCGCGCTCGGCGGTGGCGCGCGAGAGGTCGCGGAGGTCGGCGGCCCAGTCGGCCGTGGGGGTGCCCGGCGCGAAGAGGGCCAGGTGCCGCACCCACACCTCGGCGCCGGCGGCGAGTTCGAGCAGGGGCGTCGTCGGAGCGGGCAGCTCGGCCCAGACCTCGTCCCAGTCGGTCTCCAGCAGCCGGGCGGCCTCGTCCAGGCACGCGCGGTCCACTCCCAGCAGACCGGCCTCGGCCGCGAGGACATGCTGCCTGCACTTGGCGGACAGGGCGCGCGCGGTACGTTCCGCCGCCTCGACGACCAGGCGGGCGAGCCAGGGCGCCCGGTGCGTGCGCAGAGCCGCGGCCGCGAGGCGGACGGCGGCCTCCGTCCGCTCCGGGAGCGGGGGTCGGGTGGTGTCCAGACAGGCCCACAACGCGGTGCCCGCGGGCAGTTCGGCCAGTGCGCGGTCGAGACCGGCGTCCGCGGCCCGCCCGATGACCAGGGACAGGAGCGGGTCGCGGTGTTCGCAGGCGGCGGCGACACGGGCGTGGACGAGCCGGGGCCGCTCCGCCAGCATCCGCCGACGGGCGTCCCAGTCGGCGCCGAGGAGCCTTTCCACGTCGTCGGCGAGGGTGAGCGCGACGGCGGGGGTGGCGTCCTCGGGTTCGAGGGAGCCCGCGACGACCTCGCGCACGGCCGCCGCACGCTCGTCCTCAGGGACCATCAGGACTATCGGGACAGAGCTGGTGCAGACCGCGCTTGAGGAGGTAGGCCGCGGCCGCGAACGCGGCGTTCACGCCGAGCAGTTCGCCGAGGATCTCGGCCAGGACGGTCACCCCGCCGGTGTCGGCCTGCAGGCTCCGGGCCGCCGGGTTGCCGCACACCAGTCGCCGGAGCTGGGCCTTGTTGACGGCGAACCAGTTCCGCCCGTTCTCACGGGCGTTCGGGTCGGTGCCGTCGCGGGTGGGCTGGCCGGAGAGGATCGTGCCCAGCTCGGTCAGCAGCTCGTCCTCGTCGAGCCGGAGCAGCCTCGCGGCCTCGTCGTGTTCGGTCACAGCGCGCCTTTCCCGACGGTGGGCACCCGGCGAATGCCACGGTTCCGGCCACCACGGTAGCCGGAACCGGCCCCCGCCCGACGGGTTCCCCGGAAGTAACCGTCACTGAAATCACGAGGGTTGCCCCCACGCCCCCTCGGCCGGCAGCGTTCCGGACGGGGTCGGCGCGTGAGCCCCTCTCCTGATGAGCAGGAGAGGGGCACGAGATCACTTCTTCCGGCGCTTGCGGGGCGCGGGCACGGTCGGTGCCTCGGTTTCGCGGGCGGCGGTGAAGAAGGGCGCCATAATCTCCTCGTACTGCTTAAGGGAATCGGGCCCCAAGTCGATTTCGAGCCACTTGGGCACCTGGATTTCCTTGATTTCGATCACGGGGGAACCGTCCTCGTCCACCTCCCCCGTCAGGTCCTCCATTTCCTCGGCCACCGTCACGGCGAACTTGACCGTGGTCAGATTGTCGGTCACCTCGGGGGCGAGGTCGTCGAAATCGATCCGCTTGACGAAAATCGGAGTCGTGATCGTCTGACCACCGACCTCGATCGTCTTCACCCCTTCCTCCACGCCGGGCTGACCCTTGTGGGTTTCGTCGACCTCAATGAATTTGGTGCCCATGGACGGCGCCCCTCCTTTTTGCTGGTACGTGGGGCAAAGTCTAGTGGAGCAGGGCCTGTTGACGCCAATTCAGGTTTCGCAAGGAAGCGTACGGATAACTACCGTTTGGCGAAAAACCGCGCACCCGCAGACCGCAAAAGAAGGGCCCCCGAAACCCGCTCCCGCGCAGGTTCGGAGGCCATTCTTCGACCGTGCTTCTAGGGATCTTCAATGGCTGAGGTTACGGAGGGCTGAAGTCCAGCCTGGTCTTGGCGATGAAGCCGTGGATGAGGTCGGGGCGGTACTGCATCCGCTTGAGGCGGGTCTTCACCAGCGCGGTCAGCTCGTCGATCCCGTGTTTGGCGAGGTTGGCGAGTGATCGTTTCAGGTGGGACCACACCGCTTCGACTGGGTTGAACTCCGGTGCGTATGCGGGCAGCTGGTAGACGGTGAGCCATGGCCGTTGCTCGGTCAGCTGCTTCATCCGGGTGCTGACGTGCCTGTTCAGGTTGTCCCAGACGAGCACAAGCGGGCCGCCGAGCTGCTGGTGGGCGGCGTCCAGGAGCCGGGCGTAGTCGGTTTCGCCGAATCCTTTCCGTCTCCCGCGGCGGGGGCCGCGGTCGATCAGGGTGCGGTAGATCAGCCGTGGTCGGCAGCCGGGTTTCGTGCAGATGAGCGCGGCCGTGGACACGCGCCGGGTGCCGGCCGCGGTGACCCGCACCACCGGGGTGTGGCCCTTGCGCCCCCAGGTGCGGCCCTTGGGCGGCCTCAGGCCCTGGCCTGCCTCGTCCTCGAAGCACAGCCAGGCGCCCAGGTCCGCCGCCGTCCTTTTATGACGGGCCACTGCTCGTCCTTCCACTGGGCGATCTTCGCCTCGTCGCGCTCGGCGGCCCGGCGGGCGGGCATCTGCACGCTCCAGCCGATCCGGTGCAGCAGCAGATCGACCCCGGCCAGGGTGTAGTCGACACAGAACCGGTTGCGGATCACTTCGGCGATGCGGACCAGGGTCCAGCACTGGTCCTCCGCCCAGCCATGTGCGGCCGGGCCGGCATCCAGCAGTCCCTCCAGCTCCCGCAGTTGGCCGGGGGTGAGGCGGCACCGGGCGCCACCGGGCCCTTTCGAGGCCAGGGCCTGCCTCCCACCCGCCGCGAGGGCCCGGCGCCAGCGGTTCGCGGACATCCGCGTCACCCTGAAACGCCGGGCCACCTCACGGTCACTGGCCCCGGCCTCGATCAAATCAGCTGCGGCAAGCCGTACTTGCTCACGCCGGACCCGCTCCGCAGCAGTGAGTCCACCACCGTCGGGATACCTCATGCTCCTGACATAGCGAACACCACGTCAGATGTCAGCAGGCCAGCAACCCTCGCCGTTAAAGATCTCTAAGGGTTGTCCCGTAAATGATCTACGAGTTGGTGGGTGACGAGTCGGCCTGGGTCATGCATGGTTACGCTCACCTACCCGACCTCGCGGACTAGCAGGTCAAGGCCCCCTGAAGTCCGCGCGCCCCGGCCGGTACGGTGCCGTGCCCTCCCGGCGCCGTGCCCTGACGGCCCTCTGGCCGGATCCGCCTCCCCCCATGAAGATGGGTCGTACAAAGATCGATCCCGAGGCGACGGAGGCACGAGGGCATGACCGACAGCGGTGGTGGGACGCGCGAGAACGAACCGGTGGTCACCGTCCCGGCGGGGCGGTTGCGCGGCACCACGGACGGGACCGTCGCCGCGTTCCGCGGCATTCCCTACGCCGCGTCGCCCGTCGGCGCGCTGCGCTTCGCGGCGCCCCGGCCGCATCCGGGCTGGGACGGGGAGCGGGACGCGGCCGTGGCGGGGCCGTCCGCGCCGCAGGGCCCCTCGCGGCTGGCCCCGCTGATGGGCGCGCGCGTCCCCGACTGGGACGAGGACGGCTGCCTCAATCTCAACGTCTGGACGCCGGCCGCGGCCCTGGAGGACGGGGCGGGGCCCCGCCCGGTGCTGCTCTGGTTCCATGGCGGCAGCTTCACCAGCGGTTCCGGCGGCTGGGACTGGTACGACGGCGCCCGGCTCGCGGCGCTCGGTGACATGGTCGTCGTCACGGCCAACTACCGGCTGGGCGCCCTGGGCTGGCTGTACCTGCCGGAACACGGCGTCGGCAACCTCGGCTCCCGCGACCAGGCGGCGGCGCTGCGCTGGGTCCACGCGACGATCGGCGCGTTCGGCGGCGACCCCTCGCGCGTCACCGTCGGCGGGCAGTCGGCCGGGGCGCACTCCGCTCTCGCCCTCGCCGTGGACCCGGCCACGGCCGGCCTGGTGCACCGGGTGCTGGCCCAGTCGGGCCCGTTCGGGCTGCCGCCGCAGGACCCGGACCGCGCCGCCGGGACCGCGCGCGGGCTGCTGGGCGCCCTGGACTCCCCCGCCGGCCTGGAGGGGTTGCGCGCCCTCCCGGCCGCGACGCTGCTGGACGCCTCCGCCCGGGCGGCCGCGCGGGCCGCCCGTCCGGGCGAGGTGGCCCCGGCGTTCATGCCGGTGCTGGGCGCGGCCGGCTGTCCGCGGTCCCCGCTCGACGCGGTGCGCGAGGGCGCGCTGGACGGACGCCCCCTGCTGATCGGCACCACCACCGACGAGATGACCGCGTTCGGGCCCCTCGAAGCGGACGGGCCCGAGGTGTTCCACGCGGCCGGCGACGAGATCGCGCTGCGCTCGGCCGCGCAGGGCGGCGACACGTTCGTCTACCGCTTCGGCCGCCGGCCCGAGCCGGACCCGATGGGCCTGGGGGCCACGCACTGCGCCGATCTGCCGTTCCTGTTCGGCACGTTCGACGCCTTCCCGGACGCGCCGATACTGGGCCCGGTGACCGACGCGGACCGGGCGCTGTCCGGCTCCTTCGCCGGTGCCGTCGCCGCGTTCGTCAACGGCGGGGCCCCGTGGCCGGCCTTCGACGGGGACCGGCGGCAGGTGCGGGACTTCGGCCGCGCGGGCGTGAACCAGGCGGTGTGAACGGGGCGTTCCGCCCGCCGTCCGTCACCTTCCCGTTCCGCGGTCCGCCGGACCGCCGGAAGCACCGCGCAGGCGCCGGAAGCCCTCCGTCCCGCGGGGCCGGCCGCTCACCTTCGCGACGCGCAGCGGCAGGTGGGTGAACAGGGCCACGGCCTCCTCGCGCCACCACGCGCCCCAGCCCGCCGCCTCGGCCGCCGCGCGCTCGGCGTGGCCGCGCAGGTCGGCGCGGAGCCGCGCGTCGGTGCCCTGGCGGCGGGCGATGTCCCGGACGCGCTCGACGGTTTCGGGCGTGCAGTGGGGGTCGCCGAGGGCGGACTCGACGACGGCGCGGTCGGCCTCGCCGGCCTCGGCGAGGATCGCGCGGAGGGCGTAGGTGCGGCGGCCCGCGCGCAGGTCGCCGCCCGGGGGCTTGCCCAGGGCGCCGTCGTCGCCGAAGAGGTCGAGGTAGTCGTCGCGGAGCTGGCCGCAGATCCCGACCAGGGTGGCGTAGCGGCGCAGCCGCGCCTCGTGGGGCGCGAGGTCCTCGCCGGCGGCGAGGAGGCCGAGGCGCAGCGGGGCGAGGATGGAGTACCGGGCCGACTTGTACTCGGTGACGGTGTGCAGGAGTTCTTCGTCGGGCAGGCCGTCGCGGTCCCGTTCCAGGTCGAGGATCTGGCCGGCGATCGTGTCCGTGGCCGCGCGGGTCTGCGTCTCCACCATGGCCTGCCGCAGCGCGGCGGGGACGTCCGCCTCCAGCAGCACGCGCAGGGACAGGAAGGCGGCGAGGTCCCCGGCCAGCAGGGCCAGGCCGAGGGCGGTGCGGTCGTGGCCGGGGAAGGCGGCGCGGTAGGCGTAGTACGTGGAGGGGCCGCCGCGGCGCACGGGCGAGTCGTCGATGATGTCGTCGTGGACGAGCAGGTGGGTCTGGAGCAGTTCGACGCTGAGCGCGGCCTCCGCCAGGCCCGGCACCTCGTCCTCGGCGGTGACCAGGCGGGCCGCCTCGTGCAGCAGGACCACGCGCAGCCGCTTGCCGCCCCGCAGCGACAACTCCCGCAGCAGCTCCAGGCATTGCGGGGTCCAGCGGCTGTGCGGCGGGGTGTCGAACGTCGCGGCCAGGCGCGCGAAGTACGCCTCGAAGGCGGCGTCGAAGCGGCGCCGGTGCGCGGCGAGACGTTCCTCGGTGGCGGCGGCTGCCGTGGGGGTCATGGGGGCCTTTCCTGGTCACGGGCGGGGTGACCAATCTACGTGGCCGGTCCGCATGGCCGTTCCGCACGGTTCACCAGCGCAGGAGTCCCAGCTCGACGGCGAATCCCGGGCCCATGGCCGCGACCAGGCCCGGCGTGCCCGGGGGCGGCGGGGCCGCCATCGCCCTGCGCAGGATGTCGAGGACGGAGACGGACGAGAGGTTGCCGCGCTCGGCCAGGGAGCGCCGGGTGAGCTCCAGCGCGTGCGGGGGCAGGCCGAGGGCCCGTTCGACGGCGGTGAGGACCTTGGGTCCGCCGCCGTGGACGATCCAGCTGCCGACCCCGCCGGGCGTCAGCCCGTGCCGGCCGAGGAGGTCGTGGACGGCCTTGGGCAGGTGCTCCCCGGCGAGCGCCGGGACGTCGGGGGCCAGGACGATCTGGAAGCCGTGGGAACCGATGCCCCAGCCGAGCGCGTCCTCGGTGTCCGGCAGCAACCAGCTGTGGCTGTCCACCAGTTCGGGGCCGGGGGACGCGTCGGCCCGGTCGCCGCCCACGGCGACGACCGCGGCCGCGCCGTCCCCGAAGAGGCTGCCGGCGATGACGCTCGCCATGGAGCTGTCGTTCTGCCGGGTCAGCGAGCACAGTTCCACCGCGAGGAGGACGGCCACGCCGCCCGGGTGGGCCCGCAGGTGGTCGCGGAGCCGGGCGAGCCCCACGGCTCCCCCGGCGCAGCCGCTGCCGAACAGCGGGACGCGCGTGACGTCCGGACGCAGTCCGAGCCGGTGGACGAGCCGTGCCTCCAGCGAGGGCACGGCCAGGCCGGTCACGGTGGTGCTGATCACCGCGTCGACCTCCTCCGGCGCCACCCCGGCCGTGCGCAGGGCCCCGGTCAGCGCCCGCTCGCCCAGGTCCAGGGCGGTGTCGAGCCAGACGCGGTTGGCCTCGGTGAAGTCCCCGAGTCCGGTGAGCTCTTCGAGCGGCAGGGCCAGGTGCCGGGTGGCCACCCCGGCGTTGGCGTGGATCGTGCGGAGCAGCCCGGGATCGGCGGGTGTCCCGGTGGCGGCCAGGGCGGCCGTGATCTCCTCCTGGGGGTACGGGTGGGGCGGTACGGCCGTCCCGACCGCCGTCACCCTCGGCCGGGGGCCGCGCGGCCCCCATGCGTGGCGTTCCGTCGCCTGTGTCATGGTTCCCCCGGTCGTTCTCCGTGCGTAACGGTCCGCGCGTACAGTCCGTGCGGCACAGGGAGAACGTCCGCGCAGGGGCCGGGCAACGCCGGTCCACCCGTCCGTGGCACCGAACTGCCGTGCGTTGACCGCCCGTTCAGCCGGCGTCCGTCTCCGCGCGCACCTCCTCCGCGGTCGTGTCCCGCAGGCAGCCGTCCAGGCGCAGCCAGCGCGTGACGCCGATGGACTCCAGGAAGCGGAGGTCGTGGCTGGCCACGATCAGCGCCCCCTCGTACGACTCCAGGGCCGTCGTGAGCTGGCGGACGCTCGCCATGTCCAGGTTGTTGGTGGGCTCGTCGAGCATCAGGAGCTGCGGGGCGGGGTCGGCGAGCAGCAGCGCGGCCAGGGCGGCCCGGAAGCGTTCGCCGCCGGAGAGGGTGGCGGCCGGCTGGTCGGCGCGGGCGCCCTTGAAGAGGAAGCGGGCCAGGCGGGAGCGGATGTGGTTGTCGGTCGTCGCGGGGGCGAAGCGCGCGACGTTGGCGGCGACGGACAGGTCCTCGTCCAGGAGGTCGAGCCGCTGGGGCAGGAACCTCAGCGGGACGTGCGCCGTCACCTCCCCGGAGAGCGGGGCCAGTTCGCCGGCGACGGTGCGCAGCAGCGTGGACTTGCCCGCGCCGTTGCGGCCGACGAGGGCGATCCGCTCGGGCCCGTGCAGCTCGAACTCGCCCTCGGCCCGGGCTCCGTGGGCCAGTCGGAGGTTGGACAGGGTGAGCACGGAGCGGCCCCGGGGCACGGCCGTGGAGGGCAGGTCGACGCGGATCTCGTCGTCGTCGCGGACGGCCTCGGCCGCGTCGTCGAGCCGCTCCTTCGCCTCGGCGAGCCTCTCCTCGTGCATGATGCGGTGTTTGCCGGCGGAGACCTGGGCCTGCCGCTTGCGCTCCCCCATGACGATCTTGGGTTCGCGCTTGTTGTCCGCCATCTTCTGGCCGTAGCGCTTGCGGCGGGCCAGTTTGACGTGGGCGTCGGCCAGTTCGCGCTTCTGCTTGCGCAGGTCGGACCCGGCGGTGCGCACCAGGCGTTCGGCCGCCTCCTGTTCGGCGGCGAGCTGCTCCTCGTAGGCGGAGTGGTTGCCGCCGTACCAGGTGACGCCGCCGGAGCGGAGCTCGGCGATCTGGTCGACGCGCTCCAGGAGTTCGCGGTCGTGGCTGACCACGACCATGACGCCGGACCACGCCTCCACGGCCGCGTACAGGCGGCGGCGCGCGTACAGGTCGAGGTTGTTGGTGGGCTCGTCGAGGAGCAGGACGTCGGGCCGGCGCAGCAGCAGCGCGGCCAGCCGCAGCAGGACGGATTCGCCGCCGGAGACCTCTCCGACGGTGCGGTCCAGTCCGATGTGGCCCAGGCCCAGCCCGTCGAGCGCGGCCAGGGCGCGTTCCTCGACGTCCCAGTCGTCGCCGACGGCGGTGAAGTGCTCCTCGCGCACGTCGCCGGCCTCGATGGCGTGCAGTGCGGCCCGGGTGGCGGCGATGCCGAGGACGTCGTCGACGCGGCGGGCCACCTCGAGGGCGGCGTCCTGCGGGAGGTGGCCGATCTCGCCGGCGACGCGGATCGTGCCCGCCGTCGGGGCGAGTTCACCGGTGATCAGCTTCACCAGGGTCGATTTCCCGGACCCGTTGAGGCCGACGAGGCCGGACCTGCCGGGTCCGAAGGCCAGGGTGAGGCCGTCGAAGACGGTGGTGCCGTCGGGCCAGGCGTAGGAGAGGGAGGTGCAGGTGATGGACGCGGTGTGGGTGGTCATACGGGCCTCGCTCGGTCGCGTGAAGGGCGGTGTGGGTGGACTGCGCGAGAGAACACCGCGGGGCGCGACCGCGGTCGCGGGGGTCGGCGGGGACCCCCGGACCGGCGGGGAGGACGGCTCGATGCGTCGAGGTCGCACACGGGGCACGGGCAGCGGCACGCGTGGGGCGGCACGGCTGCGCGGCGCGGTGTCTCAGGACCTCAGACGAGCAACGTCCTTCTCCGATCGACGGCTGCGGGGGCGTCGTACACGGTAGGGACGGTGCGGGAGTGCCGTCAACGGATTTGTTCGGGGCCGGGGTTGTCCGGGATCGATGTCGTCCGGGGTCATCGGGCCTGTCGGGGCCACGGGCAGGGCGGGCCCGCTGGCCGGAATGACACGCTGGTCCCGGACGTCGTGCGCCGTGAAGATACTTCCCTGACGGATGAGGCCGACCGGAAGGGTGGGAACAGATGGATCCACGCCGAAGAGGGTCCCGCGAGAGGCACTTCGGAATATGGCTGAACGGCGCGGTGGCACTGGCGCTCGCCTGCGCCGGCGCCACGGCGGCCCCCGCGGCGGCCGCGCACGCCCCGGCCGCCTCCGCCACGGCGGCGTGCGCCACGGACACCGGCGCCAAGGGCCTCGCGAGCAGGCCGGCGGCCGACAGCCCGGTGTCCGTGGCGCGCGCGGACGGCCGGATCGCCCAGTTCCAGCTGTTCTACGACGCCACGGCGACCGGGGGCCTGCCCTTCGTCTGGCATCGCGAACAGGGCGAGCCGGATGGCGCGTTCGGCCCCTGGAAGCGGGTGAGCGCCGCCACGGTGGGCCCGAAGAGCTACGCCGTCACGGCCGTCGAGAACTCGGCGGGCCGACTGGAGCTGCTCTTCTCCACCTTCGGCACGTTCTGCCACACCGTGGAGGACGACGGCGAGTGGAGCGCCCCCGACGCCTTCGGCCTCGCGCCGGCGCCGTACCACGGCGGAGTCGTGCTCTTCAAGGAGCGCGACGGCAGCATCGACGCCATCGCCTCGGGGGCGAACAGCGACAGCTCGATGGAGCTCCGGCACCAGCAGGACGCCGACAGCGGCTGGGGCCCGGTCCGGTCGATGGGCCGGGTGCCGGACCCGAACGTGGGCCTGAGCCGGCCGAGTCTCGTGGAGCAGCTCCCGGACGGACGGCTCCGCGTGACGGCTCGCGAGTGGAACAGGGACCGCACCTGGGAGGTCCGCCAGTCCGCACCGGGCGGCGACTGGGGCCCGTGGCAGCTGCTGTCCCCGGGAACCGCGCCGGCCCCGCGGGCCCTGGCCGCTGCGACGGCCCTGCCCGGGAGTTGAACGGGCCCGGGCCCCCGACGGAAAAGCGGGACGATCAGTCGCTGTCGTCGTGGTCGTCACGGTCGACCGTGTTGGCGAGGACCTTGCCGCTGCCCGCGTCGACGGTGACCTCGTGCTCGACACCGTCCGCGGTGCGGACCTCCACCTCCCACACGGTCGTACCGTCCTCGTCGTCGAGCTCGGTGGAGACCGGCCTGCCGCCGGGCACGGCCTTGAGCGCGGCGTCGACGGCCCGCCGCAGGCCGGCCTCGGAAGCCGCACGCTCCCAGCCGTCGTCCTTCGCCTTGTTCTTGCCCTTGCCGTCGCCCTCGTCGTGGTCGTACACGGCCGCGGCGATGCCACGGCCGCCGTCCTCGTCGTGGTCGGCGACGGCCAGGGCGGTGGCGGTGCCGCCGCCCGCGAGGACGACCGCGGCCGCGCCGGCGACGAGCCAGCGGCGGCGGCCGACGAGAGTGCGGCGGATACGGGATGCCATGGTGAACCTCCGAAGGAATGGGTGCCGTCCGTTCATCTGCGCATCCACAGTGCCGGGGTGTTCCTGAAGGCGGCCTGAAGCCGCCTGAAGCCGGCTTCAGGATCCGTCTGTCACGCTGAAGGCATGCGTCTGCTGATCGTGGAGGACGAAAAGCGCCTGGCCACGACCCTGGCCAAGGGCCTGGGCGCCGAGGGCTACGCCGTGGACGTCGCCCACGACGGCACCGAGGGCCTGCACCTGGCCACCGTCAACGACTACGACCTGCTGATCCTGGACATCATGCTGCCGGGCATGAACGGCTACCGGATCTGCGCGGCACTGCGCGCGGCCGGGGACGAGACGCCGGTGCTGATGCTGACGGCCAAGGACGGCGAGTACGACGAGGCCGAGGGCCTGGACACCGGCGCGGACGACTACCTGACCAAGCCCTTCTCCTACGTGGTGCTGCTGGCCCGCATCCGGGCCCTGCTGCGGCGTCGCACCCGGGGCGGCGCGCCGGTGCTGCGCGCCGGCGACCTCACCCTGGACCCCGGCACCCGCCGGTGCACGCGCGGGGACGAGGAAGTGGCGCTGACCGCAAAGGAGTTCGCGGTGCTGGAGTACCTGGCGACGCGGGCCGGACAGGTGGTGCCCAAGGCGGACATCATCGAGCACGGGCGGTGACGGTCGGCGGCAGCCGCACCCAGCTCGCCCGGGTGCTGGGCAACCTCCTCGACAACGCTCAGCGCCACGCCCGTACCGGCGTCCGGGTCACGCTGCGGCACGACCCCGGCGGCCCGGTCGTGCTGGAGGTCGCCGACGACGGTCCGGGGGTGCCGCCGGCGGACCGGGAACGGATCTTCGAGCGGTTCATCCGTCTGGACGACGCCCGCAGCCGGGACGAGGGCGGGGCCGGACTCGGGCTGGCCATCGTCCGTGACGTCGTCACCCGCCACCGGGGCCGCATCGAGGTCGGCGGCGTCCCGGAGGGCGGCGCCCGCTTCACCGTCACCCTGCCCGCCGCCGGGACGTGAACCGGCGTCTTCGGACGTCGTCAGCAGCGGCCCGCGCGGTACGCGGCCGGGGCCAGGAAGACGTACCAGTCCGTACCTCCGGGCATGCGCAGCACGCACCCCGGCCAGGACCGGGCCGGGCCCGGCGGCGCCGGGGTGTGCGCGGCGTACGCCGTGGCCTGGGTGCGGGCGCGCAGGGCCAGCCGGGCGGGAGTGGTGGAGGCGTTGTTGCCGGACAGGGCCTCGGAGGAGCAGCCGGCGTGGAAGGCGAGCAGGACGGCCTCGGGGCCCACGAGGGTGCACGGGGGACGGACGCCGGCCTCGCCCAGCCGCCGCGCGGCCTCGCGGGTCGCGGTGCGCAGACGCATCTGGTCGCTGATCCTGCTGTGCAGCACCAGGTACTGGGAGGCCAGGTGCAGGGCGAAGCCGAGGGCCAGCAGCGCGGCAACGGCCGGCCGCCATCGGTGCCCCGCACGCCGGACCAGGCCCAGGGCGAGGGCGGCCACGGGTACGGCGAGCAGCGCGTAGGCGGGCATCAGGAAGCGGGGGGCCGCGTAGGCGAGCAGGAAGAGGTACGGCGCCGCCGTGGCGCCCGCGCAGGCCACCGGCAGGGCGAGCACCGCCGCGCGCCCGCCGCGCGGGCCCCGGCGGCGGGCGGCGAGCAGGGCTCCGGCGGTCAGGAGGGGGGTGGCCAGCCACCACAGGGCCAGCGGGCGGTGGGTCCAGGAGACCGTGCACGGGCGGCACAGCAGCGGCCCGTTCAGCGCCCGCAGGTGCATGCCCAGGGCGTTCGTCCACCTCATGCCGCCCTGTACGTCGCTGCCGGCCCGCAGCCGGGCGAGCGGGCCGCCGAAAGCGGCGTACGCCTCGGCCACCCACGGCAGCAGGCCCACGGCCAGCCCGCCCGCGACCGCCACGGCGAGCGCCCGGCTCCGCCACGCGGTCACCAGGAGCAGGGCGGCGAGGAGGGCGAGCGCGAGGAAAGCCGCGTCCGACGCCCGTATCAGCGCGGTGAAGGCGACGGCGGCCGCGAGCGCGTACAAACATCGGCGCCGCCCCCGGCCGCCCACCGCGCGCAGGAACCAGCCCGTGGCGGCCGTGGCGCCGTAGGCCACGTAGAGGTTGGGCATCACCTCGTCGGCGTAGAACCCCACGACCCACAGTCCGGCGAACAGCGCCGCCGCCAGGGCGGCGCACGTCTCGCCCACCAGACGGCGCCACGGCCAGAAGGCCGCCACCAGCCCGGCGGTGGCCAGCAGCAGCATCCACGCGCGCAGGACGACCGTCGATCCGGTCGGCAGGACCGCCGGCGCGGCCAGCCAGCTGATGCCCCGCGCCCGTGGTGCGCTGAAGAACGCCGAGGGCACCCGGGGGGAGACCTGGCTGACGTACACGGCCTCGTCCCAGCCCAGCGGCAGCCACAACGGCACGGCGACCGCCTGCGCCACGCCGAAGAGCGCCGCCGCCCACACCAGCGGCACGACGGCCGGGCGGTCCAAGGGCCGGCCCGTACGCCAGGGCGGCACCCTCCGGGCCGCGTACCGGAACCGTTGGGCCGGGCTCGACCGATCGGCCACGGCGGCCTCCCTGTTCCTCGCCCCCTTCGGCTCCGGGCACGCGCCCACCGGAGCCGTCCGGTCACGGACAGGTCCACGGTAAGTGCGCCACGGACCTTCCGCAGGGCGTGCACCGACCCGCGGAGTGCCCGTCAGCCGCCGAGCCGTTCCGCCGGCACCGCCGCCCGGCTGTGCTCCACGTCCTTGGTGGCCGTGAGCAGGGTGACGTCGTGCCCGGCGGCCGGTTCGCGCAGGTGCGCGACGGCCTGCCGGCGCTCGGGGGCGCGCAGTTCGTCCAGGCAGCGGCGGCCGAACTCCGGGAAGCGGTCCGGCCGGTGTCCGTACCGGCGGCGCAGTTCCGTGGACGGGGCGACGTCGCGCAGCCATTCGTCCAGGTGCGCGTCCTCCTTGCGCATGCCGCGCGGCCGGACCCGGCCGACGAGGACGCGGGTGCCGTCGGCGGCGGAGCTCTCCTCGTACACCCGTCGGCAGGCGATGGTCATGGTGTGCTCCCTTCCGCCGCTCCCTTCCGCCTCAACGGGCTGTGCGGCGCGTGCACTTCTCATGACGGAGCGGGTCGAAGCGGCCCGCACGGCCCATTTCATTTCCGGGCCGGAGGGTTCGCCCGGGCGCTCATCCGTCGAAACCCGGCCGGGGACCGGTGGTTCCCCGTGCACCCGAATGGAAAGGGAACCAGAGACCCGGGCGGAGGGAGAAGGGCATGACCGATGGCGAGAACCCCGGCGACATGGCCCGGATGCGCCTCTCGGTGTATCTGGAATCGCTCCGGGCCCGCATGCCGCAGGCGCAGTACGAGCTGCTCACCGAGGTCCTGCGGATGTGGGCCGAGGCCGGTGGCGGCACCATACGGCTGAAGATGGACGACGAGGAGCGCGAGCTGTTCACCCAGGAGGTGCAGCACGAACTCCTCGTCCTCATGGGCCTGATCGGCGCCCAGGTCCCCGGCCACGAGGACCGCGCCGACCACGTCGTCGCCCGTCTCGGCGACGGCGAGCACGCCAAGGGCGTGATGTCCCTGGTCCCGCCGGACGTGGCCGGCGACAGCGCCAAGCTGCGCGAGATGCGCGACAAGGTGGACGCGGTGCAGAAGCAGCGTTCCCAGGACCTGGCGGAGACCGAGGCCATCGCACGGGCGAGCGGGATGCTGCCGCCGGAGCCGGAGGAGGACGAGGAGCCCCGGCCGTGACGGACGCCCCGGATCACGCGGCCGGCAGCGTCACTCCACGTCCTGGAGCACCGCCGCCTGGAGCGCCGCCGCGGCCCGCTTGACCGCCGAGGCCACGGCCTCCGTCGCCCGGGCGTTGAAGACGCTGGGGATGATGTAGTTCGCGTTGAGCTCGTCCTCGGCCACGAC
>NZ_JAEAMR010000017.1:0-8419 GCF_015999245.1 Streptomyces sp. AV19 | reverse complement strand
CGGGGCGGGCCGGTGCGGCCCGCCCCGCCCGCTTCCCGAGGAGGTTTCCATGGACTTCGTCCAGCGCACCATCGACATCGCCCGGCAGAACGTCGCCGAGGGCGGCCGCCCCTTCGCGACCGTCATCGTCAAGGACGGCGAGATCCTCGCCGAGAGTCCGAACCGCGTCGCGCAGACCGGCGACCCCACCGCCCACGCCGAGATCCTCGCCATCCGCGAGGCCTGCACGAAGCTGGGCACCGAGCACCTGACCGGCGCCACGATCTACGTCCTCGCCCACCCCTGCCCGATGTGCCTGGGCTCGCTCTACTACTGCTCGCCGGACGAGGTCGTCTTCCTCACCACGCGCGACGCCTACGCGCCCCACTACGTCGACGACCGCAAGTATTTCGAACTGAACACCTTCTACGAGGAGTTCGCCAAGCCGTGGAACGAGCGGCGCCTGCCGATGCGCCACGAGCCGCGCGAGGAGGCCGTCGCCGTGTACGCGTACTGGCAGGAGCGCCACGCGGAGGCCACCGCGTGACCGAGGTGATCGAGAAAGTGGCCTGGATCCACCTGGACCGGGGCCGGCTCCTCGTCGCCCGCAGCCACGGCCGCGAACAGTTCTACCTGCCCGACAGCAAACCCGAGCCCGCCGAGCCGCTCGCGCAGACCCTGGTCCGCGAGATCCGCGAGGAGCTCGGAGTGGCCCTGGACGCCTCGACGGTCACGCCCGTGCTGACCGTCGAGGCCCCGGCCGACGGCAAACCGGCCGGGACCGTCGTACGCACCGTGTGCTGCACCGCCGGGCACACCGGCCGTCCGACGCCGTCCTCGGAGATCGCCGAGATCGCCCGCATCGCCCACGCCGACGGCCGGCGCGTCAGCGCCACCACCCGCAAGGTGCTCGACCACCTGGCCGCCGGCGGTCAACTCCTGCGGGGGTGACTCCCGTACGGGCGCGCCAGGGCTTGTCCGACGGTTCCTGGACCGCTGCCGAGCAGGCCGCCCCTGCCGCGTGGCGCGACTCATGAGCTGCCGACCGCCTCACAGGGAGTACCCGCACCTGCGAGGCGGCGGCCTCAAGAGCCGTCGGACACGGCTCAGTGCGCGGCGGCGCCGAACCACTTCGGCAGGTGGGCGAGCAGATCCTGCTGGTCCTCGCCGGCCCAGGCCACGTGGCCGTCCGGACGCAGCAGCACCGCGGGCACGTCCAGTTCCTCGCTGACGTCGACGACGTGGTCGATCCGGTCGGCCCACCCGGTGACGGAGAGCCGGCCGGTCCGGTCGAGGAGCAGGCCCCGGCCGCCGTGCGTCAGCTCGTAGAGGCGGCCCTGCTTCAGCCGCACGTCCCGCATGCGCCGGCCGAGCAGTTCGTGGCCCTCGCCGAAGTCGTAGCGGACTCCGACCGCGGTGATCATCCCGGTCACGTAGCTGTTCACCTCCTCGAAGTCCATCAGCTTCGAGAACAGCTCCCGCAGCGCGGTCGCGCCCGGATCGGTCCCCATCAGGGTGATCTGCGCGCGGGTGTTCTCCAGTACGCGGGCGCCCACCGGGTGCCGTTCGGCGTGGTAGCTGTCCAGCAGCCCCTCCGGCGCCCAGCCCTTGACCGCGGCGGCCAGCTTCCAGCCGAGGTTGAACGCGTCCTGGACGCCGAGGTTGAGCCCCTGCCCGCCGGTCGGCGGGTGGATGTGGGCCGCGTCGCCGGCCAGCAGCGCCCGGCCGACCCGGTAGCGCTCGGCCTGCCGGGTGGCGTCACCGAACCGGGAGAGCCAGCGCGGCGAGTGCGCGCCGAAGTCGGTGCCCGCGACCTCCCGCAGCCGCTGCTTGAACTCCTCGAACGTCGGCTCGGCGATGCGGTCCTCGGACACCCCGTCGGCGGGCACGACGATGCGGCACACCCCGTCCTCGTCGGGGGCGGTGACGCCGAACCGCAGCTGGGTCTTGTTGACCTCCGCGACGACGGCGGCGACCGTCGCCGGATCCTCGGCCACCTCCATCTGCCCCAGCAGCGTCTCGACCTTGGCGGGCTCGCCGGGGAAACCGACACCGAGCAGCTTGCGCACCGCGCTGCGGCCGCCGTCGCACCCGACGAGGTAGCGCGAGCGCAGCTGCGCCCCGTCCGCCAGCTCGACGGTCACCCCCTCCTCGTCCTGGCTCAGCCCGACCACCTCGCAGCCGCGCCGGATCTCGGTGCCGAGTTCGAGCGCACGCTCGTTGAGCAGTTGCTCGGTGAGCGGCTGCGGGATGGCGACACCGTACGGGTGGGCCGTGTCCAAGCTGTCCGGCCACGCCTTCATGATGCCGCCGAAGAGACCGCCGACCTGGAACTTCTCACTGACCGCGAGGAACCGGTCCAGCAGGCCGCGCTGGTCCATCACCTCGACACTGCGCGCGTGCAGGCCCTGCCCGCGGGACTGCTTCGTCGGCTCGGACAGCTTCTCCAGCACGACCACGTCCACATCGTGCAGCCGCAGCTCGGAAGCCAGCATCAGGCCGACCGGCCCGCCGCCGACCACGATCACGTCAAACATGCATCCCCCATCAAACGAGATTGAACTCAGGCCAGCCACTCCACGTGGTCCGGCAGCGCCCCGTGCACCCCATACACCGCCGAAAGCGCACATACTTCGCGAGTCTGTGATTTCCGCAGGTCCTGGCCTGAGGACGATGATTGTGCGGCATGACCGGGGCCTTGCCGCAAGGCCCCCCGTGCGCTATACATTAAGAGTGGCAAGGAGCGGGAAAGCGCCTTGCCTTTCTTGTTGTGCCAGGTATCCGGGGCCTGTTCACCGGGCAGGCCGGTTCCCCGCGCCGGACTGTGCGAGGAGGCGCCGGAGCCAGCGGGTGCGGGTGTCGCGCGCGTCCCGGGTGAGGGCCGCCCGCGGGGCGATGCCGTCGAAGCCGTGGAAAGCGCCCGGCCATACGTGCAGTTCGGCCCGGCCGCCGGCCTGCCAGATCGCGTTCGCGTAGGCCACGCCCTCGTCCCGGAACATCTCGGCCGACCCGACCTCGATATAGGCCGGGGGAAGCCCGGAAAGATCCGTGGCGCGGGAGGGAGCCGCGTAGGGCGGCAGGTCCGCCGCGCCGTAGCGGTCACCCAGCAGCGCCTTCCAGACGGTCGCGTTGGAGGTGAGGTCCCAGATGCCGAGGCCCGACATCTGATGGCCGGAGAAGGTGGTGCCGCGGTCGTCGAGCATCGGGGAGAGCAGCAGTTGCCCCAGCGCCCCGGGGCCGCCGCGGTCGCGGGCCAGCAGGGCGAGGGCCGCGGCGAGCCCGCCGCCGGCGCTCTTGCCCCCGATGACGATGCGGTCGGCGTCGATGCCCAGTTCGGCCGCGTGCCCGGCGGCCCAGACGAGTCCGGCGTAGCAGTCCTCCAGCGGCCCCGGGTACCGCGTGCGCGGCGCCAGCCTGTACTCGACCGAGAGGACGGCCAGTTCCAGCGGGAGGGCCCACTCGCGAAGGATCCGCGGAAGCACGGACCACGCGTTGCCCATGACCATGCCGCCGCCGTGCATGTAGTACAGCAGGGGCAGCGGCCCGGCGAGCCCGGACGGCCGGGCGCCCACGAGCGTGACGTCCGGTCCGTCCGGCGGTCCGGGCACACGGAACTCCGTCACCTCGAAACGGCCGTCGGCGCGAAGGTCCTCGGCCGTCGGCCTGGGCCGGGCCGCGGCGTCCCGCTCCTGCCGGGCCGCCAGATTCTCCGGAGTGACCGGCTCCCTCGCCTCCTCGCCCAAGGAGGCGAGCACGACGGCCAGTTCGGGATCGAAGGGCGGTGCGGCCTTCGGTGCAGTCTCCGGTGCCGTCTCCGGTACCGGGAGAGGGCCGGGCTGCGACGGCACGGGGCGGATGCTCATGCCGTGCCCCCGGCGTCCGCGCCGGAACAGCTCGGCTGCGCGCACGTGCACCCGGGGAACAGTCGCTTGAGAACCATGCGGCGTAGCCAATCACACGGCCAGGCGGTACCCGTCAACGGGCGGAGGCCAGGACGAGGTGGTCACCGTGGGCCCGGTGGTGGGCCGAGGATTCTCCGGCCTCGGCGCCCGGCAGGGCCTCGGTGAGGGTGCCGGACATCCCCGGGGTGGGCCCCTGGCGATATCAGGACGCTTCCGTGAACAGCCGCTCCGCCTCCGTCACCGCCCGCGTCAAGTTCTCCGCGTCCGGCCGCAGTCCGGCGACGATCGCGTCGACGCCGCGCAAATCCGCCCGCTCCAGCAGACGCTTCTCGTTGGTGACCCACTCGCCGCGCGCCGACAGCACCGCGTGCGCGGTCTGCACGGCCGCGACAGCCAGCGCGCCCGCGACCTCGGTGGCCTGACCGCGACGGACGTACGCGGACCGCGCGTACCCGAGCGTCATCGCCGCCCGGTCGCGCCACATCGGCGGGGCCGCCGCGCGCAGCGCCTCCGGGTACGAGGGACGGGGGAGGGAACCGCTCAGCACCTCGTTGAGGGCGAGTTCGGCGACCACCAAGTAGCTCGGGATGCCCGCGAGATGGAACATCAGCGGCTCCCAGTGGAAACGCCCTTCGCGGCACTCTGCGAGCTCGTGCTCGACGACGTCGAGGTCACGGTAGTGGACGTCGACCCGGCGGCCGTCGACGCTGAACCAGCCGCCCCCGTTGAACACGCCGCCGCCCCAGCCGCCGATATCGGACGCCTCGCCGTCCCAGCCGACGGCGCGCAGGTCGTCGGGATCGAAGTCGCCCCGGTAGTACAGGGCCATGTCCCAGTCGCTGTCGGGCGCGTGGGTGCCCTGGGCGCGCGAGCCTCCCAGGGTGACGGCGTGCACGGAGGGGAGTGCGGCGAGCCGGACGGTGACGTGGTCGAGGAACTTGTCGTCGTTCATGAAGGGCCCATCGTGCGAAGTGGTGGAGGACTGCTGAGCGGGGGCTCGGGATCGTCGCTTCATCGGGTCCTCCTGAGTGGATACCCCCTCGTTTACGAGGGGGAGGAAACTCAGCTCCTGCGGAGCAGGGCAAGGAGCGGTGATTCGCCGCCAGGGCGGATCACCGTTACCACCACCCCGCCGCAGTCACAAGCTGAGTTGATAGTGTGTGAGCCATGATCACGCACGTGAAGCGGGCCTTCAAGTACCGCTTTTACCCGACCCCGGAGCAGGCCACCGAGCTTGCCCGGACCTTCGGGTGCGTGCGGAAGGTCTACAACATGGCATTGGCTGCCCGGTCTGAGGCGTGGACGCTGCGGCAGGAGCGGGTGAACTACAACGCCACCTCCGCGATGCTGACGGCGTGGAAGAAAACCGAGGAACTGGCGTTCCTCAACGAGGTCTCCTCCGTGCCGCTCCAGCAGTGCCTGCGGCACCTCCAGGTCGCGTACACCAACTTCTTCGCCAAGCGGGCCAAGTACCCGCGCTTCAAGTCGAAGAAGAAGTCCCGCAAGAGTGCCGAGTACACCACCAGCGGCTTCAAGTACCGGAACGGTGAGCTGACGCTCGCGAAGATACGCGAGCCTCTGGCGATCGTCTGGCACCGCCCGCTGCCGGAAGGCTCGAAGCCGTCCACGGTGACCGTGTCCCAGGACGCTGCGGGGCGCTGGTTCGTCTCCATGCTGTGCGACGACCCCCGCATCCGGCCTCTTCCGCCCACAGGCACGGCGGTCGGCGTGGACGCGGGTCTTGACCACCTGCTGACACTCTCCACCGGGGAGAAGATCGCCAACCCCCGGCACGAGCGCAAGGACCGCGCGCGGCTGGCGATGGCTCAGCGGGCGCTGTCCCGTAAGGCCAAGGGGGATGGCGCCAACCGGGCCAAGGCCCGACGCAAGGTCGCCCGCGTGCATGCCCGTATCGCCGACAGGCGACGGGACAACCTGCACAAGGTCACCACTCGGCTCGTTCGTGAGAACCAAACGATCGTGATCGAGGACCTGACCGTCCGGAACATGCTCAAGAACCACTCCCTGGCCCGAGCCATCTCGGATGCGGCGTGGACGCAGTTCCGGACGATGCTGGAGTACAAAGCCCAGTGGTACGGGCGCGAGGTGATCGCCGTGGACCGGTGGTTCCCCAGTTCGAAGCTGTGCTCTGTCTGCGGCACCCTGCAAGACAAGATGCCGCTCAACGTCCGCACCTGGACGTGCGACTGCGGCACCCTGCACGACCGCGACGTGAACGCGGCGCGCAACCTGAAGGCCGCCGGACTGGCGGTATCGGCCTGTGGAGCTGGTGTAAGACCTCAACGGAGTACTCCGGGCGGGCAGTCGGCGACGAAGCAGGAAGCTTCCCGGCGCGAGCCGAGAAGCCCCCGCCTTTAGGCGGGGGAGTGTCACGGTCCGGACACTACTCGCGCGGCGGCGCGGGATGTCTAGGGTGTGCGCATGAGCGAAACCTGGGACGACACCGCGCCCGGCGTCATGAAGCTGCCCTCCGGCCGCCTCGTCCGCGGCCGCGGCCTGCGCCGCCCGCTTCCCGACGGTCCCGAACCCGCCTTCGCCGTATATCTGCTGGGCAAGCAGACGCCCCAAGTGTCCTGGGACTCATACTGGTTGCGCTGGCCCGACTTCCGGCTGCCCGCCGACGACCGTCAGGCCCGGGCCGTCCTCCACGAGGTGTGGGAACGGGCCGCGGCCGAACGCGTCGAGGTCGCCTGCGGCGGGGGACGAGGAAGGACGGGCACGGCGCTGGCCTGCCTCGCGGTCCTGGACGGCGTCCCCGCCGAGGAGGCGGTGGGGTACGTACGCCGGCACTACGACGCCCGGGCCGTCGAGACGCCCTGGCAGAAGCGGTACGTGCGCCGTTTCCCGGGCCTCAGCCCTCGACGATGACGAGCGTGCCCCGGCTGCCGGACCGGACGGCATGCCGTACGCCCGCCTCGACGACGTACATCTCGCCCGCGTGCACCTCGACTTCGACGTCGCCGGCCGTCAACCGCAAGGCGCCTTCCAGGACGAGCAGTGCCTCCGCCGCATCGTGGACCTCCGGCTCCAGGGCGCGCCCGTCCATCCGCAGCACCTTCACCCCGACACCCGAGACCCGTCCCAGCAGGCGCGAACTCCAGGCATCGGGCAGTTCCGCGGCTGTACTCCGTATGTCGATCAGGCTCATGGCACACCTCTCCTGCGGCCGCCTCGCCGGAGACGCCCGCGATCGTGATCAAGGGGGACGGGAGGGACGCTAGGGCAGATCGACGTGGCGTTGGGTGACCGTTCGGCAAAACCTTCCGCCGGGACTGGTGCGACGGCCGGAGCGAGGGCGCCCTCCGGCCGACGGCCGTACCGCCGACGGGGCCAGGATCCAGCGGCACGCCGCGGATGCCTGTAGGGCGTTCCTGGAGGACTCCGGCCGGCCGTCGTCGGCCGAAGAGGGGGACCTCACCCGTCGGGGTTGGCCTCCAGGCAGGTCAGCTCGATCTCGTCGACGAGCGCCTCGTACGTCTTGCCCGTGAGCTGGGCGACGTTCTCCATGCCGACGGCGGCCCAGCCGGCGAGGCTCATGACGAGCGACCGCAGTCCGTCCGTGCCGTGCTCGGCCAGGACGTCGTCGGCGACGTACATCGCCTCCTCGGGCACCCGCTCGGCGGGCTCCAGGCCGACCACCGTCCGCAGCAGGCCGACCGTCCGCCGGCTGATCTCCGGGGCGATCGCGCGCAGGCGCCGGTCCTCTTCCTCGTCCATGCTTCCCTTTCGGTCGGGCGACGACGGGAGGTGTCTACCAGAAGGCGGCGGAGGGCTACCAGGCCGGAATCGCGGCGGTATTGAGGCGGGTCAAGAGCGGAGTTGACGCCTCCGGGCTCTGCCCTGGAGTGCTGTGGGTGCGGACTCGCCCGGGAGGGTGAATCTGTACTGCTCACCGCAGGGGCTCGCCTGACGGGTGGGGTGGGAGGGATGGGGGTGTACGAGGTCGGTAAGGTTAGCCTAAGCTAATCCTGGTCCGGGCGGTGGGAACGCCCTGGGGGAACCACCCGCACCCGTTCGAGGACGTCGGAGCTGCCGGAGGTCCCGGCCGCCAGACCGGGAGAAGCAGGGAACGGACGACCCCAAGGACGGGACGATGGTGCGCATAGCTGTAGCGGGCGCGAGCGGGTACGCGGGCGGTGAGGTGCTACGGCTGTTGCTGGGGCATCCCCACGCCGAGATCGGCGCGCTGACCGCGGACTCCAACGCCGGCCGGACGGTGGGGGAGGTGCAGCCCCACCTCGCCCCGCTCGCCGGGCGGACCTTCGAGAAGACCACCCCCGAGGTGCTGGCCGGGCACGATGTCGTCTTCCTCGCCCTGCCGCACGGTGCCTCCGCCGCGATCGCGGCCGAACTGGGACCCGACGTCCTCGTGGTGGACTGCGGGGCGGATTTCCGGCTGGTGGACGCGGGGGAGTGGGAGCGGTTCTACGGGTCCGCGCACGCGGGGACGTGGCCGTACGGCCTGCCCGAACTGCCGGGCGGGCGCGAGGTGTTGAAGGGGGCGCGGCGGATCGCCG
>NZ_JAEAMR010000016.1 GCF_015999245.1 Streptomyces sp. AV19 | reverse complement strand
TGAACGTCTTGGTGTTGCTGCCGATCCGCACCTGACCGTCCCTCGGCACCTTCGCGCCGGTGGCCAGGTCACCGACCCCCGCGGCGTAGGAACGGGTGCGGCCGTCACGCTCCTTGACGCTCGCCAGCGCACCGGGCGGTCCGCCATCACGCACCAGCGCGTCCAGCCCCTGCTGGACGGAGTCCGGCCGGGCGGTGGAGGCCGCCGATGTTGCGGATGCCGTCGATGGTGCCAGGGCGCCGATGGTCATCACGCCGGCGGCCACCGTGGCCGCGGTCATCACGGCTCTGCGCCGGCCGCCCCGCTGCCATCTGGGAGAACGAGGTTTCTGTCCTGGCTGCTCACGCACGAGTCAACTCCTGGGAAATGGTGGGGAGATCGGCGGTATGGGCCCGTCCCAAGCATGTCCGGAGGCGATCATTCGGGGCGATCCTGTTACCCGCCCTGCTCCAGGTAGGGCTAACCCCCGACGCGCTCAGCAGAAAGAAACGGGAGCGAGGGCGCGCTCCGAGCGGGGACCGAGACCGTCAAGTCGCACGTGAGCTCCGTGCCGGCGAAACTTGGCGCACGGGACCGCACGCAGGCGGTCATCGCGGCGTACGAGTCCGGCTTCGTCCGCCCGGACTGAGGATCGGGCGGTGACCGGCGGCTGTACCGTGCGTGGTCCTGATCCTCGTGGCAGCCGCCGATCGATCTCCGGATGACGTCGGCCGGACCTGTCAGCCCAGGGCGCCGTCGACTTCCTCGTCCGGCTCAGGCGCGTCCGGGGCGCGCAGCGGGCGCAGGCCGCCGTGATGCCGAGCTTTTCGGCGTCGAGTGGCTCGTCGAGAAGACGGCCGCCGCCTTCACACCGTGGCCGACGGCTGCCGCCTCTGCCAGGGCTTCCCAAGTCATCGGCAGTTCCTGCCGATTCACCGCGACGCCCTCGCCGATCCGCTGCGGTGACCACCTGAAGGTGATGCGGTCCAGGCGGCGGATCCTGCCCCCCGGGAGGATCGCGGTGATCGACCTGGCCGTGCTGCGTCACGACCAACGCGTGGCCGAGATGGCCGGCGGAAACAGGCTCAGCCGCAGGCGGGAGGTCGCCTCCTCTTTGTATCCGCACCGCGCCGCTGTGGCCGCTGTGCCGAGAGAAATGCCCGTGATTTCCGGAACGTATGATTCTGGGGACCTGGAGGCCGCATCTCCGCGGGCCACCTTCCGATGCCGATACGGCCGATACGAAAGGCTCGCGATGCGCAGCACCACAGCCGCTGCCGTCTTCTCGCTTGTGCTGGCGCTGACGGCCGTGGGCGTCACCGGCTGCGGCAGTCCCGACCGGCTGCACGTCGAGGGCCCGGCCCCGAGCCGTACCCGGGAGGTCGCCGGTCCGGTCTACGTCTCCGACGCGATGGGCCGCCCACTGCGGCGCCCCACGTCGTTCGGCGTCACCGAGCACACCTCGCTCTTCCAGCTGCGCTGGCAGTCCTGGGGCGGCGCGAAGGCCACCGCCACGGGCCGGGTGAGCGGTCTGTGGTGCCCCACGGACGCATGCTCGGAGTCCGGCTATCCGGCCACGGTCGAGCTCAGCGGTCTGGAGGACTACGAGAACGTGGCCTACTACACCCGTGCCGGCATCCGGTCCTCCCGGCTTCCACCCGACCAGGCGGCCGAGCTCCGCGAGGTCCGCCTGCCGATCCCGGAGCGCTGACCGTGTCCACCAGCCGGGGCGCACGGCCCCTCGCCTTCCTCTCGCCGGCGCGCATCATGGCCCGCATCGGACTGCGGACCAAGACCGCCCTGGTCGTCGCCGGGACCGCCGCGATCATCGCCACGCTCATCGGATTCCTGGTGCACCAGCGCACCACCGAGGACCAGCAGCGGCAGGCCGCCCGCGCGGCCGACGCCCAGCTCCTCCGGGCTTTGGACGACCATGCCGTCGGCATCGACAGCGACGCGCTCGTCAACCCCCGGGAGCTGCCGGCCGCCCTGCGCAAGGCGGTCACCGACCGCCCGGTACGGGCGACGTACCTCCAGTCCCCCGGCGGCGGCCGGGAACCGGTGATGTGGGCCGCCGCCCGCAGCGGCGACGACATCGTCGCCGTACGCCGCTCCTACGCCCCGCAGGCCGAGACCCAAGCGGATCTGGAACGAGTGCTGATCGGCGCAGGCGCCGGTGCGACGGCGTTCGGCTGCGTGCTGGGCGTCGCGGTCGCGGCATGGGCGGGACGGCGCATCGGCGCCTCCGCGCGCACCGCCCGGCGGATCGCGGACGGCGACCTGACCGCCCGGGTCCGGCCCACGGGCACGGACCAGATCGCCGAGCTGGGCGCTGCCGTCGACACCATGGCCGACGCCCTGAGCTCCCGCCTGGAGGCCGAACGGCGCGTCACCGCCGACGTCGCCCACGAGCTGCGCACCCCGGTGGCCGGACTGGTGACCGCCGCCGGCCTGCTGCCTCCCGGCCGCCCGGCCGACCTGGTCAGGAAGGGAGTTGACCAGCTGCGCCTCCTGGTCGAGGACGTCCTGGAGGTGGCCCGCCTGGACGTCCCGGGCGTCGAGCAGGCGCGCTACGAGGAAGTGCAGCTGAGCTCCCTGGCCCGCCGGGCGGCCGCCGCGGCGCGGGGCACATCGTCGTCCGACGGCACCACACCTCCGGACGATGTGGAGGTCCGGGTCTGCGCCGACGCGATCGTGGAGACAGACCCCCGCCGGGTCGAGCGCATCCTCACCAACCTGGTCAACAACGCCCGGCGGCACGGCGCCCCACCCATCGTCCTGGAAGTGGACGCACCGGCCCTGCGGGTACGCGACCACGGCCCCGGCTTCCCCGACGACCTGCTGGCCGAGGGCCCGCGCCGGTTCCACACCGGGGCCCGCGGGCGAGGCACGGGCCTGGGCCTGACGATCGTCGCCGGACAGGCGCAGGTGCTGGGCGCCCGGGTGACGTACGAGAACCCGCCGGACGGCGGCGCCCGGGCCACGCTGGAGCTGCCCCCGGAGTCCGGACAGCAACGCCCGGAGGAGCGCTGAAGCAGCCGTCGTTCCCCGTCGGTTCACGCCTTCCGGTGAGCCGTCGGTCGACAGCGAAAGTGTTATGTGCCCTCGGGCGGTGTCCTTTGCCGACCGGGCTCAGCCGGTGCGGGCGGGGCGCGGTTAGGGAGGGCGTCGGCCGGCCAGAGGCTGTCGGGGAAGGCCGCGTCGTCCGAGTCGGCGTCAGGTATGAGGCTGGTGAGCATCTGCAGGGCGGTCTTCGCGTTGTCGGTGGCGCGGGGCAGCATGACGCTTTCGTAGGCGTCGAGGGCCGCGTCGACGGTGGAGTGGTCGATGACGGCTCGGGCGAGTTCGACGCCGTCGAGCAGGGCGAGGTTGGCGCCGAGGCCGGCGGGCGGCATCAGGTGGGCGGCGTCACCGAGCAGGGTGATGCCGGGGACGCGCTGCCAGGAGTGGGCAACGGGGAGGACGAACATGGGCCGGTTGATGAAACCGCCCTCGTTGTCGCGCAGGATGTCCAGCAGGCTCTCGTGCCAGCCCCGGTACTGGGCGAGGAGGCGCGCACGTACGGCTTCGGTGTCCGCGAGGTCGAGGCCGGCGTGCCAGTCCTGGGGGCCGCGGAAGGTGATGTAGGCGCGGACGTGTCCGTTGCTGTTGCGCTGCAGCGCCAGGCTGCGGCGGCCCGCCTTGGCCGACATGGTGCCGCGTCCGACCAGGCGGGCAATGCGGGGGTGACGGTGGTCGACATCGTCGAAGTGGGCTTCCACCAACGTGACGCCGGCGTAGGAGGGCTGGGCGTCGGAGAGTGCGGGACGTACCCGGGACCAGGCGCCGTCGGCGCCGATGACCAGGTCGAAGTCCTCGTCGGCGCGGTCGTGGTGGTGCAGGCGGGCGGCGCCGTGGGGCAGTGGGGTGACGGCCCTTGCGGCGTGGCCCCAGCGGACCGTGCCGGGGACGAGGGAGTCCAGCAGGAGCGCGCGCAACTGGCCGCGGTCGATCTCGGACCTGCTCAGATCGCCCTCGCCGGCCCGGTCGTGGCGCATCAGGGTCGCGTGACGGTCGTACAGGCGCCACTCCTGGCCCTCGGGCCGGGACAGGGCGAGGAACCGGTCGAACAGACCGGCTGCGCGCAGAGCGACCTGGCCGGTGCCTTCGTCGATATCGAGAGTGCCGCCCTGCGAGCGGGAGTTGGGGTCGGTCTCACGCTCGAAGACCGTGACCGGCACGCCGTGCTGCTGCAGGACGCGCGCGCAGACGAGGCCGCCGAGACCGGCGCCGACGATCGCGATGCGAGGGGTGGTGGACACGAGGGTCACGCTCCGTTCGATGGTGGAAGGGGGTGCTTGTGCCTTGTGATGTCGCCTGGTTGGGCATGGCTGCCCGTCGGGCGTCCCTCGCTCACAGAAGCACAGTAGTTCCAAAAGTACAACTGCTCCGACTTTTGATCGGATGGTCTTTGTGATCGAGTCCCCTCAAGTGGGTAGGGTGGGGGCATGGCCGAGACAACGACAGGACGCCGTGAACGCAAGAAGGCCCGGACGAGGCAGGCCCTGACGGACGCCGCAGTGCGGCTGTTCACCGAGCGCGGCTTCGACAACGTCGGTGTACGCGAGGTGGCGGAGGCGGCCGACGTCTCGCTGAGCACGCTCTTCAAGCACTTCCCCAGCAAGGAAGCCCTCGTCTTCGACCTGGACGCGGACATCGAGGACGCCCTGGTCGCCGCCGTTCGCGACCGCGCCCCCGGGCAGCCAGCGCTGCACGCCCTGCGGGACCACATGGTGCACACCCGTACCGTCGTGCGGACCGACGACCCCACCTTCGTCCTCGTCGAATCCACCCCCGCACTGCGGGACTACGCCCGGCGCATGTGGTCGCGCCACGAGACGGCACTGGCCGCCGCCCTCGCCGAGGCCACCGGGCTCGCCCCGGACGCTCCTGCCGTCACCGGCCTGGCACGCTTCGCCCTGGAAGCCCCGGGCATCGCCCGCGTGAGCGAAGATCCGGCCCGGACCATGCGCGACTTGTTCGCTTTGCTGGAACACGGCTGGGCTGCCACCCCTCTGGCGCGGCAGGGGGACCGTCCCGGTCGGGACGAGTGACCGCGACCTGATGCCGCGTCAGCTCACGCACCTCGTCACCGGCGGCCTCGGCGGCCTTGGCGGCCTTGGCGCCGAGACCGTATGCCTGCTGGTCGAGCGGGGCGTCTTGGCGGCCGCTGCTGCCCACGGACGCCGCACACGCCATCGTCGGCGACGCCCCTGACTCGAGTTCGACGACGTCGGGGCTGTGGGCAGGGCTGCTCGCTTCTTCGCCATGGCGGTGGGGGAGGAGTGGTGTTCGCCGATCGCTCCCCCCAGCGGCAGCCCGCTGCCCCGCCGGAGCGCGGATGCCTGGCCTCCTCCTCAGTGCTGTCCGCCTCGGGACCCCGGGCGGCGTCCATGGGGAAATCCCCCTCTTCCGCATGCAGTTGGCCGGATGGCCCTCGGCCGCGTTGCTTCTTACGGTCGGACGGTCCGTCACCTCCGCCCTAGGAACCACATGCGCATCACGTCCCTGATCGCGGCCGGACTCGGCATCGGCAGCCTTCTCGCCGGTGCCGTCCCCGCCGCAGCACAGCCCGTCACGCCCTCCGCCGCCCTGACGTGGGGCCCCTGCCCCCAGGCGCAGAAGGAACTCGTCGAAGCCGGTGCGGAGTGCGCCCAGTTGACGGTTCCCCTCGACTACGCCGACCCCGGCGGCCGTACCATCCGCATCGCGGTCTCCCGCGTCAAGGCCAAGGACCGGGCGCACCGGCGGGGCATCCTGCTGTCGAATCCCGGCGGGCCGGGAGGGCCGGGGCTGGCCACCACGGTGGGGCTGCGCGCGACGTTGAAGGAGGTGGCCGATCAGTACGACCTGATCGGATTCGACCCGCGTTTTCTCGGCGGGAGCACCCCGGTCCGATGCGATCCGGCGGGCGCTCCCGAGCGGCCCCGCACGACGACATCCCCCCGCCTGGACTTCGAGGACAGCGTGCGACGCTCCCGGTCGACGGCCCTGCGCTGCGCCCGGCACGGCGACAACGCGGCCCTCCTGCCGCACGCCTCGTCCCGCAACGTCGCCCGCGACATGGACGCCATCCGCGCCGCGCTCGGCGAGCGGAAGCTGTCGTACTACGGGGTCTCCTACGGCGCCGACCTGGGCGCCGTCTACACCCAGATGTTCCCCCGGCGGGCCGGCCGCATCGTCCTCGACTCCTCCACCGACCCCGACGCCACCCAGTACGAGCTGTTCCGGCGGGCGGGCCGGCCGCTGGAGGAAGGGCTGGACGAGTGGGCGGCCTGGACCGCCCGGCATGCCGGCACCTACCGGCTCGGCCGCACCGGCCCCGAGGTGCGTGCCACCGTGCGGAAACTGCTCGACGGCGCCGAGCGCCGGCCCGTCGCCATCGACGGCACCCGGCTCGGCGCACCGCTGCTGCGCCTGTTCCTGCGGCAGTTCGTGCAGCACCAGGAGGACGGCGCGGCCCTCGCCCGTACGGTACGAACCCTGACCGACGCGGCGGCAGGCAAGGAGGCCGAGCCCAATCCGGAACTCGCCGGCATGCTGGACTTCCTCGACTCGCCCGACGTCGCCGACTCGATGACCGGCGGAGCCGTCTTCATGTGCGGGGACGCCGGCTGGCCGGCGGGCGGCTGGCCCCGTAACCCGGAGACGTACTGGCGGAATATGGAGCGCAGCCGAGGTGACCAGCCCGTCTTCGGACCGCTCGTCAACGACATGACCGCTCCCTGCGCGTTCTGGCGGACCACGTCCCGGGAACCCGCCGTCCGGATCGGCAACGACGTGCCCGTGCTCATGCTCCAGGCCCGCAGGGACAACAACGTCCCCTACGACGGGGCACTCGCCCTGCACCGGAAGCTGCGGGGATCCCGCCTGGTGACGGCGGACATCCGCTCGCACGGCGTCTTCGGGCGCGGCGCCGAGGGCCGGACGGCGGTGCCGTGCGCCGACCGGGCGGTGGCCGGGTACCTGGGCGGCGGAGCCCTGCCCGTCACCGACGTCACCTGCCCCGCACCGGGCGGGACGCGATGACGCCCGGCCGACGGGCGGTCGTGACGGCGGCCGCCGGTGCCGCTCTCGTCGGCGGCCTCAACGCCCGTGCGGTGGCCGCGGCTTCGGGTGACGGCCGGCTGCGGCGCGGCGCCGATGCCCTCCGGGACGACGAGGCCGGCCCTGGTCGGGTCCGGCGCGGTCGGCAAGCACCGCCCCCAGGCCAATGGCAAGGTCGACGCTTCAACCGCACCCGGCTCGACGAGGGGGCCTGCCTGCGGCCCGGGAGCACCCGCCGGTGAACGGCCGACCGCATGTGCCCCGTCCGGCCCCCGCGAGCCCCGCCCCCGCACGGGTAGACATCGGTCATGGCCACCTCGCGCAGGCTGCTCGTCCCCCTGCTCCTCGCCCTGCTCGCGCTCCTCGGTGCCGCTCCGGCGCCGGCGGGGGCCCGGGCGCCGCGGGACCCCGCGGTCGTCACCACGGACGCGGGGCCGGTGCGCGGCCTGGTCACCGAGCGGGGGCGGGCCTTCCTCGGGGTGCCGTTCGCCGCGCCGCCGGTGGGGGAGCGGCGGTGGCGGCCGCCGGGGGCGGTGGCGCCCTGGTCCGGCGTCCGGGACGCGACCGGACCCGCGCCGGAGTGCGCCCAGCAGGCCCGCGCCGAGCTGGGTACGCGCGAGAGCACCCATGAGGACTGTCTCTACCTGAACGTCTTCACGCCGCCGGAGGGCGGGAGCGGCAAGCCGGTGCTGGTGTGGTTCCACGGCGGGGCGTTCGTCGCCGGGAGCGCGGCGAACTACGACGCCTCCCGGCTCGCCCGGGCCGGCGACATGGTCGTCGTCACCGCCAACTACCGCCTGGGCGCCTTCGGTTACCTCGCCCACCCCGGACTGGACGCCGAGGATCCGGAGACCGGATCCGGTGACTACGGTCTGCTGGACCAGCAGGCGGCCCTCCGCTGGACCAGGGCGAACGCGGCGGCGTTCGGCGGGAATCCCGCGAACGTCACCGCCGGCGGCCTGTCGTCCGGCGGCCTGAGCGTCTGCGCCCATCTGGTGGCCCCCGGATCACGCGGGCTCTTCGCGCGCGCCCTCGTGCACAGTGGCCCCTGCGGTGTGGCGGCCCGTCCCCTCGCCGAGGCCGAGTCCTCCGGCACGGCGTTCGCGACCGGCGCGGGCTGTGTCGGCTCCGCCGGGACCGTCGTGGCCTGCCTGCGCGGCAAGCCGGCCGCCGGCCTGCTGAAGGTGCCCACGCCCGGCGCCGTCCCCTGGTGGCAGGTCTCGGGCACGCCCGTCCTCCCCAGGCCCCCGGGCGAGGCCATCGCCGCGGGCGAGCACGCCAAGGTGCCGGTGCTGGCCGGTAACACGCTGGACGAGGGGACCATCGGCGCCGCCGCCGTGGAAGCCCGGGGCGTCCCCCTCAACGCGGTCACCTACCCCCTCGTCCTCGCCGGTCTGTTCGGGACGAGCGCGCCGCAGGTCGCCGCGCGCTACCCGGGCCCGGCGTACGGCGGCGACTACCGTCTCGCGTTCGCCGCCGTGTACGGGGACTACCTCGTCGCCTGTCCCACCCGGGAGGCGGTGCGCGGGCTCGCCACCGCGACACCCGGCCAGGTGTTCGCCTACGAGTTCGCCGACCGCAACGCGCCCAACCTCTACGCCCGCACACCCGACTTCCCCCTCGGCGCCTACCACGGGGCCGAAACCCCCTACCTTTTCGACTACCGGGTGACCGGAGAGCTGCACCTGAACGAGGCCCAACTGCGGCTCTCCGACGCCATGATGGGCTTCTGGTCCCGCTTCGCCGCCACCGGCGACCCCGGCGGCGGATGGGCGGCGACGGGCCCCGAGCCGTACCGTCCGCTCTCGCTGGCCCCGGACGCGGTCGCCCCCCGGGACGACTTCGACGCCGGCCACCGGTGCGGCTTCTGGGCCGGGCTCCCGCGCCCGGCGCCGCTGGCGGCGTCGCTGACCGGGAAGGTCCTGCCCAACCAGCGGTAACCCCTGCCCCGGCAGGCCGGACGGCCCCGCCGCACGCGGCCCTGACCGGCGGCGATACGGTGTCGGACGGGCGGAAGGACCGCCCGGGCCGGGCGTGAGGGGCGAGGAACGGCGTGGAGAACACCGGGGCCGGCGCAGTACGGCTGCCGCAACTGAGGCTGGACGAACTGCTGGACGAGGTCCAAGCCCGGCTCGAAGCCGCCCGCGGCACCCGCGACCGCGTCCACAACCTGCTGGAGGCCGTCCTGTCCGTCGGGCGCGGCCTCGAACTGGAGCAGGTGCTGCGCGGCATCATCGAGGCGGCCGTCGTCCTGGTCGACGCCCGCTACGGCGCCCTCGGCGTGATCGGGCCGGACGGGCGGACGCTGTCGCAGTTCCTCACCGTCGGGCTGACGGACGATCAGATCGAGGCGATCGGCCCGTACCCGTCCGGCCACGGCATCCTCGGTGAACTGATCAGCCACCCCGAGCCGTTGCGGCTGCCGAAGATCTGCGAGCACGCCGCCTCGTACGGCTTCCCGCCGAACCACCCGCCGATGAACACCTTCCTCGGGGTGCCGATCCGCGTCCGCGACCACGTCTTCGGCAACCTCTATCTGACCGAGAAGCGCGGGGGAGTGGACTTCGAGGACGAGGACGAGGAGGTCCTGGCCACCCTCGCCGTCGCCGCCGGAGTCGCCATCGACAACGCGCGCCTCTACGAGGAGGCCATGCGCCGCGAGCGCTGGCTGCGGGCGAGCGCGCAGGTGACCACCGCCCTGATGTCCGGCAGCCCCCGCGCCGAAGTGACCGACCGCATCACCCGGCTGGCCCGGGGGATCGCGGGCGCCGAACTCGCCGTCTTCACCCTGCCGGAGGCCGACGGCACGGCCCTGGCCGTCGAGGCGGCCACCGGCGCCGAGCCCCCGCGGGGCGCGATGCTGCCCCTGGAGGGCACCCTGAGCGGACGGGCGTTCACCGAAGGCCGCGCGGCCCGGGCCCGTATCGCCGCCGAGGCGCCCGCCGGCCCCTCCGTGGCCGTGCCCGTCACCTCCGGCGACGCGGTCCACGGCGTGCTCCTGCTCGCCCGGGCCGCCGGCGGGGCGGAGTTCTCCGAGCGCGAGACCGAGCCGCTGCTCGCCTTCGCCGGACAGACCGGCCTGGCGATGGAGCTCGCCGAACGCCGCTCCGACACCGAGCAGTTGGCCCTGCTGGAGGACCGCGACCGCATCGCCCGCGACCTCCACGACCTCGCCATCCAGCGGCTCTTCGCCACCGGCATGACCCTGCAGAGCGCCGACCGCTTCATCGACCACCCCGAGGCCGCCGAACGCGTCCAGCGGGCGGTCGACGACCTCGACGAGACCATAAAGATCATCCGCTCCACCATCTTCGGCCTCCGCTCCCGCGACACCGCCCCCCAGCACGGCCTGCGCACCCGCGTCGTCCGCGCCGTCGCCGAGGCCGGCACCGCCCTCGGCTTCGCCCCCAGCCTGCGCATGGAGGGACTCCTGGACACCCAGGTGCCGCGCGAGGCGGTGGACGACGCGGTGGCCGTCCTCGGCGAGGCGCTGACGAACACGGCCCGGCACGCGCGGGCCGGGGCCGTGGACGTCGCCGTCGTCAACGACGGGCAGGACCTGGTGCTGACCGTCGCCGACGACGGCGTGGGCATGCCCGCCGGCACCGGACGCCGCAGCGGCCTGCGCAACCTCGCCGAGCGGGCGGAGCGGCACGGGGGCGCGCTGTCCGTGGAGACGCGGGGCGGGGGCGGGACGTTGCTCGTCTGGCGGATCCCGCTGGCGGGGCGCCGGATGTAACGGCCGGTCAGGAGGAGAGGAAGCTCTCGAAGGCGCCGTGGACCGCCGATACACCGGAGGCCAGCTCCCGGACGTGCCCGAGCGCGGTGGCGATGCCGGCGACGCGCAGGCGCAGCACGCCCGGGCGGGGCTGTTTCCTGCGGGCCTCCGACTCGGCCTCGTCCAGCGCGATTTCGGCGCCCTGTGCCGTGACGTCGTCCACCCCCCGAGGGCGTTCGGCCAGTTCGGCGCGCAGGGCCGCTATCGCGCGCAGGAGTCCTTCCTGGGCCGGCGGCAGACCGGAGGGCCCGTAGTGGACGACCGTCTGTGCCCCCGGGCCTCCCGTGACGGGGCCGTTCTGCGTACCGCCGTTGATCTGCACTCCTTGGACGTGGGACGTGTTCGGGTCGCGTGTCATGCTTCCTCCTCAATGTGGTTGGCGCGCCTGCTCGTTGGCGGTCAGGTGGTGCGGGACCGGCCCACGCGCGGCCGAGGTGCCGTGACCCGGGTCCGGGCGCCCGGGCCTCCGGTGACGGGGCCGTTCTGCGTACCGCCGTTGATCTGCACACCGTTGGTGATGTTGTTGACGATGTGCTGCGCCTGCTGCTCGAACTCGCTGACGTCGTAGCCGCGTTGCTTGAGCTCCTTGTGCACCGCGGTCTGCGTGCGCACCCACAGCGTGCTCAGGAAGCGGTCCACGTCGAACTCCTGGAAGACGTGTCGGAACTGCGTCTCCGCGCCGAGCTCGCGCACGCTCACGGTCGGGGCGTGGTCGACGTCGTAGCCGCAGCGCACCAGCCGGCGGTAGTGGCAGCGGTTGTGCGCCGCCCGGACGGCGGACCCCAGGGTGTCGAGGACCTGGCCGAGGGCGGCGCCCATGTCCCGGCCCAGCCCCCAGGCCGCCTGCCCCATCACCGTCAGTCCGTCGACCAGCGGGTCGGCGGGTGCGAAGGAGTCCACCGCGCGGTAGGCGAGGGCGGTCGGCGGCAGCAGGTAGGGCTGCCACTCCAGGTGCAGCACGCCGCCCTGGGTGGTGGCCCGCATGAGGACGGTGGTGACGACGTCCTCCTGCCAGCTGCCGACGCGGATCGCCAGGAAGTGCCGCAGCCTCTCGTGCCCGTACAGCTCCAGGGCCCTGGCCCAGCGCTCGTCCAGCGTGACGGAGCCGCCGGGCGTCCGCACCGACATCCCGCCGAGCCAGGCGCCGGCCGGTCCCCGGCGCATGCCGGGACGGAACACCCGGTCGCCGACGGTCAGCCGGTGCAGGGCGTCCCCCGGGTACCCGGGGCCCCGGCCGAGGTCGAGGACCGCGGTGGTGATCGCCCGGTGCAGGACGGCGGCGTCGACCGGGTCGGGCGCCAGGGGCCCGCCGTCCTCGTCCTTGGCGGGGTCCTCGGCGGGGTCCTCGGCGGGATCCTTGGCGGGGACGAGCTCCAGGGCGATCGACCAGCCCTCCAGCGGCAGCCCCAGGCCGATCAGCGGCGCCCGGTCGCGGTACAGCAGCTCGGGGCCGTCCTGCTGGCTGCGCAGCGCGGAGTAGACCCGCCGGAGGGACGGGACGCGGGTGCCGGGGGCCGGGGCGGAACCGGACAGCGGCCCCTTCCGGTCGCCGAGCAGGCCGAGCACCCGGTAGCGCCGGACGACACCGATCAGCCACAGCAGGGTCAGGAGGGTGACGTAGGCGCCCGGTCCGGGCGCGGCGACGACGGAGGCGACGTCGGCCGGGAGGCGCGCGAGCACCTCGCGCTCGAAGACGGTGAGGCCGCCCTCGACGGGCACCCAGACGGACACCAGAACGGAGGTCAGGAGGAAGACCGCGACCATCTGGCCGACGAACTGCACGACGCGTCCCGGAAACGACCGGACGTGCGCGACTTCGTCGGGCAGGGCGACGGCCGTCGCATCGCTGCCGGCCCCCGTGAGCCGCAGCAGCACAACCGTCAGCAGAACCAGCAGCGTTGCGCTCCAGCTTCCCCAGAGGGCGCCGGCCGCCAGCACGGCGAGGATCGCCAGCCCGGCCAGGAAGGGCGCGCGGCGCGCCCGCAGGCACTCGTGGAGCACCCGCACCAGATCCGTGCCGGGCGAGGGAGCGGGAACCCGGTGCGGGTGCTCGACCAGCTCGGTGATGACGGCGTCCCGGAACGCCCGGTCCAGGTGGGCGGCCGCGCACAGATAGCGCGTCGCGGTGCCGCCGGGAGGCCCGGCGTGGTGCTCGATCAGCGGACGCGAGGGTGCCGGAGGTCTGTCCGGCGGGTCGGGAGGGGGAGAGGAGCCGGGTATCGGAGGGCCGGGCGGTTGCCCGGGTGCGGCAGGACACATGACCATGCCCCCGTTCGTGCTCGGCCGTGCTCATGATGTGGCCGGATGACGACGACTGGCTTGATTAGAGCAGGTGATCTGCCGGTCGGTAAGGGGCGCGCTTTCCATTACCAGGGCGCACGCAGGGTGTTGTGCGCCTGGCGGGAAGGGTGTGGCCGGAACAGGACGGGCGGCGGGAGCGGCCGCGGGACGTGGTGGGGATAATGCGCATGACTTCCGGGACGATCACCGCAGCGGCATCCGGCACCTGGAGACTCGGCGACCTGGAGGTCAACCGGGTCGGATACGGTGCGTTGCGCCTGCCGCAGACCGGCACCGCGTTCGCACCCGACGCCGTACCACGCGACCGTGACGAGGCAATCGCCGTACTGCGCCGCGCCGTTGAGCTCGGCGTCAACCACATCGACACGGCCGACTTCTCCTTCTCCTCACTGCGCTCGGCCAACGAACTGATCAACCGGGCCCTGGCCCCCTACCCCGACGGCCTGGTCATCGCCACCAAGGTCGGACCGCGTCGCGACGCCTCGGGGCAGTGGATGACCCGGGCCGCGTCCGGGGAACTGCGCGGTCAGGTCGAGGAGAACCTGCGGCAGCTGGGCCGTGACCACCTCGACCTGGTGAACCTGCGTGTCTTCGATGCCGGGCCGGTCGACGAGCACTTCGGCGTGCTGGCCGAACTCCGCGAGGCCGGACTCGTCCGCCACCTGGGCCTGTCCAACGTCGTCCCGGAGCAACTCGCCCGGGCGCAAGCGATCGCCCCGGTCGTCTGTGTGCAGAACGAGTACGGCCTGGGGCGCCCTGAGCAGGACGAGTTCGTGCGCCTCTGCGGCGAACAGCGCGTCGCCTACGTGCCGTTCTTCGCGCTCGCCGGCACCAGGCGCTCTGCGGGCAGAGCGGGTGTCACCGAGCACGATGAGGTTCTCGCCGTCGCCCGCAAGCACGGCGTGAGCCCGGCACAGGTGCGCTTGGCGTGGACGCTCCACCAAGGCCCGCACGTGCTGGCCATCCCCGGTACCGGCGACCTCGCCCACCTGGCCGCCAACGTGGCCGCCGGCGCCCTGCACCTGTCCGGGGAGGACCTGGCCGTCCTGGGCCGCGTCCATGTCGACGCAGCGGTTCAGCGCGGCCGGTAGACGACCAGCGCCTGCCTCTCCTTCGTCAGCGTCACCGACGCCGGAGCCGGGGCGACTTCCCCGTCGAAGGACAGATGCGTGCCGGGGACGAGGCCGTCGACGCGCAGGCCGCGCACCCGGGAGGCGCGCAGGACGGGGGAGTGCTTGAGGACCCCGGTCAGGGCGGCGGCCAGCAGGCGGGTGCGGGCCAGGCGGCCGGAGAGGATCATGCGGACCTCCAGGACGCCGTCCGCCAGGCTGTGCCGCCGCAAGGGGGTGGGGCCCAGGCCCCGGTAGGCGCAGTTGCCGGCGACCAGGGACCACACGTCCCGGCGGCGGCCGTCGACCCGCAGGCGCACCGGCTCGGCGGTCCGCAGGACGTGCAGCGCGGCGGCCACCCCCGCGGGGAAGGCGCCGACGCGCGGCGCCCAGCGCTCCCGGACGCGCACCAGCTCCGGGTATGAGCCGATGCTGAAAGTGTTGAGGAAGAGCCCGTCGAAGCGCCCGTCGTCGCCGAAGCGGCCCACGTCCACCGCGACCGCCCGGCCCGCCCGCACCGCCCGCGCGGCGTCCGCCACCGACGTGATGCCCAAGTCGCGGGCGAAGTGGTTGTAGGTGCCGCCGGGCAGCACGGCCAGGGGGAGCCGGTGGCGGACGGCCGCGCGGGCCGCCGCGTTGACCGTGCCGTCACCACCGAACGCCCCCAGCGCCCCGCCCAGTTCGGCCGCGCGCACGGCGGCCTTCTCCAGCGCGTCCGGGAGCGAGCCGGCCGGGCCGCAGGGGACCACCTCGGCCAGCGGCAGCTCGGCGCGCACCTCGGCGCCCGGGTCGTCGCGGACCGTCAGCCGCTGCCCGGCGGTGGCGCTGGCCACCACGACCAGGCCCCGGCCGTCCGGCAGCGCGGGGGCGTCGGCGCGCGGCCGGGCCGACGGGACGGACGGCTCCCGGGCGGGCACGAGCGCCCGTACGGCGAGCGCGGCGCCCGCGCCCAGCGCCGCGCCGGCCAGCACGTCGCCCGGGTAGTGCACCCCGGTGTAGACCCGGGAGAAGCAGACCGAGAAGGCGAGCGGGGCCAGCGCCGGCCCCCAGCCCGGTCGCTCCAGCGCCACCCCGGTCGCGAAGGCCGCCGCCGAGGCGGAATGGCCGGAGGGGAAGGAGGTGGTGAACGGCTGCCTGCTCAGCCGCCGTATCACCGGCACGACGTCCAGTATCGGACGCCCGCGCCGCACCGCCCGCTTGCCCAGCGTGTTCACCGTCGCGGACGCCAGTGCCAGCGAGGCCACCCCGCGCACCGCCGCCCGTCCGGCCCCCGGCCCGCCCGCCAGAGCGGCCGCGCCCGCCACCCCGAACCACAGCAGCCCGTGGTCGGCGCTGTGGGACAGCAGCGGCAGCACCCGGTCCCCGCCCGGCCAGTGCCGCGCGGCGACCAGCTCGAACAGCGACCGGTCCCAGGAGATCAGCTTCTCGCGCATGGAGCACGGTTACCCCGTCCGCGATGGCGGATGCGCGGGCTTCGCCCGAACCGCACCCGCCCCGTGGCGGGCACACCCGCCCCGTGGAACCGTGGGATCCATGGCCGACCTCCCCGACGAGGAACTGTCCGCCCTGGACGCCCACTGGCGCGCCGCGAACTACCTGGCCGTCGGGCAGATCTACCTTCTCGGCAACGCCCTGCTGAGAGAGCCCCTCCGGCCGGAGCACGTCAAGCCCCGGCTGCTGGGCCACTGGGGGACCTCACCCGGGCTCAACCTCGTGTACACCCACCTCAACCGGGTGATCCGCGCCCGTGGCCTGGACGCGTTGTGCGTGTGGGGGCCGGGGCACGGCGGGCCGGCCGTGCTGGCCAACGCGTGGCTGGAGGGCAGCTACACCGAGACGTACCCGGACGTGACGCGTGACGCGGACGGCATGGCGCGCTTGTTCCGGCAGTTCTCCTTCCCCGGCGGAGTGCCCAGTCATGTGGCGCCCGAGACGCCCGGGTCGATCCACGAGGGCGGGGAGCTGGGGTACGCGCTGGCCCACGCCTACGGGGCCGCGTTCGACAACCCGGACCTGCTCGTGGCCTGCGTCATCGGGGACGGCGAGGCCGAGACCGGGCCGCTGGCCGCCTCCTGGCACTCGAACAAGTTCCTCGACCCCGTCCACGACGGCGCCGTCCTGCCGATCCTGCACCTCAACGGCTACAAGATCGCCAACCCGACGGTCCTGGCCCGCCTCCCCGAGCACGAGCTCGACCGCCTGCTGCACGGCTACGGCCACCACCCCCTGCACGTCACCGGCGACGACCCGGCCCAGGTGCACCGGGCCCTGGCCGCCGCCCTGGACACGGCCCTCGACCACATCGACGCCATCCGCCGCACGGCCCGCGCCGACGGCATCACCGACCGGCCCTCCTGGCCCGTGATCGTGCTGCGCACCCCCAAGGGCTGGACCGGCCCGCATGAAGTCGACGGCCTGCCCGTCGAAGGCACCTGGCGCGCCCACCAGGTCCCGCTGGCAGGCGTGCGGACCAACCCCGAGCACCTGCGCCAACTGGAGCAGTGGCTGCGCTCGTACCGCCCCGAGGAGCTCTTCGACGCCGGCGGCAGGCCCGTACCCGAGGTCCTGGCCCGCGTCCCCGAAGGACCCCGGCGGCTGGGCGCCACCCCGCACGCCAACGGTGGCCTGCTCCTGCGCGCGCTGCCCCTGCCGCCGCCGGAACGGCACGCGGTCGCCGTCGACAGGCCGGGCGCCGCCCTGCACGAACCCACCCGCGCCCTCGGCGGACTGCTGGCCGACGTCATGGCCGCCACCGAGGACCGCCGCGACTTCCGCCTCGTCGGTCCCGACGAGACCGCCTCCAACCGGCTCGACGCCGTCCTCTCCGTCACCGACAAGGCCTGGCAGGCCGACGTCCTGCCGGTCGACGAACACCTGGGCCGGCACGGCCGCGTGATGGAGGTGCTCTCCGAACACCTCTGCCAGGGCTGGCTGGAGGGCTACCTCCTCACCGGGCGGCACGGACTCTTCTCCAGCTACGAGGCGTTCGTCCACATCGTCGACTCCATGGTCAACCAGCACATCAAGTGGCTCAAGGTCTCCCGCACCCTGCCCTGGCGCCGGCCCGTCGCCTCCCTCAACTACCTCCTCACCTCGCACGTCTGGCGCCAGGACCACAACGGCTTCTCCCACCAGGACCCCGGCTTCGTCGACCACATCCTCAACAAGAGCCCCGAAGTCGTCCGCGTCTACCTCCCCCCGGACGCCAACACCCTGCTCTCCGTCGCCGACCACGCCCTGCGCAGCCGCGACTACGTCAACGTGATCGTCGCCGGCAAGCAGCCCTGCTTCGACTGGCTCGGCATGCAGGAGGCCCGCGCCCACTGCGCCCGGGGCGCCGGCATCTGGGAATGGGCGGGCACGGAGGACGGCACACGCGAGCCTGACGCCGTCCTCGCCTGCGCGGGCGACGTGCCGACCCAAGAAGCCCTGGCCGCCGCCCAGTTGATCCGGCGGCACCTGCCCGGCCTGGCCCTGCGCGTCGTCAACGTCGTCGACATGACACGCCTGATGCCCCGGGAGGAACACCCGCACGGTATGCCGGACCACGAGTTCGACGCACTGTTCACCCGGGACCGGCCGGTCGTCTTCGCCTACCACGGCTACCCCTGGCTGATCCACCGCCTCGCCTACCGGCGGGCCGTCCACGCGCAGTTGCACGTGCGCGGCTACAAGGAATCGGGCACGACGACCACACCGTTCGACATGGTCGTCCGCAACGACCTCGACCGCTACCGGCTCGTCATGGACGTCATCGACCGAGTCCCCGGCCTCGCCGTCCGCGCGGCGCGGGTGCGGCAGGCGATGGCCGACGTCCGCACCCGCCACCACACGTGGATCCGCGAACACGGCACCGACCTGCCGGAGGTCGCCGACTGGACCTGGGACGGCGGCTGATCACCCCGGCTCATCCGCCGGCGCGGGCCGCCTCCGAGGCGATCACGGCCGCCTGGATGCGGCGCTCGACGCCCAGCTTGGCCAGCAGCCGGGAGATATGGTTCTTGACCGTCTTCTCGGAGAGGTAGAGACGGTGCCCGATCTGACGGTTCGTCATGCCCTCGCCGATCAGCGCCAGGATGTCCCGCTCCCGGGGCGACAGCCCGGCGAGGCGCTCGTCCGCCGGCTGCTCGTCCTCCTCCCCGCGCAGGCTGCTCATCAGGCGCGCGGTCGTGGCCGGATCGAGCATGGACTGGCCGGAGGCGACCGTGCGGATGGCCGCGACCAGATCGGAGCCCTTGATCTGCTTGAGCACGTACCCCGCCGCCCCCGCCATGATCGCGTCGAGCAGCGCATCGTCGTCGTCGAAGGAGGTGAGCATCAGACAGGCGAGCTGCGGCATGCGCGAGCGCAGCTCCCGGCAGACGGTGATGCCGTCGCCGTCGGGCAGCCGCACGTCCAGCACGGCCACGTCGGGACGCAGCGCCGGACCCCGGGCGAGGGCCTGCTCGATGGTGCCCGCCTCGCCGACGACCGTGATGTCGTCCTCCGCGTCCAGGAGGTCCTGGATGCCGCGCCGGACCACCTCGTGATCGTCCAGGAGGAACACCCGGACCGGCTCCTCCCGGGAGAAGACCCTCGCCTGTTCCACTGCCCCTCCTGTCACGGTCGGCGCCGCTGCGGCGCTGCCTCGATCATGAGCGATCGTACGAGGCGGTGCCATGGGCCGAATGGCCCCCTCCGTCCTTTTGGCCCCGGAGTCAGAGTCGACTCCTGGCCGGGCCACAGTCCTTCGCCCTTTGCGGGAACCCGCGGCAGCTTCGCCGGCCGGGGCGCCTTGGTGAAGTGGCGGGTGCGGCAGGAGGAGGCGGCAGCGCCACCGCTGCGCACAGCTTCCTGGGCCCAGCCGAAGCAGGCAGAGATCCTTACTCCTGCCCGGCGCCCCGGGCGGCCCGGCTCTGCTGCCACTGCTCCATGGCGCTCTGGAAGGGGTGGGCGTTGTCGGCGACAGCGCTCCTCACAGCCCTCGCGATGCTGCCGCTTGTCGACCCACCGGCGTCCGCCGCCGAGCAGTCGGCTTCTCCACTGCGTGGCCAACGGCCTTGCCCGGCTGCCCGGGCAGGGCCGGCCCTGAAATCATTCGCTCGTGCTCACCTCGTTCGGTACGGTCACGGGGTTGGTTTCACCGCCGGGGAGCCCATGGGGTTCGTGGGCTGCTTTCCCGGCAGTTCCCGGGCTGAGAGCAGGTTTCGTCATGGCATGTCGTATCGGTGAGCTCGTGCTCGGTTGCCGCGACCCCGAGGCGCTGGCGCGGTTCTGGTGCGAGGTCCTGGACTTCGTCGTGCTCGACCGCGAGGACGACGGCTCGATGGAGATCGGGCCGCGCGAAGGGTTCGGCGGTCCGCAGCCGACGATCTTCCTCAGTCGCAGGGACGAGCCGGAAAAGGGGAAATCCCGGCTGCACATCGATGTCAACGCCACCGACCGCGATCAGGACGCCGAGCTCGAACGCCTTCTGAAGCTCGGTGCGCGCCCGGCCGACATCGGCCAGACAGGGGAGGAACAGTGGCATGTCCTGGCCGACCCCGAAGGCAATGAGTTCTGCCTGCTCAAGGCCCGCCTCGCCCCACTCTGATGCTCGTGCTCATCGGTCACGCCTCGGCACCAGGTACCCGGGGGTCTGCCTCGAAGTCCGGTGTGACGGGCGTGTCGTGACCGTGAGGTAAGTGAGGTCTCCGGCAGATGTTCATCGACCAGGAAGAACCTGGACATCGGAGACCTCGTGGCCACCCTGGCGGTGACGAGGCGGCTCGACCTGACCGATGAGCAGTGGCCGCGGCCGGAACCGCTGCCCCTCCCGCCCTAACCGCCCGCGGCAACGATCCCGGCCATGGCCCGCTCCGCGAGAGCCGTGATCATCAGGGAGGGGTTGGCGCCGCCCACGTTGCCGGGGATCAGCGAACCGTCCAGCACGTACAGGCCCGGCATGCCCTCGACCCGGCCCTCGAGGTCGGTGCAGCGGCCGATGACGCAGCCGCCCAGGGGATGGGCGGTGAAGGGGGCGGGGTAGTTCAGCGCGACCGTGACGAGGCCGGGGTTGGCGGACAGCACGTCCGCCTGGTACTGGGCAAGCGTGTGGGCGGAGGGCTGTTGCTTGGCCGGGGTCCAGTCCGCGAGCCGGGCCCGGTCGTCGCCGGGGTGGTGGACGAACCGGCCGCGGTGGTCGTGGTCGACGGTGAGCAGGAGCGTGAACAGCAGGGGGAGTCCGTGCGCTCCCAGCCACTGCCAGTTTTCGACCCGGGCCGGCTGAAGGTAGGCACGGGGGGAGAAGTACGTGGAGGCGCACGGGGCTCCCTGGGACGGTCCGGTGCGGTCCAGGAGCGTGGAACGGACGCCGATCTGGTCGCCGTTGGTACCGAAGCCGGTGCCGACGGCGGCCGGCAGGCCGGGGAGGTCACCGCGGTCCCGGGCCGCCACGAGAAGGCGGTTGGTGTTCAGCGTGCCCGAGCACAGGAAGAGGAGGTCGCAGGTGTACTCGTCGGTGCCGACGACGGTGCCGGACGGGGTGAGCCTGCGTACCTCCAGGGCGTAACCGCCATGGCGCCGCGGGCGGATCGCGCGGACCTCGTGCAGCGGTCTGAGCTGGACGTGACCGGTGCTCAGCGCCCGGGGCAGGTAGGAACGCGTGAGGGACTTCTTGGCTCCGTTCGAGCAGCCGAAGTCCGTTTCGCCCGCGATCGCCGAGGGACGGACCCTGCCGCGCAGTTCCTCCCGCAGCACGTCCCAGTCGAAGGTGGACAGCGCGGGCGCGGGCACGTGCCCCGCGCGTCGCATCTGCCGGTCCCACAGCCGGGAATGGGTGAAGGGCGGCGAGGCGTAGATGTCCGGCGGCATCACGGTCGCGCCCAGTCCGGCCACGGCACGGGGGAACCAGCGGGTCGCGAACTCGTCGTAGGACAGCCGCGGGGGATAGAGCGACGCGAAGGAGGGCCGGGACGGCGCGACGGTGGCCCCGGTGTACATGACGGAGCCGCCGCCGACCGCCGCGGCGCACAGGATGTCGAGATGCGGCTGCTCCGACACCTCGGCCAGCCCCGGTTGCGGCCGGACCGGGACGGGCAGAACGCCCGGCCAGCGGGCGACGGAGCGGAACCAGAACATCGATCCGCGGACGCGTTCCTGGGAGCCGAAGACCGCACGCGTCGGGCTGGTCCGCCATTCCTGACCGCGCTCCAGCACCAGCGTGTCCACCCCGGCCTCGCCCAGCCGCAGTGCCGCCACCGAACCGCCGAAGCCCGAGCCCACGACGATGGCGCGGAAACGGGTCCGGGCAGCGGCAGTTGCCCACGCCCTGTCGCCCCCGCCGCCCAGGGTCAGCGCGGTCAGCGCGCCGAGCGCACCGCCGGAGCACAGGCCGGCGAACCGGCGACGTGAAGGCATCACAACTCCTCACGCTAGGGGGCCGGTGCAGGGGGTGGACCGAGACGGCCCGCACTGCACACCAATGGCGCACTGCACACCAATGGGTGGTGCGGCCGGGGGAAGGCGAACACGGAATCGTCGGCGAATGGCCGGGCGTTGCCTTCGCCGGTACGGCCGTTGATGCGAAGCTGCGTCGCGCTGTCATGGAACATCGCTTCACCGTAAGGAGAAAACATGGCGCTCCGGATCCTTGTCGTCGGCGGTACGGGACTGCTGGGCCACCACGTGGTGACAGAACTGCTCGAACGCGGGCACCGGGTGACCGTTCTGGCCCGCCGGCCGAGCCCCGTCGCGGAGCGCAACGGCCGCGTCGTGGTCCGCACCGACGACATCCGTACCTGCGCCGATCCGGCGGGCCTGCTCCGGGGACACGACGGTGTGGTCTTCGCGGCAGGCGTGGACGACCGCGCCGTCCCGCCCGCGCCCGCGTACCCGTACTTCGAGGCCGGCAACGTCACGCCGGTGGCCCGGCTGGTGACGGGTGCCGTGCGGGCGGGCTGCACCCGGGCCGTCGTGCTCGGCTCCTACTTCACGGCTTTCCACCGGCAGTGGCCCGAACTGGGGCTGGCGGCCGGGCATCCCTACATCCGCAGCAGGGTCGAGCAGGCCCGTGCCGCCTTGCGGACCGCCGACGCCGGGGTGGCGACCGCCGTCCTCGAAATCCCCTTCGTCTTCGGCTGCGCTCCGGGCCGCACCCCGCTGTTGTCACCATTGGTCCCGTGGCTGCGCTCGCCCTGGCCCCTGGCGGCACCACCGGGCGGAACGGCGGTGGTCACCGCCCGTACCGTGGCCCGCGCGGCAGTGGGAGCGCTCGAGCGGAGGGCGACGGGCGTATACCCGGTGGTGGACGAGAACCTCCCCTGGGCAACCCTGTTGGGCCGCCTCGCGCGAGCGGCCGGGCGCCCGCGCCCGGTGCACCGTCTGCCCCCACCACTGCTCCGGGCGGGTCTGCGCGCGACCGGCGTCGTCCACGCCGTCCGCCGCCGGGAGGCCGGTCTGCACCTCGGATCCCTGGAGACGCTGCTGACCCGCGAGCTCTTCCTCGACCCCGCCCCCTGCCGGGTGCTGACGGAAGAGACCGACTCCGTGGAGGAGGCCCTGGTCGCCACCGTGCGGGGCTGCGTCAACTCCCCGGCCGGTCAGGCGCGATAGGCCGGCGCGAGGCGGGGTCAGCGCTCGCGGAAGCCCCCGAGAAAGCGGCGGAAGAGACCGCCCTCCCGAGGCAGCGGGGCGGACGGCGGCGGAGCGGTGGGCCGTTCACGGGCGACCGGCCGGGCGTAGTCGGCCCGGGCGATCGCGTCGACGGTCCGGTCGAGATCGAAGTCCTCGGAGCCCTCGATGGACGGCACGTAGCCGACCAGGATCCCGTCCCGTATGACCTGGGCCTCCAGAGCGGCGGTGCCGTCGGTGTCCCAGACGGCCTCGCGCCCGTCGCCCAGGACGACGCGCACACCGATCCGGTAGACGCCCTCGCGGGCCAGATGGGCGTTCGTCCCGCGCTGCCGCAAAGCGTCCACGACCCGGAGCGCCCTGTTCTCGTCCATGCGGTCACGATAACGCCGCGATCATTTTGGCTCCTCGCCTCTTCGGACGACGGTACGGACGGGACGCGGTCGCCCGCAGCATCCCCCGTCCGGGTGACGCCCGGGCCCGCCCCGCGCACCCCGGCCCCCTCCCTGGAACACCTACCGGTGAACCACCCCACCACCTCCGAAAGGCCCCCATGCCCGCCGACGACGAACTCACCCGCTTCCTCGCCTCGCTCAGCCCCGCAAGCCGGGAGAAGGTGCGGACGCAGCCGCGTGAGCGGCAGGAGCAGCTGGCCGCCGCCTGGGAGGCGGAGCTCAGCGAGGACACCGACCTGGACACGCTCAGCGAGCTGTCGCCCGTCGCGGCGGCGGACGAGGCGGCCGAGAGGGTGGTGCGGGAGTTCTTCGAGAGCTGAGACGCCGGGGACACGTCACGGCAGGTGCTCGGTGAACCATTCGCAGGCCAGCTCCGCCACCGTCTCCAGCGCGCCCGGCTCCTCGAAGAGGTGGGTCGCGCCGTCCACGACGACCAGCCGGTTCTCGCAGTCCAGCCGCGCGGCCGCCTGCCGGTTGAGGTCGAGGACGGTCCGGTCGAGGCCGCCGACGAGCAGGAGCGTGGGCGCCCGCACCCGCGCGAGGCGGTCCGCGGCCAGGTCCGGGCGGCCGCCGCGCGAGACGACGGAGGAGACGCCGCCCTCGCCCGCGTCCGCGGCGGCCCACAGGGCGGCCGCGGCGCCGGTGCTCGCGCCGAAGTAGCACAGCGGGACGGACTCGCGGCGCAGGAAGTCCGTCACCTCGGTGAGCCGGCCGGCGAGGAACTCGACGGCGAAGACCTTCGCCCGGTCCTGCGCCTCCTCGTCCGTGAGCAGGTCGAAGAGCAGGGTGCCCAGCCCCGCGCGGTTGAGCGTGGCGGCCACCGCGCGGTTGCGCGGGCTGTGGCGGCTGCTGCCGCTGCCGTGGGCGAAGATCACGACGGCGGGGGCGCCCGGCGGCATCGTCAGGTCGCCGTCGAGTGTGACCCGGCGCCCGTCCACCGGCAGGCCGACCGGCGTGGCCGCGTGGATGTGGTGGGCGGCGGGGTGCTCCGACGCGGTGGTGTCGCGGTTCAGCAGGGCGACGACCTCGTCGTCCTCGGTCTGGGAGAAGTCCCGGTACCACTCGCCCACGGCGGAGAAGAGCGGTGGCGCGTCGAGGTACACCAGCTCGTCCGCCTCGCTCCGCAGCGCCTCGACCGCGTCCGGTGACGCCACCGGCACCGCCAGGACGACACGGTCCGCGCCCTGGGCCCGGGCCACCTTGCACGCGGCGGAGGCGGTGGAGCCCGTCGCGATGCCGTCGTCCACGACGATCACCGTCCGGCCCTCCAGCGGGATCCGCGACCGGCCGCCGCGGAACTTCTCCGCCTGCCGCTCCAGCTGGACCTGCTCGTCGCGCTGCACCTCCGCGAGATCGTCCTCGTCCACCCGGCTCATCCGCATGATGTCGTCGCGCACCACCCGCACCCCGCCCTCCCCGAGGGCGCCGAAGCCCAGCTCGCGGTGGTAGGGCACGCCGAGCTTCCGGACGATGATCACGTCCAGGGGAGCGCCCAGCGCGTGGGCGACCTGGAAGGCGACGGGCACGCCGCCGCGGGGGAGGCCGAGCACGACGGGGTGCTCGCCGCGCAGGTGCGCCAGCCGCGCCGCCAGGCGGCGGCCGGCGTCCACTCGGTCGTCGAATCGCATGGTCCACCTCCGGCCCCGGACCGGGAGCCCGGAAGACGGCAGAAGCCCCTCCTCTTCCACTATGCCGACCCCGGCCGGACGGCTCCAACCGGTGGAGCCGCTCAGCCGGGCGGGGACTCCAGCGCCTCCCGGATCCGGGCCGCCACCGCGGCCGCCGCCTCGTCCGACGGGTAGCGGGTGCGCGGCCAGAGGAAGCCCCGCAGCCCGTCCTTGCGGTTGCGCGGCACGACGTGGACGTGGAAGTGGGGCACGGACTGGCTGACCCGGTTGTTCGCCGCGACGAGCGAGCCGGCCGCCGCCATCCCGCGCTCCACGGCCCCGGCCACGCGCCGTACGCGGGCGAAGAACGGCCCCACGTCCGCCTCGGGCAGGTCGGTGAGGGTCTCCACGTGCCGGCGCGGCACGACCAGCACATGGCCAGGGAAGAGCGGCCGGGCGTCCAGGAACGCCACGGCCACCGGGTCCTCGAGCACCCGGTGGCCGGGCAGCTCGCCCGCCGCGATCGCACAGAAGACGCAGTTCACGACCCCCATGGTGAGGCAGCCGCCACCACGGGGCACAGATCGTCCATGCCCCTGCTCGTCGGAACCTCGGGTTGGCAGTACGCCGACTGGCGCGGCGGTCTCTACCCGGACGACCTGCCGCAGCGGCTGTGGCTGGAGGAGTACGCCCGCCACTTCGCGACCGTGGAGAACAACAACGCCTTCTACCGGCTGCCCTCCCCGGAGAACTTCGCCGCCTGGCGCGACCGCACCCCCGCCGGCTTCGTGATGGCCGTCAAGGCCTCTCGCTACCTCACCCACATCAAGCGCCTCCACGACCCCGCCGAACCCGTCGAACGGCTGATGCGCCACGCCTCGGGCCTCGGCGACCGGCTCGGCCCCGTCCTGCTCCAGCTGCCGCCCACCCTGCGCGCCGACGCGGCGTCCCTGGACGCCGCGCTCGCCCGCTTCCCGGCCGGCACCCGCGTGGCCGTCGAACCCCGGCACCCGTCCTGGTGGACGGACGAGGTGCGCGCCGTGCTCGAACACCGCGGCGCGGCGCTGTGCTGGGCGGACGCCGAGTCCCGTCCCGTGACGCCGCTGTGGCGCACGGCGGACTGGGGATACCTCCGCTTCCACCACGGCCGCGCCGCGCCCTGGCCCCGCTACGGGCGGCAGGCGCTCGCCACGTGGGCGGGGCGGGTGGCGGACGCCTGGCCCGGCACGGCCACGGTGTACGCGTACTTCAACAACGACCCGGGCGGGGCGGCCGTGACCGACGCGGTCGTCTTCGCCCGGGCTGCGCGGCGCGCGGGCTGGGAGGCGAGCCGTACGCCGGGGGACTGAGGGGGTCCGGCCCAAAGGGGCGCAGCCGGGCTGAAGTTGGTGCCCGGCCGCCGGTACAGTACGAGAGTGCTGCCTGAGATCACCGAGCATGAGTGCACGAACTGCGGCAAGTCGGTGAAAGGGATCTTCGGGCGTTGGGCGTGCACCGCGTGCAACACCAGTTCCCCCTACACCGAGCCGCCCGCCCCCTACGCGGCCGAACTCGTCAACGGGACGGCCCCGCGCAGGGATCCGCTCCGCCACCATCTGTGCGGGGAGGTGCGGTGCATCTGCCCGCGGCTCAACGAGCGGCGCCTGTAGGGGCTTTACGATCCGGGGGCGGAGAGACGCGGTGCGGTGTCCCGCCCGGCTATGGCCTCGGCGACCTCGGCGATGGCGGTGCGGATCAGGTCGCCATAAGAGCCCCGGGGGAGGTCGGGGGCATGCTCCTCGGCCGCCTCGATGTGCTCGGTGGCGGCCTCGAAGGAGCCGAGCCGCCGGTAGTTGTCGGCGAGGTTGAGGTGGAGGGACGGGTAGAAGCCGGCGACGCGGAGGCCGGCGTGGTGCTCCTGGACGCGCTGTTCGGTCAGCGCGTCGGCGGCGTCCAGGGCGCGGACGTCCCAGGCCAGGGCCTGGGCGGGGTCCTCATGGAGGTCCGCCAGGTGGTGCGCGAGGGTGCAGCGGTGCAGCGCGTCGCCGTTGGCGCCGATCGCGGACCAGAGGTCCAGGAGCGTCCGGCGGGCGGAAGCGACGTCCCCGGCGTGGGCCACGGCGATGGCCCGGCCGATGGCTTCCATGGTCGGGTCGGGAGTGGTGGTCATGTCGGTGCTCCTCGTGCTCAGGCGGGCCCGGCCGGCATGGCCAGGGTGGTGAGATCGCCGCGGTCGGCCGAGCGGATGGTGACGGGCCGGCCGGGACCCCGCAGGTCGAGCAGTAGGTCGGGGCCGATGGCGGTGCTGACGGCCGGGTAGAGCGTGGTCAGGTCGAAGGAAATCAGGAGGGGCTGTCCGGTCGTGGTGGCCGGGAGGTGGACATCGGAGTGTTCCTCGTCGGGGGACGGGACGGCCAGACCTCGGTCGGTCACATCCAGCGCTACCCGCTCGCCGGGGTGTTCCTCCAGTGCCGACAGGAGCGCGTCCTTCGTCACGGTCACCCGGGTGGTGACGTCGGGCAGTGACGCGAGCATCGACCGGTGGTCGGGAAACTCCTCGGGCAGCAACCGGCAGTGCTGGTCCCGTCGGCCCGCCGCGCGCAGACGGATCCCGTGCGGCGCCGCTTCGACGCGCACCAGCGCGCCGCGGCGGATCCCGGGCGCCGCGAGCCGGAGTTCGTCGCCCCGGACCGTGGCCGCCCAGGTACTGGCCGGCGGTTCGGCGGGCACCAACGTCCGGGTGGAGAGCCGGTACCGGTCGGTCGCGGTCAGGGTGATCGATTCGGGGGTCGCCTCGACGCGCACTCCGCCGAGTACCGGCATCCCCGGCTCGTGCGCGGTCGCGGTCAGCACCTGCTCGATCGCGTCGGCCAGTACGGGCCCCTTCACGGCGGCGATCGGCAGACCGGGCACCCCGCCCAGCGAGGACTTGAGGGCGGCGGCCCTCCGCCGCACGGCCAGCGCGTCCTCCACGACCCCGGCGACGTGCTCGTCGATCAGCCGGGACGCCTCGTCGGGCCCGGCGGCGAGGACCGCCTCGACGGAGGGGAGGGGCATGGCGAGTTCGCGGAGCCGGCGCAGCGCGGTCGCCCGCGCCACCTGGCCGGCGCCGTAGTAGCGGTAGCCCGAGACCGGGTCGACCTCGGCGGGGCGCAGCAGCCCGGAGTCGGCGTAGAACCGCAGGGCGCTCGGCGTGAGACCGCTGTGTCGGGCGAAGATCCCGATCGGCATCAGTTCATCGGAGTGTGGCACCCCGCCATCATTGGGCTTCGACCGACTCGAAGGTCAACATCGGGCCGCGATATCCCCGCTGGGCGGCCCGTGATGCCGCTTTTCACCCGGAAAGGTACGCTTCCAGAAGGCCGAGATTCCCCACAGCACGTGTTCACCCCTTCACAGGGTGAACACCGGGCCGGAAGGGGCAACCATGGAAACCTCGCGCCCAGTGGCGGTCCTCGGTTCGGCCGAGCGCCTTGAGGATTTCGTCGCCAAAGTCGTCCAGGAATGCCAGAACGGCCTGCCCACCCGCGTCCTGCGGCTGGCGACCCAGGTGCCCTGGCACGAACTGGGCGACCACGTCGAGCAGTACGCGGACCGGATCGGCGCGCCGCACAGCCGGCGGGACACCGGCGTCGACCTGCGCGTGGCCCGCGCGGTCGTCACGGTGGAGCGGGTGCCGGGCTCGGTCCTGATCTGCGGCCATCGCACGGAGCCGCCGGCCTCCCCGGACACCTCGGCTCCGCTCGCGCCTCCCGCGGAGGCGGCGGAGGTGTGGCGCGAGGCGGAACGCCTGAGGGAACTGCTCGGCACCGGGCGGGTACCGGCCGGGAAACCGGCCCTGATCGAGGGGCTGCTGAAACACGACAGCTGGCTCGTCGCCACCCTGGCCTCCGACGTCCTCAACCGCATGGGAGTGCCCGCGGTGCCCCGGTTCGTACAGGACTACGACCCCGGCCCGGGGACGAGCGGCGAGCAGCCGGCCGACGGCACGGCGACCGAGGCGTGGGAGGCGCGGATCAGCGTCGACGAGTACTCCTTCTTCGAGGCCGTCCACCCGGGCTACGCCGTGCAGATGGTGGAACTCGGCCGCATGATCCTGGCCCACGCCCCGCGCCTGCCCGACCGGATCCTGGACGTGGGCAGCGGCCCCGGCCTGCCGACGGTCATGCTCGCCGAACTCTTCCCCGACGCCCTCGTCGACGCGGTCGAACCCAGCCCCGCCGCCTTCCCGTTCCTGGCGCGGAACACGGCGGGCCGCCGCATCACCGCGCATCACAGCGGCATCACGGAGTTCGACGGGCCCGGCGACTACCCCGTCTCCGTGTCCGTGGGAGCCTCGCACCACCTCGACACCCGCATGTTCCTGCGCGGCCTCAAGCAGCACACCGCGCCCGGCGGACTGGTGGTCGTCGCCGACGAGATGATCTCGCCCTTCGGCACCGAGGAGGAACGCGGCCGGATCATCGCCGACCACCACCTCGCCTATATCGAGCAGACGCTGGCCCACGTCCGCGAGGACGGTCTGCCCCCGGCCGAACAGCGCAGGCTGCGCGCCATGCGGGGCGCGGACAGCGGCACGGACGGCGCGCTCCACCGGCTGCTGGACGAGGTGCGGCGCGACCGCTTCCCCCACCCCGGCGACGAAAGCCCTTGGCAGCGGGTGCGGTTCACGGTGCTGGAGCTGGAAGCCCTGGTGGCCGGACTGGACTACGACGTCGAGCGCAAGACGTACCCCGCGAACTTCATGGCGCTCGCCAAGGACGAAGGGCTGGACGTCCTCGCCCACAGCAGGGTGCACGCCACGCTGGGCACATCGGCCCTCGACGCCGGCACCCACGTCTTCGCCCTCGCCGTCCGCCCACCGGCCCCGACAGCCGGGACGGGGACGTGACCCGTCCGGCGGTGGTGTGCGTCGAGAGCCGGGAATGCAGCCCGGAACTCCTGGAACGGCTGACGGGCGCGACGCGCTTCCCCGAACGGCTCGCCGGGCCGGCGATCGTCCACACGGTCTGCCGGTCCGGCGGCCGCCTGCTCTACGTCACCGCGCCGCCGATGGTCGAGGTCGAGGAACAAGTGCGGTACTACCTCGGCCTGTTGGGCGAGGAGGGCGGCGCCCTCGGTCTGTCGGGCGAGGGCGCCGCCGCCGCGCGACGCGAGCGCGTCCGCGTCCTCGGCCTGGAGGACTCCTCCTCGCGCTGGCTGAGCCGGAAGGTCCTCGACCCCGGCAACCCCCACGCGGCCCGGCTGCGCGCCGAGATCCGGGACTTCGTGGCCGCACAGGCCCGCGACGGCTCCGACGTCCGGCTGAGCTACTTCGAACCGTCCGCGCCCCTGGAGGAATTCGCCCGTTCCCTGGGCGTGCCGGGTGATCAGTTCCCCTCCTCCGCCATTCCCCTGGGCACCAAGAGCGCCGGGCGCGAGCTGCTGGCCGGCGCCGGCATCGAGATCCCGGCCGGCAGCGGACTGTGCCGCAGCACCGGCGAACTCGCCCGCGCCGTGGCCGAACTGGCCCGGAAAGGTCACCGCAAGGTCGTCATCAAGCTCGACAGCACCGCCTACGGGGGCGGCCTCGGCAACGCCGTGCTCGACCTGCGCGACGTCGTCCCGGCCGACGGCGACGTGTCCGTCGGCCGGATCCTCGCCGAACTGCCGCACGCGGAACTCGTCGACGCCAAGCTGAACTGGCGGGAGTTCTCGGACATGATCGAGGAGTCGGGGGCCCTCGCCGAGGAGTGGATCGAGGACGAGGCGCTCGCCAGCCCCAGCTTCCAGGGCCGCCTCACCGCCTCGGGGGAGGCGGAGGCCGTCTCCACCCACGACCAGGTCCTGACCGCCGGCGGCCAGAGCTACGCGGGCTGCACCTTCCCCGCCGATGCCGCCTACCGCGCGACCGTCGTCGACCACGGCCTGCGGGTCGGGCGGGCCCTGCTCGAACGGGGGCTGCGGGGCGGCGACTACGGCGTCGACTTCCTGGTGACCGGCCCCGCCGGCGGCCACCGCGTCCTCGGCTGCGAACTCAACCTCCGCGCGACCGGCACCAAACACGCCTTCACCATGGTCACGGGCCTGCTCGGCACCGTGCCCACGGCGGACGGCCGGCTGTTCGCCGCGGACGGCACGGAGCGGGTCTACGAGGCGTCGGACGCCCTGACGGACCCCCGCTGGGCGGGCCTGCTCCCGTCCCGCCTGATCGGGGCGGTCACCGGTTCACCGCTGGGCTACGACGCCGCGCGCGGCACCGGGGTCGTGCTGCACATGCTCAGCGCCCTGGTGGAGCACGGGAAGTTCGGGGCGGTGTGCGTCGGCAGGGACCGGGGCGAGGCGCGGGGGATGATGCGGGGGCTGCGGGAACTCGTCCCCACGGCGTGAGCGTTGCGGGCCGGTGACCGGTGACCGGTCACCGCGCGGCGGGGGCGTGTGCGGGGAAAGCCGTTCGCCGTCCTGACCGATTGATGTGATCATGGATCATGGTCCCGTCCGCCGTCCGAACCAGGAGAGATCACCGATGGCACCGCACGTCCCCGCCGACCCGACCGTCCTGCATCCGATGCCCGGGCAGCCGCGGGTGGTGCTGCTCAAGCCCCTGGTCACCTCGCCGCTGATCGACGTCGGGGAGTTCTCGTACTACGACGACCCCGCCGACCCGACGGCCTTCGAGACCCGCAACGTCCTCTACCACTACGGGCCCGAGCGCCTGGTCATCGGGAAGTACTGCGCCTTGGGCACCGGCGTCCGCTTCATCATGAACGGCGCCAACCACCGCATGGACGGCCCCTCGACGTTCCCCTTCCCCATCATGGGCGGTTCCTGGACCGACCACATGGACCTGATCGCCGGACTGCCGGGGCGGGGCGACACCGTCGTCGGCAACGACGTCTGGCTGGGATACGGGACCACGGTGATGCCCGGGGTCCGGATCGGCCACGGGGCGGTCGTCGCCACCGGCTCCGTCGTCGTGGACGACGTCCCCGACTACGCCATCGTCGGCGGCAACCCCGCCCGCACCATCCGCTACCGCTACCCGGAGGAGGACATCGCCCGCCTGCTGGCCGTCGCCTGGTGGGACTGGCCGGCGGAGCACATCACCCGGCACCTGCGGACGATCATGGCGGGCAGTGTCGACGAGCTGGAGGCGGCGGCGCCGTAACAGATCGGGACATTCGGCGAAGGAGATTGACGCAAAGCCTTTGGTTTGCCGGTATTTGACTTCCTCTTGACCCTTGGTTGTCGGTAGCGTCCGGGGCGTCTCGTATGCCCGAGACCCACTGACCCAGCACGTCACCGGAGGATGCATGCCCTCTCGTACAGTCGCCGCGATCGCCACGTCCGCGCTGAGTCTCGCGGCCCTCGCCTCGGGCGCGGGCGTGGCCACAGCGGCTCCGCCGGCCGCCGGAACCGCCGCGCCGTCACTCCGGCCGGCGATCGACGCGCGCGCCGCGGCCGTCGACCGGTGCAGCTACCAGGTGGTCCGCTCGGACGACTCCCGGTACGTGTACTCCGTGAGCGCGGCCGACGGCGGCGCCCGCGAACTGCCGGTCCAGAAGGAGGACTTCGTGCGGTTCTCCGGCACCTGGAAGGTGGTCGTCCAGGTCGACGCGTGCGCGGGCGGGCAACAGGCCCCCGCCACGCTCCGCGTCACGGGGAAGCTGGACAACCCCGACGGCTACGACCCGTCCGTCCCGCGGACGATCCACAGCGGCCCGGTCAGGCCCGCCTCCTCCTCGGCGATCCCGAAGGCGCCGGAGGTGACGTCCATCGACCGTCTGGACGCCGACACCGTCCGCGTCAACTGGAAGCCCGCGCAGGGCAATCCGGACCAGGTCATGCTGATGGAGCGCAAGCCCTTCTACAGCAGCGAGCTCGGCATCTGGCACCCCTACACGTTCCAGCGGGACGTCCCGAGCGGTGCCACCTCGATGAACCGCAAGCTGGAGCGCGACCCCGGCATCGACCCCGAGGACCGCGCGCACGGCTACTGGATACGCGTGACCAAGGGCGGCTTCGTGAGCGACCTGCGCGCCGAGAAGGCGGTCACGGTCGAGCCGTAGGCGGCTGTCGATGTTGTGCGGTGTTCTGCGCGTGCGCGGAGCACCGCACCGTGGTCACAGGGGATTGAGCCGGGTGCGCAGGAGGCAGAACTCGTTGCCCTCGGGGTCGGCCAGGACGTGCCAGCTCTCGGTGCCGGTCTGCCCGATGTCGACGGGCCTCGCGCCGAGGGCGAGCAGCCGTTCCAGCTCGGCGTCCTGGTCGCGGTCGGTGGCATTGACGTCGATGTGCAGCCGGAGCTTTCCCGTCCGGGGGGCGGTGGTGGGGCTGAGGACGAGGATGGGCTGCGGGCTGTCGGGACCGGCGCCGGGCGGGCCGATCGCGATGCTTCCGTCGCTCTCCCGCTCGAGTTCGACGTAGCCGAGGACGTCGCTCCAGAACGCGGCCAGCAGGCCGGGGTCCGCGGCGTCGATGACCAGTTCGCTGATGCGGCATGCCATGGCCGTCACTTTACGAGATGACGTGGCGGGGCTGGCTGCTGGGAACCGGTGGTGAAGGCCACCCTTGCTCACCAGGACGGCAGACACAGGCGCACACCGCCGCCCGGACCGATCCGCGGTGTCGGCTGCGGCCCGGGGCTGCTCAAGCCGCACGGCCCCACTGGAACGTGGTGGACACCGATGCCGTCACCGTGGTCTCGGCGTCCACGCCGAACCGGCCGGTCCACCGGAATGGGAGCTTGACCCCTACGGCGAGTTCCACCTTTCCTTTTCCTCATGGCGGAATCGACCCCGAGCGTTCTCGACGTGCTGACGTCGTCGATGGGAGCACTCCCCGTGTTCGACATCGCGTACTTCCTGCCGTGCGGGACAGTGAAGGACAGGGTGCTGAAGCACGACCTCCTGCATGTGCTCCTGATCGACAGGGAGTGGCCGGTCACCTTCCGGTTCGAGGACGAATACTGCGCCGCCGTCGTCCAAGCGGTCCTGATGAACGACAGCCGCGTGTCCGCACGGTCCGTGACGCGGAACGGGCCTCCCGCTGCCGCCTCCGTGCCCAGCCTGGACGAGATCTGTGACGTGACCATCCCCAGCGTGGTGGACTTCCTGAGGTATGCGCTGGTCCGGCTCGGCTTGCGTGTCCCGGACGACTTCAGGCTGCCGGACGTGGACTTCGTCAGGGAGTACTACCGGTTGGGTCTGCTCTTCGCGGGCGAGTTCCGCACCGAGTTCGGCGAGGACTATGCGTCGGTACCGGCAGAGGTGCTGAAGGACATCTCCTTCGCGCACGTGGCCCGGAGCTTTCGGCGGGCGGCCGAGGAGCACGGCCGGATGCGGCGGCACCGGGTCTGACGGGATCGCTCGGGCGGGGTCCGGGCGAAACGTCGTGGGGCACGGTTCCGCGCGGCGAGGAGGCCGTCCTGGCCGCCGGTTCCGTCCGCACGCCGTTGTGGGGCGGCCTCGTGCGTCCGCCGGGTGGGCGGTTCGGCCCGCCCCGACCGGGAGGTCCGCTTGCCATCGGATCTCCGGTGCGGTCCCTTCCTCAGAGTGGCGGACTTTGACAACCGGCCAATGACGCACGGGAGTTGTTTCCTTCCGTGCTTCCGGGATCCCGGTCGGCCAGGGGGACGGCAGGGTGAAGCCGAGAGATCGGGGTGCTGCGAAGGGGAGCGGGTCGATGTTGTCAACAGGGCGTCAAGGCTGCTCAGTTGGCACTTGTCGGGAGGCCGGGGCCCTTCCGTTCATGCCGAACCCGCCTGTGGGGAGCCCCTGCGCGTCCTTCCGTGGCCGGTAGTTGCCACCTCTGTCCGGCCGGGCGCTTGAATCGGCCATCCTTCTTCGCGCAACTTTCCATGCATGGCCTGAAGTTGACTGCTGAGGTGATCCCTCCGCTAGAGGGAAGTCGTCCGGCGGCAGCTCCGCGAGCGCCGGTTCCGACTCGGCCCGCAGCAGGAAAACCGCCGCAGCCTGGGCCTGAGTTGCCCCGGACCGTTGGAACCTCACATTCCGTACGCTCGATTCACGCCATGTTGCTGCGCGGGTCCGGCATTTGGCAACGGCTCCCGGGGACAGTCCGAAATCCGGTGCGGAGACTGGTCGAAGATCGCTACGTGAGTCACAATCCAGTTCGAGCCGTCCTTCCTGCGAGTGACTCGTGGGGGCGGGGGCTTGTTCGATGCACGGCGCGGGTGCAGAGGGGCTGCCACCGCGATCACCCGCTCCTGTGGTGCACGTGAAGTGGAGATCCACTACGCGCCGATTCAGTGGATCAGGGGGATTTCCTGAATATGCCTGCATTGAAGTCGTCGAGCGCACCGGCGCGTTCACGACTCGGACTGGTCCTGTTGGTCCTGGCCACCGCGCAGCTGGTCATCTCGCTCGACTTCAACATCGTCTACGTCGCCCTCCCGAGCATCGGCTCGGGGCTGGGCTTCTCCGGCCAGGACCTGCAATGGGTGGTCAGCGCCTACGTGGTGGCCACCGGAGGGTTCCTGCTGCTGGGCGGACGGGCGACCGATCTGCTCGGCCGGCGCCGGGTCTTCGTCGTCGCCTCACTGCTGTACGCCGTCTCGTCCCTGGTCGGCGGGTTCTCCGGATCGGCGGGCGTCCTGGTGGCGGTCCGCGCGGTCCAGGGCATCGGCGGAGCCCTGCTCTTCCCCGCCACCCTCTCCCTGATCAACACCCTCTACGACGAGGGCCCCAGCCGTAACCGGGCCCTGTCGGTCTGGGGCGCCGCCGGCGCGGGCGGGCTGTGCTTCGGCTCGCTCCTGGGCGGCGTCCTGGTGGACGCCTTCGGCTGGCCGTCCGTCTTCGTCGTCAACGTCCCGCTCGCGGGCGGCCTGGCGCTGGCCGGATGGCTCCTCTTCCCACCGGACGGACCCCTGTCCCGGCGCCGCGACTTCGACCTCCTCGGCGCGCTGAGCGCCACCTGCGGCATCACCCTGCTGGTCTTCGTCCTCGTCCACGGCCCCGAGGCCGGCTGGGGGAGCCGCACGATCCTGGTCAGCACCCTCCTGTCCGTCCTCCTGCTGGCGCTCTTCGCCGTCGTCGAGGCGCGCACCCGTGACCCGCTCACGCCGACCCGGCTGTACGCCCACCGCGGGCTGCTCGGCGCGATGGCGATGACCGCGCTGTACAACGCGACGTTCGCCTCGGTCCCGTACTTCCTGACCCTCTACTTCCAGACGGTGCGCGGCTACAGCGCGATCGGCACCGGTCTCGCCTTCCTGGTGCCCGCGGTGGTCGTCGCCGCCGGGACGCAGGCGGGGGAGAGAGCCGTGGCCGCCCTCGGGGTGCGCACCATGCTCGTCGGCGGCCTGGTCTCCGGGGCGCTCGGCGCGCTGCTGATCGCCATGGCCTTCGACGACCACGGGTCCTACGTCCGCCTGCTGCCCGGCATCGTGCTCCTGAGCCTCGGCCAGGGGGCCGCCTGGACCGGCCTGTGGATCACGGCCTCGGCCGGGATCGAGCCGGGCGACCAGGGCGTGGCCTCCGGGATGGCGTCCACCACGCTGCAGGTGGGCGGCGCCGTCGGGCTGGCGGTCCTGATCGCCGTGGGGGACGTGGGCGACCGCGGCCTCTCCGACGGCCGACTGCTGGACGGGGTGCGCGCCGCCGTCTACGTGATCGCGGCGGGCATCGGCCTCGCGGCCGTCGCGGTCCTGGCCTTCCGCGGGCGTCCCGGCCGGTAGAGCGGGCCCCTTCGCCTCCGGCTTCCGTAAACCAGAGCGTGTGACTTCGAGGAGACACCGTCGTGTCCAGCATGCCCCCCGGCCCGTCCGCACCCTGTGACCCCCCGATCCGCACCCCGCAGGACCGGTCCGCCGTGCTGTGCGGGCTGGCCGGATGGGTCCCGCCGCGCGTGGTGACCAACGAGGAACTGTCCCGGCGGCTCGACACCAGCGACGCCTGGATCCGCACCCGTACCGGGATCGGCCGGCGGCACGTCGTCGAGCCCGGCCAGGCCACGTCCGACCTGGCCGTGGAGGCGGGCCGGCGGGCCCTGCGCTCGGCCGGCACGGACGCCGTGGACGCCGTCGTGGTCGCCACCACGACCCCGGACCGGCCGTGCCCGGCCACCGCCCCGGTCGTCGCCTCCCGGCTGGGCCTCACCGGGGCGGCCGCGTTCGACGTCAGCGCGGTGTGCACCGGATTCGTGTACGGGCTGGCCTCGGCCGCCGGGCTGATCGCGGCGGGCGTGGCCGAGCGCGTCCTGCTGATCGGCGCGGACGCCTACTCCGCGATCGTCGACCCGGACGACCGGGCCAACGCGATCATCTTCGGGGACGGCGCCGGCGCCGTGGTGCTGCGCGCCGGCAGACCCGACGAGCCGGGCGCCGTCGGCCACTTCGACCTCGGCAGCGACGGCACCGGCGAGGAAATGATCACGGTGGCCGCGGGCGGTTCCCGGTGGCCCGCCCGCACCGGGGAGGAAGTGAGCCGCGAGGACCGGCACTTCGCCATGCGGGGCAAGGAGGTCTTCCGGCACGCGGTCACGCGGATGGCGGCCTCCGCGCGGGCCACGCTGGCCCTCGCCGACCGGAAGGCCGAGGACGTCGACCACTTCGTCCCCCACCAGGCCAACCTCCGGATCCTGCGCGCGGTCACCGAGGAACTCGGGCTCCCCGAGGACCGCTGCGTGTCCAACGTCGAATCGGTGGGCAACACCGGCGCCGCGTCCATCCCGCTCGCCCTGTCCGACGCGGCCGCCCGGGGCGTCGTCCGGCCCGGCGACCGCGTCCTGCTCACCGCCTTCGGCGGGGGCCTCACCTGGGGCTCCTGCCTGCTGACATGGCCGGCCCTGCACCGGCCGGACCGGCCGTACGACCAAGGAGGGGAACTCGCGCCATGAGCACCACGTACGACCAACTGGTCACCATCGTCGGAACGTTGCACCACTCCCCGGCCGACGTGATCGCCCCGGAGGCCACCTTCGCGCAACTGGACGTCGACTCGCTGACCCTGGTGGAGATCAGCATGCGCATCGAGCGCGAACTCGGCGTCACCATCGAGGACAACGAGCTCCAGGAGGACCTCACCCTCGACGCCACCGCCAAGCTGATCGACTCCAAGCTCGCCCACTGAACCGCCCCTCACGGAACGGAAGCGGAACCATGGAGATCAAAGCGCAGGCCGACACCCCCTTCGGCGCCACGGTCGAGGGCTTCGACCACACCACCGCCACGCCCGAGGACGTCAAGGCGCTCAAGGAGACCGTCTACACCCGCAAGATCGCGATCCTGAAGGGCCAGGACCTGACGCCGGGTCAGTACCTCGGCCTCGGCCGCCTGCTGGGCCGCCCCGAGGTCTACTACGAGCCCATGTACAAGCACCCCGAGTACGAGGAGATATTCGTCTCCTCCAACGTCCCCAAGGACGGCAAACAGATCGGGGTGCCGAAGACGGGCAAGTTCTGGCACGCCGACTACCAGTTCATGCCCGACCCCTTCGGGCTCACGCTGATCTACCCGCAGGTCATCCCGCAGAAGAACCGCGGCACGTACTACATCGACATGGGCAGGGCCTACGAGCGGCTGCCGCAGGACCTCAAGGACGAACTGGTGGGCGTGCGCGGCCGGCACTCGGTCCGCAAGTACTTCAAGATCCGCCCGAGCGACGTCTACCGGCCGATCTCCGAGATCATCGCCGAGGTCGAGGAGCACACCCCGCCGGTCACCCAGCCACTGACCTTCAAGCACCCGATGACGGGGGAGACCGTCCTCTACATCAGCGAGGGCTTCACCATCGGCCTGGAGGACGCGGACGGCAAACCGCTCGAATCCGACCTGCTCCAGCGCCTCTTCGAGGCCACCGGACAGCTCGACGACACCTTCACCCACGAGAACATCCACCTCGTCACCCCCGAACAGGGCGACCTGCTGGTCTGGGACAACCGCAGCCTGATCCACCGCGCCCTGCACACCACCACGCCCGAGCCCGTGGTCTCCTTCCGCGTGACCGTGCACGACGAGCGCAAGCTCTACGACGGCCTCACGGCATGACCGCCGGGCCCGGCGCCGCGCCGGAGTTCGCGAACGACGCCGAACTCCTCGAGCGGGTGCTCAAGCCGTACAAGGCGCACTGCAAGTACCTCACGTCCGCCACGGTCTCCGTCGTGGACGGCCGGGTCACGGCCCGCTGCGCGTTCGGCATCCCGGAATCGTGCTACATCGACGACACCGGGCACCTCAACGCCGTCGAGGTCAACATCAGTTACAACCAGATGATGTACTACGCGGTCGCCAAGTCGGTGAAGGAGAAGCTCCTGGAGGAGTTCGGCTCCTGGACGCTGGAGGACTACTGGCGCCACCAGCTGCCCGACATCCTCATCGCCCGCTTCGCCGGGAACTTCCGGCGTCCCATCAACGCCCGCGCGTTCTCCGGCGAGTTCGCCTTCGCCTCGGTGGAACGCCGGGCGCCCGGCGGCACCCCGATGATCCTGGCCGACACGCGGTACCGGTACTGGGACGACGCGGGCGGGCGGTGCGACGGCGAGGTGAAACTCGCCTTCGTCAACGCCGAGTAGCACCACACCCTGTCCCGCGGTGCGCCGCCGTCTCCCGGCGGCGGCGCACCGACGAACGCCGAGAGCGGAGTGCCCGGGAATGGACGAACCCACCGTGAAACAGACCACCGGCGCCAGGCTGTACCACCCCGGCCTCCGGACCCTCGTGGAGACGGCGCGCTTCCACGCCGGACGGCAGCCCGGGGCCCCCGCGATCCTGTGCGAGGGCCGCCGCACCACCTACGGACGACTGCACGAGGAGAGCAACCGGATCGCCCACGCCATCCGGGCCGCCGGCGCGGCCCCCGGCGCCCGGATCGCCTACCTCGGCAAGGAGTCCGAGCACTACTACGAGATCCTCTTCGGCTGCGCCAAGAGCGGGACCGTGCTGGTGCCCATCAACTGGCGGCTCACCGCCCCCGAGGTCGGCCACATCCTCCAGGACTCCGGCAGCGCGCTGCTCTTCCTGGAGGAGGAGTACGCCCCCGTCCTCGACCGCCTCCCGGCCGGCCCGCCGGCGACCGTGGTCCGGCTCGGCGTCCCCGACGGCTTCACGGCCTGGAAGGCCGGCCACCCCACGACCGACCCGGACGTGGACGCCGGCCCCGACACCCCCGTCGCCCAGCTCTACACCAGCGGCACCACCGGCCTGCCCAAGGGCGTCGTCCTCGCCCACCGCAGCTTCTTCGCCATCCGCGACGCGCTCGCGGGCGCGGGGCTCGACTGGATCGACTGGCGCACCGGCGACATCGCGCTGATCGGCATCCCCGGATTCCACGTCGGCGGACTGTGGTGGGCCACCCAGAACTTCAACGCCGGCGTCACCGTGGTCGCGATGCGCGCCTTCGACGCCCGCGCCGCCATCGGCCTCGTCCGCGACCTGGGCGTGACCACCGCCTGCGTGGTCCCCGCCATGCTCCGGCTCATGCTGGCCGAACCCGACGTCACGCCGAAGGACTTCACCACCCTCCGCAAGATCGTGTACGGCGGCTCGCCGATCTCCGAGGCCCTGCTGGAGGAGAGCCTGACGATGTTCGGCAGCGAGTTCGCCCAGATCTACGGGCTCACCGAGACCGGCAACACCGCCGTCTGCCTGCCGCCCGCCGCCCACGTCCCCGGCAGCCCGCGCATGAAGGCCGCCGGCCACCCCTACCCGGGCGTCCGCAGCAAGGTGATCGACGACCAGGGCCGCGAACTGCCCACCGGATCCGTCGGCGAGGTCTGCCTCGCCACCCCCGCCCGCATGGTCGAGTACTGGGGCCTGCCCGACAGGACCGCCGAAACCCTGGTCGACGGATGGATCCACACCGGCGACGCCGGGTACGCCGACGAGGACGGCTACATCTTCATCAGCGACCGGATCAAGGACGCCATCATCGTCGCCGGCGAGAACGTCTACCCCGCCGAGATCGAGAACGCCCTGGAACACCACCCCGGCGTGGCCGACGCGGTGGTCGTGGGCGCCCCCGACGAACGCTGGGGCGAAACCGTCCGCGCCTTCGTCGTCCCCGCCCCCGGACACCGGCCCACCCCCCGCGACCTCCACCGCTTCCTCGTCGACCGGCTCGCCGCCTTCAAGCTGCCGGCCGCCTACGAGTTCATCGACCAGGTGCCGCGCAACCCCAGCGGCAAGATCCTCCGCCGGGAGCTGCGCGAACGCTTCTGGAGCGGCACGGACCGCAAGGTCAACTGACCGGCCCCCGGCCACCACCCGCGGCTACGAGAGAGAACGACATGGCTGAGCCCCTGACCCTGGCGGTCTTCCGCGCCGACCTGGCGGAGTTCCTCCACCAGCGACCCGACGACGTCGACCTGGACGAAAACCCCCTCCTCGCGGGCCTGGACTCGCTGCGCATCACCACCCTCGCCGAACGGTGGAGGGCCGCCGGCGTACAGGTGAGCTTCCTCGAACTCGCCGAGCGCACCTCCTTCGCCGAGTGGTGGCGGCTGCTGTCCGAGCGCCAGACGGGAGCCTCCCATGGCGGCGCCTGACCGGGAGACCGGACGCAGGCCCCTGCTGGCCGCCCAGGAAGGCATCTGGACCGGCCAGCAACTCGACCTGGACAGCCCGGCCTTCAACACCGCCGAGTACGTCGAGATCCACGGCCCGATCGACACCACGGCGTTCGAACGGGCCCTGCGCGACACCGTCGCCGGGACGGAGGCCCTCAACGTCCGCTTCGTCCTCGACGACGGACGGCCCTGGCAGACCACCGAACCCGCCGGCGACTGGCAGCCGCACACCGCCGACCTCACCGCGCTCGCGGACCCGCGCGCGGCCGCCCTCGACTGGATGGCCCGCGACATCGACCGCCCCGTCGACCTCACCCGCGAACCGGTCTTCGGCCACGCGCTGTTCAAGATCGCCGAGGACCGCTGGCTCTGGTACCACCGCGTCCACCACATCGCCCTCGACGGCTTCGGCCTCGCCCTGGTCGCCCGCCGCGTCGCGGACACCTACACCGCCCTGATCGAGGGCACACCCCTCGCACCGAGCGGCTTCGGCACCCTGGAGTCGGTCCGCGCGGAGGAGCGCGCCTACCGGGAATCGCGCCGCTGCGCCGAGGACCGCGCGTACTGGACCGGGCGGTTCGCCGACCGGCCGGCCGTGGCGAGCCTCACCGACCGCCAGGCCCTGCCCGCGCGGACCTTCCTGCGCCGCGTCACGGACCTCGGCCCCACGGACGTCGAGCCGCTGCGCGCCCTGGCCCGCGAGCTCTCGGTGACCTGGTCCGACCTGATGGTGGCCGCCACCGCCGGCTACATCCACCGGGTGTCGCGGGAGCGGGATATCGTCCTGAGCCTGCCCGTCATGGGCCGCCTCGGCTCGGTGTCGCTGCGGGTGCCGGGCATGGTCCGCAACATCCTGGCCCTGCGCGTCACCGTCGAGGACGGGGACGGCCTGCGCGACCTAGCCCAGCGGGTCTCCGGCGAACTCCGGGCCGCGCTGCCCCACCAGCGCTACCGCTACGAGCAGTTGCGGCGCGACCTCAAGCTCGTCGGCGGCGGACGGCGGCTGTCCGGCCCCGGTGTCAACGTCATGCCCTTCGAGTACGACCTGCGCTTCGCCGGCCACCGCAGCAGCGTCCACAACGTGTCGGCCGGTCCCGTCGACGACCTGTCGGTCAACGTGTACGACCGGGCCGAGGGCAGGGGCCTGCGGATCGCCGTCGACGGCAACCCCGGCCTCTACACCGAGGCCGAACTGGCCACTCACCAGCGCGGGTTGCTGGACCTGCTGCGCGAGGGCGTCGCCGCCCCCGGCCGCCCGCTGCGCGAACTCCGGCCCCTGGCCGTGCTCGACGGCGGCCCGCTTCCCGGCCCCGCCCGGCCGGTCCTGGAACGGATCGCCGAGCACGCCGCCCGGCGCGGCGACGCCACGGCCGTCGAGCACGACGGCCGCAGCGTCACCTACGCCGAGCTGCTCGCCGCCGCGCGGACCGTCGCCCGGCACCTCGCCGCCCGCGGGGCCGGCCCCGGCACGCTCGTCGCCGTGGCACTGCCCCGGGGCATCGAGGCCGTCACCGCGATCCTCGGCGCCCTGCTCTCCGGCGCCGCGTACTGCCCGCTCGACCCGGCCGCCCCGGCGTCCCGCACGGCGGCCCTCCTGGACGACGCCGGACCCGCCGTCGTCCTCACCTCCGAGGCCCACGCGCCCGCCTTCGGGGACCGCGCCGTGCTGATGCCCGGCCTGATGCCCGGCAGGGAGGACGACGCCCCCGCCGCCGTCGCGTCCGGCGACCTCGCGTACGTCATCTACACCTCGGGCTCCACCGGGCGGCCCAAGGGCGTGGAGATCGGCCACGGCGCGCTGGCCCACTTCGTCACCGGCGCGGCCCACCGCTACGGCCTGCGGCGCGAGGACCGCGTCCTGCAGTTCGCCCCGCTGCACTTCGACGCCAGCGTCGAGGAGATCTTCCTGACCCTGTGCACCGGGGCCACCCTCGTCGTGCGCACCGACGAGATGACCGAGTCGGTGCCCGGACTCCTGGACGCCTGCGGCCGGCTGGGCGTCAGCGTCCTCGACCTGCCCACCGCCTACTGGCACGAGCTGGCGTACGCCGTCTCCACCGGGGCCGCAGCCCTGCCCCCGGGGCTGCGGACGGTCGTCATCGGCGGCGAGGCCGCCCTGCCCGAGCGCGTCGACCGGTGGCGCGAGGCCGTCGGCCCGTCCGTACGGCTGTTCAACACCTACGGCCCGACCGAGGCGACCGTGGTCGCCACCGTCGCCGAGCTGCACGACCCCGCCCTGGCCCCCGGCGACGTGCCCATCGGGCGCCCGCTGCCGGGCCTGCGCGCCGCCGTCCTCGACGGCGAGCTGCACCTCGTCGGCGACGCGCTGGCCCTCGGCTACCGCGGCGGCCGGGCCCCGGACGACGCGCGCTTCGCCCCGCTGCCCCAGCTGCCGGGGAGCCCGCGCGCCTACCGCACCGGCGACCTCGTGCGGCTCGGCGACGACGGCCAACTGCGCTTCGCCGGGCGGGCGGACGACGAGTTCAAGATCAGCGGGCACCGGGTGCAGCCCGCCGAGGTCGAGACCGTCCTCCTCGCCCACCCCGGCGTCCGCGAGGCGGCCGTCGTGGGACAGGTCCTGCCGGACGGGACCCGCCGCCTGGTGGCGCACGTCGCGGCGGACGCGGGGGTGGCCGCCGCCGGACTCCGCGAACACCTGCGGGCGGCCCTGCCGGCCGCGATGGTCCCCTCCGCCGTCGAGTTCACCGACCGGCTGCCGCGCACCGGCTCCGGCAAGATCGACCGCAACGCGCTGGGCACGGCCCGGGAACCGGCCGCGACCGCGCCCACGGGCGGCGGATCGGTGGAGCGTGTCATCACCGGCCTGTGGGCCCAGGTCCTCGGCGTGGAGGGCATCGACCCCGGCGACGACGTCTTCGACCTCGGGGCCCAGTCCCTCCAGGCCATCCAGGTCGCCAACCGGCTCGGCGTCGAGCTGGGCCGGGACGTGCGCGTCGCCTGGCTGTTCCAGTACCCGACGGCCGCCCGACTCGCGGGATTCCTGGGCCGGGAGGCGCGGGAGGAGGCGGTCGCCGACGGCCTGCCCGAGGCCGTCCTCGCCGACGCCGCCCTCGACGAGGACATCCGGCCGGGCCGCGGCCCGCGCCCGTCCGGCGCCCCGCGCAGGATCCTGCTCACCGGCGCCACCGGCTTCGTCGGCAGCCACCTGCTCGCCGAACTGCTCGCCACGACGGACGCCGGGATCGTCTGCCCCGTCCGCGCGGCGGACGCGGACCAGGCCCGCGAGCGGCTCCGCCGGGCGTTCGCCGCCCAGCGGCTGGCATGGCCCGCGGACGGCACACGCGTCACCGCCGTCCCGGCCGACCTGGCCCGGCCCCGACTCGGCCTGAGCGCCGGCCTCTTCGCCGAACTGGCCGGAACCTGCGACGCGATCGTGCACAACGCCGCGACGGTCAGCATCATGCGGGACTACTCCAGCCTCCGCGCCGCCAACACCGAGGCAACCCGGCAACTGCTGCGCCTGGCCGCGGAGCGCGTGATTCCGCTGCATCTCGTCTCCACCCTCTCCGTCGCCCCGCCGCGCAGCGCGAGCCCCGAGGTGCCCGAGGCGTTCCTGCCGCCGCACCCCGGGCTCGCCTACGGCTACCAGCAGAGCAAGTGGGCCTCGGAACGGCTGCTGGAACAGGCCGCGCAGCGCGGCCTCCCGGTCACCCTGCACCGCCTGGGACGGGTGACCGGCCCGGCCGCCACCGGCTTCGTCAACGAGCGGGACTTCCTGTGGAGCGTCCTGCGCTCCGGCATCCCGGCCGGCATCCTGCCCGAACTGTTCGAGGCGGAGGTCTGGACGCCGGTCGACTATGTGGCCCGGGCCGTCGTACGCCTGTCCCTGACGGCACCGCCCGGCACGGTGTTCAACCACGCGCCCGTACCCCAGGTGCGCCTGAACGACGTGTACGACTGGGTGCAGGAGTACGGATACGCCGTCAAGCGGCTGCCGCTCGGACGGTGGCGCGAGGAACTGCCCCGCTCCGCCGACGTGGCGGCGACCACCGGCGCCTTCCTCGACTCCTGGACCGATGACTCCCGGACAGGCGGTTCCCGGACAGGCGGCTCCCGGACCGGTGACTCCCGGACCGGCGGGGACGGCGACGGCGACGGGCCCGGCCTCGGACTCGGCGAGGTCAGGGCCGACAACGTGCTGCGCGGCCTGGACGGCACCGGGATCGCCTGCCCGCAGGCCGACCGCGCCCTGATGTTCCGCTATCTCGACCACTGCGTGGAGGCGGGCGTCCTGCCCGCGCCCCCCGGGAAGAAGTCCGGTCCCCGGGGGAACTCCGCCGGGTCCGCCGCCGACTACTGAGAGGAAGTCAACTCCCGTCCCGAGGAGCCAGAATGCCATCCAAACGGTCCGCCTCCGCGGCAGTCCTGGCCGGACTGCTCTGCCTGGCCACCGCGGCCTGCGGGTCCTCGTCCCCGTCGGACGGCAAACTGTCGGCGGGGACGAGCGGCCCGGGCTATCCGGTCACGCTCACCAACTGCGGGCAGACCGTCACGGTCGGCAAGGCGCCCAGCCGGGTGGTCGTGATGAACGGGGCCTCCGTCGCCGAGGTCTCCTCGCTGCTGGCCCTCGGGCTCGGCGACCGCGTCGTCGCCAACACCCAGTCCTACGACAGGTCCGAGGTCAAGGGCCGGGCCGAGGCCATCAAGGCCCTGCCCACCGGGAACGTCAAGCTCAACGACGCCTCCGACATCCCCCGCGAGACCATGCTGGGCCTGCGCCCGGACCTCGTCCTGACCCCCACCTCCTACGGCCTCGACGCCAAGAACGGCGTCGCGACCCGCAAGGACCTCGGCGTCGTGGGCGCCAACGCCTACGTGTCCCCGCAGGGTTGCGACCAGGACACCTCGCGCGCGACGATCGCCGACAGCTACACCCTGCTGCGCGACCTGGGGAAGATCTTCAACGTCGGCGACCGCGCCGAGAAGATCATCGCGGCCTCGCGGAAGGCGATCGACGCCACCTCCGCCAAGGTCCGGGGCAAGAAGGCCCCCAGGGTCATGGTGGGGTTCTCCAACACGGGCGACGACTTCAGCTACATCGCGGCGAACGGGATCTTCAACGACATCCTCGCCAAGGCGGGCGGCGGCAACGCCTTCGCGTCCGCCTCCAAGGGCCCGTTCGCCAACGTCAGCAAGGAGAAGGTCGCCGCCGAACCGGTGGACGCCCTCGTGGTCATCAGCTTCAAGGACCCCGACCCGGCGGCCTACGCCCGTAAACTGTTCAAGGAGTTCCCCCAGTGGCCAGCCGCCCGCAGCAACCGCTTCGTCGTCCTGTCCGACTCGATCTACCAGGGCCCGAGCAACGACGTGGCGGTGGACCGGATCGCCAGGATGCTCCACCCCGACGCCTTCACCAACGGCTGAGCCCCGCACTGGTCCTGGTCGTCCTGCCGGCCCTGCTGCCGGCCGTCATGATGGTGGCGGTCAGCATCGGGGCCGTCGACGTGCCGCTCGCCGACGTCTGGCGGATCGTCTGGCACCACGTCTCCGGCGACGGCGCCTTCGGCGACCCGGCCCTGGACCAGATCGTCTGGACCTTCCGGGTCCCCCGCGTCGTGCTGGCCGCCCTGGTCGGCGCCGGACTCGCGGTCTCCGGGGTCGTGCTGCAGGCGGTCGTCGCCAATCCGCTGGCCGACCCCTACGTCATCGGGGTCTCCTCCGGCGCCTCGCTCGGTGCCGTGCTGGTCATCACCCTCGCCGGCGGCGCCCTCGGCGGACTCGGCGTGTCCTCCGCCGCGTTCCTGGGCGCCGTCGTCGCGGTGATCCTCGTCTTCCTCCTCGGACAGCGCCGCGGACGGCTGGCCCCCACCCGGCTGGTGCTCTCCGGCGTGGCCGTCGGCTACGTCTTCCTCGCCGCCACCAGCTACCTCCAACTGCGCGCCACCCCCACCGAGTTGCGGCAGGTGGTGTTCTGGCTGCTGGGCAGCGTCTCCGGCGCCCAGTGGGACCAGCTCCCCGTCGTCACCGCGGCCGTCGTCACCGTCACCGTGCTCCTGTCGCTCTTCGGGCGACGGCTCAACGCCCTGCTGGCCGGGGACGAATCCGCCACCGCCCTCGGCGTCGACGTCAACCGGCTGCGCGCGGTGCTGCTGCTGCTCGCCGCGCTGCTGACCGGCACCGTCATCGCCGTCGCCGGGGGCATCGGCTTCGTCGGACTGATGATCCCGCACCTCGTACGCCTCGCCACCGGCGCCGACCACCGGCGCCTGCTCCCCAGGGCCGCCCTGGTCGGCGCGATCTACCTCGTGGTCGTCGACCTGCTCTCCCGCACCCTCAACAGCCCCAACGAACTCCCCATCGGCATCCTCACCGCCCTGTTCGGCGCGCCCTTCTTCCTCTGGCTGCTCCGTCGCAACAAAAGCCTGGACGCCTCATGAAACTCACCGTGGAGCAGCTCGACATCGTCCTCGACCACCGGCCGATCCTGCGCGACGTGTCCCTGGAGGTGCGGCCCGGGGACATCGTCGGCCTCGTCGGCCCCAACGGCAGCGGAAAATCCACCCTGTTGCGGGCCGTCTACCGGTCCCTGCGACCGCTGCACGGCGTGGTCCGGGCCGGCGGGGACGACGTGTGGGCCCTGTCGCCCCGCGCCGCCGCGCGCCGCACCGCCGCCGTCCTCCAGGACGCGGGGAGCCCGGCCGGGCTGTCCGTCACCGAGATCGTCGCTCTGGGCCGCACCCCGCACCACGGGCTGTTCGACCGCGACGGGGCCGACGACCGGGCGGCGGTCGAGGAGGCGCTCGACGCGTGCGGCGCCCGCCCGCTGGCCGAGCGGGACTTCACCTCGCTCTCCGGCGGCGAGCGCCAGCGCGTCCTGCTCGCCCGGGCGCTCGCCCAGCGCCCGGAACTCCTCGTCCTCGACGAGATCACCAATCACCTCGACATCCGCGCCCGCTTCGAACTCCTCGCCCTCATCCGCTCCACCGGCATCACGACCCTGGCCGTCCTGCACGACCTGGACCTGGCCGCCCGGCTCTGCGACCACCTCGTCGTCCTCCACGAAGGCGCGGTCGTCGCCGCCGGGCCCGTCCTCGACGTCCTGACCCCCGGCCTCCTGCGGGAGGTCTTCGGCGTGGCGGCGACCGCGGACCGCCACGCCGACGGCGTCGTCCGCATCACCTACGGCGCCAACCCGCTCGGCCTGGACGTGGTTCCCGAGAGCGCGGCCGGCTGACACCCGCCCCATCCGCTCCTCACCCTGGAGATCCCCATGACACCGGAGATAGAACTCGCCTTCGCCGCCGTCCGGGACGAGCACGGCCCCGACTCGCTCGTACGCGTCGAGGAGATGCTGGAACCGCGCAAGCAGCAGCGACACGAGCGGCACCCCCTCCAGAAGGGCGCCAAGTGGGTCCTGCCCGGGATCTCCCGGCAGCCCTGGCACGACCCCCACGGGCACCCGGAACTCACCCCCGTGGTCGACGCGTTCGAGACGGCACACGCCGCGATCAAGGACGAACTGGAGACCGCCTGGGCGGCGCGCCGCAGCGCCTTCTCGGACTACGAGCACTACCTGCGCCGCCAGGAGGACTGGCAGGCCCTGTACCTGTACCGCAAGGGCGGACTCGTCGAGGAATCGGCCGCCACCGTGCCGACCGCGTACAAGGTGCTCAAGGAGTCGGCCGTCGACACGGAGCTGATCTGCCCGCTCCTGGAGTGCCACTTCTCCACCCTGCTGCCCGGCGCGTCCATCGCCCCGCACTGCGACCTGTGGAACTTCAGCATCAACCTGCACCTGGCCGTCGACATCCCCGAAGGCTGCGGCATCACGGTCGCGGGGGAGACCCGGGCCTGGGAGGAGGGGAGGACACTGCTCTTCGACTACTCCTTCGAGCACGAGGCGTGGAACCGCGGCACCCGCCCGCGCACCTGCCTGCTGATCGACCTCTGGCACCCGGAGACCACGGTCCCCGAGCGCCAGGCCCTCGTCGTGCTCATCACCGAGATCCGCAAGCTGATGGGCGAGGGCTGAGCGGACTACACGGGTGCCCCCGGGGCGCGCCAGACCGTGCCGCGCCGCTCGTACTCCAGCATCAGCTCCAGCGAGACGGGCCGGTCGGATTCGCCCAGTTCCCGCTGGACCAGCCACAGGGCGAGGTCGAGCCCCGAGGTGATCCCGCCGGACGTCACCAGGTCGCCGTCGTCCACGACGCGGGCGTCGCGGACGATCCCGCCCCGGTCGCGCAGTTCGTCCTTGACCTTGTGATGGGTGGTGCAGTTGCGGCCCTTGGTCAGCCCGGCGGCGGACAGCAGCATCGCTCCCGTGCAGATGGACGCCATGACCAGCCCCGGGCGCCGGGCGGCGGCCAGCGCCCGCGGCAGGGCGCCGCGGCGTATCTCCTCGGGGACGCCCGGCCCGGCGGTTCCCCAGCCGCCGCCGGGCACCACCAGCAGGTCGGCCGACTGCGGTGACCAGCCCCGGCCGACCACGATCTTCGTTCCGTAGGCGGACTCGACGGTCCGGGGACCGTCGAGCGAGACGTACGCCGTCTCGACGGCCCCGCCGATCTTCCGCGCCGCCGAGAAGACCTCGTAGGGCGCGATGTAGTCCTGCTCCTCGGCCCCGTCGAACATCACGATCTGCACCCGCAGCGGCGTTGAACGGCCATGGGCTGCCGCCTTTTCGCGCTCCGGCCGCTCGTCCGCGGCGGCGATCCCGCCGGCCCCCAGGACCCCCGCCACGGCCGGCGCCGCCGCCGACTTCAAGACACTCCTGCGACGCATCGCGTCCCCCTCCGGCTCATGTGCCGATCCATCGATACCGGGACAGCGTCATTCCTCTGTGAAGCCGGAGACAGTAGGTGCAGCGCCAGGACCGGACAACTTCCGGCCGTATACGGCCACTTACGGCCGGAATCCGTCCTTCCGCGGTCTCGTCCTCAGCCCTTGAACCCACTGAACACGGTGCTGAACTCGTAGTCCTTCTGGTCCGGGATGCTGGAACAGTTCAGTTCGACCTTGCCGCTGGCGCACGGGTGGTCGCGCTGGATCTGCCACATGGCCAGACGGCCGATGTGCTTCTGGTTCGCCCACTGGGTCACCCGGGTGGCGTCGTCGACGGTGAAGGTCTCCTCGGGCTGGTCGTTCTTCCCGAGCATCGGCGTGATGCCGACCTTCTTCCACAACTCGGCGTCGGAGGCCCCCGGATAGACCTGCTTCAGCTGCTCGTGCAGCGCGGTGCCCGCCGAGATCGCCGCGCCGCCCATGTCCGGTACGGGGTGCCCGTAGTCCATCGTCATGACGTTCCAGGTGTCGACCTTGAGGCCCTGGGCCACGGCGTCCCGGACGACGGCCATGCCGTCCGCGGTCAGGCCGTCCTCCATGACGGGGAGGGTGTAGGAGATGTGGAGGGGCTGCCCCTTCGCCTCGTACTCCCGCTGGAGCGCGGCGAGGGCCTGGGACCGGCGGGTGTTGGCCTTGGCGTCGAGGATGGCGGTGCCCTCGACGTCGAAGTCCAGCTTGGTGGCCTTCAGCCGCTGCGCCACGCCGCGGTAGGCGTCGGTGAGCCCGGCGGCGCTGCCGATGGTCAGCGCGAGTTCCTGGTTGCTCGCGCCGCCGAAGGACACCACCACGTCGCCGCCGGCCTTGCGCAGCTTGTTGATCTGCGGCACCAGGAAGTTGCCGGAGACGGGCTGCGAGTGCTGTCCGGACCACACCGGTACCGAACCGTCCTGGGGATCGGCCACGATGAACGCCGTGCTGAACTGCCGGGCGCCGGAGGCCCGGTGGAGCGCCTCCAGATCCGGCGTCGGATACAGGCCGACGTCCGCGTAGGGGGCGAACGGAGCGGCCTCCTCGGGATCGCCGGGAACCGCCTCGATGTACTTGTCGTCGGCCTTCCACTCCAGGACGACGCCGATCCCGGCCGCCGGGAGGTTCCTGCGGTGGCCGTCCCTGGGCGTGATGGTCACGGTGCTGCCGTCCTGCACCACGTTGTCCTGCTCGTACTCCTGGGCGAGGATCTGCCCCTCGGGCAGGGTGAAGCGGAGCTTCCAGCCGACGTCGGGGGTGTCCTTCCCGGACGAAGGAAGGATTCTGTAGTGGTAGTTGCCACCGGTCGACCAGTCCCGGTCCGGGGAGCCGGCCTGGTCGCCCACCCACTTCACGACCGCCTTGTCCGTCCCTTCCAGCAGTACGCCGCGCAACGGGTCGGGGTCGGCGATCCCCGCCCGGACGGCGTGCCCGGCCGCCGTCGCCCTGAGGGAGGCCGGGGACGCGCCCGCCGCCCCGGTGATGGTGGCCAACAAGACGGGGGCGGCGGCCGCAACGGCCAGAACCGGGCGCAATCGCATGGTTCCTCCTCGGTGGGGGGTCAACAGGGCACGGCGTCATCGCGCCGGCCGCGAATTCGGTTCCCCCTTCAACATGCTGATCACCCTTGGGGGAGCCGATTCCCGCCATGAACATGGCATCCGGTGGCCTGAATGCGGCGCGTGCGGTGCGGGCGGCGTCGATGGCACGGGAGTTGTTCCGGAGATTCGCGAACGGGCACTCCCGCGGGGAGGGTTCGGCCGGCCGCACTCCGGCCTGGGCGATGGCATTGGTATAGACCGCAGGTGTGGAGACGTGGCGGGTCTTCGCTTGTGGAACTCTTCCGGGAAGCCGGCGAGAGGTGCGTCCGTCGGCGTACGCACTGCGGATGTCCACGGTCGTGACGGGCAGTCAAATCACGGCAGATCCGCGATAGAGGGGCAACTGAACCGTGCTCGAAACGGGGCGTAGGTTGACCGGAAAAGGGTCACCGATCGGTGCCGTGGGCGCGGCCCTCGGGGTGCGCCGGTCCAGCCGGCCTCGCGAGGGCTCGCCACCGGTTGCTCCTTCCTGCTGCCTGGCCTCCCGTCCCCTGGCGACACCGTGTTGTCGACGTAGCCGTCGACGGCGGCAAAGGGGCCGGCGCCGTCGGCCGCTTCGCCTTCGGCATCCACCAGAAGTGGACCGGAGCCCCCGGTGTCACAGCGGCAGTCGAGGTCGGCGGGCGTTCTCGCCCCGGCCGGACGACCGGGGGAATCCCGGTGCTCGAGCTGCTCTCTTCCGCACGGTCCATGGCACGTTTCCGGTGTACTCCGTTCGGCCTCTTCCTGCGGTGACGGGGCCAAGGGCCCACGCGCCTTCGACCGGGCGGGCCGTGATGCCGCCCGCCGTCATCCCGGCCGGCCCCTGTATCAGCGGCCTTCGTTTCCCTGCCGGGATGAAGGCGGGGCCGCTGTCGGCGGTACCCGCCGAGCTCACCTGTCCGGGTGGAAGACCGGACACCGCCTCATGGGGCGGGCCACACCTGGGCAATGAGAGCAGCGATGTTGATGACGACGCTGTCCGAGTACCGTGTGCGCCCCGGCAGGCTCAGGGAGTGGACGCTGGACGCCGAGCCGTTCCGGGAAGCCGCATGGCCGGACGCGGCCGGCCGGCCGGTGTCGTACAACCAGGAATGGCATCTGAGGTTCTCCGCGCGGCTCGCCGCGCGGGGCGTCCGGACCCCGATGTGGATGGGGTTCGGGTTCGAGCTGCCCGGCCCGTTGGACGCCGAGGCGTTGCGCGAGACGCTGCGCTTGTGGGTCGTACGGCACGAGACGCTGCGCAGCGGCTTCCGGGTGACGGATGCGGGGCTGGAGCACATCTCCATCGCCTCCGAAGCCGTCCGCGTGTCGGACGTGGTGCTGGGGGACTTCGCGGACGACGAGGACCTCCGCGGGTGTCTGGAGCAGCGCCTCGACGAGGGGACGGGCCTGAACCGCTGGCCCGGTCACGTGATGGAGACCGTGGACCGCACGGACTCCACCAGCGTGATCGTCGCGTTGGATCACGCGTATACCGATGGTTTGTCGGCCATGACGGCGATCGGGGAGTGGCAGGAGCTGTACGCGGCCGTTACCGCGGGGCGGGAGGTCACGCACCGGGGCATCGGCAGTTATGTGGACTTCGGGGCGCGGGAGCGAGCCGCCGCCGAGCGGATCGGACGTGACCACCCGGCCGTGGCGCACTGGGAGCGGTTCATCGTGGCCGGGGGTGAGCGACTGCTGGAGTTCCCGCTCGCCCTCGGCGTCGCCAAGGGCGAGCTGTTGCCGCATGTCAAGCTGGACGTCCTGCTGCTGGACGCGCCTGCGGCCGCGGCGGTCGAGGAGGTGTGCCACGACGCGGGCGGCGGGTTCCTCGCCGGGTTGCTCGCGGCCTTCGCGATGGCAACCCAGGAGATCACGGGCGATCCGGTCTACCGGACCGTGATGCCCGTGCACACCCGGTCGAGGCCGGAGTGGCTGCACTCGATGGGGTGGTACGTCGGAGTGGGACCGGTCGAGATCGACCTCGGTACCGGGGCGACGTTCCGGGAAGCGGTGCCGGCCGCGCACGGGGCGGCCCGGGTGGCGCTGAGCGTCGGGCGCGAGCCGATCGCACGGATCGCGGAAGTCCTGGGGATCACCGAGGAGCTGGAGCGCCGGATGCCGGAGGTGTTCCCTTTCGTGTCGTTCATCGACCTACGGGTCATCCCCGGGGCCCGGCGATGGGACGAATGGAACGCCCGGCCCCTGGTCCGGATGAAGTCCCGTGGCAGCAAGGTGAACTTCTGGGTCAACCGTACCGACGAGGGAGTGTGGCTGACCGCGCGTCATCCCGGAACGGAGACGGCCGGTGACGCTGTCGCCCGCTTCGTCGAGCGGGTGCGAGGCGTGCTCCACAGTGTGGCGAAGACCGGTGACTACCGTGCCACCGGCTGTCCGGGGACGAACGGGGAGACCGAATGACCTTTGCGTGTGAGACGGCGGAAGCGATCCTGACGGCCAAGTTCGGCGTGCCTCCGGAGAGGATGGACACCAAAGCGGTCCTGGCTTCCCTGGACCTGGACTCACTGGCCGTGATCGAGTTGCTCCACGTCCTGGGCCGTGAACTGGATATCAGGATCGGCGAGGACGAGGTGACGCCGCGGCACACGGTCGGGCAGCTGGTGGCCGTGGCGGAGCAGAAGCTGGCGCGGCGGGCCACGGGACCCCGGCCGTGAGCCGCCCCGAGGTCGTGGTGACCGGACTCGGCATGGTGACACCGGCCGGCGTCGGCACCAAAGCGACCTGGCAGGGCGTTTCCGAGGGGGTGACGACCGCCGCACCCGACCCGGACCTCGCGGGTCTGCCGGTCGACTTCTCCTGCCGCGTACCGGACTTCGACCCCGGAGCGCATCTCGACAGCCGTGCCCTGTGGCGCACCGACCGTTGCGCCCAGCTCGCCGTGGCGGCGGCGTGGGAAGGAGTCCGCGACGCGGGGCTCGACCCCGGGTCCTGGGACGGCGCCCGGGTGGCCGTGATCATCGGCACGGCCTTCGGCGGACAGCGGGCGGGCGAGGACGAGCACCGCCGTCTGCTCCAGGAGGGCCACGAGGCGGTGGCTCCGACGCTGGTGCCGAAGCTGCTCCCCAACATGCCCGCGGGCGAGGTGTCCATGGCCCTGCGGGCGCACGGGATGAGCCTGGGCCTGTCGGCGGCCTGCGCCTCGGGGGCCAACGCCATCGCACTGGGCCGGGACCTGCTGGCATCCGGCTCCTGCGACGTGGCCATCGCCGGCGGTACGGACGCGGCCGTCACCCCCCTGCTGGCCGCGGGCTTCCACCGGCTGGGCACGCTCTCGGTCCGGCGCACCGAACCGGCAGCGGCCTCCCGCCCGTTCGACGCCGGCCGCGACGGCTTCGTGCTGGGCGAGGCCGCCGCCGTACTGGTCCTGGAGCGGGCCGAGGACGCCCGGCGGCGCGGTGCGGCACCACGCGCGGTCCTGGCCGGCTGCGGGTCCACCAGCGACGCGTACCGGGCGACGGCCCCGCACCCCGAACACCTCGGCGGTGAGGCGGCATTGCGCGCGGCGCTGGCCGACGCCGACGCGACACCCGCAGAGGTCGACCACGTCAACGCGCACGGCACCGCGACCCTGGTCAACGACGCCACCGAGGCCCTGATGCTCGCCCGCGTCCTCCCTCACGCGCCCAGCGTGACCTCGGCCAAGGGAGCGTTGGGGCACTGCATGGGCGCGAGCGGAGCGGTGGAGGCGGGGCTCACCGTGCTGACGCTTCAACGGCAACTTGTCCCGCCGACGGCCAACCTCGACACCGTCGACCCGGACGTCCAGCTGGACCTGGTGACCAAAACCGCCCGGGAGCAACGGGTCGACCTCGCCGTGAGCACCTCGTTCGGCTTCGGTGGACACAACGCGGTCCTGTCCTTCCGGCGCTGCACGTGATCCAGACGCGCAGGGCCGGGGTCGGCCAGTGCTTCTGCGGTACCGGGGCATTCCGGTATCGCCGCAGTGGGTCCATGACGTGATGTGGCGGGCGGCGCAGCGGGCCCTGGACGGGAAGTGGCAGGAGCCGCTGCGCGAGGCATACGGGCCCGAGGTGATCGGCCCGTATGCCGAGTCGGATCGGCCGGCTCGTCAGCCGATCCGGCCTGCCCGGCCGCAGAACACCTCCTTGACGAGCCTCTTTTGCGCCTTCTGGAACGCCTCGGCCGTGGCGGCGAAGTCGAGCTCGGCGTCCCCGGTGGTCAGCGAGGCGGTCAGGGTCGTGCTGCCGTCGGGCGAGCTGAACATCAGCGCCCCCCAGCCGAAGAAGCCGCCGTTGTGGGTGAGGACGGTGCCGCCGCACTCCGTGTCCTGCACGAACAGCCCCAGGCCGTAGCCGGACTTCGGGTACGGCCTGCGCATCTCGGCCAGCAGCGGGGCCGGCAGGAGCTTGCCGGCATTCAGCGCGGAGAAGAACGTGTGGAGATCCTCGGTGGTCGAGATCATGTCACCGGCGGCGGAGACCCAGGAGGGATTCATGCGGGTGACGTCGACCACCTTCCACTGGCCGGCGTCCTCGTACCGGTAGTAGCCGTGGGCGTGCGGCTCGGGGATCTCCGGCGAGGTGCCCGGCACCATGGTGCCCGACAACCCGAGCGGCCCCAGGATCCGCCGCTGCATCTCCTCTGCGAGCGAGCAGCCGGCGACCTCCTCGATCAGCAGCTTGGCCAGCACGTAGTTGGTGTTGGAGTAGCTCCAGTCCGTGCCCGGCGCGAACCGCGCCGGCTTGGACAACGCCAGCCGGACCAGCTCATCGGGCCGGTAGGTGCGGAACAAGTTGTCCACGTACTCCTGGCCCTGCCAGGGAATGCCCGGCACGACCGTCCCGTCCTCGAAGAACTCGCCGGTGAAGTTGAACACCCCGCTGGTGTGCTGCAGCAGCATCCGCACCGTGATCTGTCGGTCGAGGCCGAACTCGGGCAGGTAGTCGTCCGCCGGGCTGTCCAGTCCGATCTTTCCTTCGGCCACCAGTCGCAGCACCAGGGCCGCGGTGAAGGTCTTGGTGTTGCTGCCGATCCGGAAGTGCCCGTTGACCGGCGGCTCGGCGGCCTTGCCCAGCTCGGCCACCCCCGCGCTGCCGACCCACTGGCCCCGCTCGTCGTGCACGCGCAGCTGCACTCCGGCGAAACCGGAATCGACGATCTCCTGGATGGCCTTCTGCAGCTCCGGGCGATCGGGCCCGGCAGCGGAGTTCTTCGTGGTGTGGAGGGACTCGCCCATGGTCATTCCCCATCTCGCGGCAGCAGGTGTCGGCACAGCTCGAAAGCACCACGTGGCCCTGGTGGCCACCGGCCCCTTCGAGGCGGCAATGCGACGAGCGTGCACCTTGACCCAAGGTCAAGGTCAACCTCTGTCGCGACCATGGGCTGACCGGCAGCGATTGCCCCGGCCTGGGCCGGGCGTCGGCCGAGGTCCGCGTCGGCCGGTACGCCGAGATCGCCATCGAGTACCACGCGGTCCGCGTCGCCCTCGGCGGCCGGGTGACGAGGTGGAACAGACGCGCGCTACCCTCGCCCCTGTGATCGCCCGCAACCCGTACCTCAAGGTGAGCGCGAAGGTCGCCGGCTACCACGGCTCGATCCTGTGCAAGGACTTCCGTGCTGTCACCGGCGCGGTTCGCGAGAACGCAGCCGCACCGGCCGTCCACGATCCGGAGGTGTGCTGAGCCGATGGCAGACGGGCTCACGATCGGTCAGGCGGCGGCGTTCGTCGGCGTCACGATCAAGACGGTGCGGCACTATCACCGGCTCGGCCTGGTCGCCGAGCCGGAACGTGACGGTTCCGGCTACCGGCGCTACGGCTCGGCCGACCTGCTCCGGCTGATCCAGGTCCGGACCCTGGCCGGGGCCGGCGTGCCGCTGGCCGAGATCGGTGACCTGCTCGACGCCGATCCCCAGCGGTTCGCCGCCGCCCTGGACGACGTCCGTCGTCGGCTCACCGAACGGATCGAGGACCTGACCGCGCGCCGCGACACGCTGCACCGACTCGCCCACGGCGACCGGGTCCTGCTGCCCGACCGGGCCTGCGCGGTCCTGGACCGAATCGCCGGTCTCGGCTTCGGTCCCGGCTACCTGGCCACTCAACGGGAGGCCCTGGTGCTGGCCCGGGCGCTGGTTCCGGAGATCTTCGACAGCTTCCTGACCCGGCTCGAACATCTCCTCGACGATCCCGGGCACGTCGAGCTGACCAAGCGCGGTTGGGACGCGAGGACTTGGGATCCGGACGACCCGCGGATCGAGGAGCTGGCGTCCGCGCTGGCCGACAAGCTGCTGGCCGACCGCGCGCTGCTGGCGATGCCGACCGGGTTCGAGAACCGGTCCGACGCCGCCTCCCGGTACGGACTGGTCAACCACCACCGGGAAGACCAGGAGCCGTCCATCGCCCGGTTGAACGCGCTGGTCGAGGCGAACCTGCGCGCGGCCGGCATCGACGTCCCGTATCAGTGACGGCCGAGCGCCTCACGCGCTGTCCAGCAGTTGCGTGATGTCGAGCGGTAGCAGCTGTGACAGCTCGGTGCCGACGGCGGTCATGGCGGCGGCGTAGCAGGAGTTGCCGAGGAGGGACGTCATGGCGTCGGCGATCTCGCCGCGCTTCGCGGTGAGTTCCAGCGGCCGGCCGAGGCCGCGCCGGGCGAACGCGGCGACATTGTCGGGCTGGTCGGCGAGAACGCCCATGCCCAGGACGGGCGCGTTGCGCCCTGCACCGCGTCGAGCAGGGACGCCCGGCCCCCGTGTGTCACGAACAGGTCGGCATGACGCAGGAGCGCGGGCTGCGGTACGTGCTCGACGACCTTGACGCGGGGGTCCGTGCTGCGCAGGTCCTGCGCGAGGCCTCCCGCGGACACGATCGCGTCGCAGCCGATTTTCGGCGAGCGCGGCACAGTTCCCTGATCCGTCCGGGGCCGGGGCCGAAGAACCGTCCGAGGCCGGTGTGACCTCTCGGCTTGATGTGAAGGGTGTTGTGCGGGATCGGGTACGCGCCGCCGTGCGATGTGGTGACCGGTTCTGAACGGCGCGGGTGAGGATGCGTACAACCCCTTCCGGGTGTGGAGTGTCTGTGGGGGCACGGAGACGGCCGTCCCGTGTGCGTCCATCAACCGGCACCATGCGACTCGTCCACGGAGGAGAATGTGAAGCGTGCTGTAGGTACCCGTGCCGCGGGAGCCGCGCTGCTCGCCGCCACCACCGTCACCGGGCTGGTGGCGGGCACCGGGACGGCCGTCGCCGCTCCGGCCCGCGCCGCCGCCACGTACGGCAAGGAGTGCGGCACCGGATACGCGAAGGTCAACGAGATCCCGATCCCGGGCCGCGGGACGGTCTTCCTGGCCTACAACGCGGCCACCGGCAAGAACTGCGTGGTCACCAAGCGGAACAGCTCGGCCGGCGCGCCGCTGTGGGTGGGCTCCTGGCTTCAGCGCAACAAGGAACTGAAGTCGAAGCAGGAGCAGTACGGCTTCTTCACCTCGTACGCGGGGCCGGTCCACCTGGACGCCAAGGGCAAGTGCGTCGACTGGGGCGGCGAGATCGACGGCTATGTCGTGGCCCGCTACAAGACGAACTGCGGCGCCCTCGCCCGGACCGGGGCGCAGGCCGGCTGACCTGGAGGCAGCAGCGGTGGGCGGAACGGCCGCGGGACCTCCTCCCCGGGGAGCAGGTCCCGTGGCGGTCTTTTGAGAGGCCGGCCGACGCGAGCCGAAGACCGCCGACTCGCCGACGCCAGGAAACGGCGGGCACATGCCGTCGTCGGCCCGACGGCAGGATCAACGCCAAGACGTCATCGTCACCGACCGCGAGAGTACGGAGAACCGGCGAGCGGTCACGGACGTGCCGCATCCGCGCCGACGGCCTGCGTCGCCGCGTACGCGTCCTGCGGCCCCGACACCGCCCCCGCGGCGACGAGTTCCTCGAACAGGCCGTCCCCGAGGGACTCGCGCAGCACTCCCGCGATCCGTTCGACATCGCCCCGCTCCGCGACCGGCAACGGCGCCCCCGCCTCCCGCCGGGCCGCGTCCGCCGCGCCCAGCAGGGGCGCCGCCCGGCGCGCCTCGCCGGCCAGGGCCAGGGCGCCCGCGAGGCCCTCCAGGGCCAGGGCCACGGCGCGCGGGTCGCCGGTCGTGCGGGCGACGGCGAGGCCCTCCTCCTGGCGGGCGAGGGCGGCTGCCGCGTCGCCGCGGAGTTCGGCGACGAAGCCGAGTTCGGCCAGGACCAGCGCGTTGGCGCCGTCCAGGCCGACGTGGCGGTGCCAGGCCAGGACCTCCAGGAGGCCGGCCTCGGCCGTGCCGAGGTCGCCGGCGCGGCGGGCGGTCAGGGCCAGGCCGAGGTCCGCGTTGACCTGGCCGGCGCGGAACCCCTGGGCGCCGGCGAGATCGCGGGCGCGCAGGTGCAGGCCGCGCGAGGCGGCCGGGTCGCCCTCCAGGAGGGCGACCCGGCCCAGGCCCGCCGTCAGGTCGGCCGCCATGCTGGACAGGCCCAACTCCTCGGCCGTGCACAGCCCTTCGCGCAGGATCCGGCCGGCCGCGGCGTAGTCGCCGAGGATCTCGGCGTGGGCCGCGCGCACGGCCGCGGTCTGCGCCTGCCCCCACCGGTCGCCCAGCTCCGCGAACATCGCCGCGCTGAGCTCCCCTTCGCGCGCCACCCGGTCCAGTTCGCCGAAGGACAGGGCCTGGACCGCCCGGTCGGCCAGGGCCGCCGCCTCGCCCCAACGGTCCCCGAGAGCACGGAAATCGGCCAGCGCCGCATCCGTCAGCTCCCGGGCCCCCGCCATGTCGCCGATCCGGCACAGGGCATGGCCCAGGACGTACCGGGCCTCGGCCCGGCCGGCGGAGTCCCGCGCGTCGAAGTGCCGCAGCGCCAGGGCGATCCGTTCCGCCCGGTCGGTGCCGTCCCCCTCCAGCACGGTCACGGCCGTGTGCCAGGCCCCGGCGCGGGCGCGCGGCGCGGCCGGGGTGCCGTCGGCGACGGCCAGGGCCGAGGCCAGGGACCGGCGCGCGTGGCCCAGACGGCCGCGCAGCACCCAGTACCGGGCGAGCGCGCCCGCCAGATGGAGCGCCTCGGCGCCCCGGCGGGCGTCCACCAGCCCGTCGAGAGCCGCCCGCAGATTCGCGGACTCCGTGTCCAGCCGGGCCAGCAGCGCTCCCTGCTCCGGTCCGCGCAGCCCTTCGGCGGCGCGGACCGCGAAGTCGACGGCGTGCGCCGCGTGCCGGGCCCGGGCGGCGTCCGTCTCGCCCGCCTCGGCCAGCCGGACCGCGCCGTACGCCGCGACCGACTCCAGCATCCGGTAGCGCGGCTCGCCGTGGGCCTCGCCGGCCGACACCAGCGAGCGCTCCACCAGGCGGGCCAGCACGTCCAGGACGTCGTCCCGCACGACGGCGCCCCAGCCCGCCACGGCCTCGGCCGACGCCAGGTCCCACCCGTCCGCGTGCACCGACAGGCGGCGCAGCACCGTGCGCTGGTCCGCCGTCAGCAGGTCCCAGCTCCAGTCGATCGTCGCCCTGAGCGTCCGCTGCCGCTCCGGCATGCCCCGCCGCACCCCCGCCAGCAGCCGGAGCCGGTCGTCGAGCCGGGCGAGCAGCCCCGGCAGGCCCAGTGCCCGGACCCGCCCGGCGGCCAGCTCGAGCGCGAGCGGAATGCCGTCCAGGCGGCGGACGAGCTCGGCGACGGCCGGCGCGTTGCCGGGCCCTACGGCGAAACCCGGGGTGGCGGCGGCCGCCCGCGCGGCGAACAGCCGGACGGCGGCCTCGCCGTCCAACGGCCGTACCTCCCGGAGCCGTTCACCGGGCAGGGCCAGCGGCTCCTGGCTGGTCGCCAGGACGCGCAGCCCCGGTACCGCGCGCAGCAGCCGTCCTGCGGTCTCGGCCGCGGGGTCCACGAGATGTTCGCAGTTGTCCAGGACGAGCAGGAGTTCCCGGCCGCGCAGCGCCTCGGCCAGTGTGGCCGGCGCGTCCGGGACGGCGGCGCGCGGCCCCCAGGCGCCGTCGTCCCGGACGCCCAGGACGGACGCGATCTCCTCGGCGAGGCCGGCGGCGTCCACCCGGGGCCGGAGCCCGGCCAGTTCGACGAGCCAGACGCCGCCGGGATACGTACCGGACAGGCGGGACGCGGCAGCCAGGGCCAGGCGCGTCTTGCCCACCCCGCCCGGGCCGGTCAGCGTCACGAGGCGGTGCTCGCGCAGCAGCGCCAGGACGGCCTCGGTGTCGGCGCGGCGGCCGATCACCTCGTCGAGCGGGGCCGGCAGATTGGTGGGCGGGGCCGCCGGTGGTGCGAGGCCCGGATCCTGGCGCAGGACCGCGCGGTGGAGTGCGACGAGCTCGGGGCCGGGGTCCAGGCCCAACTCCTCGGCCAGCGTGGTGCGCAGCTCCTCGAACGCGGCGAGCGCCTCGCTCTGGCGGCCGGCGCCGTGCAGGGCCCGGATGTGCGCGGCGCGGAGCCGCTCACGGAGGGGGTGGCGGGCGGTCAGGTCCGCCAACTCGCCGAGGAGTGCGCGGTGTTCGCCGGACGAGAGGAGGACCTCGGCGCGGTCCTCGACGGCGGTGAGCCGCTCCTCCTCCAGGCGGTCCGCCGCCGCCCGCACGACCGGTATCCCGGTGAATCCCGCGAAGGCCGGGCCGCGCCAGAGGGCGAGGGCGTCCGTCAGCAGGGCGGCTTTGGAACGGGTGCCGGGCGTGGCGCGGGCCTCGGCCGCGAGGGCGGTGAACCGGGCCGCGTCCACGGCGGCGTCACCGTCGTCCGGGATCCGCAGCGCGTAGCCGGGCGACTGGGCGACGACCCACGACCGGGCGCCGGGCCGCACCCGGTCCAGGGCGGCGCGCAGTTGGGACACCTTCGCCTGGAGCGCCCGGTGCGGGGCGGAGGGGAGCGGGACGCCGTCCCAGAGCGCGTCGACGAGCACGTCGGCGGCGACGGTGGTCCCGGCGCGGGCGAGCAGTACGGCGAGCAGGGTGCGCACCTTCGCCTCGGGGACGGGGGCGGACCCTCCTTGCGCGGATATCACTTCGAGCGGACCGAGTACCCCGAATCTCATGGCCGCACCTTAATTGACCTGTGGATCCTTGCGACTCGTTACCCACACGGATGAACTTGCCGCCGGCCCCCTGCCCAAGAGGGGCGAATGTCGCCGATTCTTGCGCTATGGCCTGAAAGGGCCGCAGGAGCGGGAAGGGGGCAACAGCCATGGGCAAGAGGAATTCGAAGGGCTTGCGGTCGACGGCGGTGGCGGGCCTGAGCGCCGCCCTGCTCGCTTTCACTCAGGGAACGGCGTTCGCTGCCAGTGATTGGGGGGTCGGACCGGACAGCGCGCTCGAGGCCGGGAGTTCGTTCACCCTTTATCCCCGGGCGCTTTGCGGTTCAGGCCCCTGTGACTACGACAAGACTTGGGTGCTGAGCGTCCGGGCGCATGACGACGCCTTCTTCACCAATGAGAAAGGTTCGTCATTCGCACTGGTCAGGGGCGACTTCGGCAGCCAGGTCGGTACGTGCGAGGTGACCGGCTCGACGTTCATTTTCTGTCAGGTCGACGAAGGCGGCACGGTCGAAACGGACGACAGCCTGACCACCGGGAGCGCGGTCACCGGGATGGTCTCGCAGTCCACTTGCACGCTGTCGGTGGACGTCACCTGGGCCAACCTCGAATCCGAGGAGTCCTACACACAGCAGTTCACCACGCTCGGGCAGGGCTGCGAAGGGAGTTCCCACTCTCCCGGCGGAACGGGTAATTAGCGACGGCGCGGTCGTCAATGCGGGCCCTGCCGCCCGAAGAAGCCGTCGGAGGAGCACGCGGAAATCCACCGGGCGCTCCGGGAACAGCCGGGCCCGGGCAGATCCCCGAACATCACCCGAACCATTCCCGAACACCCGCCCACCACAGTGGAGGCAGCAACGAACGAAGCCACCCACCAGGAGTCCCCGTGACCGCCAACACCCCCCTCACCTCCCACGAGATCCACCTCGCCTCCCGCCCCACCGGCACCCCCACCCCCGAGAACTTCCGCCTCGTGCGGGCCGAGGTGCCCGAGCCCGGGCCGGGGCAGATCCTGGTGCGCAACACCTGGATGTCCGTGGACCCGTACATGCGCGGCCGCATGGACGACGCCGAGTCGTACATCCCGCCGTTCGCACTGGACGCCCCGCTGGAGGGCGGAGCCGTCGGCGAGGTCGTGGCCTCGCGGGCCGGCTCCGTCCCGGTGGGCGCCACCGTCTCGCACTTCCTGGGGTGGCGCGAGTACGCGGTGCTGGACGCCGACTCGGCCACGGTCGTCGACACGCGGCGGGTTCCCGCCCGGGCCCACCTCGGAATCCTGGGCACGCCGGGCCTGACCGCCTACGTCGCGCTCACGGAGACCGCCCCGGTGCGGCCGGGCGACACCGTCTACGTCTCGGCCGCCGCCGGGGCGGTCGGCAGCGCGGCAGGGCAGATCGCCCGCCGGCTGGGCGCCACGACCGTCATCGGTTCGGCGGGCGGAGCCGCCAAGACGCACGCGCTCACCGAGGACTTCGGCTTCGACACCGCACTCGACTACAGGACCGCCCCGATCGGCGAACAACTGGCCAAGGCCGCGCCCGACGGCATCGACGTCTACGTCGACAACGTCGGCGGCGACCACCTGGAGGCCGCGCTCGACGCGCTGCGCGTCAACGGCCGCGTCGCGGCCGTCGGGGCGATCAGCGGCTACAACGCCGTCGAACCCGCGCCCGGGCCGCGCAACCTCTACCACGTCGTGACCAAGCGGCTGTCGCTGCGCGGCGTGCTCGTCAGCGACCACTACCACCGCTTCCCCGAGTACCTCGACCGGGCGTCCGGCTGGCTCGCCGACGGCACGCTGCGCACCCGCGAGACCGTGCTCGACGGCATCGAACGCGCCCCGGAGGCGCTGCTCGGCGTCCTCGGCGGGGCCAACACCGGCAAGATGCTGGTCAGGCTGGGCTGACCGCGAGCGGACAGACAGGTCCTGCGGACCGGCGCCCGTCGCTTCCCCGGAACGCGGCGGGCGTTCGCGTCGGCGCGGAGCGGAGCCCCGTACCGGCCGGGGCGTCGACACGCGCTACTGCCGGGACTACGCCAACGACCGTGGCCCGCCGGCATGGACGCCGGCGACACCGTCGCGACGCGCGTCGCCGCCACGCTCACGGACCGGTGGGCCGGGACCGACAGTGGCCGGTACAGGACCCTCGACGGTCGTCACAACTCCCTTTCGGGAAAAGCGGAACGCGAACCGCGGACGCCCGAGTCGGGCACCGGGTTCAGGGAGCGATGGGCAGCTGCCGCTTGTGGTCGGTGAGGCGGTAGCGGCGGACGATCGTTTCGAAGGCGCGCTCGTCCACCGGCTTGCCCTCCAGGAAGTCGTCGATGTCGTCGTAGGTGACCCCGAGCGCGTCCTCGTCGGCCTTGCCCGGGTCGAGGGTCTCCAGGTCGGCCGTCGGGGTCTTCCACACCAGCTCGGCGGGCGCGCCCAGCGCGTCCGCGACGGCGCGCACCCGGCGCTTGGTCAGGCCGGTCAGCGGGACCAGGTCGGCGGCGCCGTCGCCGAACTTGGTGAAGAAGCCGGAGACCGCCTCGGCGGCGTGGTCGGTGCCGACGACCAGGCCGCCGAGCGCGCCGGCCACCGCGTACTGGGCGATCATGCGCTGCCGGGCCTTGATGTTGCCGTGCACGAAGTCCTGGTGGTGGGCGTCGCGGAAGCCCAGGCCGGCGGCCAGCGAGGCCTCCAGCGCGGCGTCGCTCGCGGGCTTGACATCCACGGTCAGCACCTGGTCGGCCCGGATGAAGGACAGTGCGAGCTGGGCGTCGCGCTCGTCGGCCTGGACCCCGTAGGGCAGCCGCATCGCGCAGAAATGCGCCTCGTGCCCGGCGGCCCGGGCCCGCTCGACGGCGAGCTGGCACAGCCGGCCCGCGGTGGTGGAGTCGACGCCGCCGCTGATGCCGAGCACGAGGGAGCGCAGACCGGTGGAGGTCAGCCGCTTGGCGAGGAAGGCCACCCGGCGCTCGATCTCCCGCTCGGCCTCGAAGGTCCCGGCGACCTGGAGTTCCCGGGCGATCTCCTGCTGCAGGGCGATGGACGCCGGCTCGCTCACTGATGCTCCTTGATCCGGTTCATGAAGTGCTGGCGCCCAGCCTACCCAGGCCGGTCAGGAGCTCCGCGGCCTCCTCGGCCCTTCGCCGCGGGAGGCCGGCACGGGTGCGGGATCCCCTCGGGCGAACTCCTCGCGGAGGAGCCGGGCCAGCGTGGCCAGCTGCGAGGTGGTGCGGTCGGTGCGCCAGATCAGGCCCATCTGGGAGGGCTGGTCGTGGCCGTCGATCACGAGGTAACGCAGGTCGCCACGGGTGCTGCGTTCGGCCAGGGGGCGGCAGACCAGCATCGCGTGGTCGCCGGAGGCCGCGAGCGCGAGGCCCTCCTGGACGGTCGCGATGCCCATGGACGAGCGGACGGGCGCCCCTGCGGGAGTGGAGCGCGGCACGCGGGCGGCCATCCAGTAGCCGGGAGCGTCCCCGGCCGGGTGGAGGAGGTCCAGGCCCGCCAGTTCCTCGACGTGCACGCGGTCGGTGCCGGCCAGCGGGTGGGAGGCGGCGACGGCGAGCAGCTGGTCCTGCGGAGGGAAGCGGAACCCGACGGTCAGCGCGGCTTCCCTGACGGGGAGCTCGACCACGGCGGCGTCGAGACGCCCGTCGAGCACGGCCGAGAAAGGCGAACCCAGGGGGATCTCGCTCAGCGCCATCGTGACCTCGTGGTGGGCGCGAAGCCGGCGGAAGGCCTCGGTGACCTCTTCGTAGACGCTGCCGTTGAAGCCGACGCGCAACTGGGACAGGCCGCCGCGGCCGGCGCGCTCACGAGCGCGGGCGAACACGGAGGCCAACGTCTCGTAGGCGGGGCGCACCTCGTCGACGAACTGCGCACCCAGCCGCGTCAGTTCCACGCGCCGGCTGGTGCGCTCGACGAGCCGCGCGCCGACGCGCCGTTCGAGGGCGGCGACGAGCTGGCTGACACGGCTCTGGGAGCAGCCCAGGCGCTCGGCCGTCCGGCCGAAGTGCAACTCGTCGGCGAGCGCGAGCAGGCACTCGATCTCCTGGACGTGAACCTGGTTCAACGCTTCCCCTCCCCGCTTTCCCCTCCCCGGCGCATCGATTCCCCGGCGGATCGATCAGCCTAGCTGATCGATCCTTGAGAAGATCATCGTTGTTCGCCCTCTGACCTGCTGTTTGGCTGGCGGCCATGGATAGTTGCCCGCCGGTCAAGGAATCCGGCTCAGGTTCGGCCCGCACCACGCCGTGGCAGTGGGTGGCGGTCGCCGTGTTGTCGTTGAGCACGTTCGTCGTCGTGACGTCGGAGATGCTGCCCGTGGGGGTGCTGACCCCGATGGCCGAGGGCCTGCGGATCAGCCCGGGTACGGCAGGGGCCAGCCTGACGATCACCGGCCTGGTTACCACCGTCGTCGCCCCGGCGGTCCCGCGCCTGCTGGGCGCGCTCGACCGGCGCGCGGTGCTGGCCGTGGCGATGGTGGTGCTGGCCGTCGGCAACGCGCTGACCGCCGCGGCGGACGGCTTCGGCCTGCTGGTCGTCTCCCGGGTCGTCATCGGGATCGGGATGGGAGCGGTGTGGGGCCTGGCCTCCGCGGTCGCGCCGCGGCTCGTGGCGCCCCGCAACGCCGCGCTGGCGGTGTCCTTCGCCGTCAGCGGGGTCGCGGCGGCGTCGGTCGCCGGCGTGCCCCTGGGCACGCTCGTCGGCAACGCCTTCGGCTGGCGCGTCGCGTTCGCCTCGCTGTCCGCCGCCGCGCTGCTCCTCACCGCCGGACTGCTGCTGACGCTGCCCCGCCTTCCCCGCCCGACCGCACCGGCCGGTACGGACGACCGCACCGGCCGGTACGGACGACCGCACCGGCCGTGAGCCGCTGCTGCGCACCGCTTCGGTGACCGTCGGTCTGGTACTGATCGTGTTCCTCGTCACCGCGCACTTCGCCGCCTACACCTACGTACGGCCCGTCCTCGAGGAACGCACCGGACTGGCGCCCGGGGCCGTCGCACTGTTCCTGCTGCTCTACGGAGCCTTCGGGCTGGTCGGCAACTTCGCCGCCGGCGCCATGGCGGCACGCCGCGCCCGGAGCACGGTCCTGGCCCTGACGGCCGGCATCGCCCTGGCGATCGCGCTGCTCGCGCTGTTCGGCACCACCACCGGCGTCACCGGCCTCGGCATCGCCCTGTGGGGCCTGGCCTATGGCGGGCTGTCGGTGGCCGGCCAGATGTGGATGACCCAGTCCGCACCACACCGCATCGAGCACATCACCGGGCTCTACGTGGGCGTCTTCACCGCGGCCATCGCCCTGGGCGCCTTCCTGGGCGGCATCGGCGTGGAGGCCGCCGGCGTCACACCACTGCTGTGGAGCGCCGCCGCGCTCGCGGTGGTGGCCCTCGCGGTGGGGCTGGCCGGTCGACGAGGACTTCCGCGGCAGGAGCCGTCCGGCTCCGCTCGCAGACCGATGTGATGCGCCTTCAGGGCGGGGTGTCCGTCGCCGGTTTTCCGGACGGTCGCGGGCGCCCCCACCGCGCGTTCGGTCTTGGCCCAGTGCCTGCGCCGGGTGATGATCTGCCACAGAGCACACTAACCGGCCGTGAAACAGAGATACATGCACAGACCGCCTTCCGGACCGGCAGGTCGTCGGTGCGGTGCCAATAGAGCAACGCCGAAACCAGACAGGCGGTAAAGGGCAGCGCTTGTCAGGCCAGGACGTTCAGCCACGCCGAGCCGGGCAGGAGGCCGGGCATTCCGGCGCCGTCCGCGTACAACGCGCGGATGACGGCGTAATGCCGGACGACCGAGGCGGGCAGGGTGACCAGGTACGGGACGAGCAGGTAGCCGGTGAGTTCGACGCGGCCCGGGAGACCGACGGCGGGCCGGGCCCAGCGTTCCGGCAGGTGTCCGATGGCGCTCATGTGGCCGTGGTACCAGCGGGTGCGCTGACGCAACAGGCGGCGTGGGCCGGTCAGTTCCTGCTGAGCTGTCCGCGCCGCGCGGCGCGGACAACGTCACCGATGAAAGTCAAGGGCTCGTCGCCGCTGTATGGCGTCGTCGGCGTACGACGTGACAGCCAAGCACTGTCCGGCACATCGCCAACCGATCCACAGTCAGGTCGTCGTCGGAAAACCGGAAGCCACGTCCCGGAGTAATCATTACGATCCCGGACCATGAGTACTCACCATGCCGGTCCTACGTTCGTGCTCGTCCACGGGGCCGGCTCCAGTTCGTTCATGTGGGCTCCGGTCCAGCGGGAACTCGCGCTGCTCGGACACCGAAGCCTCGCCGTCGACCTGCCGGGCCACGGCTTCGACGCGCAGTACCCGGTGGCCTACCAAGCCCCGCAGGATCTCGACGCGTGGGCGGCCGAGCCTGCGACGCTGGCCGAGGTCACCTTGCGGGACAACGTCGACATGGTGGTCGATGTCGTCCGCCGAGTGGCCCCGTACGGGCCCGTGGTGCTGGTGGGCGCCAGCCTGGGCGGAACCACCATCACGCAAGTGGGCAACGTGGTACCCGAACTGGTGAACAGGCTTGTCTACCTTTCCGCGTGGTCGTGCGTCCAGCGGTCCAGTCCCGTCGAGTACATGCAGGAGCCCGAGTTCGCCGACAGCCTGTTGGCTCCGCTGGCCGCGATGAACGTGGGCGATCCGGCCGGACTCGGCGTCGGGCGTGCCAACTACCGCACGGCCGACCCCGAACTGCTCGCCGCTCTCAAGGCGGCGATCATGGCGGATGGCACCGACGAACAGTTCCGCGCCTTCCTGAACATCCTGCAGCCCGACGAGTCCCTGGCCGTAATGACGGCTGATGCCCGAGGCCAGGCCGACACCTGGGGAACGATTGCCCGCACGTACATCCGGCTCACCGGCGACCGTACGCTTCCGGTGGCGATGCAGGACCGTCTGATCGCCGAGGCCGACGCGCTGACGCCCGACAACCCCTATGACGTTCACACCATGGACACCAGTCACGTGGGATTCCTCCTGCGCCCGGCGGAGGTGGCGGGAATTCTGGACCGTCTGATCGCCCAGGAACGCCGTGAACGGTCCGACGCGAGCTAGGCGCGGAACAGATCGTCACAGGATCGTGGGTCCGGCGCATCGGGCAGAGCCCACCCGCGGACCGCGTCGCGTCAGGAGCTCCGGGTCACTCACGCCTACGGCAGGTCTCCCGGCGTACGGCCCAGCACCAGCTGGTCGAACAGCGCGCCCCCGCCATTGCTGAGCAGGCTGAAACTGGTCACCTGCGGCAGCCGCCCGCCGGTGAGGGCCCACAGGTCGACCCGCACGGTCGTCCAGTCGACCGGCCCCCGGTACGCGGTGTTCCACCAGCACGCTGTCCGGCAGCCACGCGGCGTCCCCGACGGACACCACGACCGAGCGGGTCGGCCAGGCCACTCCGATCCGCACGCTCATCCCCGTCGTCCCCGGGCCGGCGGCCTTCCAGGCGAACTGGAAGTACCGGTACTGGCCCGGCTCGGGATGCTCCGTGATCGCGAAGTCCCAGTCGGGGACGGAGTGGCCGAACGTGCTGCCCATGTAGGCGGGGTGCACCTGCCCCGGTCCGCTCAGCCGGAGGCGGGTTCCGCCGGAGAAGGCGCCGCCGCGCTGGAAGCCGAACGCCGGGTTGTGGCCGTGCTGGAAGGACGCGCGCAGGTCCTCGACCCGTTCGTCGAAGAGGACCGCGCGCCCGCGCCGGGCGAGCACGTCGCGGTGGGAACCGCCCAGCGCCCGGCCGTGGAGGACGAGTTCGCCGAGGCGGATGTTGCCCGCGGGCCAACTGCCCCCGCCGGTGGTGGCGAGCCGGAACCTGGCCGCCCGGAGCGGCGGTTGGAGCCGATGGCTGTGCAGCGCCTCGTCCGACAGCAGCATCGGGCCGTCGTGCCAGACCTCGTCCTCGGCCTCCCACCACTGGAGCCGGACGTCACGCAGCCATGATTCGGGGTGCGCGGGATCCTCGGCGAAGGTGACGCCGGTGAGCTCCACCTGGGTGCGGAAGGTGTCGACGGTCAGCAGGAACTTGCCGTGCCATCCGCTGTCCAGGAGGTTGACCACGAGCCAGGGCAGCCAGGGCACCGCGGGCGGGTCGGGCCTGCCGTCGTACAGCGACGCGACCGGGTTCTGCTTCGTCAGGTCGATGACGAGCTGCGGGTCGGTCAGTTCGGCGCGGATCAGGGCATGGGTGTCCGTGATCAGGTTGGGCGTCAGGCCGAGGGGCGGGTGGGTGGCGTTGCCCCAGCCCGTCCTGCGGACCGTCGGCGTCGGATCAGGGGCCAGCAGCGGGGGGGCGGATGTCGGTCTCGGCCGGGGTCAGCCGGCTCTGCCAGCGCGGCCGCAGGCCGGTGTCGTAGCGGATCACGGTCCCCATCCAGGTGGCGGCCAGCAGATCGCCGCCCGGGAGCCAGGCCGGCACCGGGAGCGCCCGCAGGTCCGGGGCCGCCAGGACGGTGCCGTCGCGGTCCAGCACCACCAGGGTGCCCAGCTCGCTGCCGACGGCGACCCGCGTCCCGTCCGGCGAGACGCGGGGCCGCCGCAGGAGATCGTCGCCGGTGTACGTCCACAGCAGGCCGCCGTCGGCGTCGAACGCCCTGAGTTGCGAGCGGGAGGTCACGGCGATGAACGAACCGTCGTCCGAGACGGAGACCTCGTCGGCGGGCGTCGGAAGGGTGTTGGCGAGCACGCCGCCACGGATCACGAACAGGCGGCCGCCGTCGGCGTTCGACGGGATGACGACGGTGCGCCGGTCCCCGCTGACCGTACCGCCGCCGAAAACGCCCGAGTTGGTGACCGTGACCGACCAGAGCGTGGACCCGTTCGCGGCCGAGAGGCCGGTGATCGTGCCCCGGGCGAAAGCGACCAGTGTCGCGTCGTCGACGGCCAGCAGCCGCAGCGGCGTACGGCGGTCCGCCCACCACTCGTGCACCCACTTCTCCGTGCCCGAGTCGTCCCACAGCGCCAGGCCGAGGTCTCCGCACGCGGCGACCCACGAACCGTCCGGCGCCACCGCGAAGCTGTTGAGCGCGGTGTCTTGACGTACTCTCCGCCCTAATGGGCGAGGATTCTGGCCTGGGTCGTCTGACCCTTCCGGTGGTTTCCTGCTTCAACGCGCTGTGCCGGGACTTTCGCCCTGGTCTTACCGGCGCTCTGCGAGGCGTTTAGCCGGTCCGCTCGTCCAGCGGCCCGGATGTTCTTAGCTGCGTTCACGTCGCGGTCGTGGACGGTTCCGCACTCCTGGCAAGTCCACTCCCGGACCGTCAGAGGCTTGGGGCCGTCCTTGACGCCGCAGACCGAGCAGACCTGTGAGGTCGGCTCGAAGCGGCCGATCTTTCCGAAGTATCGGCCGTGTTTAGCGGCCTTGTAGTCCAGCATCGCGACGAACATGGACCAGCCCGCATCGTGCACGGACTTGGCCAGGCGGGTACGGGCCAGGCCCTTGACTGCGAGGTCTTCCACGTAGATCGCTTGGTTGTCGCGGATCAGGTCCGTGGAGAGCTTGTGCAGCCAATCGCGTCGCCGGTCCGCCACGCGGGCGTGCTGGCGTGCGACCTTGGCCCGCGCCTTGGCCCGGTTGTTGCTGCCCTTGGCCTTGCGACTCAAGGCCTTCTGCATCTTCTTGAGCTTCTTCTCGGCCCTGCGCAGGAAGCGGGGGCTGTCGACCTTGGTCCCGTCGGACAGCACTGCGAAATGGCCGAGGCCGAGGTCTACGCCGGTGTCGGTGTCCAGCACGGGCAGGTACTCGGGGTCGGTGTCCACTACGAAGCTGAGGAAGTACCGGCCAGCGCTGTCCTTGATGACGGTGACACTGGTCGGCGCGGCCGGGAGCGGCCGGGACCACTTCACCTTGAGGTTGCCGACCTTGGCCACGTAGACCGTTCCGTTGTCCTGTACAGAGAACGCGTTGGTGTTGAGACGGATCGACTGCCGGGTGTCCTTCTTCGACTTGCAGCGGGGCGCTCCCATGCGCGGGCGCTTGCCCTTGATGCCGTCAAAGAAGTTCTTGAACGCCATGTCGAGGTCCCGGAGGGACTGTTGCAGCACCACGGCGGATACGTCCGCCAGCCATGCCCGCCCGGGGGTGCGCTTGGCCTGGGTGATGTGGGTCTTGGACAGCTCCGCCGACGACACGTACGGCAGCCCGGCCGCGTGCGCTTCCTTCCGGGCGCGCAGGCAGTCGTTCCACACCACACGGGCACACCCGAACGCCTGGGCCAGCGCACGGCACTGAGGGGCGTCCGGGTCGAACTCCGGTACTCCCAGCGGACGCAGCCACACCCGGAACCGCGGTTCGTCCCGCCACCTGCCCCGTTCGTGGCGGATCGTCAGTGGCACCGGCCGCCCGGCCTCCCACACCTCGTCCGGGTAGCTCACCACGAGCTTCTCGACATTGGCGGGGACCGGCGGCCCGAGCGGCCCACCCGTGCGCTGGTCGTACACCTCGAACAGGGTCGCCGGATCGGACCGCTTCACGAAGAACTTCCCGTCACGCAGGCGCAGTTCCGTCACGGGCCGGTTGTCGGGCAGGGCCAGGATGACCGAACCGGTCTGCTGTCCGTCCAGGTCGTAGATCTTCACCTCGCGTGCGCCGCTGAGGACGTAGAGGCGGCCGTCGCCGTCCAGGTCGAACAGCCCGCGGCGGTCGATGCCCGCCGGCCCGGCCGGCACGCTCCACAGCGGCCGCCCGCCGAACTCCGAGGCCCACACCACCCCGGACGGCCCCGGCCACAGGGTGTAGAGCCGGGACCGCTCCTCCGCCACGCGCAGGCCCACCGTGCCGCGGTTCGCGGTGACGCCGAGCCGGTCGAGGTCGAACGCCTGCACCACGCCGCTCCGGTTGAGCCGGAGCACCCGCAGGACGTACTGGTCGACGGCGTAGAAGTCACCGGACGCGCCCGCCTCGATCGCCGAGGGCGCGGCGAAGCCCACAGCGTCGTTGTCGGTGAACTCGTCGATGTGCCCCAGCAGGTTGAACCCGGCGTCCCAGAAGGCGACCCGGGGGTGGATGTGCGCCTCCGCGGTCGCGATCACCCCCGCGGCGTTGGCCGCGATGGCGAGCACCGCGTACCCGACCTCCCCGGCCCTCGGCGCCGAGCCGTCAATGCCGACCCGCAGCACACGGCCGTCTCCCGGGCTCTGCCCGGAATCGGCCAGACAGACCTGCCCGTCCCGGCCGAGGCCCAGGCCCAGCCGGGCGTTGGCCACATCGAACTTCGGATCGTGCCGGGAAACGATTTGTTCCAGAGTCTTCACGATGGCACCTTCATTTCCCGAAAGGCCCGATGTGGCGGCTTTCAGGTTCCCAGCAGGGGAGGGGCCGGGGCAAGGGCCGGGCGGTCAGCGCCTGTGCCGGGGCAGGAGCTGCGCTCGGGGCGGGGGCAGGCGAGAATGACGCGATGCCGGATGTGCTGTGGGACGACGTGAAGGACTACTTCGGCCCGGAGACGGAAGGGTGTCTGCCCGACGTCTTCGTCCAGGGGACGAACGCCGGCGACTGCCAGGCGTTCCTCGGCCTGATCCCCGCCCGGGGCTGGTGGAGCGAGTACTCCGAGGGCGGCGTCGTCATGCCGCTGCCGGGCGCCGGGCAGGTGCTGTCGCGGCCGTCCGACGCCGAGTGCCCCCAGCTGCGGGTCCGGCCGGTACCGGGCATGGAGGCGATCTTCCGCTTCCTGCCGGACGAGGAGATCGACTTCGACGTGGACCTGCGCGAGCTCCGGGGCCAGGAACGGCTCGACCTGCTCTGCGACTTCCTGCGCACGATCGGGAGCCACCTGGGCAAGCCGGTGGTGATGACGCCCGAGGGCATGTACAACAGGGCGATCCTCGGCTACGACGTGGAGGCCGGCCGTGTGGTGTTCCTGGCCGGCCGGCGGATCGCCTGACACGGTCGCCCCAGGCTCGGGCCCAGGCCCGGGGCGACCACGGGTCAACGGACGAACTTCCAGGTGATTCCGTTGAGTACGCCGACCGACGTCGGGGCGAGCTTCTTGAAGGCCGCCTCGCTGAGGTCGATGTGGTCCGCGCTGCAGGACGGGCACTTGTCCTTCACTGGCACTCTGATGGTCCGGCCGTTGTAGCTGACCTCGACGGATACGCCGCCGCAGAGCGGGTCGTCGTTGGGGTTGGCGGACGTCCACCACGCCGCCGACACCGCGACCAGGTCCTCGGCGGCCGGGTCGACGTAGGTGCCGCAGGCGCCGTAGCCCCTGTCGTTGTAGTAGGTCGCCTTGCCGTTGACCGGCTGGCCGATCGGGACGTCGGCGGAGGCCGGTCCGGCGCCGAGGGCGATGCCGGTGACGGCGGCGGCCAGGGCGCAGGCGGAGGGCTTGAGGCGACGCGATCCACGCATGGGTCCTCCTGGACGAGGTGGTGGGGGGACGGGACGGCTGTCAGGCGGTCACCGCCCGCTCACCACCGGAGGACCGGGCTCTGGACGTAGTCGTACGGCTGGTCGCCGCCGCGCCAGTAGACGCGGAGCTCGCTCTTGTACGCGTGGCCCGAGGACGGGTCGGTCAGGTTCCAGTAGCCGTCGAACTGGGCGCAGGAACCGTTGAAGTGCCGCTCGACCCAGCCGGTCGTGTCGTCGATCGCCACCAGCTCGACCCGGCAGTTCGGATCGGCGTTGGCGAAACGCCCGTGCACCTCGAACTTGACGGTCCCGCCGTCCTGCGTGACGCACGCCTGCTTCCAGGTCTCCCCGGCGCAGCCGCCGCCGCTGGCGGCCGAGGCGCTTCCGGCGGTGAGCGTGAGCGCCGAGCCGGCCATGGCCAGGGCCCCGAGGCCGAGGGCCGCGCGCCGCATGAGTGCCGATGCCATTGTTGTGCTCCCTTCGCGGTCGGTCGGGAGCACTTTCCCGTGGTCCGTTCACCGCGCGATAAACGCGGGATCAGGAGGAGCTGTGAGGCACCTGGTCCCTGCTGATGGCCCGGGCGGTGTCCAGGAGTCGGCGGCCCGGTGCGGCCAGGCGGGGAGCGAGGCCGGAGCCGGAGCGCCGCGGGAAGCGGGAGTCAGCGCATGGCCGGCGCGGGCTCCCGCACGTGGTTGGCGCAGGCGAGGAGCAGGAACAGCCCCGTGAGGGCGAACAGGGGGGCCAGCGGGCCCCGCCAGTCGGCCATGGCCCCGGCTCCCATGGTGAAGAGCCAGGTCAGGCTGCGCGCCGCCGTCATGGCCGTCATCGAGATCCGTCCCGTCAGTGATTCCGGGACCGTTCCGACCAGGTGGTTCATGAACGAGACGTTCACCGCGGGAGTGAGGAACAGGGCGGCGGCGTAGGCGAGTCCGGTGACGGGCGCGTCGGCGGGCACGGCCATGGCGGTCGCACCGGCGACCAGCATCCAGGAGGCCGCCTTGAGCAGTTGCGCGCCGGTCATCCGGGCCGTCAGCCATTCGCAGGCCAGCGCTCCCAGGACCGCCCCCGCCGATCCGACGCCCTGCGCGGTGCCCACCGACGCCGCCGATGCGCCGCGGTCGTGGCAGAGAACGACGAGCAGCAGCCCCAGCCCGGCGAACGCCCCGTTGACGAGGGCGAACCACACCACCATGTAGCGCAGGCAGGGGCTGTCGCAGACGTAACGCAGCCCCGCCAGGGGGCGGTTGCGCGGTGCGCGGTCGTGGGCAGGTGCGAGGGGGACGCGAAGGACGAGGGCCGCGACCGTCATGCCCACGAAGGAGGCGGCCGCGGCGAGGAAGGGCGCCGCGGGGGACCAGGCGGACAACAGGCCGCCCAGCGGCGGGCCGACCAGCTGCGCGGCCGTCTTGCGCGCCTGTTCCCGGGAGAGCGCGGACCGGTGCTGGGCCCCGGGCACGATCCTGCGCAGGAGGGGCAACTCGGCGGCCGTGTGGACGGAGTAGCCCAGGCCCTCCGCGGCCGCTGCCGCCATCAGGAGGCTCAGGCGGGCGTGTCCCGACGACTCCGCGAGGAGGATCGAGGCAGCCGCCAGCAACTGGACTGCGGAGGCGAGCAGCAGCAGTGGCCGCCGGGGGCAGAGGTCCACCAGCATTCCGGCGGGCGACGAGCCGGCGAACTTCGCCATCGCCGCGGCACCGGCGACAAGACCGGCCCGGGCCGCCGAGCCGCTGGTCTCGAGGACGAGCAGCGGCAGCGCCACGGTCAGCAGACAGCTGCCGATGCTGGACGCCACCGCCCCCGACCACCACACCTGGTAGTCACGGTTGCGCCGGAGGGGCCGCTCCGGCGCCGTGCAGCATGTCCCGGACGTCAACTGACCACCTGCCAGGGGACGATCACGGCGTCAGCAGGCGCGCAGACGCGGTACGAGGGCCGCGGCGACGCGCCGCGCGCGCTCGTCCGGTTCCAGCTCGGAGGAGTCGACAACAAGGTCGAAGCCGCCCTCCTGGGCGCACACGTCGTAGTGACCCCTGCTGAGACCGCGGAACCTCTCCGGGAACCGCTCCGCCTCCCTGGCCTCCAGAACCGTCAGCGGAGCGTGCACCCGCACCCACAGCACGCGGTGCCCCGCCAGGGCGGCGCGCCAGGCCGGCACGACCGAGGCGTCGATCGGCATCTCGTCGACGATGACGTTGTTGCCCTCCTCCAGCAGGGCGACGACGGCGTGGCGCATGCCGGCCAGCAGCCGCGCGCCCACGGGCCCGTAATCGATCCGCAGCCGCACCCGGCCGTCGGCCTCGGTGGTGCGGACGTAGGAGAACCCCTCGGCGCTCTTCTCGCCCTCGCTGGTCCAGCGGAACGGGAGGGTGCCGAAGAACGTGTCCAGCCCGAGGACGAGGAACGGCTCCGGAAGGATCTTCTGCAGCTCCGCCGCCGTGGCGCTCTTGCCCGCCCCGGAGGTCCCCACGAGCACGATCGCCTGACCTGGTCCGTGCATGCCGGTGCTTCCCTTCTGTCGCGTCCGCGGCCCCGCGGACGGGGAGGCCCCGCGAGCAGGGAGGCCCCGCGGACGGAGAGGGAAGGATAGCGTCCGGTGATCAGTCGGCCAGGCCGAGCGCGACGAACGCGCGCCCCGCGATGTCGTCCGCCGGGTCCGTGTACGACGTGCCGTCGGCGGCGATCGCGGGCCGGTGGCGGAGGACGGGCGGAAGACCCTCCACGCTCTTCCCCCAGAGCACCGATTCGTAGGTTTCCGCCAGTTCCCGCATGTGCCGGGGGTTCTCGTGCGGTTTGCGCTGCCGCTCGCGCCCGGCGAGGTTGGCCAGCGCGGTCTCCGGCGGGACGTCCACGTGGATCACGAGATCGGGCAGGTACACCCCGTGGCGGCGGTAGAGGGCGAAGGTCTCCGCGGCGGGGATGCCGTCCAGGGCCTGGAGGTACACGATGTCACTGACCAGGGAACGGTCGCCGATGACCGGGACCTCCTGGAGCACCCGCGCCAGGATGTGCTCGCCCTGGGTCCTGCGGTCGTCGAGATACGCCAGTTGGATGCGCTCGGGTGGGTGTGCGCGACGACGTTCCTTGACGTCCAGGATGACGCGCGCGGCACCGGGGGACTGCCAGGAGTGCTGGCCGATGGTGTAGACGTTCATGCCCAGGGCCCAGAAGGACTTCTCCAGGCTGTTCCTGAGCGTCGACTTGCCCGCCCCGTTGAGCCCTTCCAGGGCGACATAGGGGAACCGCCGGCCTTCCGCGAAGCGTGCCCCGCCGTCGGCACCGGTACGGGCGGGCGTCCGCCTGCCCGACAGCGTTCGCCGCATGTTCTCCGCCTTTCACCGCTTCTCTCCACAGCGACCTGCTACAGCGACCCGCTACAGCGACCTGAGCCCGTCGAAGGGGGAATCGAGACAGAACCGCACCCGGTCCCACAGGGGATAGGACAGCGACAGCAATTCGTTGACGACGGAACCCTGCACGCCGCCGGGCAGGTTCTCCCGCAGCACCGAGGGAGGGGGCAGCGCGTCGGCGGCCTCCGCCATCAGCACCGCGGCCTCCTGCCGCTGTCCGTCCGTGAAACCGGGCTCTTCGCACACCCTGCGGCAGAACTCGTGGCGCACGGAGGCGGCGAAGACGCCGTGTGCCCAGTCCGGGGGCGGCAGGGCGGAGGCGTCCGCGTCTCCGTGTGCCCGGCGGTGGGCGTCGTACCACTGGGCGAGGAGTTCGCGGGCCGTGGACGCCAGGAGGCCCGCCGCGCGGGAGACGGGCTCACCGCGCGGGACGGCGGCGGTGAACGGCGTCCGGCTCTCCGGCACTTCCTTCGTTTCCGGGGCGGAGCGGATGACGCCGATCGCCAGTTCGCAGAGGTATCCGCTGTGCGTCCGCCGGATCAGGTCGAAGGCTTCGTCCTCCGGGTCGCCCCCGGCCACGGCGGTCACCCGGGACAGAAAGGTCCGGGAGGTGGAGACCAGCGAGGGCAGGGGCCGCGGGGCCGACGGGCCGAGGCGCGCGGCGCCGAGCCGTAGCGCCCGGTCGCGGTTGACGTCGGGGTCGTGCCGGTCGCCGCCGTACAGCCGTTCCAGCTCGGGGTCGATCCAGAGGGAATGCGCCCAGGTCACGCGACCCGCGACACCACGGGAGCGACGGGCGTTGCGCTCGGCCACGGGCCGGGTCAGCCGGTCACCGCGGAAGTCCTGGGAGGGGAAATAGGGAAAGGCGGTCGCCACGGGTTCTCCGCACCTCCGGGGTCGGGTGGCTCAGGAACCGAGGAATCCGATGAACTTGCCGGTTCTGCCGGACGTCACCGGCTCGGTGCCGTGGACGAGTTGGGTTCCCCAGCACAGCGCGTCGCCCGCCCGGCAGGTGACGCGCCAGCGGGTGCGCCGCATGGCGGCGAACCACGGGCTGTGCAGGGTCGCGTTCTCCTTGACGCTGCCGTCCTCGTTCCACAGCGATCCTCCGCCTCCGGTCTCGACGAAGAACTCACCACCGGAATCCGCCTCGCTCAGGACGATCCCTATGGCCGCCACCTTGGGCCGTTCCGGGGCTATCTCGTTGAACGGGTAGTCGATGTGCGGCGTGACGTACTGGCCGGCTCCGTATTCGACGTACAGCCAGTCCATGGAGCGCCGCGCGCTGGGAAAGACCCTGCGCAATTCGTCCATTCGACGGTCGACGGCGCTGTCGAGCAACTCCGTGATGTCCACGGGAAGTTCGTCGTATTCGATCCTGCCGCGCGGCTCGTACACCTCCTTGACCCGTGCCAGGTCCTCGCCCGCGAGCGAGTGCACCGACCGCTTCCGGCCCGTGACGTCGAATGCGGCACCGTTCCCCAACTCCTGGGCGATGCGGGCGCTCAGATGGGCGATGTGCTCGGGGCCGAGGAGTTCCTCGACGCTTCCGATCTTCACGGAGTCGTGCAGCATGTCCGCGTCCTCTCCTCGCCCGCGGCCTCAGTCCGAGGGTTTGCGGAACTCGGCGAAGGCCAGGTCGCCGACGCCGACCAGTACGCGGCGGCTCGCCGGGACGTCGGCGAAGAAGTCGTCGCACGCCTTCTTCACCCCGGGCAGACCGTCCCAGGCCCGGGGGCTGAGCTCCCGGTCGCAGTAGTCGTCCACCAGGAGGGAGCCGCCGGCGGACAGCCGGGGCCAGACGTGCGCGAGGCCGGTGCGGATCGATTCGTAGAAGTCGCCGTCGAGGTAGGCGAAGGCCACGCGGTCCGGCAGGTGCCGCGGCAGCGTCTCCTCGAACCAGCCCGCGTGCACCCGGGGCGGCCGCAGGTTCCAGCGCTCGAAGGTGGCCAGGACGTCCGCCTCGGTCGCCCTGCAGTCGCCCTGCTTGAGGTAGCGGTCCGCCTCCGAGGGGGCCGGAAGGCCGTCGAACGAGTCGTAGAGGTGAAGCGTGCGGTCCGCGCCCTCGGCCTCCAGGACCATTTCCAGCAGAACGCTGGTGCGCCCGGCATTGCATCCCAGCTCCACCACGTCGCCCGGTGTTCCCGAACGCACCACGGAACACAGCGCCCAGTAGAGATTCGTGAGCCGGTCCAGGTCCGACATGTTCGGGTTCTCGGCCGCGAGATCGTAGATCACCGAGTTGGAAACGGACAGGCGCGCCATGGAGTTTCCCCTCACGACCGGTGTCGTCGGCTCGATCCTCAGCAGCGTAGGCGCGGTATCCGGCGAGCGGAAGAGGGCCTCGCGGCCTCCTCGTCAACGGGCCCGGCGAAAACGCCTGTTCTCTGTCCAGTGAACCGTCCGGCGCGAAACCGCCATGATCCGGCCCTTGCCGCCTGCGGTGACGAGGCCGGCCAGGGGCCACGGTTGTCCGGAACGCTCACTGACGGAATATCTACATGGTGCCTACATTGATCTAGGGTCGGCCCGTCCTGTACCCACGGATCACCTTTGTGGATCTCACCCCCCAAGGGCTGCCTGATCACCGGCAGTTCCGTGACCTTTCCCGGACCGGCGCGCACCGCTTCTCCCAGCCGTGCAGGGAGGCGAACGATGGACCACGCCACCACTCGCGACGAGAAGATCGAGCGGATGTACCGCAGCCTCGTACCGGAGGACAGTACGAACGCCGTGTCCGTCATCATGAAATTGCGCGGCGAGACCTGTGACATCGACTGCCTCTACTGCTACGAGAAACGCAAGGAGGCGCCGGGGGGAGCCCGTATAGGACCGGGCCAAGTACGCGACCTCGCCCGGATCTTCCACGGCCGGCCGCTGGCCGTCGAACTCCACGGCGGCGAGCCGCTCACCGTGGGCAGGGAACAGATGGCGGACATCCTGACGGAACTGGCCCGCCAGCCCTCGGTCGTCCGGGTGAACCTGCAGACCAATGGCGTCCTGCTGGACGACGCCTGGCTCGACCTCTTCGACGAGCTCTGCCCGGGCATCCGGATCGGCGTCTCCCTGGACGGGGACGCCCGGGGCAACGCCTGGCGGGTGGGCTACGACGGCGAGCCGGTCTATCCCCGGGTGGCCGCCGCCCTGCGCCTGCTGGCCGAACGCGGCCGCCGCGCCGGGGTGATCGCCGCGGTCACCCCGGCCGTACTGGGGCGGGCCGAGGCCGTCCTGGACCACATCGCCGGCTTCGGATCGGTGGACTCGGTGAGCTTCGTACCGTGCTTCGACTCCGCGGTCCGGCGCGGCACCGCGTCCGCGGGACGCCGCACGGCCGCAAGCCGGCTGCTGCAACAGGCCAACGTCGCCGGGGACAAGGCGCCGAACTGGGCGATCCGCCCCTCCGAGTACGCGGACTTCGTCCTGGCGGCGGCCGCCCACTGGATCTCCGCGGGCCACTTCTCCCGCCTGAAACTCGAACCGGTCGTGTCCGCCATCCGCCGGCTGAAGGGGCTGGACACCGGCTTCTGCCACTTCTCCGACCTGAAGTGCGACCACGTCTTCACCCTCTACCCGGACGGCCGCCTCGGCAGCTGCGACGAACTCCCCTGGCCCCAGGCGCGATTGACGCTCCTGCACGAGACCCGCGACCAGCACGCCGTGGCCGGGGCCCAGCGCTCCTCCCGCCTGCTCCAGCAGGGCAGATCCCTCATGGAGCGCTGCACGACCTGCGACTACCGGGACACCTGCGGCGGCGGCTGCGTGGCCACACGATGGCGCTACGACCTGGCGGGGGGCCAGGACGCCTACTGCGACCACCGCATGCGCCTGGTCGACGGCATCGCGGCCCTGCTCGCCCAGCCCTCCGCTCCCCGGGGCGCCCGGTGCCGCACCCTGCGGTGGCGCCCGCGCCGGCCCAACTCCATGGCGGACGTCGAGGGCTTCCTCGCCCGCTGGCACGATCCCCGCATGCCCCGCCCGGACGTCCGGTTGCGCGTCGGCGAGCACGGGAACATCAACACCGCCGGCCTTCCCGGGGTCCACGAGGCCGACGACCTCGATCCGCACCACCCGCTGTGGGAGCAGGCGATCGAACCGGGCGCCAAGCCCCTGGTGGCCGCCTGCACCCGGCAGTGGGGCTGCGTGACGTACGACAGCTGCGCAGGGCACGCGTACGAGGGCACCACTCTCGCCCCCGTGCCGCGCAGGGTCGGCCTGCTGCCCCGCGACCGCCACGAGTACGCCGCCGTCGCCGCCGCGCTGTGCCGGGTGGTCCACGCGGTCACGCCCCTCCTCCCGCCGACGGTCGAGGCGGTGGCCGGCCGGGCCGACCTGACCTGCGAGAAGAGCGGCCGTACGGTCCCGGTGCTCGACCTGGTCCTGCGCCCGGTGCCCGGGACGTCCATGGACCGCTACTTCGCCGAACTGGACGCCGCGACGGCGTCGTTGGCCGAAGCACTGGCCGCCGAGAGCCCGGACGCGGACGAGCCCTGCGCCTGCGTGACGTCGCCCGGGGGAAGCCGTCGGGCGACGGCAGTCGTGCCATGACGCCCCGGACCACGGCGCGCGCTCCCACCGCACGCCGGGCCAGAGCCCCGCCGGGCGGGGGCCGCGACCACCACATCCACCGCTCCCTCCGCACCCGGACGAATCCGCACCCGGACGAAAGGCAAGGGCATGGGCACCAACGACCGCATCACGGACTTCCTGTCGGCCGTCGACGAACTGCGCGCGGGCGACGAGACGGTGCGCAGCACCGCGCACACCTCCAGCGTCTCCGCCGAGGGCTGGCCGGCCACCGAGGAGGCGCGGCCGGAGTCCTGACCGACACGCACGGCACACCCCGGGGCCGGGCCGCCGCACCGCGACCCGGTCCCGGCTTTCCCGGGAGGTCTGCCATGCAACCGCTGTCCCGCATCTTCGACTTCGCACCCGTTCACGCCCTGCACCACGACCGCACCCGCCGGCTGCGCGAGATCGTCAACCCCGACGCGCCTCCCGCGGAGAAGTACGACGCCCGCCAGTACGCGTTGTCCCACCACGTCTTCGAGGGCGCCGAGGCCGCCGCCCGGGCCGGGGACACCGGGACGTTCGACTGGTACCGGTCCCACGCGGACGCGGGTGTCGAGCGCCTCGGCGCCCGGGCGAGCGGCGGCCCGCCGGCCGTCCTCGCTCCCGGTGTGGGCGGGCTCGTCCGCTCGCCGGCGTCGGAGACCCCGTACTACGTCCTGGGACCGCGCACGCCCGCCGCCGCGCCGGAACTGCGGGACCTCGCGGCGAGGGCCGCGGCGTCCGCCGCCGACGCCGACACGGGCCTGGGCGAACTCGTCGCCGACCACGCCGTGGTGGTCTGCCTGCTGCGGCACAAGCGCCTCGGCGAGACCCTGGACAGCTGGTCCATCACCCGGCTTCCGGGGACCGTCTTCTGCGATTACACCGACGAACCCGCCGTCCTGGCCCGTGACCTCGTCCACGAGGCCGGACACAGCTGGCTGAACGACGCGCTGACCGCGGTCCACGCGAAGATCGACGACGAGGCCCGGTTCTACTCGCCGTGGAAGGACGCCGCCCGTCCGGCCTACGGATTCCTCCACGCCTGCTGGGCCTTCCCGCTGATGATGCTCTACACCTCGGCCGTTCTGGAACGCCGGAGCGGGGACGTCCGCCGTTTCCTCGGCGCCTACCTGGACGAACAGCGCGGCCTGTTGGCCCCCACCGCCGACGACCACGCCCAGGCGCTGGCCCTCGTCCCCGACGCCGGGCTGCGGGAACGTCTGCGCGCCGTCCATCGGGAGGCCCTCGCCCTGTGAACCACGACGCGCCACCGCCGAAGCCGGGCCTCGCGGTCCTCGTCCAGCAGCCCGGAGCACCCGACGCGCGCGTGCACCACGGCCTCGCGAACCTGGAGCTGTCCGCACCCATCGGGCCCGGCACCACCTTCAACGCCGGCTCCCTCGGGAAACAGATCACCGCTCATCTCGTCGTCCTCGCCGCCCGTCAGGGGCTGCTCGGCCTCGACCGGCCGGTGTCCGCGTTCCTGCCGCGCTTCCGGCTCACCTCCGTCACCGTCGCCGACCTCGTCCGGCACCAAGGCGGCGTGCGCGACGCCGAGTCGCTCCTCTCCCTCGCCGGCCTGCGCGACCTCGACCACTACACGTCCCACGACCTGCTGGAACTCGCCTTCCGCCAGACGCGCCGCTGCACGGAACCGGGCCGGTTCCTCTACAGCAACACCGGCTACCTCCTGCTCGCCGCCGTCCTGCGCACCGTCCACGGCACGGACCTCACGGAACTCGCCGGGCGACAGGTCTTCGCACCACTGGAGATGACATCGGCCCGGTTCGTCCCCGACCCCCTGCGGGTCGTGCCGGGCGCGGCGAGCAGTTACGCCCCGACCCCCGACGGCTGGGTGCGCTGCCAGCGGCCGGTGGCCCTGCCCGGCCCCGGAACCCTCTGGTGCTCCACCACGGACCTGGGACGCTGGCTGACCCACCTGTGGGAGACCTGGCCGACGGCGCGCCGACTCGTCCACGACCAGGACATCCCCTACTGCCCCAGCGACCACCCGCCCCACCTCTACGGCCCGGGCCTGTACGCGGACCCGCGCCGACCGGGCGACGAAGCCGTCTTCCACTACGGGCACGAGCAGGGATTCTCCGCGGCGGCGCTGCTCTTCCGGTCCGGACTGCGCGTCGTCTGTCTGAGCAACCACGCCGCCGTCCACGCCGGCCACGTCGCCGACAGGATCATCAAGGAGTTCAGGAGCGCCGGCTGCCAACTCGACGCGCTGCAACGCATCGTCGAGGGAGCCCGGGCAGCCGGCGCCGACGGGAAGCCGCCACAACCCGGGCCGGACCACCGGTCCGACCACACCGCCCTGGGCACGTACACCTGCGCAGACGTCCCGGGCGCCCTCCGGCTGACCGTGGCGGACGGCCGGCTGTTCCTCTGGCGCCGTGGCACGAGCGACCTCCTCGTCCCCGACGGCCCCGCCACTTTCCACGCGAACGGACTCCGCCTCGTCGCACCGCACCCCGTGGACCCCACGACGCTCCGCCCCGGGCACCCCGAACACTTCACCCTCCACCTCGACCGCGCCCCCGACCTGCGCTACCACCGGACCACGAGCTGAGGAGACCCCACGATGCGCGCCGCCGTGCTGCACGGGCCCCGGGACGTCCGTGCCGAAGAAGTCCCCGATCCCTCGCTCGTCGAGGAGGAGGACGCCGTCGTACGGGTCGTGGCCGCGGCGGTGTGCGGATCGGACCTGTGGGCCTACCGCGGCATCACGCCCCTGTCCGGCCCCGCACGGTCGGGGCACGAATTCGTCGGCACCGTCGAAGCGGTCGGATCCGCCGTGCGCACCCTGCGCCCCGGCGACTTCGTCGTCGCACCCTTCAACATCAGCGACAACACCTGCCCCAACTGCCGCAACGGCATCCACACATCGTGCGACCGCATCGCACACTGGGGCGTCCCCGGCCCCGACGGACGGGCCATGGACGCGGGGCAGGGAGAGGCGGTACGCGTCCCCCTCGCGGACGGCACGCTGGTGCCCACACCGGGCCCGCCGGCACCCGAGCGGATCCCCGCTCTCCTCGCCCTGTGCGACGTGATGGCGACAGGACATCACGCGGCGCGGATCGCACGTGTCGGACCGGGCGACAGCGTCGTGGTCGTCGGCGACGGGGCCGTGGGACTCTGCGCGGTCCTGGCCTCACGGGCCGCCGGCGCCGAGCGCGTCGTCGTCATGTCACGGCACCCGGCGCGACAGGCGCTCGCCCTGGAATTCGGAGCCACCGACATCGTGGCCGCCCGCGGGCAGGAGGGCGTCGCCGAGGTCCGCGGAACGCTCGGCGGACCGGCCGACTGCTCCCTGGAATGCGTCGGGACCGACCTGTCGCTGCGGCAGGCCGTCGGCACGGTACGCCCCGGCGGACGCGTCGGCTGCGTCGGCCTTCCCCTGGGCATCACACGGTTCCCGCACCGGGAACTGTTCACCCACAACCTGTCGTTCTCGGGCGGCGGCGCTCCGGCCCGCGCCTATCTGCCGGAGCTGCTCCGACGCACGTGGGACGGCGAGCTCGCCCCCGGCCGCGTCTTCGACGGCGAGTTCCCCCTCCACCGGGTCGCCGACGCCTACGCCGCGATGGACGACAGAAAGGTGATCAAGGCGCTGCTGCGCCCCTGACCGCACCCACCGGATGTCGTATGCAACCAGATCCGGATTTCGTTGGTCTCACCGTTCATGACAACCCAACGCAGCACAGTGAGGACGCGGCTCGGCGTCGTCCTCGCCGCCGCCGGCATGACGGTCCCCCTCGTGGTGGCCACCGGCGGCGCCGCCGACGCGGCCCCGGCCAAGGCGCCCGCGAAGACCCCGGCCAAGGTGACCTGCCCGACGAACAAGGGCCGGATCGCCTGCGTCGACCTGACCCGCCAGGTCAGCTGGATCCAGAACGGGAAGAAGGTCACCTACGGCCCGGTGCACATACGCTCCGGCAGAAAGGGTTTCGCGACCCGCACCGGACTCAAGCGCGTCTACTGGCGCGACAAGAACCACCGGTCCTCGATCTACAACGTGAGCATGCCCTACAGCCAGTTCTTCGACGGAGGACAGGCGTTCCACGCCATCAGCGGCAGCGTCTACTCGCCGCCCGGCTCCCACGGCTGCGTCAACATGCGGACGAAGGACGCCCAGGCGTACTGGAAGCAACTGCGCCAGGGCGACCCGGTCTTCGTCTACGGGCGCAAGCCCGGGACCTGACGGGCCGGAGTGCCGCGGGCCGGGCGGTGTGGCACCGCCCGACCCGCGGCACTAGGCTGCCGGCAGCGACGATGGGGGAAACGATGCCCGGCCCGTCCGCACAACCGCCGGAACTGATCCACCTCTTGCCCGCCCACTGGGCGGCCCGCACGCCCGACGGCGAGGCCCTCGCCTGCGGCGACCGCCGGTGGACCTGGCGGCAACTCGCCGAGCGGGCCGACCGGTTGCGCGGGGCGCTGCACACCCTCGGCGTCCGCCGCGGCGACCGCGTCGCCTACCTCGGCCGCAACGACCCCGCCTGCGTGGAGACCTTCCTCGCGGCCGCCGGCGCCGGCGTGGCCACCGCCGTCCTCAACTGGCGCCTGGCACCCGGAGAACTCGCCTACGTCGTCGCGGACTCCGGAGCCACCGTGCTCCTCGCCGACGCCGGCCGGGCCGCCGCCGCGCGCACCGCGCTCGCCGGCCTGACCGACCCGCCGCTCCTCGTGGTGACCGGGGGAGCGGACGACGCGTACGAACCGCTGCTCGCCCGGTCCGCCCCCGTGCCCCCGGCGGCCGACGTCACCCCCGACGACACCTGCCTCGTCCTCTACACCTCCGGCACCACCGGCTTCCCGAAGGGGGCCGAACTCACCCACCGCAGCATGCTGTCCGGCGGCACCGCGCTGCGGACCGTGGCGCCGATGGAACCCGCGGACCGCAACCTCGTCGTCCTCCCGCTCTTCCACGTCGGCGGCATCGGCTACGGCCTGCGCGGCCTGGTCGCCGGCGCGCCGACGGTCCTGCTGCGCGAGCCGACCCCGGAGGCCATCTGCCGCGCCGTCGCCGACGGCGCGACGCAGACGCTGCTGGTGCCCGCCATGCTGCCGGGCGTGCTGCGCGCCGACGCGGCGTCCACGGCGGCCTTCGCGCGCCTGCGCTACTGCCTGTACGGCGCCTCGCCCATGCCCCTGCCCCTGCTGCGCGAGGCACTCGACCGCTTCCCCGAGGTCCGCTTCGTCCAGCTCTACGGCATGACCGAACTCTCCGGCGCCGTCACGGCGTTGGACCACGCCACCCACCGCGACCCCCGGCAGGCCCACCGCCTCGCCTCCGCCGGCCGCCCCCTGCCCGGTGTGGAGACCCGCGTCGCCGACCCCGCCACGGGGGCCGCCGTGCCGCTCGGACGCACCGGCGAGCTGTGGGCGCGTACCCGCCAGCGGATGAAGGGCTACCTCGGCCGGCCCGACGCCACCGCGGAGACGGTCACCGCCGACGGCTGGCTGCGCACCGGCGACGTGGTCCGCGCCGACGCCGACGGTTTCGTCTTCGTCGAGGACCGGCTCAAGGACCTCATCATCAGCGGCGGCGAGAACATCTACTCGGCGGAGGTCGAACGCGTCCTGGCCGAGCACCCGGCCGTCGCCGAGGTCGCGGTGATCGGCGTGCCCGACGAGAAGTGGGGCGAGTCGGTGCTGGCCGTGGTGGCGGCACGGAACGGCACGCGCATCGAGGAGGCCGGGCTCGACGCGTTCTGCCGCCGGCACCTTGCGGGCTACAAGTGCCCGCGCGGCGTGGCGGTGGTGACGGCGCTGCCGCGCAACGCGTCCGGGAAGGTGGACAAGAGCGCGCTGCGGGCGGCGCACGGGGTGCGGATTCCCCGGCAGCTTCCCCGTCAGCGGTAGGGGGTCAGCGGTAGAGGCGGTCGGCGTACTCCGTGCGGTAGCGCTCCTCCAGCTCCTCCCGCGGCTTCTCCGGGACCTTGCGCCCCTCGGCGGCCCGGACCCTCGCCATCATCGCCTCGGGCTGCCAGGACTCCGGCTTCCACAGCTTGGAGCGCAGGAACGCCTTCGGGCAGTGGTGGTAGATCTCGTCGATCTCGACGACGAGCGCGAGCACCGGACGGTGGCCCTTGACCACCATCCGGTCGAAGAACGGCGCTTCGCGCACCAGCCGGGCCCGGCCGTTGACACGCAGGGTCTCCCCGATGCCGGGGATCAGGAAGACCAGCCCGACGTGCGGGTTGGCCAGGATGTTGTGGAAGCCGTCCGCCCGCCGGTTGCCCGGGCGTTCGGGGAGGGCGATCGTCGTGTCGTCCAGGACGAGGGCCAGGTGGCCGGCCGGGTCGCCCTTGGGGGAGACGTCGCAGTTGCCGTCCGCGTCCGCGGTGGCCACCAGGCAGAACGGCGACTGCTCCAGCCACTCCCGGTCGAGGTCGAGGAGACGGGTGCGGACCTTCTCCACCACCCGCCGCTGCGGCTCCCCGAGCAATTCCCTCAGTTCGCCCGCGTCGGTCACCTCGACCAGGCCCGCCGTGTCCACGATGCCTCCCCCGTCCTCGCGTCGATCGTCCAGTTGTTTGATCCTACGCCCGGAGGGGGCGCCGGGGTCAGTGCCCGCGGGCGATCCATTCGTCCAGGTGCGGGGCCTCCTCGCCGACGGTCGTCGGCTCCCCGTGCCCGGTGCGCACCACGGTCGCGGGGTCCAGCGGCAGCAGCCGCTCCCGGATCGAGCCGATGATCGTGGGGAAGTCGGAGAACGACCGGCCGGTGGCGCCCGGTCCGCCGCGGAAGAGCGTGTCCCCGGTGAACACCGTGCCGAGCGCGGGCGCGTACAGGCAGACGGCGCCCGGCGCGTGGCCCGGGGTGTGCAGCACGGTCAGCTCGATCCCCGCCACGGTCAGTACCTGACCGTCCGTCAACTCGCCGTCCGGTGCCCGGTCGGGGTGGGTGCGCTCCCACAGCGGCAGGTCGGCCGGGTGGAGGAGGACGGGCGCGCCGGTGCGGTCGGCGAGTGCCGGGGCGGCGTTGACGTGGTCGTCGTGGGCGTGGGTGCACACGACGGCGAGCAGCCGGCGGCCGCCGAGCGCCGCCGCGACGGCGTCCGCGTCGTGCGCGGCGTCGATGACGATCGCCTCGTGGTCGTCGCCCACGATCCAGACGTTGTTCTCGACCTCCCACACGCCCCCGTCGAGGGAGAAGTAGCCGGACGTGGTGAGGTGTTCGACGCGGGCGGCCATCACAGGACCACCACCGAGCGCAGCACCTCGCCGCGGTGCATGCGGTCGAAGGCCGGCTCGATGTCGTCCAGGCCGATCGTCTCGGAGACGAACGAGCCCAGGTCCAGGCGGCCCTGGAGGTGGAGGTCGATGAGCATGGGGAAGTCCCGCGAGGGCAGGCAGTCGCCGTACCAGGAGGACTTCAGCGCGCCGCCGCGGCCGAAGACGTCCAGCAGCGGCAGGTCGATGCGCATCTCCGGGGTGGGGACGCCGACCAGGACGACGGTGCCGGCCAGGTCGCGGGCGTAGAAGGCCTGTTCGTACGTCTCCGGGCGGCCGACCGCCTCGACGACGACATCGGCGCCGAAGCCGCCGGTCAGTTCGCGGATGGCCTCGACCGGGTCCGTGGCACGGGAGTTGACGGTGTGGGTGGCGCCCATGCGCAGGGCGGTCTCCAGCTTGCGGTCGTCGATGTCGACGGCGATGATCCGCGCCGCCCCCGCGAGCCGGGAACCGGCGATCGCCGCGTCGCCGACGCCGCCGCAGCCGATGACCGCGACCGAGTCGCCGCGGGTCACGCCGCCGGTGTTGATGGCGGCGCCGATGCCCGCCATCACGCCGCAGCCGAGGAGCCCGGCGACGGCGGGGGAGACGGCGGGGTCCACCTTGGTGCACTGGCCGGCGGCGACGAGGGTCTTCTCGGCGAACGCGCCGATGCCCAGGGCCGGGGTGAGCTCGGTGCCGTCGGTGAGGGTCATCTTCTGCTTCGCGTTGTGCGTGGCGAAGCAGTATTGCGGCCGGCCGCGCCGGCAGGCCCGGCACTGGCCGCAGACGGCACGCCAGTTGAGGACGACGAAGTCACCGGGAGCGACCTCGGTGACGCCCTCGCCGACGGACTCCACCACGCCGGACGCCTCGTGGCCCAGGAGGAAGGGGAAGTCGTCGTTGATGCCGCCCTGCTTGTAGTGCAGGTCCGTGTGGCACACGCCGCACGCCTGCACCTTGACCACGGCCTCGCCGGGCCCCGGGTCCGGCACGACGATCGTCTCGACCCGCACCGGCTGGTTCTTCCCCGGCGCCACGACGCCCCGGACTTCCTGTGCCACGGCACTGCCCTTCTCTCTGGTCAATACGTGTACGGGCCACTCTTGCACGGGCGTCGTCGGCGGCCAAACAGCGGGCTGGTGTGCCGGGACGCCGCGCCGGGCGGGGTTGTGGGGCCGCGGCTCCCGCTCGTGGCGTGCCGTCGGAGTCCCGCCGCTTCCGGGCGGATCCGTCGCTTCGGGCGGAACCTCGGGGCCGGGCCGCGCGGGCGGGCCCGTCGACCGCTGTACGGGACGGAGCCGGCCGGCCTGTGCCGTCGAGGACCGGCTGCTTCGGACATCGTGCGGGCGTACCGTATCGCCCGCAAAGGCGGGCGGCCCCGGCCCGTTCAGCCCACCGGCCGGTCGGCCGCCAGCTCCAGGACGAGGCGGGCGGTCGCGTCCGTGACCTCGGGACCGGCCGTTTCCCCGAAGGCCAGGGGCCGGTAGTACAGCGGGCCGAGCAGCACGTCGGTCAGCCGGTCGGCGGTGCGCTCGTCCACGGCCCGGCCGGTGTGCCGTTCCAGGACGGCGCGCAGCCCGGCCACGTCCCGCTCCCGCTGCTCGCGAAGGAAACCGCTGCGCAGCGCCTCGGCCGCCTCGGCGTCGAGCTGGGCGTGCCCCAGCAGCGCCCGCAGAACCAGGCCGGCCGGCTGCTCGAAGAAGGCGGCCACGCGCCGCAGATGGGCCCTGAGGTACTCCTCGGGGCCGTCCCCGCCGGGCGCCTGCCAGTCCAGGGCCTCGTGGGCGTCCTGGGTGACGGCGTCGAGGAGGATGTCCACCTTGGAGCGCCACCAGCGGTAGATGGTCTGCTTGGCGACACCGGCCCGGGCGGCGATGCCCTCGATGGTCAGCGCGGCGAACCCGCGTTCCGCCAGGAGGTCGTCGGCGGCGTGCAGCACCGCCTGACGCGCGCTCTCGCTGCGCCGGGGGCCCGTCCTGCTGATGACGGGTGCGGGGGTGCGGGGGCGTTCGGGCTTCTGCGGGGCGCTGATGGCCTTCACCTTCCGGGTCGTACGGGCACAGGGATTCTGGCACAGCGGTGGGGCCGGACGTCCGCCGCACCGGGGCCGGTTCGGGCTCCGTGCCCAGCCGTCACGTCCGGGCGTCGCGCCGGGTACGGACCAGGCTGAGCAGGACCGCGAGGGCCAGGGCCGCGACCACCGCGCTGAAGATCTCGCCCGCCGGGCGCAGGCTCGACTCCCGGATCAGCACGCCCACGCCGATGGCCGGCAGCGCGAGCAGCGTGTAGAGGATGGCGAAGAAGGTGGAGACGGAGGCGCCGCGGTGCTCGGGGGCGCTGCGGGTGGTGATGCTCCCCAGGCCGTGGCCGATGGAGACGCCGGTGGCCAGGCCGTTGACGGCGGCGCCGACGACCAGGGGCGCGAGGGTGCGGGTGGCCATGGCGGTGGCGATCAGCGCCGCCGCCAGGACGAGCCCGAGACAGGCCGCGGGCAGGGCGGCGGCGGGCCGCAGGAAGCGCACCAGGAGCTGGCCCAGGGCGGTGCAGGCGAACGCGGTGAAGACCACGAGCCCGGTGAGCGAGTGGCTCGTCTCGTGCACCACCGTGTCCATGAACAGGCCGGTCACGGCGGTGAGGACGCCGAGCACGGCGAAGCCCGCGCCGGCCGCCATCGCCGAGCGCAGGAAGTCCGAGCGGATCTCGCCGGGGACGTGCAGCGGCTGGAGGCGGAGGGTGAACCCGGAGCGGTGCGCGGAGCTCTCGGGGGTCAGGGCGACGCCGATGAGGCCGACGACGGCGAGGGCGAGCATCACGGCCCAGGGGGTGCGCAGCGGGGCCGGCGCGGTGTCGGCGAGGATGCCGGCCAGCAGCGTGCCGCAGGCCAGGCCGCCCATGTTGGCGAAGAGCGCCAGGGTGGCCGGCCTGATCCGGCGGCCGGGACCGAGGACTTCGGTGAGCGCCGCCGTCGCCGCGCCGGTGACCAGGGCGGCGGAGAAGCCGGAGAGGACCCGGCCGACGAGCACGACCCCCAGGTTCTGGGCGCACAGGAACACCAGTGCGGCGGCCGCGGAGAGCAGCGTGGACAGGACGAGCACCGGGCGCCGCCCGATCTGGTCGGAGAGCCGGCCGAGGACCAGCAGACCGAGCACGACCCCCAGGGCGTAGACGGCGAAGACCACGGTGACGGTGAAGGGCGTGAAGCCGAAGTCCTCGCCGTAGACCGGATACAGCGGTGTGGGCGCGGTGGTGCCCGCCATGGTGATCCAGAAGGCGAAGGTGACGCTCGCCGCGGCGAGGCGGCCGCCGCGCCCGAGCGCGGGCGCCTGCGGCCGGTCGGCGGAGCGGAGGGCGGGATCGACCACGGGCGGGCCTCTCGTGAGTGCGGTGCGGGGAGACGATCGATCCAGACGTGACGCCGCGTCCAGTCCGGAGAGTGGACGAGTCGTTGCGTCTGTTCAATGCGTCCGTTCCATGGTCGTGGAGACACTCCCTTCGCCGTTCGCCATGAACGCGTGGCCGCCGGAGCCCGGCTGTCGTACGGTGTCCCGCGGGCCCGAGGAGGATGCCGTGGACGCGACGATGAAGACCGTGATCGGCGGGGAACTGGTCGAACTGCCCGGCACCATCGCCGGGATCCGTTCGGCCCTCGACGAGGACCAACTGCGCGATTTCGACGAGGAGATCCCGCACGTGCCGACGGCCGAACTCCCGGCCGCCCTGGTCCGCTGGGCCCTGGCGGCCACGGAGGCGGACCGGGAGGACGAGGAACTCTTCGACCGCCTCGCACGGGGCGAGGACGTCGGCGCCGTCCCCACCGCCGCCGGCCGCCCGGGGGCGGTGTGAGCGGGTACCGGATCCAGTATGCGCCTCCGGCCGACCAGGCGTGCACCGGTATGGACCCCGCCCTGCGGGCCCGCTTCGACCGCGCCGTGCGGCTGGTGGCCGACCACCCCTACGGCTGCGGCTCCGCCTCCATCGGCCGGGAGCACGACCGGCGCGAGGCCACCGTCGCGGACGTCCTGATCCGCTACTACGTCAGCCGCAGCGTCCTGACCCTCACCATCGTGCGCGTCGTCTATCTCTGAACGGTCACCGTCCGTCCCGTCACCCGTCCGGCCGTACCCGTCCTGCGCCGCGCCCCGCCCGTTGGGACGCTGGGTCCGGCACCGTGAAGGGACAGCTGCTGTGGGCATATCGAGCACCTGCCGGACCAAGGCGATCGGAGGCGCCCTCGGCGCCGTGCTCCTCCTCGCCGCGACCCAGGGATGCGCCGACGACGCGCCCGCGACCGGGGCGGGAGGCGGCGGGGGAGGGGGAAATCCGCCCGCCGTCGAAACGTCCGGCGCCACCTACCGAATACCCCGGCCGCTCGCCCCCGCGCCCGCCGGGACGCCGATCGCCGCCACCGACCGGGGGCCGGACGCCACGTTCGGCCGGGCCCGGCGCTGGACCGTGCTCCACCACTCGGCCGACGCCCACGGCGCCGACATCGCCGTCAGCGCGACCCTGCTCGTCCCCGACGGCCCCCCGCCGGAGGGAGGCCGCCCGGTCGTGGCATGGGCGCACGGCACCACCGGCGTCGCGGACGCCTGCGCGCCCTCGCACGCGGCGAACCTGGGGGACGCCGTCTACGTCCAGGAGATCCGCGCCTTCCTCCGCGCCGGCTACGCGGTCGCGGCCACGGACTACCCGGGGCTCGGAACCCCGGGCATGCACACCTACCTCGTCGGGGCGGACGAGGGCAACGCCGTGGTCGACAGCGTCCTCGCCGCCCGGCGGATCCTGCCCGGGCTCTCGGCGACCTGGTTCGCCGCCGGACACTCCCAGGGCGGGCAGGCGGCCCTGTTCGCCGCCCGCGCGGCACAGCGGGCGCCCGGGCTGCGCTTCGGAGGGGCCGTGGCGGTCGCCCCGGCCAGCCACCTCGACACGATGCTCCCGGGAGTCATCGCCGCGCACCAGCCCGCCCAACTCACCTTCGCGCTCTACTCCCTGGCCGGGCTGACCACCACCGACCGGTCGCTGAGCCTGGACCGGCTTCTCGGGCCGACCGCGACCCGCACCGCCACCCGGGTCTTCGGCGAATGCCTGAAGGACCGGCACCCGTCCCTGAACGGCGTCACCACGGAACAGGCCCTGCCCTTCCCCCCGGCCCGCCTCGCGGCCCTCGGCCGGACCATGGCCGCCTACGGCAACCCGGACCGGGCCGCCGTGCCGTCCCCCGTCCTGATCGTCCAGGGCGGCAACGACCTGGACGTACCGGCCCAGTGGACCGCCCAGGTCGCCCGGAACCTCCGGGCCCTGGGCTCCCCGGCGGTGGCGGAACGGACGTACCCGGGCCGCGGGCACGACGACGTGCTCGGCCAGTCGATCTGCGACGTGCTCACGTTCTTCGGCGAGCACGGGGGACGGCCGGCGGGGAAGTGCACGCCGTTCGCCGTACCACCGGGCTGACACTCCACGCGCCCGCCAATGCGCCGGGTCCCGCCGCAGCCGGTGATCCGTCCGGACGGGCCCGGAGGCCGGGCCCGGTGCTCAGCACTGCGGCCGCTTGCCGTGGTTGGCGCCCTTCATACGGGCTTTCTTCTTCTTGCGGCGCCGTTTCGAGGACATGCCATATCTCCTCTCGTGTGCGCTTCCACCCAATTTAGACCTCTTGGTTGGGATGCGCCGGTTGAGCGGGGACGGTGCGGCACGGTGTACGCAGCCCAGGCGCCGGAGTGCGAGCGTGAGCCGGTGCGGGATGTGCCGTGCGCAGGTCGAGGGGAGCGTTATACGTGAGCGCATCGGTCCGCCGTTGCCGCTGCTCGGCTTCGAACAGGACCGGGGGCCCGGCGTACTGCCGTGCCCCGCAGGCCCGTTGGCGTCCGGAAGGACGTCTACGCCTCGACCCAGCCGTGGTTGGCCGCGAGGCGCACCATGCGCTGCCGCACGAGGAGGATCTGCTCACCGGTCATCGCCGGCGCGGCGCTGAGCAGCAATTCGGTGACCTCGTCCAGGAATTCCTTGCCGGAGAGCACGTCGCAGTCGCCGTCGTCGCCCGACGTGTGCACGCCGAAAGCCTGCACCGGTGAATCCACCGCCCGCGCGCCCCGGTCGATCAGACGCACCTGGGAGGCCTTCAGCCCCCGCTCGCCCTCCTCGACGACGAATTCCACGAACGCACCCGGCACGATCAGGCGTTTGTCCGCGTGCACGTCGTTGACGTGCATGAAGACATCCTCGCCGCCGGTGTCCGGGGCGACGAAACCGTACCCGCGGAACTCGTCGAACCGGATTATTTTTCCCGTAACCACAGACAATTCCCCACCTACACCACGTGACATCGCGGCCTTGTCCCAGGCCCGTCCGGACGATACGCCAGCGCAGGAGGCGGACACAATCCCCCTGTCAACCCCCTGCCATTCCCCCTAATGGCGGAACCCGGCAGGGGAGTTCCCGGTCGCCGCCGGTCACCCGCGCGCCGACCACCCGGGTGGCATGTCCCCGCCGTCCGGTCCGCCGTGCGGGCGGCCGGGAAGACGTCTACGGTGCGTGATCTCCCCGAACCCCTGACGAGCCTGGTCCGCCGCGGCCGGGAACCCGCGGTCGCGCAGACGGTCCGTTCGACGGCCGCCGCCGTCATCTCCTACGTGGTGGCCCTGTCGCTCAGCAGCGAACCCGCGCCGCTGACCGCGCCGCTCACGGCCCTGCTCGTCGTCCAGGTGACCCTCTACTCCACGCTGACCACCAGCGTCCGGCGGGTCAACTCCGTCGTCGCGGGTGTCCTGATCGCCATCGGCTTCAGCTGGCTGGTCGGCCTCACCTGGTGGAGCCTCGGGCTGATCATCCTCGCGTCCCTGGTCATCGGACGGTTCGTCCGCGTGGGGGAATTCGTCCCCGAGGTGGCGATCAGCGCCATGCTCGTCCTCGGCGTCACCCGGGTGGCCGACACGGCCTGGGACCGGGTGCTGGAGACGCTGATCGGCGCGGTGGTCGGGCTGCTGTTCAACGTGCTGTTCGTGCCGCCCGTCTGGGTCGAGCCGGCCGGCGAGGCCATCCAGGACCTGGCACGCCGGATGAGCACGCTGCTGCGGCACGTCGGCGCCGAGGTCGGCCGGCCCGTGGCCGTCGCCGAGGCCGCCGCACGGCTGCACGAGGCCCGCCGGCTCGACCACGACATCGCCGAGGTGGACGTCTCGCTGCGGCAGGCCGAGGACAGCCTGCGGCTCAACCCCCGTGTCAAGGAGGGGCTGCTCTCCCGCATCGTGCTGCGGACGGGGCTGGACGCCCTGGAGATCTCCGCCGTCGTCGTGCGCGTGATGTGCCGCTCGCTGACCGACCTCGCCCGCGAGCGCACCGACGAGCCGCTCTTCCCGGCGGACGTCGCCGACGCCCTCGCGGACGTCTTCGAGCACCTCGCCCGGGCCGTCCGCAGCTTCGCCGTCCTGATCACCACCCAGGTCAGCACGAACGCCGAGGACGCCGAGTCGCGCCTCCTCGAGGACCTGGCCGCCGGCCGCCGCAGCCGCGACCGCGCCGCCCACCTGCTGCTCGACAAGGTGCGCGAACACCCCCGCCAGTGGCAGCTGCACGGCTCCCTGCTGGCCGAGGTGGACCGGATCCTCGACGAACTCGACGTGGAGAAGCGCACCGAGCGGCTCACCAACGAACTCGACCGCGCCTCCCGGGAGTTCCGCGAACGCTTCCCGCTCCTCAGCGGCATCCGCCGCCGGCTGATCCGCAGCCGCTTCGGCAGCCGCAGCAGCCGGGGGTGAAGGCCGCGAGGCGGTCCCGCCGTGCCGATGCCGCGGCGCGGCGGGACCACCGGCCGGCCCTATCGGCCGGCGGCCGCGGAGGGACGGTCGTGGTGCCGCGAGATGTTCTTCTCCAGCAGGGCCAGCGACCGGTCCACCCCGATGCTCGACGACGTGAACTCCGGCAGCCGGCCGTCGTCCCGCTTGAGCACCGTGAGCGCCTCGTCCATCGCGCTCTGCGCCGCGAACAGGCACGGCGTGCTGTAGATCGCCACGTCCACGCCCAGGTTCCCGAGTTCGGGCAGCGACAGCCGGGGCGACTTGCCGCCGGCGATCTGGTTGAACAGCAGCGGCTTGTCCCCGATGACGTCGCGCACCTTGCGGATCCAGTCCACGCTGCGCACCCCGTCCACCAGGATCACGTCGCAGTCGGTGGCCGCCAACGCCTTGGCGCGGCGCAGGATCTCGGGCTCCTCCGTGGCGTCGGTGCGCGCGACGACCACCATGTCGCGCCGCGCCTCCAGCACCATGGTGAGCTTCTCCAGGTACTCCTCCAGCGGCAGCACCTGCTTGCCGTCCACGTGCCCGCACCGGCGCGGGCGCTTCTGGTCCTCCAGGATCACCCCGGAGGCGCCGACCTGCTCCAGCGAACGCACCACGTGGCAGGCCGTCTCCGGGTCCACGTAACCGTCGTCGATGTCCACGAGCAGGTGCTGCAGCGGGAACGCCTGGCGTAACCGCTGGACGAAGTGGACGAGGTCGGGCCAGGCGATGAACCCGATGTCCGGCAGCCCGTAGTGGGAGGCGGCGAAGCCGAAGCCGGAGACGAACATGCCGTCGTAGTGCTGCGCCGCGACGGAGGCGGAGAACATGTCGAAGACGCCTATGAGTGGGGTCGTGCCGTCTTCCGCTATCGCGTCACGTAGCCGATTCGGATAGTTCACGGTACCCTCCGGGGTGAGTTGGACGACGCGCTCGCCAACCACGCACTCCCCGCGCGTGCGGGGGGTGATCCTCTCGTGAACGGCTGCTGCGCGTCGATCTGTTCAGGACCCGGGTGTGCGCCGTGGCGACGGCGTACCCCGGGTTCTTTCGTGGTGCTCCGGGCTGTTCCGGACTCGGAGATTAGTCAAGTCTTGGTCATGGAGCAATGATTGGAAGGTAAAGCCCCGGGTCGTGCGATGTTTTTGCGCCGATGTCGTCGCATGGTCCGGGGCCCTCGGAGTCTGCCGTCAGCCGCGGGTCGGCACCCGGTGCGCCACCGCCGTAACGTGCAACTCCCCGAAATCAACGGCGTCGTTGAGCGGTATCACGCGGTACGTGCGCGCGGCCGGCGGCGTCACCCTCAGATACGACCCCGACCGCGCCTCCGTCCCCGTGTGCGTCCAGGCGACGTTGGCCTGCGCCGCTTGGCCCGGCTTCAGCAGGACGAGCTGGTTGCCCGGGTCGTCCGCGTACCAGGTGTTGCCGCGCACCGTACGCGTGGGCAGTGCCTTGTGCCGCGCGTCCTCCAGGCCCAGCCCGGGGTAGCCGCGCAGCGCGCACGTGCGGCCCGTGGTGTTCTTCAGCTCCAGCGTCCCGCCCGCGTGGTTCATCCCCCCGCCGAGGCGTTCGGCGAACGAGATCCGCAGGTCGGCCGTGCCGCAGGTGGGCGTCCCGCGCCCGGCGGCGGCCTGGACGGTGCCCGGTGCGGCGACGGTGAGCGCGATCCCCGCGGCCGCGGCGGCCCCTGCGATTCGCATGACGGTCAGGCGTGTCACGAATTCGTCCTTTCCCCGGAATTCACGTGTGCTGTCTGCCTGCTGCGCCTACCCGTGCCCGCACGCCGGCGAACGCGCCGTGCGCCCCCGGATTTCCCCTTGCGGAGGCCGAGTTGGCCGGCCTGTAGCCGAGGCGCTACGGAGACGGCCCGAAACGGACGTGCCTCTTCCGTGGTTTCGGTCAAGGGCGTTAGGCTGCTCGCCTGCAACGCGAGGTGTGTCCTCTGCTGCGGCGGGAGCGTCCTGGGGCCGCTGACGCGCGCGAAGGGTGTGTCCCTTTACCCGACATGACCAACCCCTAATCGTCCCGCGGGGCTTGACCACCTGGATGAGCGGGAAGGCCCCAACGGCCTTGTTCGTCACGCTCCGTATCTGCCACGATCCCCACGGTATGCCTGTCGGCCGAGTCCACCGGGGGAGGGGCTATGGATCAGGGCGACGAACCCATCGCGATCGTGGGAACCGCCTGCAGGATGCCCGGTGGGATCGACGACCTGGCCGGCCTGTGGGCCGCCCTGGACGGCGCGCGTGACCTGGTGACGACCGTACCCGTCGACCGCTTCGACCTCGCCGTCTTCATCGACGCGCGTCGCCGCCGGGCGGGCAAGGGATACAGCGCGGCCGGCGGCTTCCTCGCCGACATCGCCGGATTCGACGCGGAGTTCTTCGGCATCTCGCCCCGCGAGGCGTCCCGCATGGACCCCCAGCAGCGGCTGCTGCTGGAAATGACGGTCGAGGCGCTCGACGACGCGGGCATCGACCGCGGCAGCCTGGCCGGTTCGGACACCGGGGTGTTCATCGGCGTCTCCAGCCACGACTACGGCGATCTGCAGTCCGCCGGGCCGGAGAGCGTCAACCCCTATTCCATGTCCGGCGCCGCCATGGCCAACACCGCCAACCGGCTCTCCCACGCGATGGACTGGCACGGGGAGAGCACGGCCGTCGACACCGCCTGCTCCTCCGCGCTCACCGCCGTCCACCGCGCGTGCGAGCACCTGAGGGCCGGCCGCTCCCGCACGGCCCTGGCAGGCGGCGTCAACATCCTCATCAACCCCTTCGGCTTCGTGGGTTTCTCCGCCGCCGGCATGCTCTCGCCCACCGGGCGATGCCGGGCCTTCGCCGCCGACGCGGACGGCTATGTGCGCTCCGAGGGCGGCGGCATCGTCCTTCTCAAGCGGCTGTCCGACGCGATCGCCGACGGCGACCGGGTGCACGCGGTCATCCTGGCATCCGCGGCCAACAACGACGGCCGCACCACGGGCATCGCGCTGCCCAACGGGGCCGCCCAGGAAGCCCTGTTGCGGGAAGCGTACGCCCGGGCCGGAGCCGTACCGGACGACCTCGCCTACTTCGAGGCGCACGGCACCGGCACGCCCTCCGGCGACCCCATCGAGTGCGCGGCGATCCACCACGCCCTGTCGGCACGCCGCACCGGGGGCCCGCTGCCGATCGGCTCGGTCAAGAGCAACCTCGGCCACCAGGAAGCGGCATCCGGCATGGCCGGGCTGTTCAAGGCCCTGCTCGTGCTGCGGCACCGCCGGGTGCCGCCGACCCTGTACGCCGAGCCGCCGAACCCGCACATCCCCTTCGAGAGCTGGAATCTGGCACCGGTCGTCCGCCCCCGCCCCATCGTGGAGACAGGCCGCCCGCTCGTCGGGGTGAACTCCTTCGGATTCGGCGGAGCCAACGCCCACCTGGTCCTCGCCGCGCCGCCCACCGCCCCCGCCCCGGTGCGGGGCGCCGCCCCGGCCGCCCTGCCGGTGCTGATCACCGCCCGCACCCCACAGGCCCTCGTCACGACCGCCGGCCGCACGGCCGACCGGCTGGCCGGCGCCGGCCGGTCCGAGTTCCACGACGTGGCCTATACGCTGGCGTGCCGCCGCGGCCGCCATGAGCACCGTGCGGTGGTCCTGGCGGCGGATCCCGCCGATGCCGTCCGCGGCCTGCGGGCCCTGGCCGAAGGCCGGGAGCCGCCCGGCGCCACCGCCGCCGGGGAAGCGGTCGCCCGGGGGAAGGCCGCGTTCGTCTACTCCGGGAACGGCTCGCAGTGGGCCGGCATGGGAGCGGACCTGCTGGCGGCGGAGCCGGTCTTCCGCGCGGCGGTGGACGAGGCCGACGCCGCCCTCCGCCCGCACCTGGGCTGGTCCGTCCGGGCCGAACTGTCGGCCGCGGCGCCGCACCACCCGAGCACGGCCGAGTACGCCCAGCCGCTGCTGTTCGCCGTCCAGGCCGGTGTGACCGCCCTGTTGAAGCACCTGGGCATCACACCCTTTGCCGTGCTCGGGCACAGCGTCGGGGAGATCGCCGCCGCGTTCGCCGCCGGCGCCCTCGACCTCCCCGCCGCGGCTCTGGTGGTCGCCGCGCGCAGCCGTGCCCAGGCCCCCACCGCCGGGCAGGGCACCATGGCGGCCGTCGGCCTGCCCGTACGCGAGGCGCGCGAGGCCGTCGCCGCGTACCCCGGCACCATCGAGATCGCCGGGATCAACAGCCCCACGGACGTCACGCTCTCCGGGACGGAGCACGACCTGGAAGCCCTGGGCCGTCAACTCGCCGCCCGGGGCGTGTTCTTCCGCATGCTCGACATCCGGCACGCCTACCACAGCCGCGCCATGGACCCCGTCGAGCCACACCTGCGCGCGGCCCTGTCCGGCCTGCGGCCGACGCCGGGCCCCGTCCCCTTCGTCTCGACCGTCAGCGGCGGCCTCCTGCCCGGGGAGCGGCTGGACGCCGGCTACTGGTGGCGCAACGTCCGCGAACCCGTGCTCTTCACCCAGGCCACCGAGACCCTGCTCGACGAGGGCTGCGACATCCTGGTCGAGATCGGCCCGCACCCCGTCCTCACCCCCTACCTGAAGCGGATCACCGACCGGAATCCGGAACCGGTGGTCACGGTGCCGACCTGCACCCGCACCGGCGACGGCCCCACCACCGTGCGCCGGGCGGCGGCCCGGGCCCTGGCCGCCGGCGCGGAGACGGACTGGCGCGCCCGCTTTCCCGACGGCGGGCGCGTGGCCGACCTGCCCGCCTACCCCTGGCAGCGCGAGCGGCACTGGAACGGCGACCCCGCCTGGTGGAACCGCAGCGACACCGGACGGCCCGCCCCGCACCCCCTGCTGGGCCCCCGCCTGCCCGCCTCCGAACCCGCCTGGTCCGGGCCCCTGGAGCCCGCTCGGCTCCCCTGGCTGGCCGACCACCGGGTGGACGGAGCCGTCGTGATGCCCGCCGTGGGCTACGCGGAGATGGCCCTCGCCGCCGTACGGCAGACCGCCGAGGGCCCCGCCGAGATCGAGCAGCTGAGCATCACCCGCGCCATGACCGTGCCCTGGGACGACGACACCACGGGCCTGGAGGTCCACATCTCGCTGTCCGACGAGTCCCAGATCCTGCGGGTGGCCGCCCGCCCGGCCGGAACGGACGGCGCCTGGCAGGAGCATGCCCGGTGCCGTGTCCGCCGGCTGCTGTGCCCCCGTCCCGCCCCGCTCGACATCGAGGGCATCCGCAAGCGCGTCCACCGCGACATCTCCGTCGCCGAGGCATACGCCCGCGCCGCCGGCCGCGGCCTGTGCCTGGGGCCCGCCTTCCGCACCCTCGCCGAGGTCACGGCGGGAGACGGCGAAGCACTCATCGCCTACCGGGGCGAGCCCCCCGCCACCGGTCACCGGGCCCATCCGCCGCTGCTGGACGCCGGGGTGCAGGCGGCCTCGCACCTGGCCGCCGTCCTCGGCGGGCAGGAGGCGCTGTACCTCCCGGTCGCCGTGGACGCCCTCCGGTCCTGGCGTGAACTCCCGTCGGCCGGCCGGGTCCACGCCCGTTGCCGTGAGCTCGGCGCCCTGGGGGCGACCTGGGATCTGACCGTCACCGACGAGGACGGCGCGGTGGTTCTCGAGATGACGGGCTGCCGCCTGCGGCGTGTCGTCGGCTCCGCCGTCCCGGTCCAGCACCTGGAGACCGTGCTGCGTGCGGCCCCGCGACCCGACGACGAGGTCCCGCCCTCACCCCTGCCCGGCCCCGACGCCCTGCTCGCCGCGACCGCCGCCCGGCGCGCCGCGCTGACTGCCGCGTACGCACGGGAGCACCCCGACGCGGCCACGCGGCTCAACGAGGCGGTCCAGGCACACTTTTTCGTCCGCGCGGTGACCGAAATCCTGCCCGGGACCGGCGAGTTCACCCTCGGCGAGCTGCTGGCCGCCGGACTGCTCCCCGCCTACGCGGCGCTCGCCCGGCTGCTGCTCTCCCTCGCGGAGGACGAGGGCCTCCTGGAGCGGGCCGGCCGCACGGAGGGCGACGAAGCCCGCTGGCGGCTCCGGGGCCGGCCGGACCCCGCCGCGGCGGTACGCTCCGCCCCGGCCGGAGGACCGCCGGTCAACGCCACGGCACTGGCCCTGCTCGCCCGTTGCGGAGACCAGCTGACGGACATCCTGCGCGGCCGGGCGGATCCCCTGACGGCGGTCGTCACCGAGGCGGACCGGCACCTTCTCGACGACCTCGACGACACCCTGCCCGACTGCCGGTTCGCCCGCCGCACCACCCGGGAACTGCTGCGGGCGGCGGTCGCGGCATGGCCGGCCGACCGGCCGCTGCGGATCCTGGAAGCGGGCGGCGGCACCGGCGGCCGCACGGCCGAGCTGCTGACCGTCCTGCCGCCCGAACGCACCCACTACGTCTTCACCGACCCCTCGGCCGCCCTGCTGCCCCGCGCCCGCGCCCGCTTCGCGGACCACACCTTCCTCACCTGCCGCCCCCTCGACCTGAACGCCGACCCGGCCGCCCAGGGATTCACCGAAGGCACCTTCGACCTCCTCGTCGCCACCGACGCCCTGCACACCACCGCCGACCTGCGCACCGCGGTGCGGCACTGCGCATGGCTCCTCACCGACGGAGGACAGCTGCTGGCGGCCGAGCCGCACGACCCGCGGCCCGGCGCTCTCGTCCCCGGCCTGTTGGACGGCTCCTGGTCCCGCACCGACACCGACCTGCGCCCGGACTCCCCCCTGCTGACGGCCGCGCGCTGGGCCACGCTGCTGGAGGAGAGCGGGTTCACCGAGGTACGCCTGGCCGGCGACGCGCCCGGAACGGCCTCCCGCACCCGGTCCGTCCTGCTCGGCCGCCGCGCCCGGCGCCCCGCCCCGGCCACCGCGCCCGGGGCCCGCCCCACCCCGTCGCCGGTGCGCTGGATCATCGCCGCCGAGCAGCCCGAGGACGCCCTGCCCCGCGCGCTCGCGGCCGAACTGGAACGGGACGGCGCGGCCGTCCCCGTCATCCGCCCGCCCGCCCGCGCCGAGGACTGGGACGCCCTGCCGGCCGCCGCCGGTACGCACCCGCACGTCGTGCTGCTGTTCGGCGAGGACCCGGCCGCGGCCGCCGATCCGTCGGCCGCGCTGGACGAAGCCGTGGCCCGCATCGGCACGTTGGCCGCGCTGGCCGGCCGCGCCCGGTTCACCGCCGCCGCGCACCCGGCCCTCTCCCTGGTCACCCGCCCCTGCGGGGTGCTGCCCGCGCCCGAGGCCGCCACCCACCCGCGCGACGCCGCCGCATGGGGTGCCGCCCGGACGTTCGCCAACGAGCATCCGTCCGTCGCCGTCCGCCGCATCTCCTTCCCACGCGGCCCGGACCCCGCCCGCGACGCCCGCCGCCTCGCCCGGGAGCTCACCCGGCCTCCCGAGGACGACGAGGTGGCGCTCACCCCGGGCGGCCGGTTCACCGCCGCGATCGTCCCCGGGCGCCCGCCCGCACAACCACCTGACCCCGGGGAACCTGGCGAGTTCCGGCTGGAGTTGCGCGAGTCCGGGCTCTCCCCCCGGCTCGCCTGGGTGGCCGCGCCTCCCGCCGGCCCCGGTCCGGGACAGGTGGCCATCGACGTACGGGCCGCCGGGCTGAACTACCGTGACGCGCTGTTCGCTGCGGGCCTGCTGCCTCCGGGAGCGGATCCCGGCGCGGCCTCGGCCGCGCAGCTGGGGCTGGAATGCGCGGGCGTGATCACTGATGTCGGTGCCGGAGTCGACGGACTCGCCCGCGGTGACCGGGTGTTCGCCGTCGTCGGCGGCTCCCTCGCCTCCCGGGTACGGGCGGACGCCCGGCTGGTGGGGCGGATACCCGACGGGATGGGCTTCGCCGAGGCCGCGACCCTGCCCGTGGTCTTCCTGACCGCCCAGCAGGGCCTGACCCGTCTCGCCCGGCTCACCCCCGGCGAGACGGTTCTGGTGCACGGGGGAGCGGGCGGGATCGGACAGGCCGTTCTCCAACTCGCCCGCCGGCAAGGCGCGACGGTGATCGCCACCGCCGGCACTCCGGCCAAGCGCGCCCTGCTCCGGCTGCTGGGCGTCGAACACGTCCTGTACTCGCGCGGCCTGGACTTCGCCGACGAGGTCCGCCGGCTCACCGACGGCCGGGGCGTCGATGTCGTGGTCAACTCCCTCGCCGGCGAAGCGCTCCTGCGCGGCGCCGGGGCGCTGCGCGCCGGAGGCCGCTTCGTCGAGCTGGGCAAGCGCGACGTCTATGCCAACACCCCGCTGCCTCTCGGCCTGCTGAGGGACAACAACGCCTTCTTCACCGTCGACGTCGCCAGGCTCCTCCTCGATCCGGAAGCCGCCGCCGCCCCTTTCCGGGAACTGGCCGGCCACGTCACCGCCGGCCACTACCGGCCGCTGCCCCACCGGTGCCTGCCGGCCGCCCGGGTCGCCGAGGCCCTGCAGACCCTCCGGCACTCCCGTCACCTGGGCAAGGTGGTCATCGACCTCACGGAGCCGCCGCCCGTCGAAGCCGCCGCGCGCCCCGAACGCCTCGACCCCGACGCCACCTATCTGGTGGTCGGCGGCCTGAGCGGACTCGGTGCCGCCACCGCCGGCTGGCTCGTCGAGCTCGGCGCCCGTCATCTGGCCCTGGCCGGCCGCCGGGGCCCGGCCACCCCCGGCAGCGCCGACCTGGTCGCCGCGCTCGGCCGGGCGGGCGCCCAGGTCACCACGCACGCGCTGGACGTCACCGACGCCGCCGCCCTCGGCCGCCTGTTGGCGGCCTCCGACACCGCCGGGCACCCGGTGCGCGGCATCGTCCACAGCACGATGGGTGTCGACGACGCCGCGCTCGCCGAGCTGACGCCGGAGCGCATCCGGCCCGTCCTGGCCCCCAAGCTGCTCGGCGGACTCCTGCTGGACCGGCTCACCACCGGCCGGCCCATGGACCTCTTCCTCGCCTATTCCTCGATCGCCGCGGTCGCCGGCACCCAGGGGCAGGCCGCCTACGCGGCGGGCAACCTCGGCCTCGAAGCACTGGTCCGCGCCCGCCGCCGCGCCGGAGCGCCCGGGCTGGCCGTCGCCTGGGGCGCCGTGGGCGAGACGGGCTTCGCGGCCCGGATCCGGCAGGCGGGCGAACGGCTGGCACGGGCCGGCCTGCGGTCCGTGAGCCCCGCCGAATGCCGGGCGGCCGTCAAGGAATTCCTCGCCACCGGGGCGGAGCAGATGACCGCCGGGCGCTTCGACTGGGAACGCCTGCGGGAGGTCCTGCCCGCCCTCGACCGCTCCCGCTTCGCCGCCCTGCTGATCACCGGCGAGGTCCGGGCCGGCCCCGGCCCCGGGGAACTGCGCCACCGCGTCGCCGCGCTGCCCACGGACGACGCCGTACGGCTCCTGGCCGACGTCCTCACCGAGGAGCTCGCCACCATCCTGCAGACCGACGCCGCCCGCATCGACCGCTCCCGCCGGCTCGACCGGCTCGGACTGGACTCGCTGATGGCCGCCGAGCTGGTCGTCGCCGCCCGGCGCAGGCTCGGCTGCACCATCCCGTCCGTCGAGGTCGTCACCGCGACCGGCATCACCGACCTCGCCCGACGCTCCCTGCCCAGGATCGGCCGCCCCACGGCCCCGGACCACCCCTGAACTCCTTTCGGGAAGGACTGTGAAGAAGAGCTCGTGAACGAAGAGCCGGCGAACGAAGAGTCAACGAGCGAAGAGCCAACGGGCGAAGAGCCAGCGAACGAAGAACGCGTCGAGACCGGAAGGCTGACCTACGAGGGCTACGGCATCGAATGGCGCGTCGTGCGGAGCGAGCACCCCCGCCTCGATCCCGTCCTCCTCGTGGGCGGCGCCTTCCAGAACAAGGATTCCTGGACGGTCCACCAACGGTTCCTCGCCCCGTACGCCGACGTCATCACCGTGGACCTCCCCGGCTCCGGAAACACCGGCAGGCTCCCCGTTCGCCACGGCAGCGGCTTCTACACCGGTGCACTCGGCCATCTGCTGACCGAACTCGCCCTGCCTCGCGTCAACCTGGCCGGTGTCTCCTACGGCGCCTTCATCTCCTACGGCTTCGCCCGGCACGGCGCGGACCGCGTCGCACGGCTGGCGCTGTCGGGCGTGGCCGACCGGATGCCCGCGGAGACGAGGGAGGTGTGCGCCAGGATGGCGGCCCTGCTGCGCGCCGGACGGACGGTCGAGTTCGCCGAGGCCGTCGTGGGCCAACTGCTGCCGACGACCGGCGCGTCCGGCCGGTCCGGCCGCGACGAGGCGCTCGCCTTCATGCTGCGTTCCCAGTTCGGCGGCCTGTCGCGGGAGACCACGGAGCAGTACGCGGACCACTACGAACGGCTTCTCGCCCATCCACGGCTCCGCCCCGGCGTCCGGGACGTACCGACGCTGGTGTTCACGGGCGAACACGACGTCTGCACCCCTCCGCACGCCGGGCGGCGGGTGGCCGACGCGGTCCCCGGGGCGGTCTTCGCGACGGTGGCCGACGCGGGCCATCTGCTCTGCCTGGAACGACCGGAGGAGTTCTCCGAGATCCTGCTCCGCTTCTTCTCGGGACGACGGATCGACGAACTCCCCTACTGCACCGCTGAAACGTACCGCTGAAAAAGCTGAAACGCACCGCTGAAAAAGGGGAGAGATGAGAGCTGTCAGAGCCCTGCTGGCCGCCGTGCTGGCGGCGGTACTCGTCGCGCTGTCCTCGGCGGCACCCGCCGCCGGGCGGCCGTCGGCGGGCGGGCCGCTCCTCACCGCCATCAGGACCGCGCCCGGCGTATGGCTGCGCGCCGAGGTGTACCGGCCGCCCGGCCCCGGTCCGCACCCGCTGATCGTGATGCCGGGGCCGTTCCTGCTGCCCGCCGACATCTACGCCGTCCCGGCACTGCGGTTCGCGGCCGCCGGATTCGTCGTCGTCACCTACCAGCCACGCGGCTTCCTGGGGTCGAGCGGCAGCTTCGGCCTGGCCGACGCGGAGGACGTCGCCGACGCCTCCCGGGTGATCGACTGGGCCGTGCGGCACACTGCCGCCGACGCCCACCGGGTGGGCTTCTGCGGCGTCTCGTACGGAGCCGGCATCAGCCTGCGGACCGCCGCCACGGACCGACGGGTGCGAACGGTGGCCTCGCTCGCGGGCTGGAGCGACCTCTTCGAGGTGATGTACGGCGGCGGAACCAGACGACTCGAGGCATCCCTGCTCCAGGGCGTGGTCGGGCTCGTCGAGGCCCGGCCCGGACCCGAAGTCCTCAGAGCGGTACGCGACTTCCTGAGCGGCCCCGCCCCGACGCCCTATCTGCGTTCCTTCGCCCGCGCCCGGTCCCCGATGACCTATCTGGACCGGCTCAACGAGAACGGCCCGCACATCCTGATGGCCCAGACCTGGCTCGACCCCGGCCAGTCGCCCAACGGGATCGGCCGCTTCTTCGAGGGCCTGACCGCGCCCAAGCGCCTGGAGTACCGGCGGGGCGACCACGCGACCCAGGTGCTTCCCGGCCTCGTCCTGCCGGGCACCCCGACCTGGGAGAGCGCCCGACGCTGGTTCGAGCGCTGGCTGCAGGGACGGCGCAACGGCATCGACGACCAACCACCGCTGCTCCTCGAAGTCCGCGGACACGGCCTCGGGCATCCCGAGGAGCACCACGCCGCCGCCTGGCCGGCCACCGCGGGCCCGGACGCGCCCCCGCTGGAACCGCTGACGGGCGCCGACCCCACCATCAACGCCCGGGCCGACTCCGGAGCGAACGGCGGAGTGATGCTCGCGAGCGGACTGCTCGACCAACTGCTCGGCCTGCCTCCGCTGGCCGTGCCACGCCTGCTCGCGCCGGGGGCCGCCGCCGTCTGGCAGACGGCCCCCGGACGCCGGGCCCGGCACCTCAGAGGCATCCCGGCCCTGCGCACCGTGGTGACTCCCTCGGCCCCCGAGGGGACCCTCATCGCCTACCTCTACGACATGGGCCCCACCGGCGTCGGTCAACTCATCTCCCACGCCCCGTACTCGTTCACCCACCACACACCGGGCACGGACCTGGAGGTCGGCCTCGACCTCTTCGCGACCGCGTACGACGTCCCGGCCGGCCACCGCCTGGCCCTGGTCATCGACGGGGCCGATCCCCTGTACATGTCACGCAACCCGGTCGGCTCGACCCTGACGGTCCACACGGCCCGGACGACGCTGGCCCTGCCGGTCCGTCAGGCCCTCGCGAGCAGCCCGAGCACCGCACGGATCCGGTCGCGAACCTCCGGATCAGTGATGACACCGTCCCCGCCCACGAGTTGACGGCCCACCGGAACCCGCACACACGCCTCCTCCACGACGGCACCCCCGGTGTACCCGAGCACCGTCCGCAAGGTGGCCTCCGCCCCCTGCCCGCGCCCGGGCGCCGCCGCGTTCACCCACGCCACGGGCTTGTCACAGATCTCCGTCCCCCCGACCGTCCAGTCGAGCAGATTCTTGAACGAACCGGGCAACGTCCCGGCGTACTCCGGCGTGCAGATCAGCACCGCCGTCGCCGAGGCGATGGCCGCGCGCAGCTCGACGACGGGCGCGGGCAGGGGCTCCACGTCGTCGTCGGGGTTGAAGTGCGGGAGGCCGGCCAGGCCGTCGTAGCGCACGGTGCGTATGTGCGGGGGAGCCACGGCCTCGGCGGTGCGCAGGACGGAGTCGTTGGAGGAGCCGTTACGCAAGCTTCCGGAGAGCAGCAGGATGACGGGTGAAGTGGACATCCGTTCAACCTACAACGGAGCAGAAGAGCAGGGCGCGGCTATTTCACCGCCGGCGGGATGTGCGCCCGGAACTTGTTCTCCAGGTCCGCGCCCCGGATGACGCCGCCCGTGTGGTACGTCAGCCCCCACGCGTCGATGGCCGAACCGTCCGCGAACATGCACATGTTGTGCAGGTGGCCGCGGTCGACCGGGTCGCCCTTCCTGATCCAGCCGCCCACGTCCGGCTTGCCCTCGCCGAATTGGGTCGTGCCGCCGAGCTTGGCGCAGTAGGCGGCCGAGGGGTTGCCCACCGGGTGGGCGGGGAGGGGCGGCTTGCGCTTGTAGGCGAGGGACGCGAGGGTCGGGGCGTCGGCGGCGAGGGTGTCGGTGGGGAGGACGATCCGGCTGCCGTCCTTGGCCCGGAAGTGGCAGAGGTCACGGATCGTGCCGAGCGGGGTGAGGCGGGCGCCGTTGTCGTAGTAGGCGCGGTACGCCCCGGGGCTGCCGCCTTGGCGGGTGCACCAGGACGACGGTCCGGCGGACTCGTCCGCCGTGGCCTGGGTGATGATCAGGAGTGCGGCGCCGGTGGTGAGGGCCAGGGCGGCGGCGGTGACGCGTGCTCGCATGACGTCCTCCCGGGATCCGAGTTCGGCAGTGGGACGGGGGACAGCCTGGGGGAGGGGCGCGGGGGCGTCAACGGGGCCTGTCAGGTCAGTTCGTCCGCCAGGAGGTCCATCAGCAGGCCGTCCTGCCACTTGCCCGTGCGGAGGTCCCGGGAGTAGGCGCGCATCACTCCCACCGGCTTGAAGCCGACCTTCGCGTAGCTGCGGACCGCCGCCGTGTTCGCCGCGGCCGGGTCGATGGTCAGGCGGTGGTGGCCGCGGTCGTGGACCAGCCAGCGGGCGAGCGTGCGGACCGCGTCCGTGCCGAGGCCCTGCCCGTGGTGAGCCGTCGTCAGGAAGAGGTCGATGCCCGCGTGGCGGAACTCGGGGTCGGTCTCCTCCGCGTACTGGATCGCGCCGATGACCTCGCCGTCCAGGACGACGGCCAGCATGCCGGCGTAGTCCTCCGGGGGCGACCACCACGCCGCCACCGCCGGCTCCCGGACGATCCGGTCGAGGGTCCCGGCGTCCTCGGCCGTCGTCGGGCGCAGGGCCACTCTCTCTCCGTGCAACTCCATACCGGTCATTGTCGCCGATTGCCGAGACTGATCATTTTGTATCGAATGGGTGAATGCCCGGCCTGGCTCAGGTAGGAGTGGTCCGGCCGGAAATGCCTTTCGGAGGGCGGGAGTTCCCCCTTCGCTGCCGAGCATGCCCGGCAATGGTCCTGCCTCCGCGCCGTCCTCCGTGTTCCTCCGCCTGCGGCCGTCCGATCGAAGGAGTCCCCGACATGACGACCCGTACGCAGCCGGAGGGCCGGACGGCGTGGAAGAGGGCCGCCGCGGTCGCCGTGCCGGCGGTGGCGGCCGTCGCCGTCATGGCCGTCGCCATGGGGCAGGGCGCCCTCGCCTCGTCCTTCGCCGTGTCCGGGGCCGCCCTCCAGGTTTCGGCGGGGCGGCTCACCAGCAAGGGGCTGGCCTCCTACGTCACCGTCGACCGCGCCGCCGACGGCAGCGGTCACCCGGTGGCGCTGCTCGGCCTCGGCGAGGCCATGCTCTCCGACCTCTGCCAGTCCGCCCGCGTCCCGACCCCTGTGGGAACCGTCGTCTTCAAACTGACGGCCGGCGGAAAGGCCGGGCCGATCGCGGCGAGCGACCTGGTCATCGACGGCGAGGACCTCTCCGGCGACGCCCGCTTCGACCAGGTCGAGATCGGCCGGGACGCCGCCGCGCTCGACACCGTGCCCGGCGTCCGGGGGCAGCCCGGCCCCTTCGGCCTGCAGGCCACCGGCGTCACCGTGACGGGCGTGCGGTCCCACGCCCGGTCCGCCACCGGCGGGGACCTCCGCCTCAAGGGGCTGACCCTGAACGTCGCGCTGAACGGGAAGGCATGCTTCTGACCGCGTCCTCGCACGGCCGGTGGCGCACCTGGCGCCGGACCCGCCCCTTCTGGGCCGGCACCCTGCTCCTCCTCGCGGGCGCCGAGCTGGCCGCGCCGCTGGCACCCGTACGGATCCTCCTCGGGCTGGGCACGGGCGGGATCGCGGCCCTCGGTCTCGGGGCGGCGCTCGTCCTGGCCGGCCTGAGCCTGTGGTTCGTGCCCCATGCCCACCACTACGTCACCACCGACGGCCTCGAACTGGGGACGGACACATAGCGGCGGCCCGCCCGTCGCACCCGGGGCAGGCCGCCGACGCATGACGAAGCCGGATTACAGCGCGCGTTCCAGACGGTCCGCCATCAGCTTGACGAACCGGGCCGGTTCCTTCGGCTGACCGCCCTCGGCGAGCACGGCCAGGCCGTGCAGGAGCTCGGCGGTCCCGGCGAGTTCCGTGCGGTCCTCGCGCTCCTTGTACGCCTGGTTGAGGCCCTTCACCAGCTGGTGGTCCGGGTTGAGTTCCAGGATCCGCTGGGCGCGGGGGACCTCCTGGCCCATCGCGCGGTACATGTTCTCCAGGGCCGGGGTCAGGTCGTGCGCGTCGGAGACGACGCAGGCGGGGGAGACGGTGAGGCGGGAGGACAGCCGCACCTCCTTGATGTCCTCGTCCAGTTGCTCCTTCATCCAGCCGAGCAGCCCGGCGTACTCCTCGGCCTGCTGCTCCCGCTCGCCGTCGGCGGATTCCTCGTCCTCGGTGTCGAGGTCGATCCGCCCCTTGGCGACGGACCGCAGCTTCTTGCCGTCGTACTCGCCGACGGCGTCGGCCCACATCTCGTCGACGGCGTCGGTGAGCAGCAGCACCTCGATGCCGCGGTCCCGGAACGCCTCCATGTGCGGGGAGTTCTCGATGGCCTGCCGGGACTCGCCGGTCAGGTAGTAGATGTCGTCCTGCCCGTCCTTCATCCGCTCGACGTACTGCTTGAGCGTGGTCGGCTCGGTGTCGTGGTGCGTGCTCGCGAACGACGCGACGGCGAGGAGGGCCTCGCTGTTCTCCGGGTCGGTGACCAGTCCCTCCTTCAGGACCGCGCCGAACTCCCGCCAGAACGTGGCGTAGCGGTCCTGGTCCTTGGCCATCATGTCCTTGACGGTGGACAGGACCTTCTTCGTCAGCCGTCGCCGCATCATCTCGATGTGGCGGTCCTGCTGGAGGATCTCGCGGGACACGTTGAGCGAGAGGTCCGCCGCGTCGACGACGCCCTTGACGAAGCGGAGGTACGGAGGCAGCAGCGCCTCGCAGTCCTCCATGATGAACACGCGCTTCACGTACAGCTGCACGCCGCGCTTGAAGTCCCGCGCGAACAGGTCGTGGGGAGCGTGAGCGGGGAGGAACAGCAGGGCCTGGTACTCGAAGGTGCCCTCCGCCTGGAGCCGGATCGTCTCCAGCGGATCGCGCCAGTCGTGACCGATGTGCTTGTACAGCTCGTGGTACTCGTCGTCGGACACCTCGTCGCGCGACCGCGCCCACAGCGCCTTCGTGGAGTTGAGCGTCTCGGGGCCGGGCGCCTCGGCGTTCCCGTCGCCCTCGTCGGCCGTGGCGGACGACTCGGGCACCATCCGGATGGGCCAGGTGATGAAGTCCGAGTACCGCTTGACGATCTCCTTGATCTTCCACGGGGAGGTGTAGTCGTGGAGCTGGTTCCCGGGATCGGCCGGCTTGAGGTGGAGCGTGATCGAGGTGCCCTGCGGCGCGTCGTCGACCGTCTCCAGCGTGTACGTGCCCTCGCCGCGCGACGTCCAGAGGGTGCCCTGGTCCTCGCCGGCGCGCCGGGTCACCAGGGTGACTTCGTCCGCCACCATGAAGCCGGAGTAGAACCCGACGCCGAACTGGCCGATGAGCCCCTCCGCCCCGGCCTCGTCCTTGGCCTCCCGCAGCTCCTGGAGGAACTTGGCCGTGCCCGAGTTGGCGATGGTGCCGATGAGCTGCCCGACCTCGTCGTACGACATCCCGATGCCGTTGTCCCGCACGGTGAGGGTGCGGGCGTCCTTGTCGATGTCGATCCGGACGTGCAGATCCGACACGTCGGCGTCGAGCGAATCGTCCCGCAGCTTCTCGAGGCGCAGCTTGTCCAGTGCGTCGGATGCGTTGGAGACGAGCTCCCGCAAGAAGACATCCTTGTTCGAGTAGATCGAGTGGATCATCAGCTGCAACAGCTGACGGGCCTCTACCTGAAACTCAAACGTTGTGGCCGACATGTTCGCGAATACCTCACAGGTCCGGTCAGGGAGAACTGGTGGCAGCCACTGTAAAACACCACGTCAGGGCGGTGACGGGGGATGCGGGAGCGGTGGCTGGATCCGTACCGTGAGTCTGGGGGTGTCTGGGGGCAGGACAGCCCCGGCAGTCGTCTCTGTCGGGGCTCCTTGGAAAACCCCGGCCCCGCTCTTCGTCCCCACTTGGTTGTGGGCTTGGCCAGGGGGCGGGTCCGTCCGATAGCCGTCAGGTTCGAGAGGCGTCGCGGACTTTGTCCGGGGTGGCCGTAGGCCATCGCGGGGTGGCGCTCGAAGAGCCCCTTGACCGGCTGTGGCGCTCCCGCACCCTCCGGAGGCCGGCGGGCGGACCCGCTTCTGTGACCGAGCGCTCTGGTCGGCCCGACTGGTCAACCAGAGCGCCCAAAGGAAATGCTGGTCGGCGCGGTTCGCCGGAGGCGGGGCACCGCCCCCGGCGTCCGGTCAGCGGGTGGCGAGGAACTCGAGCGTGTCGATCACGCGGTTCGAGAAGCCCCACTCGTTGTCGTACCACGCGACGACCTTGACGTGGCGGCCGTCGACGCGGGTGAGGGCCGAGTCGAAGATCGACGAGGCGGGATTGCCCACGATGTCGGAAGAGACGAGCGGGTCGTCCGAGTACTCGAGGATGCCGGCGAGCGGCCCCTCCGCTGCGGCGCGGTACGCCGCCAGCACGTCGTCGCGCGTCACGTCGCGGGCGACGGTCGTGTTGAGTTCGACGATCGAGCCCACCGGCACCGGTACGCGGATCGAGTCGCCCGACAGCTTGCCGTCGAGGTCCGGCAGCACCAGGCCGATCGCCTTGGCGGCGCCGGTCGTGGTCGGCACGATGTTGACGCCGGCGGCCCGGGCGCGACGGGCGTCGCGGTGCGGACCGTCCTGCAGGTTCTGCTCCTGCGTGTAGGCGTGCACCGTCGTCATGAACCCGTGCTCGATACCGGCGAGTTCGTCGAGGACCGCGGCCAGCGGCGCGAGCGCGTTGGTGGTGCAGGAGGCGTTCGAGACGATCGTGTGCACGGCCGGGTCGTAGGCGTCGGTGTTGACCCCGAACGCGAGCGTGACGTCGGCGCCGTCCGACGGCGCGCTGACGAGTACCTTCCTCGCGCCCGCGTCGAGGTGGGCGCGGGTGGCCTTGGCCGAGGTGAAGCGGCCGGTGGCTTCCAGGACGATGTCGACGCCGAGTTCGGCCCACGGCAGCTGCGCCGGTTCGCGCTCGGCCAGCACCGTGATCCGACGGCCGTCGACGACGAGGGCGTCCCCGTCGACGGTCACCGGGCGCCCGAGCCGGCCGGCCGTGCTGTCGTAGGCGAGCAGCCGGGCGAGAGTGGCGGGCTCCGTCAGGTCGTTGACGGCGACGATCTCGAGGGCGCTGTCGCGCTCCAGCAGTGCGCGCAGCACATTGCGCCCGATGCGGCCGAATCCGTTGATGGCGATGCGAGTCATGAGTGAGGTCCCTTCCCTTCGCCACCAGGGTCGCCCGCGGCTCACGCCGCTGACAGTGGCGGGATCGCCATGGTTCAAAAGGATCCCGCCACGCGGTGCCGGGCGGGTTACTCGCCCCGGGTGAAGGTGCGCCGGTACTCGCTCGGCGTGGTGCCGAGGATGCGCTGGAAGTGCAGGCGCAGGTTCGCGCCGGTGCCGAGCCCGACGTCGGCGGCGACCTGTTCGACGCTGCGCTGCGAGCGCTCGAGCAGTTCGCGGGCCAGGTCGATGCGGGCGCGCATCACCCACTGCATCGGCGTGTAGCCGGTCTCCTCGACGAAGCGCCGGGAGAACGTGCGCGGCGAGACCTCGGCCTGCCGCGCCAGTGTGTCGAGGGTGAGGGGCTCGCCGAGCCGGTGCAGCGCCCACTCGCGGGTGGCGGCGAACCGCTCGCCGAGCGGCTCGGGGACGCCGCGCGGCACGTACTGGGCCTGGCCGCCGCTGCGGTAGGGGGCGGCGACCAGACGCCGGGCCGCGTGGTTGGACGCGGCCACTCCGAGGTCGCCGCGCAGGATGTGCAGGCACAGGTCGATGCCGGAGGCGGCGCCGGCCGAGGTGAGCACGCTGCCCTCGTCGACGAACAGCACGTTCTCGTCGACCTGGACGAGCGGATGTCTGGCTATGAGTGCCCGCGTGTAGTGCCAGTGCGTCGTGGCGCGCCTGCCGTCGAGCAGGCCCGTGGCGGCGAGCGCGAAGGCGCCCGTCGAGATGGCGGCGAGCCGTGCGCCCCGGTCGTGGGCGGCGATCAGTGCGTCGACGACGGCCTGCGGCGGGTCGTCGCGGTCCGGGAACCGGTAACCGGGGACGAAGACGATGTCGGCCCACGCAAGCGCGTCGAGGCCGTGGGCGACGTAGTACGCGAGGCCGTCGCCGCCGGTCACGAGACCGGGTGCCGCCCCGCACACCCGCACCTCGTACGGCATGCTCGCGCGGGTCGTGAAAACCTGCGCGGGAATTCCGACATCGAGCGGCTTCGCGCCCTCGAGCACAAGGACGGCGACGCGATGCAGGTGGGAGGCTGGCACAGGAAGAGGTTACGTGGGGCGTGACTTCGGTACGCCCGCTGCGCGGACCGGGCGGACGACACACCGGCCGGCCGGGCTGTCTTCCGCATTGCCGCAGATGCCGCAGATGCCGCCGAGATTTTCCGCGACCTGAAGAACCCCCGGGCCGCATGCGGCAGGGCCGTGACCCCGGGGCCGCCCGCAACCTCATTGCATGAGGCGAGGCAGGATCCTCAACCGGTGAGCGTCACGCACGGCAGGCCGACGCTGGTTCCTCCGCGAAAGCCTTCCGCACACAGTCGGGTACCTGCCGGGAAGTGGCGCTGGGGGTAGGCCTGGTCGCGGTACGTCCGGAACGCGGCGACGTTCTCGGCCTTGGCGCGGGCGCTCCAGCCATTGGTGGTCCATACCCGCGCCGTGATCTGGTGGGGCTGGTTGGTGTTGGTGACCGACACCTCCACCCTGCCCAGGTACGTCCCGTGGTCGTACGTCTCGATGCAGACGGAGTGGTTGCACCACTTGCCCGCGGCTGCGGCCGGCGGGCCGGCGACGAAGACACCGCCGAACGCGGCAGCGAGCGTGGCGATCCCTGTGACGATCTTTCGGAAGGTAGTCATACCCGCAACAACGATCACCCCGGGCCCTTGTCACTCGCAGCCGCCGGTGGTCCGCACCGGTGAACGCGCCTGCGGTGCCGGCGAGTCAGAGGAGTTGAGCGCCCGAGCGGCGTTCTCCCGCCGTTCGCCTTCGTCGACGTCGAGAAGCATTTCGACTCGTCGGTAGTCTGAGTCCTCATGACACGTGCTTGGATCCTGCCGGTGCTGCTTGTGCTCTGCGGCTCAGCCGTCGCGATGGGACTGATCTTCACGGGGAGCCCCGGCGCGGCTGTGGCACTCCTGGTGGCGTTTGTGGTGATCGCAGGCGTGAACTCGCCGCTGATTTTCCCGAGGTCGGTCGGGGCGCTCGAGGCGCAACGCCGCAGCGCGGTCGACGGCCGGCCGGTCGTTTTCTGGCGTTCGGGCTGCAAGTACTGTCTGCGACTGCGCATCCGGTTGGGGCGTAGCGCCCGTCGGTTGCATTGGGTCGACATCTGGCATGACCCGGCTGGAGCGGCAGCGGTGAGAGCGGTCAACGGCGGCAGCGAGACCGTGCCGACTGTCTTCGTGGCGGGCCGGCCGCACGTCAACCCCGACCCTGAATGGGTGCGCGAACAGCTCTCCCCTTCCGCTTGATCGGGAGCGATGCCATGTAGTGATGCCGTGAAGCGATGCCATGTCGGGCAGGGGCCCGCAGGCCCCGAAAGGCCGTCAGCCGGCGGCGTTTGCCGTGGTGGTGCCGTCCGGCCGAGTCCTGTCCGGCGGATCAGCCGGTGCCGTCAGCGGCCGCTCGGTCCGCCCCAGCCCCGTTCGAGCAGGGCGAAGATCTCGTCCATGGCGCGGTACGGGTCGGGGTGGCGGCGGGCGACGAGGGGGGCGTCCAGGGCGAAGCGGGCCAGGGCGGCGCAGGCGGGGTCGTCCTCGGGGGCGCCGGTCTCCTCGGCGATGGCCCGGGCCAGGGCCGTTTCGTGACGCATCCACATCCGGTGGGCGTACTCGCGCAGTGCCGGCGTCTCGTCCACCATGCGGCTGAACTCCGCCAGCCGCGGCCCTGCGGGCTGCTCGCCGGGTGGGTGGGGGATCGGGGTGTGCGGGCTCAGCATCAGGGTGTGCGGGCCCACCGTCGTGATCAGGTGCTCCCGCAGGGCCCGCGGGACGGAGACGCCGGGCGCGCGGTCGCGCACGGCGGCGACGAGGGCCGCCTCGATGTCCTGGTCCAGGTCGAAGAGCAGGGCCTCCTTGCACGGGAAGTGCTTGAACAACGTGGTCACCGACACGTCGGCGGCGTCCGCCACGTCCTTCACGCCGACCTGGTCGTAGCCGCGGTCGAGGATGAGCTCCAGGGCGGCGTCGGCCAGGGCCTTGCGGGTCTGGGCCTTCTTGCGCTCGCGGCGTCCGGTCGGTGCGTTCACCGGCACACCATATCCCGCGAACGGCCCCTCAGGTTGAGTCGGGCAAAAAGTTAAGTCGTTGCACTTTTGTAGTGGGCGTGCTTTCGTGAGAGTGCCGCATCCGGCACGTATCTCGTGTCCTCCTGCCGTCGAAAGGGTCTTTCGTGAACGCCACTTCCGCTCGCGTCGCCGTCGTCGGGGCCGGCCCCGGCGGGCTGATATGCGCCCGCATCCTGCAACTGCACGGCTGGTCCGTCACCGTCTTCGAGCGCGAGGCGTCCCCTGCCGCGCGCACGCAGGGCGGCACGCTCGACATCCACACCACCACCGGCCAACGGGCGCTGCGCGAGGCCGGGTTGCTCGACCGGTTCCACGAGCTGGCCCGGCCCGAGGGGGAGGTGTGGCGGCGGCTCGACCCCTTCACCGCCGAGGTCCTGGAGGTCGACCGGCCCGCCGACGGCCACGCGGGCCGGCCGGAGATCGACCGCGGGCAGTTGCGCGGGCTGCTGCTCGACTCCCTCGCGACCGGAACCGTCCGCTGGGGGCGTCCGGTCAGCCGCGTCGTCCCCCACGGCGACGGCACGCACCGGCTGCTGTTCGAGGACGGCACGGGGGAGGACTTCGACCTGGCCGTCGGCGCCGACGGCGCCTGGTCGCGCGTCCGTCCGGCGCTGTCCGACGCCATGCCGCGCTATACGGGCGTCACCCTGGTCGGGACCGGATTCCATGACTCCGACACCCGTCATCCGGCGTTCGCCCGGCTGGTCGGCGACGGCAGCATGTCCGCCCGGTCCGGCCACAGGGGGCTGACGGCCCAGCGCAACAGCGGCGGTCACCTCGACGCCGCCGCCATGTTCCGTGCCCCGGAGGACTGGTACGTCACCGCCGGCCTCGACTTCGACGACACCGCCGCCGTACGCGCCCACCTGCTGGGCATGTACGACGACTGGCACGACAGCCTGCTGTACCTGCTGCGGGCCGGTGACAGCGGATTCGTCAACCGGCCCCTGTACGCCCTGCCCGTACCCCATGCCTGGGACCACGTGCCCGGCCTGACACTGGTGGGCGACGCCGCCCACCTGATGCCGCCGCTCGGCGTCGGCGCCAACCTCGCCCTCCTCGACGGCGCCGAACTCGCCCTGGCCCTCGTCGCGCACCCGGACGCCGACGCCGCGGTACGGGCCTACGAGGAGGTCATGCTGCCGCGCGCGGCGGACCTGGCCGCACGCACAGCGCAGGGTCTCAGCCACTTGCTGCCGCCGGAGGGGGATCCCGAGCCCGTCCCGGGGGCAGGGCGCCCCGGTCAGCCGCGGGCCTGAACACGTTCGGTCATCGCGGGGGCCGGACGCCTGATCGCGGCCGATGTTCGATGAACCGAGCTCACTCCGTATTGCGGAAGTGCTTGCAGAGGGAGGGGGGTTGCGGATACCGAGCCGGTCGGCGAGGGCGCGCACCGTGAGTTCGCCGCGGCCGGGCTCCTCGGTCGGGCAGCCCCCGTGCAGCGCGGTGAGCGCCCGCCGCACACGCGCCGAGGCAAACCTCGGGTGCCATCGTGGCGTTCGATCCGTCACCTTCCGTCGCTGCCGGTGGTCTCCTGGGCCTGTCGCGTCGCGGGCCGGAGTGTCCGGTGCCGCTTGGGTGTTGGGGAGGAGCCAGGAAAGCCGCGGTCGGTGATCGGACGTGTACGGAGGCCCGTGGCCGCGGCTGCGGCGGGCATGCGCGCCTTCGTGGGCATGACCGCGCTCGCCCCGGCCTCCACGCAGCCCGGGCCGCCGCTCCGGCGGCCTGCCGGTGGCCCGTCGCACGGCGGAATCCACGCTCACGACGCTCCGGCCGGTTCTCCTCTCCGCGTCGGCGCGGACGGCCCGAAGGATCCGGTCCCCATGTGCCGCTCCCGCCGACACCCCGACGAGACTCCATGCCGGTCATAGTCGCGCCGGTCCCGATAGCCACCCGGAGCCGTCGGGCAGGCATCCGGCGCGTGAGGACGAATGTCGCGGTGCGCGTGGGTGCCGCTTTCGCCGGGGCCCTGCCCGCCGTCGTGTTGCGGATCATGGGGGTCGAGCCGGGAGCCGTGGGCGGGATCGCCGTGTTCGGGGTCGGGGTGCTGGCCGCCGCGTTGTTGCTGATGTGGGCGGCCGAGACCGCGCGGGCGGACATCGCCGGGCCGCTGGCGCTCGCGCTGCTGGCGTTCATCGCGGTGCTGCCGGAGTACGCCGTCGACCTGTACTTCGCGTACACCGCCGGGAGCCGGCCCGAGTACGCGGCCTATGCCGCGGCCAACATGACCGGCGCCAACCGGATGCTCGTCGGGGTCGGGTGGCCGCTTGTCGCGGTCGCGGCGTGGGCCGCCGCGCGGCGCAAGGGCGTCAGCCCCGGGATCGGGCTGCGGGAGCACCGGCGCATCGACGTCGCCTTCCTCGGCGTCGCCGCGCTCGTGGCCTTCGTCATGCCCGCGACGCGGGAGATCGCCTGGTGGCTCGCGGTCGTGCTCATCGGCTGGTACGCGTACTACCTCTTCCGCGTCGGGCGGTGCAGCGAGACCGACGAGGAGGAGCTGGTCGGCGTCCCGGCCCGGCTGGCGCGGCTTCCGGCCGGGCCGCGGAGGGCGACGACCGTGTTCGGCTTCGTCGCCGCGGCCGGAGTGGTGTTCGCCTGCGCCGAGCCGTTCGCCACGGCGCTGGTCGACGCCGGGGCGACCCTCGGCGTCGACCGCTTCCTGCTGGTGCAGTGGCTCGCGCCGCTCGCCTCCGAGGCGCCCGAACTGATCGTCGCGGTCGTGTTCGCCTGGCGGCTGCGCGGCGACGACGGGCTCGGCGCCCTGCTGTCGAGCAAGGTCAACCAGTGGACGCTGCTGATCGGCAGCCTTCCCCTGGCGTATCTCGCGGGCGGCGGGGACGCGTCGCTGCCGCTGGTGGAGCGGCAGGTGGACGAGGTGCTGCTGACGGCGGCCCAGACCGTACTGGCCGTCGTGCTCCTCCTCGACCTGCGGTTCCTGCTGTGGAAGGCGGGACTGCTCCTGGTGCTGTTCGCCGTGCAGTTCGTGCTGCCGGGGGTCGGCGCCCGGATCGTCCTCAGCTGGGTCTATCTCGGGCTGGCCCTGATCCTGTCGGTACCTCGCCTGCGTGAACTCCGGCCCTCCGCCCGGGCCCTCGCCGGGAGGATCGAGGGCGACCCGCATTGACGGGTCTCACCCCGCCCCCAGCCGGAACGCCGCGTGCAGCGCCCGTACCGCGTCGTGCAGCCGCCCGGCCCGGCAGAGCACCGAAATGCGGCTCTCCGCCGTCGAGATGGCGGTGATGTTCACGCCCGCGGCCGACAGCGCCTCGCAGCAGCGGGCGATGACCCCGGCCTGGACGCGCATGCCGGTGCCGACCAGGGACACCTTGCCGACGGCCGCGTCGTAGCGCAGCTCGCCGAAGCCGAGGTCCGCTCGGTGCGCGCGCAGCGCGGCCAGCGCGGCGGGCCCGTCGTCCTGCGGCAGGACGAGGGTGAGGTCGCCGCTCCGCCCGGGCCGGCGGACGGTCTGCTGGACGGCCGTGTCGACGTCCACCCCGGCGTCGGCCAGGACGCGGAAGAGCGCGGCGGCGGCGCCCGGGCCGTCGGGGACGCCGGAGACGGTGAGTTCGGCGCCGGACAGGTCGTGGGCGACGGCGGTGACCGCCGGCCGGCCCATGGCGGACGGCCGGTCGCCCGCGCCGTTGACCACCGTCCCCGGCCCGCTGCCGTGCGCCGGGCGGACATGCACGGTCACGCCGTAGCGGCGGGCGCACTCGACGCTGCGCGGCGCCAGCACCTTGGCACCGCCGGCCGCCATCTCCTCCATGGTCTCGTAGGAGAGCCGGCCGAGGAGGCGGGCGTCGGGGACGATCCGCGGGTCGGCGGTGAACACCCCGTCCACGTCGGTGTAGATCTCGCAGACGTCGGCCTTGAGCGCCGCCGCGAGCGCGATGGCGGTGGTGTCGGAACCGCCGCGGCCCAGCGTGGTGACGTCCTCGGTCTCGCGGTTGAGCCCCTGGAAACCGGCCACCAGCACCACCGACCCGCGGTCCAGGGCCCGGCGCACCCGGTGCGGCGACACCTCGGTGATCAGGGCCCGGCCGTGGGCGGCGGTGGTGAACACCCCCGCCTGGTCGCCGGAGAGGGAGTACGCCTCGGTGCCGAGCGCGTCGATCGCCATCGCGGTCAGGGCGTTGGAGATGCGCTCCCCGGCGGTGAGGAGCATGTCCACCTCGCGGCGCGGGGGGACGGGGCTCAGATGGCCGGCCAGTTCGAGCAGCTCGTCGGTGGTGTCGCCCATGGCGGAGACGACGACCACGATGTCGTGGCCGTCCCGGCGGGCGGCGACGACCCGTTCGGCGACGCGCCGGATCCGCTCGGTGTCCCGCACCGAGGAGCCGCCGTACTTCTGGACGATGAGAGCCATCGGGACACCCCGTACCCGCTACGGCCGGTGCGCCGTGACGGCCGCGACGGCGGCGAGGAGGATCGTGCAGGCCGTGTCGGCCACCTCCGCGGTCACGTTGAGCGGCGGCAGGAGGCGGACGACGCAGTCGTCCCGCCCGCCCCGTTCGAGCATCAGGCCGTGGCGCAGCGCCTCGGTCTGGACGGCGGCGGCGAGCGCGGAGGCGGGCCGGCCGGTGCCGGGGTCGGCCAGCTCGACGCCCCACATCAGGCCCCGGCCGCGGACCTCGCGCACCCACGGCTCGTCGGCCAGCCCGTCGAGGCGCGTGCGGATCTGCTCGCCGCGGCGGCGGACGTTGCCGAGGACGTCCTCCTCGCGCACGATCCGGACCGCCTCGGCGCCCGCGGCGAAGGCGAGTTGGTTGCCGCGGAAGGTACCGATGTGGGTGCCGGGGGCCCAGGTGTCGAGGGTGGCGTCGTAGAGGATGACGGCGACGGGGAGGCCCATGCCGCTCAGCGCCTTGGAGGCGACGATGACGTCGGGCTCGATGCCGTACTGCTCGAACGCGTACCAGGTGCCCGTGCGCCCGCAGCCGGTCTGCACCTCGTCGACGACCAGCGGGACGCCCAGCGAGCGCGTCAACTCGCGCACCCGGCGGGCGAAGCCGATATCGGCCGGGACGACGCCGCCCTCGCCCTGGACCAGTTCCATCAGCACGGCGGCGGGCAGCGGGACGCCGCCGTTGCTGTCGCGCAGGGAACGTTCGAGGTAGGCGGCGCAGTCGGTGTCGCAGCCGTCGGAGCAGAACGGGAAGAAGTGGACGCCGGGCATGATGTTGCGGACGGCCTGCTTGGGGGCGAGGAGACCGCTGAGGGCCATGGTGGCGTGGGTGCTGCCGTGGAACCCGCCCTGGAAGGAGACGACGTCGCCGCGGCCGGTGGCCACCTTGCAGAGCTTGACGGCGGCCTCCACGGCGTTCGCCCCGGTCGGACCGCAGAAGTGCAGCTTCATCCGGTCCCGCAGCCCCGGCGGCAGCATCGACAACTGGGCCTGGACGAACGCCTCCTTGGCCGGGGTGGGGAAGTCCAGGCCATGGGTGAGGTGCCCGAGCTGCTCGGTGACGACCCGGACCAGCGCGGGGTGGTTGTGGCCCAGGGACAGCACGCCGGCGCCGCCGAGGAAGTCGATGAACACGTTCCCGTCCACGTCCCGGACGAAGCTGCCGCACCCCTCGGCCAGGGCGATCGGCAGACTGCGCGGGTAGGTGCGGGCGTTGGACTCCCACCGGCCCTGCCGGGCGAGGTACTCGGCCGAGACGGGACCGGGCAGCGGTCCGGTGACGCGGGGACCGGACCAGGTCTCGGGGTGGACGAGCGATGTCATGGGCATCTCCGGGGCATCGACGGGCTTGTGGGTCAGCGGGGACGGGACGGGATGCCGCGCCAGCGGGTCCGGTCGGGCAGCCGCTCGCCCTTCATGACCAGCGAGAGGGCGTCGACCCCGGCCCCGGCGCCGACCCGGGCGTCGTAGAGGACGACCGAGCGCATGCCCACCGAGGCACCGGCCCCGACGCGGACCCGGGACATCTTCATCACCCGGTCCTCGAACAGATGCGTCTGCAGGGAGGTGAACTCCCCGACCGCCGCGTCGTCCCCGACATCCACGAGGTCGAACTCGGTGAGGTACGTGGTGTTCAGCCACACCCGGCGGCCGATCCGGGCGCCGAACAGCCGCAGGACGGGGGCCGCCCACGGCGAGCCGGTCAGCAGGTTGACGAAGGCCGGCACGACGAGGTTCTCGTACAGGCCGGTGATCAGTTCCGTGCGCCGCACCCACACGCTCCACAGCGGCTCCGTGCGCGGCCGGTAGCGGCCGACGACCAGCCACTTGAGCACGACCGCGGCCAGCGTCACGGCCAGCGCCGCGCCCAGCCCCAGGGCCGGGCCCAGCAGGAACAGCGCCACCGGCGGGCCGGCGGCGGCCAGTTGCGCCGCGGCCCACACGGCGCCCAGGACGCCGAGCGCGCCGAGCGTGGCGGGCAGGGTCACCCGGAAGTACTCGATCGCCAGCCGCGCGGCGATCAGACCGGGGGTGGGCTCGTAGGTGAGCCGCGCGGGGAACTTCCGGCTCTCCTCGCGCCGGGGCAGGAAGATCGCGGGCGAGCCCAGCCAGGTCGTCTCGGGATCGACGGGCCGCTCCGGGGCCACCGAGTGGACGCCCAGCAGGCTGTTGTCGGCCATCCGGCACGAACCGGGCACCAGCGCGCCGTTGCCGACGAAGCTCATCCGCCCGACCTCGGCCGGGGCGAGGGCGACGCGGCCGCGGTGGAAGACGGCCGGGCCGACGACACCGATGTCGGCGACGAAGCTGCGCTCGCCGATGATCAGCATGTCCGGGTCGACGAAGCTGACCGTGGCCACCTCGGACCAGCGGCCGGTGCGCGCCCCCAGCGCACGCAGGAACGGCACCAGGTAGAGCGTGGAGTACAGGGCGTGGGTGACCGTCAGGCTCATGGTCAGCACGCCGTCCGCGATCCACTTGCGCAGGCCGAAGGCACCGCGCTCGCGGTGGATGCCGGCCCGGGCGGACGGCAGGACGGCCTTCTTGACGGCGAGCACCAGCAGACAGGTGGCCAGCACCACCAACGGCCCGGTCGCCAGGGTCGCCAGGGCGGCCCAGCCGAAGCCGTGCCGGGACGCCGCCCAGACCACCGCGGCAAAACCGGCCCCGGCGACGGCCAGCGGCGCGAGGACGAACAGCAGGACCCCCGCGACGTACCCGGCGAGCACGGCGGGGGACCAGGTCCGGTCGTCGGCCCGGGCGGCCATGTCCCGCAGCAGCGGCGGCGCCGCGTCGCGGCGCGCGGCGGGGGACCCCGCCCAGTGCTCGCCCGCCGGGACCGCGCCGCCGGCCGGCAGCAGCGACTGGTCGCCCAGCGAGGCTCCGTCACCGAGGCGGGCACCGGGCAGGACGACGCTGTTGGTCCCGACGTGACAGCGCGCACCCAGGCGCACCGGCCCGAGGAGCAGCCGGCCGTCCTCGACCGCGTACGGCTGGAGACGGACGCCGTAGCCGATGCTCGTGTCGTCCCCGATCTCCACCAGGGACGGCGGGCCGGCCACCGAGGACAGGTGGCAGCGGCGGCCGACCCGGGCCCCGAGCAGCCGCAGGACGGGGGCCAGCAGCGGCGAACCGGCCAGCAGGGGCAGCAGGCTGAAGGCCAGGACCTTGCCGTGCAGCCAGAACCGCAGGTACGTCACGCCCCACAGCGGATAGTGGCCCGGGCGCACCCCGGCCATCAGCAGGCGGGCGCCGAGCAGGGGCAGGACCAGCGCGCCCACCAGCAGCAGCCAGACGGCGTTGAGCAGAAGGAACGGGCCGAGCGGCAGGGCGACGAGCCGGTCCAGGAGACCGCCGGGAGCGGGCCCGCGCACGTCGGCGCCGACGGCCCGGAAGAACCGGTACAGCAGGGCGACGGCGGGCAGGCCGATCAGCAGCAGCCAGACGTACAGGCCGACGGCCTGGGCCAGTCCGCAGGCCCACACCCGCGCGGCGGAGTGCCGCAGCGGCGGCGGGGCGGGGGAGCCGGCACCGGGCTTGGCCTCCGAGGCCGCCGCTTCCGAGGCACGGGCGGCGAGGGAACGGACGGTGGGGTGCGCGTACAGATCGCCCATCGCCAGACCGCGCAGCTCGGGGTGCTGCCGCAGCCGGGACATCAGCCGGGCCGCGGTCATCGAATGGCCGCCCAGGTCGCAGAAGAAGTCGTCCTCCACGGAGACCTCGTCAGCACCGGTGATCTCCCGCCAGGCCGCGGCGAGTTGCCGCTCCAGCGGGGTCGCCGGGGCGGCACGCGGCCGGTCGCGGCGGGCCAGCGGGGGCGAGACGGGCGCGGGCAGGGCGGCGCGGTCCACCTTGTCGGCGGCCAGCAGGGGGAAGGCGGGGAGCACCTCCACGTACGCCGGGATCATGTAGGCGGGCAGCCTCCGCCGGAGCACGGAGCGCAGCCGGACGCGCAACTCCTCCTCGCCGCCGTCCAGTTGCCCGGTGAGGGTGACGTATCCGATGAGGTCCTGGGCGACACCGTCGCGTTCCAGCGGGATGACGACCGCGTTCTCGACGGCCGGGTCCTCGCGGAGCACCGCCTCGATCTCGGCCGTCTCGATCCGGTAACCACGGATCTTGACCTGGGTGTCCACCCGGCCCAGGTACTCGATCTCCCCGGCGGGGGTGAACCGTCCGCGGTCGCCGGTGCGGTAGATCCGGGGCACCTCGGCGCGGTCGTGTTCGACGGGGTTGGGCAGGAACCGCTCGGCCGTCAGCTCGGGCCGGTTGACGTAACCGATCGCCACGCCCGGGCCGCCGACACAGATCTCGCCGCTCTCGCCGTCGGCCACCGGCCGCAGTTCGTCGTCCAGCAGGTAGACGGTGTACGTGGGCAGCGGGGTGCCGATGGTGACCGGCCGGTCCGGGTCGAGCTCGGCGCAGGTCGCGGTGACCGTGGCCTCCGTCGGCCCGTACGCGTTGAGGAGCCGCCGGCCGGGCCGGGACCAGCGGCGCACCAGGTCGGGCGGGCACGCCTCGCCGCTGACGAGCAGGATCCGCAGCAGCGGCACGTCGGTGTCGAGGGTCGCCAGGAGGGTGGGGACGCAGCACAGTACGGTGACGCGCTGCTCGACGAGGAACGCGGACAGCTCGTGGCCGGCCCGGCGTCCGTCGGTGGGTCCCGCCACCAGCGTGGCGCCGCTCGTCCAGGCCGGCCAGATCTCCTCGACCGCGAAGTCGAAGGCGATCGACAGGCCCTGGTAGACGCGGTCCTCGGCGCTCACACCGTAGACGGGGGTGACCACGCGGAGGAAGTTGACGATGCCGGCGTGGGACACCGCGACGCCCTTGGGGCGGCCGGTGGTCCCCGAGGTGTAGATGACGTAGCTGACGGACGACGGGTCCACGGCCGGACACGGCCGGGCGTCCGGCCGCCGGGCCGCCTCGTCGCCGGCCGTGTCCAGCTCCAGGACCGGGCAGGGCAGGCCGGGGGGACGCAGACCCGATGTCGTCACCAGGTCGCCCAGGCCGGCGTCCTCGGCGATGAACACCAGCCGGTCGGCGGGGAACGAGGGGTCCAGCGGGACGTACGCCGCACCGGACTTGATCACGCCCAGCAGGGCCACGTACAGGTCGAGGGACCGCTCCAGCAGGATGCCCACGGCGCGCCCGGGACCCGCGCCGCGCCCGGCGAGCAGGTGCGCCAGCCGGTTGGCGTGCCGGTCGAGCTCGCGGTACGTCAGCTCCTCGCCCTCGTGGACGACGGCCACGGCGTCCGGATGGCGGTCGCAGGAGCGCTCGAAGCACTGCGCGAGGACGCGGACGCCGCACGGGGGCCGGCCGGGGCCGGAGGGCGGAGGTCCGGCCCCGGACCCGGATTCCCCGGTCCTGGCGGGTGATCTCGTGTCGGCCATGGGCTTTTCCCCGGTCGGAAGTTCAGATGCGGCTTTGCCGGCGGGCGGTGGTACGGCCGTACACGGTCCGGAGGGAAAGGCCGCGGGACGGGGCCTTTCGGGCCGGGCCGGCGGACCGGGACGCCGGATGTGAACGTGGGAAGAGTCGTGAACGTGGGAAGAGTCCTTCTCGATTCCTTCCGGGCACGCCGCCTCGTACCGCTTGTTCGTCAACTGTGCAATTTCATACGGCAGTTACGTGCTATTTGGACGGCTTGTCGAGGGGCGTCAGTACGAGCCGCACCTCCAGCTCGTGCTCGCCCGGCACCGTGCCGTGCTCCTCGACCCCGAAGGCGGCGGCGAGTTCCTCCTTGACCTGGTGCACCGGGTCGGCGGCACCGAACAGGTCGGCCGTGACCGGGCCGCCGAGGGCCGCCGGCGACGGCCCCCTGGCCGCCCGCCGGGCCTTGGTGTCGACCTCCGTGCACCAGATGACCGGCTGGCCCCCGGCCCTCGACGGGCCCGGTGGCGCCGCCTCCCGGACCGGGGCGCCGGCACCGGCGGGGAAGGCGGCGTCCAGGGCGGCGATGACCGCGTCCGCGGCCCGCTCGTCGCAGCCGGTCAGATGGACGCTGACGTGATCCGCACTTTCGGTGGCGCTGGTCACCCGGGACTCCTTTGCCGTCGTCGGCCGCTGCTGCCGCGCCGCTGTTCGGCTCGACCGTAAAGGAGCGCCGGGCGGGCGGCACGCGGGGCGCGGCCGTCCGGGGGCGGGGTGCCGCACCGAGGGCGCGGGTACCCGGTGACCTGGGGCGCATGCCCCGACTGGCCTAGCGAAGCACCGTCCGGCCCTGCCGGGAGGGGCCCTGATCCCCGATCCTGGGGACAGGGCGCCGCGTCGCCCGTGAGAGGGAGCGCTCCCGTGATCACTCGCATTCGCCTGCCGCACCGGCACCTCGCCCCGCCGGGCCGCCCCGGCCCGCCGCCCGAGCCGCCCCGCCGCCAGACCCCGCCGCCCAAACCCTCCTGGGGGCGGTGGATCCTGGCGTTCGTCCTGGTGATGTTCGTGGTCGTCCTGCTGATCTCCCGCGGCTTCCCCGGGGAGAAACGCCAGGAGGTCTCGTACTCCGACTTCGTGGCCAAGGTCAACGCCGGGCAGGTGCAGAGCGTCGACGTCGGCTCCAACGGAAGTGTGAGCGGCAAGCTCAAGAACGGCACCGAGTTCACCAGCCAGCTCCCCACCGCCCTGGGAACCGGCCAGCTCCAGCAGCAACTCCAGTCCCACAACGTCCAGATCACCGCGACGACCAGCGGCGGCGGCAGCGCCTGGCTCTCCGTCCTGCTGGCCTTCCTGCCCCTGCTGCTCCTCGGCGCCTTCTTCCTGTGGGGCGCGCGCCGCGCCGCCGGCTCGCTGACCGGCGGCATCAGCGCCATCGGCCGCTCCCGGGCGAAGATCATCGAGGCCGAGCGGCCGACCACGGGCTTCGCCGACGTCGCCGGCTACGACGGCGTCAAACAGGAGATCGGCGAGGTCGTCGACTTCCTGCGCAGCCCCGAACGGTACGCGCGGGCCGGGGCCAAGGGGCCACGCGGCGTGATCATGGTGGGGCCGCCCGGCACCGGCAAGACCCTCCTCGCCCGCGCCGTCGCCGGGGAGGCGGACGTCCCGTTCCTCTCGGTGACCGGCTCCGGCTTCGTCGAGATGTTCGTCGGCGTCGGAGCCTCCCGGGTGCGCGACCTCTTCGACGAGGCCCGCAAACGCGCCCCCTCGATCATCTTCATCGACGAGATCGACGCCGTCGGCGGGCGGCGCGGCGGCGGCACCCGCCTCGGCGGCAACGACGAGCGCGAACAGACCCTCAACCAACTCCTCGCCGAAATGGACGGCTTCGACCCGCACAGCGGGATCGTCGTGCTCGCCGCCACCAACCGGCCCGACGCCCTCGACCCCGCCCTGCTGCGGCCCGGCCGCTTCGACCGGCAGGTCACCGTGCCCCTGCCCAACCAGGCCGAACGGGCCGCCATCCTGGCCGTCCACGCCCGCGGCAAGACCCTCGACCCCGGCGTCGACCTCAACACCGTCGCCCGCGGCACCCCCGGCTTCTCCGGCGCCGACCTCGCCAACCTCGTCAACGAGGCCGCCATCAACGCCGTCCGCGCCGACCGCGCCGTCATCACCGCCCAGGACCTGGACACCGCCCGCGACCGGGTCCTGCTCGGCCGCCGCGAGACCTCCAACGCGCTGCTGCCCGAGGAGCGCCGCTCCGTCGCCGTCCACGAATCCGGCCACGCGCTCGTCGCCGCCCTGTGCGAACACGCCGACCCCGTCGCCAAGGTCACCATCCTGCCGGCCGGCGTCTCCCTCGGCGTCACCGAGCAACTCCCCGAAGCCGAACGCCACTTGTACAGCGAGGGATATCTCACCGACCTGCTGGCCGTCCGCCTGGGCGGACGCGCCGCCGAACTCGTCGTCTTCGGCGAGGGCTCCACCGGAGCCGCCAACGACCTCGCCGGCGCGACGCTGATCGCCACCCGCATGGTCCGCGAGTTCGGCCTCTCGGGCGCCCTGGGCCCGGTCGGCTACGGGTCGTCCGGCACGCAGTTCCTCGGCGAGAGCATGGAGGACCTCCAGCGCCGCCCCTACAGCGAACAGACGCAGCGCGTCGTGGACGAGGAGGTGGCCCGGCTGCTCGCCCGCGCCGAGCAGCGGGCGCTGATGATGCTGCGGGAGCACCGCCAGGCGCTGGACCGGCTGGCGGACCTGCTGGTGGCGAAGGAGACCGTGGACGGGAAGGTGGTACTGGAGGTCCTGCGGGAGGCGTAGGGCGGGTCAGGCGGCCGTGGCGGTGGCGTACAGAACCGCGCCGGCGGGCGAGTGTTCCCCCGCGATGTGCGTGCGGATCGACATCAGGTAGTCGTGGCGGCCGACGCGCCCGTCCCCGTCGGTGTCGAGCGCGTCGAAGGCCGCCTCGGCGTTGCCGGCCGGATTGCCCAACGCCGTGCGCAGTACGACGAATTCGGAGCGGTCCACGGTGCCGTCCCCGTCGGTGTCGGCGAGGTCGAACAGCGCGCCGAGCGCGGGCGAGCAGATGGTGTCGAACGCCTCGACGCCGACCCACGCCAGGTACTCGTCCTCCGTCATCCGGCCGTCACCGTCCGCGTCCATCACCGCCCACGCCCGTTCACCGGCCGCGCGTGCGCGGACGACCATGGGATCCTCCTCGCCGCGTCGCGTCGCGACGGCCAGCCGGTCGATCCGCGTGAAGTAGTCGTGCCTGGAGATGACGCCGTCCCCGTCCGTGTCGAGCACGGCGAAGACCAGCTGCTTGGCAACGATTCCGTTCATCGAAATGCCCTTTCTCTGTACAGGTGTTGGTCCCTACCCGGTGCGCCGGTCCCCAAGGGGCTCGCGTGGTGCGCGCGGTGCGGGATCCGCGCACGGGGCGGGGCGTGCGCCGCGGGTGCACTGACGCGAGCCGGGCTGACGGGGAACGGCCGCGGGTAGGGCAGGGCCGATGGTGGATCAGGAGTGCCTTGGAGGGCGCGTGTTCGGTGGACGCAGAGCGGCGGTGGCATTGAGTTCCCTGGTGTTGGCGGGCTCTTCGTCGGCATGGGCTCCGGCCGGTGAGGCGGACGGGGGTGCGAGCAGAAGTGGTGTCGTGTGCACGGGCACCAGCCACGGCACGCACGAGCCGCCGCTGACCCTCGTGCCCCGCAGGACGCGTGTCCACGTCGACGCCACGTACTCCTGCACCGTCGCACCCGGCCGGACCGTACCGGCCCACGCCTCCCTGGACGGGGTCGCCCCGACGGCCTCCTGCCTCGCCCAACCCACCTCCCGTCCCACGGAGATCGTGCGGTACGCCGACGGGACCCGATCAGTGATCGTCTACGGCGAGGGGGCGACTCTCCGCGTCGCCGGAGTCCTCGTGACCAGGGTGACCGGCCGGGTCGTCGCGGGGCGCGGCGCGGGGCTGACCGCGCAGCGGACCACGCCCGCGCTGTCCGGCCAGCTGCCCACGGACTGCCTCGGCTCCGGCCTGCGCGGAGTCACCGGCTCCACGCAGCTGGAAATCGGGCCGTGAGAACTGAGACGGTGCCGTAAGCGAAACGATTGTCCGCCAAGAACTCCATACCTCTTTCCACCCCTGGGAGTGGAAATGCGCGCCGCGCGGCGTGGTGCGTTGACCGCCGGGCATTTCCTGTTTGCGGTAACCAATTCCCGAGCCGCCAGCGGCGAGGGTACGGAAAGAGGAACTCCCATGGAACGACAGGACATCTACGAGCCGCCCGCCCTCGCCGAGATCGGTGACTTCACCGAGCTGACCCGAGGCTTCATCAACGGGCAGCTGTTCGACTCGATGGGCTACTACTACTTCGGCACCCAGGGCTGACACCCCGTGTCCGGCGAGGCATGGTTCACCGTCCTCCCTGACGGCGATGCCGGTCTCGCCGCGGCGCGGGCCCTGCGTCCTCTCGCCACCCGGGTGGTCGACCACGACTCCGGCCGGCCGTGGCTGCTGGGCAGCTGGCCGGACGGATGGGTGAAGACCTCCCGGGCCGGGGCGGCGCGGCTGGCGGTGATCGGGCGCTGCCCGGTCACCGCCGGTGCCCTGGCGGTGGGCCTGAGACGGGTCCGGAAGGCCGAGGACGCCGAGTACGCCGTACGGGGCCTGGCCGGCAGCTTCCACGTGGTCGCGTCCGTCGGCCGGCGGGTCCGCGTCCGGGGCAGCGCCTCGGGGACGCGCCGCGTCTTCCACACCCGCGTGGGCGGCGCCACGCTCGCGGCCGACCGGTCCGCCGTACTCGCGCGGCTCACCGAAGCCGACGTCGACGAACGGCAGTTGGCGGTGCACCTGCTGTCCTCGCCGCCGCTCCACCCGCTGGACCGTACGTGCGTGTGGCAGGGCGTCCATGCGCTCCGGTCCCACGACTGCCTGCTGATCGAGGCCGACGGACGGGCCCGCGCGCAGCAGTGGTGGCGGGCTCCCGAGCCGGTCGTGCCGGCCGCCGAGGGGGCGCACGCCGTGCGGCGGGCGCTGGAGGCCGCGGTCCGCTCCTGCACCTCCGACGGCGGAACGATCAGCTCCGACCTCTCCGGCGGCCTGGACTCCACCAGCCTGTGCTTCCTCGCCGCCCGCGAACCGGCGCGCCTGGTCACGTTCCGCTGGGCGAGCCGGGACCCGGACAACGACGACCCCGCCTGGGCCGGCCGCGCGGCCTCCCGGCTGCCCGCCGCCGAACACGTCGTCGTCGGCAACGCCGACGCGCCGTCCTGGTACAGCGGCATCACCGACGCGATCGTCCCCACCGAGGAACCCGGCCCCTGGGTCCGCGACGCCGTACGCCTCGCGACCCTGGCCCGGTCGATGACCGGGCGCGGCTCCCGGCTGCACATGATGGGCGTCGGCGGGGACGAACTGTTCACCGCCTTCCCCTCCCACCTGCACGACTACATCCGCAGTGACCCGCTCGCCGCCGTCGGCCGCCTCCGCAGGCAGTGCGCCTTCCAGCGCACCCGGCTGTGGCCGGTCGTCCGCGGCCTCGCCGACCGCAGCACCTACGACCAGTGGCTGACCGCCTGGGCCGACGGCCTCACCGGTGCCCCGCCCCCCTCCCGGCAGCAACTCGCCGAATTCTCCGTGGACTGGGGCACGCGGCAGGACATGCCGTCCTGGGCGACGCCGGACGCGGTGCACGCCGTACGCCACCGCCTGTGCAGGGCCGCCTCCGCCGGCACCCCGCCGCTGGCCCGGCAGCGCGGCCAGCACGCGGCCGTCCTCTCCGTCCTGGCCGGCGGGTACGGCGTCCGCCAGCTCGGCCACGTCATGTCCCGCCACGGGCTGGAGTACGCCGCCCCCTTCCTCGACGACGGCGTCGTCGAGGCGGCCCTCGCCGTCCGCGTCGCCGAACGCCTCGCCCCCGACCGCTACAAGCCCGTCCTGGCCGGCGCGATGCGCGGCATCGTGCCCGAGGCCGTGCTGGCGCGCTCCACCAAAGGCGAGTACAGCGCCGAATTCCACACCGGCCTGCGCCGCAACCGCGCCGCCCTGCTGGAACTGTTCGACGACTCGCTGCTCGCCCGCGCCGGACTGATCGACACCGATGTCCTCCGGGCCCGGCTGCTCGGCGTGCATCCCGACCCCAACGCGCTGCGCGACCTGGACGCCACCGTCGGCTGCGAGGTCTGGCTCCGCTCGCGCCCCGGACGCACGGCCGTCACCACCGGAGGCCCGTCATGACCTTCGCCCTGCGCCCCGACGTCTCGGTGACCGACACCGACCACGGCATGGTGCTGCTCGACGAGTCCACCGGCCGCTACTGGCAGCTGAACAGCTCCGGCGCCCTCATCCTCCACGCCCTGCTGGACGGCGCCACGCCCCAGCAGACGGCCCGGCGGCTGGGGGAGCACTACCCCTCCCTCACCGCCGAACGCACCGCCGCCGACGTGGCGTTCTTCATCCGCTCACTGACCGAGGCCCGCCTGGTGGTGACCGCATGAGCACACCGATGGTCCCCGCCGCCCGGGACGCCCTCCGGCCGCGCGACCGGCTGCCGGCCCTGCTCGCGGTCGCCGCCGCGCGCCCGCTGGCCGGACTCGCGCCGCGCCGCATCCGCCGGGTGCTGTCGGCCGTCCGGCACGGGGCCCGGCCCGCCACGGCGGAGCAGGCCCTGGCCGCCCGCCGCGCGGTGGTCTCCGTGAGCGCCCGGTGCGCGGGGGAGGGCTGCCTGCAACGGTCCATCGCCACCGCCCTGTTGTGCCGCGTGCGCGGGGTCTGGCCGGAGTGGTGCACCGGCGTCCGCACCGAACCCTTCCGCGCCCACGCCTGGGTGCAGGCCGAGGGCCGCCCGGTCGGCGAGCCGCATTCGGACGGCTACTACCGGCTGTTGATGAGTGTCCCCGCGTCACGGGGCGTGGGGCGGAGGTAAGGAGAGTAAAACCATGGAACAGCACGAGACGTATGAGCCGCCCGCGATCGCCGAGGTCGGTGAATTCACCGTACTGACCTGCGGCATGAGTCCCGGCAGTTACTTCGACTACATGGGCGCCTACCCCTATTACCTGGCGGTAGGTGGCTGACCTATGAGCGGTGAGGCCCGGTACTCGGCGAACGCGGCCGGTCTTCCTGTCGGGCGGACCACCGCTGCCGGCCTCACCGCCCCATGTGCCGCGCAGGACGATCCGGCAGTCGCGGCCGCCACCATCCTCGCCCGGGACCTGCGCAAGACCTACCCCGGCGTCGAAGCCGTCCGCGGCGTGGACCTGACCGTGCGTGCCGGGGAGACCTTCGGGTTCCTCGGGCCCAACGGCGCCGGCAAGTCCACCACGATCGCGATGCTCTGCACGCTCGCCCGGCCCACCGCGGGCCGGGCGAGCGTCGCCGGCGCCGACGTGACCACCGACCCCGCCGCCGTACGCCGCCGCATCGGGCTGGTCTTCCAGGACCTCACCGTCGACGGCGACCTGACCGCCGCCGAGAACCTCCGCTTCCACGCCGACCTCTACGGCCTGCCCCGCCGCGCCGCGCGCCGCCGCGTCACCGAGATGCTCGCCCTCGTCGGCCTCCACGACCGCCGCGACAGTGCCGTCCGGACCTTCTCCGGCGGCATGAAACGCCGGCTGGAGATCGCGCGCGGACTGCTGCACGCGCCGCAGGTGCTCTTCCTGGACGAGCCCACCCTCGGCCTCGACCCGCACAGCCGCGCCCAGGTGTGGGAACACCTCCACCGCGTCCGCACCCGGCAGTCGGTGACCCTCTTCCTGACCACCCACTACCTGGAGGAGGCCGAACACTGCGACCGCATCGCCGTCATCGACGGGGGCCGCATCGTCGCCGAGGGAACTCCCGCCGCCCTCAAGGCCGTCGTCGGCGCCGACCGCGTCGCCGTCCGCACCGCCGACGACACCGCCGCGCTGCGCGCCCTGCGCGAACGCTTCGGCCTGCGGGTGCACGCGGACCGCGAAGGGCTGCTGGTCCACGTCCCGGACGGGGCGTCGTTCGTGCCCCGCCTGTGCGAGGGGCTCGGGGTGCCGGTGCTGTCGGTGGCCGTCACCCGGCCCAGCCTGGACGACGTGTTCCTCCGCTGCACCGGCCGCACCCTCCACAGTGCGGAGGACACGCGATGACGACCGCCGTGCGGGCGGTCCCCGGGGGCGTACGGCACGAGATGCGCGCCGTCCGGGTGGTCTGGCAGCGGGAGATGATGCACTTCCTGCGCAACCGCGGCCGGCTGGCCATCACGCTGGCGCAGCCCGTCCTCCTGCTGCTCGTCCTCGGCACGGGCCTGTCGGCCCTCGTCCCCGCCTCCGCGGGCGCCGGCGACTACCGCACGTACCTCTTCCCGGGCGTCCTCGTCATGACCGTGCAGATGCCCGCGATCGGCGCGGGCGCGTCCATCGTGTGGGACCGCGAGGCCGGCTTCCTGCGCGAGATGCTCGTCGCCCCCGTCCGGCGCGACGCCCTGCTGCTGGGCAAGTGCGCGGGAGGCGCGACCGTGGCGACCTGTCAGGGCGTGCTCGTCCTCGCCCTGGCAGGGACCGCGCACGTCCCCTACGACCCTGCCCTGTTCGCCACGCTGACCGGCGAACTCGCCCTGGCCGCCCTGGCCCTGACCGCCCTCGGAGCCGTCGCCGCCGTCTGCATCACCCGCATGCAGACCTTCCAGGCGGTGCTGGGCTTCGCCATGATGCCGATGCTGTTCCTCTCCGGGGCGATGTTCCCGCTCTCCGGCCTGCCGCGCTGGCTCACGGTGCTCTGCCTGGCCAACCCGCTGACGTACGCGGTCGATCCGCTGCGCCGGGCGGTGGCCGCGCACGCGCCCGGGGCCGCGTTCCCGTCCCCCGGCTGGCAGCCGCCCGTCGCGGCGGAGCTCGGCATCACCGCCGCGATCGCCGTGGCGGCGCTCGCGGTGGCCGCGCGCCGCTTCGCACGGCCGGGCTGAGCGCTCCGCCGGAAGTGCCGCGGCGGGTCGTCGGCCGGCTGCGGCGCCGTCGTGGCCGGTCGCGCCCACCGGCGGAGCCGCACGGCGAAAGGGCCCCGCGCCCCCTCGGGGCGCTGCCGAACCGCGCAGCGGAATTCGCCCGACCCGCTCAGGGCCCGGCTCCCTAAAGTTCCCATCCGTACATCGGCGACCTCCGCCCCTCCGGCCCGGACCCCCGCGCCGCCACGTCCCGCTGCGCCGTGCCGATCAGCTTGTCGCCCAGCTCCCGCAGTGCGCGGCCCGCCGCGAACTCGTCGCCGATCAGCCGGACGTCCGTGTCGTCGGGGGAGCGGTGGGCGACGCCCTGGCCGGTGAGGGACGTGGCGCCGGTGTCCAGGACCGCCCGGGCCTTGGTGGTCTCGCCGTCCTCGGTGAGGTTCACCTGGATCCGCCACTCCGTCGTGTGCTCCATGGCTGGCTCCTCGGTCGCGTCGAGTGTCTTCCCCGAGCCTGTCTTCCCCGAGCCCGACTCCATTGTGTCGCCGTCGAACAGATCCCGAACGTCCGGGACCGCCGTCCGCACGGAGGGTGATGAACGGTTGCGCACCGTGGCGCGACGGGCCTGGCGAATCCCCGGAACCGCTGCTGCGGACCGGCGCCCTGCCTAGTCTGGCCCCATGTCTCCCACAGCCTCGGACCGATCGCGCCCCGAGGAGATCAACGACGCCATCCGGGCGTTCCTCACCGACCGCGACGGCCATCCGCTGACCCCCGCGGAGCGCCGCCAGTACGAGGTGCTCCGGGCCCGGTGGCTGGAGGCCGTGCGCCGGCGGCACGGCCGCGCGGGACCGTGACCGCGCCGACGGCCGGACGCCCAACTCCACGGGGACCACAGGGCGAGCCGCGGTCCGGTTGTGCCATGCTCGGGAACGTGGCGAGCGAGTCTGTGCGGGACGACGAGTCCGGTGTTGCGCCCGATGTGGTCCAACTGGCCAAGGTCGTGGCCAAGTTACGGGCGGAGAACGAGCGGCTGGAGCATCTTGCCTCCACCGCCGCCGTGTTGGAGCGCGCCAAGGGCGTGCTGATGGCCCGGTCGGGCTGCTCGGCGCCGGCGGCGTACCAGGAGCTGACCCGGCGCGCGTCGTCCGGCGGCCGCACGCTGATGGAGGAGTGCTGGCGGGCCCTCGGCGGCATGGGCCGCGACCACGCCGTCACCGAGGCGGCCGGGGACGTCCCGGAAGAGGACCCGGCACGCGGCCACGGGTCCGTCTTCGACTCGGCCCGGTACGTCCGGCGGACGGTGCCGGGGCCCAGGGGCCCGGAGACGACGGGCGCCGCGGTCCTGCGCGAACTGGGCGAGGGGCTGGCCGGCGTCACCGACGCGCAGGAGCTGGCCGGCCGGCTGCTGGACCACCTGGCGGGGCCCCCGGCCGAGGCCGACGCCGTGATGCTCTTCGTGCGCAACGCCGACGGCACGCTGGAGCTGGGCGGGCACGCCGGCGTCGGGGCCACCCTCGCCGCCCAGTGGCGCCACGTCCCGCCCGTCGCCGGCATCGCCGCCCTCGACGTCATCCGTTCAGGTGAAGCGATCTGGCTGGAGGACCTCGAACAGGACGGGGGACGGCACCATCTGCCGGCCGACGCCCCGCATCGATGGCCCACCCGCGCCTGGCTCCCCGTGGTCACCGACGGCACCACCACCGCGGCCCTGGGCGTGCTGCGCACGGTGGACGCGCCCTTCGGCCCCGACGTCCGCGGGCTGCTGGAGGAGGCGGCCGGGCTGTGCGCCGGAAGCCTCCGGGCCTGCGGCGCGCCCCCGCGCCAGTCCGCCGACCGCACCGCACGGCTCGTCCAGCCGGTCCTCGACGCCCTCCCGGGGGCGGCCGTGCTGCTCACGCCGATGCGGTCCGCGACCGGCGAGGTGGAGGACTTCCGCATCGACGCCGCCGCCCCGCGGTCCGTCGACGTGGCCGGCCGGCGCGGCCACCAACTGGTGGGGCTGCGCGTCCTCGAGTGCTACCCCACCCTGGCCGGCACACCGGCGTGGCAGGGCTACCTGGACACGCTGCGGACCGGACGGCCGTACGCGTGCGCCCCCTGCCCCTACGAGGAGGTCGCCCCCGGCGTCCGGAGGATCTCCACCTTCTCGGTGCGCGCCACGAGACTGGGCGACGCGCTCGTCGTCACCTGGACCTGCCACGACGGCGCGAGGAGGCAGCGCGAACTGCTCGGCGACGTCCAGCGGCTGGGCAACCTCGGCTGGGCGGACTGGAACCTCGTCACGGACACCATCACCTGGTCGCAGCAGGTCTACGCCATCCTGGACCGCGATCCGGCCCGGGGCCCGATGACCCTGGAGGAGCTCCCGCGCCACCTGCTGCCCGAGGACCTCCCGGCCTTCGGACGGGCGATCCGCGGACTGCTCGGCGCCGGCACCCCCGTGGACCACCCGTTCCGGATCACCACGCGGTCGGGCGTCCGGCACCTGAGGGTCGTCGCCGAGGCGGTGCTGGACGCCCAGGACGAGCCCGTCGAGGTGCACGGCTTCGTCCAGGACATCACCGCCCAGCGGCTCGCCGAGCTGGCCCTGATGGAGACCCAGCAGGCCGTCCTGGCCCAGCGCACCGTGCTGCAGGCCGAACGGACCGTCGCCGCGCGCCTCCAGCAGGCGCTGCTGCCGCTGCCCGGCCAGTCGCTGAACCTCGCGGACCTGCGCGTGGACGTCGCCTACCTGCCCTCGCACGACGACCTCAACGTCGGCGGAGACTGGTACAGCGCCCTGGAACTGCCCGACGGCAGCGTGCTCTTCGCGATCGGCGACGTCGCCGGGCACGGCATCGGCGCCGTCGCGGCCATGGCGCAACTGCGCTTCACGGCCAAGGGGATGGTCTTCACCGGGTCGGAGCTCACCGACGCGCTGCGCCGGCTGAACGCCCTGCTCCTGCACGCCCCGGAGGGGAACCACACCACCGCCACCATGGTGCTCGGCCGCTACGACCCCACCGCCCGCCGCCTGGCCTGGGCGCAGGCCGGACACCTGCCGCCGCTGCTGGTGCGCCGGGGCACGGCGGAGTTCCTGACGCCGCCCGGGGGCGTGCTGCTCGGCGCGGTCGCGGAGCCCTCCTACGGCCGGGCCGAGTGCCGCCTCGAGCCCGGCGACCACCTGCTCCTCTACACCGACGGACTGGTCGAACGCCCCAGGGAGCTCCTCGACGAGGGCCTCGCCCGCCTCGCCGGGGCGGCCCGGAGCGAGCTCGGGGGACCGGGCCCCGGCTCCCTCGACGCCCTGCTGGCCCGGCTGCTGCCCAAGGAACAGCGCGACGACGTCTGCCTGCTGGACATGCACCTGCCCCGGCGGCCCGCCGCTCCGCCCCCGCCCGTGTGAGGCCCGACTCCCCCGGGAATCCGCCCGCTTGGCGGTACGGCCCCCGGGGCCGGCGTCAACTGGACAGGGGTGACGGGCCCGTTGTGCGGGCCCTGGGGCGTTGCCATGGTGAACGGGTCGGCCAGACGGTAGACCAGTGTCGTCATCGCAGGCAACGGCCACCGCCAGGAGGTCCGGTGAACCATCGACGTGTGCTGCTGCGCAGTGCTCTGGCTGCGGTCCTCTGCGCGGCCGTCCTGCCCGCCTGGGGGGCACCGGAGCGGGCCCGGCGGGGCGAGAACGCGGCGGAGGCGGCCACGGCCGCGTACATGGAGGAGGTGCGCGGCCGCCCGCGGGCGCTGCGGGCGTTCCTCCGGGCCCTGCCCAAGGGCGCCGACCTGCACAACCACCTGGGCGGCGCGGCCCCCACGGAGCTGATGCTGGAGCTGGCGGCCCGGGACGGCCTCTGCGTCGAGGAGGGCTCGCTGCGGGCGGTCGTGCCGCCCTGCCGCGCGGGCGGCGGCAGACCGGCCGCGGACGCCCGGCACGACGCGGCGTTCCACCGCAGGCTCGTACGGGCCTGGTCCATGCAGGACTTCGTGCCGGGCCGGGAGACCGGGCACGACCACTTCTTCGCCACCTTCGAGAAGTTCGAGGAAGTGGAGACCGGCCACATGGGCCGGCTGCTGAGCGAGATCGCCGACCGGGCCGCCGAACAGCACCAGTTCTACCTGGAGACGATGGTCAGCCACCCCGCGGAGGGGGTGGCCGCGCTCGCCGGCCGGACCGGGTACGACCGGGACCTGGACCGGCTGCGGCGCAGGCTGCTGGCCGGCGGCGGGCTGGACGGGCTCGTCGAGCGGGCCCGTGCCGCGACGGACCGGGCGGCGGCGGAGTTCCGCGCCGCCTCCCGCTGCGACACGCCCCGGCCGCACGCGGGCTGCGGGCTGCCGGTCCGCCTCATCACCCAGGTGGACCGCGCCGCCGCCCCGGAGCAGGTCTTCACCGAGCTGCTGCTCGGCTTCGAACTCGCCCGCCGGGACCCGAGGTTCGTCGCGGTGAACCTGGTGACCCCGGAGGACGGCGCGGTGGCCCTGAGGGACTACGGATTGCACATGCGCATGCTGGACCGGCTGCACGGCTGGTACCCGGAGGTCCACATCACCCTGCACGCGGGGGAGTTGGTGCCGGGCCTGGTCGGGCCCGAGTTCCTGCGCTCGCACATCCGGCAGGCCGTGCACACCGGGCACGCCGAACGGATCGGCCACGGCGTGGACGTGCTGTGGGAGGACGACCGCTCCGGGCTGCTGGCCACGATGGCCGCGCGGCACGTCCTGGTCGAGACGCCCCTGACGAGCAACTCCCAGATCCTGGGCGTCTCCGGCCGCCGCCACCCCTTCGGCCTCTACCGCCGCCACCGGGTCCCCGTCGCCCTGGCCACCGACGACGGCGGCGTCGAACGCTCGGACATCACCGCCGAGTACCAGCGGGCGGCCACCTCCCACCGCCTCGGCTACCGGGCCCTGAAGAACCTGGCGCGCACCTCCCTGGAGTACGGCTTCCTGCCCGGCCGCAGCCTGTGGCGCGGCCGCGACGACTTCACCGCCGTCCCCGAGTGCGCCCGCGACCGCCCGGGCGCCCCCCGGCCGGAGGCTCCGTGCGCGGCCGTCCTGGCCGCGAGCCCGAAGGCGGCGGTCGAGTGGCGACAGGAGGGCGCCTTCCGGGAGTTCGAGAAGCGCGTGGCCCGGCGCGAGGGGTCGTGACGCCGTTGCCGGGCACCCGTCCTCCAAGGCACCCTGGAGGACTCATGAGGACAGGTACGCTGACCGTTCCCGGCGCGGAGATCCATTACGAGGTGCGCGGCGCGGGCCCGCCCCTCCTGCTGCTCAACGGCGGGGAGGCCGACGCCGCCATGTTCGCGCCGCTGGCCGCCCTGATGGCCGAGGGCCACACCGTCATCACCTTCGACCCGCGCGGCCACTCCCGCAGCCGCCTCACCGCCTCGCCCGCCGAGCGGCGGATCGAGGAGCGCGGCCACGACGCCCACCTGCTGCTGGACGCGCTCGCCGGCGGCGAACCGGCGTACGTCTTCGGCACCAGCTACGGCGCCATGACCGGCATGGACCTCGTGGCCCGGCACCCCGGCCAGGTACGCGCCCTGGTCGCGCACGAACCGTTCGTCATCGACCTGCTGCCCGACGCGGACCAGTGGCACGCCCTGTTCCAGGAGGTGTGTGAACTCCACCGGCGCGAGGGCATCCGGCCCGCGCTGGACCGGCTCAGCCGGGCGATCGGCGTGGACGGGCCGCCGGAACCGGACGCGGAGGCGCTGCCCGCGCCGGTCCGGGAGATGCTGGCCCGGATCCACGCCAACGTGGAGACGGGCCTGACGTACGAACTGCGCTCCTTCTCCCGCTTCCGGCCGGACACCGACGCGCTGCGCGCGGCGCGCTTCACCCTGGCGCTCGGCGACGAGGGGCCGAAGACGCTCCTGCACCGCACGACGCGCACCCTGGCGGACCGGGTCGGCACCGAGGTCACCGGCTTTCCGGGCGGACATGTGGGCTACCTGACGCACACCGCGGACTTCGCGGTGGCGCTGCGCGGGGCCCTGACCGCCTGACGGTCAACTCCCGTTCAAGCGCGCTCGGTCGACAGTCCGTCGAGGAAGGAGTCGACCAGGGCGAGCTGGCGCCGCCCGGGGTAGCGGCCGGGGTCGAACAGGGCGTGGACGACGAGCCCGTGCGCGAAGGCCGCCGCCCCCGCGGCCGTCTCGTCCGGGTCCGTCCCCGGGGGCAGTTCGCCGCGCTCCCGGGCGGTGCGGACGTGCCCGGCGAGCTTGTCGCGCCAGCGCGCGAGCCGGGCCGCCTCGTCCATGCCCAGACCGTCGTCGGCGAGCGCGGCGTCCCAGGAGCTGACCCAGGCGCGGTTGATGGCGGTCATCTCCCCGGAGAGCGGCAGGACGTTCAGCAGGGCCGCGCGCAGCCCGGCCAGGCCCTCGGCCGGCGGGGTGTGCAGGGCGCGGTGCGCGGTGCGCTCCTCGGCGACGGCCAGGGCGTGGGCCACGAGCGCCCGCTTGCTGGGGAAGTAGTGGCTCACCAGGCCCGTGGAGGAGCCCAGTTCGGCGGCGACGGCGCGGATCGTCAGGCCGTCGAAACCGCGCTCCGCGAGCACCCGCCAGACCGCGTCGGACACGTCCCGTCGCTTCGCGTCGTGATCACCGCGTGCAGGCATGTGGGCTTCCCTTCTCCGTCGGGCGGGGCCTAAGGTGACGAGAGTACGTAACAAACGTTTGGAATGCATCCCGGTGTCTCAGGCACCGTGCGCATTTCGCGACCGATCGGAGGACTTCCGTGCTCAGCTCGTCCCTCGCCCCCGGAGCCGACCTGTGCCCCCTGGAGCCGTGGCAGGCCGAGGAGTTCGCGGCCTACGTCGCCGCCCACCAGGAGCACCTCGCGCCCTGGCTGCCGTGGGCGACCGACGTGACGAACACCGACGGGGCCCGCGCCTTCCTCCAGCGCTACGCCGACGCCCAACGTGACGACCGGGGGCGGCTCTTCGCGATACGGCTCGACGGAGCCCTGGTCGGCGGCACGCTGTTCCGGGTCTTCGACGTCCGCTCCGGCGTCTGCGAGCTGGGCGTGTGGATCAGCCCCGAGGCCCAGGGCCGGGGCCTGGTCACGGCCGCCGCGCGGAAGATGATCGACTGGGCCTTCGGGGCACGCGGCATGGCCCGCGTCGAATGGCGCGCGTCCGTGGACAACCACCGCAGCGCCGCCGTGGCCAAGCGCCTGGGCATGACCCACGAAGGCGTGCTCCGCCAGTCCTTCCCGGTCGACGGGGTCCGCCAGGACATGGCCGTGTGGTCCCTCCTGGCCACCGAGTGGGCGGCCTGACCGTCACCGGCCCCGCGCCCAGTCCACCGTCAGCCGTCCGTCGTCCCCGTCCGTGACGGTGGCGCCCAGCGCCGCGCTCGCGCGGACGAAGCGGTCGCGGATCCAGCGGCGCGCTCCCTCGCCCGCCTCGACCGTGTGGCAGTGGTCCAGGTACAGGGGGACGGCCTCCAGCCGGACCGGGACGGCGCCCTCGAAGGCGACGAGGAAGAGCAGGCCGAGGTCGTTGCGCAGGACCGGGTCCACCGCGTAGTCGTCGACGAAGTCGCCCATGTCGTAGAGCGTGCGGTGGCCGGCCCCGTGGAAGACGTGGGCCGAGTGGCCCGCGACCAGCGAGGCGCCGGCGGCATGCAGGACACCGGCGGCCTCGCGCACGTACGAGGGCGGCCGGGTGGTCATGTTGGGGCCCCAGTGCGGGGTCACGAGCACCGCGTCGGCCCCGCGCGCCGCCTCCTCGACGGTCCGGCTCAGCCAGGCGGGTACCCCCTGGCGCAGGTCGGCGAGGGCGACGCCCGGACGGCCGGGGCCGGCCGCGAAGTCCTCGGGGTGGTCGGTGGCGCCCACCACCGCCAGGCGCAGCCCACCGGCCTCCAGGACGGCCGGGGCACGGGCCCCGGCCTCGTCCCGTCCCGCGCCCACCACCGCGATCCCGGCCCCGGCCAGCAGCTCCAACGTGTCGCCGAGCGCGTCGTATCCGTAGTCGAGCGCGTGGTTGTTGGCGAGCGTCACGCAGTCCACGCCCAGCTCCGCCAGGACGCGGGCGGCCGCGGGCGGCGCCCGGAAGAAGAACGGCTTGTCGGGGTCGGGCCAGGGCTCACCGCGCTCCGAGACGCAGCACTCCAGGTTGAGGACGACCAGATCGGCAGCCGCGAGCGCCTCCCGCAGCCCCGGGCACAGCAGCGTCCCGGGCTCCGGCGCCGCCGCCAGCCGCTCGGCGACGCCGCGCCCCAGCATGGTGTCCCCGGCCAGGGCCACGGTCACGGTCACCGCCGCACCTCCCGCCTGTCTCCAGTCTCGGCGGGCCCGGGGTCACCGGCAAGGTCGGCGTCGCGGCACTTCGCGGAGTGGTGGTGCGGGGCCGGGGACGGCGCGAGCTTGCGGCCCGTCCGGCGATCGTATGGTCGAGAACGCACATCGGCCTGGCAACGAAAGGAATGGTCCGCGGTTCCGCAATGGAACGAAGGATTCCGTCGTGCGGCGGCAACACCCGACCGACAGAGGTACAACGGAGACAGCGATAACTCCCGGGACGGGAGGGACGTCCGATGACCTACGACAGCGGCCCGCGGCAGCGGGACTACCTGCCCATCGAGGACCACGGGATCATCGGCGACCTGCACACGGTCGCCCTCGTCGGCGCCGACGGCACCATCGACTGGTGCTGCCTTCCCCGCTTCGACTCACCCGCCGTCTTCGGCTCCCTGCTCGACGCCCGCCTCGGCGGCCATTTCGGCGTCACCGCCCGCGACGCCGAACGCACCCGGCAGATGTACATGCCCGACTCCAACGTGCTCCTGACCCGCTTCCTGGGCCGGAGCTCCGTCGCCGAGCTCTACGACTTCATGGTCCCCGACCACCCCTCCTTCCCCGAGCGGCGTGCCCGCCAGATCGTCCGCCAGGTGCGCGTACCGCGCGGCCGCGCCGTCCTGGAGGTGTGCTGCCGCCCGGCCTTCGACTACGCCCGCGCCCCGCACACCGTGACCGTCACCGACCACGGCGCCGTCTTCGCCGCCCCCGGCGGCGCCCTGGTGCTGCGCTCCTCCGTGCCCCTGGAACCCGCCGGCGACGGCCGCGAGGTCCGCGCGACCGTCGCCCTGGACCCCGGCAGCACCCTCGAACTCGCCGCCCAGTGGACCGAAGAGCCCGCGCCGCCCGCCCCCATCGACGGGCACGAGGCGGCCGTCCTGCTCGACAGCACCCTGGAGTACTGGGACCGCTGGGTGCGCCACTCCCAGTACCGCGGCCGCTACCGCGAAGCCGTCGAACGCTCCGCGCTCGCCCTCAAACTCCTCGTCCACCAGCCCACCGGTGCCCTCGTCGCCGCCCCCACCACCTCGCTCCCCGAACAGCCCGGCGGGGGCCGCAACTGGGACTACCGCTACACCTGGATCCGCGACGCCGCCTTCACCCTCTACGCCCTGATGCGCCTGGGCTTCACCGAGGAGGCCGCCGCCTTCATCGACTGGCTCCACCAGCGCTGCGTCGAGGCCCCGCCCGGCACCGGACTGCACGTCCTCTACGGCATCGACGGCCGCGCCGACCTCCCCGAGACCGTCCTCGACCACCTCTCGGGCTACTGCGGCTCCAAGCCCGTGCGCATCGGCAACGCCGCCGCCCGCCAGACCCAACTCGACATCCACGGCGAGCTGATGGACTCCGTCTACCTCTTCAACAAGCACGGCGAACCCATCTCCTACGAACTGTGGGAGGCGCTGGGCCGCCAGCTCGACTGGCTGGAGAAGCACTGGGAGGACCACGACGACGGCATCTGGGAGACCCGCGGCGGCCCCCAACGCTTCACCTACTCCGCCCTGATGACCTGGGTCGCCTTCGAACGCGCCCTGCGCATCGCCCGGCACCGCGGCATGCCCGCCCCCGTCGAGCGGTGGCGCGACAGCGCCGCCGAGGCGTACCGCTTCGTCCAGGAGCGCTGCTGGTCGCCGGAGCTCGGCGCCTACTGCCAGAGCGCCGACGGCCGGACCCTGGACGCCTCGCTGCTGGTCATGCCGCTGGTCAAGTTCGCCGGCCCGCGCGACCCGCGCTTCCTGTCCACCGTGCGCCGCATCGAGGACCAGCTGGTCAGCGACAGCCTCGTACGCCGCTACCGCACCGACGGCGCCGACGGCCTCAGCGGCGACGAGGGCACCTTCAACCTCTGCTCCTTCTGGTACGTGGAGGCCCTCGCCCGCGCCGGCCGCGTCGGCGAGGCCCGCTACATCTTCGAGAAGATGCTCACCCACGGAAGCCATCTCGGCCTGTACGCCGAGGAGATCGGCCCCGCCGGCGAGGCCCTCGGCAACTTCCCCCAGGCCTTCACCCACCTCGCGCTGATCAGCGCGGCCACCAACCTCGACCGGGCCATCACCGCGCACCGGGGCGCGGCCTCGGCACGCCGCTGCGGAGGCTGACGCCCCGGCCCCGGCCGAAAGCGCGAACGAGTGATTCACCCACCCCGGAGGCAGGCTGTGCGGCAACCCGGGAAGGGGGAACAGCGTGACCGCACTCGGCCTGCCCGCCCACGTCCGCGCCTGCCTGTTCGACCTCGACGGTGTCCTGACCAAGACGGCCGTCGTGCACGCCGCGGCCTGGAAGGAGATGTTCGACGCCTTCCTCGCCCGCCGCGACGGCCCCGCCTTCCGGCCCTTCGACCCCGTCGCCGACTACGACGAGTACGTCGACGGCAAACCCCGGGCCGACGGGGTGCGCTCCTTCCTCGCCTCCCGGCAGATCGTCCTGCCCGAGGGCACGGACGACGACCCGCCCGACGCCGACACCGTCCAAGGCCTCGGCAACCGCAAGAACCTCCTCGTCCTCGCCAGGATCCGCAAGGAGGGCGTGGAGGCGTACCCCGGCTCCGTCCGCTACGCCCGGGCGGCCCGGGACGCGGGACTGCGCCGCGCCGTCGTCTCCTCCAGCGCCAACTGCCGTGACGTGCTGATCGCGGCGGGCATCGAGGAGTTCTTCGAGGTCCGCATCGACGGCATCGTCGCCAAGGAACGCGGCCTGCCCGGCAAACCGCACCCCGACACCTTCCTCGCCGCCGCGAAGGAGCTCGGCGTCGCGCCCGGCGAGGCCGCCGTCTTCGAGGACGCCCTGGCCGGCATGGAGGCGGGGCGCGCCGGGGACTTCGGCTTCGTCGTCGGCGTCGACCGGGTGGGACAGGCCGAGGCCCTGCGCCGGCACGGCGCGGACACCGTCGTCGACGATCTCGCCGACCTGCTGGAGGACGCCACGTGATCACGCATCCGGCCTATCTCGTCGAGCCCTGGTGCCTGCGCGAGACCGAACTCAACCTCGACATCCTCTCCCAGAGCGAGTCGGTCTTCGCCCTCTCCAACGGGCACGTCGGCTGGCGCGGCAACCTCGACGAGGGCGAGCCGCACGGCCTGCCCGGCAGCTACCTCAACGGCGTCTTCGAGTTCCGCCAGCTGCCCTACGCCGAGGCCGGCTACGGCTACCCCGAGTCCGGCCAGACCGTCATCAACGTCACCAACGGCAAGGTGATCCGCCTCCTCGTCGACGACGAGCCCTTCGACCTGCGCTACGGCAAACTGCACCGGCACGAGCGGCTGCTGGACTTCCGCACCGGCCTGCTGCACCGCACCGCCGAGTGGACCTCGCCCAGCGGCCGCAGCGTCCGCGTCCGCTCCACCCGGCTGGTCTCCTTCAGCCAGCGCGCGGTGGCCGCCGTCGCCTACGAGGTCGAACCGCTCGACGGCGACGTCCGCATCGTCATCCAGTCCGAACTGGTCGCCAACGAGCCGATGCCCGCCAACGGTGCCGATCCGCGCACCGCGGCCCAGCTCACGGACCCGCTGGTGCCGGGGGAGACCCACGCCAACGGCACGCGTGTCCGGCTGCTGCACTGCACCGCCCGCAGCGGACTCAAGGTCTGCGCGTCCGCCGACCACGTGGTCGACGGGCCGGAGAAGACCGTGCTGGCGGCGGAGAGCAGCGAGAACCTGGCCCGGCTCACCGTGACCTCCCGGCTGGCGTCGGGGCAGCGGCTGCGGCTGGAGAAGTTCGTCGCCCACGGCTGGTCGGCGGCCCGCTCGGTGCCGGCCGTGCACGACCAGGTGGACGCCGCTCTCGCCGGTGCCGTCAGCACCAGCTGGGCCGGACTGGTGGACGAACAGCGCGAGTTCCTCGACGGGTTCTGGTCCCGCGCCGACGTCGAGGTGGACGGCGACGCCGAGATCCAGCAGGCCGTCCGCTTCGCGCTCTTCCACGTCCTGCAGACCGGCGCGCGCGGCGAGGCCCGCGCCCTGCCCGCCAAGGGCCTGACCGGGCCCGGCTACGACGGCCACTGCTTCTGGGACACCGAGATGTTCGTCCTGCCCGCCCTCACCTACACCGCCCCGCAGGCCGTCGAGCAGGCCCTGCGCTGGCGCCACAGCACCCTGCCCGCAGCCCAGGAACGCGCCCGCCAACTCGGCCTGCACGGGGCCGCGTTCCCCTGGCGGACCATCAACGGCGACGAATGCTCGGCCTACTGGCCCGCGGGCACGGCGGCCTTCCACGTCAACGCCGACATCGCCTACGCCGTGGTGCGCTACGTCTCGGCCACCGGCGACGACGCCTTCGACCAGGAAGTGGGCCTGCCGCTGCTGGTCGAGACGGCCCGGCTGTGGCGCTCGCTCGGCCACCACGACCACCACGGCGACTTCCACATCGACGGCGTCACCGGCCCCGACGAGTACAGCGCCGTCGCCGACGACAACCTCTACACCAACCTGATGGCCCAGCAGAACCTGCACGAGGCGGCCACCGCCGCCGAACGGCACCCGGACGCGGCCGCCGCGCTGGGCGTCGACGACGAGGAGACCGCGGCCTGGCGCGACGCCGCGATGCGGATGACCGTGCCGTACAACGAGGAACTGGCCGTCCACGAACAGTCGGCCGGCTTCACCGGCCACCAGGTCTGGGACTTCGCCGGGACCCGGCCCGACCAGTACCCGCTGATGCTGCACTTCCCCTACTTCGACCTCTACCGCAAGCAGGTCATCAAACAGGCCGACCTCGTCCTCGCCATGTCGGCGTGCGGCGACGCCTTCACCCCCGAGGAGAAGGCCCGCAACTTCGCCTACTACGAACCCCTGACCGTCCGCGACTCCTCGCTGTCCGCCTGCGCCCAGGCCGTGATGGCCGCGGAGGTGGGCCAGATGCGCCTCGCCTACGACTACATGGGCGAGGCGGCGATGATGGACCTGGAGGACCTGGAGGGGAACACCCGCGACGGCATCCACATCGCCTCCCTCGGCGGCACCTGGTACGCCCTGGTCGCCGGCTTCGGCGGGATGCGCCACCAGGGCGGGACACTCTTCTTCGCCCCCCGCCTGCCCGAACAGATCGGGCGCCTGGCCTTCACCCTCGTCTTCCGGCAGCGCCGGCTGCGGGTGGAGATCACCGGGACGACGGCCACGTACGCGCTGCTGGACGGCGAGGCCCTGGAGGTCGGCCACTGCGGCGACGCCTTCGAACTCACCCCCGAGGCCCCCGTGTCCCGCCGCATCCCGCCCCTGCCGCCCGGCCCGCCCCCCGAGCAGCCGCACGGGCGCTGCCCGGCCACCCGCAAGGCACCCCAGCGGCGCAAGGGGTAGCGGGAGGCTGTGACCCACGTCATCAACGGCGAGAGTGGAAGGGGCTGTTCCGATCCGGCCCGCGCGTGACATGATCCGGCCGGGTCTACCGGCATGTAGATCACGCCCCTCCGCCGTGTGTCCGGTCTCCGCGGTGTCGTGCTCCCGCGGATCCGACCCCCCTCACGTTCCGATGAGGACCCCCCATGCGCAAACTCGGCCAGAGAGTGCTCGTCCCGGCGCTGGCCGCCGTCTCCCTGACCCTCACGGCCTGCTCGTCGCCCGGCACGTCCCACGCCGGCGCCGTGGGGGACGTACCGAAGGAGCAGCCCCCGCTCATCGGTTCCCCGAAGTGGCACCTCGGTCCGGGGCCCACCGAGCCGGCACGGCGAGGAGCCGTGGCCGTGCCCACCGACGGCGCGGCGGCCGACCGGGACCCGAAGGCCGACCGGGACCTCAAGGTCTACTCGTTCGACCCCCGCACCGGACGCGCCGTCATCTCGTCCAAGGCATCGGCCGAGCCGGCTCCCGGGAGGCCGGTCCGGACCGGCGACGTCATCGCGAGCCCGCCCACGCGCGACGCCCCCCGGGGCATCCTGGCCGAGGTCACCGGGATCCTGGGCCGGACCGCGCACGGCACCGAGGTCCGCACCGCCCCGACCACGCTCGCCGCCGTGCTCGGTGACGCGAGGGTCGCGGGCACGGTCCCCGTCGATCCCTCCGAGGTCGAGGTCAGCCCGCTCGTCCCGGGTGTCAAGGTCTCCCGGTCCGGGCGCGGCGACGTACGCGACGGCCCCGAAAGCGCCCGCCTGCCGCCGGGCAGCCTGCGCGTCGACGTCGACACCACGATCCCCACCGGGACGGCCGCCACCGGCTTCGTCCGGCTCGCCCCGCAAGTCGAGTTCTCCTACGACGGCGGCGGCCCCGGCGGCGGGCCGAAGGCCGCCTCGCTCGCCCTGGCCGGGGACTGGGCAACGGGCTGGAAGCTCAAGGGGCGGGGTGCTTCGGCCACGCACGGCAAGCCCCTGCGAGTGCCGTTCGCCCGGCTCCGCGCCGATCCCGTCCTCCACGTCGGCGGAATACCCGTCGTCGTCAACCTCGACCTGACCTGCTACGTGCTGATCGACGCCGACGGCAAGGCCCGCTTCGCCATCGAACAGGGCGCCACGAAGGGCGACTTCAGGATCGGCGGCACCTACCGGGCGGATACGGGCTGGGCCCCCGAGGCCAAGGCCGGCTCCGGCACCTCGCGCGTCCGGGCCGCCGTCGACGGAGCGTCCGGCGTCAGGGCCGCCCTCGGCACCGAGGCGTCCGTCGGCCTCTACGGCAACCCCGGCCTCACCGGCGACCTCGCCGCCCCCTACGTACGCACCGAGGCGTCCGGCGGTGCGGCCTGGAAGCTGTCGGGGGGCGTGGAGCTCCAGGGAGCCCTGCTCCCGCAGTTGAAGGTCTTCGGCGCGCCGGCGCCCGGAACGCGACAGGCCCTGCCGCGCTTCCGGCGCGAGTGGAAGATCGACCGGGGAAAGGGGGCGATCCGCGTCCCCCGGCCGCCGCGGGACGCACAGAAGCCGCCGCCCGACGGCACGTTGGACCCGAAGGACAGGATCCCCGGCCTCCCCGGGACCGGTTGACGAACCCCTGCGTCACTCCCCGGAGTCCCGCTCCTCCAACGGCCGCACCGCGGGCCCCTGGAGGACCGAGCCGTCCGTGGCGAACCGCGAGCCGTGACAGGGACAGTCCCACGAGCGCTCCGCCGCGTTGAACGCCACCAGACACCCCAGGTGCGTACAGCGCGCGGCGAGCGCGTGCGCCGTCCCGTGCTCGTCCCGGTACACCGCGCAGTGCCGGCCGTCGATCCGCACCACCGCGCCCGTGCCCGGCGCGATGTCCGCCACGTGGTCCGCGCCGGGCGGGCGCAGCCGGTCGGCCACGAAGTGCCGTGCCACTCCTGCCTGGTGGCGCAGGAACGCCGGGGCCTCGCGCACCGCGCTCCGCAGCCGCCTCGGGTCGTAGAGGTCCGCCCACGGCGGCCGCCGGCCGCAGATCAGCTCCGCCAGCAGCGTCCCGGCCATCACGCCGCCGCTCATGCCCCAGCCACCGAAGCCCGTGGCCACCCAGGTGTGCCGCGCCCCCGGATGGAACGGGCCGACCAGCGGCACCGTGTCGGTGGAGTCGTTGTCCTGCGTCGCCCACCGGACCCCGGGCTCCAGCGCCGGGAAGCGCTCCCGCGCCCAGGCCGCCAGCCGGCCGAAGCGCGCGGCCACGTCGCCGGTGCCCGGCGTGAAGCTCTCCCCGGTGACGATCAGCAGCCGCCGCCCGCCGGACAGCGGGGCCGTGCGCACCGACCGCTTCCCGCCCTCCTCCGTCAGGAACATGCCGCCCGGGTCCTGCGCGGCCGGGATCGCGCCGGTGACCACCAGCTCGCGGCGCGGCGACAGCCGGGAGAACAGCAGCGCCCGGTCGAAGACCGGATGGTGCGTGGCCACGACCACGTCCCGGGCGGTGACCACCGCCCCGTTCTCCGCGCCCAGCCGGCACGGCGAGCCCTCGTGCAGCCGGGTCACCCGCGTGTGCTCGAACACCGCCCCGCCCCGCGCCACCACGTCCTCGGCCAGCGCCAGCAGGTACTTGCGCGGATGGAACTGCGCCTGGCCGGGGAGGCGGACGGCCGCCTCGACGCGGAACGGCAGCCCGGTCCGCTCCGTGAACGTGGCCTCCAGCCCCGCCTGCTCGGCCGCGTTGACCTCCTCGCGCACCGAGGACCGCCCCGCCGCCCGCGTCACGTACGTGTACGCGGTCCGCCGCTCCAGCTCGCAGTCGACGCCCAGCAGCGCCGCGACCTCGGCCACGTGCTCCACCGCCTCCTGCTGCGAGCGCGCGTACAGCCGCGCCCCCTCCGGCCCCCGGGTGCGCCGCAGCCGCGCGTACACCAGCCCGTGCAGCGCCGTCACCTTGGCGGTCGTCCGCCCGCTGACCCCCTCGGCGATCCGCCCGGCCTCCAGCACGGCCACCGACCGCCCGGCCCGCGCCAGTTCCCACGCGGTGCTCAGCCCGGCGATCCCACCGCCGATCACGGCCACGTCGACCTCGGTGCCCGACCCCGTGGCCAGCGGGGGATACGTCGTGGCGGGGGTCGTGGACATCCAGTACGACTCGTCGGAAGGCTGCGTCACCATGCGGGAACGGATTCCCGGCAGGCCCCGGGGTACCCGGAGCGGCGGCCGGGGTTCCTCCGTTCGGCGGCGCCCCGTCCACCGCCAGGGATGAACGGGCCGTCAGACGCCGCGCCGCAGCCGCCCGCTCCGCTCCTCCAGCCAGCCGACGATCCGCAGATCGTGCCGGGAGCCGGTGAGCTCGTCGAGCTGGGGGAGGCCGGCCATGCTGGTCACGTTGACCTCGGTGAGACGGCCGCCGATGACGTCGATACCGACGAGGTGCAGGCCGTCGGCCCGGAGGGCGGGGGCGATCCGCCGCACGATCCTGACGTCGTCGTCATCCAGCTCGCAGGCGTGCACGCTGCCGCCGACGGCCATGTTGGCGCGGAAGTCGCCGTTCGCCGGACGGCGGAGGAAACCGCCGAGGGGACGGCCGTCCAGGACGAGGACGCGCTTGTCGCCCTCGGCGACCTCGGGCAGGAACGCCTGGGCCATCGCCGGCCGGCTGCCGTTCGCCGTCGTGATCCCGGCGATCGAGCGGGCGTTGGGATCCCCCGGGGCCACGGTGAGGATGCCCCGGCCCTTGAAGTCGCCGAGCGGCTTGAACACGGCGCCGTGCGGCCGGCCGGCGGCGAAGGCGAGGAGCCGTTCGGGGTCGGCGGAGACGATGGTGGGCGGCATCAGGTCGGGGAACCGGCAGGCGTACAGCTTCTCGTTCGCCTCGCGCAGACCGCGAGGCGTGTTCATCAGCACGGTGTCACCGCTCAGGTGCTCCAGCAGCAGCGTGACCGTCAGGATGTCGTACGGCGGATCGACGCGGATCAGAACCGCGGTGGCCCGGTGCGGATCCACCTCGGCGCGCGGCCCGAGCTCCGGCAGACCGCCGTCGAAGGCCACCGGCCGGGCGACGGCGCGGACGCGCCCGTCGACGAGGGACAGGTCCGAGGTCAGGCAGTGCCAGACGGCGTGCCCGCGTTCGAGGGCGGCACGCATCAGGGTGACGGTGGCCCTGTGCTCCGATCCGTCACCGAGCGGGTCCATCACGAAGACGAACATGGGTCGGTCCTCCGATCCGGGGGGATGCGTCCGCAAGGCTATGGGCGGGGCGGCGGGCCCGCTGGCCGGCCGCCCCCGTTCGGATGCGCACCGGTCCGGATCAGGCCGCCCGGACGCCGGACTTCGCCGCGGTCGAGCCGGAGCCGGAGGGGAACCGGGTGCCGCGAGGGCGCGGTCACGGACAGGCCGGCGCCGAGCGCCACGGCGGCCGTGGCGATGCCGGGGCGCTGCCAGGTCCTGCGCATGGGTGTGCCTCCCGTGACGATGGACGGTGCACGGGAAACGCAGGGGAAGGCCTTGCCCAAAGCCATACGGCGGGTGCACGACCTCATAAGTGGACGTGGCGGGCGGCCCTTTGAGGGCGAGGGGCGCGCGAGGGGAACCGGCCCCCCGCGTCGGTCGCGCCGTTGTCAGTGCCGGCCGACAGAATGAGGGTCTTCCGGATCTCCAGGAGAGGAAAGGTGATCGTCATGGCGGGCACGGTTTCGGTCTGCCCGGTACTGCGGTACCGGGACGCGCACGCGGCCATCGGGCAGCTCACGGAAGCCTTCGGCTTCACCAGGAGCGCGGTGTACGAGAGCGAGGACGGCACGGTGCTGCACGCCGAACTCGCCCATGGGGGCGGTGTGGTGATGGTCGGCTCGAAGGGGCGGGGCGGCGTGTTCGAGGAAGCGATGGGCGACGCCGGTCCCGTCGCCGTCTACGTGGCCGTCGAGGACACCGACGCGCACGCCGAGCGGGCCCGGCGGGCAGGCGCCGAGATCCTCATGGAACCGACCGACCAGCCGTACGGCTCGCGCGACTACATGGCCCGCGACACCGAGGGCAACATCTGGACCTTCGGAACGTACGTCCCCGCCGGCTCGGGATGAACGGCACACCCCGCCTACGCCGGGGCCCGCGGGCTCACGAGCAGGCGGATGTCGTCGGCCGCCCAGAGGACGAACCGTTCGACCGGGATCACTTCGTGCCCCGGCACCGGCAGGAACCGGAAGCGCTTGAGCAGCACGGCCAGCACCAGCTCGGCCTCGACCATGGCCAGGGACGCCCCCTCGCAGCCACGGGGCCCGAGCCCGAAGGGGACGTAGGCCAGCCGCGGCCGCCTGGCGATCTCCTCCGGGGTGAACCGCTCGGGCACGAACCTCTCCGGCTCGGGCCAGTGGACGGGGTTCATGTGCACGGCCCGGAACGGATAGAAGACCGTCGCCCCGGCCGGGATCACGTAGTCGCCCACCACGAGGGCCTCGGCCGTCTCCCGCGCGCCGTACGGGCCGGGCGGGCAGAGCCGCATCGACTCCTTGAGGACCATCTCCAGATACGTGAGCCGGCGCAGGTCGGCATACCCGGGGGCCGCACGGTCGCCGAGGACGCGGTCCAGCTCGCCGGCGACACGTCCGGCCACCTCGGGGTGGTGTGCCAGCAGATGGAGGGTCCACGAGACGGCCACCCCGGTCGTGTGGTGGGCGGCCAGCATCGTCATCATGACGGTGTCGCGGATCCGCGCGGGACGCTCACCTGCCTCGACGAGCGCCCCGATCAGATCGCTCCGGTCCGTCCGGCCGCCGCCGGGGCGGTGCGCCGCGATCACCTCGTCGACCGTCGCGCGGAGGTGGGCGAGAGCGTTCCGGGCCCGCCCGGCCCGTTCCTCCCCGTCGCCGGGGAGCGGCAGTCGGTAGAGCCGTCCCAGATGCTCGGTGAGCACCTCCTCGAAGGCGGTGACGACGCCGTCCGGGTCCACGGTGTCGCCCCCGAGGGCGTACGCGCAGATCATCCGCAGCGAGAGCGCGGTGAGGTCCTTCTGCGACGCGACGGCGGTGGTCCCGCGCCCGGCCCAGCGGTCCGCGAGTTCCGTCGCCAGCGTGGTGAACCGCCCGAAGTGCCGCTCGTGGGACGGGCGTCCGGCCAGCACCGACAGCAGCAGGCGCCGCAGCGGCGCGTGCTCGGCGGCGGGCAGTACCTGCAGGTTGCCCGCCTCGAACAGCGGCTCCAGGAAAGCGAAGAGCCGCTCCGGCCGCTCGTCGAGATGCGCCGTCGCCTCCAGCAGCACGGGGTCGGAGACCGACACGACCGTGTCCGCGCCCGGCAGTTGGAACCGCACGACCGGCCCGTACTCCTCGTGCAACCGCAGCTGATAGGCGTGCAGCCCGCCCGCCGCCGCGACGGCGCCGGCACCGCTGTCCGGCCGGGGTGAGGGACCGGGGATGTCCATGACCGCTCCTCGGGAGGAAGTCCGGCAGAGGGTTCGGCAGGGAGTTCCTGACACGGACACTCTGGCGCGTTCCCGTCCGGCGGGAAAGGATGGGCGCTACATCATCGCCAGACGAACCAGACGAACCCGATGAACCCGACGAAAGAGAACGCCCGCATGGCCGTCATCCACCACACCACCGTCGTCCCGTCCAAGGACGAACTGCTCACCGCCTGGCTGCCCACCCGCCCCTGGTACCGCCCCGCCGTCGGCGCCCCGAAGCTGGAGAGGGCGGGCGGCTTCCGGCTGGACGACCCGGCGGGCGAGGTCGGGATCGAGTTCATGGCGGTGACCGACACGGCGGGCGCCGGGCCGGTCACCTACCTGGTGCCGGTCACCTACCGCGGCGCCCCGCTCAAGGGCGCCGAGGACGCGCTCGTCGGCACGATGGAGCACGGCGTGCTGGGCACGCGCTGGGCCTACGACGGCTGCCACGACCCGGTGCTCGTCGACGGGCTCCTCGCCCTGATCGAGGGCCGCGCCCAGGCACAGGACCAGAACACCAGCGATGCCCCCGACCCCGGGATCACACGCTCGTTCACCGGGAACGGCCCGGTCCCGGCGGACCTCTCCACCGTCACCGACGACCGCGAGTCGACCACCCTCACCGGGACCTCGCAGGACGTCACCCTGCGCCTGAACCGCGTCCTGCGCCCCGGCACCCTCCCGCAGGGGGCGACCGGCCAGGTCACGGGCTGGTGGCGGCAGCCGGACGGGACCCGGGCCCAGGGGCCGTTCGCCGTCCTGCACTGTCGCTGACCCGATCAGGACGGCGGCTTTCGCGCGGTGACGTAGGTGAACGGGGCGGAGACCCCGGCGCTGTGGTAGCCGGCGGCCGCCAGGGCCAGGGTCAGCCGCTTGCGCGGTTCGAGGCCCATGCCCGCGGTGGCGTGCAGGGCGCCGAGCGCGAACTCGTCCCCGCACCCCACCGCCGCGTATCCGTCGGCGGGTTCGGCTATCTGGTAGTCGCCGTAGACGGCGAACAGACGGCCGTACACACCGACGAGGAACGTCCCGCCCTCCTCCTGCTCGGAGTCCTTGCGCGCCCAGCCGCCGTCCTTGAGGCACGTGCGCAGCTTGTCGACGAAGACGGTGGTCATGAACCGGTCCAGGTCGCCCTTGGGCTTGGGCGCCTTGAACGCGTGGTGCAGCAACTGGCCCATGCGGAAGCTCGTCGTGAAGCCCATGGCGTAGGGGCCGTTGCGGAAGACCTTCGGATCCTGGCGGACGGTGAGTCTGTATCCGCCGACCCCCGCCGAGTCCCCGCCCAGGTGCACCCGCCCGTCGTGAACGAGCCCGACGATCACGGTCATGCTCTCCCCCTCCGTCGCGCCACCCTTCTCGATACTGCGCCGGTGGGGGCGGGCGGAAACCGGGGGACGGATCGTCACCTCACCGTGGTTCCGCGGGCGCCTCCACCGTCCCGTCCCCGGCCGTCGTCAGGCACGGGGCCGCCGCCTGCTTCGCCGCGTACAGCAGGCAAGCCCGGGTGCTGCGAGGCGACTTGGTCCGGGGGATTCCGGCAGGTGCGACGGCCCCCGGAAACCGGACCGTTCGGCGGTCAGGGCGCCTCGGCCGATACCGTCGGGCCGACGGAAAGTGTCGCGGGAGCACGCCGGTTCGCTCCCTCGCCGGCCCGGCAGGCCGTTACGCTGACCCGGGCCGCCGCCGCGGAACGGCGGTGAGCAACGGCCGCTCGGCGAAGCGACGGAGGAAACATGGCAGGAACCGCCCTCCTGGTGATGGACGTCCAACAGGCCGTCGTCGACATCGCCGACGACGGATCCGGATACCTGACCCGCCTGCGCCGGGCGACCGACGGCGCCCGGGCCGCCGGCATCCCGGTGATCTACGTGGTCATGGGGCTGCGCCCGGTGCGGCCGGACGCAGTCTCCCGCAACAGGGCGATGGACGCCGTCATCCGGGCGGGACTCTTCGCGGAGGACGACCCGGGGACCCGCATCCACCCGGACGTCCCGCCCCGGCAGGGCGACGTCGTGGTCACCAAGAGGCGGGCGAGCGCGTTCTCCGGCAGCGACCTCGACCTGGTCCTGAGGGCGGGCGGCATCGACAGCCTCGTCCTCGCCGGCATCGCCACGGGCAGTGTCGTGCTGTCCACCCTGTGCCAGGCCGCCGACCTGGACCTCGGTCTCACCGTCCTGGCGGACGCCTGCCTCGACACCGACCCCGAGGTGCACCGGGTCCTCACCGAGAAGGTGTTCCCGAGGCAGGCGGACGTCGTCACGGTCGGGCAATGGCTCAAGTCCATCGCGCCGTGACGGCCGTTCAGGCCAAGGGGATTCCGCCGGCGCACCGGATGCCGCCGCCACGCACGGCCGCTCCTCGGGACGTCACGCCACGTCCCCCTCGTAACGGGCCCGCGCCTGCCCCGCCGTCGCCTGCGCGATGAGGTCCGGGAGGCGGTCCTGCAGGTGGGCGGGGATCATCCGCAGGCCGGCCACCTTGTCGACGGGCACCCAGGTGATGTCGCTCTGGTACTCGTCGGGCACGATGCCGCCCAGCGTCTCCGGCTCGTCCACGACGGTGCAGGCGAACAGCACCTCGACCCGGTGGCCGTCCGCGTCCGTGACCGGCTCGCCGGGGTGGTTCGCCGGGACGTACTCGCGCACCCACAGCATCGGGCCCGCCACGACACGGACGCCGGTCTCCTCCAGGACCTCGCGCACGACACATGCGGTCAGGGTCTCGCCGGGCCACTGGCCGCCGCCGGGCAGCCACCAGGTGTCGGGGCGGGGCCAGTCGCCGTGCCCGAGGAGGACGTGACCGTCCCGGACGACGAGGGCTACGGCGGAGTTGCGGATGCGCGGGCCGGCGAGCGGCTGCTGATTCGTCATTGCCCGCACGGTAGTTGCAGCCGCCGTGCGGGGGGTGCGGTTCGGCGACGACGTACCGGAGCGGGTGACGGCGCCGACAGGGGATTGCCGGCGAGCGCCGTGGCGGGATAACGCCGGGCGGGGTTGCGGGTGATCGGGCTCCTCAGGAAGATCCTTCGGCAACGGCCCGGATTTCCGGGCCCCTTGGCGCTTTTCCCGCCGACGACTTCCTCAATACCCGCCGTTTGCCTGCTGGAGTGATTTCGTGCAGCACCCCAAGCTCCTTTTCCGTACCCGACGACACGGTGACCCCCTGCCCACGGTGATCGTGCTTCTCACCGTCACCGGAGGAATGCTGGACGCCATCAGTTTCCTGGGACTCGGGCAGGTTTTCGTCGGCATGATGACCGGCAATGTCATCACCTTCGGCTTTGCCCTCGGCGGCGCGCCGCACTTCACGGAAGCGGGCCCGCTGCTGGCCCTGCTCGGATTCGCGGCCGGGGTGGCGTCGACGGCACGGGTGGTGCGCAGACGACGTGTGATGGGCCATGGACGGTGGTTCACCGCGGTGCTGTCGCTGGAGACCATGCTGTTGCTGACCGCCGCCGTGATCGGCACGCTCCCGCAGGCCGCGGCCGGCCGCAACGCCGTGATCACCGTGCTGGCGGTGACCATGGGCATGCGGTGCGCCGCCCTGCGCAGCCTGGCCGTCCCGGAGCTCCAGGCGACCTTCGCCCTCACCGGTGCCCTGATCGCCCTCCTCCACGACCTCTGCGCCGGATCCGGGTCCCCCGTCCAGATGGTCCGCCGGCTGGGCATCATCGGCGCCACCGGGGCGGGCGCCGCGGCCGGAGCCATGGCGCTGACCCACCTGGGCCTCGGCGGGGCGCTGGGGGCCGTGGCGCTGGGCGTCGCCGCCCTCGCCGTCATCCTGCGGCGGCAGCCGGCCCCCGCGCCCGCCCGGACCCCGGCGGTGGTCAGATGAATTCCCCGGCCAGCAGCTCGGCGGCCTCGGCGATCAGCGCGTCGTTCTTCTCCATGTCCCGCTTCCCGGCGGTGGTGAGGACGGACATGACGACCGGCGGCCGTCCCGGGGGCCAGGCGATGCCCACGTCGTTGTTGGTGCCGTACTTGCCGGCCCCGGTCTTGTCCGCGATCGCCCAGTCCCCGGGCAGACCGGCACGGAACTGCTTCCCGCTGGTCGTGTTGGCGAGCAGCCACCGGGTCAGCCGCTCCCGGTGCCGCGACGGGAGGACGTCGCCCAGCACCAGCCGCGCGTACGTCCGGGCGATGGCCTGCGGCGTGGTGGTGTCCGTCCCGCGCCCGGGCTCGGCCGAGTTGAGCTCGGGCTCCCAGCGGTCGAGGCGGGTGTCCCCGTCCCCGACGGACCGGCAGAAACGGGTCACCGCGCCCGGGCCGCCCAGCCTGCGCAGCAGGAGGTTGGCGGCGCAGTTGTCGCTGTAGGAGATCGCGGCACCGCACAGATCGGCGCCGGTCATGCCCCTGCGCAGATTCTCGGCCTTGCCCGTGATCGGGGCGTACCCCGAGGACTCGGTGTCCCGTTCGGTGTAGTGCACGCGTTCGTGGAGGAAACCGTCGCCCTTGCGCAGCCCCTGGAGCACGGCCCCGACGGCGAGCGTCTTGAACGTCGAGCACATCGGGAACAGCTCCGTGGCGCGATGGCTCACGGGATCGCCGCCCGCCGTGCTGAAGGCGAAAACTCCCAGCCGCACCGGGACCCCGAGGCGCGCGGAGTGCTCGGCCTCCAGCTGCTGGAGCCGGTCGGAAATGCCGCTCCCGGAAGGGTTTTTCGTCTTCGGCGCGTCGGCCGCGAATGTCTCCTGCGCGGGGCCGAGAGCGGCCGTGAGCGCCGTTCCGGTGCCGATGGCGAGCAGGGAACGGCGAGTTGGCCGAATGCGGGGCGATTCCACTGGCGCGTACTCCTTCTTCGGGCTTCTTCGGGCGGATTCCGGGCTTCCGGTGCTTCTCCCGGTCTGGACCCCGCCGCAGGACGAGCGGTTGCGATCGGACCGCAAATGTGAGATCGACGACACAAAGCCCGTGGGTCCCCGGGCCGTACGACGGCGCCGGAGACCCACGGGCGGGAACGCCGCGCGTCAGTGGTTGCTGCGTCAGTGGTTGCTGGGGAAGCCCAGGTCCACGCCCCGGTCCGACGGGTCGGGCCAGCGGGTGGTGACGACCTTTCCGCGGGTGTAGAAGCGGACGCCGTCGTTGCCGTAGATGTGGTGGTCGCCGAAGAGGGAGTCCTTCCAGCCGCCGAAGGAGTGGTGGCCCACCGGCACCGGGATGGGCACGTTGACGCCCACCATTCCCGCCTGCACCTCCAGTTGGAAGCGGCGGGCCGCGCCGCCGTCGCGGGTGAAGACGGCCGTGCCGTTCCCCCAGGGGGAGGCGTTGATGAGGGCCACGCCCTCCTCGTACGTCTCCGCGCGGACCACGCACAGCACCGGGCCGAAGATCTCGTCGCGGTACGCGTCCATCCCGGGGGTCACCCGGTCGAGCAGCGAGATGCCGATCCAGTGGCCGTCCTCGTACCCCTCGACGGTGAAGCCGGTGCCGTCGAGGACGACTTCCGCGCCCTGGGCGGCGGCGCCGCGCACGTAGGAGGCGACCTTGTCGCGGTGGGCGCGGGTGATGAGGGGACCCATCTCGGACGCCGGGTCGTCGCCGGGGCCGATGCGCAGCGCGGCCGTGCGCTCCTTGATCTTCTCGATGAGGGGGCCGGCCGTGGGGCCGACGGCCACCAGCACGGAGACGGCCATGCAGCGCTCGCCGGCCGAGCCGTACGCGGCGTTGACGGCGGCGTCGGCGGCCAGGTCGAGGTCGGCGTCGGGCAGGACGAGCATGTGGTTCTTGGCGCCGCCGAGGGCCTGGACGCGCTTGCCGTTGGCGGTGCCGGTGGTGTGGATGTACCGGGCTATGGGGGTGGAGCCGACGAACGAGACGGCGGCGACGTCCGGGTGCTCCAACAGCCGGTCCACAGCGGTCCTGTCACCGTTGACGACGTTGAGCACACCGTCCGGCAGGCCCGCCTCGGCCGCGAGCTCGGCCAGGCGCAGCGCGGCGGAGGGCACCTTCTCGCTGGGCTTGAGGACGAACGTGTTGCCGCAGGCGATGGCGAGCGGGAACATCCACATCGGCACCATGGCCGGGAAGTTGAACGGCGTGATGCCGGCCACCACCCCCAGCGGCTGCCGGATCGCCGCGACGTCGACGCGCGTCGAGACCTGGGTGGACAGCTCGCCCTTGAGCTTCTCCGTGATGCCGCAGGCGAGTTCCAGGGGGCGAAGCCCCCGGTCAACGCGGCGCAGCCGCGTTACGGGCCCCGGGGCGGAGCCCCGGAAGAAACGGTGAAAGGGCGGGACCGGGGCAGGACTCCCCGCCCCGGGCTCCGGCTGAAACACGTGGGGCACGCCTCCTCACCACCGAAAAGATGCGGCGACCCGGCCGCAAACACCCCGGAATCCACGTCAGTTGACGTTGACCGCCGCCCAGGTCGCACCCACGACCCGGTACTCCTCGCTGTCCTGGCCGTACAGGTCCGCCGCCGCCTTGAGCGTCGCCCCGCAGGCCGCCGCGTAGTCCGTGTTCGACGTCATGTACGTCATGAGCGCCTTGTACCGGACGGCCAGGGCCTTGTCGCGCCCGATGCCGGGGACGGACGAGCCGTCGTAGGTCGGGCAGTCCGTCGTAGGTGCGGCCGTAGCGTGTGTGCACGGTGCCGTCGGCGTCCTTGCGTTCTTGACGGTTCATGATTGAAGCATGGGCGGGAGTTGACCGTTGATCGTCACCTCGCGTTCGCTATGCGGACACCAACCGGCCATCAGGCCACGGTCGTTGCCGTCCGTCCCGCTTCGACCGCGCCCCGCTCATTCGGCCCGGTCGAAGGTCGGGTCCGGGCGCTGGCCCAGGTACTCCACCCACGCCTTCTTCGCGCACGGGTAGCGGACGACCGCCTCGACGAGGTCCATGTAGCCGCGGACGTTCACCTCGAACTGCTCCTGGAGGGTCGCGTGCGTCAGGCGGCCGTCCTCGCCGAAGGCCGTGGCCGACTGGGCGAGGGAGAACATGTCGGGGTGCAGCCGGGCGCCGAGCGCCTCCAGCGGGACGCGCAGCGCCCACAGGCTCCGGTTGCCGCCGGTTCTGGAGGGCGAGGCCGACATCAGCAGGCCGAGGCGTTCGTTGAAGGGCTGCGGGCGGAAGCGGGACGTCCAGTCGATGAGGTTCTTGAGCACGCCCGGCAGGGACGCGTTGTACTCCGGCGAGGAGATGACGAACGCGTCGTGGTCCAGGAGCTTGCGCCGGAAGCGCTCGGCGCCGTCCGGGATGCCGTCGGAGACCTCGTGGTCCCCGTGGTAGCCGGGGACGTCGAAGTCTCCGATGGTGGCGACCTCGGCGGTGCCGCCGCGCTCCTCGATGACCGAGGCGGCCAGCCGTGCCAGCCGGGTGTTCCACGAATCGGAGCGCGCCGAGGCGCTCATGACGAAGTAGGTCAGGTGCGGGCCGGTGTGCGCGGGGGTGGTCATCGTGCCGTGCCTTCCGACGGTCTGTCAGGTCGATGTTCACTGGGGTCATGGTGCGGTGGTGGACCCCGGAAGGCGGGCGGTCGCGGCCCGGGCCGGGGCGATGGCACCCGGGCGGCCCAGAGGCACCCCCTCGCCCGGGTGTGACGTGCGCCATCGCCGGCATGCCTTGACGCGACCTCGATGTAATCGATTACCTGTCCGCACGAAATCGATTACACGAGAATCGATCGCACGAGAGCGGAGAGACCGTGATGGCGACCATCAAGGACGTGGCCGACCTGGCCGGCGTCTCCGTCGCCACCGTCTCGCGCGTCCTCAACGGCCGCTCCCCCGTCGCCGGGACCCGCGACCGCGTCCTGGCCGCCGTGGCCGAGCTCGGCTACCGGCCCAACGTGGTGGCCCGGGCGCTGCGCACGGCCCGCACCCGGACGCTGGGTCTGGTCATCAGCGATCTGCGCAACGCGTTCTTCACGGAGCTGGCCGACGCCGTCGAGCAGGAGGCCCGGCGGCTGGGCTACAGCCTGATCATCGGCAACGCCGGCGAGAGCCCGGAGCAGCAGGACGACTACATCCGCACGCTGCTGGACCGGCGGATCGACGGCCTGATGGTCAGTTCGGCCGGGACGGGTTCGGCGACGCTGTGCGAGGTCGTCGCCTCCGGCACGCCGCTGGTCCTGCTCGACCGGCCGGTGCCCGGGGTCGACGCCCCGTGCGTGCGGGCCGAGGGCGGCGCCGCGCTGACCGGTCTGGCCGCTCACCTCGCGTCCCTGGGCCGCCGTCGGCCGGCCGTGATCGTCGCTCCGGCCGGGACGCCGGTGGGCGACGAGCGCCTGGAGTGCTTCCGGACGGCGCTGGCCGGGCACGGCATCGCGCTGCCGCCGGAGCTGGCCGTCTCGTCGCCGGACATGACGCCCGCGGGTGGGCGGCGGATGATGCGGCGGCTGCTGGAGCTGCCGGAGCCGCCGGACGCGGTGCTGGCCGCGGACAACCTGATGGCGCTGGGCGCCCTGGACGAGCTCCGCGCGCGCGGTCTGCGCGTCCCGGGCGACATGGCGCTGGTGGCGTTCGACGACGTCCCCTGGTTCGCGCACACCGACCCGCCGCTGACCGCCGTGGCCCAGCCGACGCGGGAGCTGGGCCGGGCGGCGGTGCACACGCTGCTGGAACGGATCGAGGGCCGTCCGGCCGCGTCCGTGCTGTTGTCGGCCCGGCTGGTGGTGCGCCGCTCGTGCGGCGAACCGTCCGGCCGCAGGCCGCCGAAGTGAGGAGAGGCGAAATGACCGGCGTCAACGGCGACGTGCGGGACAGCCGTGAAGACCCGCCCCCGGGCCGGGAGTTGCTGCGCGTCGAGGGGGTGGCCAAGTCGTTCCCCGGGGTGCGGGCCCTGGACGGGGTGGATCTGACGCTGCGTGCGGGCGAGGTGCACGTGCTGCTCGGCGAGAACGGGGCGGGCAAGAGCACGCTGATCAAGATGCTCGCGGGGGTGCACCGTCCCGACGAGGGGCGGATCGTGGTGGACGGCGAGGAGGTGGCCATCCGGTCCGCGCAGGACGCGGAGCGGCTGGGGATCGCCACGATCCACCAGGAGTTCAACCTGGTGCCGGGGCTGTCGGTGGCCGAGAACCTCTTCCTGGGGCGGCAGCCGCGGACGAGGTTCGGGCTGGTGGACCGGCGGGCGATGCGCGAGCGGGCCGCGCGGCTGCTGGAGCGGGTGCGTCTGGACGTCTCCCCCGCGGCCCCGGTCGCGGGGCTGGGGATCGCGCAGCTGCAGATGGTGGAGATCGCCAAGGCGCTGGGGGTGGACGCCCGGGTGCTGGTCATGGACGAGCCGACGGCGGTGCTCACCTCCTCGGAGGTGGCGACGCTGTTCGGGATCGTGCGCGAGCTGCGCGCCGGCGGGGTGGCGGTCGTCTTCATCACCCACCATCTGGAGGAGATAGCCGAGCTCGGGGACCGGGTGACGGTGCTGCGCGACGGCCGGTCGGTGGCCGAGGTTCCCGCGTCGGTGCCCGAGGACGAGCTGATCCGGCTGATGGTGGGCCGGGAGATCACCGAGCAGTACCCGCGCCGCCGCCCGGAGTTGGGCGCTCCGCTGCTGCGGGTGCGGGGGCTGACCCGGCGGGGTGCGGACGGCGCGCCCGGTTTCGCGGACGTCGGCTTCGAAGTGCGCGCCGGGGAGGTCGTGGGGCTGGCCGGGCTGGTGGGGGCGGGCCGCACGGAGGTGGCGCGGGCCGTCTTCGGGGTGGACCGGTACGCGTCCGGGTCGGTCGAGGTGGACGGCCGGGCGCTGGCCCGGGGCGACGTGCGGGCCGCGATGCGGGCCGGGCTGGGGCTGGTGCCCGAGGACCGCAAGGCCCAGGGGCTGCTGCTGGACGCGCCGTTGGACGAGAACCTGACGCTGGCCCGGCTGGACCGCGACACCCGCGGCGGCTTCGTGGACCGGCGGGCGCAGCGCCGGGAGGCGGCCGCGATGGCGGGGCGGCTGAAGGTGCGGATGAGCGGGCTGGAGCAGTCGGCGCGGACGTTGTCGGGCGGCAATCAGCAGAAGGTGGTCATCGGGAAGTGGCTGCTGGCCGGTGTGCGGCTGCTGATCCTCGACGAGCCGACGCGCGGTGTGGACGTGGGCGCGAGGGTGGAGATCTACCGGCTCGTCAACGAGCTGACGGCGGCGGGCTGCGGGGTGCTGATGATCTCCAGTGACCTGCCGGAGGTGCTCGGCATGAGCGACCGGGTGCTGGTGATGGCGCAGGGCCGGATCGCCGGGGAGTTGTCGGCGGCGGACGGGACGGTCACCCAGGACGCGGTGATGGAGCTGGCCGTCCGCGCGCCCGGCGCGGTGGAACGAGGGAACGAGAGCGCGATGGAGGGCTCCGATGTCGGCTGAGGTGCTGAGGGCGCCGGGGGGCACTCCCGGGCAGTGGTTCACGAGGGCGGTGCTGCGCAACGGCCCGCTGGGCGGTCTGGCCGCGCTGGTCGTGGTGATGGCCGTGTTGTCGAAGGATTTCCTGGGCGGGCAGAACCTGCTGAACGTGGGGGTCCAGGCGTCGGTGACGGCGATCCTGGCCTTCGGTGTGACGTTCGTGATCGTGTCGGCGGGCATCGACCTGTCGGTGGGGTCGGTGGCCGCGCTGTCGGCGACGGTCGTCGCCTGGGCGGCCACCTCGCAGGGGCTGCCGGTGTGGGTGGCGGTGCTGCTGGGTCTGGCGGTGGGTGTCGTGGCGGGGCTGGTCTCGGGGGCGTTGGTGGCCTACGGGCGGCTGCCGGCGTTCATCGCCACGCTGGCGGTGCTCTCGGTGGGCCGGGGTCTGGCCCTGGTGGTCTCGGGCGGTTCGCCGATCGCGTTCCCGTCGTCGGTGAGCCGGCTCGGGGACACGCTCGGCGGCTGGCTTCCGGTGCCGGTGCTGGTGATGGCCGCGATGGGGCTGCTGGCGGCGCTGGTGCTGGCCCGTACGTACACGGGCCGGGCGATGTTCGCGATCGGCGGCAACGAGGAGGCGGCCCGGCTGTCGGGCATCGACGTCCGGCGGCGCAAGCTGGTGGTGTACGCGCTGTCGGGGCTGTTCGCGGCCGTCGCCGGCATCGTGCTGGCCTCCCGGCTGACCTCCGCGCAGCCGCAGGCCGCGGTCGGGTACGAGCTGGACGCGATCGCCGCGGTCGTCATCGGCGGGGCGAGTCTGTCGGGCGGCTCGGGCAAGGCGTCGGGGACGCTGATCGGCGCGCTGATCCTGGCGGTGCTGCGCAACGGCCTCAATCTGCTGAGCGTTTCGGCGTTCTGGCAGCAGGTGGCCACGGGTCTGGTCATCGCGGTGGCGGTGCTGCTGGACACGCTGCGCCGGCGGAGCGCGCGATGAGGCGGGTGCGGGCCGTGGGGCTGTTCATGGCGTGCGCGCTGGCGGTGCCGGCCGTGGCCGGCTGCGACCGGGGCGGGAACACCGATCTGGGGCTGGCGCTGTCCACCCTCAACAACCCGTTCTTCGTGGGCATCAAGAAGGGCGCGCAGGCCGAGGCGAAGGCCCGCGGCCTGAAGATCAACATCACGGACGCGCAGAACGACCCGATGCAGCAGGTCAATCAGATGGAGACCTTCACCAGCCAGGATGTCAGGGCCGCGGTGATCAACCCGGTGGACTCGGACGCGGCGGTGCCCGCCGTCGGGGTGGCCAACCGGGCGAAGGTGCCGGTGATTTCCATCGACCGCGGGGTCAACGGCGGGACGGTGGGCACGACCATCGCCTCCGACAACGTCGAGGGCGGGCGGATCGCGGCCCGGGCGCTGGCCGAGTCGATGGGCGGCCGGGGGAAGGTGGCCGTCCTGGAGGGACAGCCGGGTACCTCCGCCGCCCGCGAGCGCGGCAAGGGCTTCGACGAGGGCATCGGGGCGTACCCCGGGATCGAGGTGGTGGCCCGCCAGCCCGCCGACTTCGACCGGACCAAGGGCATGGACGTGATGTCCAACCTCCGGCAGGCGCACGGTGATCTGGCCGGGGTCTTCGCCGCCAACGACGAGATGGCGCTCGGCGCGGCGAAGGCGCTGGGCGCGGACGCGGGCCGGAAGGTGAGGATCGTCGCCTTCGACGGGACCCCCGACGGGATCGCGGCGGTGCGCGCGGGGGCGCTGACGGCGACGGTGGCCCAGCAGCCGGCGCTGCTGGGCCGGCAGGCGGTCGCCTGGGCGGTCCGGGCGGCCGGCGGTGAGCGGCTGCCGCGCACGGTGAAGGTGCCGGTGGTGCTGGTGACGCGCGAGAACGCGGCCCGGTTCACGGGCTGAGCACGAAGAGCAGGGACGGAAGAGGCTGTGATGACGGACGAGAGCGGCGGGATGCGGGCGTACGACGTCCTGGTGGTCGGTTCGGCCAACGCGGATCTGATGGTGCGGGTGGACCGGCGGCCGGGTGCGGGCGAGACGGTGCTCGGCACGGATCTGGTGGAGTCGGCGGGCGGCAAGGGCGCCAACCAGGCGGCGGCCGCGGCCCGGTTGGGGGCGCGGACGGTGCTGCTGGCGCGGGTCGGTGACGACGCGTACGGCGAGTTGCTGCTGGACGCCCAGCGGTCGGCCGGGACGGATGTGCGTCACGTGCGGGTCGAGGGCGGGGCGCGCACGGGTACGGCGATGATCGTGGTCGGCCCGGACGGCGACAACGCGATCGTCGTCTCGCCCGGGGCCAACGCCCGTCTCTCGCCGGACGACGTGGCGGCCGCGCGGCCGCTCTTCGCCGCCTCGGCGGTGGTCTGTCTGCAGCTGGAGATCCCGCCGGAGACGGTGCGGGCGGCGGTCGCGTCGGCCGGGGAGGCGGGCGCGCGCGTGGTGCTCAACCCCTCGCCCGTACCGGACGGGCTCGATCCGGAGCTGCTGGCGGCGGCCGATCCGCTCGTCGTCAACGAGCACGAGGCGCGGCTCCTGTCCGGTGACGCGGCCGGGGACGCGGCGGGTTGGGCCCGGGCGCTGCGGGACCGCGGGGCCCGTTCGGTCGTCGTCACCCTGGGCGGCGAGGGCGCCCTCGCCCTGGACGGCACGGCCCCGGAGCCGGTGGCCGTGCCCGGCGTCGTCGTGCGCGCCGTGGACACCACGGGCGCCGGGGACGCGTTCACCGGCGCGCTGGCCGCTCAACTGGCGGGCGGCGGGCCCCGGGGGGGGGGGGGGCGGGTGGGGGGGGGGGGGGGGGGCGCGGGCGGGGCCCCGCCCGGGGGGCCGGCGGGGTACCCCCCCGGGGGCGC
>NZ_JAEAMR010000015.1:153194-204807 GCF_015999245.1 Streptomyces sp. AV19 | reverse complement strand
GGGGGGGGCCCCCCCGCGCCGGGGGGCGCGGGGCGCGCACGGGGGGGGGCGCGGGGGCGCAGCCCCTGCGGGAACGGTGGAAGGGAGGGGGTGGGGTCCATCAACCTCCCCGCCACCACCGCCAGCCGCGCCCCACTCGCCCCCACCCCCCGCACCAGATCCTGCACCGCCGGCAGCAGCGACTGCGTCAGATACGCGAGAGCACCCACCAGCGCCCCCGGCGTCACCCCACCCTCCAGCAGCCACGGCGCCGACACCAGCAGCAGCACCACCGGCACCCGCCCCGCGACCGTCAGCGCGACCACCCGCGCCACCGACCACCGCGCCAGCGAACCCGCCGCCGCCCGCTGCGCGTCCACGAGCGCCCCCGCCTCCGAGCCCACCCGCGCCTCCGCCCCGCCCGCCGCCACGTCCCGCAGCCCCTGGCACACCTCGCCCAGCGACCGGGCGATCGCCTCGTCCGCGACGAGGAACGCCTCCTGGCGCCGGGCCAGGACGCGCAGCGTCACCAGGAACAGGGCCAGGCCCAGCGCCAACGGCCCCGCCACCAGCGGCAGCAGCGCCGGCGCCAGCAGGAACAGCCCGGTCAGCGCGCCCGCCGCCGTGAACACGAAGGAGCGCGTGACCATCAGCAGCCCCGCGAACGCGTCCCGCGCGATCTCCACCTGGTGGGTGAGGCGGGACACCGCCGCGCCGTCCCCGTCGCGCAGGGCGCGCGCCACCACCCGCCGGACGAGGGCGTCGCGCAGCGGCTCGACGACGGCGGCCAGCGCCGGGTACGTCCGACCGGTGCCGTACGCCCCGGCGAGGACCGCGAGCGCGGCGACGGCCAGCCAGCCCAGCCCCGCGCCGGTGCGGCCGGCGAGGAACCCCCCGTCCAGGGCGTGCGCCAGGGCGTAGCCCATGGCGAAGGTGTGGGCCGCCTCCAGGGCGGACCAGGCGCCCAGCCGGGCGAGCGCGCCGCGCCGGGCGGCCAGGAACCGCAGCCCGGACCAGGAGAGTTCAGACCGCACCGAACACCGCCCGGTACTCCGGCAGCCGCCACAGCTCGGCGTGCGTGCCCGTGGCGCGCAGCCGGCCGTCGTCGAGCCAGGCGACCCGGTCGGCGCGGGCCGCCGTGGACGCGCGGCGGGCGACGACGACCCGGGTGCGGGCGGCGACGTCGTGGGCGAGGGCCCGGCCGACCTCCCGCTCGGTGGGGGAGTCGAGGCCGGACGTGGCGTCGTCGAGGACCAGGACGCGCTCGGCGTGGGCGAACGCCCGGGCCAGGCCGAGGCGTTGGGCTTCTCCGCCGGACAGCGGCGCGGCCGCGCGCGGCGTGTCGTACCCCTCGGGAAGCCGCCGGACGAACCCGTCCGCGCACGCGGCCCGGGCGGCGGCCGTCACCGCCTCCCGGCCGGGGTCGAGGACGCCGAGGGCGAGCGCGTCCCCGACAGTGGTGCCCAGCAGCGCGGGCCGTTCGAAGGCGTGGCCGACGGCGCGGCGCAGCTCGTCGTGGGTGAGGTCCGGCAGCGGGACGCCGTCGAGGACGACGCTCCCGGTGTCGGGGTCGGCGAGCCGCCCGGCCAGCGCCGCGAGCACCGACTTGCCGCTGCCGGAGCGGCCGACGACGGCCAGCGAGGTGCCGCCGGGGACGACGAGGTCCACGTCGCGCAGGACCGGCCGGCCGTCGCGCACGGCGCCGACGCCGCGCAGCTCCAGGGTGCCGGGCCCGCCGTCCGGCAGCCGCCGCGCCCCGTGGCGGACCGCGGGCACGGCGAGGACCTCGGCGATCCGCCGGCCCGCGGCCCGGGCGCGGACCAGGGTGGCGATCCGCCCGGTGAGCATGCCGACCCCGGTGGCGAGGACGGCGTACCGGGAGGCGGCCAGCAGGTCGCCCACGCTGATCCGGCCCCGGGACAGCAGCACCCCGGCCACGGCGAGGACGGTGATCTGGAGCAGCGGTACGAGGGTGACGGCCCGGGCGCCGGCCCGGCCCTGGATCCGCCACATGCGGTGCCCCTGCCGGGAGAGCCCGCCCAACGGCGCGAGGATCCGGGCGCGTTCGCGCGCCTCGGTCCCGGCGGCCGCGATGGTGCGGGCGCCGGTGACGGCCTCCGCGAGGCGGCCCGCGATGTCCCCCTGGATCCGCTGGTAGCGCTCGGCGCAGTCGGTGGAGGCGCGGGCGAAGGAGCGCAGCAGCAGGAAGAGCAGGGGCGCCCCCGCGAGGAAGGCGGCGGCCAGCCAGGGGCTGATCAGGCCGAGGGCGACGATCGCGCCCACTGGGCCGGCGACGGTGGCGGCGGCGGTGGCGACCGTGGCGGGGGCGGCCGCGGCGTCGGCGGTGTTGCCGACGAGGCGGGTCACGAGGTCGCCGGGCGCGGTGCGGTCGGTGGCGCGCGGCCCGGCCGCGAGGACGTGGCGCAGCAGCCGGTGGCGCAGCCAGGCGGTGGACCGGGCGGCGGTGGTGCCGCCGAGCAGGTCGCAGAGGGCGTCCAGGGCGGCGGGCCCGCAGATCAGCGCGGTGCACAGCGCGACCCACCGGCCGGCGGCCGCGTCGCGGGCGATCAGCAGGTCGAGGGCGTGGCCCAGGGCCGCGGGCAGCAGGAGGCCGGCGGCGGAGGACAGCAGGGTGGCCAGGCCGAGGACGGCGGCGGGCGCGGCGGCCTGCCGGACCGCGCCGAGCAGCACGCGGTCGCCGTCGGGGACGGCGTGGGCGGGAGCGGTCCTGGTCATGGCGGGCCTTCGCGTCGCGTCGGTGCGGGTGGGCCCCGGCCGCCCCCCCACGGGGAGGCCGGCCGGGGCCGTTCATGCCGGACGAGCCGTCACGGACGGTCCGTCACAGACAGAGCAGAACGCTGGCCGCGCTGATGCAGGAGAGCAGGCTGACGGTGCTCGCTCCGCCGGGGCCGCCGTCGTTCTGCTCGGACTCCAGGTTCTGCAGGTCGAGAAGAGCCATGATGTTTCCTTTCCTGGGGACGGATTTGGTGCGCGGTGCCACTCGGTGACGGCACCGGGTCTAGGAGCCCGCGGAGGCGGGCGCGCCCTTGAGGGGCGGGAGGAAGGGCAGTTGGGCGGGGCGGCCGCCGAGTGCGGCGCTCAGGGCCAGCAGACAGCCGGCCGTTCCGGTGGCGAGGTCCATCGAGAGCCGCATCATCTGGTGCCCCGGGAAGGCGAGTTCCCCCCGGTAGTCCATGGCGTACCAGCCCAGGCCGCGGGTCTGTCCGGTCACCTGGTCGCGGGTGACGGCGGGGGCGGTGGTGCGGTTGAGGTGGAGGATCATTCCGGCGCGGCCCTGGAGCAGGCCGGGCTGGGCGTAGAAGCGGGACCGGGCCGCGGTGAGGATGCCGTCGCGGGCGGCGGCGAGGCCGGGATCCGTGGCCCTGCCGTCACCGGCCGCCAGGGCCAGGAAGTCGTCGAGGACCATGCCGATCCCCGCGCTGCCGTCGCCGAGGTACGGCATGGTGCGCCAGCCCTCGTCGACCTGGAGGCCGCCGTTCTCCGTCGTCACGCACCGGTCGAGGTCCGTGCGGAGCGCTGCCTCGGCGAGGGTGAGCAGCTCGGGGGCGCCGGTCCGCTCGTACAGGCGCAGAAAGAGCAGCGCGGGCCCGGTCGCGCCGCGCATCAGCCCGGCGCGGCGCCCGGCGGACGCGCCCTCGGCGGTCATCCGCTCGGCGAGCGACCGGGCTGCGGCGAGGGCCTGCCGGCGCAGGCCCGCCTCGCCGGTCGTGGCGGCCAGGTGGTCCAGGACGAGGCCGATGCCGGCCACGCCGCCGCGCAGGTCGGAGGTGAGCCGCAGCCAGTTCTCGCGCAGGACGCTGTCCATCAGGTCGAGGGCGCGGCCGGTGTGGCCGAGCCGGTCGAGGACGAGGGCGACGCCGGCGACGCCGTCGTAGAGCCCGAGCGGGGTGCCCGGCGGCAGGGGATCGGTGCGGTCGAGCAGCCAGCGCTCGCCCGCCTCGTACCGCTCGGCCCCGGCCTCGTCGAGGGCGTACAGCACCCCCGCCGCGCCGTGCGCCAGGCCGAGGCCGCCGCCTTCGCCGAACTGGGCGATGTCGCCCGGGAAGAGGCGGTCGTCGCGGTCCGGGGTGGCGGAGGCCAGGACGGCGCGGACCATGGAGTCGCGGCTCGCGGGCCAGTCGTCGGGCGCGGGCGGGCGCGCCCGGGTGGGCGGCGCGGTGTCGCGCAGGATCTCGGCCACGGCCTCGTCGAGGAACTCCCCCGGCACCGGGAACTGTTCGGCGATCACCTCGGCGAGGTGGGCGGCCTTGCCCCGGTCGATGACGAACAGCGTGGTGACCGGGAGGAACAGCGCGAGCCGCAGGCAGGCCAGCGCGTACCGGTCCACGTCGGCGCCGCGGCGGTCGGGCGGGGCGAAGAAGCCCGGGTGGGCGACCACTTGACGCCCGTGCTCCGCCGCGGGCGCCGCGGCCTCGAAGTCGATGAGCCGCACGGAGCGTTCGTCGGGCGTGACCATGATGTTGAACATGTGGAGGTCGTTGAAGACCAGCCCGCGCGCGTGCACCGCGGCCACGGCCTCCTCGACGGCCCGGTGGATCCGCAGCGCCCACTCGGTGTACGCGGCGACGGCCGCGGGGTCGGGGGCGGCGACGAGCAGCGGATGGCGTTCGCCGAAGAAGGAGTTGAGGGGCTTGCCCTCGACGAAGTCCATGACCAGGAACCGGTGGTCGCCGAGGGTGAACCAGTCGCGCACCTCGGGCGCGACGCCGAGCCCCGACAGCCGCTCCAGCGCGTCCTTCTCGCGCTCCAGCCGGGCGATGGCGTCGGCCCCGTCGGCTGCGAGCCCGGCGTGCGGACGGCCCTCCTTGAGGACCACCCGCCGTCCGTTGCGGGTGTCGGTGCCGCGGTAGACGCCCCCGCCGTTGGAGAAGTGCAGGGCCTTCTCGATGCGGTACGGGAGGCCGGCGACGGTGGTCGCGTTGCGCGCGGCCAGGTGCGGGGCGAGGAACTCCGGGAGGGTCACCCACGACGGCACCTGGAACGCCGGCTCTCTGGGATCGGGGACCAGCTGCCCCCCGCCGTCCTCGATCGCCGGGACGAGCGTCCCGCGCCCGTCGACGCAGAAACGGCGGACGAACGCGCCGTAACGGACGTGGAGCGGGCCCTCGTGCCAGCGCAGGTCGGTGAGGATGTACGGCCCGGGCCGCCCGCCGACGACCGCGTGCAACTCGTCGAGGACGGTGTGGAGTTGCGCCTCGTCCGCCGGGTAGACGGTGACGAACTTCCCGCTGTGGTCGCGGGCGGCGTACTTGGTGTTGCGCAGGTGCAGGAGGTGCGGCGCGGGGACGAACTTGAACGGGATGCCGCGGGGGACGCAGTACTCCCAGACGTCGGCCGCGGTCTTGTCCGCGGTGTCCGCGGTGGCGGAGACGTGGACCTTCCACCCCTGGAGGGGGCCGGGGCCGGCGGCTCCGGGCCGGAGGTTGAGCCAGTCGCCGGAGCGGGTGGCCTCCCAGCCGTCCGGAACGGGCCGCTGGGCGGTGGGGAAGAGCGCGCCGTCGTGGGCAGCGGTGTCGGGGGTCTCGTAGAAGTGCCTGTCAGCCAGGCAGTAGACCTCGTACCGCTTGTCCATGTGATCCCCCTCGGTGGTGATGAACCGAGATTTCCACGAGGTGGGGAGCGGGGACAGTCACAGATGTCATGAAGGGGGCGTGCAGAACGCACGGTTGGAGAGCCCCCGGCCCGCCCTTTCACCGCCCCTCCCGGGGCAGGCCCCGGCCCCGGCACCGCGCTCCGCGCGGCGAGCGGGGCTCCGCCCCTGCACCCCGCTACCGTCGTCCCACCACACCAGGCCAAACCAATCCGAAACAATCCAAAACAACCCAAGTCAATGCAACTCGGACCAAGTCCGAGAAAGGCAAGCACCCCCGCATGACCGACCTCGACACCACCCTCCTCCTCATGGGCACCACCGCCACCACCCCCTGGGACCGCGACCAGATCCGCCGCCTCAGCGCCCAGGCCCGCCCCCGCGGCATCACCCTCGTCGGCGCCGACACCCCGGCGAACCTGCGATCGGCCACCGCCGAGGAGCTCGCGTACGTCGACGACGTCGTCGCACTGGACGTGCTCAACCCGGAGGCATGCCGCGCCTGGGCCGCCACCGACCCCCCGATCGACGGCGTACTGACGATCGGAGAACGAGCCGTCCTGCCGACCGCCGTCGTCGCCCGCGAACTCGGCCTGGCCGGCAACGACCCGGACGTCGTGCGATGCGTCCGCACCAGGGACCTCTGCCGGCAGCGGCTGCGCGACGCCGGCTTCCCCCAGCCGTACAGCGCCGTCTGCGAGGACGCCGACGGCGCCGAGCGCTTCCTGCGCGAGACCCTCCCGGGCCCGTGGATCGTCGCCCCGCGCGACGGCCTCGACGGTACCGGCGTCTCCCGCGTGGACCGCCTCGGCCAACTCCCCGAAGCGGTGCGCCGGGCGACGGAGCCGGACGCCGCGCCGTACTTCCTCGTCGAGACCTTCGTCCCGGGCGACGCGTACTCCGCGGAGGGCGTGATGCTCGACGGCGAGGCCCACGTCCTCGCCCTCACCCGCAGGACCGTCACCGACGCCCTCCTGACGACCGCCCGCGCCCAGCCCGCGGGACTGGACGCGGCCACCGCGGAACGCGCCTGCGAAACGGTCGCCGAGGCCCTCGACGTCCTCGGCGTCACGCACGGGATCTTCCACGTCGGCTTCTGGGCGAACGGCTCGGGGATCGTCGTCGGCGACGTCCACTGCCGCGCGGGCGGCGAGTACGTCCACGCCCTGGTCGAGTACACCCGCCCCGGACTGGAGCTCTACGGCATGCTCGTCGACGACCTGCTCGGCTGCGAGCGGCGGCCGCCGCCCGCCCCCGCCGGGGCCGCGCGCGCCGACTTCCTGCTCGCCCCGCCCGGCCGGCTGTGCGCCGTGCACGGCTGGGACGAGCTGCTGCGCCACCCCAACGTCCTCACGGCGGGCCTCGCCGTGGCACCGGGCGGCACCGTCACGGCGGAGCGGGACGCCATCGGCCGGCCCGGGGCCTTCGTGACCGGCGCCGCGGCCCCGGACGGACTGGAGGGACTGGCCGGCCGCCTCGCGCGGCAGATCGTCCTCGTCGTCGAGGACGACGACGTGCCCGACGAGGAGCCCGACGGCGTGGACGGCGTGCCCGGCGCCGCCGGCGCCGAGCCCGTACCCGAGCACGCCTAGGACAAGGCCCGCGCGACAGCGGCGCCCCGCCCCCTGTCCACCCGCTTTTCGGACCGCTCCGGGCAGGCGTCCACCGTCCACGGGACGGCACGCCTGCCGAGCGGGACGACGACCGGCAGCCGGGCGCCGGCATTGCAGCAGCGACCGAAACCGAGGCCCGGAACAGCGACCGTCCGCCCCCGTCGGGCCGGGCACCGAAGGATGCCGGAACAGAGCCGGCGGCCGCCCCGGAACCAGGCCCGGGAAACGGGAGTTCCCGCAAACGGCCGCGCCCCCGGCCGCGGCCCCCGGGCCCTGGCGGCACCCGCCCCCTTCCTCCCGCGCTCCGGGGATGATCCCCTTTGGGGCGGCAAACGAAATATGTGCATCGACGGGCGCTCGCCGGGGCCGTCCCGGCAGGGGGCGAGGGGGACGCGTGGGGATGGCGCGATCCATGCGGTCGTCACTATGCTTGGCCGGATCGTTGCACGCGGTAACGGCCCCTGGTGGGAACATCATTTGGTGATCGTGGTGGGGCGCAGCGTGACGGTCGGCGAGCCGTGCGGGCTCGCGGGGAGCGCGTGACACCCGGTGGGGGCCCGCCCGTCACCGGGCCCCGCCGTCCACCAGCAGCTGGGGGTCCATGTGACAGGGGGCCAGGTGTCCGTGATCTCGGAGTGGTTGCTGCCCGCCGTCGTCTGCGCACCGGTGACCTGGGTGAGCCTGGTCTTCCGCTTCCGCGAGGAGGGCAGGCTCCTGGGCACCGCGCGGTCGGCGGCGCTCACCGTCGGCGTCGTCCTGTGGACGTCGGCGGTGGCGGCGGTGGCCGGCGGGTTGCTGTTGCCGCACGCCTCCAGCGTGCCGCCGGTGGCCGTGGGGGCCGTGGCCGGTACGGGGGTGATACCGCGAGGCCGCGCCGAACAGACCGGGGCCCGGGCCGTCCTGGCCGTACTGACCCTGGGCGATTCGCTGTTGCTGCACCAGCTCGCCCTGCGGCTGCGCAGCGACCGGGCCGACTGGTGCGACCGGATGGCCGAGGGGTTCCGCGACTGCTGGGACCTGGACGCGTTCGCGACCGCCCTGAAGGACCATCTGCTGATGCGGGTCGACGTGCCGGGGCGCACAGGCCGGGCGCGCACCGCCCTGCGCAAGGAGATCGCCGAACGGCACGCCGAGGTCCGGGCCGCGGCCCAGAAGTGGATCACTGCGGAGACCAAGGTCGACAAGGCGTGCCAGCAGCAGGGGCGGCGCCCCACCCCCGAGGAGGCCCGCCTGGTGCGGCGGGCGTTCGGGGAGGCGGAGCAGTACCTGAGGCACCTGCTGGAGCTGGGGCACGCGTACGGCAAGCGCAGTGACGCCCGCAGGCTCCTGGAGCTCAGGGAGCGTCACATGTCCCGTGAGGAAGCGGATGACGCGGTGACGGTCGGACGGTGACGGGATCCACCGGTCCTCCGGTCCGGGCCCGCCCGGCGCGGAGGACCGACGGCACGCGCCCGGTTCAGGAGTCGCGGTGCGGGGCTCCGGTGGTCACCGGAAGGGGTGCGGCGGGGGAGGGGGACGGCGTCGCCGGCGTGCCGGACGGCTCCGAGAAGGAGATCTCCACCCGTGCGCCGAGCGAGTCGGCGACGGCGGCGAGCGATTTGAGCGTCAGGTTCTCGCCGCCGGAGAGGATCTGACTGACCCTGCCGGGCGAGACCCCCATGCGGTCGGCCAGGTCCTTGCGGGACAGGCCGCGTTCCGCGAGCAGTCCGGCCAGGGAGGCGGTCGCCTGCCGGGCCAGCTTTCCTCCGGCCGGGTCGGCGGTCCGGTCGTCCGCCGTTCTCGTGCGCCAGCTCATCGTTCCCCCCAGTCGCCTGCGGCTGCTGCCGTCGGTTGTCCGTTCACCAACGGCAGGATGCCACCTTTAGGCGTAGCTAAAAGCCGGGAGCGGGGCAAAAAGCCGGTCATTACCGTGGAGTTGGCCGAACGCCGTCGCATGACCAGCGGGTTCACGGCGTACGGCGGATTTCGGCCAGATTCGGGGCGTCACTCCGGCGGGGGGCGTGAGGGCGGTTGCCTCCGGGTGTACAGGGGCGCGGAGGGCGTACGCCCGTAGCCCTAGCCAACCCCCGCGCCGCTTCCTATCATTCGAACGCTCCCCGTCCCAGCGGGCCGCGTGGATGTCATGAGCATGACTTACTACGCTCCTGACCTGCTCTTCTTCCGGCCCGTCACCAAGATCCCGGTGCCTGGCACGGCAGTCCCCCGCGCATGCCCGTCGCCGGGTGGCCGTCCGGTCACGGCTGTCCCGGGATCCCCTGTCGTCCCTCGGGCGGCCGCCCGAGGACAACCGATTGGAGCGCCATGCCCGCAGGTCTGGTCACCGCCGGTGCGCTCGCGGCGATGTTCGCCTCGGCGTTCTCCACCCAGCAGCCCTCCGTCATCACCAACCCGCCGCCGGACAAGATCGTGATCGAGATCGCGACCGTGAACGGCTCCGGGTGTCCGGCGGGCACCGCCGCGGTGGCGGTCTCGCCCGACAACACCGCGTTCACCGTGACCTACAGCGACTACCTCGCCCAGGTCGGAGTGGGCTCCAAGCCCACCGACTTCCGCAAGAACTGCCAGCTCAACCTGGACGTCCACGTACCGCAGGGCTTCACCTACGCCATCGCCCAGGCCGACTACCGCGGCTACGCCAAGCTGGAGGCGGGCGCCTACGGAACCGAGAAGGCGTCCTATTACTTCCAGGGCTCGTCGCAGACGGTGCCCAGCACCCACACCATCAGAGGCGCCTACGGGGACAACTGGCAGACGACCGACCAGGTGCCGGTGACCAGCCTGGTCTGGGCCCCCTGCGGCGAGAGACGCAACTTCAACATCAACACCGAGCTGCGGGTCTACCCCGGCACCTCGGACACCTCGAAGACCACCAGCTTCATGACCATGGACTCGACGGACGGCAGCCTCAACACCCTCTACCACCTGGCCTGGAAGGAGTGCCCGGCGAAGAAGTAGCCGCCGCGGGCGTCCGCCCGAAGTGAGCGTCTCCGCGGCCCGTGCCGCGGAGACGTCACCGTGACTTTACGGCCCGTTCATGCGGCGTCACCTGCGAATATTGCACTCCGCGAGGAACCGGTGACCCATAGGGTATAGACCTCTGGCGGAAATCGAGCGAGTGTGGGGAAAACCACCGCGAGGACGACCAATGGGCCCCACGCCCCCGCCTTCGCGCTCCCCCCTCGACAGCCCAGAGCCACATGCCTGCTTCCAGCCGCGACACCCTGAGCCCGTCGTTCCCGGCGGACGTCTTCCCCGGCGCCCCGGCCCCGGTCGTCCCGTGGCCGTCCGGCACCCATCAGCCGGGCGGCTTCCTCCCCCCGGTCCTGCCCGGCCTCGCCCGCCCGCGGCAGCCGGAGCTCCCCGCGCCGCCGCCCGCGCGCACCCTCTCGCTGCCCGCGTCCCCGCGCTCCGCGGCCCTGGCCCGCCGGTTCTCCCGGGTGCTGCTCGCCGAGTGGGGGCTGGACGAGCTGACGGACGACGCAGCCCTGCTGCTGTCCGAGCTGGTCACCAACGCCGTCGTGCACGTCCCCGAGGGCTCCGGCGGCGTCGAGCTGGCCCTGACCCGCACCCCCGCCCACCTCCTCGCCCAGGTCACCGACTGCGGCGCCGCCCTGCCGGCCTGCTCCCTCGCGGGCGACGACAGCGAGGGCGGACGCGGCATGTGGCTCGTCGAGCAGATCGCCGACCAGTGGGGACACCACGCCTCGCCCGAGGGCAAGACCGTCTGGTTCGCCCTCCCCCTGCCCGGCGCCGCCTAGGACGGTCCCCGGGCCGCACCGGACCCCACCGGCGCGCGGGCGGCCCGAGGGGCGCGTGGCACCGCTGTGCACACCCGTACCGGGCTGCGCGGTGCGCCCCATCGGAGAGACGATGGATACCGCTGCGGCGCGATGGAGCGGGAGTACGAGCGGGAAGGGAGCCGCGACCGCCGGGACGGGCCGCCGCACCACCCCCGCGCGGGCGCAAGGAGGACCTCCCATGGGCACCACCGACGCACACCGGCCGGGCCCCGGCCGTGCCGGCGGCGCCCCGGACGGGACGGGCAGCCTCCTCGACGTGCTGAGCGTGGCCGCCGTCGTGCTGGACCGCGAGGGCCGCATCGTCCTGTGGAGCCCGCAGGCCGAGAAGCTCTTCGGCTGGACCCCCGCCGAGGCGCTCGGCCGGTACGCGGCCCGGCTGCTGGTCTCCGACGAGGAGATGGACGTCGTCCTGGGCCTCTTCTCCCGGGTCATGGGCGAGGGCGAGAGCTGGGCCGGCGTCTTCCCCGTCCGGCACAAGGACGGCCGCCCGCGCCTGGTCGATCTGCGCAACGTCCGCCTGGAGGACCGGCACGGCGCCTTCTACGCCCTGGGCATCGCCACCGACCACGAGGTCCTCCACAAGGTCGAGCGCGATCTGGCGCTGTCGCTGCGGCTGGTGGCCCAGTCCCCGATCGGGCTCGCCGTCATCGACACCGACCTGCGCTACGTCATGGTCAACCCGGCCCTGGAGCGGATCCACGGGCTGCCCGCCGAGGACCACATCGGCCGCCGCGTCCGGGACGTCCTGCCCTACATCGACGTCGACACCAGCGAGCGGGCCATGCGCCGGGTGCTCGCCACCGGACGGCCGCTGCTCGACCGGTTCGTCTCCGGCGGCCTCGCCGGCGTGGCCGACGAGCGGGCCCGGCTCGTCTCCTACTACCGGCTGGAGGACGCCGGCGGGCACGTCCTCGGCCTCGCCGCCTCCGTCGTCGACGTCACCGACCGCTACCGCGCCGACATCGCCGCCGCCGAGGCCCGCCGCCGGCTCGCCCTGATCGCCGACGCCTCCGTGCTCATCGGCACCACCCTCGACCTCGACCAGACCGCCCGCGAGCTTGCCGAGGTCGTCGTGCCCGACCTCGCCGACGTCGCCGCCGTCGACGTCCTCGACACGGCCCTGGAGGGCAACCGCGCCGCCCCGCAGGACGGCCGGGCCGTCGTCATCCGGGCCCTCGCCGTGGCCGCCGCCGGCACGGCGGGCGCCGCAGACGCCGCCCGCGCCGCCGACCCGCCCGGCGAGATCGCCCAGTACCCGGCCGACCGGCTGGTCACCCGCTGCGTCACCACCGGACGGCCCGTCCACCTGCCCCGCGTCGGCATCCGCGACCTGCCCGGCATCGCCCGCGACCGGACGTCCGCCGCCGTCCTCGCCAGATCCGGCCTGCACTCCTACGTCGCCGTCCCGCTGATCGCCCGCGGCGAGGTGCTCGGCGCGCTCGACCTCAAACGCACCGACAACCCCGTCCCCTTCGGCGAGGACGACGTCGTCCTCGCCGGCGAGCTCGCCGCCCGCGCCGCCGTCTGCATCGACAACGCCCGCTGGTACCAGCGCGAACGCGCCACCGTCCTCAGCCTCCAGCGCACCCTGCTGCCCCAGCGCCCCCCGAACCCCGTCGGCCTCCAGGTCGCCTACCGCTACCAGCCCGCCGGCGCCGCCAGCCAGGTCGGCGGCGACTGGTTCGACGTGGTGCCGCAGGCCGGCGGCCGCAGCGCCCTGGTCGTCGGCGACGTCATGGGCAGCGGGATCGCCGCGGCCGCCGCCATGGGCCAGCTGCGCACCGCCGCCCGCACCCTCTCCGGCCTCGGCCTCGAACCCGACCGGGTGCTGCGCCACCTCGACCAGTCCGCCACCGGGCTGGGCCAGCTGATCGCCACCTGTGTCTACGCCGTCTACGACCCGGAGGAGGGCCGCTGCCGCGTCGCCAACGCCGGGCACCTCCCGCCCGTCCTCATCCGCGACGGCGAGCCGCCCGTCCTGCTCGAACTGCCCACCGGTGCGCCGCTCGGCGTCGGTGACGTCCCCTTCGAGAGCGTCGTCCTCGACCTGTGTCCCCGGGACCGGCTCGTCCTCTACACCGACGGTCTCGTGGAGACCCGCGACGAGTCCATCGACGACCGCCTCGCCGAGCTCGTCCGGGTCCTGGGCGGCGCCCGGCGCGGCCTGGAGGAGACCTGCGACCTGCTGCTGTCGACCTTCCGCCTGGGCAACGACGACGACGCCGCCCTGCTGATCGCCGAGGTCAGCTGAGCCCGTGCGGCCCCGGCGGCCGACGCTGCTCCGGGGGCACGGCACGCAGCGCGCTGCGTGCCTGCGCGGCGGAGTCGAGGATGTCCGTCAGCAGGTGGCACAGCAGGTCCACATGGGCGGCGCAGCCGGCCTCCCGGCCCGCGCGCGCCTCCAGCTCCACGTTCACCTGCTGGAAGACCTGTTCGTCCAGGAAATAGGCGTCGCGCGAAATGCCCAGGCTGTAGCAGACCTTGAGCAGCGTCTCGAGGGTGAGGTTCGACCCGTCCGCCGACTCGGCGTGCGACAGCGTCCGCTTGGACACCCCCGCCCGTTCGGCGAGCCCCGCGAGGGTGAAGGGGCCGTCGGGATGGTGGTGACGTATGTACCGCAGGCGCCGGGCGATGTCGCCCTTCGCCGTATTGATCCGCTCCTCCAGGGAGGAGTGTGCCCGGGGCCCTTCCGGCCCGCCCCCCTGATGCATCGTCCGACCTCTCACCCACCGCTCCGACCCGAGGACTTTAGCGCTCTCCGGCGAGGGTGTGATGTCAACTCCCGGGCGACATCGCCTCCCTATGTGGGTGATTGTCCAATTTGCCAATGAAGATGGCCGATACAGGACCGACTTTCGGTGCAATACATTGCGATTCCGGTGCAGCAAGTTGCAATCCCAGGATGTGGATGGCTAACGTCCGCGGTGGTGCGGTCGGCGGCCGCTCAAAGCCACGGGGGTGCTTTGAGTGCCGCCGGCCGCCATTCCCCCTCCGCGATCCGTCCGCCGGGGTCATCGGCGCTGAGTGCATCCGTCACCTGCCGGGGTGCAGGAGGCGGAAAGCGTCGATCGCATCGAACTCACGCGCTATCTGCTCACCCGTGTGCAAGCCTGCGGCCGGGGCGAATTCCCATGAGAGGGCGTTATGTCCGGATGTCCGGTGAAAAACCGACGCCGGCGTCGCGGGCTCCGGCATCGGACTTCCGCCGTCCCGGCGGAGGGCCGGGCAGTGGACCGGCCGGGCGGCAGGGACCCGGCGCGCTTGGTCCGGCGGTCGACGATCTGCGCCTCGGCCGCTCGGACACGTAGCGCGAGAGCTCTCCGATGTCCCGGCACATCACCATGGCCACGAGATTGCTGCTTCCGGTCACATGCGCGGCGAACGCCACCTCGCGATGACCGGCGAGGGCATCGGACGCGCCGGGCAGCCGGCTGGGGGCCACCTTGAGCCGGACAACGGCCTCGACCCCGTAACCGAAGAGCGCGGGGGAGATCTCGACCGAGAACCGCAGCGCGTCACGGGAACGGAGCCTCGCCGGCCGGCGCCGGACGCTCGCCTCCGACCAGCCGGTGATCCCGGCCAGTCGGGAGAAGCCCGTGCGGCCGTCCCCGGCCAGGGCGCGCATCGTCCGCCAGTCACCGTCCCGGAGCTCCACCGGCTCGCCGGGACCGCCGTCCGGTAGAGGTGGGTGAAGGCCCAGCACCTCTTCGGGGCTCAGGGAGGCCATACGGACCTGCCACCCCGAAGCCCCGGCGACGGGCCGCAGGATGCACTGCGCTGACCACGGCCGAGCCGGGGACGCGTTCCATCGCCTGCCAGAGGCCGGCCGGCTCGTCGCCGAGCGGAGTGTGGACGATGCGACGATCTCGGTGCCCGCAGAGACGATGCCGACCCGGGACACGTCCTGGCACCGCGCCAGACGCCCGGCCAGACCGACCGTCGCCTCCCCCGCCCGGCGAATCCTGACGAACCAGTCCCTGCGCCCGATTCTCGGACTGTTCGGTACTCCCACCACGCGCAGCCCGTGCGACTCCCTGAGCCGACGGAACCGGTGCCCCAACGTCCGGTCCGAAACACCGATCACCGAGGCGATGCCACTGAGTGGTGCCCGCCCGTCGACCTGAAGCGCGTGAAGTAACTGCCGGTCAAGACGGTCGAGTTCAGTTCCCTGCATCGCCGCAGGCCAACTCCGGTTTCGCCGGCGCCGCAACGCCACTGATCCATTACCGATTCCAGGAGGACCACCGATGACAGAACTCTTCGACCCGGTTTCCGGCACCGCCCGGCTGACCGCCGCCGAGCGCGCCCGCGAGCCGCGCCGGACCGACCGCCTCTTCATCGACCCGTGGGCGGAACTGCTGGCCGGCCCGGACGGGGAGAAGCTGCTGAGGGAGTACGAGGGCGCACTGCTGGAGGCGAACCCCGCCATCCCGTACGCACCCACTTCTTCGACGAAGTGCTGCGGGGCGCCTGCGCCGAGGGGGTCCGGCAGAGGCGGCTCGCGGGTCGCAGTGAGTATTCGATCTGTCCCGGGACTGGACGCGGGAACTGCTCGACGCGGGGCTCCGCAGGGATCTGCCCGCCTGCTGGGCCGCCGAGGGGCTCAGCCAGTACCTCGACGAGGACGCGGTGCTCGGCCTGGCGGACCGCATCACGTCCCTGTCGGCGCCCGGCAGCCGCCTCGTGATGGACTTCGTCGGCCGGTCGTTCCTGGACAGCCCCGTCATGGCACCCATGCTCAAGCTCTTCCTCAACCGGGGCATGACGTGGAAATACGGCAACGAGACCCCCGAGGAACTGTTCGCCCGCCACGGCTGGCACGCAGACGCCACACGCCTGGGAGTCGCCGGCAAACGACTCGGCAGGTGGCCCCTCCCGGACGCGCCCCGTGGCACCCCCGGAGTCCCCCAGGGATACCTGGTCACCGCCGTGAAGCAGTCCACTGTGAAGTAGTCCGCCGTGAAGTACTCCACAGTGCCCGCGCGGCCGGACGGGTAAACTGGGAAACCGCCCTTGACCTGCAAAAACGCAGGCAGGGAGCCTACCTTCCGGAGTATCTCCATGATCCGCACCATGATGAAGTCCAAGATCCACCGTGCCACGGTGACGCAGGCCGACCTGCACTACGTCGGTTCGCTGACCGTCGACGCCGATCTGATGGACGCCGCCGACCTGCTGCCCGGGGAGAAGGTCGACATCGTCGACATCAACAACGGCGCCCGGCTGTCGACCTACGTCATCGAGGGCCCGCGCGGCTCCGGAGTGATCGGCATCAACGGCGCGGCGGCCCGGCTGATCAGCCCCGGCGACCTGGTCATCGTCATCGCCTACGGCGCGATGGACGACGCGGAGGCCAAGGGCTTCGAGCCGCGCGTGGTCTTCGTCGACGAGCGCAACGCCGTCGTGGACCTCGGTGGCGACCCGGCCGCCGTACCGGAGGGGTCCGGACTCTCGCGGGGCGACCGCGTCGAGGCCTGAGCCCTGCGGTACGGGTCGGGCGGCGGACCTGGGTACGCGGGCCCGCCGCCCGGCCGGAAGAGCCCCGGACGCAACTGTCCTCACGGCCTGCCCCGGCCTGTCGGGGCGTGCCCCCGGACGTCCATGCGGCCTCGGCGGCTCACCGCGGAGGTCTCCTTCGCCCCTCGACCCTCAACTGCCCTGCCATGCAGGACGTTTCCCGCGCCCTCGGCGCACCGCGCGCGCTCCGCCCGACGGAGACGCCCCCGGCGATCCGGGCACGCACACGCGCGGAGACGCCGCAGCCTCACCCCACCGGCGTCCTTCGCTCAGGGTGACCGCGTTGTTGCGTCGAGTCGCGCATCACCGGCCCCCGGGTCATGCTGAAACCGCCGGCAGTCACTCCTTGGCGTACGAGTGAGGGGACCACGGTGACCATGACGGAAGCTGCCACCCGGCGCCGTGCGCGCCAGACCCCGGCCGCGCCCGGGCTGTTCGCGCGGCTCGCCGCCCTCCCGGACGGGCCCGAGCGCACCAGGCTGCGGCAGGAGCTGATTGCCGCGTGGCTGCCCATGGCCGAGCGGATCAGCCTGCGCTACCGGTCGAGCGGCGAGAGCCCGGCCGACCTGCGGCAGGTCGCCGCGCTGGCCCTGGTCCGCGCCGTGGACCGGTTCGACCCCGCCCGGGGCTTCGCCTTCGAGTCCTTCGCCGTCCCCACCATCAACGGGGAGCTCAAACGCCACGTCCGTGACCACGTCTGGTCGCTGCACATCCCGCGCCGCGACCAGGAGTTGAGGGCCGCCGTGCGCGCCGCGCGCTCGCGGCTGGAGCAGCGGGACGCCGGCGCCCGCGTCACGGAGGCGGCCCTGGCCGAGGAGGCCGGGCTGACCGAGGCGGAGGTGCGCCGGGGGATCGACGCGGACGGGGTGCACCACACCCTCTCCCTCGACCACCCTGTCGACGGCGCCGGCGAACTGCCGCTGGCCGACACCCTCGGCCGTATCGACCGGGCGCTGGACCTGGTGATCGACCGGCAGTCGCTGCGCCCGCTGCTCGACGCCCTCCCCGAGCGGGAGAAGTCCGTCCTCTACTGGCACTTCTTCGGCAATCTCACCCAGCAGCAGATCGGCGCGCGCCTCGGCGTCTCCCAGATGCAGATCTCCCGCATCCTCAGCCGCACCTGCGCCCACCTGCGCCGGCAACTGCTCGCGCCGGCCTGACGACGAGGGGCTCACCACCATGACGACCCGGCACACGCACCTGACCCCGGACCTGCCACCGCTCGTCGAGGTTCCCGACCTCCCGGGGGCGTCGGAGGAGGGCACTCCCGCCCCCGACCCGTCCTCGCCCGGACAAGGGTGTGGCGCCCATCACGAGGGTGATGGGCGCCACGGGTGCGCGACGGGCGGTTCCGGCGGCTGACTGTGACCGCCCCGCGCGGCTTTGCGGTCCGGTGTACCGCAGTCTTTCGAGGCTGATCGCTCTTTCGGAACTGATCAGTCGGCGACGCAGGTGTTACCGAACGTCGGGTTCAGGAGGGCGACGATGTCGATCGAGTTGCCGCACAGGTTGATCGGCAGGTGGATCGGCACCTGGATGACGTTGCCGGAGATCACGCCGGGGGAGCCGACGGCCGCGCCGTTGGCGTCGGCGTCGGCGGAAGCGATGCCCGAGGCGCCGGTGACGACGGCGCCGGCTGCGGCGGTCAGGAGTGCGGCCTTGGCGATACGCGACATGGACTGAGCCTTTCTAAGGGGTGTTGAGCGGCCATTGTGGCCGGGGGTTCGGGTGGTGATGCTCCAAAAATGGCTGGTGAAGCCAGAATTAACCCATTGAGTGCAATAAGTCAGATGTGATGCACGGGGTTTGAGAAGTCGCCTGATGCCTGGGGTGGTGGCGGGGTCGTCCTGCCGCTGCTCCCGGGCGCCCCTCGCGTCACCGGCGCGGTTTGGTGCCACAGCCGTGCTTCCGTACAGTTTCCTGAAAGCTTCAATCGAACGCATGGACTGGGAACTGCAAGCGGCTATGACGGTCACAGAAGAGAGCCGCGGCGACGCGCACGGTACGGCCGGGCAGGCGGGCATCACCCCCGAGCGCCTGGCGATCTGCCTGGACGTACTCAAGGAACTGGACGCACTGCCGCTCGACCACCCCGACGCGGTCGCCGTCCGGCGGGCCACCTCGGGCATCTACCGCACGGTGAAGCAGCGCCGCCGCCAGGAGCGCCGGGCCGCCAAGACCGCCAACGACCGCGCGGTCACCGAGGCCACCGCCACCGGGTCCGCCGAGCGGATCGACGACGAGACGCAGGGCATCCTGCCCAGCTCCACCGCGCTCGGCGAGATCGCCGGCATCCTGGAGCGGCCCCGGTCCTGCTACACCTGCAAGGCCCGCTACGTCGAGGTCGACGCCTTCTACCACCAGCTGTGCCGCGAGTGCGCCGCCTTCAACCGGGCCCGCCGCGACGCCCGCGCCGACCTGACCGGCCGCCGCGCGCTGCTCACCGGCGGCCGGGCCAAGATCGGCATGTACATCGCGCTGCGGCTGCTGCGGGACGGTGCGCACACCACGATCACCACGCGGTTCCCCAACGACGCGATCCGCCGCTTCAAGGCGATGCCGGACAGCGACGAGTGGATCCACCGGCTGAAGATCGTCGGCATCGACCTGCGCGACCCGGCGCAGGTCGTCGCCCTGGCCGACTCCGTCGCGGCCGAGGGCCCGCTCGACATCCTGATCAACAACGCGGCCCAGACCGTGCGGCGCTCCCCGCGCGCCTACGGCGAGCTGATCGCCGCAGAGTCGGCGCCGCTGCCGGCCGGGGAGCTGCCCGCGGCCGAGGTCATCGGCGCCTTCGGCAGCGGTGCCGTGGACTCCGTGGCCGCGCTGCCGGCCGGGCGGGGCGACGGGCTGACCGCGCAGGACGTCACCGATCTCGCGCTCGTCGGCGGGTCCGCGTCGCTCGCCCGGATCGAGGCCGGCACGGCGATCGACGCGGGCGGGCTGGTGCCGGACCTGGACGCGACCAACAGCTGGATCCAGACGGTCTCGGAGGTCGACCCGGTCGAGCTGCTGGAGGTCCAGCTGTGCAACTCGACCGCGCCGTTCATCCTGATCAGCCGGTTGCGGCCGGTCATGGCCGCGGCGGCGGCCCGGCGCAAGTACGTCGTGAACGTCTCCGCCATGGAGGGTGTCTTCAGCCGGGGCTACAAGGGGGCCGGGCACCCGCATACAAATATGGCCAAGGCCGCGCTCAACATGCTCACGCGCACGAGTGCGCAGGAGATGTTCGAGGCGGACGGGATCCTGATGACGAGCGTCGACACCGGCTGGATCACGGATGAGCGTCCGCATCCGGACAAGGTGCGGATGGCGGCGGCGGGCTTCCACGCGCCGTTGGATCTTGTGGACGGGGCGGCGCGGGTATACGACCCGATCGTCCGGGGGGAGGACGGGGAGGATCTTTACGGGTGCTTCCTGAAGGATTACGGGAAGGCGGACTGGTAGTCGGCGGGGGATTTTGCCCCCGGCCCGCCCTTTCACCGTTTCTTCCGGGGCAAGCCCCGGGGCCCTCCCCCAGAGGGGGTACCCCCATCGCGGCTTCGCCCCCTGCACCCCCGAAGCGCCCTCCGGGCGCTGTCCTCAAACTCCCCCAGAGGGGGTGCCCCCAGACGCTGGATTGGCGCACCGATCCAGCCTGTCCGGCGTTTGAGGACAAAGCGGCGCAGCCGCTTTGCGGGGCCCGGGGCGGAGCCCCGAAGCGCCACGACGTGTTCTTCCACGACGTGTTCTTCCACGACGTGTTCTTCCACGACGTGTTCTTCCACGACGTGACGGTCGAACCCGTCGACAGCGTCGGCCACTTCGTACCGGTGGAAGCCCCTGAGCGCTTCGCCGCGGCGATCCGGCGACGGGTCCGGCCGAGCGACATGCCCCTCTCTCAGCAGCCCAGCTCGCGGGAGGCCAGAGCAGTGCCCTCGACCCGGGCACGGATCTTGGCGAAGGCGGTCTCGCGCGAAGTGGAGGTGTCGTCGGCGAAGGGGGAGAAGCCGCAGTCGTCGCACGTGCCCAGGCGATCTACGGGCAGGTGGCGCGCGGCGGTCAGGACGCGGTCGCGGACCTGCGCGGGGGTCTCCACACGCGGGTCGATCGGGTCCGTGACGCCAACGAACACCCGGGCCTGCGCGGGAAGGTGATCGGCGAGGACGCCGAGGGCCTTGTCCGGCTCGGGCTCGCTCGCGAGCTGCACGTAGAAGATCCCCGCCTTGAGCCGGAGCAACGAGGGCAGCAGCGCGGCGTAGTCCACGTCGAGGCTGTGAGTGGAGTCCTGATCCCCGCCCGGGCAGGTGTGGACGCCGATCCTGGCCCGTTCCTCGGTGGAAAAGCGCTCCAGCACGCGGTTGTTGAGCGCGATGAACTGCTCCAGCACGCCTCCGCTCGGATCGAGCTTCAGGGCCAGGCGGGCCTCGGTGAAGTCGAGTTGGACGCTGTGCGCGCCGGCATCCAGGCAGCCGCGGATCTCGGCCTCGGCCTCGGCGGTGAGATCGTCGAGGAAGGTCTCGCGGGGATAGCCGTCGATGCCGTCCGGCGGGAAGAGCAGACTGAGCGCCGAGGGGGCGATGACGGCCTGCTTGACGGGGACCGTGGCGTGCCGGAGCGCGGCCCGCAGGTACTGGTCGGCACGCAGGCCGTAGCGCAGGGGGCCGGCCGTCAGGCGGGGCAACTGCCGTTGGTGCCCGTCGGCGAACGGGATGACGACGCCGTCCGGCGCCAGCCGGTCCAGACCGGCCAGGGGGTAGGTGGCGAAGCTGGGCTTGGCCTGTTCGCCGTCGGTGACGACCGGGGAACCGGTCTCCTCCAGCCGGCGGACGGTGTCGCGGACCGCCGCGTCCCGGACGGCGGCGAGCTGCTCGTCGTCAATCCGCCCGGCGGCATGGTCGTCCAGGGCGGCCAGCAGCTCGGCGGGGCGGGGAATGCTGCCGATCGGCTCGGTGGGAAGGGTCACGGCCCGACCTCCAGTTGTGCCTGACCGTCGCTGCTCCGGAGGCCGGAGGTCAGGCAGTCCGTGGGCAGTTGACCGGCGATCGCGGGCACGGTCCGCGCGGCCGGCAGCCCTTCGCCGCGCCCCTTGACGACCCGGCCCGTCAGCCTGACGAAGAGGACGTTCACGGCACGGATGCTGGTGCCGCTGTCGTAGACGATCAACGAGCGCTCGCCGTCGGCGTACTGGACCTTTTCCGTGAGGCGCGGATTGTCCAGCTGGAGGCAGGAGGCTGCCGGGGACACGCCGTCCAGAGTGCTGGTGGCCGGAACAGTCCGGCCGGGAGCGACCGTGCACGTGTAACTGGCATGGGTATACACGTGAGCTTCCTGTGGCAGGAGAGTCAGCGGCGGGTCGTAGTCCGCGTGACTACTGCCCGTGCACAGGACACCCCCTCCGTGTCTGCCCCCGTCCGCCTCTCCGGCCGGGGCCCAGACCAGGGAAGTTCCCAACAGCATCAGGGAACTCACCACCATCACCGCAATGCGCTTGCCGAACACAGGCCCTCCCGGAAGATGATCCGATACCGAACCTTGACTACCCAGGGTTACCGTCGTCACTCAGGGCTCTCGGCAGTGCGGTGGCGGCGCGTATTCCTCCCCGCGCGCCGGTCGTATGCCCTGAGCCCCCGGGCGAGGGGTTGGACCTTCGGATCCGGGATACAGCTCCCCTGGCCAAACACACCGAGCCGAACACACCGAACAGGAGGACCGTCATGGACGAAAAGGCCGCGAAGAGGCTCGTCTTCGCCATGCTGGACACCGACGGCGACGGCATCGTCTCCCGGGCCGAGTACGCCGCGCGGGTCGAGCGCGTGACCCGGGCGACCGGGCGCGCCGCGGACGATCCCCTCGTTCTGGCCGCCCGCACGGTCGGTGAGCGCGCATGGGCGGCGATGGACGCGGACGGCGACGGAGGGATGACCTTCGACGAGTACGCGGCCTGGGCGGGCGCCGAGGCGTTCGACACCGTCTGCGAGCCCGTGCTCGGCGCCCTGTTCGACCTCGCCGACTCCGACGCCGACGGCTCGCTGGCCCTGCCGGAATTCACGGCGCTGCGCACGGCGCTGGGCAATCCGGCGGGCAATGCCGAAGCGGCGTTCGCCGCGCTGGACACCGACGGCGACGGGCGGGTCGTCCGCGCCGACTACATCGCCTCGATCCGTGCCCATGTCACCGGCGAGGAGTCACCCATGGGGGAGGCGCTGTACGGCGGGCCGCTCGCCAATACCACGGCGTGACACGGGCGTTCACCGGCCGAGGAAGGCGTACCGCCGGTCGCGGGTGTGGAGCTGGAAGGCGAGGGCGGCCACCAGGACCGCGCCGAGGAACCACACCGGCCCCAGGCAGAGGTACCGCACGGGAACCGAGTCGCGGAAACCGGCTGTGGCGGCCACCTGCATGGCACCGTACGAAGGCAGGAAGCGGATCATGGCCTTGTCGGCGACCGGGTTGGCGATGGGGCTCTGCAGGCCCGTGTCGATGATGCTGGTCATGATGATCAGCAGCATGCCCGCGAGCTCGCCGCGCAGCATGGCGCCGAGCATCACCCCGAACCCGCCGTAGGTCAGGGCCCCGCTGCCCAAGGCGAGCCCGAGCAGCACCGGTTGCCGCGGAGTCCAGTAGAAACAGACCGACAGGGTCGCGTAGGTACAGGTCACCGCCGCGACGACCACCAGCGCGGCGAACTTGGCCGCGACGAGGTGCGGGCGCGGATAACCGGCCATCGCCAGCCGCTGGTCGAAACTGCCGGCCTTGAACGTGACCGAGAACATCATGAATCCGACGATGAGCGTGACCGCGTTGAGAGCGCCGGAGATGTTGCTCAGATCGTTGCCGTGCGCGGTGACCGTCGCGTTCACGGCACGCAGCAGGAAACGCACCTCGGCCCGGTCGACGACCGCGTGCCCGAGCGAGATCCACAGCGGGACGAACAACACGACCAGGACGAGGGCCAGCCGGTTGCGGGAGTGCTCGATCAACGCGAACCGGGCGGCGGTCGAGAAGTACGTCCAGGACGTGGGCGACACGGTCATCCCTCCGCGGCCGGGCCGTGGGCGGAACGGCCCTCGCGCACCAGCCGGCCGCCCTCCAGCCGCCACAGCCGGTCGAAACGGCCGGTGTCGTAGGCGATGTGGGAGACCACGAGGAACGAACGGCCCGCCTCGCGCAGCGCGGCGGCCAGCTCCCAGAAGCGCTGGTACGCCTCCCAGTCGAAACCCTGGTACGGCTCGTCGAGCAGCAACAGCGGCGGGTCGTGCATGAGGGCGAGGACGAGATTGAGCTTCTGCTGGGTGCCGCCGCTGAGCGTGCCGATGCGATGGTGCCGGTACGCGGTGAAGCGGAGCATGTCCAGCAGTTCGTGGGCCCTGCCCGGACCGGCCAGCCGGTAGGCGACCCGGAACAGCTCCAGGTGCTGGTCCACGGTGAAAGCCGGGTTGAGCACCGTCTCCTGGGGGCAGTACCCGACGGGCCCCGGGCACTCGACCGTGCCGCGGTCCGGCCTGAGCTGGCCGGCGAGGATCCGGAGCAGCGTGGTCTTCCCCGACCCGTTCTCACCGACGATCCCGGCCAGGCACCCGGCCGGCAGCTCCAGGCCCGCCCCGCGCAGGACTTGGTGCCGGCCGTACGCCTTGTGGACGTCGGTGACGCGCAGCACCCGCGCCCCGTCGGGCGGGGGACTCCGTCGTGGCGTCGTCGTGGGCGGGGTGCGTCCGGGCACGCGGTCTCCTCGCGGGAGAAACGGGGCGGTGTCAGAGGGGAGCCCCATACTTATCACCGACGCCCGGCCCGGCGGCCTCTGCCGGCGGTGGGCCGATGGGGTGGTGCGTGTCCATGTCGCCGTTGGGCAGCGGGGGTGGGTCTGGTGCGGGTGGTGCTCCTGGGTGAGTTCCGGGCGGACCGGGTGGTGCCGCCGCTGCGGTCCGCCGGGGCCGACGTCGTGGTGCTGGGGTTCGCGGACCTCGGCTCGTTCCTGGGGAACGGTGTGGTGTGCGGGCGACTGCCCGCGCGGCTGGGGGAGCGGGCCCTGCTGCGCCTGCTCGACGACCACGGCGCGGACGTCGCCGTACCGAACATGGGGTGCCCGGGACAGGAGCAGTTCCTCCCCGTCTACGCCTCCGCCGCGGCCCGGTGGCGCGGCGCGGGGCGGGCGATGCCCGTGCACCCGGAGGGCTTCGCGACGCTGGCCAGTGACAAGGTGGCGTTGCACCGGGTCGCGGGGGAGCGGGGCTGGCCCGTTCCCCGGGGCAGGGTGTGCGACGGGCCGGGAGCGGTGCGCGGGGCCGTCCGGGAGCTGGGACTGCCGGTGCTGGTCAAGGAGGCGCGCAGCGAGTTCCACGCGGGGCGCCACCATGTGCGGGACGGCGGCGGGTCGGACCGGGTGTGCGCCGAGGCGGCTTTCCCGGTGCTGGTCCAAGAGGCGGTGGTGGGCGAGGAGTTCGGGGTGGAGTTCCTTTCCGGGCCCGGCTCCACCGTGGCGTGGCCGGTGGCGTCCCTGGGGCGGCTCGACGAGGAGTGCGCCCCCGGCCGGCGGGTGCGCGTGGCGCCCGCGGTGCTGCCCGCGCGGGCGCGGAGCGAGCTGGACGCCGTGGTCACGGACCTGGTGCGGAGGTTCGGCCCGCGCGGCCCCTGGCAGATGGACCTCGCCGTCACCGACGACGGACGGCTGCGGGTCATCGAGCTGAACGGCCGGCTCGGCGGCGTGTCCAACATGAGCTGGGCCGGCACGGGCCTCGACCCGCACGCCGCCCACGCCCGGGCCGTGCTGGGCCGCCCTCCCGAGGACGCCCCCGCCCGCCGGGTCGCGCTCGAACTCCCGGTTCCCGATGATGCCGTGCTGCCGCCCGGGCCGCCCGGGACGGAACTCCTGCCGTTCCCGGGCAGCCCGACCAATCCCGCGCCCGGGGTCAGCGGGCTGCGCAGGCCGGTCCTCGGCGTCCCGGCGGAGCTCGAGGGAGCCGCGCGCGACTGGCTGATATCCCTGGCCCCGGGCACGCTGTTGAACACCCCGCACGAGGCTGTCGCCCAACTCGCCTGCGGGGCCGCTGCCCTGAGGCTCATGCGAGAAGGTTGGTGATGAGTTTGCGCACCCGTCCCGCGACCACCGGCCGGACACCGTGGACGAGCTGGGCACCGTAGACGACGAGGGCGCCGGGCGGCGGGCTGCACGTCCACCGCGTGTGCGGGACGTCGGCGAGGCGGACAGGTCCGGTGCGGGCGGTGATCTCGTGGACGAACCGCGTGCCCGGCGCGTACGCGCCATCGGCGGGTGCCGGGGTATCGCTCCACAGGGCGTCGGCCGAGCACGTGTCCAGATAGAACTCGCCGCCCTCCTCGGCGTCCTGGAGATCGAAGGCGACGCGCGCGATCCGCTGCGGGCTCGCGCCGGGGTCGCCCAGGCCGTGGACATGCGGCCGGATCCCGTTCCCGGGTTTGAGGTCGTGGTAGAGCCACGGATCGACGCCCACGGCGGACGGGAAGGCCCGGCACAGGACGGGCAGCGCCCGCCGGAAGGCGTGGTCGAGGAGGGCGTGCGCGGCCGGGGGCGGGACCAGTCCCTCGCTCGGCCGCGCGGGGACCCAGCCGGTGGAGGCGAGATGGTCGTCCAGGAGCTTGGTGAGATCGGCGGTCTCCTCCGGCGTGAGGAAGCCCTCGACGGTCTGGACGGCCAGGGTCTCGGTCATGTGGATCACGAGCGGCTCCCCTCACGGCACCTGGTGGCACCGTCATTCCAGTACGGAAGGCGGGCCGCCGCCAAGCACACGTCCAGGCCAACGTCGTTCCCCGGGCGCCCGGTTGGCGAAAAGGCGGTGGTTGACCGGATCCACACCTCCGGCCAAGGGTGAAGGCCCTCCCGAGGTGAAGAGGTGATGGTCGTGGACGCCCCACCGGACACCGAAGTGCTCGTCGTCGGCGCGGGACCGGCAGGACTGCTGCTCGCCTGCGAACTGGCCCTCGCCGGCGTCCGGACCCTCGTGGTGGACAAGCGCGCCCGCGCCCACCGCGAATCCCGGGCGCTCAACCTGCACCCGCGCAGCCTGGAACTGCTGGACATGCGCGGCCAGGCCGGCCGCTTCCTCGCCGCGGGCCGCACCGTACCCGGCTGGTCGTTCGCCGCACCCGTGAGGCGCCCGCTCGACTTCACCGTCCTCGACACCCGCCACCCCTACGCCCTGATGCTGGCCCAGTCCCGCACCGAGGAACTGCTCGCCCGGCGGGCGGCGGAACTCGGCGTGCCGGTACGACGGGGACACGAAGTCCTCTCCCTGCGCCAGGACGCCGACGGCGTCGAGGCCGACGTCGACGGCCCCGGCGGCCGGACCACGCTCCGGGCCGCGTACGCGGCCGGCTGCGACGGCGGGCGCAGCGTCGTCCGGCAGGCGGCGGGCATCGGCTTCCCGGGCACCGAGGAGTCGATGACCGCGGTCGTGGGGGACTTCGCCGTCGCCGACCACACCGACAACGACCGGGCGCGGCGGCACGGCGTCCTCGTCGCCCGGCTCGAGGCCGGGCTGACCCGGTACGTGGTCATGGACCCACGGCGCATCCGGGTGCCCTCCACCGAACCCGTGACGCCGGAGGAGTTCCGCGACTCGCTCAGACGGGTGTGCGGTACGGACTGCGGCATCGGCCGGCCCCGCTGGCTGTCGCGGTTCGGCAACAGCACCCGCCTGGCCGAGAACTACCGCCGCGGCCGGATACTGCTGGCCGGGGACGCCGCGCACATCCACTTCCCCGTCGGCGCCCAGGGCATGAACACCGGCCTCCAGGACGCCATGAACCTCGGCTGGAAGCTCGCCGCGACACTGCGCGGCTGGGCGCCTCCCGGCCTCCTGGACACGTACCACCGCGAACGCCATGCCGTCGGCCACGCGGTCACCACCCTGACCCGCGCCCAGACCCTGCTGGTCGAGCTGCCGCTCACCCCGGAGTACGGCGATTCCGCGACGCTCCTGTGCGAACTGTTCGACGACCTCCTCGGGATCGGGGCCGCCAACCGCCACATCGCCGGGCGCCTCTCCGCCCTCGACACCGTCTACCCCTCCGACGAGCCGGACGCCCACCCGCTCACCGGCGCCCGCATGCCCGACATCGGGCTCACGGCGGACCAGGGGGCCGCGCGCGTCAACGACTTCCTGCACGACGGCCGCTTCCTCCTGCTGCACCTGAGCGGTGAAGGCCACGGACGCCGAACGACCGGCCCCGTCACCTTCGTCCACGCGCGGCGGCACCAGGACCACCCCGGCCTCGACGGCGCCACGGACATTCTGATCCGCCCCGACGGACACGTCGCCTGGGCCACCCGCACCACCGACCCCGGGGCCCGTGCCGTCGAACGTGACCGGGCCCTGGCCGTGTGGACGTCTCCGGGGCCCTCCGGCCCATGAGCGCGCCACTCGCCGTGGCCAAGGTCGTCGAGAGTCACGGATATCGCATGACCGGCCCTCCCGCACCCGTCCTCACGGATGCTCACACGGCGATCGTGACAGAGGGGTCTGACAACGCCCCCCTGGGCGCCGTGCCCGAACCCTTGGCAGCGGGCGCACGCCCTGCCATAGTCCGTACCGGTCCGCGCCCGTGACCCGGCGGCCCCAGGAGGTGCCTCGATGCGCGGAGTTCTCGCCGCGGCCCTGACCGCCGTCCTCGGCGCGGGAGTTCTCGCCGGCCCTCCCGCGCGGTCCGCGGCGCCACCGCCCGACCCGGTGGTCTTCGTCCACGGCCGGAACGCCGGGCCCGGCGTCTGGGGCGCGATGACGGCGGACTTCACGGCGGCCGGCTACCCGGAGGACCGGATCTTCGCCTGGTCCTACGACACCACCGCCTCCACCAACGAGGCGCTCGGCGAACGGCTTTCCGCCTACGTCGACACGGTCCTCGCCGACACCGGAGCCTCCCGTGTCGACCTCGTCGCCCACAGCCTCGGCAGCCTCCCCACGCGCTGGTACGTCAAATTCGGCGACGGCGGGCGGAAGGTGGCCCACTGGGCCTCGCTGGCCGGGCCCAACCACGGCACCGGTGTCGCGTGGCTCTGCGCCCTGTGGGACCAGGGATGCCGGGACATGACACCGGGCTCCTACGTCCTCACCCGCCTCAACGAAGGGGCCGAGACGCCCGGGCCGGCGGAGTACGCGACGTGGTGGTCGTCGTGCGACGAGCAGATCGACCCCGTCGAGAGCACCCGGCTGGCCGGGGCGGTCAACACCGCGACGGGCTGCCTGCGCCACAACGACTTCCTCTCCGACCCCACGGTCTCCCGCCAGGTGCGCGCCTTCCTCGCCGAGTGACGCGCACGCGGGCGCTCGAAGCGGCCGAAGACCTGCCGGAGCACGGCCAGGGCGAGGGCGAAGACGGGCAGCCACAGCAGCCGGACCGCCACCCAGCCGGGGCCGTCGGGCGTCGTGTGCAGGCCGGGCAGGGGACCGGCCGCCAGGGTTGCGGTGGTGACCGCCATCATCGCCGTCTGGTGCCACAGGAAGATCGTCATGGCGGAGAGGTTCGTCAGCGCCACCGCCGCCCAGGGCAGCGGGCGCCGCATCGCCCGCCGCAGCGGTTCGCGGAGCATCAGCGCCAGGCCGCACTGGGCGAGACCGAAGGTGACGGCGGCCAGGGTCGGGGGATTGAGGTTGGATATCGCCGCGCCGGGGACGCCGACCATGCTCGCCGGATAGCCGCCGAACACGACCAGGGCGGCCGTGGCCAGCACTCCGCCGACCAGCAGCGGCACGCCGGAGCGCCCGCTCGCGAACCTGCCCCGGGCACAGGCCGTGCCGAGGGTGTACGGCACGAGCCAGCCGGCGGCCACGTTGATCCAGCCCGGCCAGGACGGCCCGCCGAGTCCGAAGCGGGTCGCGTCCACGGCCGCGACGACGGCCAGCGGCACCAGCGGGTGCATGCGGGCGACCAGCGGTGTCGCCGCCGTGAGCGCCGCGAACACCAGGAGGAACCACAGCGGGGAGACCACCAGACTCACCAGGGTGCGCAGCGCGCCCGGGCTCGCGCCGCACGCCAGGGCGATGCCGCAGGCCGCCGCCCAGACGGCGAGCACGGCGAGGACGGGCCGCCCGAGGCGGCCGAGCCGGCCGCCGAGCCAGTTCATGCAGGCCGTGCCCCGGGCACGGGCGGAGGCGAGGCTGCGGGCCCCGCAGACGCCTCCGACGAAGAAGAAAAGCGCCAGCGTCTGGAACATCCAGGACACCGGTGCCAGCCAGGGCATGTGCTGCAACGGGCTCGCGCCGCTCAGCGTGCCGCCGTCACCGGCGACGAGCGCGGTGACCAGCCAATGGCCCAGCACGACCCCGAGGATCGCGACGGCGCGCAGGGCGTCGAGGGCGCGGTCGCGGTCCGGCGGGGTCGCCGCGTCGAGGGCATGGGCCAGGGCGCGTGGTCCGGGCATGGGGCTTCCTTCCGGGCGGTCGCGCGGGTGGCGCGCGTGGTGGAGGGAAGGTAGGGACCCGGCCCGGAGCAGGACGTCATACCGGGGAGCCAGGTTGCGTCTGCCCCCCCGGTATGACGGGTGCCGGGGCGCGTGCGCGGACGGGGTGCCATCGGTGATCGGTCTTGGCCATGGACGGCCGGTATCCGTACGTCCGTTCACGGTCCGGGGCCGGACCTGACCAATGCCGATCACTGTGCGTGAAGCTTCGGGTACGGGGGTACGGCTCGGGGGACGACGCGTCCGCCGCCGCACCGGCGGGCGCACCGCTCCGGCACGACGGGGGACGCCGTGAACCATCCTGACCGCCTGCGCACCGCGATGGCCGCGGAGGGCACGACGCCGCTCATCGGGGTCTTCGACATGTTCTCCGCGTCTGTGGCGGCGCGGCACTACGACGGCCTGTTCGTCTCCGGGTTCGGCTTCGCCGCCTCCCACTACGGGCTGCCGGACATCGGCTTCATCGCCTGGCCGGACATGCTCGCCTTCGTCCAGCGCCTTCGGGCGGCCTTCCCGGACGGGCACCTGCTCGTCGACATCGACGACGGTTACGGGGATCCCGAGATCGCCTGCCACACCGTGCGGCAGCTGGAGGCCGTGGGCGCCTCCGGAGTGATCCTGGAGGACCAGCAACGGCCGCGGCGGTGCGGGCACGTGGACGGCAAGCGGATCCTGCCGCTGGAGGAGTATCTGGACAAGATCGTCCGGGTCCTGGACGCCCGCCGCGACCTCGTCGTCGTCGCCCGGACCGACGCCACCGACGGCGACGAGATCCTCCGCCGGGCGAAGGCGCTCGCCGCCACGGAGGCGGACGCGGTCCTCGTCGACGGAGTGCGCGACGTGGAGTGGATCCGGAGGATCCGGGCCGTGGCCGATGCCAAGCCGCTGGTGTTCAACCAGATGGCCGGGGGACGGTCGCCGCGGCTGAGCCTGCGCGAGCTGGCCGGGCTCGGCGTGGATGTCGCCGTGTACAGCACGCCGTGTCTGTTCGCCGCGCAGACGGCGATGGACGCGGCGTTGCGGGAACTGCGGCGGGACGACGGGCGGTTGCGGGAGGTGGGGGAGACTGGGGCGGGGGTTGCGGAGTGTCTGGCTTTGCTGGAGGGGAATCTAGCAGGGGGTTGAGTGGGGGCTTGGGCGAGGGGAGTTGTGGGAGGGGTTTGCCCCGGCCCCGCCCTTTCACCGTTTCCCCGGGGCCAAGCCCCGGTCCCCGGACCGCCCTTCGGGCGGCAGCGGGGGCTCCGCCCCTGCACCCCGGTACCGCGCTCCGCGCGGCGGTTGCTCCCTGCCGGAGGTTCCGCTTCCCACGCCCGACCGTGACCCGATACCGGGCCCCACCCGATCCGTGAGCGGCTCGGCCGCCTCGGCTCAGGCACCCTGCACGGGCTACCCCCCCGAACGTCGGGGCTACGCCGCCCCGAACGTCACAACTCTCACATGCTCCCGCGTCGTCCGGTCCAGCAGGACCACCGATGCCGCCTCCGCCACCATCGGCGGCACCGGGCGGCGGCCGCGGGTCGCCGTGCCGGGGGCGGGCAGGGCGGACAGGAGGCGGGACAGGCCGCGGCGGTGGCGGGCGAAGACGTGGGGGCGGGTGCTGCGGCCGCGAGCATGCTGGCCGGCCAGTGCCTCGGCCGGGCCGACGTCCAGCAGGACGAGGTGGAGTTCACGGCCCAGGCGTCCGGCCGCGCGGCCGAGCCAGCGGCGCATCCACGCGCGGCTCCCGCAGTCGTGCACCAGGAGCGGGCCGCCGGCGCGCACACCGGTCCGCAGCCGCAGGAAGTGGAGCACTCGCGCCCACGGGCGGTAGGCCGCGTACGGCAGGAAATCCGGCATCGCGGACTCGCAGGCGACGTGCACGTCGCGGGGATCCACGACGCGGCCGGCCCCGGACCACCGGCGCAGCAGCGTGCTCTTGCCGCTGCCCGGCAGGCCGGAGACGACGACCACGGCCCCGGGCGGGTAGGCCAGCACCTCCGGGCCGCGCTTGTGCCCGCGCAGGTCCACCAGCCCCCGCGGACACAGCGCCTGCCCGGCCGGCGCCGTCGTACCGCCTATGTCGTCCCCTGCACCCACGATCCCGGTTCCTCCTGTTCATGACTTCATGAGCCGTGATGAGCACGGCTTCGTACAGGACGCCGAACAACCAGCGCAGGTTGCGCCCTCGCCCGGCTCTCCTCCCCCCTGATCGCCTTGCTGCGCCACCATGCGACCGCAGGCGGGCCGAGGTCCGGCCGGCCGTACCTGCCGGCCGGGGTCGTCATCGTCGGTCCGGACGACGAAGTCCGGTCCGTCACGTCCGAAGCGCGGGCCTGGCTGCGGGAGATCGCCCCGGAGCGCGGTCCGGCGCCGGAGCGGATGCCCCGGGTGTCGATGCGCGAGGTCACCCTTGCCGCACGGCGGCATCTCGTCGCCCCGTCCGCTCCCCGTCCCGTCGCGTGCAGCCCCGCCGTCCGCTCAGCGGACGTCCCGATGCGCGAAGACCTTGGCCAGCAGCGCGTGCAGCCGCTCCCGTTCCCGGGCGTCGAGCGGGGCGAGCACCTCGTCCTGCACGGCGCGGGCCTCGGCCGTGAGCCGGGCCAACTCCCGTACGCCGGACGGGCTGACGGCGACCGAGAAACGGCGGCGGTCGCGCGGGTCGCGGGTGCGGTCCACATGGCCCCGGGCCACCAGCTCGTCCAGGATCTTCGTCATGTCGCTGGGGTCGATCGAGAGCCGGGCGCCCAGGTCGCGCTGCGCGTGCGGACCGAAGTCGGCGAGCGCCGCCAGGACGGCCATGTGCCACATGCGCAGCTCCCGTCGGGCCAGCCGGGCGGCGATGCGGCCGCGGGCGTCCTTGCCCACGCGGGAGAGCAGATAGGTCGTGAGGGCCGTGAGGCTGGGGGGTGTCTCGGTCTCGGTCACACCACTATTGTAGGTTGTCACCCATCATTGGCCGCAACCCACGATGGGGGTTCCCGTGGACGCCCTGCACTCCCGCCTGCTCGTCTCGCGCTTCGCCGACACCTTCCGCTTCTACGCCGCCGTCCTGCCCGAACTGACCGGAGCCCGGCTGGTCCAGGGGACCGAGGACGGCCCGTACGCCCACTGGGACCTCGACGGCGAAGGCGTGCTGATGCTCTTCGACCGCGGCGCGATGGCCCAAACCCTCGGCACGTCCGGCCTCCCCGCGGAACCGCCCGCCGCCCAGGACCGGACCATGCTCGTCAGCCGCGTCGCGGACGTCGACGCCGGCTTCGCGCTCTGCCTCCGCCGCGGCGGGACCGCCGTCGCCGCCCCCGCCGACCGCCCCGAGTGGGGCCCCTCCCTGCGCACGGCACACCTCCGCGACCCCGAGGGCAACCTGATCGAGCTTCAGTCGTACGGGGGTTGAGGGCGGGCGGCGGCCGCCACCGGCCACCGCCCGTCCCATGACGTCACGTCACATGTGCACGTCCACGCAGGCCCGGCCGATGGCCCGCTTCACGGCGCCGGAGGCGTCGTGCTCCCACCCCTCGGCGCAGATCTTGGTGTGGTTGTTCACCCCGTGGCCCACCCCGACGCTGTACCGCGAGCCCGTGTGCCAGTTCATCACCGCGCTCTGCCCCTTGATGCCGGGGCCGTAGAGGCGGAAGTGGCCGTAGAAATGGGAGCCCGGCGCCGGGGTGACCGTCAGCCGCGCCACGTACAGCCCCGAGCCCTCGACCTCCAGGCAGGCCTGGCCCCCACAGCCGCCCCAATTCGCCGACGCCGGGGGCGCGGTGGCGGTGAACAGTGCCACGGCGCCGACCGCCGCCGCGACCGCGCGCAGGGCCCAGCGGGTTCTCACAGCGATGCGCTTCATCTACTCCGCTTTCCTTGGCTTTCTTCGGGATTCGCGCGCCACATCCCGGTTGACGGGCGCCCGTTCACGTTCGCCCGCCCTCGTCCGCGGCCGCAACCGAACCCGGCGAGGTTCACCCGCTTGCCGGGGCTCGCGAGGTCACGGGGACGGCGCACGCCGCAGGTGGCACCGCGTCGTGGTGCCGTCCGGGCCGGTGTGCGTGCGCACCAGGTCGCTCAGCGCGTGGACGAGCAGCAGCCCCCGCCCGCCGGGCAGTCCCGGCCGGGCCGGACGGCGGCCGGCCAGCGGGTCGCGGATGTGGCCGCGGTCGCGCACCTCCCACACCACCCGGCCGTCCTCCGCCCAGACGCGCACGGTGCCTCTTCCGCCGCCGTGCACCACGCTGTTGGCGGTCAGCTCGGCGACGGCCAGCGCCAGGTCGTCCCACCGGACCGGGGCCAGGCCCAGCCGCGCGGCCCGCGTCACCACCAGGTGCCGGGCGTCGGGCAGCAGCGTGTCGTCGAAGTCGAACGAGACGACGTCCACGGCGTCCGGCGGGTCCGGCAGCGGCTGGTTGTAGGCGGAGACCATGTGGTCCGGCGCGTACGAGGCGCTCGGCTCGCCGCGTCCGCCGTCGATGACGAGCGGATGCGTGGCGCACGCGTCGGCCACCGCCCGGGGCCCGAGCCGGGACGCGTCGTAGGGGCACAGGATCGTCACCGGCCGCCCCGCGAAGGCGTGGTTGATCAGGGCCTCGTGCTGCACGCACGCCGGGTACTCCGCCGGGGAGCGCCCGGCCCACACGGGCTCGCCGACGATGCGCACCCGGCGGCCGGGGTGCGCGTCCGCGAAGGCGCGCAGCACCCGGGGGATGATCCGGCCCGGGTTGCGGCCGGCCTCCTCCATGTCCGTGAACCGCACCGCCCGCGCGCCGTCGCCCAGTTCGCCGCGGAGCAGCTCCAGGTTGACCCGGGGGACGACCACCGCCACCGGCTCGTCCGCCGCCAGGCCCGCGCGGACGAAGGCCCCGACGGCGGACAGGTACTCGTCCGGATCCCGGTAGAACAGCGCGGGGTGGGCGAACGCTCCGTCCGCGGCCGTCGTGTGGTGCACAACGTCACCTCGTTCCCCGCAGGGCCCTGGCGCGCACGCGGTCATGAGCGCGCGCCGGGGCCGCCGTCCCGAGGAGTGCTACCCACGCGCCGCGGTTCGCTCCCCCGGCGCAGGGCCCGCCGTTCCGTCTCCGTGGTCCCGCCCCACACCCCGTACTCCTGGCGGGTCGTCAGCGCCCAGAGCAGACACGGCTCGCGCGCCGGGCAGCGGCGGCAGACGGACTTGGCGCCCTCCGTCTGGGCCAGGGCGGGGGCGCCGGAGCCCACGGGGAAGAACAGGTCGGGATCCTCGTGCCGGCACGCGGCGTGCTCGCGCCACTTCTCCTTCATCACGGACCTCCGTTCCGGGTCGGTTTCCCCCACGCCTCGCCCGGAAGCGCGCGGTCAACCCCGCCGGAGGTCCCCTCCGCGCGGCCCGCCGCGGACGCCGCGCTCATCCCTGGGCGAGCATGCGCGTGCGCAGCCGGGCGAGGGTGCGGCCGAGCAGCCGGGAGACGTGCATCTGGGAGATGCCCAGGCGGGCGCCGATCTGTGACTGCGTCAGCTCCTGGCCGAAGCGCAGCTCCAGCATCAGCCGCTCCCGGTCGTCGAGTTCCCGGATGAGCGGCTTGAGGTCCTGGAGGGACTCGGCCTTCTCCAGGCCCTCGTCGGCGGCGCCGATGCGGTCGGACCACGCGCGCGGACGGTCGGGGCCGCGGGGGCCGGTCTCGGCCGGCGCGTCGAGGGAGTGGGCGGTGTAGCCGTTGCCGGCGACCTGGGCCTCGATCACCTCCTCCCCGGTCAGGTCCAGCGCCCCGGCCAGCTCCCGCACGGTGGGGGAGCGGCCCAGCCGGCCGGAGAGTTCCTCGGTCGCCTTGACGAGCTCGACCCGCAGCTCCTGGAGTCTGCGGGGGACGTGCACCGCCCAACTGGTGTCGCGGAAGAAGCGTTTGATCTCGCCCGTGATGTAGGGGATGGCGAGGGTGGTGAACTCGACCTCGCGCGTCAGGTCGAACCGGTCGATCGCCTTGATCAGTCCGATCGTCCCCACCTGGACGATGTCCTCCATCTGGTCCGCCCGGTTGCGAAAGCGGCCGGCGACGAAGCGGACCAGGGACAGGTTCATCTCGATGAGCGTGTTGCGGACGTACTGGTACTCGTGCGTGCCCTCCTCCAGGACCGCCAGGCGGTGGAGGAAGAGCGAGGTCAGGGCCCGGGCGTCACGCGGGTCGACCGCCCCCGCGTCGTCCACCTGCGGCAGGTCGGCACCGACGGGCCCGCACGTCGCAGTGCCGTTCCGCGTGGCTGTCGCCGTTCGCGTCACGCCTGTGCTGGTCACGTGCGCCCTCCTTGTCGGGTGTTCGGTTCGGTGCGCTCCTGCCCTTGGTTCCGTGGGGTATGCCCGCGCGGCAGCACGGATTCCGGTCCGGGGCCGGCGGACACCGTCTTCTCCCGGTACGGGAGTTCCGCTACAAAAGGAGGTCATGGAGCGGGACGAGTACCCCGGCTTCCTCGCCCTGTCCGCCCGGCTGACCGGACGGGACGAGGGCGAGCTGCGCGCCACCGGGCTGGTGGGGCGTCACCACGCCACCACCCTCGCCCGGGTGGGCCGGGCCGCGGTGGGCCGTTTCCTGGACGACCTCGCCGCGGCCGGCGGGGACCCCGGCCGCGTCAGCGCGCCGGAGTCCCGGGAGATCGCCCGGGCCATCACCCATCTGTGGCGCACGGGCGGGTGGCCGGAGCCCGGCTGAGCGGGCCGGGCGAAGTCCGCTGTGGTTCGGCAGCGCCCCGAAGGGGCGTGGTGCCCTTTCGCCGTGCGGCTCCGCCGCGTGGGGCGCGACCGGCCACGACGGCGCCGCAGCCGATCGACGACCCGGCGCGGCACTGCCGGCGGAGCGCTCAGCGCCGGCCGAGGGCCGGGTCGCTCACGCCCGAGGCCCCGGTCTCCACGTGCCCGGCGAAGCCGCGCCGGAAGGCGGGGTCCTCCTGGGAGGTCACCGTCACGTCGTACCAGCGCCCGGCGGCGCGCGGCCGCACCGCGTGCCGCACGGTGGCGCCGGGACCGATCGTCAGCGTCTCGGCCGGGGTGCCGTACGCGCAGGTCACCGTGAGGTGGCGGGGGCGCGGGCCGGGGTTGGTCAGGGTCAGTTCCAGATGGCCGGTGGCTGCGACATGGCGGGCGGTCACCTCGGGGCCGGCCGTCTTCCCCTCCCCGCGGAAGGTCCGGAAGAATCCGTTCGGGCCGTGCACCGTCAGGTCATAGACGCCGCGGGAGTACGCCGTGTTCCAGGTGTCCGCGATCCGCTTGCCCGCCTCGGCGGTGTACGTCCACGGCCCGTCCGTCCGGTTGCCGGACGTGACCAGGAACTGCGCGCCCGCCTCCGCGCCGCCGCCGAACGTCAGGGTGACCTTGCCCGTGGCCGGGTCGGGCGCGGCGTCGGCGGACGGGGCGTAGCGCAGCGGCCGCGCGGGACGGGTGCCCGGCTCCTGGCGGGGGAGGGTGCCGACGGCGGGCGGCTCGGGGACGTAGTCGGGGTGGCGCTCGCGGTCCGGCGGCTCGTACCCGGCCGTGGACGGCAGCGCCGCCGGCTCCGTCTGCGCCCGGCTGAAGTCGAAGGCCGAGGTCAGATCGCCGCACACGGCCCGGCGCCAGGGCGAGACGTTCGGTTCGCGCACGCCGAAGCGCCGCTCCATGAAGCGGATGACCGAGGTGTGGTCGAAGACCTCGGAGCACACGTAGCCGCCGGTGCTCCAGGGCGAGACGACGAGCATCGGCACGCGCTGGCCGAGCCCGTAGGGGCCCGCGACGTGTCCGAGGTCGCCCTTGAAGAGGTCGGCCGAGACGTCGGCGGTGGAGCGGCCCCGGCCGGCGTCGGCCGGCGGGTACGGCGGGACGGCGTGGTCGAAGAAGCCGTCGTTCTCGTCGTAGGTGATGAACAGCGCCGTCCGGCTCCACACCTCGGGGTCGGAGGTGAGCGCGTCCAGGACCTGCGCGATGTACCAGGCGCCGTAGTTGACCGGCCAGTTGGGGTGCTCGGAGAACGCCTCGGGGGCGGCGATCCAGGAGATCTGCGGCAGCCTGCGGGCCTTCACGTCGGCTCTGAGGACGTCGAAGGGGCCCTCGCCCTTCTTGGCGCTGGTGCCGGTGCGCGCCTTCTCATGGAGCGGGTCGCCGGGCTTGGCGTTGCGGTAGGCGTTGAAGTAGAGCAGGGAGTTGTCGCCGTAGTTGCCGATGTAGGGGTCGTTCGTCCAGCCCCAGTGGCCGGCGGCGTCCAGGCCGTCGCCGGCGTCCTGGTAGACCTTCCAGGAAATGCCGGCCTTCTCCAGGCGCTCGGGGTACGTCGTCCAGCCGTAGCCGGCCTCCTCGTTGCCCAGCACCGGGCCGCCGCCCTTGCCGTCGTTGCCCGTGTACCCGGTCCACAGGTAGTAGCGGTTGGGGTCGGTGGAGCCGATGAACGAGCAGTGGTACGCGTCGCAGACGGTGAACGCGTCGGCGAGCGCGTAGTGGAACGGGATGTCCTCGCGCGTGAGGTACGCCATGGTCGTCGCGGTCTTGGCGGGTACCCACCGGTCGTACCTGCCCTTGTTGAAGGCCCGTTGGCCGCCCGCCCAGTCGTGGTTGAGGTCCTGGAGGAACTGCATCCCCAGGTCGTCCGCCTCGGGCCGGAACGGCAGGATGTCGCGGATCCCGTCCGACTGGTGCCACACGGACCTGCCGCTCGGCAGGGTCACGGGATGCGGGTCGCCGAAGCCGCGCACCCCCCTCAGCGAGCCGAAGTAGTGGTCGAAGGACCGGTTCTCCTGCATCAGGACGACGATGTGCTCGACATCCTGGACGGTGCCGGTGCGCCGGCGGGCGGGGATGGCGGCGGCGCGGGCGATGCTCTCCGACAGGGCGGCGAAGGCGGCTGTCCCGCCGGCCAGTTGGAGGAAGCGCCGGCGGTCTATCTCTCCCATGGGCAAGGTGACCTCTGCGGTGTCGGGGGACGGAAGCGGAAGAAGCGCCCCCAGGACAGCGGGACGTGCCGAAGGGGCAGTGGCCTCACTGTGACGCCGGGCGGTACGGGAGGGGAACAGGGAGTTTCGGCCCGTCCGGGACGGCCCTTACCGCAAGGCGCCGGTGATCACCGTCTCCACGGCTTGGCGGACGGCCTCGGCCCGCGGCGGCGTGCCCTTCCGGTCGGCGAAGAGCAGGTGGCCGGTGCCGATCAGCGCGGGAGCCAGGGCGGTGACGTCGGCGTCCTCCGCGATGCGGCCGAGCGCGCGCTCGGCGGTGAGGTAGCCCGCGAGCACGGCCGTCGCCTCCGTCAGGAGCGGGACCCCGGCCGGCGTGGCCCGGCGCAGCCGGGCGCGCAGCTCGTCGCGGGAGGTGACGAGGCCGACGATCGCGACGGCGACCGACTCGAACAGCGTCGTCAGCGCGCCGGCCAGGTTGCCGGCGACGCTGCCGGTCCCGGCGGCCGCGCGCAGGGTGGCGGCCTGTTCGTCGAGGCGGGCGACGTGGTCGCGCACGAGGTCGGCGAGGAAGGCGTCGAAGTCGGCGAAGTGCCGGTGCAGGACGCCCTTGGCGCAGCCCGCCTCGGTGGTGACCGCCCGGCTGGTGAGCGCGTTGGGCCCGTCGCGGAGCAGGACGCGTTCGGCGGCGGCGAACAACTGCCGCCGGGGATCACGGATGGCCACTCCTGTCGGCACGGATCTCCTTCATGTCGCTCGCCCCGCCCAGCCGTTGACGAGTGGGCGCGCGCCCACGATAGTGGGCGCATGCCCACTATACCGCCGGAGCGCGCTCCGCTGTCCGATCATTCCGCACCCGCGCCGCATCAACACCGCGAAATGGCCGAGTCGTTCGGATCGGACGCCGAACGCTACGACCGGGCCCGGCCCCGCTATCCCGACGCCCTGGTGGAGCGGATCGTCGCGGGCAGTCCCGGCCCCGACGTCCTCGACGTCGGCTGCGGCACCGGCATCGCCTCCCGGCAGTTCCGGGCGGCCGGGTGCCGGGTGCTCGGCGTCGACGCCGACGCGCGGATGGCCGGCTTCGCGCGGCGCGACGGGCTGCGGGCCGAGGTGGCGCCCTTCGAGTCCTGGGACGCCGGCGGCCGTTCGTTCGACGCGGTCGTCGCCGCGCAGACCTGGCACTGGATCGACCCGGTCGCGGGAGCGGCCAAGGCGGCCTCCGTGCTGCGGCCCGGCGGCCGGCTGGCGGTGTTCTGGAACGTGTTCCGGCCCTCGCCCGAGGTCGCGGAGGTCTTCGCCGGGATCCACCGCCGGGTCATGCCGGACGCGCCGGTCAACCCCTGGGCGGCGGACGCCTCGGAGGGGCCCCTGTGGGCCAGGGCGGCCGACGGCATGCGGCGGGCGGGCGCGTTCGGCGAGCCCGAGCGGTGGAGCGTCGGCTGGGAGCGCCCGTACAGCCGCGACGAGTGGCTGGACCAGCTGCCCACCAGCGGGCTCGCGGGCCGGCTCGCCCCGTCCGCGCTGCGGGAACTGCTCACGCGCACCGGTGCCGCCGTCGACGCGATGGGGGGCGGCTTCACGATGCGTTACGCCGCAGTCGCGGTCACCGCCGCGATCCGCACCGACTGAACGCGCGCCGGAGCCACCCGCCAACTCCATTCGGCGGATACCGAGTTGCCGGTTCCCGTTGCTAGACAAGAAGTGTCCCACCCGCTGCCGATGTGACTCACCGGGTCGCATAAGTGATCATTTACGAGCACACCGATCCGCAACGCAGAAGTGAGGCCCCGTGAAATCCCGTACCCCCGGTGCCGTGTGCACCGCCGTGCTGCTCGCCGTCGTCGTGACAGGGTGCTCGGGGTCCAAGGACGACAAGGCCGAGGGCAAGGCCGCCAACGGCACCGCGCGGGCGGCGCTGGACACGCTGAGCGTGAAGCAGCCCGCGGCCAAGTCCGGCTACGACCGCGAGGGCAAGTTCGGCCGCGCCTGGTCCGACAAGACCGACGCCCCCGGCTCCGGCAACCGCTGCGACACCCGCAATGACATCCTGGCCCGCGACCTCAAGAGCCCCCGCAACGACGGCTCGTCGTCCTGCGTCGTCGCCTCCGGCACGCTCGACGACCCCTACACCGGCAAGAAGATAAAGTTCCAGCGCGGGACGGGCACGTCCTCCGCCGTGCAGATCGACCACGTCGTCGCCCTCGGCCAGGCCTGGGTCTCCGGCGCGCAGAAGATCAGCCAGCGGCAGCGCGAGGCACTGGCCAACGACCCGCTCAACCTGATAGCGGCCGACGGACCGGCCAACGGCCAGAAGTCCGACAAGGACGCCTCCAAGTGGCTTCCGGGCAACACCGCTTACCAGTGCACCTACGTGGCCCGTCAGATCGCGGTGAAGAAGAAGTACGGGCTGGCCGTCCACCAGGGGGAGAAGGACGCGATGGCCCGCGTCCTGAAGACCTGCCCCAACGAGAAGCTGCCCGGTGACGGCGGCACCGGGGTGGCCCTCAAGGAGACGAAGAGGTAACACGCCCGCACCGCCCGGTTGCCGTGCACCGTCCCGCCGCCGGGGACGGGGCGGCGTTCGTGGACCGTCGCCTCGAAGCCCCGCTCGGCGCGTTCGTGCGCCGCCGTCAGCCCGGCGGCCCCCGCGCCCAGCACTGCCACATAGGCGCCCGCCGGGGAACCCCCACCCGCTCCACGGCCCCGGCCATGTCCCCTCCGCCCCTGCGGCCGCCGTGGTCGGGGGCGACGCCGGGGCGGGCGGCCCCCGGACGGCGAACCGCCCGGTCGTGGGGGACCGGGCGGTCGTGTCCGGGAACCGGGTCAGGCCGGGCGGGGGACGTAGGCCAGGCCGTGGGCGCCCGCCTCGCCGAGTCTGGGGACGTCCAGCCTCGCCAGGCGCCGCAGCGTCTCCAGGTCGACGACGTCGACGGTGGACGAGACGACGCACGCCACGTAGGCGATCCGGCCGTCGGGCGACGAGGTGATGGTCAGCGGGAAGAGCCCGACCTCGATGTCGCCCAGGCGCTTGTGGGTGTCGGCGGAGAACACCGTGAGGCGGCCCGGCGCGTGGCGTCCCAGCCGGGACACCGGGTCGGGTTCCATGGCCAGTTCGCCGACGAGCAGCCTGCCGGTCGATGTCAGGTGCACCGGCAGGACGACGCCCTCCGTGGGCAGGGTGTCGACGACGGTCGCCGTGCGGGCGTCGATGACCCGGATCCCCGGCACCGGCCGCTCCTCGTCGGCGCCGGAGAAGGAACCGTAGGGCGCGGCGACGAAGATGTGCGCGCCGTCGGCGGAGACGGCGAGCCCCTCGCTGCCCGGCACTTCGGCCTTCGCGGTGAGCGTTCCCCGTCGGAGATCGACGACCGAGACGAACGGCGCCTCCTTGTTGGTGGCGTAACCCGTCCTCCCCGCCGGGTCGACGGCGAACCAGTGCGGGCCGGGCGCGTCCGTGTCGATCCGGCCGACGGGACGACGGGTCCGCGTGTCGATCACGACGACACCGCCGGGCCGGTCGTCCGAGCTCTCCACGCTGACGTAGAGGAGCTGACGCGCGGTGTCCAACGCCAGCCCGTGCGGGCCGTGTTCCGGGTGGAGGTCGACGATCTCGACGATGCTGCGCGTGTCGGGGTCGATGACGGTCAGCTCGGTGCGCCGGCCGCTGTTCGCGTGGTAGTAGCCCGAGCGGTACGTCGTCGCGCACCACAGCAGCCGCTGTGCCGGATCGAAGCACAACTCGTGCGGCTCCGCGGGAACCGCGACCGCACCGAGGTACCGGTCGGAGGCGGCGTCGAAGAACGAGACGGTCGGTCCGCTCTGGCTGACCACGGCCAGGACGTCGCCGTCCCGGCCGGCGCGGGGGGACTGCTGCACAGAGGACTCCTCTGACGGGGCGGAAGGGGATGCCGCGCGTCGTTCGCGGGCATCTCCACTCTCGGCGCGAGGGGGTGCCCGGAGCAATGCAAAGATGGGCATCGAATCATTGCCCCATCCGTAAAGCCGCAGTTCAGGAGTGCCCATGGATCTCAACCTGCTGCGCGTCCTGGACGCCCTGCTCCAGGAGAACAGCGTGACCCGCGCCGCCGAGCGACTCGGCACGTCCCCCGCGGCGGTCAGCCGGACCCTGGCCCGGCTCCGCCGGACCGTCGGCGACCCCCTGCTGGTCCGCGCGGGCCAGGGGATGGTCCCGACCCCGCGCGCCGTCGAACTCCGGGAGGAGGTGGGCGCGTTGCTGCGCGGCTGCGACAACGTCCTGCGGCCGGGGGCCGGTTTCGACGCCGCGCGCCTGCGGCGCACCTTCACCGTGCAGGCCACCGACCTGCTCCTGGTGGGACTGGCCGGGAGCCTGACCGACCGGATCCACGCGCAGGCCCCGCACGTGGACGTGGTCTTCCTGCCGGAGGCGGTGGAGGGCGGCCCCGCGTTGCGGCAGGGCCGGGTGGACGTCGAACTCGGCGTCCTCGGAAACCTGGACCCGGAGATCCGGACCCGGCCGCTCACCCGGATGACGCCGGTCGGCATCGCCCGCGGCGGCCATCCCCTCTTCGACGGACGGATCGACGCCCGCCGGTTCGCCGCCGCCGACCACATCGGCGTCTCCCGGCTCGGCAAGCGCCTCGGTCCCATCGACAGCGCGCTCGCGGAACTCGGACTGCGACGCCGGATCGCAGCCGTCGTCCCCAGCCACACGAGCGCCATGATGCTCGCCCGGGACACCGACCTCGTCGCGCTCACCGTGGCCGACTGGCTCCCCGGCACCATCGCCGCACTGGGACTGCGCACCTTCCCCATCCCCCTCGACCTGCCCTCCCTCGACATCGGAATGGCCTGGCACCCCCGCAACTCGGCCGATCCGGGGCACCGCTGGTTCCGCGACCACGTGGCGGACGCGGTCCTGGCCGCGTCGGGGACGGGGGACGGCCCTGCCCGGGGCAGGTAGAACGGCCTAGGCCGGAGGACCCAGGCAGGGCAAGGACGCATGACGGAAGAGGCTGGTGGGGCCGGTGTGACAGGGTGGGCGTATGGAACACACCTGGCCCGAGCATCTCGCCGTGGGCGCCGTCCGGTTCGCGCGCCCCACCGCCAACTACGAGGCCATCACGGCCTTCTACGGGGACGACCTCGGCCTGCCCGTGCTCGCCTCCTTCCGCGGCCACGCGGGCTACGACGGCGTCGTCTTCGGCCTGCCCGGCACCCCCGTCCAGATGGAGATCACCCAGCACGGCACCCGGCCGAGCATCCCCGCCCCCGACCCGGAGAACCAGCTGGTGCTCTACCTGCGCGGCACCGGGGCACGGGACGCGGCGGTGCGCCGCCTGGAGGAGCGCGGACACCGCCCGGTCGCGGCGGCCAACCCCTACTGGACCGACCACGGCGCCGTGCTGTTCGAGGACCCGGACGGCTGGGTCGTGGTGCTGGCGCCCTGGGTCTTCGGCCAGGAGCCCGCACCGGCGGCCGGGGCCTGAACGGGACGACCGCTCAGCCGCCGCGCTCGACCGCGATGACGGCGACGTCGTCGTCCAGCGCCCCGCCCGCGTGCGCCAGCAGGTCGTCGTGGATGCGGCGCACCAGCCGCTGGGGGTCCGCCTCCCGCCAGGCGGCGACCCGCTCGGCCAGCGGGTAGAAACGGCCCCGCGCGTCCCGGGTCTCCACGGCACCGTCCGTGTAGAGCAGCAGCAGGTCACCGGGGCGGAAGGCGAAGACCTCGGCCGCGTAGTCGTCCTCCGTCACGTCCGCCTCACCCAGCCCCAGGGGGAGCGCCGGGTCACGGACCGCCAGCGGGGTGGCCCTCCCGTCGCGCAGCAGCAGCGGCGGGAGGTGGCCGCAGCTGATCAGTTCGAGCGTGGGCTCCTCGTCGGGGATCTCCAGCACCGCGGCCGTCACGAACGTCTCGGAGGCGTCCGGCCCCGCCTCCGGATCCGCCGCGTCCCAGTACACGGTGTTCTGCAGGTGCGCCACCAGCCGGGGCAGCGGGGGCACACGGTGGGCGGCCGCGCGGAAGGCCCCGAGCAGCAGCGCGGCGTCCCCCACGGCCGTCAGGCCCTTGCCGCGCACGTCACCGATGATCAGCCGGGTGCCCCGCCGGCTGCGCGCGGCCGCGTACAGGTCGCCGCCGATCCGCGCCTCCTCCTCGGCGGCCACGTAGAAGGACGCGATCCGCAGCGGGCCGCTGCGCTCCGGCAGCGGCCGCAGCAGCACGGACTGGGTCACGTCGGCCACCGAGCGCACCTGGTTCAGCTCCCGCAGGTGGCGCTCGTGCGCGTAGCGGAAGACCACGACGAAGCCGGAGATCGCGACGAGGGCGGCCAACTGCGCCTCGTGGTTGGACGTGGTCAGCCCGCCGAGGGACATCGCCAGCACGAGCTGGGCGATCACGGCCAGCACCGCGACGCCGCCGGTCGCCAGCGGGCCCGCGAACGCGGCCGTCAGGGCCGGTGCCACGACCAGCAGCGGGCCCAGGTGGATCTCCGGCCCGGTCAGCAGGTCCAGCACCATGATCACCACGATCAGGCCGAGGGGCACGGCCAGCAGCGCGGGACGGCGGTGCCGGCCCTCCCCGAACCCGGACGTCCGGTGCGTACGGCGCATGTCTCCTGCTTACCTTCCCGGCGGACCGGGCGCCTGTCCGGGGACCGGACGGGCGAGGCGGCCGCGCACTCCGGCCCGGGCGCGACCGCGTCAGAGCAGGCCGACCCGGTACACGCGCAGCCACGCCGCGATCTGCAGCAGCGTCGCGAACGTGTCCGCCGTGCGCCACACGCCCCGTGGCGGGGCGCCGCGACGCAGGAGCGACTCCAGGGCGCGGCGGTCGACCAGGGGCGCGAGCGGCGAGCCGGGGTCGGCCGGCTCGGCCCGGAGCTCCTCGCGGAGCGCGCTCTCGTAACCGGGGTGGGCGTCGACCGGGAAGGACGTCTTGCGCCGGCGCAGGACCTCCTCCGGCACGGCACCGGCCATGGCGTCGCACAGCAGGCCCTTGACCAGGCCGCCCGGGGCCTTGAAGCGCCAGGGCACGTTCCACGGACAGGCGACCAGGCGGTGGTCGCAGAAGGGTACGCGGACCTCCAGCCCGGTGCGCATGCTCATCCGGTCCTTGAAGTCCGGCATGAGCGCCAGCCAGCGGGTGAGGCTGAGATGGAGGAGCTCCCGCACGCGCGCCTCCGGGGGGTCCTCACCGCGCAGCCGGGGGACGCATGTCCATCACTTCCTCGTGCCGGGAGATGTGTGGTTCGGTGATTCACCGTGCCGGTTCAAGGAGCCTTGAGGTCAACTCCCCGGTGTACGGTGAGGAGATGGCCTCCGTCTCTTCGGACTTCGAACGTCACTGCGAGCAAATCCTGTCCCAGACAGATCTGTTGCTGACCCACGTCGCACACGCCGCGACCGACACCCCCATTCCCACCTGCCCCGGATGGAACCTGGGGAACCTGCTCCGGCACCTGGCCGGAACGCACGCCTGGGCCACGGGAGTCGTCGCGGCCCGAGCCCTCACCCCCGTCCCCGAGGACCAGGTCAACGACGTCGCCGGCCCCGACGACGAGGACCCGGCCGCCCTCGCCGCCCGCTGCGCCGAGAACGCCGGGCACCTCGCCGCCACGCTGCGGGAGGCCGGCCCGGACACGACGGTGTGGACCGCGGGCCCGGGCGGGACCACGGCGTTCTGGGCCCGGCGGATGGCCCACGAGACGGCGGTGCACCGGGCGGACGCGGCGTTCGCGACCGGGGCGCGGTACGCACTGGACGGCTGGGCGGGGGTGGACGCCCTCGACGAGTGGATCGGCTTCTCCACGTCCCCCGAGGCGCCGCCCCTGAGGGGGCCCGGGTGGACGCTGCACTTCTCGGCGGGGGAGGGGGCGGAGTGGTTCGTGGACCTGACCGGGCCGTCGCCGGTGTGGCGGCGGGGCGGCGGCGATGCCGCGGTGAGCGTGCGCGGTGGCGCGACGGACCTGCTCCTGCTGATGTACGGGCGGCCCGTGCCGGAGGGACGTGTCGAGGTGCGGGGGGACGGGGAGTTGTTCGCGCGGTGGAGGGCGGGGGCGGCGTTCTGGCTGGAGTAGGGGGCGGGGTGGATGGGGTGCTTTGGTTGTCCGCCCCGGCCTCTCCCCCGGAGGGGGCACCCCCATTTCACCGTTTCCGCAGGGGCTGCGCCCCTTCGTAACCCGCTGGCGCGGGTCGCGCCGGGCCCGCGCTTCACGCGGAGGCGGGGGCTCCGCCCCCTGCACCCCTGACCGGGCTTCGCCTACGGGCACGTGGCGGGCTGCCCCTGCAAGTTCGCCCCCCGGCCCCCCCGAACCGAGGGTGCTGCCCCTGCAGCCCGAAGCGCCGTTGCAGGCGCTGTCCTCAAAGCCGAAGGGGGGAAGCCCCGGACGGGAACCCGGGCCGGTCGTCCGTCCACGCCAACTGCGTGCCCCGCCCGGACTCCCGGCCGGGACGCACCTGGTGCGGACGAGGACCTGCGGCGAAGCCGCACCGCCCCAGTTCGTCCGGCGCTTGAGGACAACCGCGCGGAGCGCGGTTGCGGGGTCCGGGGCGGACCCCGAAGCGGGGCCAGGGGCGGAGCAGTGAGGAAGCGGGGGGCAGAGCCCCGCCCGTCGCGCGCAGCGCGGCGCCGGGTCCGGGGCTTGCCCCGGGAAACGGTGAAATGGGGGTGCCCCCTCCGGGGGAGGGACCGGGGCAACAACCACGCCGCGCTCCCGCCCCACCGCACACCCCCTCCCCCCTACCCCTCCACAACCACCCGCGCCACATCCCCCAACACCCCCGAAATCCGCCCCTCCGGCACTCCACCGCCCTGGGCGACGTCCGGCGATCCACCGCCCCGCCCGTCGAGGAGCCGCTTGACGAGAGCCGAGGCGGACAGGCCGCGTTCGCGCGCGGCGCGGTTGAGGGCGACCACGAGCGTGCCGGTGCCGCCGCCGACGGCGACGACACCCGGCGAACCGGCGGGCAGCCGGTCCCGGACGGCGAGGGCCAGCGCGCGCCCGGCGTCCGCGCCCCCGTCGGCCGTGGCGGTCACGACCCGCACCCCGCCCGCGTCCACGGCCGCCTCCGCCAGCGCGGCCGCCCGGGCGGCGGTCGCCCCGGCGCGCAGCCGCTGGTTCTCCCGGTCGACGGTCTTGAGCCGGTCGAGCAACGCCGCGACCCGGTCGGGGAGTTCGGCCCGCGGAGCCTGCAACTGCTCCGCGAGGCGGGAGACCAGGTCGCGCTCGCGCGCCAGATGGTCGAAGCCCTCCAGACCGACGGCGGCCTCCAGGCGGCGCATGCCCGAGCCGACCGAGGACTCCGAGACCACCGAGACGACACCGATCTGCGAGGAGCGCTCCACGTGCGTACCGCCGCACAGCTCCCGCGACCACGGCCCGCCGATCTCGACCACGCGCACCCGCTCGCCGTACGTCTCGTCGAACAGGGCCAGGGCACCCACTTCCCGGGCCTCCGGCAGGGTCATCCACCGCACGCCCACCGGCAGGTCGCGGCGCAGGGCTCGGTTGGCGGCCTCCTCGACGTCGCCGCGCAGGGCCGGGCCGAGGGCGCCGCGCCAGGGGAAGTCGAGGCGCAGGTAGCCGGGGCGGTTGTAGGAGCCGGACTGCAGGGCCGTGGGGCCGAGGACCTCGCGCAGCGCGGCGTGCAGCACATGCGTGCCGGAGTGCGCCTGCCTGGCGCCCAGCCGCCACTCGGGATCGACCGCCGCGCGCACTCCGTCCCCCGCGGCCAACTCCCCGGCGGTAATGCGCACCTGATGGGCCACCAGGCCCGGCAGCGGCCGCTGCACGTCGAGGACGTCGGCCTCCACGGACGCGCCCGTGAGCCGGCCCGCGTCGCTGTCCTGGCCGCCGGACTCGGCGTAGAACGGCGTGCGGTCCAGGACGACGGTGACGATCTCACCGGTGCGCGCCACCGGCACGGGACCGGCCGGGCCGAGCAGGGCCAGGACGCGGGACTCGCTCTCCAGCGCCTCCCAGGCCCGCCAGTCGGTGGGTCCGTGCTCGTCCAGGACGGAGCGCAGCGCGGCCGTGTCGGCGGAGGCGGACTTGCGGGCGCGGGCGTCGGCGCGGGCGCGCTCGCGCTGGGCGTTCATCAGCGCGGTGAAGCCCTCCCGGTCCACCTCCACGCCCTGCTCGGCGGCCATCTCCAGGGTGAGGTCGATGGGGAAGCCGTAGGTGTCGTGCAGCAGGAACGCCTGCTTGCCCGGCAGCGAACGGCCGCCCGCCGCCTTGACCTCGGCGACGGCGGTGTCGAGGACGGTGGTGCCCTGCTTGAGGGTCTCGCGGAAGGCGTCCTCCTCGGCGTGGGCCCGCTCGGTGATGCGGCCGAAGTTCTCGGCCACCTCCGGGTAGCCGGGGGCCATCGAATCCCGGGCCACCGGGAGCAGTTCGGGCAGGACCGGGTCCTCGTGACCGAGCTGCCGCATCGAGCGCACCGCGCGCCGCAGGATCCGGCGCAGGACGTACCCCCGGCCCTCGTTGCCGGGGACCGTGTCGTCGGCGAGCAGCATCAGGGCCGTGCGGACGTGGTCGGCGACCACCCGCAGTCGCACGTCGGCCCCGTCGTCCGCGCCGTACCGCGTGCCGGCCAGGGCGGCGGCGCGGTCGAGGACCGGGCGGGTCTCGTCGATCTCGTAGAGGTTGTCCACCCCCTGGAGGAGGGTGGCCATGCGCTCCATGCCCATGCCCGTGTCGATGTTGCGGCGCGGCAGTTCCCCGAGGATCGGGTAGCCCGACTTGCCGGGGCCCTCGCCGCGCTCGTACTGCATGAAGACCAGGTTCCAGAACTCCATGTACCGGTCCTCGTCGACGGCCGGGCCGCCCTCGGGGCCGAGGGCCGGGCCCCGGTCGTAGTACAGCTCGGAACAGGGCCCGCAGGGCCCCGGGACGCCCATGGACCAGAAGTTGTCCTCGTCGCCGCGGGCCACGATCCGCTCGTCGGGCAGCCCGGCGACGCGCCGCCAGATGCCGCGGGCGTCACCGTCGGAGTGGTGCACCGTCACCCAGATCCGGGCCGGGTCCAGGCCGAAGCCGCCGTCGGCGACCGGCGCCGTGGACAGCTCCCAGGCGTGCGCGATCGCCTCTTCCTTGAAGTAGTCGCCGAACGAGAAGTTGCCGTTCATCTGGAAGAACGACCCGTGCCGCGTGGTGCGGCCGACCTCCTCGATGTCGAGGGTGCGCACGCACTTCTGCACGCTCGTCGCCCGCGGCCAGGGAGCGGGCGACTCGCCCGTCAGGTACGGCTTGAAGGGCACCATGCCCGCGTTGACGAACAGCAGCGTCGGATCGGGCGTCGGCAGGGGAGCGCTGGGGACGACGGTGTGGCCGCGCGCCGCGAAGAACTCCAGGAATCGGGTACGGATGTCGGCGGTACGCACGTCGTGCTCACGGATCCCTTCGTCACCACTGACTCACTTGCATCTCTATCGTAATTGCAAACAGTTCGCAGGTCAGGTGGGATTCCGGGGCCCGGGCGCAACCCCGACGAAGGTCAGGGGTGGGAACGTGCCCTTCGGGCCGTGTGCCGGGCCGGTGCGGAACCGTAGCGTCCGGCGGCATGGAACACGTGACACGACACCACCGCGCCGACCGCCCCCGGAGCACCGGCGCGCGGGCGGCGGCGGCCACCGGCCTCCTCGCCGCCGCGGCCGGAGTGCTGGCCTGGACGGCCCCGGGCGGACCGGCCCCCGCGGGCAAGGCTCTGGTCACCGGCGGTCCCTCCGCCTCCCTCTACCGCTCCGTCGCCGGCACGGCGGCCGACGCCCCGGGCTGGACGGGCTCGCTCCTCGCCCTGGCCACCGAGGGAACCCTGGTGGTGCTCGGGCTGCTGCTGATGTGGCACGGCTGGACCGCCCTGCGCCGCCGCGAGGCGCTCCCGCTCGCCGGGGTGCTCCTGACCGGCGCGGCGACCGTCGCCGCCTACGCCGTCAGCGAGGTCCTCAAGACCTTCGTCGACGAGGAACGGCCCTGCCGGGCCCTGCGCGGGGTGGACACCGTCGACCCCTGCCCGCCGCCCGGCGACTGGTCCTTCCCCAGCAACCACTCCACCCTCGCCGCCGCGCTCGCGGCCGGCCTGGCCCTGCTGCGGCCCAAGAGCGCCGCGCTCGTCCTGCCCCTGGGCGTCCTGGCCTGCGTCCTGCGCGTCGCCGTGGGCGCGCACTACCCCCACGACGTCCTGGCCGGGGCCGTGCTGGGCGCCGCCGTCGCGGCGGCCGCCCGGCTCCTCCTCCTGCCGCTCGCCCTGCGGCCGGTGTCACGGTTCCTCAAGAACTCACGGTTCCCGGGAAACCGGGGCGGCGGTCACGCCCGCCTCGTGGGCGACGACCGCGGCCGCGGCCCGGTTGTCCACCCCCAGACGGGCCAGGATCGAGCTGACGTGCGCCTTGACGGTGCCTTCCACCACATGCAGCCGCCGGGCGATCTGCCCGTTGGACAGCCCGGCCCCCAGATGGACCAGCACCTCCCGTTCCCGGGCGGTCAGGGCGGCCACCCGTTCCCGGGCGGCGGCGCGCCGGCCGGCGGCGGTCCCGGCGCCGGTCGCCGCGAGATGGGCGACCACCCGGGCGGCGACCGCCGGTGACAGGTAGGCGGCGCCCCCGGCCACCGCGCGCACCCCGGCGATCAGTTCCTCGGGCGCGCCGGACTTGACCAGGAAGCCGGAGGCGCCGCCCGCCAGCGCCCGCAGGATGTAGTCGTCCTCGCCGAAGGTCGTCAGCATCACCACCCCCGTGCCCGGCGCGGGGCCCCCGGGCCCCCCCGGCCCCCCCCCGCCCCCCCCCCCCCGGCCGGGGGGGGTGGGGCCCCCCCCCCCCAGGGGGGGGGCGGGCCCCCCCCCCCCCCCCCCC
>NZ_JAEAMR010000015.1:137030-153094 GCF_015999245.1 Streptomyces sp. AV19 | reverse complement strand
TGCCGGGCCGAGGGGCGGAGCCCCGGAAGAAACGGTGAAAGGGCGGGCCGGGGGCGTAACCCCCTACCTACCCACCGGGTGCAGCGCCGCATACTCCAGCGGCGCCGACGGGTCGATCGACACATCCAGTCGCGCCGGCTCCGCCCCCGCCCGTACCAGCAGGTCGCCCACCGCCGCGATCATCGCCCCGTTGTCCGTGCACAGCCGCAGCGGCGGCACCCGCAGTTCGATGCCCGCGGCGGCGCAGCGCTCCTCCGCCAGGGCCCGCACGCGGGAGTTGGCCGCGACGCCGCCGACCACGACGAGCGTGCCCACGCCGTGCTCGGCGCAGGCGGCGACCGCCTTGCGGGTCAGGACGTCGGCCACGGCCTCCTGGAGCGAGGCGGCGCCGTCCGCGACGGGCAGCGGGCGCCCGGCCGCGCGGTGCTGCTCGGCCCAGCGGGCCGCGGCCGTCTTCAGGCCGGAGAAGGAGAAGGCGTACGGGTCGTCCCGCGGGCCGGTCATGGGGCGCGGGAAGGCGACCGCGCGCGGGTCGCCGTCCCGCGCGGCCCGGTCGACGGCCGGACCGCCGGGGTAGGGCAGGCCGAAGACCCGCGCGACCTTGTCGAAGCACTCGCCCGCCGCATCGTCGAGCGTGTCGCCGAGGTGCACGATCGGGTCACGGGCCAGATCCCGTACCAGCAGCAGCGACGTGTGGCCGCCGGAGACGATCAGCACCACGCACGGGTCGGGCAGCGGCCCGTGCTCCAGGGTGTCGGCCGCCACGTGCCCGGCCAGGTGGTGGACGCCGTACAGCGGCACGCCCAGCGAGTACGCGATGCCCTTCGCCGCCGCGACCCCGACCTGGAGGGCGCCGGAGAGCCCCGGCCCGGTAGTCACCGCGACCGCGCCGATATCACCCATGTCCAGACCGGCCTCGGCCAGCGCCTGCCGGACGACGGGCGTCGCCGCGTGGACGTGCGCGCGGGCCGCGATCTCGGGGACGACGCCGCCGAAGCGGGCGTGCTCGTCCATGCTGGACGCCACCGCGTGCCCCAGCAGCTTCCCGTCCCGGACCAGCCCGGCGCCGGTCTCGTCACAGGACGACTCGATACCCAGCACCACCGGTGAACGCCCCACGACGCGCCTCCTGCCCATCACTCGTAAATGCACATGATACGCAACAAGGTGCCGGGTGTCGGGCCGTCCCCGCAGGTCAGTAGAGTTTCCGTGCTCCTGTCCAGTCACTCGCCACCTGCCCGAGGATCTCCGTGACCCACGCCCCCGTGACCGTCGTAGGCATCGGCGCCGACGGGTGGCCCGGACTGGCGCCCGGCGCGCGGGAGGCGCTGCGCGCGGCGGAGGTCGTCGTCGCGGGCCCCCGCCAGCTTGCCCTGCTGCCGCCCGACTGCGCGGCCGAGCGCGTGGCCTGGCCGTCGCCGCTGCGGCCCGCCGTGCCGGGACTGCTCGCGGCGCATGAAGGCCGCCGGATGTGCGTCCTGGCCAGCGGCGACCCGATGTTCTTCGGCATCGGGCGGGCGCTGGCGGAGGAGCTGGGCCCGGACCGGCTGCGGGTGCTGCCGCACCCGTCGTCCGCCTCGTACGCCTGCGCCCGCCTCGGCTGGCCGCTGGAGGAGACGGAGGTCGTCAGCCTCGTCGGGCGTCCGCTCGCCGCGGTCGGCGCCGCCCTGCACGACGGGCATCGGCTGCTGCTGCTCAGCGCCGGGGCCGGCACGCCCGCGGAGATCGCCGCGCTGCTGCGCGAGCGCGGCTTCGGCCCGAGCCGGATGACGGTCCTGGAGCAGCTCGGCTCCGACCGTGAAGCCCGTCACGACGGCACCGCCGAGGACTGGGACCGCCCCGCCGGTGACCCGCTCAACGTCGTCGCCGTCGAATGCCGGCCCGCGCCGGACGCGCCCCGGCTGTCGCTCGTGCCCGGACTCCCGGACGAATGCTTCGAGAACGACGGCCAGTTGACGAAGCGTCACATACGCGCCGCGACGCTCGCCGCCCTCGCCCCCGCCCCCGGCGAACTCCTGTGGGACGTCGGCGGCGGCTCCGGCTCGATCGGCATCGAGTGGATGCGCGCCCACCGCTCCTGCCGGGCCGTCGCCGTCGAGCGCGACCTCGTCCGCGCCGGGCGTATCGAGCGCAACGCCGCCGCCCTCGGCGTCCCCGCCCTGCGCGTCGTCACCGGTGCCGCGCCCGCCGCGCTCGCCGGGCTGCCCGTGCCCGACGCCGTCTTCATCGGCGGCGGGCTCACCGCGCCCGGCCTGCTCGACGCCTGCTGGGCCGCCCTGCCCGCCGGCGGCCGGCTCGTCGCCAACACCGTCACCCTCGAGTCCGAGGCCCTGCTCGCCGAGCGGCACCGGCGGCACGGCGGCGAGCTCACCCGGCTCGCCGTCGCCCACGCCGTCCCCGTCGGCGGGTTCACCGGCTGGCGGCAGGCCATGCCGGTGACCCAGTGGTCCGTCGTCAAGCCGGCCCCCGCACAAGGAGATTCGCAGCCATGACCGTGTACTTCATCGGCGCCGGTCCCGGCGCCGCCGACCTGATCACGGTGCGCGGCGCCCGGACGCTCGCCCGGTGCGGCGTCTGCCTCTACGCCGGCAGCCTCGTCCCCCGCGACCTCCTCGACGAGTGCCCGCCCGGCGCCCGGCTCGTCGACACCGCCCAGCTGGACCTGGACGCGATCACGGCCGAGTTCGTCCGGGCCCACAAGGAGGGGCACGACGTCGCACGGCTGCACTCCGGCGACCCGTCCGTCTTCAGCGCCGTCGCCGAGCAGATGCGCCGCCTGGACGCGCACGGCATCCCGTACGAGATCGTCCCCGGCGTCCCGGCCTTCGCCGCGGCGGCGGCCGCGCTCGGCCGCGAGCTGACCGTGCCGACCGTCGGCCAGACCGTGATCCTCACGCGCATCGCCCAGCAGGCGACGCCGATGCCGCCCGGCGAGGACCTCGCCACCCTGGGCCGCAGCGGCGCCCTGCTCGTCCTGCACCTGGCCACGCGCTACGCCGACCGCGTCGTCGCCGAACTGCTGCCGCACTACGGCGCCGACTGCCCGGCCGCCGTCGTCGCCATGGCCAGCCGGCCCGACGAGCTGGTGCTGCGCGGCACCCTCGACGACATCGCCCAGCGGGTGCGCGAGGCCGGCGTCGTCCGCACGGCCGTGATCATCGTGGGCCGCACGCTGGCCGCGGAACAGTTCCCCGACAGTCACCTTTACTCGACCACGCGTGACCGCACCCACGCGCCCTGCGACGCGGGGGCCTGAGCGGCCCTACCCTTCTGCCCGGCGGGCAGCGGCCGCTACGCCGCCCCGGCCCTCCGCAGGTCGTGCGCCTCGTGCCGGCCCTTCTCCGTGAGCTGTTCCGCCAGGCTCTCCAGCGCCCGGGCGCCCGCCAGCTCCTCGCCCACCCGGGGCTCGCCCGGGTCGTCGGGGTGCCGGGCCGCCTGGCCCCTGGCCCTCAGCTCCGTGCCGTCCCGCAGCCGCAGCATCGCGGCGGCACGGGCGTGACGCTCATCCTCGTCGAACTCGACTTCCACATGCCATCCGGCCACATGCTGCACGGGAATCACCTCCGTACCCCCCGTACGGGCCTGTCCACCCTCCAGGCTACGGCGGGCCGTGCGCGCCCGCACACGCGGCGGCCGGGGCGCTTGACCCTGACACCGTGTCAGGCGATGGGGTGAGGGAACCATGTTCACCATCGGAGATTTCGCCCGGCACGGCCGCGTATCGGTCCGCATGCTGCGGCACTACGACGCCCTGGGGCTGCTGCGCCCGGCCCGGGTGGACCCCGCCAGCGGCTACCGGTTCTACGAGGCCGCCCAGCTCACCCGCCTCAACCGCGTCATCGCCCTCAAGGACCTCGGCTTCACCCTGCAGCAGGTCCGGGCGATCGTGGACGAGGAGGTCGGCACGGAGGAGCTGCGCGGCATGCTGCGGCTGCGCCGCGCCGAGCTGGAGGCGGCGGCCGCCGCGGCGGCGCACCGGCTGGCCCGGGTCGAGGCGAGGCTCCGCAGCATCGAGAGCGAGGGAACCATGAGCAACCACGAGATCGTGGTCAAGAGCCTCCCGGCGGTCCGGGTGGCCGAACTCACCGCGGTCGCGGCCGGTTACCGGCCGGAGGACATCGGCCCGGTGATCAACCCGCTGTTCGCGGAGGTGGACCGCCGGCTGGCGGAGGCGGGCGTGGCGGCGACGGGCCCGTCGATCGCGTACTACGAGGACGCCGGCGACGGGCGGGGCGGTGTCGTCGTCCACGCGGCGGTGCCGGTGGCCCCGGGCGACGGGCACGGCTGCGCGGTCGTGGACCTGCCGGCCGTCGGGGCCGCCGCCACCGTCGTCCACCGCGGCCCGATGGACGACGTGCTGCCGACGGCCCAGGCGCTGGCCCGCTGGATCGACGACGGGGGCTTCCGTTCCGTGGGGTACGCCCGGGAGCTCTACCTGGAGTGCCCGGACGACGAGGCGGGCTGGGTGACCGAGCTGCAGGAGCCCGTCGTCCGGGCCTGAGCCCCCGGTCAGGGGGCCGCGCAGATCACCTGGGCGAACAGCGTCTGCACCGCGGTGCCGGTGTTGGTCGCCCGGGTCTCCCACCCGCGGCCGTCGGCGGTGCCCGCCGAGCCGCTGAGGAAGGTGTCGTCCCGGGCGGTGCCACCGCCCCCGGTCGGCACCTCGTCGCCCGGGCAGTGGGCCGTGGCACTGGCGGTCTGCCCGGGCTTGAGGACGACCTGGCGGCTCAGGTGCTGGGAGTGCGGGCGGTCCGAGCACATCAGGGTGACGGACGGGCCCTGGCCGTCACCGGTCCGGTTGGCGCCGCGGACCGTCCACGTGTCGCCGGTGGCGACGCCCTGGGTGACGAACACCCGGTCGCCGGTGGTGTCCCAGCCCCCGCCGGCGACCGCCTCGCCCAGGGGACAGGAGTTGCTCACCGAGCCGTTCACCCCCGGTGCCAGGGTGGTCTGCGGGCCGTTGCCCCCGAAGCGGGTGCCCTCCGGCGCGCAGACCACGAACGGGGTGAGCGTGCCGGGGGCGTCGTCCGAGCTGTTGAAGCCCCGGACCGTCCAGTCGTCGCCCCCGTGGGTCGTCGAGCCCACGAGGAGGACGCCGTCGCTGCCCGCGCCGCCCCCGCCGGTGGGCGTCTCGCCGTGCGGGCAGTGCACGGTGGCCCGGGCGGTCGCGCCCGGCGGCACCGCCACCTTGGGCCCGAAGTGCTGGTCGTGGACCGCCCGTACGCCGCGCCCGGGCTCCGGCGCCGGTGCGTCGTGGCCCTGCGCGGCGGTGGCGGTCAGCGCCAGGGCGAGCACGGTGGACGCGGCCAGGGCGGGGAACCTGGGCAGGGTGAAGCGCCTCATCTCGGCCTCCGGGGGTGGAGTGAACGGGGGGTGGTCGTGACGGAACGAACGCTTCCGGATTTCCGGGTCGGGTGGCCGGGCGGAGATGCCGCGTCACCCGGACAGCGCACGGGAGGGCGGCCTTCACCCCTCGTGGGGGTGACCCGTCCGAGCATCAGTCCGCCGGGCCCCCTCGGCCGTCCTTCGCCGAACAGGCCGTCGGCGGCCTGCGGTACCTGGGGGACGTCCTCGGCCCGGGGCCGCGTTTCCCCGCGGCGGCCGAGGAGGCCGTGCCGGTGCTCCTCGACGGCCGGTGCCACCGGACCTCGCGCGGCACCGACGCCCCGGAAGACGTCCGGCACACCGCCCCGTTCGAGTGCTCGCCGGTGCTCTCCGGTGACCGGGCCGGCGTCCGGCTCTTCCTCCGGCCGCCCGGGCGCCTCGACGGCCGGTGCGAGCCGGGAACGAGGCCGGGCGGCCCCGGCGGAGCTCGAACGCCGGGGCAGCGCCCGGCCGGACCGGGCCCGGGAACTGGCCGGCCTCTTCCGGCGAGCAGTCCGCGGGCCGCGTTCCTCCGGCCGGACGAGGCCGGTGGGATCGGCGGGGCCAAGGCGGTCGTGGAAGCGGCCCGGGCTCAACTGACGTAGTTGCTCAGCTCGATGAGGTTGTCGTCGGGGTCGCGTACGTAGACGCTGACGATCGGGCCCCCGGCGCCGGTGCGTTCGACCGGGCCCTCCACCACCGGCACGCCGTGCCGGGCCAGTTCGGCGGCGACCGTCTCCAGCGGTTCGTCCACGACGAGGCACAAGTCCGCGCTGCCCGGCGTCGGGCGGTGGGCCTTCGGCTCGAACTCGTGGCCCGCCTCATGCAGGTTGATCTTGCTGTGGCCGAAGGCGAGGGCCCGGCGGCCGCCCTTGAAGGTCACCGGGGTCATGCCGAGGACGCGGGTGTAGAAGCCGACGGTCACGTCGAGGTCGGCCACGGTCAGGACGAGGTGGTCGAGACGGTCGATGCGCATGGTTCGGGTCATCGGTCCTTCCAGGAGGGGCCGCGCGGGTCGGCGCGGCCGACGATCGTGCCCGCCCGGTCGATGCAGATCACGTCCACGGCCACCGGGGCGCCGCGCAGCACGGCCAGCGCCTCGTCGCGCGCCGTCGCGGCGACCAGGTCGCCGAGCGGGACGCCGCGCGCGGCGCAGCGCTGGAGGGCGTCCAGGCCGGTGTTGGCGGCGGCCACTTCCGCCGCCAGCCCCTCGTCCGCCCCGCCGCGGCGGGCCAGTTCGGCGAGGAAGCCCTTGTCGACCTGCGAGCGGGAGGAGTGCAGGTCCAGATGGCCGGCGGCCAGCTTCGAGAGCTTCGCGAAGCCGCCCGCCACGGTCAGCCGGTCCACCGGGTGGCGGCGGATGTACTTCAGCACGGCGCCCGCGAAGTCGCCCATGTCGAGCAGCGCGTCCTCGGGCAGGCCGTGCACGGCCACCGCGACCTTCTCCGACGTCGAGCCCGTGCACCCCGCCACGTGCGTGCGGCCCGCCGCGCGGGCCACGTCCACGCCGCGCCGGATGCTGTCGATCCAGGCCGAGCAGGAGTAGGGGACGACGATGCCCGTCGTGCCCAGGATGGAGATCCCGCCGAGGATGCCCAGGCGGCCGTTCCAGGTGGAGCGGGCGATCTCCTCGCCGTGGTCCACCGAGACCGTGATCTCCACGTCGCCCGTGCCGCCGTGCCGGGCGGCGGCCTCGGCGACGTGGTCGGTCATCATCCGGCGGGGGACGGGGTTGATCGCCGGCTCGCCGACGGGCAGCGGCAGGCCGGGGCGGGTGACCGTGCCCACGCCCGGGCCGGCCCGGAAGACCACGCCGGAGCCGGGCGGCAGGATCCGTACCGTGGCGCGGATCAGGGCGCCGTGGGTGACGTCCGGGTCGTCGCCCGCGTCCTTCACTATGCCGGCCATCGCCCGGCCGCCGGCCAGCTCCTCCGCGGCGAGCGCGAAGGCCGGCGTCTGGCCCTTGGGCAGCGTGATCGTCACCGGGTCGGGGAACTCGCCGGTGAGCAGCGCCGTGTACGCGGCGGTGGTCGCGGCCGTCGCGCACGCCCCCGTCGTCCAGCCGTGCCGCAGCCCGGTGTGCGCGAGTTGCGCCGAACGCCCGCCCGATGCTTTCGTCTCCGTCACGCCGCCGCGCTCCCGCGGCGGTCCCGACGGTGTGGTGAACGTTGTGAAAGGCGGAGCGTGAGCGAGCGCCCCCATGTCCTCATCCTGGGCGGTACGACGGAGGCCCGGCGGCTCGCGGCCCTGCTGGACGCCGATCCGGGCCTGCGCGTGACCAGTTCCCTCGCCGGGCGCGTCGCCGAGCCGCGGCTGCCGCCGGGGCAGGTGCGGATCGGGGGGTTCGGGGGGCCGGAGGGCCTGGCCCGGTGGCTGCGCGAGCAGCACGTCGACGCGCTCATCGACGCCACGCATCCTTTCGCCGACACGATCAGTTCCAACGCGGCGAAGGCCGCCGCCGAGGTCCATGTTCCCCTGCTCGCCCTCCGCCGTCCCGGGTGGGTCGCGGGTCCCGGCGACGACTGGCGGTCCGTGGACTCGCTGGCGGAGGCGGCGGAGGTGCTGCCTTCGCTCGGCGAGCGGGTCTTCCTGACCACCGGGCGGATGGGGCTCGGCGCGTTCGCGCACCTAGAGGGTATGTGGTTCCTCGCCCGCTCCGTGGACGCCCCCCTTCCGCCGGTGCCGCCCCGCATGGAGGTCCTGCTGGCCCGGGGCCCCTTCACGGTCGAGGGCGAGCGCGAACTGCTGCGCCGCCACCGCATCGACGTCCTGGTGACCAAGGACAGCGGGGCGGAGGCGACGGCGGCGAAGCTGGTGGCCGCGCGGGAGGCCGGGATCCCGGTGGTGGTGGTCCGGCGGCCCCCGCTGCCGGAGGGCGTGCGGCCGGCGGGGAGCGTGGCTCAGGCGGCGGAGTGGGCGCGGGCCCGCACCGGGCGCCGCCCCGGCGACCGCCGGGGCACAGGCCCCTCGGCGACCCGGTGAGCGCCCCCGGCACCCCGTGAAAGCACGCACGCGCTCCCCACGGGCGCAGAACGACGAAAGAGAGCCCACGAACCCGTGAACCCCGCCTACGCCTGCCGCGACCACGTCTTCGACGTCCCCCTGGACCACTCCTCGCCCTCCGGACCCCGCATCCAGGTCTTCGCCCGCGAGGTCGCCGACCCGGCCCGCGCGGACGAGAAGCTGCCCTGGCTGCTGTTCCTCCAGGGCGGCCCCGGCGGCAAGTCCCCCCGCCCGTCCGCCGGTTCGCCGAGCTGGCTGGACCGGGCGCTGCGGACCCACCGCGTCCTGCTGCTCGACCAGCGCGGCACCGGCCGCTCCACCCCGGTCACCGCCCGCGCGGCCGCCCGCTTCACCGACCCCGCCCGGCTCGCCGCGTACCTCACCCACTTCCGGGCGGACTCCATCGTCGCGGACGCCGAGCACATCCGCCGCCGGCTGTGCGGCGACGAGCCCTGGGAGACGCTCGGCCAGAGCTATGGCGGCTTCCTCACCCTGACCTACCTCTCCATGGCACCGCACGGACTGCGCGCCTGCTACATAGCGGGCGGCCTGCCCGGCCTGACCGCCACCGCCGACGACGTCTACGCCCGCACGTACCCGCGGGTGCGCGACCGGGTCCTGGAGCACTACGACCGCTACCCGGACGACGCCCGCCTCCTGCGCCGCCTCGCCGGCCTGCTCGCCGCCCGCGAGGTGCGCCTGCCCGACGGGGACCGGCTCACCGTCCGCCGGCTGCGGAGCCTCGGCCTGTGCCTCGGCATGGGCGACGGCTTCGAGCGCCTGCACTGGCTGCTCGACGAGGCCCTGGACGCGGACGGCGAGCCCACCGACACCTTCCTCCACCAGGTGGCGGCCCTGACCGGGTTCACCGACAACCCGCTGTACGCCGTCCTCCAGGAGCCCCTCTACGGACAGGGCCGGACGCCCACGGCCTGGGCGGCCTCCCGGGCCCTGGCGAACCGGGCGGAGTTCGCCGAGGACGCGGACCCGCTGCTGCTCACCGCCGAGATGGTCTTCCCCTGGATGTTCCGGGAGATCGCCGGCCTGCGGCCGTTCGCCGGGGCCGCCGACCTGCTGGCGCACCGGGACTCCTGGCAGCCGCTGTACGACCCGGCGCGGCTCGCCGCCAACGACGTCCCGGTCGCGGCGGTCGTCTACCACGACGACATCTACGTGGACGCCGAGCTCTCCCTGCGCACCGCGCGCGAGGTCGGGTCGGTGCGGACCTGGGTCACCAACGAGTGGGAGCACGACGGGATCCGCGCCGACGGTGAGCGGGTCCTGTCCCGGCTGATGGATCTGGCCGCGGGCCGGGCGTAGTCACCGGAGGGGCGCGCCGCCGAACGGCACGGTCAGCCGGGGGCCGTCGAAGGCGATCCGAGCCCCCGCCGGATTGCGCTGCGCGTACAGGGGGTCCACCGTGTCGGCGACGAGCCCGAGCCGGTGGCCGGGCGGGATGTCGTACGCCGTGGCGGTCATCTCCGTCTCCGCGGTGAACGGCCGTCCCGCCGCGCGGTTCCGGAAGGTCACGGGCACATGGCTGATCAGCCGGCCGACCCCGGGCGGCCCCACGTCGTAGAGGTACGCGAAGAACGTGCCCTCCGGCGCGGACGGCGTCACGCGGATCCGCAGGCGCGGCGCGCCGCGGACCGCGTGCCGCGCGGGAGACGTCTCCCAGCGCGCGGCGGTCCCCGGCGGCAGCAGGGGCAGGACGGCCACCGGCGGCAGGCCCCGCTTGTCGGCGACGGGGGAGAGGACCGGCAGGCCCGCGTCCGCCCCGGAGTCCAGCCCGGTGCGGACCGTCCGCGGGGCGGACGGGAAGGGGGCGGCGAACTCGCCGGCGGTCATGGCCCGCCAGCTCGCGTGGCGTTCGTCGGCCGGCGGCCCGGGCCGGGGGCGTACGAGGAGGGGAGGTCCGGGCAGCGGACCCCGGCCCCGCACATACCGGTCCAGCCACCGCCCCGCCCGCCCGCACGCCGCCGGCGGGACCGCGTCCGTCAGGCAGTGGATCGTCGCCTCGCCGTGCTCGCCCGGCCGGAGTTCGAGGTGTTTCGGGCCGGTGAGCGACTCGAAGAAGCGGGCCATCTGGTTCGGGGCGGCGAGCAGTGTGTCGTTCCAGTTGTTCACCAGGAACACCGCCGTGCCCCGGGCGTTGAGTTCCCGCACCCGGCGCTGCGGGGAGCGGGCCGCGGCCCACGCGCGCAGCCTCGGGTCGTCCCGCCCGGCGAGGACCCCTGTGGCGAAGCGGGTCAACCCCCGTCCGGGGCGCCCGAAGAGCCGGGCGAGCGAGTACTGGAAGCGGACGGCCGCCGTGTGCGCGGTGCCGTTCGTGAAGAACGCCTCCTCCAGCTCGGCCCAGCCGTTCACCGCCACCACCGCGGACACCCGCGGATCCGCCGCGGCCCCCAGCAGCGCGATGCCGGCCCCGTAGGAGTGCCCGAGCAGCCCGACGCGCCCCGGGTCGGCCGACCACCGGCGCACGGCCCAGTCGATGACGGCGGACACGTCGGCGACGTCCTCGGGACCGGCCGTCCCCACCTCCCCGGTCGAACTCCCGAACCCGCGCGGGGAGTAGGCGACGACCAGGTACCCGGCCCGCGCGTACCGCCGCGCCTCCCGCGCGTACAGGTGCCGTCCCCCGACCCAGACCCCGGGCATCACCAGCAGCGGCGGATGCCGCCCGGCGCCGGGCGCGGGCGGGAACACCTCGGCGTCCAGCGCCACGCCCGGTGCCACGGGGATGACGCGGCCGGCGGACGCGGCCTGCGCGGGGCACGGCGGAAAGCAGAGCAGCACCGCCAGCAGCAGCGCCCACCCGCGCCGGATCACGCGGCCGCCGACGGCACGAACGGACGGCAGAACGGCAGCCGGGCCGCCTCCTCGCCGTGGAAGTGCGCGAGGAGCAACTCGCTGTACTCGCGGTCGCGTTCCAGGTGCACGACGTGGTCGGCCTCCCGGACCGTGACGAAGGCGCCCCGCGGATAGCCCGCCGCGAACCGCCGGCCGGCGGCGGGCGGCGTCACCGTGTCGTGCTCGCCGGTGAAGACCAGCGTCGGCACGTCCGGCGGCGGGCCGGGGTGGAAGAGCCGGGTGGACCACAGGCGCTGGATGTTGCCGAGCATCTTGCGCCGCGTCCCGGGGGCGGCCCCGGCGAGCTGGGAGAACAGGACGCGGCGGACGGCCTCGCGGCGGCGCACCGGGCGGGCGGGGTCCGCGCACATCAGATGGGCGGTGACCTCCTCCGCGAACCGGGCCAGCCGCCCGTCCCGGAGCAGCTCCGCGCACGCCCGCAGCGTCGCGACCTCCGCCGCGGACGGGCTGCCCGCGATGCCGCTGAACGCGGCGCGCACCACGCTGCGCGGCCGCAGCTGGACGAGGCGGTGGGCGATCAGGGCGCCGTAGGAGGCGCCGACGAGGTTCCAGCGGGCGAACCCGGCACGCTCCATGGCCAGTCCGGCGGCGCGGGCCAGGAAGTCCACGCCGTAGGACGGCGGGAGGGGCTCCGCGCCGCCCCACCCCGGCAGGTCGACGGTGACCACCGTCGCGTGCGGGGCGAGCACCGCCTCGTGCCGTCGCCAGGCGTACATGTCCTGGAAGGCCCCGCCGATGAACAGCACGGGATCCAGGGCCGGTTGGCCCGGGCAGGGCACGACGCGGCACCGGTAGGCGAAGCCGCCCAGGTGCGGGCGGTGCAGAATCTCGTCGGGCATGCGGGCCCTTCGTCCTCGTCCGGTGAACGGTCGGGAACGAGTTCTACAGACCCGGAGCGTCGGCAACACCCCGGCCGCGGGGCGAAACCACCCGATGTGCGGAATCGGAATCGCGAACGCTGGCGAACGGCGGGGGAGTTGGCCGGAACAACCGCCAGCGCCCCCGCCGCCCCGTCACACCTCCGGATACCTGCGCGGCGTCCAGACGATCTCCTCGCCGGCGCCCTCGCCCCGGCGCACCACCCGGGTCTGGGAGGAGCCCACGATCAGGATCGTGCGCATGTCCACCTGTTCCGGGTCGAGTTCGCCGAGCCGGACGACGCGCACGCTCTCCTCCGGGCCGCCGACGTCCCGGCCGAGGACCACCGGCGTCCGCGGGGAGCGGTGCTCCAGGAGCAGGTCGCGGGCCTTGCCGACCTGCCAGATCCGGCTGCGCGAGCCGGGGTTGTACAGGGCGAGGACCAGGTCGGCCGCGACGGCGGCGCGCAGCCGGCCGGCGATGACCTCCCACGGCTTGAGCCGGTCGGAGAGGGACACCACCGCGTAGTCGTGCCCCAGCGGCGCGCCCGCGCGGGAGGCCGCCGCGTGCGCGGCGGTCATGCCGGGCACGATCCGCACCGGCACCTCGCGGTACGGGTCCTCGGACGCGACCTCGAGAACGGCCGTGGCCATCGCGAAGACGCCCGGGTCGCCGGAGGAGACGACGGCGACGCGGCGGCCCTGCCGGGCCAGGTCGAGGGCGAACTCGGCGCGCTCCGACTCCACCTTGTTGTCGGAGGGGTGGCGGCGCTGGCCGGGGCGGACCGGGACGCGGTCCACGTACGTGCTGTAGCCCACGACGTCCTCGGCGGCGGCCAGTTCGCCGCGCGCCTCGGGGGTGAGCCACCGCGGCCCGGCGGGCCCCAGGCCGACGACGGCCACCTCGCCGCGCGCGGCGGGGGCCGGGGGCGCGTCGACGCGACTGGGCAGGACGGCCACCGAGAAGTACGGAACGGAGGACGGGTCGATGTCCGCGAGGCGGCCGGTGCGTTCGCCGCTCATCGTGGCCCGCTCGACGTACCGCGCCTCGGCCAGCCGGCCGGACCGCTCCAGCGCGCCGCGCACCGCCGGGAAGGTGCGGCCGAGCTTCATCACCACCGCGGAGTCGGTGGCGGCGAGGCGCGCCGCGAGCTCCTCCTCCGGGAGCGTGCCCGGCAGCACGGTGAGGATCTCCTCGCCCTCCACCAGGGGTTCGCCCAGCCGGGCGGCCGCGGCGCTGACCGAGGTCACGCCCGGGACGACCTCCGTCGGGTAGCGGTGCGCGAGCCGCTTGTGCATGTGCATGTACGAGCTGTAGAAGAGCGGGTCGCCCTCCGCGAGGACCGCGACCGAACGCCCGGCGTCCAGGTGCGCGGCCAGCCGGGCGGCGGCCTCCTCGTAGAACTCCTCCATCGCCCCGCGGTAGCCGCCGGGATGGTCGGTGGTCTCCGTGGTGACCGGGTAGACCAGCGCCTCCTCGATGTGGCCGTCGCGCAGGTGGCGTTCGGCGATCGAGCGCGCGATGCTGCGGCCGTGCCGGGCGCTGTGGTACGCGACGACGTCGGCCGCGGCGATGCACTCGACGGCCCGCACGGTCATCAGCGACGGGTCGCCGGGGCCGAGCCCCACCCCGTACAGCCGGCCCGTGGTCTGGTTCTCGCTCACTCTTCCTCGCTCGCTATCGCGTTGATCGCGGCCGCGGCCATGGCGCTGCCGCCGCGCCGTCCGCGCACCACCAGGTACTCCAGCCCCAGGGGGCTCGCGGCCAGCGCGTCCTTGGACTCGGCCGCGCCGATGAAGCCGACCGGGATGCCGAGCACGGCCGCGGGGCGGGGCGCCCCCTCCGCGACCATCTCCAGCAGCCGGAACAGCGCCGTCGGCGCGTTGCCGACGGCCACGACGGCCCCGTCCAGCTTCTCGCGCCACAGCTCCAGCGCGGCGGCGCTGCGTGTGGTGCCCATGCGCTTCGCCAGCTCCGGCACGGCCGGGTCGGCGAGGGTGCACAGCACCTCGTTGTCCGCCGGGAGGCGCTTGCGGGTGACGCCGCTGGCGACCATGTTCGCGTCGCACAGGATCGGCGCGCCCGCCAGCAGGGCCCCGCGGGCGCGGGCCACCACGTCCGGGGAGTACGCCAGGTCCTTCACCAGGTCGGTCATCCCGCAGGCGTGGATCATGCGCACCGCCACCCGGGAGACGTCCGGCGGCAGGCCGCCGAGGTCGGCCTCGGCGCGGATGGTGGCGAAGGACTGGCGGTAGATGGACGCGCCGTCCTTGTCGTAGTCGAACACTGTGCCTTTGCCTCGCTAGCTGGACTTGCTCAGGGAATTTGTCGTCAGGTCGTCGCGTCGTCGCGTCGTCGGGGACGCGTCGTCGGGTGTCGGGTCGTCGGGCGTCGGGTCGTCGGGTCGTCGGGCGTCGAGGTACGGGCCGCGGCCACGGCCGCCGTCAGGCCGTCCGGGGCCACCGGCCGTACCGGATCAGGCGTTTCACGGCTTTCGTCCCGCCCTTCACCCCACCCTTCGTCCCGCCCTTCATCCCGTACGGCGACCCGGTAGCCGTCGTCGGTCGCCAGGACGTCGACCCAGCGGCCGCCGCCGGGGCGGCCGCAGCGCCGCTCGCACCCCGACCAGTACACCGGCAGGGTTTCCGTTCGGGGAGGGCGCGCGCCCGCGAGGGCGGCGCCCGCGTCGGCGCGCACATCCGCGCGGGACTTGGCGCAGCCGGGGCGGCCGGCGCAGGCGCCCGCCCGGTGCCACGGGGAGGCGGGGTCGGTCACCAGGCCCGCCGCGGCCAGCGCCGCGAGCCGGTCCCCGGCGTGCGCGGCGGCCAGACCGGGGACGACGAGGCCGCGCCAGGGCGTCACGCGCAGTTCGCCGTCACCGTGCTCGGCGGCGGTGCGGGCGAGCAGCCGCCACTGCGCGACGGTCAGCCGCCCCAGCGGCGCGCCGACGGACAGGGCGGTGCGGCCGTCCGGGCCGGGGACCGGGCCGGGTGCGGGGGGCCGCGGGGCGGTCCCGGGCGGGAGCTGCGCGGGGGCGGCGGGGATGCCCGCGGCGGCGAGGCGGCCGGCCAGGGCGGCGCCGTCCCGGTCCAGTGGTTCGCGGTCCGGCAGTTCGCGTACGCGCCAGGAGCCGGTGCCGTGCCTGCGCACCGCGTCGAGGAAGTGGAGGGCCGCGAGGAGGGCGGCGCGGGGCGCGTCCGCGGCGGGGATCCGCAGCCCGTGGGGGCCGTCACCGTATCCGAGCACGGCGTCCCCGCCCTCGTCCGCTGCGATCAATGTCACATCGGGCGCGAGGGCGGCGATGTCGCCGCGGCCGTCGTCGAGACCGAAGAGGAAGCGTCCGGAGAGGGCGGTCACGGCGGGGTCCGCGCACAGCAGCGCGTCCAGGGCTCGGGCCCAAGTACGGGTATCCGCACGGCCGTTGCCGTCCAGGCCGGACAGCGGGGAGGCGACGACGTTCCGTACGCGCTCGTGCCGGTCGGAGGGCAGCAGCCCGGCGCCGCGCAGCCGCTCGCCGAGACCGGCGCCGCAGGTCGCGGCGAGGCCGCGCAGCTGAACGTTGCCGCGGGACGTGAGGTCGAGGTGCCCGTCGCCCAACTCCTCCGCGAGGGCGGCCAGCTCGTCGGCCTGACGGACCGTCAGGAGCCCGCCCGGGAGCCGGACACGGGCCAGGGACCCGTCGTCGGCGGAGTGCAGCCGGAGCGCGCCGGGGCAGGCGTCGCCGCGGTCGCGGCCGGCGCCGGGAGCGGGGGATTCGCCGGGGGTGGGGGTGGGGGCGGGCATGGCGGCGAGCATACGACGGGTTGCGGGACGCGTCCGGAGGGGGATGTGCCCCGGTCCCGCCCTTTCACCGTTTCTTCCGGGCTCCGCCCGGGGCCGGCACCGCGCTCCGCGCGGTGAGCGGGGGCTGCGCCCCCTGCACCCCCGCCGGGGCTTCGCCCCTGGACCCCATCTCGGGGCTCCGCCCC
>NZ_JAEAMR010000015.1:124008-136930 GCF_015999245.1 Streptomyces sp. AV19 | reverse complement strand
CGGCGTTTGAGGACGAGCGGCGGAGCCGCGATACGGGGTCCGGGGCGGAGCCCCGAATCCAGCCCGTCTGGGGGTTGCCCCCTCCGGGGAGCTTGAGGACAAAGCGGCGCAGCCGCTTTGCGGGGCCCGGGGCGGAGCCCCGAAGCGGGGTGCAGGGGGCGCAGCCCCCGCCCACCGCGCGGAAGCGCGGTGCCAGGCCCCGGGCGGAGCCCCGGAAGAAACGGTGAAAGGGCGGGGCAGGGGCGGCAAACCCCCCTCGGCCCCCGCCCAGGAGATCGCTAAGATGGCGAGGCCAAGACGGCACCAGGGGAGGAAGCCGGCGAAACTCCGGCACGGTCCCGCCACTGTGAAGCGCAACAAGCACACCCGTGCCGACGCGCAGAGTCAGGAACTCCCGCCGTCCACCCACCGCCCGGGGCGCGGACCCCGAGGAAGGCCAGCCGCAGCATGCGCACATACCGGTGCCGCGCACCCCGGGCGACCCTTGACGCACACGCACCCGGGAGCGCCGCGTGATCCTTCTCCTGTCGACGTCCGACACCGACCTGCTCAGCGCCCGCGCGGCTGCTGCTCAGGGCGGCCCGGTCCCGTACCGGCTCGCCAACCCCGCCCGCCTCGCGCCGGCCGAGCTGCCCGCCCTGCTGGAGGGCGCCGAGCTCGTCGTCGTCCGGCTCCTCGGCGGCCTCCGGGCCTGGGAGGAAGGGCTCGACCTGCTGCTCGCCGGGGACCGTCCCGTCGTCGTCCTCACCGGCGAACAGGCCCCGGACGCCCAGCTGATGGAGGCGTCCACCGTCCCCGTCGGCATCGCGGCCGAGGCGCACGCCTACCTCGCCCACGGCGGTCCCGCCAACCTCGAACAGCTCGCCCGCTTCCTCTCCGACACGGTCCTCCTCACCGGCCACGGCTTCGAGCCGCCGGCCCCCGCGCCCACCTGGGGCGAGCTGGAGCGCACCCCCAAGCCGGGCGCGAGCGGACCGAAGATCGCCGTGCTCTACTACCGCGCCCACCACATGAGCGGCAACACCGGCTTCGTGGAGACCCTCTGCGGCGCGGTCGAGGACGCCGGCGGCCGGGCGCTTCCGCTGTACATCGCCTCCCTGCGCGCCCCCGAGCCGGAGCTGATCGAGGCCCTGCGCGGCGCCGACGCCGTCGTCACCACCGTCCTCGCCGCCGGCGGCACCAGGCCGGCCGAGGCGTCCGCCGGCGGGGACGACGAGTCCTGGGACGCCGGCGCGCTGGCCTCCCTCGACGTCCCCATCCTCCAGGCCCTGTGCCTGACCGGCCCGCGCAGCGCGTGGGAGGAGAACGACGAGGGGCTGTCCCCGCTCGACGCCGCGACCCAGGTCGCCGTCCCGGAGTTCGACGGCCGGATCATCACCGTCCCGTTCTCCTTCAAGGAGGTGGACGAGGACGGCCTGCCCGCCTACGTCGCCGACGCCGAACGCGCCGCCCGCGTCGCCGGGATCGCCGTCCGCCACGCGCGGCTGCGCCACATCCCCGCGGCCGAGAAGCGGATCGCGCTCGTCCTCTCCGCGTACCCCACCAAGCACTCCCGCATCGGCAACGCCGTCGGCCTCGACACCCCCGCCAGCGCCGTCGCCCTGCTGCGCCGGCTGCGCGAGGAGGGCTACGACTTCGGCACGGAGGACGTCCCGGGCCTGGAGTCCGGCGACGGCGACGAGCTGATCTACGCCCTGATCGAGGCCGGCGGCCACGACCAGGAGTGGCTCACCGAGGAGCAGCTCGCCCGCAACCCCGTCCGCATCCCGGCCGCCGACTACCGCCGCTGGTACGCCGAACTCCCCGCCGAGCTGCGGGAGTCCGTCGAGGAGCACTGGGGCCCGGCGCCCGGCGAGATGTTCGTCGACCGCACCCACAACCCCGACGGCGACATCGTCCTCGCCGCCCTGCGCCGCGGGAACCTGCTGATCCTCATCCAGCCGCCGCGCGGCTTCGGCGAGAACCCCATCGCCATCTACCACGACCCCGACCTGCCCCCCTCCCACCACTACCTCGCCGCCTACCGCTGGATCGCGGCCGCCCGCGAGGACGGCGGCTTCGGCGCCGACGCGATGGTGCACCTGGGCAAGCACGGCAACCTGGAGTGGCTGCCCGGCAAGAACGCCGGCCTGTCCGCCGCCTGCGGCCCCGACGCCGCCCTCGGCGACCTGCCGCTCGTCTACCCGTTCCTCGTCAACGACCCGGGCGAGGGCACGCAGGCCAAGCGTCGCGCCCACGCCACGCTCGTGGACCACCTCGTGCCGCCGATGGCCCGCGCCGACTCCTACGGCGACATCGCGCGCCTGGAACAACTCCTCGACGAGTACGCCCAGATCTCGTCCATGGACCCGGCCAAGCTCCCCGCGATCCGCGCCCAGATCTGGACCCTGATCCAGGCGGCGAAGCTCGACCACGACCTCGGCATGGAGGAGCGTCCCGGGGACGACGGCTTCGACGACTTCCTCCTGCACGTCGACGGCTGGCTGTGCGAGGTCAAGGACGCCCAGATCCGCGACGGCCTGCACGTCCTGGGCGGCGCGCCCGCCGGCGCCGACCGCGTCAACCTCGTCCTGGCCATCCTGCGCGCCCGCCAGATCTGGGGCGGCACCACCGCCCTGCCCGGCCTGCGCGAGGCCCTCGGCCTGGACGAGTCCGCCGCCACCCGCACCACCGCCGACGAGGCGGAGGCGAAGGCGCGCGCCCTCGTCGAGGCGATGGAGGACGCGGGCTGGGACCCGTCCGCCGTCCCTACCGAGCACGGCGAACAGGTCGCCGCGATCCTGGAGTTCGCCGCCCGCGAGGTCGTCCCGCGCCTCGCCGCGACGACGGACGAGCTCGACCACGCCGTGCACGCGCTCGCCGGCGGCTTCGTCCCGGCCGGCCCCTCCGGCTCCCCGCTGCGCGGCCTGGTCAACGTCCTGCCGACCGGCCGCAACTTCTACTCCGTCGACCCCAAGGCCGTCCCCAGCCGCCTCGCCTGGGAGACCGGCCAGGCGCTGGCCGACTCCCTGCTGGAGCGCTACCGCACGGACGAGGGCCGCTGGCCCGAGTCGGTCGGCCTCTCCCTCTGGGGCACGAGCGCGATGCGCACCGCGGGCGACGACGTCGCGGAGGCGCTGGCACTGCTGGGCGTCCGCCCGGTGTGGGACGAGGCGTCGCGCCGCGTGACGGGCCTGGAGCCGGTCGCGTCGGAGGAACTGGGCCGCCCCCGCATCGACGTCACCCTCCGCATCAGCGGCTTCTTCCGCGACGCGTTCCCGCACGTGATCGGCCTGCTGGACGACGCGGTACGCCTCGTCGCCGCCCTGGACGAGCCCGCCGACGTCAACTTCGTCCGCGCCCACGCCCAGGCGGACCTGCGGGAACACGGCGACGAACGCCGCGCCACCACCCGCATCTTCGGCTCCCGCCCCGGCACGTACGGCGCGGGCCTCCTCCAGCTCATCGACAGCCGCGACTGGCGCACGGACGCGGACCTCGCCGAGGTGTACACCGTCTGGGGCGGCTACGCCTACGGCCGCGGGCTGGAGGGCCGTCCGGCCCGGGCCGAGATGGAGTCCGCCTACAAGCGCATCGCCGTCGCCGCGAAGAACACCGACACCCGCGAGCACGACATCGCGGACTCCGACGACTACTTCCAGTACCACGGCGGCATGGTGGCCACCGTCCGCGCGCTCAAGGGCACCGCCCCCGCCGCGTACATCGGCGACTCCACCCGCCCGGAGACGGTGCGCACCCGCACCCTGGTCGAGGAGACCTCGCGCGTCTTCCGCGCCCGCGTGGTCAACCCCCGCTGGATCGAGGCGATGCGCCGCCACGGCTACAAGGGCGCCTTCGAACTCGCCGCCACGGTGGACTACTTGTTCGGCTACGACGCCACCACGGGCGTCGTCCCCGACTGGATGTACGACAAGCTCACCCAGACGTATGTCCTGGACGAGGAGAACCGCGCCTTCCTCCAGGAGGCCAACCCCTGGGCCCTGCACGGCATCGCGGAACGCCTCCTGGAGGCCGAGAGCCGCGGCATGTGGGCCAAGCCGGACGCGGAGACCCTGGAGGCGCTGCGCCGGGTGTTCCTGGAGACGGAAGGGGAGCTGGAGGGCGGGGAAGGGGAGTAAGGGCTTGCCCTGCCGGGCGGGTACGGGCCCGCCCGGCAGCAGCCGCGTCTCTTCAGCGGCGGTCCGTGGCTCGCGGATGGCCCGTGCCCGCGAAGGTGATCCAGCAGGTCGCGTGGGCGGTGTCCAGGAGGTACCAGACGCGTCCGCCGCCGGTCACCTCGATCCGCCACTGCTCGCAGGTCCGCCCGTGGTGGGTGCCGTGTGCCAGGCTGCCCTTGAGCCGGTGGTGCCGGGCCGTCCCGATGGCCGGCCTCGGGTCCGTACGCATGACGACCCAGGCGCGGTAGGTGCTGGAGTGGGTGACCGCCCATCCCGGGGCCACGGCGGGGCCCGCGCGGGGGCCGGACGTCACCCGGACCCTGCTGGAGCGGCTCTCCCCGGAGGAGCGCGAGCAGCCGGCCAAGGCGATGGCGGAGCGCATCCACGCGACGGCGGCGCCGGAGCCGCCGCCCTTCCCGGCGGGCCGGTGACCGTTGTCAGTGGCGGGCCGTAGGGTAAACCCCTCTGTGGGACAGTGCAATCAGAAGGAATATCCCGAAATGGCGCGTAAATACGGCATCGTGGTGGCCGCCGCCGGTCTGGCGGCGGTCGTGGGCCTCACCGGCTGCGGCAAGGGCGGCGACGGCGACGAGAAGTCGGACGACAAGAAGTCCGACAAGGCGGCCTCTTCGGCTCCGGCGCCGGCCGGCGGCGGGCTGGAGAAGCTGTCCGGCAAGGAGATATCCGACCGGGCCAAGAAGGAGCTGCAGTCGGCCACGGCGCTGCGGTTCAAGATGACGGGCACCAAGGGCGCCGAATCGATGAGCGTCGACCTCGCCATGGACAAGCAGGGCAACTGCGTCGGCACGGTCGGCACCGGCACCGAGGGCACCGCCGAGGTGATCAAGATCGGCGACCAGGTCTGGATGAAGGCGGACGAGAAGCTGTGGAAGGCCAAGGCGGGCCCGCAGGCTGCCGAGTTGCTCAAGGGGCGTTACATCCACGGTCCCGCGAGCGACCCCAAGCTCAAGGGCATGACGACCGGTTGCGACCTGGCGGTGCTGCAGGCCAAGGTCGGCTCCGGCGGCGACTCGGGCAAGGAGGTCACCAAGGGGGCGGCCACCACGGTCGACGGGCAGCCCGTCGTCCCGATCTCGGCGGACGGGACCACCATCAGCGTCGCGTCCACCGGCAGGCCCTACCCGCTGAAGATCGACAAGTCCACGGACGGCAGCTCGGTCCGGCTGACCGACTGGAACAAGCCGGTGCAGCCGAAGACCCCGCCCGCCGACCAGACCATCGACATCGACAAGCTGAAGAAGCCGACGGCGGGCGGCGCGCTGTAAAGCCGCGCGCGGACCGGCGCGGGGGCGCCGGAGGCACGCCCCGGTTCCCCCGCGCTCCCGGGCGCCCCCGTGGTGCCCCCGGCCCCGCAACTGCCGTTTTGGGTCCCCCGCCTGTCGGTCACTAGGATCTTCGGATGATCATCACAAGACGGCTGGCGGCGGGCGCCTGCGCTCTGCTCGCCGCACTGGCCGGGGGCGTCGTACCGGCGCAGGCCGCCGACGGGCCCTCCAAGGAATCCCCGAAAGTCGAGCTCGTGCTGGACGTCAGCGGCTCGATGCGCGCCCGCGACATCGACGGCCAGTCCCGCATGGCGGCGGCCCAGCAGGCGTTCAACGAGGTCATCGACGCCGTCCCGGACGGAGTGCGGCTCGGCATCCGCACCCTGGGCGCCCACTATCCCGGCGACGACAAGACGATCGGCTGCCGGGACAGCAAGCAGGAGTACCCCGTCGGCAAGGTCGACCGGACCGAGGCCAAGGCGGCCGTCGCCACCCTGCGCCCCACCGGCTGGACGCCCATCGGCTACGCGCTGCGCGGCGCCGACCAGGACCTGGGCACCGACGGCGGCACCCGCCGGATCGTCCTCATCACCGACGGCGAGGACTCCTGCGGCCAGCCCGACCCGTGCGACGTGGCGCGCGAACTCGCGGCCAAGGGCACGCACTTGACCATCGACACGCTCGGCCTGGCCCACGACGACAAGACCCGCGAGCAGCTCAGCTGCATCGCCGAGGCCACCGGCGGCACCTACACCACCGTGCGCCACACCAAGGAGCTCTCCGGCCGCATCAAGCAGCTGGTGCGCCGCTCCGAGACGCCCGTGGACGAGGCGCCCAAGCCCGCCAAGGGCGCCAACGAGTGCTCGGCAGCACCCGAGATCGGCGCCGGTGTCTGGACCGACCGCGAGACCTTCGGCGAGCACCGCTGGTACCGCGTCAAGGTCAGGCCGGGCCAGGAGCTGCGCGCCGCCGCGAGTGTCGCCGCCGACCGGCCGGTGGACCGCGACTACGGCGTACTGGTGAGAGCCGTGAGCGAGAACGGTCAGGAACTGGTACGGGGTTCGGACGCCGGCAGCGGCCGCACCGATGTGATGGCTTCCGGTGTGCGCTACCCGGTGAGCAAAGTCAAGAAGGACGCTGACGACACGGCCAAGGACGCGAAGACCGTCTGCCTGGAGGTCTCCAGCTCCTTCTCCGCCCCGGCGAACGTCAAGCGCGACCCGGGTCTGCCCGTCGAGCTGGCCGTCGACCTGGTGAACTCCCCGGACAAGCCCTCCGACCTGGCCGCCTTCGGCCTCGGCCGGGGCTGGGTGCTGCTCGCCGTGCTGGGCCTGACGGGCCTGGTCGCCGGTCTGCTGTGGGGCTGGCTGGCCCGCTGGCGCGTCTCGGTCCGGAGGGCGAACTGATGCGTATCCGACGTGCGTTGACCGCCTCCCTCCTCGCGGCCGCGGCGCTGTTCACCGGCGCGGGGGCGGCCTGGGCCGGGAACACGGGTCAGAACGGCGACCCGACCGAGGCCGGGACGAGCTTCCGCACCGCCACCGCGATCAAGCAGGACCAGAAGGCCACGGCCGACGGCACCACCGGTGACTACCTCTACTGGCAGTTCCCGGCCGGCGCCGGCCAGCGGCCCACCGCCAAGGCGACCGTCAAGCTGCCCGAGTCCGGCGCCCGCCACGGCGCGGCGACCTGGCAGCTGGACGTCTTCGACGGACTGCGCCGCCGCCAGGCGTGCGTGGAGGGCGAGCAGACGAAGAAGGTGGCGCAGCAGGACACCACGGTCACTCTGACCTGCACCCTGCGCGCCGTGCGGCCGTACGCCGAGCGCTGGTCCAACGACCCGCTGCCGGGCGCCTATTACGTCCGCCTCACCCTCGCCGACGGACCCGACCAGGACATGGGCCTGCCCGTGCACGCCGAGGTCGAGGCGAGCGCCGAGGACGCCGGCGGCAAGTACGCCGAGGGCGGCGAGCTGGGCGCCCCGCTGCACGCCGGGGCCGTCGCCGAGCCCGAGGACGGCTGGACGGGCAGCTGGTGGTCCGACCGCTGGCTGTGGACCGTGGGCGGCGCCGTGCTCGCCGCGCTCCTGGCCATCGGCGGGTACACGCTGACCCGCCACCCGCACCGCTTCACGCGCTGACCGTGACACGGCGAAGGCCCCCGGATTCGGCGGATTCCGGGGGCCTTCGCCATGTTCAGCGCTCCGCCGGCGGCGCGCCGTGCATGGCGTCCACGTACAGGTCGAGGAGGTCCTCGGTGAAGTACGAGCTGTAGGAGATGTCCGGGGTGTCACCCCCGGTGTGGTAGCCCCCGATCACCCCGATCAGCGCGTACCCGCCCGCCGAGCGGATCAGGAACGGCCCGCCGGAGGTGCCGCCGATGTACCCGGCGCAGGGGATCTCCAGGAAGTCGCCCGGCGCCTTGGGGTCGGTGCTGGTGTAACGGCGGGTGGCGGAGCGGCAGTCGATGGGCTTGGGGTACTTGGTGTCACTGCTGCCCGGGTAGCCGATCAGCCGCACGTCCCGGTGCTTGTACCCGGGGTGGAAGGCCAGGTCGAAGCCGCCGGTGACGCGTTCGACCGGCGTGCCGTCGTCCCGGTCGCCGAGCCGGACCACCGTGTAGTCCCAGCGGGCCCCGCCGTCCGTACCCAGGTCGTAGTAGCGCTGGTCGATGTAGACGGCCTCGACCGGGAAGATCCCGTGCGGCTTGAGCCCGTCGTGGTACTGCGGCACGAACGACAGCCGCTTCCTGGGGTCCGGCCGGCGCAGGCAGTGCGCGGCGCTCACCACCAGGTCGCGGTACGGGCTGTGGACGACCGTCCCGCCGCAGAAGCGGCCCTTGTTCCGCCCGTCGGTCCAGAAGAACGTCCCCACCTGGGGGAGTCCGTCGAAGGGACGGCTCGGCGGCACGGCACGGGCCGCTTCCACGGCGGAACGGCCGTCGACGTCCCGGCGCCCGGCCTCCGCCGGGAGGGCCTCGGCCATGCGCTCGGCCGTCCAGTACGCGTCGGCGGCGCGCGCCAGCGCGCGTTCCCCCGGTTCGGCGGAGGCGGGCGTTCCGGGTGCGACGGGTGTGACGGTCATGAGGCCCAGGAGGAGGGTGACGAGGCCGGTGACGGCGAGGGGTCTGCGCATGAGCGTTCCTCTCCGGTGCGCGGGGCGCATACGAGGTGAGCGTGCCATCGTCCTACGGGTGGGAGAGGTGCGGTGAGAGCCGGACGCGACAGGATTCACCAGGACGCCGGAAAGGACGCCGGAATTCCGCTGCCGGCGGCGGCCGGGCACGGGCCACTGGCCGGAAAACGCCCTTCCGGTGGGCCATCAACTCCTGGTTAAGTCATGTCCTGCTCGTAACCGGAATCCGACTAGTGCCGCTCGTCGGCGCGTGACAGGATTCCCGATGCGGCCCTCCCGGGCTTAACCACCCGTGAGGTGACCGCGCGAACGACCGCGACGGGAACGGGGGAACGGGGGGCTGATGGCGGTCAGGGGGGACGGATCGGCGGACGACACCGGCGACGCGCTCGCGGTGCGGCTCAACTACCTGTTCGCGAACATGCATCCGCCCGGATCGCCCTACACGAACGCGCACGTCGCCGAGGAGATCGGCAGGGGCGCGGAGGAGTACGGCGGGGTGACGGTGACCGAGCAGTACCTGTCGATGCTGCGCAACGGGAAGCGGACCAACCCCAGCCCCGACGTGCTGCGGGCGCTGGCGAAGTTCTTCGCCGTGCCCGTGTGTTACCTGATGGGCGGCCTGTCCGACTCGCAGGCCGCCCGGGTCGAGGACGAGGTGCGCTTCCTGGCCGCCATGCGCGACCAGCGGGTGCGCTCCATCGCCCTGCGGTCGGTCGGCCTGCCCCCCGAGGTGCAGGACAGCCTGTCCGCGATCATCTGTCAGTTCCGGCAGCAGATGAACCTGCCGACGGACGCGCCCGGGACGGGCGGTGAGGAGCGCCCGTGACCGTCGTGGCGGACGACCGGCTCTTCACATTCTGGCGGCGAACCGAGGACGCCGACGACGAGGACGGTGCAGGCATGCGGGTGGCGCGGATACGCCGGCGCTGCGGGCAGCTCATCGACGAGCTCGCCCTGCCGCCGCGCACCGGCCTGCCCGCCCTGTGCGACGCCGTCGCCCGCCGCGTCGGCCGCCCCATCCACCTCGTGCCCATGCGCCTGGACGGCGTGGTCTCCGGCATGACCGCCACCACCGACGACGCGTACTGGATCGTCCACGAACTGCGCACCTCGCCCTGGCACCAGGCGCACATCGTCCTGCACGAACTCGGCCACCTGCTGCTCGGCCACGACCAGGACCCCACCGTCACCGAGAACGCGCTCAAGGTCTGGACCCCCTCGGTCGACGTCGCCACCGCCATGCGCCGGATGGGCCTGGCCATGGGCCTCGCCCGCCACCACTGCTACGACGACCTCACCGAGCGCGAGACCGAGGTCCTCGCCACGCTGCTGATGGAGAAGGTCGTCCCGCCCCCGCCGGGCGAGGACCGGCCGCTGACCGGCCCGGCCGCCGCCCTGGCCGCCTCCCTCGGCCCCGCGCTCGAACACGTCCGCCGCGCCCGCGCGGACGGGGAGGGCGGTGGCGGTGTTTGACGCCCTCTACCTGACCCTTTCGGCCGTCACCTGGGCCATCGTCGGCTACAAGGCCCGGGCCTGGTTCCGCGACCGGAGCAACACCGACCTCGGGCTCACCGCGCTGATGACCGCCGGCGTGCCCGTCGTCTTCCTGTTCTCCGCGCCCCGCGTCTACCGCGCCTTCGACCGGCTGACCGGCGTGGCCAACCTCGCGATGGTCCTCCTGTACTCGGCCGTCGTCCTCTTCGCCGCCGGCGCCACCGTGCTGCTGCTGCGCTGGACCAGCCGCGGCGACCGGGCGGCGCACACCCGCGCCGTCGCCCGCTCCCGCTGGGCCGTGGCCGCCGTCGCCGGCACCTGGGCGGTCGCGATCGTCTGCTTCGCGCTCGGCCGGCCCGACGCGGTCGAGCACCCGCGGGACTTCAGCACCGCCTACGCCCACGCGCCCGGCGTGGTCGCCTTCCTGGCGCTGTATCTGGCCATCTTCGGCGCGAGCCTCGCCGGCCTCGGCGTCCTGTGCCCGCGCTACGCCGCCACCCTCGGCCCCTCCTGGCTCTCCAGGGGACTGCGGACGCTCGCCGCTGGCTGCTGGCTCGGACTGCTCTACTGCGCCTGCAAGTTGACCGGCTTCGTCCTCACCTGGGCGGGCCACGACGCGCACTGGCTCTCCAACGGCATCGCCCCCATGAGCGCCTCGATCGCCGCGCTGCTCGTCCTCCTCGGGTTCTCGCTGCCCGCGGTCGGCCCCCGGGCCGCCGCCTGGCGCCGGCTGCGCCGCCTGCACCCGCTGTGGCAGGAGGTCACCGCCCAGGTCCCCGAGGTCACCATCGGCGCCCCCCGCTGGACGGGCCGCTGGCCGCTGGCGGACCTGGAGTGGCGGGCCAACCGGCAGATGGCCGAGATCCGCGACGTCCAGCGCGGCGTCCGGCGGCACGTCGAGCCCGTGACCCTGGACCTCGCCCGCCGCCGGGCGGACGCGGCGGGCCTCGCCGAGCCCCGGCTGGCCGCCGTCGTCGAGGCGGCGGCGCTGCGCCGGGGCCTGGCGAACCGGTTCTCCGGCCACCTCCCCGATCCGCACGCGGACAGCGTGGTGGTGACCGTCAGTCCCGACCCGGCGGCCGAGCACGAGCACCTGGCGCTCGTGGCGGACGTTTTCCACGACCGGCTGGTCGACTCCGTGCTCGACGAGCTGCGGTCGGCCGGCACGGCCCGCGCGCCCGGCTGAGGCGCGCCCCGTGAACGAGGCGGCCATGGACGGGGGTCACGGCCGCCCGCGGCGCCGGGTGGCGCCGGGCCCGTACGGATGCGTACGGGTTCCGGTGCCACCCGCGCCGGTTCCTCCATAGGGTCGGAGCATGCGACTCACCGACGTACGACCACTCCTCGACGACCCGCACGGCACCTACGCCGCGCTGCGCGAGGCCGGGCCCGTGCACCGCGTCCCGGGCACCGACGGCAGACCGGCCTGGCTGGTGACGCGTTACGAGGACGTCCGCGAGGCCCTCGCCGATCCGCGGCTCTCCCTCGACAAACGCCATGCCGCGCCCGGCAATTACGCGGGCATGTCCCTGCCGCCGGCGCTGGACGCCAACCTGCTCAACATGGACCCGCCGGATCACACCCGCATCCGGCGCCTGGTGGTCAAGGCGTTCACCCCCGGGCGGGTGGAGAAGCTGCGGGCGCCGGTGCGGCGGACCGCGGACGCGCTGCTGGACGCGGTCGAGCCGCACGGCTCGGCCGATCTGATCGCCGCGTACGCCGGGCCGTTGCCCATCGCCGTGATGTGCGACCTGCTGGGCGTACCGCAGGACGACCGCCCCGACTTCCGGTCCTGGACGGACACGTTGGTCGCCCCCGACCCGGCCCGCCCGGAGGCGGCGAAGCAGGCGGTGGCCCATATGATCCGCTTCCTGACACGCCTGTTGGCGGCGAAGCGGGCCGCCCCCGACGACGACCTCCTCTCCGACCTCATCGCCGTCCGGGACGACGAGGACGGCGGCCGGCTCTCCGAGGACGAGCTGACGTCGCTCGCCTTCCTGCTGCTCTTCGGCGGCTACGAGAACGTGGTCCACCTCATCGGCAACTCGGTTCTGGCCCTGCTGGACCACCCCGAGGTCCTGACATCACTGCGAAAGGATCCGGACGGTCTTTCGGCGGTCGTGGAGGAGGTCAACCGCTGGGACGGGCCCGTGCCGCTGGCCATCCGGCGCTTCCCGGTGGAGGACGTCGAGATCGGCGGCGTCACCGTCCCGGCGGGCGAGACGGTCCTTCTCTCCCTGGCCTCCGCGAATCGCGACCCGGGCCGTTTCCCCGACCCTGACCGTCTTGACCTGCAACGACGTGGTCTGTCCGGTCATCTGTCGCTGGGGCATGGCATCCACTACTGCCTGGGCGCCGCCCTGGGCCGGATGGAGGCCGAGACAGCGCTCGCGGCGCTCCTCGACCGCTTCGGTGAGCTGGAACTGGCCGTTCCGCGTGACCGTCTGACGTGGCGTCCGACGATGCGGGCGCGTGGCTTGATTTCGCTGCCGGTGCGGTGGATTTCGTCAAGGCGAACAGGTTTTTGATGCATGACCCATCCTTGATGAGGTAGAAATGACATCGAGCCCGCCCGGTGTGCATCCCCCGTCGCACCGGGCGGGCCTTTGGCTTTCCGGGGGAGTTGTCCGCCCCGGTCCCTCCCCCGGAGGGGGTACCCCAACTTTCACCGTTTCCGCAGGGGCCGCGCCCCTTCGCAATCCGCGGTGAGCGCGCCGCGAGCGGGGGCTCCGCCCCGGACCCCGCAACCGCGCTTCGCGCGGTTGTCCTCAAGCGCCGGACGGGCTGGGTTGCCCCCGCCCCGCCCTTTCACCGTTTCTTCCGGGGCTGCGCCCCTCGGCCCGGCACC
>NZ_JAEAMR010000015.1:85312-123908 GCF_015999245.1 Streptomyces sp. AV19 | reverse complement strand
CCGCGGGTTGCGAAGGGGCGCAGCCCCTGCGGAAACGGTGAAAGTGGGGGTACCCCCTCCGGGGGAGGGACCGGGGCAACCAACCCCCTCACCCGCGCCCCGGCGGGCGCGCACCGCACCGCGCCACCCGCCGAGGCACCGATCACACCGCCCCCGTCACATCCGTGACATCAGGCCGTCGCGGCTGAGGAACCCCCTCCCCCGCATACTGCCTCCGCTGCAACTCGTACATCTCCCGGAACAACCCACCCCCCTTCCCCAGCAACTCCTCGAACGTCCCGCTCTCCCGAAGCCGTCCCCGCTCCAGCACGTGGATCAGATCCGCGTGCCGCACGGACGCCAGCCGGTGCGTGATCAGCAGCACCGTCTGCCCGCCGTCCGCCAGTTTGCGGATCTGCTCGAACACCTCCAGCTCCGCCCGCGCGTCCAGCGCCGACGTCGGCTCGTCGACGATGAGGATCCGCCCGCCCCGGTACCGCGCCCGCGCGATGCCGATGCGCTGCCACTGGCCGCCGGAGATCTCATGGCCGCCGACGTAGCCGCGGGCGAGCAACGTGTCCCAGCCGCGCGGCAGTTCCTCCGCCACGCTGTCCGCGCCGGAGTGCGCCGCCGCGTCGGCCAGTCGCTCCCGCACCGGCGGCCGGTCCGTCCGCCCGATCGCGATGTTCATCCGGAACGTGAACGGCCAGCGGTGGAAGTCCTGGCTGACCATCGCGATCCGGGCGAACAGCTCCGCCCGGTCCAGCGCCGCCGCGTCCACCCCGTCCCACAGCACACGCCCCTCCGTCGGCCGGTACAGGCCCGCCAGCAGCTTGGAGACCGTGCTCTTCCCCGACCCGTTCTCGCCGACCAGCGCGACGACCTTGCCCACCGGCACGGTCAGGCTCACGTCCCGCAGCGCGACCTTCTCCACGGACGCCTCGTCCGCCTCGTCGCGCGGGTAGGAGAACGTGACGTTCTCGAAGCGGATCTCCGAGAGCCCCTCGGGCACGGGCAGCCCGCCCACCGGAATGGCCCGCTTCGCGGACTCCTCGCACAGCCGCTCCAGATCCCCCATGAACCCGGCCTCCTCGTAGAGGTTGTTGACCTGGAGGACCAGCGTGGACAGGCTCTGCGCCCCGGTGCGCGTGGCCAGGACGGCCGTGCCGGCCACCGACAGGTCCATGACCCCGGTCAGCAGCAGCCCGATCAGCGCCAGGTACGTCGCCGCCGTGGCGAGCCCGGTCAGGCCCGCGGCCAGCAGCCGCACCCGCGCCGCGTCCCGCGCCAGCCGTGTCTGCTCGGCCTCCGAACTCTCCGACATGCTGCGGAAGTGCCGCAGCATGAACGGCCCGACGCCGTGCACCCGGATCTCCGGCGCCGGCCCGGTCTTCGTCAGCGTCTGGCTGAGCAGCCGCCCCGCCCGCGAGTGCTGCACCCAGCGCAGGAAACTCGCGTACCGGGCACGGGAGTTGCGCAGCGACGCCCACGAGCGCGGCACCGTCATCAACACCAGCAGCGGCAGCAGCGCCGGGTGCAGCACGGTCAGCACGCCGGCCGCCGCCAGGAACGAGATCAGCGCCCCGACGACCGCCGTGCAGTAGTGGATCATCCGGCGGGCCGACGACGCCCCGTACTGCGCGGAGTCCAGCAGCCGGTGGAACGAGGCGTCCTCGATCGCCGACATCTCCACCCGGACGACGTGCTCCAGGTACATCTCGGTCGCCACCCGCTCGACCTTCGGCTCCAGCCGCCCCTGCCCGGACGTCGAGAACGACTGCGCCACGGCCCCGGCCGCGGACGCCAGCGCCGCCGTCACCATCGCCGGGGTCGCCAGCCACAGCCGGTGCTGGACGCTCCCGTCGAGCATCACCGCGGCCAGCACGCCGTTCACCGCCACCAGCGCCACCGCCTGGGCGATCCCCCGGATCAGCTCCGAGGCCCCCACGGTGCGCAGCGCCCGCCGGTCCGCCCGCCGGGCCAGCCGCACGGTCGTCGCCACCAGGTGCGGCAGCCGCCCGGCCATCGCCCACAGCGACATCTCCAGGTACCGGCGCTCGTGCTGCGCCCACCCCGCGTCGTGCACCAGCGGCCCGCCGAAGAGCAGCCGCTCCGATTCCGATCCGGTCTCCCGCTGAACGCTCACGCGGCCTCCCCGGGACAGAGGCCGTCCGGGCCGACGCGTTCGATTAACAACAGCCCTCCAGTGGTGTGCGTGTGACCGCCGTGACGGTGATGCACTGCGCCTCCTCATTGACCTCGCAACGGAACATGCGCTCGGGAAACGGCGCCCGAACGGGCTACGTCACGGGCCCGCGCGGGCGGTCCGTCGACCGGAAATTCGAAGTGGCGTCAACGGCCCAGCAATCCCAAGAGGGAGGCCGGGTAGGCCCGTTGTGCGATTCACCCTCGCGTGTCCGTTCACCCCATCCGGGACTTGCTTCGCCCTCGGGAACGATCAAGGCCCCCGGCCCGGCGGGCGGTACGCGGCCCCCGGCCCGCCCGGCGTTCGCGAACGCGCGGGCCGGTGAGGGCCGGGGAAATGACGCAGGGCACAACGAAGGCCATCGCCCCGGCGACGTCCGGACGACGTCACCGGGGCGATGGCCTCACGCGGCGGCGGCCCGCCGCCTCACCCGCTCCCGGGCGGGAACTTCAGCAGCGCCACCACCGCCACCATCTGGATGCTCACCGAGGCCACCGCCTTGCGCGTGGGCAGGTGGTGCTGCCCGCGGATCAGCAGGGTCGCCAGCGCGCAGCCGAACGCCGTCGTCACGGAGGCCGCGGCGCGCACCGGGACGGAGCTCTCCGACATCCAGACGTCGAGGACCAGGCGCGGCAGGTCCGTGGTCCAGAAGACGAGGACGAACAGGCTGGCCGTGGGGCCGACGCGGCCGTTGCCGCCGAGACGGCGGGCGATGGCGTGGGTCACCAGGCCCAGCAGGACGCTGGCGAGCAGGATCACGGCCGAGCCGATGGCCATCGCCTGGAGCGCGAGGGACGGGCTCACGTCCCACTGCGCCCAGAAGGAGTCCTTGGCCAGTGTTCCCAGCGCTCCGCACAGCAGGCACAGGAACATGGCGGCCCCCCAGACGCTCCGGTCCCGGGCTTCGTCGAGAACCTCGACGGGCCGGTACCAGAGCCCGAGTATGAGCCGGTGCCAGAAGAGCCGGCGGGGTCCTGCGCCGGGCGTGCGGGGAGCGGTCGTGGTGGTCAGGGGCATGAGTGCCGTTCTATCACCGTACGGCCCGTGCCCCGAGTCCGGGCCGAGTGTCAAGGGGCCGGACGTCCCGTCAGGCGGGCGTCGCCTCCACGGGTCCGGGGTCGCCGCCGGGCTCCGGGGACGGGGCCGCGGCGCCCTCCCCCTCCAGGAACTCCTCGCGGATCTCCCGCGGTCCGAACGGCCAGATCCGCTCGAACCGCGCCCACACCACGAACGCCACGCACCCCGCCCCGACCCAGGCCAGCGACCACTCGATGGGATGCCGTCCCGGCGAGTTCCGGTCCGCGTAGCCGTAGATGACGAGCCATCCGGCGAGCGCGATCAGGCTCGGCAGCGGGTACAGCCACATCCGGTACGGCCGGCGCAGCCCCGGCTGGCGGCGGCGCAGCACGGTCACCGCGGCGATCTGGCCGAGGGCCTGGACGAGCACCATGACCGCGAGCAGCAGCTGGATCAGCGTCGCCAGGTCGGTGTGACGGCCGATCAGGAAGCCGACGCAGCCCAGCGCGCCCATCGAGAGCAGGCCCAGCACCGGGAAGCGGTGGCGCGGGTGCAGCGTGCCGAACGGGCGGAAGAAGACCTTCTCCCGGGCCGCGTTGTAGGGGATGCGGGAGGCGCCGAGCATTCCGGTGAAGACCGAGGCGAGCGCGGTGATCAGGATGAGGACGGTGACGGCGTTCGCGGCGCCCTTGCCCCAGGTCTTCTCCAGCACCGCCGAAGCGACGGACGAGGAGGCCACGTTGCCCGGGTCGAGCATGTCCCGCCAGTCGATGACGCCGAGGGTGCCCACCTGGAGCAGCAGGTAGATCACCATGATGCCGAGGATGGACCAGATGATGGAGCGCGGCAGGTTGCGCCCGGGGTTCTTGATCTCGGCGCCCATGTACGCCGTGGTGTTGTAGCCCCCGTAGTCGTAGATGCCGATGGTCAGCCCCGCCGCGAAGCCGATCCAGAAGTGCTGGGAGGCCAGGTCGAAGGAGTGCGCGGGGTAGGTGAAGGCGCGGTCCGGGCTGAAGTTGGCGTAGGCCGCGACGATGACGAGGAGGACGGCCAGGATCATCACGCACCACATCACGGCGGTGATCCGGGCCATGTTCTCCACCCGGCCCCACAACAGCGCGACGACGCCCGCGATCAGGACCAGCCCGGTCAGGTCGCCCTGCGTCTGCGTCATGCCGGGCCAGAGGTAACCGAGGTACTGGATGAAGCCGATGACACCGGTGGACAGGGCCAGCGGGAAGTAGAGCATCATCGTCCAGACGAACAGGAACGGCATCAACTTGCCCGTCCGGTACTGGAACGCCTGCCGCAGATAGACGTAACTGCCGCCCGCGCCCGGCATCGCGGCCCCCAACTCGGCCCACACCAGCCCGTCGGAGAGCGCGAGCACCGCCCCGGCGAGGAAGCCGATGACGGCCTGCGGGCCGCCGAACGCCGCGACCATGAGCGGAATCGTGACGAACGGCCCGATGCCGCACATCTGGCTCATGTTGATGGCCGTCGCCTGGAACAGCCCGATCCGGCGGACGAATCCGACCTGCCCGTCCGGCCCGTTCGCTCCGTCTGCCATGGCGGTGCCTGCCTCTCGTAGCGCGGTGGGGTGCGGTGACTGTGGCGCCGTGGTCACCGCCGAGTCAAGACTCGTGCGCGGCGGGTCGTGAGCGGCGGCGAGCGAGAACATGACAATCGCCACTCTCGCCGCATCAGCGCAGACCGGACCGCTAAAGTGGCCCGGCCGTGGTGTTCGGGAAGACCGGTGAGGAGCCTTTGGTTCCGATTCCGGAGCGGCCCTCGCCACTGTGATCGGGGAGTTACCGTCCCGTTCCGCGCTGCCGAGGCGGCGTGCGCGGAGCCACTGGCAGCATCCGGCTGCCGGGAAGGCAGGGACGGGCGCGACGGACCCGTCAGCCAGGAGACCGGCCACGGCATCTCACGAACGGATTCCACGAGGTGCTGGAGCGTGACCCTCAGATGACCCTGCCCACCGCCGCCCCGGGCGCTACCGCCACCGGTACGCCCGCCTTCCGCTGGCGCCGCGAGGACACCGTGCGCACCGCCGGCCTGCTGGCCGTCATAGCCGCCCTGCACGTCGTCGCCTTCGGCGTCCTCCTCCTGCTCGTCGTCCCGGGCCACTACGAGGTCGGTTCCAAGGTCTACGGCGTCGGCCTCGGCGTGACCGCCTACACCCTCGGCATGCGGCACGCCTTCGACGCCGACCACATCGCCGCCATCGACAACACCACCCGCAAGCTGATGGCGGACGGCAAGCGTCCGGTCTCCGTCGGCTTCTGGTTCGCGCTCGGCCACTCCAGCGTCGTCATCGCCATGGCCGCCCTCGTCGCCGGCGGCACGCACCTGGCCGGCACGCTGCTGAACGAGGACTCCACCACCCACCAGACCCTCGGCGTGGTCGGCACCTCAGTCTCCGGCGGCTTCCTCTACCTCATCGCCGCCCTCAACCTCGTCGCCCTCGCCGGCATCATGCGGATCTTCCGCGCCATGCGCGAGGGCCGCTACGACGAGCGGGAGCTGGAACGGCAGCTCGACTCCCGCGGCTTCATGAACCGCGTCCTCGGCCGCTTCACCAAGTCCATCACCCGCCCCGGCCAGATGTACCCGCTGGGCTTCCTCTTCGGCCTCGGCTTCGACACGGCCACCGAGGTCACGCTGATGGTCATGGCCGGCAGCGGCGCCGCCGCGGGCGTGCCCTGGTACGCGATCCTCTGCCTGCCGCTGCTCTTCGCCGCCGGCATGAGCCTCTTCGACACCCTCGACGGCACGTTCATGAACTTCGCCTACCAGTGGGCCTTCTCCAATCCCGTGCGCAAGGTCTACTACAACCTCGCCATCACCGGGCTGTCGATCGCCGTGGCCTTCCTGATCGGCACCATCGAGCTGGTGGGCGTCCTCCACGAGAAGCTCGACATGGACGACCCGGTGAGCACCTGGATCGCCGAAATCAACCTCGACAACGTCGGGTTCGTGATCGTCGGCCTGTTCGTGGTGGTGTGGGCGGCGGCCCTGGCGTACTGGCGCTTCGCGAAGGTGGAGGAGAAGTGGGCCGCGCGGTCGGCGGCCGCAGTGCCCGCCGAGAGCTGAGCCGCCGTTCCCTTGGCGCGGGCGGAACGCGCGGTTGCGGGCATTTTGGTTCGTGCCGATCCTGCTCGCGTGCCCTCGTCCACACCCGAACTGCCCGCTTACGGCGGCTCGGGGCCCGGGGCGCCCTCGGAGGTCGGGTGCGGCAGCACCCGTTCCCCGGGCGAGAGCCGGGGGAGCACCGCGAGCCCCACGACGACGGCCAGGGCGCAGGCGACCGCGCCGAGGGCGAGGGCCGCGCGGGCGCCCAGGACGTCCGTGACGACGCCGACGACCGGCCCTCCGACGGGCGTACTGCCCAGGAACATCACCGACCACAGCGCCATCACCCGCCCCCGGAAACGCGGTTGGCTGGTCATCTGGAGCGTGGTGTTCACGGTGGCCAGGAACAGGGTGCCGGCCGCGCCGACGAACGGCAGCGCCACCAGCTCGGTCCCGAGGGTCGGGACGAGGGACGCGGCGAGGATCGTGACGCCGAACCCGCCCGCCGCCACGGTGAGCGGCAGCACCCCGGCCCGCCCCCGCGCGGTGACGGCCACCCCGCCGGCGACCGCGCCCAGTGCCATGGCGGACGTCATGTACCCGTACGTCCGGGAATCGCCGTGCAGCTCGTCCACCGCCAGCAGCGGCAGGACCACCTGGAACTCGTAGGCCAGCGTCCCGATCAGGGCCAGCATCAGCAACGGGCCCCACAGCCCCGCCTCCCCGCGCACGTAGCGCAGCCCCTCCCTGACCTGGCCAGGCTCCCGGGGCACCGGGGGCGTCGGCCGCAACCGGTCGGCCCGCATCAGCGCGAGCGAGCCGAGGACGGCGACGAAGCTCACCGCGTTGGCCAGGAAGCAGACGCCCGCCCCCGCCATGGCGATGAGGATCCCGGCCACCGCCGGGCCGATGGCCCGGGTGGCGCTGTTCATCACGCTGTTGATGGAGACCGCGTCCCGGATCAGGGCGTGACCGACCAGTTCGGGGACGAACGTCTGCCGCGCGGGCATGTCCACCGCGTTGACCGTCCCCATCAGCACGGCGATCACGAAGACGTGCCACAGCCGCACGGCACCGGTCACGGTGAGCAGCCCCAGCGCCAGGGCCAGCAGCATGAACGCGGCCTGGGTGAGCAGCAGGAGCCGGCGCTTGTCGGCCCGGTCGGCGACGAGCCCGCCGTACGGGCCGAGCAGCAGCACGGGCAGGAACAGGGCGGCCGTCGCCAGCCCCACCACCGTGCCCGAGTGCGACAGCTCCAGCACGAGCCAGGGCTGCGCCACGGCCTGCATCCAGGTGCCGACCAGACTGAGGCCCTGCCCCGCGAGGTAGAGCCGGAAGTCCGGCACGGCGAGTACGGCCCGTGTCCGTCCACGTCCCCGTTGCACGGTGGCTCCTCGTCGTCGGCCGGCCTGTCGGGCCGCTCAACGACGGGCGTCGGCGCGAGGATGCGAACTCCGTCACGCGGACGGAACACCGGCCGCAGGATGTTCCGCCGCCTGCCCCGGCGTCAGACGCGCCAGGATCGCAACCGGTCGGCGGCCGTGAAGACGTCGGACTTTCCGGCGGACAGCTCCTTGGCGAGCTCCACCAGTTCCCCGTACGGGGTGTCCAGGCCCTCGCCACTGGCGTGCATGTAGGCGATCGTGATCGCGCATGCGAAGCGCATGTCGTACGCCGGCAGCGGACGGAGCAGCAACAGAGTCTGCAGCAGCGATGCGGCGCGCCAGGCCGGGGCGGAGTCGACGCCCAGGGCTTGTCCGACGGTTCTTGGACCGTTGCCAAGCAGGCCGCCCCTGCCATGCGGCGCGACTCGTAAGCTGCCGATCGCCCCACAGGGAGCGCCCGCACCTGCGAGGCGGCGGCCTCAAGAGCCGTCGGACACGGCCCGGGCACGGGGGATCGACACGGTGCCGGGCGGCCGCCGGGACAGTCAGGGCGCCCTGTCCGCTCCGCCGCTGGCCGGCCCGTCGTCGGCCCCGGGCTCGGCAATGGCTTCGGCCGGAGCAGAGGCGTCGAAGGTGCGCCGGAACACCTCCGCGGCTTCTTTGCGCGCCCTGTGGTGGGCAATGGCGTCGGCCGTCGCCGACCGGACGAATGCCTTCATCGTCATCCCGCGCTCCTGGGCGATCTCCCGGATCTCCTGGAGGTCCCGGTCGGGGAAGTCCACGTTGAGAGCTGACATGCGGCAACGGTAGCGGCCGGAGGCCGCTCTCCACCCGGTCGCGGACGCCTTCGGCGGCGCCCCGCGTCCGGGACTCCGGTGTGCCGTGCGCGCGTCCGGCACGGACCGCCGGGGAGGGGCCCGTAGGGCCGGGCATGGCAGCACGAGCGGCGTGGGCGGATCGCTCGACCAAGAGGCGCGGCCGCGCCGCTGGCAGCCGTCAGGCCCGTACGGACCTCAAACGCCTGGTATATGGGCTATGAAACATGCCCAGGTGGGGGTGGAGAAGGCGAGTTGGGGGATAGAGCCGAGCTTGGAGTCCCGGACATGGGTGGTTTGGGGGTGGCAGGCTATTTCCACACACTCGAGCTCGGGTTTGCTGTAACTGGACTTGAGCCAGACCGGATTGAGCGTCATAGTTCCTCCACAACGCTCCTGATGAAGCGGGCCGAGTCATCAGGAGTGAGGGCCTGTCGGGTGATCATGGTGTGCCGTCGGAACAGGATGCTCACCTGCTCCTCGTCTGCGTAGAGCTTGCCAGCCACTTGGCCCTCTTCATAGACGAGACGCTGGCGCTGCGGCGTCTCGAGGAGAATGAAGGGGCCGTAGAGCCCTGAGTGCGCTCCGCCGAACCGGAGCACCTGGATGGTTACGTTCCGGCGCTCACCCGCCTTCAGCAGGTGGAGCAGTTGCCGCCGGTGCGCGTCCTTGTCGCCCACCGGGTAGCGCACCACCGCTTCCCCGATGATGAAACTGAACTCCCGTTGCTCATCGTCGAGCAGGACACGGCGCTTCTCCTGCTCCTTGAGCCATGCCTCGATCTCTTCGCCGCTCTTCGGCGGCCAGTGCGCGGCGCTCAATTGCCGGGCGTACTCCTCGGTTTGGAGGAGACCTGGCACGAGTTGCGGTTGATATGAGCACAAGGCGATTGCCTCGACTTCGTGCTCCATATAGTCCCGCACGTGCGTAATGATCTTCTCGGGCTGGAGGTAGTCCAGTCCCGCGACGAGCAGGCCGTGCGCCCCGCACATCTCGTCCGCGATCCGGAGCAGCCTCGGAGTCGGCCGACGCCGCCCCTGCTCCATCGCCTTGATGGTCTCGACGGTGTACCCGGCCTCGTTGGCCAGTTCCTCACGGCTCACCCCCGCGAAGTACCTCCAGCGCTTGATCTGGTTACCGCAGTAGCGCCACCCGACCGGTGAATCCGACACCTGTCCCATACCTGCCCTCCGCCTCGTCGATGCGCGCCGCAGGCTACGCGCCGAATGGCCCGGGCGGCGGCCCATGCCCCCGAACTCACCCCTCCGGAGTGAACAACTCAACACCCCCACCCCGTACCGCTACTGTGGGCCCATGGAGCGCGAGAAGATCACCCTCACCGGTGCCCCCGAGACCATGCTCGCCACCCTCTACGGACGGGCCCTCGACAGCCGTTCGCCCCGTTCGCTGCTCCACGACGACGAGGCGCTCAAAGCGGTACAGCGGATCGACTACGACTTCCGCCGCGCCAGGATGTCGTCCATGAGCGCCGCCCAGGTCGTGCTGCGGGCCAAGCAGCTCGACGACTGGACCGAGCAGTTCATCACCCGCAACCCCGGTGCCACCGTCCTGCACCTCGCCTGCGGGCTGGACACCCGCGTCCACCGGCTCGCGCCGCCGCCGACCGTCCGCTGGATCGACGTCGACTTCCCCGAGGTCATCGAACTGCGCAACAGGTTGCTCCCGGACCCAGGGGGCGACTACCGGACCATCGGCACCTCGGTCACCGAGGAAGGGTGGGTGGAGCAACTCCCCGTCGACAGGCCGACGGTGGCCGTCTTCGAGGGGCTGGCGATGTACCTCCGGGAGGAGGACGGCCGACGCCTGATCCGCCGGATCACCGAGCACTTCCCCGGCGGGGAGATGCTCTTCGACGTCTTCGGCGCGTTCGGCATCCGCATGCAACTGCTGATCCCGGTGGTGCGGAACGCCCACGCGAAGCTCTACTGGGGCGTGGACGACCCGCAGGAGATCGAGAGCCTGCACGAGGGTGTGAAGTGCCTGGAGGCGCTGCGCATCCACGAGCTGAAGGCGATCGACCGGCTCTCCGCGTCGAACCGGTGCTGGGCGCGGGTGGTGGGCAGGACGCCCCGTATGAGGAACGCGTGGCGGATGCTGCGCTTCCGTTTCTGACCGCCGAACGGGTGAAATCGCGGCTTTCCGGGCAGTGTTGGCGAAACGTTTCTCCCAAAGGGCGACAAGGGATTCGGGGATGAGCTCGAAATGATGTGATTATTTCCGGGCCGGTCAACGCCTCTTGACCGTTTATTGGCCTTTCCGTGAAGCTCGTGGCAGTTCGCGCATCGAGCGAACGGCGCTCGGCGAACGCTGAGTCGTGCTGGGGGTCAAGGTGAGGGGTAACGGGGCGTTCTCCGTCAATACGCCTTCGGGAAAAGGGAATTCCGGCGCCGTTCCGTCCGGCATCGCGAGCTACTCGGCCACCGACCTGCGAAGTGACCGGTCGCAGAAGGGTACTTCACGGTTCGCGGCGAGGATCGGGCGGCGGAGTGCCGGGCGCCCGGAAAGCCGGTTGGGGGAACGTGGTTCCTTTCCCACGGACCGGTCTTTCCAGGTCACCTGCGACGGAGTTCAGTGGTTCGTCTTCGTGGACTGCTCGGACGGATTCCGGTACACGTTCGGCCCGTTCGTCGGGGAGCTCCGCGTGACGGCGAACTGCCCGCTGGGCACCCGCGTGACCGGGGGCGGCGTCTTCGGCAGCTGATCCCCGGGGCTAGGCTCCCGGCAATCCGGGCCCCGTGCACCGCACGTCCGCGTCCGGCACCGTACCGTCCACCAAATACGCGGCCACGGCGTCGTCGACGCACGCGTTCCCCCGGCTCGCGAAGACACCGTGGGAATAGTCGTCGGTCAGCGTCACCAGACGCGAGCCGGGGAGGACGGAACGCATGCGCCGGGCGCCCGCGAGCGGCGTGACCGGGTCGTGGTCCGAGGCCACCAGGAGGACCGGCGGCACCGAAGGGCCGCCCAACTGCGGCCGCTTGGACGGGCGATGGTGCCAGTACGCGCACGCCGCCGCCTCGACGCCGGTCAGGACGGGGAGCGGGTCGAGGCGGCGCAGCCGGCGCGCGTCGGCGGTGACGCGGCCGGGGTCGGGGCCCGGGCCGTCGGCGCACTTCACGACGCGGTTGGCCGCCTCGTAGTTGCGTGATCCGGGGGAGTCGAACGGGGTCGCGGGCCGCAGGCCGGAGACGCTGCCGGTGCGCAGATAGGTGCGCAGGCCGTCGCCCAGCGGTGCCCACCGTTCCGTACGGCCGAGGGCGCGGTAGACGGCGCGGTCGAACTCGGCCGGGCCGAAGCCCTGGACGGGGCGGGCGGCGAGCCGGGCGCGGGCGCGCTCGTAGGAGACGCGCACCGCGCGTGCCGTGTCGCCGAGCGCGAAACGCTTCCCGTGCCGGGCCAACCACCCGAGTAGTACCGCCCGTTGGCGCAGCATCGCCTCGGCCTGCAGCAGGTCGAAGTCGTACCAGGGCATCGGGGCGACGACGCTGTCGAGGACCATCCGTCCGGTGTGCCGGGGGAAGAGCGCGGCGTAGGCGGCGCCGAGGTAGCTGCCGTAGGAGACGCCGAGGAAGCCCAGGCGCTGTTCGCCGAGCGCGGCACGCAGGTCGTCCATGTCCCGGGCGGTGGCCTCGGTGGACAGGTGGGGCAGGGCGGAGCCCGCGCCGGTCGCGCAGTCGTCGGCGAGGCGGCGGAGGCCGTCGGCCAGGGTGCGTTCGGCGGTCCGGGTCCGGGCCACGGGGTCCGGGCCGGGGGAGCGGAAGAGGCCGCCCAGCTCACCGCAGTTGACGGGCGTGCTGTGGCCGACGCCGCGCGGGTCGAGGCCGATGACGTCGTAGGCGCGGCGCACCCGCTCGGGAAATTTGGCGCGCTTGACGACGGCGTACGGCAGACCGGCGCCGCCGGGTCCGCCGGGGTTGACGAGCAGGACGCCCCGGCGTTCGGCGGGGGTGCCGGTGGCCCGGACGCGGGAGACGGCCAGTTTCAGCGTCGGCCCGTCGGGGCGGGAGCGGTCCAGGGGGACGGTCAGCGTGCCGCACTCGACGCGGGCGGGGGACGCGGGGACCGGGACCGTGTCGGGGCAGGGGCCGAAGGCGAGGGAGGGGGTGGAAGCGGAGGCCGCCTCGGCGGGGGAGAGGGCGGCGGCTGTGGCGAGGAGCGCGCAGAGCAGCGGGACGGTGTGTTTCTTCACGGGCTCGCAATCGGTGGTGCGTGGTGCTGACGGGACAGCAGATGACAATGACAATCATTATCGATACGGTATGCCCGGTCAAGGCGCACCGCCGTGGTCACCCCGTCGTGTCACCCCGTCGTGTTCGCGCGTCGGGGTGCACCGCCGTGGTCGCACCGTTCGTGAAGGAGAGCTGCTGTGGGACACCTGCTGATGGTCGAGAGCTGGGTCGGGTCGATGAGCAGGCTGCTGCCGCGCGCGATCCAGGAGGGCGGGCACTCGTTCACGTTCCTCACGCGCGACCTCCACCACTACCTGCGGTCCGCCCCGGAGGGGACCCGGCACCCGCTCCTCGGGGCGCGCAACGTCGTCAACGCCGAGACCAACGACCTGGACACGCTGCTGCCGCTGGTCGAGCGGCTGCACGCCGCGCTCGGCTTCGACGGCGTCCTCACCTCCTGCGACTACTACCTCCCCACCGCCGCCCGGATCGCCGGCCGCCTCGGGCTGCCCGGCCCCGCCGCCGGGGCCGTCTCCGACGCCTGCCGCAAGGACGCCACCCGCCGCGTCCTCGACCGCGCCGGGGTCCCCGGCCCCCGCTTCGCCCTCTGCCCGGACCTGGCCGCCGCCCGCGAGGCCGCCCGGGACCTCGGGTACCCGCTCGTCCTCAAGCCCGTCGACCTGTGCGCGGGCATGTACGTCCGCAGGGTGGACGACGAGGCCGGGCTGACCGCCGCGTACGAGGCGCTCGCCGCCTTCCCCGTCAACGGGCGCGGCCAGCGGCGCGAGACGGCCGTCCTGCTGGAGGAGCTGCTCCACGGCCCCGAGGTCAGCGTCGAGACCGTCTCGTATGCCGGGCGCGCGCACGTCGTCGGCGTCACGGACAAGAGCGTCGCGGGCGCGCCCGCCTTCGTCGAGACGGGCCACATGTTCCCCGCCGACCTCTCGGAGGACGACCTCCGGGCAGCGGCCGGCACCGCCGTACGCGCCCTGGAGGCGCTCGGCCTCGACGACGTCGTCGCCCACACCGAGATCAAGCTCACGCCCGGCGGGCCGCGCGTCGTCGAGGTCAACCCCCGCCCCGCCGGCAACCGCATCACCGAACTCGTCCGCCACGTCACCGGCGTCGACCTCGCCGCCGCCTGCGTGGACGTCGCCCTGGGCCGCGCGCCCGACCTCGCGCCGCGCGAGACCGGACTGCGCAGCGCCGCCATCGGCTTCCTCGTCCCCGAGGCCGCCGGCACCCTCGACCACGTCGAGGGCGCGACCGGCATCGGCGGCGAACCGGGCGTCCTGGAGGCGAACCTCCCGTGCCCCGGCACCGCCGTGCGCGCCGGCGGCAGCAACAACGACTACCTGGGCCACATCATGGCCGCCGACACCGAGGGCCCCGGGGCCCGCCGCCGCGTCGAGCAGCTGCTGTCCGGCCTGCGCCCGCGGATGGTGCGCCGATGACGGCCACCTCGCTCGACCACGCGGCCACCTCGCTCGACGACCTGGAACGCCGCGTGCGCGCGGGCGAGTTCGGCCCCGACCCGGGCGGCCTGCGCGTCAGCACCGCCTTCACCACCGGCCAGGCCGTCCGCCACTCCGGCCGCAACGGCGGCTACCGCAACGAGGTGCTCAGCCTGCGCGTGGGCGCCGCCGTCGGGTCCTGTGCCGTCGAACCCGGCGCCCTGTCCGGCGACGTGACCGCCGCGTGCGCGGGCAGCCCCGTCGCCGAGCTGCTGGAGCACCCGCTCGCCCCCGTGCGCACGGCCGCCCTCGACGCGTACCTCATGCACGTCCTCCCGCACACCCCCGCCAACGGCGCCCGGCCCTGGTCCCTGCCCGCCGGCGACTCGCTGCGCAAGTCGCGCGCCCGGGCCCGTGCCGTCATCGGCCTGCTGGGCGCGGTCCCCGGACAGCGGGTCCTCGTCGTCGGCGTCGTCAACTCCCTGCTGGAGGCGCTGCGCGACCGCGGACTGGCCTATGACGCCTGCGACCTCAAGGGCGGGACGACCGAGTGGGGCGAGGAGATCCACACCGATGCCGTGAGCAGGCTCGACCGCTGCGACGCGCTCCTCGTCTCCGGCATGACGCTGGGCAACGGCACCTTCGAACCGCTGCGCGCGCACGCGGAGCGGCACGGCAAGGAACTGGTGGCGTTCGCCCAGACCGGCAGCGCCGTGCTGCCCCGGCTGCTCGGCGCGGGAGTGAGCGCCGTGTGCGCCGAACCGTACCCCTTCTTCTGGCTCGACGGCGGACGCGGCGTCGTCCATCGCTACGTCCACCGCTACGGAGGCACGCCGTGACCCCCGCCCTGCGCACCCTCCCGCGCGCCAACCACGATCTGCTCGGGCTCGTCGGCCGCACCCCGCTCACCCGCGTCACCACCGAACTGCCCCTGCCCCACCCGGGGTTCTGGGCCAAGCTCGAAGGGCTCGGCGCCGGGGGCATGAAGGCCCGCGCGGCCGTGTCCATGCTCGGCCGCGCCCGGGAACGCGGCGAACTGCGGCCCGGCGCCACCGTCGTGGAGTCCACCTCCGGCACCCTGGGCATCGGCCTCGCCTTCGCCGGACAAGCCCTCGGCCACCCCGTCGTCCTCGTCGGCGACACCGGCCTCGAACCCTCGATGCGCCGCCTCCTGCGCGCCCACGGGGCCGAGCTGGAGATCGTCGACCGGCCCGCCGCCGAGGGCGGCTGGCAGGCCGCCCGCCTCGCCCGGCTGCGCGAGGTGCTGGACCGCCGGCCCGGCGCGTACTGGCCCGACCAGTACAACAACCCCGACAACACGGCCGGTTACGCCTCCCTCGCCGCCGAGCTGACCGCCGGCCTCGACCACCTCGACATCCTCGTCTGCAGCGTCGGCACCGGCGGCCACAGCGCCGGACTGATCGGCCCGCTGCGCCGGCACTGGCCCGGGCTGCGGCTCATCGGCGTGGACGCCACCGGCTCCGTCATCTTCGGACAGCCCGCGCGGGCCCGCCTGATGCGCGGACTCGGCAGCAGCATCCACCCGCGCAACGTCGCCCACGAGGCGTTCGACGAGGTCCACTGGGTGGGGCCGGCCGAGGCCGCGTCCGCCTGCCGCCGGCTGGCGCGCGGCGCCTTCGTCAGCGGCGGCTGGTCCACCGGGGCCGCGGCCCTCGTCGCCGCCTGGGCGGCCCGCGTCCACCCCGGCGCGGTCGTCGCCACCGTCTTCCCCGACGGCCCGCACCGCTACCTGTCCACCGTCTACGACGACGACTTCGCCACCGCGCACGGCCTGGACCTCGCCGGGGCCGCCACCCGGCCCGTGGAGATCCCGCACCCGCGGGCGGCGGAGGCCACCGGGTGGGCGCGGTGCGCGTACCCCGCCCGCTGTTTCCTGAAGGAAGAGACCGACCGGTGAGGACCTCCCTGCGTACGACCCGGCTCCACCTCGCCGAACCCCTGCGCATCTCCCGCTCCGTGATGGCCGCCCGCGACGCGGTGTGGCTGACGGTCGGGCACGACGGGGTGCGCGGCCACGGCGAGGCGGTGACCAGCGTCCACTACGGGCTCGACACGGCCGCCGTGCAGCGCGAACTGGCGTGTGCCGCCGGTGAGTTGCAGCGCTTCGACGCCCCGGGCGACGCCCTGGACGCCGCCCGCGACGGCGGGCTGCTGCCCGACGGCACCCCGCCGATCGTCGCCGCGGCCGTCGAGTCCGCCCTGCTCGACCTCGCCGGCAAGCTCACCGGAACTCCCGTGCACCGCCTGCTCGGTGACGAGGAGCCGCCGGCCGTCGCCACGGCCCGGACGCTGGGCATCATGGACGCCGAACGGGCCGCGTCGCACGCCCGCCGCCTGGCCGAAGCCGGCTTCACGGTACTCAAGGTCAAGGCCGGAACCCCGGATCCGCTGGACGACCTGGACCGCGTCCGGGCCGTCGCCGCCGCCGCGCCCCGCGCCCGGCTCCTCCTCGACCCCAATGGCGCCTGGACGCCGCCCCAGGCCCGTGAACTGCTGCCGCGCTTCGCCGAGTTGGGTGTCGAGGCGGTCGAACAGCCGACGGTCCCGGGCGATCCCGAGGCGCTCGCCCGGCTCGCCGAGCGCTCACCGCTGCCGGTCGTCGCCGACGAGGACGCCGCCGGCCCGGAGGACGCCCGCCGCCTCGCCGGACGCGTCCACGGCATCAACGTCAAACTCGCCAAGTGCGGCGGCCCGTACGCCGCCCTGCGCATCGCCGAGCTGCTGGACGGCAGCGGCACCGGTCTCATGCTCGGCTGCCTGACCGCCAGTTCGCTGGGCATCGCCCCCGCCGTCCACCTCGCCGGCCGCGCCCGCTGGGCCGACCTCGACGGACACCTGCTGCTCGCGCACGACCCCTGGCGGGGGATCGGCGGCACCGACGGCACGGTCCGGGCCGGACGCGCCCCCGGACTCGGCGTCCACGAAATATCCGACTCAGGAGCGACCGCACCGTGAAGACCTGGCACGAAATACGCGGCTTCCCGCCCGCGATACGCCTCCTGCTGGTCAACCAGCTCGGCGTCAACACCGGCTTCTACCTCCTCATCCCCTACCTCGCCACCCACCTCGGCCAGGACCTCGGCATGTCGGCCGCCGCCGTCGGCATCGTCCTCGGCGTCCGCAACCTCAGCCAGCAGGGGCTCTTCATCCTGGGCGGCTCGGCCGCCGACCGGCTCGGCGCCCGGGGCGTCATCATCGCCGGATGCGCCCTGCGCACCGTCGGCTTCGCGCTGTTCGCCCTCGGGGACGGACTGGCGATCCTCCTCGCCGCGTCCGTGCTCAGCGGGCTGGCCGGGGCGCTGTTCAACCCCGCCGTCCGCGCCTACCTCGCGCGGGAGGCGGGGGAGCGCAAGGCCGAGGCGTTCGCCCTCTTCAACGTGTTCGCCACCGCGGGCGCCCTGCTCGGGCCGCTGCTCGGCAGCCTGCTGCTCCTCGTCGACTTCCGGGTCTCCGCGCTGACCGCCGCGGCACTGTTCGGGCTGCTGACCGTCGCCCAGGCGCTCGTCCTGCCGGCGCGGGAGCCGTCGCCGACGGGCGGCTCCGTCCTCGCCGACTGGCGCGAAGTCGCGCGCGACCGGCGGTTCCTGGCGTTCTCGCTCGCCATGGTCGGGATGTTCACGCTGGAGAACCAGCTGTATCTGCTGCTGCCGGACGGCGCTCGGCGCGCGACGGGGTGGGAGGGGGCGGCCGGGATGCTGTTCCTGGTGGGGACGCTGGTCAACCTGACGTTCCAGGTACGCATCACGGCCGCGCTGAAGTCCCGGGGTTCGCGGGTCGGCTGGATCGGGATCGGGCTGCTGCTGATGGGGACCGCGTTCGTGCCGCCGATGGTGGCGGCGGGGCCGCTGCCGGTGCTCATGAGCGCGCTGCTGCTGTACCTCGGGGTGATGGTGGCCCAGCCGTTCGTCATGGAGCTCGTACCGGACTTCGGCCGGCCCGAGCTGACCGGGACGTACTTCGGCGCGTTCTACGTCGTGTCGGGCGTCGCGGCCGCCGTCGGCAACGCGGTGGTCGGCCGGGCGATGGACACGGGCCGGGAATGGGTGCCGTGGGGCTGCTGTGTCCTGCTGGGCGTGGTTTCCGCTGCGGCCGTCGGCGTACTCCGCCGCCGGAACGCCGTCCCCCTGGCGGTGGGCGCATGAGCGGCGCTTCGAATTTCCTCACCGATCACCCGGAACTGTACGAGGCCCGGTTCCCCGACCCGGACCGGGTGGCCGCCCGCTGGGCGGAGGACTGCCTGCGGCGGTACGGGGCGGGGCGGCGGGTGCTGGACCTGGGGTGCGGGACGGGCCGCGACGCGGCGTGGCTGCACGGGGTGGCGGGGCGCCGGGTCGTGGGCGCGGACCTGTCCGAGGAGATGCTGGCGTACGCGCGGGCGCGTCACCCGGGCCCGTCGTACGTCCGCGCCGATCTGCGCGACTTCGACCTCGGGGAGGGGGCGTTCGACGCGGTCGTCTGCCTGGACAGCGCGTTCCTGTACTGCCACACGAACGAGGAGCTGGACGGCATGCTGGCGTCCTGCCGGGCCGCCCTCGTGCCGGGCGGAGTGCTCGTCGCCGAGATGCGGAACGGGGCGTTCTTCCTGGGCCGGACGGAGCTGCTGGACGCGCCGGTGCGCGGGGAGTTCGCGTGGCGGGGTGTCACGTACGGGCACGAGACGACGCTGTCCGTGGACCGGGCGGCGCAGTTGCTGCGGCGTCGGCGGGTGTGGTCGGCGGACGACGGGTCGGTGGCGGGGGTGGAGCAGCGGTCGGCTTGGCGGCTGCTGTTTCCGCAGGAGTTGCGGTACGTGCTGGGGGTGCGGGGGTTCCGGGTGCTGGAGTTGCATGACGGGCCGGGGCCGCGGGTGGAGGGGGCTGGGGGCGGGGGTGTTGACGGGGACCGTCTGCACGTGGTGGTGATGCGGATGTGAGGGTGTTGTGCCCCGGTCCCGCCCTTTCACCGTTTCTTCCGGGGCTCCGCCCCGGGCCCCGTATCGCGGCTTCGCCGCTCGTCCTCAAACGCCGGACGGGCTGAAATGCGCGCCCGGGCACGAATCCAGCCCGTCCGGCGCTTGAGGACAACCGCGCGGAGCGCGGTTGCGGGGTCCGGGGCGGAGCCCCGAAGAGGGGTCCAGGGGCGAAGCCCCGGTGGGGGCGCAGGGGGCGAAGCCCCCGCCCTCCGCGCGGCGGAGCCGCGCCCGGGCCCGGGGCGGAGCCCCGAAGAAACGGTGAAAGGGCGGGCCGGGGGCGAACTACCGCGCCCCGCGCCCCCCGAACCCGCGCCCCCGAACCCGCACCCTGACCCCTCACCCGCCCACCCACCCACCCCAAGGAGAACCCATGCCCACCCGCCGCCACTTCCTCACCACAGCCGTAGCCACCGGTGGCGCAGCCGCCCTCACCCTCACCGGCTGCGGCGGCAGCCCCGGCGACGGCGGTCGCGCCGCCGACAACGGCAAGCCGACCAACGGCGGCCACCTCCGCGCCACCTTCCCCGGCGCCGGCCCCGCCGAATCCCTCGACCCCCACAAGGGCAACCTCTTCGCCGACGCCGCCCGCGCCAAGGCCCTCTTCGACAAACTCGCCGACTTCGGCTCCGACATGACCCCCCGCCCCCGCCTCGCCACCCGCTGGGAGCCCAACAAAACCCTCGACCGCTGGACCGTCACCCTCCGCCCCGCGGAGTTCCACGACGGCCGCCCCGTCACGGCCGAGGACGTCCTCCACAGTTACCGCCGCATCGCGGACCCCGGGCAGGCGTACCGCGCCAAGGCGTCTCTCGAACCCATCGACCTCACCGCCAGCCGCGCCGTCAACCCCCGCACCATCGACTTCCGGCTCAAGCGCCCGACCGCCGAATTCCCCAACGTCCTGGCAGCGTTCGGCGCGTACATCGTCCCCATGAAAAACTTCGACCCCGACCGCCATCCCATCGGCTCCGGCCCCTTCCGTCACGTCTCCTTCACCCCGGGCCGCTCCGCCCTCTTCCGTCGCAACAGCGACTACTGGGACGGCGCCCCGCACATCGAGCAGCTCGAAATCCTCGTCGCCGACGAGGAGCCGGCCCGCGTGAGCGCCCTGCTCGGCGGCCAGGTCCACTACGCGCACGAACTCTCGCCCGCCACCGCCCGCGCCCACGCGCGCAACGGCCGCGTCGACATCGTCCGGCTGCGCAACAGCGCCATGCAGGGCTTCGCGATGAAGACCGACCGCGCCCCCTTCGACGACCCCCGCGTCCGCCGGGCGTTCTTCCTCATCGCCGACCGCCGCGAACTCGTCGCCGGGGCCCTGTCCGGCGCGGGCGAGACCGGCAACGACCTCTTCGGCAAGGGGTACGCGCACTACGCCGCGTCCCTCCCGCAGCGCGAGCAGGACCTCGACCGGGCCCGCGCGCTGCTGAAACAGGCGGGCCGCGAGGACCTGCGCGTCACCCTGGACACCTCCCCGGTCGCCGCCGGACTCACCGAGGCCGCAGGCATCTTCCGCGACCAGGCCGCCAAGGCAGGCGTCACGATCACCGTCCGCACCGGCAGCAAGGACAGCTACTGGAAGGACATCCTCGACTCCGGCACGATCGCCGCGTACCGCTCCGGCGCGATGCCCATCGAGTCCCACGTCTCCCAGCGGCTGCTCACCGACTCCACCACCAACGCCACCCACTGGCGCCGGCGCGACTTCGACGACCTCTACCGGCGCCTCCAGTCGACCCCGGAGCCCGCCGCCCGCGAGGGGATCTACGCGGAGATGCAGCGCACCCTGCACACCGAAGGCGGCTTCCTCGTCTGGGGGTTCGCCGACTGGATCGTCGGCACCGACCGCCGCCTGCGCGGCGTCGCCCGCGACGCGCCCGCCAACACCCTGGACTGGGCCCGCTTCGACCGCGTGTGGCTGGCGTGACGGCGGCCCACTGGTGGACGCGCCGGCTGCTGACCGGCGCCGGCCAGATCGCCGCCGTCGTCCTCCTCGTCGCGGCCCTGACCGAGGCACTGCCGGGCGACGCGGCCGTGGCCCTCGCGGGCGACGACCCCGACCCGGCCCGCCTCGCCGCGCTGCGCGAGGCGCTGCACCTGGACCGCCCGGCGCACGAGCGCCTGACCGAGCGCTTCCTCGCCCTCCTCCGGGGCGACCTGGGCACCTCCCTGGCCTCCGGCCGTCCGGTCACCGGCGAGATCACCGCCGCGCTCGGCCCCACCGTCCTCCTCGCGGCGATCACCCTGGCCCTGCTCGTCCCCGCCGGCGTCGGCCTCGGCGTCCTGGCCGCCCGCCGCGAGGGCGGACGCGTGGACAGGACGATCAGCGCCGTGACCCTGACCGTGTACGCGGCACCCGAATTCGCCCTGGGCGCCCTGCTGATCACCGTCTTCGCCCTGCGCCTGGACTGGCTGCCGCCCACGGCGGTCGGCCACGACCCCGGCGACCTGCTCGGCCACCCGGCCGTCCTCGTCCTCCCCGTGGCCCTGCTGCTGGCGCGTCCCGTGTGCTCCCTGAGCCGCCTGGTGCGCGCCGGGATGATCGACGCGCTGGCGTCCCCGTACGTGGCCCACGCCCGCCGCTGCGGCCTGTCCGCGACCCGCGTCCACCTGGCCCACGCCCTCCCCAACGCCGCCGCCCCCGCCGCCCAGCACCTGGCGCGGACGGCCGACTGGCTGCTGTGCGGCGTCGTCGTGGTCGAGGCGCTGTACGCGATCCCGGGGCTGGGGACGCTGCTGATGACGGCGGTCGCCCACCGCGACATCCCCGTCGTCCAGGGCCTCGCCGTCCTCTTCGGCGCCGTGGCCGTCACCGTCAACCTGGCGGCCGACGCGGCGGTCCGGCGCTTCGCGCCGCGGGCGGGGGTGGCGGCATGAGAGCACGGCGCTTCGCGCCGGGCGCGGCCGTCGTCGCCGTCCCGCTGTTCCTCGCGCTGTGCGGCCCGCTCCTCGTGGGCGAGGCCGGCCCGCGCGGCACCTCCTTCACCACCGGCGACGGCCACTGGCTGGGCACGGACTTCACCGGCCGGGACGTCCTGCGCCAAGTCCTGCTCGGCGGGCGGTCGGTGGTCCTCGTGGCCCTCACCGCCACCGCGCTGACCTACGCCGTCGCCCTGCCCGTCGGCCTCGCCGCGGCCCTCACCCGCCGGGCCTGGCTGGAGGAACTCCTGACCCGCCCCCTGGACGTCCTCCTCGCCGTCCCCTCCCTCCTGCTGATCCTCCTGGCGGCCGCCTTCCTCGACCCGGGCCCCGCCGGGATCGCCCTGCTCGTCGCCCTCGTCGCCGTCCCGGATGCCGCCCGGGTCGTCCGCGCGGCCGCCGCCGGCGCGGCGTCCCGCCCCGCCGTCGAGGCGCTGCGCATGCAGGGCGAGACCTGGGCCCGCGTGGCGCTCGGCCACGTCGCCCGCGCCACGCTCCGCACGCTCGTCACCGACGCGGGCGTCCGGCTGACGGGCGCGCTCTACCTGGTCGGCACAGCGGCCTTCCTGGGCGTCGGCGTGGCGCCCGACGCCGCCGACTGGGCGGTCATGGTCGACCGCAACCGCGCCGGACTCGCCCTCCAGCCCTGGGCCGTCGCCGTCCCCGCGGCCCTCGTCGTGGCCCTGTCGCTCGGCACCAACCTCCTCTTCGACGCCGCCCTCACCCGGAAGAAGGCCGTATGACCGTGCTCGCGGAGGTCCGCGGCCTGCGGATCGAGATCGCCGGACGCGCCCTGGTGACGGGCGTGGACCTGACCGCCCGCGCCGGCCGCGTCACTGCGCTCGTCGGCGCGTCGGGCAGCGGCAAGACGACGACGGGCCGCGCGCTGCTGGGCGAGTACCCGCCGGGCGCGCGCGTCACCGGCACCGTCCGCCTCCCCGGGGGCCCGGCGGCGTACGTACCGCAGCACCCGTCGTCCGTCCTCAACCCGGCGCGCCGGGTACGGGCGTTGCCGCACGACATCGCACGGGCCCGCTTCCCGCGCGCGGTCCGCCGCGAAAAGGTCGCGGAGGCCCTGGAATCCGCCCAGTTCCCACCCGCCCTCCTGGCCCGCCACCCGCACCGGCTCTCCGGCGGCCAGCAACAGCGCGTCGTCCTGGCCCAGGCCCTGCTCCTGGGCGCCCGCGTCGTCGTGGCGGACGAACCGACCACCGGCCAGGACCCGCTCACCGCCCGCCGCGTCGCGGCCGGACTCGCCGCCCTCGCGCGCCGGGGTCTGGCGGTCGTCCTCCTGAGCCACGACCTGGCGCTGGTACGGGAGTTGGCGGACGACGTCCTGGTGATGCGTGACGGCGAGGTGATCGAGAGCGGCGCGACCGGGACCGTATGGTCGTCGCCCCGGCACCCCTGGACCCGCGAACTCCTGGCCCCGGAGCCGACGCGCCCCGCACCCCGGACGCCCGGCCCGCCCGTCCTTTGGTCCACCGCCCCGCCCCTGACCGTCCACGCGGGCGGGACCCTGGCCCTCGTGGGCCGCTCGGGCAGCGGCAAGACGACCCTGGCACGCCGTCTGGCGGGCCTGCACACGGACCGCACCGGCGAAGTCCTCCTCGACGGATCGCCCCTGCCCCGCAGCGTCCGCCACCGCTCCCGCTCCCAACTCGCCGCCGTCCAGTACGTGTTCCAGGACGCCCGCGCCTCCTTCGACGAACACCGCCCCGTGGTGGACCAGGTGGCCCGCACCGCGATCCGCCTGCGCGGCCTGGACCGCCGGCCGGCCACGGCCGAGGCGTACGCGACCCTGGCCCGCACCGGCCTGCCCGAAGCCCTGGCGCGCCGCCGCCCCGCCGCCCTCTCCGGCGGCGAACTCCACCGCGCCGCCCTCGCCCGGGCCCTCCTGGCCCGCCCCCGCGTCCTGATCTGCGACGAGCTGACCTCCGGCCTGGACACCGTCACCCGCCGCGCGGTCCTCGGCCTGCTCACCGGCCTGACCCGCACCCCGGACGCCCCGGCCCTGGTCCTGATCACCCACGACGCCGACGTCGCCGCCCGGGCGGACCGCATCGCGGTCGTCGACGCCGGCCGCATCGTCGAGGAGGGCGCGACGCCCGACGTCCTCGCCGCACCCCGGCATCCCTTCACCCGCGCCCTCGTCGCGGACCTGGGCCGAGGCGTGTTCAGGCCGCCCGCTGCGACGCCGCCGCCTCCGGCCGCAGGTCGTCGAGGGTGAGGGGGTGCGCCGGTGCGTCGGGGAGGGCGAGGCGGGCGGTGACGGTGAGGTCCGGGGCCACGTGGAGGAGTTCGCCCGGGGCCAGGGCGCGCCAGTGGGGGTTGTCGTCCATGCGCTCGCTGGCGACCGCGACGGCCGGGGCGCCGGCCAGGTCGCGGGAGTGGACGCGCATGCGGCCGGCGGCGCCGCTGTGGTCCAGGTGGCGGCAGCCGTGGTGGCCGCCGGGCGAGCGGCGCAGGACGTGCAGCTCCTGGGTGTCCGGGTAGCGCAGGGCCCAGAGTTCGTCCCGGGTGGTGAGGATCAGATTCAGGGCGAAGACGGGGAGGCTGCGGGCGATCCAGCGGGCGGCGCCGGTGATGCCGGCGGTGACGTCGCCGCCATGGGCCGCGATCTCCCGGGTGACGAGGGCGAAGAACCGTTCCGAGTCGGTGCGGCCCCGCACCCGGGCCAGGTCCGGGCCCAGGCGGGCGTCCAACTCGTCGAGGCCCTCGATGACGCCGTTGTGGGCGAAGAGGCGCCCCTCCTGCTCGAAGGGGTGGGTGTTGCCGGTCTCCAGGCCGCCGGTCGAGGCGTAGCGGACGTGGGCGAGGAAGGTGGTGGACCGCACCTGCTTGGCCTCCGTGGCGAAGCGGCAGTCCTGGTACGCGGCCACGGGCTCCTTGCGGACCCGCGGGGTGCCGTCGGCGTCGAACCAGCCGAGGCCGGTCCCGTCCGGGTCGCGGTGGCTCTGCTCCCGCAGGCTGTCGGGGGCGTCCAGCAGCCAGAAGGTGGCGTGCGTACGGCGCGGGGCACTGGTCAGACCGAACAGACGGCACATGGGGCGAGAATATGCGCCGCACTCCCGGTCACCCGGTGAATTCGGCCGGGAATTGCCCGTGGAATTCCGGCCGCATTCCCGGTGCTGATCTTGGCGGGATGCGACCACGGCCGTAGGACCAGGAAGTGAGGCGGGTACCGACTCCGGGCAGAGGTCAGGCGGGCCGTGCACCCCTTACGGTCGTGATCGCGAACGAACGGCGAGTAAGGAGCCATGATGCAGACGGACCGTAGCCACGGATGGGACGGCGAACTGCTCGATCTGGACGCGTACCTGGAACGCGTCGGGTACGACGGGGAACGCGCGCCGACGCTCGGCGCGCTGCGGGGACTGCACCGGGCGCACGTCACCTCCATACCGTTCGAGAACTTCGCCGCCGTGCTCGGCGAGCCGGTCTCGCTGGAGCTGCCCGACCTCCAGGAGAAGCTCGTGCGCGGCCGCCGCGGCGGCTACTGCTTCGAGCACGCCCTGCTCTTCGCCGCCGCGCTCGAACGGTTCGGCTTCGAGGCGACCGGGCTGAGCGGCCGCGTCACCCTCGGCTCCGGCCGGCTCAACCCCGCGACCCACGCCCTGCTGGCCGTCCGGGCCGCCGACGACGAGCGGCTGTGGCTCTGCGACGTCGGCTTCGGCAGCGGCCCCCTGGAGCCGGTCGAGCTCCGGGACGGCGCCGAGGCCGGCTTCGACGGCTGGCGGTTCCGGATGGAGCGCCGGGCGGGGGCGCTCGGCGTGGACGAGTGGTGGCTGCACCAGCACAAGGAGAACGGCTGGGAGGACCGCCACACCTTCACCCTGCTCCCGCAGTACCCCAAGGACTGGCTGATGGGCAGCCACTACGTCGCCACGCACCCGCGCTCACCGTTCGTCCGCCGTCTGTACGCCCAGACCTTCAGCGCCACCCGCCACCACACGCTCGACGCGACGACCTGGACCACGTACCTGCCCGACGGCTCCGGCACCGAGCGGAAGATCGAGGCGGCCGAGCTCGGGCGGGTGCTGTCGGAGGAGTTCGGGATCGTGGTGGACGACGCGTCCCTGGCCCGGCTGCGGGACGGCCTCGACTCGGCCTGACTTGCCCGCGGCGCCACCGCCGTCACACTGGAACCATGCCCGAGCTGCCGGAGGTGGAGGCGCTCGCCGGGTTCCTGGACGGGCGGCTGTCCGGCCGGGTCGTCGAACGGGTGCAACCGGTCGCGGTGAGCGTGCTCAAGACGTACGATCCGCCGCTGTCGGCCCTGGAAGGACGGCCGGTGGCGGCCGTCCGCCGGCACGGCAAGTTCCTGGACATCGCGACGGACGCCGGCCCGCACCTCGTCCTCCACCTCGCGCGGGCCGGCTGGGTGCGCCTGCGGGACACCCTGCCCGCCGCACCGCCGAGGCCGGGCAAGGGCCCGCTGGCACTCCGGATCCGGCTGTCGGACGGCACCGGCCTCGACGTCACGGAGGCCGGCACGCAGAAGCGCCTCGCGGCGTACTGCGTCCACGACCCGGCGGACGTACCGGGCATCGCCCGCCTCGGACCGGATCCGCTGACGGACGCGTTCACGCGCGATTCCTTCGCCGCCCTGCTGCGCAGTGAACGGCGCCGGATCAAGGGCGTGTTGCGCGACCAGTCCGTGATCGCGGGCGTGGGCAACGCGTACTCGGACGAAGCCCTGCACGCGGCCCGGATGTCACCGTTCGCCCTGGCGGCCAACCTCTCCGAGGACGAAGTCACCGTACTGTACGAGGCGTTGCGCACGACCCTCCGGGACGCGGTGGAGCGGGCCCGGGGCCACGCGGCGGAGGAGCTGAAGGACGAGAAGCGGGCGGGAACGCGGGTGCACGGCCGGGCGGGGGAGCAGTGCCCGGTGTGCGGGGACGTGATCCGCGAAGTGTCCTACCGGGACTCGTCGTTGCAGTACTGCGCGACGTGCCAGACGGGCGGAAAGATCCTGGCGGACCGGAGACTGTCCCGCCTGTTGAAGTGACCGGGCCGAAGCAATCAGGTCGAAGCGATCAGGCTTCCTTGCGCGCGCGGCAGGCGGTACGCGTCGGCCGGGCGGGCGCGCGGCGGGAGCAGGGCGGTGAGGCGGTCGGCCGGTGCTGCGACGAGCAGCCCGCTCCATGCCCTCGGCCGGCACGTTCCGGTAGAAGGCCCGCTGCTCCGAGGTCGGAGCGGACGGAGGAAAAAGCATGAGACGCGGCATCGGACGCTCAATCCCGCGGAATTCCCCGCGCGTCCGCGTGCGCCAGCTCCGAATGCCGGTACGAGTACGCGAAGTACACCGCCAGCCCGATCAGGAACCACACCGCGAACCGCAGCCACGTCTGCCACGCCAGGTACGTGATCAGCCAGATCGACGCCACGACCCCGATCCCCGGCACGAACGGCATCCCCGGGCAACGGAACGACCTCGGCAACTCCGGCCGCTTGTACCGCAGTACGATCACCGCGGAGCAGACGACCGCGAAGGCGAGCAGGATGCCGATGTTGGTCAGCTCCGCCGCCTCGCTGATCGGGACCAGCCCCGCGATCACCGCCGACGCCACGCCCACGATCCACGTCACCCGCGTCGGCACGTGCCGCGTCGGGTGCGTGTGCGCGAACCACTTCGGCAGCAGCCCGTCGCGGCTCATCGCGAACCACACCCGCGTCACACCCAGCATGAACGTGAACATCACCGTCAGGATGCCGATGATCGCGCCCACCGCGATGACGTCCGCGAAGCCGCCCAGACCCACGGACTTGAACGCCGTGGAGAAGCCGCTCTCCCTGTCGATGTCCTTGTAGTTCTGCATGCCGGTCAGGACGAGACAGGCCAGGACGTACAGCACCATCGAGACGGCCAGGGAGTACATGATCGCCCTCGGCATGTGGCGCTGGGCGTCCTTGGACTCCTCGGCGGCGGTCGACATCGCGTCGTAACCGAAGACCGCGAAGAAGACCGTCGCCGCGCCCGTGAACGCGCCACTGACCCCGAAGGGGAAGAACGGCTGGTAGTTCGCGGTGCTGATGTGGAAGAAGCCGACGACCACCACCAGCAGCACCACGATGACCTTCAGGGCGACGACGATCGTCTCGAAGCGTGCGGCGCTCTTGATGCCGAGGGTCAGCAGATAGGCGATGAGCAGGCAGAGAACGGCTGCGAAGAGGTCGACGCGGTGGCCGTCCCCGGTGCCGGGCGCGCCGAGCATCCAGTGCGGAAGGTCGGCGCCGGTCTCCGTCACCAGGAAGTTGACGTAGCCGGAGATGCCGATGGCGACGACCGAGACGATGGCCGTGTACTCCAGCAGGAGGTCCCAGCCGATGAACCAGCCGCCGATCTCGCCGAGGACCGCGTACCCGTACGTGTAGGCGGAGCCGGCGCGCGGGATGAGGCCGGCGAACTCGGCGTACGAGAACGCCGCCGCCGCGCTCGCCACGCCCGCGATGAGGAAGGAGAGGAGCACGGCCGGGCCCGCCGTGCCGTTGGCGATGGTGCCGGCGAGGCTGAAGATCCCGGCACCGATGATGCCGCCGACGCCGATCGCGGTGAGCTGCCACAGTCCCAGGGTGCGGGTGAGGTGCTCGCCGTGGGCCTCGGCGGTCTCCGCCTCCTCGATGGTCTCGATCGGTTTGCGGCGCAGAACGCCGTGCCCTGCCCGGAGTCCGGCCATGGCCGTGTCCTCTCCTTCGGTGGCCGCTGACGGCGGCTCATCATGGTGCACCCGCGGCGGGGACGGAAGACGCCGCTCCGTCCCCGCCCGGCGTTCAGCCGATGGCGGGCGGGCCGTCGGAGCGCCCCGTCCCCCAGCGGGAGGGCGACCGGCCGACGGTGAAGTCCAGCCGCCCGCCGTCCCGGATCGCCGCCGTCGTCAGGTACGTACGGCCGTACCCCCGGCCGTCCAGCCGCACCGACTGCACGTAGCGGTCGGTGGCCGAGGTGCCGGGAGCGGTGACCGTGAACCGGCCGTGCGGGTACCAGTGCCGGTCCAGCCGCAGGTCGACGCGGTCGAAGACCGGGGTGCTCAGCCCCCACACGTCCGTCCCCGGCTGCACCGGGTAGACGCCGATCGCGGACAGGACCATCCACGCGGACATCGTGCCGAGGTCGTCGTTGCCGGTCATGCCCTCGGGCGCGTCGGTGAAGAGGGTCAGCGCCGCGTGCACCACGTCCGTGGTCTTCCACGGCCTGCCGGTGGCGAGGTAGGTGTACGGGGCGATGAGGTCGGGCTCGTTCTGCGGGTTGTACTTGTCGGCGTTGTAGTAGTCGTAGGGGCCGTGCACCCACACCTCGCGGGCGGTGCGCGCGGGGTCGGCCAGCAGCTTGTCGTAGGCGAAGAACGAGTCGAGCCGCTTGTCGGCGGCCGTTCTGCCGCCGATCAGCTCGATCATTCCCGGCAGGTCCTGGGGGACCAGCCACTGGTACTGCCAGGCCGTGCCCTCGTGGAACCCGGGGCTCTTCGCCGGCTCGGCGGAGCCGGTGAAGGCGCCCCGCGCGTCGCGCGGGCGGAAGAAGCCGGTCTCCCGGTCGAAGATCCGGCGGTAGTTGCGGGCGCGGTCGGCGTAGCGCCGGGCGTCGTCGTGGTGGCCGAGGTCCTCCGCCATCCCGGCGAGGGCGCCGTCGGCGAGGGCGTACTCCAGGGTGGCGGAGGCGCCCATCTGGAGGTCGGAGTCGCCGGGCTTGCGGCGCGACAGCTCCGGGGCGAGCGGGACGTAACCGTCCGCGATGTAGCGCTCGTTGCCGTCGCGCCCCGCGTACGGGGAGTCCGCCGGGGGCACGCCGTCCGCGTTCTTGCGCAGCGCCCGGTACGCCTCCTCCTCGTGGCCCTCGAGCAGCCCGTGCCGGTAGGCGTTGGTGAGGAACGGCGTGACGGGGTCGCCGGTCATGATGTTCGTCTCGACCGTCCCGTAGCCCCACTTGGGCAGCCAGCCGCCCTCGGCGTCGATCCGCAGCACGGACAGGGCCATGTCCCGCGACTCGCGCGGCGCGAGGAGGGCGAGGAGCTGGGCCTGGGTGCGGTAGGTGTCCCACAGGGACCAGTTCTGGTAGTAGGTGAACCCCCTTGCCCGGTGCGTCCGTTGGTCCCATCCGCGATAGCGCCCGTCGGCGTCGCCGCCGATGTTGGGGGAGAGGAACGAACGGTAGAGGGACGAGTAGAAGGTGCGGCGCAGCGTCCGGCTCCCGCCCTGGACGGCGACCTGGGACAGGCGCTCCTCCCACGCCGTGCGGGCCGCCGCCGCCGTACGGTCGAAGCCGGCCTCCTCGGCGCCGAGGTTGGCGCGGGCCCCCTCGGCGTCGACGTAGCTGATGGCCGTGCTGGCCTCCACGCGGCGGTCGCGGGTGGTGTCGAAGCGCACCCAGGCGCCGGTGCGCCCGGTCGTGCCGCTCGCCGCCCGCGTACCGCGGGCCACCCGCGCGCCCTCCCACGTGCCGTACGCCGTGAACGGCCGGTCGAAGCGGGTGATCGTGTGGACGGTGTACGGGCGGGTGTCTTGACAGAAGCCGCGGCCGGTGATGGTGGCGCGCACCGTCCGCTCGTCCACGATCTCCACGGAGCTGGACACGGCCTTGTGCAGCGACTGCCCGGCGTTGATGAGGACGTTGGCCCGGTCGGTCGCCGGGAACGTGTAGCGCTGGCGCCCGGTACGGGCGGTGGCCGTGAGCTCGGCGGTGACGCCGGAGGCGAGGCGGACGCGGTAGTAGCCGGGGCGGGCGGTCTCGTCGGCGTGCTTGAACGCGGCGGCGTAGCGCGCGTTGTCGGTCTCCTTCACCTCGCCGGTGGTCGGCAGCACGGGCAGGTCCCCGCCGATGCGGCAGCCGACGCCGGAGAGGTGGACGGTGCTGAAGCCGCGGATGCGGTCGTGGTCGTAGTTGTAGCCCGTGCTGTGCCCGGTGTCGGGGGAGAGCTGGACCATGCCGAAGGGGACGGCCGCGCCGGGGAAGGTGTTGCCTTCGTTCTTGGTGCCGATGAAGGGGTTGACGAGGTCGGTGAGGTTGCCGTCCGCCGGGGCGGCGGCTGTGCTGTGCGGGGCGAGCGCCGTCGGTCCGCCGAGCAGCGCGGCGAGGGCCAGGGTGACGGCGGCGCGCCGTCGGAGGTGGTCGCCGGTCCGTCTTCGTCCCATGGCCATGCCTCTCGTGTCATCCGATATCTGCGTCCGACATCGTTGTCACGGGGAGGCTGGCCCGAGGTTCACGGGGAGTCAAGGAGGCGATGGATGGTGGGCGTGGTGATCCGGCCGCCTGGGGTGTCGCGTTCCGTCACGGGGGTGGCACGGGGGTGGTGGGTGATTGACGGTGTTTCGGCTGTTGCGGTCGGTGTACAGTGCCAGCGTTCCGTTCGAACGGCTGAACTGGGTGGGGGCACGGTTCGAGGGGGAGGTAGGGGGCATGAGAGCGCCGGAGCAGGAACGACTCCGGCGGGGGGTGGGGCGGACGCGGAGTCGCGGTCCGCGTGCCTGTTGTCCGCCTGTGTTCTCACGATCTTTTGTGCCGCCGATCAGCGCGGCTGCCGCCCGTACCGTTGCCGCGCGGCGTTCGACGCACCGGTCCCTTGCGCCTCGGCGTCCCGCCGATGAAATCCCGAGGAGAGAACCGAATGTCACAGTCCGTACGTCCGGGCAGGGGAGCCGTGCTCCCGCTCGCCCTGGTCGGAGCGGCGCTGCTGTCCACCGGGACGGTGGGCATGGCTTTTGCCGATGATGCGCCCAAGAGATCGACGTGGGCCGAGGAGACTCCGCACAGTATCCCCGCCAACGCGGCTGCTGCCTGGCTGGTGAGCCAGTTCGAGGGCGGTGACAACGTCTGGGGGGACATCGACCTGACGGCCGAGACCGTTCTGGGGCTGGCGGCCACCAAGACTTCGGGCGATGCGGCTGGGCGGGCGACGACTTGGCTCGAGGGCAACACGCCAAGTTATCTCAAGTCCGCTGATGGCCGGACAAATATAGAGGGTGCTGCGAAGCTGACTTTGGTGGCCCTCGCCGTGGAGCGCAAACCGACGAGCTTTGGCGGCCACAACCTTGTTGACATGCTCCAGAGGGCGGTTCAGCCCAATGGCCTTGTTGGGAACGATGCCGACGGCAACTCAAGCAAGTTCGCCCAAGCCTGGGCCGTCATGGCGCTCAACAAGACCAAGGGGCAACCGGGCAGCGACGCTACAGTATTGGACAAGGCTGTTGGGTTCTTGGAGCGGAGCAAGTGCGATGACGGGGGCTTCCCGCTGAAGCTGGTCGAGAGGCCGGAGAACAGCGGCACGAGCGATCCGAATGTGACGGGCAGCAATCCCAAGTCCAGGATGGATCCGCCCCGTTCCTGCATTTCCAACGTCGACAGCACGAGCATGGCAGTGCAGGCGCTGCGATCCGTGGGTCGCCCGGCTGAGCCCCCCAAGGGCTCCAAGGACACCCTGGTCAAGGAGGCCCTTGACTGGCTCGACAGAAGGAAGGGAGAACACGGAGGGTTCAGCCACACTGGTAACCCGGATGAACCCAACAACCCCGAATCCACTGCGTGGGCAGTTGAAGCTCTCTTTGCCGGTGGCCGTCGCAACCTGGCCAACAACGGCGTCCTCTGGCTGCAGAAGGCTCAGGGAAAGTGCGGCGGTCCAGTCGGCACGGGTGGCGACTTTGCGCAACTGCGTATCACCGCAAGGGCCCTGCCCGCTCTTGCCAGGAAGCCGCTGTACAAGATCGACGGAACAGACGCCGACAAGCTTGTACCGGTGATCACCTGCTCGTCCACAGACGGCACTTCCGGCACCACCAGAAGCCCGTCAACGGAAAAAACGAGTACTTCGCGGGCGACTCACAGACCGTCGTCCAAGAAGTCGTCCTCCTCGCCCTCCCCCTCCGACACGGCCAGCCCGACGGCCACCGCCACCGCCACGGCCACCGCGACCTCCACCTCGGACACCACGTCCGGCAGCACCGGCGGCTCGGGCGGAACCACCGGCACTGGCACCGGCACCACCTCCGGCTCCAGCAGCACCACCGCCACCGACGACACCCTCGCCCGCACCGGATCGAGCGCCGCCTTCCCCGCCGCCATCGGCGCCGGTGCGCTCCTGCTCGCGGGTTCCGGCGCCATGGTCGCGGCCCGCAAGCGTCGCAACGGCGCCAACTGACGCCGTACTTCGTGCCGTGAACGAGACAGGCGCCACACCCCGGTGTGGCGCCTGTCGGCATGAAGAGCAGCAGGGATGGCAAGGTGTCCCTGGCCCGGACCGCCACGCCCCCCGATCACCGAAGGAACACGGACTCCCCATGCGCCTGCACGAACTCGCCTCCATCGGACCCTTCTTCGCGCTGCGCACCGATGACGACGAGCTGGCCGGCGCCGGCGGTTACCTCCCGCTCGACGAGGGCGCCGTCCGGCTCAGGGTGGAGGCCGTGGGCCGGCGCCTCGGTACCGACGACCGTCGCATCGCCGCGTCCGTCGCCTTCCAGGGCATCACGAGTCGCCTGCTCTCCATCGCCCTCGGCTCCGCGACCCTCGCCGGGCGCCTCCCCGACCTCTCCACCCTCCGGTGGCAGCCCCTCCTGACCTCTCCGGAAGACCTCTGGCTCCCGGGCGCGCCGTTGCTGCCACCCGCCCCGGATCCGGCCGGGCAGATCGCGACGACCGTCATCGACGCCCGTCTGGTCCCCCTGCACGACCTGATGCAGGACGTCGTCCCGGTCTCGCCCCGCCTGATGTGGGGCAACGCCGGTTCCTCCCTCGGGGGCGCCCTCCGCGTCCTGCACATCTGGTGCCGGGACCAGGGCCGCCCGGACGACGCGGACCGGGCCCTGACCCTGGCCCGTGCCCTCTTCACCCACCCGTTGCTCAAAGACACGGGAGTCGTGGAGTCCGACGCCGAGGGCACCCCGTCGTTCGTACGGGACACCTGCTGCCTCTACTACCGCGTGCCGACGGGCGCGGGCATGTGCGGCGACTGCGTCCTGCGCCACCCGCCCCGGAAGCGTGTGCGGTGACGACCCGGCTGTAGGCAAGGCGGGGCGGTACGGCCCCGTGCCCGTACTGCCCCGCCCCGCCCTTTCCGTCAGCTCACTTGAAGTGGTGGACGGTTCCCGCCGACCAGCCCGGGTTGCCGTCGCGGGCGAACGACGCCCACGCGCGCTGGACTTCGCCGGTCAGAGCGGCCGGCTGCTCGCCGCCGAGCATCGGGGCGTCCTTCCAGGCGCCCGGGGAGCCGAGGAGGAAGGGGAGTTCGATGCAGTGGCACGCGTCGTACTCGCTGTGCTTCGGGGACCAGTCGAACTGGTAGCGCCAGGGGGTGTTGCCGCGGTCCGTGAGGAGCTTCGCCAGCTGGTCCTCCGGGTTGCGGAAGAGCTGTTGGGTGCACATGTCGACCACGATTTGGGTGACTGTTCGGCCGCGTGGCTCGGCGTGGGAGGTGTCGCCGAACCATTGCGTCGCGAATTTGTTCAGGTCGTCCTGGGTGAGTTTCTCCACCGCCGGGTCGCCGACGATGTACGCCGCCGCCTCGTCGCGGGTGTTGCCCAGCATGACCTGGATGCCGGCGTCGGTGCGCGCCCCCGCGGCGCGCACCGGGTCGTCCTGCACGAGGTCGCCGTCGGCGACGGGCTGGAAGGGCGGGATCGCGTTGAGCGGCCTGGCCGTTTCCATGGCCACGGCGTTCTGGGCGCGGAGCAGGTCGGCGACCGGGACGGTGCGCAGGCGGGCGCCTTCGTCCGGGCCCAGGCCCAGGTGTTTGAGGAGGAGTTCGCTGCCGGTCTTCGCCTCCGCCGCGGTGCCGGGCGGCATTCCGGAGGGGACGCTCTGCAGGATGGCACGGTGGAACAGGCCCTTGGCCCGGGGGTTGGCCATCATGGCGAGGATGGAGTAGCCGCCCGCCGACTGGCCGGAGAGCGTGATGTTGGACGGGTCGCCGCCGAAGGCGGTGATGTTGTCGTGGAGCCAGCGCAGTCCCGCCAGTTGGTCGCGCAGGCCCAGGTTGGGCTCGCTGACCCCGGGGAGGCTCAGGAAGCCCAGTGTGCCGAGGCGGTAGGAGATCGTCACCACGACGATGTCGCCGGCGGCGGCGAGCGACGCGCCGTCGTACCAGGGCAGTCCCGCCCCGCCGGTCCAGAAGCCGCCGCCGTGGAGGAACACCAGCACGGGGCGTCGTCCGGTGCCGGGCGGCGCCCATATGTTGAGCGACAGGCAGTCCTCGGACTGGGGGACGGTGAAATCGCCCATCACATGGGCCAGGGGAGAGGTGAGTTGGGGGGCCGTGGGGCCCGGTTCGAGGGCGTCGCGTATGCCCGTCCAGGGTTTGACCGGCTGCGGCGCCGCGAAGCGGTCGGCGCGCGCGTACGGGATGCCGCGGAAGGCGGTGACCGGGCCCGCGGCCCGGCCCCGGACCCGGCCCGATGTGGTGGTGACGATCGTCCGGGCGTCCGGGGCGAGTTGGTCGCGCACGAAGCGGGTCGGGAAGGCGAGGGCGCCCGCTCCGACGGCTCCGGCCCGTAGCAGGGTGCGACGTGAGATGCCTGTGTGGCGTGAGTTGCGTATGTCGTCGTCGGTCATGAGTGGATCATGGCCCGGAATCGCTCATTCGCTCCTCGAACTCCCGGGCGACGCCGTGAATCGACATCGGTCTAGCCTGGAGGGGTGGATTCGGTCACTTCGTCGGTCACCTCGCCGGTGACGTCGCTGCTTACGCCGCCGCTTACGCCGTCGGCCGCGGTCGACCCGCTCGACCTGCGGATCCTGCACGCTCTGCAATTGGACGGACGCGCCCCGTTCCGGCGGATCGCCGACGTCCTCGGCGTCTCCGACCGCACCGTGGCCCGTCGCTTCGACCGCCTGCGCGGCTCCGGCGTCGCCCGGGTGACGGTCGTGCCCGACAGCAGCCGTACCGGGCAGGCGGAGTGGCTGGTGAGACTGCGCGTGCTGCCGGACGTCGCGCCTGCCGTCGCCGACGCGCTGGCGCGGCGGCCGGACACCCCGTGGGTGTGCCTGGTGTCGAGCGGCACGGAGATCGTGTGTCTCTTCCGGACGATGGACGGTGCACCGGCACCGCTCGCCGGGCTGACGCGCCGTCAGGGAGTCGTCCACGCCGACGCCCAGCGGCTGTTGCGGCACCTGACCGGCCACCGCCGGCCGGCCGGTGACGGCACCCCCGTGGCCCTCACCGATCTCGACCGGCGGCTGTTGCCGGCACTGGCCTTCGACGGACGGGCCGCCTACCCCCAACTGGCCCGTACCGTCGGCTGGTCCGAGTCCGCCGTCCGCCGACGGCTGGAGGAGCTGCGCGAGTCGCGGACGATCCGTTTCGACGTCGCGACCGATCCCCGCCTGTTCGGCTACTCGGCCCAGTGCCTGCTGTGGCTGTCCGTCACCCCCTCCCGGATCGCCTCCGTCGCCGGCGCGCTCGCCGACGATCCCGGTACGACGTTCGTCGGGGCGACGAGCGGCCCGCACCAGCTGCTGGCCGTGATGGTCTACCGCGACGACATGGCGTTGTACGACTACGTGAACGAGCGGATCGGAGCGCTGGACGGCGTCCGGTCCGTGGAGACGGCCGTGGTCACGCGGTACGCCGGACCGTTCGGCCTGCTCCTCGGCGCGATCCCGGCGGGCCGCGGCTCCTGAGGACCCGTACGACCGCGCTCACCGCGCCGTGAAGAACAGGCCGGCGCCGAGCGTGTCGCGCGCGGAGACGAAGAAGCCGTCCTCCGTGGCGCGCGTGGCCGTCCCGTTGCGCTCCACGACGTCGCGGGCGACGCCGACGTCCTCGACCCGGATCGTCATGGCCGCCAGGTAGGAGGGGGCGGGCGCGGGCTCGCCGGGGAGCACCTCACCGGCCGCCGAGGCGCGGACGACCTCCAGCCGTCCCCGGCCCATCTCCAGCCCGGCGACCGGCCCTTCGTACCGGGGCGGCGCGCCGAGGATCCGCGCGTACCGGTCCACGACCTCCGTGAAGACGGGGTCGTCGGCGACGATCAGCACGCCGTCGATGCCGCGCGCGCCGTTCGGATGGTCGAGGTAGTGCGGCTGGTGCACGTACTCGCGGGTCAGGTGCTGGGCGATACCGACCCGTCCCTCGTCCGTCGCCGCCGGGTCGAGGTGGATGAAGCGGGCCCGCAGGGTGCGTCTTCCCTCCCTGGTGGCGGCGCCGCGCTCCAGCTCCACGACGTCCGAGGCGGGTAACCCGGCGGCGGCCAGCCGGCGGCCGGAGGATCTCGCGTCGTCGGTCTCGAAGGCGACGGCCTGGAACCCCTCGTACCGGTCGGCCACCGCCCGGGCGCGCCATGGATCGGGGGCCGACTCGTCGACGATGCCCAGCAGTTCGATGTAGGAGTCGCCGAACAGGGCGCAGCGGTTTGCGGTACAGGTGGGGACCGGGTCCCGTCCCGCTCCTTCGCTTTTGCTGAGCAGATGGCGGGAGCGGGGGCTCAGGACGAAGCCGAACGAGTGGTAGACGTTGGCCAGTCCGTCCAGGTCGCGGGTGAGGACGCTCGTGTGGTGCAGGCCGTTGATGTCGCGGGTCATGGACCGATCATGCCGTGGAACGGGGCGGTCGCCGCCCGGACGTCCGGTCGACGCCGTGATCCGACACGGGGGCGGTCCCGGGGGGCGGAATCGGTCATCCGGGCCGCGCGCCGCGTCCGCTTCAATCCGGGGGCAGTTGCTCCTGGAGCACGGACAGCACGTTTCCGGCCGGGTCCGTGAACCAGGCGATGAGGGGGCCTTCGCCGCGGAAGATACCCTTCTCGTCCGCCTCCAGGCCCGGATAGTGCTCGAACTCGATGCCCCGGCCCGTCAGTTCGTCCACGGCCCGTTCGATGTCGGGCACGGGGAAGTTGAGGACGGTGAACGAGGCGGGGGTGTGGTCGGCCTTGGGGTAGACCAGGACGGTCGCCCCGCCGGCCAGGTGGAGGTGGAGGAGGCCGTGCTCCTCGGTGACGTCCAGGCCGAGTGTTCCGCCGTAGAAGCGGAGCGCCTCGGGGACGTCGTCGACGGAGAAGCTGCCGAATGCCTTGCTGTCGCGGAGCGTGGGCACGGTTATGAGTCCTCCAGCCGGAAGCCGACCTTCAGGCCCACTTGGACGTGGGCGACCCGGCCGTTCTCCAAGTGGCCGCGCACCTGGGTGACTTCGAACCAGTCGAGCTCTCTGAGTGTTTGCGCGGCGCGGGCGATCGCGTTGCGGATCGCGTCGTCCACGCTGTCCGGGGACGAGCCGACGATCTCCGTCACCCGGTAGGTGTGGTTGGACATGGCCTCTCCCTGGTGGGGCTCTTCGGCGTGGGCCGCTCCCTCGTGCCGGGGCCCGTCACCCCAGCCTGCCCCGGTGGGGGTGGGGGCGCGCGGGTGGTGTGGCGTTCGGGGGACGGGATGGCGCGGGTGCTGGGTGGGTTTTTGCCCCGGCCCCGCCCTTTCACCGTTTCTTCCGGGCTCCGCCCGGGCCGGCACCGCGCTCCGCGCGGTGGTGCGGGGGCTTTGCCCCCTGCGCCCCCACCGGGGCTCCGCCCCTGGCCCCCTTTGCGGGGCTGCGCCCCTGCGCCCCCTCCGGGGCTCCGCCCCGGACCCCGTATCGCGGCTTCGCCGCTCGTCCTCAAACGCCG
>NZ_JAEAMR010000015.1:34145-85212 GCF_015999245.1 Streptomyces sp. AV19 | reverse complement strand
GTCCGGCGCTTGAGGACTGGGGGTACCCCCTCTGGGGGAGCCCGAAGGGCGCTTCAGGGATCCAGGGGGCGCAGCCCCCGGTCAACGCGGCGCAGCCGCGTTACGGGCCCGGGGCTTGCCCCGGAAGAAACGGTGAAAGGGCGGGACCGGGGCAAAACCCACCCCCCACCACCCCTACGGCACCACCGTCACCGGCCACCTCCCCGCCTTCACCAACCGCACCGCCACCGACCCCACGATCCGGTGCCCCGCCCGCTCCGACGCGCCGACCACCACCGCGTCCGCCTTCAAATCGTCCGCGGCCCGGACCAGACCCGCATATGGGTCCCCGCGGAACGTGTGGAACTCCCAGCGGACGGAATAGACGCCCCGCAGCCGCTCCGTCGTCGCGCGGATCTCGCCGAGGAGTTCCTCCGCGACCTCCTCCGTCACGTCGCCCACCGGCGCGCCGAGCGCCGCGCTGCCCGCCAGGACCGGCTGGACGTAGACGAGCGCGAGCAGCGCGTGCTGCCGGCGGGCCAGGCCCGCCGCGTAGGAGGCGGCGCGCCAGGAGGACTCGGAGCCGTCGACGCCGACGACGATCACCTTGGGGCCGTCCGTGCCGCGTTCGAAGCCGGTGGGCAGGCCGGCGCTCTCGGGGGTGCGTTGGTCGTCGCTCACGATCCCACGGTATGCGACAGGGAGAGGGCGAAGCGGTCGCCGGAGTCCGTCCACCACCGCGACAGTTCGAGCCCCGCCGCCGCCAGCTCGCGCCGCACCCCCTCCCGGCGGAACTTCGCCGAGATCTCGGTGCGCAGTTCCTCGCCCGCCTCGAAGGCGACCTCCAGGTCGAGGGCGCGGACCTTGACGGTCACGGGCCGCCGCGCCCGCAGACGCATCTCGATCCACTCCTGGGTCTTGTCCCACAGGGCCACGTGCGCGAAGTCGTCGGGGTCGAAGTCCGCGCCGAGTTCGCGGTTGACGACCAGGAGGACGTTCTTGTCGAAGGCGGCGGTCACCCCCTGCGCGTCGTCGTAGGCGGCGACCAGCACGCGCTCGTCCTTGACCAGGTCGGTGCCGAGCAGCAGCGCGTCGCCCGGCGCGAGCCGCGAACGCAGCCCGGCGAGGAAGCCGGCGCGCTCGGCGGGCAGCAGGTTGCCGATCGTGCCGCCGAGGAACGCCAGCAGGCGCGGCCCCGGGGTGTCGGGGAGGACGAGCCCGTCCTGGAAGTCGGCGACGAGCGCGTGCACGGTGAGCGCCGGGTGCTCGGCCAGCAGCGTCGCGGCGGCGCCGGTGAGGGCGCTCTCGCTGACATCGACGGGGACGTAGGTGTGCAGGCCGGGGAGGGCGCGGATGAGGTGGCGGGTCTTGTCGGAGGAGCCGGAGCCGAGTTCGACAAGGGTGCGGGCACCGGTGGCGCGGGCGATCGCGTCCGCCCGGCACAGGAGGATCTCGCGCTCGGCGCGGGTGGGATAGTACTCGGGCAACAGCGTGATCTCGTCGAAGAGTTCGCTGCCCCGCGCGTCGTAGAACCACTTCGGCGGGAGCGCCTTGGGCGAGCTGGTCAGCCCCTCGGCGACGTCGGCGCGCAGGGCGGCGGCCGTCGCGTCGGGCGGCAGGGTGCGGGTGAGGACGAACGGGCTCACGGAAGGGGCTCCTTGCGCATGCGGGGGGCAACACGGAGAAAGGGCTACAGGGGGGAGAGGGAGAGGCGGGTGCGGTCGGCGGAGAGGAGGGTGCGGTCGGGCACCTCGGTCCAGCGCGGGTCGTCGTCGTAGGGCTCGGACGCCACGACGACCCGTTCGCCGGGACCCGTGAGGTACCAGAGGGTGTCCCCCCACGCGGTGGCGGTCACCGACGCGCCGTCGGTCAGCAGCAGGTTCAGCCGGGACGCGGGCGAGGCCTCCGCCAGCGTGACGACGGCCCCGGCCAGCGCCCGCTCGGGCGCGGCCCCGGCCAGCAGCCGGTGCGCCACCAGCGCCCAGACGAACGCCGCGTCGCAGCGCGCCTCCAGCCGCAGCAGCGCCCCCGGCGGCAGCAGCGGCGCGAGCGGCACCGCCGAGTCGGGCCAGCCGGTCAGCGCGCCCTGGTGGCTGAACAGCCAGCGGCCCGCGGCGAACGGCGCCGCCGCGTCCTCGCCGTCGCCGGGCACGGTCGCGTCCCGCACCGCCGCCAGCAGCGCCCGGCTGCGGACGACGCGTATCAGGTCGGCGAAGGACCGGTCGGCCCACACGGGCCCGGCCCCGCGGTAGCGCGCGGGCCGCGGATCGCCGTCCGCGTACCAGCCGATGCCGAAGCCGTCCGCGTTGACCGTGCCATACCGCTGCAGACGCGGCGCCCAGGACTGGCGGACCAGCGAGTACGGCGGGTCGGAGACGGAGGCGCCGAGCGGGGCGTCGGGGCCCAGGACGGCCAGGTGCCGGCACATCAGCGCGGCTCCGCGTCGCGCGCCGTGCGGAAGCCGGCGAAGATCTGCCGCCGCCGCGGCAGGTCCCAGTTGCGGAAGGTGCCCCGGCAGGCGACGGGCGCCACCCCGAACGAGCCGCCGCGCAGCACCTTGTGGGAGCCGCCGAAGAAGACCTCCGAATACTCGCGGTAGGGGAAGGCGCGGAAGCCGGGGTACGGCAGGAAATCGCTCGCCGTCCACTCCCACACGTCGCCCATCAACTGCCGCACCCCCAGCGGCGAGGCGCCGTCCGGGTACGAGCCGACGGGCGCCGGACGCAGGTGCCGCTGGCCGAGGTTGGCGTGGTGCGGCGCCGGGTCCGCGTCGCCCCAGGGATAGCGCCGGGAGCGGCCCGAGGCGGGGTCGTGCCGGGCGGCCTTCTCCCACTCGGCCTCCGTCGGCAGCCGCCGCCCCGCCCAGGCGGCGTACGCGGCCGCCTCGTACCAACTCACGTGCAGCACCGGCTCGTCGGGCGGTACGGGCTCCACGACGCCGAAGCGGCGGCGCACCCAGCCGGCGCCCTCCCGCCGCCAGAACAGCGGCGCCGCCAGTTCGTGGCGGCGCACCTGCTCCCAGCCCTCCGGGTGCCACCAGCGCGGCTCGCCGTAGCCGCCGTCCTCGACGAAATACTGGAAGGAGCGGTTGCTCACCGGGAGGGTGTCGAGAAAGAAGGCCGCCACGTCGCGCACGTGGGCGGGCCGCTCGTTGTCCAGCGCCCACGGCTCGGTCGTGGTGCCCATCGTGAACGGGCCGCCCTCGACGAGCACTTCGCGGGGCAGCGCGGCGGCGTCCGGCGGGGCGGGCGGCGGCTCGGGGGCGGCCAGGGCGGCGGGCCCGGACCGCAGCTGATGGGTGATCAGCATGGTCTCGTCGTGCTGCTGTTCGTGCTGCGCGACCATCCCGAAGGCGAAGCTCGCCTCCAGCAGCGGACCCCCGCCCTCCACCGGGGCGCTCACCAGCACGTCCAGCACACGGCCGCGCACCTCCGCCGCGTAGCCGCGCGCCTGGTCCGGCGGCAGCAGCGGCAGCGACAGGCGCTCGGCGCGCGGGTGCTCGAACGCGTCGTAGATCTGGTCCAGTTCGGGCCGCAGCGCCGCCCGCCCGCCGACGGCGCGCAGCAGCCACAGCTCCTCCTGGTTGCCGATGTGCGCCAGGTCCCACACCAGCGGCGACATCAACGGCGAGTGCTGGGCGGCCAGTTCCTCGTCCGGCACGCAGCCCGTGAGCACGCCGGTGCGCTCACGGGCCGCGAGCAGGGCCTCCGCGGCGCGCCGTCGCAGCGCGCCGGGATCCGTTCCGTACTCCTCCCCGCGGCCGGTCACGAGCGGACCTCCGTGACCGCCCGCCGGTCCGCGACCAGGTCCAGCAGGTCGTCGGCGGGGCAGCGGCCCCGCGCCACGTACCGCGCGGTGAACTCGTCCACCGCCGACAGGATCCGCGCCGAGGCCCCGAGCCGGGGCAGCGCCTCCCGGGCCGCCGCGAAGCAGGCCACGGCCGCGGCGTGCAGCTCGGGATCCGACAGCCCGTACCGTGCCGCCCTGTGCCACAGCGGATTGCGCGGGGTCGGCTCCCCGGCCGCCGTGTCCGCCAGGGCCTTGACCGTGCGGTACGCGGTCTCGGCCGCCGAAGGATCGTCGAACAGGGCCACCGTCACCGCCAGCGGCACCAGCCAGCCGTCCTCCCCGGGCTGCGCGTCGATCATGCGCAGCTCCAGGTGGCCGCGCGGCCGGATCGGCGGGAACAGCGTGGTCAGGTGGTAGAGCACGTCACCCGCCGTGACCGGCCGCGGCTCGCCCGTGCGCAGCCACTCGCGCAGCGCCAGCCCGCGCCGCGGCTCCCACGGGCCGTCCTGGTTGCGGACGAACATCACCTCCGCGTCCAGCGCGTACCGCGTCCACGCCGCGCGCGGCTCCATGTCCTCGGCGGGGGCGAGCGTGCGGCCGGGGTCCATGCGCGCGTACGTGGCCTGGCGCGTGGAGCGCCAGCCGGTCGGACGGCCCCTGTGCAGCGGGGAGTTGGCGAACGCGGCGTTGAGCACCGCGCCCAGCAGGTGTGCCAGCCGCCAGCGGCGGCCGAAGCCGAGCGGACCGGGCTCCTCGTGCCCGGCGTCGAGACAAACCTGGACGGACGCCGTGCGGCACATGATCGTGCGCCCGGCCTCGTTCCAGGAGTCGTAGAAGACCTCCATCGCGTCGTACCGGCGGGTGACGATGATGCGATCGGGGTGGGTCCACGGCTCCTTGCCGTAGCCGGAGAGGAAGAGCCCGAGGTCCCGCAGCCCGTCGCGGGCGAGGGCGAGATCGGCGGCCACCTCCTCCACGCAGGCGGTGAGGGAGCCGGCGGGCCGCGAGCTGAACTCGATCTGACCGCCGGGTTCGACGGTGAGCAGCGATCGCAGCGGAAGTTTGTGCAGGCGGTCGGCGGCCGCGGCCAGCCGGGACGGCTCCACGGGCCGGGTGGGATCGGCCAGGTCGTGGACGAGCCACTCCAGTTCGACCCCCAGGAGCCGGGGCGGTCCGGTCTTGAAGCAGATGCCCCGCACCAGGGCCTCCGCCTCGTCCACGCTGACCGCCCGGGTCGAGCCCTCACCATAGGCTTTGCTCTCGTCGGTCACTGCGGGTGCCCTCCTGTCGGTCAGCCCCTTTTGCCCTGTACCCTCAATCGGACGGCGGCACTCGCCCCGGCCCCCGGCGCCGGGGCCCTTGACCGGGCCTTGACGGGTCCCTGGCGGCCTTGACGCGCCCGGCCGGCCGCGGCGTACGGTCGCAAGGGTGAGCGCACTCCAGGTGACCGCCGTCTTCGACCCCGCGGCCCACGCCCGGGGCGTCCCCTACGACCTCTACCGGGAGCTGCGCGAACGCGCCCCGGTATGCCGCGTGCCCGAACAGCCCGTCGGCGACTGGCCGGGCGGCCCCGGCTACTGGGCCGTCTTCCGGCACGCCGACGTCAAACACGTGCTGCGCACCCCCGAGGTCTTCTCCTCCCACCTGGGCGCGACCCAGCTGCGCGACCCCGACAGCCCGCAGGAGCTGGACTTCGCCCGGGCCATGATGCTCAACCAGGACCCGCCCGCCCACGCGCGGCTGCGCCGCATCGTCGCCGCCGCGTTCACCCCGCGCGCGGTGCGGGAGCTGGAGGACGTCATCGAGGCGCGGGCGCGCGCCCTGGTCGGCGCCGTCGCCCCGCGCGGCGCCGCCGACTTCGTACCCCTCGCCGCCGACCTGCCCGTACGCACCCTCGCCCACCTCATGGGCGTCCCCGAGGAGGACCGGGCCCTGCTCGCGGACTGGGCGGACCGCGTCATCGGCTACCAGGACCCCGAGCGCGCGACCGCCGACGCCGTCGATCCTTCGGCGCTCAGCCCGCTCGGCCGCGCCGCGCACGCCCTGCGCCCCGGACCGCTCGCCCGGCCCGACGGCGCCCCGCTCAACCCCCGCTCCCGGGCCGCGCTGCCCGACATGTTCGCCTACGCGCACGGGCTCGCCCGGCGGCCGCGCGAAGGCAGCGTCATGTGCCGGATGCGGCAGGCGGGCCTGTCCGGCGACGAGTTCGAGACGATGTTCTTCCTCTTCGCCGTGGCCGGGAACGAGACCTTGCGCAACGGCATCCCCGGCGCGCTGCTGACCCTCCTCGACCACCCCGACCAGCTGGCCCTGCTGCGCGAGCGCCCCGGACTCACCGCCGGCGCGGTCGAGGAGGCGCTGCGGTACTGGCCGCCCGTGCTGCACTTCCGGCGCACCGCCACCCGCGACACCGAGCTCGCGGGTGTACGGATACGGGCCGGCGAGAAGGTCGTCGTCCACCACGCCTCCGCCAACCGCGACGAGCGGGTCTTCCCCGACCCCGACCGCTTCGACATCACCCGCAGCCCCAACGACCACGTCAGCTTCGGCTTCGGCCCGCACTTCTGCCTGGGCGCCCACCTCGCGCGCGTCCAGCTGCGGGCCCTGCTGCGGGCCGTCCTCGACCTGCTGCCCGGCCTCGAACGCGCCGGCGAGCCCGTCCGGCTCACCTCCAACTTCCAGAACGGCCTCACGCACCTGCCCGTCACATGGCGAACGGATCACCTGCCCGTCGCATGGCGAACAGATCGGTGAACGCGTCCGTCGTCTCCGAAGGGTCGTGGCCGAAGGGCGAGTTGAAGTCCCAGATGAGGAAGAGGAGGAAGGAGATCAGCGCGGTGTAGACCCCGGCGAGCATCAACTCCCGTGAGGTGCGCCGGATCTGGAGGGTGAAGATCAGCCCCACCGCCACCAGCGCCCCGCCGATCAGCCCGAACCACACCACCCCCGGCATGGTGGCCCCGGCGGTGCGCGCCCGTGCGTTGCGGGCCGCGTCCGCGGCGCCGACCTGCTCCAGCACGGGCTGGTACGACTGGCTCTCGTGGTCGTCGCGCGGCACGTACGCGGTGACGTCGGTGCGCACCCGGTCCAGCAGCGCCGCGCCCCGGCCGGTGAGCTCCCCGGTGTCGAGCATGCCGGGCCACTCCTCGCGCACCACGTGGCGCACGTAGGCGGCGACGTCCTGCCGGACGCGGTCGCGCACGGGCGGCGCGAACACCTGGACCCGCTCGGTCACTTCGTGCAGCGCCTGCGCCTCGGCCTGGGCGGTGGCCTGCGCGGTGTTGCGCGCCTCCCAGACGCCGGCGATGGCCAGGCCCAGCACGATCGCGTAGACCACGCCGATCATCATCGTCATGTACTCGATCACGTCGGGGATCCCCGACCGGTCCCGGTCCGTCTCGCGGCCGCGCTCCTTGAGCAGGGCGATGGACAGCACGACGGCGGTCGCGACGGCGATCGTGAGGACCAGGACCAGCCAGTCGGACATGGGCGTCTCCGGGGGCACGGGCGGCGGGGTGCGTCGTGATCCTGCGTCCCCGGCCGCCCGTTCACCCGGTCGGCGGCGGAAAACCCCCCGATGGTGTGACGGTCGTCGCGCGGCGGACGACCGGTCCTACCGCTCGTCCTTCGTCGTGGCCCGCTCCAGGACCGCCCCCAGGTCCGCGCCCGCGGGCAGGGTGCCGAACGCCTGCCCCCAGTCCCCGCCCAGCCGCGACGCGCAGAACGCGTCGGCCACCGCCGGAGGCGCGTGCCGTACGAGCAGGGCGCCCTGCAGGACGAGGGCGATCCGCTCGGCCAGCCGGCGGGCCACCAGCTGGTCCCGCCCGGGGTCGCCGAGCGAGCCCAGCAGCTCCCGCAGCCCGGCGGCCGCCGCGTCCAGCCGGGCGTCCGCCCCGGCCGCCAGCGCGACCTCGGCCTCGAAGGCGTCCAGCGCGGCCGGTTCCCGCCGCAGCGCCCGCAGCACGTCCAGGGCCGCGACGTTGCCCGAGCCCTCCCAGATGGACAGCAGCGGAGCCTCCCGGTAGATCCGCGGCATGCCCGATTCCTCCACGTACCCGTTGCCGCCCAGGCACTCCAGCGCCTCCGCCGCGTGCGCGCTGCCCCGCTTGCACACCCAGTACTTCCCGGCCGCCAGCGCGAGCCGGCGCAGTGCCCCCTCCGCGGCGTCCCCCGCCTCCGACCGGTCCAGCGCGGCCGCCAGCCGCATCGCCAGGACGGTCGCGGCCTCCGACTCGACGGCCAGGTCGGCGAGGACGTTGCGCATCAGCGGCTGGTCGATCAGCTCGGCGCCGAACGCCCGGCGGTACGCGGTGTGGTGCAGCGCCTGCCGCAGACCGGCCCGCATCCCCGCGGCGGCGCCGATCACGCAGTCGAGCCGCGTCATGTTGACCATCTCGACGATGGTGCGCACCCCGCGCCCCGGCTCGCCCACCCGCCAGGCCGCGGCCCGCTCGTACTCGATCTCCGCCGAGGCGTTGGAGCGGTTGCCCAGCTTGTCCTTGAGACGCATGAGGCGCATCGCGTTGCGGGTGCCGTCGGGCAGGACGCGCGGCATCAGGAAGCAGGTCGGGCCCTCCTCGGTCTGCGCCAGGACCAGGAAGACGTCGCTCATCGGCGCCGAGGTGAACCACTTGTGCCCGGTGATCACGTAGTGGTCGCCGGCCGGGACGGCCGTGGTGGTGTTGGCGCGGACGTCCGAGCCGCCCTGCTTCTCGGTCATCGACATGCCCGCGATCAGCCCGCGCTTGCCCAGCGGCGGCCGGAGTCCGGGGTCGTAGACCGGGGAGGCGAGCAGCGGCTCGTGGATCGCGGCCAGGTCCGGCTCGGCGCGCAGGGCGGGGACGGCGGCGTTGGTCATCGAGACGGGACAGCCGTGGCCGGGCTCGGCCTGGGCCCAGACGTAGAACTTGGCCGCCCGCACCAGGTGGGCGCCGGACCGCGCCTGGATCCAGGGCGCGGCGTGCTGGCCGCTCTCCACGGCGGCGGTCATCAGGTGGTGCCAGGCCGGGTGGAAGTCGACCTCGTCGACGCGGTGGCCGTAGCGGTCGTGGGTGCGCAGCACCGGCGGGTACGCCTCGGCCTGGCGCGCCCACTCCCGCACCTCCTCCGAGCCCGCCCGGGCCCCGAGGGCGCGGACCGCCTCCTCGCCCCAGCCGCCGCCGTCCCTGCGGAGGGCCTCCAGCAGGGCCGGGTCGTCGGCGGTGGTGAAGCCGGTCAGGGGCGGGGCCTGGTTGAAGACCTCGTGCGTGCTCACGGGCGACCTCCGGGTCGTGCGGTACTTGATGGGGTACGGACAACCACGGCCATTATCGGGGCCCGTCCCGCCGCGCCGGGGCGGGAGGGGAATATGAGCAATCGGTGACAGTTCCCGGGCGGGGACCGCTCGCGACATGTTCGTGTGCTTACCCGACCGATACTGTCCGTATGTCACGCGTGCTTCTGATCGAGGACGACCGGGCCGTCAGGGAAGGGGTCACCCTCACCCTGCGCCGCCGCGGTCACGAGGTCGAGGCCGCGGCGACCGGCGAGGCCGGGCTCGCCGCGCTCCACGCCTTCCGGCCCGACCTCGTCCTGCTCGACCTGATGCTGCCCGACATCAGCGGCTTCGAGGTCTGCCGCCGCATCCGCGCCACCCAGCAACTGCCGATCATCATGCTCACCGCCCGCGGCGACGACATCGACGTCGTCCTCGGCCTGGAGGCCGGCGCCGACGACTACATCGTCAAGCCCGCCCGCGGCGAGGTCCTGGAGGCCCGCATCCGCGCCGTCCTGCGCCGCGCCGCCCTCCCCGACGGCGGCGGCCCCGACCCCGAGCGGCCCGCCCCCGCCGAGGCGTACGGCGACCTGGTCATCGACCGCGCCGGCCTGCTGGTCTCCAAGCACGGCCAGGACCTCGCCCTCGCACCCTCCGAGATGAAGCTGCTGCTCTACCTGTCCGCCACCCCCGGCCGGGTCTTCAGCCGCCAGCAGCTCCTGGAACACGTCTGGGAGCACAGCTACCACGGCGACGCCCGGCTCGTGGACGCCTGCGTGATGCGGCTGCGCACCAAGGTCGAGGACTCCACCCGCTCGCCCCGCTACATCCAGACGGTGCGCGGCTTCGGCTACCGGTTCGGACCGCTGTGAGACGTCCGGGCAGGGGCAAGGGAGGCGTGCGCAGCCTGGCCCGCGGCCTGCGCGCCCGCCTCGTCGTCGCCTTCCTCTTCGTCGCCGCGCTCAGCGCGCTGGCCACCGCGGCGCTCACCTTCCGCGAGGCCCGCACCGCGATCCTCCAGCGGACCCAGGACACGGCCGTCAATGCCCTGCGCGGCCAGGTGAACTCGCAGGTCACCGGACTGGCGATGCCTCCGAAGGAGGCGGCCCTGGTCAAGCTCTCCAAGGGCCTCAACGTGGCCGGCGAGGCCGCCCAGCGCTGGATCATCAACACCCGTTACAAGAACGGCCCGATGATCCCGGGGCTGCCGGCCGACGGCGAGGACGTCATCGGCGCCGGATTGCAGGACAAGGTCAGGGACGGGATCCCGGCGGTCCAGCGCGTCGAGTCCGGCGGCCGGCCCTGGCTCGTCATCGGCCTGCCCGTCACCTACCAGGGCGACGGCCGCGACCCCTCCGGGCTGGAGGTCTACGCCCGCGTCCCGCTGCGCGAGGACGAGGCCAACGTCCAGGCCCTGGTCAACGCCGCGCAGAGCGGGGCACTGCTGTCCGTCGGACTCGCCGTCGTCCCCGCCCTGTTCGCCGCCCGCAGCGTGCTGCGGCCCGTGCGCGAACTGCGCCGCGGCGCCCAGCAGATCACCGACGGCGCCCTCGACACCCGGCTCAAGGTCACCGGCGGCGACGAACTCGCCGACCTCTCCCGGACGTTCAACGGCATGGCCGCGGCCCTGGAGGAGAACGTCGCCGAACTGCGGCGCATGGAGGCCAACTCGCGGCGCTTCGCCGCCGACGTCTCGCACGAGCTGCGCACCCCGCTCGCCGCGATGACCGCCGTCGTCGACGTCCTCGACGAGGACGCCGCGACCCTCGACCCGGACACGGCCTACGCCGTGCGCCTCATCAGCGAGGAGACCGGCAAGCTCGCCCGCATGGTCGAGGACCTGATGGAGATCTCCCGCTTCGACGCGGGCGCCGCGGCGCTGCACCTGGACGAGGTCGACGTCGCCGAGACCGTCCGCAAGACGCTCCAGGCCCGCAACTGGCAGGACCGGGTCGCCGCCGACCTGGCGGAGGGCGTGCGCGCCCGGCTCGACACCCGGCGCATCGACGTCGTGGTCGCCAACCTCGTCGGCAACGCGCTGCGGCACGGCGGGGAGCCGGTGCGGGTGTCGCTGCGCGCGGACGAGGAGCGCCTGCTCATCGAGGTCGCGGACCGCGGTCCCGGCATCGACCCCGAGGTCCTGCCGCACGTCTTCGACCGCTTCTACAAGGCCGACGCGGCCCGGGCGCGCTCCGAGGGGAGCGGCCTCGGGCTGGCGATCACCCTGGAGAACGTACGGCTGCACCACGGCACCGTGCGGGCGGCCAACGGCCCCGGGGGCGGGGCCGTCTTCACGGTGGAACTGCCGCTGTGCGCGGGGGGCGAGGAGGAGTGAGGATGCGGCGCGTACTCGCCTGCACGTTGCTGCTGGGTCTGCTGACCGGCTGCGGCATCGAGCGGACGGAGGTCATCGAGTTCGGCCAGCCGGCGACCGGCGTCAAGAAGCCGGGGGCGCCCGGGTGGGGGGCCCGGCTCTACTTCGCCGTCGTCAGCGGTGCCGTGATGCTCTCGTCACGGCCGGCGGACGGGCCGGTGGGCGCGGATCGCGCGGTCCTGCTGCTGCTCGAGGGCCCCAACGACGCGGAGCGCGCCCGGGGCCTGTTCAGCGAGGTCCCGATCAACTCCGGGATGAAGAAGGGCCTCTCGGTGACGACTGAGCGGGGCCGGGTGTCGATCCAACTGCCGATGGACGTCGCCCGGTTGACGCACCCGGCGCGGATGCAGCTGGTGTGCACGGCGGCGCACAACGAGGTGCCGGGGAGTGTGTCGTGGAGGGACGTGAAGGTGACGCTGTCGGGAGGCGGGAAGAAGCAGCCGGATCTGACGTGTGATCGGGCGTAGGGGGGGGGCGGTGGGTGGCCCGCTGCGCGGGGAGTTGTGCCCCGGACCCGCCCTTTCACCGTTTCTCGCGCGCTCCGCGCGGGTCGTCCTCAAACGCCGGACGGGCTGAATTTCAGCCCGTCCGGCGTTTGAGGACTGGGGGTACCCCCTCTGGGGGAGCCCGAAGGGCGCTTCGGGGCCGGGGCTTGCCCCGGGGAAACGGTGAAAGGGTGGGTCCGGGGCAAAACCCCCTAGGGTGCGACGCATGATCGCACCGCCGAACAACCCCTACCTCTCCCACCTCTTCTCCCTCCACGACCGCACCGCCCTCGTCACCGGCGGCAGCTCCGGCATCGGACGGGCCATAGCCGGCGCCCTCGCCCGTGCCGGCGCCCGCGTCGTGGTCGTCGCCCGCGGCGAGGCCGCCCTCGCGGCCACCGTGGACGAGCTCACCGCCGACGGCTGCCGGGCCGCCCGGATCAGCGCCGACCTCGGCACCCGCGAAGGCGTCCGCGCCGCCGCCGACGCCGCCGCGGACATCTACGGCGAGCCGGACATCCTCGTCAACAGCGCGGGGATCAACCTCCGCCCGCCCCTCGGCGAGCTCGGCGAGGACGTCTGGGACGCCACCATGGCCGTCAACCTGGAGGCACCGTTCCTGCTGGGGCAGCGGTTCGGGCCGGGCATGGCCGAGCGGGGGTACGGGCGGATCATCCACGTGACGTCCCAGCAGGCCCACCGCGCGTTCGTGCAGAGCGGCGCCTACGGCGTCTCGAAGGGAGCGCTGGAGTCCCTGGCCCGTTCCCAGGCCGAGGCGTGGTCCCCGTACGGCGTCACCTGCAACACGCTCGTGCCGGGGTTCGTGATGACTCCGCTCAACGAGCGGCTGTCGTCCGACCCGGCCAAGGTGGAGGCGCTGGCCGCGCGCACGCTCGTGGGGCGCAACGGGGTGGCGGAGGACTTCGCGGGGGCGGCGGTGTTCCTGGCGAGCAGGGCCTCGGCGTACGTCACCGGGCAGGCGGTCTTCGTGGACGGCGGGTTCTCCGTCCACTGAGCCGTCCACTGAGCCGTCCACCGAGCAGGCTGGAGCGGCCGGGTCAGTGCTGGTCCACGACGTTGACGACCTGCACGACGCCCTGGGCCGGCCGCTCGACCACCGGCGCGCTCGCCGCGTCCGTCGCCCGGCCCACCGCGTCGGCGGTGACGGCGACGGTGGCGGTCCCCGCGAAGCCGAGCACCGTGGCCGCCACCAGCGTCGCGATCCTCTTCCTGTACAGCTGCGGCAGTGCCATGGTTCCGTTCTGCCTCTCGATCGTCATCGTCGTTGTCATAGGTGAAGATGTGTTCGAGGGGGTGGAAAGATCCCGCTGTTACAGAGTTCTCACGAACTGGACTGGACGTCGTGGCCGTCAGGACACCACGTCCTTCGCCCGGAAGTGCCGGAACGCGAGGGCGAAGAGCACCAGCGCGTACGCCACCGACACCGCCGAGCCCTTGACCAGGCCGCTCCATTCGGCGTGCGGCTGGAGGACGTCCACCCACGCGTACTGCCAGTGGGCGGGCAGCAGGTCGCGCCAGTGGCCCAGCGCGGTGACCGCGTCCAGGACGTTGCCGAGGATGGTCAGCCCCATCGCGCCGCCGACCGCGCCGAGCGGCGCGTCCGTCACCGTGGACAGCCAGAACGCCAGCGCAGCCGTGACCAGTTGGCTGATGAATACGTACGCCACGACGGCCGCCAGCCGTGCCACCGCCACATCCGCCGGGAGCGTCCCGCCGGTGGGGATCCGCAACGGCCCCCAGCCGTACGCGGCGGACCCCGCCGCGAGCGCCACCAGCGGCAGCAGCAGCATCGCCGCCGCGCTGAAGCCCAGCGCCACCGCCAGCTTGCTCATCAGCAGCCGCACCCGTGGCACGGGCGCCGCCAGCAGGTAGCGCAGCGACGACCAGCTCGCCTCCGAGGCCACCGTGTCGCCGCAGAACAGGGCGACCGGCACCACCAGCAGGAAGCCCGCCGAGACGAACAGCGCCGTGGCGGCGAAGTTCACGCCGGAGGCCGTGGCGGTGTCCATCAGCGAGATCCGCCCGTCGCGCCCGCCCGACCGCCCGCCGATCGCGAACGCCGCGATCAGCACGAACGGCAGCACGGCCAGCACCCCGGCGACCACCAGCGTGCGCCGGCGGCGCAGTTGGCGCGCCGCCTCGACGCGCAGCGGCAGGGTGCGTCCGGGGCGGTAGCCCGGTGCGGCTGCGTCGTCCAGGGACGCCGTACTCATGAGGTGCCTCCGATCAGGGTCAGGAACGCGTCCTCCAGCCGCCGGTGCGGGCCCACGCCCGTCACCGGGATCTCCAGCCGGACCAGTTCCACGAGCAGTTCCGGCGTGGTCGCGCCGGCGAGCCGGACCAGCAGACCCTCGTCGCCGCGCACGGCCGAGGCGACGCCGGGCAGGCCCGCCACCTTCTCCGCGACGGCGTCGGTGACCCCGCCCGCCACGCCGACCAGCAGGGTGTCGCCGGAACCGGTGATCCCGTCGACCGGCCCGGCGGTGACCAGCCGCCCCCGGTCCATGACGACCAGGTGCGTACAGCTCTGTTCGACCTCGGCCAGCAGGTGGCTGGAGACGATCACGGTGCGTCCGCCGGCCGCGTACCGGATCATCACCTCGCGCATCTCGCGGATCTGCGGCGGGTCGAGGCCGTTCGTCGGCTCGTCGAGGATCAGCAGGTCCGGCAGGCCGAGCATGGCCTGGGCGATGGCCAGGCGCTGGCGCATGCCCTGGGAGTACGTGCGGACCGCGCGGTCCAGCGCGGAGCCGAGCCCGGCGATCTCCAGCGCCTCCTCGGCGTGCGCGTCCCGGGCCGGGCGGCCCGTGGCGCGCCAGTACAGGTCGAGGTTGGCCCGCCCGGACAGGTGCGGCAGGAAGCCCGCGCCCTCCACGAACGCGCCCACCCGCGAGAGGACGGGCGCGCCGGGGCGGATTGCGTGGCCGAAGACCCGCACCTCGCCGCCGTCGGGGCGGATGAGGCCCATGAGCATGCGCAGGGTCGTGGTCTTGCCCGCGCCGTTCGGCCCGAGCAGGCCCAGCACCTGGCCGCGCCCGACGCGGAACGACAAGTCCCGCACGGCGTACCGGTCGTGGGACTTGGCGTAGCGCTTGGTCAGCCCGCTGATCTGCAACGGGACGTCCGCGAGCGCCGGATCGGGCGCGGGCGCGGAGGTCCGGCGCCGCCCGGTGAGCAGCAGTGCGACCGCGACGACGGCGCCGCCGGCCGGCAGGCCCCAGGTCCACCAGGGGAGTCCCGACGAACCGGTCCGCACCCCGGACGCGGTGGGCACGCTCAGCGCCCCGTCCGCGAGGGAGACGGTGTATGCGGCCGGGGCGGCGGGGGAGGCGTAGCCGAGGTCGGTGGAGGAGAGGACCAGGCGCATCCGGTGCCCCGCCTCGAAGGTGTGGTCGATGGCCGGCAGCCGCACCTCCACGGTCCGCCCGCCCTTGGCGTCGCTCACGTGGAGCGGGGTGACCAGCTGCCCGGGCAACTGCTGCTTCCCGTCCGGCCCCACGTCGTAGACCTTGGCGAAGAGCGTCGCCTCGCCGCTGTCCGAGGCCACCTCGACCTTGACGAGCGGGGTGCCGGTGACGCGGACGCCCTCGGTGAGGCGGGCGGAGTCGAAGCGGGCGTACTGGCCGGGGAAGTCCAGGGCCAGGCCGAGGCCGAGCCCCGACAGGCGCGAGGCCGCGCCGAGTCCGGGGACGGCGGAGACGGAGGGCGGGGTTCCGCCCGCCGGGTTGGCGAAGCGCTGCTCGCGGCCGGTGAGGGGGATCGGGCGGGGGTCGTTGCGCAGACCCGGGTAGCGGTCGGCGGTCGCGCCGCGCATCCGCTGCCGGCCGTCGGTGGTGTCCAGGCCGCCTGTCCTGCTGACGCGGAACGCCGGGCCGGTGCCGGTGGTTTCGTCGCCCTTGAGGTAGCGGTCGAACCAGGCGCGGGTGCGTTCCGCCACCCGGTCGGCCTCCTCCTCGGATCCGCTGTCGTGGCCGCCGGCGATCCAGTCGACGGCGACGGGCGCGCCGTTGCGGCGGATCGCGTCCGCCGCGCGGTCGGCCTCGGTGAGGGGGAAGAGCGAGTCGGTCTGTCCCTGGACGAGGAGCGTCGGCACCTTGATGCGGTCCGCGACGGCGGAGGGGCTGCGGCGCGCGAGCAGGTCGCGGGCCTCGGCGTCGGGGCGGCCGGAGGTGGCGACGCGCTCGTACATCGAGCAGAGGTCGGGCTCGAAGCGCCCACAGCGCCCCTTCGCCCCGCTGGTGAAGAAAATCCCCGACCAGAGCTTCTTGAACACCCCGTCCGGGAAGAGGGAGTCGGCGAGGTTCCAGTAGGTGATGCCCGGGGCGATGGCGTCCACGCGCTTGTCGCGCCCGGCGGAGAGGAGGGCGGCCGCGCCGCCGTAGGAGGCGCCCGCGATGCCGACGCGGGGGTCGCCCTTGCCGTCGAGCCGCACCTCGGGGCGGGCGGCGAGCCAGTCGACGAGTCGGCTCACGTCGGCGATCTCGTGGTCGGGGTCGTTGAGGCCGATCCTGCCCGTGGACTTCCCGAAGCCCCGGGCCGACCAGGTCAGGACCGCGTACCCGGAGCGGGCCAGGTCCTGTGCCCGGCCGCGGAGTTCGTCCTTGCTGCCACCGAAGCCGTGGGCGAGCAGGACGGCGGGTCTGCGGCGGCCGGGGTCGCCGGCGGTGAAGAACGACGTGTCGATCCGGACCCCTTCGCCGGGGACCGTCAGGAACCGGTCCTCGCGGTGGACCGGCGGGTCCCCGCGGGTGGTGGCGGCCACGGTCCAGGTGCCGGTGCCGGCGAGCACGGCGAGAACCGCGGTGGCGGCGGCGAGGCGGGTGCGCCGGCGGCGGGGCGGACGGAGCTTCATGCGGGAATGCTATGCGGGGTTCGTGCGGGTGTGCGGGCCGATGGGCGGAGGGTTTGCCCCGGACCCTCCCCCAGAGGGGGGACCCCACTTTCACCGTTTATCCCGTGCTCCACGCGGACTGGCACCGTGCTCCACGCGGTGAGCGGGGCTCCGCCCCTGCACCCCACCGGCGCTCCACCCCGGGGCTTTGCTCTTTGCCGCCGGGCCCGCGCCCCCGGACCTCCGGCCGGGCCCCGCCCCCACCCGGGACAGGCCGGATCAGGTACCGTCCGCCTGCGCACCGTCAACGGGCGGCGGCCCGGATATCGGTGAAGCCCCTGGGGGCGCGGCCGCGGGAGCTCCAGACGACGCCGCGGCGTTCGTACGCGAGCAGGATCTCCACGCTGTGGGCGATGCGCGGTCCGAGCTCGCGCTCCACCAGATGGAGTGCCAGATCCAGACCGGACGTCACCCCGGCGCTGGTGACCAGGTCCCCGTCGTCCACGACACGGGCGTTGGGCACCGTCCGTACGCCCGAGGCGCTCAGGAGATCCATTCCGAGGTTGTGGGTCGTGGCCCGCCTTCCCGGTATGAGGTCGGCCAGGGCCAGGAGGAGCGAGCCGCCGCACACCGCCGCGACCGTCACGTTGGGCCGCTGCACGGCCCGGGCCAGCAGGGGCGGCAGCGTGCTGCGGGCCTGGTCGCGCAGCGCCCCGGTGGCCACCGTCGATTGCGCGTCACTGCACTTCAAGGCCGCCTCGAGCTCGTCGGCGGAAGGCGCCGAGCCGGGCACCAGCACGAGGTCGGCGCGGAAAGGGTCGAGCTGTCCCATGGCGGTGAGGGTCAGGCCCTCGATGCTGCTGGGGACCGTCCGGGCCCCTTCGGCCGAGACGAGTTCCACGCTGACGGCCCCGCCCGAGACCATCCCCGCCGCGTGCAGCACTTCGTACGGCGCGATGACGTCCAGGGGGTCGAAGCCGTCGAACAACACAACATGGGCGTGCATGGCCAGTCCTTGAGGAGTCGGGAGGTTCCACGGGAGATCCGCGATCGCCAACGACGCTATGACCCGCCCCGGTCTCCACCCAAGTGGTCGGAGTGACATGGTTTAACGGGATAACGCCATACCCGGCGGACGGCGTCCACCGGGGGTCCCGATACGTTCTGACCATGCATACGGTTGCCGTCCTCGCCCCCGACCGGGTGATCTCCTTCGACCTGGCCACCCCGATCGAGGTCTTCACCCGCACCACGCTGCCGGACGGCGCTCAGGCCTACCAGGTCCGCATCTGCGCCGAGCGGCCCGAGGTCGACGCGGGACCCTTCACCCTCCGGGCGCCCTGGGGACTGGAGCGCCTGAAGGACGCCGACACGGTCGTCGTACCCGGCACAGAGACACCCGCCACCCCCCTCCCGCCCGCCGTGCGCGAGGCGCTGCGCGCCGCCGCTGCCGAGGGCGCCCGGATCGCCTCTATCTGTTCCGGCGCACTTCCTCTCGCCTCCACGGGCCTGCTCGACGGGCTGCGGGCGACCACACACTGGGCGGTGGCGGACATGCTGGCGGAGCTGTATCCGGATGTCCTCGTCGACCCCGGCGTCCTGTACGTCGACAACGGACAGATCCTCACCTCCGCCGGAGCCTCGGCCGGGCTGGACCTGTGCTTGCACATGGTCCGCCGCGACTACGGATCCGCCGTGGCCGCCGCTACCGCCCGCGTGGCCGTGATGCCCCTGGAACGAGAGGGCGGCCAGGCGCAGTTCATCGTCCAGCACCACACTCCGGCGCCCCGTGGTTCGGCCCTGGAACCCCTCCTGCTGTGGTTACAGGACAACCTCGCCCGCGATCTCACCCTGGCCGACATCGCGGCCAGGGTCGGCACGAGCCCCCGCACCCTCATCCGCCACTTCCGCGAACAGACCGGTACCACGCCCCTGCGGTGGCTGCACCGGGCCCGCGTCCGTCAGGCCCAGCACCTGCTGGAAACGACGGACCACACCGTCGAGCGCGTCGCCGCCCAGGTGGGCTTTGGATCCCCGACATCCTTCCGGGACGGCTTCAAGCGCGTCACGGGCGTCAGTCCTCACAGCTACCGCAGGGGCTCCGGGCGAACCCCGTAGTGACGCGCCACCCGCAACGTCACGACCTCGAACGCCCGCAGCGACAGCCCGATCCGCCCCTCCTCGACCGGGACCGCCTCCGACGGGCGCTCCAACAGGTCGCAGCGACAGGCCGATCCGGCCTCGAAGTACAAGGACAGGACCGTGTCCGCCCGGCCGCCCAGCGACTCGTACAGCCGCAGGACGACGTCCCCGCTGCCGTCGTCGGCCAGCTTCACCGCCGAGATCACCACCGCCTCGTTGCCCGAGTGCGCCAGTGCCCCGACGGCCCGGTCGCCCGGAACATGCCGCTCCGGAAGGTTGATCCGGTAGCCCTCGCACACCGCGTCGCCGATCCACGCGCCCGGGACGAGGGCGTACCGGAAGCGGTGCACGCCCTGGTCCGTGCGCGGGTCGGGGAAGCGCGGCGCCCGGAGGAGGGAGAGGCGGACCGTGGTGGTCGTGCCGCCGTCCTCGCGGACGTCGCGCGTCACGTCGTAGCCGTACGTCGAGTCGTTGACCAGGGCCACGCCCCAGCCCCAGTCGTTCTCCGCCAGGTGGACGAATCGGTGCGCGCATGCCTCGAACTTGGCCGCGTCCCAGGCGGTGTTGGTGTGCGTCGGACGGTGGAGGTGGCCGAACTGGGTCTCGGCGGCGATCCTGTCCGTGCGGATGTCCAGCGGGAACGCCGCCTTGAGGAACTTCTCCGTCTCGTGCCAGTCCACCTCCGTCCCGAAGTCCACGCGCCGTACCCCGGGCGGCAGTTCGATCCGCTGCTCGACGCGCGAGCGGCCGAAGGAGCGGACGACGCGCACCGAGTTGTCGTCCGTCAGCTCGACGGTGTCCGCCTCCACGAGGTCCGTGACCGTGTTGCGGTAGAACTCGTCCACATCCCAGGCGTCCCACATGTTCGGGAAATCCTGGTGCAGTTGGAGGAGATTGGCCGGTGTGCCGGGGGCGAGCGTCTCGCGGCCGGACTCCGTTTCGCGGACGGACACCAGCAGGCCCCGGCCGTCGACCTCCGCCCGCAGCAGGCCGTTCGACAGGACGTAGCCGCCGCCCTCCCGGGGCGTGGCCGTCGGCGGCCCGGAGGCCAGGGTGTCGGCGGCGGGGCGCGCCGAGTGGGCCGCGATGCCACCCCGCCCGTGCGGTGCCGCGTTGAAGACCACCGTGCCGCCGGAGGCATCCCCGGCCAGCGCCGTCACCGCCTCCCCGATCAGCTCCTCCAGCTCCGCCGCCACCTCCGCGTACGTCCGCGCCGCCTCCCGGTGCACCCAGGCGATCGACGTGCCCGGCAGGATGTCGTGGAACTGGTGCAGGAGGACCGTCTTCCAGAGGCGGTCCAGCCGCTCGTACGGATACGGGAAGCCCGCGCGCACCGCCGCCGTCGCCGACCACAACTCCGCCTCTTGAAGCAGGTGTTCGGCCCGCCGGTTGCCCTGCTTGGTGCGCGCCTGGCTGGTCAGTGTCGCCCGGTGCAGCTCCAGGTACAGCTCGCCCACCCACACCGGCGCGTCCTGTCCGTACTCCGCGTGCGCCTTCTCGAAGAACGCCGACGGCCGCTCGAAGACCACCCGCGCCGAACCCTCCAGATCCGCCAGGCGCTTCGCCCGCGCCACCATCTCCCGCGTCGTGCCGCCGCCCCCGTCGCCCCAGCCGGTCGGCGCCAGCGAGCGCGTCGCCCGGCCCTTCTCCCGGAAGTTGCTCACGGCGTGCGCCAGTTCCTCGCCCGACAGCTGCGCGTTGTACGTGTCGATCGGCGGGAAGTGGGTGAACACCCGCGTGCCGTCCAGGCCCTCCCACCAGAAGGTGTGGTGCGGGAAGACGTTCGTCCTGCTCCACGAGATCTTCTGGGTCAGGAACCACTTCGAGCCCGACAGCCGCACCAGCTGCGGCAGCGCCGCCGAGTAGCCGAACGAGTCCGGCAGCCACACCTCCTCCGTCTCGATCCCGAACTCGTCCAGGAAGAACCGCTTCCCGTGCACGAACTGCCGCGCCAGCGCCTCCGACCCCGGCATGTTGGTGTCCGACTCCACCCACATCCCGCCGACCGGCACGAACCGGCCCTCCGCCACCGCCTTCTTCACCCGCGCCCACACCTCGGGGCGGTGCTCCTTGACCCACGCGAACTGCTGCGCCTGCGACATCGCGTAGACGAAGTCCGGCTCGTCCTCCAGCAGCGCCGTCATGTTGGACGTCGTACGGGCCACCTTGCGCACCGTCTCCCGCAGCGGCCACAGCCACGCCGAGTCGATGTGCGCGTGGCCGACGGCGCTGACGCGGTGCGCGGAGGCGTGGGCCGGGGCGGCCAGGACGCCGGCCAGCCGCTCGCGGGCCCGGGCCGCCGTCCCGCCGACATCCTGGAGATCGACGGCGTCCAGCGCCCGCTCCACCGCCCGCAGCACCTCCCAGCGGCGCGGCGCGTCCTCCGGAAGGCCCTTCATCAGGCCGTCCAGCACCTCCAGGTCCTGGACGAGCTCCCACACGGTCGCGTCGAACACGGCGAGGTCCATGCGCCCCAGCCGGTAGCGCGGCCGGTCGTCCGCCGTCTCCCGGTCGCCCAGCTCGGTCGGGACGAACGGGTGGTAGTCGAGGACGACGGGGTTCGAGGCGGCCTCGATGTGCAGCCGGACGCGCTCGCCGCCGGCGGCCGGGGCGGCGACGCGCACCCAGTGGTTGCGCGGGTTGAGCCCCTTGACCGGCGAGCCGTCGTCCCGGTACACCAGCCCCTCGCACTGGAAGCCCGTCATGTTCTCGTCGAACCCCAGGTCCAGGACCGCCTCGACCGTGCGCCCCGCCCAGGCCCCGGGGACGGCTCCCGACACCGTGAACCAGCTCGTGCCCCAGGCCGGCCCCCACGCCGCGCCCGGCGCGACCGGCTCGCGCGGGGCGGCCAGGCCCTCCGCCACGGGCACGGGCTCGCCGGGCGCCTGCCGGACGCCCACCTCCAGCGGGACCGCCTCCGGATACACGGCCGGCCGGATGCGTTCGTCCAGCACGCGCTTGAGACGGGCCTCGGTGATGGTGCGGTCGTTGTGCATCAGCTGTCCTTACCGGGAGGTCGGCCAGGGGAAGAGGAACGAAGCGGGGGCCGAGGAGGCGTACAGCTCGTCCACGGCGCGCACCTCGACGCGCGTGGCCGCCTCGCCGGCCGGACGGATCAGCGCCGGAACGTAGTAGGCATGCCCACACGTGCCCCCGAGGAAGCGGACGCCTCCGCCGGGCAGGCGCTGGTGGAGCTCGTAGTGGCGCACGGCGTCGGGCCTCGCCCCGGGCCAGGTCACGCGCAGGGCGGCCGTGCCGTCCGGGTTGAGCGCGGACCCGGTGACGGCCGGGGTGCCGGGGCGGGCCGGGACGGCGGGGATCGCGTCGCGCACGGCGAGCCGGCCGAGGCGCCAGCGGACGCGTCCGCCGCCGCGCAGGCGGATGCCGAGCGCGTCGATGGTGTGTCCCTTCACCGCCGGGATCCGGACCATGGCCGTGGTCCACCTCGGGGTGGGGCGCGCCAAGGGCAGGTACGTGGTGTGCCCCGCCACGGTGACGGCGACTTCGACCTGGACGGGGGACGAGCCGGGGTCGGTGCGGTGCGTCAGTTCGACGGTGGTCGTGGGGGAGAGGGGAAAGCGGGCGGCGTACAGCTCGGTCTCGACCGCCGTATCCATGAGGAGGCTTCCGCCGCCGCGCCAGGCGTCGTCGAAGCCGAACCGGACGGACGGGTGACGAGCGGCGGGCAGCCGGTCCTGGAGCCCCAGGTGCGACCAGGGACGGTCGGAGGTGCGCCGGCCTTGTTCGTACCAGCCCAGACCGTGGCCGGTGTTGAAGGTGGTGGCGAAGGGGAGGGTGGTGAGGGTGGAGCGGGCGGGTATGGAAGTGGCGGGCGCGTGCCAGGAGGTGTGGCCGGTCCCCGTCCAGAACCGGTCGTCGCGGGCGTGGAAGGCGGCGGGGTCCCGGGTCGGGGCGCTCTTCCAGGTCCACTCGGGGCGGTAGAAGCCGATCGAGGTGGTGTGCGGGCCCTCGGGCGGGACGATCGCGTCCCAGTCGACGGAGGTGTCCCAGCCGCGGGCCTCGACGTCGATCCCGGCCCAGAGATGGTAGCGGCTCTTGGTCCGTTCGGCCTGATCGGCCTGATCGGCCCGTTCGGCGGAGGAACGCAGGCCGGAGCGCGTCCAGTTGAAGTTGAGGAAGAGGGAGTCGGCGGCGCGGAAGAACGCGTCGTTGCGGTCGTTGAGTTCGTTCTGCCAGTCGATCCCGCCGGTTTCGGTCATCGCGTCGTACCAGGTGACGCGGAGGCCGTGGGGTGCGCCGCGGTCGCGGAGGTACATGACGAAGTCGCGCATGTCCGCGCCGAGTTGAGGGTCGCCGCCGTCGGTCTCGGCGTTGATGAACCAGCCGTCGAAGCGGTGCGCTCGCGCGACGCGGATCAGCTGGTCCGCTAGCGGGAAGCCGCCTGACGCGTTCCGCGCGGTGAGCTCGCGCGTCCAGCGCAACTGCCCGCCGAAGGCGGTGGGTGGGAGGAAGACGGTGCCCAGGACGGGGACGCCGTTGCGGTGCGCGGCGTCCACGACGGGCGCGTTGGGCGCGAGGATCAGCCCTTCGCCCGACGATCCGCCCCAGAAGACGAGTTCGTCGAGGTGGGCCCAGTGGGTGAGGGCGTAGTAATCGGCTGTGGGCACCCCTTGGGAGGGGTTGCCGGAGGTAGGGGCGAAGGAGACGAGGGAGGTGACGCGGGCGGTGCCGGGGCGGGAGCCGAAGCGGGTGGAGAGAGGGACGGTGGAGGTGTTGAAGGGGAGGTCGGGGTCGGTGTCGGGGGTCCAGGCGGCGAGGGTGTCGGGGAACCAGTGGGGGGCGTGGGGTGGGCGGATGTTGTGTTGTGCCCCCGCGGGCGTTGCTCTCACGGGAGCGGTTCCCGCGAGGGGGAGGGCGGCTGCGGTGAGGAGGGTTTGGCGGCGGGTGGGGTGGTGGATGGGGTGGTGGTGAGGGTGCGGCATGTGGACTCCTTCGGAGGGTTGTTGTGCCCCGGCCCGCCCTTTCACCGTTTCTTCCGGGGAGGGCCCCGGGGCCCGTAACGCGGCTTCGCCGCGTTGACCCGGGGGCTTCGCCCCCTGGACCCCTGAAACCGCGCTCCGCGCGGTTGTCCTCAAACGCCGGACAGGCTGGTTGCGTGCCCGTCCTGCACACCACAGGTCTCCAGCCTGTCCGGCGTTTGAGGACGAGCGGCGAAGCCGCGATGTGGGGTCCGGGGCGGAGCCCCGATTCAGCCCGTCCGGCGCTTGAGGACAACCGCGCGGAGCGCGGTTGCGGGGGTGCAGGGGGCAAAGCTCCCGCGCTCCGCGCGGTGCCGGTCCGGGCGGAGCCCGGAAGAAACGGTGAAAGGGCGGGGCAGGGGCGCATCCCAAAACCCAACTACACCACCTGCTCCACCGTCACCACCTCCTCAACCCCCCTCCCCGCCAAATGCCCCGCCTCACCCACCCGTTGCGCAAGCACAACAGCCGGACGCACCCCGTCCGAAGCCAACCTCACCCACGCCTCGAAATACGCACCCCCCGGCGCCAACATAGGCCGCAGCGACGCGCTGAAGACATCCCCCGCATCCACCACCAACGCCGTCCTCCGAGGACGAGGAGACGCAGGCGCAGCAGCAGACACCTCCCGCACCACAGCCCCCACCGGCTTCACCCCCCTCCCCTGCGTAAACAACCCCAACCCGTACTCCAACTCCGGAAAATCCGCCAGCCCCCGGTCCACATCATGCGAACACCACCACGTCACCCCCCACAACCCATCGCAATCCAGCACCGCATCCAACGTCGCCCGCGCGAACGAGGCCGCCCGCTCCGCCGGCACGAACGGCACCGGCGCCCCCACCTCCTGCAACCACACCGGACGCCCCGCGTCCACCGCCCACGCCTTCGACAGCTCGACCAGATACGCCGCGTGCAGCCCCGTCGCCGCCGCCTCCGCCCCGTACCGCTGCACCGTCCCGTTGAACACCCACGAGTGCACGGCCGTCATGGCGCCGATCCGCGCCGAATGCGCGGGCGTGAAGGGATGCGTCCCGTCGTACCACGCCGCGTCGTACGACGCGTGCACATGCGCCCGCCCCGGCGCGGCCGCCTCGCACGCGCCGACCATCCGCCGCAGCCACCGCCCCGCACCCCCGGCGTCCACCCGGTCCGGATCGGGATGCGGCTCCCCGGAGAACTGGTTGATCTCGTTCCCGACCGTCATGCCGAGGAAGTTGGGGCGGTCGGCCAGCGCCCCGGCCAGCTCGCCCAGATAGCGGGCCTGCGCGTCCACGACCTCCGGGTCGGTGAAGATGTTGCGCCGGTGCCAGGTGGTCACCCAGGAGGGCAGGAAGTCGAAGCTGGACAGATGGCCCTGGAGCCCGTCCACCGCGACGTCCAGCCCGCGTTCGGCCGCCGCGTCCACGAGCCGGACGAGCTGTTCGACGGCGCGCGGCCGCACCAGCGTCCGGTTGGGCTGGAAGACCGGCCACAGCGGGAACACCCGCACGTGGTCAAGACCGAGCGACGCGATGTCGTCGAGGTCCGCGCGGACGTCGTCGAGGTCGAAGTCGAGCCAGTGGTGGAACCACCCCTTGCGCGGGGTGTAGTTGACGCCGAAACGCACGCTCATGAAGGAGAAGTCCTCTCAGCCCTTGAGGGCGCCCTCGCCGACCCCGCGGAAGAAGTACCGCTGCAGGACGGCGAACATCACCAGGAGCGGGGCGACCGCGATGACGGTCCCGGCGGCGACGAGCCGCGGGTTCTGCTGGAACGTGCCGTGCAGGAAGTTGAGGCCGACGGTCAGGGTGAAGCGGTCGGAGTCCGAGAGCACGATCAGCGGCCACAGGAAGTCGTCCCACGCACCCATGAACGCGAAGATCGCGACCACCGCGAGGGTGCCCCGCACCGACGGCAGCGCGATCCGCGTGAACCGCTGCCACACGTTCGCGCCGTCGATGACCGCGGCCTCCTCCAGCTCGAACGGTACGTTCGCGAACGCGTTGCGCATCAGCAGGACGTTGAGCGCGCCGACCGCCCCGGGCAGGACGACGGCGACGAGCGTGTTGCCGAGCCCGAGGTCCCGCACCATCGTCAACTGCGCGATGATCACGGACTCCAGGGGGACGAGCAGCGCCGTCACGAAGGCGAGCCCGGCCGCCCGCCGCCCGCGGAACCGCAGCCGGGCCAGCGCGTACCCGGCCGTCGAGGCGCCGACCAGATTGGTGGCGACGCTCGCCACCGCGACCTTCAGCGAGTTCAGCGCGTAGTCCCAGACCGGGATGATGTCCGCGACCTCGGCGTAGTTGCCACCGGTCGGATGCTCGGGCAGGAAGCGCGGCGGCGAGGTGTGGACGTCCTCCGTCGGCCCCTTGAGAGAGGTGGACAGCTGCCAGAGGAACGGGCCGACCGTGACGCCCAGCACGACGAGCATCAGCGCGTACCGCAGCACCTTCTCCCACCCCCTCATCGGCCGTCCCCCTCCCTCCGGTTGGCGCGCAGGACCAGCAGCATCAGCAGCAGCGCGACGACGAAGACGACCAGCGAGATGGCCGAGGCGTAGCCGACGCGCCCGTTGAGCCCGGTGCCGGTCCGCTGGACGAGCATGACCAGCGTGGTGTCCGCCCCCGCCGGCCCGCCGGTGGGCCCGGCCAGCAGGTACACCTCGGAGAAGACCTTGAACGCCGCCACCGACGACAGCGCGCCCACCAGCACCATCGTCGGGCGGACCGCGGGGACCGTGACGCTCATGAAGCGGCGCAGGGCGCCCGCGCCGTCCACGGCGGCGGCCTCGTGCAGCTCGCGGGGAACGTTCCCCAGCGCCGCCAGATAAATGATCATGTAGTAGCCGAGGCCCTTCCACACCGTCAGCGCCATCGCGCTGAACAGCAGCAGCCACTGGTCGCCGAGGAAGCGCACCGGCCCCGCGCCGAGCACGCGCAGGATGCCGTTCACCAGCCCCCGGTCGTCGAGCATCCAGCCCCAGATGAGCGCCACCACGACGACGGACGCGACGACGGGCGTGTAGAAGGCGGACCGGAAGAACGTCACCCCCGGCAGCCGCTTCTCCACCAACAGCGCGAGCAGCAGCGGCAGCAGCACCGTGAAGGGGACGACGACGAGCACGTACAGGCCGCTGTTGCGCAGCGCCACCCAGAACTGCTCGTCGTGCAGCATGTCCCGGAAGTTGCGGAGCCCGACCCAGCCGCCTGGGGCGAGCGTACGGGCGTCGGTGAACGCGTGGTGGACGGTGGTGAGGAAGGGGTAGAGGCTGAAAGCGGTGACGACGACGAGGCCCGGCAGCAGGAACAGCCAGGGGCTGACGGCACGGTGGGTGCGGACGTGTCCGGCCACGGCGATCCGGCCCCTCAGCCCTGTTTGAGCAGTGCGTTGCTCCGCGCCACGGCATCGTCCAGCGCCCGCTGCGGCGGCTTCTTCCCCTGGAGCGCTTTCGCGACCTCGTTCTTGAGGACGGTCTTCATCTCGTCGCTCATCACCACCGGTGTGTAATTCACCGCTCCTTTCAGCATCTTCGCGGAGGCGACCCGCACCCGGCCCTCGTCCGTGCCGTCGTCCTTCGTCCAGTACGGAGCGTCCAGCGATCCCTTGGTGCTGGGGAAGACGGCGACCCGGTGCGCGAAATCCTCCTGGTTCTTGCGCTCGGTCACGAAGTACGCGAAGGCGACGGCCGCGGCCTTGTGCTTGCTGCGCGCGCTGATGCCGAGCCCCATCACATACATATTGGGCTTTCCGGTGTTGTTCGGCGCGTCGGTGATGCCGAGACTTCGGTACAGACTCGGCGCGTTCTTCTTGAAGTTCGCCAGGTCGAGCGCGCTGCCCGGATTCATGGCGACCCGCTGCTCCAGGAATTTCTGGCCGGCCTTCTCCGGGGTGTTGGTGAGCGCCTGCGGATCGAGCCCGCCGCGCTCGTAGAGCTCCTTGTACCTGCCGAGCAGCTCGACGCCCTTCGGCTCGTTGTACGTGAACTCGGTGGCCCTGTCGTTCATCAGCCGGACGCCGTACCGGCCGAAGTCCTCGACGGACGGCGTGCCCGCCAGCGTGGCGACCTTCCCGCCGGACGCACGGGCCATGGCCCGCGCCGCGCCGAACAGTTCGTCGTAGGTCCTCGGCGGCTTCTCGGGATCCAGGCCGGAATTTTTGAAGAGCGTCTTGTTGTAGAACAGCGGGCCGGTGTTGAGATACCAGGGGAAGGCGTACGAACCCCCGAGCCCCGGCAGGACGTTGCCCTGCCACGCCTCCGGCATGTACTCGTCCTTGAACCGCGCGGCGGCCTTCTCCTTGTCGAGATCGACCAGCATCCCCGCCTTGGCCAGCGGATAGGAGAGATCCGGGGAGACGTTGACGACGTCCGGCAGCGTGCCGCCCGCCGCGTCGGCGCTCAGCTTGTCCGCGTAGTTGTCGGCCGGCTGGTCCAGCCAGGTCACCTTGACGTCCGGGTGCTGCTTCTCGAAGTCCCCCACCAGACCCTCGAAGTAGTCCTTGTACTTCGCGCGCAGATTCCAGGTCTGGAAAGTGATCTTCCCTTCCGGCTTTCCGCCGGCGCTCGATCCTCCGCCGCCGTCCCCCGCGCCGCAGGCGGTCGCCAGGGCGAGGACGACGGTGATCAGCGGCACGGTGGCGAGGGCCGTTCCACGGGACAATGCCATGCCCGAAAAGGTGCACCCGGCAAGGGAGTTGCGTCAATACTTCCGTCAAGAACTAATGCGCTTTAGCCTGTTGAGTGCCAACGCCCGGAAGGAGGGTCGGTGATGCGCCGTGTCCCGGCCCGCCGTCCGACGATCAAGGACATCGCGCGGCGCGCGGGCGTCTCCGAGAGCGCGGTCTCCTTCGCGCTCAACGGCCGTCCCGGCGTCTCGGCCGCGACGCGCGCCCGGATCCGGCGGGTGGCCGAGCAGCTCGGCTGGCGGCCCAGCACGGCCGCCCGCGCCCTGTCCGGGGAGGGGACGGCCACCGTCGGGCTCGTCCTCGCCCGCCCCGCCCGCACCCTCGGCGTCGAGTCGTTCTTCCTCCAGCTCGTCTCGGGCGTTCAAGAGGCCCTGGCCGAGCGGTACTTCGGCCTGCTCTTCCAGGTGGTGGAGGACGTGTCCGCCGAGTGCGCCGTCCACCGCCGCTGGTGGGCGGAACGGAGGGTGGACGGCGTCCTCGTCGTCGATCCGCGCGAGGACGACCCCCGCCCCGCGCTGCTGGACGCCCTCGGCCTGCCCACCGTGATCATCGGCGCCCCGGCCGGCCCCCTGCCGCCGCCCACCGGCGCGATCTCCACCCTCTGGGCCGACGACACCGCCGCCATGGCCGCCGTCGTCGGCCACCTCCACGCACTCGGCCACCACCGCATCACGCACATCGCCGGGCTCCCCGGCCTCGCCCACACCCGCCGCCGCATCGCCTCCCTGCGCGCGGAGGCCGACCGGCGGGGCCTGCACCATGTCGCCTCGGTGATCACCGACTACTCCGACGCCCAGGGCGCCGAGGCGACCCATCGCGTCCTCGCCGCCCCGGACCCGCCCACCGCGCTCGTCTACGACAACGACGTGATGGCCGTCGCCGGCCTCGCCGCCGCCGGACGCCGTGGCCTGTCCGTCCCCGGCGACCTCTCGATCGTCGCCTGGGACGACTCCATCCTCTGCCGAGCCACGCACCCTCCCCTCACGGCTCTGTCCCGCGACACCGCGGCGTTCGGCCGCCGCGCGGCCCGGCACCTCCTCGCCCTTCTGGACGGCGCGCCGTCCGCCTGCGTACGGGCGGATCCGCTGCGGCTGGAGGCGCGGGGGAGCACGGCGGTTCTCCAGAACGGATCGTGAGCGGGGCCGCCGGATGCCGCGGTCGGAGGCCCGAAGCGCAGAATGGATTTGGGGGAAGTGCGCGGGCGGGGTGCCCGCGGTTGCCGGAGCGGGTCAAGCCCCGGGCTCAGAGGGCGCCTTGGCGCTTTCGAGGGACTCGATATCGAATCGGGGCAGGGAGAACGTCACAGCAGCGGTTGTGTCATTTGCTACGACTAATCCCTTTTGTGGGGATCTTGGCGTGGTGAGCGCTCGGCTCTCGAAGCCCCTCTTCCCGCTCGCGCCGATTGGGCAAAAGCGCGCGGGCGACGGTAAGCATGGGGCCTCCCCGCCATTGCCCTCCTCCCGGAAGGAAACCCATGCGAGCCCGTGCCCCCCGAGACCTGGCCGCCCTGCCGTTCGCGCACCGCCTGCAGCCCTTCACCGGCGAGATCGAGCACGCGGGCAATTACGAGTGGCTCCACTTCGACGGCTCCGTCCTCGAGGACGCGGACGGCGGCAGCTCCCTCTTCAGCGAGTCGGCCTTCTCCTCGGCGACCTTCGACGGCGGCCGGTACCGGCGCTCCCGCTTCGACGACGTGTGGCTGCACAACGTCCGCATGGTCGGCACCAACCTCGCGGAGACGCGCTGGCTGGACGGCGAGTGCATCGGCGGCGTACTCGCGGGTGTCGAGATCCACGGCGCCGAGATGTACCGAACCGTCTTCCACCAGTGCAAATTCGACTCGGTCAACCTGCGCGCGACCCTGCTCAAGGACGTCGTCTTCGTCGACTGCCTCCTGCGCGACGTGGACTTCGGCGGGGCGACCCTGACCGACGTCTCCTTCCCCGGATCGACCCTGGACGGGGCCCGTTTCGACCGGGCCACCCTGACCAGGGTCGACCTGCGCGAGGCCGGTGCGCTGTGCATCGCCTCCGGACTGGAGGGGATGAAGGGCGCGACGATCAGCACGACCCAGCTGTTCGACCTGGCGCCCGCCCTGGCGCAGTACGTCGGCCTCACTGTGAAGGACCACTGAGCGGACGGCGATGTCGTCCCGCGTCAGAGCACCCCGCGCAGGTCCGCCACCGGCATGCCCTGCTCGGTCCCGGGCGCGACGTACTTGCGATGGCGGCCTTCGGCGAACATGTCACGCAGGTACATGCCGGGGAAGTCGAGCGGCTCCGTCCGGTCGGCCAGCGCGATGCGCACCCGGTAGGCCGTGTCCCCATGACGAACCAGTACGTCGCACCAGTCCGGGAGCGGCGACTCGACGCCGATCAGGGTCACCTGTTCGTCCGCCAACGGCTCGATCCATGTAGCCATGTCTTCCAGCAGCCAGGCCATCTGCATCCATGAGGGTGCCTCGGTGGCGGGCTGCCAGTCGTACTCGCGCCGGCCTTCACGCCCCGGGACCGGGGGCGGCTCGCCTCCCGCGTAGAGAGGCGGTTCGCCCGCGACGCCGGTGTCGGTGAAGGCGAGCTGTCGGGAGCTGATCCTGAGCTCGGACACGCGGTAGCCGTCCGCACCGAGATCGAAGGCGGCTTCGGACGCGCGGGTGAGGAATCGGCTGTCTGGGCCGGCCACGGGTCTCCTTCCCCGACGGGGAGCTCGGCTTCCCCCGATGCCCGGACGGTATCGGGGGAAGCCTTGTGGGCTGAGCGGCGGTCGTACGTCAGCGGACACCGAGGCTCGCTGTACGCATCAACGTAGCGACCGACCGGCCACGGCGGCCGGCTGAGGTGTTCCTACCTCGCGGCCGGCACTGCCTTCTCGTTGACGCCGGCCTTCACTTCCGCGGCGCGCAGGGAGCGCGCGAACGGCTCGTACGCGGCCGCGTACTTGTCGTTGCCCTCGGCCGCAACGGAACGGCCGTTGGCCTTGGCCAGCGCCTTGGTGACCCAGTTGGGACACCTGGTGATGCCCACGCAGTACTGGGTGATCACGCCCTTGTCCTGATTGTCGCGGAGCTTCTTCTCGTTGACCGTCAGCAGAACCTTGTACTGCTTGACCAGCCTGCACACGCCGTTGGTGCACCTGTACTTACCCGCGTAGCCCGTCTGGCGATAGGACTGGCCGCCGATGTGCTCCCGATTGGGCGACTTCGCGATGTACTCGACAGCCGAGTACTTCGTGATGTTGTGCTTCTTCTTGACCTTGGTCCAGCCGAAGCCCTTGTCCGTCGAGGCGTTGTAGTAGCCGAGACGCAGCGATGCCTTGCCGGGGCCCCGGTAGTCCAGGTGCTTGAGGATCTTGTAAGTCGGGGCCGCCTGCGCCTGTGCCCCGCCGTCGGTCGCGGCGGTGGCCGTGCCACTCGCGGCGCCTCCGAGAGTGACGGTCACCGCCAGCGCAACCGCGGCTGTCTTCATGCGTTTCATTCGAGCTGTTCCCCCTATGTGAAGCCGGCGCACCGGTGAGGTGCGCCGGTTCAGTCTAGGTCGCATGCGGCGCAAGTCAACTACTGTGCACGCAGGGGGAGTTGACCTTGCGCTGGCGACTTCAAGGGCTGGGGACTGTCCGGCGGATCTTGTGACTACTAGGGCCTGTGTGACGTCGTGATCAATCGGCCGCTCGGAAGGGTCAGCCACCCGCCAGTCGCGTCCCCGACTCGCGGGGCGGTACGCATCGAGCGGGCTGACCTGGTTGCGGCGTGAGCACCATGCTTGACTTTCCCGTTGGGAAAGTGTGACGCTGGCTTTCCCAACGGGAAAGAGAGGTCTCGTCATGGACACCGCTTCAGAACAGGCCCGCGCCTCGCTCGACGCGGCCGAACGCGCCCGTCGCCAGGTGGCCGAGGAGATCGGCCTGCCCCGTGGCTACTGGTGGGCCATGGCCGCCGGCTGGCTGGTGCTGGGCGTATGCGGCGCGGTGCTGCCGTGGCTGGCCGGGATCGCAGCGGGCCTCTTCGGCGCAGGACACGCGATATTCGCCTCGCGTCTGCTCAGCGGGCGGCGGCGCACGCAGCAGATCCAGGTGAGCGCCTCGATCGCCGGCCGCCGCATCCCCGTGATCGTGGTCGGCATGGTGCTCGGGCTCGTCGCAGTCACCATCCCGGTGGCGCTTGCTCTGGACGCCGACGGTGCCGATCACGCAAGCATCTGGGCGGGGGGGCTGGTGGCGGTTGTCGTGGGGTTCGGCGGACCGGACATCCTGCGCGTACTGCGTGGTTGGGTGCGGGCATGACGACGGCGAGGTTCGACGAGCTGATCCACCCCAGCACCCGCCTGTCGCTGGTGGCGGCACTGGCCGCCGCCGACTGGGCTGAGTTCGCCTTCCTCAAGGACCGGCTGGGACTGTCGGACTCGGCGCTGTCCAAGCAGCTCGCGACGCTCGAAGAGGCCGGTTATGTCGCGACCGAACGCCGGGTCTGCGGCAGCCGCCGACGGGTACGGGCCCGGCTGACCCGCGCCGGGCGGGATGCCTTCGACGGTCATCTCGCGGCGCTGCAGGCGATCGTCATAGACGCCACACGTCCAGCCGAAGGGTCGACGACCCACTCGTAGGGCCCGTATTGAGTCGTGATCAATCGCGCGATCCTGCTCAAGGATGTCGTCTTCGTCGACTGCCTCCTGTGTGACGTGGACTTCGGCGGGGGGCAGCTGACCGATGTCTCCTTCCCCGGGTCGACCGACCCTGGACGGGGTTCGTTTCGACCGGGCCGCGCTGACCGGGGGCGACCTGCGCGAGGCCGCCGCGCTGCGCATCGCCTCCGGGCTGGAGGGGATGAAGGGCGCGACGATCGGCACGGCCCAGCTGTTCGACCTGGCGCCCGCCCTGGCGCAGCACGTGGGCCTCGCCGTGAGGGACAACTGACGGCGGTTGCACGGCCGGAGGGACATACGGCCCGTCAGTCGGCTGTCCCTTTCGTCTCGGGCCCTCCGGGCCCAAAGAAGCGGGCTACGGCGGGGGAGGGGGGCGGGCCGGTGTCTGTCGCCGGGTGCGGCCGCCGCTCCCATCGCCGCCGAATTGCGGGCGGTTTGGGCTGTGCGCAGCCACTGAGCAAGGGTGTTCCGCACCCCAACTGCCCGCAATCCAGCATTCAACGACCACATGGCTGCCGCACGGCGCACCGGGCCTTCCGGTCCCGAGTCCGAGCCGCACCGAACCGTCGGCCCCGGCCCTCCTCTTCCGTAGCCCGCCATCTTTGGGCCCGGAGGGCCCGAGACGAAAGGGCCAGTCGGACGACGGCAATGTGTGTCGGGCGTGGTGGGCGATGTACGCGGCCGCCACCTTGTCGGCGTACGGGCCTGCCCCGGCCGCGAACGCGGCCCGCCATGCCGTGTCGAGCCGATGGCAGAGGGCGCAGCCGTCGACGGGGACGGGCATGGCGGGCGGGCCGCTGGAGTGGGGCAGCGGGATCATGGGTTCCCCCAGAGGTTCGGGGTGGCCGCCTCTTCCGTTTCCTCCGTCACGACCGCGGGGCCGACCCAACTGACCCTCACCCGGCGCCGGTTCTGGGGGTGGACCCCCGACTGCCGCCGCTCCTCGGGGGTGGCGAGGCGCAGCGTCTCGGCCCGGGCTTCCCACTCGCGGCCGCCTCCGGGCGGCCGTAGCCAGACGTTCTGGCCGGTCCTGTCCATGACCTGGCCGACCCTTTCGCGCCGCGTGTCCATCAGCCACGCACCTCGGGGGAACTCCGGTCCCGTTGTTCGCATGTTCGATCCTCTGGGTGTCCCGCCCGGGGGGAGCGGGAATCAACTGGGAGGATCAGATTCCAGCCACGCGGAGCCGCTGACCAGGGTATTTTGCATGCCAAGTCCGCAGTGGAATGGGGGAATTGAACGCATGAGCGAGGAGCGCGTGTCGCCTGCCGTGGAGTTCGGCAAGGAGATCAGGATCGCTCGCGAAGCTCGGGGGTGGTCGCAGGCGGAGCTCGCTCACCGGATGCACTTCCAGCAGCCGTACGTCAGCAAGGTCGAGACAGGGCAGCAGCTGGCGAGCCCGCAGTTCGCGGAGCAGTGCGACCGGGTGTTCGGGACGCCGGGGGTGTACGCGCGGATGCGGCAGAAGGCTGCGGATGCGGGGAGTCCTGTTTGGTTCATCCCGTATCTGGAGTTGGAGCGCGAGGCGCTGGCCGTCTGTGACTACTCGAGCGTTACGGTGACAGGGATCCTGCAAACCCCGGAGTACGCAGAGGCCATCTTCCGATCTGCTCACCCGCTGGAGTCGACAGAGCAGATCGACGTGCGTGTGGCCCAACGAATGCGGCGACGTGAGCTGTTCGACAAGCCTAATCCTCCGAGGATGTGGGTGATCCTCCACGAGTCGGTGCTGTGGGCCGATCGAGGTGGGCCTGAAGTCATGCGGGAGCAGCTACGGTTCCTGGCGGGCGTCACGGAGTCGCCGAACGTCATGCTTCAGGTCTTCCCGTTCGGTGCTGGAACTCCGGCTCGTGGATTGCCCTTTAGTGTGGTGACACGTCGGAACGGAACCGAAGTTCTGTACGAAGAGAACTACACGCGAGGGCAAGTGACCGACTCGGTGAACGTAGTTGCCGAAGCTCGGGACGCATACGAGCGGCTGCGTGCTGATGCTTTGTCGCCTGACAGATCGCTGTCGCTCATCCGGAACGTCATGGAGGCACGCAGACATGAAAACCAACCGCGACCTACGCTTGGAGTGGATCAAGTCGAGTCACAGCGAGGGCAACGGAGGCATGTGCGTCGAGTGGGCCCCCGGGTTCATCTTCGGGGCCGTCCCAATCCACGGTGAACCAGAGTGGGGCAAGTCGAGTCACAGTGAGGGGAACGGTGGCGAATGCGTCGAGTGGGCCCCCGGGCCAACATCCGCCACCGTCCCCATCCGCGACAGCAAACGCCCCCACACCCCCGGCCTCCTCATACCCACCCCCTCCTGGTCCGCCTTCGTGGCGCACGTCAAGAACGGGACATAGCGAGACGCAAATACGCGGCCACCCGCTCCACCCTCCCCTCATCCGCCTCGGACACCGCCCGCAGGATCTCCGGCTCCAGCGCGACGCCCCGCCCGAGGCGGTCGAACGACCGTCGGGCACGCTGCCGGTACATGTCGCTGATCACCGACATGTCGATGAACGAATAGGGGAGTCGGAGCCCGAACTCCACCGATGTGGCCACCATCTCGGCGGCGTACAGCTCGACCGCCTCCGGCACGGTCATCGTCTCGATCGGCGCACGGCCCGGTTCGAACACCGAGTACGGACCGGGCCCGTAGGACGCCGGCTCCGTCAGCAGCCGGGCCAGGTGCTCCGCGATGACGGGCGAGCCGTGGAAGCCGTCCCGGTACGTTCCGGTCGCGAACAGGAGTCCCGGAAGCGGTGATTGGCCGAGGAGGGGGAAGGTATCGAGCGTAATGGGGCGGAATCCGTAATGCCAGCGCTGGGCCGCCGAGTAGCTGACGCGTTCGTCGAACTGCTCCCTGGCCCGTCGTAGCAGGAACTCCACCTGGCCGACGAATGGCCCGCGCGGCTCGTCGAAGCGGACGCTGTTCGTCGCGCCGATGTACTCACGGCTCCCGCCCAGCGGGACGATGTGGAGGCCGCACGCCTCCGACTGGACGGGCGTGCGCACCACTTCACGGAACCCGGGCCCGTCCGTCCGCAAGGTCTCCACGGCGGAACCGCTGCCGTACAGCACGGGCTGGACCATGCCGGGCGGCAGCTGGTCGACCAGCCGCTGCGTCGCCGCGCCCGCCGCGAGGACGACGCTGCCGGCCGCGACCGTCCCGCCGGAAGCCAGCCGTACGCCGACGGCCCGCCCGCCCGACACGACCAGCCCGGTCACCTCGTCGTCCACCGGCTCGACGCCGCGCCGGGCCGTCGCGGTCTCCAGCAGCGCGAGCACGGCCCGGGCGTCGACCGCTCCTTCGCGTTCGAGGTGGAGCGCGCGCAGCGGCCGCTCCTGGGGGAGTGGGGCCAGCCCGTCGATCTCCTGGGGATCGATCTCCCGGTGCCGCTCGCCGTACTTGGCCGCGGCGGCGAGGACGGCCTCGTAGTTCTCGGTCACGCACGATGTGGCCTGTGCGCCCAGCACCACGAAGGTGCCCTTGACCCGGGGGACGGGAGTCCCGTCGGCTTCCGCCTCCAGGCGGTCGAGCCACCGCGGCCAGGCGTCGAGCGCGGCGCGGGCGAGCGCGAACCTGGTTTCGGAGGCGGGGTGCGCGCCGGTGAGCGCGGTGACGTCGCCGAAGCAGTTGAGCATCGCCCCCGCCGCCACGGTGGCGGCGCCGGGGCGCGCGGCCCGTCCCACGACCACGGTCCGTGCCCCGGGCGCCCGGACCGCCACCTCATAGGCGATGGACAGCCCCAGTACCCCGTTCCCGACCACGACCGCATCGGCCGTCTCCGCGCTCATCACGCACCAACTCCCCACTCATCCGCCGACCTTGACCGGACGGGTCCTTCCTTCCCCTCCCGGCCCATTGACCAACCCGGGGCGGGTGCCCAGCCTGGTCGGCATGAAGACCGTGCGAGAGGGCTTCGTGGCAGAGACCGCGTCGGCGGACGAGGTGCGGCAGGCGCTTGCCGGGCACGGCGTGGTGGTCGTACGCGGCCGTCCGGACCCGGACGCGGCCGCGCTGGAGGAGTTCGCCCGCGCCCTGGGCGCACCGCAGCCCGTTCCCCAACTCCGTTACTACCCGCCGTGCCAGGGCAGCGCGTACGTGCACGTCATCGACAGCGCCGCGGAGAAGGGCCCCGACGTCGCGCGCTGGCACACCGACCAGTCCTTCCTCCCGGACCCGGCCCGGTACACCGTCCTCCAGGCCCAACTGCTCCCGGCGCGGGGCGGGGACACGCTCTTCGCGGACATGGTGCGCGCCTGTGAGGAACTCCCGCCCGGCTGGAGGGAGGCACTGGACGGCGCCACGGGCACGCACGTCCACCCGCTGCGGGGCGAGACGGCGCGGCATCCCGTCGTCATCACGGTCCCGGGGAGCGGCCTGCGGGCCCTGTACGTCAACGACTGGTGCCAGACCGACCTGCGCGGGGTCGGCCAACCGGCGCCCACCCTGGCGGACTTGATCGCGCACGCCGCCCGGGAGGAGTTCGTCCACCGGCACCGCTGGAGCCCCGGCGACATCGTGGTCTGGGACAACAGGCGGGTCCTGCACCGGGCCACACCGATCGGTCCGGGAACGCGCCGGATCATGCACCGGGTGGTCGTGGCCGGTGGCCGCTGAAAGCCGGACGGCCGCCGAAAGCCTTGGGCAGGCTTTCGAGCAGGATCGAAGGGTGGGGCGGATGCTCCCGGAGCGCGGCTAGCTTCGGAACAGCACAACAGATCCGAAAAGGGGGAAAGCAATGCCCAAGTTCGCATTCGGCCGTCGTGCGGCGGCCGCGCTCGTGGCGACGGTTGCGATCGGTGGCCTCTCGGCGGTTCCGTCGACCGCGGCCGAGGCCGGAGCCGACGGGATGACGTCGTCCTTCGTCGCGTACGAGGGGACGAGCTTCAGCGGACGCTCGGCCGACATCAACGGCTGTGGTTACCACCAGATCCCGTTCCACGGGTCCTACAAGTGGGTGCCGCGCGGGCAGGACGGCCGCATGCACAACGCGGCCGACGGCCGTGACCCGGTGCACACCGTGCTCCGGAGCAACCGCGGCGCCGAGCAGTCCACGCCCTTCGGCTGGCAGTCCATCTACATCGTCTGCTGAGTTCCATCGGCCGACTGGGGCTCCGGGTGCCACAGGGCGCCCGGAGCCCCTGCGTGCACGGCCCCCAGTCCCCCCGCCACCAGCCCATACGGTTTAATTGCGAGCGATTCGCAAGAGCAATGAACCGAGAGCAACCGAGAGCAAAGGAGCGCGGCACATGACGGCCCGATCCATTCGGGGAATGGCCGCCATGGCCATGGCAGGCGTCCTCGCCGCGGGAGCCGCGACCGCCTGTTCCAAGCCCTCCTCCGACAAGGGGGCCAAGGGCGGCAAGGACTCCCTCGTCGTCGGCCTCGCCAACGAGCCCGACACGCTCAGCCCGCTCCTCGGCTACGGCAAGGACGGCAACTCCAAGATCTTCGACGGGCTGCTGACCCGCGACGCCGGCATGAAGCTCAAGCCGGCGCTCGCCGCCGCGCTCCCCGAGGTGGCCGACGGCGGCCGGACGTACACGTACAAGCTCCGGCACGGCGTGAAGTTCAGCGACGGCAAGCCGTTCACCGCGAAGGACGTGGTCTTCACCTACGAGACCGTCCTCGACAAGAAGACCAACAACGAGGCCAAGGGCGAGCTCGACGCCATCGACAGCGTCACCGCGCGCGGCGACGACACCGTCGTCTTCAAGCTGAAGTACGCCTACGCGCCGTTCGCCGAGCGCACCGTGCTGCCGGTCGTCCCCGAGCACGTGGCCAAGGGCCAGGACGTCAACACCGGTTCGTTCAACACCAAGCCGATAGGCACCGGCCCGTACGTTCTCACGGGCTGGGGCAAGGGCGAGAAGCTGACCTTCACCGCCAACCCGGACTACTGGGGCGGCGAGCCGAAGATCAAGAAGCTCACCATGGCGATCATCAAGGACGACGACGTCCGCGCCACGCGGCTGCGCTCCGGCGACCTGGACGGCGCGATCCTGCCCCCGAACCTCGCCGACGGCTTCAAGAAGGACTCGGGCAAGAAGATCATCACGGCCCGGACCACGGACTTCCGCGGTGTGACGCTGCCCACGGCCAACAAGGTCACCGGCGACATCGCCGTCCGCCGCGCGCTGGACCTCGCCGTGGACCGCAAGGCCATGGTCGCCAAGCTGCTGGAGGGCGCGGGCCGCGAGGGCTACGGGCCGGTGCCCACCGACAGCCCGTGGTTCGCCAAGGGCACGGAGCGCCCGTACGACCTGGGCAAGGCGAAGAAGCTGCTCGACGACGCGGGCTGGAAGGCCGGCGGCGACGGGATCCGGGAGAAGGACGGGGAGAAGGCCGAGTTCACCCTCTGGTTCCCCGCCGGTGACAAGCTCCGCCAGGAGCACGCCCTCGCCTTCGCCTCCGACGCCAAGAAGGCCGGCGTCAAGGTTTCGGTGCAGAGCGGTACGTGGGAGGTCATCGAGCCGCGGATGAAGAACGACGCGGTGCTCGCGGGCGGCGGCAACCCGGCCGACCCCGACTTCGACCTCTACAACCTGCTCCACTCCTCCCTCGCCCTCGACGGCTTCAACAACATGGCCGCGTACGACAACCCCGAGGTCGACAAGGCCCTGGAGGAGGGCCGGCACGCGAGCGACAAGGCCGCCCGCAAGGCCGCGTACGACAAGGTCCAGCGCGGTCTCGCCGACAACCCCGGCTACGTCTTCTTCACCCACGTCGACCACCTCTACGTCGTGGGCGACGGCTGGCAGGACCTGACGACCCAGGTGGAGCCGCACGACCACGGCCTCGGCGCGGGCCCGTGGTGGAACGTCGAGGCGTGGCAGCCGAAGAAGTGAGCGCCCTGCCCTGGGGCGCGATGGGCCGCATGGCGGGACGGCGGCTGCTCGCCGCCGTCCCCGTGCTGGCCGTCGTGACCTTCGCCGTCTTCGCCGTCGCGGCGGCCTCGCCCTTCGACCCGGCCTACGCCGGCTCCTCGGGGCCGGTCGCCGGGCGGGAGGTGCTCGACCAGGTCCGCGAGAACCTGGGCGCCGACCGCCCGTTCGCCGTCCGCTGGTGGGACTGGCTGAGCGCCGCCCTCACCGGCGACCTCGGCGACTCCACCACCCTGCGGCAGCCGGTCGCCCAGGTGATCGGCGAGCGCATCGGCTGGTCGGTGCTGCTGTGCGGGGTGGCCTTCGTCCTCGCGGTCGTCGTCGGAACCGTCATCGGTGTGCTCGCCGCGCGCCGCCGGGGCGGGTGGTTCGACCGGATCGCCAGCGGGCTGGCGTTCGTGCTGGAGGCGGCGCCGCCGTTCTGGATCGGGCTGCTCGCCGTGTGGTTCTTCGCGCTGAAGCTGGACGCGCTGCCGGCCGGCGGGCTCACCGACACCGGCAGCGACGCCGTGACCGCCGGCCAGGTGCTCTCCCATCTGGTGCTGCCCGCCTGCGTCCTCGCGGTCACCCAGCTGCCGTGGTTCGTCCTCTACGTCCGGGAAGGGGTCGGCGACGCCCTCGCCGAGGACCCCGTGCGCGGCGCCCGCGCCCGCGGCCTGAGCGAACGCACCGTCCTGCTCGGGCACGCGCTGCGCTCCGGCCTGCTGCCCGTCCTCACCCTGATCGGCTCCCGCGTGCCCGAACTGATCACCGGGGCCCTGCTCGTGGAGACCGTCTTCAGCTGGCCCGGCATCGCCTCGGCCACCGTCGAGGCGGCGACCTCCGTCGACTTCCCGCTGCTCGCCGCGCTCACCGTGCTGGCCACGGCCGCGGTGCTCGTCGGCAACCTGCTGTCCGACCTGCTGTACGGGCTGGCCGACCCGAGGGTGGGCTTCGATGGGTGACCGGCTGCGCATGCGCCTGTCCGCGGCCTTGGTGGCGCTCGTCGTCCTGACCGCCGTGGTCGCTCCGTTGGTGTGGCCGCTGGACGAGCAGGCCGTCGATCTCGCCGCCAAGCTGCAACCGCCGTCCTGGGCCCACCCGTTCGGCACCGACGAGGTCGGCCGCGACCTGCTGCTGCGCTGCGTCCACGGGCTGCGCGTCTCGCTCCTCGTCGGCGTCGTCGCCGCGCTCGCCGCGACCGTCGTCGGCACGGCGGTGGGCACGCTCGCGGGCGCGCTGGGCGGGTGGGCCGACCGCGTGGTGATGCGCGTCGTCGACCTCTTCTCGTCCGTGCCGCACCTGCTGCTCGGGATCTTCGTCGTGGCCATGTTCCGGCCTGGCGTCTGGCCGGTCGTCGCGTCCGTCGCGGTCACCCACTGGCTGTCGACCGCGCGGATCGTCCGCGCCGAACTGCTGTCGCTGCGCACCCGCCCGTTCATCGACGCGGCGATATCCGGCGGCGCGTCACGGTGGCGCGTGACCGTGCGGCACCTGCTGCCCGCGGTGCTGCCGCGGGCCGGGCTGGCGGCGGTCCTCATGGTCCCGCACGCGATCTGGCACGAGTCCGCGCTGTCGTTCCTGGGCCTCGGGCTGCCCGCCCACCGGGCCAGCCTCGGCGCGATGGCCCAGGCGGCGCGCGGCACGCTGCTGGCGGGGGACTGGTGGCCGACGCTCTTCCCCGGCCTGTTCATCATCGTGCCGACGCTGGCCGTGGCGGGGCTGGCGGGGGCGTGGCGCGCCCGGCTCGATCCCCGCCGCCGATCGGAGCTCGCGCTGTGACGCCTCTCCTGGAGGTCCGTGACCTGACCGTCCGCTTCCGCATGCCGGCGGGCGGGGAGGTGGCGGCCGTCACCGACGCCTCTTTCCGGCTGGATGCCGGAGAGTGCCTCGCCCTCATCGGCGAGAGCGGCTGCGGCAAGTCCGTCCTGGCCTCGGCGCTGCTCGGGCTGCTGCCGGGCAATGCGCGCGCCACGGGCCGGGCGTTGCTCGGCGGGGACGACCTCGACCTGCTGTCGGCCGGTGAGCGCGTGCTGGCCCGCGAGGTGCGGGGGCGCCGCATCGGCCTCGTCCCGCAGAGCCCGTCCGCGCACCTGACGCCCGTGCGCACGGTGCGCTCCCAACTCCGCGAAATTCTGCGTGAGTTGACCGGGCGGCGCGACGGCGAGAAGGCCGCCGCCGCGCGGGCCGCGTTCCCGGCCGACCACCTCGACCGCTACCCCCACCAGCTCTCCGGCGGCCTCGCCCAGCGCGCGGCCACCGCACTGGCGCTGGTCGGCGACGCGCCGTTGCTGCTGGCCGACGAGCCGACGACGGGGCTCGACCGCGACCTGGTCGAACGCACCGCGGACGAACTGCGCCGCCACGTGGACGAGGGGCACGCCCTGCTGATGATCACGCACGACCTGGCGGCGGCGGAGCGGATCGCGGACCGGGTGGCGGTCATGTACGCGGGCCGCATCGTCGAACTCGCCGACGCGACCGACTTCTTCGGTACCGCGGGCCCCCGCCACCCCTACGCCCGCGGCCTCCTGGACGCCCTCCCGGAACGCTCCTTCAAGCCCATCCCCGGCATGCCGCCGGAGCTCGGCGCCCTGCCCGAGGGCTGCGCCTTCGCGGCGCGTTGCCCTTCGGCGACGGACGCCTGCGGGGTCGTCCCCGCCTTCGACGGAGCCGTCGCCTGCCACCACGCCGGGAGCTCCCGTGCTTGAACTGCGCCACATCACCGCCGGATACGACCCCCGCGACCCGGTCGTCCGCGACGTCTCCCTCGCCCTGGCCGACGGCGAGTCGGTCGGCCTGCTGGGCCCCAGCGGCTGCGGCAAGTCGACCCTGGCGCGGGTGGCGGCCCTGCTGCACCGCCCGTACGCGGGGTCGGTCGTCCTCGACGGCGAACCGGTGAGCGGCTGGCGCCACCGGGCACCGCGCTCCCAACGGACAGCCTTCGGCGTGATCTTCCAACAGCCCCGCCTCTCCGCCGACCCGCGCCTGCGGCTGCGCGACCTGATCGCGGAACCGCTGCGCGCGACGGGCCGCCCGCGCACCGACGTGAGCGCCCTCGCCACCTCGGTGGGCCTCTCCGACGAACTCCTGTCCCGCCGCCCCCACCAGGTCAGCGACGGCCAGCTGCAACGGGCCTGCCTGGCGAGGGCGCTGGCGCTGCGGCCGCGCTGGCTGATCTGCGACGAGATGACGGCGATGCTGGACGCGTCGACGACGGCGGCGCTGGTTTCCGTGGTCGAGGAGTACCGGAGGGGGAGCGGGGCGGGGTTGCTGGCGGTGGGGCATGATCCGGTGCTGTTGGGGCGGTGGTGCGACCGGGTGGTCGGGTGGGGGGAGTTGGGCGGCGGGGGTTGAGGGGGTTGGTGTGCCCCGGCCCCGCCCTTTCACCGTTTCTTCCGGGGCCCCGCCCCTCGGCCCGGCATTGCGCTCCGCGCGGGGGCTGCGCCCCGGGCGCCCTGGGCGGGGCTTCGCCCCTGCACCCGCTGGGGGCTCCGCCCCCTGGCCCCCTTTTCGGGGCTCCGCCCCTGGCCCCCGAAGCGCCCTTCGGGCGCTGTCCTCAAGCGCCGGACGGGCTGATTCGGCGCGCCATTTCAGCCCGTGAGCGCGGTGCCGGGCCCCGGGGCGCAGCCCCGGAAGAAACGGTGAAAGGGCGGGACCGGGGCACAACACCCCCCTCACAAATGCCGCACCAGCGGAAACGGCAACGTCTCCCGAATAGACAACCCCGTCAGAAACATCACCAGCCGATCCACCCCCACCCCCAACCCCCCCGTCGGCGGCATCGCATACTCCAACGCCCGCAAAAAGTCCTCGTCCAGCTCCATCGCCTCCGGATCACCCCCCGCCGCCAGCAGCGACTGCGCCGTCAGGCGGTTCCGCTGCTCGACGGGGTCGGTCAACTCCGAGTACGCCGTGCCCAGTTCCGTGCCGAAGGCGACCAGGTCCCAGCGCTCGGCGAGGCGTGGGTCCACCCGGTGCGGGCGGGTGAGCGGCGAGACGTCCGTCGGGAAGTCCTTGTAGAAGACCGGGAGCGTCGTCCGTTCCTCCACCAGACGCTCGTACATCTCCAGGATGACGTCCCCGCGCCCGTGTTCGGGCCGGTGGGGGACGCCCGCCGCGTCGCAGAGCCGCCGCAGTTCGCGCTCGGAGGTGTCCGGGCCGACCTCCTCCCCGAGCGCCTCAGAGATCGCGCCGTGCACGGTCCGCACCGGCCACACGCCGGAGATGTCGTGCTCGACGGTCTTCCCGGAGGAGGGGTCGGTCCGCAGGGCGACCGGCGCGCCGTGCGCGGCGATCGCGGCCTCCTGGATCAGCTCGCGCGTCAGGTCCAGCATCACGTCGTAGTCGGCGAACGCCTGGTACGCCTCCAGCATGGTGAACTCGGGGTTGTGCTTGTAGGAGACGCCCTCGTTGCGGAAGGTGCGGCCCAGCTCGAAGACCTTCTCCAGGCCGCCGACGCACAGCCGCTTCAGGTACAGCTCGGGGGCGATGCGCAGGTACAGGTCCAGGTCGTAGGCGTTGATGTGGGTGGTGAACGGGCGGGCGTTCGCGCCGCCGTGGACCTGCTGGAGCATCGGCGTCTCGACCTCCAGGTAGCCCCGCTCCGACAAGCCGCGCCGCAGCGCCTGGACGGCGGCGCTGCGCGCCCGCACCGTGCGCCGGGCCTCCGGCGAGACGGCGAGGTCGACGTAGCGCATCCGCACCCGCGCCTCGGGATCGGTGAGCCCGTACCGCTTGTCGGGCAGCGGCCGCAGGCACTTGGCGGTGAGCCGGGCGCGGGTGACGAAGAGGGTGAGCTCCCCCTTGTCGCTGGAGCCGACCTCGCCCTCGGCCTCGATGTGGTCGCCGAGGTCGAGGCGGGTGAAGCGGCGCAGCAGCTCGGGGCCGGATCCGTCGCGGGAGACGGCCAGTTGGAGGTCGCCGGACCAGTCGCGGAGCACGGCGAAGGCGATCCCGCCGTGGTTGCGCAGCAGCAGGACGCGTCCGGCGACGGCCGCCCGGTCGCCGGTGCGCTTGCCCGGGGGCGGCGCGCCGTGCGCCGCGTGGACGGCGGCGCAGGTGTGGGTGCGGTGGGCGGTCGGCGGGTACGGGTCGACGCCCTCGCGGCGCAGCCGGTCCAGCTTGTGGCGGCGCACCCGCACCTGCTCGGGCAGGCCCTCGAGTTCGTCCTTGACCAGCTCCCCGGCGGCGTCGGTGCCGAGTTCGAGTTCGGACAGCGGGGGCAGTCCGGCCGTGGACGCCGGGCGGGCGGCGCCCCGGGCCCGTCCGCGTCCCCACAGCTTGCCGAGGCTGGGCACCGAGACGAAGCCCTCCGCGATGCCGGACGCGAGGCCGATCCGGGCGAGGGCGCCCGCGTCGGCGTAGCACAGGAAGCGCGGGTGCCACTCGGGGTCGTACTTGACGTTGGAGCGGTAAAGGGCCTCCAGCTGCCACCACTTGGAGAAGAAGAGAAGCAGCTTGCGCCACAGGCGCAGCACCGGCCCGGCGCCGATCCGCGCGCCCTCCTCGAAGGCGGCGCGGAACACCGCGAAGTTCAGCGAGATCCGCTTGATCCCGAACCGCCCGGCCTGGGCGCACAGCCGGGTGACCATGAACTCCATGACGCCGTTGGGCGCGGCCCGGTCGCGGCGCATCACGTCCAGGGAGACGCCGTCCCGTCCCCAGGGCACGAAGGACAGCAGCGCGATCATGTTCCCGTCGCTGTCGAACGCCTCGACGAGCAGGCAGTTTCCGTCGGCGGGGTCGCCGAGGCGCCCCAGCGCCATGGAGAAGCCCCGCTCGGTCTCGGTGTCCCGCCAGGCGTCGGCCCGCCCGATGACCTCGCCCATCTCCTCGTCGGTGAGCGAGGCGTGCCGGCGGACGCGGACGGTCGCGCCGGTGCGCTCGACCCGGTTGACGGCCTGTCGGGTGACCCGCATCTCGCGGCCCTCCAGGTCGAAGTGGGCGACCTGCAGGATCGCCTCGTCGCCGAGCTGGAGCGCGCCCAGCCCCGAGCGGGCGTACGCCCGGGCGCCGGCCTCGCTGGCGCCCATCACGGCGGGCTGCCAGCCGTAGCGGCCGGCCAGCTCCAGCCAGGCGTCGATCGCGGGCGTCCACGCCTCGGGGTCGCCCAGCGGGTCGCCGGAGGCCAGGCAGACGCCCGCCTCGACCCGGTAGGTGACGGCCGCCTTGCCGCTGGGGGAGAAGACGACGGCCTTGTCCCGGCGGGTCGCGAAGTAGCCCAGCGAGTCGCAGCCGCCGTAGCGGGCGAGCAGGGCGCGGATGCGCGGCTCCTCGTCGTCGTGGAGGGCGGCCTCCAGGCGCTGCGAGCGGAACAGCGTCATGGTGGCGTTGATCAGGGCCAGCGCGCCGAACAGGCCGAGCAGGAAGTAGACCGGGTGCGGGGGGTGCCCGGTGAAGGCCCGGCCGCTGACCAGCCCGCCGCACACCTTGTTGGCGACGAACATCAGCCGGTTCCCGCCGCCGCGCTCCAGCGAGCCGGGGAACAGCGACACCAGGCCCCAGCCCACCAGGGTGCCGACGGCGAGCCCGGCCACCAGCACCAGCAGCGCGCGCAGGAACGCACCGCGCCGCACCTGCGCGCGGAACTCGTGGCGCGCCAGCACCAGCAGGGCCATCGCCGCGAGCGAGAGCACCAGCGACGGGACGGTGTCCCAGTAGTCGGCGGCCAGCAGCAGCACGTCCGCGAGGACCAGCAGCGCCAGGTAGGCGAGGACGAACCAGAGGGCGACGCGCTTGCGGGCGGCCGTCGCCGTGGCGAGCAGCAGCAGGAAGACGGCGTAGGCGAGGTTGGGGGCGGTGGGGACGGTCAGGGTGTCCAGGGTGTCGGTCACCGGGTGGGCGCCGCGCCGCAGCGGCGGGATCAGCGAGGTCAGGGCGCAGAAGACGCCGAGGAGACCGAAGAAGAGCGCGAAGCCGTCGGGCACCCGGTGCAAGCCCCCGCTTTTCACCGCATGGCGCCAGGGGAAGTCCGGCTCACCGTCCTCAGCCGTCCGGACCTCCGTCTTCTGCGTCGTGGTGCGCCCGCGCTCCCGGACTGTGCGGCTCATTCCGTCAGCCTAGGCAGGCCCGGCACCGTCCGCTCGTCGAACATCCCTAGAACGTAGGCGCGTGGAGTCACCCGTCCCGACGGGAGCTTTGCGGCCACCCGGGCCCCAATCACTGATGTGCCACCCGAAAGGAGCACATTCACAGTGAGAGGGGACATGCCGCGATACGCGACACTGAGCGGACGTCCGCAGCTCCGCCGAGGAGGTACGTCATGGCCGTTTCGATCTCCGTGATTGTGTTGCTCGTCGTTCTGGCCGTGGTGTTCCTCCGCAATGGTGGCCTGCGGATGTCCCACGCGCTGGTCTGCATCCTGCTGGGCTTCATGCTCGCGAGCACCAGCATCGCGCCGACCATCTACCACGGCATCACCGCCACCACGAACCTGGTGGCGAGCGTCCGTCCCTGAACCCCGGTACCGAGGCCGCCGGGGTCGTCACCTGACGAAGACGCCGATCCCGTTGGCCACCGCCCGTTCGGCGCCGCCCGACGGATGGTTGCGCACCGCGGCCCGGCCGCCGTGCGGATCGCGGGTGACCAGCGTGCTCGACCCGCCGCCGTCCAGGTTGAAGGCGTCCTCGGCGCCCAGGTCCCGCATCGTGGCGGCCAGTTCGGCCAGCGTCAGGCCGCTCCGGTAGGCGGCCCGGCCGTCCAGCGCCAGCAGGTACAGCCGGTGACCGTGGCCGCCCACACCCGCCGCGGTGCGCACCGCGCCCGTCACCGCGTCCAGTCCGCGCAGCGCCCGGCCGTCGCGCAGGATCGGGAAGCCGCCCAGCGCGCACCGCAGCGCGCCGCCCTCGCGTGATCGCAGCCGCCGCACCACGTCCACCTCCTCGCCGACCTCCAGCCGGCTCAGGTCCCGCGCGCCCCCCTCGCGCCCGACCAGCACCACCGTGCCCCGGGGCACCGGGCCCCGGCCCGGTCTGCGCGACACGGCCGTCACCCGACCTCCCCGCACGGTCACCTCGTAGGTGGTGCGGCTGCACGGGGCGCCCCGGTCGTTGTCCGTCCCGCAGGTCGCGCGCAGCCGTGACGCGGAGCCCCAGTCCGCGGTGTACGCGCCGACGCCGCCCACCGGCAGCGCGTACTGGTTGAAGCCGCTCAGCTCCAGCTCGTCCTCGCCGGCGCGGACGACCCCGTCCAGCCGGAGCCGGTCCAGCCGCGCCACCCGGTCCGTGCCCACGGCCAGGACGTCCTCCGTCGAGACCCCGCGCGGCGTGTCCGGGCCGAAGCGCTGGCCGTACGGCACGGCGGCCTTCAGTGACCGGCCGCCCGCCACCGCCGGGCCCACCGGCGCGCCGGTGGCCTCCACCCCCGGGTGCTGCTGCTCCGCGATGTTGAAGAAGTCCCCGTTCACCCCGCCCACCGCGCCCCGGCGGTCGGCCAGTTGGGAGATCCCGGACCGCGCGGCCACCGTTCCGGGGTACAACAGGTCCACCGACACGCGTCGTTCCCGCAGGTCCACCGTCAGCAGGTGGCCGTGGGCCGGGCCGTGACGTCCCTTCAAGGAGAACTCCCGGTAGCCCACGCCCGGGGCGACCGCCGACACCGCGCCCACGCGCAGTTCCGCGCCCTCCCGCGCGGGAGCGGAGGAAGCCGACCACGCCGTGCCCCCGCCGACCAGCGAGACCCACGCCACCAGCACCGACAGCACCGCGCGCACGCGGCTTCCGCGTCTGCTCACCCTTGACCCCAGAGACTCGTCAACTCCACCACACCGCAGGGGCCTTATCCCTGCCCCGGAAGAACGGCAGTGAAAGCACCGGCGGCGAACCGGGCAACTCTCGGCACGTCCCTGCCGAACGGCCCTTCGGGCCTCGATACTCACTCGCAGCAGCACGCTCGCCGCGCGCCTATGCACCGTTCACCGGAGGGACCGTGACCCCGATGACTCCTCGCGCCGGACGACCGCGCCCCACGCGCCGGACCGCCGCCGTCGCCCTGGGGGCCGCCCTCGCGGCCTCGTTCGCCGCACCCGCCCGCGCCGCGGCGGGGGACACCGGAACGCCCCTGCCGCCGCTGCGCCACGCGCACGCGCACAACGACTACGAGCACCCGCACCCGCTCACCGACGCCCTCGCCCACGGGTTCGACAGCGTCGAGGCCGACATCTGGCTCGTCGACGGACAGCTCCTCGTCGCCCACGACGCCGGTCGACTCGACCCGCGCCGCACCCTGGAGGCCCTCTACCTCGACCCGCTGCTGCGCCGCGTCCGCGCCAACCACGGCCGGGTGTACCGGGGACACGACCGCGGTCTGCAGCTCCTCATCGACATCAAGACCGCCGGCGACCCCACCTATCGCGCCCTCTCCCGTCACTTGCGCCGCTACCACCCGATGCTCACCGCCGCCGCGGACGGCCGGGTGCGGCGCGGGGCGGTGACCGCCGTGGTCTCCGGCGACCGGGGCGCGCGGGGGCCGATGGCGGCGGAGCGGGTGCGGCACGCCTTCTACGACGGGCGCCTCGACGACCTGGGAACGGGCGTGCCCGCCTCGTTCGTCCCGCTCGTCAGCGACGACTGGGGACGGCACTTCACCTGGCAGGGCGTGGGCCCGATCCCGGAGCACGAGCGGGCGGAACTGCGGCGGATCACCGCGACGGCGCGCGGCGAGGGGAGACGGGTGCGCTTCTGGGCCACGCCCGACGCGCCCGGACCGGCGCGGGAGGCGCTGTGGCGGGAGCTGCTGGCGGCCGGGACCGGCTACCTCAACACGGACGACCTCGCGGGGCTGGAGGCGTTCCTCCGCCGCGCAGTTCGCCGATGACGCGGCGCAGTTCCCGCTCGGGCACCTCGGGCAGCAGCCGGGCCACCGCGTCGAGCAGCTTGCCGAGCAGGAACGTGGTGTCGGGTGTGCCGCGGACCAGCTCGCACACCGTCTCGGTGTCCTGCCGCCACACGGATTCCAGGAGCAACGCGACATGGGGGGCCGCCTCCTCGTCGGTCGGGACCCAGCCCGGTTCGTCCGGCGCCCGGCCGGCGAGCCGGCGCAGCACCCGGTCGGCGACTCCGGGCAGATACACCTTGCCGACCGCCTCGTTGGCGATCCAGACGAGCGCGGCGACCAGGTAGCGCGTCTCCTCGCCGGCCGCCTCATCGGGCAGACAGTCGTCGAAGGCCCGTTGATTGCCGTGCCGGAAGGCCAGCAGGAGGCGGGCGGCGCGCGCCTTGGCCTCGGTGACATTCTGGTTCGTATCAACAGTCATCCGGCAAATCGTACGATCGGAGAATCATTTCGCGCGGAGCGCCACGCGGGCACGGGGTGACGGAATGTCAGGGTCCGGGGTGGAATGTGTACCGGTCCCGTCACCGCGCACCGGACCGCGGACGGGTGCGCGCAGGCTGGTCCCATGGCCGATCGCTCCTTCGGACCGCCTCCGCCGTCCCCCGGCGGACGCCGGTGGCTCCTGTACGTCCTGGTCGCCCTGGTGGCACTCGGCGGGATCGCCCTCGGGACGGCCCTGCTGACGAAGGGCGGGAGCGGGGGTGGCACGGACCCCGCCGGCCCCGACCGGACGGCGTCGGGCTCACCGTCCACCCCCGCCCTCCCCAGCGGTCTTCCTTCCGGCCTTCCTTCGGGCCTGCCTTCCGGGCTCCCGTCCGGCCTGCCCACCGCACTGCCCAGCGGCCTGCCGACAAGCCTGCCGACGGCGCTCCCGTCCGGGCTGCTGGGCGGCGGTGCGGGGTGACGGGCGTTCAGGCGGCGACGAAGCGGCCCTCGTGCTCGCCCCGCAGGCGGCCCGGCGGCAGCCTGCGGCCGAAGGCGAGCAGCAGGAGGTCCTGCGCCGTGCCGTGCAGGGGCGCTCCGGTTCCGTAGGACCAGTCCAGGTCGTCGGCCCGCAGGGTGCGAAGATCACACCGACCGGGGGTCGGTGCGCCCCAGGAGGGCACGCAGGGTGGTGGTTTTGTGGCCCCGGTCCCTCCCCCAGAGGGGGTACCCCCACTTTCACCGTTTCTTCCGGGGCTGCGCCCCGGGGCCCGTAACGCGGCTTCGCCGC
>NZ_JAEAMR010000015.1:19878-34045 GCF_015999245.1 Streptomyces sp. AV19 | reverse complement strand
GGCGCTGTCCTCAAACTCCCCCAGAGGGGGTGCCCCCAGACGGGCTGAATCAGCCGGTCCGGCGTTTGAGGACGAACGCGGCGCAGCCGCGTTGTGGGGCCGAGGGGCGCAGCCCCGGAAGAAACGGTGAAAGGGTGGGGCCGGGGAAGGAATCACCCCATCAGCAAGCCCAGCGCCACCGCCGCGTCCCGCTCTCCGGGGCCCACCAGCTCGCCCTCCCGGAAAGGCCACCACCGGCCGTCGCGGCCGTAGCGCAGCTGCGTGTCGTCGTCCAGGTGCCAGCGGTTGCCTTCCCTGCGGGGGTGGGCGTCGGTGCCTGATTCGTTCAGGGCGGTCAGCAGTTCGCCTTCCAGTGACGGGAGTTCGGGGGGCGACCACTCGTCCTCCAGGGCTGCCAGGGCGGCCGGGCCGCCGTGGTGCCACGCACGGGCGGCCCGGGCCAGATCGGCGGGGGTGCGGTCGCTGAGATCGGCCAGGCGCTCGGCGGTCGGGTCGGGGGGTGTCAATGCCGCCAGGCGGACCGCGTCCTGATGGGGGGTCAGGTCGGGGAGGGTGGTCTCCGTCAGGAGGCGGCGTGCCAGGTCCGCCGCTGCGGTTGCAAGGAACTCCAGTGCTGCCACGTCGAGTTCGGGCGGCACATGGTCCGTGCCGGTCAGGGCCGGTGGGCGGGTGGGCTCCGGCGGGGACGGGAGCGGTGGCAGCGGCGGGACCAGGGCGCGCAGTGCGAACGCCTCGCGTGCCGGGACGCCGGAGGGCGGCCCCGCCGTCCGGCGCTGGAGCGCGGTGAGGATCTCGTCCTCGCCCCGGCCGCGCATCAGCAGCAGGACGAACGGATCCCGGTCGAGGAGCCGGGCCACCTGGTGGCAGAGGGCGACGGTGTGGGCGCAGTGGTCCCATCCGCCGCACGCGCACTCCGGTTCCAGGTCGCCTATGCCCGGCAGCAGTTCGACGCCCACGGCGGAGGCGTCGTCGGCGAGGTCCGGGGGGACGTCCCGGTCCAGGAGGGCCGCGAGGTGACCGGCGCGGTCGGCCACCAGGTCGAGGAGGCGGTCCCAGTCCGCCTCGGGGAGCCGGTGGACCAGGACGTCGGCGCGGACCTCGTCCACCACCGCGGTGATCCGGCCCGGGCGTACGGACACGGCGCCGACCGCCCCCGCCCGCGCGAGCCGGCGGCCCGCCTTGACCTGTTTGCCGTCCAGCGCGCTGTCCTCCAGGGTCTTCAGCCAGGCCTGGCCCCACCAGCTCCGCGCGAAGGACCCGCCGCGGACCGGCGGCAGTGCGTCGAAGATGCGTTCCGTCATCGGTGCGTTCCCCCCAGGGACACGAGCTCCGCCAGCTCGGTGTCGGTCAGTTCGGTGAGGCGGTCCATCGCGTCGTCGTCGCCGGAGCCCGACGGCCCCAGCACGGCGTCCGCGAGCGCCTGTTTGCGGGTGAGCATCTCCGCGATGCGGTCCTCGACCGTCCCCTCGGCGACCAGCCGGTGCACCTGCACCGGCCGCGTCTGGCCGATGCGGTGGGCGCGGTCGGTGGCCTGGGCCTCGACGGCGGGGTTCCACCAGCGGTCGAAGTGCACGACGTGCTCGGCGCGGGTGAGGTTCAGCCCGGTGCCGGCCGCCTTCAACGACAGCAGGAAGACGGGCACTTCGCCGTCCTGGAAGCGGCGCACCAGCTCCTCGCGCCGCGCCACGGGGGTGCCGCCGTGCAGCAACTGCACGCCCACGCCCCGCTCGGTCAGGTGCCGTTCGAGGATGCGGGCCATCTGTACGTACTGGGTGAACACCAGCACGCTCGCGCCCTCGGCGAGGATCGTGTCGAGCAGCTCGTCCAGCAGCTCCACCTTGCCGGACCGGCCGCCGACGCGCGGTTCTTCCTCCTTGAGGAACTGCGCCGGGTGGTTGCAGACCTGCTTCAGCCCGGTGAGCAGCTTGACGATCAGGCCGCGCCGCTGCAGCCCGTCCGCCTCGGCGACCCGGTCGAGCATTTCGCGCACCACCGCCTCGTACAGGCCCGCCTGTTCGGCGGTGAGCGCGACGGCCCGGTCCGTCTCGGTCTTCGGCGGCAGTTCGGGCGCGATGCCCGGGTCGGACTTGCGGCGGCGCAGCAGGAACGGGCGCACCAGCGCGGCGAGCCGGCGCGCGGCGTCGGGGTCCGCGCCGTCCTCGACGGCCCGGGCGTAGCGCCGGCGGAAGGTGCCCAGGGAGCCGAGGAGGCCGGGTGTGGTCCAGTCGAGGACGGCCCACAGCTCGGAGAGGTTGTTCTCCACCGGCGTGCCGGTGAGCGCGACGCGGGCCTTCGCGCCGATGGCGCGCAGCCCGCGGGCCGTGGCGGACCAGGGGTTCTTGACGTGCTGGGCCTCGTCGGCGACGACCATGCCCCAGCCGGTCTCCGCCAGCCGTGCCGCGTCCAGCCGCATCGTGCCGTAGGTGGTGAGGACGAACTCGTCCTCCGCCAGCCCCTCCAGGGTCCGGGCGGGGCCGTGGAAGCGGCGGACGGGGGTGCCGGGGGCGAAACGTTCGATCTCGCGCTGCCAGTTGCCCATGAGGGAGGCGGGGCAGACGACCAGCGTCGGTCCGGCCGCGTCGGGCAGGGACCGGCGGTGCAGGTGGAGGGCGATGAGGGTGATGGTCTTGCCGAGGCCCATGTCGTCGGCGAGGCAGGCGCCCAGGCCGAGGGAGGTCATCCGGTGGAGCCAGCCGAGGCCGCGCAGCTGGTAGTCGCGCAGGGTCGCGGCGAGGGCCGGGGGCTGGACGACGGGCCCGTCCGCGGCCTCGGGGTCGGCGATGCGGTCGCGCAGTTCGGCCAGCCAGCCGGTGGGGCGCACCTCGACGGTGCCGTCCTCGTCCCCCTCCTCGGCGGGGGCGCGTCCGGTGAGGGCGATGCCCAGCGCCTCGACGGGGGTGACCTTGCGGTCCCGCCGGCCGAGGGCGCGGCGCGCGGCGGCGGGGTCGACGAGCACCCACTGGTCGCGCAGCCGCACCACCGGGCGGCTCGCCTCGGCCAGCCGGTCCAGCTCGGCGCGGGAGAGCTCCCGGCCGCCGAGGGCGTGGCGCCAGCCGAACGCCAGCAGGGCGTCGGCGGAGAGCAGCGGGGGCAGGCCCGACAGCCGCTCGCCGTCCGGCGGGCCGACGACCGCGTGCGCGGTGAGCGTCCGGGCGAACTCCCGGGGCCAGTGCACCTCCACGCCCGCGGCGTCGAGCGCGGCGGCGGCGCTGCCGAGCAGCTCGGTCACCTCCTCGTCGGCGAGGTCGAGGGCGTCCGGGACCGCCGACGAGAGCAGCGGGGCGAGCGCGGGCCAGGCGTGCGCGGCGCGGCGCAGGGCGAGCAGGGCGGTGTGCCGGGCGGTGCGGCCGAAGCGGGCGGCGGCGGGGGCGTCGCCGGTCCACACGCCGGCGGCGTCCGCGACCAGCGCGGGGTCGGCCAGGCTGTGCACCTGGAGGACGGCCCGGAAACGGGGGCCGGTGCTCTCTTCGTCCAGCGGGCCATGGGTCTCGACGCGCAAGGACAGCCGTACGCCCGCGTCGTGTCCGGCGGCGACGGCGTCGGCCCACGGGCGCAGCCCGGGCCGCCGCCGCGGCTCCGGCGCGGCGAAGGCGGGGCCGGTCGGACGGCCCGGAAACGGGGGCCGGTGCTCTCTTCGTCCAGCGGGCCATGGGTCTCGACGCGCAAGGACAGCCGTACGCCCGCGTCGTGTCCGGCGGCGACGGCGTCGGCCCACGGGCGCAGCCCGGGCCGCCGCCGCGGCTCCGGCGCGGCGAAGGCGGGGCCGCCCGCGGCGGCGGCCGCGGCGGGGGAGCGGGGCAGGGTGTCGGCGACCGCGTCGAGGAACGAGCGCAGCAGCCGCACCGGTTCGGGCAGCAGCAGAGGATCGCTGCCGGGCACCGGTACGGCGTGCGCGGTCGGCGGCATCGCGTCGGCCAGCTCCTGGACGCGCCGCAGGTCCTCGGCGGTGAGCGGGCCGGCGCGCCAGGCGTCGTGATCGGTGGCGCTCAGGCCCGGCAGCAGGCGTCCCCGCGCGGCCAGTTGGAGGGCGAACACGGCGGCGGCGCCCCAGAAGGCGGCCGCCTCGCCGGCCTGCCCGGAGCGGGCCCGGGTGAGCGCGGGCAGGGCCGTGCGGACGGGCAGCAGGACGGCCCGCACGGTCGTGGTGGTGACGTCCCCGCCGTCCGGGACGACGACCGTCAGATCCTCGACCGGGCCCCGGACGTCGGGGGCCCGGCCGTCGGGGAGCCAGAAGGCGACGCGGCTTTCGCGGGGCGGGTCGGCGGGCAGGTGGACGGCGGAGCAGCGGGAGAGCAGGGAGATCTCGGAGGGTGTCGCGGCAGGGTTCGGCGTCACAGCGCTGCGCATTCCTCAAATTTGACTAGTGGGCGTCGGAGTCGCCGAGGGTACAGCACGGACGCCCCGTACGAGCCCCGCCGCGATGTGAGCCGCGCCACGGAGCGAGGGACACTGACAGTGACATCCGGCCGGTGACATCCGGTGGAGGGAACCGGCCGCGGACGCCGGGCGTTGTGGGGACGGAGCGGAGGAGGTACCGAGATGAGCAACAGGGCCAAGGTGGCCGTCGGCGGCGTCGCGGTGGGAGCACTGCTCCTGCTGTTCCTGCCGTTCTGGGCGGCGGTGCTGGTGATGGTGGGCGTGCCCGTCGGCGCGTACCTCCTGCTGGACCCCTCGCAGCGCAAGCGGCTGCGGCGCGTGTCGCGCAAGGAGCTGGGGCGGTGAGCCCTTTCGCCGAGCACCCTCGCCGAGCCCGCCCGCCGGTCCCTACCCGGTGAACACCGGCGCCAGGGCGGCCTCCATCAGCACGCGCGGGGTGCCGGAGCCGTCGGCCGGGACGGTCCACAGGTCCGACCCGTAGTCGCCGGGCAGCGAGTACACCAGGGTGCGGTCGTCCCGCCAGACGGCCTGATCGTCCACGTTGCGCCGTTCCGCCGTCGCGGTCTCCCGCCCGGAGCGCAGGTCCAGTACGTACAGCCGCCAGGGCGCGTCGGGCGAGGCGCCCGCCACGCGCTTCTTGTACGCGACCCGGGTGCCGTCGGGGGACAGGGACGGGCACTCGACGTTCGCGTGCAGCGACCGCAGCGTGCGGGTGCGACGCTCCCCCTCGACCAGGTAGGTGCGGCCGCCCGTGGCGGCCGTGGCGTAGAAGCGGCCGTCGTCGGCGAAGGTGACGCCCCAGACGTTCAGATCGGCGGACAGGTGCGGGCGCCCGTCCAGGAGGAAGCGGTACGTCTCGATGTTCCGGTCCAGCTCGCCGGTGCGGACGTCGAGGATCGACGTCCGGGTGGAGAACGCGCTGCCCGCGTACGAGTCGCCGCTGACGAACACCGTCCACGCGGCGACGCGCCCGCCCGGCGCCACCCGCGCCCGGCTCGGCACGCCCGCCAGGTCGTAGCGGCCCCGCTCGCGCAGCCGCGCGTCCAGGACGACGGCGCGGTAGGCGTCCCGCAGGCCCCGGCGCACCGACCGCAGGCAGATCCCGGTGCCGCCCGCGGAGTGGAACCGCAGACAGCGCACGCCGGAGGACATGCGCGGCCCCGAGGGGGCCCGGCCGTCCACCGAGGCGATCTCGTCGCGGTGCGGGCCCCAGGCCATGTTCCGGAAGACGGTGCGGCCCGTCGCGCCCAGCACCACCTCGCCCGGGAGCACCCGCGGCCCGCCCGGCCGCTCCCGGTCCTTCTCCGCTGCCCGGCCGGCCGCGTGCAGGGTGGCGCCGAGCGCGACCCCGCCCAGCACGAGGACGGCGGCGAGCAGGATCAGGAGCCGGTGGGCGCGGGTCAGGTTCACCGGGCCTTCCCCGGCGGGGATCCCCGGCGCAGCAGCACCGCGCCGGCCAGGGCGGAGACGGCGAGCCCGGCGGCCGCCGCGCCCAGCGCAGTCCGGTCGCCCCAGGCCGTCCAGGCCGCGCCGAACGCCACCGAGCACGCGAAGCGCGCCGCCGCCTGGCCGGTCTGCACCACGGCCAGCCCGCTGCCGCGCGCCTCCTTAGGCACCGCGTCCGCGGTCGCCGCGGCGAGGACGCCGTCCGTCGCCGCGTAGAAGCCCCCGTGCAGCGCCAGCACCGCCCCGGCGAGCACGGGCGAGGTGCCGGACACCGTGACGAGCAGCGCGTACGCCGCCAGCAGCGCCAAGTGGCCGCAGAGGAACAGCCGCCTGCGGCCGAACCGGTCGGCGAGGACGCCCATCGGCAGGGCCAGCGCCAGGAAGACCCCGGAAGTGCCCAGCGGGAGAAGGGGGAACCAGGACTCGGACAGGTCCAGGCGGCGCTGGAGAGCGAGATAGAGGAACGAGTCGCTCACCGTCGTCAGCCCCAGCAGCACCGCGCAGCCGGTCAGCCGTCGCACTGCGGGACGGCGCAGCAGGGCGCGAACGGGCGTGTGCGGTCCTGTCGTCGACGTGGGGGAGTTCGCGGGGCCCGCGGGGACGAAGAGCAGCAGGACGAGCACGCCCAGCGCGGCCACGCAGCCGCTGACGGTGAACACCGCGTCGTACCCCCCGGCCGCCACCCGCAGCACGAGGAAGGCCACGACCGGTCCGAGCAGCGCACCCGCGGTGTCCATCGCGCGGTGCGCCCCGAACGCCCGCCCGCGCGCGGCCGGTTCGCAGGACAGCGAGATCAGGGCGTCGCGCGGGGCGGTGCGCAGTCCCTTGCCGGTGCGGTCGGCGGCGAGCACGGCGCCGATCAGCGGCAGGCCGTGCGCCACGAGCAACAGCGGCTTGCACAGGGCCGACAGGCCGTACCCGGCGGCGGCCACGGCCTTGTGCCGGCCGCCGCCGCGGTCGGCGAGGCGGCCGCCGAGGAGCCGGACGAGGGCGCCGACGCCGTTGTACACGCCGTCCAACAGGCCGAAGCCGAGCGGCGAGAGGCCCAGCCCGGACACCAGATAGAGCGGCAGCACGGCGGTGACCATCTCCGAGGAGACGTCGGTGACCAGGCTGACCGTGCCCAGCGCGAGGACCGTCGCGGGGATCGCGCCGCCCCGCCGGCCGGGGCGGGTGCCGCGGCCGGCGGGGGCGACGGCGCCGGGCGGCGGGGTGCGGCCGTCCGCGAGATACACGGTCAGTTGTTCCAGACGCCGGTGATGTCCTTGCCGGACGCGGCGTTCCCGGCGTGCGCGGTGCCGTACATGTCCTCGACGGTGCGCAGCACGTCGTAGTGGTTGTACGTGGTGCCGGAGCTCGAACCGGGCTTGACGGGCTGCCCGTACAGGACGGTCGGGATGCGGTTGCCGCTGAGCCGGTTGTCCTCGTCGAAGGTGACGATCAGCAGGCTGTTGTGGGAGGCGGCCCAGTCCGCGTAGCCCTTGAGGTTCTGCTTGAGCCAGGAGTCGCCGGTGGCGACGGAGCAGTCGTGCATGTCGCTGCACATGTTCGGGACGACGAAGGAGACCGTGGGCAGCTTGGCGTAGTCGGCCGGGAAGGCGGCGAAGGTGTGCGCGGTGCTGGTGGGCACGTTGCCGAAGCCGAACCAGGGGTTGTGCTTCTGGCGGTATTTGCCGCTGCCGCAGGTGGTGGAGCCCTCCGCCGGGAGGGACTCGTTGTAGCTGGCCCAGGTCCTGCCCTTGGCGGCCAACTCCGTGGCGAGGTTGGGCTCGTCGAGGGCACCGACGTCCACGCAGCTGTCGTCGGTGATGCCCTGGGTGTCGCCGGAGAACAGGGCGTAGTAGTTGGGCTGGCTGGGGTGGGTCTCGGCGTAGGAGGCGGTGAGGTTCGCGCCGCCCGCGGCCAGGGAGTTGATGTAGGGGGCCGAGGAGGAGCCGATGACCTGGTCGTAGGCGTGGTTCTCGAAGACGACGACCACGACGTGGTCCGGCGTGGGGACCGCGGCGGCCGCCGGGCTCGCCGAGGAGCCGGCGGCGTCGGCGGCCCACAGGCCCAAGGAGCCCGCGAAGACGGCGAACGCGGCGGCCAGGACGCCGGGGCGGCGTCTGCGGAGGATGCGGAGGGTGCGAGGGGCGCGAGGGGCGTGGGGGCGTGACGAGGCGCTGGGCACGGGTCCTCCGGGATCGAGTGGGGATCGAGTGGGGGGAAGGAATCGGTGACAGCGGTCCGGTGCGGGTTCCGTGACGAGGGGGTACCGGCAGCGTAGGACGCGTGGGGTGACATGTACACGGCTCAACGGTGACCGGTGGGGGAACGCTTGCCGAGCGGCGCGTGGCCGACGCGCGTCGCGGCGCCGGGCGGTTGGGCACCGGGCGGTGGGGTGGCCGGGCGGTGGGGTGGCCGGGCGGTGGGGCGCCGCGGTCGGACGCCCCGGTCAGACGCCGGGCAGTCCGAGCAGGGAGCGGGCCACGGCCTGGGGCGGGGCGCCGCGCTCGCGGGCGAGCGCCACGACCGCCCTGCAGGCCAGCTCGTTCACCCCGAAGCTGAGCGCCTCGGGGGAGACCCAGCGGGCCGCCTCCGCGCTCCTGTCCGGGTCGTTCTCGGCGCACGCGGCGATGTACGCGGCCGCGGCCTCGAACAGGTTGGGCCGCTTGCCCCCGGGTCGCCTCCCGGGCGGTTCGTCCGGACGGCTCGGAGGGTCGGAGGAGCGCCGGCCGTCCGGCTCCCACCGCTTGCGAAGCCTGTTGAACACGCGGATCACCTGCTCCCGTGAGCGGCTCTTCCTGCGGCTGTGCAAGTGTGCCCGATCGTCGGGGGATTGAACCCAGGGGGGACGAAGGCGGAGAGCCGGGTGACGCCTCGGTGCCCGCCCGGCCGGGCGGCGCGTGGTTGCCGACCGGGCGCGGGTGAGCGAGGCTGGCACGGCAGTGCCGGGAACGGCGGAACGGGGAGGCGACGCATGGGACTCGGCAAGGGGCTCGACGCGATACTGGACGACCTGGCCCGCAGGGTGCCCGGTGTACGGCACGTCCTGCTGCTCTCCGGGGACGGCCTGGTGACCGGGGCGGCCGAGGGGCTGGAGAGAGCGGACGCCGAGCACCTCGCCGCGGTCGCTTCCGGGCTGCACAGCCTGGCCAGGGGCACCGGGCGGCAGTTCCGGGCGGGACAGGTGCGCCAGACGATGGTCGAGTTCGACCGGGGCGTGCTGTTCGTGACCGCGGTGGACGAGGAGCGCTGCCTCTGCGTCCTGGGGGACGAGGGTGCCGATCTGGGGCAGGTCGCCTACGAGATGACGGTGCTGGCGGAGCGGGTCGGGGGAGAGGGCGGGGGCGGACGCGAGGGCTGACGCCGCACCGGGCCCGGGACCGGGGGCCTCGTCGTACCACCCCCGTTGTCGTACCCCTCCTCTACAGTCGTCACTGTCGGTAATCAGGGAACGACGGGGAGGGTGTGTCATGGCGGAGCGGTGTGTCCCGGTGCTGCGGGCGGCGAGGGAACTGGGGCTGAAGCCCGGGGAGTTCGAGCTGGCCGTCCAGCTGGGGGAGGTACGGACGGTCGCCTCCGGGCCGGGTGGGGTGCGCAGGGTGCCGGCCGGGGAGATCGAGCGGCACGGAGCGGGTGGGGGAGGCGCGCTGCGCGCCAGGATCAGGACGGTGGGTACGGCGCGGGGCGCGGAGCTCGCCGGCGTCCCTCCGGAGCGCTTCACCCGGCTCGCCCGGTGCGGTCTGCTCACTCCCGTGCGGTTCCACCTCAACCGCTACCGGGCGGTGGTGTGGCACTACCTCGCCACGGACGTCGAGGAGTTCGCGGAACGGCGTCCGGATCTGCTGCGCGGCCGGCTGCCCGCCGCGCTGCGGGCGAGAGCGGCGGCGGGTGACGACGAGCGGGCGGCCAACTGGCGCCGGCTGCGGGTCGGGCAGCTGACGGACCGGGCGGACGGCCCCTGGCAGCGCGCCGCGGCGACGGCGGCTGTGCTCTCCTCCGCGCAACTGGCCGACGCCGTACCGGACCTGGCGGAACGGGCCTGGCTGAGCGCCCTGCGCCCGGCACTGACGGAGCTGCGGCCCGCCACACCCGCCGGGCGGGCGCTGGTGGAGACGCTGGTGCTGACGGAGAGCGCGGAGGAGGCCGCGGGGTATCGGGAGGAGCTCGTCGGGCTGGTGGGGAGAGCGCGTGCGGAGGAGCCGGCACCGGGCGCGGGGGTTGGGGCCGGGGCCGGTGGGCCTTCCGGTCCGGTGGGCGGCCGCCGTGGCGCGGGCGCGCCGGGTGTCGTCACGGGCGTGGGGCTTCTGCGCGGCGGGGTGCGGCGGGCCCGGCGCGTGCTGGGCCGGGTGCGGGCGCTCGACCGGGTGTGCCGGAGGGTGCGTCCGGGGCACAGGGGTGTGAGGACCGGGGCGTGAGGGGCCTCTCACGCCGTCAGGTTCGGGGTAGTTGGTGATGGTTTAGGTGTTGTCGGATGCTACGGGCGTGTTGACTCTCGCGGCGGCCTTGTCCCTGCCGTTCCTTGTCCCTGCTGTTCGTCTCGCGCGGCCTCGCCGTCGTCTCGTCCCGCGCGGCCGTGCCGTCGTCCGGCACTTCTGCGACCGGGTCGCGGTGATGCGGGCCGGCGAGGTGGTCGAGAGCGGCCCGCGCGACGAGGTCCTGGACGAGCCAAGGCCGCCTGCACGCGCGAGCTGCCGGCGGCCGCGATGTGAGGGAAGGGGTGCCCCGGCCGGGGCCCCCTGCTTACAGCTGACCCACGTCCGTGATCCGGACGACCGCCCGGCCCTCCTCGTCGGACGCGGTGAGGTCCACCTCCGCCGAGATGCCCCAGTCGTGGTCGCCGTTGGGGTCGGCGAAGGTCTGCCGCACCCGCCACAGGCCGTCGTCCGGCCGCTCCTCGATGCTCAGCAGCTTCGGGCCGCGCGCGTCGGGGCCGGTGCCCAGCTCCTCGTACTCGTCCCAGTAGGCGTCCATCGCCGCCGCCCAGCGGTCCTCGTCCCAGCCGGACTCGGCGTCCATCTCGCCCAGCTCGGCGACCTTGTCGAGCGCGGCCAGCTCGACCCGGCGGAACAGCGCGTTGCGCACCAGCACCCGGAAGGCCCGCGCGTTGGCGGTGACCGGCTTGACCTGGTCGGCCCGCTCCTGGGCCTCCTCGGCCGTCTCCACCTCGGGGTTGGCCAGCTGCTCCCACTCGTCCAGCAGGCTGGAGTCCACCTGGCGCACCATCTCGCCGAGCCAGGCGACGATGTCCTCGAAGTCGTCGGACTTCAGGTCGTCGGGCACGGTGTGGTCCAGCGCCTTGTACGCGCTCGCCAGGTACCGCAGCACGATGCCCTCGGTGCGGGCGAGGTCGTAGAAGGAGGTGAACTCCGTGAAGGTCATGGCCCGTTCGAACATGTCACGGATGACCGACTTCGGCGACAGCGGGTGGTCACCGACCCACGGGTGGCTCTTGCGGTAGACGTCGTAGGCGTGGGTGAGCAGCTCCTCCAGGGGCTTGGGGTGGCCGATGTCCATCAGCCGCTCCATGCGCTCCTCGTACTCGACGCCGTCCGCCTTCATCTCCGCGACCGCCTCGCCGCGCGCCTTGTTCTGCTGCGCGACCAGGATCTGCCGCGGGTCGTCCAGCGTGGACTCCACCACCGAGACCATGTCGAGAGCGTAGGACGGGGACTCCGGGTCGAGGAGCTCGAAGGCGGCCAGCGCGAAGGTCGACAGCGGCTGGTTGAGGGCGAAGTCCGACTGGAGGTCGACCGTCAGGCGCACGATCCGGCCCTCGGCGTCGGGCTCGTCCAGCTGCTCCACGATCCCGCCGTCCAGCAGCGAGCGGTAGATCGCGATGGCGCGGCGGATGTGCCGCAGCTGGTTGCGGCGCGGCTCGTGGTTGTCCTCCAGCAGCCGGCGCATCGCCTCGAAGGCGTTGCCCGGGCGGGCGATGACCGCCAGCAGCATCGCGTGCGTGACCCGGAAGCGGGAGGTGAGCTGCTCCGGCTCGGAGGCGATCAGCTTCTCGAAGGTGTTCTCGGTCCAGCCGACGAAGCCCTCGGGGGCCTTCTTGCGGACCACCTTGCGGCGCTTCTTCGGGTCGTCGCCCGCCTTGGCCAGCGCCTTCTCGTTCTCGATGACGTGATCCGGGGCCTGGGCGACGACGAAGCCGGCCGTGTCGAAGCCGGCCCGCCCGGCCCGGCCCGCGATCTGGTGGAACTCCCGGGCCCGCAGCGTGCGCACCCGCTGGCCGTCGTACTTGGTCAGGGCCGTGAACAGCACCGTGCGGATGGGCACGTTGACACCCACGCCCAGGGTGTCCGTCCCGCAGATCACCTTCAGCAGACCGGCCTGCGCCAGCCGCTCCACCAGACGCCGGTACTTCGGCAGCATCCCGGCGTGGTGGACGCCGATGCCGTGCTTGACGAACCGCGCGAGGTTCCGGCCGAACTTGGTGGTGAAGCGGAAATTGCCGATGAGCTTGGCGATCTCCTCCTTCTCCTCACGCGAGCACATGTTGATGCTCATCAGCGCCTGCGCCCGCTCCACGGCCTGGGCCTGGGTGAAGTGGACGATGTAGACCGGCGCCTGGCGGGTCTGGAGGAGCTCGGTCAGCGTCTCCGTCAGCGGCGTCGAGCGGTACTCGTACGACAGCGGCACCGGCCGCGTCGCCGAGCGCACCACGGCGGTGGGCCGGCCGGTGCGCCGGCTCAGGTCCTCCTCGAACCGGGAGACGTCGCCGAGCGTCGCCGACATCAGCACGAACTGCGCCTGCGGGAGCTCCAGCAGCGGGATCTGCCAGGCCCAGCCGCGGTCCGGCTCCGCGTAGAAGTGGAACTCGTCCATCACGACCTGGCCGATGTCGGCGTCCTTGCCGTCGCGCAGCGCGATCGAGGCGAGCACCTCGGCGGTGCAGCAGATCACCGGGGCGTCGGCGTTGACAGAGGCGTCGCCGGTGAGCATGCCGACGTTCTCGGTGCCGAAGATCTTGCACAGGTCGAAGAACTTCTCCGACACCAGCGCCTTGATCGGCGCGGTGTAGAAGGTCACCTGGTCGTTGGCGAGCGCCGTGAAGTGCGCGCCGGCGGCCACAAGGCTCTTGCCCGAGCCGGTCGGGGTCGACAGGATCAGGTTCGCCCCGGAGACCACCTCGATCAGTGCCTCCTCCTGGGCGGGGTACAGCGTGATGCCGCGCTCCTCGGCCCAGGTCGAGAAGGCCTCGAAGAGGGCGTCGGGGTCGGCATGGCTCGGCATCTGATCGATAAGGGTCACCCCTCCATACTGCCTGCCCTTTGGCCCGATCAGGGAACCGGGCGGTCGAACGATGATCATCCGGGCATTACGCTGAGTGGCCGACGCGGCGTCAGGACGACGTCCGGCGATGCCGAGGGGTGAACGATCATGATGGGACCGGCGCACTCGCTCTCCGGGGCGGCGGCGTGGCTGGGTCTGGGCGCGGCCGTGGCCGGGACCGATTACGAGATGCCGTGGCCGGTGCTCGTGGTCGGCGCGCTGGTCTGCGCGGGGGCGGCGCTCGCCCCCGACCTGGACCACAAGTCGGCGACGATATCGCGGTCGTTCGGGCCCATATCGCGGGTGCTGTGCGGGATCATCGACGGGCTGTCCCACGCGGTCTACAAGGCGACGCGGGGGAAGGGCGACCCGCGCCGCAACGGCGGCCACCGCACGCTCACGCACACCGCGCTGTGGGCGGTGCTCATCGGCGCCGGCACCTCGGCCCTGGCGATGACCGGGGACCGCTGGGCCGTGCTCGGCATCCTCTTCGTGCACATGGTGCTCGCCGTCGAGGGGCTCCTGTGGCGGGCGGCCCGGACCTCCAGCGACGTCCTGGTCTGGCTGCTCGGCGCGACGAGCGCCTGGATGCTCGCCGGGATCCTGGACGAGCCGGGCCACGGCTCCGACTGGCTGTTCACCGGGCCGGGCAACGAGTACCTGTGGCTGGGGGTGCCGATCGTGCTGGGCGCGCTGGTGCACGACATCGGCGACGCGCTGACGGTCTCGGGCTGCCCGATCTTCTGGCCGCTGCCGATCGCGCGCAAGCGGTGGTATCCCGTGGGGCCGCCGAAGGGGATGCGGTTCCGGGCGGGGAGCCGGGTGGAGGTGAAGGTGCTGATGCCGGTGTTCATGGTGGTGGCGGGGGCGTGCGGGGTGGGGGCGCTGGGGTTGTGGTGAGTTGTGCCCCGCCCCGCCCTTTCACCGTTTCTTCCGGGGCTCCGCCCCTCGGCCCGGCACCGCGCTTCGCGCGGTGAGCGGGGGCTGCGCCCCTGCACCCCCGCCGGGGCTTCGCCCCTGGACCCCATCTCGGGGCTCCGCCCCGGGCCCCGCAAAGCGGCTGCGCCGCTTTGTCCTCAAGCGC
>NZ_JAEAMR010000015.1:0-19778 GCF_015999245.1 Streptomyces sp. AV19 | reverse complement strand
CGCCGCTCGTCCTCAAACGCCGGACGGGCTGGATCGGCGCGCCCGGGCTGGATATTCGGTGCGGGCAATATCCGCGCGGGCGGTATCCGGTGCGGGCGCGAAAACCAGCCCGTCCGGCGCTTGAGGACTGGGGGTACCCCCTCTGGGGGAGCCCGAAGGGCGCTTCGGGGGCCCAGGGGGCGCAGCCCCCGGTCAACGCGGCGAAGCCGCGTTGCGGGCCCGGGGGCTTCGCCCCGGAAGAAACGGTGAAAGTGGGGGTGCCCCCTCTGGGGAAGGGGCCGGGGCACACCTACTCCCGCTCACCCCCACCCACCGTCTCCTCCGCCTTGCCGCGCGGCCCGAGCGCCGCCCGCTCCTCCGCCTCCCGGCGCGCCCGCGCCAACTCCGCCGCCACCCGGTCCGAATGCAACCGCATGTCCGCTTCGGCCTTGAGATCGAACACCGTCGCCTCCTCCTCCCCGTTCCCGTCCCTTTTCGGCCAGCGTTCCCGCCGAATCCGGCACGACAACGGCACGCGCCCGGCGCGCGGAAGCCCGGCACCGGCGCGCCTACCGATGCCAGGAGCGCCACAGCGCCGCGTACGCCCCCTCCGCCGCGACCAGTTCGGCATGGCTGCCCAGCTCGCTGATCCGGCCGTCCTCCGCCACGGCGATCACGTCCGCGTCATGCGCCGTGTGCAGCCGGTGCGCGATCGCCACCACCGTCCGCCCCTCCAGCACCTTCGCCAGCGACCGCTCCAGATGCCGGGCCGCGCGCGGGTCGAGCAGCGAGGTCGCCTCGTCCAGGACGAGCGTGTGCGGATCGGCCAGGACCAGCCGCGCCAGCGCGACCTGCTGCGCCTGCGCCGGAGTGAGCGCCAGCCCGCCCGAGCCCACCTCCGCGTCCAGGCCGCCGTCCAGGGCCCGCGCCCAGCCGTCCGCGTCGACCGCGCCGAGCGCCGACCACAGCTCGTCGTCCCCGGCGTCCCCCCGGGCCAGCAGCAGGTTGTCACGCAGGGACCCGACGAAGACGTGGTGCTCCTGGTTGACCAGCGCCACATGCCGGCGCACCCGCTCCGTCGGCATCCGGGCCAGCTCCGCGCCGCCCAGCGTCACCTTGCCCTCCCGCGGCGCGTAGATCCCGGCGAGCAGCCGGCCGAGCGTCGACTTGCCCGCCCCCGACGGGCCGACGAGGGCGAGCCGGGTACCCGGCGGCACGTCGAGGGAGACGCCGTGGAGCACGTCGGCGTCGTCCGCGCCGTAGGCGAAGCGGACGCCGTCCGCCCGGACGTCCCGGCCCGCGGGCCGGACCCGCTCGTCGCCGCCGTCGGGCTCGATCTCGCGCACCCCCACCAGCCGGCCCAGCGACACCTGGGCCACCTGGAGCTCGTCGTACCAGCGCAGCACGATCCCGACCGGCTCGGTCAGCATCTGCGCGAACAGCGCGCCCGTCGTCAGCTGCCCCACCGAGATCCAGCCGCGCAGCACGAAGATCCCGCCGAGGACCAGCACGGAGCCGATCACCAGCATGTGGGTCAGGTTGACCACGGGATAGAAGACCGTGCGCAGCCAGAGGGTGTGCCGTTCCCAGCGGGTCCACTCGCGGATCCGGCGGTCGGAGAGCGCGACGCGGCGCGCGCCCAGGCGGTGCGCCTCGACGGTGCGGCCGGCGTCCACCGTCTCCGCCAGCACCGCGGAGACCGCGGCGTACCCGGCCGCCTCGGACCGGTAGGCGCGCGGGGCGCGCGGGAAGTACCAGCGGCAGCCGACGATCAGCAGCGGGAGCGCCACCAGGACGGACAGCGCCAGCGGCGGCGCGGTCGCGGTCAGCGCCCCGAGGAGCAGCACGCCCCACACCACGCCGATGGCCAGCTCGGGCACGGCCTCGCGCATGGCGTTCGCCAGCCGGTCCACGTCGGTGGTGATCCGGGAGAGCAGATCGCCGGTGCCGGCCCGCTCCAGCACGCCCGGCGGCAGCCGCACGGAGCGGACGAGGAAGTCCTCCCGCAGGTCGGCGAGCATCTCCTCGCCGAGGACCACGCCGCGCACCCGCACCAGCCGGGTGAAGAGCGTCTGCACCGCCAGCGCCACCGCGAACAGCGAGACGGCCCGGCCCAGTTGGACGTCCCGGCCGCCCGCCGACAGGTCCTCGACGAGCCTGCCCAGCAGGTACGGGCCCACCATCGAGGCGACCACGGCGACCGCGTTGACGGTCACCAGCAGGGCGAGCGCCCGGCGGTGCCGGCGCAGCAGCTCCCGTACGCAGCGGCGCACGGTGGCGGGCCCGCCGACGGGCAGGGTCGTGGCCGACTCCGGGGCGGCCGGATCGAAGGGCGGGGGCGGTACGCCGATCACGCGGGCTCTCCGATCTGTCGCTCTCCGGCGGTCTCCCGGGTGACGGCCGCCCGGTACTCCGGGGTCGTGCGCAGCAGTTCCCCGTGCCGGCCCTCCGCCACCGCCTTGCCGTCGCGGACCAGCACCACCCGGTCCGCCCGGTCGAGCAGCAGCGGGCTGGAGGTGAACACCACCGTCGTCCGGCCCGCGCGCAGCTCCCGCAGGCCGTCGGCGATCCGCGCCTCGGTGTGGGCGTCCACCGCGGACGTCGGCTCGTCGAGCACCAGCACCTCCGGGTCCGTCACCAACGAGCGGGCCAGCGCCAGACGTTGCCGCTGGCCGCCCGACAGCGAGCGGCCGCGCTCGGTGACGTGCGCGCCCATCGGCCCCGCCGACGGATCGGCCATCGAGCGTTCCAGCGAGGCGAGGACGTCCCCGCACTGCGCCGCCGTCAGCGCCGCGTCCGCCGTCACCCGGCCCGACGACGGCACGTCCAGCAGCTCCGCGAGCGTGCCCGACAGCAGCACCGGGTCCTTGTCCTGCACCAGCACCGCCGCGCGCGCCGCCGACAGCGGCACCTCGTCCAGCGCCACCCCGCCCAGCAGCGCCGACGGCACCCCCGCGGTGCCCTGCGGGGCGTGCCCGCCGAGCCGGTCGGCCAGCCGCCCGGCCGCGTCCGGGTCGCCGCACACCACCGCCGTCAACTGCCCGTACGGCGCCTCGAGTCCGCTCTCAGGGTCCCGCAGGTCGCCCGTGAGGCCGGGGGCCGGACCGTCCACGACGGCGGAGTCCGTGCGCCGCAGCGCCAGCAGCCGGGCCGCGCGCCGCGCCGACGGTCCGGCGAACGACCAGGCCATCGCGATCTCCTCCACCTGCCGCAGGGGGTACAGCAGGAAGGTGACCACGCCGTACACGGTCACCAACTCGCCCACCCCGACCCGGCCGTCGCGCACCAGGCCGACGCCGTACCAGACCACCGCGATCATCAGCAGCCCCGGCAGCGCCACTTGCACCGCGGCGATCAGCGCCCACATCCGGGCGCTGCGCACCGCCTTCGCCCGCACCTCCTGCGAGGCGCGCCGGTAGCGCGCGAGGAACAGTTCCTCGCCGCCGATGCCCCGCAGCACCCGCAGGCCCGCGACGGTGTCGGCGGCCAGCTCCGTGGCGTGCCCGGCCACCTCCCGCTGCTCGTCGGCTCGCCGGGTCGCGCGCGGCAGCAACGGCAGGACGGCCAGGGCCAGTACGGGAACCCCGGCCGCGACGACCGCGCCGAGCGCCGGCTGGTAGACCACCAGGGCGACGCAGACGGCCACCGAGGTGACCGCCGCGGACAGGAAGCGCGACTGGGCCTCGACGAACCAGCCGATGCGCTCCACGTCGCCGGCGCTCACCGCCACCACCTCGCCCGCGGCCACCCGCCGGGTCAGTGTGGCGCCCAACTCGGCCGTCCGGCGCGCCAGGAGCTGCTGCACCCGGGCCGCCGAGGTGATCCAATTGCTGACGGCCGCGCGATGGAGCATCGTGTCACCGAGCGCCGTGAGCAGCGCCAGCGCGAGGATCAGCGCCCCGGCCGCCGTCAGCCGGGCACCTGAGCGGTCCACCACCGCCTGCACGGTCATGCCCACCGCCAGCGGGAGCGTCGCCACGGCGGCCATGTGGAGCACGCCCCAGGCCAGGGCCTTGGCCTGGCCGCCGAGTTGATGCCGGGAGAGCCAGTACAGGAAGCGCGGGCCCGAACGGACGTCGGGCACACCGGGGTCGGGATAGGGGAGATCACGGATTCGCATGGAGTCCCAGGGGAGGCGGAACGAGCGGGAGTTGATCCAGCGTCGCGGGTCGGGGCGCCGCGCTCAACCGGTTTTTCCCGCCGTCCGGCCGCTGCCTGACCGCCGTCCGGCCGCTGCCCGGCCGTCCCCCGGCCGCCGTCCGGCCGCCGTCCGCCGGAAGCAGGCCAAAGGCGTACTGGTGCACTGCCGTGCGGCACGCTTCACTCCCACCCCATGAGACGACTGTTGCTCGCCCTGTGCGCCGCGGTCACCGCCCTCGCGCTGGGTGCGGCTCCCGCGGCCGCCGCGGGGCCGCCCGCCGAGTTCGGCACCGACTGGCACGACCCGATAACCGCCGGCCCTCCGGTGGCCACTCCCGACACCACTTCCTGCCACGTCACGGTCGCGGACACCGAGTTCCGCGACTACACGCCCTACAAAGGCTCCTACGCGCCCCCCGAGGGCTGCGGGGACCGCTGGAACAAGGTGGTCCTGCGCCTCGACGGCTCCGTGGCCGGCCGGCAGTACGACCGGCTGGGCTATCTGCGCATCGGCGGCGTCGAGGTCCTGCGCACCTCCACCCCCGAACCCTCGCCCGAGGGCATCACCTGGCACGTCGAGAAGGACGTCACCCGCTACGCCGCCACCCTGCGCACCGGACAGCCCGTCGAGATGCTCATCGGCAACACCGTCAACGAGACCTACACCGGCGTCATCAAGGTGAAGGCGACCCTGACCTTCTACGCCGCCGAGGGACGGGTGAAGCCCGCGGCGACCCCGGACCGGGTCCTCACCCTGGACGGCGCGCACGAGGCGGGCACGGCGTACGAGGGCGCGCTGACCGTGCCGCGCAACAGCGAGCGGATCGTGGCCGAGGTCTACGCGACCGGATCCGGCGGCGGCTGCGAGGAGTTCTGGTACCTCGCGGTCCCCGAGGCCGCGCCGTACTCCTGCAAGGCCGCCGGCGGACCGCACCGCGAGGTGCGGATCGCGGTGGACGGAAAGCTCGCCGGCATCGCCGCACCCCATCCGACCGTGTGGACCGGCGGCTGGTCGAATCCTTTCCTCTGGTACGTGATCCCCGGGCCGCGCGCCTTCGACGTCCGGCCCGTCGAATACGATCTGACGCCCTTCGCCGGGCAGTTGAACGACGGGAAGCCGCACCGGATCACGGTGTCCGTCGCCGGGGTTCCCGAGGGACAGAGCGGCTGGAGCACGCCCACCAACGTCCTGGTCTGGCAGGACGCCGGGGCGTCCCGCGTCACCGGCGCCGTCACTTCTTATGAAGAGGGCACTCCAGGCGGCGGCACCGCCTACCGGCCCGGCACCGAGCACCGGGTCACCGCCGAAGGCCACCACTCCCTGACGGTCTCCGGCTACCTGGACACCTCGCACGGCCGGGTCGCCACCACTGTCGCCCGCCGGGTCGACGCCTCCTCCGTGCACCGCTGGACGGCGGGCGAGGACACCGACGCGCTGGACGCCCGCTGGACCGACGACGAGAGCGTCACCGTGCGCGGGCGGGGGCCCGCCGTCACGACGCGCACCCATCGCGCGTACACGATGGACGGCGAGATCACCGGCGCCGCGGGCCCGCGGCTGCGGACGGTGATGACGGCCGGGGACCGGGCCGACAGCGTCACACTGCGGGGCGGCCGGAGGACCGGCTGGTCGCGGCTGGACGACACCTACAGCGGCGACGCCGAGTACAACCAGAACGTGCCGCGCGACCAGCGGCACGCGACCGGGGTCTCCCGGGAGCGCCACCGCCTCCTGGGGCCCGGGAGCTGCTGGGACCGGACGCTGGCCACGGCCCAGGGGGAGCTGACGGAGGACCGCTCGCGCTGCTGACCGCCTCGGGCGCTGTCAGTGGCGGTGCGGGGCCGGCCCCTGCATGAGCTCGCCCAGCAGACCGCCGAGCACCTCGCGCTGCTCGGCGGTCAGCGGCGAGAGGATCTCCTCCACCGCCGCGCGCCGCGCCTCGCGCAGGGCGCGCAGGGTCTCCCGGCCGCGGTCGGTCAGCTCGATGCGGATCACCCGGCGGCTGGCCGGGTCGGGCACCCGGCGCACCGCGCCGTTCGCCTCCAGGGCGTCGACCAGCGTGGTGACCGCCCGGGGGACCACCTCCAGCCGCTCGGCCAGGTCGGCCATGCGCGGCGGGGCCTCGCAGTGCGCGACGCTGCGCAGCAGCCGGGACTGGGCGGGCGTGATGCCCACCGGGTCCAGATAGCGCTTCTGCGCCCGGTTGAGCCTGCGGGTCAGCCGCAGCAACTGCTCGGCGAGCTGTCCGGACGTGTCGGGGACGGTCATCGGGTCAGGCTATCAGGACTCCGTGCATTGTGAGTATAGGTAACAGTGAGCTATGCTCTGCTGAGTGGCCGGACCCGGCCGGCCGCGCTGCTCCGTCCTGCCGTCCCGCCCCCCACCTCCGGCCGCCACCGGGCGGCGGAGCCGACCGCGCCGAAGGAGCCCATGCGTCCCGACATGCGTCCCGATGAACCGGAATGGACCCCGCCACCCGCCGATCCCGAGCGTCCCGCGCAGGTGCGCCGCATCCTGCGCCTCTTCCGTCCCTACCGCGGCCGGCTCGCCGTCGTCGGCCTGCTCGTGGCCGCCTCGTCCCTGGTCACCGTCGCCTCGCCGTTCCTGCTGCGCGAGGTCCTCGACGTCGCCATCCCCGACGGCCGGACCGGGCTGCTGACCCTGCTCGCCCTGGGCATGATCGCCGCCGCCGTGGTGAACAGCGTCTTCGGCGTGCTCCAGACGCTGATCTCCACCACCGTCGGCCAGCGCGTGATGCACGACCTGCGCTCCTCGGTCTACGCCCGGCTCCAGGGCATGCCGCTGGCCTTCTTCACCCGGACCCGCACCGGCGAGGTCCAGTCCCGCATCGCCAACGACATCGGCGGCATGCAGGCCACCGTGACCTCCACCGCCACCTCGCTGGTCTCCAACCTCACCAGCGTGGTCGCCACGATCGCCGCCATGCTCGCCCTGGACTGGCGGCTCACCGCGGTCTCGCTGCTCCTGCTGCCGCTGTTCGTGTGGATCAGCCACCGGGTGGGCCGCGAGCGGAAGAAGATCACCTCACAGCGGCAGAAGCAGATGGCCGCCATGGCCACGATGGTCACCGAGTCGCTCTCGGTCAGCGGCATCCTGCTCGGCCGCACCATGGGCCGCGCCGACTCGCTGACCGCCGCCTTCTCGAAGGAGTCCGAGCAGCTCGTCGGGCTGGAGGTGCGGGCCAGCATGGCCGGGCGCTGGCGGATGTCCACCATCGGCATCGTCATGGCCGCCATGCCCGCCGTCCTCTACTGGGCGGCCGGCGTCGCCCTCAAGACCGGCGGCCCGGCCATATCGCTGGGCACCCTGGTCGCCTTCGTCTCCCTCCAGCAGGGACTGCTGCGGCCGACCGTCTCCCTGCTGTCCACCGGCGTCCAGGTGCAGACCTCGCTCGCCCTCTTCCAGCGCATCTTCGAGTACCTCGACCTCCCCGTGGAGATCACCGAACCCGAGCGTCCCGTCCGCCTGGAGAAGATCCGCGGCGAGGTCCGCTTCGACGGCGTCACCTTCGCCTACGACGCCGCCCGCACCACCCTCGACGGCATCGACCTCGACGTCCCCGCCGGAACGAGCCTCGCCGTCGTCGGCCCCACCGGCTCCGGCAAGAGCACGCTGGGCCATCTCGTCCCCCGGCTCTACGACGTCACCGGCGGCCGCGTCCTCATCGACGGCACGGACGTCCGCGACCTGGACTTCGACACCCTCTCCCGGGCCGTCGGCATCGTCTCCCAGGAGACCTACCTCTTCCACGCCTCCGTCGCCGACAACCTGCGCTTCGCCAAGCCCGACGCCACCGACGAGGAGATCCGCGCCGCCGCGCGGGCCGCCCAGATCCACGACCACATCGCCGCCCTTCCCGACGGCTACGACACCGTGGTCGGCGAGCGGGGCCACCGCTTCTCCGGCGGCGAGAAGCAGCGCCTCGCACTCGCCCGGACCATCCTGCGCGACCCGCCCGTCCTCATCCTGGACGAGGCCACGTCCGCCCTGGACACGCGCACCGAGCACGCCGTGCAGCGTGCCATCGACGCGCTCTCGGCGGGGCGTACCACGATCACGATCGCCCACCGGCTGTCCACGGTCCGCAGGGCGGACCAGATCGTCGTCCTCGACGGCGGGCGGATGGCGGAGCGCGGTACGCATGACCAACTGGTCGCTGCCGACGGCCGTTATGCGGCGCTGGTGCGTCGTGATGCGCGGCCGGGGGCGGATGCGCAGGCGGCGTCGGCGGGGGTCTGAGGTTGGGGGAGTTGCCCCTGGCCCTCCCCCAGAGGGGGTACCCCCTCTGGGGGAGGGCCAGGGGCACAACGCCCACCCCTCAGCACCGACTCACAACGCGCCCAAATCCACCGCCCCCGCCATCAGCCGGTACCCCGCATCGTTGGGGTGCTTGCGATCACCCGAGTCGTACGCAGGGTCGAGCACCTCGGGATCGTCCCGCGAGACCAGCGCCGCCGAGAAGTCGGCCACCGCGTCGTACTCGCCGGAATCCCGGATCCACGCGTTGACCGCCGAACGCTTCGCCTCCGCACGCGCGTTGTGGTACTCGGACCCCTTGAACGGCAGGATCGTCCCGCCGACGACCCGGATGCCCCGGTCGCGGGCGCGCCGGATCAGCTCCCGGTGCCCGGCCACCAACTCCTCCGCCGACACCGGCACATCCGGCTTGTACAACGGCAGGTCCACCTCGCTGAAGCCGATGTCGTTCAGGCCCACGTGCACGATCACCGACCGCACCCCGGGCCGGTCCAGTACGTCCCGCTCGAAGCGCGCCAGCGCCGAGTCGCCGAACGAGGGCGAGTCGTGGAGCAGCAGGTTCCCGCCGATGCCCGCGTTGAGGACGGTCAACCGCCGCCCCTCGGAAGCCAGTCGGCCGGCGAGCGCGTCCGGGTAGCGCCGGTCGGTGCCCGGCGTGGAGCCGAAGCCGTCGGTGATCGAGTCGCCGAAGGCCACGACCGCCCCCTCGTGGGCGCCCTCCCCGGCCACCTCGACGTCCGCGAGGTAGTACCAGGACTGCGTCGTCTCCCCGAAGCCCGCGCCGCCGGCCTCCCGCGTGCGGTCGCCCGCCGCACGGTAACTGTCCGTCCACGCCTGCGAGTGGAAGGTCCCGGGCCCTGTCGGACCGGCGAAGTACAACGTCACCGCCACCGCGTCGAACGGCGCGGTCCGCAGGTCCACCGCGTCGCTCCACACCTCGCCGCCCGCCGGTATCCGCACCGTGGACGCCCCGCCGAAGGCCAGCGCGCGCACCATGCCCGGCCGGACGGCCGCCCCCTCCGCCGCGAGGGCGACGGATGCCGCGCCCACCTCCAGCGGGCGGGTGCCGTAGCGGTTCGACAACCGCACCCGGGCCGTGGTGCCGCCGCCGGTGACGCGGACGACCTGGCGCACGCTCTGCCGGTCGAACCCGGTCTCGGACCAGTTCTCCCCGAAACCCGTGCTCGGCCGCTGCATCGCCGCGGACCAACCCGCCGACCAGGCCGTCCTCGTCCCGTTCCGCTCTGCCGTCGTCGTCATGGCTTTGACTTCCCCTCAGATGATCTCTGCTGACGGGAAACAGCCTGCCGCCCGCCCGGGGAGCCACCCAGACACCGGAGCTTCATATGCGCCCCGTGCGTACCACTGCCAGGGTCACCCCTGGCCCTCAGACGCCGGCGGCGGCCTCCGTCGCCGGGGACGGCTTCAGCAACTTCCGTATCGCGCGCACCGCGTCACGCCCCGCCCGGTTGGCACCGATCGTGCTCGCCGACGGGCCGTAGCCGACCAGCTGCACCCGGGGATCACGGACCGCGCTCGTGCCCTCGACGCGGATGCCGCCGCCGGGCTCGCGCAGGCGCAGCGGCGCCAGATGGTCGAGGGCGGCCCGGAAGCCGGTGGCCCACAGGATGGTGTCGGCGGCGGCCTCCGTGCCGTCGGCCCAGGCCACACCGGTGGGGGTGAGGCGGTCGAACATCGGCAGCCGGTGGAGGACCCCCGCCTCCTCGGCCCGGCGCATCGCCTCCGTCATCGGCAGCCCCGTCACCGACACCACGCTCTGCGGCGGCAGTCCCTGCCGCACCCGCTCCTCGACGAGCGCCACCGCGTCCCGCCCGCGCGTCTCGTCGAAGGGGCCGTCGCGGAACACCGGGGGCCGGCGGGTGACCCAGGTCGTCGCGGCCGCCACCTCGGCGATCTCCATCAGGTGCTGCACGGCGGAGGTGCCCCCGCCGACGACCACGACCCGCTGCCCGGCGAACTCGGCGGGGCCCGGGTACTGCGCGGTGTGCAACTGGCGTCCGCGGAAGAGTTCCTGACCGGGGTAACGGGGCCAGAAGGGGCGGTCCCAGGTGCCGGTCGCGTTGATCAGGGCGCGCGCGGACCACACTCCCTGCGACGTCTCGACGCGCAGCCGCCCGTCGTCCCCCTCGCGCACCGCCCGCACCACGACGGGCCGGCGCACCCGCAGGCCGAAGGCGTCCTCGTAGTCGGCGAAGTAGCCGCCGATCACCTCGGAGGACGGCCGGGCGTCGTCCGCCCCGGTCAGCGGCAGGCCGGGCAGCGCGTGCATGCCGTGGACCCTGCCGTACGTCAGCGTCGGCCAGCGGTACTGCCAGGCGCCGCCCGGCCGCGGCGCGCGGTCCAGGACGACGAAGTCCCGTTCCGGCTCGAATCCGTCGCGTCGCAGGTGGTAGGCGCTGGACAGGCCCGCCTGCCCGGCACCGACGACCACGACCTCCACTTTGTTCACGGTTCTACCAACCGGACGGGGCCGGGGTATCTTCCCGCCGCGCGCGGGCGATGATGGTGACATGAGCGACAGCTTCCGCACCCACGTGCTCGACATCACCACCGGCACCTCGGAGACCGTCTACGACCTCACCCGTCACTGTGAAGCGTTCCTGGGGGAGGCGGCGGGCGGCCGCGACGGGCTGCTCAACGTCTTCGTCCCGCACGCCACGGCCGGTGTGGCGGTGCTGGAGACCGGCGCGGGCAGCGACGACGACCTGCTCGCGGCCCTGCACGACCTGCTCCCGGCGGACGACCGCTGGCGCCACCGCCACGGCAGCCCGGGCCACGGCCGCGACCACGTGCTGCCCGCCCTCGTCCCGCCGCACGCGACCCTGCCGGTGCTCGGCGGCCGGCTGGAGCTGGGGACCTGGCAGTCGGTGTGCCTGGTGGACACGAACGTGGACAATCCGCACCGGCAGGTGCGGCTGACGTTCCTGGGGTGAGGGCGGGGGCGCCCGGACCGTGGCCCGGGCGCCGGGACGTCAGTCCTTCTGGGCGAAGCTGGGCAGCTGGCGCAGCTTGACCTTGGGGGTGCTGGTCTTGAACGACCAGTCGAGCATCTTGACCGCGTCCGGGTAACGCTTGGCCGGGTCGTTGAGGATGACGCCCACGACCGTGCGCTTGCCGCGCTGGGCGGCGAACACCAGGCACGGACCCGCCGCGGTGCCGGTGCCGGTCTTGATGCCGACGGCGCCCTTGTACGAACCCAGCAGCTGGTTGGTGTTGTACCAGGTGTAGGTGCGGTTGACGTTCGTCGCCTTCTGGCGGGTGCTGGCCGACTTGACGACGGTGGCGAACGTGCCGTTGCCCATCGCGTGCCGGGCCAGCTTCGCGATGTCGCGCGGAGTGGAGACGTTCCCGCCGGACTGCGATATGCCGTCGAAGGAGTCGTACTTGGTGTTCTTCATGCCCAGCGTCTTGGCCTTGGCGTTCATCTTGGCGATGAACGACTTGGTGCGCTGGGTCTCGGTCTTGCCGGTGCCGAAGTTGTCGGCGAGGGCGTACGCCGCGTCGCAGCCGGAGGGCAGCATCAGGCCGTAGAGCAGCTGCCGGACCGTCAGCTTGTCGCCGACGCGGAGGTCCGCGGTGCTGGCCTTCTCGCGCGCCACGTAGTCGCGGTACGACTTCTTGACCGTGATCTGCTTGTTGAGGTTGACGCCCTTGGTGTCCAGCACCACGGCAGCAGTCATGATCTTGGTGGTGCTGGCCATCTGCCGCTTGGTGTCGGCGGCCTTGCCCCACAGCTCGCGGTTGGCCCCGCTGTCGAGCAGGTAGGCGCCCTTGGCCGCGATCCCCGCCGGGCCGGTCGCCGCCTCGGCGGCCGTCGCCGGCAGGGCGACGGCGAGAGCGGCGGTCGACGCGGTCAGCCCGGCTCCCCACCGGCGGGCCCGTCTTCCCCCAATGTGCACCATATGCATCTCATTCCTCGGGTTAGTCCCGGTTCACTCGAAACCGGGTCGAACCCCCTGATCCTCCCACCCCTTTGCGGCTTTCCCGCAACCCGGGTCGTCAGGCGCACGACGGTTCACGGGCGTTCACCGGGGTACCTGCCAACACGCGCCGTACGGGCTGCCGTTCAGGCCCGGCGGTCCGCCGCGCGGCCGACCGCGTCCACCAGCGGCACCATGCGGTAGGGCACCCGCTCGCGCAGCACCATCTCCGTACGGGTGCGCACCACGCCCGTCTGCCGCACCAGCCGCTGGATCACGTCCTCCAGATGCGCCGCGTCCCGCGCGACGACACGGGCCATCAGGTCGCCGCCGCCGGTGATGGAGAACGCCTCGATGATCTCCGGCACCTCCGCCAGCGCGTCCGCGACCGGGTCCAGATGGCCCTGGGTCACCTCGATGTGGACGAACGCCAGCACCGGGTGGCCGAGCGCGGCGGGGGAGAGGCGCGGCCCGGTCCCGGTGATCACGCCGGTGCGCTCCAGCTTGTCCAGGCGGGCCTGCAGCGTGCCCCGGGCGATGCCCAGCAGCCGTGCGTACTCGCGCGCGCTGGTGCGCGGCCGCTCCAGCAGCAGGCGCAGGATCTTCGCGTCCAGGGCGTCCACGGCCATGGGCCAACGGCTCCCTCGGGGTCGGGTGCAGGGCCCGGTCACTGTACCAATGGCCCGGTCCCGGGTCCGGCGGACCGCCTCCACGGGGTGAAGCGGACTTCTCCGCGGGCGGCAGGAAGGGGAGGGAGGCGGGCGATCCGGAGGTGCGCGCCCACGTCGGCGCCGTCTTCGGCGTCATGCCGACCGTCTCCCTGGACTGGGCGGGCGACCCGGGCATGGACTGCGTCGAGACCCTCGACCGGGCCCTGGCCTGCCTGGAGAGGGGAATCCGGCTGCAGCCCGGCCAATGGCCCCCTCCTGGACCGGAACGATCAGCCGTTGCTGGGCCAATGGCCCAGAGAACGCGACGACTATTGAGCCAATGACAGCCGAGATGGTGTGATGGTGTCGTCGATGGCGCTGCGGATGCTTCCGCGGCGCCTTTTTCATGACCTTTGCATGCCGGAAAACCAATGCCGGAACGTGGAACTCGAAAGGGGCGGGTGCTGGTGCTGAAGAGGGTGTTCGTGGCTCCGGACCCGGGCCGGCTGCGGCTGCGCAGCGGCGCCCGGGCCGTCCTCGGCATCGGCGCGGCCGTCGCCGTCTGCGGGCTCGCCGGCCACTCGCTCGTCGCGGCCATCGCCGGCGGGCTCGCGGCGCTGCTCGCCCTCTTCACCGTCACCGACGCGACGGTCCGCGGCCAGGCCGTCACCACCGCCCTGCTGCCGGTGGCCGGCCTGCCCGTGCTCGCCGCGGCAACGGCGCTGCACGACTGGCCGTGGGCCCGGGACGCGGTCTTCCTCGCCGTCCTGGGCGCCGGGGTCTACGCCCGGCGGTGGGGGCCGCGCGGGCACGCGCTCGGGGTCTTCGCGTTCATGACCTTCTTCGAGACCCAGTTCCTGCACGCCGTGCCCGGGCAGCTGCCCGAGCTCTGCGCCGCGACCCTGCTCTCCCTGGCGGTCTCCTCGACCGTCCGCTTCGGCCTGTGGTGCTACGAGCGGGGGCTGACGCCCGCCGCCGCCCCGCCCCCGCCCTCCGGGACCGGGCTGGCCCGCACGACCACCCGGCAGGCGGTCCAGGCCACCGTCGCGGGGGCGCTCGCGCTGGGCGCGGGGCAGCTGCTGTCCGACGAGCGCTGGTACTGGGCCGTCGGCGCCGTGTGGTGGATCTTCGTCAACACCGCCTCCCGGGGCGACATCCTGGTGCGCGGCTTCCGGCGGGTGCTCGGCACGGTGCTCGGCATCGCCGTCGGCGTGGTCGTCGCGATCCCGCTGCACGGGGCCGGCCTGCCCACGGCCGTCCTGGTCGCGGCGTGCGTCTTCGGGATCTTCTACTCGGCGCCCGTCTCCTACACGTGGATGATGTTCGCCGTGACCGTCATGGCCGGGCTGCTCTACGGGCTCCTCGGCGTCCTCGGCCCCGGGCTGCTGGCCCTGCGCCTGGCCGAGACCGGCGTCGGCGCGCTCGGCGCGGCGCTGGCGGTCGTCCTCGTCCTGCCGGTGACCACCCACGCCACGACGGACGCCTGGGTCCGCCACGCCCTGCGCTGCGTCCACGCGTGCGCGGCAGAAGCGGCCGCGCGGCTCGCGGGCTCGGAGGACGCCGACCCCGGGCCGCGGGTGGCCGAACTGGAGCAGCTGCTCGGCCGGGTGCGGCTCTCGCTCGCCCCGCTGGTCCACCCGCTGAGCCCGCTGCGCACCCGCAAGGAGCGGGCCCGCCGGGTGCTGGCCCTGCTGGACGACTGCGCCCGCGAGGTGCGCGGGCTCGCGTCGGTCACGGCGGATCCGGAGGCGTCACGTGATGACCGCCTGGCGGCGGCGTGTGCGCGGGTGGAGGCGGCGGTGGGGGCGTTGACGGCTCCGGGGGCCGCGGCCCCGGCTTCGCCGGTCGCGTTCGCGTCTTCGTCTTCGTCTTTGCCCTCGCCCTTGCAGGCGGGGGAGGGGGCGCTGGCGCATCTGCACGGGCTGGAGCGGGCGTTGGGGGAGCTGGCGGTGCCGTTGCGGGTGTGAGGGGTGGGTGGGGGTATGCCCCGGCCCCGCCCTTTCACCGTTTCTCCCGGGGCAAGCCCCGGCCCCGACACCGCGCTCCGCGCGGCAGGCGGGGGCTCCGCCCCCTGCGCCCCTGGCCCCCCACGGGTTTCCGCTCCGGGGCTGCGCCCTGGCCCTGTCCTCAAGCTCCCCGGAGGGGGGCACCCCCCCAGACGGGCTGGATTCGGGGCTCCGCCCCGGACCCCGTTTCGCGGCTTCGCCGCTCGTCCTAAACGCCGGACGGGCTGAAGTGCGCGCCCGGGCACGAATCCAGCCCGTCTGGGGGTTACCCCCTCCGGGGAGCTTGAGGACAGCGCCCGGAGGGCGCTTCAGGGGGGCTCCGCGCGGAGCCCCCGCCCCACCGCGCAGAGCGCGGGCCCGGCGTGCCCTGTGCCTCGCCCCGCCCTGTGCCTCGCCCCCCCGCCCCGCACACCGGGGTTACGAAGAGGCGCAGCCCCCGCGGAAACGGTGAAAGGGCGGGGCCGGGGCGGAACCACCCCCCCTGTAGCGTCAGCCCATGGCATCACAGGAGGCAGCACCCCGCGCCTACATCGGCTCCTTCACCACCGCCCAAGGCCCCGGCATCACCGTCGCCCGCATCGACGACCGCACCGGCCCCGGTGCCCTCACCACACCCCGCACCGCCGTCGTCGACACCGCCCTCGTCAACCCCTCCTACCTCGCCTTCTCTCCCACCCGCGACGTCCTCTACGCGGTGAGCGAGACCGGTGAGGGAGCGGTCGCCGCCTTCTCCCTCGCCGCCGACCCCGACCGCCCGGAGCCGCTCGGCGCCCCCGTCCCCGTCCGCGGCGACGGTCCCACCCACCTCGCCCTGGCGGCCGACGGGCGGCGGCTGTTCACCGCCAACTACGGCTCGGGCAGCGTGAGTGCGCTGCCCCTCGACGATTCGGCCGGCGCCCCCGGCGCACCGACCACCGTGCTCCCGCACCACGGCAACGGCCCGGTCCCCGACCGGCAGTCGGCCCCGCACGCGCACGCCGTCGTCCCCGACCCCTCCGGCCGCTGGCTGCTCGCCGTCGACCTCGGCACGGACTCCGTGTGGATCTCGGCGCTCGACGCGACGACCGGCGACCCCGTGCCGCACCACGAGACCGCGCTCCGGCCGGGCACCGGCCCCCGGACGCTCGTGTTCCACCCGCGCGGCCACCGCGCGTACGTCCTGAACGAACTCGACCCGACCCTGACGGTGTGCCGCTGGGACGCCGCGTCCGGAACGCTGGAGCCGCTGGGGGAGACCCGCGTCGTCCCCCCGGGGACGGACGGGCCGCCCGTCCACCCCTCCACGCCCGTGATCTCCCCGGACGGACGCTTCCTGTGGACGGCCAACCGCGGTGACGACACCCTCTCGGTCCTCGCCCTCGACGCCGACGGCGACCGGCCCGAGCTGCGCGCGACCGTGGACTGCGGTGGCCACTGGCCGCGCCACCTGACGGCGCACGGCGGAGTGCTGTACGCCGCCAACGAGCGCTCGGGCGACGTGACATGGTTCACGGTCGAACCCGGCACGGGGATACCGCGGAGGGCCGGGGCGATCGCGGTGCCCGCCGCCTCGTGCGTCGTCTTCGCGTGAAACGCGGGAGGGGCCTCCGCAGAGGCCCCTCCCGGCGATGAAGCGCGTACGGCTCAGCGCAGCGGCGCGCCCAGCGGCGACGGCGTGACGATGCCCAGCAGCTCGGTGTACTTGGCGAGGACGAGCCGGCCGATCGCCGGGTAGGCGCCCAGCGGCTCGGCCGCCGCGCAGCCCGCCTCCTTGGCGGCCATGGACGGCAGCGCCTCGTCGGCCTCGGGACCGATCAGGCAGGGCGCGAGGGCCAGGTTCCGCGAGCCGGCGGCACGCAGCTCGTCGGCGGCGCGGGCGACGGCGCCCTCCTCGTCGAGCGGGGCGGCCAGGACGGGCACGGCCAGGCGCGCGGACAGCAGCATGCCGGTGATGCCCGCGGCCTGCGCGGCCTCGGTGCCGCCGACCGTCGCCAGGACGATGCCGTCGGCGGCCGTCGTGACGGTGAACAGCCGGGCGCGGTCGGCGCGCGCCAGCCCGCCCTCGGAGAGGCGGACGTGCAGGGCCTCGGCGAGCAGCGGGTGCGGGCCGAGGGTGTCGGTCAGCTCGAAGGCCGAACCGCTGCTCACGACCGACTGGCGTATGCGGCGCAGCACGGCCGTGTCCGGGCCGGCCAGCAGCGGCACGACGACGGCGGCCGGACCCCGGGACCAGTCGGGCGCGTCCCCGCCGTCCTGGGCGGCCGACGCGGCGGCTTCGCTGGTGCGAGCGCTGTGCTGGGCGGCGGCGTAGCCGAGGACGGCGTCCAGCGCCGGATATCCGTCGGCACCCCCTTCGGCATCCGCGTAGCCGATGCGCGCGTCCAGGCCGGGCAGCTCGGAGCGGGCGATGCTGAGGATCTCCTCGGCGATGCGGCGGGCGGCCGGGCCGGGCGCGCCGGGCACCGCGAGCACCAGCGGGGGCGCACCCGTCGGCGCGGTCACGGGCTCCGGCCTCCGGTGCCGCCCGGACTGGCGGGGACGGGGCATTCGTACAGGCAGGCCGGACGTGGGCCCTGTGGGGGAGCTCATGGCGCCGCATGTTATCCGGTTGGGAACTCCTCCGTTCGGGTGGGGGGAGGTTACGTCACCTCTGTCCGGATTTATTGGGTGGCTGATCCAACGGGTGGAGGGGGTGCCCCGTCAACCTCGAAGACACGTTCACCCGATGACGCGCAGCAGCGTCCCGTCGACGGGCAGCAGCAGACGTTCCGTCAGCAGCGCTGCGGCCAGGCACAGCGCGCCGTCCAGCGGCGTTCCCTCGGCATCGGCCGGCCGGGCGTGCGGAAGTTGCATGCGCAACTGTTCGCGCAGGGGTACGAGCAGCGGCTCGCCGAGCCCCAGGAGTCCGCCCGTGACGGCCACCGCGGGAGACGGGTCCGCGGACCCGTCGGGCGCCGGGCGCCGGCAGACCGCGGCGGCGGCCCCGGCGATGTGGCGGGCGGCCGACCGCAGGACGTCCCGGGCGACCGGGCAGTCCCCGGCGCAGCGGGCGACCTCGGGCGCGAAGGAGGCCAGCAGGGCGGGCCGGTCCGCGCGCGGGTAGAGCAGGCCCGGCAGCTCCTCGGCCGGGCCCAGCACGGTCTCCAGCCGGGCCAGCAGGGCGGCCGATCCGCCGTCGCGGCCATCGTGGGCCCGCAGCGCGGCCTCCAGCCCCGCCCGGCCGATCCACGCCCCGCCGCCGCAGTCGCCGAGCAGGTGCCCCCAGCCGTCCGCGCGCCGCCAGCCGGTGCCGGGGGTCAGATCGGTGCCGAGGGCGACCAGACCGGTGCCCGCGGCGACCACGGCGCCCGGAGTCTGGCCTATCGCCCCGGCGTAGGCGGTCACGGCGTCCGAGGCCAGCGCGAGCCGCCGGGTGCCCAGCGTCTCGTGCAGGGCGGCGGGCAGGACGGCCCGCAGCTCGTCGCCCAGACCGGCCATGCCGGCGGCGCCCACGCAGACGGCCGCGCACTCCCGCGCCTGTGCCCGGCGCAGCAGTTCGCGGGCGGCGGGCAGTACGCGCCCGAGCAGGCCCCGGGCGTCGATCCCGCCGCTCGTGGTGCGCACGGGCTCGGGGGAGGACCAGGTCAGCGGGGGGCCGTCGCCGTCCGCGGGGGCGACGGCGACGCGGACGCCCGAGCCCCCCGAGTCGATCGCCAGCACCTGGGCGGACGTCATGCCCGCGCCGCCGCGGGGGCGTTCGTAGGGTCCGTCATGGCGGGCACCCTACCGCGCGCGGGGTCAGGGCAGCCGCCAGTCCACCGGAGCCGAACCCTGGCCCAGCAGAAGGTCGTTGGCCCGGCTGAACGGCCGCGAGCCGAAGAAGCCCCGGTCCGCGGACATGGGCGACGGGTGCGCGGACTCCACGCACGGCACACCGCCCAGCAGCGGGCGCAGATTGCGCGCGTCACGCCCCCACAGGATCGCGACCATTGGCTTGCCGCGGGCCACCAGGGCGCGGATGGCCTGCTCGGTGACCTCCTCCCAGCCCTTGCCGCGATGCGCGGCGGGCTTGCGCGGGGCGGTCGTCAGGGCCCTGTTGAGCAGCAGCACGCCCTGCCGCGTCCACGGCGTCAGATCGCCGTTGGAGGGCCGGGGCAGGCCGAGGTCGGTGTTGAGCTCCCGGTATATGTTCTCCAGGCTGCCCGGCAGCGGGCGCACCTCGGGGGCGACGGAGAAGCTCAGGCCGACCGCGTGGCCCGGCGTCGGGTAGGGGTCCTGGCCGACGATGAGGACCCGGACGTCGTCGAACGGCTGCTGGAAGGCGCGCAGCACGTTCGCGCCGGAGGGCAGATAGGTGCGGCCTGCCGCGATCTCGGCGCGCAGGAAGTCGCCCATCGAGGCGATCCGGCCGGCGACGGGTTCCAGCGCCGTGGCCCAGCCGGTTTCGACGATCTCGTGCAAGGGACGTGCAGCCACGGCTGCGACCCCTCCCTGTCAAAGAAGTTGCGGAGCGGTGTCGCAGGCGGGGCGCTTTGGCGCGCGGCCGGGCCCGTTTGCCTGCGTCGGTGGGGAGATCGTACGCGAGGGGGTGGGGGTGGGTTCCCCGCGGGTTGCGGGGTGGTGGCCGTGGGACGGCCGGGTTCCCCGGGTGGGGGGGCGTGCGTGATTCACCCGGACGGGTGGGTGTGGCGGGGGTTTGTTTCGCCCCGGCCCCGCCCTTTCACCGTTTCTTCCGGGGCTGCGCCCCGGGGCCCGCGACGCGGCTTCGCCGCGTTGACCGGGGGCTTCGCCCTCGGCCCGGCACCGCGCGGAGCGCGGTGCCGGG
>NZ_JAEAMR010000014.1:36758-43701 GCF_015999245.1 Streptomyces sp. AV19 | reverse complement strand
CCGCCTGCGCCCGCAACGCGTCCTCGCTCCGCGCCGACAGCACCCACGGCACCACCCCGCCGGCCACCGGACGGTCGTCCTCCGCCTCGGGGGCCGATTCGAGGATCACGTGCGCGTTGGTCCCGCTGTAGCCGAACGAGGACACGCCGGCCCGGCGCGGACGGTCCGCCTCGGGCCACGGCGCGTTCTCCGTGAGCAGCCGGACCTGACCCGCACTCCAGTCCACGTGCTCCGACGGCTCGTCGACGTGCAGCGTGCGCGGCATGACGCCGTGGCGCATCGCCTGCACCATCTTGATGATGCCCGCGACACCGGCGGCGGCCTGGGTGTGGCCGATGTTCGACTTCACCGAACCCAGCCACAACGGCCGCTCCGCGGACCGCTCCTGGCCATAAGTGGCGAGAAGCGCCTGCGCCTCGATCGGATCGCCCAGCGTCGTCCCCGTACCATGCCCCTCGACGACGTCGACGTCGGCGACGCCCAGCCGGGCGCTCGCCAGCGCGTCGCGGATCACCCGCTGCTGCGCGGGGCCGTTGGGCGCGGTCTGCCCGTTGGAGGCGCCGTCCTGGTTGACGGCCGAGCCGCGCACGACCGCCAGGATCCGGTGGCCGTTGCGCCGGGCGTCGGAGAGGCGCTCCAGGACGAGCATCCCGACGCCCTCGCCCCAGCCCGTGCCGTCCGCCGCCGTGGCGTAGGACTTGCAGCGGCCGTCCGCGGCGAGGCCGCGCTGCCGGGAGAACTCGACGAAGACGCCCGGCGTCGCGAGCACCGTCACGCCGCCGACCAGGGCCAGGGTGCACTCCCCGGACCGCAGGGACGACGCCGCGAGGTGCACGGCCACCAGGGACGACGAGCACGCCGTGTCCACCGTGACGGACGGGCCCTGGAGCCCCAGGGTGTAGGAGACGCGGCCGGACACGAGGCTGCCGACGCTGCCTCCGCCGGGGTCGTAGTCGTGGTGGAACGAACCGGCGAAGACGCCGGTGCGGGTGCCCTTGAGGGACTGCGGGTTGATCCCCGCGTGCTCCAGGGCCTCCCAGGACGCCTCCAGCATCAGCCGCTGCTGGGGATCCATCCCCGGCGCCTCGCGCGGGGCGATGCCGAAGAACGCCGGGTCGAAGTCCGCGGCGTCGCGCAGGAATCCGCCGGAGCGGGTGTAGGTGCGGCCCGGGTTGCCGGGCTCCGGGTCGTACAGCGCCTCGACGTCCCAGCCCCGGTCGGACGGGAAGTCGCCGATGGCGTCCTCGCCCTTGACCACCATGTCCCACAGGTGGTCCGGCGAGGAGACGTCACCGGGCAGCCGGCAGCTCATGCCGACGATCGCGACGGGCTCGTCGCGCTCGCCCTCGACCGTCCGCAGGCGGCCGCGCGTGACGTGCAGTTCCTCGGAAACGGCCTTGAGATACTTCAGCAGCTCGTCTTCGGTGGGCATGGACTCCCTCTCAACTCGGGTCGGTGGGCGACGAGTCGCCGTCGATGGAGATGCCAAGGCTGTTGGTGACGAAGTCGAGGACTTCCGACGCGGTGGCGGCTTCGAGGCCGGCGGCCCCGGTCTCCGGTGCGGATGCGCCGGGCGTTGCCGGCTCCGCCAGTCCGCGCAGGGTTTCCGCGAGTTCGGCGCGCTGCGCGCCGGTGAGCTCCAGGGCGGCCAGGCTGTTGCCGAGCCTGCCGAGGTCGGCCAGCAGCTGTTCGTAGGCCGGCTGCCCGGGGCCCGTCGGTGCGGCGGGGGCCGCGGGGACGAGCCGGTCGAGCAGGTGGTCGGCCAGGGCGCGGGGGCTCGGGTGGTCGAACACCGCGGTGGCGGTGAGCTTCAGGCCGGTGCGGCCGCCCAGCCGGTTGCGGAGTTCGACCGCGGTCAGCGAGTCGAAGCCCAGGTCGCGGAAGGCCTCGTCGGGGGAGACGGCGCGTGCGTCGTCGTGCCCGAGGACGAGGGCGACGTCCGTGCGGATCAGGTCGAGCAGGACCTCGCGCCGCCGCTCGGCGGGCAGGGCGCCCAACCGGCTCTCCAGGGACCGCTCGGGCGCGGCCCCGGCGGCCGCCGCGGTCCGCCGGTCCGGGCGGGGTGCCAGGTCCCGCAGGAGCACCGGCGCGGTGTCCGCGCGGAGCGCGGCGGGGTCGACGCGCACCGGGACGACGAGCGGCACCGGGCCGGCGAGCGCCCGGTCGAAGGCCGCCAGGCCCTCTTCGGTGGAGGTGGGCAGGAGCCCCAGGCGGGCGATGCGGTTCCGGTCGGCGGCGCCGAGGCCGGCCGTCATCGCGCTGCTCTCCGTCCACATGCCCCAGGCGACCGAGACCGCCGGGAGCCCGGCCGCGTGCCGCCGGGCGGCGAAGGCGTCCAGGAAGGCGTTGGCGGCCGCGTAGTTGGCCTGGCCCGCCGAGCCCAGGACGCCGGCGGCCGAGGAGAAGACCACGAAGGCCGCCAGGTCGGCGTCGGCGGTCAGCTCGTGCAGGTTCAGCACCGCGTCGGCCTTGGGCCGCAGTACGGCGTCGAGCCGCTGCGGGGTCAGCGCGTCGAGGACGCCGTCGTCGAGGACACCGGCGGTGTGCACCACGGCGGTCGGCGGGTGCCCGTCCGGGATGCGGGCCAGGGCGCGGGCGAGCTGGTCGCGGTCGGCCACGTCGCAGGCGACGGAGTCCACCCGGACGCCGTCCTCCGACAGGCCGGCCGGTGCCCCGGCGCCGCTGCGGCTCAGCAGGAGCAGGTGGCGGACGCCGTGGGCGGAGACGAGCCGCCGCAGGACGAGTTGGCCGAGGGTGCCGCTCGCGCCCGTGACGATCACGGTGCCGTCCGGGTCGAGCGGCCGCGGGATCGTGAACACCGTGCCGTCGGCCGGGGGCAGGGCCCGGGCCGCCGTCCGCGCGTCGAGGGCGCGGACCGGCAGGGGGCGTACCGCGCCCCGGCCGAGCAGGTCCACGAGACCGGCGGGCATCGCGTCGGCGGCGACGGCCGGACCGTACGTCCGGCAGTCGGCCGACGCCGGGCGCTTGGCCCCGAGCGGGGTCACGAACCGGCCGCCGTCGGCGAGCAGTCCGGCGGCGTCGGCGCCGCCGCCGGACGGGGCCAGGACGACGTCCAGCCCGGCCGGGACCTGCTCCGTCGGCGCGCCCGGCCCGGCCAGGTGCGCGTCGTCCAGGCCCGCGCCCCGCAGGGCGTCCCACGCGGCGCGGGGTGCGGCGGCGAACACCTCCGCGCCCAGGTGGCGGGCGATCCGCACCGCCGCACCGCCGGTGCGGCTCGCGGCGTCCAGGACCAACACGCGTTCCCCGGCCCGCAGTCCGGCCACATCCACCAGGGCGTGCCAGGCGGTGCCGAACGCCCCGGGCGCGGCCGCGGCCTCGCCGAAGGTCCAGCCGCGTGGCACGCGGACGACGGACCGGTGGTCGGTCACCGCCGCGCTGCCGAGGGCGTCCCCGTGCGGGAACACGCCCAGGACGCGGTCGCCCACGGCCGCCCCGGTGACCGCCGTGCCGATCGCGGCCACGACACCGGCTCCCTCGGTCTCCGTACCGGCGGCCCGCATCGACACCCGGATCTCCTCGGGCCGCAGCGGCCGTCCGGCGGTCGGGTCGGCGACGAGGACGGCGTCGCCTCCGTCATTCGACTCCCGTCGCCACGCGGACGATTCGGGCAGCGCCAGGACGTCCGGCCCGGAGCGGGTGAGCCGGGGGACGAGCACCTGCCCGGCGCGGACGGCGGTCTGCGGCTCGCCGGAGGCGACGGCCGCGGCGAGGGCCTCGGGCGACCGTTCGTCCACGTCGACGAGCAGCAGCCGGTCGGGGTGCTCGGCCTGGGCCGAGCGCAGCAGGCCCCACACCGCGGCGGTGACCGGGTCGGGATGCTCCACCAGCGTGCCCCGGGTGACCACGGCGAGCCGGGTCGCGGCGTTCGCCGGGTCGGCCAGGAACCGCTGGACGAGGGCGAGTACGCCGGCCAGGCGCGCGCGGACGTCGCCGCCGGGCTCGACGTGGGCGACGGTCGCCTCGGGGGGCGTGCCGTCCCCCGGCTCCGCCGTCAGGGCCTGCCAGCGCAGGTGGAGGCCCGCGTCCCGCGGAGGCGTCGCCGTGGCGGACAGCGGCCGCAGCGCCAGCGCGTCCACGGTGACGACCGGCCGGCCGGCGGCGTCCACGGCCGACAGGGACACGGCTCCGTCGCCCGCGGCGGTCAGCCGCACCCGGACCGCCGTGGCCCGGGACGCCTCCAGCGTCACGCCCGACCAGGAGAAGGGCAGCAGGGGCCGCGTCCCGTCGGTGCCGACGGCGGACGGCACGCCGAGCGTGATGGCGTGCAGGGCCGCGTCGAGCAGCGCCGGGTGGATGCCGAACGCGCCCGGTTCGGCGGGCAGTTCGGCCTCGGCGAACAACTCGTCCGCCGTGCGCCAGGCGGCGCGCAGCCCCCGGAACGCCGGCCCGTAGCCGTAGCCGCGGGCGGCCAGCTCCTCGTAGAGGCCGTCCACCGGCACCGGTTCGGCCCCGGCCGGCGGCCACGTCCACGTACCGGCCGGCTGCGGGGCCGAGGCGGCCAGCAGACCCGTCGCGTGCCGCACGGGCGGCTCGCCGCCGGCCGGGGTGGCCGAGGAGTGGACGGCGAGGGAACGGCGGCCCGCCTCGTCCGGCGCGCCGACGACGACCTGGAGGTACACCGTGCCGTCGGCCGACAGGGCCAGCGGGGCCTCCAGCGTCAGCTCCTCGACGAGCGGGCAGCCGACGGCGTCGCCGGCGTGCAGCGCCAGGTCGAGGAAGGCGGTGCCGGGGAGCAGCACCGTGCCGTTCACCGCGTGGTCGGCGAGCCAGGGGTGCGAGCCGGGCAGGACGCGGCCGGTGAGCACCGCGCCCCCGTCGGGGAGGAACACGGCCGCGCCCAGCAGCGGATGGTGGGTGGCGCTCAGGCCGGCGGCCCGGACTCCGGCCGGGAAACCGGACGCGTCCTGCCAGTACCGTCGGCCCGCGAACCGATAGCCCGGCAGCTCGACGAGCCGCCCCCCGGGCAGCAGCCGCTCCCACGCCGTGGCCGTACCCGCCACGAAGGGCAGGGCGAGCGCCCGCGCTACGGCCTGCGCCTCGGGCCGGCCCGGCTTCAGGAGCGCGGTGGCGACGAAGTCGGCGCCTTCGGCGGCATCGGCATCTTCGGCATCGAGGGTCGCGTGCACCATCGGGGTCGCGACGGCGTCGGGGCCGACCTCCAGGTAGGTGGTGACGCCCTGCCCGGCCAGGGAACGCACGCCGTCGGCGAAGCGCACGGCACGGCGGACGTGCTCGACCCAGTACCGCGGGGTGCAGAACACCTCGGGGTCGGCGGGGCCGCCGGTGACGTTCGACACCACGGGGATCCGCGGCGGCCGGAACGTCAGACCGGCCAGCACCTCCTCGAACTTGTCGAGCATCGGCTCCATGTGGTGCGAGTGGAAGGCGTGCGACACCGGCAGCCGGTGCGTGCGGTGCCCGGCGGCCCGGAAGTGGCCGGCGGCGGCGAGCACGGCCGCCTCGTCGCCGGAAAGGACGACGGCCTGCGGGCCGTTGACGGCGGCGATGCCGACCGCGTCCGCCGACGACTCCCGGTCGATGAACGCCAGGGCCTCCCGCTCGTCCACGGCGACCGCGACCATCGCGCCGTCCGCGGGCAGGGCCTGCATCAGGCGGCCGCGCGCCGCGACGAGCGCGCAGGCGTCGGACAGCGTGAGCACGTCCGCCGCGTACGCCGCGGTGATCTCGCCGAGGGAGTGGCCCATGACGTGGCCGGGGGTCACCCCCCACTGCCGCAGCAGCTCCAGGAGCGCGACCTCCAGGGCGAACAGGCCGGTCTGGGTGTACATGCTCTGGTTCAGCAAAGGTGCGAGCGGCGAGTCGGCGGAGGCGAACACCACGTCGCGCAGGGGGTGTTCGGCATGGCCTTCGAGGTGGGCGTCGACGGCGGCGCACACGGCGTCGAACGCCTCGGCGAAGACCGGGTACGCCTCGTACAGCTCCCGGCCCATCCCGGGGCGCTGCGCCCCCTGGCCGGAGAAGACCAGCGCCAGGCCGCCCGCGTCGGCATCGCGGACCGCTCCGGTCACGACGGCCGGGGCCTCCTCGCCGCGGGCCAGGGCCGCCAGCCCGCGGGTCAGTTCGTCGCGGTCGGCGCCGAGGACCACGGCCCGGTGCTCCAGGAGCGCGCGGCCGGTGGCCAGGGTGAACCCGACGTCCCGGGGGTCGGGTCCGGGCTCGTCGGTGACTCCGGGTTCGCCGGTGACGGGCTCGTCGGTGACGCGGGCGAGCAGCCGGGTGGCCTGCCGCCGCAGACCGGCCGGGGACTTGGCCGAGAGCACCCAGGGGATCACCGGGGCGTGTTCGCGCTCGACCGCGGGCCCGTCGGGCGCCGCCTCGAGGATCACATGGGCGTTGGTCCCGCTGATGCCGAAGGACGAGACCGCGGAGCGGCGCGGGCGGCCCGGCTCGGGCCAGTCGCGCTGCGCCGTCAGGAGGCCGACCGCGCCGGACTCCCAGTCCACGTGGTGCGAGGGGGTGGACGCGTGCAGGGTGCGCGGCATGACGCCGTGGCGCATCGCCTGCACCATCTTGATGATGCCCGCGACGCCGGCGGCGGCCTGGGTGTGGCCGATGTTCGACTTGAGCGAGCCGATCCACAACGGGTGGCCGGCGGACCGGTCCTGGCCGTAGGTGGCGAGGAGGGCCTGGGCCTCGATGGGGTCGCCCAGGGAGGTGCCGGTGCCGTGCGCCTCGACGACGTCGACGTCGGCGGCGCCCAGCCGGGCGTTGGCCAGGGCGTCGCGGATGACCCGTTGCTGGGATGGTCCGTTGGGGGCGGTCAGACCGTTGCTGCCACCGTCCTGGTTGACGGCCGAGCCGCGTACGACCGCGAGGACCTGGTGGCCGTTGCGCCGCGCGTCGGAGAGACGCTCGACCACCAACAGGCCCACACCCTCCGACCAACCCGCACCGTCGGCAT
>NZ_JAEAMR010000014.1:32685-36658 GCF_015999245.1 Streptomyces sp. AV19 | reverse complement strand
GGTGCGGTGAGGCCGTTGCTGGCTCCGTCCTGGTTGACGGCGCTGCCGCGTACGAGCGCTAGTACTCGGTGTCCCAGTCGTTGTGCGTCCGAGAGGCGTTCGACGAGGAGCATGCCGACGCCTTCGCCCCATCCGGTGCCGTCCGCCGCTGCCGAGAACGCCTTGCACCGACCATCCCGCGACAACCCACGCTGCCGCGAGAATTCGATGAAGGTGGTGGGTGTGGCCATGACGGTGACACCGCCGGCGAGAGCCATTGAGCACTCGCCCGATCGCAGTGCCTGGCACGCCAGATGCAGTGCCACCAGCGACGACGAGCACGCCGTGTCCACGGTGACCGCCGGTCCCTCCAGGCCGAAGACGTAGGCGATGCGGCCGGAGGCGATGCTGCCTGTGCTGCCGGTGAGCGTGTAGCCGTCGAGTTCTTCGTGGGCGCTGTGCAAGTGGTGCGCATAGTCGTGGTACATGACGCCGGTGAAAACGCCCGTGGGAGTCCCCCGCAGTGTGCTGGAGTCGATGCCGGCGTGTTCGAAGGCTTCCCAGCTCGTTTCGAGTAGGAGCCGGTGCTGGGGGTCCATGGTGAGGGCTTCGCGCGGGCTGATGCCGAAGAATTCCGCGTCGAAGTCGCCCGCGTCGTAGAGGAATCCGCCCTGCCGGGCGTGGCAGCTTCCCGGTCGATCCGAGTCCGGGTCGAAGAGCTTCCGCAGGTCCCAGCCGCGGTCCGTGGGGAAGTCAGCAGCGGTGTCCTGGCCGGCGAGGACGAGATCCCACAACCCGTGGGGAGAGCGAACCCCACCCGGGTAGCGGCAACCGATACCCGAGATCGCGATGGGTTCGGTGGTTTCGGTGGCGGCGAATGACGGAGTGAGGGCGCGTGATACGTGCTTCCGCCCTTGGAGTTCCGTGCGCAGGTGATCAGCGAGGGCTTCGGGCGTCGGGTGGTCGAAGACCAGGCTCGACGGAAGACGGAGGCCGGTCGCGGTGGACAGCTGATTACGCAGTTCTACAGCGGTCAGGGAGTCGAAGCCGAGATCTTGGAAAGCTTGCTTCGGTGAGACGGAGTCCGCTCTGCTGTGTCCGAGGACCAGAGCTGCTCGAGAGCGCACCAAGTGCAGCAGTCCTCGGCGGTCGTCTGCATTCGATAGCTGAGAGATCCGTGGGATTGGTGTGGGGTGGTGGTGGGTGAGGTTGTGGAGGAGGGGTGGTGTGGGGGTGGGGTGTTGCGGAGTTCGATGGCGGTGAGTGAGTCGAATCCGAGGTCTCGGAAGGCTGTGTGGGGGTCGATGGCGGCGGGTCCGGGGTGGTCGAGGACGGTGGCGACCTGGGTGCGGACGAGGTCGAGCATTACTTCTTGTTGTTCTGCGGTGTCTTTGCCTGCCAGGTGTCTGCGGAGGGCTTCGGGCTTGCTCTCCTGGGTTGTTGCTGTGCGGGTGCGTCGTGGGGGTACCCGGGCCAGGTTCCGGAGGAGGGGGGGGAGGGATGGCCTGGACCCGGTCTCCTTGGCGTTGAGCCGGACGGGAAGGAGTGCGGGGAGGCTGTTGTGGAGGGAGGTGTCGAGCAGGGAGAGTGCCTCTTCTGTGGGCATCGGTCTGATGCCTGTCCGTGTCATGCGGTTGCGGTCACCGCGCCCCAGGCGGCCGGTCATTGTGCTGGTCTCTTCTTCCCATAGTCCCCATGCCAGGGAGTGGGCGGGCAGGCCCTGGGTGTGGCGGTGGTGGGCGAGGGCGTCGAGGAAGGCGTTGGCGGCGGCGTAGTTGGCCTGGCCGGGTGAGCCGAGGGTGCCGGCGGCCGAGGAGTACATGACGAACGCGGTGATGTCCGGTGTGTTCCGGGTGAGTTCGTGCAGGTGGACGGCTGCGTCGGTCTTGGGGGCGAGGACGCGGTCGAGGTGTTCGGGCGTGAGTGAGGCCAGGGTGGCGTCGTGCAGCACACCGGCCGTGTGGACGATCCCGGTCAGTGGGTGGTCGGCGGGCACGCTCTCCAGGACCGCCGCCAGCGCGTCCCGGTCGCCCGCGTCGCAGGCGGTGATGGTCACTTCGGCGGCGCCTGCCTCGATCAGTCCGTCGCCGAGCTCACCGGCCCCGGGGGCTGTCGGGCCGCTCCGGCTGAGCAGCAGCAGGCGCCGCACGCCGTGCACGGCGACGAGGTGGCGGGCCAGCGCGGAGCCCAGGGCGCCGGTCCCTCCGGTGATCAGGACCGTACCGGTGGGCCCGAAGGCGGCCGGTGGCGCGCTGATGGGACCAGCGCCGGAACCGGTGCCGGACACCGCGCCGGGAGCGTTATCGGCGGCCTCGTCCGTGGGCAGTGCGGTGGCGGGTGCGGTGGCGGATGTCCTGGGAGTGGTCGTCCCGCCGGCGGGCTGGGCCGGTGGTGACGATGGCGCCGCCGGGACCCGGGACAGGCGCGGCACCAGCAGCTCCCCTGCGCGCAGAGCCCCTTGGGGCTCTCCGCGGGTGTCGAGCGCCGCGACGGCGGAACGGAGTTTTTCACCGTCCCCGCCCGTGCCGGTGCGGCCGCCGTCAGCGCCTGTTCCGGCAGCCGTATCGAGGAGGACGATGCGGCCGGGGTCCTCCGACTGGGCGGAACGGATCAGGCCCCATACAGCCGCACCGGCCAGGTCCGTCACTTCCTCGCCGGGCGACGCCGCCACAGCACCCCGGGTGACGACCGCAAGCCGCGTGCCGTCGTACCGGCTGTCCCCCGACCACGCCTGCACCGCCTCCAGCACCGCACGGACCACCCCGTGCACAGCGGACACCAGCCCACCCGGGCCACGGCCCGGCTCCCCTCCGGCACCGGCTACGCTGCTCCCCTCGGATGCGGGTGCCCGCACGGGAAGCAGGAACCACCCCTGCGGCACCCGGCCTTCCGCCTCCAAGGCCGTCGCGTATGCGGCGGGGTCCGTGAACACCCCATACCTCTCGCCCAGTTCCGGGAGCAGGACATCGTCACGGAAGGGGCCGATATCCCACGCGGTGGCGGGGCAGGACAGCGCCTCGTCTTCGGCCGGCCCGGGCAGGTGCTGCCACTCCAGGCTGTACAGGGATTCATGCCATCGGGTACGCGGTGTCGCCCGGAGTGCCTCCGGTGGCAGCGGACGCAGTGCCAGGAAGTCCACGCCGGCCACAGGCCTGTCGGTCCCGTCGGACATCACCAACCGCACGGAGCGCTGATCACCGTGGCCTGGTCCGGGGGACAGCCTGACCCGCAGGGCGCTGGAGCCGGTCTCGTGCAGGGTGACTCCGGAAAAGGCGAACGGCAGCGCGGCGCCGGTGACGCCGGCCGGCGGGGACTCGTTCCGCGTTCCGACCGCGGGTGCGAGGAGGGCGGCAGCATGCAGGGCGGCATCCGCCAGAGCCGGGTGCAGACCGAAGAGGCCGGCTTCACGCGCTTCCTCATCGGCCAGCGTCACCTCCGCGAGGACATCCGGCCCGTGCCGCCACACAGCACCGAGCCCCTGAAAAGCAGGCCCGTACTCCAGCCCGGTCGCGGCCAGCCCGTCATAGAGCTCCTGCACCCGCCCGGGAGGCAGCAGCTCCGCTCCAGCCGGCGGCCAAGAAACATCCCCGACAGGGACGGTGGAGGCGGGTTGCGGGGTGAGGGTGGCGGTGGCGTGGCGGGTCCAGGTGACGGTCTCGTCGCCGTCACTGGCGCCGGCGCCGGCGCTGGTGGGGGTGTGGGAGTGGATGGTGAGTTCGCGTCGGCCGTCGGGTCCGGGTGGTGTGGTGGTGATCTGGAGGGCGGTGGGGTGGGTGGGATGGAGCGGGAGGGGGGTATGCAGGGTGAGTTCTTCGATGTGGGGAGTGAGGGTGTGGTGGGCCGCGTGGAGGGCGAGCTCGAGGAACCCGGTCCCGGGGAACAACGGGGTGCCGGCGACGGCGTGGTCCGCGAGCCACGGATGGGCCGCCAGACTGACCTGCCCGGTGAACAGATGCGTATCACCATCGGCAAGAGTCAAAGCAGCACCCAGGAA
>NZ_JAEAMR010000014.1:0-32585 GCF_015999245.1 Streptomyces sp. AV19 | reverse complement strand
GGCGGACGGCCGCGGGGCGGCCCGGTCCGCCGGCGTTGCCCGCCGCCTTTCCGGCGTTCCGCGCCCGCCCCGGCGGCCGCGGGACCCCACCACATCGAACGGGAGAACAGATGCTGGAGCAGCGCTCCTTTCGCGACATCCTGGGCCGGTTCACCACCGGCGTCGTGCTGGTCACCGCGCAGACGCCGCACGGTCCGGTGGGCATGGCCGTCAACTCCTTCACCTCCGTGTCGCTGGAGCCACCGCTGATCGCCGTGTGCGCCGCGCGGTCCTCGACCACCTGGCCGGCGATCCGGTCCGCCGGGGGCTTCGCGATCACCGTCCTCGGGGGACAGCACGAGGCCGTGTGCCGGGCGTTCAGCACCCGGGGGGCGGACCGGTTCACCGGCGGGGAGTGGTCGTTCACCCGGGGCGGGCACCCGGTGCTGCTCGACGGGCTGGCCTGGCTGGACTGCCGGATCTCCACCATCCAGCCGGCGGGCGACCACGAACTGGTCGTCGCCGAGGCCCTGGAGGGCGCGCTGACCGGCCTGGAGGGCCCGCTGGTCTTCCATGCCGGCCGTTACACCGGGCTGGCCCCCGCTCCCGAACTCGCCCGGGAGTGTGCCTGAGCGGACGCGGTGACGCCGTGGGGTGCGGACATGCCCGCGGCCGGTGGGCAGCCCTGGGAGTGGGGTCTGCTCACCGGCCGCGGGCCGGCGGAGGGCCGGTCTGTCCGGTACGGGACGGCGGGGGTTCCATGCCGTACGGGTCACCGGCCCTGGTGCGGGCGGGCGTCCGGTCAGGACGTCACGGCCGCCTCCTCCGCCGGTTCGGGGGAGCCCGCCGCCACGGCGGCCGACTTGCGGACGGTCAGCCGGTGGGCGAGCTCGGACAGGCCCAGGCCGAGGACGGCGATGACCGCGGCGATGTAGCCGAGGCTGCCGGATCCGCCGATCGACAGGCCCGCACCGCCGATGGCACCCGCCAGGGCGATGGCCACGTACAGGATCGAGGCGTGCAGCGAGACCAGCACCGAGGCCAGCGGCGGGTTCAGCCCGATCAGCCGGTGCTGCTGCGGCGCGCTCATGCTGAAGCACGCCACCGCGAAGACCGCGATGAAACCGATCGACGCCGGGAACGACCCGCTGAACACCTGCACCAGCGCCAGGCAGACCGCGACCCAGATCAGGCAGATCGCCATCACGCCGCGGCCGCCGATGCGGTCGGTCACGATGCCGGCGAGGTAGCTGCCGATGACCGAGATGATGCCGAGGACGAACATCAGGGTGGCGACCTTGCCGCCGGAACCGCCGGTGGCGCCGTCGAAGATGTCCGCGATGTAGGTGTAGAGGACGTACACCGAGGTGAACGCCAGCGCCGTGGTGCCCAGCGTGGTCAGCACCCGCGGGTCGGCCAGCGGCACGAACCGCTTCTTCAGGCTCTCCGCCGGCGGGGTGGGGATGTTGCGGGGCACCAGGGTCAGCAGGCCGATGATGCCGACGACGGCGAGGCCGGCGACGAACCACATCGTGCCGCGCCAGCCGAAACGGCTGCCGAAGGCGGTGCCGATCGGGGCACCGAACGCCGTCGCGGCGGTGAAGCCGGTCAGGACGGTGGCGATGGCCCGGCCCCGGCGCTCCGGCGGTACGAGTGCGGCACCGGAGGAGGCGCCGACGGGTACGAACAGGCCGGTGCCGGCGGCCGCGACGGCCTGGGCGACCAGCAGCAGCGGATAGTTCGGCGCGACGGCCGCACCGATGGTGCCCACGAGGTAGACCAGCGCGGCGCTCAGCAGGACGACGCGGCGCGACCACGCGGCGGTGGCCGTCGCGAACACCGGCCCGAGGATGGCACACGCCAGCGCGTAGACCGTGACCACCTGGCCCGCGGCCGCCGTCGAGACGTGCAACGAGTCCTCGAGGTGCGGCAGCATGCCGGCCAGCACGAACTCGTTCGTGGCGACCGCGAATACGCCAAATCCCAGGAGCGGGACGCTGAACCGGGACACCTGCCCCGGTACTGCGTCAGCGGCATTTGACACTTACTTTCCTCCCGTGCAGAGTCCACAATCCAGCAGGCGTAACAAACCGTCACCTCATACGTGAATCCGGGCTGCGCACCGCGGGGATCAACGGCATCCTGGGACGCGGAAGTTGACGCCGTCGGCAGTGCACCCGCATGTCGTCTGACGTACCGAGACAGCTGATGGCATCACGCCAGAAGCACTTGACTCGTATCGTCCAGGATCCTGTGTTCATAAGTCCAATACGCAGTCCGTCTGACTGCCATAACGGTTCATTATAAGGATGGAATAAATAGCCTTCTCGTGAACGTGGCGGATGAAATGGGTTTCGCCGAAGCCGCCGGAGTGCATTTCGCCGGGCCCGGCGCGAACACGCAAATTCACTGACCTGCAAGGGAATTGAAGTGCCGCCGTGCGCACGGTGCCGCGGTAGCGGCGGTGACCGGGGGCGGATCCGGGGCACGGGCGGATCTCGGTCGGGCCGGCCTCGGCCTACGACCTGCCGTGATGGCTCGTGGACGTCCATCGGTGCGCGGGGCGCGGGTGATGCGGAGGAGGCCGTGCGCGGACGCGGGGTTCCCGCCACGGGTCGTCTTCGGGACGAGCGGTCCTCATCTCCCGGCGGAGCTTGCGGTGAAGGGACTTGAGGACGTCGCGATTGCGCCTGCGCCGGTCGCGGAGATCCGCTCGGCGACTTTGCGCGGAGCGCTGCCGGTGCGAGGGCTATTGCTTTTGCGGGGCGGGAGAACGGATCTGCCGGCCCGGCGGGGAATGCGTTGATTCGGCGTCCGTGGAAGGCGGTTCGGGTGGTGGGGATGAGGGGGTTTGCCCCAGCCCCGCCCTTTCACCGTTTCCGCAGGGGCTGCGCCCCTTCGCAACCCGCGGGCGGGCGAGGACCGGTGGCGCGCGACGCGCGGGCGAGCGGGGGCTACGCCCCCTGCCCGGACGCCCCGCACAACAGCGCGCTGGCGTCCAGGTCGCAGCCGGACCCCGCCCGCCAGCCCAGCCCGACCGTGACCGCGGTCAGACCGGGCACCTGCCTGCTCAGCGAGACGTTGCCACCCTTGGTGAGGGGCACACCCATCGACTTCCTCCGCAACTGCTCCGTCCGCGGCCGCGCCCGACGCGGCCGCCTCGCCCGCCATTTTATTGCTTGCGCAATACTGGAACTCAAACCAGGGCGGGCTGACGCACCGTAAACGGTACTTACCAGTACGTACTGAACTTATGGGCACCAATGGCCTTTCGGTACGCATTGCTACCATCCCCCATCATCTGTGGATCATGTAGGGGAGCGATGAACGTCCACGACGCCCTGGCAGACCTGGTCATCGGCAGCAAGCTCGTTCCGCCGGACGTCTCGCACGCGATCCACCGCCCGCGCCTCACCGAGCGGCTGGACCGCGGCGTCGCCGGGCGGCTCACGCTCGTGATCGGACCGCCCGGTTCGGGCAAGAACTGGCTGCTCTCCTCCTGGGCGCGGACGAGCGGACGGCTGCCGGGCCCCCTGGCCTGGCTCACGCTCGACGAGGAGGACAACGATCCGCTGCGGCTGTGCGCCCATGTGATCGCGGCGCTGCGCGGCGCCGTGGCGCGGACCGGGGGCGCCACGCAGCTGGAGGTGAGCGTCCCGCCGCTCGCCTCGGCCGACTCCGTCGACTCCCTGGTGACCCAGCTGCTCAACCAGCTCGCCCAACTCCCGTCCCCCGTCGTGCTCGTCGTCGAGAACCTCCACGAGCTCACCGGGCCCGCCTCCGCCCTCGTCCTCCGCCTCGTCCGGCACGCCCCGGACCGGCTGCGCATCGTCCTGTCGGCGCGGACCGTTCCCGAACTCGCCCTGCGCGGCATGCGCCTGCGCGGCGAGCTCACCGAACTCCGCAGCGCAGAGCTGGCGTTCCGCATGCCGGAGCTGCGCGAGCTGCTCGCCGCCCGGTCCGTCGACCTCCCCGGGCCGCAGGCGGAACGCCTGCTGTCCGGCACCGGCGGACAGCCCCTGGCCCTGCGGCTGGCGCTCGCCGCGCTCCCCGAGGGCGACGCCGGACAGACCCCGTCCTGGCCCGCCATGCCCAAGCAGCTCGACCTGGTCCACCTGCGGCGGGAGGTGATCGACCGGCTGCCCGAGGAGTGCCGCGAGGTGCTGCTGCGCACCAGCATCGTCCGCGAGACCTGCCCGTCGCTCGCCCAGGCGCTCTCCGGCCGCAAGGACGCCGGCGCGGTCCTGCACCGTCTCGCGACCGAGCACGACCTGCTGACGGCCGTCGATCCGCAGGAGCCCGGCGGTCCCGTCCACTACCGGCACCACCCCCTCATCCGGGAGCTGCTGCGCGGCGAGTTCGGGGAGCGGACGGAGCGGCGCGGCATCGAGGCCGTGCACCTGGCGGCGTGCGACTGGTACCGGCGCAACGGCCGGCTCCTGCAGGCCGCGCGGCAGGCCGTCGCGGGCGGCCGGCACCGCCTGGGACTGAAGCTGGTGCGTTCGGTCGGCTACCGGCTGTGCGTGAGCGGCCGGGCCCGCGCCGTGCTGGACGTCCTGGAGTCCGTACCGCCGCACCGGCTGGACCGCGACCCGCACGCGGTCCTGCTCGGCGCCGTGGCCCGGATCGCGGTCGACCCGGGCACGGACGTCTCGGCGCGGCTGCGGCGGGCGGAGGAACTCTTCGAGCGGGCACCCGCGAAGCCGGCGTCCGCGACGGCGCTGATCGCCTTCTGCCGGATGGTCGGCGACCAGTACCACGGCCGTGTGGAGGCGAGCCTGCGCCACGCACGGGAGGCGGAGGAGCACCTCTTCCTGCCCGACCGCCCCTACCAGTTGGACGACGACACCCGGGCCGCGCTCTTCCTGCCGTACTTCGGCGAGTTCCAGTGGTGGAGCGGGCGGACCTGCGAGGCCCGCGAGACCCTGCTGCGCGCGCGGGCCGGGGCCGAGCGCGCGGGGATCGAGTTCGCCGCGCTGCACAGCCGGCTCGTGGCGCTGCGGATGGACATCGGGACGGGACGGCCCGGGCGCGACGACTGCGTGCGCGAACTGCTGCGCACCGTCGAGTCCCGGGGCTGGGCCCACCAGCAGCCGCTGTGCGCCGTCTACCTCGTGGCGGGCTGGTGGGCGTGGTGGCGGCACGACCTCGCCGAGGCCCGGGCCATGCTCCGCTCCTTCCTGACGGCCGCCCGGCAGCCCGGCTACGGGCAGCTGCTGGAATCCGGGCTCCTGGAAGGCGAACTCCTCCTGGCGGAAGGGCATCCGGGCCGCGCCCGCGACTTCCTGGCCGCCCTCCGCGACCGCCTGGAGCGTCACGAGCCGCCGGCGGCCTACCGTTCCCGGCTGCTGGCGGCGGAGTGCCGCGCCGCCCTGGACCTGGGCCTCGTCGACCAGGTGCGGGACCGGCTGCGCGGCTCGGGGACGGCGGCGTCCGCGTCCGCCCGGATCGCCGTGGTCGCGGCGCGGGCCCAGACCCTCGGCAGGGCTCCGGCCGAGGCGCTGGCCACCCTGCGGTGCCACTCCCCGGCGACGGGCGCACGGAGCGCGATCCACGCGGACGTCTTCGTCGAGACCGCCCACGCGCACTGGACGCGCGGCTCCCTGCGCGCGGCGCTCGACGCGGTGGACCAGGCCCTGGAGGCGGCGGCGCCCCTGGCGTACCACCGGCCGTTCGCCGACAACGGGGCCTGGCTGCGCCCGCTGCTGCGCACGCACCGCTCGGAGCGCCGGACGCACGCCCGGTTCGTGGACGGCCTGCTGGGCACGGACGGCGCGCCGACGACCGCGTCCCCGGCCCCGGCCGCGACCGTGCTGCTCACCCCGCGCGAGGCGCAGGTCCTGGCGGCCCTGCCGAGCCATCTGAGGCTCGCGGACATAGCGAAGGGCCAGTACGTCACGGTCAACTCCATCAAGACGCAGGTGAAGTCGCTGTACCGGAAGCTGGGCGTGTGCAGCCGCCGGGAGGCCGTCGAGGCCGCGCGGCGGCTCGGTCTGCTCAATTGACGCACTCCGTGGGAGAGTCGTTCCCATGTTGATCTCTGCACATCGGCGGCGCAGACACGTTGCGGCGGCAGCTCTCCTGCTGGGCGCCGCCCTTTCCTTGACCGCCTGCGGTGAAGAGCGCGCCACGGGACCGGCGGCGGCCGGCCCGGCTTCGTCTCCGCCGTCTCCTTCTTCTCCTCCTTCTCCTTCTCCTTCGGCTTCGAGCCCCGGTGCCCCGCCCGCCATGCCGTACGTGGAGCCCGGAGCCGGTGACGGTGCCCCGCACTACCGCGAGAACAACGGCTTCCGCATCCCGGGCGACATGTCCCCCGCGAGCGCGAAGGACGCGCAGAAGGAGGCCGACCGCATCGAGCCCGTCCTCAAGCGGCTCTGGGAAGCCAGGACGTGGGATCCGAAGAGCGTGCGCGCGGCCATGCTCAAGCTCGGGTACGAGGAGGAACGGACCGGTCCGAAGGGCAAGCGGCTCGGCGGAACGCTGACCGTGCGGGAGATGGACGCGCGCTTCGTGACCGATCACTACGTCACGCCCGAGGGCGCGCTGATCGGCCTCCGCGTCCACGACGACGCCTGCGTCACCGCGTTCGTCCAGAAGACCAACTACCAGGTACAGACCAACGGTCCGTACCCCGAGGCCGGCTGCTTCGAGCCGCGTCCCGGTCACTGAACCGGCCACCGCACACGCCCAGAGGTAGACGGTTCAAGCAAATCGATCTTTTCACCCGCTTCGGGTGAAGCCCCTTCACCCCGGACTCTGATTCCCTCTGGGGGAACAAGATCCGCCAGTCCGCCTGAAGGGGCCCATTCCGTATGACCGCCGTGTGCGCGTTGTTTCCCGGGCAGGGGAGCCAGAGCGTGGGCATGGGTCGCGACCTGTGCGCGTCGTTCCCCGAGGCCGCCGCCGTGTTCGACGAGGCGGGCGAGGTTCTGGGGCTGGACGTACGGGAGTTGTGCTGGCGTTCCGACCGGGCGGTCCTGGCCGCGACGGAGAACGCCCAGCCCGCGCTGCTGACCTGTGCCGTCGCGGCGTGGCGGGCGCTCGCCGCGGGCGGGGTGACCGCCGCCGCGGCGGCGGGGCACAGCGTCGGGGCGCTCGGCGCGCTGGTCGTCGCCGGATGCCTCGGCTTCGGCGACGCGGTGGCGCTCTCCCGGCTGCGCGGCGGGCTGATGGCCGCCGCGCCCGGCGACGGCGCCATGGCCGCGGTGCTCCTCTCCCCCGCGATGCCGCGCGAGCGCGTCGCGCGGATCGCGGAGGACTGCGGCGTGGACCTGGCCGCCGACAACAGCGCGCGGCAGGTCGTCTACTCCGGCGAGCGGGAGCGGATGGACCGCTTCCGGTCCGGGGTCGGCGCCCGCGCGAAGGCGCTGGACGTCTCGCACGCGTTCCACAGCCGCATGATGAAGCCGGTCGAGAAGGACTGGCGCGCCGCGGTGGACCGCGTCGGCATCCGGCCTCCGCGCGTTCCGGTGGGGCTCATCAGCCGGGGCGTCTTCGGCACGGACCCGACGGCGATCCGGGCGGACCTGGCCGCTTCCCTGTGCGCCCCCGTGCGGTGGCGCGAGGTCATGGCCGGGGCCGGGACGCATCCGCGGGTGGCCCTGGGCCCGGCCCGGTCGCTGGCCGGCATGGAACGCGGCGCGGACGCGGCCGTGCCCGTCCGGGCGGCCGACACCTCGGCCGCGGTCCGGTCCGTCCTCGCGGCCCTGCGCCGGCAGGCGGATCCCCACGTCATCGATCGAGCCGACAGGCAAGGAAGTTGGGCATGAGCTCCTTCGGGTGTTTCCCCGATCCGGCGGTGGCCCTGGTCACCGGTTCGTCCAGGGGGATAGGCCGGGCCTGCGCCCTGGCGCTGGCCGAGGCCGGGTGCGACGTCGTCGTGCACTGTGTGACGCAGCGTCAGGCCGCAGAGGACACGGCCGAGGAGGTCCGTTCGCTGGGCCGCAGGGCCCTGGTGGTGCGGGCCGACGTGGGCGTGGAGGACGACGTCCGCGCCATGTTCCGGGAGATCCGCGGGGAGTTCGGCCGCCTCGACGTGGCCGTGGTCAACAGCGGCATCGTCGCGGACGGCCTGCTCGCCGCGATGAGTCTGGACAAGTGGCGGCGGGTCCTCGACACCAACCTCACCGGCGCGTTCCTGACCTGCCGGGAATCGGTCAAGCTGATGCACCGCACCGGCGGCTCCCTCGTCCTGATCGGCTCGACGAGCGGCCTGTCCGGGACGCCCGGCCAGGCCAACTACAGCGCCAGCAAGGGCGGTCTGCACGCCTTCGCGGCGAGCCTGGCCAAGGAGGTCGCCGACCGCGGGATCCGGGTGAACGCCGTCGCCCCGGGGTTCACCGAGACCGACATGCTGCGGTCCGCCGCGCCGGTGGTCCGCGAGAAGTACCTGCGGCTCATTCCCGCCGGGCGGCCCGGCGAACCGGCCGAAGTGGCCAACGCCGTGCGCTTCCTGGCCTCCCCGGCCGCCAGTTACATCACCGGCCAGGTCGTGGTGGCCGACGGCGGACTCACCGCCTGACCCCCTCGCCACCGTCTCCCCCCACCCGAAGGAAAGGTGCTCATCCCCATGACCCACGCCGACCTGCGCAAGCGCGCCGAGGAGCGCACCGCGCTCAACCAGCGGCTCAAGACCCTCCTCGTCGACAACCTCGAACTCGCCACGCCCGCCGAGGAGATCGGCGACGACCAGCCGCTGTTCGGCCGCGGCCTGGAGCTCGACTCCCTCGACACCCTGGAGATCGTGGTGATGGTCGAGGAGAACTTCGGCGTCTCCATCAGCGACGACGACTCCGGCGTCTTCGGATCGGTGAACAAGCTCGCCGATTTCATTATCGAACAGGGCGGCATCATCGAGCAGGCCGGGGAGATCCCCGCCGTGGAGAGCGTCTGATGCCCGACCTGCTGTCCTTCGACGCGGACCGGATCCGCGCGATGCTGCCGCACCGGTGGCCGATGCTGCTGCTGGACCGGGCGTTCGACGTCGACCCCGGCCGCAGCGGCTCGGGCATCAAGAACGTCACCGTCTCCGAGCCGTTCTTCGCCGGGCACTTCCCCGCGCAGTCCGTCATGCCCGGCGTGCTGCTGATCGAGTCGATGGCCCAGCTCGTGGCCGTGATCTACGGTGCCCGCCACCCGCAGGACGGGTCCCCCGAGGCGGCGGCCGAGGCCGCGGACCGGGTCGGATACCTGGGCGCCATCCGGCAGATGAAGTTCTCCCGGCTCGTCGTGCCCGGCGACCAGCTGCTGCTGCACGCCCGGCTCGGCGCCTCGATCGGCACCCTGACGGAGGTCTCCGTCCGGGCGAGCGTGGGGTCCGAGGTCGTGGCGAAGGGCTCCCTCGTCGTCAGCGAGCGTCCGGGAGCGGATGCGGCGTGAGCGAAGTCCGGGCGTTTCGCCGCGGCGACGCCGAGCAGGTCGCCGGCCTCTTCCACCGGCAGCAGGTCGGGCCGCACACCGCACGTGAGCACCCCATGGACGCGGCGGGGCTCCTCGCCGTCCTCGACGAGCGGGGCGTGCGCCGGATGCAGGTCGCCGAGTCCGGCGGCGCCGTCGTCGGCACGCTCGGCTTCTTCCGCACCTCCGGGCAGCGGGTGGCCGCGCCGGACGAGGCCTTCGCCGGCATGTTCGTCATCGACGCGCGCCACCGCGGCGGCCTGATGGCGGGCCGGCTGTTCGCCGAATCGATTCTCCCGCTTCTGGACGACGGGGTGGACGTGCTGCGCACGGAGGTGCGCCCCACCAACCGGCGGGCCGCCCCGCTCTACGAGCGCGTCGGTTTCGTCGCCCTGGACGGTCCGGCCGCCGACGAGGACGGCTACACGGAGCTGGTCAGCTTCCTGCCGCGCGTGCTGCGCGGCCTCCGCGAGCGCTACCCGCACCTGGACTGGAACTCCCTGGCCATGGGCGCCAGTTGGCGCAGCCTGATCAACCGCTCCGACCCCGGTGCCACGCGCGTGGAGACCGTCGGCGGCCGGACGGCCGTCCGCTACCGCTTCGCGGTCGGCGACGCCTCGGTGTCGGCGGCGGTCGACGGCCCGACGGGCACGCTGACCGAGCTGGACGTCACCGTGGCCGGCACCACCACCCGCAACCGGACGGCCCCGCCCGCCCCGGAGCCCGCCGCCCCGGTACGCCGGCACGCCGACGGGCCGTGGTCCCTGGCCCTCGACGAGGGCACGGGCCTGGTCACCGTGCACCACGACGCGCACCCCGGCGCGCTGCTGCTCGACCCGTGGCCCGTGCTGGGCCCGCCCTTCCTGACCGGCTGGCGCCGCCAGGCCCGGCGGCGGCTGGCCGTACGGGAGACCGACGGCGGCTGGCACGTCACCGAGGGCGACGACCGGGCGAGCCTGCACCGGGAGACGGTGCTGCGCGACGGCGTCCTGCACCAGCGCGTGCGGTGGCAGGGCCCGACCCCGCCCGTGGACTCGCTGCTGGCCCTGCCCTGGCACCAGCTGCGGCAGGCCCAACTGGTCACCGCCGACGGCGTCCTGCCGTCCGTCCGCGGACTGTGCCCGGAGGACCTCACCGACTACGAGGCGCTGTCCGCCGACCGCCCCCACCCGCTGTGGGGCGAGCGCGCGGAGCAGGGCATGGCGTGGTGGGACCCGGCCGGCGGACTGGCGCTGCGGCCCGAGTGGGACGCGGGTGTGGAGGCCCGCTTCGGCGGCGCCGCGCTGCCCGCCCTGCGCCAACGCCTCGTCCAGCGCCGGGAGTTCGGCTACCGCGTACGGCTGTCCCGGGCCTGGAGCCCGGCGGAGCTGCTGCCCGGCGTGGCCCCCGCCGCCCTGCCGGACCTGCGCGCCTGCGCACCGGCCCCCGCTCCGGCCGCGCCCCGGCCACCTGCCGAAGTCACCTTCGGGCAGCGGACGGTGGCCCGCCGTACCGTCGCCACGGCCGCGACGGCCGACGGCGAACTGCTGCTGAGCGCGGCGGACGGCGGTGTCGTGCTGTGGCGCGACGCCGGCGAGCGGGTGCTGTCGAGCCCCTTCCCGCGCCGCCGCCCCCTGGGCTCCCTCACGGATTGGCGCGCGGGGCTGTGGGTGGACCGGCAGGGCCCCCGGGAGGACCCGGAGACGGGCCTGGGCTGGGGCGAGAGCACCGGCCCGACGTGGCAGCAGGCCGAGGACTTCGGCCTCGCCGCGCCGGATCTGCACTGGTCGATGTCCCCGTCCGGCGACGGGAGTTGGACACTCCGGGTGGACGGCGCGCCCGTCCCGGCGGACGGCGAGGCCGTCGTCCACCTCACCCCGGCCGCGCCCTCCTCGCCCCAGCTGCTCCTCTCCGGCGCCGACGGCACCGTCTGGCACACCGCGCCCCCGCCCGCCGGCCGCCTGTGGACCTCGTCCCTGGCCGTGCGCCTGGCGGACGGCCGCTGGCTGACCTGCCGCCCCGCAGGCGGCGCACACCAGGAGGTGCTGTGCCGGGTCCTCGACGACGGCGTGCTCGTCAGCCTGGTCGGCCGGCTCGGGACGGCCGCGCGCTGGACGCTGGCCGTGACCGCCGACGAACGCGAGGCGACAGCCGTGATCACCCACCAGACCGCACGGGAGGCGGCCGGCACATGCGCATCATGATCGTCTGCCCCGGGCGGTTCAGCCTGGGCGAACTGCACAACGCCATGCTGCTGGCGGGCCAGCTCCGGCGGGCGGGGATGTCCCCGCTGCTGGTGGTGCCGCCGCAGAACGCCGCGTACGCGCGCGCCGCCGGCGTGCCCGTACACGAGTTCGCGCCCCGCCTGACCCGGCAGGACGCGCAACTGGCGGCCATCGCCGAGGAGTTCGGCCCGGACGGCGTCATCCTCGCCGACCACCATCTGCTCACCCTCGAACCGGCCCCCATCACCCTGGACGGCCTGCGGGCCCTGGGCCGGCCGCTCGCCGCCGTGGACTCCCTCGCCCTGGGCGCCGGCGTCCCCGGGATGGCCATGGAGATCGCCCGGCTGCCCGGGGCCGAGACCATGCGCCGCTGGTACGCGCCCCGGATCGACATCCCGCCGCTGCCCGACGACGTGACCCCGCTGCGTCCGGTGCCGGTCGCGCCGCCGAGCAAGGCCGACGGCGCGTTCCGGCTCTACGACGCGCCGCCCGTGGTGGACCGCGACCGGGCCCTGGCCGTGCGCGCCGCGCACGGGGTGGGCGAGGACGGGCTGCTGGTGGTCTTCCCCAAGTCCGCCTGGGCGTCGACCGCGTTCGACTACATCGCCAAGGCCACCGGCTCGGGCTGCGACCACCGCGGCCTGTTCCGCACCTGGCTGGCCCGGATCCTGCGGCGGCTGGAACGCCCGGTGACCGTCGTCGGCGTCGGCCGCGGCCCGGTGGCCGCCGGCCCGGCCGACGACGCCGTCCGCTTCGTGAACAGCGCGCCGCTGCCCCTGGCGGACTTCACCGAACTGCTGGGCGCCGCCGACCTGTTCCTCACCGACAACATCACCTCGTGCGCGATGGCCCGCGCCACGCTGCTGGGCACCCCGGCGGTCGCCCTGCTGCACGAGGGCGGTCCATCCGGGCCGCAGGAGCCCGCCGACCAGGCCGCCCTCGACGCCTTCGAGGAGCACCTGCCCGGGGTGCTGTTCCCGTACGCGGTGTTCCCGTACGGCTGGCGGGCGGAGCTCGCGCCGCTGCTCACCGGCAATCCGTTCCTCGACGCGGTGGCCCGCGCCCCCGTCTACCACGCGGCCGGCGCGGCGGAGCGCATCGGCGAGGTCCTGGCCGGCGCGGCCGGGGGCCACGTCCCGGGCCGCGACGCCCTCCTCACGTCCATGAACCGCCTCCCCGACGGCCCGCAGACCGTCGCCACCTGGCTGCACGCAAGCCGCTGACCGCCTCATCCGAAAAGCCCGAAGAGCCCAAGGATCCCCATGACCAACACCATTGACACCGACTACCGCATGCTGCGCACGACCGTGGGCGTCTACGAGCGCACCGACGCCCTCCTCGAACTCACCGGTCTCGAACGGGCCGAGCTGCTGTCCCGCGTGCTGGCCCGCGACACGCAGTACGTCGAGCCGCTGACCGTCTCGGACAGCCTCGTCCTCACCGAGGAGGGCCTGCCGCAGGACATCGTCGGCCACATCGAGCTCGACGAGGCGACCTGGCTGCTGGCGGGCGACGCCCGGCTGGCCGACGTGCTGCGCAAGGAGGCGGCGGACGCCGGCCTCGCCGAGGCCACCGTCACCGACCGCACCGGCGCGTACGAGGCCGTCGCCTTCGAGGGGCCGCTGGCCTGGCGGATGGCGGCCCGGCTGACCGACTTCGAGGTCTCCAGCCTCGTCCTGGGCGGGGTGTGCGAGGTCCAGGCGCCCACCGGCGACGCGCAGGCGCTGCTCGCCCGCACGGGCACGACGGGCGAGTACGGGTACGTGCTGCTCGCCCCGGCGGGCCTGGGCGTCCGCGCGTGGGCCGAGGAGGCCGCGGCCGGACTGGGCGGCGGGCCGGTCGGACCGGCCGCGCTGGAGCGGGCCCGGCTGGAGGTCCGGCACCCGTGGGTGCCGGGCGAGGGGCTGACGGCCCGCGAGGCCGGGGTGCAGTGGCTGATGACCGCGGGCCGCGAGGAGCCGTTCCGCGGCGGCGAGGCGCTCGTGTCGCTGCCCTCGCCGCGCCGGGGCACGGTCCTGCTCGCGTCGGAGCAGCCGCTCACCGAGGGAGCCGAGGTCTTCGCGGGCGACGCGAAGGTGGGCACCGTCCTGTTCACGACGGCCGCTCCCGAGGGCGCCGGGCAGCTGGCGATGGGCCTGCTGGACCAGCCGTTCGCGGTGCCGGGCCTGGAGCTCGCGGCCGGTGCGGCGGCGGTGCGGACGGTGTCGTCACCGGCCGTCGTGCCGGTGTCCTGGTCCCGTCGCATCGGGGAGTGACCGTGGACGCCGTACTGCATTCCCCCGGGGGAAACCCCCGGGCCGGCCGGACGGAACCACAGCACCGGACCGGTGACGCGAGGCCGACCGCGGTGATCACCGGGGTCGGCATGGTCTCGGCCCTCGGGGCCGGCGTCGAGGAGTCCTGGGACAACCTCGTCGCCGGCCGCGGCGGCATCGTCAGGGCCGACCGGATCGATCTCACCGGCCTGTCCACCGAGTTCGCCGGCCAGGCCCCCGACCTCCCCGCGCCCGGCGGGGGCGAGCGCCCCGACCGGGCCGTCGAACTCGCCCTCGCCGCCGCCGGGGAGGCCGTGCGCCGCGGCCGCTTGGCCGACGCCGGCTACCGGCCGGAGCGGCTGGGCCTGGTGGTGAGCACCTCGCTGGGCGGCACCCGCACCGGCGAGACGTTCCACCGCGCGTGGCTGACCGACGGGCTGGCCGACGCCGACCCGCGGCCGCTGTCCGCCTACACCCTGCACGCCTGCGCCGACGCCGTGGCCGCGGCGCACGGCCTGCACGGGCCGCGCTCGGTGGTCTCCAACGCCTGCGCGGCGGGCGGCGTCGCCATCGGCTACGCCCTGGAGCTGCTGTGGGGCGGGGACGCGGACGCGGTGCTGTGCGGCGGCGTGGACCCGCTGAGCCTGGTGTCGTTCAACGGCTTCAACTGCCTCGGCGCCCTGGACGAGCACCCGTGCGCGCCCTACACCCGCTCGCAGGGCCTCACGCTCGGCGAGGGCTCGGGCTTCCTGCTGCTGGAGCGCGAGGACCGGGCCCGGGCGCGCGGCGCCGAACTCGTCGCCGCCGCGCTCGGATACGGGCTGACGGCCGACGCGTACCACCCGACCGCCCCCGACCCCGGCGGCGCGGGCGCCGTCCGGGCCATGGCCGTGGCCCTGGCCGAGGCGGGGCACGAGCCCGCCGAGGTGGACTACGTCAACGGCCACGGCACCGGGACCCCCACCAACGACGTCGTCGAACCCAAGGCGATCCGCGGCCTGTTCGGCACTCCCCCGCCGGTGAGCTCGACGAAGTCCCTGATCGGCCACACCCTGGGCGCGGCGGGCGCCATCGAGGCCGTGTGCTGCGCGCTCGCCGTGCAGCGCGGCGTGCTCCCGCCCACGCTCACGGACGGCCCGGCGCCGCAGGACCTGGACATCGTCCCGGAGCGGGGCCGTCCGGGCCCTGCCGCGCTGACGCTGTCCAACTCCTTCGGTTTCGGCGGCAACAACGCCTCCGTCGCCATCGGCGCCCCCGGCCGCCCCCGGACCCTCCCCGAGCCGGACGCACCGGCCCGGCGGGTCGTCATCGCGGGCGCGGCCGGACTGGCCGGCGGCGCGGTGGACGACACCGAACTGGCGGCGGCCTTCGACGCGGCCGCCCCGCTCTACGGCGGCGAACCGGTGGCCCTGGACGGCTTCCCCGCGCACCCGCTGGGCCAGCCGGACCTCAAGGCCATCACGCGCGGCATCAACCCGGCCGTGCTGCGCCGCATGGACCCGCTGGGCCGGCTGGCGGCCGCCGCGGTCAAGCAGCTGCACGACCGGTGCGGACGGCCGGGACGCGCGGAGGCCGAGCGCACCGGGCTGCTGTTCGCCACCGGCACCGGGCCGATCAGCACGGTGGAGCGGTTCCACCGCGACGTGGTGCTGCACGGCCCGTCGGCGGCCGACACCCGGCTGTTCCCCAACACCGTGATGAACGCGGCCGCCGGCCACGTCGCCGTGCTGCACCGCTTCCGGGGCGTCACCGCGACCGTCTCCAGCGGCGGCACCAGCATGACCAGCGCCTTGCACTACGCGTACCGGCTGGTGCGCCGGGGCGCGGCGGAGCGGGTGCTGGTGCTGGGCGCGGACGAGGCGCCCGACGTGCTGCTGGCCGGCTACCTCGGGCGGCGCGGCTACCTGAGCCGGGAGGGCGTGCGGCCCTTCCACGGCGGCGGCACGGTGCTGAGCGCCGGGGCCGTGGCGGTGCTCGTCACCTCCGAGGAGGAGGCGGAGCGTTCGGGCCTTCGGCCGCTCGCCGAGATCACCGGCTTCGGGCTGACGGGCGACTCCGGCGGGATCGCCGGGATCGACCGGTCCGGGACGGCGTGGGCGGACGCCTTCCGCGCGGCGCTGGACGCGGCCGGCATCGGGCCGGACGAGGTGGACCTGGTCTCGGCCGCCGCCATGGGCCACGTCGTGGCCGACCGCGCGGAGCTGTCCGCGCTGCGCGCGGCGGGCCTGGACTCCCGCCCGGTGGTGGCGTCCAAGTCGGTCGTGGGCGACGCGGGCGGTACCGCGCCCGGGCTCGCCCTGCTCGCGGCCCTGCGGGCCATGGACACCGGCCGGCTGCCCGGCACATGGGGCGTGGACGCCGCGCCGCGCGCGCTGCCGGGTCTGGTCCCGGCGGCCGGCGCGGAGTGCGGTCCAGTGCGGCACGCGCTGGTCTCCAGCTTCGCGTTCGGCGGCAGTTACCAGGCCATGGCGGTCTCCCGGTGGCCGGCATGAGCGCGGTGCAAGGGCTGATACCGCAGCCGGCGGCCCTCGACCGGGACGACGACGTCCTCACGGCCGAGGGCCTGACGAAGACCTTCGGCACCCGCACGGTCGTCGACGACCTGTCGCTGCGGGTCGGCGCGGGCGAGATCCTCGGGTTCCTCGGCCCCAACGGGGCGGGCAAGTCCACGGCCATCGCCATGCTCACCGGCATCCTGCCGCCGGACCGGGGCACCGTCACCATCGACGGGCTCGCCCTCGGCGGCCGGACGGCCCGTACGGCCAAGTCCCGCATCGGCGTGGTCCCCCAGGAGATCGCCCTCTACCCGAGCCTGACGGCCCGTCAGAACCTGCGGTTCTTCGCCGGGGTGCAGGGCCTGCGCGGCGCGGTCCGCTCCGAACGCGTCGACTGGGCGCTGGAAGTGGTCGGGCTGACCGACCGCGCGGCCGACACCGTCTCCTCCTACTCCGGGGGCATGCAGCGCCGTCTCAACATCGCCGCCGGCCTCCTGCACCGGCCCCGGCTCGTCTTCCTGGACGAGCCGACGGTCGGCGTCGACGCCCAGAGCCGCGGCCTGATCTTCGAGACCGTGCTGCGGCTCCGCCGCGAACTGGGCATGTCCGTGGTCTACACGAGCCACTACATGCCCGAGGTCGAGCAGCTCTGCGACCGCATCGTCATCATCGACCGCGGCCGCATGCTCGCCGAGGGCACCCGCGCCGCACTCGTCGCGCCCCTCGGCGACGGACTCCTGCGCTGGGAGCTGCCCGGCGGCGCCCCCGAGGCCGTACGGGACCGACTGGCCGCCCACGGGCGGGTGGAGACCGAGGACGTCCCCGGCGGCGAGGCCCTCGTCATCACGGCCCGCGACCTGGCGGGCGCGCTCGGCGCGGTCACGGACCTGGCCCGCCGGCACCACCTCCCGCTGACCGGTCTGCGGCTGGACCGGCCCGACCTCGAATCCCTCTTCCTCCAGCTCACCGGCCGCGCGATCAGGGACGGTTCCTGAATGTTCACCGTGATCCGCAAAGAGCTCGCCGTCGTCCTGCGCGACCGGGCGGCGATCCTCACGCTGTTCCTCTCCCCCCTGCTGTTCATCAGCGTGATGAGCCTGGCACTCGGGCAGGCCTTCGCCGGCCTCGGCGAGACCGCCAAGGTCAAGGTGGCCGTCGTCGACCACGACGGGAAGGAGGCCGGCCGCGCCCTGGTCGCGGCCCTCGGCGGGAGCAAGGACCTCGAACTGGTCACCAGCAGCGGGGGGAAGGCCCTCAGCGAGACGGACGCCGACCGCCTCGTCCGGACCGGCAGGAGCACGCTCGCCCTGGTCGTCCCCGCCGGCTGGTCGCGCGACACGGCCGCCGGGCGCACGCCCCGGGTGGGCTTCGTGGTCGACCCGGCCGCCTCCGGCCAGGTCGTCCAGCCCCTGGAGGCCGCCCTCAAGGCGACCGCGGACCTCGTCGCGACGAAACAGCACGCCGTCACCGCGCTCTCCGCGCAGCTGGCCACCGCCAAGGACCCCGCCGCGAAACGGAAGTTGAGCGGCGAGATCGAGGCGTTGCGCAAGCAGCAGGCCGACACCGCCGCCGACACGCGCTTCCCCGCCGGCACCAAGCAGACCAAATACCCGACGGTCTTCCAGCAGAACGTCCCCGGCTACACCGTGATGTACGTCTTCTTCATCGTCACCACGATGGCCGGCTCGATCATGACGGAGCGCCGCGAGGGCACCTTCCGCCGCCTGCTGTCGACGCCGCTGCCGCGCTCGCGGCTGCTGCTGGGCAAGATCCTGCCGTACGCCCTGATCACCATCGTCCAGGTGGTCCTGCTCACCGCGTTCGGCAACCTCGCCTTCGGCATGTCGCTCGGCGACCACCCGCTGGCCCTGATCCCGGTCACGCTCGCCCTGGCGTTGTGCGCCTGCTCGCTGGGCGTCCTGCTGGCCGCCTGGGCCCGTACCGACTCGCAGGTCAGCGGGCTCGGCACGATCGCGGTCCTGGTGCTGGCGGCGCTCGGCGGCTGCATGGTGCCGCTGGTGTTCATGCCGGACTTCATGAAGTCGGTGGCGCAATTCACCCCGCAGGGGCAGGCATTGACGGCCTACCAGGACGTCCTGGTGCGCGGCGCGGGGGTCACGGACGTGCTGCCCGCGACCGGGATCCTCTGCGGCCTGGCCGTCGCCTTCCTGGCCCTGGCCGTGCCCAGGTTCCGGTTCCTGCGGTGAGCGTGCTCCTGCTGGCCCGGGCGCCCGGGATGCCGGCCGACGCCTTCGGGCGCGCCCGCAGCCCGGCGGGCCGCGCGCTGGTCGAGGCGGCGGCCGGGTACGTCCCAGGGCTGCGCGGCCTGCGCGCGGCCCGGGACGAACGCGGCTGGCACTGGCCGGGCACCTCCTGGCGGGCCACCGTCTCGCACACCGGCCCGGCCGGGGCCGCCCTGCTCGCCGAGGGCGTCCACATCGGCGTCGACCTCCAGCGCGAGTGCCGCCGCCCGGCGGCGCTGCGCTGGCTCGGGCGCGTCCTGGCCGCCGGGGCCGGACCGGACGAGGAGGTCCCGGCGCCGGACCTGCGCACCTGGGCCGAGGTGGAGGCCCTGCTCAAGGCCCGGGGCACGGCCGGCCGCCGCCCCGACAGCGTCCCGCCCCCGCCCGCCTGGCGGCCGGGCTGGCGCCGCTGCCACGACGGCCTGTGGCTGCTGAGCACCCCCACCGGCCCCGTCGCGCCCGCGGCCCACCTCGCCGTCGCCGCCGCCCGCCCGCTCGCGTTCCGCGTGCGGGTGCTGCACCACCTCTCGTCCCGCAGGAGCGTCCGCCCATGAAGGCCCTCGTACTCGCCGGCGGCACCGGCAGCCGGCTGCGCCCCATCACCCACACCGCCGCCAAACAGCTGCTGCCCGTCGCCAACAAGCCCGTCCTCTTCTACGGGATCGAGGCGATCCGCGACGCGGGCATCACCGAGGTGGGCGTCGTCGTCGGCGACACGGCACGCGACATCCGCGCCGCGCTCGGCGACGGCTCCCGCTTCGGTATCCGCGTCACCTACATCCCGCAGGAACAACCCCTGGGGCTCGCCCACGCCGTCCTGACGGCACGTCAATTCCTCGGGGACGACGACTTCGTGATGTACCTCGGCGACAACTTCGTCGTCGGGGGCATCACCGCGCTCGTCGAGGAGTTCCGCGCCGAACGCCCCGACGCGCAGATCCTGCTCACCGAGGTGAGCGACCCGAGCGCCTTCGGCGTCGCCGAACTCGACGCCGAGGGACGGGTCGTGGGCCTGGAGGAGAAGCCCGCCGCGCCCCGCAGCGACCTCGCCCTCGTCGGCGTCTACCTCTTCACCCCCGCCGTCCACGAAGCCGTACGCGCCATCACGCCCTCGGCCCGCGGCGAGCTGGAGATCACCGACGCCCTGCAGTGGCTTCTCGACACCGGCCACCGGGTCCGCTCCACCCGCGTCACCGGCTACTGGAAGGACACCGGCAACGTCGCCGACATGCTGGAGGTCAACCGCTCCGTCCTCGACACCCTCGCCACCCGCGTGGACGGCACCGTCGACGCCGCCTCCGAACTGATCGGCCGCGTCGTCGTCGAGGCCGGCGCGCGCGTGACCGCCTCGCGGATCGTCGGCCCCGCCGTCATCGGCTCCGGAACGACGATCACCGGCTCCTACGTCGGCCCGTACACCTCCATCGCCGAGGACTGCGAACTCCGCGACAGCGAGATCGAGTTCTCGATCGTGCTGCGCGGCGCCCTCATCGACGGCGTGCGCCGCGTCGAGGCGTCCCTCATCGGCCGCGAGGCCAGCGTCACCCCCGCCCCCCAGGTCCCCGCCGCGCACCGCCTGGTACTCGGCGACCACAGCAAGGTCCAGATCCACGCATGACCACCATCGCTCCACGCCTCCTGGTCACCGGCGGCGCCGGCTTCATCGGCTCCGCCTACGTCCGCATGCTGCTCGGCCCCGAGGGCCCCGGCGACCTCGCCGTCACGGTCCTCGACAAGCTCACCTACGCAGGCTCCCTCACCAACCTCGGCCCCGTACGCGCCGATCCGCGCCTCACGTTCGTGCGCGGCGACATCTGCGACCCCGGCCTCGTCGGCCAACTGGCCGCCGCACACGACGAGATCGTGCACTTCGCCGCCGAGTCCCACGTCGACCGTTCCATCGACGGCGGCACCGGCTTCACACGGACCAACACGCTGGGCACCCAGACGCTCCTCGACGCGGCCGTGCGCCACGGCGTCCGCACGTTCGTCCACGTCTCCACCGACGAGGTGTACGGCTCCATCGACCACGGCTCGTGGACCGAGGACCAGCCCCTGGCCCCCAACTCCCCCTACGCCGCCTCCAAGGCGTCCGCCGACCTCCTCGCCCTGGCCTGCCACCACACCCACGGCCTCGACGTGCGCGTCACCCGCTGCTCGAACAACTACGGGCCGCGCCAGTTCCCCGAGAAGATCGTCCCGCTCTTCGCCACCCGCCTCCTCGACGGGCACGACGTGCCGCTGTACGGCGACGGCTCCTGCGTGCGCGACTGGCTCCACGTGGACGACCACTGCCGGGGCGTCGAACTCGCCCGCACCCGGGGCCGTTCCGGCCGCGTGTACCACCTCGGCGGCGGCACCGAGCTCACCAACAAGGAGCTGACCGGACTGCTCCTGGACGCCTGCGGCGCGGGCTGGGAGCGGGTGCGCCACGTCCCCGACCGCAAGGGCCACGACCGCCGCTACTCCCTCGACTGGACCCGCGCCCGCGACGAGCTCGGCTACCGGCCGCGCACCGGCTTCGCCACCGGGCTCGCCGCCACAGTCGCCTGGTACCGCGAGAACCGCGCACGGTGGGAGCCGCTGACCCGATGACCTACCTGATCACCGGGGCGCGCGGCATGCTCGGCCGCGACGTCACCGCCGCGCTGCGGGCCGCCGGCCACGACGTCGTACCGCTCGGCCGCGACGCCCTCGACATCACCCGCCCGTCCGCCGTCCGCTCCGCCTTCGCTTCCCTTCGTCCGCGCACGGTCGTCAACTGCGCCGCGTACACGGCCGTCGACGCCGCCGAGCACGACGAGCCGGCCGCGCACCGCGTCAACGCCGACGGCCCCCGGCACCTCGCCGAGACCTGCGCCGCCACCGGCGCCCGGCTCGTCCACATCTCGACCGACTACGTCTTCGCGGGCGACGCCGACGCCCCGTACGCCGAGAACGCCCCCACCCACCCCCGCACGGCCTACGGCCGCACCAAACTCGCCGGTGAACAGGCGGTGTTGGAAACACTCCCCGAGACCGGCACCGTGCTGCGCACGGCCTGGCTCTACGGCGCCCACGGCCCGAACTTCGTCGCCACCATGGCGGGGTTGGCGTCCGGCGACGGCCCGGTCGACGTCGTCGCCGACCAGTACGGCCAGCCCACCTGGACCGCCGACGTGGCGGCGCGCATCGCCTCCCTCCCACCCTTCCCGGGCGTGCTGCACGCCACCTGCGCGGGCGGGACGACGTGGTACGGCCTCGCCCGCGAGGTCTTCACCCTCCTCGGCGCCGACCCGGACCGCGTACGCCCCGTCACCACCGTCGACATACCCAGACCGACCCCCCGCCCGGCCAACTCCACGCTCGCCCACGCCCGCTGGGCCGCCGTAGGACTGCCACCCCTCCGGCACTGGCGCGAGGCCCTGCACGCCGCCTGGCCAGCCCTCGGCCTTCCCGGGAGGACCGCGTGAAACCACTGCCCATCGAGGGAGCCTGGCTCCACACCCCGACCGTCCACCCCGACGCCCGCGGCACCTTCCACGAGGCGTACAGAGCCGACGAGTTCACCCGCCGGCTCGGCCGTCCGATGGACCTCGCGCAGATGAACGTCTCGGTCTCCCGCCGAGGGGTCGTGCGCGGAGTGCACTTCGCCGACGTGCCACCGGGCCAGGCGAAGTACGTGACGTGCCCGCGCGGAGCGATCCTCGACGTCGTGGTCGACGTCCGCACGGGCAGCCCGACGTACGGGAGTTGGGAGGCGGTCGAACTCGACGAGACCAACCGCCGTTCCCTCTACCTCGCCGAGGGCCTCGGCCACGCCTTCGTCGCCCTCACCGACGACGCGACGGTGGTGTACCTGTGCTCCGAGCCCTACGCCCCCGAGCGCGAACACGGCCTGCACCCCTTCGACCCGTCGCTGGCCATCGCGTGGCCGGACGGCATCACCCCCGCGCTGTCGCCGAAGGACGCCGCCGCGCCGACCCTGCGGGAGGCCGAGGAGGCGGGAATCCTGCCGTCGTACGAGGAGTGCGTGGCGTACGGCCGCCGACCGCGCGGTCACGGCACCAGCTTGTGGTCAGCTCAGGGGGTGGTGAGACCGAACCAATAACTGAAGGTTTCCAGCAGCCCGTTGAGGGTGTTGAGGGGGTCGATGGTTCCGGTGGTGATGATCAAGTCGCCGCTGTCCCTGAGCTGGTCGGGAGTGGCGGCACCGACGGCCAGGCTGTTCAGCCCGCTGCGGGTGAGGGTGTACGTGGCGTCGGTGGTTCCCGCGCGAGCGCGGTGGGGGGTGTGGACGAGGACGCCGTTGCGGAGCTGGAGGGTGCATTGGGTGGGGTCGTCGGGCAGTCCACCGGTGATGACGAGGCCGAGAGTCAGGGGGTGGTTGGCGGCTTCGGGACCGTTGAGGCGGATGCCGAGGTAGTCGACGAGCATCTCCAGCGGCATGGCGGCCAGGACGGGCGGGGTGATGATCTGCGGGGACGGGGTCTCGGGCGGCCTGCCGTCGGCGGGGCGGGTGCGCAGTTCGTGGGCGGCGGCGAGGTAGAAGTTGCGCCAGGGGCCGGACTCGGCCTGGTAGCCGAGCTGTTCGAGGATGTCGGCCTCCAGCGCGCGGGCGTCGTCGTCGGCCGGATCGGCGAAGACGGCGTGGCTGAGCAGTTCGGCGGCCCACCGGTAGTCGTCGGCGCTTTTGGCGTTCTCGTACGTCTGCCGGGCCGCGTCCACGACCTTGGCGGCGCCGCCCATGGCCTCGACGTAGCGGGGTCCGGCCTGCTCCGGGGGCAGGGTGTGCAGGTGGGCGGCGTTGCCGTCGTACCAGCCGAGGTAGCGCTGGTAGACGGCCTTGATGTCGTGGTTGACGGTGCCGTAGTAGCCGCGGTTGAACCACTGCCCCGCCAGGCTCTCCGGCAGTGCGCCGTCGAGGTCCTCGGCGATCTCGGTCATGGTCCGGCCGTGGTTGGCCAGCCGCAGGGACTGATCGTGCAGGAAGCGGTACAGGTCGGCCTGGCTGGTCAGGAAGGAGACGATCGCGTCGGGTGTCTCGTCCGTGTTCCAGCGGGGCCAGAAGTGGCTGGCGAACAGCACGTCCGAACGGTGGCCGTACCACGTCACCGACTGGCGGAGGTACTCCGACCACGCCTTGGCGTCACGGACCTGGGCCCCGCGCAGGCTGTAGAGGTTGTGCAGGGTGGGGGTGGCGTTCTCGGCCATGCACAGCGTGCGCACGTCGGGCAGGTAGAAGTTCAGCTCCGCCGGGGCCTCCGTGCCCGGGGTGAGCTGGAACTCCAGGTTCACCGGACCGAAGGACACGACATGCCCGGGCCTGGCGACATCGGAGGTGACGGTGTATGTCGGGGGCAGCAGGCCGGCCAGGCCGGTGGAGTTGTACTTGCCCAGTCCGGCGTCCACCTGCCCCTGGGCGGACCGTTCCAGCAGCGCGCCGTACATGAACAGCGCCCGGCGCTGCATGGCGTTGCCGGCGTAGACGTTCTCGCTCACCGCGTGCTCCAGGAACCCCTCCGGGGCGATGATGTCCACCCCCTCCGGCAGTTCCCGGTCGGGGAAGAGACCCAGCACACCGCCGTAGTGGTCGAGGTGGGAGTGGGTGAAGATCACCGCGCGGATCTTCCGGTCCCGGCCGCGGTGCCCGCGGTAGAGCCCGAGTGCCGCGGCCGCGCACTCCTCGCTGATCAGGGGGTCCACCACCACGATCTCCTGGGAGGCGCCGGTGGGGTCCTCCAGGAAGGAGATGTTGGACAGGTCCATCCCCCGCACCTGGTAGACGGCATCCGGGACGACCTCGAACAGCCCGGTGTTCATGTTCAGCAGCGCGTTCCGCCACAGGCTGGGGTTGACCGTGTCGGGCGCCTCGCCGGTGAGGAACTGATACGGGCCCAGGCTCCACGCGGGGAGGTGGCCGCCGTCCCGTTCGACGGTGAAGTCGGCGGGCAGCGCCGCGATCAGCCCCTGCGCGGCGAGCGCCGCCTCGGCATCCTGATCCGGCGGCGGGACGTGGACCGCGGCGTTCACATCCCTGGTGACGGCGGTTGCGGGCTGAGGCCTGCGGTCGGCTAAGCCAGTCAAGTGTCTCTTCTCCTCTTCGGTCGGCCGGGGCCGGGCCCGGCACGGACCGGGCGCGCCGTCCGGCCCAGCGGTCCGACCCGCTGGGAGTGACATTGCCTCTGCAACGTCCGGCGGCCCGATAGCGCAGAGCCTGGCAGCCGATGATCGACGGCACCAGGGTGCGAATCAGTCACCGGACGCGAGGAGTTGGGCTCTGCGGGGCGGGATGCTCCGGCTCGCCGGAGACCACCACCAGTCCTGACAGCCTGCCCGACGCCGACGCGGCACAACTCCTGAAGAGGTAACGCCCTACCCGCCCGCGCGGCGCGGGGAGAGCCGGATCCCGTAGCGACCTGAAACGGGCTCGGAGCCCACCCCGCGGTTGTCGTGGACGAGGTAGTACTTCTTGCCGGGGTGACGCCGTCGGTAGCCACGCAGACCTCTCCACGTGGACGAACAGTGATCGAGAGACTGCCCTGACGCCGCCCCACCCACCGACCCGTGGACGCGGCGGGGCGCTGATGAGGATCTCCGAACTTCTCCAAGAGACTGCACGCCGCCGACGAACTCGACTGGTCACGTGCGTGCGCGGACGCCTACCGCTTCCGCGCAAAAAGGGGAGGCGGTACCGGCCCGTCACCGGTCGAACGCGGGAAGACGGGCAGTAAGTAAGCGCCACCTGACTTGCGACGGGAAGAGCAACCCCGTTCAAGGCCATCACCGCTGCGGCGAGTCGAAGCCCTCCCGCCGGCGGTCAGGTATTCGTCATACTGGTGGCTGATCAGGCGACCCCGGTGGTCGGCCGGATGTCTTCGTACTGTGGCCAGGGGGGGGAAGACGGCACGTGACTACGCGCAGAACGTTTCTCGGCACCAGCGCTGCACTCGGTACCGCCGCTTTCGTAGGCGGCTCCGCAGCGCGGGCTTCCGCCGGCGCCACTTCGGCTCCTGTCTCGGAGCAGGACGCCAGGGCAGCGGTGATTCAGGTCGATACCGATATGCAGCACCACTACGACCTGCTGCGCGCGTCGGTGGCACGGCATCTGGGCCCTGCGATCGTCGTCAACAACGATGCGAAGGGCGGAGAATACTTCCTGGTCGACCAGGGCAAGACCATCGAACGGTTACATCCGGTGGGCCCGTTGTTCGAGCTGGCGAAGTCAATCGCGCATACGCCGCTGGGGATTTACGCGGTGGTCGCGCCCTACCTCGATCCGAAGGTTCCACCGGTGGGAAACGCAGACCGAATCGATTCCCACGACTTGGCACAGGTCGCCCACATCGGACCGTCCTCAACGGCATGGTCCGGTCCGCTGCAGCAGTTCGCGGTGACGCTGAGGACCGCGCGCCAGAACCTGGCCGGTGCCAACCTGCCGGCGCCTCTGGAGGATTCCAGTCGGAGCATCCTGGACGGTGGCCTGGACTACATCACGGACGCGGTCGCATCCCGCTCCTTCGACATGCAGGGTTTCCAGGACTTCTCGAGCGCGGTGTACGACCATATCCGGACGACCATGTACTGGGCTTCGAAGGCCCAGATCGAGGGCGTTCACGCGCTGTTGAAGCGGTGGAGGGCCCAGCTGGGCGACGCGCGGTGGTCCGAACTGTACGTCCTCGTATTCGAGTTATGGACGACGGCCGCTCTCAACCAGAACGCGATCATTATCAAGCCGTGCATGGACCAGAAACGGGCGGAGAGCCATCTCATCAACCAGATGATCGCGCAGTTCCCCTCCGACCCGGTCGCCACAGCACTCGACAACCTCGCCCGCATCATTCAGGACAATGTAGCGGCGGAAATGGTGTTCCCCACGGCGCCGGATGTCGCGACGGCGCTTGCGGGCGAAGAAGACCTTCTGGCGCAGGACATCCTGAAGCAGCTGAAAGGCTGCCCGTTCCACACGACCGCGAAAGACTAGCCTCGATCGTTCATGAGTCCTCGTCGGTTTGCTGACGGGGACTCTGCGTTTGTGTGGTGCGGTCTTTTCGGGGCTGGGGCAGGGCGAGGGTCCGGCTCTCGCGTCGGATGGGCGCCGGGTTCCACTTCACCGGTGTGGTGGTGCGGGGTGTCGGGACGGTCGATGTGGCTGGTCAGCCGGGGTTCGGCAGGGCGTGGAGCCGGTCGATCGCGTGGCTGATGACGGCGGTCCAGGGCCATCGGTCGGGCAGGCGGAGCCAGCGGCGGCGGCCGGTGGTGACGATCTGTGCGGCGGCGGAGAACAGCCGCAGCCGGAGCTTCTTGGGTTCCCGGCGGCGGGTGTCGCCGGTCAGTGCGAGCATCGGCATCCAGGCGAGGAGGTCGAGTGCGAGGGAGACGATCTCCAGCCAGATCTGGTTCTGTGCCGTGTCGTGCAGGGGCAGGTTACGCAGGCCGGTGGCGCGGGCGTTTCGGATGCGGTCCTCGCAGCGGGCCCGTCTGCGGTGACGCAGTTCGAGGTCGGCGAGCTGGCCGCCTTTCGTGTTGGTCGCGAAGCAGGTGAGCCGGTTGCCGTCGAGGTCGGTGAAGCGCAACTGGGCGCCGGGGTGCGGGTGTTCCTTGCGGACGATCAGCCGCATGCCCGTGGGCCAGGTGCTCAGGTCGGGCATGTCGGTGATCTCTGCGACCCAGGCTCCGGGCCGTTCGGTGCCGCCGGCGTCGTAGGCCGGCGTCCATGCCTTCTCCGGGATCTTCAGCACGGCCTGGTGGACGGCGTCGGTGATGGTCATTCCGACGGAATACGACAGCCACCGGCCGGGCCGGGAGAGCCAGTCCAGGAAGGCGTGGGTGCCGCCGCCGGAGTCGGTGCGGATCAGCGTCTGCCGTCCCCGCCGCAAGGCTCTGGGCAGCTGGGCCAGGGCGAGTTGGGCGGATTCGATGTGGTCGGCGGCGGTGTTGGAGCCCGCGTTGCCGGGCCGCAGCAGGGCCGCCACCGGTTCCCCGGACCCGGCTGGGCCGTGATCGACGAACGCGACGAGCGGGTGATGACCGAAGGTCTTCTTCCAGGTCGGGGTGGCGTCCTGCTTCGCGGAGTGCGCGGGCACCAGCACCCCGTCGATGTCCACGATCACCTGGCCGTCTGCGGCCGGACTGCTTGCCCCGGCCAACTTCCAGACCTGCTGGCGCACTTCGGAACGTGCGCCCCGGATCGCCGCAAGAGCTCTCGGTCCGGACGCGGCGAGCGCGTCGACGAGACGGGAGACGGTCGGATCGGAGGCCACCGGGCCGAACACGGCCGGCTCGGCCCGCAGCGTGCCGACGTCGGCCGGACAGTCGCCGCCGAGTGCGACGGCCAGGGCCACATCCAGCAGGATCTTGCCCGGATCGTGCACGGCCCGCCGCTTGCGCCACGGCGCCAGCCGCCGCGGATACCGCGGTGTCCAGGCCCGACTTGCGGACCGTCTCGACCAGCAGCACGGACCCGGCCTGGGCAACAACTCCACGGCCGCCGCCCTTGACACGGACACGCGGGTACGACCCGCTACTCTTCTTCACCTGGAGAGTGCTTCTTTCCTTGCCGTGACAGGACCCTCGACAAGTCCCATCGTTGCAGGTCAGCAGCACTCTCCACTTATTTGATCAAGGCTCGGACAGGCCCACTCGCGAAAGCGCGAGGTTAGCCAGCCGGGCGGCGTCATGGAATCACTGCGGGCCACCGGCGCCGTCGAGCCAGGGCGCTGCCGCCGCCAGCGCCGGGCGTTCGCCGCGGGCGACCGGGTCCAGCATCGGCCCGCGCAGGGCAAGGCCCGGGCAGTCGGAACCGGCGGCCGTCAGCGGGCGCACGCTCCAGGTGACGGTCCGCAGGTCGCCCACGGCCTGCCGGAGCCGTTCCGCGGCCCCGGGGGCGCGGAGGGAGGCGGCGTCCAGGATCAGGACGCGGTCGAGCCCCCGGCCGGCGGCATCCGCCGCGATCTGCCGGAGTGCCGCTTCCCGGCCGCCCTGCTCCTCGGCGTCCGGCGCGGGCGTCAGCCACTCCGCGAGCCAGTCGGCGTCGAGTTCGGCGAGGGCCCCCGTCGCGCGTTCCCAGGTCCGCGGGGAGCCGTCGGCGAGCAGGCAGACGACGGCGTCGAAGTGGGCGAGTGGGCTGTCGAGTTGGCGTCGGGCACGGTCGAGCACGTCGAGCGCCTGTTCCTCGCCGACCAGGTCGTGGAGGTGTTCCGTCAGGCCGCCGGAGTCCAGGCCCAGTTCACGGTGGCCGATGAGGTAGTTGCGTACGCGCTCCAGCAGGCCGACGGGGAAGGAAGGGCCCTGTGGCCGGGTGAAGCGGTGGAGCCAGCGGACGCCCGGATGGCAGAGCACCCGCCCGCCGCCGCGTCTGACCTTCTCGTGGAGGTAGCCCTCCTCCCCTCCATGGGCGCGGAAGCGCGGGTTGAGCCCGGGCCAGGCGTCGGTCCGGCAGGCGAACAGGCCGAGGCCCTGCATGCCGACCTCGAACGGCTTCCCCCCTGGTTCGGTGCCGCGCGGGTCGGTCCGCCATGTGCCGAACATGGCGTCGCCCCACTCGGGGTGCAGATGGGTGGACGGCGGCTCGCGGTCGTCGTCGAGCACATCCGCGATCATCGGTCCCTGGAGCAGGTCGCGGCTGTGCGGGCGCTGCTCGAAGTGGTCGAGTACCGCGTGCACGGATCCGGGTGCGAGCAGGACGTGGGAGTCCAGGCACAGGGTCACGGGGGACCGCGACACCCGGAAGACGAGGTCCCGGACGGCGGTGCTCGCGTACCGGTCGAAGGGCAGATAGCGGCAGCCCGGTATGTGGTCGGCGAGGGCACGCAGTGCCGGGGCGGCGGGTCCGGACGGGTTGTTGTCCACGACGACGAACTCGGCGTCGGACAACTCGGTGGCGTGGCCCAGGCGGAGGGCCTGGAGCGTGAAGTACACGCCGTCGTAGTCGTCGTAGGTCGCCATGCCGACGGTGATCCGGCTCATGAGGCGTCCTCCCCCTCCTGCGTGAAGTGGCGCAGCCGCAGCGTGCGTTGATGATCGGGGAAGGCCCGGGTCCCGGCCGGGTGGGTGCCCCGCATGTAGTGACGCTGCCAGTCGTCCCCGACGGAGGGGTCGCCCGTCATGAAGGCGTGGACGAAGGTGTGGACGAAGTCGAGTCGGCTCTGGCGCCAGGCCCGGTAGTCGTCGGCGTCGGGCATGTGCGAGAGCGGGGCGATCCGGGGGCTGAGGCTTTCGAGGTCTCCGCGGCGCTGGGGTACGAGCTGGAGAACGGGTTCGCCCGCCGCGAAGGTGATGTCGGTGCCGGGCCGGGTGATCTTCCAGTTCATGGTGAACGTGGCCACGGCCCAGTCGGCCTCCACTAGGCCCTCCAGGGGATGCGCCCCGTCCTTCGGCAGGTTGGCGGGCCCGCGGACGAGGAGGTTCCAGCCGGGCGGCGTGCGGATGAGATGGGGGGGATGGAAGGTGAGGATCCCGCGGCCGAAGTGGCTCGTGGCCAAACCGTCGGGCTGTTCGTCCGCGTAGCGGACCTCCAGATCCTCCGTCCCGTCCCCGCCGCTCCAACGCACGGTGAACGTCCTGTCGTTGAGGATCCACCAACCGTTCTGGTTGGCGACGCGCAGGGGAAGGCACCGGTAGGTGTGGCGGAGGGCCTCCTGGTCGAGCCAGTCCCGCCGGGCGGGCGCCGGGACGATGGGCATGTCCGATGTGTCCGGCAGGCGATAGGCGACCATGACGGGTTCGGAGTCGTGGCGTTCCGTGGTGCTCAACTGACCGTCTCCTGTGGTTTCCGGCGGGAAACGGCCGCCGGGGTGGAACGCCGGTGTGCCGGCCGGATCGTACGGCCGGCACACCGACGGGTCTCGGGGTTCAGACGATGGTGAAGGGCGCGTTACCCGTGGCGAACTCGGGCGATCCGAGACCGACGCGGACGCTGTAGGAGCCAAGCGAGGCACCCGACTCGATGACGATTTGGGTATAGAGGACGAGTGACTCGTTGGGGGCGAGGTTCACGGAGACACCCGAGCAGGTCGAGACGGTGTCGTTCGAGGTGAGTGTCCCCGGGTATTCTTCGTATACATCCCCACCGTTCGACCTCCATGAGATGCACGCGTAGCCGTTGGTGAGCCGCGTTCCCGACGGGGCGGTGAACACCACGGTCTCCGTGTTGATCGGGCGGGTCGGGTCGGTGTTCGTCACCAGGACGGACACGATCACCTGGTCGCCTGCCGTGCCGCTGTTGTTGAAGCCGGGCCCTCGATCCTTGATGTCGGCATTGAGGGGCGGCGGAGGGGGTGTTGTGGTGACCGGCGGCTTCGTCGTGGTGACCGGCGGACGCTTCGTCGTGGGAGCCGGCTTCGCGGGTAGGGGATCGGGAGGGGGACCCACGGCCTCGGCCTGAAGATGAACTTGCTTTCCGGGGTGACCCCTTCGCCCTCCGACTCGGCGCCCTCCGACGGCAGTATCTCGCCGCTGTTCTCCTCGGTCATTCCGTGCTTCTCCTTCTCTGGGCAGTGGTTGTCCGTTCAGGGCACCGCGATCCAGGCGGTACCGTCCCGCCGGATCAGGTCGTGGGTGGCGGAGCGCCGAGGCGTGTGCCAGGCGACGGCACCGCCCGTGAAGCGGCGCCGGGGCGGCAGGAGTTTGCCGAGCGAGGCGCCCGCCATGATCAGGGTGGTCGCGGCGACCACGGTGGCCAGGGCCTGGAATCCGGAGTCCGGTCTCCGGGCCGAGAGGGCCGAGGCTCCGCCGACGCCGAGCGCGCCGAGCGGCGGCAGGAGTCCGTACGTCATGTGGCGCACCAGCGTTCCTCGCGGCGGCGGGCCATGTCCCACAGCGAGCGCAGGTAGACGGCGTGCTGGAACATGTCTTAGGCGAGCTCGACGGCGAGGGTGCTCGCCAGGGCCTGGGCTTTCCAGCCGGCGCCACGCGCGGTGACGACCTTCTCGGCCACGAAGACGGCGCCGACGGCCGTCCAGAAGGGCGTGAACTCCGGGCGCCCGCGCGCCAGCATCCATCCCGTGAAGACAAGGTAGAGCGCGAGGAAGAGGACGGACAGGCCCATGAAGCCCTGGCGGACGATGTACGGGGCGGTGACCTTCGTCCAGCCGTAGTCGCGCAGGTTCTCCAGGGCGCCGCGCTGCCAGCGCAGGCGCTGGTGCCAGAGCTTGGGCAGGCTGGTCATGACCTCGGTGACGACCGCGCAGCCCGGCGGGGAGACGGTGCGGTAGCCCAGCGTCCGTACGGCCTTGGTGATCTCGTCGTCCTCGGTGAGCGAGGCGAGGGAGTAGTAGGAGGTGCCGCCGCCGATGCGGCCGGCGAGCCGGGCGTCCTTGACCTCGCGCAGGGTGCGGACGCGGAAGAGGGTGGCGGTGCCGGTAAGGACGTCGGCGCGGTAGCCGCGGCGGGCTATCTCCCGGGCGTACCGGTGGAATTCGATGCGCTGGAGGGCGCCGAGGAGGCCGCCGCCCCGCTCCCCGTAGAAGATGCCGCCGACGGCCCCGACCGTGCGGTCCATGGCCGCGATGGCGCTGGAGAGGAAGGAGGGCCGGAGCGTCGTGTCGGCGTCCTGGACGAGGACGTAGTCGTCGGCCGTGGGCCCGTCCAGGAGTCCGTCCAGGGCCTGGTTGAGGGCGCCGGCCTTCTTGTGCCGGTTGTCCCGCGAGGCGACGACGGTGGCACCGTTGGCCCGGGCGATCGCCTCCGTTTCGTCGGTGCAGTTGTCGGCCACGACGACGACGCGGTGCGGCGGCTCTTCCTGGCGGAAGAGCGCCGCGATGGACGCGGCGATGCGCTCCGCCTCGTTGTGGGCGGGGATCAGCGCCACGATGCGGGGCCCGGGACCGGTGTCGTCCTGCCGTCCGGGGAGGGGGGCGCGGGCGCGGGGCGCTCTGCGGGTGATGCGCGGCCTTCGCATGAGGGTGAACTCCTGCCGTGGGTGCGCGATGCTGTCGGTGGGACGGCGGCCGACGAGGTCGGGGCGGGGTGCGGCACGCGGGTGCCGCACCCCTGTCACTCCGCTCGTCCGGCCCGGCGGCCGGACGAGCGGAG
>NZ_JAEAMR010000013.1:8876-17221 GCF_015999245.1 Streptomyces sp. AV19 | reverse complement strand
GCGTCCCATGCCGGGGTACTGGGTTCCCTGGCCCGCGCAGATGAACGCGACCTTCCCACCCACCGACACCGGCCCGCCCCCCACCACCACACCGGGATGTTGCTCGCCCCCTGCGAGGGCGGCCAGCCCGTCGAGGTATCCGTCACGGTCCTCCGCCAGGACCACAGCCCGGTGATCGAACACCGACCGGCCCGAAGCCAGCGACCCGCCCACGTCGGCCGGTGTTATGCCGGGCCTGGCGGCCACGTGCTGCCCGAGCCGCTTGGCCTGCCTACGAAGAGCCTGCGGGCTCTTCGCCGAGATCGTCCAGGGAAGCGGTTCGTCCGCCGGATCCTTCCCCGGATGCCGCGCACGGCCCTCCGTCGGTTCGCTCGCCGGCCCGCGCGTCGGCCTGTCCGTCGCCCTGACCTCCGGCAGGCGCTCCGGCTCGTTGCCGGTCCGGCCCCCGCTTCCGTCCTCCGGAACGCTTTTCCGGACGCCATTCCAGGCGGGCGCTTCCTCCAAGATGATGTGGGCATTGGTGCCGCTGGCCCCGAAGGAGGACACCCCTGCCCGCCGAGGCCGGTCGGTCACCGGCCACGGCACCGCCTCCGTCAGCAGACGCACCGCCCCCGAGGACCAGTCGACGTGCGGTGACGGTTCGTCCACGTGCAGCGTGGCGGGCAGCCGCTCGTGACGCAGCGCCATCACTGTCTTGATGACGCCTCCGACGCCCGCGGCGGCCTGTGTGTGCCCGATGTTGGACTTGAGCGAGCCGAGCCACAGAGGGCGGTCGTCCGGCCGGTCCTGGCCGTAGGCGGCGAGCAGTGCCCCTGCCTCGATGGGGTCGCCGAGGGTGGTTCCCGTGCCGTGGGCCTCCACGGCGTCCACGTCAGCAGGTGCCAGTCCCGCGGTGGCCAGGGCGCCGCGGATGACGCGTTGCTGGGCCGGCCCGCTGGGTGCGGTGAGCCCGTTGCTGGCTCCGTCCTGGTTCACAGCGCTGCCGCGCACCACAGCCAGCACCCGGTGCCCCGACCGCCGGGCATCCTGCAACCGCTCCAGGAGCAGCATGCCGACGCCTTCGCCCCAGCCGGTGCCGTCCGCCGCCGCGGAGAACGCCTTGCACCGGCCGTCCGGGGCCAGCCCGCGCTGGCGGGTGAACTCGACGAACATCCCGGGCGTCGACATCACGGTCGCTCCGCCGGCGAGTGCCATGGAGCACTCCCCCGCTCGGAGGGCCTGCGCCGCGAGGTGGAGGGCGACCAGTGATGACGAACACGCGGTGTCCACCGTCAGCGCGGGGCCGTGCAGCCCCAAGGTGTAGGCGATGCGGCCGGAGACGATGCTGCCGGTCGTTCCGGTGAGGACGTACCCTCCGACCTCTTCGGGCGCCTGGTGCATGCGGGGGCCATAGTCGGGGGTGATCACTCCAACGTAGATCCCCGTGCTGCTCTCACGCACGGTTTCGGACGGGATCCCGGCGTCCTCGAGCGCCTCCCAGGCGACTTCCAGCAGGAGACGCTGCTGGGGATCCATGGCTAGGGCTTCGCGCGGGCTGATGTTGAAGAAGGCGGCGTCGAAGAGGTCGGCGTCGTAGAGGAAGCCTCCCTGGTCTGTGCATGAGGTGCCCGGTCGGCGCGAGTCCGGGTCGAGGAGCCCATCGGTGTCCCAGCTGCGGTTGCCGGGCCAGCCCCCCACTGCGTCCCCGCGATCGTTCACGAGCTGCCACAGCTCTTCGGCGTTGGTGACGCCTCCCGGAAAACGGCAGCCCATTCCCACGATCGCGATTGCTTCGTCCGCGCGCGCACGACGGACTGCCGGGCCCGCGCTCCTCCTGCTTCCGGGTCCGTGAGTGCCCCCGTCCCGCTCCTCGTCCGCCCGGACCCCGCCCGTCTCGTCCTTGCTCAGCAGGCTGTCCAGGTGCCGGGCCAGTGCTGCGGGGGTGGGATGGTCGAAGACAGCGGTGACCGGTAGCCGCAGGCCGGTCGCCTCCACCAGGAGGCGGCGCAGCTCCACCGCCGCGAGCGAGTCGACCCCGAGCTGACGGAAGGACAGTGTGGCCGGCACGTCCTCGGATTCTGCGGGGAACCGGCCCAGGGCGTGGGCGGTCTGCTCGCACACGAGGGCGGTGAGGGCCGTGGTGAGCTCCGGCCGTGACAGCCGGGAGGGAGAGAAGGATCTGGACAGGGACGGCGCGTGGTCGGACAGGTCCTCGACGGCGACCGCCGCGGACAGATCTTCATGATCGTCCGCCGTGCCGTGCACCGGCCGGCGCTGGAAGGCGTAGGCGGGCAGGTCCACCCGCCGAGCGCCGTGGTCTGCGAACGCTGGTGTCCAGTCCGCCGCCGGACCGTTGACGTGGAGCCGTGCAAGCGATGTCAGGAAACCGCGCTCACCGCCATCATCGCGGCGCAGGGTGCCGGTGACTATGACGTCGCCGTCCAGGCCCATGGAGTCTGCCGTGGCCAGCATGTCCACGACCACGATGGGATGCGGGCTGATTTCCGCGAAGCACCGGTGTCCTTCCTGGAGGAGCCGCTCCCCGGCCGAAGCGAACCGGACGGGACTCACGAGGCCGCGGCACCAGTACGAGGCGTCGAGCTCGGTCCCGTCCAGCCATTCCCCCGTGATCGAGGAGAGGAAGGGAACGCGAGTCCGAAGCGGCACGATCGACGACAGCGCGTCATACAGGTCGTCCAGGAGGGCTTCGCAGTGGGGTGAGTGCGCGGCTACGTCGATGGGCAGCGGCCTGCACCAGACACCGGATGCCGACAGCTCGGCCAGCAGGATCTCCACGGCTTCCCGGCCGCCCGAGACCACCGTGGTCGACGGCCCGTTCACCGCCGCGACCACCACGGCACCTGCCCGGGGCTCCAGCCACGGCGCCAGCCTCTCCTCCGGCAGACGCACCACCGCCATGGCTCCCGACCCGGCGAGCGTCATCTGCGCCCTGCTCCAGAGCGCGACGACGAGAGCGGCGTCGTCCAGGGAGAGAGCCCCGGAGACGCAGGCTGCCGGGACCTCACCGAGGCTGTGGCCCAGCACGGTCGTCGGTTCGATGCCGTGTGTGCGCCACAGCCCGGCCAGCGACACCATGATGGCGAACATGACGGGCTGTGCCACGTCTGTGCGGCTCAGTGAAGGAGCGTCGGGTGCTCCGCGCAGCACGTCCTCCAGGCGCCATCCGACCAAGGGCTGGAGTACGTCTGCGCAGTCCCGCATGCCGTCCCGGAATACCATGGAGGTTTCCAACAACTCCACTGCCATGCCCGGCCAGTGTTGCCAATGGCCGGGAAACATGAACACGGTGCCATGGGGCGGCCCGGCCGTACCCCGGACGAGCCCCGGGTGCTCTGTGCCTCCGGCCAGCGACTGCAGTCCTCGCAGGAGGCCCTGCCGGTTGCTTGCGATCACAACAGCCCGGTGGGGGAAGACGGTCCGCGTCGTCGCCAGCGTGTGCCCAACGTCCACGAGGCACAGCTCGGGATGGACAGCCATGTAGTCATGCAGGTGTCGTGCCTGCGCCTGCAGCGCGGTGGTGGTGTGGGCCGAGAGCACACAGGGCAGTGCGACGCCCGGTCGGGGAGCGCCAGGTTCGTCCATCGTGGCACGCACAGCGAGAGGCATCGGCGGCATCCCGGGGGCGGCGCCGAGGACCAGATAAGTGAAGTTTCCCCGGGCGTCGAAGGAAGCCACTGCCCGCAAGACCACATCGTGCCCAACGGTCTCCTCGGCGGATCCCGACTGCACCGGACACCTGACGGCCTTGAGGATTCCTGTCATCTCTCCCGCGTCCTGGGGCGGGGTGGGGTCGGACGGGGTCCCGTTGGCGACGTGACCGGCGTGAGCTGGAATCGGCACACCGAGTGCGGCCTCGATGCCTGCGGCGCCAGGCTGGAGCGCCGCGGCCTCGTCGGTACTGCTCAGATCGATGTGGTGCAGCATCTCGGGCCCTGTTCCTGCTTGTTCATGAGCTGTGTGCAGGGCGCGTACCGGGCCGTCTTCTCCGGTGTCGCTTGTGGCGCTGCCGTGGATGACGCAGTGGATGCGGTCGCCGTCCGCGAGGGCCCGGGAGAGTGGTTTGAGGATCAGGAGCGCGCCGGTCGTGCCGCGCTCACGGCTGTCGGCAGCGGAACCGGACGCCCGTCCGACCTGGTCCTCCAGTATCGTCGGGCATACGCCGCCGGCGACTGCCAGCGTGGATGTTCCGGCGCGGAGACTGCGGCACGCGAGGTGAACGGCGACAGGCCCGGACACGGCCGTGGGGCCGGTGGTGGTGACAAGGCCGTGGGATCTGAGGAATGTGCTGACCGAATGCGAGGGGGCTCGGCCCCCGAGTTGTGTCGCCCCGGTAGTGACGTCAGGTGTGGCGAGGAACAACCCTGTTCTGGCTCCTCGTAGACGTGCTGCGACCAGGCCCGCGTCTTCGAGCGCTTCCCAGGTCAATTCCAGGAGCAGCCGCGTTGCGGGGCTCATTGTTGTGGCCTCTTCGGCCGTGACGCGGAAGAAGACGGAGTCGAATTGGTCCGTATCGACGGCCGGTTGACGGCTGCTGTAGCCGATGATCGCGACGGCCTCGTCCGACGATGGCGCTGACCCGCACCCCTCGGTGTCGGGAAGGGTGGTCGGCTGACTCGTCTTGTCCTGCGTCTCGCGCAACTGATTGCCTCCACACCGCAAACCGGCAGAACGTCGCTGACCGGTGAGAAACCGGGACTCGCCCATGAAGGCGTTCGGGAGACTTTCGAGGTGCGGTGCTCCGGTGGCTTCCGGCGTGACCGAGCTGGAACGCAAGCACCTTGCGACAGCCTTCCGGGGGACGACCTTAGGAAAGATCGGTTTCGGCGGTAACCCCTACGATCCCTGGTAACAGAGAAGCGGGGCTTTCACCGAGCGCTTACGCAGGAGCCGTCGCTTCCCTCATCCGCATCATCAGCGGCTGGGCCTTGGGCGGCCACGAGCGCGCCGGCTTCGTCACCGGCACCCTCGCCGTGTCCGAACGCCCTGCGGCAGCACCGAGGTTGTCGCCTTCCGCAGCGATCACCGAACATGGCACACGAACCGGGCGTTCGCCGATGCCTGCCGGAAGGCCGACGTGATGCAGGCGATGAGCGCGTCCGGCAGCAGTGCGGACAACACGGCCCCAACGACGACGGGACCACCCTCACCAGACCATCAACTGCCCTGACATCAGTGGCATAGGGCCCCCTCCAGGACGTGGAGTAAAGGCCCTCCCGTCCCCGCATCGCCCACGAACGCCTCGTGCGAGCGAGGCCGCAGCCGAGGAGGCGGCAGGGCGACGGAGTTCCCGTGGGGTCGGCGAAGCACCGGCGAGCAGGGTTGCCGACTGTTCCGATCCACAGCCCTCGAATATGACGCAAAATATGTCTGAATTTGTGTGCCCGTTTCGCAGCCGTCTTCTGCCGTCTTGGGGCGGATGACGCCGAGGGCGGTCTTATGCGTGCTGATTGATTGGGGAGATGTGATCAGGATGAACGATACGGCAGGGCAAAGCTTTTTGATGGCCGACGAGGCGGTTCGGAAACGGAATGCTCAACAGACCCATCTTTCCCAGTGGTTGGAGGTCCTTGTGGAATGCCCGGTAATCCGATGGGGTGGTCTTGATGGGCTGCGCTTGACGCTTTCCTTTGCCGGAATGCTGCAGTTTCCCTGTGTGGAGGCGGAGGAATCGGGGAAGGGTGGGCTCTCGCATAATATGCCCGGGTCGGTGCGGTAATCGCTCACCGTCTCGAAGGTGACGGCCTCGGGCGGGCCGGTCCAGCCCCTTCCGACCTGCCTGACAGGACAAGAGCAAGCTGACCGCCTCCCGTTTTTGCGAAGCGGCGGCAGGGGCCACGTCATAACAGCCGTGACCCGGACGTCAAGACATGGGTCATAACCCGAGTTCAGGAACACCGGCGGGCGGCTTGCGTCCTCCTCCTGTGCCCGGCCTCCCACGCCGTGACCGTGCCCATAACTGACACGCGAGAGTCACTGAGAATCATTGCGGAGATGGCGATAACTATGTTGCCCTAGGCCGACGGCTCACGGAACGTGGAAGCGTGAGCCCTGACCAGGGGACGTCATGCACTTGAGGGATAAGAGACGCTTCGACGAACTGGTGCGACTGAAGGGGATGTCCCAGCGAACGTTGGCCCAACGAGCCCATGTCACACAGGCGTTCATCTCACTGGTGGCCCATGGGAGGCGAGGGGTTCGTCCGGAGACAGCGTGGCGGATCGCGTCGGCCCTCGGGGTCTTCACTGAGGAGCTGTTCGTCGCTTCTCCGCAGGAGCCGCCACCCCGGCAGCCGACGGGGGGCTTCGATCGAGTGCGCTTCTCCAAAAGGCCGTAGTTCCTACGAGGATGATGCGGCCCGCACCAGGCGACTCTCAGGTGCCCCCCCGTGGTGTCGAGTCGGACGCACACCCTGGTCGCTCGACAGCCACGGGCCTGTGAAGAGAAAGGCTCTGTCGCGTTTCCGGTGGTGACGTGGCGTGACTGGTGTTGTTGATGTCCTGTGTCGGGTGTCAATGGGCCTGTGAAAGCAATGTTTTGAGATATCTCTCCGCTGGGCGTCGAGGGTGTGGTCGATGAGGGCGGGCGGATCGTGGTGCGGGCTTGGGCATCGGACGAGACGGCTGTCTGTCCGGACTGCGGGGCGGCAGTCCGGGTGTGTGCACGGTGTCACGAGCGAACTGTCGCCGATGTCCCGGTGGATGACCGATGCATGGTGGTCCTGGTCCTGGTCCTGGTCCTGGTCCTGGTGCAGGTGCAGCGCCTGGTGTGCCCGGCTCGCGGCTGTCGACGCACCTTCTGGGAACGGACCCAGGGGTGCCCAGCTGCTACCGGCGACGCGTGGCCCGCTTGACCAGTTAAGTCAACTCTGTGGTGCGGGAGTTGGGTTCTGCCTCTTCGATCATGATCGGAGCCGGATGAGAAGTGCTGCGGCGGTTACCTTGCTGGGGCTCAACTTGACTCTGTCGGGGATCTTGGAGCCGTCGAGGTTAGCTGCCCAGGGTTCGCCAGGATTTCGGCCGGGGTATCTCGCGCTGGTCGAGATAGTCCTGGAAGGCAGTCGGTCGGCGTGGCATGGGGGCTTCCTCGGTTGGCGGCAGTCCGCTGAGGCGCTCGATGTTGACGGCGATGGCCGTCAGGACGTGCTGGATGTGGGCCTTTCCCTGTCCTCGGTAGCGGCAGCGCCGCATGCCGTGCCCGTGCGCGAATTCGTTGACCGTGCCCTCCACACCGGAGCGGACCGCGTAGCGGGTCTTCCACTCGGGCGTCTGTTGCTCGGTGCGGACGCGGAGCTGCAGGTCGCGGAGCTCTCGTGGGGGGAAGCCCACGGTGCGGGCGTTGTCGGCGGTGGTGGTGCACTGGGTGCGAGCAGGGCAGGGACGGCACTGACTCTTGGTGAACCGTGCCACGATCAGAGGTGCCGCAGTGGGCGAGGAAGTCGGATAGGGACCGTGCCAGCCCGCGCTGACCTGGCCCTGGGGGCAGGTGACCTGCTGCTTGTCGTAGTCGATGTGGAAGTCGTCCCGGGCGAAGCCCGCGTTCAGGCGGTGCTGGCGGGTGGGGTTGCTCTTCAGCGGTCCGTAGACGGTGACCTGGTGTTCACGGGCGGCTTGTTCCAGGTGAGGCAGGGAGGTGTAGCCGGCGTCGACCAGGTGCTCGGCGGGCAGCAGCCCGCGGCGGGCCAGACGGGTGTGGATGCCGGGCAGGACCTGGCTGTCGTGGGTGGTGGCCGCGGTGGTGACCACGTCCGTGATCACGTTGGGGCCGTCGGGAGCACAGGTCTCGGTCAGGTGAGCGGCGAACCCCTTCCAGCTGATGATGTGTCCGTGCCGTGCGTAGCGTGCCGACGTGTCGTAGGGAGAGACGACAGCCTGGGATGAGGGCGGCAGCCCGGGCCCGCCTTCCTTCTCGGCGGTGCGCCAGCGCAGGCGGCCCGCGGTGTCACGGTCGTAGTTCTGCACCATGATCTGGCGCAGGGCCTGGATACGAGGACCGGACGTGCGGTCTGCTCCGTGCCGGTAGAGGTGTTCCAGGAGCCGGAGGGCATCCTTCCCGGTGGCGAGGATCCGGGTCTTGGGCTTGGTGGGGTTCTTGCCCAGGCGGACCGGCCGGCCGTAGCGGCGCCCCCAGTCCTCATCAACCAGCTCGTCCAGCAGGTGAGGGGAGATGCCAGCGACTTCTTCCAGGGCGGCGCGGACCGCCTCGGTGATCAGCTCCAGGCGGGTCAGGTCACGCACCGCGGCCAGGACTGAGCTGAACTGGGTTTCGTAGCGGCCCTGAAGCCAGGCTTGATCGCCTCGGCAGATGGGAAGACACGGTCTGATGCCTGCACCACGGAAATACCCCGA
>NZ_JAEAMR010000013.1:2100-8776 GCF_015999245.1 Streptomyces sp. AV19 | reverse complement strand
ATGCCCGACCAGCAGAAACCCAACGATCACATTCGGAATGCGGATGGCTTCTCAGTGGCACAGCCCGCACGGTGCCGCTCGGAGGTGCGGCGCACCCGGGATGCTCGTCGGCCGCATCCTGAACAGACCGCCCATCATGCCGCCCTCATGGGTCTTGTCAGTATCACGCACTTCGTGCATCTGAAACGAGTGAGCGGACCTCATATGCGCCACGGCGGGCCAGGGGTGTCCCCATCGTCATGCGCGGGCATCCCACCCGTCAGCGCGCCTGCGAGATAGGCACCGCGGCCGCATCGCATGCTCTGGGCGCCCGCTCCATGGCCACGTCCGCGCCGCGCCGTTGCGTGCGATCGGACCGCTGTGCTCAGCGGCTTCCGGAGCAGGATGGCCCGCCCCACAAGCTGCTGAGCATGCGCGTTCGGTTGCTCAAGACGGCTCGTTCAAATCACCGTGCATGACGTCCGGCAAGAACTTCCCGGCGGGATGTTCTCAATCTACAAGGCGAATGTCGTAAGCCACGCTGTAGTCCCAGCTGGAGTAGCGGTCCTGGACCCAGCTGCGATGCGAAGGGCTCTTGAAGTCCCACCGGTACACGCGATCGTAGTCTTCCAGATTCCCGGTCAGAGGAATGCTGATGGAATGACGCCCGAGGAGATCCTTCTTGTCGGATTCGATGCGCTTGGACACCTGGTAGGAGACCGCTGCAGCGACCGTCGCGGCAAGGGTCTTTTGGGCTTTCTTGTCTCCCTTCAGAGCATCGTTGAGATCCTTGGCAATGCCGATGAAGTGCTCAACATTCGCACCAGTGTCGATGTTGGCGTCCTTGAGGGCGCGGTTGAGGTTCTCGACGGCGCTGATGATGAGATCGGGGTTCGCGGCGGTGCCGGCGTCGGTGAGCTTGGCGCCGACGGTCTTGACTGCGTCGACCACGTTGGCGATGGCGTCGGAGTCGGCGTCGGTGAGCTTGGCACAGGCGGTCTTGGCTGCGTCGACCAGGGCGGCGATGGCATTGGGGCCTGCGGGCTTGACGCCGGCGGTCCCGGCTGCGGCGACCACAGCGGCGATGGCATCGGGATTGGCGTCGAACGCGGCGTTCCCCTCCGCTACGGCCTTGTAAACGCTGTAGACATCGTGGGTCAACTTACCCAGGGCCGGGATGGCGCTGAGTTCGATAGCACCGAGGCCGGGGATGGCAGCGAGGGCGGGGACAGCTGCGACGGCGGGGATAGTGACAAGGGCGGGGATGGCAAGGACGGCGTCCTTGATCGTCTGGGTGATGGCATCTCGCGCTTTGTCATACTCTCCCTGGCCCCACTGCTCGCCGAGATCCCAGTCCCAGGCCGTCAGTTCGAGATTGACATGCCCCGTTTCCGGAATATCTCCATAGAACAGCACGGCCTCCTCCCCCTCGAACCTCAGCGGGGCACTGTTCGTCGCGCTCTTGTCGATCTTCCGCGGCTTGGTGAAATGTGAGACCGGTTCGTTGCCCACGACCCCGGCTGCCATAATGTGAAGCTTGTCGTTAAAGAAAACGCCTTCGCGCTTGCGGCAGTTCGCTTCAAAGAGACTGATCTTCAGCTTCATATTCTTGGCCATTTCGCAGATTGACTCAACTGCTGCAAGGTGCAGCATCTTCAGGGCGCTGCAGGAGGGTGAATGCCCCACCGGGCAGGCCACGGTTTTCGTGACGTCCGGAGAGGCGTGGTCTTCCTGGAGATTTGACTGTATCCGCTCTTGCGCTGGACACTGATGGCCAAAAGTTGAATTCCATTTTTCCATCGACGACAGTGTTCGCTGCCGTATGTAGGTGCAGAACAGGGGCTGACGCTGCAGTCGGTCCACGATGCTGCCGCAAGCCGGGGCGAGGCAACTGTCAGCAAGTTGAGGACCCGTGGCGCGGCAGAGGCCGTCAAAGTCCTGAGCTTGACTCTCATCGTCCGGCGTCGAACGTGGTCAGTGGGCCTGCCCGGAGCGCTCACGGACACGGCACGTTTCAGTCAGCAGGTAGACAATGAGGCCCTTGCGGTTCACCCCGTTGGTCCTGGCTCCCTTTCGATGGTGGCGGAGAGCGAAGCCGATGCTCGTTGGTGTTATCTGATGGCTGCCAACAAGCTGGTGAGCGCGGTGCTTTCGGGGCTGGGCCGGGTGCCCGGGTAATCAGTGTCGACTGCTTTGCTCTGCAGTGACGTCACAGCTATGTCATCGTGCTGATCGATGCCGAGATACACGCGAGGATCGATGGTCCTGCCCAACTGCAGGTCGAACGCATGAAGCGTAGCTGCGCTCTCATCCAAGTGGCGTTGAGATCGTGTGCCGTGACGGCTTCGTCCGGCAGCCGCGGCACACCTCGGCGGACTCCTTGCGATGCGCCCAGAAATGACCATCCTTGTCGATCTCCTTGGCGACTTCGCCCGAATCACGCCTGAGCACAAGGGAATGGAACTCGACGTCCGGACCGTTGGTGTTCCCGCGGTCGAGTTCCCCGAACTGGCAGCCTTCCTCATTGGCCTGGGCCGTTCACCGGACAGATCCGGCGTCGGCCGACCCCAGTCGCGACGGACGGACCCAGGAGGCGTCCTTCTACTGGTGCCAGGCTTGCGGATGATGTGACGCAAGTGCGCTCCTTGCATGGCGAAGGGCCGCCGCCGGAGGAGGGAGGGGAGGCAGTCGGCGGCGGCCCGGGGGCTCACAGGGATGTCAGATCATCACAGGGTGACGTCGCTGTAGGAGTAGAACGACTCACCGGTGCCGTTGTTGCCGAAGATCTGGTGCTCCTTGTCGATCAGCGGTGATGGGCTGTCGCCCGGGAGCATGCGCTCCCAGACGGCGTAGACCACATACTTGCCATGCGGCAGGTTGTTGGGCAGCTTGGCCTTGTTCGTGTAGAGGGCGCCCAGGCCCGTGCCCGTGTCATCGGTCGCGCCGGAGCGGTCGTCGTGGGTGTAGGCGACCAGGAAGGGGATGTCCTGGAGGTCTTCCCAGTTCACATCCCGGTTCTCCTTGTCCGCTTTCTCCACGGCGCCGGGCTTGCTGATGTAGTACGAGATGTGGCCCGTGTGGCTCGCGCTGGCCGACCACTTGAACTCGATCTCGTTCCCGTTCTGGTAGAGCTGTGACAGGTCAGTGCTCTTCCACGGGATGCCGTGGTCGTCCAGGTGCTGCTGGATATTGTAATTATCGCTCTTCGCGCTGGCGAGGTAGCCGTCCGGGACAGCCGCGTGATGCTTGCGGTTGGCGTCGCCATGCTTGACCGACTGCCACTCGGACAGGGCCTGGGGATCTTTCGCGATGAACTGCTTGCAGCCCTCATCGAGTTGGCCCCCTTTAGTCTGCTCGTGCCAACAGTTGTAGATGCGGGAGGCCGGGAACTCGTTGGAGCCGTGAGCCGAGGCGCCGGTGGCGGTGAGGCCGACCAACATGGCGGGGGCCAGGCCCAGGGCGGTGCTCACCGAGATCTTCTTACGGAACTTCATGGGTGTCCTTCTGGGAAGCGAGTCGGCGAGGTCAAGAGGCGGGGGTGGTCACGGTCACGGCGTCGGTGTACTCGCTCCAGGAGCCGTCCCACAGCTGGGCGCGCAGCTTCACGATGTACGTCGACGACGGGTGGGCGCCGACCTGGACGTCAGCGATCGCGTCGCCGCCGTTGGCCGGGCCGGGGCGCACCGACTTCGCAAGACCATCCGGGTCGTAGTAGTTGATCGTGGTGGTGGACTTGTTGCCGTCCTGGTCGGTGATCTCGGCCTCGTAGCGCAGGACCTTGTGGGCGGCGTCGGTTCCCTTGGGAGTCGTCCAGCTCATCGCCAGGAAGTCGGTCTGCGGACTGTCGGCCATGCCGTAGGTCTGCACGGCGAAGTTCGTGGGAACGGTGTCCGGCTTGGGCGGGGTCACGCCCTTCGTGGTGACGTCGACGGCCTCACTGGCCTGGGAGGTGTTGCCGGCCGCGTCCTTGGCCTTGACCGTGAACTCGTATGGCGTCTTGGCCTTCAGGCCCGTGACATCGCCTTCGAGCTTGTCCTTGGCAAAGGTGGCGACCGGGGTGTCGATGCCCTTCTGGAACACGTCGTATTCGGTGACGCCGACGTTGTCGGTGGCCGCGCCCCACTTCAGGTGCACGGCCTGGTCGCTGGTGGCCGTGGCCGTCAGGGACGACGGCGCGGTGGGCGGCTGGGTATCGGGCGTCACCTTCTTCGTATGGACCTTGACGGGGTTGCTCTTGGCGGACTCGTTGCCAGCGGCGTCCTTTGCGGAGACCGAGAGGTTGTATGTGGTGTCCTGCTTGATGCCGACGTCCTTGCCCAGCACGATCTGGCTGGAGTTGGTGGTCTCGGTGAGCAGGACGCCGTTGTTGTAGATCTTGTAGTTCTGGACGCCCACGTTGTCGGTCGAATCGTCCCAGTCCAGGGAGATGGAACCGTCATCGGTGGCAGCGCCCGTCAGGTTGCCCGGGACAGTCGGAGGCTGGTGGTCAGGGTCCGGCGGCGCCGGTGCGTTGTCGCAGTCGAAGGCCTGGCTGTTGATCTCGCAGTTGGTGATCTTGGTTTTTCCGCCCGAGGGAGTGTCGTTGCCGAGGTCGATCCGTAGCTTGCTTTTCGCCGCGACGGGCGCGTTGCCTTCGTTCGAGAGGGTGACATGGCGACCGTTCTGGTCCGCTTTGACGCCCCAGGAATTGGCCTGGGGCGTGCCCTGGGACACGTTGAACTCCAGCTTCCAGTCTTTCTCCGCGGAGGAGCCGGAGTTGTTCAGATTGAAGGTGAAGCTGCGGTGATAGCCGCTGTCCGACCCCTTGTCGAAAGCTGCCGTGAGGTCATGGTCGCCGGCCAGGGCCGAAGAAGCCAGGGGGGCGATGACCGCGCCCGCTGCGGCGGCCACGGCCGCGCAGGACAGGGCGATGCGCTTGTTGATGCGCGGACGCTGCATTTTTTGGTCCTTGGATAGTCGACGGACCCAGGCCGAAGCACGGGGTCGGTCATGAGGTGAATGCAGGACAGGGCCTACTTGGGGCGAGCCTCGCAAGCAGTGCCGCATGCGCCGGGGCGGACGAGGCGGGGCTTACGGACCGGGCCCCGGCGCCCACTACGGCTGACGTTAACGATCAATAAGCGCGATGGAGTGCAGTCAAAAGTTGATCTTCATGATCCGGCTGGCGGCTTCTCGACCACCAATACGCCGAACACACCCTGAGCTTGACTCTGTCGGGGATCTTGGTGTCGGCGGAGTCAACTGCCCAGAGATCGCCAGGACTTCAGGCGAGGGATCTCGCGCTGGTCGAGGTACCTCTGGAAGGAAGTCGGCTGGCGGGGTGTGAGGGCTTCCACGGCTGGTGGCAGTCCGCTGAGGCGCTCGATGTTGACGGCGATGGCTGTCAGGACGTGCTGGACATGAGCCTTTCTCTGTCCTCGGTAGCGGCAGCGCCGCATGCCGTGTCCGTGGGCGAACTCGTTGACCGTGCCCTCCACTCCGGAGCGGACCGCGTAGCGGGCCTTCCACCCGGGCGTCTGCTGCTCGGTGCGGATGCGGAGTTGCAGGTCGCGGAGCTCTCGTGGAGGAAAGCCCACGGTGCGGTGGCTTTCGCGGGAGGTGGTGCACTGAGCGCGTGCCGGGCAGGGCTGACACTGGCTCTTGGTGAACCGTGCCACGATCAGCGGGGCCGCGGTGGGTGAGGAGGTCGGGTAGGGGCCGTGCCAGCCCGCGCTGACCTGCCCCTGGGGGCAGGTGACCTGCTGACGGTCGAAGTCGATGTGGAAGTCGTCCCGGGCGAAGCCCTCGCTTCGGCGGTGCTGGCGGGTGGGGTTGCTCTTCAGCGGCCCGGAGACGGTGACCTGGTGTTCACGGGCGGCTTGTGCCAGGTGGGGCAGGGAGGTGTAGCCAGCGTCGACCAGGTGCTCGGCGGGCAGCAGGCCGCGTCGGGCGAGGCGGGTGTGGACGCCGGGCAGGACCTGGCTGTCGTGGGTGGTGGCCGCGGTGGTGGCGACATCCGTGACCACGTTGGGGCCGTCGGCAGCACAGGTCTCGGTCAGATGAGCGGCGAACCCCTTCCAGCTGATGATGTGTCCATGCCGCGCGTAGCGGGCCGAGGTGTCGTAGGGCGAGACGATCGCCCTCGACGACGGCGGCAGACCCGCCCCGCCTTCCTTCTCGGCGGTGCGCCAACGCAGGTGCCCAGCAGCATCACGGTGATAGTTCTGCACCATGATCTGCCGCAGAGCCTGGACGCGAGGACCGGACATGCGGTCCGCTCCGTACCGGCAGAGGTGTTCCAGAAGCCGGACGGCGTCGTTTCCGGTAGCAAGGATCCTGGTCATGGGCTTGGTGGGGTTTTTCCCCAGGCGGACCGGCCGGCCGTAGCGCAGCCCCCAGCCCTCGTCGACCAGCTCGTCCAGCAGATGAGGAGAGATGCCTGCGACCTCTTCGAGTGCGGCGCGGACCGCCTCGGTGACCAGCTCCAGGCGGGTCAGGTCGCGCACCGCGGCCAGGACGTGGGTGGAGTCGGTGCGCTGGGTGGTGCGCTCGCGGACGAGACCGGCCTCCTTCAGGCGCGCGAGTGCGAGGTCGAGGAGGCGGTCGGCGCGGCCGTCCTCGGCGAGACGATCACGGAAGTCGCCCAGCACACTGTGGTGGAATCCGGGGTCGTCCAGCTCCATGGCCATCGCGTACTTGAAGTCGATGCGGCAGCGGA
>NZ_JAEAMR010000013.1:0-2000 GCF_015999245.1 Streptomyces sp. AV19 | reverse complement strand
CGAACATCGCCTGAAAACACACAACCCGGCCGCTACGAAAGTCGGGGCAGCTCAGACATGCGTGGAATCGGTGCGCTGGGTGGTGCGCTCGTGCACCAGGCCGGCCTCCTTGAGGCGGGCCAGCGCGAGGTCGAGGAGGCGGTCAGCGCGGTCCCCTTCGGCAAGACGATCGCGGAAATCGGCCAGCACACTGTGATGGAACCCGGGGTCGTCCAGCTCCATGGCCATCGCGTACTTGAAGTCGATGCGGCAGCGGACCGCCTCGGCGGCCTGCCGGTCCGACAGGCCGAGCAGGAACTGCAGCACACAGACGGTAGCCAGTTGAGCAGGCGAGAGACCCGGACGCCCGTCACGCGGGTACCAGTCGGCGAAGTCCCCGTCGCGCCATAGCCCGTCCAGCCGGTCTCTCACCCACATCGCCGTGGTGCCACCCGGGTTGCTCGCCCGCGCGATCTGCGCGGTCAGAGAAGGGACGTGCTCACCGGAACGGGGACGGAGGGACAACAGGCACCTCGACGACTGCATCGGTCACTGGAACAGCCCGAGCATGCCTGTTGATCATGCTGCCGCACCGGAGAACTCCAAGATCCCCGACAGAGTCAAGCTCAAAGCCGGGGGCCGTTCCGCCGCATGAGCCTTTTCGCAGGTGGGCGGCCCGGCTGTCACTCTTCTCCGGGATCGCGTGCCGGATGCCGCGACGTCGTAGGCAGGCGCGATGATGCCATTGTTGTAGGCCCGGTCCGTGCTGCCACTGTCCAGCCTCCGGCGGGGTCGCCAGGGCCCCATGCGGGGCACCCAGATCTTGTCCCGCTCCGGTTCGCACTCGGTGCAGCCCCTCCGCTGGTCCGGGGCGAGGGCCAGGGGCAGCGGACGGCATCTGCTGTCAGCTGCCAGGTGGACCTCGGTGGTCGGCCCGCTGAGGGACCGGCCGAGGGCCTCACCGGCCGGACTGCCTTCTCCGGGAACGCCAACAAACGGGACCCCGCCGGTCCGGCCGGGCGCCGGACGCCCACCAGAGGGCGGCGCGTTCCCCGCGGAAGGTGTGGGTGACCGGCTGCCGGGTCGTCGGGCTGTCCGGGGCCGTGCCGGACCTGTTCGCGGATCGGGCCCCGGCTCCAGGATCCGAACGACAAGCAGCGCCCACACCTCGGTGAACTCCTCCCCGCCTGCCCCGAGATGACCTCCTCGGCCTCGCTCGTCGGTGACGTCGCCCGCCTCATGGCCGAGCTCCGCGACGCCGAGCTCCACGCCTGGATGGCCAACGTCCGCGCGGCCGTACTGCCCGAGACGGATCCTTTCTTCTATGGCCTCGACCGGGACCGCGACGCCGTCGTCGCCAGGCTGTCCTCCCGGGGCAGCTCCGCCGAGAGGGCGCAGTGGGGCGGAGACGGTATACGAAACCCCAAGGTTCCCCTGAGAAGCCATTCGTCAGAGCCTGCTCAAGGCAGGGGTGTCCGCAGGCGCGAGGCGCGTGCTCAGATGAACCGAACGCACCACAGCCGCGGTGGCCCACGGGCCGTCGTACCCTCCCCATTCCCGTGACCGACTACGGAGAAGTGTGTTCCGATGCCTGACCACATTCCGAACGCCGTCCTCGTCGGCGGCCCGCACAGCGGACTTGAGCAGGACGAGAGGATCCGGTACACCGAGGACCTGAACTCCTCGATCAAGGTGTTCCGGGGCAACCGCTATGAGCATTTCCACCCAACGGACGAGACCACAGTCCAGGACGAGCTGGAACTCCATGTGTTCCGTTGGGCGGGGCGCACCTACGTTGCCGAATGAAGAGGTGCGTCGGCTGGAGCAGGTGGTGATCCGGTTCGCGGGTGACTCCGGTGACGGTATGCAGCTCACCGGTGACCGTTTCACCTCGGAGACGGCCTCGTTCGGCAACGACCTGTCCACCCTGCCGAACTTCCCGGCCGAGATCCGTGCCCCCGCCGGTACGCTGCCCGGTGTCTCGTCGTTCCAGCTGCACTTCGCCGACCATGACATCCTCA
>NZ_JAEAMR010000012.1:6270-7403 GCF_015999245.1 Streptomyces sp. AV19 | reverse complement strand
GCTGCGGGACGTCCTCGGTGAGCCAGGTGCCCATCTTGGGCTGGCCCGGGATGTCGCTGCCGTCCCAGTAGCGGCCCGGCGTCGGGTCGTTCTTGTCGGTGTCGTGGTTCTCGGGGTTGAGCACCGGCATCGCGATGATGAACGGCAGGCTCTTGCCCTCGTCCGCCCACTTCTGGACGGACGCCTGGAGCTTGAGGTTGGTCCCCATCCAGTAGTTGTTGGGGAAGCCCGCGCCGCCCGGCAGCGCGATCAGGACGGGGAAGCCCTTGTCCTTGTACTTCGGGTCCTCGTACTGCTTGGGGGCCCAGACCCAGACCTTGCCCTTGAAGCCGGACTTCTTGCCCGTGTACGTCGTGACGGCGATCTTGCTGCCGTCCTCGGGGACCGTGCCGGACACCTTGAAGCCGGCGTCCGGGCCGAGCGGCATCAGGGCCTTGGAGCCGGGCTTCCCGCCGCCGTCCCCCTTGCCGTCCCCCTGGCCGAAGCTGATCGGGTCGCCCTTGTCCGAGAAGACCTCGAAGTAGTCGAGGACGGGGTAGGCGATCGCGCCGAGCAGGGCTATGCAGACCGCGACGAGGGTCCAGCGCTTGGCCCGGGAGGCCCGGCGGCGGCCCTGCGATTGGTAGGCACCGTTGGTCAACTGGCTCATCCTGTCCCTCCGGACGGTTCTCCTGTCCCGAAGGACATGGCGGTCGGTCCGGGTGGAGGGAGCCGGTCGGGGCTCCCGGGGCCCGGCGGCGGCGCGATCGGGCCGGGCCCGGTCAGGCTGTGCTGGATCAGGAGGCGGGGACGGGTCCCACGAGATGGTCGCTGATCCACTTCATGCTGCCCTCGCCCATGCCCTGCACATAGGTCTTGGCGTTGTGCGAACCGCCCTGGATGACCTGGAGACGGGTGTGGATGGGGCCCTTGTTGCCGTAGGTGGCGATGTACTTGTCCACCTTGGGCTTCACCGAGCCTTCGAGGGTGCCGTACTGGAACGCGAGGTACACGTCCGGGCCGCCCTTGGCGATCAGCTTCTTGGAGAGCACCTCGGGGTTGTTCGCGGCCATCTCCTTGGGGTGTCCCTGCCACAGACGGGAGTCGGGGACGATGTCCGGGCCGGAGGCGATCACGGCCTTGAACTTGTCCGG
>NZ_JAEAMR010000012.1:0-6170 GCF_015999245.1 Streptomyces sp. AV19 | reverse complement strand
CGCGCGAAGCGCGGTTTCAGGGGTCCAGGGGGCGGAGCCCCCGGTCAGCGCGGCGAAGCCGCGTTGCAGGCCCGGGGCTTGCCCCGGAAGAAACGGTGAAAGGGCGGGGCGGGGAAAACCCCCTCACACCTCCACCACCACCGTGAACGGCCCGTCGTTCGTCAACGACACCTTCATGTCCGCCCCGAAGACCCCCGTCTCCACCCGCGCCCCCAACCCCCGCAACCGCCCGACGACCTCGTCGACCAGCGGCTCCGCCACCGCCCCGGGAGCCGCCGCGTTCCACGTCGGCCGCCGTCCCTTCCGCGCGTCACCGTAAAGCGTGAACTGGGAGATCACCAGCAGCGGCGCCCCCACGTCCGAACACGACTTCTCATCCGCGAGGATCCGCAGCGACCACAGCTTCCGCGCCAGCCGCTCCGCCTCCGCCGGGCCGTCGTCGTGCGTCACCCCGACCAGCACGCACAGCCCCTCGCCGACGATCTCGCCGACCGTACGGCCGTCCACCACGACCGAAGCCCCGTTCACCCTCTGCACCACAGCACGCATGGCGTCCATCATGCCCGCCGTCCGTTCAGGGCCGTTCGGGTGGAGACGTCCTGCGGCCGGGCCGGGGGCAGTGGCACGATGCGTGCATGCGACGTGCGGGCGACGCGTTCGCACCCGGCGCGCGAGGGGACGGAGCCGCATGACCACACCCGCCGAAGGCCACCTCACCACCGAGAACCACCTCAAGACGCTCAGGGACGCCGTGGACAGTCTGAACGCGAGGCCGCCGAGCCAGCGCTCGGGCCGGCTCGCGGACGTACCCGTACGCCGCCTCGGCGAGCTCCGCCTCGCGGAGCTGCGCGCGCTGCGCCGGGAGGCCCGGCAGGAGGAGGCCGACCTCAGCTACGTGCGCAGGCTGCTGCAGGGCCGGATCGACATCCTCCGGGCCGAGCTCGCCCAGCGGGCCGACGCGGAGGCGGAGTCCCTCGTGGACCGGCTGTCGGAGATCCTCGCCGACGGCCCGTCCGCGCACCGCTCCTCCGCCCGCCACGTGACGCTGGGCACGCCGCACGCCGAGGAGTACCGGCGGCTGGCCGAGGACATGCTCGGCGAGGTCGCCCTGTCCGACCTGGCCGCCCGCACGGACGGCGAGCTGCGCGCCGCCCGGCTGCGCCTGGGCACGTACGAGCGGCACGTCTCCGGCCGCCGCCGGCAGCTCCAGCGGACCGCGGACGACTGCGGCGCGGAGATCGCCCGCCGGTACCGCGAGGGGGAGGCACAGGTGGACGACCTGCTCCCGTAGGGCGCCGGACCCGAAAATGCGGGTGCGTCGGGCGACTTCCGTCTCCTACCGTGCGCCCATGAGCACCGCGATACGCACCATCGACGCCACGGAACTCGCGGACTGGATCCTCGGTGTGCGCACCGGCTTCCACGTCTCCGCCCCCGCCACGAAGGAGGAGGTCGAGGCCCGCCGGGACGGCACGGACCTCTCCCGGACGCAGGGCGCCTTCGACGCGGGGCGCTGCGTGGGCACCTTCCGCAGCTTCGCGCAGCGGATCACGCTGCCCGGCGGCACGGCGGTCCCGGTGAGCGCGGTCACCAACGTGAGCGTCTCGGCGACGCACCGCCGGCGCGGTCTGCTCAGCCGGATGATGGAGCGGGACCTGCGGGCCGCCAGGGAGCGCGGGGAGACCGCCGCGACGCTGACCGCCGCCGAGTACCCGATCTACGGGCGGTTCGGCTTCGGCCCGGCCGTCTCGGTGGCCACCTGGGAGGTGGACACCGCCCGGACCGGGCTGGACCGCCGCCGCGGCACCCCGGACGACGGCGGCCGCCTGGACTTCGTGGACGGCGCGACCGTGCGCGAGCTGGCCCCCGCCCTGCACGAGCGGGTGCGCGCCACCCGGCACGGCGTCGTCGACCGCGACGAGCGGTGGTGGCGCTTCGCCACCGGCGACCTCCCCCGCGCCGACTGGACCGAGCCCTTCCACGTCCTCCACCGCTCGCCCGACGGCAGCGTGGACGGGCTCCTCACCTACACCGTGGACGAGACCTGGGCCGCCATGCGCCCGCAGAACACGGCGTCCGTGCGCGACCTCGTCGCCGCCACCCCGGCCGCGGAACGCGCCCTGTGGCACTTCCTGTTGACGGCCGACTGGGTCATGAAGGTCAACACCGGTCCGCGCGCCCCGGACGACATCCTGCCGCTGCTGCTGCCCGACCCGCGGGCCGCCCGCATCACCTCGCAGGCCGACTCGGTGTGGCTGCGCCCGCTGGACGTCCCGGCCCTGCTGGAGGCCCGTACGTACGCCGTCCCCGGCTCGCTCGTCGTCGAGGTCGCCGACCCCGACGGGTACGCGGCCGGCCGCTGGCTCCTGGACGCGGCGGAGGACGGCGCGAGCTGCGTCCCGACCAGCCGCGCGGCGGAACTCTCCCTCTCGGCGGGCGACTTGGGCTGCCTCCTGCTCGGCGACGAGTCCGCCGGCCGCCTGGCCGCGCTCGGCCGCGCCACGGAGGACCGCCCCGGCGCCGCCGCCCGCGCGGACGCCCTGCTGCGCACCTCCCGCCGCCCCTGGTGCCCCGACGTCTTCTGACGTCACGCCGCACGCCATGATGGGATCATGGCCAAACAGCTGCCGTACCACTGCCCGATCGACGCGGCCATGCACGTCATCGAGGGCAAATGGAAGGTCCTCGTCCTGTGGGAACTCAGGGACCGCCCGCGCCGCTTCGGCGAACTGCGCCGGGCCCTGCCCGGCATCAGCGAGAAGGTCCTGGCGCAGCAGCTGCGCGAGTTGGAGACGGACGGCATCGTCCACCGCGAGGTGTACGACGCGGTGCCGCCGAAGGTGGAGTACACGCTGACGGAGGAGGGCCGCGAACTGAACGCGGCGCTGGAGCCGTTGGGGGCATGGGGGCGGAGGCGGATGGCTCCGCCGGGGGGCGCGGGGGCCGCGGCGGCGGCGTGACCGCCGGGGGGCTTCCCCCCGCCCCCTCCCCCAGAGGGGGCACCCCCACTTTCACCGTTTCCCGGGAAGACCCCGCCCCCGTCCGCCCTCCGGGCGGAGTCCACGAGCGCCGAACGGGCTGAAATCCGGGCCGCGGGCGGGCAATTCGGCCTGTCCGGGGGCGCCCATCGGCCGCCCCCACCGCGAGCTGACCACCACAGGTCAGCTCAACCGCGCCTCCGCGTAAACAGCCATCGCCCCGCACTGATACACGGCCAACCCGTCCGCGATCCTGTCATAGTTCGCACGGAACTCGGGATCGTCCGCATAGTGCCGGCCCAGCCCCTTGTACGCGGCCGCGTCCGGCGTCCAGAACCGGCACACACCCCGGTAGTGGGCGTCCACCTCGTCCTGCACCGCGGGGTCGTCCACCGGCGTACCCGCCGCCATGAACTCCGCGAAGCGGATCATCTGCGCCGTCACCTCGCGCTGCCACCGCTCCGTGTCCTCGGCGGTCATCGCCCCGGCGGCCCGCCGGGACTGCTCCCACTGCTCCGGCCACCGCTCGCGCGCCTCGTCCGAGCGGCTCGATCCCCCGAAGCCCTCGAACAGGTTCTCCGGCCTGTTGATCTTCACCATGTCCTTGCAGCCCTCGTCTTCCGCCAGTTCGGCGATGGTGCGGCCGACCGTGCGGGCCAGCGTCTCCAGCCGGTCCCGCTCCTCCAGCAGCCGCCGGTGGTGCTCGCGCAGCACCGCCACCCGGTCGGCCCGGCTGTCCAGGACCGCCCGGATCTCCCGCAGCCCCAGGCCCAGCTCCCGCATCAGCAGGATCTGCTGGAGCCGCAGCAGCCCGTCCTCCTCGTAGTGGCGGTGCCCGTTGCTCCCGATCCACGCGGGCGGCAGCAGGCCGATCTCGTCATAGTGCCGCAGTGTCCGGGACGTCACCCCGGACATCCGGGCCACGTCCGCGATCGACCAGGCCATGACCTGCCCCGCTTCCCATCACCGGGCCGGTCGCTCCGGCCCGTCCACGACGGTAGAAGTTGACGTTACGGAAACCGCAAGTCCACAGGGCGGGCCGAAAAATACCGGGACGAAAAATACGATGCGCGCCGCGGCCGCCCCTTGCTACCGTCCCCGACATGTTCATGTGTACCGGCCAGAACTGGTTCATCAAGCCCCGCAGCGCCGCCTAGCGGCAAGCTGCGCGACCGGCGACCAACGCTCCGACACAGCTTCGCCGCACTCCGGTATCCCGCCGGTGCGGTGCTCGACGCTGCCCGGCTCCGAAGACGACACAGTGCGGAGCTCCCTCATGAACGACCGTATCCACCACAGCGATCTGCGCGATCTCCTTCCCCCGGCCGAGCCGGCCCTGCCGGCCGCCCCCGCCGGACTGACGCGCTGGGTCGCCTCCCACGCCTCCCGGCTGGCCGGCCTCGGCCCCGGCGCCGGCCTGGAGGGCCCGCTCGACGACCTGGAGCCGCTGCGCGACCTCGTCGGCGGCGCCCGCGTGGTCGCCCTCGGCGAGAACTCCCACCAGATCCGCGAGTTCGGCCTGCTGCGCCACCGCATCCTGCGCTTCCTCGTCGAGGAACTGGGCTTCACCGCCTGCGCCATGGAGTACGGAGCCGCCGAGGGCCGCCCCGTGGACGCCTGGGTCCAGGGCGGGCCGGGCGACATCGACGACCTCCTGGCCCCGGGCAGGGGCATCGAGGGCCTGGGGCTGCCCGCCGAATGCCGGGACACCCTGCGCTGGCTGCGCCGCCACAATTCCGCCGCCGCGCACCCGGTCCGCTTCCTCGGCTGCGACATCCCCCGGGCCGGCGGCTCGCTCGCACCCGTACTGGAGCCGGTCGCCGCCTATCTGGCCACCGTGGACCCCGGCGCCCTGCGCTTCCTGGACACCGCGCTGGAGATCTCCGGGCCGATCTCGGGCGGGACGGTCATGGTGCCGGCCTACGCCAGGCTCGCTCTGGCCCCGGCGGTACAGGACCGGCTCACCACCGCGCTCGCCCGGCTGCTGGGCCGCTTCACGGACCTGCGCGAGACCTACACCGAGCGCGGCGGCACCGCGGCGTACGAAACCGCGCTGTCGGACGTCCGCGCGGCGGTGACGACCGACCGGGCCCAGCGCGCCATGGCCGAGGCGCTGGCGGGCGCGCCCGACGGCCCGGGCTTCGCCGCCCGGGAACGCTATCTGGCCGACACGCTGCTGGAGTTCCTGGAGCGTTCCGGCCCCGGCACCCGGGCCGTCCTCGTCGGGCACAACGCCCACATCCAGCGCTCGGCCAACCGGGCGGACGGCCCGCTGGCGTCGACGACCATGGGCAACCTGCTCTCCAGGGCGCTCGGCGCGGACTACGTCCCCCTCGCGCTGACCGGCAACGGCGGCGAGACGGTGGAGAACGTGCCCGACCCGGACCACCCGTTCGGGATGCGCTGGGGCCGGGCCGCCGTCCCCGAGGCCGCTCCGGACAGCGTCGAGGCGCTGTTCCCGGGCGTGCCAGGGGAGCCGGCCCTGGTGGACGCGCGGGCACTGCGCGCGTACGCCCGTCGTCACGGGCTGCCGGAGCCGGTCCGCACCCGGCTGGACACCGCGTTCATCGAGGTCCCCGCCCTGGAGGCGTTCGACGGGATCATCTGCGTCCCGGACACCTCCCTCAGCGCCGACCTGCCGCGGCAGCCCCCGGTTTCAGGGCACTGAACCGCACTGAAACCCTCGTGAAACCGCGCTGAATGCGCCCTCCCGCAATCTCTGCGGCATGACGACAAGGACATCGCACTCGCTCGCCATCGCGGCCAAGGGACTGCGCAAGGCCTACGGGGACAAGACGGTGCTCGACGGCATCGATCTGGCCGTGCCGGCCGGCACCGTCTTCTCCCTGCTCGGCCCGAACGGCGCCGGCAAGACCACCGCCGTCAAGATCCTCTCCACGCTCATCACCGCCGACGGCGGCGAACTGCGCGTCGGCGGCCACGACCTGGCCGCCGACCCGCAGGCCGTGCGGGCCGCGATCGGTGTCACCGGGCAGTTCTCCGCCGTCGACGGCCTGATCACCGGCGAGGAGAACATGCTCCTCATGGCGGACCTGCACCACCTCTCCCGCCGCGAGGGACGACGGGTCGCCGCCGAACTCCTGGAGCGCTTCGACCTCACGGAGGCCGCGAAGAAGCCCGCCTCCACCTACTCCGGCGGCATGAAGCGCCGCCTCGACATCGCCATGACCC
>NZ_JAEAMR010000111.1 GCF_015999245.1 Streptomyces sp. AV19 | reverse complement strand
CGGGCCTTGTCCCCGAAAGTTGGACACGGATTATGCGGCTTGTGTCAGCGTAACTGACGGTTCGTTGATGGCGTTCTCATAGGCGATCGGCGAGCGTTGTCCGAGGCGGGAGTGGCGGCGTCGGGTGTTGTAGCGGTGCAGCCAGCGAAAGGCGTCCAGGCGGGCCTCGCGTTCGTTTGACCAGCCCTTTCTTCCCTTCAGGGTTTCCCTTTTGAAGGTCGCGTTGAAGCTTTCCGCGGCGGCGTTGTCGGCCGAGCTGCCGACGGGGCTCATGGACTGGATCACGCCGGCGCGGTGGCATGCCCCGGCGAAGGCGGCGCTCGTGTATTGCGCTCCGTGATCGGTGTGCATGACAGCGCCCTTGAGGCTGCCGCGGGTCCGCTCGGCTGCCGCCAGGGCGTCGATGACGAGCTCGGCCCGCATGTGGTCGGCGATCGCCCAGCCGGCCAGGCGGCGCGAGCACAGGTCGATGACCGTGGCCAGATAGAGGAATTTCCCGCTGCCTGTCTTCAAGTACGTGATGTCACCGACGTACTTGGTGTTCGGGCGCTCGGCGGTGAAGTCGCGGCCGATCACGTCGGACGCCTTGACGGCGGCAGGGTCTGGGATCGTGGTGCGGTGCTTCTTGCGCAGACGGAGCCCGGCGATCCCGACGGCGCGCATGACGCGGGCGACGCGCTTGCGGTTGACCCGCGACCCGTCCTCACGGAGCTCGGCGGTGATCCGCGGGACGCCGTAGGTACCGTCCGATTCGGCGTGGATCTTCCGTATCCGCTCCGCGAGCTCCGCGTCCGCGGCCTGCCGCGCGGCCCTGGCGGGAGCGGTCTTGCGCCAGTGATAGAAGCTGGAGCGGGCGACGCCGAGCACCGTGCACAACCGCTTGACGCCGTAGCGGCGCTGGTGGTCCTCAACGAAACGGAAGCGGTCTACCATTTCGTCTCCTGAGCGAAATACCGGGCCGCCTTGCGCAGAATCTCCCGCTCGGTCCGCAGCTCGGCGACCTCCTTGCGAAGGGCCCGCACCTCCGCCTCCAGCTCCGCGGCCGACGGCGTCCCGGCCGGCGCGGTGCCCCGCTTCCCGCCGTTCTTCTTGTCATCCACGCGCAGCCAGTTACGCAGCGTCTCCGCGCTGACGCCGAGGTCGGCGGCGACCGACACGATCGTCACCCCAGGCCGCGACCGGTACAGCGCGACCGCGTCCGCCTTGAACTCCGGCGGGTAATGCTTCATCCCCACAGGGACTCCCGTTCTCCTGGACCATCACGATCCAGTGTCTAGGGTGTCCAACTTTCAGGGCAAAGGTCC
>NZ_JAEAMR010000110.1 GCF_015999245.1 Streptomyces sp. AV19 | reverse complement strand
CCACCACACCACCCGGACCCGACAACCGACGCGAACTCACCATCCACTCCCACACTCAAGCACCCGCCGACGACGGCACTCCCTGGGTGCGGCACGCCACGGCAACCCTCTGCCCCCGGGACTCTCAGGAGCATGTCCGCACCGACCACGGATCTCGGCCAACTTCCTGGCCTCCGCCGGAGGCTGTTCCCGTCGACCTGGAGGAGTTGGACCAGCGGCTCGACGCGGCCGGGCTGTCGTACGGTCCCGCGTTCCGTGGCATGGGCGCCGCGTGGCGGGACGGTGACGATCTCTACGCCCATGTCTCGCTCCCCGAAGGTGGAACGGGAGACACTTCGTCGTTCTCACTGCACCCCGCTCTGCTCGACGCGGCTCTGCACCTCCTGGGTGCTCGGCCGGCGATCGGCGGGACACCCTCCGCCCACCTGCCGTTCGTCTGGCGCGGCGTGAGGCTGCACGCGTCCGCACCCGCCGGTACTGATGTGTGGGTCCGGCTGTCGACGGCCCACTCCACAGCCGGCGGCACCGACGCGGGAACCGGCATGATCGCCGACGTGGCCATCGACGTGGTGGACGACGATGGACACCCTGTCGCGTCCGTCGAGTCCTTGGTGCTGCGCCCCGTGTCCACCGAGGAGGTGCAGTCGGCACGTTCCGCGAATCGGTCGCCCCTGTACAGGGTGGAGTACGCCCCGGTCATGGTGGCGGCGTCGGCCGCCTCACCGTTCGCTGCCGAGACATGCGCGTTCGTCGGCGCGAACAACTGGCTGCTGACGGCCCGGGACCCGCACGGCGAGGGCGGGGCCGGTCTTCCCCCGGTCGTTCCGGCGACGGCTCCCGAGGGGGCGCATGTATACGCGGACTGGGATTCGCTGCTGCGTGCGCTCGACGCCGGTCACCCGGTCCCCGCGGTCGTGTTCCTCCACGCGGCCGGGCCCGGTACTGGTGACGGTGAACCTCGTAATGGCGGGGACGACTCGCCGTCCTCGGAGGCCATCGTTCCGGCCCACGTCCCTGCTGTCACCCCGTACTCCGCGGCACGTTCGCTCGTGGAGGAGGTGCTGGTCCTGTTGCAGGAGTGGCTGCGGGAGGAGCGGTTCGCCGACAGCCGGCTCGTCGTGCTGACTTGTGGCGCGGCTGCTGCCGGGCCCGAGGAGGACGTCACCGATCTCGCCGGTGCGACGGTGTGGGGGCTGGTCCGTTCGGCGCAGTCGGAGAATCCGGGCCGGATCGTTCTGCTGGACCTCGAAGGCTCCGCTGTCGTGTCGCGTCAGGGCTCTTCCTCCCCTCGGCCCGGGGCACCTGCCCCCGCGGCTGTCCCCTGGCGTGTGCTGTCGCGGGTACCCGGGGCCGGGGAGCCCCAACTGGCCTGGCGGGACGGCCAGATGCACGCTCCGCGGCTGGTGCACTTGAGTGTGAGAACGGAGACGATGACCGGAGCGGACGAGAGGGCGCGGCCGTCCCGGCGCGATGCCACCGACGTCCGGCCCGCCGACCCTGCGCTCGATCCCGACGGCACCGTGCTGATCACTGGGGGCACCGGTGTCCTCGGTGGGTTGGTGGCGCGCCGCATGGTGGAGTCTCACGGGGCGCGGCGCCTGGTGCTGGCGAGCCGCCGGGGCGTGGAAGCTCCGGGTGCGCGGGAGCTGCTGGCGGAGCTCACCGCCCTGGGTGCGTCGGTGGACGTCGTCGCGTGCGACCTGGCCGAAAGGGATGCCACCGCTGCGCTTCTCGCCGGGATTCCGGAGGATCATCCGCTGACCGCGGTGGTGCATGCGGCCGGCGTGCTGGACGACGGAACCGTCCTGTCACTGACTCCGGAGCGGCTCGAGAAGGTGTTGCGCGCCAAGGCGGCTCCGGCATGGCATCTGCACGAGCTGACCCGGAGCAGTGCTCTTGGTGCGTTCGTCCTGTTCTCGTCCGCCGCGGCAGTGCTCGGCTCCCCCGGGCAGGGCAATTACGCGGCCGCCAATGCGTTCCTGGACGCTCTCGCCCATCACCGTCGTGCCGGTGGCCGGACGGCCGTTTCCCTGGCGTGGGGGCTGTGGGCGCAGGGCAGCGGCATGACGCGTCATCTCGACGTGAGGGACCACGCCCGGCTGAACCGCGGGGGAATGACGCCCTTGCTCGACGAGGAAGGGTTGGCACTCTTCGATTCCGCTCTGGCCTCGGGTGAGGTGTTCCTCGTCCCGGCGCGGCTCGACTTCGCGGTGATGCGGGCCCGCGCCGCGGAGACCGGAGTTCCCCCGTTCCTGAGCGGACTCGTCCGGATGCCCGAACGGTCGTCGGCGGTACCGGCATCGGCCGCGGGCGGGACCGCGAACGCGGCGGCGCTGCGGGAGCGGCTGGCCGGGCAGGGCGACGCCGAGCGGCACCGCACCGTTCTGCGACTGGTGCAGTCGCATGTCGCGGCGGTCCTCGGATTCGATGCCGCCTTCTCCCTCGGGGCGGAGAGGGCGTTCCGGGACCTGGGCTTCGACTCGCTCACGTCGGTGGAGCTCCGCAACCGCCTCGGCGCCGCGCTGGACCTCCGGCTCCCTTCGACGATGGCGTTCGACTTCCCCACTCCGGCGGCCCTCGTGCGGCACCTGCTCGGCCGGCTTCCCTCGGCCGCCGGCCCCGCCGGAGACCGAGGCAGCGGTGCCGCGGAGGTGGGCTTCCGGGGAGGGGAGGAGGGCCTTCGAAGGTTCTTGGCCGCCGTCCCGCTGCGGCGGCTGGAGGAGGCCGGCCTGGTGCCTGCGCTGGTGCGGCTGGCCGAGCAGCAGGCCGACGGCGTCCCGGGCCCGGGGGGCGGCGCGGCCGGGGGCCCGTTCGGCACCGCCTCCGCCGGCGGTGGTGGCGCCGATTCTCCCTCGATCGACGAGTTGGACGTCGACAGCCTCGTGCAGCTGGCCCATGAGGCGGTGGACGGTGACGGTCCCGCCGGGGCGGCCGGGTCCGGGCAAGGGAGGGCGGTCTAGGGGTACATGACAGCGGGGTGCCCTCACTACGGTCGGATGAGCAGGGCTTGATATCGCGTCAATTGGCCAGTCTTGTCAGGCACGTTGGGTTTTGTTGCTCATGGAAGGGGCTGCCATGCCAACTTCTCTTCTCGCCAGAGTCCTTCGGCGCAACCCGGGTGAACCGGAATTCCATCAGGCGGTCGGCGAGGTGCTGGAGAGCATCGTTCCGGTGCTCGCCGCGCGGCCGGAGCTGGCCGATGCCAAGCTGATCGAGCGGCTCACGGAGCCCGAGCGGCAGATCATGTTCCGGGTGTGCTGGACGGATGACCATGGGGAGGCACATGTCAACCGGGGTTTCCGGGTGGAGTTCAACAGTGCCCTCGGGCCGTTCAAGGGCGGGCTGCGTTTCCATCCCTCGCTGAACCTCGGCATCGTGAAGTTCCTCGGGTTCGAGCAGATCTTCAAGAACGCCCTGACCGGGCTCGGCATGGGCGGCGCCAAGGGCGGCAGTGACTTCGACCCCCGCGGCCGCTCGGACGCCGAAGTGATGCGCTTCTGCCAGGCGTTCATGACGGAGCTGAGCCGTCACATCGGTGACCGGACCGATGTCCCCGCCGGCGACATCGGCGTAGGCGGCCGGGAGATCGGTTACCTCTTCGGTCAGTACCGGCGGCTCACCAACCGCTGGGACGCCGGGGTGCTGACCGGCAAGGGGACCGGCTGGGGCGGGTCCCAGGTGCGCAAGGAGGCCACAGGCTACGGGAACGTGCTCTTCACGGCGGAGATGCTGAAGAAGCGCGGGCTGGACCTGGCCGGTCTCCAGGTGTCCGTGTCCGGCTCCGGGAACGTGGCGCTGTACTCGATCGAGAAGGCCCACGCCCTGGGCGCGCGGGTGGTGACGGTGTCGGACTCGGACGGCTTCGTGGTCGACGAGAAGGGCATCGACCTGTCCCTGCTCCGGCACATCAAGGAGGTTGAGCGGGGGCGCGTCCGGGATTACGCCGAGCGCCGCGGCTCGTCGGCCCGCTACGTGCCCGGAGGCCGGGTGTGGGAGGTGCCGGCCGACGTGGCGCTGCCGTCGGCGACCCAGAACGAGCTCGGCGCCAAGGACGCCCTGGCGTTGGTGCGCAACGGTGTGAGAGCCGTGTCGGAAGGGGCGAACATGCCCGCCACCCCGGAGGCCGTACGGATCTTCGAGGAGGCCGGGGTGGCGTTCGGTCCCGGGAAGGCCGCGAACGCGGGCGGCGTCGCGACCAGCGCGCTGGAGATGCGGCAGAACGCCGGCCGGGAGTCCTGGTCGTTCGCCCGCGTCGAGCAGGAGCTCGGCGACATCGTGCGCCGCATCCACGACACCGTCCACGAGACATCGGAGCGGTTCGGGCAGCCCGGCAACTACGTCGCGGGTGCCAACATCGCCGGGTTCGAGCTGGTGGCCGACGCGATGCTCGCCCAAGGGCTCGTCTGACACGGCCAGGTGTCGGGCACGGCCCCGACCGGGAGGCGCCGGGGCCATGCCGGGCGGGGTGCCGAGGAGCGGCGCCCCGACCGGCATGCGGGTGTCCGGAGGCGAGGGTCATGCGCGGCGCCGCGCAGGCGTCCACGTCTGCGCTCGCGAAGTCCATGCATATGTGTACGTGCATGCTCCCGCACGCACGTACACACCGTCCTGAGCAGGGCCCCGACACCGGCCTCATGAGCAAGCGGAGACGACCGCGGGTCCCGCGTGCGTACCGACAGGTACGCCGTCGCTCCCGCGCGATGGTGCGGTCGCCGCGATCGTCTCCGCGTCCCTGGAGCCCGCCCCGCCCGTGACCGAGTCGCCTGCGGCCAAACGGGCAGGCGGGCGCCACGGTCACACAGCGGCGTTCTGACGTCTCTGCGCCGTCCTGGGCTCCACGGTCATCCGCAGCTTGTGCGGAAGGACATGGGTGGCTTCCGTGACCTCGCGCACGCTGTGCCCCGAGATCGGGCGCAGGCGCCAGCGGGAGGCGATGACCGCGATGACCGTGACGGTCTCCGTGATCGCGAAGGCGTCACCGATGCACTTGTACACCCCCGCCGAGAACGGGACCCACGCGCCCTTCGACACCTTGCCGCCACCCTGCTTGCTGTCCCAGCGGTCGGGGTCGAAACGTTCCGGGTCCGAGTACCAGCGGGGGTCGTTCTGGAGCGCGTAGGCGCTGTAGATGACTTCGGCGCCCGGAGGCAGCGTGTACTCCCCGAGTTGCGTGGCACGCACGGCGCGGCGCATGCCGGCCCAGCCCGGGTACTTGCGCAGGGTTTCCTTCACGACCTGGTGCGTATAGGTCAGCTGGGCGACCGCCTGGGGGGTGGGCGGGAGGCCGGCGACGAAGGTGTCGAGTTCCTCGTGCACCCGGCGTTCGATATCCGGGTTCCTGCCGAGCTCGCAGAGGGCCCATGTGGCGGTGGCGGCCGGGCCTCCGATGCCCGCGACGGCGAGCCCGAGGATCTCGGTGCAGATCTCCCTGTCGGACAGTCTGTTACCCGCGGCGTCCTCGGCCCTCATCAGCATCGAGAGCATGTCGCCGTGGTCCCGGCCGTCGGCACGGTAGGCCTCGATGGTGTTGGTGATGGCGGTGCGCACGGCGGGCAGGAAACGGTTCCCGGAGATGGGCAACCGACGGTAGAGGTTGGGGGCGAGGCTGGCGATCCTGGCCCCTTCGAGGATGGAGTTGCCGACCTTGCGGAGTACGGCCTCCGCCTCGGCCCCCAGCTCGGAAAAGAACAGCGATTTGGTCATCGTCATCACTGCGACGTCGGTCATGGCCGGTGCGACCGCCACCACGTCGCCCGGCGACCAGGAGGCCGTGACCTCCTCTGCGGCCGCGGCCATGCTGGAGACATAACTGTCGAGCCGGGCCCGGTGGAAGGTGGGCTGCATGAGGCGACGCTGCCGCAGGTGGGGCTCGTCGCGGGTGGCCACAAGGATGGGGCCGACGAATCTGAGCGACTTGGCCACCATGCTGCTGCGGGTGAAGTCGTGTGCGTTGGTCACCAGCATGGCCCGGGCGAGTTCCGGGTGGGTGGCCACGTACAGGCTCCTGGTCCCGAGCCGGATCTCCACCAAGTCGCCGTAGCGGGCAAGGGATTTCAGAAATTCGAGGGGCCGCCGGGCGAGCTGTGGCACGTGGCCGGCCACCGGCCAGGCACCCGGGACGACAGGAACGGGAGGGCGGGAGGACATATACGGGACTCCTATCGGATTCCGGGCTGTAGCCGACTGGCTCTGCGTTTCCGATGTGCGGTCGCGGATGCGGATGCACCGCGTTCCCGGGGGTACCCCGGGCCGGGGCGGCATGACGGCTGTGAGACCGGTGTCCGGGACGCCCGAGAAGCAGGCTACGGACGGGGCGTCCCCACCGGGTAGCCCCTATCGGCCCGAGGGATGATCATGCCGCCGAATTCCTCGGGCACTGCCGGCGAGGTGTCCATGCGCGCGTTCACCGCTCTTCGTCGAACTGTGCGATCCAGCCGTGAATGTAGCGGGCTGTTTCTTCCGCATGGCTTTCGAGCATGGTGAAGTGGTCCCCCCGGATTTCCGCGACTGTGTGCGGAACACCCCAGACGGGGGGCTTCTGTTCGCCATCCTGCCCTCGCACGAAGAGGGCGGGTGTGACGATGTCCGGCGGGGTCCAGCCGGAGAAGATCCTGAAGTATCCCCCCATGGCGGTCAGCCGTGCGTAGTCCACGTCCAGGAACTGCGTGACGCGGTCGAAGATCTCGCTCGTGAGGGCCGAGGCCACGGGGGCCATGCCCTCGTCCGGAAGCCAGGCGTCCATGGCCACCACGGCCCGTGGGAAGACACCGCGTCCCTCCAGGTGCCGGGTGACGGCGTAGGTGATCCAGCCGCCCGCGGAGTGCCCGGCCAGCACGAAGGGCGCCTCGCCCATGAAGTCCACGACGGCCTCGGCGAACGTCCTGATGAGGACGTCGACGTCGGCGGGGAGCGGCTCACCGGCGACGAAGCCCGGCGCCGGGAGGTACCAGACGTCACGCAGCCCTTCGAGAGCCGCCGCGAACCGCACGTACTGGTAGGCGCTCGACACCGCGGCCACGGTGGGGAGGCAGATCAGTACGGGACGGCCGCCCGCGGGATCGCCCTGCGCGAGGCGTACGAACTGCGGCGCCGTCTCGGGCGTCACCCGGTCGAAGGAGGGCCGGAACACCGAGGCCGCTGACAGCAGGTCCATGGACTCCTTGACCCGGCCGGTGTCGTGGCCCAGCCAGAACAGGGACTCGACCGTCGCCTCCGGCGGCCCGCCGCGCTGCCCCTTGGGGCCGTATTTGCGGCGGGCCTCCGACTCCCCGCCGTCGCCGCGGTCGTGACCACCGTCGCCGTCGCGATCGTCACCGGCGCGCTCGTTCCGGCGGTCCTGATCGTCCGGGTCACCGAAGGCGCCGGAGCCGCCGGAATTCGCCCGGGCACCCTCGGCGTTGTCTTCTTCCGCATGCCCCGTCGTCCCCTTGGTCGGGCCGCGCGCGGCCCCCGCACCGTCCTCCTCGGCCATCGCCTCCTCGAGATGGCGTGCCAGGGCTTCCGGGGTGGGGTGGTCGAAGACCAGGGTCGTCGCCAGGCGCAGCCCGGTGAGGGAATTGAGGCGGTTCCGCAGCTCCACGGCCGTGAGCGAGTCGAATCCGAGCTCCCGGAACTCCGTGTCGGCCGGGACCTGTTCGGCGGTGCCGTGCCCCAGCACGAGGGCGGCCTGGGCGCGGACGAGTTCCTGGATGATCCGGGTGCGTTCGCCCGGGCCGGCCGCCCGGTCCAGCCGACGGCGGAGGGCGGCGGCCGCGTCGGCGTCTCCGCCATCCCCGCCTGCCCGCCGGGCGGGAACCCTCACCAGGCCCTGGAGGATGCGCGGCAGCGCACCGGCGGCCGCCTGCGCGTGGAGCGCCCGCATGTCCAGCCGGGTGGCCAGCAGGAGCGGCTCGTCGACGGCGCCGGCGGCGTCGACGAGGGCGAGGCCCTGCTCGTTGGAGAGCGGCGCCAGCCCGCCGCGGGACATTCGCGCGAGGTCGGTGGCGTCGAGGTGGCCGGTCATCCCACTGGCCTCGGCCCACAGGCCCCAGGCCAGCGACTGGCCGGGAAGGCCCTGCGCACGCCGGTGGTGCATCAGGGCGTCGAGGAACGCGTTGGCGGCGGTGTAGTTGCCCTGTCCGGGGCTCCCGAAGCTGGCGCCCGCGGACGAGAAGACGAGGAAGTCCCGCAGGCCCGGGGCGAAGGCCCGGGTGAGCTCGTGGAGGTGCAGGGCACCGATGGCCTTCGCCCCGAGTACGGCTGCCATGCGCGCGGCGGTCAGTGAGGTGACGATGCCGTCGTCGACGACTCCCGCCATGTGGATCACCGCGCCGAGGGGATGCCGATCGGGCACCTGGGCCAGTAGGCGGGCCACCGCTTCGCGGTCGGCCGTGTCGCAGGCGTGAACGGTGACATCGGCACCGTGGGCCGCGAGTTCCGCGACGAGTTCCGTGGCCCCGGCGGCCGCGACTCCCCTGCGGCCTGCGAGCAGAAGGTGGCGGATGCCGTGCGCGGTCACGAGGTGCCGGGCGACGATCCTGCCGAGGACACCGGTGCCTCCTGTGATGAGCACGGTGGTCTCGGGGTCCCATCGCACCGGCGTGCCGGCACCGTCCACCCAGCCGGTCCCGTCTCCACTCGCCGCCCCGGCGCCCGCGCCCGCCTCCGCTCCTGTCCCGGGCGCAGGGGCACGGGTCACGGCGACGCGGTTCAGCAGCGGCGTGCGGGCCGTACCGCTCCGCAGCGCGAACTGCGGTTCGCCGGTGAGGAGGGCGTCCGGGAGGGCCTGGCGGGAGGGCCGCGAACCGTCGGTGTCCGCCAGCACGAACCGGCCCGGGTTCTCGCTCTGGGCGGAGCGGACGAGCCCCCACACCGCCGCGTGTGCGAGACCGGAGACGGTGTCCTCGCCGTCCGCGGCCACGGCGCCCCGGGTGACGACGGCAAGCCGGGAGTCCGCGAACCGGTCGTCGGCGAGCCAGCCTTGGAGGAGGCTCAGGGCGTGCCCGGCCGCCTCCTGTACCGCGACGGCGGGGACGGGCACGACCTCACCACCGGCACTCTGTCCAGTGCCGTTCCCGGCGGTGTCCTCCCCTCGGTCGCCCTCCCCGGTCGCCTCTTCGGCGCCGCACGACACGACCGTCATGTCGGGGGCCGGGGCACCCGAGGCGACGGCCTCGCCCAGCGCCGCGAGGTCGGGGTACGGCTGCCAGGCGGCTCCCGCGGCGTCGAGCGCCTCCCGCATTCCGTGCACCGCGCTGCCGACGACGGCCCAACGGCACCGGCTGACGGAACTGTCACCGCCGTGGGCCGTCGGCACGGGCCGCGGCTTCCACTCCATGCGGAACAGCGACTCGTGGTACGTGGTGCGGGCGGCGCGGAGCTGTTCCTCGCTGATCGGCCGGAAGGTCAGTGCCCGCGCGGACAGGACGGGCCGGCCGGCGCCGTCCGTGGCCTCCAGCGCGATGGTCTCCCGGGACGTGGGGGTCAGCCGGACGCGCAGGGCGGGGGCGCCTGTAGTCGTCACCGATACGCCGCTCCAGGAGAACGGCAGCAGGCCGCCGTCCCGCTCCCGGTCCTCGGTCATGTCGACACCGAGTACGACAGGGTGCAGCGCGGCGTCGAGCAGCGCGGGGTGCACGGCGTACCGCGCGGCTTGTTCCGTCTGTTCCTCGTCCAGGGCGACCTCGGCGTAGATGTCCCCTGCCCGGCGCCACGCGGCCCGCAGCCCTTGGAACGCCGGACCGTAGCCCAGGCCGGCGCTCGCCAGGTCCGCGTACCAGCCGTCCAGGTCCACCGGCTCGGCGTCCGGAGGCGGCCACGGGGCGTCCGGGGCAACCCAACGGTCGTCCTGCCGCCCGGGCCCGGAGAGGACGTCCGGGGTGAGCACGCCGGTCGCGTGGCACGTCCAGGCCTTGCCCGCCGCGAGCGTCATGGGACCGTCCCGGCGGTCGTTCCCGTGTTCGTCGTCGGGGTGCGAGTGGAGGGAGAAGGAACGTTCGCCCGATGGGCCGGGGGCGTCGACGGCGAGTTGGAGGACGACCGCTCCCCGCTCGGGCAGCGCCAGGGGAACCTGGAGGGTCAGCTCCTCCACCGTTCCCAGTGCTGTCTCTTGGGCGGCGCGGACGGCCAGCTCCAGCATCGCGGTGCCCGGGAGCAGGACCACCCCGAACACGACGTGGTCGGAGAGCCACGGGTGGGTGCGGAGCGAGAGGCGGCCGGTGAACAACAGGCCCTGGGATTCCGCCAGTTCGACGGCGGCCCCGAGGAGGGGGTGGCCGGAACTGTCCAGGCCGGCCGCCGTCACGTCGCTGCCCGCCGGACGGGGATCCAGCCAGTAGCGGCGGTGATCGAACGCGTACGTCGGCAGTTCCACCGCCCGGGTGGAGGCGCGGGGGCCGATGACGGCCGGCCAATCGATGGTGCCCCCGTTGACGTGTACTTGCGCGAGTGCGGCGAGGAACGTACGGGGCTCGGCGCGATCCGGGCGCAGGAGAGGCACGGCCAGTACGGGCCCGGGAGCTTCCGCTGGTGCGTCACCGGTGAAGGGGACGGGGGCGGGGGCGGGGGCGGGGCCGGACTCGGCAACGGTTTCGACATCGAGGTCGGGGCCGGCGTCGAAGTCGGCATCGGCGGTGCCCGGCGTGCCGACGGACTCCTGGGTCAGGGCGGACAGCGTTCCGTCCGGGCCCAGTTCGACGAACGCGTCGGCGCCTTCGGCCCGTAGCCACTCCATGCCGGCGGCGAAACGGACCGTTTCCCGCACGTGCCGCACCCAGTACTCCGGGTCCGTCAGCAGGCCGGGGGTCACCGGCCGCCCCGTGAGGCACGAGACGATGCCCAGGGTGGGCTCGGCGTACGACACGGCGTTCGCGGTCCGCCTGAACTCCTCCAGCATGGGCTCCATCAGCGGGGAGTGAAAGGCATGACCGACGCGCAGCCGGCGGGTCTTGCAGCCGCGCGCCGCGAACCCTTCCGCCACTCGCTCCACAGCCTCGGCGGCACCGGAGACGACGACCGACCTGGGACCGTTCACCGCCGCGACGGACACCCGTTCCGCCGCCTCGTCCGTGGCCAGCGCACGCGCCACCTCACCCTCCGAGGCACGGATCGCCGTCATCGCCCCGCCCGGCGGCAGTGCCTCCATCAGCGATCCCCGGGCGGCCACGAGGAGAGCGGCGTCGGCGAGGGAGAGCACGCCGGCCACGTGGGCGGCCGCAAGCTCGCCGACCGAATGCCCGATCAGGTACTCCGGCCGCACGCCCAGGGCCTCGACCAGCCGGAACAGGGCCACTTCGAGGGCGAACAGTCCCGTCTGGGCGTAACCGGGGCGGTCGAGGAGCGCGGCTTCGGCCGTGCCGGGCGCGGCGAAGACCACGGACCGCAGCGGGCGGTCCAGATGAGAGTCGAGCGCCGCAAACGCCTCGTCCAAAGCGTCGGCGAAGGCAGGGACTGTCCCGTAGAGCTCTTGCCCCATGCCAGGGCGCTGGGTGCCCTGGCCGGCGAAGAGCAGGGCGGGCCGGAGGTACGGCGTGGCCCGGGCCGGCCCCTCCACGATGCCCGGGGCCGGTGTGCCGGTGGCCAGCGCGTCGAGGCCCCGGAGCAGTTCGGCCCGCCCATCGCCCAGGACAACGGCACGGTGTTCGAAGAGCGCCCGGTCGGTGGCGAGGGCTCGTGCGATGGCCGTGACGTTCCGGTCCGCGGCGTTCCGCGCCAGGGCATCCCGCGTCGCGTCGTCGGCCGCGAACTGCCGCAGCCTTCGCGCCTGCCGTCGCAAGGCGCTCTCGGAACGCGCCGATACGATCCACGGCACCGGGGCAGACGCTGGCGCACTTGTGCCTTTCTCCCGTCTCTGGGCCGGCTCCGTTCCCTCCTCCGGTGCCGGGGCTTTCTCCGGTTCCAACTCCGTTTCTGCCTCTGGCGCTTGTTCGATGATGATGTGGGCGTTGGTGCCGCTGACCCCGAAGGAGGAGATCCCGGCACGGCGGGGGCCGCCTGCCAAGTTGGGTTGCGGCCAGGGCATTTCACTGCTGAGCAGGCGTACGGCCCCGGACGCCCAATCCACATGCGGCGACGGCTCGTCCACAT
>NZ_JAEAMR010000011.1:1358-12593 GCF_015999245.1 Streptomyces sp. AV19 | reverse complement strand
TCCGCCGAGCTGATGGTCGCGCTGCTGGGCGTGCTGAAGTCCGGGGCCGCCTACCTGCCGCTCGACCTCGACTACCCCGCCGACCGCCTGGCCGGCATGGTCGAGGACGCCGCGCCGGTCTGCGTGGTGACCGTGACGGACGAGCGCGAGCGCCTGCCGCGCACGGACGGCGTGCCCGTCGTCCTGGCCGACGCGCCCGCACCGGCCGCCGTACAGCTGCCTGTTGCGCAGCCGCACCACGCCGCCTACGTCATCTACACCTCCGGCTCCACCGGCCGCCCCAAGGGCGTCGTGGTGACGCACGAGGCGATCGTCAACCGCCTGGACTGGATGCGCGAGCAGTACGGCATCCGGCCCGAGGACCGCATCCTGCAGAAGACCCCGGCCAGCTTCGACGTGTCCGTCTGGGAGTTCTTCCTGCCGCTGGTCAGCGGCGCCGCCGTGGTCCTCGCCCGGCCCGGCGGCCACCGCGAGCCCGACCACCTCGCCGCCCTGGCCGCCGACTCCGGTGTCACCACTGCCCACTTCGTCCCGTCCATGCTCACGGCGTTCACGGTTGCTGCCGAGCAGGACGAGGCGATCCGTGCCGGGTTCGCGGGTGTGCGCCGTGTGTTCTGCTCGGGTGAGGCGCTGCCCGCTGTGGCCGTGGACCGGTTCGCCGCGCTGTGGCCGGACATTGAGCTGCACAATCTGTACGGGCCGACCGAGGCGGCCGTCGACGTGACGTACCACCGTGCGGAGCCCGGTGCCGGTGTCGTCCCCATCGGCCGTCCCGTCTGGAACACCCGCCTGCACGTCCTGGACGCGGCCCTGCGCCCCGTTCCGGTCGGGGTCCCCGGCGAGCTCTACCTCGCGGGCGTCCAGCTGGCGCGCGGTTACCTCGACCGCGCGGGCCTGACGGCCGGCCGGTTCGTCGCCGACCCGCAGGGCAGTGGCGAGCGCATGTACCGCACCGGCGACCTCGTGCGCCGCCGCGCCGACGGTGCGATCGAGTACCTCGGCCGCACCGACGACCAGGTCAAGATCCGCGGCTTCCGCATCGAACTCGGCGAGATCGAGGCCGCGTTGACCGACCTGCCCGCCGTCGCGCAGGCCGCCGTCGTCGCCCGGCCGCTGGCCCCCGGCGGCGCCCGCCAGCTCGTCGCCTACGCCGTCCCGGCCGCCGGCGCCACGCCCGACCCGCAGGAACTGCGCGACGCCCTCGCCGTCCGCCTGCCCGAGCACATGGTGCCCGTCGTCATCGGCCTGCTGGACGCCCTGCCGCTGAGCGTCAACGGCAAGCTCGACCGCAAGGCGCTGCCCGAGCCGGGCCGCGCCGCCCGCCCGGCGCCGGTACGCGAGCCGGTGCGTGAGGAGCGCAGCCCGGCTGCCGCCATGGCCGCGGTCTTCGCCCAGATCCTCGGACTGCCCGACGTCGGCGAGGACGAGAACTTCTTCGCCCTGGGCGGCGACAGCATCGTCTCCATCCAGCTCGTCAGCGCCGCCCGCAAGGCCGGCTTCACCGTCGCCGCCAAGGACGTCTTCCAGCACCCCACCCCGGCCGCCCTGGCCGCCGTGGGCGGGACCCCGGACGCCGGGCCGGCAGCGCCCGCCGCGGCCGTCCCGGACGCCGACGGCGAACTGCCGCCGCTGCCCGTCGTGCACTGGCTGCGCGAACGGGGCGGCCCCGTCGACCGGTTCAACCAGTCGGTGCTCCTCACCGTCCCCGCCGGCCTGCGCCCCGACGCCCTGCGCGCGGCCCTCGCCGACCTCGCCCGCAACCACCCGGCCCTGCGCCTGCGCCTGGACCGCACCGACGGCCTGTGGACGCAGGAGACCCTGCCCGCGGACCAGGCGCCCGCCGTCACCGACCCGGCCACTCTGCGCCACGCCGACCTCACCGGCCTGGACACGGCCGCCCGCGCCGAACTCCTCACCAAGGAGGCCGACGCCTCGGCCGCCGCCCTCGCCCCGGACCACGGCACCGTCCTGCGCGCCGTCCACCTGGACGCCGGACCGGACACCGACGGCCGCCTGCTGCTGACGATCCACCACCTCGCCGTCGACGGCGTCTCCTGGCGCGTCCTGCTCCCCGAGCTCGCCGACGCCTACGCCGCCCGCGCCGAAGGCCGCACCCCCGCCCTCGAACCCGAGGCCACCGGGCTGCGCGCCTGGGCCACGACGCTGCTGGAGCACGCCCACAGCCGCACCCGCACCGCCGAGACCGCCCACTGGCGCACCGCGCTCGCCGGACCGCAGGCACCCCTCGCCCGCACCCCCGCCGACCCGCGCCGCGACACCACCGCCACCGTCCGCACCCTGCGCACGGCCCTGCCCGCCGACCGCACCGCACCCCTGATCGACGCCGTGCCCCGGGCGTACTCGGCCGGCGTGGACGACGTCCTGCTGGCCGGCCTCGCCCTCGCGGCCGCCGACTGGCGGCGCACCGCCAACCCGGCCCTGCCCGCCGCCTACACGGGCGCCCTCCAGATCGACCTGGAAGGACACGGCCGCGGCGGCAGCGACACGGCCGGACTCACCCCGGACCTGTCCCGCACCGTCGGCTGGTTCACCACCGTCCACCCCGTCCGCCTCGACGTCTCCACCCTGGACGTCGCCGCCGCCCTGGCCGGCGGCCGCCCCGCCGGGGACGCCCTCAAGCTCGTCAAGGAACAGCTGCGGGCCGCCCCCGACCGGGGCCTGGGCCACGGCCTGCTGCGCCACCTCAACGCACAGACCGCACCCGCGCTCTCCGCCCTGCCCGCCTCGCAGCTGCTCTTCAACTACCGCGGCCGCACCGACCACCAGGGCGCCGTCACCGGCTGGCCGTTCGCCCCCGAGGCCGAGCGCGCCGCCGTCACCGAGGGCGCCGCCCCCGACGCCGGCATGCCCGTGCCGTACCCGCTGGAGCTCGACGCGGTCGTCCGCGCCGGCGCCGACGGGAAGCCCGAGCTGGCCGTCGAATGGAGCTGGCCCGCCGCCCTGTTCACCGAGGAGCAGGTCACCGCCCTGGCGAACCGGTTCTTCGACGCGCTCGACGCTCTCGCCCGGCACACCGCCGACCCCGACGCGGGCGGCATCACCCCCTCCGACGTGCGCCTGGTCTCCATGGACCAGAAGCGCATCGACCGCCTCGAAGCCCGCCTGCGCAGGCGCCGATGACCGACACCCGCGGCCCCGCGCCGACCCCGCAGACCCCCGCCACCCGCGACACCGAGAGCGCACCCATGACTGACACCCCCGACCTGATCCCGGCCGACGACCCTGCCGCGGGGTCCGCGCTCGAGGACGTCTATCCCCTGTCCTCCCTCCAGGAGGGCCTCCTCTTCCACGCCGTCTACGACGAGGACGCCCGCGACGTCTACGTCGTCCAGGCCCACCTGGACCTCGAAGGCCCGCTCGTCACCGCCGACCTGGCCGCCGCCGCCGACGCCCTGCTGCGCCGCCACGCCAACCTGCGCGCCGGCTTCTGGTACGACGACGGCGAGGAGCCCGTCCAGTTCATCCCCCGCCACGCGGACACCCCGCTGCGCGAACTCGACCTCACCGCGCACGCCGACGACCCCGCCGCCCGCGACGAGGCCGTGCGCGCCGCCATGGACGAGGACTGGAACCACCGCTTCGACCTGGCCGAACCGCCGCTGCTGCGCCTGACGCTGCTGCGCCTGGGCCCCGACGCCACCCGCCTCGTCGTCACCTGTCACCACCTGCTCCTGGACGGCTGGTCCATGCCGATCCTCATGCGGGAGCTGATCGCCCTCATCGGCTGGCGCGGCGACCTCTCCGGACTGCCGCCCGTCCGCCCCTACCGCGATCACCTCGAACTGCTCGCCACCCGCGACACCGACGCCGCCCGCCGCGCCTGGGCCGCCGCCCTCGACGGCGTCACCGAGGCCCACCCGGTCGCCCCCGGCGCCACGCTCGACGCCTCCGTCGAGCCCGCCGACGTCGAGGCCGACGCCGGCCCCGAACTGACCGCCGCCCTCGACGCCGCGGCCCGCGGCCGGGGCCTGACCCTCGGCAACGTCCTGCACACGCTGTGGGGCGTCCTCGTGGGCTCCCTCACCGGTGCCACCGACGTCGTCAGCGGCACCACGGTCTCCGGCCGCCCCGCCGACCTGCCCGGCGCCGAGACCATGGTCGGCCTCTTCATCAACACCCTCCCGGTCCGCGTCCGCCTCGACCCCGGCGCGACCCTCGCCTCCACCGCCGCCGCCGTCCAGGCCGAACAGGCCGCCCTGATGGACCACCAGCACCTCGGGCTCGCCGGCATCCAGCGCCTGACCGCCGTGGACGGACCGCTCTTCGACACCCTCCTCGTCGTCGAGAACTACGCCGGCAGCGACGACGTCGACGACATCCTCGCCCTCGCCGCCGGCGGCGCCGGCCTGGCCGTCACCGGCCTCGGCGCCCGCGACGCCACCCACTACCCGCTGACCATGCGCGTCCTGCCCGGCGACACCCTCCGCCTCGAACTCGGCTACCGGCCGGACGTGTTCGACCGCGCCGCCGCCGAGCGCGTCACCGACCGCTTCCTGCACCTGCTCACCCGCTTCGCCGAGGCCCCCGAGACGCCGCTGGCGCGGCTCGGCCTGCTGCTCCCCGACGAGAGCCGGGCCCTGGCGGAGGAGTGGAACGCCACGGAGCACCCGGTGGCCGAGGGCACCTTGGTGACCCGGTTCGCCGAGCGGCTGGCCGCGACGCCGGACGCGACGGCCGTCGTCTACGCGGATCAGGAGCTGACGTACCGTCAACTCGACGAGCTCGCCGATGGTTTGGCCGCCGAACTGGTCGCGGCGGGTGCCGGTCCGGACCGGATCGTGGCCGTCGCCGTGCCGCGCTCCGCCGAGCTGATGGTCGCGCTGCTGGGCGTGCTGAAGTCCGGGGCCGCCTACCTGCCGCTGGACCTCGACCACCCCGCCGAGCGCCTGTCGGGCATGGTCGAGGACGCCGTGCCCGTCGCCGTGGTGACGGTCGCGGGAGAGCGCGACCGGCTGTCCCTGCCCGGCGACGTCCCCGTCGTCCTCGCCGACGAGCCCCGCACCGCCGCTCCCTCCGGGCACCCCGCAGCCGGGCCGCACCATACGGCGTACGTGATCTACACCTCGGGCTCGACCGGCCGCCCCAAGGGCGTGGCCGTGACGCACGAGGCGATCGTCAATCGTCTGGACTGGATGCGCGAGCAGTACGGCATCCGCCCGGAGGACCGCATTCTGCAGAAGACCCCGGCTGGCTTCGACGTCTCGGTCTGGGAGTTCTTCCTGCCGCTGGTCAGCGGCGCCAGCCTGGTGCTGGCCCGGCCGGGCGGCCACCGCGAGCCGGACCACCTCGCCGAGCTGGCCGCCAACTCGGGCGTCACCACGGCGCACTTCGTGCCCTCGATGCTCACGGCGTTCACGGTCGCGGCCGAGCAGGACGAGGCGATACGTGCCGGCTTCGCGGGTGTGCGCCGTGTCTTCTGTTCCGGTGAGGCGTTGCCTGCCGCTGCTGTGGACCGGTTCGCCGCGCTGTGGCCGCAGATCGAGTTGCACAACCTGTACGGGCCGACCGAGGCGACGGTGGACGTGACGTACCACCGTGCCGAGCCCGGTGCCGGTGTCGTGCCGATCGGCCGCCCTGTGTGGAACACCCGTCTGCATGTCCTGGACGCGGCCCTGCGTCCGGTTCCGGTCGGCGTCCCTGGCGAGCTCTACCTCGCGGGCGTCCAACTGGCGCGCGGTTACCTCAACCGCGCGGGCCTGACGGCCGGCCGGTTCGTCGCCGACCCGCAGGGCGGCGGTGAGCGCATGTACCGCACCGGCGACCTCGTGCGCCGCCGCGCCGACGGTGCGGTCGAGTACCTCGGCCGCACCGACGACCAGGTCAAGATCCGCGGCCTGCGCATCGAACTCGGCGAGATCGAGGCCGTCCTCGCCGACCACCCGGCCGTCGCGCACACCGCCGTCCTCGTCCGCACGACGGTGGCCGGCGCCCAGCGCATCGTCGCCTACGCCGTCCCCGCGCCCGGCGCCGCGCCGGACCCCGAGGAGCTGCGCACCGCCTGCGCCGTCCGGCTGCCCGAGTACATGGTCCCGTCGGACGTCGTGTTCCTCGACGCCATCCCGCTCGGCGTCAACGGCAAGACCGACCGCAAGGCGCTGCCCGACGACGTCCCGGAGCACGCCGCGGCCGCCGACGACCGGGCACCGGCCACCGAGACCGAGGCCACGCTGTGCGCCCTCTTCGCCGAGGTCCTCGAACTCCCCGAAGTCCGCGTCCACGACGACTTCTTCCGCCTCGGCGGCGACAGCATCGTCTCCATCCGCCTCGTCGGCACCGCCCGCGTCGCCGGGATCGCCCTGAGCCCGCGCGACGTCTTCGAGCACCGCACCCCCGCCGCGCTGGCCGAGCTGGCGGACCGCGCCGAGCCCGCCGCCGACACCGCCGCCGGACCCGCCATACCCGAACTGCCGCAGCCCGCCGAGCGCGACGCCGAGGCCGTCCGGGCCGCCGTCCCCGGCGTCGCCGAACTCTGGCCGCTCTCACCGCTCCAGCAGGGCCTCCTCTTCGAAGCCCTCTACGACGAGGACGCCCTCGACGTCTACACCTCCCGCGACGTCGTCTCCCTGCGCCGCCCGGTTTCCCTGGACACCCTGCGCACCGCCGCGACCGCGATGCTCGACCGGCACCCGAACCTGCGGGCCGGCTTCCTCCAGGACGGACTCGAGCGGCCCGTCCAGTTCATCCCGGCCACCGTCACGGTCCCCGTCACCGAGGCGGACCTGCGCACCCTCGACCCCGAGGCGGCCGACGCCGAACTGCGGCGGCTCAAGGACGCCGAGGCCCGCACCCGCTTCGACCTCGCCGACCCGCCCCTGGTGCGCCTGGTCTCCGTCCTCACCCCCGACGGCCGCCAGCACATCCTGGTCACCCACCACACCCTGCTGTGGGACGGCTGGTCCACCGGCCTGTTCCTCCAGGAACTCCTGGCCTGCTGCCACGCGCTGGTGACCACCGGAAGCCTCCCCCCGGCGGGCGAGGAGCAGCTCGCCTACCGGGACTTCCTCGCCTGGCTCAGCAGTCAGGACACCGCCGCCGGCGAGGAGGCGTGGCGCTCCGCCCTGGCCGGCGTCGACGAGCCCACGCTGATCGCCCCGCAGGCCCGCGAACGCGCCGCCCTGCTGCCCGAGGAGCACGTCACCGAGTTGTCGGCCGCGCTCAGCACCCGGATCGCGGACTACGCCCGGACCAACGGCCTGACCCTCAACACCGTGCTCTCCGGCGTCTGGAGCCTGCTCCTGGCCGGACTGACGGGCCGTCAGGACGTCATCTTCGGCACCACCGTCTCCGGCCGTCCGGCGGAGCTCACCGGCATCGACCGGACCATCGGCATGTTCCTCAACACCGTCCCGGTCCGCGCCCGGCTCGACCGGGACGAGACGGTCGTCGCCTACCTCACCCGCCTCCAGGGCGAGCAGGCGGCCCTCCTGCCGCACCACCAGCTCAGCCTGGGCACCATCCAGCGCGCCGCCGGGGCGGGACGCCTCTTCGACACCCTCCAGGTCCTGCGCAACACGCCCGTGGACCAGGAGGAGCGCGACCGGGTCGGCCAGGAACTCGGCGTGGACGACGTCGTCGACGTGGACGCCACCCACTTCCCGCTGATCTTCGCGACCAACCCGGGGGAGAAGCTCGAGTTCGAGTGGAAGTTCCGCCCCGACGCGTTCGACCGCACGGTGGTCGAGGAGCACGCCGGCCGCTTCGTCTCCCTCCTGGACCGGATCACCTCGGACTCCGCCGTCCTCGTCCGGCACCTCGACGTGCTGACCGCGCGGGAGCACGGCCTGGTGCTGGGGGAGTGGGCGGACACGGCGCGGGAACTGCCGGACGCCTCGGTGGCGGACCTGCTGGCCGAGCGCGCGGCTCTCGTACCGGACGAGCCCGCCCTGGTGGCGGGCGACCGGGTGTGGTCGTTCGCCGAACTGGACACCCACGTCAACCGTTTGGCCAACCTCTTCCTGGCCCGTGGCGCGGGTCCGGACCGTGTGGTGGCGTTGGGCCTGCCGCGTTCGCTGGAGATGGTGGCCGCCCTGTTCGCCGTGCTGCGGGCGGGTGCCGCGTACCTGCCGCTGGAGTTGGACTACCCGGTGGACCGCCTCGCGTTCATGGTCGAGGAGACCGGTCCCGTGGTCCTGGTCACCGACTCCACCGTCCGTGACCGGATGCCGGACTGCGACACGGTCCTGGAACTCGACGATCCGGCTGTTGTCGCCGAACTGGCTGGTGTTTCCGGTGAGTCGGTGGATGCGGTGGTGGATCTGGATGCTGCTGCGTATGAGATCCGGGGTTACCGGGTCGAGCCGGGTGAGATCGAGGACGCGCTGACCCGCCTTGAGCCGGTCGCTCATGCGGCTGTCGTGGTCCGGGAGGACACCCCGGGTGTCAAGCGCCTCGCCGCCTACCTCGTCCCGGCCGGTCCGGACGGGATCGATGCCGTGGCCGTCCGTGCGGCGCTGGCGGCCGAACTGCCGGAGTACATGGTCCCGTCCGCGTTCGTCGTCCTCGACGCGCTGCCGCTGACCGTCAACGGCAAGCTCGACCGCAAGGCGCTCCCCGCCCCCGACAACACCGGTACGGGCGCCGGCCGTGCGCCGCGCAACGCCCGCGAAGAGCTGCTGTGCACGCTGTTCGGCGAGGTGCTGGGCGTCGACTCCGTCGGCCCCGACGACCACTTCCTCGACCTCGGCGGGCACTCGCTGCTGGCCACCCGGCTCGTCAGCCGCATCCGCACGGCCCTCGACGTCGGCCTGGCCATCCGCGACCTCTTCGAGGCGCCCACCCCCGCCGCGCTCGCCGAGCGCACGGCTCGCGGCGCCGACGACCGGCCGGTGCTCGAACGGCGCGACCGCCCGGACGCCCTGCCCCTCTCGCACGCCCAGCGCCGCATGTGGTTCCTGCAGAACCTCGACGCGTCGGGCGCGACCTACAACGTCCCGCTGGTCGTCCGGCTGACGGGCGCCCTCGACCTCGACGCCCTCCGGCTCGCCGTGGTCGACGTGACGCGCCGTCACGAAAGCCTGCGGACGGTCGTCGAGGAGAACGGCGGTCAGGTCGTCCAGCGCATCCTCGACGCGCCCGACCCCGCCGACGTCCTGCACACCGCCGCCACCACCGAGGAGACGCTGGCGGCGGACGTCGAGGCGGCCGTACGGTACTCGTTCGACCTCGCACGCGAACTGCCCCTGCGCGTCAGTGCGTTGGAGGTCGGACCCGAGGACCACGTCCTCGTGCTGCTCTTCCACCACATCGCCGGTGACGAGTGGTCGATGCTGCCCTTCGTGGACGACATCACCACGGCGTACACCCGTCGCGCCGCAGGCGAGGCGCCCGACTGGCAGCCCCTGCCGGTGCAGTACGCGGACTACACGCTGTGGCAGCACGAACTGCTCGGCGACCCGGCCGACGGGCGCAGCCTGCACAGCCGTCAAGCGGCCTACTGGAAGGCGGCGTTGGAGGGGCTCCCGGAGGAGCTCGCCCTGCCCGCCGACCGCCCGCGCACCCCGGGCGCCTCCCTGCGCGGCGACACCGTCCGGGCCCAGGTGCCCCCGGCCGTCTACCGCGGGCTCCGCGACGTCGCCACCACCACGGGCACCACCACCTTCATGGTGCTCCAGGCCGCCGTGGCCACCCTGCTGCACCGGCTGGGCGCGGGGGACGACATCCCCCTCGGCGCCCCGGTCGCGGGCCGAGGGGACGCGGCGCTCGACGGACTCGTCGGCTTCTTCGTCAACACCCTCGTGCTGCGCAACGACCTGTCCGGCGACCCGACGTTCGGCGAACTGCTCGGCCGCGTCCGGGAGAACGACCTGGCCGCCTTCGCCCAGCAGGATCTGCCCTTCGACAGCCTCGTCGAGGCCGTCAACCCGCCCCGCGTGCCCGGCCGGCACCCGCTGTTCCAGGTGATGCTCGGCTACCGCAACGCCGACGGCGGGGCCCGCAGGCTCCTGGGGCTGGAGAGCCGGATCCTCCCCTTCGAGCTGGGGGCCGTGAAGTTCGAGCTCGACTTCAACTTCGAGGAGACGCCCAGCGCCGAAGAGATCGACATCGCCTTCGAGTACGCGACGGACCGCTACGACCGCTCCACCGCCGAGGCCCTCGTCGAGCGCCTCCTCTCCCTCCTCGCCCAGGTCGCCGAGGACCCGTCCCGCCGCATCGGCGCGCTGGACGTCCTGACCGAGTGGGAACACGGCGCGGTGCTGGGGGAGTGGGCCGACACCTGGCACGAGCTGCCCGAGGCGTCGGTGGCCCAACTGCTGGCCGAGCGCGCCGCGTCGACGCCGGAGGCGACGGCGCTGGTGGCGGGCGAACGGGTGTGGTCGTTCGCCGAGCTGGACGCGCGGGTCAACCGCATGGCGCGGCTGCTCCTCGCCCGGGGCGCGGGTCCCGAGCGGGTCGTCGCGCTGGGCCTGCCGCGTTCGCTGGAGATGGTCGCGGCCCTGTTCGCCGTCCTGCGGGCGGGTGCCGCGTACCTGCCGCTGGAGCTGGACTACCCGGTGGACCGCCTCGCGTTCATGGTCGAGGAGACGAAGCCGGTGGTCCTGCTCACCGACTCGACGGCGCGGCACCGCATGCCGGACGCTGAGGGTGTGCCGGTGGTGGAGCTGGACGATCCCGCTGTCGTCGCCGAACTGGCCGGTGTTTCCGGTGAGTCGGTGGATGCGGTGGTGGATCTGGATGCTGCTGCGTATGTGATTTTCACGTCGGGTTCGACGGGTCGTCCGAAGGGTGTGGTGACGCCGTACCGTGGTCTGACGAATATGCAGCTCAATCACCGTGAGGCGATTTTCAATCCGGTGATCGAGTCGGCGGGTGGTCGTCGTCTGCGGATCGCGCATACGGTGTCGTTCTCCTTCGACATGTCGTGGGAGGAGTTGCTGTGGCTGGTCGAAGGACATGAGGTGCACGTCCTGGACGAGTCGCTGCGCCGCGACGCCGAAGGGCTGGCCGCGTACTGCGCGGACCACGAGGTCGACGTCATCAACGTCACCCCCTCGTACGCACAAGCCCTCGTCGAATGTGGCCTGTTGGACGAGGACCGGCACCGCCCGGTGCTCGTCCTCCTCGGCGGCGAGGCCGTTCCGGAATCGCTGTGGACCCGCCTCGGCGAGACGCCGGGGCTGATGGGCTACAACCTGTACGGTCCGACCGAGTACACGATCAATACGCTCGGTGGTGGCACGCTCGACAGTGACACCGCGACCGTCGGTCGTCCGATCT
>NZ_JAEAMR010000011.1:0-1258 GCF_015999245.1 Streptomyces sp. AV19 | reverse complement strand
CTTGGCTGCGGCCCGTTCCGGTGGGTGTGCCGGGGGAGTTGTATGTTTCCGGTGTCGGTCTGGCGCGTGGTTATCTGGACCGTGCGGGGCTGACGGCGGGCCGGTTCGTCGCCGATCCGTTCGGTGCGCCGGGTGACCGGATGTACCGCACCGGCGATGTCGTACGCTGGCGTCGCGACGGTCTGCTGGACTTCCTCGGTCGTGTCGACGACCAGGTGAAGATCCGGGGTTACCGGGTCGAGCCGGGTGAGATCGAGGACGCGCTGACCCGCCTCGAATCGGTCGCTCATGCGGCTGTCGTGGTCCGGGAGGACACCCCGGGCGTCAAGCGCCTCGCCGCCTACCTCGTCCCGGCCGCTTCGGACGGGATCGATGCCGTGGCCGTCCGTGCGGCGCTGGCGGCCGAACTGCCGGAGTACATGGTCCCGTCCGCGTTCGTCGTCCTCGACGCGCTGCCGCTGACCGTCAACGGCAAGCTCGACCGCAAGGCGCTCCCGGCGCCGACCGCGTCCGACATGGCCGTCGGCGGCACCGGCCGGGCCCCGCGCGACCTGACCGAGAAGACGCTGTGTAACGTCTTCGCCGAGGTCCTGGGCCTGCCCGACGTCGGCATCGACGACAGCTTCTTCGACCTCGGCGGCCACTCCCTGCTGGTCATGTCGCTGCTGCACGAGGTCCGCGAGTCCTTCGGCCCGGACCTGGGCGTGGCCGACCTGCTGGCCCGGCCCACCGTGGCCGAGCTCGCGGCGTTCCTCGCGGCGCGGCCGGGCGCCGGTTCCCGGGAGGCCGTGACGGACGCCCCCTGACCGGCAGACGAGATCACCAATAATCGACGGACGCGCGGTCGCGACGACCGCGGCGTCCCCCCACTGACACCACGCATCACCTTCACAAAGGAGCAACCGCGATGAGCGCCACCAACCCGTTCGAGGACGCCGACGGCCGCTACTTCGTCCTGGTCAACGCCGAGAACCAGCACTCGCTGTGGCCGGTGTTCGCCGAGGTCCCCGCGGGCTGGACGGTCGTCCACGGCGAGGACAGCCTCCAGGGCTGCACCGACTACGTGGACGCCAACTGGACGGACATGCGTCCGGCCAGCCTCGTGGCCCGGTCCTGACCGGACACCGCACCCCTGCACCGCGGGGGGGGGGGCCCGGGGGGCCCGGGGGGGCCCCCCGGCCGCCCCCCCCCGCGGGGGGGGGGGGGGGGCCCGGGGGGGGGCCCCCCCCCCCCCCCCCCCCCCCCCCCCCCCCCCCCC
>NZ_JAEAMR010000109.1 GCF_015999245.1 Streptomyces sp. AV19 | reverse complement strand
ACGTCACCGCCGGGCTCGACGAACTCGACCACATCCTCCGGGGAGACCGCGAACGAGCCTTCCAGGTACGGCACTTCGGCCCACCGAAGCTCGTACAGCGGATCACCGGCCGCCGCCGATCCCAGCTGCTCCCGCGACATCTCCTGCAGACGCAGCTCGTCCACCGTCACGACCGGCAACCCGGCACCGTCGAACGCCGCCACCCAGACCGAACCGTCGGCGCGCCGCGACAGCCTGACCCGCAGCGCCGAGGCGCCCACCGAGTGCAGCCGCACCCCGTTCCACGAGAACGGCACCCACAAGTCGTCCGACAGCAACGCGTGCAACGCGGCGTCGAGCAGCGCCGGATGGACGCCGAACGCGTCCGCCTCGACCGGCAACCGCACCTCGGCGAACAGCTCCTCCCCCGCACGCCACACCGCGTGCAGACCCTGGAACACCGGACCGTACCCGTATCCGACGGCGGTCAGCCGCTCGTACGCATCCGTGATCTCGACCGGTTGCGCACCGGCCGGCGGCCACTGCCCCTCCAAGGGCTCCACAGGGCCCACCGGGTCGGCCGCCAGCACACCCGCCGCGTGGCGCACCCACTCCGCGTCGGCGTCCCCGTCGCGTGAGTGCACGGCCACCGCGCGCCGCCCCGCGCCGTCCGCCGCTCCCACCGACACCTGTACGGCCGTCGAGGCGCCCTCGGCCAGCACCAACGGCCGCTCCAGAGTCAGCTCTTCGAGTACACCGCAGCCGACCTCGTCCCCGGCGTGCAGCGCCAGCTCGACGAAGGCGGTGCCGGGGAGGACGACCGTGCCGAAGACGGCATGGTCGGCGAGCCATGGGTGGGCGTGCAGCGACAACTGGCCCGTGAAGACCAGCCCGTCCTGCGACGCCAGCCGCACGGCCGCGCCCAGCAGGGGGTGACCGGCAGGGTTGAGCCCCAGCCCGGCCGCGTCCAGCACCGGCCCGCCGGCGGGCAGCCAGTAGCGGCGGCGCTGGAAGGCGTACGTCGGCAGATCGGCGAGCCGGCCGCCGTCCACCCAGGACGACCAGTCCACGTCGACACCCGCGACGTACACCTCGGCCAGGCTCTGCAACAGCCGCGCCCGCTCGCCCTCGCCACGGCGCAGCGTGCCCACGGCGGTCACATCGGTACCCTCGGCGATCTGGGTGACAGCACCGACCAGCACCGGGTGCGGGCTGACCTCGACGAAGACCTGATGCCCGGTCTCCAGGAGTCCCTCGATCGCCGTGTCGAAACGGACGGTCTCGCGGAGGTTGGTGAACCAGTACCCGGCGTCCATCACCGCCGTGTCGATCAACTCGCCCGTCACCGTGGAGACCATCGGGATCCGGCCCGTCCGGGGCTCGATACCTCCCAGGACCTCCAGCAACTCCGCGCGCAGCTCCTCGACTTGCGCGGAGTGGGAGGCGTAGTCGACCGCGATCCGACGGGCCTGGACGCCGTCGGCCTCACACCCGGCCATCAGGGCGTCCAACTCCTCCGGCGCACCAGACACTACGACCTGCTCCGGACCGTTCACCACAGCCACCTGCAACCCGCCGGAGAGCCGCTCAGTCACCTGCTCCAACGGCGCCAGGACGGACACCATCCCGCCCCGACCCGCCAGCC
>NZ_JAEAMR010000108.1 GCF_015999245.1 Streptomyces sp. AV19 | reverse complement strand
GTACCGCTGAGGGGGCGCGATCCCATGGGATCGCGCCCCCTCAGCGGTACCTGCTTCGGTTCTCCATGGCTCCCTCGCTCATGGCGCCGGAGTCGCAAAGCCTTCCTTTGCGAACCCCGCTCCAACTCCAACTTCCGGTATTTTCAGGACATTTCATCGCCTCAAGGGCCCGGGGGATTCCCGCTGCGCGAGGATGCGACTCCTCACGGCAGCCTTCACCACGCCTCATCGGAAGATGAATCACCAGCCTGCGGCGCCAACGCTCTTTCGCCAAGGCGTTCCGCCTCGCTGGCACAACGCATCTCCGACGGGCCTCCCAAGTCCGTCTCGGGTGCTTCCGGTCGACCTTCCAAGCCCCTCCCAAGAGCGTCCCAAATGGCATCTGACCTGGTACTTGCATGGCGATCTGCAACGCTTTACGCATGGCAAGTCGCATCGCAGAGTGCATGGCTGGATGCATGGCTGGATGCGCGTCGGCATGGCTGAATGAAGGGGCGGAGGAAGGCCTCACACGCACGGCGGTCGGAGGCGTGTTTATTTTCTGTCAGGCGACTCGGCGTGCTGTCATGCGCGGCGCTATGGCGATATCGAACAAGGAACGGTTGCGCTCATTTCAGGGCCCAGTAGGACATCTATCCGCAAACCAAAGGGGTTTGGAGTGCCGTCGCAGCCCATCTCGCTCAAATCTGCGACACGCCCTGGATTCCTGACAGGAGAACACTTGCCGCTGATCGCGCTAGGATTGCCCCGAGCCGTTCATGTGAAAGGACCCCCCACCATGGCCAGAAAGCCACAGAGGGCACAGCGGTGGACTCTGTTGAAGGTCGCGACCCTTGCCGGTCTCGGCAACAAGGTGGCCTACGAGGCACGCGATCGCGGCGTTCTCCACCCCGATGTGCTCAGCCCCAGTGACGCGCTGCCTCTGCTCACCTTCGACGCCCTGCGCCGGGTGAGCTGGCCGCGGGAAAACTACGCACGCAACACCCCCACCCGCTTCCGACTGTGGGAATCCCTGGCCATCGAGCAGTCGCGGATAGAGCTTGAGACCGTGGACCGGCGAACGGGACTCTACGTCCACCCGGCCGGCGCCGAGCTGGCCGTGCTGCCCAGCCACCATGTCGTCACCTCGCTGCAGCTCGTCGAGAGCGACACCCCGCATTTGTATCTCCCCCTCGGGCAATGGGCACAGCAGATCCTTGAGGCCCTGGAGAACTTCGAGGTCGGTCTGCAGGTCACCGCCCCGGATACCGGGGACGGTGCCGCGTGATCGGCCTCCTCTCGCTCTCTCCGGGTCGGTGCACGGCCATGGGGCCACCCCGCTGCGCCCTCGTGCCGCGATGAGGCGCCCCGCGCAACTCCACCCATCTCCCGCCCTCTTGAACGGTACGGACCTCACCGAGCAGCGGCCTGGGGATCTTTTCGCCCCGGGCCCTTCTTCGTAGCGAGACCCGCGACAAGGAGCCGCCTCCCGCAGAACGTCCCTCCCGCCTCCGGAGCTCATCCGCAGTCAATTGCATAGGCCACGGCTTAGCTGTTCGTTCCTGACAGCCAAGTTGCGCTGTTTGTTTGCCTCAAACTCCCTCGTTCAGGAGTCGACCATCGCTGCCATCACGAGGACTGGTTTTGTGTTGCCTAAATCAGGTCTCTTTGCCCCGAATTCAACCGATTCCATCGGTTCTGCTCCTACAGCTGTCGCTGCTCTCGCTCCGGTTCGCGGCAAGCAGCAGGAGGTCCTGCACACTGCCTCGCGTCGTGCGCAGCCACGCGCCTGGCTCCGGGCCGTTACCTGGCTTCTCAATGCGGGCGTCCATCCCAAAGCAAGCGAAGCTGTGCTGGCTCTGGCTCGGGATCTGGCCGCGCGCATGGACTATCAGCGTGGGATCGTGCTGTACGACCTGCAGGGCACCGCGCAACGCCTCGGGGTGAGTGTGGCAACCGTCAAACGCCAGGCAGCCGTGCTCCGTGAACTGGGCACGCTGGTCTGGCTCGTACACGGTTCAAAGCGCAACCTGCGCGTTCCCGGCCGCAAGTACACCGCAACCGCCACCGTCTACGGAGCTGTCATCCCTCCTTGCTACGACATCGCTATGGGTCATGTCCTCCAGGGCACGGGGTATGACGCGCGCATCGTCGGGGTCACGGAGGAGGGCCGGGAACAGGCGGTCCAGCAGGCCCGGTCCCTGGCCCAACAGAAGATCCGCGCCAACCGTTCAAAGCAAACCGACCGCGCCGTTTCACCACGGCGTGAGCCCCATTCTCTTGGTCGTACCCCCCACTCGGAGACAGTTGAGGTGAATCCTGGGGTTAAAGACACCTCGCGCAAGCGCGCGAGCCGCTCCATTTCCTCCACTGTCCAGACCAACAAGCAGCGAACCGCGAGCGGTCCGCGTCGTCCGGTGGCACAAGTAGCCCGTGACATCCTCATCGCTCGCCAAGTCCGCCCTTTGGTCGGCTGGACTCAGACCGAGGGGTTGCGCCGACTGGCCTTCGCCTTGCGACCGTTGATCGACAAGGGTCTGGATGTGCATGACATCGCTGCCGAGCTCCACTCCTGGTACCTTGTCTGGCACCCGGCCAAGCCTGCCGCCTACATCACCGCGCAGCTCCGCAAGCACGCAGGAAGCTCCATCATCCCGGATGCTGTCCAGCCGCTCACAGTCGCTCCTCAGGACAGTGCCGAATGGCGGGCCTGGTGTGAGCGCAACCAGGCAGCCAAGGCCATGACCGAACTGATCGAGACCGCCCCGGTTCGCACCGCTGCCGACCGGGCTCAGGCCCGCCTGGCAGCCCAGTACAATCCCCACATGGTCATCGACCATGTCGAAGTCCATGGCGAGGACGACGCTCTCGACCTCTTCGGCACCCAGCTCGTCGCCAGACTCGTCGGCCTAAGCCATTCTTCACATGTGCACCTCGGGACTGCGTGACGCCGCGGATGCCGGGCACGCACCGCGCCCCATATCCGTCCGGCGAGCGGTGCACAACCTCTTCACCCGGAAACGACGCTGGTGAGGTTCCCCCGAGATGCGGAAGTGGTTGACGGCAGGTCATATGGGACTCATGAGAGGACTTTTGACCATGGCTGCTCCCAGGAAATACCCACTGGAGTTGCGTGAGCGTGCGGTACGGATGTATCGCACCACCGAGCCGAAGCCGCAGATCAAGCGGCTGGCTGTCGACCTCGGGGTGCATCCCGAGGCTCTGCGGACCTGGATCCGCCAGGCCGAGGCCGACGCCGGCGAGCGCGATGACCGGCTGACCACCGACGAGAAGGAAGAGCTGGCCATGCTGCGGCGGGAGGTGAGCCAGCTCCGCCGGGCGAACGAGATCCTGCGGACCGCCTCGGCTTTTTTCGCCTCCGAGCTCGACCCGACCCGGCGCAGGTGACGGCGCTCATCGACGAGCACCCGCACCTCGGGGTCGAGCCCGTCCTCCGGGAACTGTCCATCCCGCCCTCCACCTACTACCGCTGGCGCCGGGCCGGGAAGGAGCCGTGCGAGCGGCGGCGGCGCGACGCGGAGCTGACCGAGCAGATCAGGGAAATCCATGCGGACTCCGGCGGCATCTACGGCTCGCCGCGCGTGCACGCCGTGCTCCGGCGCGAGGGTGTTCACGTGGGCCGCAAGCGGGTCGAGCGGCTGATGCGCGAGGCCGAGATCGCGGGCCTCAGCCCGCGCCGCAAGGGCTTCACGCGCCGGGATCCGAAGGCCGGCCTGGCCCCGGACCTGGTGAAGCGGGACTTCACCGCTCCCGCGCCGAACCGGCTGTGGGTCACCGACCTCACCATAATCGCGACCGGTGAGGGACCCCTGTGGCTCTCCGCGATCCGCGACGCGTTCTCCCGGCGCGTGGTGGCCTGGGAGACCTCGGCCCGCGCGGACGCCGACCTGGTCCTGTCGTCTCTGGAGTACGCCCTGGCCAGCCGGGAGGTCGAGCCCGGACAACTCGTCCATCACGCGGACCACGGCTGCCAGTACACGGCGATCAAGCTCACAACTCGCCTGGTGAGGGCGGGAATCGAGGCATCTATGGGGTCCATCGGAGACTCCTACGACAACGCCCTCGCCGAGAACCTGTGGATGCTCATCAAGACCGAGTGCGTCCGCGGCCGCGTCTTCGCCACACGTGCCGAGGCGAACCTTGCGCTCTTCGAGTACATCGACGGCTTCTACAACGGCCGGCGCATCCAGAAACGCCTCGGCTACCTCAGCCCTGTCGAGTTCGAGGAGAAACACTACACCGACCAGGCGACGGCCGAACAAGCGAACCTGAAACCCCGTCAACCCGCCCTGACCAGCTGATCAGCACCTCCCGCACAACGGGGGAACCTCACTGGTGGTCAGTGTGGAAACGGCTCACGAGCGCGTCTCCGACGGAATACATTGCTGCCTTCCGCAGGGTCGCACGTTCCTCTTCGACCTCGCGGACCTCCTTACGCAGGGCCGCGTTCTCCAGTTCCAGCGAGGCCCGCGACGCGCGTCCCCCGCAGTCGGCCTTCTCCCATCGCCCGTATCCAGTTCCGCGGTGTCTCCGGATCGATCCCCAGGCCAGTAGTGACCTATTGATCCGAAACGGCTGGGGTTCTGATTCGTTGATCAGCGTGTGAGTGAACTG
>NZ_JAEAMR010000107.1 GCF_015999245.1 Streptomyces sp. AV19 | reverse complement strand
TCGTCGCGGGCCAGTTCGCGGCAGATGACCTCGTCGGGGGTGTTCACGCTCACGGCCTCGACTGCCACAGCGCGGTGCTCCTGGACCGGGAGGGTGTAGGTGCTGCGGCGGTGGACCGTGTAGGAGATGAGGCGGTCGACGCGGAAGGTCCTGCTGTCACCGCTCTGGCGGTCCATGGCCTTGAGGACGATGTCGCCCGCCTTGGTGGTGCGGATGTCGTAGATCTCGATGGTGCGCACGGTCTCGGTGCCGTCGGCCTTGGTGTAGGTGATGGTGACCGGCTGGCGGCGGTCGGCGGCGCGGGTGAGGTCGGTGAGCGTGGCGGTGGTGGTCTGGCGGGCGGTGCGCTTCATCGGCTCTCCCCTGGGCTTTGCGTTCCCCTGTTGCGCTACAGAGTAGCGATACGCGGAGTCGATGCGCAAGTGGGTTGCGCTACTCTGTTTCGCATGGATGAGATGGAAGCCCTTGACCAGGCCACACGCCGCTACCGAAAGACGGAGCGGGCTCACGAGGAATCCCGAGAAGTAGCGATTCAGGCGGTCGTTTCAGCTCTCCGTGCCGGCAAGCGACCCACCGATGTTGCCGACCGCTCGCCGTTCACCCCGGCATACGTCCGGCGTATCGCCAGAGACAACGGTGTCGAACCTGCTCGCCCTGGCCCCAAGAAGGGGGCGCCGTGACCGCTCACCTGGTGACGTTCTTCCCACGGACGACTTGGCGAGAAGTGACGGTCGTAGCTACGGGCTGAGGACTACGACCGCCGACATGTCGGCGCCATGGCGGGTCGCCGCCGCAGCGATTCGTCAGGACGAGCAGTGCGCCCAGGAGGCCGGTGGCTCGTAAGCACCGGCGCAGGTGCCCCGTTCCCATTGCGGCCCCGGCTGATCGCGCATGTGGTGACGGACCATGCCATCGGTGCGTAGTGCGTACTCGCGGTTGCAGACGGAGCAAGTGCCGCGCGCGGCACTCGCTGTTGCATGACAATCGGCGGTGCGCCGCGTGATGCGTTGCAGGACAGCAGCGGGAGTTGTGTCCTCGGGCGGGGCGACGGCGTCGCGGATGCGCGCCGCGATGTTGGCGTCGCACGCTGCCCAGGGCGCGCCGTCGTCGATCTGGCCGGCGAGCGCGGCCTCCAGGTGCTGGAGGGCGGCGGCGTGGGCGGCGAGCGGGGTGTCGACGCGTGTGTCCGTGTAGGGGTGCTGGAGTGGGTGGTCCGGCGTTGTCCGGACAGTGTCCGGACGGCGGGTGTGATCGGTCATCGGGCGCTCCGGTGGGGAAGGGCGAGGAGTCCGGTGCGGTAGGCGATGCCGACGGCGTGTCCGCGGTCGCGGGCGCCGAGCTTGGCGTAGAGGCGCAGGCAGTGGCTCTTGACCGTGTTCGGTGTGATGAAGAGCGTGGTGCCGATCTCGGCGTTGCTCCGGCCACGGCTGAGCCCGTCGAGGACCTGGAGTTCGCGGCGGGTGAGCGGGGTGCCGGCGGCGGGGATGCGTGGGGTGGTCATGGTCAGTCTCCGGTGGTGTTGAGGGCGGCGTTCAGGCGGTTGAGTTCAGCCCGGGCGTCGTCCCGTTCGTGGCGTGTGGTGTGGAGTGCGGTCTGGAGGCCGCCGACCTGTCGGCGGAGCGCGGCGAGGTCGGCGGCCAGGTGCTCGATGCCGACCCGGAGCAGCACCGTCTCGGGCTCGGTGAGCCGGCCGTGGGCGGCGGCCTGGTCGAGGGCGGCGAGGAGTTGCTCGCGGGTCGGCCCGGTCACGGTGCGCCCTCGTCGATCCGGTCGGCCGGCCGGGGCACGATCGCCAGGAGCACGATGGCGAGTTGGCCGGCGGCGGCCGCGATGGTGGCGACGAGGTCCGGGGCGCTCACTGGTCTGGGGCCCGGTCCTCGTCGTCCTCCGGGATGTCGGGCAGCGGGTAGCCGGCGCGCTCCAACTGCCAGGCGAGGTCGTCGGCATCAACGTCGTCGCCGTCGTTGGCTCCGGCGCACCAGGCGGCGACGATCCGCAGGACCTGGTCGAGGTCCGTGGAGGCGCTGGATTGTTCGGCGACCGGTGTGGTGGCCTCGATGGCTTCGTCGGCCGGTTGCGGTGCCGCGGTCTCCTGTTCCAGGGCGTAGCCGCTGCGCCTCGGCTTCCCTTGGCGGGTGGTGGCGCTGGCGTGGAGCTGGGCGGTAAGAATCCAGCGAGGACGTTTGCCGGTGTCGGCGTCGACGACGCGCGCGTCGCTGTAGCCCTCGTATTCGGTGATGCGGATGCGGCGGCCTTCGTCGAGGGGGTGGCAGGCGACGTAGACCTGGCCGACGCGGATGGTGGTATCGGTCATCGTGGGTTCCTCTCGGCGCGGCGGGCGAGCATGCGGGCCTTGATCTGCTCGTGGGTCGGCGGCGTCCACTTGTGCCAGCCCACCGGGGATTTCCACCGCTGGGCGTGGCCGCGTTGCTCGATGCCGCAGTAGCGGCAGGAGTTGGGGGACGGAAGTGTCATTGGGCGTCCTCGACCGGCAGCCAGCGGTGCTCTCCGCGCAGGCGGAGGTGAACCGGTACGGGTAGGCATCACTGCACCCTCACGATCACGCGGGCCGCGTCGTCGTCGTGGGCGTGGCCGTTCTCGTGCGCCCACTCGGCGACATCCATGGGCCATCGCAGGTCGTGGTAGCCGATGACCACGCACGCGCCGTCCTGGCGGACGGTGTGCACGGTGTCGCCGGGCCGGGTGGCTGCGGTGACGACGGCAGCGGCTGCTTCGGGGCTGACACAGGCGAGAAGGATTTCGGGCATCACGGGCTCCAGAGGGTGGACTGTTGCGGGTCGAGGGGGAGCTCGGCTTGTCCGGGCGATGGGAGGTCCGGGAGGGGTGTGCGGCGCAGGCGGGACACCGGAGGTCGCGAGTGGCTCTGTGAGCGCCTGGCGCACACCGGGCCCACCCCATGTACCCGGGACGCCTGATCGCGCAGCAGACGGCCACACAGGGCGCATCGCGCGGTATTCACAGCCGCGCCTCGGCCGTCTGCTCCGGCAGGTACTTCCGCACGCTCGCCGGCGGCTCGACGCCGAGGCGCTCGCACTCCTCGGCCACGTACCGTGCGAACTCCGGGCCGTGCGCCGCCTTGAGCCGCTCGACAGCGGTCTCCCCTGCCAGCCGCCGCAGCTCCCGCTCGCCGGCGCCCGGCGGCAGTACGGCCCGAGGGCGTTCCCGGTTCGCCGCCTTGCGCAGAGCCCGAGCCTCCTGCCGGCGCTTCACCAGCTCGGCGCGGACCCAGATCGCCCGGCCGCGCCACTCCCGCGTCCGCTCGGACTGATCACCCGCACGCTGCACGAACTGGGCCTCCAGGTCCACCAGCAGCACCGTCAGCTCCTCCTCCCACCGCCGCACGACGGCCGGGTGCCGGAGGGCTTCGGACTCGTGCGGGTGCGCGATCCCCCGGCGGTCACGGCGGACCAGGTCGGCGAAGGCGTCGTTGTCCAGAGCGGTGATCTCGGCGATGGTCTCGGCCGCCGGCGGCCCGGCAGGCTCAACATCGTCCTTCGTCAGGTGCCACCAGCCGCACGGGCACTGATACGGCCGGAGGATCCGGCCGGCAGCCACCTGCGCCCGGGCCGCGCTGGTGGCCGCCTCCCGGGTGGCGTAGCGGGACTTGCCCGGGGCGGGGCAGGGAGGGGCGGTCATGCGGCGCTCCGCGTCCGGTCGGCGGGGCACGTGGTGGTGTGGGAGTGGCCGCGGGTGAGCCACCAAGTCTCGCAGCACCACCGGAACACCGGCTGCCCGTCGACGTTCCGGTGGTGCCGGACGCGGGCCGCGCGTGCCAGCCGGACGGCGGCGTCGCGGGCCTCGGTGGCGGCCCGGTGCTCCCGGACGGCGGCCACGGCCAGGAGGACGGCCAGGGTGCCGAACGAGACGGCGGGTCGGAGGTTGCTGTTGGCGCCGGCCTGGATGGTGGCGGCGGCCAGGGCCCCGGCGGCGAGGGCGACTATCAGGGTGTCGGCGTGGTGCATCATCGCGGGCTCCTTGCAGGGTGGTTGTGTCGGTCAGGTGTTGGGCGGGGTGTCGGGGGCGCCGGTGGCGAGCTGGTACGTGGGGCAGGGCCAGATCTTGGAGCAGGCGGAGCAGGCGTTGGGGTCGCAGTCGTCGGAGTCGGTGTTGCGGTGGTGTTCGGCGGCGATGCGGTCGAGGCGGCCGTACAGCCGGTCCAGGCGGTCGTACAGCCGGTCGAGGTCGTTGTCGGTGAGGTCGTCGAGGCGGATGCGGGCGGTCATCGGTGGAACTCCTTCTGCGCGGCGCGGTAGACGTTGCCGCCGTCCGGGTGGGCGCGGAGGGCGCTCATCACGCAGTCGTGCCAGCGCTCGAAGCGGTGGTACCGGCGGCGGACGTCGTCGAGTTGCTGGTGCAGGTCGGCGATGTGGTGCTCGGCAAGGGTGCAGGTGCACTCGGCGTCGGGGTCGAGGGCGCGGGCGGCGCAGCCGGGGATGAGGGAGCGGCTGCCGTCGGGCTCCTCGTGCCAGTAGCAGGGACGGGGGTTCACGCCTGGTCCTGGTGGCAGATGGCGCACTTGTGCGCGAAGTCGGTGGACTCGTGGCATCGGTCGACGCAGCGGCGGCAGAACGGTGTGGTGCCGTGGCGGGCCCGGCCGTCGAATCGCTTGTCGGTGGGGTCGAAGGGCTGGCCGCACTGGGTGCAGTTCTCGGTGGTGGGCAAGGTGGTCATGTCCGGGGCTCCTCGGGCCGGTTGGTCCAGGCGGTGATGCGGGCTTCGTGGCTGGGGACGGGGATGCGGCGGCCGCGGGGGCTGGTGCAGCGCTGGCCGGGCTGTGCGCCGCACCAGGGGCACCGGATGGCGTGCTCGGGGTGTAGCGGCGGGCCGGTCATGAGGCGGCGGGCTCCTCGGCATCGGGCGGCGCCGGGGCAGGGATCACGGTGTCGGGCGGGAGAGCGGCGAGCGCGGTGCGGGATGCCTCCAGGCGGCGCTCCAGCTCCTGCTGCGCCTCGGCGGGGTCGATCGGGGGCTGTCCGGCGGCGGCGCGGCGGGCGTCTTCGAGACGGGCGGGGTGGACGTCGGCGCGTCGTCGGCGGGTGTTGCGGGGGCTGGTACAGGTGCGGCCCGGTCGGGCGTGGCAGATGCGGCAGGGCACGGCGAGGACGTTGACTACGCCGTCGCGACGGCCGGGGACCTCGTTGCCGACGGCGGCGAGCACTGTGCGGGCCCGGCCGTTCATCGGCTGCTGGCTCTCCCCGGGCGGTAGGGCGGGGACGGGGCGGGGTTCGGCGTTGCCGTCGGCGATGGCGCGGCGTTCGGCGAGGAGTGCGGCCTGGTACGCGTTGTCGCCCGTGTCGCCGGGAGGGGGTTCGGCTTCGGTGTGCCGCTCCAGCCGGTCGCGGCGGACGGCCCGGACGGCGGTGATGATGTCGGCGGGCATGATCCAGCGGGTCTCGCTGCTGTAGTGGGCGGCGACGGCCTGGCGGGCGGCGTCGAAGTCCAGGTTGCCGAGGACGGTGTGCCAGGCGAGGACGTCGGCGCGGCCGACTGTGCGCCGGTCGAAGGCGGCGCAGAAGGCGAGGAGTTCGGCGGTCTGGGCGGGGGTCATGCCGGGTTCCCTTCTTCGAGGGCGCGGAGTTCGGCGGCTACGGCGAGGGCCTGGGTGACGCGGTCGTCGGTGGTGGATCGGCGGATGCCGGGGAACGGCAGGACGGTGGTGTCGCTTGCGGCGGGGGCGGTGCGCTGTTCGCGGACCCACTTGCGCCAGAGGGCGTTGGGGTCGGCGGCGCGGGTGTCCTTGGCGGTGTGCCAGTCGATGAAGGCGGCGGTGACGGCGTTGAGGGCATCGTGTCCGCCGAGGCGCGCGAGGTGGCCGTCGCGCTCGGCCCAGGCGAGGGATGCGGCGTTGGGCTGGAAGTCGGCGGGGACGGGTGTGTGCGCCGTCGTGGCGCGGCTCGTACTACCGGTACGGGGGGCACACACATCAGCCCCCCTAGAGGTACGGGTCGGGTCGGGCCGGGTCGGGCCGGGGACGCGCGTGCGCGGGGCAGCGTCTCCAGGCGCGTCGTGAGACGGTGCTGTAGACGCGTCTACATCTGCTTCGTCCTGCGGGGCGTCGTCGCTGCGCTTCTTGTCCCGCCATCGCTTCTGACGTGCGGTTTTGGCTTCGCGGTCGGCTCGTACCTGCTCGGCCGCAGGCTGGTACTCGTGGTAGTCGTGGATGCGCCAACCTGTTCCGGGAATCGGCATCCAAAGTCCTGCGTCGACGAGCTCTTGAGCGCGCCGTGATGCACTCTTCACGTCGGCTACGAGGCGCAGTTCCTTCGTCTTGACGACGCCGTCGGTGAGGTTTTCGGCCGACCAGCAGATCGCGGAGACGTACAGCCGGAAGGCGCCGTCCGACAAGAGGCGGATCTTTCGGTTCGAGGGGAACCGGTCGTCGAAGCGGACCCAGGGCATGTGGTGGTGCTCCTATCGCGGGGTGGTGCATGGGGCGTTGAGGCGCGTGCCAGGCGCTACTTCAAGACGTGCCGTGCATATGCACAGGCTAGCGCCGTGCATATGCACGGGCAAGGGGTTTCGTGGACGTAGTGCATATGCACCCCGTAGGGTGTGCGTATGGTCAGCCGCGCGAAGGACACCCACACCACGAATCGCGTCATTCGAATCCCGGACGACGACTGGGAAGACCTCGGCCGCATCGTCGGCGACCGCGGACGCGCCCAGCTCGTCCGCGACTTCATCGCCTGGTACCTGCACCGGCCCAAGGCGGCACAGCCCAAGCGGCCGGCCAAACCCTCCGAGGCGTGAGATCACCACAGCGCCCCCTCCGGCTGGCGCCCCGCCGGGGTCCCCGCCGGGCATCGGTGGTCGATGACGTGCGGGTGCGGGCACGGTGACGGGGATCGCGCGGTCCACCGCAGATCCGGCCCGGTGCTGAGCTCGCGCAGGCACCAGTCCAGCCGGTTCGGCTCCCGCAGCGCGAACGCGTCCGCCGCGGTCATCGGTTCGGCATCGGCGACCACGGACAGCGCGGCACGCCGGCCGACGAGCTGCCGGAGCACCGGCGCGCCGCAGCGAAGACAGGACCCGCGCACCGCGCCCGCCCCGCTCGGGCGCATCAGGTGATGTCCTTGTCCGGTTGCGGGCAGGTGGCCCGGTGGGTGCGGCGGATGGTGGCGACGAAGCCGGGGACGGCCGGGCCGGTGGCGCTGTCGGTCCAGCCGCAGGCGGCACAGCGGTAGTCCGCGGCCGCCTCGCGCCACTGATCCCCGAAGATCACACGGATGCCGGGGAGTTCGGCGGGCGGCCATATCCCGGTCATGGGCAGGGCGCCTTC
>NZ_JAEAMR010000106.1 GCF_015999245.1 Streptomyces sp. AV19 | reverse complement strand
GTGACCGGCGGCGCGTTCACCGCGGCCACCGGGGTGACGAGCGAGCGGATCGCGACCGCTGCCGGCCAGACCGTGGAGCGCTACCTGCGGGTGGTGACGACGGGGACGTTCTCCAACGCGGTCTTCGCCGTTTCCGTGGTCCGCAACTCGACGGCGGTGACATTCTGATGGGCCGTCCCATGAACCGAGCCGACCGGCTGATCCTCGCCCCGGGGGCGTACCAGACGTACAGCATCACTCAGCCCCGGGACACCCTCATCGCAGCCGCGTGCGAGCAAGTCGGCTGCCCGGCATGGCGGTACGGGTGGGAGTCGGCCATCGACGAGTCCACCCCGCTCGGACAGCAGCAGGCCCGGTACATCCGCACCGAGTCGCGCCGTACGTACCGCGAGCAGAAGACGGCGGCTGGCCTGACGGTCTTCCGTTTCGAGTCCGGTCAACGGTGCTTCGCCGAGCACAAGACACGCCCCGAGCTGTACGCGGTCCGGGACGGGGACTGGCGCGGCAACCCCACCGGACGAACCCGCCGGCACCAGCGTGCCGCGGACTGGGTCGAAGACTTCGGCGAGCACCAGATACGGCTCATCGAAAATCAGCAAAAAGGGCGAGGAGGTCGAAGTGCCCAGAGATTCCAATAGAATTGGACCATGCTATTCATCGGCGCGGACTCGCGCGAATGTGGCACGTGTCGCGAAGTCAAGCCCTTCGCACGATTCTCTCCCCGCGGTCAACGCAAGGGAATCACTCTCTACAAGAGCAATTGCAAGGACTGTGCCGCAACTCGCGCCCGCGACTGGTATGCCCGCAACACAGATCAGGGCCTCACGAACCGGCGTCGGCTTCAACTCAAGCAGAACTACGGCATCACGCCCGAGGAGTACGAACAACTCCTGGAGCAGCAAGGCGGAGTGTGCGCCATCTGCCAGCAGCCAGAACGCACCATCGATCCGCGCTCCAAGAGGCCGTACGTCCGCTTGCCTGTGGACCACTGCCACGACACGGGCCGCGTTAGGGGGCTGCTTTGCCACCGCTGTAACCGGGCCATTGGGCTCCTGGGAGATGACATCGACTTGCTGGTAGCAGCAATCGATTACCTGAAGAAGGGGAGTGATTCCAATTAGCAAGGAATCAGGGCTCGGCTGGACGACCTGCTCGGTCGACGACAGCGGCGGCACCGCCCGGGCGATCAAGAACGACATCACGAACCTGGAGTTCGCCACCCCGCGGGCGGTGCAGGACGTCACGGGCATCGACAAGAGCGCCATGGAACGGCTCCTGCTCCTGGCGGACTTCAGCGTGACCCTCAACGGCGTCTTCAATGACGCCGCGAACCAGTCGCACGACGTGTTCAAGACCGTGCCCTCCACGTCGGTGGCGCGCACCGTCACGCTCACCGTGTCCGGGCAGACGCTCACCAATGAGTGCCTCTTCACGGACTACCCGCTGACCAGGGCCGACGATGGCGCGCTCACGTTCGCGGTGCCCGGTGTCCTGTCCGACGGCACCGTGCCGACGTGGGCGTAAGGGGGCGGCATGGGGTTTGTGAAGAAGCCGAAGCGGATTGTGCTGCGCTTCGAGGGTGATCCCGAGCTCGACGGGCTGGAGGTCACGCTGCGCGGCCTGACCGTCGCCGAGTACCTGGAGGTGATGGGGCTCGGCGAGGTGGAGGCGGCTTCCGTGCCGGACATGATCCGGCGATTCGCGCGGGCGCTGATCTCCTGGAACCTGGAAACCGAGGACGGCGCCCCGGTGCCGATCACGGAAGACGAAGTCTTCGGCCTCGACCAGGACTTCGTCATGCGCCTGGCCTCCGCCTGGATCGATGCTCTGGCGGGGGTGTCGGCCCCTTTGGGGCAGAGCTCGCCCGATGGCGGGCCGTCCCCGGTGG
>NZ_JAEAMR010000105.1 GCF_015999245.1 Streptomyces sp. AV19 | reverse complement strand
GTAACGCGTAACGGAGGGTCAGAGGGGGTTGTGTGGCTGGGCAGAAGACGGGGCCTCGTCGGCTCTGTGAGACATGTTCGCGGCGCCTGCCGACGTCGGCGACGGTCCGGGCGCGGTTCTGCTCGGCGACGTGCCGGGTGCGCGCGCACCGGGCCGCCGCAGGGCCCAGTCCGGTGGCGGGGACGTTCGCGTACAGCTGGTGCCGTCACTGCGGCGGCGGTTTCGAGTGGGTGCGAGCGCGGGCCGGCGACGCCGCACAGCGGTTGTACTGTTCGTCGGCCTGCAAGCAGGGGGCATACCGGGAGCGGCAGCGGGTCACCCGCGAGCAGCGCGAGCGCGAGGAGCGGTTCCGCCGCGAGGAGTGGGAGCGGGCCCAGCGGCAGCGGGACCGCGAGCGCCGGGAGCGGCAGGAACGCGAGCGCGAGCAACGTCGGCAGCGGGAGCGTGCGTCGTCCGGTGGCGGTGGTGGCCGGTACCGCAGCAGCGGGCGCCGCGACGGGATGACGTCCTCCGAGGCCCGGCGGGTGGTTTTCGAGATGGCGGGCCTGGTGGACGACGGCACGGTCACACTCAAGAAGGCCTACCGGGCCGCGGCCCGCCGCCATCATCCGGACGCCGGCGGGGACAGCGAGGCCTTCAAGTATTTGGAAGAGGCGGCGTCCGTGCTCCGCAGGCGGGGCCACCTCTAGGTGGTACCGCCGGGTCCCGGGCCGGTCATGCGGTGGCGGCCCGCTGGTCCTCGGGCTCGGGCCAGAGCGCCGCGGTGTCGACGACGTGGCCGACGCGGGCCATCACGTCGGCTGCGGCGGCGATGGCCGCAGCGTCGACGCGCAGGGCCTCCAGGTCCCAGGCCCGGCCGTGGTCGGCCTGGTGGTCGGCGTCGCGCGGGTAGGCGCGGCCGTGCGGGTCGGCTCCGGCGAGCGGCAGTTGGTCCGGGCCCGCACGGCGGCCGCGACGGCGTTTGTCCGGCAGGGGCAGGCTGCACCACCTGACTTCTCGGAGCCACCAGTGGAACCGGAACCGGTCCACGATCCCGGCCATCGCGCGCTCGGCGGGCCTGGTGGCGGTCCCCAGCTCCGCCGCCGCCTCGTACAGGCTCCTGCCCGTCCGCACCGCCACCGTACCCCGCCAGGACCCGTCTCCCGCCCCCCGCAGCGTTACCAGCCCCAGCCCCACCAACACCCGCACGTGCCTCCTGGACGTCCTGCGGGAGTACCCGGTGACCTGGTGAACCTCCTCAACCCGCACGCCCCCCACCAGTGCCTCCAAGGTTCTGCCCGCAGGGTGTCCAATGCCCTGCCAGATACCTGACTGCTGCTCGGAGATGACCCGGGCCAGGCCGCCGAGGGCCGCCAAGGCCCCGGGGGGGCTGGGGGGGGCGGCGTTCCTGGAGGAACTTCCGTCCGACCCGTGGTGACCTGGGGCTTCGTTGTAGACGGCGCACATGTGATGGGGGTCGTCGGTGCAGTCGTGGGCGTGGGCCAGGGTGACCCGGCGGCCCGTCTTGCCAGTGAGGGAGGCGTCCTGGGTGACCGTCAGCCAGCCGTCCGCGATGACGCGGCCGAGGGACAGGGCGGCGGTGGACTTGCTGCGGCCCATGAGGACGGCCATCCGGCGGACGTCGGCGGTGACGTCCGCGCTGCCGCTGCGGAGCATGAGGTAGGCCACCGCACGGAGCGCGTTGCGGTCCGCGGAGCCGCTGGGGCGGCTCCAGTGCTCGGGGTCGGCGGCCTCGACGCGGGCGAGCAGGTCGGCGGCCGCGCGGGCGCCGGGGGACAGGTCGGGGTCGGCGGGGTGGCCGTGGTCGGCGGGGCGGCGGGGCAGGCGGGCGGCGTCCTGGACGGCCAGCCACCACACGCGCTCGGCCCGGCGGTCCGCCTCGGCGGCCGTGAGCTTCTTGCGGCCGCCGGTGGAGGTGCTCGCGGTCCGCAGCCACTCCAGGGCCGGTGTGAGGTCGGGGTCGGCGGCGTGCTCGCGCATCTGGTGGTAGGACCAGCCGCTGAGGGCCATCGTGCGCACATGGGTGTGGACGGCCCGGCTGTGGGCGCCGGACTCGGCGGCGGGGCGCCGCTGAAGAGCCGTCACCGCGCGGGCGGACAGCGGCCGCCACGGCCGCCGCAGCCTGACCCGGCCGTCCTCGTCGGTCGTCAGGGGCCGCACGACCGGCCCGCGGTCCGTGACGGCGTGGGGCACGACGCGGCCGCCGGCCCGGACCCGCTCGGCGGTGCCGGGGCCGGCCGCCCGGGCGCGGGCGGCGCCGAGTAGGGCGGGGGCGCCCGCCATGGCCTCCAGGGTCGTCCGCAGGGCCTCCCACGCGGCCGGGGGGCTGCCGTCCCGCAGGACGGTCACGGCCTGGCCCACGGTGTGCTCGGTGAGCCGGGCATACCCGCCGTCGCGGTGCGCGGCACCCGGCGGCCGGACGGAGCCCGACCCCTCGTTGGTCAGGGGGACGATGTCGAGCGTCGGGAACAGGACTGCGGCGGCGTCGGCGATCCGCCGGACCTCGGACGGCAGCAGCCCGTCCGGGCACGCGGCCCACAGGTGGATACCGCCGCCCGGGCCGGACCGTACCGGCACCGACCGGATGCCGTGGGCCGCCAGAAGCTTCGTCAACTCCGTGGCGTCACTTTCCACCTGGGCGACGCCGCCCCGCTTGACGTCCAAGTCCAGGACGACGAAGAGGAAGCGGTAACCGCCGCCCCAGCGACGGCGCTTGGCCGTCAGGTACATCGTGACCGGCCGGGCCGTCGTGGCCTCGGCCAACGGCAGCTTCACCGGGTAGTGGTTGACCCACTGCCCGGGCCGGCCGGCGGCCGCCCGCACCTGCCGACCGGGCGAAAGCGCCGTGAGGAACGCCGACAGAACCGTCTGGGCGTGGGCGCTCTCTGGGTCCTGGTGCTCCGGCCCGCCGTCCCCCGACAGGGACACAAGTCCGGTGAAATCGGTACTTTTTGATGCGCTGACGGCGTCATATTGTCGACTCGGAGACACACCCGTTTGGGGCATGCCGGTGCCGTCGGCGCGGCCTCTTGCTACTATGGCAACGCCTCTCGGTGCTATGAGGGCGCACAACGGCCCCGCCTCCGGCCTAGGAAACCGGTACAGCGGCGCTGACGTGCACTTTTGTGTGAACCGGGAGTCTCAGCGATCAGGTGTGGTGACCTTTAAAGGCGATGCTGGGACCCCGGTGGCTTCGGTGAATCGATCCGGTTAGGAAGTCCGGAAGGAGTTCACGAAGCCGGTTTAGTCAACTGGCCTCCTTTAGTACGCCGCTTCGGCGTATCTGCTTCTGACGGGCGTGCAGCTCGGCAAGAGCCTGGCGTACGACTTCGGCGCCGGATACTCCCATCCAGGTGACCAAGTCTTGGTACTGGACTCGAAGAGGGTCGCCGGGCTTCAACACCACCGCCGCACGCACGTCCTTGTCCGGTGGGAAGACGGTGGACTTCCCGCGCTGCTGGACTCCTCGTGGTGCTGGCACAGGGCGATCTTACTCCCCTCCTGAGGTAGTGACACACTATTTCGGCGCAACAACTCGGTTTTCTTTCGCCGCAGAGTGCATGCGTACCGATTCAGGCGATTCGTCATACTGGTGCAGGGGGCCGGAAGTTCGGCGCTTCGCTGCGGTGGCCCTGGCCAGTGCCTTACTCCCCATCAGGGGTGGCTGCGGTGAAGGCGCTCGGGGGCGGTGTCCTGGGTGGTCATGCTGCCCTCCGGAGCGGCCATTCCCCGGGCGGGATGGGGGCGAGTCCCCGGGCCTGGCGGTCGGCCTCGTGCTGTCCGCAAGGGGTGCAGATGGCGACGGTGCGGGCGCGGGTCATGCGGGAGCGGGCGGGGTGGTCGCCGAGGGGATGCCCGCAGCGCGGGCACGGGTCGGTGGGGGTGGTCATGAGGTGCCCTCGTCTCGGGGGTGGTTGCGGGCGGCCTTGATGATGCGGGCCCAGGTGTACGGGGCGGTGTCCGCGCCGGCGCCCTCGTGCAGGATGCGGGCGAGGGCGGCGGTGGTGGCGTCGGGGTGGTCGGCCAGGGCCTGGCGAGCGCGGTTGAGCCGGGGGTCCCCCTGGTAGGGGTGAGCGTTCTCGTCACGGGTGCCGGTCCGGCGGCCGCGCCGGGGCTGGCCGTCGGCGGGTCGGTGGCGTTTGATCCAGCGGGCGTATTCCGTCGCGCGCCAGTACAGCCGCGGTCCGGGGTGCGGGACGGCGCGCGGGTGTCCGTTGGTCTCCCGCGCGTGCCACAGCCGGTCGAATGTGCTGGTGCTGATGCCGTGCGTGTTGCAGAGCTGGGCGCGGTCGGCAAGGCCGTCGCGTTCGGGGTGGAGGCGTCGGCGGTCCCAGCGGTCCCATTCCTTGGCGTCCCAGTAGAGGGTCTGGCCGATGCGGTGGGCGTTGGGGTGGCCATTCCAATTGCGGTCGTTCCACCAGCGTTCGAGGGTGCTGGTGGCGTAGCCGTACCGGGCGTGGATGTCCTGGCGGGAGAGGACGGACCTCCCGTTGATGCTGATCATGGCGTGGTCGTCTCGGGGGTGTCGGGGGCCCAGGTGCGGACGCCGTCGGCGGTGTGGCGGGTGATGGTGGCGACGTCGTCCAGGGCGACGACGGCGGCCCAGTCCTGGTACCGGGGGTGGGTGTCGAGGTGGTTGAGCTCCAGGGCGGCAGGGTCCTCGCCGTGCCAGTCCACGAGGTGGTAGGTGAGGGCGGGATCGGCGCCGGCCGCGTTGCCGGGGCGGAGGGTGAGGAGGTCGCCGGGGCGGGGCTCGGGGCCGTCCGCGAGGGGCTCAAGCTCGGGTAGCATGGGCATTGCCTTTTCGTGAGTGAAGGGGCGTCGCGGTCGACGGGCAGCTGCAAACTCCCCCGTCGGCCGCTCCTTTTTCCCGGGTCCTGGTGCGTGGTCGCACTGGGGCCACGGGGTGTTTCCGTGGGGGCTGCACTCCCCTGCGGTGTCCTCATCGTGTCATATCTGGGGGCTCTGCGGGGAGCGGTCGGCGACGGCGGCCGGCGCGAACGGACCGCTTCCGGCCGGGCCTTGGCCCGGCTTGGCGTCCACGGCCCGCACGTGCAGGGCACGGCGCCCGTCGGGGACCGGATCGGCCGCCTGCGGCCGGGCCGGTCCCCGACGGTGAACGCGCCGTGCATGGGGCAGCCGCCGCGCAGCGGTGTCCGCTAGCGCGGCCGCCGGCGTCGCCCTGGGGTGAACAGCCGGCGCCGGGTGGAGGGTCAGGGGCGGCGGGAACGCCGCCCCTGGCGCCTTCTACGGGGTCATGCGGCGTACGGGGGGAGGTAGGTGCCGTGGTCGTCGCACTCGGCGCATCCGCCGCCCTGGCAGGCGGCACAGGGTTCCAGCGTGCCGTTGAGGTATCGGACGTAGTGCGCGACGGCGGCGGCAGTCTCGCGCGTGGCCCGTCCGAAGTCGTGGTCGGCGGACACGTACAGGTCGTGCCATGTGCTGGTGTCCTCGGGGTCGCGGTAGAGGCGGACCCACCATGAGGTGTGGTCGGCCGGGCGGTGGTGGATGCGGCCCTCGTCGTCGCTGACCCAGACCTGGGCGCCGTCGTCCAGGGGGATGACCAAGGAGTGGTAGGGGTATCCGGTGCAGCGGCCTTCGGGGTCGATGCCGTGCTGTGCGAGTGCCGCGATCATGTGGGCGGCCACGGTGTCGGTCGTCTGCGACATGGGGGTTCTCCTGGGCGAGTGAAGGGGGCCCGGCCGCCCGCTGGTTGGGGCGGCCGGGTGCTGGCCGGGGGCTGCACTCCCCGGACGGCGGTGGGGTTGGAGCGCTAGGGGGTCGGCGGGGTCTTGGCGGTCTCGGCCAGGGCGGCGAGCACGGCGGCGGTCTCGTCCTCGAAGGTGTGGTCCTCGTCGATGTATCCGCCGGAGTAGTGGACGGACGCGACGTCATCCGGGTCGGTGTCCCAGCCCTGGGGGTGGTAGTCCAGGATCCATCCGGTCCACTCCTCGGGGTCGGCCCACGGGCAGTGCCCGAGATGGATGTCCGGGCCAGTGATCCAGACCTCAGCGCCCCCGGGGAGTTGGACGACCAGCGACTCATCTCCGTGTGACCATCCCTCGTAGCGGACGACGTAGCCGTGTGCTTCCAGCTGCTTGCGCAAGCGGTATCCGGCGTCGTCGCACACGGGGGTGGTGTGGTGCTGGAGCAGGGCGCGGAGTTGGCGGACGTGGTGGCTCACCTGGTCTCCGTCGGCGAACGCCTCGACGTGGGTCCGCATGGTGCCGAGGGTGGCGAGCGGGAGATCACCGAGGGTCTCCCCGAGGATGGTGAGTTCGGACCGGAACATGGCGTGCGCGGTCCGGCCGGGCACGATGGGGCCGAGGGTCCAGTGCCAGACGACGACCATCTCGGTGGTGTACCCGTCCAGGACGACGGCGCGGCCTGCGGGAATCGTGGGGAAGCGCGGGTGGGGCTCGGTGTGGACGAGGGTTCCGGCGCGGAGGTCTTCCAGCGCGGGGGCGGGGCGGGTGGTCATGGTGGTCTCCCTGGTGTGAGTGAAGGGGGCCCGGCCGCCGCGTCGGCGGCCGGGGGGCTGTCCGGGGGCTGCAACTCCCCGATCAGCGGTGGTCAGTTGGTGGCGGCCTTCCAGCGGCACCGGGTGAGGCGGGTCCGCTGGATGCCGTGGCGCTGGCTGTGCTGCATCACGGTCCCGGTGAGCTGGACCCTCTGGCCGGGGCGCGGGAGGTCCCGCGCGGTGGCCATCCACACGTACGTGTTGTGGTTGTCGTCGGTGAGGCGGACGAGGGTGCGGGACTGGAGGTGGTAGCCGTATTGGCGGTCGGTGAGGGGGGTGTGGCTGTCGCAGGTGAGGGTGAGGGTGAGGCGCTCGCCGATGCGGCCTTGGTGGCGGGAGTGCTGGCGGGCCCACTCGATGGCGTCGGCGACGGCCCGGCGGTGTTGGTCGCGCTCGTAGGCGTCCACGGCGGATACCAGGATGTTGAAGTGGCGTCCGAGCGGGACGTATTCGCTGCTGGTGATGCGGGCCAGTGCTGCGCGGTACTGGTCGGTGTCGGGGACGTCGTCCAGGGCGCGCGCCCACGCTTGTACGGCCTGGGCGGTGGCCAGGGTCTCGGGCGCCTGGATGGCCTGCAAGATCAGGTGACGGTCCGGGATGTTGATGCCGTGCATGAAGTGCCGCACTTCGAACGCGGTCGGCTCCGGGGTCTCCCACTGGCGGCTCGTGGGCTGGTAGCGGCCTCGGACTGACAGGACGGCGGCGGTGGTCCTCAGGACGGAGAGGACCGGGACGCGCGTGCTGGTGCTGATCACTGGTGGTCTCCTGGTGTGAGTGAAGGGGGGCGGCCGCCGCCGGGTGCGGCGGCCGAGGGGCCGGGGGCTGCACTCCCCGGCCCGGGGATGGGGCTAGAGGTCGGCGCGGTCGCGGAGCCAGAGCGCGAGCAGGGTCGCGACCATGGCGTCCGTGACGGCGGGGACGCGGCGGACGTCAAGGGTTCCGGCGCGGGCGCCGTTGCGGAGGATCGGGAACGGCCTGCCGACGGCAGGGACGATGAGGGCGTACAGGCCGTGGTCGGTCTGGATGCGGACGGCGACGGCGCGGACGGCGATGTCGTAGCCGACGGCGCGTCGGCGGGCGCTGATGCCGAGGTCTCCGAGGTGGCGGCTGATGGCGCGGGCCTGGATGGTGTCGGCCTGGTGCTGGGGGCTGAGGCTCGTGGTGGGCATGCACCCGCACACGGTCTCCTCGGTGCCCGTCTCGTCCTCGGCGGTCGTGGGGGCCGTGCTGATCGGCTTGGTGAGGTACTGCACGGTGGGTGTCCTCGTCTGTGGGTGCCGGGGCCCGGCGCGGGGCCGGACCCCGGCGGCGTGGTCTAGCGGCGGGTGCGGGCGGCTCCGGCCGCCGGGGCGTAGACGAGGGCGTCACGACCGGTGCCGCACTGGCGGTCGATGAACTGGGCCGCGTCCTCGGGGCGGGCCAGGGTGACGGTCTGGCCGAGGGCGGTGGTGACGGACCACGAGCCGTCGGGGCGGTGCTCGGCGCGGTCCAGGGCGCCGGAGAGGACGAGGGCGAACAGGTCGATGGCGGCTGCCTCGGCGGGCAGGGCGGCGCGGGTGCGCGGGTTCATGACTGCTCCTGGTGAGTGAAGGGTGGCCGCGTCGGCGGCCGGGACCGGAGGGCTGCACTCCCCCGGGGTGGCCGGTCGGTCCGGGCGGCGGCTTGACCGCCGCCCGGACGGGCCGTCAGTTCTCGTCGGCCTCGGCGTTGTCGGCGCTGAGGGGCTCGGCGGTCAGGGTCTTCGTCTGCTGGCCGGGCTCGTACGGCTCGTCGGCCATGACGGCGGCCTCGATCGGGGTGGGCTGGTAGCCGAGGGCGGTGAGCTGGGTGAGCCAGTGCCGGGCCTGCGTGCGGAGTTCGCGCCACTGGACGGTGTCGGTCCTCCACGCGCCGCGCTGCATGCGGGTCTCGTAGGCGGCGGCGACCGTCGCGAGCATCCACCCGAGGTGGCGGCTGGGGGACTTGGAGGCGGCCTTGACGATGGCCAGTCGGCCCATGCCCGGGGTCTGGCCGGTGAGTTCGGCCAGGATCTCGTCCGTGGGCTGGCCGTTGAGGCGCTCGGCGAACACGTAGGCCCCGCCGACCACGGTCTCCATGATGAGCGTTTCGAGCTGCTGGCGGAGTCCCTTGGGCCACGTGCGGCGGCCGATGAGGCTGACGAGGAACTCGCGACGGGGCGCGGTGCTCGCGTCCCACTCCAGGTTGCCGAGCTTGACGGCCCGGCGCGCGGCGCGTGCCTGCTCCTTCTCCTCGTTGACGGCGTCCTGGTCCTGGTGCCCGTACAGGACGGCGTTGCGGCAGTAGGCGACGTACTCGCCGTCCTCCAGGGTCCAGACCTCGCCCCGGCAGGTGCGGTGGGCCTGGGTGCTGATGTCGAGATCGGCCACGCGGGCGGCCTTCTTGGGGTCCAGCTCCTCGCGGTCGCGGATCGCGGCTCCGGCGGCCTCCAGCTCCGTCCGGCGCTTGGCTGCCTTCTCCCGCTGGGCGAGCGCGATGCGCTCCTGCTCGATCACGTATGTGGGCGAGCTGTAGTCGCTGGACCCGATGGCCTTGATCACGCGCTCGGCGGCCTCGGGGTCGCGCTGTTCCAGCTCGGCGATAGCGGCGTAGTGCTCCAGGGTCACGGGCCGTTCGGTCCGCTTCGCGCCGACCTTGGCGACCTTCCGGGCTGCCTCGCTACCCCCGGCCGCGATCATCTGCCGGGCCACCTTCTGCGTGCGCCCGGCGGCGCGGGCGATACGGGGAAGCTCCGCCCCGGCCTCGGCCGCGCTGAACAGCGCCACTGCCTCCTCGTGGTCAGTGAGCTGCTCGCGGTGGCGCGAGGTGGTGACCATGTCCAAGAATTGCTCGGACTCACTCCTGACGGCCCATCGGATCGGGACGTGGGTGAGGCGCTCGGCGACGGCGACGGCAAGTCGGCGATGTCCGTCGATCACCCGCACGCGGCCCTGATCGTCGTGGGTGACGATCAGCTCCACCAAGATCCCCTCGGAACGGATGGACTCGCGGTATTCCCGGGTGATCCGCAGGTCCTGACGGACGTTGCGGGGGTGGGCGGTGAGGTGCTCAACCCGCATCAGGGGGCGGTCGGTAACGGGGACCTGGTCGAGTCCGGCGGCGACGGCGGCCGCGAGGCGGCGCAGACCATCCAGGACGACGGCGCTGGCGCCGCGCCGCTGGACGTACAGGGGGTCGATGATGCCGCTGGTCGCGATCGATGCGGTGAGGTCGGCATCGGCCTCCGGCAGGAGGTTGCCGGGGTGGGCGGTGAGGTCGGCGACGGCGAGCGTCGGCCACGCGACGGCCTGAGTGGTGCTCATGGTGCTCTGCTCCTGTGAGTGAAGGGTGCCACCCCCGGTCGGGGGCGGGGTGTTGGCGGGGGCTGCACTCCCCGACCAACACATCAATTGTCTCATGAGGGGGGTGCGGATTCAACCCCATTCACCTGCGCATTCGCAAGCCAGGGAGGGGTTTTGAGGGGGTGTCGGGGGGCTCGTCGCCTGGCGGGCTGGTGTCCCACGGGCGGTGCGCGCTCTGTACATGAGGCGGGGCCAGGGCGGGGGTTCCGCTCGGCCGTGGGCGCAGCCCTGCCGCGCGCCGGGGGTGGGTGCAAGGGCTCGCCGTAGGCGACCGCGCGGAGCGCGGCTTGGCCCTTGCGCCCACCCCCGGGGTGTGGCTGCCTCTGGCACGGCCGGGCGGGACCCCCGCCCTGAGATACCGCCGACACCCCCACGGCGGTGCGGTCGGCCACGGTGGCACGGTGGGCCGCCGCTCCGCCGTAGCCAGTCATCCGCGCGCGCAACGGCGATGCGGGCGGTCGGCGGAGCACCCGCCATGTAAACCGCCCGGCGCTGCCGCCCTGCCGGATCCCCGGCAGCGCCGGCGGCCGCCGTCCGGCCGGGCCGTCCCCCGCGGGCGGCGCGCTCGTTGGGCCGGTCATGCGACGAATGCGACGAGGGATGACCGTGGTTGCGGCGGTGGCCGCGTTATTGGCCGGGGCGTGCGCGGAGGCCGGCGCCGATGCCGACATCCGGGAGGGGGCGGTGGGGTTGACCGTGCGGGGCCGCGGTCTGCATGTGTCCCGGGTGGCGGCGTCCGTCGACGGCCACCCTGCCGACACCCGCGGCCGCCTGGTCGCGGTCGGCCCCGACGGGTACGAGCGCACGGTGCGGGGGTGGACGTACGGGCGTCCGGTCTCCGCCGGCATGACGCGCCTCACGGTCATCGTGTGGCGGATCAACCGGACCTTTGAGCCAGGGACGCGGTTATGCGCGGAGTTCTCGGCGGCGGCGGGACGGGCGTGCGCGGTCATCCATCGGGCCCGCTAGTAGCTCGTCACCCCGGTCTGACCGCCTTCGGGGTTCGCGTCAACGGGCTGCCGGGAGGCGGGGATTACCGTAGCGTCGAGCGGGAGGAAGGCGTAGAGGGGCGGACGGATGTCAGAGCAGACCTGCGGCCACTGCGGCGGGGACGGCGTGACAGAGAAGGAGCAGCACACCGTGGAGCTTGACGAGAAGGGCAACCAGGTGGCTGTTGTCCACCGCTACACCTCGCAGTGTGGTCACTGTGGTGGAACGCGGAAGGTGTCGGGATGAGCGAGGAGGGGGAGGGCATGCGGCCGGTGTTCACCTGCCACGTCTGCGGCTGTCTCTACATGCCGCCGCGGACGATGCGGTACACCGGTCTCGGCTACGAGGCGTCGCCGCTCCACTGCTCCGCTCCCTCCTGCAAGGACGGTGCGGAGCAGATCCCAGGGAAGCTACGGGCCGCGCTGGAGGCGACCGCCTGGCGGTGGGCCGAGCGGTGGATGGACCGGGAGCCGTCTGCTCTGCCGCAGCGGGCCCGGCATCGCGCCGCGCGCCACACCCGGCCGGCGGGGGCGCGCTCCAAGCTCCGGTGAACTAGCGCTTCACTGCGGCTTGGAGGCACGACGTATCGATCATCTAGGAGAGGTCGCGAATCATGATGTCGAACAGAGGAGAGTCATCAAAGGGCTTCGACTGTCCCACATGGGTGTACCGCCACCGTTCGTAGAGGGCTCGAACCCGGGGGTGGGCGGCGTCGACGGCGAGGGTGGCGCGCTCTTCCTGGCGGTGGCGGAGCAGCTCGTCGTGGATCTGCGCTGCGGCGCCGGTCCCGCGCCGGTCTCTGGTGACCATGAGCTCGGACAGGGCGAACGTCCTCCGGCCGGTCTCCCGGGTGAAGTCACCGGCCAAGAGTGGGTGCACGTCGCTCCACCAGGGGCTTCCCGTGGCCAACGGGGCTCCGTACGCGTAGCCAACTGGGGTGGTGTCGTCGTAGCCGACGACGCATGCCCACCCGGGGCGGGTGGACCAGAGATCGACGAATTCGACGAAGCGCTCCCGTGTGTCGAAGGGGCTCATACTGCCGGCGTACGCGTCGTCGTGGATGTCCAGGAGCAGCGTGCGGATGTCCGCGGCGGTGTGGGTGTCGTGGTGGCGGAAGGTCAGAGGCACGGTGCTCCTACCGGTAGGTGTGGGCGTAGGACCGGGCGGCGGTGCCGTTGGCGGTGGCGGCGAGCTCAGTGCGGAAATCGGTGATCATGATGCGGAAGCGGGCGGAGCCGGGGGCGTTGCCGCCGAGTTGCTCGGCGGTGTGGGCGGTGGCAATGGCCCGTTCGTCGTCGCCCTGGCGCAGCTGGGCAAAGGCGAGCTCGGTGTAGTAGAGCGCCCTGTTACGTCGGAGGGCCTCCGGCAGGTAGGCGAGGGCACGGTAGGCGTGGTACTCCGCTTCTGCGGGGCGTCCCAAGGTCAGTGCCGCGACGGCCGTTAGGCCCTCGATCTCGCCTTTCCCGTAGAAGCTGATCCATTCCGGTCGTGGCGTCTCGGGGTCTACTCGATCGAAGCTGGTGCGGGCTCGTTCGAAGCTGCGCATGGCCGCGGTGTGTTCGCCAAGGGCGGCGTGGGCGAACCCCTTTCGGGCGTGGGCCAGGGAGACGTACAGCGCGTCGCCGCGTGCCGCCTTCTGCATCGACTCGGCTGCGGCGAGGGCGTCGGTTCGGCGGCCGGACTGACCGCTGAGCATGCTGTGGAAGTTCCAGATCCGGAACTCGGCGATCTTGTCTTGAGCGAGGCCGGCGAGCTTTCCGGCCGTGTTGAGGTGGTCGGCTGCCTCGTCGGGGCGACGTCCATCGATGCATATCCACGCTGCGGTGGCGGTTGCGTCGGCTGCCACGGAGTAGAGCATCGACCGGACCCGGGATGCGGCTGTGCCACTGTTGACCAGTTCGAGGGCGCGGTCTGCATAGCGGAGTGCGAGGGTTTCCAGCTTGGAGACGCCGCCAATGGCCTTGTCGTCGTGGTCGAGGCGGCTCACGGCCTGCCGAAGTCGTTCGGCGTCGCTGGCACCGATGGTGCGGCGCATGGCTGCCGCGGGCGTGGTGGTGATGGCGATGGCGACGCCCGTCGTGGCGAGGAATTTGCGGCGGTCTTGCACTGGGTCCTCCTCTCCCCGGTCCTGATGGGCACGTGCCCGGGACGGCGGAGGACTGAACCCCAGTTCGGTGACGGGACATCCGAGCACGGCTTCGAGGGCCATGCGCAGGGGCTCATGGGGCCAGCGGGTTTTGCCGCTGAGGAGGTTCCGGATATGCCGGTCGGAGACGGTGCCGCGCTTGCCGGTGATCAGGCGCAGTGCCTCGTTGAGGGCCTCGGCTAGCTCGTGTTGCTTGAGGGCGCGGTCGTCCTCGGCGAGTCGGGCCCGGAGCCTCAGGTTCTCAGCCACCAACTCACCGTATCGACAAGGTGTTCCAGGTCACAGGCGGCGGATTACGGGATGGCAAAAGTTTCCGGTTGGTCGTGCGCGGATAGTGGCCGCTTTTTCCTGCACACGCCCGGCGAGACCTCGTTCACTGAGTGGTCCACCGCGGGACGAGCGTGCTGTTCGTCTGCGCAGCCCTGCCCTGCGGTGGTCCGACCGGTCCCTGTCGCCTACACGGAGACCCTGCGATGACGACGACGCCCACGACCAACCCGCCGACCATGCCGCCGACTCCGACGAGAGCGCCGGTGTTCGTCAGCCACGTCGAGCCGCTCAAGAGGGATGTGCAGTACGACCACCGCGCCGCTCAGGCGGCGCTGCCGGTCAAGATCCACTACCGTGACGGTACGAGCGCCGAAACCCTCCTGGTGCTTACGCCGGATCAGATGACGCTTCTCGCGATCCAGTTGGAGCGGGCCATCAAGGCGCGATCCCGGGCCCGGCAGGTGGAACTGTGACGCCCTCGGCCCGCCGGTTACGCCCGGAGGAGCGGGTGTGGTCCCCGGTGATCGATCAGCACGCGACGTGGATCGCGGTCAACCCGGTGCAGGGCTGCACGAAGGGGTGCGCGTACTGCTTCCTGAACGAGCGGGGGCAGACACGGGTGCGCCCGCGGCAGGTGGCCACGCCGGCCGAGGCAGTGGAGCAGTTGCTCGCCTCGGAGGTGTACGCGCCGGACCGCGCGGTCGCGCTCTACACCTGGACCGACGTCATGGCGCTGTCCTCGTCCCGGGAGCACCTGCACCGCCTTCTTGGGGAGTGGCAGCGCGCCCGGGTCCCGAACCCGCTGGTCCTGATCACCAAGTGCAGGGTGCCGGACGAGACGATCGCCCGGCTGACGGCGGCGCGGGCGGCCGGCGTCCCGCTGGTCGTCTTCCTCAGCTACTCCGGGCTGGGCAAGGACATCGAGCAGGGCATCCGGCATCAGGACAGTGCGCGCAACTTCCCTGCCTTGTCCGCAGCGGGCATTCCACTCGTGCACTACTGGCGACCCGTCCTGCCGACCGCCGCCACGCCCGAGGTGATGACCGGTGTCCTCGACCTGGCGGCCCGGTACGCCCGCTGCTCGATGGTGGCGGGCCTCAAAGTCGAACGGGCTGCCCTCGGGCGCCTGGCAGGCGTGTGGCCGGAGCTGGCTCTCGCCCCTCAGGCGACCGAGGCGGAGGGCGTGTACCCCCGGCCGTTTTGGGAGTTCGTGCACAGCACCCGCCGAAAGCACCCCGGATACCCGGTCTTCCACGCGACCGCCTGCGCGCTCGCCTATGTCCTCCGGCAGCCCGACCGTTTCGGGATCTACGGCAGCGAGATGTGCCGGCAGCGCACCGTGTGCCCGGCTGTTCAACGGGACCGGTGTGCTGCGGCGGCCCCTCCCCTGCCGACGGACGAGGCCGTTACGGCGGCCCTGCGGCTCCGCGGCTTGTCCGGTGTGGGGCATCGCCTCGACGTGGACGGGCGGGAGCTCGTGCTCGACGCCGCCGTCCCGGCCCGCGTGGTCGGCGCGCTGACGCAGGATCTCCGCGTCCGGGTGCGCGTCGACGGACAGGGCGACGATCGCTATTGGAGCAGCGGCACCGCCGGCGCGGCGCCGCTGATCGTGGGGTGACGCTGATGGACGCCGAGCAACTGGCCGAGGTGGTCGCCACGGTACGGCGGCTGCGCGAAGGTTTCGCCGTCACGGCTGACCGGGCGTGGGACGCGGTGATCGCGGCGGCGGAGCTCCAGGTGCAGACCGGGCACCTGGCGGTGTGTGCACTCCGCCAGGCCGGGCACCTTGTGGCAGGCCTGGCGGACTCCGGCCGTCCCCTCCGGCTGGGCGACGAGCTCGCGGACGTGGTACTCGCGGCCGTCAGCGTGACCGTGCTCGTCGGCACCGTCCCCGAGCTGACGGCCGCCCCTGGTGCCGCGCCGTCCTCGGTGCCGGAAGCCGCGTTGCGCATCACCGCGTGCGCGGGAGCGCTCACCGAGGCCGGGATGGTCGCGGCGGGCTACCGGCACCGGCCCGCCGGCGCCCTGCCGTCCGTCGCGCGGGCGGCCGGGGCGGTGCTGGCCGCCTGCGAGGACCTGGCCGCCCTGGTCCGCCTCGACCTGATGACAGAGTTCCGGGCCATGGACGCCGACGCCACGGCCTTCCTCGAAGGGTGGCGGGCCTCATGAGCGGGCGGACGGAATCGGGCGTGTTGGAGCGCGACGGCGCGAGCGTGACCAAGCGACCCTCATGGCGGGGGCCGTACGCCCGGATCGGATCAGCCATGACGGCCGCCGGCGCCGAGGGGCTGCACGCTCATCTCCAGATCCTCTCCGCGGCCGGGGTGCGGCTGCCGGACGGCCTGGTCGTCCTCGACGACGAGAAGGGCCTCGGCGTGCGTCATCAGTGGGTGGCCGGCCCCACGCTGCCGGAGCTGGTCCTGTGGCGCCCGCGCCGCTTCGCCGCAGCGGTCGCCGAACTCGCCGCCTGGGTAAGCGCATTGGCACCCACTGATGCACGGATCGACACCAACCTGACGAACGTGTGTGTCCTCGGCGACGGCCCGGTCCTCGTGGACGTGCTGCCGCCGTTGATCCCCTCCCTCCGCCCCACCCCGGTCACCCTCCACGATCAGCTCTTCGACGCCCTGTGCTTCCACGTGCCCAGCACCCTGTACGCGCTGGTGGCCTACAGCGCGCTGCGGCTGCGCGGCTGCGGTGATCGGCAGGCCCAACACCGTCTCCTTGAAGTCGCCGAGGAACATTGCGGCCTCCCTGCGCGCCCGGCTGCGCGCGAGGGCGGGCCCTTCCCCTGTTTCTGGTTCCGCGCACGGGCCCTTGCCGCAGTGGACATGCTCAGCGGCGCCGCCATGGACACCACCGCCCGCGCGTTCCTCGCCTACACCTCCACCACGCGGTTCGCGGAGCTCGCCGAGGACGACCGCGCCCAGCGCATCCCCCATGCCCGCCGCACCGCGGAGACCTGGGGGTGGCTGTGACCACCCTCCCGGTGTCCTCGTCCCTACTGTCCGTCGGCGACTTGACCGTCCGTGTGACCGCTCCCGCCCGCCTCGCCGAGGCGCTCGATCGCTATCTCGCCGACTTCCTCCCGCTGGGCACCAGCCCCGTGCACGGGGCGGTACATCTGCGGATCGACACCGGTACGGCCGAGGCGGCCGAGGGCTGGCACCCGGCGGGAGACGTCGAGCCGGTCGCGGGCGTGCGCTACCGCGTATACCGCGGCCCTGACGGTGAGCGGCGGTTCGTCCTGGCCGCCGACGCGTTGGAGCAGCGCGCCCCCTACACGGTGACCGCAGCCGGCTCCTCCGTGATCCTCCGCCTCCCGCCCGAGGACGAGGACGACGCGCCGCGCCTGGCGCTGCGCATCCTGCGGGAGGTGGCGCTGCGCTGGCACGAGAACGCCGGTGGGGTCCTCCTCCACGCCGCCGGCGTCGAGCTCGGCGCGGGGGGCGTGGTGCTGTGCGGCCCTGCGGGCAGCGGCAAGACCACCACCATGACCGCGCTGCTGCACCGGCCCGGTGCCCGGCTGCTGGCGGGTGACCGCCTGGTCGTCACCGCCGACGGCCGCTTCCTCGGCGTCCCCACTCCAGTTGCGGTGGCCGGCGGCACGGTGACCGCCTACCCCCGGATCCGGCCCGCCTTGGAGCATGCGCGCCCTCTGACCGCCGGTCTGCCGTGCGAGTTCGGCACCCGGGCCAAGGCAGAGGTGCCGCCCTCCCCCTACGCTGCGGCCTTCGGCGCCGCCCTCGGCACGGCCTTCCCGGCAAAGCGGAGTGTGATCGTCCTGCCCCGCTTCACCGACTCCGACCAGCCGGCCCGTCTGCGGCACCTCGGCAGCGAAGCCGCGGCCGACGCGCTCACGGCCAACTGCTTCACCCCGTATGACGAGTTCTGGCGCCGGCCCTGGGTCTGGCCGCTCACCCTCCCAGACACCGACCTGGCCGACCATGCCCGTCGCACCTGCCGGGCCCTGGCCGAGAGCGTGCCGTGCCTACAGCTGTCCTACGGCATCCGCTCCTCCGCCGCCGACCTTCAACACGCCCTTGACACCCTCATCCCCAGCGGAGACCGTGATGCCCACTGCTGACGGCTGGCCCGCCATCGTCACCGCCGCCGGAGCCGCCACCCGCTTCCGCCCCCTCAGCTACGCCATCCCGAAGGAGCTCCTCCCGCTCGGCGAGCGCCCCGCCGTCGAGCACGTCGTCGACGAGTGCTTACGGGCCGGCGCGAGCACGGTCACCGTGGTGACCCGCCCCGGCGACATGGTCCTCCCCTCCTACCTCGCCCGCCGCACGGCCGCCGGCGACCCCGTCCGCACCGTCGAAGAGGACCTCTCCCACGGCTACGGCAACGCCGCGCCGATCCTCACCCTGCAACACGAGCTCCGCCAGGCGGAAGCGTTCATGGTGGCCTTCGGCGACGACGTCGTCCTTGGCGGCAACGACCTGGCCGTCATGGCCCGCACCATGCACACCGGCGCCGAGGCCGTCATCGCGGGCACCCTCGTCGACCGCCCCGAAGCACGGCACTTCGGCATCATCGACACCCACCCCGCCGACCCGAACCGCCTCGCCGGCCTACGCCAACGGCCCCACCCCGACACGGTCACCGAACCGCTCGCCGTCGTCTCCCGCCTCATCCTGCGGCCCACGATCTTCGACCACATCGACACCACCGGGACCACGGGCGAGACCGATCTCGGCACCGCCGTCGACCACCTCGCCCAGGAACACGACGTCGCCGTCCACCGCCTCGGCGGCGAGTGGGTCACCGTCGGCGACCCCACCCGCTACGCCCACGCCCTCAACCGCTACTGGCGCCACACCACGGCGCCAGCCCACCACTGATGCAAAGGAGCACCCCGCCCGTGAAGTTGGACATCTACGACGACCGGTACCGGCCGATCGGCGTCGAGGAGAAGGAAGTCGTCCACCGGAACGGCCTATGGCACCGCACGTTCTCCGCGCTCGCGGTCGACCCGGCCCGCCGCGTCGTCTGGCTCCAGAAGAAGAGCGCCGGACGCTACGACTTCGACCGCCCCGACCACGCGGACGTCACCGTCGGCGGCCACTACCACGCTGGCGAGAGCCTCCGCGACGGCATCCGCGAAGTCCGCGAAGAGCTCGGGCTTGAGGTCGACTACGCCGATCTGCACCCCCTGGGCATCCGCCAGACCGCCGTCACCCTCAGCCCCACCTACGTCGAGAACGAATTCCAGCACTGGCACCTGATCCCCATCGATCTCCCCTTGACCGACGTACCGTTCGGCGACACCGAAGTCTCCGGACTCGTCGAGCTCGGGATCGACGACGCTCTCAACCTGGCCGAGGGAACCCACGAACAAGCCCCCGCCCTCTACGCGATCCGTACCGCTGACGGCGTCCGGTACGACGAGGGCACCCTCGCCCGCGATGAGCTGGTCCCCTCCTACCTGAAAACCGACCTGCTGTTCCCCCGCCTCTTCATCGCCGCCGAGAGGTACAGCACCGGCACCCGCCGACGCCTGTTCTGGTAGGGCTCTTGCACAGCACGCCGAAGAGCTGACCGGCGTCCGGCCGCCCGACGCACCATCACCAGAACTACCGCCGCTGGCATGACGGCTCTGGGGTCCTGACCGCTCGGCGGTCAGGACCTCCCAATTACTGAGGTCTACACATGAAGACGACACTGATTCAGTGCCCCCAGTGCGCAGAGCTGGTAGCGAAGGGCCGGGCGCCAGAGCACCGCCGCAACGGCGGGTCAGTCGCTCTGTACACCCTGATCGACCACCACATCGACGACCACAACACCACAGCCGAACCCTTGCCGAACTGCCCTAAGTGTCAGTTTTGGGTTCGGCCCTACGGGATACGGCAAGACCTCGTGGAGGGGCGGAGTGTCCATCACTTTGTGCAGCACGCCTTGGGCATCGTCTGGGACGGACCGGGCTACCCCCTCCGGTTCCAGGACATGCCCGCCCGCCGGGACTACATGGGGCCGCCCGGTCGACGATGACAGCACTGTGCCGGTTGCCTCCAGCACGGCCAGTGGTTCCCGCGCAGATTGTGGGGGACTGTGCGGCTAACGGCCTCCGCTTACGAAGGCGGCCGCACGGGCTGTCGGCAGTGTGCGGCTCCAGGGGACGCGCTGGCTCCGCCCGGCCCACGTCCTGTGCGGGACATGGGCCGGGCGGTCTCGTTGCTGGCTACGCGGCAGCGAGCTCCCGCAGCTCTGTGCGGGTCTGTGCGCCATCGGCGCCGGCGTCGAACAGGGCCGCCGTGGTACTGGTGCGGGTGGTGTCGTCTGTCCCGCCCTCTGTGTGGTTCTGCGCGGTGGCCTGTGCGGGAAGTGCGTCGGCAGTGAACCGTGCGAGCTCCTTCCGGAAATCACGGATCCAGTGGCGCGCGGTGCTCGTGTCGCGGCGGCCGGCCATCGCCAGTTCCTCGTCCGTGGGCTCGCGACCCTCGGTGCGTGCGAGCCGGTAGTAGAGATCCCAACCGCTCCTCTTGGCCTCGGATCGCCACTGCGGGGGCTGCTGGGGATCCGGGTTCGTGAGCACGTCCAGGACCTCGTCCTGGGCTTGCTGCAGAGCGAGCAGGGCGATCCGTCGGGCTTCGTCGGCAGCACGGGCCTCCCTCCGAGCCTCCTCGGCGGCCTCGGCTGCCTTCACGGCCTCCTCGGCGGCACGGTCCCGCTCGGCCTGAACCCGCTCGGCAGCGGCCGCGGCCCGGCGCTGCCGGTCCTGGTCCACCTCGATCTCCTGCCGGAGCCGCTCGGCCTCGTCGGTGAGCCGACTCACCTTGTCCTGTGCCGCACGGACGGCGTCGACCGCGTCCGCCTGCTCCTGCTGGGCCTGGCGGGCCTTGCTCTGGGCGTCCTGGGCCTCGGCCCGCCGGCGCCTCACCTCCTCGGCAGCATCCGCCAGTTCCTCCCGCATCCGCTCAACGTCGCCTTCCGCGGCCGCTACCTCGTCCGCGCTCGCGGTCGCACTCTGCCGCACACACTCCGCACGGTCCTCCAACTCGGCTACCTCGGCCCGCAGAGCGTCCCGCACACGCTCCGCAGCGTCCCGCGCAGAATCGGCCTCGTCGGCGGCCCGGCCCGTCTCCACAGCGGCCTCCTCCGCGGCTTCCCGCACACGCTCGGCCTCGGCGAGGATCTGACCCGCGCGCTCCCGCACAGCCGCCGCCTCAGCGTCAGCCTCATCCCGCACACGCTCGGCCTCGGCGAGAACCTGGCCCGCGCGCTCCCGCACAGCCGCCGCCTCGGCGCGCGCCTCCTCCTGCGCGAGCCGCACAGCCTCCCGCACAGCAGCAGCGTCCTCCTCGGCCTGCTGCCGCACACGCTCCGCAGCCTCCCGCACAGCGGCGGCCTCCTGCCGTACCTCCTCCGGCGTCCCCGCCTCCTGCCACGGGGACGTGATCGCCATCGCACGAAGCTCGGCCGGGCTTTGCAGGAGGGCGAGTTGACGCCGGTACTCGTCGCGTCGACGTGGGTCTGTCGCGCAACCGGCCTCGATCAGTGCCCGCGCCTGCCGCGCGTCCAGCCGGACGCGCTTCTTCGGCCGGCTCTTCTCGGTCAGGCTCTGGTACCGGACTGCAAGATCAAGCGCGCGCGAAAGAGCGCGGTCCTGAGCGATTTCCTGGGCGGTCCGGCTTCGGGTGGTGAGTCCCAGCCGGGCCATCAGGCGCTCGCGGAGATCCCGGATGACCTGGGCCATCGCCGATTGACTCTCGGCGCCCTCTCGGTGTCGAAGTTCAAGGCCGAGGGCGGCGTGCGAGGAGATCGCGCTACCGAAAGAGCCGACGATGATGCGGACGATGGTGCCGGCGGTAAGCCCGCCGCCTTCGTGCCATGCGGGTACGGCGGACAGCACCGCGAGGATCCAGACAGCCGACCCGTACCAACCCGTGGTGCGTTCGGCAGCCAACTTCTCCCGGGCCCCGAGGACGCACATCGCGATCAAGCACTCAAACGCCGCACAGCTCAGCATGCGCTCGACGTCGCCGGTCATGTCGAGGCCGTCGCTCGTGAACCGGTACGAGGTATTCAACGAGACCGAGGTGCAGACCACGAAAGCGGCCATGGCCGAGAGCGTGCCCGCGGAGAGCTTGCGGCGACTCCGGGCAGGGGCCGACACGGGCCTGACCGAGGCTCTGCGACTGACGGCGTAGGGCAAGGCGATGGCAGCAACGAGCAGCAAGGCCGAAGCGGCGATGAGGTGCCACAGCGGCACTGGGTGGAGGACAAAGTTCATCGACTGCCCTCCTGACGCAACAGGTTCCGGCCGTCATCGGGGCCAGGCGTCATGGTGCGGCCGTCGGAGGCCGTACTGTTGAGCATGGGAGTTCTCTCCTGAGTAGTAGGCAGCCCCGGACAATGCTTGGCAGGCGGTCCGGGGCTGTCGCTTGCGGCCCGTCAGTTGGCCTTAATCTTCGGCGGTTTGGGCTTCAACGGGGGGAGGAACGCATCCAACGTGGCCTCCACAAAGGCAGACCGGTTTGGGAACCTTGCGGCTTCCCAAATTTTGTCCACGCGGGCGATCTCGCCGTAGGTAGGGCGCCACGACAGTTGATCGACCTTGCGACGTTCTTTGGTAACCCTGCGGCCGGGAGTCCGAATGGCGAAGAGCTGCCCTGAGTCCTCCTGAGAGGGATTCCTCTTTCGGGCAAGCTCTTCAAACGCGCCTGCGGAATGGTTGATCGCAGTCAACACAACGGCGGTGTTGGACAACGACACGCCGTTGTTCATCTTTTCCATTGTTTGGTACTGCTCGAAACGGGCGATGACTGTCACAGCGATGGTCGATGTAACCTGACGGAACCGGTTCTCAGCGTCGCCCGTGGAGTCATCCGGGCTCCCGACGGCGGCAGGGGAATCTACTGCCTGTCCGGCCCACGGCCGACTGTCCTCGGGGGGGGACGCCTCCTCCGAGGGCGGGGGCACATGGGGCGGCTGCGTGGTGGTTCGGCCTGACATCTGGTTGGCCAAGTCACCGAATGCGGCCGAAAGGTCGGTTGGCGGCAAGCCGCCGGCTTCTGCATTGGCCGATTGGCTCACTTTGCAATAACCCCCTTGTTCGCCTCAACAATTGCCTTGAGGATTTGATATGTCAGGGCCTCATAATCCATGGCCAGGGCCTTGATGGATTTGAGGACGGCTGGCGATAGGCTTGCGTCTGGTTGCGTGTCGCGAAGTTCGGCGGGGACCTTTCCGCGTGTTCTGCACGCGACGGCCGCCGCTTCAACGTGGCGAATGGCCTGGGAAAACACCGGAGCGGCTCCGCCCAAGTCCTTCTCCAGGTGCTCGCGAATCTGCTCTTCCACTTTGGAGGCACTCGCGTTCACACCGAAGAGCACTACACCGAGGAGGACCAAGACGGGGTTATACAGGCGCGCAAGCACGAACCGCGACGCAACCGCGCGCAGGCCCTTCCGCGACGACGGATCGGATTTGGCAGGAATCAGGGACATGTCCGCGGCAGCCAGCCCTGCGAGTTGGAGCGTCTCGTAGCCGGGTGCAATGTCCAGGATGATGAGGTCGTACTCGTCTCTCAGGGGCTCCAGCACAGACGCGTACACACCCATCCACGCGTTCTGAACAAGTAGCTCGGGCGCCTCACTGCACAAGCGTCGCTGCACGTAGAGCTCTTCAACGATCTGTTCCACCAGGGCGCCACCTGGCACCACGAACAGGTTTGGCCGGGCCTCCCCAGTCGGAATAAGCGACTTGCCGTGAAGGATGGCATCCACCTGGGCTTGCCCGTTGTCGTTCAAGGGCGTTCCGTGGAAGCCGAGGTCCTCAGCGTTGTTCCCCTGGGGATCCAACTCAATGAGTAGAACTTTCTTGCCGATAGCGGCGAAAGCTGCTGCTACCGCGGCGGCGAGACTGGACTTACCCACTCCCCCCTTGCCGTTGATGTCGGCGATGACCTTACGCACATAGTCGGCGGACTCCGCAGCTGCACACCTGCGCTTGAGCGCGGCGAGGGCGTGGGTGAGGTCTCTGGCCTTGAGAGTGAATGTCCGCAGACTCATTAGGACCACTTCCCTGGTGACATCGGCGCCCCTGCGCTACGCGCTAAAGAGGGTCGGTGGGGGTAACTAACGCCCCGTGAGCATACAGGTAGCGCCGACTTGATGCGCGGAGGGGCACGAGAATGACGCCCCAAGCCGGAGCAAGACGTCAACACGTCGCCAAGTACCTAGCGTAAGAGCTAGCACGCTAACCCTCACCAGCCATAGTGCATGACTAGTCTTTTACCTATGAATGCCGCTCTACATGCAGCTATGCGCGGTCGCGCCGGGTCTCGGCGCCGGCCGCCTGCGCCTGTAGTCCTGCCTGGCGCTGTTGGGCGGCGGCGTAAGCGCGGGCGCCGGGTCCGGGTATCTGGCTACGCATGCGGACGATCGCATCGGCGAGTTGGGCGGCGGTTCTGGGGTCTGTGATCTTGAGCCAGAGGGCGTGTGCGCGGTCGGCGGTGGCGTCGGCTTGGGGTTGGTTGCCGTGGTACAGCCATCGCTCGGCGACGTCGCGGTAGAGCGTGACGGCGGCGGGGAGGTCGCCGGCCTCGGCGCGGAGGTGGGCGCGGACCTCGCGGACTTCGAGGGTACTGGGGTGGCTGGGGCCGTGCTGGGCGGATATCGCCTCGTCCAGAGCGGCAGCGAGCGCGCTCGCCTTCTCCAGATCGCCGGCTTCGGCGTACGACCGGATAGCGGCGAAGTCCGCGACGGTGTGGCCCGGTTCGCGAACCGGGGGTGGCGTCTGCGGGGCTGCGGGGACGGGCGTCGACGCGGGCTCGGTGCCCGCAGGCACGGCGGCGGGGGCCGCCGGGGCGGGCTCCTCGCTGGTGGGGGGCGCCGTCTTCGTCGGTGCCGGGGTCATGCGGGGGCGCAGGGTACGGCGGGCGGGCTTGGCGGGGCCGGTGATGGCGCCGGTCTCGGTGACCGTCTCGTCGGGGCTGATGATGAGGTGCCAGGTGGTGCCGTCGGGGTCAGTGGCGGTGGCGCGGACCGGGCGGCCCATGGCTGCGGCGAGTTCGGCGACGGCGGCGATGGCGGCGGCTTGGTCGTCGTGGGGGTGGTGGGGGGCGGTGGGGCCGGTCATGGTGACGGTGCCGTCGTCGTGCTGGACGAGGTGGTAGTGCGGC
>NZ_JAEAMR010000104.1 GCF_015999245.1 Streptomyces sp. AV19 | reverse complement strand
CTTGTTCACCGGACAGATCAGTCTGGCCACTCACCCCTGGCTCGCGGACCACGCCATCGCCGGTACACCCCTCCTCCCCGGGACCGCGTTCCTCGAACTCGCCCTCCACGCCGCCCACCACACCACCACCCCCCACATCGAAGAACTCACCCTCCACACCCCCCTCCCCCTCCACCCCACCCACCCCACCACCCTCCAAATCACCACCACACCACCCGACAACACCGGCCGACGCCAACTCACCATCCACTCCCACGCTGACCGCCCCGACAACACACACAACACCGAGCAAACCTGGCAACAACATGCCACCGGCACCCTCGCACCCCGGCCCAGCTCCCCCCACACCACCCCCATCGACCCACTCCTCAACGGAGAATGGCCCCCACCCGACGCAATCCCTATTCCCCTCAACGGCTTCTACCACCAGCTCGCCCAAGCCAACTTCACCTACGGCCCCGCCTTTCAAGGACTCCGAGCAGCATGGCGGCACGGAGACGAAACACTGGCCGAGGTCTGTCTCTCGGAGGAATTGGCCGACGATACCTTGCGCTTTGGGGTACACCCCGCCCTGCTCGACGCCGGCCTGCACCCGATCCTGACGAGGTTCTCGGACCTTCCTCCCGGGAACACCTGCTCTCTTCCCTTCGCGTGGAGAGGGGTGACCCTTCATGCAGTAGGTGCTGGAACCCTCCGGGTGCGGTTGTTGTCTGTCGCCAACGACTCCTGTTCCGTCACTGCCGTGACCGAAACAGGAGCGCCCGTACTGTCCGCCACTTCCCTGGCCCTTCGCCCCATCCCCAGGGAACAATTGCGGGCCCTCGCCGAAGCGCATGCCGAGGAGCCCTCGCTCTTCGAAGTGCGCTGGCAAGCCCTGCCCAGTGAACTGCCGACTCCTCCGGAACCAGGTCAATGGGCTTTGGTGCAGTCACCCAACTTCCGCTCCATCGAAGGTTTTTGCCCTTCCGGAACTTCTTCGCACCTCGACCTCGATGACCTGTTCCGGGCACTCGACGAAGGAGAGCCGGCCCCCGTCACCCTTCTATGCCCCATGGGCGGCACTCGGCATGACGCGTCTCTGTTGGATGACGTGCACACTGTGGCCGAGCAGGCGCTCAAAGTACTCCAGAAGTGGCTGGCGGATGCGCGTCTTGCCGATACCAGGCTGATCGTTGTCACCCACGGCGCGGTGGCCTGCGCGCCCGGCGAGGACGTGCAGGACCTGGGCGGAGCTGCCGTATGGGGGATGGTGCGCTCTGCACAGAACGAAGAACCGGGCCGAATTCTGATCGTCGATGTCGACGACTTGAACGAGTCAGCCACGGCATCCCGCATCCTGCCCGCTCTCCTCTGGTCAGACGAACCACAGGCGGCGATCAGGGAAGGTGAAGTACGTGTACCGCGCCTCGCCAGAATCGACGGCGCGAACTCCGGCAGCTCTGTGCCCACTCAGCGCACGGAAGCCAACTCTCAAACCACCAGGGTTCCCTTCGATCCTGAGGGGACGGTCCTCATCACCGGAGGCACCGGCACCCTCGCCA
>NZ_JAEAMR010000103.1 GCF_015999245.1 Streptomyces sp. AV19 | reverse complement strand
CCTGGACCCCTGCCGGGGCTGCGCCCCTGGCCCCCTTGCGGGGCTGCGCCCCCGCACCCCGCTTCGGGGCTCCGCCCCGGACCCCGTATCGCGGCTTCGCCGCTCGTCCTCAAGCGCCGGACGGGCTGAAGTGCGCGCCCGGGCTGGATATCCGGTGCGGGCGATATCCGTACGGGCGGTGTCCGTACGGGCAGTGTCCGTACGGGCGGTATCCGTACGGGCAGTGTCCGTACGGGCGGTATCCGTACGGGCGGTATCCGTACGGGCAATATCCGGCGCGGGCGCGAAATCCAGCCCGTCCGGCGTTTGAGGACAGCGCCCGGAGGGCGCTTCGGGGGTGCAGGGGGCGGAGCCCCCGCCTACCGCGCGCAGCGCGGTCCGGGGGTCCAGGGGGCGGAGCCCCCGGTCAACGCGGCGAAGCCGCGTCGCGGGCCCCGGGGCTTGCCCCGGAAGAAACGGTGAAAGGGCGGGGCCGGGGCGAATCCACCACGCCGTCCCACCGGCGTCACCGCTCCGCGACCAGCAACGTCTGCAAGATACGGCCGCAGTCGCCCGACACGTCGTCCAGACGACCCGCGGCCAACCCCGAGCCGCCCGCCGTCGCCGCCGTCGCCGCGGTCAGGCAGAGCCACTCCCCCACCGGCTCCCGGTGCAGGGCCAGCGTGATGTCCGTGTTGATGACGAGCCGCCGGACGTGGTCGAGTTCGAAGCCGACGGCCCAGTTGCTGTCCGCGAGGGTCAGGGCGCGGGTCAGCGGGGTGTCCTCCTCGCCGGCGACCAGGGGGATCCGTTGCCGGGCCCAGGCCGCCCCCGGTCCCGGGTCGTCGAAGCCCCCGGACGCGAAGCGCCATTCCATCGCCGCGACGTAACCGTCGAGGTGCGCGCCCCTCATCCGGGGCGGGCCCTGCGGGGCCGGCAGGGCCGGCGGCAGCGGCTCCGGGCGCAGGGACGGCGTGTCCTCGGGGGCGGCGGCGACCCGCCATGCCCGGGCCAGCATCACCGGCCTGTCCTCGGCGAGGATCTCGCCCTCGAGGAGTTCCGTGCGCCGGCCCGACCGGACCGTGCGCACCCGCACGTGGAGATCGCCGACGGGCACCGGAGCCGGTATCTCCAGCGTCACCCGGGCCACTCTGACCCCTTCCCGCGCCTCGTGCCGCTCCAGTGCGCGCCCGAGGAGGGCGGACGGAGGGCCCGCGTGCTGCGCCTTCGGGCTCCAGGGGCCCGCGGTGGCGGGGGTGCTCTCGTAACGGCCGTTTCCCGCGTCGCGGTAGAAGGACTCGGGCATCAGCGGGGCAGTTCGATCTGGTAGCGGATGAAGCCGCGGTAGTCGGCCACCTTGTCGTAGAGGCGACGGGCCGTGGCGTTCGTCTCGTGGGTGCTCCAGTACACGCGGGAACATCCGCGCTTCTCGGCCCACTCGACCACGGCGGCGATCAGCGCCTCTCCCACACCCTTGCGGCGGGCGCGGGGATCGGTGAAGAGGTCCTGGAGGTAACAGACGTCGGGGCCGGAGGTGTTGGGGTGGATGAAGAAGTGGGTGATGCCGAGGAGTTCGCCGTCGATCTTGGCGCCGAGGGCGTGGAGGCGGGTGTCCTCCTGGAAGGCGGCCCAGGCGGTGTCGTACATCTGCTGGGGTTCGTCGCGCTCGTAGAAGTCGATGTAGGCGCGGAAGAGGGATTCCCATGCGGGGTGGTCGGTGGGGGTGAGCCTGGCTATGTCGATCACGGTGGCCTCCTCCGAGGGGGTTTCGGGTTTTCGCTGATCACGATCCACTGGTGGGGGGTTGGTGCGGTAGGGATCGTGGTGGGGGTCACACGATCGTCGTTCCGTGGCGGCCGCGGGGGCTGCGCCCCTTCGGGCCCCCGCGGCGCGCGGCGCGCGGCGCGCGGCCGGCCGCAGGGGCTCCGCCCCCTGCGCCCCCGCAAAGCGGCTTCGCCGCTTTGTGCTCAATCGCCGGACGGGCTGGGTGCCCCTCCCCGCCCGTTCACCGTTTCTTCGCGCTCCGCGCGGGGGCAACGC
>NZ_JAEAMR010000102.1 GCF_015999245.1 Streptomyces sp. AV19 | reverse complement strand
CCGTGCACCTCGTCGGATACGGGCGCACGAACCACGCCGGCGGCGGCGACCCCGCCGTCCTGGAGCACGTCATCGCGGAGGACTACGGCCACCGGCCCCCGCCCCCGACCCGGGGCAACCTCGACGGCGTCGACGGCAACCGCGCCTTCTACGGCTTCGAGTGCATCAACCGCGGCGATGGCCGCGACCCTTGGCCCACCGCGCAGCTCGACGCGATCGAGCGCGTCTCGGCGGCGCTGTGCCGGGCGCACGGCTGGTCGGCGAAGAGCGTGATCGGCCACCTGGAGTGGTCGAACGACAAGAGCGACCCGCGCGGCTTCACCATGCCGGACATGCGTGCCCGGATCGCCCGCCGCCTGTCCGGACAGCCCGGACACCCCTCCCCCAACCCCACGGAGGACACAGTGCCGTACCCCCTCGGCGAGGCCAGCACCACCCGCGTTGACCTGCGTCCGGACACCTGGACCACGGTCCGGATCGGCCGGGACAACCTCATCTCCGGAGCCCGCTCCTACACCGCCGCCGTGTACCTACGCGTGGACGCCCTGCCGGGCGGCGTGCTCCAGGGCCGCTTCGTGCACCAGCGGCCGGACGGCAGCCGCTGGACGTCCCCGATCGTCGAGCGCATCGCGACCACGGGCAGCAGCTTCGTCGACTTCCTGCACGCGGGCTCGATCCTGCCGGGCGAGACCCTGCGCTTCGAGATCACATACGGCCCGGCGACCGCCGGGGACACCGCCCCCGCCACCCTCACGGCCGCCCAGGCGCGCGGCCTCTACTGGAAGTGATCACCATGACGACCTCCGCCTTCTGGCTCGCCACCTTCGAGCGGATGATCCGCACCTTCGCCCAGCCCTCCTCGGCGTCCTCGGGGCCGGCGCTACCGGCATGCTCGACGCCCCGTGGATGGGTGCTCTGTCCGCCGCCGCCCTGGCCGCCGTCCTCGCCCTGCTGACCGCCGTCGCAACCTCTGTCGGCCCCGAGGGCCCCGGGCTCACCGAGACGGTCCGGAAGGCGCCCGAGTGACGACACCGGCCGACCACGCCGTCGCCGTCGAGCTGGAGCGACTGCGCGGCAGCGTGGACACCGGCTTCGCCACCCTCAATGGCAAGCTCGAAGTCGTTCTCCAGCGCACCACAGCCGTCGAGTCCGACCTCGCCA
>NZ_JAEAMR010000101.1 GCF_015999245.1 Streptomyces sp. AV19 | reverse complement strand
CTAGTGTCGCGTGATCCATGTGGTGTCACTTGAGGCTGGTCGGCTCGTTGAGCCGGACATGGACCTCCGGATTTCCTCTGAACAGATCATGGTGTTGCGGGAGTTGGTGAACTCTCGCAGAGTTTCGGCCGATATGGCGCTGCGTGCGCGGATTGTGCTGTGGTCCGGTGAAGGGAGACGGCGCAAGGACATCGCCGAGCTCCTGGGGATTTCGGCGCGGACGGTGGACCGCTGCAAGGCCCGTTTTGCCGAGCGGGGCCTGGCCGGGCTGGAGGACCGGCCCCGCCGCGGTGGACGGATGCAGGTGCCACCGCGGACCCGGGCACGGGTGATTGCGCTGACGAGGATGTCGCCGCCGGCCGGTTCCGGGCTGACGCACTGGTCGACACGGACACTGGCCGACCATCTGAAGCGGCGCGAGGGCATCACGGTGTCCTGGCACTACATCGCCCGCGTCTGGCGTGAGGAGAACCTGAAACCGCACCGCAGCGGCACCTTCAAGATTTCCAGGGACCCCGCGTTCGCGGACAAGGTCGCGGACGTCATCGGTCTGTACCTCGACCCACCGGGCGGCGCGGTCGTGCTGTCGGTGGACGAGAAGACGCAAGTGCAGGCCCTGGACCGGACCCAGCCGCTGCTGCCCGTCACGTTTGCGGCTACCGAGAAGCGGACCGCCGACTACGTCCGTCACGGCACCACCAATCTCTTCGCCGCGCTGAACGTGGCCACCGGTGAAGTCCTCGGCGACTGCAAGCCGAAGCGGAACGGGAAGAACTTCCTGTCCTTCCTGAAGAAGGCCGTCCAGCCCCACGCGGACAAGGAAATCCACATCGTCCTGGACAACCTGTCCACCCACACCACGCCAGATGTGAAGACGTGGCTGGCGAAGAACCCGCATGTCCACTTCCACTTCACCCCGGTCGGCTCCTCCTGGCTGAACCAGGTGGAGATCTGGTTCGGCATCCTGACCCGGCAGTCGATCCGCCGGGGCACGTTCTCCAGCGTTCGCGTCCTGGTCAGCCAGATCCGCGACTACATCAACACCTGGAACGAGCACCCGAAGCCCTTCACCTGGACCGCCACCGCCGACGAGATCCTCGCAAAAGTCCGCCTGACACAACGCAACGTCAGGAAACTCGTCGCGAACAACTCGAAGTGACATAGGCGGGATCACGCGACACTA
>NZ_JAEAMR010000100.1 GCF_015999245.1 Streptomyces sp. AV19 | reverse complement strand
ACTGCATGGGGGACCGTGTGGGAGAGTAGGACGCCGCCGAACTAAATTTGATGAAAAGCCTCGGGCTTGAGTTGAGAAATCAACTCGGGCCCGAGGCTTTTCTGCGTTTACGGCCTGCGTTTACAGCCTGCGTTTACGGCAGGAGGGCCACGGCCTCCGCCAGCAGTTCGTACTGCTTCTGCCAGGCCGGGTCGTACGTGCTGAACACGATCCGGTCGGCGCCGGCCGCCGCGAATTCCGCGATCCGCTCTGCGGCCCGTTCCGGACTTCCGTCGATGACCATGGCCTCGGACCGTTCCTCCGAGATGCCGAAGGCGCCGGCGGCGACCCGTGTCAGGTTCGGCCCGCCCGGTCTGGTCACGCCGTCGCCGAGTCCGAACGGCTGGCCAATGGTCACGCCCGGCATCGGGCGGCCCGCGGCCTCCGCCCGCTCGCGCAGCTGGGCGACTGTCTCCGTCAGCCAGGCCGGAGACGCGAGCGCCGGGAACCAGTGGTCGCCGTGGCGGACGGCTCGCTCGAGCGCGGCCTCGTTCTCACCGCCGATGAACAGCGGCGGCACCTCGGCCGGCACGGTCAGTCGCACATCCGGTGTTGTGATGTCGAGTTGGCCGGGTTCGCCGCTCATCGCGCCCGGCAGCCGGGAGAGCGTCTCGTCCAGGCGGGCGTCGCGCTCCTCGAAGGGGATGCCGGTCGCCCGCCAGGCCGCCGGGTCCTTCAAGCCTCCGCGCCAGCGGGCCCAGGCGCTGTCCCCGGCGTCGACGCCGAGGAGGAGCCGGCCGCCGGAGAGGTACTGGAGCGTGGCCAGCCTCTGGGCCAGGCCGGGCAGCGGATGCAGCGCGGGCACCAGCGCCGCCGTGCCGATCCGCAGCCGCGTCGTGACCGTGGCCGCGGAGGCCAGCACCAGCAACGGGTCGAGCATCGGGCAGCGTCCCGTCAACAGGTCGCTGGTCCAGAGGGATTCGAAGCCGAGTTCCTCGGCGAGGCGGGCCGCCTCCGCGGTCTCCCCGGGGGAGGCGGCGGGGTCGAGGGTGAGCGCCGGGGCGAAGACGCCGATCGTGAGGGGGGTCGTCCGTGTCATGGGACAGAACGTAGTCTGCCCAGGTCAGGCCCCGAATCCGTAGGACTACGGGACTACGGGACCAGGGGGCCGATGCCCCGCGCGCGGGGCAGGTCGAGCGAGGCCGGGGGGCCGTCGAGTGGTGCTGTACGGACGGGAAGCGGAACACGCCGCCGTCGCCGCGCTGTTGGCGCGGGCGTGGGCGGGACAGGGCGGTGCCCTGCTGGTGCGCGGCGCGGCAGGGATCGGCAAGTCGGAGCTGCTGGCCGAGGCGGCCCGGCGGGCGCGGACGGCCGGGAGCCGGGTGCGCGTCCTGCGGACGACGGGGACCGAGGCCGAGTCCGTACTGCCCTTCGCCGGGCTGCATCTGCTGTTGCGCCCGGTGCTGACGGAGGATCGGCTGGCGAGCCTGCCCGCGCCCCAGGCGAACGCGCTGCGTGGCGCGTTCGGCCTGGCCGAGGCCGCGCCGGAGGACCGTTTCCGCATCGGTCTCGCGGTGCTGACCCTGCTGTCCGATCTGGCTGTCGAGCAACCGCTGCTCTGCCTGGTCGACGACGTCCAGTGGCTGGACCCCTCCTCGGCGGAGGCCCTGCTCTTCACCGCGCGCCGCCTCGGCGACGAGCCCGTCGCGCTCCTCCTGGCCGCCCGGGACGACCTGCCCGACGACGGGCAACCGTCGCCCGTGCCCGGCGTGCCCGAGCTGAGGCTCGGCTCCCTCGCCCCCGAGGCCGCCGCCGAACTCCTCGCCGACCGGGCTCCGGACCTCGCGGACGCCGTGCGGGCCATGGTCGTCGAGCGGTCGGACGGGCATCCGCTCTCGCTCGTGGAGACGGTGCGCGCGCTCACCCCGGAGCAGCGCGCGGGCAGTGCCCCGATCCCCGCCGAACTCCCCGTCCCCGCAAGGCTGCTGGAGTCCTACGGGGCCCGCGTCCGGGGGCTGGGCCGGGCCCGTACCGCGCTGCTCGTCGCCGCCGCCGAGAGCGGGGGTGAGCTCCGTACCGTCCGCGCCGCCGCCCGTGCGCTCGGTGCGGAGCCCGACGACCTGCGGGCGGCCGAACGCGCCGGACTCGTCACGCTCACCGGCGCCGCGGTCGCCTTCCGCCACCCCCTCATCCGCGCCGCCGCCTACCAAGGGGCCGACCCCGCCGAGCGGATGGCCGCGCACCGGGCGCTCGCGGAGGCCGACGACTCCGGCCGGGACCCGTACCGCACCGCCTGGCACCTGGCCGCGGCCGCGTCCGGGCCCGACGAGGAAGTGGCCGCGCGGCTCGACCGCGCCGGTGAATCCGCCTGGGAGCGCGGGGCGTTCGCGGCCTCGGCCGCCGCCCACCGCCGGGCGTCGGAGCTCAGCCCGCTGCCCCTGGACCGGGCGCGGCGCCTGCTGTCCGCCGCGCAGGTGTCCGTGGTGACGGGGCGGATCGCCCAGGCCGACGGGCTGGCCCGGCAGGCGATGGAGCTGACGGAGGACCGGACCGTACGCGCCTGGCTGGGCATGGTGCGCGGCGCCGTCGAGGACGCGAGCGGGAATCCGCGCACCGCGGCCTACCTCCTGCTCGACCACGCCGAACCGCTGGCCGGCCGCGACCCCGGCCCTGTCGTGCCGATGCTGATGCTGGCCGCGCGCAGTGCGTGGGCGGCGCGGGACGAAGGGCTGATCGGCCGGGTCGCCGAAGTGGCGGGCCGGGTACGGCCGGAGCAGCCGGTGACGGCGGCGCTGGCAGCGCTCGCGGGGCTGGTGTCCGGGGTGGGGACGAGCACCGACAGCACCCATGACCTCACCGCCCCCATGGCTTCCCTGCGTTTCTTCGTCGACGACGTACGGGGCCGGAACCCCGACTCCCACCTCGTCCGTCTCCTGGCCATCGACTGTGCCGCCCTGCTCGGTGACGACGACGCCGTGCTCGGGCTCGCCACCGCCGAGGCCGTCCGCTGCCTGGCGCGCAGCACCGTCCTGTCGCTGGCGGACGTGCTGCGGGCGCTCGGCGACGTCCAGTGGGCGACCGGGCGCCTGCGGGAGGCGGCCGCGACGGCGGCGGAGGCCGAGGACGCGGCCGGTTCGACGGCGGACGCGGCCGGGCCGGGCGGGCCTTTGCCGGCCCGCCGGCTGACCGCCGTCGCCGACCGGATCACCGCCCGTGCCGCGGCGCTCGCCGGCGACGAGGAGAAGTGCCGTGCCGCGCTGGAGCGTTCGGCCGGGGACGACTCCACGGCCGTCCTCGCCCTCCTCGACCTCGGCCTGGGCCGTCCCGAGCAGGCCCTGCGCCGGTTCGAGGACACCCTGCGCGGCGGGCCGGCCGCGGCCGCCGCCCTGCTGCCGTTCACCGGTGACCTGGTGGAGGCCGCCGTACGGGCCGGTCTGCCCGGCCGGGCGACCGGCCGGCAGGCGGCGTTCACCGCCTGGGCCGATGCGGCCGGACAGCCGTGGGCCGAGGCCGTGGCCCTGCGCTGCGCGGCGCTGACCGGGCCCGAAGAGGCGGCCGAGGAGCGGTACTCCGCCGCACTGGAGCGGCATCGCGAGGCAGGCCGGCCGTTCGAGGAGGCTCGTACGGAGCTGCTGTTCGGGGAGTGGCTGCGGCGGGCGCGCCGGCGCACCGAGGCCCGTCCCCGGCTGCGGAACGCGCTGGAGGCGTTCGAGTGCCTGGGCGCCGTGCCGTGGGCCGAACGCGCCCGCGGCGAGCTGCGGGCAGTGGGCGAGACGGCGTCGGCCGCGCCCGCGGCGCGTCCCGATCCGCTGGCGGTGCTGACGCCCCAGGAGCGCCAGGTGGTCCGCCTGGCCGCCGCGGGGACCAGTAACCGCGACATCGCCGCCCGGCTCTTCCTCAGCCCGCGGACCGTGGAGTACCACCTGTACAAGGCGTATCCGAAGCTCGGGGTCGGCTCCCGGCGCGAACTGGCGGCGCTGGCCGACGGGTTCCCGGGCCGGCTCACCGAGGTTCCGTAGTCCTACGGATTCGCTTCGGTTCTCCGCTTCCTACGGTCGTGGCCAGTGACGTACGAGGCGGAGAGGAAGAGGAGCGAACCATGAGCCGAGCGGTGCTGTTCCACGAGTTCGGGGGTCCCGAGGTGCTGCGGGTGGAGGACGTGGAGGAGCCGCAGGCCGGCCCGGGGCAGGTGCGGATCCGGGTGCGGGCGGCCGGTGTCCAGCCGTACGACTGCGCGGTGCGCGCCGGCTGGACGCCGCCGGGCATCTCCGGGCCGCTGCCGCGCATCCCCGGCAACGAGTTCGCCGGGGTGATCGACCAGGTCGGCCCGGGGGTCACCGGATGGGAGCCCGGGGACGAGGTGCTGGGCTTCGGGCAGCTCGGGGCGTACGCGGAGCTGATCGTGTCGCCGGCCGGCCAGGTCACGCGCAAGCCCGCCACCATGCCCTGGCAGGTCGCGGGCGGCTTCACCGCGGGGACGCAGACCGCCCACATCGCCCTGGGGGAGATCGCCCCGCGCGCGGGCGAGGTCCTGCTGGTGCACGGTGCGGCCGGGTCGGTGGGCAGCGCGGCCGTCCAACTGGCGCGCGCTGCGGGCGCGTTGGTCATCGGCACGGCGCGCGAGGCCAACCATGCCTACCTGCGCACGCTGGGCGCGCTCCCCGTGGCCTACGGCGAGGGGCTCGTCGAACGGGTCCGGGAGCTGGCCCCGCAGGGGGTCGACTGCGTCCTCGACGGCGCGGGCGGCGAGGCGTTCGACCTCTCGCTCGGCCTGGTGGCCGACCGGAGCCGGATGCTGACCCTCGTCGAACACGAGCGGGCAGCGGCCGAGGGGGTGCGGGTCACCCCGGCCACCCGCTCGGCGGCCCGGCTGGCCGGGCTCGCCGAACGGTACGCGTGCGGTGAACTCTCCTGGCACGTACGGGCCGTCCACCCGCTCGAGCGCGCCGCGGACGCGCAGCGCGACGTCGAGAGCGGGCACGGGCGGGGCAAGGTGGTGCTGCTCGTCGACTGACGGGAAGGGGCGGCGGGACTGACAGGAACGGGGCTGGCAGGAAGGGGCGGCGCCTAGTAGGACTTCGTTAGCTCTTCCCGATCAAGCGTTCCGGTAGCACGTTGAACG
>NZ_JAEAMR010000010.1:954046-1073345 GCF_015999245.1 Streptomyces sp. AV19 | reverse complement strand
CGAGGCAGCGAGGCAGCGAGGCAGCGAGGCAGCGAGGCAGCGAGGCAGCGAGGCAGCGAGGCAACGAGGCAACGAGGCAACGAGGCAACGAGGCAACGCACCGTCCTCCTCGCCTTCCGCTCAGCCGGCGCCCTGCACCGGCTCCTCGACGTGCTCCCCGTCTTCGACGGCGACGAGCGCGTCCGCAGGCGCTTCACCCTGGTCCCGGGATCCGCGTTCGGCACCGACGCCCTCACGGTCCTGGAGCGCTCCGACGCCCGCTTCGTCCCCTGGGACGAGGCCCGGCGACGCACCCACGACCTGGTCCTGACCGCGAGCCCCAAGGGTGAACTGCGGGCCCTGCGCGGCCCGAGCGTGCTGCTCCCCCACGGCGCGGGGTTCAACAAGGCGCTCGCGCACGAGGGTTCGCCCCTCCTCCCCTCCGGGCTCGACCCGGGCTACCTGCTCGACGACGGCGAGCCCTGGGCCGCCCTGCACGCGCTCGCGCACGGCAGCCAGCTCGACCGGCTCGCCGAGCACTGCCCGCCGGCCGCGGCCCGGGCGACGGTGGTGGGTGACCCGACGTACGACCGCCTGCTCGGCTCGCTGGAACACCGCGACGACTACCGGGCCGCCCTCGGCACCGGTGAACGCCGGCTCGTGGTGCTCACGTCCACGTGGGGGCGGGAGTCCCTGCTGACGCGGCGGCCGGAGCTGCCCGCCGGGCTCGTCCACGGCCTCCCGCACGACGCCTACCAGTTCGCCCTCGTCCTCCACCCCAACGAGCACAGCGACATCGGCGCGTTCGACCTCGGCCGGTGGCTCGCGCCCGCCACGGACGCGGGCCTGGTCCGGGCCGGGCCCCACGAGGAGTGGGCCGCCCTCCTCGTCGCCTGCGACGCCGTGCTCACCGACCACGGCTCCACCGCCCTGTACGCCGCCGCCCTCGGGCGTCCCGTTGTCGGGGCGTACGACGGCGGGACCGAGCTGATACCCGGCAGCCCCATGGCCGAAGTCCTCGCCCGCGCGCCCCGGTTCACCGGCCCCGCCGGCCTGCCGGAGGCGCTGCGCGCGGCCGGTGCCCGCGACTGCCGGACGCCCGCCCGGGCCGCCTTCGCCCTGCCGGGCCGGGCGCTGGCGCGGCTGCGCGCCGAGCTGTACCGGCTGCTGGACCTGACGCCGCGGCCCGGACGGCCGGGGGCCCGCCCGCTGCCGCGCCCGGCGCCCCGGGACCACCGGCCGCACGCCTTCGCGGTCCGCGCCGAGGTCTCCGGGCTCCGGGTGGCCGTCGAGCGCTTCCCCGCCGCCACGCCCGTCGTCGCCCACCACCTCGCGGCCGAACTCCCGGGCGCCGGACGGGCGGCGCAGAGCGCGGCCGTGCTCTGGCGCCGCGCGGCACCGCTCCCCCGCACCCCGCACACCAGCGCGTGGACGGCCGCCGGGTGGACGTCCCGGGCCCTGGAGGACCACCCCGGCTGCCGCACCGCCGCCGCCCTCCTCACCCCGGAGCGGCTCCTGGTGCGGCACCGCTCCGCAGGCCCGCTGAGCGTCCGTGTCGTACCGGCCGCCGTCGCCGGACGCGTCCTGCGCACGGACCCGGCGGCGGCGCTCTCCGCGGTCCACGCCTGGCTGGGCACGGCTTCGGGGGCTCCGGCCGCCCCGGTGACGCTGGTCTGCGCGGTCGGCCCGCTGAGCGTCCGGGTGCACGTGGGCCCGGCCGAGGACGCGGACCTCGGCTACGAGCTCTGACCCGCCCCCGGCAGGCCGCCGTACCGCTCGGTCAACCGCCGTGCCAGCGCGCGGTGTTCCCCGGCCTCGGCGGTCTCGCCCCGGTCGTCCGCCAGGGCCGCGAGCTCCCGCAGGATCCGGGCCTCGTCGGAGGCCGAGCCCCGCTCCCGGGCCTTCGCCAGCGCCTCCCGCGCGAGCGGGAGCGCCTCCTCGGCGCGCCCGGCCGCCCGCAGCGCGCGGCCTAGCTCGAAGCCGGTCCGCGCGGTCATCCGTTCCCGGCCCTGCTCCCGGGCCATCGCGTGCGCCTCGGCCAGCAGCCCGGCGGCCCGTCCGGGCTCGCCCATGTCCAGCGCCGTCCGCCCGAGCAGGTGCGTCTGGAGCAGCACGCCGTACGCGTTCCCTATGGCCCGGTGCTGCTCGCGCGAGGACGCGAAGTCCTCGGCGGCCGCCGCCCATTGGCCCCGGACGGACTTCAGCTTCCCCCGGAACTCGGTCACCGACGCCTTCAGCTTCCGCTCCGGCACGGAGTCCCCCAGCGCCTCCGCGGCCGCCGCGGCGTGCCGCAGCTCTTCCTCGGCCTCGTCGTGGCGCTCCTGCTCCCACAGGGGCCGGGCCAGCTGGCACCGCATGCGGATCAGCGCGGACAGGTTCCCGTCCCGCCGGGCGGCGTCCGCCCCCGTGCGGAAGGCGTCGACGACGTCCGCGTAGTGCTGGTGGTCCAGAAAGTGCGTCCACAGCGGCTCGCACAGCGCCCACGCGTGGGCGGACAGGCCGGAGCCGGAGGCGGTCCGGACGCAGCCGTACAGGGCGAGCCGCTCGGCCTCCAGCCACCGCAGCGCCTCCCCCTTGCCGGCGAACTCCACGTCGGGCGCGCCCTCGACGGGCGGTTCGGGCGCGGCGAAGGTCATCCGGGCCCCGGCCGCCAGCAGGTCGGCCCGCTGGGCCTGGCGCAGGTACCAGCGGACGAGCCTCCGTTGCGCCCCGGCCCGCCGGTCGCCCTCGGGGTCGGCCCGGCGGGCGCGGCGGGCGGCGTGCCCACGCAGCAGGTCGTGCATCCGGTACCCGTCGCCGTCCCCGCCCTCCAGCAGGCCGGCCGTCCCCAGTTCCTCCAGCGCGTCCCCGGCCGGGACGGGCCCGCCGCCCAGCAGCGCGGCGGCGGGCGCCCCGGTGACGACCGGGGCGGGGAACTCCGGCAGCAGGCGGTACAGGTGCGCGGCCTCCGGGCCCAGTCCGGCGTAGGCGGCGTCCCACACCGCCTCGACCATCGGGATGCCCTTCTCCCGCAGTTCCGCGGTGAGTTCGGCGACCAGCCGGCCCAGACTGCGCCTGGGGTACCTGCGGATCCACCGGCCGGCCACGGTGAGCGCGGCGGGCAGGCCGCCGCAGCCCTCGGCCAGGGACGCGGCGGCGTCCGGCTCCGCCGCCAGCCGCGGGTCGTCCACGATGTGCCGGAGCAGCCGCACGGCGTCGTCCACCGCGAGCGGCCCCACCGGCACCTCGGCGGCGACCGCGCGGTCCAGGTCGTACAGCGGTCCCTGGCTGGTGACGATGGCCAGGCTCCCGGCGGACGCCGGGAGGAGGGGCACCGCCTCCGGCCCGTAGCGGGCGTTGTCGACCACCACGAGCAGTCTCTTCCCCCGGGTCCGGGTCCAGTACTGCTTCGACCGCCCGCCCAGGGACCTCTCCAGCCACTCGGGCCGCACGCCCAGCCCGCCGAGCAGTTCGGCGAGCGCGTCCGCGATCTCCACGGCTCCGTCCCGGCGGAGGTCGTCCAGGTCGACGTACAGCACCCCGTCCGGGAACCGCCCGCCGAGCCGCCGCGCCATGTGGAAGCCCAGTGCCGTCTTCCCGACGCCGCCGATCCCGGTCAGGGCGACGACCAGCGGTCCGTCGTGCCCGGATCCGGCCTCCGCGGCCCGCAGGATCCGCTCCTGCTCGGCCGCGCGGTCCTCGAAGTGCGACGGCGCGGCCGGGACTTGGAAGGGGACGTCGTCGGGGCCGGGCGGGGACGCGGCGTGGAAGTGCAGGTGCTCGATCGAACCGCTCTGGACGACCGCCGCGACGTGCGACTCGCCGCTCACGGTGTTGTATGTCTCGTCGGCCACACGCCCCACCTTACGGTCCGTCAGGTCCGGCGGGTGGGCGGCCGGGGAAATGCCGGGCTCCTTCAGCACTCCTCGTCCGCCCCGGGGCAGGGGTTGCCTGATCGATACCTTTCTGCACGTCGGCGGCCGGGGTTCCGCGCCGGATCAAGCCGAACACTCCGAGTGCCCGTCGCACGGAAACGCGACGACGTCCGGAAGAGGCGCCTTCGAACTCTCCTCGAATGCCGACGTCCGTGCCACCATGTCGAGTTATGGCCCAGGGTGAGGACGACATACGGCACGGCGTGCGCGTCACGGCTCCCGGGGAGGTGCGGGAGGAGGACCTCAAGTCCCTTGAGACATGGCTCAAGGACGAGCCGGGTCTGACGGACAGGGTGCAGATCAGGCGGGCCCCCCGGCAGGCGGAACCCGGTGCCGCCATGGGCCCCCAGCTGGACCTGCTGCTCGAATGGCTCGACAGCACCGCGACGGACGTCGTCGTGGGGCTCGTGACGGAGTCCGTCAAGGAGTGGCTCGCGAGCCGGCGTGCCCTCGGGGACCGGACCCCACCCGCATTCCGGGCGAGGCCGGACGACGAGCGGGACTAGCGCCGTGTCCGGACCCGAACGGCCCCGGGCGGCCCGCCGCGCCCTCATCGTCTGCGTGTCGGACTACGCGCCGGAAGGCCCGCAGGCGGACGTCCTCGGGGACATCGCGGCCGTCGGGAAGAACCTGACCGCGCTGGAAGGGGCATTGCGCGAAGGCGGTGTCTTCACCGCGGTCGAGTCCCTTTCCTCGCCCGACATCAGGGAGTTCGAGCAGCGAATCGGCGAAGTGCGGGACTCCACCGATGAATTGCTCCTGGTCTATTTCGCCGGGCACGGCATCGTCGACACCAGTACCGGCGAACGCAGCCGGCTGCTCCTGGGGCTGGGCGGCGCCAAGATCGAGCACGGGCCCGCCTTTCCGGGCTGGATCCACTGGGAGGACAAGGTCCTCAACCGGCTGCGTGCCGGACAGCACCGGCCCCGCCACACCGTGGTCGTCCTCGACTGCTGCTACGCGGGGAACGCCGCCGCTGCCTGGGACAAGCTGGAGCCCCCCGACCAGCGGCGGATCTCCCTGCTGCTGGCGGTGCAGCAGAACCAGCGCATCGACGCGGGCGGCTCCGCGACACCGACGCCGTTCACCGCCCTGCTGATCGAGGCCCTGGCACCGGGCGACGGCGGGCCCGGCGAGGACGTGACCGTCGGCGTGCTGCACCGGCATCTGGTGGCCGGGCTGGAGGACGCCAGGACGGTGGCCGGCAAGGAGTGGGTGCCCCAGCTCCGCTGGGAGGAGACGGGCGAGCAGGCCGTCCTCCTCCCGAAGCGGGCTCCCGGCCCGGATCCCGGCCCGGAATCCGGTCCCGTCCCCGCTCCTCCTCCGTGGTACCGCCCGCCGTGGCTCCCGCCGCGCCGCCACCTGGTCACCGCGTTCCTGGCCGTCTCGACCGCCCTCGCACTCCTCCTCTGGTGGATCACCTCCGGCGCCTCCGCGGGCCCCGGCCCCGCCGCCTCCTGCGCGCACCACCCCCCGCTGGAACTGCGCGTGCTCACCGACCCGGACCTGGCACCGGCCGTCCGCAGGGCCGTGGACGGCTTCGTCGCGTCCAAGGCGAACAAGGACGGGGACAACTGCCGTCGCACCGGCGTCACCGTCTACAGCGCCGGGTCCGCCGAGACCGTGGAGGCGTTCCGCACCCAGTACGGCGAGTGGGCCCGCGGCAGCTCGTCCGGGTTCAACCCGGTCGGCAGCGTCGGGCCGCAGCCGGACGTCTGGATTCCGGCCTCCTCGGCGAGCGCGCGCCGGGCGCAGGACGAGACGGGCAACCAACCGTCCGTCCTGTCCCTGGAGTTCGACGGCGGACGGCCGCTGGCCCGTACGCCCCTGGTCCTGCTGGTGCCCGAACCGCTCGCCGAACCGGAGGGCGGACGCGCGGGGCGCGGGCTCGCCGAGCTGACGACGGCGCTGAGGGGGAAGGCCGAGGAGGCGGAGATCCGCCGGGCCGACCCCCGCCACACCGACGCGGCGCTCGCCGCGACCGCCGGGCTCTACCGGACGGACGCCCCGCGCGCCGTCGAGAAGCGGCAGCACGAGAAAAGCCGGTCCGGCCCGGTCGGCGGAAGGGACCTCGTGTGCCGGCTGGCCAAGGGCGACCGGGACACCGACCGGCGCACCGCCGTGCTCGTCGCGGAGCCCACCGTCGACCGGTACCGCAGCTGCGCCGGGCAGACCGGGGTGGCGCGGGTGGCCGAGTACCCGGACGACGTGCCCGGGCTGGACCCGGTGTTCGTCCACGTCCGCTGGAACGACGCGCGCCGGGACGAGGACGAGCGCGACCGGGCCGTGGGGCGCTTCCGGGACTGGCTGGCGTCGGAGGACGGGCGGAAGGCGCTCCGGGAGGAGGGATTCCGGCCGTCCTCCTCTTCGTCCTCCGCGCCGCTGCGCCCCCTGTCCGCCGGCGAGGCCACGGACACGCTGGAGAAGTACCGGCAGGCCAACGCCGCGGGCCGGGTCCGCTTCCTGCTCGACAGCTCCGGCTCCATGAACCGGTGGTGGGACGGGGCGAACGGCGCCCGCGAGATCCTCGCGCAGGCCATGGGACGCTTCGGCCCCGACGACACGTACGGGGTGTGGGGCGTCGCCTCGGAGGGCTCGGGCCCGCCGTACAGCGAACTGCTCGCCTTCGGCGCCCACGGCTCGTCGTCGAGGGCGGCCGGCAAGGACGAGCAGGACAGGGCCGCCGCCGCGGCGAGGAAGGTGGCCGCAGCGACGCCCGGGATGTCCCTGGAGGCCGACATCGGGGGCGCGCTGCGGGCGGCGCTGGACGGCATGCCCCGCGGCACCGAGGACGACGGGCACCCCCAGCTCGTCGTCCTCCTCACCGACGACGAGGACAACGGCCGCCTGGACGCGGCCCGCGGGGACGACCTCGTGAAGCTCGCCGGCGACCGCAGGGTGCCCGTGGTGGTGGTCTCGTTCGACTCCGGCGGCTGCCTGGCGGGCCGCCTGGACCTGCGCCTGGCCGAGGCGAGCGGCGGCCGGTGCCTCGACGCCCGGGGCGACCTGGCCAAGGAGCTGGCCGCCGAGGTCGCGCAGGTCGCGCAGGGCCATCCGTAGCGAGCCGGCAACAGGACGACGGGGGGTGACGGCATGGAACGCCCGGTGTGGGCACGGTCGTCGGTCTGGTGTGCCGCCCTGCTGCTGGGCGCCATCGCCTGCACCGGCCAGGACGGGGCGGGAGGGCACGCGGGTCGCACCGCCGAACGGCCGGTGACCGGAACGCAGTTGGTGATCGCCACCGGCCTGGACGTGACCGGCAAGTACGGCATCCGCAAGCGGCTGGTCGACGCGTGGAACGCGCTCCAGGAGAAGCAGGGCTCGCCCTACCGCGCGCGGGCCGTCCTCCTGCCCGGCTCCGCCGACCTGCAGCGCAGCCAGCTGCTGGCGGCGCTGCAGTCGGGCAGCGCGGGCTACGACGTCGTCAACCTCGACGTCACCTGGGTACCGGAGTTCGCCGCGGCCGGTCTCGTCCGGGAGCTGCCCGCGGAGTACGCCGACGACGGCGACGTCCTCCCCAAGGCCGCCGCCACGGCCCGCTGGAAGGGGAAGGTCTATGCCGCGCCCTACAACAGCGACGTCGGCCTGCTGTACTACCGCCGCGACTACCTGAGCGCCGCAGGCATCGACGAGAACAAGCTCCGGGCGCGGGCCGGCTGGGACGAGCTGTCCGCGCTGATGAATACGACGGACGCGTGGGCGCGCGCCGAGAAGTCGGACCGCAAGGGCGACTACCGCAACGCCTGGACGAGCCAGCTCGGCCCCTACGAGGGGCTCACGGTCAACGCCACCGAGGCGTTCGCCTCCGCGGGCGTCCGGCTGACCGACGACGACGGCGCCTACACGGCCACGCCCGGGGAACTGGAGAAGGGCGTGGCGGAGTTCCGGCGGCGCACGGAGAGCGCGCACACGCTCGACGGCGCCTTCGAGTCCGACGAGGCCACGACGCTCGAGGACTTCGCGGAGGGCCGCACCGCGTTCCTCCGCCACTGGCCCTACGCGTACCGCACGCTCCACGCGGCCCTGGGCGAGGAGAGGCTCGGCGTCGTCCCGCTCCCCGGCTCGGCCGTGCTGGGCGGCCAGGACCTCGCGGTGGCCGCCAACCCGGCGATGCCCGCGGCGCGGGTGAAGAAGGCCCAGGAGCTGGTCCGGTTCCTCACGGACCGGACCAGTGAACGCTGCCTGCTGGACGCCGGCTTCGCGGCCACCCGCCGGTCCGCGTACACCGACCCGGGCGTCACCTGCGACGACCGCCGGGCGGCCCCGGGCACGAGCGCCCCGTCGGAGGGCGGCGAGCGCGACATGCCGCGCGACGCGGCCCGCCGCCCCCGCTACGCCAGGACCACGCTCCTGCCGGCCCTGGAATCGGCCGTCCTGCGCCCGCGCACCCCGCTCTACGGCGCGTTCACCCAGGCGTTCACCGCGCAGTTGAGCCGTCTGCACACCTCGCCGGCGTCCCGCTCGGAGACGGACGAGGACGTGGCGAAGGACCTGCACGCGGCGCTGCGGGGGGTGCTGCCCGGGGGATGATCCCTCGCGGGTCCGCCATGCGGAAACGGACATCAGCCACATCAGCCACATCCGTCGACATGTGGATGAAGGCGCTGAACAAGCGCACAGAAGACGAAGGCATTCGGGACGGCGGCCGCGCCGGAGCCCAGCCTGCACTGCCTCCCCGCGAGATCGGTCACGACGACGCCGTTGTGGATCTCGATGTTCCGCACCTGCGGCCACCGCGCGGACACCTCCCCGGACCCGACTTCCCCACCGGTCAGCCAGACGTCCCCGAAGACGACTCGCCCGCCCTCGCCGAGCGCGGCCAGGGCCCGGGGCAGTTGGGCCCCGGTGACCGCCCGCCGGACCTCGGCGCCCCACTCCCGCGCGTCGCCGTGCAGCACGACCCGTTCCCCGTCGACGTCGGTGAGCGTGCAGGTCGTGCCGTCCCCGCGAGGGGCGCTGCCCCGGAACACGGAGGTGGTGTCGTAACGGACGACGTGGATCCGCCCCCCGACCGCGATCGTCATCCCGTGCTCGTACAGATCCAGCCGCGCCGCGCCCGCCCTCGCCGCGGAAGGCCGGCCGTACCGGTCCGGGGACAGCAGCCGGCGGATCCCCCGGGCCGGCAGGCCGTGCGCGGGGGCCGGGTGCGCGGCCGCCGGGTAGGTGGCCCGCCGCCTGCCGATCCGCTCGCGGCCGGCCGCCGCCGAGATCCTCGCCAGCAGCAGCTCCTCGCCGCTGCGGCCCGGCGTCGGCCGGGTCACGACGTGGTTCCGGCGAGGCCGAGTCCGGCGTCGTCCCCCCGCAGTGCCATCTCGTGCGTCCGCCGCAGCAGGCGGCCCGGGAACACCCCCAGGTCGTCGGCCAGCCGACGGCGGACGCGGTGGAACACGGCCAGCGCGTCGGCCTGCCGGCCGTTGCGGTACAGCGCGCGCATCAGCATCGCGGCGACCGGTTCGTTCAGGGGTTGCGCCGCGGCCAGGGCCGACAGCTCGGCGATCGCCTCGGCGTGCCGGCCCAGCCGCAGCTGCCACTCCAGCTTCCGCTGCACGAGGGCCGTCCTGCGCTCGGTCAGCCGCAGCCGCTCCAGCTCGGCCGCGGGCCCGGGCAGGCCGGCCAGGGGCTCCCCGCGGAACAGCTCCAGCGCCCGGGAGCAGGCGCGGACCGCCTCGGCCGGGTCGCCCTCCCGCTCGGCCGCCGTGGCGGCGGTGGCCAGTTCCTCCAGGCGCACCACGTCCACCGCGACGGCGTCGGGAAGCATCCGGTAGCCGCACCGGTCGCTCTCGATCACCGAGTTCGGGCCGTCCCCGTCGCTCAGGACCTTGCGCAGCCGGTAAATGTACACCGGCACCACGTTGGTGACCGGCGGCTCGGCCCCCCAGACGCCGTCGAGCAGTTCGTGGCGGCAGACCGTCCGGCCCGGGGACAGCACCAGCGCCGCCAGGACGGCCTGCTGGCGCAGGTGCCCGAGGTCGACGGTCCGCCCGTCGCGCCGCGCCCGCAGCGGTCCGAGGACGGAGATCCTCAACCCCCCTTCGGGCGGGCGCCGTTCGGTGTTCCACGGCACGAGGCCGGCCGTCCGCCTGCGGGGGCCGTGGCCGGGGGTGACCAGGCCGCAGTCGAAGGCGTGGACGATGGCGGCGGCCCGGTCGCGCAGCCCGAGGGCGGCGAGGATCCGGGCGAGGTGTCCGGCCACGGCGGGCTCGGGGATGGCGAGGGCGGCGGCGATCTCGTCGTCCCTCAGGCCGCAGCCGACCGCCTGGAGCACCTCGCGCTCCAGGCGGCTGAGCGGGGTGACGGTCGGTCGGCCGGGTGTCGCGGTCGTCGGCATCGGGGCTCCCTGATCGGTCCGGTGATGCCGTCGACGCTGGTCCGGACCGGGGCCGGAAGACAGGCCGGAACACCGGCCGCATACGGCCGGTGGCCGCGCTAGAGTCCCTCACCTGGGGTGACAGAACACGTCCGGGGGAGGCCGTGACTTGTGGCCAGTGAGTTGGGCGCGCTGTTACGACGGCTGCGGAACGAAGCGGGGATGACCCAGGAGGCCCTGGCCGAGCACGCCGGAGTGGGCGTGCGCACCGTGCGCGGGCTGGAGACCGGCGAGCGCGCCGATCCCAGAGTGACCACGGTGCGGCTGCTGGCCGACGCGCTCGGGCTGGGACCGGAGGAGCGCGAGGAGCTGATATCGGCCACGATCCGCCGGGCCGGGCCCGGGGACCGGCCGGACGACCGCGCCGGGCCGGGCCCCGGACCGCCCCCGGTCTCGGCGCTGCACGCAACGCCGGCCGACGTCGCCGAGCAGCTCGCGCAGGCGGTGACGACCCGCTGGCAGCGCGAGGAGGAGCACCGGCAGGTCCACGACCCGTATCCGCTGCCCGTGCGCTGGCGGCCGGTGCCCGAGGAACTGACCGACCACTGGGCCAACATCCGCCGCCTGCCCGCCGGGGGGACGCACGGCCGGCTGGACCTGAGCGGGCGGCTGGACGAAATCGTGGACGTGTACCGGCGGGTCCCGTCCGGCCGGCTGGTGGTGCTGGGGCGGCCCGGGTCCGGGAAGACGGTCCTGGCCGCGCGGTTCGTCCTGGACCACCTGAAGTCGCGGGCCCGCGCCGAGGCCGTACCGGTGATCTTCGGCATCGGCTCGTGGGATCCCACCGCCATCACCTTCCGGGACTGGCTGACCGCGCAGCTCACGCGTGACCACCCGGGTCTCGCCGCCCCGGGCGCCGGGGGGTCGAGCCTGGCCTCCGCACTGGTCGAGACCGGCCGGGTGCTCCCCGTGCTGGACGGCTTCGACGAGATCGCCGGCGGTCTGCGCCGCCCCGCGCTGGAGGCGCTCAACGCCACCACGCTGCCGCTGCTGCTGACGAGCCGTCCGGCGGAGTACGCCGCCGCGGTGGCGGAGACCGACGTGCTGACCTCGGCCGCCGCGGTGGAGCTGACCGACCTCACCCTCGACGACCTGGCCGACTACCTGCCGCGCACCACGCGCAAGGCCCGCGGCACGGGTCCCGCGAGGAACTCCTGGGACCCCGTGCTGAGCGAGCTGCGCGAGCGGCCGCACGGCCGGGCCGGTGCCAACCTGGCCGCGGTGCTGACCACCCCGCTGATGGTCGCGCTCGCCCGTGCCGTCCACAGCGACGCCTCCGGCCCCGACCCGGCCGCGCTCCTGGACACCCGGCGGTTCCACGGCCCCGAGGAGCTGGAGGACCACCTCCTGGAGAACTTCACCGTCACCGTCTACCGCCCCGGGCCGGACCACCGTCCGGGCGGCGGGCCGCGCCGCGACGTCGACCCGGAACGCGCCCGGTACTGGCTCGGCCACCTCGCCCATCACCTGACCCGGCTCGACACCACCGATCTGGAGTGGTGGCGGCTCGGTTCGGGGCTGCCCCGCACCACGCGGACGCTGGTGACCGGGGCGGTGGTCTTCCTGACCGTCGCGCTCCTCGACCTGGTGGCCGGTGCCGTCACCCGGACCCTCGCGTACCCGCTCGTGGACGGGCCGGCCACCGGGCTCCTCGCGGGGACCGTCTTCGGGATCGTGTACTGGTTCGCGGTCGCGCCCGGGAACGCGGCGGTCGCGCCGTCCGGCGCGCGGATCAAGGTGTTCGGCCGGGGCGCGAGGATCAGGCGGAGGACCGCACCCCGGTTCGTGGCCGGGCTGCTGTGCGGGCTCGCCTTCGGCGTCTGCTACGGCTTCGTCCACGGAGCGGTCAACTCCGCCCTCTGGCACGGCGATCTCCCGGACGCCCTGCGCGCCGGCCTCGGCGACGGCATCGGCTTCGGGCTCGTGTTCGCCCTGGGGGCCGGTCCCACCTTCGGGCTCCTGGCCCTCTGCGAAACGCCCCTCGACATCCGGTCGGCCGTCAACCCGGCCGGCCTGCTGCGCGCGAACCGTCTGACGGTCATCGCCCAACTCCTCGTCTGGGCCCCCGCCTTCGGGCTCCTGGTCGGGTTCGGGGCCGGGTGGGTGATGCGGCCCGTGTCGGCGCTCCTGGGCCCGCTCCCCTGGAGCCCGACGGCCGCGCTCCAACTCGGCGTCACCAGCGGCCTCGGCGGCTCCCTCGGCTACGCCCTCGCCCTGACCGCCTGGGGCCAGTGGGTGGTCTTCGCCCGGATCTGGCTCCCGCTGACCGGCCGGCTGCCCTGGTCCGTCGTCGCCTTCGTGGAGGACGCCTACCGGCGCGGCGTGCTCCGCCAGGCCGGCGCGGTCTACCAGTTCCGCCACGCCAGGCTCCAGGAACACCTGGCCCGCGCCTACCGGGCACACCGCCCCGAACGCCGCTGATCTCCGGCCACCCCGTCCGAAACCCGCCTGCGAAGCCATGGAAGTGATCAACCGTCACCTAGGTTGAGTGCTCCATACACGCATGCGTCGTCGAGGCGCCTCGGACAGGGGGAACACGTGTCAGCGGATCAAGTGGCCGAGCCGGACGCCGGTGCGTCCGACGCGGCCGTCCAGGAGCGGCGGCTCCGGCGGGACCTGGGATTCTGGGCGCTCACGGCGATCGGGTTCTCCAACATCGTCGGGTCGGGCTGGCTGTTCGCGGCGATGTACGCGGCCCGTGCGGCGGGTCCCGCGTCGCTGCTGACCTGGGCCGGTGCCGGAGTGCTGTGCGGGCTGGTCGCCCTGGTGATGATCGAGCTCGGCGCGTCGCGCCCCGAGGGCGGCGGCACGGTGCGCTGGCCGCTGTACGCCTCGGGACGCCTGGTCGGGACGCTGGTGGGCTGGTCGGTCCTGCTGTCGGTGGGCGGCACCGCGGCCGAGATCAGCGCGATCATGCAGTACGCCGACCACTATCTGCCCGACATCTACAGCGGCCACCTGCTCACCCCCACGGGCCTGGCGCTGGCCATCGGCCTCAGCGTCCTGCTGACGGCCCTGAACTGGTTCGCGGTGCGGACGTTCGCGCGGCTGAACAACCTGGTGTCCATCTTCAAGATCGCCGTGCCGGTGATCACGGTCATCGCCCTGTTCGCCTCCGGCTGGCACTCCGGCCGCCTGACCGACCACGGGGGATTCGCCCCGTACGGTTATGCCGCCTGCCTGTCCGCCCTGGCCGGCGGCGGCATCGTCTACTCGGTCAACGGTTTCCAGGCGCCCCTCGACTTCTCCGGTGAGACCCGCAACCCCCGCCGCACCATCCCGGCCTCCGTGCTCACGGGCATCGGTCTGGCCCTGCTGATGTATCTGGCGCTCCAGTTCGCGTTCCTCTTCACCGTTCCCGAAGGTCTGCTCGGCGACGGCTGGAAGGGCGTCAACTTCGAGTCGCCCTTCGGTCAGCTGGCCCTGATCCTCAACCTGCACTGGCTCTCCAGCCTGCTCTACGCCGACGCGGTGCTGTCGCCCGGCGGCTCGGCGTACGTCGGGGTGGCCCTCAACGCCCGCCACACCTACGCGCTGGCCAAGAACCGCACCCTCCCCCGGGCCCTGATGAAGGTCGACCGGCGGTCCGGCATCCCGCACCGGGCGCTGGCCCTGAACCTCGCCGTGATCGTGGTCTTCCTGCTGCCGTTCGGGGAATGGCAGCGCATCGTCAGCATCATGGGCGACATGTACCTGCTGATCTACGCGGCCTCGGCCGTGGCGGTCGCCGTCTTCCGCGCCGACCCCGGCACCCGGATGGCGGGGTGGGTGCCCGGCCTGCGCTGGATCGCTCCCCTCAGCTTCGTCGTGGCCAGCGAGTTCGTGTACTGGTCGGGCTGGCACGACCTGCGGCTGGCGCTGCCCCTCGTGCTGGCCGGTCTGGTGATCTTCGTCGGCATGCGGCGTTCCGCCCACGACGGGTCGTTCGCCGGCGAACTGCGCGAAGGGGCATGGCTCCTGTGCCACCTGTCGGGGCTGACCCTGCTGTCGTGGCTGGGCACCTTCAAGGGCTCGGGCCGCCTGCCGGCGCCCTACGACTCCCTCGTCGTCGCGCTCTTCGCCCTGGGCGTCTTCCTCTGGGCGGTGCGCTCGGGCGTCCGGCACCGGACGGCGCCCCCGCGGCAGCCCACGCCGCCCGGCGAGTGACCCCCTCCCGTCCCGGGCCCTCACCCGGAGGCGTTTGCCCGGGACTTCACACGGCAGGCGCTCCGGCGATGTCCCGGCTGTCGTGCCGGCCTCCGGTTCGAATCCCCCGAGGCCGACGACGGATCCGCCGGCATCCCGGTCCCCCGCGTCCCGGAAGCGGCCCGCGACCAGTTCGCCGAGCCGGCGGGACCGCGAACCGCCGGACCTCCTCGCGGAGCAGGAAGGCGGAGACCGAGCGGGCACCTACGTCCAACCCCTCCTTCCTGCCGGCGGAACCGGCCGCCGAGCGGCTGCCGACCACCGCGGAACGGCTGCGCCGGGCCCACCCGCGGCCGGACCTCACGGTGACCGGCCCGGTCCCGCCGTACAGCTTCGCCGACCCGTGACGTCCGCACGGACGGGCCGTGCCGGCAGTGACGACGGCAACAGGGGATCGCCAGCACCGGGTACTGCCCTCCCCGGCCTTGAGCTGCTGGAATACAGATCGACAGCCCAGCCGTCCGTCACTTGAGGAGCCCCGCGTGAAAATGCTCATCAACGTCCCCGAGACCGTCGTCCCCGACGCCCTGCGCGGCATGGCCGCCGCGCACCCCGAGCTGAACGTCGACGTCGAGCGGCGCGTGATCGTGCGGCGGGACGCGCCCGTCGCCGGGAAGGTGGGGCTGGTGTCCGGGGGCGGGTCGGGGCACGAGCCGTTGCACGGGGGGTTCGTGGGGCCCGGGATGCTGGACGCGGCCTGTCCCGGGGAGGTGTTCACCTCGCCCGTGCCCGATCAGATGGTGCGGGCGGCGGCTGCCGTGGACAGCGGGGCGGGGGTGCTGTTCGTGGTGAAGAACTACACCGGCGACGTGCTGAACTTCAACATGGCCGCCGAACTCGCGGAGGACGAGGGCGTCCAGGTCGCCAGTGTGCTCGTCAACGACGACGTCGCGGTGACGGACAGCACGCACACCGCCGGACGGCGCGGGACGGGGGCCACGCTGTTCGTGGAGAAGATCGCGGGCGCGGCGGCCGAGGCGGGGGCGCCGCTGGAGCGGGTGGAGGCGGTCGCGCGGCGGGTGAACGCGGCGTCACGGAGCTTCGGGGTCGCGCTGTCGGCCTGCGCGACCCCGGCCAAGGGCGGCCCGACCTTCGATCTCCCGCCGGGCGAGCTGGAGTTGGGCGTCGGCATCCACGGCGAGCCGGGCCGGGAGCGGCGGGCGATGATGACGTCCGGGGAGATCGCCGACTACGCCGTGCACGCCGTCCTGGAGGACCTCCGGCCGACCGGCCCGGTACTGGTGCTGGTGAACGGCGCGGGCGGGACGCCGCTGCTGGAGCTGTACGGGTTCGCGGGCGAGGTCCACCGGGTGCTGCGGGAGCGCGGGGTGGCGGTGGCCCGGACGCTGGTGGGCAACTACGTGACCTCGCTGGACATGGCGGGGGCGTCGGTGACGCTGTGCCGGGCCGACGACGAGCTGCTGCGGTGGTGGGACGCGCCGGTGCGGACGCCCGCGCTGCGCTGGGGCTGCTGACGCCTACGGCGCCCCGTACCAGACCGTGGTGACGTTGCAGAACTCGCGGATGCCGTGGCCCGACAGCTCGCGCCCGTAGCCGGAGCGCTTGACGCCGCCGAAGGGGAACGCGGGGTGGGAGGCGGTCATGCCGTTGAAGAAGACGCCGCCCGCCTCCAGGTCCCGGGCGAAGCGCCGCTGTTCGTCCTCGTCGCGGGTCCACACGTTGGAACTCAGGCCGAAGGGCGTGTCGTTGGCGAGCTCGACGGCCTCCTCGGGGCTCGCGACCGGGTAGACGGTGGCCACCGGGCCGAACGCCTCCTCGCGGTGGATGCGCATCTCGGGGGTGACGTCGGTGAGGACGGTCGGCTCGTAGAACCAGCCGTGGGCCAGCGGCCCGGGCAGGGCCGGCCGGCCGCCGCCGCAGCGGGCGAGCGCGCCCAGGCGCACGGCGTCGTCGACGAGTTCCTCCACGTCGGCGCGGCCCTGCTCGGTGGCGAGCGGGCCGACGTCGGTGGCCTCGTCCAGCGGGTCGCCGACGGCGAGGCCGTCCATCAGGGCGGTGAACCGCCCGGTGAAGGCCTCGTACACGTCGCGGTGGACGATGAAGCGCTTGGCGGCGATGCAGGACTGGCCGTTGTTCTGGACGCGGGCGGTCACGGCCGTCCGCACGGCGCGGTCGAGGTCGGCGGAGGGCATCACGACGTACGGGTCGCTGCCGCCGAGTTCGAGGACCGTCTTCTTGACCTCGTCGCCCGCGACGGAGGCGACCGCGCGGCCGGCCGGCTCGCTGCCGGTGAGCGTGGCGGCGGCGACCCGGGGGTCGCGCAGGACGGCCTCGACGGCGCCGGAGCCGATCAGCAGGGTCTGGAAGCAGCCCGCCGGGTAGCCGGCCCGGCGGAAGAGGTCCTCCAGGTAGAGCGCGGTCTGCGGCACGTTGGAGGCGTGCTTGAGGAGCCCGGTGTTGCCGGCCATGAGGGCGGGGGCGGCGAACCGGACGACCTGCCAGAGCGGGAAGTTCCACGGCATGACGGCGAGGACGGGGCCCAGCGGGCGGTAGCGGACGCGGACGGCCGTGGCCCCGGAGTCCTCGACCGCCGCGGGCGCGGGGTGCTCGTCGGCGAGCAGCCCCTCGGCGTGCTCGGCGTACCAGCGCATCGCCTTGGCGCACTTGGCGGCCTCGGCTCGGGCGGCGGCGAGCGGCTTGCCCATCTCCAGGGTCATGGTGCGGGCGATGTCGTCCCGGTCCTCGTCCAGCAGGTCCGCGGCGCGGTTCAGCAGCCGGGCCCGCTCGGCGAAGCCCGTGGCGCGGTACCGGCGGAACGCGGCGGCGGCCGCGGCCAGCCGGCGTTCGGCCTCCTCGGGCGCCAGCGCGTCGAAGGTCTTGAGGGTCTCGCCGGTCGCGGGGTTCACCGTGGCGATGGGCATGGCGTCCTTCCTCCCTGGCCTGAGCTCCATGGCCTCGGCGGCTCGGGGCCTCCAGACGACCTTGCGGCGCGCCGCCCGCCCGCGCAAGACGGCCGGGCGGCGCGCACGGGACGGGATCAGCGCGGGGGCTGGTCCGTGGCGTCGTCGGCGGCGCGCACCGGGCCGGGCAGCCGGGCCCGGTCCCGGTGGCCGACCTCCCACCGGCCGACGGCCTCCGCGGTCGGGCCGACCGGCCCGGGGGCGGCCTCGGCGGTGGCGTGCGTCCGCTCCGGCGGGCCCGGCAGGATCACCGTGCCTTCCACCACCGGCGCCCCCTCCCGGCCGGGCAGCAGCCGGGTGCGGTGCAGCACGGCGACGGCCAGGGCGGAGGAGAACCCGAAGGCCACGCAGCCGAGCCAGGGCAGCCAGGGGCAGTCGAAGCGCTTGGCGGTGTCCATGGTCCAGCCGACGACGGCGTTGCCGCCGGCGGCCGTCAGGCCCGCGAAGACGTAGAAGAGCCCGAAGTAGGTGCCGGCCAGCGTCTCGCGGCCGAACCGGGGGATCATCTCCAGCACGGCGGGGTGGGCGATCATCGTCCCGAAGTACAGCAGCAACGAGCCGGCGAGCATGACGAGCATCCTCGGCACGACCTCGCGCGTCCCCGCGGGCGGTCCGTCGGCGCAGATCAGCAGCGGGGGCAGGAAGCCCAGGCCCATGACGACGAGCCCGGCGCCCACCCAGCGCTGGCCGCCGCCGTGCCGTTCCAGGGCCCGGGTGATGGGCATCTGGAAGAGGTTGGCCACGGCCCCGGCGCCCAGCAGCACCCCGGCCGCGCCCTCCCAGCCGGACGCCTGCCGGGCGCCGGCCGGCAGCAGCAGGCACAGCTGGTTCTCGACGGTGAACATGCCGGTCGTCGCCAGGGAGAACAGCAGGAACCGGCGGTTGCCGAAGACCTCCAGCCAGTCGCCGAGGACGGTGGTGCTCCGGTTCGCGGTGGGCGGCTCGCGGTCCGGGAGGACGAGGGCCTGGCCGACGGTCAGCAGCCCGTAGACGCCCGCGGCGGCGACGGCGCAGACCCGGAAGTCGGTCTGGATCAGCACGCTGCCCAGCAGCAGTCCGATCAGCGAGCCGATGGTGGCGTAGGCGTTGAGGAGCGCGAACACCTCGGCCTTGCGGTCGCCGGCCTCCAGGGCGGCGTAGGCGCGGGCCGAGGGGTAGAAGAGGCCCGCCGCCAGCCCGTTGAACAGGGAGGCGCCGAGGACGACCGGCAGTGAGGTGCCGAAGGCGAAGAGGGAGAACCCCAGGGTGCGCAGGGCGCACCCGGCGATGATCACCGCGCGCGGGCCCAGCCGGTCCGCGGCGGAGCCGCCGAGGAGGAAGAGGCCCTGCTGGCCCAGGTTGCGCACGCCCAGCACCAGGCCGACGAGCGCGTCCGACATTCCGAGTTCCTGCCCCAGATATGCCGCGAGAAATGGCACAAGGATATAGAACCCGATGTCGATCCCAAACTGGTTGATCAATAGCAGTCGCAATGCGAGAGGAAACTCGCGAGTGACCCGAAAGGCTTTCATGCGCATCCCTGCATTCAGCTCGGGCAGGCCGGAATTAACTCCCTGCACCGAGGTGGGCAGATGAGCCCGAGGGGTTGACAGTGCGCAGAGCGATACGGACGGCTACCTTGCCTGACCTCGCACTTTTTCCTGATCAACCATGGTGATCAGGGGCCGGGGGCACCCCCGCCGTCCGGTTCGCCGGCCTGCCCGCCCGGCCCGGGCAAACCCGGGAAGGAAAAGCGGTCGGCCGGCATGGAAGGTGCGGCCGATCATATGCTTTTGCGGTGCATCCTCAATGACTCCCGACTGCGTTCGGAAGAATACGCACCCCACACGTTAGCAAAGCACCAGGATTCCGGATAGGGCCGGTGACGGGCCTTTCAAGCGACACGGCCGGAGAATGGCCGAATTTGTTTCCGCCTTTTCCTTCGAGTGCTGGAACTCGCGTGCTGGGAACTGGCCTTTGGCGGCCGGGGCGCGCGGCGGCAGCGGGCCCGTGGACGACGGGGACGTCACACGCAGGGGGCATTCAGGACCGCGCGGCGGCGCGGGAGGGCGGGGCGTCAGGCCGAGGCGGGGCGGCCCGTGCCGAGCCCCAGCCGGGCGCGGATCACCCGCACGGCGGCCTCGGCGTCGTCCACGGTGACCGTGAAGGACCGCCCGTCGCCGAGGTGGACCACGAAGCCCTCGCCGCGGCGCACGACGACGCCCGTGCCCTGCTCGGGCCGCCAGCGGTAGCCCCAGCCGCCCCAGTGGCGGGGGTTGACCCGGGGGGCGAAGTCGGCGCCCACCACACTGGAGAGCGGGATGCGGGTCCGGGGCAGGCCGATGTGGCCGCAGCGGATCTCCAGCGAGTCCTTGTTGATGCGGACGGCGACGTGGACGAAGGCGATGGTGCCGTAGAGCATCAGCAGGCCGGCGGCGAGGCAGCCGACCACCGACATCACCAGGGGGACGGCTCCGGAGGTCCAGGGGTGGGCGACGGCCAGTTCGATGCCCAGCGCCATGCACGCGGCGCCGGCGCCGGCCAGCAGCCACTGCACGCGGTTGGTCGCGCGGCCGGTCCAGACCTCCGGCTCGCCGTCCTCTTGACCCTGCGGGGCCTCCGGGTGGTCCCTCATACCAGGCAGCGTACCGAGCTTCCGCCGGGGAGGCAGGGTTCCCGGCGCCGCCGTTACGGGCGGACCGCGCCCACCGTCACCAGCGAACGGCCCTCGGGGTAGGACAGCGCCGCCCGCCCCAGGGTCCCCTCCCGGCCGCTGAGCAGCACGGTGAGCCGGCCGGCCGGCGCGGCCCCCGGCTCCGGGGACGCCCCGATGCGGCGCAGGGCCTGCGCGGCCACCGCGCCCGCCGAGCCGTGCAGGGCGACGGGGGGCGCGGAGGGCTGCCGCACCGCCGCGCGGATCCGCTCGGCGACGAGCTCGTAATGGGTGCAGCCCAGGACGACGGCCCGTACGTCGTGCGGCGTGCGCGCGGCCGCGGCGGCGATCGCGGCGTCCACGGCGTCCTCGTCGGCCCGCTCGACGGCGTCGGCCAGGCCGGGGCAGGGCACCTCGGTCACCTCGACGCCGGCGGCGAAGTCACGGATGAGCCCGCGCTGGTAGGGGCTGCCGGTCGTGGCGGGGGTGGCCCAGATGGCCACCGGGCCGCCGCCGGCCGCGGCGGGCTTGATCGCGGGGACGGTGCCGATCACCGGGAGGCCGGGCTCCAGCTCGGCCCGTATCGCGGCCAGCGCGTGCACGGAGGCGGTGTTGCAGGCGACGATCAGGGCGTCCGGGCGGTGCGCGGCGGCGGCGCGGGCGCAGCCGAGGGCACGCGCGGTGACGTCCTCGGGGGTGCGGGGGCCCCACGGCATGCTGGCGGGGTCGGAGGAGAGGACCAGCTCGGCGTCGGGCCGCAGCCGGTGCACGGCGGCGGCAGCCGCCAGGAGGCCGTTGCCGGAGTCCATGAGCGCGATCTTCACCCGGTCACTTTACTGCGTTTTCCCGGGGGACAACCCCCGGGTCCCCGGCCGGAACCACAGGTCCACGGAGTGCGCCGGCCCGGCAACGCGAGGTGGATCCACGTAATGGACGGCCTCCGGCCGGGACCTTTGTGACACTCTCCGTCCCCTTCTGGCCAGTGTCCGCCCCTCTTTCCGCGCCGGTGCGGCAGACTGCGGCGGGTGAACGCGATGACGTGGATCTCCGTCGGTTCGCTGGCCGCGTGGCTGTGGCTGCTGCTGTGCCAGGGCTTCTTCTGGCGCACCGACGTGCGGCTGCCCCCGCGCACGCCGCCCGCCGCGTGGCCGTCGGTGGCGATCGTGGTCCCCGCCCGGGACGAGGCGGAGGTGCTCCCGGTGAGCCTGCCGTCCCTGCTGGCCCAGGACTATCCGGGCCGGGCCGAGGTCTTCCTCGTCGACGACGGCAGCACGGACGGCACCGGCGAACTGGCCCGCGCGCTGGCGGCGGAGCACGGCGGGCTCCCGCTGACCGTCGGCTCCCCCGGCGAACCGGCCCCCGGCTGGACCGGCAAGCTGTGGGCGGTGCGGCACGGCATGGCCCTGGCCCGCGCCCGCACCGACGCCGAGTACCTGCTGCTGACCGACGCCGACATCGCCCACGCCCCCGACAGCCTGCGGGAGTTGGTCGCGGCCGCCCGCTCGGGCGGACTCGACCTGGTCTCGCAGATGGCCCGGCTGCGGGTGGCGACGGGGTGGGAGCGGCTGGTCGTCCCCGCCTTCGTCCAGCTCTTCGCCCTGCTCTACCCCTTCCGCCGGGTCAACCGCCCGGGCTCCCGCACGGCCGCGGCCGCCGGCGGCTGCATCCTGCTGCGCCGGGAGGCCGCCGAGCGGGCCGGGATCCCACAGACCGTCCGGCAGGCGGTGATCGACGACGTGGCGGTCGCCCGCGCGGTCAAGCGTTCCGGCGGCCGGATCTGGCTGGGGCTGGCCGAGCGGGTGGACAGCGTCCGGCCCTACTCGGGGCTCGCCCCGCTGTGGCGGATGGTCTCCCGCAGCGCCTACGCCCAGCTGCTCCACAACCCGCTGCTGCTGATCGGGACGGTGGCCGGGCTGGCGCTGGTCTACCTCGTGCCGCCGGCGGCGGTGGTCGCGGGGGCGCTGACGGGCGCGCCCACCCTGGCCGCGGGGGCGGCGGCGTGGGCGCTGATGGCGGGGACGTACGTCCCGATGCTGCGCCACTACCGCCAGCCGCTGTGGCTCGCGGTGCTGTTCCCCGTCATCGCCCTGCTCTACTTGCTGATGACCGTGGACTCCGCGGTGCAGCACCACCGGGGCCGGGGCGCGGCCTGGAAGGGACGGACGTACGCCCGTCCCGAGCCCGCGCCCCGGCCCGGCGATTAGGCCGTGTCCGACGGCTCTTGACGCCGCTGCCTCGCCGGAACGGATGCCCCCTGTGCGGCGGTCGGCAGCTCACGAGGTCTGCTGCGCGACACGGGCGGCCCGCCCGGCGGCAGTCCAAGAGCCGCCGGACAGGCCCTAGCCGTCACGCCGTCACTTGCGGCCGGGCGTCCAGTTCATGCCCCAGCCGTAGGCGTGGTCGAGGGTGCGCTGCGGGCTGACGCCGCGCTCGGGCACCAGGTAGCGGGCCTCCCGCCGGACGACGAGGTCGCCGCCCTCGTTGGTGATGAGGGCGAGGGCGCAGACGTTGGAGGCGACCGTGCACTCGTCGAGCGAGAAGTCGACGGGCGCGCCGTGCTGCGGCTGGAGGGTGACGGTGGCGTGGAGGCCGGTGAAAGTGGCGGCTCCCTCGTAGATGGTGGCGAAGACGAGGATGCGCCGGAAGTCGCGGGCGTGGTCGAGGTTGACGGTGAGGTTCTCGCCGGCCGCGGCCGCGCCGGTGCGGTCGTCGCCGTCGAGGTGGATGTAGGGCGGCCGGCGCAGCGAGCCGAAGGAGTTGCCGAGGGCCTGGACGACGCCCTTGGTGCCGTCGTTGAGCTCGAACAGCGCCCCGAGGTCGAGGTCCAGGGCCGCGCCGCCGCCCTGCAGGGCCTTGGAGATGCGCCGGCCCCAGCCGCCGCCCTTGGCGGGCTCCTGGTCCCGCGTCTGCCAGTTGAGGTTGACGCGCAGGGCGCCGGAGGTGCCGCCCTGCTTGGTGAGGGAGACGGCGGGGGCCTCCTTGGTGAGCGTGATCTTGCTCAGGCTGACGGGCCCCTGAGCGGGGCGCGCGAGCGCCGGGGCGGCGGGGGCGCCCTGCCCGGCCGGGGCGTGCTGCGGCAGCGGCGCGCCCGGGGCATGCGCGGCCGAAGGGGCCGCGGGCGACGCGGTGGACGCGGAAGCCCCGGGGGTGCCGGGGCCCGGCGCCAGGGGAACCGGGGCCTGCGGGGCCCTGGTTGCCGCGGACGGCGCCGGCCCGGCCGGCGGGACCGGGGCGGCCTGCGCGGGCGGGGCCGCGGGTCGCGGGGACGGTTCGGCCGCGGGCCGGGCCGGGCCCGGTTCGTCGACCGTGATGCCGAAGTCCGTCGCCAGGCCCGCCAGTCCTCTGTCGTAACCCTGGCCGACCGCGCGGAACTTCCACTCCCCCTGCCGCCGGTAGAGCTCGCCGAGCACGAACGCCGTCTCCACCGTGGCGTCGGCGCTGTCGAAGCGGGCCAGCTCCGCGCCGCCCGCGGCGTCCAGGACGCGCACGTACAGCCCGGGCACCCGGCCAAACGTTCCACCGTCGGCGGAGGCCGCGACCACCACCGTCTCCACCTCGGCCTCGACGGCCGCCAGGTCGACGGCGAGGGCGTCGGTCACCGCGTCCCCCGCCGGGGTCTTGCCCTCGTGCCGCACCGCGCCCGAGGGGTGCGCCGCCTGGTTGTAGAACACGAAGTCGGCGTCGGAACGGACCCGGCCCCCGGCGAGCAGCAGCGCGGAGGCGTCGACGTCCGGCACGCCGGGGCCGGTGCGCCAGCCCAGTTCTATCCGCACCGCCGGTGCGGCGATCCGGACGTTGGTGCCCTTGAGCATCCCCATCTTCTCTTCCACCTCTGCTGACGCCTTCGCTGAGCGATCTTGAACGGGCCCTCGGACGGCCCCGAACGATCCGGTCGTCCAGTCGAACGAACCGGTCCTTTACACCGTTCCAACACATCGCGACCACCGAATTCTCCGGCTTCGCCCCGATTGGTCGCACCGGGTCGCCAAGCCCCCGTAATCAACCCAGGTACCTGACTCCCCAACCAGCACATCGTGGGCTTAACTTAAGGGCTATGACCTCCCCCCGCAGTGCCTACGGCAGCGGCTATTACGCCGCGTCGTCCTTCCCGGACACCCCCATCTACGACAGCCTCGTCGCCGAGCGGGGCACCCCGCAGATCGCCCCCATCCGGGTGTCGGCGCCGTTCGACGGCGGCAGCCAGCTGCCGGCGCTGCCCGCCCTGCCCTCGGGCCAGGGCATGGCGCCGCCCGCGGCCCCGCAGATGCCGCAGCACCCGCAGGGCGGCTACGCCCCGCAGCCCCCGCAGTACGGTCACCCGGGCGCCGCGCAGCCCGGCGGGCTCCAGCAGGCGCCCGCCCCGTACATCCCGCAGCAGGCGTCCGCGCCGCGCGGCTACCCCGGCGCGCAGCAGCCGTACCAGCAGCGCCCGGGGGCGGGCCCCAACCCGGCGGGCTACGACGCGATGCGCCCGGTCGCGCCGCGTCCCGCCGCGCCGTACGAGGATCCGTACCAGCGCCCGTACCAGGGCGGCCAGGGAGGCTACTGAGCTCGACGCGCCGAACGCCCGGTCCGGCGGGGGGACTTGCCGGGCCGGACTGACAGGATGGGGCGCATGCCCACCCCTGTGCTCACGGCGATCCGCCTCTACCCGGTCAAGTCGATGGCGGGGGACGCTCCCGGGGAGGCGGACGTCGAGCCGTGGGGGCTCGCCGGGGACCGCCGGTGGATGGCCGTCCGGCCGGACGGCCGGTTCCTGACCCAACGGCAGCTGCCCCGGCTCGCGTTGGTATCGGCGCGGCTCGTGCCCGGCGGCGGCGTGCGGATCACCGGCCCCGGGGCGGGGACGCTGGAGGTGCCGGTGCCGGACCCCGTGGAGCGGGGCACGGTCCGGGTCACGCTGTTCCGGGACGGGACCGAGGCGGTGCCCGCGGGGCCGGAGGCGGACGCCTGGCTGACCGACTGCCTCGGTACCCCGGCCCGTCTGGTGCACATGGACGACCCGGCCGTCCGTCGTCCGGTCGATCCCCACTACGCACGGCCGGGGGACCGGGTGAGCTTCGCCGACGGCTTCCCCCTGCTGCTCACCGCGCGTTCCTCGCTGGACGCCCTCAACTCCCTGGTGGCCGAAGGGGATCACGCCGCGGAGGGCCCGCTGCCGATGGCCCGCTTCCGGCCCAACGTGGTGGTCGGCGGCACCGCGCCCTGGGCCGAGGACGGCTGGCGGCGGGTACGGCTGGGCGAGGTGGCCTTCCGGGTCGCCAAACCCTGCGGCCGGTGCGTGGTCACCACCACCGACCAGCGCACAGGCGTCCGCGGGCGGGAGCCGCTGCACACGCTGGGCCGCCACCGGCGGCGGGACGCGGGCGTGGTCTTCGGGCAGAACCTGGTGCCGGAGCACACGGGGGTGCTGCGGGTCGGCGACCCCGTCGAGATCCTGGAGTAGATCCCGGTCCGGATCCTGGAGCTGGATCCCGCTCCGGGGCCCCGACTTGAGGTTCCGGACCGGGCCCTCCGTTCCCGCCCCGCGCGCCCCCGCGCACGTCAACGCGCCGCCCCGGCCGTCCTCCAGCGGTGATGCCCCTCTCTGCTCCGCACCGTCCCGCATGCGGGGCCCCTTGTGAGGTAATGGGACGCAAGGGGGTGAGCACCATGGGCGCGACGTCCTGGGTACGGCGGTCCACCTGGCGCTGGCGGCGCAATCCGCTGCGCCGTCCCACCGATGTCCTGGAGGCCTGGGTGTGGACGGCGGCCGTGGTGGTGATGCTCGTGGCCGGCTCACTGGCCGGCTGGCTGACCGGTTCCACCGCCCATGCCGCGCTGCGGCAGACCGTCCGCGAACAACAGCTGCACCGCCACCTGGTGAGCGCCACCGCGCTCCGCGCGGCGGGCCGCGGGGCCGGTGCGGACCGGGAGGCCACCACCGGGCGCGAGGGGTACCACCGGGTGCTCGCCCGCTGGCCCTGCCCGGACGGCAGCTCGCGCACCGGGCTGGTCCCGCTGTCCGCCGCCGCGGTCCCGGGCCACCGCTTCCCGCTGTGGACCGACGACCGCGGCCGCCTCGCGGGCCGTCCGCTGGACGCGGCCACCGCCTCCGTCCACGCGGGGCTGGCCGGCGCCGGGGCCGCGGCGGCCGCCGCGGGCGCGGTGCAGGGGCTGCGGGTGCTGACCGTCTGGCGCATCATGCGCTGGCGCCACGGGCAGTGGGACCGCGCCTGGGAACGGGCCGGACAGACCTGGGGCCGGGCGGACGCCGGCAGCTGACGCGAACGGACAACGGCCCGAGGGGGTGTGAGCTGCGACGGACGGTCAACTCCCGCGCCCGGCGCACGCTACGGTGGAGCGGCCGGGTACGCACCGGTCCCGGACGGCCCGTTCGTCCGGGCTGGCACACGCACGAGGTGGGGGCGCAGCAGCACCATGGCACAGGGCTCGGTCCAGGTGACCCACAGCGGCCCGTCGCGCTGGCGGCGGCGCACCGGTGAGTACGACTGTCTCGCCGCGGCCCTGGAGGCGGCCGCCGACGGGGACGTGCTGTCCGTCGCCCCGGGCACCTACCGGGAGAACCTCGTGGTGGCCCGCGCCGTCACCCTGCGCGGCGCCGACGGGGCGCCCGGCTCGGTGCGGATCGCCCCGGCCGACGGCGTCGCGGTCACCGTCCGGGCCTCGGCGGCCCTCCTCGACCTGCACGTGGAGGGCCACGACGCGGCCGCGCCCGCGCTATTGGTGGAGGACGGCGCCCCCGAGCTGATCGGCCTGCGGGTGGTGACGCATTCGTCGGCGGGCATCGAGGTCCGCGGCGGCGCCCGGCCGACGGTGCGCCAGTGCACGGTCGACAACGTCACGGGCACCGGCATCAGCGTGCTGGACGGCGCGGGCGGCATCTTCGAGGACTGCGAGGTGCTCGCCGCGGGCCAGTCGGGCATCACCGTGCACGACGGCGGCGCGCCCCGGCTGGAGCGCTGCCGGGTCCACCACGCGCGCGGCGCCGGCCTGTCGGTGACGGGCGAGGGCAGCACGCTGGAGGCGGTGGGCTGCGAGGTGTACGAGATCAAGGGCGCCGGGGTGCGGCTGGCCGCCCGCGCGGCCGGGCGGCTGACCGAGTGCCGGGTGCACCGGGTCGCGGCCGACGGCGTGACCCTCGACGGGGAGGCCGTGCTCGCCCTGACCGACTGCGACATCCACGACGTCCCGGAGAACGGCGTGGACCTGCGGGCGCGTTCGGTGCTGACGATGTCCCGGTCCACGGTGCGCCACTTCGGGCGCAACGGCCTGTCGGTGTGGGACCCGGGCACCCGCGCCGAGGCCGACCGGTGCGAGATCCAGGACAGCACCGGCGACTACCCGGCGGTCTGGGTGAGCGACGGCGCGACGGCCGTCCTCGCCGCGTGCCGGGTGCACGACGTGCCGGACGCGCTCTTCGTCCTCGACCGCGGCTCGTGCGCGGAGGTCGCCGACAGCGACCTGTCCCGCATCCGGGGCACGGCGGTCTCGGTCAGCGGCGGCGCCACCGCGCGGCTCGACGACTGCCGCATCCGGGAGGCCACCACCGGCGCCTGGTTCCGCGACCCCGGCAGCGGCGGCACGCTGACCGGCTGCGCCGTCGACGCGACGGCGACCGGCGTGATCGTCACCAAGGGCGCGGACCCCACCTTCGAGCAGTGCTCGGTGAGTTCGCCGCTGGAGGCCGGCTTCTACGTCTCGGCGGAGGGCCGCGGCACCTTCCGGCACTGCCGGGTGACCGGCAGCGGCGGCTTCGGCTTCCACGTCATCGACGGCTGCCGGGCCACCCTCAGCCACTGCCGCACCGAGCGCTGCGCGCGCGGCGGTTACGAGTTCGCCGACGGCGGGGCGCAGGGCCCGGTGAGCGAGGGCTGCACGAGCGACGAGCCCGTCGCGGTGCCCGCGGTGGAGCGGGCCCCGGTGCCGGCCCCGGCCGCGCCGCCGAAGCCCGCGGCGGCCGAGCCGGCCGCCGCCCCGCCGGCCGCCGCGTCCCGGCCCGCCGTCGCGGTGCTCGGCGAACTCGACAAGCTGGTGGGCCTGGACAGCGTCAAGCGGGAGGTGCGGGCGCTCACCGACATGATCGAGGTGGGCCGGCGCCGCCGCGAGGCCGGCCTCAAGGCCGCCTCCGTCCGCCGCCACCTGGTGTTCACCGGCTCCCCCGGCACCGGCAAGACCACCGTCGCCCGTCTCTACGGGGAGATCCTCGCCTCCCTCGGCGTGCTGGAGCGCGGCCATCTGGTCGAGGTGTCCCGGGTGGACCTGGTGGGCGAGCACATCGGCTCCACGGCCATCCGCACCCAGGAGGCGTTCGAACGGGCCCGCGGCGGCGTCCTGTTCATCGACGAGGCCTACGCGCTGGCCCCCGAGGACTCCGGCCGGGACTTCGGCCGCGAGGCGATCGACACCCTGGTGAAGCTGATGGAGGACCACCGGGACGCGGTGGTGGTGATCGTCGCCGGCTACACCGCCGAGATGGAGCGCTTCCTGACCGTCAACCCCGGTGTGGCGTCCCGCTTCTCGCGCACCATCACCTTCGGCGACTATGCCCCCGAGGAGCTGCTGCGCATCGTGGAGCAGCAGGCGGAGGAGCACGAGTACCGCATCGGCGAGGGCGCCTCCGACGCGCTCCTCGGCTACTTCCGCGCCGTCCCCAGGGGCCCGGCGTTCGGCAACGGGCGCACGGCGCGCCAGACGTTCGAGGCGATGGTGGAACGGCACGCGGGGCGGGTGGCGCAGTTGTCGCACCCGAGCACGGATGACTTGACGTTGCTGTACGCGGAGGATTTGCCGGCGTTGCCGTGAGGGATTCTGCCCCCGCCCCGCCCTTTCACCGTTTCTCGCGCGCTCCGCGCGGGTGCAGCGCGGCTGCGCCGCGTTGGTCCTCAAACACCGGACGGGCTGATTATTCAGCCTGTCCGGCGTTTGAGGACTTCGCCCGAAGGGCGAATGGGGTCCGGGGTCTCCCCGGGAAACGGTGAAAGGGCGGGGCTGGGGCTCAGAACAGCGCCGGTGGCTCGCCCACCGGCGCTTCGCCCCACTCCACCTCCACCGTCGTTACCACGCCATCCCCCACCGCCCCCAACTCCCACCCCGCCAGCCGCCGTACGTCGACAACGACCAGCCGGCCATCGCCCATCTCCAGATACACATCCGGCCCGGCCACCGCGGCCACCCGCCCCGCGACCACCCGCCCCGCCGCCGGCACGGCCACCCCCGCCCGGGAGCGGATCCCCTCGACGTGGAAGACCTCGTCGTGGTGGACGGGCGCGAAGGCCCGTACGGCCAGGGACTCGGGCAGTCCGGGCGCGGTGCACGCCCGGGCGTGGAGCGCGGCGAGTTCGGCGGTCCGTACGTCCGGGGGCGGCAGCGGATGGCGCGCGGCGCGCTTGGCCGCGTACGGGAAACGGTCCGGCACCCCCAGCGCCACGCCCAGCACCGCCTCCGCCCGCCGCGCCGCCATCAGCGGCCCGCGGCCGAGCAGGGCGTAGGACAGCGCCGCCTGTTCGAGCAGCCGGACGCCGCCCCGCTCGGCGGCGGTGATGCCCACCTTGACCAGTCCGGGGGCGAACCACGCGAGGTAGACGTCGTAGGGCCGCGGGTCGTCGGCCATCGTGTCGGCCGCGACGGACCGCGACCGGTCCAGCCGGGCGCACTCGGCGCACTGCGCGGAGACCGCGGCGGACGGCACCGCCGCCCCCGTCGGGCACGGCGTGCGCCGCCCGCCCCGGCGCACACCGACGCAGTGCCGCGCGTCCCCGAGGACGAAGCCCAGCCGCCGCCCGGGGGCGAGCGGCGAGAGCCGCTCCCCGTGCAGCGGGTGCTGCCAGACCACCGAGGGTCCCTCGGTGCTCCAGCGCAGGCCGGAGCAGAGCCATGCCACGCGCTCGTCCTCCTCGGTCAGCGGGTCATCTTCCGCGTGCTCCAGGCTATGCACGCCCCGCCCGCGGCGAGCAGGGCGACCGTGGTCAGGGCGGTGGACAGGGTGAACCGGTCCGCGAGCAGCCCGATCGCGGGCGGGCCGAGCAGCATGCCGCCGTAGCCGAAGGTGGACGCCGTCGCGACGCCGTTGGGCCCGGCGAGCTCGCCCGCGCGGCCGATCGCGACCGGGAAGGAGTTGGCGAGGCCGAAGCCGGTGATCGCGTAGCCGGCGAAGGCCGCCCACGGCGTGGGAGCGAGCGAGCCGAGCAGCATGCCGACGGCCGCGATGGCGCCGCCCGCCACCAACGTGCCGGTACGGCCGAGGCGTTCGAGGAGCAGGGTGCCGCAGAGACGGCCGAAGGTCATGAAGAGCGCGAAGAGCGAGTAGCCGATGGCGGCGGCGCCCGCGCCGGTGCCGAGGTCCTGCTGGAGGTGGAGCGCGCCCCAGTCGGCGAGCGCCCCCTCGCCGTAGGAGGAGCAGAGCGCGATCAGGCCGAAGACGACGACCAGCCCGCGCCGGGCCCCGGTGGAGGGCGTGGCGGCGGGGTCGCCGGTGACGACGGGTTCGGCACGCGGCGCCGGGTGGGCGAGCAGCACGCGCCCGGCGGCGACGGCGACCACGACGCCGATCGCGGTGAGCAGCAGCAGGTGGCGGGTGGCCGAGAAGTGCCCGGCGAGCAGTCCGCCGAGCCCGGCGCCGAGCATGCCGCCGACGCTGTACGCGGCGTGGAAGCTGGGCATCACGGGCCGCCGCAGGGCGCGGACGAGGTCGACGGCGGCGCTGTTCATCGCGACGTTGATCGCGCCGTAGGCCGCGCCGAAGACGAGCAGGACCAGGCCGAGCGCGAGCGCCGAGTGGGTCAGCGGGGGCAGCGCGATGCCCAGGGCCAGGCAGACCCCGGCGACGGCGGTCACCGGGTGGCTGCCGAAGCGCCGGCACAGGCGCCCGGTCAGCATCATGACCGCGACGGAGCCGGCGGACACCCCGAGCAGGGCGAGCCCGAGCGCGCTCGGGGAGGCCCCGGTCTGGTGTTTGATGGCGGGGATGCGGACCACCCAGCCCGCGAAGAGGAAGCCGTCGAGGGCGAAGAAGACGGTGAGCGCGGCGCGGAGGCGGCGGAGTACGAGATCGGCGGGCGCGGGGGCGGGGGCGGGGACAGGAGCGGGATTCCGCCGGAGGACGGCCGTCCTTATTTTGTTTAGCGTCGGCACAAAGTCAGAATAGGGGCGTGACCCAGACTCGGACAACACGTTTGGAGCGCGGCCGCTCCGCCCTCGGCCCCGCCCTGGAGCTCGTCCACACCGGCCGCGCCCCCACGCGCGCCGTGCTCACCGCCGAACTCGGCGTGACCCGGGCGACGGCCGGTGCCGTGGCCGCCGAACTGGAGGCGCTCGGCCTGATCACGGTGGACGCGCGCCCGGCCGCCGCCGCGGGGTCGCAGGGCCGCCCCTCGCACCGGCTGTCCGTCGCCCCCGACGGGCCCGTGGTGCTGGCCGCGCAGATCCACGCGGACGGCTTCCGGGCCGCGCTGGTGGGCCTCGGCGGACGGATGGTCGCCACCGCGCCCGGCTGCATGACCGTACCCGCCGACCCGGCGCGCATCATCGGCACCGTCGTCGAGGCGGGCGCGCGACTGCTGCGCGAGACCGGCCGGCAGTGCCTGGGCGCGGGACTCGCCGTGCCGTCCGCGGTGGCCGAGCCGGACGGCACCGCCCTCAACCCGCTCCACCTCTCCTGGCCGGCGGGCGCCCCGGTGCGCGCGCTGTTCGCGGAGGCGCTGGCCGGGGCGGGCGTGCTCGGACCCGACGGCGCCCCCGTCACCGGCGTGGCCGGCAACGACGTCAACCTCGCCGCCCTCGCCGAGCACCGGCACGGTGCCGGGCGCGGCGCCCGGCACCTGCTGTGCGTGGCCACCGGGCACCGCGGGGTGGGCGGTGCTCTGGTCCTGGACGGCCGTCTGCACAGCGGGAGTTCGGGCCTGGCCATGGAGGTCGGGCACCTCACCGTCAACCCGGCGGGGCTGCCCTGCCACTGCGGTTCGCGCGGCTGCCTCGACGTCGAGGCCGACCCGCAGGCGTTCCTCACCGCGGCCGGCCGCGCGCCGGGGCCGGCGGGCTCACTGCTCCACCAGGCCACGGAGCTGATCCGCACGGCCCACGACGACGACCCGGCCGTCCGCTCGGCGGTGGAGATCCTCGTCGACCGCCTCGGCCTGGGGCTCGCGGGCCTGGTCAACATCCTCAACCCGGACCGCGTCGTCCTCGGCGGCCTCCACCGCGAACTGCTCGCGGCGGACCCGGACCGGCTTCGGGCGGTCGTAGCGGACCGCAGCCTGTGGGGGCGCAGCGGGAGCGTTCCGATCCTGCCGGGGACGCTGGACCACGGCAGCCTGATCGGGGCGGCGGAGGCGGGGTGGCAGCGGGTGCTGGACGATCCGCTGGGGGTGTTGGGGTAGGGGGTGCCCGCCAGGGCGTCAGGAGAAGCCGAGCATGCCGGGTGAATCGATGCCGACGGTTGCCATGCCGGGCGGGTAGGCGTCTTCCTCGGCGGTCAGCAGGATGGACCCCCCGAGGAAGTCCGGACGCGGCAACGCGCAATAGAGGGCGTGACACGTGTCCGGACCGCCGTAGCCGTCCCGGACCATGGTGCCGACGGTGACCGCCGCGACCGTGTCGAGATCGTCGACGACGACGGACGAGAAGAGGAGCACACGCCGGGACGCTCCTTCGTCCACCGCCTCGGCCTGCATCAGACACAGGGCAGGGACGACCAGGTGGCCACCCGGCGTCCGGGCCATGTTTCCGGCGAGTGTGTTCAGCGTCTTGTGACTTCGGGCGAGTGCGGTGACGGCACTCGTATCGAGGATGATCACGCGGCGGCACCCCGGACCAGGGCCTTCTCGGCAGCAATCCGGCAAATGTTGCCGAGCACGTCCGGCGCCCGGTCGAACTCCTCGTCGCTGATGTCCAGACCCATCACCTGGCGGACGACCTCCCGGTCCGCCGCGAGGCGCTCCGCGCGCTGCGCGGTGGTCAGCTGCTCGGCGGCGAGCGCCTCCACCAACCGGCCGATGTCCAGCCCCCGTTCCTTCGCGAGCTCCGCGAGATGATCACGAGTCTTCTTGGAAACCTGGATCGTCGTAGTCGCCATACGGGGAACGTAGCGCTTCTGCAGCAAAGGGTTCCGGGCCCATCGGACGATCACACTCGCCCCGGTGAAGCCTCAAACCGGTGTCCGCTCCCGAAGCGCGGGCGCCGCGACCACGGACTCGAACGCCACCGCCGGCCCCCCGGCCCGCTCCCGCCAGGGATCCGGCTCCGGCGGAGAGGCCACCGGCACCCGCAGCGTGAACCACACCGCCTTCCCCCCGTCGCCATCCCGCCGCACCCCCCAGCTCGCGCTCAGCGCCGCCACCAGCGCCAGCCCCCGGCCGTGGAGGCTGCCCCCGTCGGCCGCGCCCACGCAGGGCACCCGCGGATCGTGGTCCCGCACCGACACGGTCAGCCGGTCGAGCACCAGCGTGATCTCGACCGTGCAGCGTTTGTCCGGGCCCGTGTGCTGGTGGACGTTGGTCAGCAACTCGGTGACGCCGAGCGCGGCCGGGTCGATGAGCGGATCCAGATGCCAGTAGCGCAACTGCGCAGATACGATTCTGCGGACCTGGCCGATCCGCTGCGGCAGGGCCTGGAGCTCGACGGAGCAGTGCTTGTTCACTCGGCTGATCACGGCTGCGACTCCCCAGAAGAAGTAGGGCTGGCCTGACGCAGATACGTGCCGCGGTGCGCGCGCCTCCCGGTCCCGTACGACAGCCCACTGCGACGCGGGGCACCGATCCGGAACGCGACCGCCGATGAACCCTCGGTGAGGCCGGTACGCACAAGGGTCTGCCCTGTGCGCCGGCCCCGCAACTCGTACCCCTCAGTGCGGTCCGGCCTCCCGGGCGGCCCGCACCGCGTCCAGGAAGCGGCGGAGCTCCTCCTGCGGATCGGTGGAACCGTCCTCCCCCAGGGCGAGGACGTAGCGCGTCCCGTTCACCGTGGCCGTCGCCCGCGCCCGGTCCCGGCCCCCGAACCACGGCCTGCGGGCCTCCACCGAATCCACCGGCGCGCTGTCGATCTCGGCCCCGTAGCTGGTGAGGAGCTCCAGCCGGCCGTCGCGGATCTTCACCTGACCGGCCCGCGTGAGCGAGCGCAGGGAACGGTCGATCCGTACCCCTTTCGCGCTGAACTCCCGGAACTCCGGTTCCGCCACGGCGCACCGCCTCTCGGCCGAAGGGTCGTCTGCAGTTCGTCTGCTGCTGCGATTCGTCTGGTGCTGCGATTCGTCTGCTGCGCAGTGTGCCCGCGCGCCGCCGCCCGCACCAGGGGCCGTTTCCGAGCGCACAGGCGAAAATGCCGGTGACGCCGGTGCCCCCGTGCGCCGGTGCGTTAAGGAGTGGTGCACCGTGGACACCCCAGGAGACCCCGGCGGTCCCGCCGCCACCCAGGATGTGGACCGCAGCGATCCGGCGTACCGCGTCTGGCTCAAGGAGGCGGTCCGCAAGGTGCAGGCCGACGCGAACCGTTCCGCCGACACGCATCTGCTGCGCTTCCCGCTGCCCGCCGAGTGGGACATCGACCTCTACCTCAAGGACGAGTCGACCCACCCGACCGGCAGCCTCAAGCACCGCCTGGCCCGTTCGCTGTTCCTGCACGCCCTGTGCAACGGCTGGATCCGGCCCGAGGCCCCCGTCATCGAGGCGTCCAGCGGCTCGACCGCGATCTCGGAGGCGTACTTCGCCCGTCTGGTCGGGGTGCCGTTCATCGCCGTCATGCCGCGCACGACGAGCCCGGAGAAGTGCCGGCTCATCCAATTCCACGGCGCGCGCTGCCACTTCGTGGACGACCCGCACACGATGTACGAGGAGGCGGCCGCCCTCGCGGAGCGGACCGGCGGCCACTACATGGACCAGTTCACCTACGCCGAACGCGCCACCGACTGGCGGGGCAACAACAACATCGCCGAGTCCGTCTACCAGCAACTGCGCCGCGAACGCCACCCGGAGCCCGCCTGGATCGTGGCCACGGCGGGCACCGGCGGCACCTCGGCCACCTTCGCCCGCTACGTGCGCTACCTCCAGTACGACACCCGGATCTGCGTGGCCGATCCGGAGAACTCCTGCTTCTTCGACGGCTGGTACGACCACGACCCGCTCGCCCGCAGCGAACGCGGCTCCCGCATCGAGGGCATCGGGCGCCCGCGCATGGAACCCAGCTTCCTGCCGGGCGCAGTCGACCGGATGATGAAGGTCCCGGACGCGGCGAGCGTCGCCGCCCTGCACACCCTGGAGGAGGCCCTCGGCCGCAAGGCGGGCGGCTCCACCGGCACCGGGCTGTGGAGCGCGCTGAAGATCGTCGCGGAGATGGTCGCCGAGGGGACCCCCGGCAGCGTCGTCACCCTGCTGTGCGACCCGGGCGAGCGCTACCTCGACAAGTACTACTCCGACGCCTGGCTCGCGGCGGAGGGGCTGGACGTCGCGCCCTACGACGCCGTCCTCACCGAGTTCCTGACGACGGGCCGCTGGCGGGGCTGACGCCCGCGCCGCCCCCGGCGGCCAGGTATCCGTCGAGGCGGCGCATCGCGTCGCGGAAGGCCGCGCCGAGGACGGGCCGGGCGAGCAGCAGGACCCAGCGCACGGGCGCGGGCGCGTCGAGGGCGAGCGTCCAGCGGACGGCGGTGCCGCGGCCGGCCGGGGACAGCCTCCAGTCCTCCAACAGGGCTTTCGGGCCCGGGACGTTGGTGACGTCCACGCGGTACGCGTAGCGGCGCGGCGCCTCCGCCGCCATCACCGTCTCGACGAACCGGGCCCCGCCCAGGAGCCGGATCTCCCGGCGGCTGCGCCCCGCGCCCTCCACCGGGCGGGCCAGCGTCACGATGCGGAACCAGCTTGCCCATCCGGCCGTGTCCTCGGCGAGGGCCCGGTGGACGCGTGCGGGGTCGGCCGCGGTCCGCCCGGCGAAGGTGACGCGCAGACGCGCGGCGTCGGCGAAGTCGGCGCCCACTGGGCGGAGTTTGCGCGGCACGGGGGCCTCCGGGGGGTGGGGTGGCTGGGGGCGTGCGCGGCCGGTGGGCCGCAACCTTAGCCCGCGGGGCAGGGGTTGTCTCCGGGGCGTGGTGTTGCCCCTCCCCGCCCTTTCACCGTTTCTTCCGGGGCTGCGCCCCTCGGCCCCGCAATGCGGCTTCGCCGCATTGTCCTCAAGCGCCGGACGGGCTGATTCAGCCCGTCCGGGGGTGGGTGCCCCCTCTGGGGGAGTTCGAGGACAGCGCCCGGAGGGCGGATGGGGCCTCAAGTGACGAACCGTCCCTTGCCCGCGCGTTGTTACTCCTCGCCCTGGCCGGACGTCAGGCCCGCCGGGTTCCCTTTCCGGCGCATCCATCGTGGCATCCTGCGCGGTTCCTCGCGCCGGCTGTCCGGCTTGCCCGCCCTACCGGTGCCGTCGCACGCAGGGCACGCGTGAACCAGCTTCGTGCCGTTCTGCAGATGCTCTTCGGTGTAGCCCACGCCGAAGCACTTGTTGCACATCGCAACCCTTTCCTAGCCGTGTTCAATACGCCCGGTCCCGCTGCGGTCGTCGCGCTGGTGCGTCAGTCCGTCGCGCGTCACGTACCCGGAGCCGCTACAGGCCGAACACGGCGTCGAACCCATGGCGTTGCCCCTTCTGCGGTCCGTCCACTTCTACCCCTCTGATGGCCGCCTGTGCCCGACGGGGGCGGTCCCCCGCCCGGCCGCAGACCCGGAGCACTCTTGCGCGACCGGACGGGCGTCGTGCCCCGCTCCGGGATGTCCGGCCGGACCGCCCGGAGCGGGAGTTGAGGGACCCGCCCGGCCGTCTCCGCCTCACGGGGCGTGCGGCCGGACGGGGTGGTTCCCGTCCCGCCGAGGACTGGTTGCCACCCGGCGGGACGGAGTCCGGTGCCCGCCCGGCCGAACGATCTCCGATGCACAGGCGGGGCCGGGCCGGGCCGGACCTCGTCGAGAAGGGTGGAGGGTCGAAGGGTGGAGGGTCGCGATCAAGGTGTGGCGCAGATCACCGAACCTTGCCCTGGGTGCGATATGGCTTTGTGCCCGGTCCAAAGCTTGGCTACGGTTCCGGCCATGCCCGCCAAGAATCCGCACCCGATCGCACTGACCGGACGGCATGTCCGTCTGGAGCCCCTGGACATGAGCCACCGCGACGCGCTCTTCGTCGCGGGCGGCCGGGACGACGAGGTCTGGCGATGGCTGGACGGCCCGGCACCCCGGACGCCCGACGAGCTCGGCGCCCGCATGCGCACTCTGCTGGACGCCGCCGAACACGGCGAGTACGTCCCGTTCGCCGTCGTCCACCGGGCCACCGGCCAAGCGGCCGGCTGGACCACGTTCATGGACATCGACACCGCCGACGAGCGGCTGGAGATCGGCTGGACCTGGTACGGACGCGCCTACTGGCGCAGCCCGGTCAACACCGAGGCGAAGCTGCTCCTGCTGACCCACGCCTTCGAGGAACTCGGCATGGGACGCGTGCAGTTGAAGACGGATCACCTCAACGAGCGTTCGCAGGCGGCCATCGCCCGGCTCGGGGCCCGGAGGGAAGGGGTGCTGCGCCGCCACAGGCGGCGTGCGGACGGCTCCTGGCGGGACACCGTGTACTTCTCACTGCTCGCCGAGGAGTGGCCCGCGTCGAAGGCGTTCCTCGCCTCCCGGCTCCAGGGCCTGTCCGATGGCTCTTGAACTGCCGCCGGGCGAGCCCGCCCGCGTCACGCAGCAGACCTCGTGAGCTGCCGACCGCCTCACAGGGAGCATCCGTTCCGGCGAGGCGGCGGCGTCGACAGCCATCAGACACGGCCTGGCGGCGCCCGAAGCACCGGTGCGGTGGCGGCGGCGCCCGGAGCCGCCACCGACACCGCGCCCACGGCGGGTTGCCGGACCAGGGCTTGTCCGACGGTTCTTGAACCGCTGCCGAGCAGGCCGCCCCTGCCGCGTGGCGCGACGCATGAGCTGCCGACCGCCCCACAGGGAGCGCCTGCACCTGCGAGGCGGCGGCCTCAAGAGCTGTCGGACACGGCTTGGCGCACGCCTCCGGGCAACCGGTCCGCCGCCGACACCATCCGCCGCGCCACCGGATGCGTCCGCACGATCTCCGCCATCGTCGTCTGCCCCCGCGTGATCCGCGTGAACGCGCGCCACGCCGGCCCGAAACCCGTCACCGCCGCGTGGAACACCCCCGGCTTGCGGCTGAAGATGGCCAGGACGCGCCGGCCCACGCCCATCTCCACGCCCAGCCCGGCCTTGATGGCGAAGGCGTAGTTGAGCGCCTGACGGCGCGCGTCGACCGCGTCCTGCGCCTCCGCGATGCGCACCGCCCACTCCCCCGCCAGCTTCCCGGAGCGCAGGGCGAAGGAGATGCCCTCCCGGGTCCACGGCTCCAGCAGCCCGGCCGCGTCGCCGCAGACGATGACGCGCCCGCGCGACAGCGGGGAGTCGTCGGAGCGGCACCGCGTCAGGTGCCCGGAGGAGATGCTGGGCTCGAAACCGGCCAGTCCGAGGCGGGCGATGAAGTCGTCGAGATAGCGCTTGGTGCCGGCGCCCTCGCCGCGGGCGCAGATCACGCCCACCGTGAGCGTGTCGCCCTTGGGGAAGACCCAGCCGTAACTGCCGGGCAGCGGGCCCCAGTCGATGAGCACCCGGCCCGCCCAGTCCTCGGCGACGGACGGCGGGACGGGGATCTCGGCCTCCAGGCCGAGGTCGACCTGGTCGAGCTTCACCCCGACGTGCGCCCCTATCCGGCCGGCGCTGCCGTCCGCGCCGACGACCGAGCGGGCCAGCACCGTCGCGCCGTCGCCCAGGACGACGGCGACCGTGCGCCGGTCGGGCACGGCCGGGCCGTGCTGCTCGACGCGGGAGACGGTCACCCCGGTGCGCACCTCGGCGCCCGCGGCGCGCGCCATGTCGACGAGGCGGGCGTCGAACTCCGGCCGGTTGATGAGCCCGAAGAGCATCTTCTTCGAGCGCCGGGTGCGGGTGAGCTTCCCGTTGAGGGAGAAGGTGACGGCGTGCACCCGGTCGCGCAGCGGCAGTTCGAAGCCGGGCGGCAGGGCGTCGCGGGACGGGCCGATGATGCCGCCGCCGCAGGTCTTGTAGCGCGGAAGCTCGGCCTTCTCCAGGAGCAGCACCCGGCGCCCGGCGCCCGCCGCGGCGAGGGCCGCCGAGGCTCCGGCGGGACCCGCGCCCACCACGACGACGTCCCAGACCGGCTCGCTCTCCCCCGGCACGTCCCGGCCCGCTTCCCGGGCTGCGTTGTCGCTGCTCACCTGTGCTTCCACTCCCGCTTCATGACCGACTTCGTGACCGACCAGGGCTTACCGCCCGCATCCTACGGCTCGCCGCGGACGCCCCCGGGACGGGAAGCCGCCTCGGGACGCGCAGGGGGCCGTGAAAGGATCGGCGGGTCATCGTCCGTACGTACGACCAACGCCGTGCCCCCGAGGAGCGTTCCCATGGACACCCCCCGCCCCCACCCGGATTCCGCCGCGCTCGCGGCGACCGTCACCGCCCTGCAGTCCCGTGCCCGGACCGAGCTGGCCGAGCTGGTCGCCTTCCGCTCGGTGGCGGACGAGGCGCAGTTCCCGAAGAGCGAGTGCGAGGGTGCGGCGAACTGGGTGGCCGACGCGCTGCGCGCCGAGGGCTTCCAGGACGTCGCGCTGCTGGACACCCCGGACGGCACACAGTCCGTCTACGGCTTCCTGCCCGGCCCGGCGGGCGCCCCGACGGTGGTGCTCTACGCGCACTACGACGTGCAGCCGCCGCTGGACGAGGACGCGTGGCTCTCCCCGCCGTTCGAGCTGACGGAGCGGGACGGACGCTGGTACGGGCGCGGCGCGGCCGACTGCAAGGGCGGCTTCATCATGCACCTGACGGCGCTGCGGGCGCTCAAGGAGCACGGCGGGGTGCCGGTCGGCGTCAAGGTCATCGTGGAGGGCTCGGAGGAGCAGGGCACCGGCGGCCTGGAGCGGTACGCCGAGGCGCACCCGGAGCTGCTGGCCGCCGACGCCATCGTCATCGGCGACGCGGGCAACTTCCGGCTCGGCCTGCCGACAGTGACCGCCACCCTGCGCGGCATGACGCTCGTCCGCGTCCAGGTGGACACCCTGGACGGCAACCTGCACTCCGGCATGTTCGGCGGCGCCGCGCCCGACGCGCTGGCCGCGCTGATCCGCGCCCTCGACTCGCTGCGCGCCCCCGACGGCTCCACCGTCATCAACGGCCTGGAGCCGGAGGGCACTTGGGAGGGCCTGCAGTACCCGGAGGAGGACTTCCGCGCCGACGCGAAGGTCCTCGACGGCGTCGGGCTCATCGGCTCCGGCACGGTGGCCGACCGCCTCTGGGCGCGCCCGGCCGTCACCGTCCTGGGCATCGACTGCCCGCCGGTGGTCGGCGCCACCCCGTCCGTGCACGCCGGCGCCCGCGCGCTGATCAGCCTGCGGGTCCCGCCGGGGGTGGACGCCGCCGAGGCGACGAAGCTGCTGCGCGCCCACCTGGAGGCGGCGGTGCCGTGGAACGCCCGGGTGACCACCGAACAGGTCGGCCAGGGCCAGCCGTTCCTCGCCGACACCTCCAGCCCGGCGTACGCCTCGATGGCCGAGGCCATGGGCGTCGCCTACCCGGGCGAGGAGATGCAGACCGCCGGCATGGGCGGCTCCATCCCGCTGTGCAACACCCTGGCCGCGCTCTACCCCGGGACCGAGATCCTGCTCATCGGCCTGAGCGAGCCGGAGGCCCAGATCCACGCGGTGAACGAGAGCGTCTCGCCGGAGGAACTGGAGCGCCTGTCGCTGGCGGAGGCGCTGTTCCTGGTCAATTACGCGCAGAGCAGGAGCTGAGCATCCGGACACGCTTGTCGCATTCCTCGTCACATTCGCGGGCCGGCGCCCGTCAGGGTGGTGACGGGCGCGTCCGCGCCCCGCGTACGGAGAACGGGGAAGCAGCACCGATGACCGACCAGGACAACGACCACCTCGCGCGGCGCTTCGAGGACCACCGCCCGCACCTGCGGGCCGTCGCCTACCGGATGCTCGGCTCGCTCAGCGAGGCGGACGACGCGGTGCAGGAGGCGTGGCTGAGGCTCAGCCGGTCCGACGCGGGGGCCGTGGACAACCTGGGCGGGTGGCTGACCACCGTCGTCGGCCGGGTCTGCCTGGACATGCTGCGGTCGCGCACCGCCCGGCGCGAGGAGCCGATGGACGGGCCGGCGCGGCTGCCCGACCCGGTCATCAGCAGCGCCGACGGCGTCGACCCCGAACAGGAGGCGCTGCTGGCCGACTCGGTGGGCCTGGCCCTGCTCGTGGTGCTGGAGGCGCTGGCACCCGCGGAGCGGCTGGCGTTCGTGCTGCACGACATGTTCGCCGTGCCGTTCGACGAGATCGCGCCCGTCGTGGGGCGCACCCCGGCCGCGGCCCGGCAGCTCGCCAGCCGGGCGCGGCGCCGGGTCCAGGGCGCGGCCCCCACCCCGGACACGGACCGGGTCCGCCAGCGCGAGGTGGTGGACGCGTTCCTCTCGGCCGCGCGCGGGGGCGACTTCGAGGCGCTGATGGCCGTCCTGGACCCGGACGTCGTGGCGCGCGGGGACAGCGGCGCGCTGCGCCCGCTCAGCGTGGTCCGCGGCGCCGAGGCCGTGGCCGCCGGGGCGATGACCTTCGCCCGCGCCGCGGAGGCGGCGCGCCCCGCCCTCGTCAACGGGACGGCGGGCGTCGTCGCGATGGGTGCGGACGGCCGCCCGTTCTCGGTCCTGGCGTTCACGATCGCGCAGGGCAGGATCGTCGGACTCGACATCCTCACCGACCCGGAGCGGCTGGCCCGGCTCGACCTGACGGTGCTGGAACGCTGACGGGGGCGGCGGCCGCCGGTCGTCGGCGGGCGTGGCGGCGCGGCGCACGTCGGCGGTTCACCGCACCGTCGGACCGGCGCGGCGCCGGGCCGGTGGCAGCCCGTGCCACCGGCGCCCGTCAGCCGACCGGCACGCCCGCCTCCAGGTTCAGCGGCCGCCCCCGCTCCCGCGCGCGCAGCGCCCAGCGCAGCCGACCCATCCGGACCGGCGGGAGCAGGGCGCCCGCCTCGTCCTCCGTGACGAAGCGCCAGCCGCGCAGCTCCGCGCCGGGGAGCAGCAGCCGCCGCGCCTCGGCCTCGGTCAGCCGGCCGCCGTCGAAGAGGAAGCGCAGGCCGCCGAAGGCGGGCGGCCGGGGCGGTTCCCAGTCGACCACCAACAGCCGTGGCACGTCGGGGAGTTCGATGCCGATCTCCTCGGTGACCTCCCGCATCCCGGCGCGGGCCGGCGCCTCCCCCGGCTCGACGACTCCGCCCGGGAACTCCCACCCGGGCTTGTACGTGGGGTCCACGAGCAGCACCCGGTCGTGCTCGTCGAAGAGCAGCACCCCGGCGGCGAGCGTCTCGGCCTTCGGCTCGGGGGTCTCGACGATCTGGCAGGACGCCGCGGTGCCGTCGCGGACGGCCCCGGCGACCCGTTCGGCGGCCTGGCGCGGCGTGAGGCGGCCGGTGTCGACGACGAACGCGTCGCCCCGCAGCCAGGGCAGCGCCTCACGGTAGGGGGCGACGTGGTCGCGCGCCCACTGCCGGACGGACTCGTTGCGGACGGGGTCGCCGGGATCCTCCACCCGTCCCTCGATCCGCTTCCGCAGGATCGTTTCGTCAACGGTCAGCAGCACATGCCGGACCTGGATCCGGCGCGCGGCCAGGCCCCCGAAGATCTCGTCGCGGTACTCCTGCCGCAGCAGGGTCATGGGGACGACGAGCACCCCGCCCACCTCGGCATGCAGCGCCGCCGCGGTGTCGACGACCAGCCGCCGCCAGATCGGCAGGTCCTGGTAGTCGGCGACCTCCCGCATCCTCCCGGGCGGGAGGAGGTGGTGCAGCGCACCGCCGATGACCTCGGGGTCGTAGAGGTGGCTGTCCGGTATGAGCCCGGTCAGCTCCTTCGCGGTGCTGGTCTTGCCCGCACTGAACGCACCGTTCAGCCAGACGATCACGGTTCCCCCCTCCTCCGACAGGCCCCCTTGCGGTGCCCGGAACACCTTGCCACGGGAGGGCGTTCGAGCGGGATGGGACGTTCGGCGCCACCGTGGGGCGGGTGCTCGTTTGCAGGGGTGCCCGGGTCCCGCCCTTTCACCGTTTCTCCCGGGCTCCGGGGGTGAAGGCGATCCAGCGGGAGGCCGAGGGCGTCTATGCGGTCGCGGCCGCCGAGGTGGTGGTTCTTGAGGCAGCGAATCGCGATCTTGAGGCGAAGGCGAAGGAGCTGGAGCGGCGTCCGGGCCGTTGACCGGGAGGGCCCCCTGCCGCGCGACCGCTGCGGCGGGGACCGGACCCGCGGGAGCGCTGGTCGGCGCTGCCGTCGGCTCTCTCGTGGGCCGAGGCCGCCTGTCTGCGGACGGCCCGGCGATGCGTCCGGGAGCCGTCGGCAGTGGTGGTGCTCAGCGCGAGCGAGGCCCTGCACGGCGCCGCCGCTCTCCTCGGCGGCCAGCCGCACCTGCGGTTCACCCCCGACGGCCGCCTGGCCCACTGGCGGCCGGAGACCGGGCTGGACCGCGCGTTCCCGCTCGGCGGACACCTCACCCACCTGCTCCTGCGCGGCGACCCCCGCAAGATCGTCCTCGCACGGTCCGGCACAGCCGTGGCCTCCGGCAACCACCGGGCCCCCGGCCACAAGCCCGACCTGGACACGCTGGCCTGCGTGCACCACTTCAAATGGCGCGCGGGCATCCTGGACGACCTGCGGCGCCGCGTGGAGAACTTCACCTCCGGCACCTGGGCCGAGCACACCCCGGCCGTACGGGACGAGGCCGGGCGGCTGCTGGAGTACATCGACCGGCACCACGGCCGGATCGACGTCGCCGACCCCCGCCTCGGCTTCCGCCGCGTCACCCTCGACGGCCCGCCGGCAGGGTGGGCGGACGAGGCCCGCACCATCGTCACCCTGGCGCGCGCTGCTACGGAGCCCGATCTTCTCAGGCACCAGGCTCCATAGCGTTGTTGTGCCGTACCGATACCTCAGCTGGCGAGCGTCAGGCCGCCGAGGTCGATCGAGCCGCTGACGGAGAGATAGCCCGGGGCCATGAACATGGCTGCGAACGTGCCTGGCCCGTGCCTACAGTCGAGCCACGCGCACAGCAGAGTCATGTCCCCGCTGATGGTGGAGGACAGGATCAGCGAGTGGAGATCCTCGGCCTCCGCCTGGCCGATCTCGGCGAGGAACGCCCTGTACCGGGTGTTGACGTTGGCCTCGTACCTGCCCATGGAGGCGAGGTACGTCGTGCTCTCCGAGGCAGGATCCTTCGGGGCACCAGCCAGCTCGACGGCGTCCGCAGAGTCCAGTTGGCCGGTGACGTCGCGGAAGGCGAAGCCGTTGATCCCGGCCGCGGTGCCGCCGTGCGTGGCTGCGGTCCGGCGGGTGATGGAGCGGGACTCACGGTCGCAGGCCCCCTCCATCACGACCCCGATGTTTCGGGTGGTGGGCGATGTTCCGCGGTCCGGGGCCGAATAGCTTCGCCCGTCCTGGCGCCGGAAGTTGAGGCCGTACTGGGTACGGACCACCTCACCGCCGTGCAGTTGGTAGCTGCGGTAGGAGCCGTAGTGCAGACAGTCGTGCGCGTAGGCCCGCAGCAGATCCAGGACGGCGAGAGCGGGGGCCTCTGGGACGGCCTCGTTCATGCCGCCGTACATGGTGATCACGGCCTGCATCTGCAGATACCGGTAGCCCTGGTTGGGGTGGTGGAAGCCGCCGAAGGCCCCGGGACGGGTCGAGCGGACGGCGACCAGGACCCGGTCGAGCGGCAGGAGATGGTGCAGGCCGAGCTCGGCGTACCGCTCGCGCAGTAAGGCGTGGCCGTCGTGGAACGGGGAGACGTCCACTCCTGCCTCCTGCCACAGGTTCAGGGCCTGCGGCAAGGGCAGGAAGGTGTGTTCGGGGTGCTGCGCGATGAGGTCGTCGGAGGTGCGAAGGTGCGTCAGTGCTGTCAGGAGCGGCGCGGTGTCGGCGCCGACCAGGTGCTCGTTGGGAGCGAGGAGACGGCCGGTCAGGCCGTCGTCTTCCCGTGGATCAGGTCCCGGTGCGACTCCTGGAGTCCCTCGGGTAGGGAGTCCGGGGAGAACCATGATGCCTCCAAGATTTCGAAGGAGTCGATCTTGAGGGTCCCTCCGGCCAACTGGGCCTCGTAGGCCACTTCGAGCCGGAGCTTGTAGCCGCTCTTGAGGTGCACGAGCCGACCTGCCTTGACGTCGAGACCGGTCTCTTCCTTCACCTCGCGAGCGATGGTGAGCGGGAACTCCTCGCCCTTGATCGCGTAGCCCGTGGGCAGCCCCCAGGGCCGGTCCGCGGGCCACATCCGGTGACGCAGGAGCAGGACATTGCCCTGGTCATCGCGTACGACGCCGGTGACGCCAACCATGAACTTGGCGTGCGCGAGCCACAGGACGCGCCACTGCATCGGGCCTCGGATGATCCGCCACAGCCGGGCGACGAGCTGCTTCATCTGGTGCCTGCTTTCGGTTGATTGATGGACCGTGAGCCAGGCGGATCACAATGGCGCATTCCGAGTAATCGTCCAAATGCTCACCGTGAGGTTGTACGCTCAATGTGGCCTAGGCCACACTCCACTGCCAAGAGTGCATGGTGGACCAGGGCACCAGCCAATGGAGCGAGTCTGCGCTACGCTGCAAAGTGGCCTAGTGCACTGCCTGAAGGAGAGTCAGAATGCCTCCCAAGATCGCACATTCACTGCCGCCATACATGCAGGTGCTCAACCACTTGCGCGACCAGATCGTCAGTGGCCGGCTGGCCGAGGGCGACACCGTCCCCTCCGAGCGTCAACTCGCCGCGGACTGGGGCATCTCGCGGTCGACCGCGGCCAAGGTGCTCAACGAGCTCCGCCACGAGAACCTCGTGATCCCCAAGCAGGGATCCGGCACGGTCGTCAGCGCCCGCGCGAACCTGCACCACTCGCCTTCCGACCGATTCCAGGCTGCCGAAACCACGGGACGCATCTATCCGCCCGGTCATTACGCCAAGATCCTCTCCGCTGAAGTTCAGCCTGCGCCAGCTCGCGTCGCGCTCGCCCTCGGGATCGAGGAGGGCGCGGACGTGATCCGGCGTCAGCGGGTCACGTACAGCGAGGACGACACCCCGGTCTCGTCCTCCACCTCGTGGTTCGTGGCCGAACTCGGCGATCGCGTACCACAGTTGCTCCAGACGGAGCGCGTCGTCGGCGGCACCCCGAAGGCCATCGAGGAGTACGCGGGCTTGTCCTGGCAGGACGGCCAGGACCTGGTCGGTGCCCGGGTGGCAACCGACGAGGAGGCCGACCTTCTCGGGATCATCGAGCGGCCGGCCGCCCTGCTCGTCGGGTACAACAGCCTCTTCGACGCCGAGGGGACGGTCATCGAGTACGGCGAGTACATCAGCCACGGCGACCGGTACTCCTGCTACACCTACCAGCGTCCCCGCGACTGATCGACACCCTTGGGGACGATCGTTGATCACGTGGCGGCATGGCCGGGGAACGTCCAGTGGATGTGTATGAGGACAGTCCTGAAGGTGAGGGCCCTGTCGTCTATCTGCTGGTCGGGCTGACCGGGGCAGGAAAGACGACGTACGCCCGGCGGAAGCTGGAACCCGCAGGCGTCGTGCGTCTTTCGGTCGATGAGACCGTGGCCCATGATCATGGCCGCTACGGCGTGGACTACCCTCAAACGCCGGACGGGCTGGATTTCGCGCCCGGGTCCAGATCCCGTCCAGATTCCAGGGCCCGGATTCAGGGCTTGGGTGTCAAAGCTTGGGTTTCAAAGCTTTGTCCAGGGCCCGGATTCCAGGGCTTGGGCTTCAAGGCCCGGGGCGCGCATTTCAGCCCGTCTGGGGGTTGCCCCCTCCGGGGAGCTTGAGTACGAGCGGCGGAGCCGCGATACGGGGTCCGGGGCGGAGCCCCGGAGCGGGGTCCCGCAAAGGAGCCAGGGGCAGAGCCCCGGAGCGGGGCCCGGGGCCCAGGGGCAGAGGCCGGAGCGGAACCCGGAGCGGGGCGCAGGGGGCGAAGCCCCCGCACCACCGCGCGGAGCGCGGTGCCGGGCCGAGGGGCGGAGCCCCGGGAGAACGGTGAAAGGGCGGCCCGGGGCACCCTCACCACACCCCCACCACCTCCGCCGCCGCGGCCGCCGCCCCCACCACCCCCGCATCCCCCGCCAACATCGCCGGTACGACCTCCACATCCGCTGTGAACGACAACCCCGCGTACTCCCCCAACCACCCCCGCAACGGCCCGAACAGCACCTCCCCCGCCCCCGCGACACCCCCACCGACCACCACCACCCCGATCTCCACCAGCGCCGCCGTCGCCGCGATCCCGGCCGCCAGCGCCCGGGCGGCCCGGTCGTACGAGGCCAGCGCGAGCGGATCGCCCGCGCGGGCCGACGCCGCCACGCCCGCGGCCGTCGCGTCGCCGTCCGGCCCGGGCCGCCAGCCCGAATCCAGCGCGCGCCGCGCGATGTTGGGCCCGCTCGCGATGCGCTCCACGCACCCGCGGCCACCGCACGGACAGCGGTCGCCGTCCAGATCCACACTCACGTGACCGATGTGCCCGGCATTGCCCGTGGGCCCGGGATGCAGCCGCCCGCCCAGCACCAGGCCGCCGCCCACCCCCGTGGACACCACCATGCACAGCGCGTTCGCCCACCCCCGCGCCGCACCGCGCCAGTGCTCCGCCGCGGCCATCGCGACCCCGTCGCCGACGAGGACCACCGGCCGGTCCCCGACCCGCCGCCGGACTTCCTCGACCAGCGGAAACCCGCGCCAGCCCGGCACGTTGACCGGACTGACGGTCCCCAGTGACGCGTCCACGGGCCCGGCGCTGCCGATCCCCACCGCCCGTACCCGCGGCCACTCGGGCGCGCCCGTGAGCTCGTCGAGGACCTCGGCCACGGCGGCCATCACCACCGCCGCGTCCCCCTCCGCCGGTGTGCGCCGCCGCGCGATGCGCAACCGCGCGCCCCCGGCGTCCACCAACGCCCCCGCGATCTTCGTTCCGCCGATGTCCAGTGCGGCGACGAGCTCGCCGGGGTCGGTGCGCATGCGGTACGGGCTCTCCTGCTCCACGGGACTCCACGGGATCTGATCTCCCGCCAGTCTCTTCCAGTGTTGACAACGTTGTCCAGGCCCTATGCTCGATGCCAGCCGCACTCAGGAGGACGCACCGCCCGTGCCCGACAGGATCCGCAGCCCCCTCCCCCGCCCGCGTTACGGAACCCGCCCGACCATGAAGGACGTGGCCGCACGCGCCGGCGTGGGCCTCAAGACCGTCTCCCGGGTCGTGAACGGCGAGCCGGGGGTGACCGCCGAGACCGAGCACCGGGTCCAGGAGGCGATCACCGCCCTCGGCTTCCGCCGCAACGACAGCGCCCGCGTCCTCCGCAAGGGCCGCACCGCCTCGGTCGGCCTGGTCCTGGAGGACCTCGCCGACCCCTTCTACGCGCCGCTCAACCGCGCCGTCGAGGAGGTCGCCCGCGACCACGGCGCCCTGCTCATCAACGGCTCCAGCGCGGAGGACCCCGCGCGGGAGCGGGAGTTGGTCCTGGCCCTGTGCGCGCGCCGCGTCGACGGGCTGCTCGTCATTCCCGCAGGCGGAGACCACCGCTATCTGGAACCGGAGATGGCGGCCGGGCTCGCCACCGTCTTCGTCGACCGCCCCGGCGGGCTGATAGCCGCCGACACCGTCCTCTCGGACAGCTTCGGCGGCGCCCGCGAAGGCGTCGCCCACCTCATCGCCCACGGCCACCGCCGCATCGGCTTCATCGGTGACCAGCCGCACATCCACACCGCCACGGAGCGGCTGCGCGGCTACCGCGCCGCGATGGCGGCCGCGGGCCTGCCGGTCGACGGCTCCTGGGTCTCCCTGGGCCCCACGGCGCCGGACCGCGTCCGCGCGGAGACGGAACGCATGCTGACCGACGGCCCGTTCCCCGTCACCGCCCTCCTCACCGGCAACAACCGCGTGACCGCGACGGCGGTCCGCGTCCTGGCCCGATTCCCGCACCCGGTCGCCCTGGTGGGCTTCGACGACCTCGAACTGGCCGACCTGCTCACCCCCGCGGTCACCGTGATCGCCCAGGACGCGGCCCAACTCGGCCGGACAGCGGCCGAGTTGCTCTTCCGCCGCCTGGAGGGGGACGGCAGCGCACCGCAGCGCGTGGAGCTGCCGACGCGGCTGATCGTACGAGGGTCGGGAGAGCTGCGGCCGGCGGAGGCCGGAGGACTGCCCGGGACGGCCCGGTGATCCGTCGGCGCACTCGAAAGCATCACACGAGCAACTCCGCCACGTAGTCCGCGAATTCGGTGAAGCGGTCCAGCCGTGCCCCATCGCGGGCCGCGAGGAATCCGTGGCGGCGCCCCCAGAACACGGCCTGCACGGCATGGAACTGGGCCCACCGCCGGACGCGTTCACGGTCGAGCTCCGCCGCCTCGGCGAAGACGTCCAGCGTCCGGTGGACGGCCCTGCGCACATCGGTCGCCGCGATGAGCGCCGGCGCACGCGACTTGAAGAGCGCGCCGCCGTCGTAGGCGGGGTCCCCCACGTATCCCTTGGGGTCGACGGCCAGCCACGGCTCACGTTCGGCGCGCAGGATGTTCCCGGCGTGGAGGTCGCCGTGGACGAGGACGTCCGGCTGGTCGCGGCCCAGTTCGCGGACGGTCGCCACGGCGGCGTCCAGCGTGCGCCGGGACAGGGCGTGCGTCAGCTCCTCGGCATCCCCGCGCAACCGCGCCTCCCAGAGGCCGGCCCGATCCCTCAGCCGGGGCAGCCCGGGCGGCGCGGGGACGGTCAGCCGACGGCTGATCCGTCCCGCGACTGTCAGTACCTCGTCGCCGTCCGCGGCCTCCGCCAGGGTCGCCGTCCCCGCCCGCTCCAGCAGCATGGCGAAGCATGCGTCGTCGCGTTCGTACAGCATGACGGCCCCGCGTCCGCCCCAGGCCGCGAACGCGTCCGGCTCGTGGACGTTGCCGGGGTGCGGGAACGACACCTTCACCACTGCGGCCGATCCGTCCCGCCGGCGCACCGGGACGATGACGCCGACGCCCCCGTGCACGACCTCGCCGTCCGGCACACACTCCCAGCGCGCCAGCAACTCGTCGAGGATCTTGGGCAGTTCTCCGATCCACACCGCCCCGGACTCTCCCTCGCGCAGGGCCGTGCTCCGCGCGAACGCCTCCGGTATCCCGATCATGCGGGTACTTTACGCGCCGGCGTGCTCCGTCATCGATCCGGCCGACGCCGCCGGTTCCACTCCTCCGCGCTCACGGAGTTGAGCATGCAGTCCCGCCACGCGCCGTTGATGAACACGTGGTCGCGCCGCACCTCGTCCGGCGCGAAGCCGAGTCTGCCGAGCGCTCCGTCCGGTTCGAGCGCCCTCATCCGGGTGGTGTTGTCCAGCGCAATCCAGCCGGCGACCCGCTCGACGCCCAGCTCCCGGAAGGCGTAGTCGAGAATGACGACGTGGGCGTCGTTGCCGTAACCGCGTCCCCATTCCTCCGCGGCGATGGCGCAGCCGATCTCCTCGCCCTCATGGCCGGAGTGCACCAGGCGGACGAAGCCGATGGCCCGGTCGTCGTCGGGCAGGGCGACCGCCAGGTAGAACTCGGTCCGTGGCGTCCGGTGCGCGTTCTTGATCGCGCTCTGTATGCGTTCCTGGGTCGCGTCGCGGTCACGGCTGTCGAAGGACAGCCACTCGGTGACGCGGTCGTCACCGAAGACGCGCTGCATGTCGTCCACGTCCGCGATGGTGAAGTCGCGGACGACGACCTTGTCGCCGGTCAGGCGGAGGGGGTACGTCAACGGGGCTCCTCGGCAGGATTGGACAGCGGGAATCGTCCAGCATCCCAGCGGGCCCGGGTCGGACGGGCAAGAACACAGGGGCCGCTTCCGGCCAGTGGAGCAAACGGTTCCCGGTGTCCGTGGGGAGTCCTATGCTCGGCCTCATCAAGGATGTGACAGCTCAGAGCGACCACGGGGAGCCACAACTATGCCCGCGCCCAAGCGACTTGATCCGTCTCCCGACATCGTCGCCCGATTCGGGTCGATGATCCGGGACCTGCGACTGCGCAAGGGCTGGTCCCGGACGCGGCTCGGCAAGGAAGTCGCCCTGAGCTACAGCGCGATCGCCAAGTTCGAGGCCGGTGAACGCATCCCCACCCCGGACATCGCCAAGGCACTGGACAGGGTGCTCGACGCGAACGGCGCCCTGCTCGAAGAGTGGGACCACCTCAACAACGGCCCGGACGCACGCTGGGCCAGGCGTCTCGAGAAACTCGAGGCGAACGCGGGCGCCATTCACCACCTGGCCGTCGGCATTCCGGTCCTGCTCCAGACCGAGAACTACGCCAGGGCGATGCTGGCGCGCGGCATGGAGTTCTTCGGGGGTGACCTTGAGGAGAAAGTCCAGTATCGGATGCGCAGGAGGGCCGTGCTGGATGCCCCCGACCCCCCGTTCTTCTCAGCCGTCATCAACGAAGCAGCGCTATGCCTGATCGCGGGCACTGACGCCGTTATGCGGGAACAGCTTGAACACCTGGTGCACATGTCCGAACAACCACATGTGCACCTGCATGTCGTCCCGTTCGACAGCCGTGGGCTGGTGGCTCCCGGACAAGTGACGGTCCTGTTCCCCAGGACAGGAAGGCCCCCCACCCTCTACACAGTGGCGCTGGAGCGAGGAATCTTCAGCACAAACTCACGCGAGGTCCAACGGCACGAGGGCCTATACGATCACGTGAGGCGCGGCGCCCTACCGGAAACCGAGTCAAGGACGTTCATCCGAAAGACAGTTAAGGAGAAGTACCCGTGCGCATACCCGGCCCCGACCTGACCATGGCGATATGGCGCAAGAGCTCTCACAGCGGAGGCGAGGGCGAGACATGCGTCGAAGTCGCCGACCACTACCCCGGCCTCATACCCGTCCGGGACAGCAAGATCGCTCCCACAGGCCGCCCCCTCATCCTCGGCATTGCCGCCTGGTCGGGCTTCATCACCGCCATTGCCGACGACAGCCTCACTGCCGCCGCACGAACCACGTGATCGTCACGCCGTTCCCGAACGATTTGCGATCCGTCACCGTGAAGACCGTGGGGTCGAACTCCCCGTCGAACACCGGGATTCCGGCCCCCGCGACCACCGGATAGCTCTTGATGACCATCCGGTCGATCTCGGGCAGCAGCGCGCCCGCGAGCCCGCCCCCGCCGCACAGCCAGATGTCCTTGTCCCCCTCCTCCCGCTTGAGGGACCGGACGAGCGCGAGCGGGTCGCCGTCCACCACGGTCACGTCCGGGTCGGGACTCCGCCCGAGCGTGCTGGAGACCACGCACTGGCGCAGGTGCGCGTACGGGCCGGCGACGCCCGCCTCCAGCGCGGGCCGGTACGTGCCGAGCCCCATCAGCTCGGAGGAGGAGCGCGAGCGCCTCGTCGAGGCGGCGGTGGCGCGGATCGTCCGAGGCCGGCCGCTCAGGGCCGGTCGCCGTGCGACCGGGTCCCGTGACCCGCGCCGTGCGCACCCGGCGTGTGCCCGAACGCCCGCCGGAAGACGTCGATGAACGCGCTGCTGGACGCCCACCCGCACCGGTGGGCGACGGCCGTGACCGGCATCCCGTCGGCCAGCAGCCGCAGCGCGTGGTGCAGCCGCACCTGCGTGCGCCACTGCGGGAAGCTCATCCCGAACTCGGCCTTGAAGAGCCGGCTCAGGGTGCGGTCGCTCACACCCGCCTCGGCCCCGAGCCGCGCCAGGCCCCGCCGGTCGGCCGGGTTCTCCCTGAGCAGCGCGCACACCGCCGCCAGCCGGGGATCCCTGGCCGCGGGCACGTGGAGCGGCCGCTCGGCGGAGTGCCGCAGCCGGTCCAGCAGCACGGCCCGCAGCCGGCGGCGTTCGGCCGTGCCGTCCTCGGGCTCCTCGGTGTACGCGATGACCAGCTCGCGCAGCAGTGGCCCGACGTCGATGACCGCGGGCCGGTCCAGCCCCAACGGGTTGTCGTGGACCGGCAGTCCGACGAGGCGGACGTCGGTCTCCCCGTAGGCGCGGTGCTCGTGGACCGTCCCGGCGGGCACCCAGATCGCCCGGGTGGCCGGGGCGACCCAGCTCCCCGCGTCGGTGCTCACGGAGAGCACGCCGCGCGCGGCGTAGACGATCTGGTTCTCGTCGTGCCAGTGGGCGTCGATGCCGCCGCCGGAGGGGAGCGCGCGTGTGCCGGTCATGGCGCGCGGCGTGTGGCGGACGATCGGCATCGTCCGTCAACCTACCTGAACCGGAATGCGGGAAGGCGGTCGAGCCCCCGGGGACCGAACCGGCACACCCGCCTCCGAGAACCGGGTTGCGCGGAAATCCCGTACGCGCCGGTAGCACGTTCCGCCGGCGCCGCCACCCGTTCCTTCCCCGCGCCGGCCGGGTATTGACCTGCCACCCTCTCCCCCGCGGGAGCGGGCGATCCCCCATCACACCAGGGATGGTGCACCATGCGACCCACGCCGGCCCCGTCCGGCCCCGCGTGCACGCCACCGGGGCCGGCCAAGGTGACCAGGGACGACCCGCGCTACGCATCGCTGAGGAGTCGCGGAGTCCTGAGGTTCCGGGGCACGCCCGAGCACTTCTGGGTGGCCAGGACGACCGACCATGTGGTGCGGGCCGTCCAGGAGGGCGTCCGGAAGGGCAAGCGCATGGCGGTCCGCTCCGGCGGACACTGCTACGAAGGCTTCGTCGACGATCCTTCCGTGCAGGTGGTCATCGATCTGTCCTGCATGACGACGGTCTCCTACGACCCCCGGCTCCGCGCCTTCGCCGTCGAAGCCGGGGCCACGCTCGGCCAGTTGTACCGCGATCTGTTCCTGCGGTGGGGAGTCACCGTCCCCGCCGGCTGGTGCCCCGACATCGGCGCGGGCGGTCACGTCGTCGGCGGCGGCTACGGGCCCCTGTGCCGTTGGGCCGGGCTGAGCGTGGACCATCTCCACGCGGTGGAAGTCGTGTTCGTCGACCGGAACGGCACGGCCCGGCGCGTCGTCGCCACCCGGGAGCCGACCGACCGGCACCACGACCTGTGGTGGGCCCACACCGGCGGCGGAGGCGGGAACTTCGGCGTGGCCACCCGCTACTGGTTCCGTTCACCGGACGCCACGGGCGACGACCCGGGCCGGCTCCTGCCCACGCCGCCCGCCTCGGTGCTGAACTTCCACGCCGACTGGGACTGGCGGGGAATGGACGAGGCGGCCTTCGCGCGCCTGGTGCGCAACCAGGGCCTGTGGAGCGAGGAGCACAGTTCCCCCGGCTCCCCCTTCTCCCGGCTCGACAGCGAACTCCACCTGCTGCGGATTCTCGCGGGCAGGAGCGTCATGGACGGCCGGATCTCGGTCGGCGACGCGACCGCGCAGCGGATGCTCGACGACTACGTCACCGCCATCAACCAGGGCGTCGGCGCCCCCTTCACCGTCCGGCAGGAGCGGCTGCCGTGGCTGACCGCCACGCTGCGCGGCCCGGCGATCGACGAGAACCCGTACCGGCTGAAGCCCAAGTCGGGCTACCTGCGCGGGCGGCTCACCGACCGGCAGATCGCGGCCGCGTACCACCACCTCACACGGTCCGACTCCCCGGTCGTCGGAGGAGCGCTCGGCCTCTACACCTACGGCGGAAGGATCAACGCCGTCGCCCCGGACGCGACCGCCACCGCGCAACGCGACTCCGTCCTCAAGGCCGTTCACGTGGCCGCCTGGTCGGATCCCGCGGAGGAGGCCGCGCACCTGGCCTGGGTCCGCGCCTTCTACCGGGACTTCTACGCCGAGACCGGCGGCGTTCCCGTACCGGGCGCGGGCAACTGCGACGGCTCGTACATCAACTACCCCGACGCCGATCTGGCGGACCCCGAGTGGAACAGCTCGGGAACCCCCTGGAGCACCCTCTACTACAAGGACAACTACGCCCGGCTCCGGGCGGTGAAGGCCCGCTGGGACCCGCGGAACGTCTTCACCCACGCGCTGGGGGTGGAACCGGCGTAGGCGCGCGGCGGCGCGAAGTACGTCCCGGGCGCCCCTCCGGAGCGAAAGCTTCCGCTCCGCGGCGCACCGGGCGGCCGGACGAACGGCGGTCTCACCGCCCCGCCAGTCCCTCCAACTCCCCCCGTCCCAGCCCCGTCAGGCGGGCCGCCTCCTCCGCGTCCACCGCGCCGCAGTCCACCGCGCGCAGCACGTACCCGGCCAGCGCCCGTGCCGTGGCCGGCTCGTCCAGCACCCGGCCCTGCTCGCCGCCGGTGTACGCGACCAGCCGTTCCGCGGCCGCCGGCAGTCCCTCGCGGTAGAACGCGTACACCGCGGCGTAGCGGCTCACCAGATGCCCCGGGTGCATGTCCCAGCCCTGGTAGTAGGCCCGGGCCAGCGATCGCCGTACCAGATCGTGGTGCAGGCGCCAGGCGGCGTGGACCTGTTCGCGCGGGCCCACCGGCAGGACGTTGGTGGAGCCGTCGGAGAGCCGGACGCCCGTGCCCGCGACGGCGACCTGCATCACCGCCTTCGCGTGGTCCGCCGCCGGGTGGTCCGGCGACTGGTGCGCGGGGGCGATGCCGCAGGCCGCGCTGTAGTCGAACGTGCCGTAGTGCAGGGCCGATACGCGTCCCTCGCCCGCGTCGAGGAGGCGGGCGACGGTCGCCCGGCCGTCGGGGCCCAGGACGGCCTGGGTGGTCTCGATCTGGACCTCGAAGCGGATGCGGCCGGGCTCCAGAGCGTGGGCCCTCTCGAACTCCCCGGCCAGGCGGGCCATCGCGGCGGCCTGTTCGGCGTGGGTGACCTTGGGGAGGGTGAGGACGAGCCCGTCGGGCAGGCCGCCCGCCGCCGCGATCAGCGTGGTGAGGAAGAGGTCGAGGGTGCGGATGCCGCGGTCGCGGACGGCGGCCTCCATGGACTTGGCGCGGATGCCCGCGAAGGGGGCGCCCGTCCCGGCGGCCACCGACTCCGCGGCGCGGACCGCCGCCTCGTCCTCCTCGGCGTCGGAGCGGCGGCCGTAGCCGTCCTCGAAGTCGATGCGCAGGTCCTCGACCGGTTCGGCGGCGAGTTTGGCCCGTACGCGGTCGTGGACGGGACCGGCCAGTTCGGCGGGGAGGCCGAGGGCGGCGGCCAACGCGCCTGCCGAAGGGGCGTGTTCGTCGAGCGCGGCGAGGGCGCGATCGCCCCAGGAGCGGACCAGGCCGGGCGGGACCGCGTCCGCGGGGACGTAGACCGTGTGCACCGGCTGGCGCGTGCCCGCGTCGCCCGGGTAGCGGCGGGCCAGCTCGGCGTCGACGGCCGCGAGGGACGCGCCGAGACGAGCCGTCAGGCCGGGACCGAACGTCGTGGGATGCCGCGTCATCGCCCACCACCCCTTCCTCAACAGTTCGTTGAAGTTACACCCGGGTCCGGGGCATGCGGAAGAGGCTCCCGCGCGCCGCCGCGCGCGGGAGCCCCGTCGTCCGTCGGTCCCGTCGGGAGCCTCAGCCCTTGCGGGACTTGATCTCGTCGGTCAGCTGCGGGACGACCTCGAAGAGGTCGCCGACCACGCCGTAGTCCACGAGCTCGAAGATCGGCGCTTCCTCGTCCTTGTTGATGGCGACGATGGTCTTCGAGGTCTGCATGCCGGCCCGGTGCTGGATGGCGCCGGAGATGCCCGCGGCGATGTACAGCTGCGGGGAGACCGACTTGCCGGTCTGGCCGACCTGGTTGGTGTGCGGGTACCAGCCGGCGTCCACGGCGGCGCGGGAGGCGCCGACGGCACCGCCGAGGGAGTCGGCGAGGGCCTCGATCAGCGGGAAGTTCTCGGCGCCGTTGACGCCGCGGCCGCCGGAGACCACGATCGCGGCCTCGGTCAGCTCGGGGCGGCCGGTGGACTCGCGCGGGGTGCGGGAGACGACCTTGGTGCCGGTGGCCTGCGCGCCGAAGGTGACGGCGAGCTGCTCGACCGCGCCGGCGGCCGGGGCGGCCTCGGGGGCGGCGGAGTTGGGCTTGACGGTGATGACCGGGGTGCCCTTGGTGACGCGGGACTTGGTGGTGTACGAGGCCGCGAAGACGGACTGCGTGGCCACCGGGCCCTCGTCGCCGGCCTCCAGGTCGACGGCGTCGGTGATGATGCCGGAGCCGACGCGGACGGCGAGGCGGGCGGCGATCTCCTTGCCCTCGGCGTTCGAGGGCAGGAGGACGGCGGCCGGGGAGACGGCCTCGTACGCGGCCTGGAGCGCGTCCACCTTGGGCGCGACGAGGTAGTCGGCGAACTCGGGCGCGTCGGCGGCGAGGACCTTGACTGCGCCGTACTCGCCGAGCGTCTTCGCGGCCGCGTCGGCACCGGCGCCGAGGTGGACCGCGACGGGCTCGCCGATGCGGCGGGCGAGGGTGAGCAGTTCGAGGGTGGGCTTGCGGACGGCACCGTCCACGTGGTCTACGTAGACGAGGACTTCAGCCATGGCGTTGCTCCTGCGGAAAGTGTGCGGGCGGTTGAGGAGGACGGGCTCGGAGTCAGATGAACTTCTGGCCCGCCAGGAACTCGGCCAGCTGCTTGCCGCCCTGGCCCTCGTCCTTGACGATCTTGCCGGCCGTGCGGGCCGGACGCTCCGCGGCCTCCTCGACCTTGGTCCAGGCGTTGTCGAGGCCCACCTCGTCCGCCTCGATGCCGAGGTCGGACAGGTCCAGGGTCTCCACCGGCTTCTTCTTGGCGGCCATGATGCCCTTGAAGGACGGGTAACGGGCCTCGCCGGACTGGTCGGTGACGGACACGACGGCCGGGAGGGACGCCTCCAGCCGCTCGCTGGCGGCGTCGCCGTCGCGGCGGCCGGTCACCTTGCCGCCCTCGACCTTGACCTCCGAGAGCAGGGTGACCTGCGGGACGCCCAGACGCTCGGCCAGCATCGCCGGGACGACGCCCATGCCGCCGTCGGTGGAGGCCATGCCGGAGACGACCAGGTCGTAGCCGACGTGCTCGAGGGCCTTGGCCAGCACCAGGGAGGTGCCGAGCGCGTCGGTGCCGTGCAGGTCGTCGTCCTCGACGTGGACGGCCTTGTCGGCGCCCATCGACAGGGCCTTGCGGAGGGCGTCGGTGGCGTCCTCGGGGCCGACGGTCAGGACCGTCACCTCGGCGTCGTCCGCCTCCTCCTTGATCTGCAGCGCCTGCTCGACCGCGTACTCGTCGAGCTCCGAGAGCAGGCCGTCCACGTCGTCGCGGTCGACGGTCAGGTCTTCGGCGAAGTGCCGGTCGCCGGTGGCGTCGGGCACGTACTTCACGGTGACAACGATCCTCAAGCTCACGCCGGCTCTCCTACTGCATCGTCATTTCGTAGCTGCCTTGACAGGCAGCATAGGCGCCTTCGGGGGGCGGATCCCGGTCTTCGGGCGGTGCCCCCGACCGGAATGTTACTCGTCAGTACATCGACCGCGTTACCCGAACGCAAGGCCGCTGAACTGTGATTTGTCCAACGCGCGGCCATCGGGTGCGGCGGGGACGGATCAGTCGCGCAACGCGTTGAAGCGCCCCTGGTGGTAGAGAAGCGGACGGCCCGCTTCCGCGGTGTCACCGGCGTCACCGGCCACCGCCTCGGCGAGGACGACCCGGTGGTCGCCCGCGGGCACCCGGGCCACCACCCGGCACACCAGCCACCCGAGCACCCCCTCCAGCAGGGGCACCCCTTCGGGGCCGGTGGTCCAGCGGGTGGGCGGGGCGAAGCGGTCGGTGCCGCTGCGGGCGAAGGTGGCGGCCAACTCCCGCTGTTCCTCCGCGAGTATGTGGACGCCGACGTGCACGGCCTCGGCGAGCACCGGCCAGCTGGACGAGCCCGTGCCGATGCCGAAGGAGACGATCGGGGGCTCGGCGGCGACGGAGGTGAGGGAGGTGGCGGTGAAGCCGGCGGGCCGGCCGCCCCGCTCCGCCGTGATCACCGCGACGCCGGCGGCGTGCCGGCGGAAGACCGAGCGCAGCAGCTCGGGACCCGCGACGAGGGTGTGTGTGGTGCCGAGTTCGGGCGAGGCCGGCATGGAACGGTCCTTCTCCTGTGGGGAAGCCGGGGATCCGGGCGGGGCGGACGCGGTCGCTCAGGGACTCGGACAGCGCCGGGCCACGGCCGTCGACTCGGCCGCGGGTGCGCGTCCCCGCGTGGGGCTTCCAGGCGTTCCAGGCCACATGGCGCCACCTTGGCGACCGGCGGGGAAGGGCGTCAAGGCCCGGGGCGCGGATGGGAGACGGATCACGAGGACACGGCCTCGCCGAGGGCCGCGATGACGTGCACCCGGCGCGGCTCCCCCACCGCCCGGCGCACGACGCGCCCTGCGGCGTCGAGGACGAGCACGGTCGGGGTCGCGGCCACGTCCAGGCGCCGGACGAGATCGAGGTGCGCCTCCGCGTCGATCTCGACGTGCGCGACGCCGTCGACCATCGCGGCGACGTCGGCGAGGACACGTCTCGTCGCCCGGCAGGGCTGGCAGAAGGCGCTGGAGAACTGGACGAGCGTGGCCCGCTCCCCCAGCTCCGTGCCGATCTCCGCGCCGCTCAGCCGCGCCGCCGTACCGTGGTCCCGCACGCCGTTCCCTCTTCCGCCTTCCGCCGCCTTCACCGCCCAGCATCCCCCGGCCCCGCTCCGCCATGGACGCCCGTACCGGACAAAACGGTCCACGTGACGAGGATCTCCCATCGGAGACCCGCCTGCGACTGGCCCGCGGGCCGGACATTCGGGCACGATCTGCCGGAAGCCGCCACCCTACGGCCGCGTAGCTTCAGCGGTAACTTCAGCGGGAGCACTCTCCCCAGGCCCCCCGAAGGATGTTTCCGACATGGCAGAACTCGTCTACCCCCCGGTGATCGGTGCCGTCCGCACCCTGTTCAAGGCGGCAGACCTGCGCATCGACGTCCAGGGGGCCGAGCACGTCCCACCACGCGGCGGGGCGGTGCTGGTGAGCAACCACATCGGATACCTCGACTTCCTCTTCTGCGGGCTCGCGGCACGGCCGTCGAAGCGGCTGGTCCGCTTCATGGCCAAGGAGTCCGTCTTCCGGCACAAGGTCTCCGGTCCGCTGATGCGGGCGATGAAGCACATCCCCGTGGACCGGTCGGCGGGCACGGGCGCCTACAACCACGCGCTCAACGCGCTGCGTTCGGGCGAAATCATCGGAGTGTTCCCCGAGGCGACGATCTCCCCCTCGTTCACGCTGAAGACCTTCAAGTCCGGCGCGGCGCGGCTGGCACAGGAGGCCGGGGTGCCGCTGCTGCCGATGGCACTGTGGGGCACGCAGCGCCTGTGGACGAAGGGCCGGAAGCGGGACCTGGGCCGCAACCACATCCCGGTGGCGGTACGGGTCGGCGCACCGGTACCCGCCGGCCCGGAGGAGTCACCGGAAAAGATCACCGAACGCCTCCGCACCCGCGTCCAGGAACTCCTGGAGTCGGCCCAGCGCACCTACCCCATGCGCCCGAAGGGCCCGGACGACACGTGGTGGATCCCGGCCCACCTGGGCGGAACGGCGCCGACGCCGGAGGAGCTGGTGACGCGGGCGTAGTGAGGGGTGGGGGGGTTGCCCCGGACCCTCCCCCAGAGGGGGCACCCCCACTTTCACCGTTTCTTCCGGGCTCTGCCCCGGACCCCGAAGCGCCCTTCGGGCGCTGTCCTCAAACGCCGGACGGGCTGAATTTCAGCCCGTCCGGCGTTTGAGGACAACCGCGCAAAGCGCGGTTTCAGGCGGCTACACCCGCGCCATCTCCTCCTTCAGCAGGGCCACGAAGCCGTCCACGTCCCCCTCCGTCGTGTCGAAGGCGCACATCCAGCGGACATCCCCCGCCGCCTCGTCCCAGAAGTAGAAGCGGTACCGCTTCTGCAGGCGCTCCGAGACATCGTGCGGCAGCCGTGCGAAGACCGCGTTGGACTCGACCGGGTGCAGCACCTCCACACCCGGAACGCCCCGCACGCCCTCCGCCAGCCGCGCGGCCATCGCGTTCGCGTGCGCGGCGCTGCGCAGCCACAGGTCCCCGGTCAGCAGGGCCTCGAACTGCACGGAGACGAAGCGCATCTTCGACGCCAGTTGCATCGACATCTTGCGCAGGTGCTTCATCGCCCGGACCCCGTCGGGGTCGAGGACGACGACGCACTCGCCGAACAGCAGCCCGTTCTTCGTGCCGCCCAGGGACAGCAGGTCCACCCCGGCGTCGGTCGTGAAGGCGCGCAGCGGGAGCCCCAGCGTGGCCGCCGCGTTGGCCAGTCGCGAGCCGTCGAGGTGGACCTTCATGCCCCGCTCGTGGGCGTGGTCGCAGATCTCGCGGATCTCGTCGGGGGTGTAGCAGGTGCCCAGTTCGGTGGTCTGGGCGAGCGAGACGACCTGCGGCTGGGCGCGGTGCTCGTCCTCCCAGCCCCATGCCTGGCGGTCGATCAGCTCGGGGGTGAGCTTGCCGTGCGGCGTGGGGACGGTGAGCAGCTTGAGGCCGCCGACGCGCTCGGGGGCGCCGCACTCGTCGACGTGGATGTGGGCGCTCTCCGCGCAGACGACGGCGCCCCACCGCTCGGTGACGGCCTGGAGCGCGACGACGTTGGCGCCGGTGCCGTTGAAGACCGGGTAGGCCTCCGCGGTGGGCCCGAAGTGGCCGCGGATCACCTCCTGGAGGTGCCCGGTGTAGACGTCCTCGCCGTAGGCGATCTGGTGGCCCCCGTTGGCGAGCGCGAGCGCCGCGAGGACCTCCGGGTGCGCGCCGGCGTAGTTGTCGCTGGCGAAGCCGCGGGAGTTCGGGTCGTGCCGACGTATCGCGTCGGTCGTGCTCACGGTTGAGGAGTCAGCCACTGACGGGTTCCGTTCACTTCCTGGGCGGGCCTGTCCCAGACGCCGACGATGGCCTGGGCCAGGTCCTTGACGTCCGTGAAGCCCGCGAACTTCGCGTTCGGGCGCTCGGCGCGCATCGCGTCGTGCACCAGTGCCTTGATGATCAGGACGGTGGCGGCGGCCTGGGGCCCGGCCTCGCCGCCGGCCTTGCGGAAGGCGTCGCCCAGGGCCAGGGTCCACGCCTCCGCGGCGGCCTTCGCGGCCGCGTACGCCGCGTTGCCCGCGGTGGGCTTGCTGGCGCCGGCCGCGCTCACCAGCACGAAACGGCCGTTGCCGCTGCGGGCCAGCGGGCCCTCGAAGGCCAGCGAGGTGTGCTGCACGGTGCGGATCAGCAGCTTCTCCAGGAGCTCCCAGTCCGCCAGGTCGGTCTCGGCGAAGGTCGCCGAGCCGCGCCAGCCGCCCACCAGGTGGACGAGGCCGTCGATCCGGCCGAACTCCTTCTCCGTGCGGTCGGCCCAGGCGCGCGTGGCGTCCGGGTCGAGCAGATCCACGGTGTCGCCCGTGACCGTGGCGCCGCCGTGGGCGTAGCGGGCCGCGTCCACCGCCTCGGCGAGGCGGGCCGCGTCCGCGTCGGCGGCGACGACCGTCGCGCCCGCCTCGGCCAGCCGCAGCAGCGCGGCGCGGCCGGCCGGACCGGCCGCCCCCGCCACGGCCACGACGCGGCCTTCCAGCGGACCGTTGCCGTTGGTCGCATTGCTCATGGTCGTCGCCTCCTCGTTCCCCTTGCTCACGCCGCCGCCTTCGCGGCGCTCCGTGCGGTGATGCCCTTGGTCGAGGCGATCACGGTGCGCAGCTTCTTGGCAAGGGCCTCGAAGAACATGCTGAGCGGGAACTCGTCCGGAAGCACGTCGTCCACGAGCTTGCGCGGCGGCAGGCTGAGGTCGAGGGCCTCGGCGCCCTTGGCCCACACGGAGCCGGGGTGCGGGGCCAGGTACGTCGAGACGAGCTCGTAGGCGGCGAACCAGTGGACGAGCTTGGGGCGGTCGATGCCGTCCCGGTAGAGCTTCTCGATCTCGCCGCACAGCTGGTTGGTGACCTGCGGGGCGCGGTCCCAGTCGATGTGCAGGGTGTTGTCCGTCCAGCGTACGACGTCGTGCTTGTGCAGGTAGGCGAAGAGGAGCTGGCCGCCGAGGCCGTCGTAGTTGCGCACCCGGTCGCCGGTGACCGGGAAGCGGAACATCCGGTCGAAGAGCACGGCGTACTGCACGTCGCGGCCCTGGGCGTAGCCGTCGGCCTCCAGCTTCACGGCCTCCTTGAAGGCGGTGAGGTCGCAGCGCAGCTCCTCCAGGCCGTACATCCAGAATGGCTGCCGCTGCTTGATCATGAAGGGGTCGAAGGGCAGGTCGCCGTGGCTGTGGGTGCGGTCGTGGACCATGTCCCACAGGACGAACGCCTGCTGGCAGCGCTCCTGGTCGCCGAGCATGCCGGCGATGTCGGCGGGCAGCTCCAGGCCCAGGACGTCCACGGCCGCCTCGGTGACGCGGCGGAAGCGGGCGGCCTCGCGGTCGCAGAAGATGGCGCCCCAGGTGAAGCGCTCGGGGGCCTGGCGGACGGCGACGGTCTCGGGGAAGAGGACCGCGGAGTTGGTGTCGTACCCGGCGGTGAAGTCCTCGAAGGTGATGCCGAGGAAGAGCGGGTTGTCGAAGCGGGTGCGCTCCAGCTCCGAGAGCCACTCGGGCCACACCACGCGCAGCACGACCGCCTCGAGGTTGCGGTCGGGGTTGCCGTTCTGGGTGTACATGGGGAAGACGACCAGGTGCTGGCGGCCGTCGGTGCGGTGGGCGGCGGGCTGGAAGGCCAGCAGCGAGTCGAGGAAGTCCGGCACGCCGAAGCCGGCGTCCGCCCAGGCCCGCAGGTCCGAGACGAGCGCGGCGTGGTAGTCGGCGTCGTGCGGGAGGAGCGGCGAGAGGCGCTCGACGGCGGCGGCGACCCGCTCGGCCTCGGCGCGGACCGTCTCCGTCGGCGGCGCGCCCTCGGCCCCGAGGTCGATCGACCCGTCGGCGGACTGCCAGGGCCGGATGGTCTCCACGGCGTCCTTGAGCTCTGCCCAGGCGGGGTGCCCGGTGACGCTCTCCGTCGCCGTCTCGGACGACGATTCGGCGGTGGCTATCGCCCCCGGCGCAAGAATTTCCGTCATGACTACCCCTCCTCGGGAGAACCTGGCGTTAAGACACCGTATCCATGCGAGGTTCTCCTCCTCAAGAGGTGCTGCTGCAAATTATCCTGCGGACCCGGGGGTCCGGCCGCGGTTTTTCCTGTCGGCCGCTGACGGATTCTCGCGTCGGCCGCCGACGGACGACAGCCGGGCCGGGCAGCCCCCGGGGACCCTCAGCCGAGGCCCTTGACCAGCAGCTCGAACTCCAGGTCGTCGCGGCGCGGTATGCCGAAGCGCTCGTCGCCGTAGGGGAACGCGCTCATCCGCCCGGTCCGCCGGTAGCCGCGCCGCTCGTACCAGGCGATCAGCTCCTCCCTCTGCCGGATGACCGTCATGTGCATCTCCCGTACGCCCCACTCGGCCCGCGCGACGCGCTCCGCCTCGGCGAGCACCGCCCGGCCCAGGCCGCCGCCCTGCCGCTGCGGGCGGACGGCGAACATCCCGAAGTAGGCGTGCTCGCCGCGGTGCTCGATGTGGCAGCAGGCCAGGACCTCGCCGCCGTCCTCGGCCAGCAGCACCCGGCTGGCGCCGTCGCCCACCACGGCCCGGACCCCGTCCTCGTCCGTGCGCTGGCCGTCCAGCAGGTCCGCCTCGGTGGTCCAGCCGGTGCGGCTGGCCTCTCCCCGGTAGGCCGACTCGATCAGGGGGACGAGCGCGGGGGCGTCGTCCCCGGCGGCGAAGCGGAACGTCGGCGCGGAGGGCGTTCCGGGGCGTGCGGTCTCCGTGGCTTCCTTGGCTTCCATGCTGGTCCGGGAGTCCTTTCTCGTCGTGCGGGGCCTCGTCGTGCGTGGGCCGTTTCCGGCCGGTCCGAGCCTAACCGCAGCGTCCGGCGGCCCTGCTGCGTACAGTCGGCGGCATGGTGCACGTACTGAGCAGCAGGGTGCTGTTGCGGCCCACCGATCCGGAGCGGTCGCGGGCGTTCTACGGCGGGGCACTGGGGCTCGCGGTATACCGGGAGTTCGGGACGGGGCCGGACCGTGGCACCGTCTACTTCCTCGGCGGCGGGTTCCTGGAGCTCTCCGGCCGGTCCGCGGCGCCGCCCGCCCCGGGGCTCGAACTGTGGCTCCAGGTGGCGGACGCCGCGGCGGCGCACGAGGAGTTCCTGCGCCGCGGCGTGGAGGTGCTGGAGTCTCCGGAGCGCCGGCCGTGGGGGCTGGTGGAGATGTGGATCGCCGATCCGGACGGGGTGCGCATCGCCGTGGTGGAGGTGCCGGAGGACCATCCGCTGCGGCACCGGCCCGGAGTCTGATCCTCCAACTGCCCTGTTCGACACGGGCGTTTGCGAGGGCGCACGGGCGCGCGACCTCGTCCGCACCGTGCGCCCGTGCGCTGCCGTGCGACCCGCGCGGGGTGGGCATGCTCCTCCGGGGAGGACGTACGCCGGGGGGAGGTGTGCCGTGCAGGGATCGCCGTTGGTGGAATGGCTGCTCGTGGCGTTGTCCGCGGCCACCGGGGCGTACGGCCTGCACCGGGCGCGGGCCGGCGCGGCGGGGGAGCGCCGGGCGGCGCGCGGGGACGCGCTGATGGGGCTGGGCATGGCGGTGATGGCGGTGCCTGCCGTGGCTACGGCGGGGCGGCCGTGGGGCGCGGGGCTCTTCGCCGTGGTGTTCGCCGCAGTCGGGCTGTACGCGGGGTTCCGCGCGTTCGCGCGCGGGCGCGGCCCGGGGCGGGCCGGGCACCTGCACCACGCGGTGGGCGCTTTCGCCATGGCCTACATGGCCCTCGCGATGACCGGCGACGGCCATCACCACCATCACGCCGGGGCACCGCTGCTGACGGGGCTGCTGCTGGTGTACTTCGCGGGGTACGTGGTGCGGTCGGCCGGCGCGCTCGTGCCGGCGGGGCCGGCAGGGCCGGTCGGTCCGGCGGATGCCCGGCGGGAGCTGGCCGGTGCCTGCCGGATATCCATGGGGACGGGGATGCTCACGATGCTGCTGATGATGTGAGAGGCGGCCGCCGAGGGCCGTCGAGCACAGCCGGCCGGCGCGGACAAGCCCCGTGCCCGGACCGGGCGCGTGTGGAGAGCCACTGCGGGGCCCACTGCACGACGGCCCCCGGGCCCACTACGCTCGGAACCCACAGAACCCCACGCTGCCGTGCATCACGCTGCCGTGGATCACTCTGAGGGGAAGGGCACCCATGCTGGTCCCGCTGGCGCTGCTGGCCCTCGGCGGGCTGCTCGCGTCCCTGGCACCGCGCGTACTGGCCCGGGCCGACTGGCCCGACCGCGAACCCGTGCTGGCGCTGTGGGTGTGGCAATGCGTCGTCGTGGCCGTGCTGTTGTGCTGCGCGCTGGCCATGTCGCTGAGCGCGGCCGCCGCGTGGGAGGCCGTGCGCGGCAACGTGTTCGCCCCGGCGCCGCACGCGGTCGTGGAGGCCTACGCGCTCGGGGCCTACGGATCCTGGGCCGCTCCCCTGGCCGTCGTCCTGGCATGTGGCGCGGTGTGGACGGCCGTGATGCTGACCCGGGAGATCCGCGCCTCGCGCGCCGCGCGCCGGCAGCGCCGGGCCGACCTGCTCGTCCGCTCGCCGCGACTGCCCGGTGAGGAGCCGGGCGACGGCCGGCTGGTGCTGCTGGAGTCCGAGCGCCCGGACGCGTGGCTGCTGCGCGGCGACCGGACGCCCCAGCTGGTGATCACCACGGGTGCGCTGCGCCGGCTCAACGACTCCCAGCTGGACGCCCTGCTGGCGCACGAGCAGGGGCATCTGCGGGCCCGCCACGACTGGCTGCTGCACTCCTCGGGCGCCCTGGCCAACGGCTTCCCGCAGGTGCCGGTCTTCGCCGCGTTCCGCGACCGGGTGCACCACCTGGTGGAGCTGGCGGCGGACGATGTGGCGTCCCGCCGGTTCGGCCGGCTGACCACCGCGCTGGCGCTGGTCGAACTCAACGAGAGCCGTGGGGTGTTCGACCCCTGCGCGGGCCGGGCGGCCCAGGTGCCGGGGCGGGTGCACCGCCTGCTGGCGCCGGCCCCTCGCCTGACCGCCGCGCGCCGGCTGCGCCTGACGGCGGCGGCGGCGCTGGTTCCGGTGGTGCCGGTGCTGGTGGCGTTCGTGCCGGGGTTGCGGGCGTTGGGGTGAGCGGTGCGGGTGGTTTGCCGTTGGGTTTTGTGCCCCGGACCCTCCCTTTCACCGTTTCTTCCGGGGCTGCGCCCCTCGGCCCCGCATCGCCCTGCGGGCGATGTCCTCAACGGTGAAAGTGGGGGTGCCCCCTCTGGGGGAGGGTCCGGGGCAAAACCCACCCGCGGCACCGCCCCTCAGCGCACCCCCGTCAGCTCCCCGATCCGCTCCGGAAAATCCGGCTGCGGCAGCGGCAGATCGACCTCCTCGACGAAGCCCAGCGCCCCCGGCACATACGCGATCACCGCCGACGCCGCCGGCGAGAACGTCTCCCCGTCCCGCAGCCCGTCCAGCATCTGCAACGCCATGTTCAGGTCGTTGCGGTCGATCTCCTCCGGCGTCTCGGGCATCAGGGACTCCAACCCGGCCTGGCGGCGCCACAGTTCCGCCTCCTTGCGCTCGCCCAGCGCCATGTGGTGCAGGTACAGACAGCAGGCGGCGCCGGTGTCGTCCGCCCCGGCGCCGAACTGCCACCAGAAGCGGGCGCTGTCCTCGCGCTCGGCCAGCTGCAGCACGCAGCCGAGTACGAGCGCGCCCTCGGGCTCCAGCAGCCGGTCGGCCAGGAGGGTGCCGAGCTTGTGCAGGTCATGGGCGACGACTGTCTTGCACAGGCTGCGCAAATGGCGGTAGAAGGCCCGGTGGGGCAGGTAGTTGCGCTGGGCGGCGCGGACGGCCGCGGTGCGCGCCGGCTCCATCTGGTCGTCGAAGTTGAGGGCTCCGTGCCACATGCGCTCGGTCAACCGGACGGCCAGCCGGGCCTCGGCCCGGTCCACCTCCACGATCGGGTAAGGGCGCCGGTCCAGACGGGCCTTGGCCAGCACGTGGTCGAGTGTTCCGGTCACCGGTGCTCCTCTTCTCTCTCCAGTCCGAGCGCGTCGTGCAGGCGGTGTCGGGCGTGCCGGGCGGTGGAGCGCACTCCCCCCTCGGTGATGCCCATGATGTCGGCGGTCTCGCGGACGCTGTAGCCCAGGCAGTGGTGCAGGACGATGACGTCGTGCTGGCGGGCGGGCAGGGCGCGGATCGCCTCGTAGATCGACATGCTGAGTTCCAGCTCCCCGATGGGGTCGGCCGCCTGTCGCAGGGCGACGGTCTCGAAGGCCGCGGTGTCGATGACGGCGGGGCGCCGGCCGCGGGCCCGTGCGCAGTCGATCGTCCGGTGTCTGACCACGGCCCACGCGTAGGCGTTGGGGTTCTCGGTGCCCAGGACCTCGCTCCAGGTGAAGTAGAGGTCCTCGAAGGCCTGGTCGACGGCCTCTTCGGCGTCGTGCCGGTTGCCGAGGTAGAGCTCGGCCCAGTGCACGTAGGCGGCGCGGTAGAGCTGGTGGAACGCCCGGTAGTCGGCGGGCAGTCCGGTCACGGGAAACGTGCTGGCTCGGGAGGGTGGCGTCACCTTTCGCCTCCCCGCCGCCGGCGCGGGCCGCGGCGCGGTTCGCCGGTGCCGATGCGGACACCGGCGGTCGCCGCGCGGCGCGACAGGGCGAGGGCGTCGCCGCCGAGGACGCGCGCGCGGGCCGCCGCGGTCGGCAGGTCAGCTGTGTGGTGTGGGTTCACGGAACTGGTGGTCCCTCCGGTCGCTGTGATCGTGTAGCCGGGCGCGGCGGCCGTTTCCCCGAAGTCCGCCGCGCCGTTGCGGAGGGGGAGCCGCTGCGGCAGGCCCCCTCACGCCGGTAAAGGCGTTTCCGGAGGGCCTTTTGTGCAGCGGGCGAACGTAAAGTCTTACGGAACGTTGCGCTCCGGCCAGGCGGTGGGCGGCCGGAGGCCGCCGTCCGGGGCGTGGCCGTCGCTGTCCGACGTGGCCCTTCGGCGGGGGCCGGGGTGGTGCCGTCGGCGGGCGGGCCACGGCGGGGCGTCAAGCCGGACGTCTGCCCGTTCACCGGTTCCGGTGTCGTCCCAGGCTGCTGTCGGTGGAGGGGAGTTTTGCCCCTGCCCCGCCCTTTCACCATTTCTTTGCGCTCCGCGCGGGGCAACGCGGCCGCGCCGCGTTCGTCCTCAAGCTCCCCGGAGGGGGCAACCCCAGACGGGCTGAAACGACGCGGCCCCTCCGGGCCGCCCCGCACCTGACACACCCACCCCCGTCCCCTCACCCCCCGGATTGCCGAACATCCGTCCTGGGCACGGAAATCGACGGAAATCGAAAGCATGCGGGACTGGATCGTCCGGATCGCCCTCCGCGTCCGGTGATCCTGAGTAGGGTGTACTTCACTGGCCGTGAGCCTCCCTGGCCACGCGGTGGATCCATTCGCCGCCCGGCACGGCCGAGTTGCGTGATTCCGTATCCGTGGCGACAACTATTGCGACAGGTGGCAGGTGAAATGGTCGCTGGCTCGTTCGAGGGTCGGTACGTGTGGCATCCGGCCGCCGACGACCACGAGTTGGCCCAGGCGTGCGTCGACGTCCAGGCCGGCCGGTACCAGAGCGCGCACACCGCGCTCCACGAGGTGCGGGACGACTTCGCGACGCGCGCCCACCGCTCCCTGGTGCTGGCCTCGATGGCGGCCGACTCCGACCTGGCCGAGCGCGGCCTGGCGGAGGAGCCGGGCGCGGACGCGGCCCTGCTGTGGGCGCGCGTAGCGATGCTCCGCGCCCTGCGCATGCCGCCCGAGGACCGGCGCACCGCGTCCCTGATACGAATAGCCGAGGCGGCCTGCGACCAGGCCGCGCGCATGGCCCCCCAGGACCCCACCCCCTGGGTCGCGAAACTGGCCCTCGCCCGCACCGGGCCGGTCCAGGACCCCGCCCCGCGCGGCCTGCTCACCGCGCCGCGCGGCCCGTGGTCGGTCTTCTCCCGCGCCCTGACGCTCGACCCGTGGAACCGCGAGGCCCACCACCGGTTCCTCTCCTTCTACTTCGCCCGCCACGGCGGTTCGGCGAGCGCCCGCTGGGACGTGGCCGAGTTCCTCGGCAACCGCGCCCCGGCCCATTCGCCCCTGCGGCTGCTGCCGCTGGTCACCCTCGTCGAGGACTACGACCCCAAGGCCGACCCGTTCGCCATCCGCGCCTGGCGGCAGCGCCGTTGGCGCACCCTCGCGCTGGACGTCTACGCGCACTGGTTCCCCGAGGTCCCCGGGTACCGCTTCACCCCCGTCCTGGACCTGGCCTACCTGGCCCACGCACTGTTCATGGCCGACTGCCACGCCGAGGCGTGCAAGGTCTTCACCGCCATGGGCCCGTACGCCTCCCGCATGCCGTGGAGCGCCTTCGGCGCGCCGGAGGACCAGCTCAGCCGGGCGCGCCGCCGCTGCGGACTGCCCGTGCCGCCCTGACCCGACTCCCCGCAAGCCGTCCCTGTCCCGTCTCGCAGGAAGAGCCGCCGTCCCGTGTCGGAGCACTCCTCCCCCGCTCACGCCCGCAGACAGGCCGCCCACGTCGCGCTGGACGACGACGCGACGCTGCACGCCATGGGCTATCCGCGCAAACTCACCCGCCGCTTCCGGGCGTTCGACAACTTCGCCATCTCGTTCACCATCATCAACATCATCTCGGGGATCTTCTCGTCCTTCGGCTTCGGCATGGGTGCCGGCGGGCCCCGCGTCCTGGTCTTCGGCTGGATAGGCGTCTCGGTGATGGTGCTGTTCGTCGGCGCGTCCATGGCCGAGATAGCCTCCGCCTATCCGACCAGCGGCGCGCTGTACTTCTCCGCCGGCAAGCTCGCCAAGCGGCGCAAGGGCGCCTGGTCCTGGTACACGGGCTGGCTCAACTTCATCGGCCAGGTGGGCGGGACGGCCGCCACCGACTTCGCCGCCGCCACCTTCATCCAGTCCTTCATCGCGCTGCAGTGGCCGTCCTACCACCCCACGGCGCAGCAGACCGTGGGCATCACCGCGGCGATCCTCCTCGTCCAGGCCCTCGCCAACACCTATACGGTGCGGCTGGTCGCCATCCTCAACCGGATCTCGGTGTGGTGGCTGCTGATCGGCCTGGTCACCATCGTCACCTGTCTGATCGTGATGCCCTCCGGTCACCAGTCCGCCGACTTCGTCACCCACTTCGCCAACAACACCGGGTTCTCCAACGCGGTTTACGCCGGAATGCTCGGACTGCTCGTCACCAGCTGGACGTTCACCGGCTTCGACGGCAGCTTCCACATGTCCGAGGAGACCGTGCGGGCCACGGTCAACGCCCCCCGGGGCATCGTGCGGGCCATCGGCTACTCGGCCCTCACCGGGCTGATCCTCATGCTCGCCCTGGTCTATGCCATCCGTGACTACGCGGCCGAGGCCGCCGCCGGCGCGCCGCCGGTGCAGATCCTCATCGACGCGCTCGGCCTGTCCACCGCCAAGCTGCTGCTGCTCGTCGTCATCGGCGCCATGCTCTTCTGCGGGCTTGCCAACATGACCAGCAACACCCGGCAGATCTTCGCCTTCTCGCGCGACGGCGCGATGCCCGGCTCACGCCTGTGGCACTCGGTCTCCCCGCGCACCCGCACGCCCGTCAAGGCCGTGTGGCTGGCGGCCGGCTGCGCCCTGGTGCTCGTGGTGCCGGGCTGGTGGTCGCACGTCGCGTTCACCGCCGTCGTCAGCATCAACGTCGTCGGCCTGTTCCTGGCCTACGGGGTGCCGATCTTCCTCCGGCTGCGGCTGGGCGACGAGTTCCGGCCCGGCCCCTGGAACCTGGGCCGCTTCGGCCGGCCGGTGGCGGCCGTGGCCGCGGTGTGGATCGTGCTGAGCAACGTCCTCTTCATGCTCCCCCAGGCGTCCCCCATCACCGCCGAATCGTTCAACTACGCGCCGATCGCCCTGGTCGCCGTCCTGGTGATCGCCACCGTGTGGTGGTTCGCCGCCGCCCGCCGCCGCTTCAAGGGGCCCGTCAGCTACGGCAGTCCCGACGAGGTGGCCGCGATGGACCTGATCTAGACGGACAGAACAGAAGAACAGGAATCGCCATGAGCATCACCCTCGCCCCCGCCACCCCCGAGGACTGGCAGCAGGTCACGGCCTGGAGCGCCGAGGAGGGCTGGAACCCCGGCCACGGCGACGCGGCCTGCTTCCTGCCCACCGACCCGGCCGGCTTCTTCGTCGGCCGGTCCGGCGACGGCCGGATCCTCTCCGCCATTTCGGTCGTCAACTGGTCCTCGGAGTACGCCTTCCTGGGCTTCTACCTGGTCGACGCCGGCCACCGGGGCAACGGCCTGGGCCTGGCCACCTGGCGCGCCGCCTTCCCGCACGCGGGCACCCGGACGGTGGGCCTCGACGCCGTCCCCGCGCAGCGGGACACGTACCGGCGCTCGGGCTTCGTCCCCGCCCACACCACCGTCCGCTGGTCGGGCCGTCCCTCGGGCGCCCCGGACCCCGCCGGGGTCATCCCCTTCTCCCCCGACCACCTGGACGCGGTCGCCGCCTACGACCACCGCCACTTCCCCGCCGCCCGCCGCGACTTCCTCGCCCGCTGGCTCACCGCCCCCGGCCGCACGGCCCGCCTGTGCCTGCGCGACGGCCGCGTCACGGGCTACGGCGCCATCCGCCCCGCCCGGGACGGCCATCGCGTCGGCCCCCTCTGCGCGGACACCCGCGCCGACGCCGAGGCCCTCCTCGACTCCCTCACCGCCCACCTGGCCCCCGACGAGACCGTCCACCTGGACGTCCCGGAACCCAACGTCTCCGCCACCGCCCTGGCCCAGGAGCGCGGTTACGCCCCCGGGTTCTCCACGTCCCGCATGTACGCGGGCCCGGCACCGGCGACGCCGCTGGAGGGGGTGTACGCGGTGGCGAGCCTGGAGCTGGGGTAGGGCGGGCCCGGAGAGCCGCCCCGCACCAGTGTTCCCCGGGTGGAATGGACAAGCCTGGTCGGCACCGTGGTCGGCGCGGTCGTCACCACCGCCTCGGCAGTGCTGCCGGACCGCCGCCGCCGGCACCGCGAACGTGGAGAGCGCGAGACCGCCGTGCGCCGCGCCCTGTACGCCGAGTACCTCGCGGTGCTCGCGGAGGCGCGCACCGGCTGCGCCGTTCTGGCACGGGACACCGGCAGGGACCCGGCGGACCGCTTCACCGCCGCCCGCGAGGTGTTCGCCCCCTGCGAGCGGCTGCGCTACCAGATGGCCGTGACCGCGCCGCCCGTGCTCGTCGAGGCCGCGCACACCGCCCACCGGCGGCTGCGGGACTTCCGCGACCGGGTCATCGAGGGGGCTCTTGAGCACGAGCCCCGGTACCGCGAGAGCACTGCGGCGTTCAACGAGGCCCTGGCCGAGTTGCGGGCGCTGATGCGCGAGGATCTCCTCGGCGAGGGGGCAGTGCGGTGAACGGGGTTACGGAACAAATGAGTTGCCGATCGGTTCCCGCTCCTTAAGGTCATGTCCGTGACCGGAATCGACGGCTTGCTCGCGGCCTACGACGAGCAGATGCGCGGCGCCCCGCGCGCCCTCCCCGCGGGTGTCCACTGCGAGCGGGACGGCCCGCTGCTGCGCGTCGTCGGCGACGTCCACGGGTTCGTCGCCGCGCCGCGTGACGTGGGGGTGCGCGGGGCCGCGCTCGACGAACTCATCGTCCGGCAGCGGAACTTCTACGCCGCCCGCGACCAGCCCGTCGAGTGGAAGCACTACGCGCACGACCTGCCGGCCGACCTCCCGGAGCGGCTGCGCGCCGCCGGCTTCGTGGCCGACGAGCCCGAGACCGTCCTCATCGGGCGGGCCGCCGACGTGGCGGCGCCGCCCGTCGTGCCCGACGGCGTCGTCCTGCGGCGCGTCACGGAGGACGAGGACATGCGGCGGATCGCCGCGTTGGAGACGGCCGTCTGGCGGGAGGACTGGGCCTGGATCGGTGACGACCTGATCGCGCGCGTCGCGGCCGCGCCGGACGACATCGTCGTCATGGTGGCGGAGGCGGCGGGCGAAGTGGTCTGCGCCGCATGGCTCGTTCACCATTCAGGGAGTGACTTCGCGAGTCTGTGGGGCGGTTCGACGCTGCCGGCCTGGCGGGGACGGGGCATCTACCGCGCGCTGGTCGCCGCCCGGGCGCGGCTCGCGGTGGCGCGGGGCGCGACGTACCTCCAGGTGGACGCGTCGGACGACAGCGCGCCGATCCTGCGGCGGCTGGGGTTCACGGCGGTGACGACGACCACGCCGTACGTCTGGTCGCCCCCGGACCGCTGACGGTCCGCCGATGGTCCGCTGACGGTCCGTTTTGCGTACCATGCGAGCGTGATCGCCTATGCCCCAGCAGTCCTGTTCCTCGTCCTGTTCGCCATCGGCGTGCTGCGGGACCGACGCCGCTTCAGCAACGCCGTCCTCCTCGGACTCGCCTGCATATCCCTGCTGTTCGCGCTGATCGTCGTCGCCGCCCGGGCGCACGACCGCGGAAACCCGGGCCTGGCGTGGTTCCTGGCCGCACTCCTGCTGCTGATCCCCTTCCTCGGGGCCTTCGTGCTGCCGGCGCTGCTGGTCGCCAACGGCGTGAAAATGATCCGCAAGGAGGGGCGCAGCCCGGCGAACCTGCTGTCGTTCCTCGCGGGCCTCGGCATCTTCGGCCTCATCGGGCTCATGGTGGCGGCCGCCGTCACGGGCTCGCGCGGCCTGGCCGCGGCGACCGGCACGCTGCTCCTGATCGCCGCCTACGTCTCATTCCTCTTCTTCTGCTTCATCGGCTACGCCTTCCTGTACGGCAGGCTGCGGCCGCGCCGGAACGCCGACTTCGTGGTGGTGCTCGGCTCCGGCCTGATCGGCGGGGAGCGGGTGCCGCCGCTGCTCGCGAGCCGGCTGGAGCGCGGCCGCCGGGTGTACGAGGCGCAGGCGGCGCGCGGCAGGCCGCCGGTCCTCATCACCTCCGGCGGGCAGGGGCCGGACGAGAAGCTGCCGGAGTCCCACGCGATGGCGAACTACCTCACCGAGCGCGGCTTCCCCGCCGAGCACATCCTGCGCGAGGACCGCTCCCGTACCACCGAGGAGAACCTGGAGTACAGCAAGGCGATCATGTCGGCCGCCGTGCCCGGCTACAAGTGCGTGATCGTGACCAACAACTTCCACGCCTTCCGGGCCGCCCTGATGGCCCGGAGGACCGGTGTCGACGGGCAGGTGGTGGGCTCCCCGACGGCCGCGTACTTCTGGCCGAGCGCGACCATCCGGGAGTTCGTGGCGGTCTTCCTCCAGCACAAGGCGGTCAACTTCACGATCTGCGGGCTGATCGCGGCGCTGGGCGCGCTGACCGGGACGCTCGGCTGAGCCGCCGTACGGCGTCGTGGGCGGCCACGACGCCGTACGGGTCCGTCACTTGACCGGGGCCAGCCGCCACTTCTGGTTGTCGCCGTTGTTGGCGAACCACTGGATGACATTGGTGCCGGCGGCCGTGCCGTTGTCGTAGACGTCCAGCAGCTTGCCGCTGTTGTGGTTCTTCAGCGTGTAGACGCCGTCGCCCAGCGGCGTCAGCAGCCACTGCTGCGAGGCCCGGGCCGGGTCGGCCGTCCACTGGACGACGTCGGCCCCGTCCGCCGTGGCGCTGTCGGCCACGTCCAGCGCCTTGCCGCTGCACCGGGCGCGGAGGGTGTACAGGCCGGCGGCCGCGTCCACCGGGCTGACGTCCCATATCTGCGCGTCGGTGCCGTTGGCGTCCCACTGGTAGACGTTGGCGCCGTCGTCCTTGCTCGCCCCGGCGACGTCCAGCAGCTTGCCGCTCTTGACGCTGGTGAGGGTGTAGGAGCCCTTGAGTTCGGTCACGTGAGGTGTCCTCTCGGTCACATGGTGTGCGGCGAGGGACAGTAGTGGCGCCCGGGAAAATTGATCAAGCGGGTAGGGCGGTATTCGGCCGCGCGCGACGGGCCGACTCGACCGGCCGCTCCGGCACTTGACGCGTCTCCCCTCGTCAACGGATCCTCCGTTCGTTCGACAGTGAATCATCACGGCATCACGAACCGGAGGATTTCCGCATGCCAGCACCTCACGAGCGCCCGCGCACCTCGATGTCCCGGCGGCACGCCGGCCTGCTGCTGGGCGGGGCGGCGGCCGCCTCGCTGTTCACCGGCGCGGGGCGGGCCTTCGCCTCCGGCGGGGGCAAGGCCGCCGATCTCGTGTTCCACAACGGCGATGTGATCACGATGGATCCGAGACGGCCGAGAGCGACGGCCGTCGCCGTCCGCGCGGGCCGGATCCTCCACGTCGGCGACGACGCGGGCGCCCGGGCGTTCGCCGGGCCCGGCACCGAGACGGTGAACCTGCGGGGCCGCACACTGCTCCCCGGCATCAACGACACCCATCTGCACGCGGCGGTCTACCGGTTGAACCTGCCGCCGTACGCGCTGGACCTCGGCCCCACCGCCGTGAAGTCCGTCGCCGACATCACCGCCGCGGTGGCCGCCGAGGCCGCGCGCACCCCGGCCGGGGAGTGGATCCGGGGCGCCGGCTGGAACCAGTACCGCCTGGCCGAGCAGCGGGGGCCGAACCGGGACGACCTCGACCGGGTGGCACCGCACCACCCGGTGTTCCTCCAGGACTACGGCTACCACGTCAGCGCGGTCAACTCCCGTGCCCTGGAGCTCGCGGGGATCACCGACGCCGGCCCCGGCGACCCGAGGAAGCCCGGCGTCGACTACGACGCCAACGGCCGGCCCACCGGCCTGCTGCGCTACGGCGCCCAGGCCCTCGTCCAGCTCCTGCTCCCGCCCCGCAGCCGCGAGGAGCGCAAGGAGGCGATCCGGGACGCGATCGGCCACCTCCACGCGCAGGGCATCACCAGCTTCACCGAGCCGGGCCTGGGCCCCGGCGGCGACGGGCTCGGCGGCGGCACCCAGGGCCTGGAGACCCTCGCGGCCTACGCCGACCTGGCCCGGGCCGGGTCCCTCGACGCGCGGGTCAGCGCGCTGTTCCTGCCCTGCTCCCAGTCCGGCGGCTCGGCCGCCGCGGTCGACAAGGCGCTGCGCGAGTTCACGCCGCCGACCGGTCTCGACCCCCGCCGGCTCACCGTACGCGGGGTCAAGCTCTTCTCCGACAGCGGCGGCGACCTGCTCGTCGCCGGGAACACCGACGAGGAGCGCGCCGCCGAACTCACCGAGATGATCCGCCTCGCGCACGTCGCGGGCTACCAGGTGGGGGTCCACTGCTACAAGTGGGTGCCCACCGTCGTGGACGCGTTCGTCGCCGCGCTGCGCCGCCACCCGCGGGCCGACGCCCGGCACGTCGCGATGCACGGCGCGTCCGTGTCCGCCGATCTCCTGCCCACGATGGCCAGATACCGCATCGGACTCGGCCCGCAGGCGCAGAGCTGGGCGAACGCGGTCCACGGCGCGGCGCGGGGTCCGGCCGGCGACGCGTTCCTGCCGTGGCGCTCGGCCGTGGACGCCGGCGTCCCCTTCCTCGGCAGCTCGGACGCCCCGGTGAACGAGCCGAATTGGCGCGCGGGCGTCCGTGCCCTGATGACCCGGCTCGGCTCCTGCGGCGAGGTCCACGGCCCGGAGCAGCGCCTGACCCTGGAGCAGGCGCTCGCCGCCTACACCACCGCCGGTGCCTGGCAGGACTCCGCCGAGGGCTGGAAGGGTTCGGTGACCGTGGGCAAGGTGGCCGACCTGTGCGTGCTCGGCGGCAACCTGCGTACCACGCCTCCGGAGGAGATCCCCGGGCTGCCCGTGGCGATGACCGTCTTCGACGGCCGGGTCGTCCACGGGGGATGACGAGTGACCGGCCCGGGCCCGTCAGGTGAGTTGGACGCCGAGCCGGGGCAGGACCTTTTCCGCGGGGCCGGGCCGGTCCCCCTCCCACTGGGCCTCGAGCAGGATGATGCCGTCCGAGCCCGGCGCCCAGCTGGGCCCGCAGCTGACCGCGACGCCGCCCTCGGCGTGCCGCACGACGCGTCCGGGGGTGCCCCGGTAGGCGCGGACCGGGCGTTTGGCGCGTTTGACGTACAGCTTCCGGCCGTCGGCGGCCGTGCACCAGGCGTTGAGGAACGGGTCGCTCTGCGCCCTGATCAGATTGAACAGACGGGTGGTGGACAGCGACCAGTCGATGCGGGTGTCCGCCTCGGTGATGCGGTGGTAGAAGGAGGAACCCGTCGTCGGCTGGGGCACCGGCTGCTCGCCGTGGGCGACGCGGTCGAGGGCGGTGAGCACGGCGCCGGGGTACGCGCGCAGCATCGCGGCGTAGACGGATCCGGCCGTCTCGTCGTCCCCGATGGGCACCACGACGGAGTGCAGAACCGGGCCGGTGTCGAGTTCGGGGTCCATGACGTGGGCGGTCAGGCCGGTCCTGGTCTCCCCGTTGCGGATGGTCCAGTTGACCGCGCCGAACCCCGCGTAGCCGGGGAGCAGCGCGTCGTGGACGTTGACGGGGCAGCGGGAGGGGATGCGCAGGACGGTCTCGGAGATCCGGGTGCGCCAGTTCGTGGAGACGAGGACCTCGGGGGCGGCCTGCCGCAGGACGGGCAGCACCTGGGGTTCGTCGGCGTGGCGGGCGAAGTGCACGGGCAGGCCGAGCTTTTCGGCGAGTTTGACGACGTGGTCCTCGCCGAGACCGGCGTAGGACGGCCGGTGGGTGAGCACCGCGACCACCTCGTGGTGCTCGGTCAACGGGCCCAGTACGGTCGCGCCTATCTCACCGTAGCCGAGGAAGACGGTCCTCATTGCAGCCTCCAGCGGTGGCGGGCCCCTCGGCCCACGGGGTGTCCAGGATTTCGTGGCTGATCGAGTGTGCGGGACGGCCGGGCGTCCAGGAAGGGCGCGCGCCCGAACGCGGCCGGAAAGCGCCGTTCCCGAAGACGCGTAGGAGTTGGTTCAACCGTTGCTGTTTCCGGGACAGTTGTTGGCCGTGAACGGTGTTTCGCATTAGCTTCTCGGACGCCTCCCCTACCCACGCTCTCCGTGACCACGCCTGCTGGGCCGAGGACACCCGACGCTCCTCAGAGCCAGCCCCGCCGAAGTCCCACCATCGGTTCCGCCGGTGCAGTAGTCGTCCGACGGGGAACTGCAGCCATCCGAGGAGCTGTTCGATGTCGACTGATCGTGCCTCTCTGGCGGGTCCACGCGAGTGGATCGGACTCGCCGCGCTCACGTGCCCGGCGCTGTTGATCGGCCTGGACTTCACCGTGCTGCACCTGGTGCTGCCCCGGCTTTCGGCGGAACTGCACCCGAGCAGCGTCCAGATGCTGTGGATCGTGGACATCTACGGCTTCGTGATCGCCGGGATGCTCATCCCGATGGGGGCCCTCGGCGACCGGATCGGCCGGCGGCGCCTGCTGTCGATCGGCAGCGTTCTCTTCGCGCTGGCCTCGCTGTTGACGGCCTACGCCACGAGTCCGGCCATGGTGATCGCGGCGCGGGCGCTGCTGGGGCTGACCGGCGCCACGCTGCTGCCGTCCACCCTCGCGCTGGTCACCAACATGTTCCGCGACGACAAGCAGCGCCGGTTGGCGATCGCGGTGTGGAGTACGGCCCTGAGCGTCGGCAACGCGGTCGGCCCGGTGGTCGGCGGGGCGATGCTGGAGCGCTTCTGGTGGGGCTCGGTCTTCCTCCTGGCACTGCCGGTGATGGTGGCGCTGTTGGTGCTGAGCCCGCTGGTGGTGCCGGAGTACCGGGACGCCGAGGCCACCGCCCGCATCGACATGACCAGCGTCGGCATGCTGATGGCCTCGCTGATCACCGTCGTCTACGGCATCAAGCAGTTCGCCAAGGACGGCCTCGGGCCCGTGCCGGTCGTCGCGGTCGTCGTGGGCGCGGTCATCGGCGTGTTCTTCGTGCGCCGCCAGCGCAGGCTGCCGGATCCGCTGCTGGACCTGGCGCTCTTCGCCCACCGGCGGTTCAGCGTCTCCATCGGTGCCCAGATGCTGGCCATGGTCGCCCTGGCGGCCTTCCAGTTCTTCCTGATGCAGTACCTGCAACTGGTCGAGGACCTCTCGCCGTTGACGGCCGGGCTGTGGACCGTGCCGGGCATGGTCGCCGGAGTCGTCGGGGCGCTGCTGGGCCCCGCCTTCACCCGGGCCTTCACCCCGGGCCAGGTCATCAGCGGCGGGCTCGCCGTGGCGGCGGCCGGGCTCGTCGGCGCGGTCTGGGCCGCGCACAGCCTCGTCCCCATCGTCGTCGCGTTCATCGTGACGAACCTGGCGATCAACATCGTCTGGGCGCTCAGCTACGACCAGATCCTGGGCGCCGCGCCGCCGGAGCGGGCCGGTACGGCCTCCGGGGCCGCGGAGACCGGCAACGAGCTCGGCCTCGCCCTGGGCGTGGCCCTGTCCGGCAGCCTCGCCGCCGCCGTCTACCACGCCTCGGTCTCCGGCTCGCTGCCGTCGGCGCTCTCCCCGCACGACGCGGACACCGCCGGCGACAACCTCGCGGGCGCCGTCTCCGTGGCCGAGCGGGTGCCGGCCGCGGTGGCCGACCGGGTCCTCGACGTCACGCGTGACGCCTTCACCGACGGCATGCAGCTCGCCTCCGGCGTGCTCGCGGCGCTGATGGCCGCGATGGCCGTCGCCGTCGGCCTGCTGCTGCGCGACCGGCCCGCGGCGCCGGCCGTCACCGCCGTGCAGGGCGACACCGCGCCGGAACAGCCCGCCCGTTGATGTCACCGGGGGTGGGGCCGCTACAGGATGACCTGGTCCGGCCCCGCCTCCAGGCGGCCGATCGCCGCTCGGCAGGCCGCCGTGAAGCTCCGGAACGTGTCGTTGGTGGTCTTCGCCCGCCCCTGGCGGGTGAAGGTGCCGAACATGCTCTGCCGCAGCTCCGTGGTGATCTCCAACTGGCCGCCCTTGCCCAGCAGGGTGCGGTTGCAGGGGTTGTCGGCGTGGTCGCCGTTGAGGTCGGGGAGCTTGGACCCGTCGACGGTCTGGAAGCCCGCGGCGCGGAGCTCCTCGTGCAGGTGGCGCTGGAAGTCGGTGTTGCGGCCGCCGACCACCACCGCCTCGGGGCGGGAGGCGGGCACGCCGGCCTGGGAGGCCGTACAGCCGTGCAGGCTCAGGACGTTGAGGCTGCCGGCGGCCATGGCGAGGGCGACCCGGTCGTCGCAGTGCTTGGACGTGACGTGCAGCTCGCGGTTGTCCGCGTTCCGCAGCCCCTCGAACATCCAGTAGTCGTACACCGGGCCGTCGGCCTGGGCCCGCTCCAGCGTGGCGGGGTGGTAGCCGGCGATGCCCAGGCACAGTTCGGACGTACCGGCCTCGATGCCGCCGCCGTGCAGGGCCAGGACGGTCGTGCGGTGGAAGGGGAAGCGCCGGTCGGGGCTCGCGTCGGCCATCTCGTGACGCCTGTAGCGGCGGGCGTAGTCGGTGCCCTCGCCGTTCGGGAGCCGCTGGTACAGCTCGGTGTTGGAGGCGTAGGTGTCACCGACGGCCGAGGCGCGCGCGGTGCCCGCGCCCAGCGCGGAGAGCAGGGGCGCGCCGACGGTCGCCGCCGCGAGGGCGGTGAGGAGCGTTCGCCGGCTGGCGCGGGGCTGCTGCGAGGACGACGGGGACGACTGGAACGACTCGGACATGCGAATCCATGACTGTTGATTGGCCGATTGTTGACCATTGAGTCTCCCCTTGCCGGTGACCCGAGGTCAACATCCGGCGTCCGCCCCAGCACCTCGGAAACGGATCAACCGGCATCGCCAGTCCGGCATTTCGGCCGCAAAGGTGACTCATACCGCCGCGAATTGACAGCTTGTGGCCAAGCATCCGGCCGACCCGAGGGGACTTAGGTCTTCCGGTGTAGACATGGCCCGCATCACCGATCGGCCGGTCCTGCGGGGCGGAAGTCGCCTCGACGAGAGACCCGCCCGTGCTCCTCACGCGTTCAGGCACTGCCGGTCCACCGGAATCAACCACCGGACATCAAGGGGGAATTCTTCAACCATGCGCGCGATATCCAGAGCCCTGGCGACCGCGACACTTCCGGTCGCCCTTCTCGCGGCCGGCACCGGAGAGGCCGTGGCAAGCCCGGCCGCCAGCCAGGAACAAGCGGCCACCGGTTCATCAGCACAAGGCGCCGCCGAATTCCGTTTCGACGGGGACAAGCAGAAGTTCTTGTCCGGAAATCCCTCCGACCGGCCCCTGCCGGTCGTCAAGCGCATCGACGGCACGGCCACCCATTTCGCGCTCGTGAAGAAGTCCGGGAGCAAGGACGCGGCGCTCGCCGATGTCACGCTCGCCGATTCCCGCGACAAGCTGGCGCGCGCCGTCTGGGCCTCCGACTCCACGTTCGTGGACCTCTCCTGGCCGAGCCTCGGCGGCGGCGCCACCTACCAGGTCCTGCGCGACGGACAGTCCATCGGGACGACCTCGGCGACCAGCTTCCGGGACGGCAAGGTCCGCGCCGGCACCACGAGCGAATACCGGATCGTCGGGACGGGACGAGCCCCCCGAGGCGAGTGGACGGCGGCCGAACGCGACGCGTTCGAGCGCACTGGCGAGGCGCCCCTCAACGGGCACACCTGGAACTTCCAGGTCCACGTGCCGCGTTCGTCCGCGTCCGGCGACCTCCGGCAGGCGGCCGCCCAGGCGGAGGCGAAGGCCAGGCAGTACCACTCGACGAGCATCAACTACCGCACGTTCATCCGCGGCAAGTGGATCACGGCCCCCTACGGGTGCACCTACACCAAGGGCTACAAATACACGGGCGACAACCGCGGCTTCAGCAAGAACGACAACGCGTCGCACCGCACGGAACTGAAGGCCGTGCTCTATTGGGCGCAGGGTGGGCATTCCTGGCGCTCCGACATCGGAACGACCCATGTCTACAGGACCAACGGGAAGTTCGTCGCCAAGAAGAAAGCCAGCGACAAGAAGATGTCGTTCCGGGTCATGTCCGCCTCGGGCAGCAAGCGCCAGATCCGGGGCATCACCGAGGCGGGCAATCCGTTCTGCAAGTACGGCAGCATTTCCGCGTATTACAACGCCACGGTGGCGCGGAACGGCGACTTCTACGTCTCGGGCCGCCACAAGCGGATGCCCGACCACGAGATGATCATCTCGGGCACCACGCTGTCCCCGTACCGGACCTACCGGACGTTCGTCCACACCAACAAGCAGGCCAGTCCGCTCTGCCTGGTAAGGCCCGCCTGCGAACCCGCTACGATTGCCAACTGGGGTTCGTACTAGACGTCCTGGAAGTCTCTTGATCGGTTCCGACAACCGTCGATTGGCATGCCTGATGAGCGCACCCATCGTCCGGACGGCCGCCCACGCGGCAGCGGCGTCGTTTCTGCCCTGGCTGGTGGGTGCGCTCATGGCTTACGCACTCCTCTACCAGGGCGGTTCCCCCGCCGAGGGGGAGACCGCCGCCGACGCGAGGAGCGACGGCCGGGACATCTTCTCCGCCGACTGGCTCTCGTTGCCCTGGGCGCTCTTCCCCCTGGTGACGGCCGTGGCCGTGGCCCTGCTGCTGGCCGTACGGCCGACCCCGTCCCGATGGCTCCTGGCCACGCGGAACACCGTCGTCTACGCGGTGGTGCTGCTTCTCACCGCTCTGGCCCGGGCGTCGGCCCAGGGGGCCGAGGCCCCGGTGGACGACGCCTTCCTGGCGCTGGCCCTCGCGCTCTTCACGCTCCAACTCCCGCTGTGCTTCCTGCTGTCGGCCGCCCTGACCGGCCCTCTCGAAGCCCCGGACGGACCGCCTGCCTCCCCGCCCCGGGACCTGGAGCGGGGGCCTTCGCGTCACCGCGGCTGACACCGTCGGGAAGGGGAGCGCTCTCAAGAGGGCGCATTCGGCCCTACGCTGTTCGGTAGGCAGCGTCGTGCGGAGGGCACCGTGGACATTCCTGAAGAGCTGAGCACCGGTGAACGCGTCAGGCTCCTGCGGGAGTCCCGGGGGATGTCGCGGCCCGTGCTCGCCGGCCTGTGCGGGCGTGGACCGGACTGGCTCAAGAAGATCGAGTCCGGGGAGCGTGAACTCCGTTCGCACACGCTGCTCCTGCGTCTCGCGGCGGGACTCCAGCTCGCCGACCTTTCCCTCCTCACCGGCGGCCCCTCGGCGGTCGCCCAACCGGTTCCCCAGGGAAGGCTGAGTCACCCGGCCATGCCCGCGGTCTGGGCGGCGGTGATGAACCGCAGCCTCACTCCGTCGTCTGAAAGCGCCCCGGACGTCGCCTCGTTGGGCGTCCGGACCGAGGAGGCATGGCGGCTGTGGCACGCCTCGGGACGGAACCGTACCGAGGCGTGCGCACTGCTTCCCGCTCTGATCCGGGAGGCCGAAGGCGCGGCCCGGACCATCGACGGACCGGCCCGGCGGTCCGCACTCGTCGCCCTCTCCGACACGTACCGGCTCACCGGTCAGGCCACCGCCTATATCGCCCCGGCTGAACTGGCCTGGGTCGTGGCCGACCGGGCGCTCGCCGCAGCACAACAGGCGGACGAACCGGCGGCCATTGCCTGCGCTGCCTGGAGCATGGGCAACGTGCTGCGCGAAACCGCCTACCCCGACGAGGCGTTGAGGGTCGTCACCGAGGCCGCCGGCCTCCTTCGCCCCCATCTGGAGGACGGTCCCGACGACTGGCGCGGCATTTACGGAGCGCTCCAACTGCACGCCGCCGTGACCTGCGCGCGCGAGGGCCGCAGCGGGGACGCCTGGCGGCACTGGGACGCCGGTGATCAGATCGCCAAGTCCCTGCCCGCCTCCTATGTTCACCCGAGCACGGTCTTCGGCCGGGCCAACGTCGACTTCCACGCCGTCTCCGTCGCCACCGACCTGCGGGCCTCCGGTCAGGCCCTGTCCCTGGCCGGCGATCTCGACCCCGACCTGATGCCCTCGGTGGAGCGCCGGGCCCGGCTCTGGGTCGAGGTGGCACGCGGCCACCTGCTGCGCGGGGACCGTACTGCGGCCCTGCACGTCATGCAGGTGGCACGCGGGATCGGGCACGAGACCGTCGCGTACACCCCGTCGGCCCGCACCGTGGCCGCCGACCTGTGGCGGAAGGCGCCCCGCGCACTGCGCAAGGAGGCGGGCGCCCTGGCCCAGGCGATCGGAGTGCCGACGGGCGAGTAGGGGACAGCCCGGCACACGGGGACGTTCTGTCCCTCTTGCCTCTGGGCCGCGGACCTACGGTGTCACCCCGTCACCGGACGTCCACGAGTCAGGGGCCACATCCATGAGCAGCGTCCATCACTTGCACGCTTCACCCCGCAGGGAAGGCAGGGCCACAGCCGACGAGAACACCGGCGAAGTACGCGTCCCCCTCACCCTGTTCCACTTCGACCAGCCGCAGGCCCAGACGGACCTGGTGCTCAACCATGCGGAGGCCGCCGATCTGCACGACAGGCTCGGGGCGCTTCTCGACACGGTCCGCGTGCCTCGCCCGCAAGGGAGGCTCGCATGACCGGAGAGACCACCCGCGCCGCCAACTGGCTCGTCTCCCGCGAGCCCCACCCCCGTACCGCCCGCGAAGCCTGGGCCAAGGGCCTGCCCGCGACGCTCCGGGCCGGGCGGCACTTCGCGGCCGTCCACGCACCTGCGGCCTTCGTCGAGAGCGGCATCATCGGCATCCGCGACCGCGACGCCGTCGAACGGCACTTCCGCACCGCCGGCATCAACAGCGCTGTCATCGTCTCCCGCCGACAGCACCAGTACACCGTCCTCGTCCCCGCCACCACCGCCCTCACCTGGAACGAGCCCGGCACCCATTGCCTCGGCAACGACCACTGGACCAACTACCTCGCCGTCCCGCCGCCCGTACGTCGCGAGCCACCCGGCGCCCACTGGCTCTTCCCCGCGCCCCACGACGACGTGACCCTCGCCGACCCCGTCGCGCTGCGCCTCCTCCTCGGAAGGAGTAAAAGCCAACAAAACGACACCCTCTTTGGCAGAGTGCACCCATGAGCAATCTCGATCTCAAGCCCGCCCCCACCCTCTGCGGCGGCCGCGAGGACGTCACCGCCCGGCCCGTGCACGAGCTGCTGCCCTCCAAGAACGTCCCGCTCGGCGAGAGCAACGTCGTCCGACGCCTCCTCCCCAGCATGGGGCGGCGCATGATCGGAGCTTGGTGCTTCGTCGACCACTACGGGCCGGACGACATCGCCGAGCAACCCGGGATGCAGGTGGCGCCGCACCCGCACATGGGCCTGCAGACGGTCAGCTGGCTGCACGACGGGGAGGTGCTGCACCGCGACAGCCTCGGGAGTCTGCAGACGGTGCGCCCGCGCGAGTTGGGCCTCATGACCTCGGGGCGGGCCATCGCACACTCCGAGGAATCACCGCGCGAGCATGGACGACTGCTGCACGGGGCGCAGCTGTGGGTGGCGCTGCCGGACGCGCACCGGCACGCGGAGCCGGCCTGGGAGCACCATGCGGAGCTGCCGCGCGTGACCGGCGGGGGCGTCGGCGCGACCGTCATCCTCGGGGAGCTGGACGGCGCGGCGTCCCCCGGGGCGACGTTCACGCCGATCATCGGCGCGGACATCGCCCTCCCCGCAGGGGCCACCCAACACCTCCCTGTCCAGCCGGACTTCGAGTACGCGGCGTTGACCATGTCCGGCGAGGCCGAGGTGGACGGGGTGCGGCTGGCGCCCAGCTCGCTGCTCTACCTCGGATGTGGACGCCACGAACTGCCGCTCCGGGCGGACGTGGACAGCTCGTTCATACTGCTGGGCGGCGAGCCGTTCGACGAGCACCTGGTGATGTGGTGGAACTTCGTGGGCCGCAGCCATGACGAGATCGCGCGGGCGCAGGAGGACTGGACGGCGGGTACGCGCTTCGGGGAGGTGCGGGGGTACGACGGGGCTCCGCTGGCCGCACCCCCGCTGCCGCCCGTGCCGCTCAAGCCGCGCGGCCGGGTGCGCTGATCGCCACCGCCCCGCGGCCGTCCGGTCGGTGGCGGGCCACGGCGTACGGCCCCGGCCCGCCACCGGTCATCGGCTCAATCGACTCACCGCCTCAGCGGACGAACTTCCAGGTGACGCCGTTGACCACGCCCCGGTCGAGCGGCGCGAGCTTCTCGAACGCGGTCTTGCTGAGGTCTATGTGAGTCCGGTCGCACGACGGGCACTTGTCCTTGACCGGCACTCTGATGGTCCTGCCGTTGTAGGTGACCTCCACCGATATGCCGTTGCACAGCGGATCGTTGTTCGGGTTGGTGGAGGTCCACCACGCGGCCGGGATCGCGACCAGGTCCTGGGAAGACGCGTCGATCGGCGTTCCGCAGGCGCCGTATCCCCGGTCGTCGTAGTAGGTCATCTTGCCGCTCATCGGCTGGCCGACCGGGACGTCGGCGGCGGCCGGTCCCGCGCCGACGGCGATGCCGGTGGCGGTAGCGACCAGGGCGGCGGCCGCGTAGCGGACAGGACGTAACACGCGCATGGGTTTCTCCTTGTTCGAGGTGTCCGGGCCGGGCGGGCCGCGGCATGCCTCGGAGCCGGCATGACAGGGCAATGCGGCACGCGGGCGCACGAAAGCCCGGGACAGCGGCAATTCATCGGAGTGCGCCTGACTTCGGGAATATCAACGCATGGACCTCAATGCCCCCGCAAGGCTCATGAGTCACAGTTGTCCGGAAGTCATTGACACATACATCGACTTGAGCCGGAATCGGCGTACACCGTTGACGCCGAACTCGCCTTGATTACTCATCGCGCGGCTGCGGCCCGCTCAGCGCGCCAGCCAGCGCACCTCGTACGGACCGAGGGACAGCTTCCGCCCGTCCACCCGGGCCTCGACCGGCCGGTTCTCGGTGTTGACGACAAGCACGGCCGCGTCGTCGGCGAGGGTCTGGATCTTCGCGCCTGCCCGTGCGGTGGCGGCCACCGGGTGGAAGGCGCTGCCCGGGGGGAATTCCTGGGCGAAGCGGTTCAACAGGCGGGCCATGGGCAGCTCTTGGCCCCCGTCGCGGAGGTGGGTGCTGCGCCACAGGCAGCCCGGGCAGTCGTCCCCGGTCCGCTGCGGGTTCCAGTAGAGGGCCGCCGACGCGCCGCCCTCCGCGAGGCGCATCAGCGCGGTGGCCTGCACGGCGGTGCGGTGCGCCTCGCTCCAGCCGTCCCGGCCGCCCGGCCTGTCGTCCTCGGCGGGCGGCTCGACGTACCACTCGGCCCACCACACGGGGAGTCCGGTGACGCTCCTCAGCCAGCGGGTGACGTCGGTGAACTTCTCGGTGGCGGCGAACTCGTCGGGGATCGTCCGGTGTCCCTCGCGCGTGTAGCTCGCTCCGTCGACGACGACGAAGTCCGCGCCCGCCTTGCGCGCGTTCCAGTAGCGGACGACGTCGACGGAGCGCCGGTCGAGCGCGCCCCAGGGGCCGCGTACGTCGGGCGAACCGTCCTCGTCGTCGGGCGGGTCGTGGTCGACCACGACGTACGGGCCGCCGACGAGGTTCTGCGGGTTCTGCCGCTTCAGCTCCGCGTGGACGAGGTTGTAGAGCTCGGTGTACCCCTCGTAGTTCCAGCGGCGCCTGCGCTCGTCGTAGAAGCCCTTGAGTTCGTTCCAGACGAGGAAGTGCCTGATGTCGGGGTAGCGGCGGGCGATCGTGCCCGCGAGCCGGGCGAAGTCCCGGTAGTGCCGGCGGTCGGGGGCGACCTCCAGGCGGGACCAGTCGGTGCGCCCCTTCCGGCCGCCCTTCATCCAGTCGGGGGCGCCGCAGAGGGTGAGGACGGGGGTGGCGCCGGTGGCCCTCATGAGGGCGACGCGCTCGTCGAGGGACTCGAAGTCGTAGCGTCCCGGGGCTGGTTCGGGGTTGTCCGCGCCCCAGCCCATGATGTGCTGGTTCTGCGGGAGGGAGCGGGTGGAGAGCAGGCCGGCGGCCCTGCGGGTGGCGCCGTGGGTGCCGTGGTCGGCGCTGTGCTGGGTGTGGGTGAAGCCCCAGCCGGGGCGGGTTCCTTCCCGGGGACGGGCATCCTTCGGCGCCGGGCCGCCGCCGGGCCGGCCGGCGGCCGGTGTCAGTGGCAGCGCGGCCAGGGCGGCAGTGCCGCAGGCGCCGATCAGGGCGGCGAGCCGCCATCGTCCCGCGCCGGACATCGTCGGCCGTGTCACGTCATGTCGTCCCACAGCAACCGAGAATATGCGGCATCGTCCGGTTTTCGTCCCCGCACACGCCCTCCTGCCGGAGTGAACATCCCTGCGGACTCCGCGACTTGGGTCACCGGCCGCAGAGCCCCGGCATATCAGACCCCGTACAGCGCCCGCCGCGCCCCCGCGTACGCCTCCCGCACCGCAGCCCCCGCCGCTCCCCCGTCCTCCGGCGCCGGAATCCCGGCGGCGTCGGCCGTGGCCCGCCAGCGCGGTGGCTCCGCCCGCCCGCTCAGCGCCCATGCCGCCTGCCGCGCCGCGCCCAGCGCCACGTATTCGTCGGGGCGCGGCACGGTCACCGGTGAGCCGAAGACCTGGGCCGCGATCTCGCCGACCACCGGGGAGCGGGCCGCGCCGCCGATCAGCAGCACGCGGCCCGTTCGTACGCCCTGGTCCCGCAGGCGGTCCAGCGCGTCGGCCAGGCCGCAGAGCATGCCCTCGACGGCGGCGCGGGCGAGGTGGGCCGGGGTCGTGTTGGCGACGCGCATGCCGTGCAGACTGCCCGCCGCGCCGGGGAGGTTGGGGGTGCGTTCGCCGCCGAGGTAGGGCAGGAGGACGAGGCCGTCGGCGCCGGGCGGGGCCTGGCGGGCGAGGCGTTCCAGGCCGGGGAGGTCGGCGCCGAGCATGCGGGCGGCGGAGCTCATCACGCGGGCGGCGTTCAACGTGCAGACCAGGGGCAGGAACTGCCCCGTCGCGTCGGCGAATCCGGCGACCGCGCCGGACGGGTCGGCGGTGGGCCGGGCGGAGCGGGCGAAGGCGGTGCCGCTGGTGCCGAGGGAGACGACGACGTCGCCGTCGCCGATGCCCAGGCCCAGGGCGGCGGCCATGTTGTCACCCGTCCCCGCCGCGACCAGGGCGCCGCCCGGGGTGCGGCCCGCCGCCTCGAACGGGCCCAGGACGCGCGGGAGCCGGGGCGTCCGGCCGCGGAAGGCGAGGGCGAGGAGGTCGGTGCGGTAGCGGCCCTCGGCGGGGGCGTAGTAGCCGGTTCCGGAGGCGTCGCCGCGGTCGGTGACGGGCTCCGCGCCGGCGTCCGCGCCGCCCCGCAGGCGCCAGGTCAGCCAGTCGTGCGGGAGCATCACGGACGCGGTGCGGTCCGCGTGCGCGGGCTCGTGGTCGGCGAGCCAGCGGAGCTTGGCGGCGGTGACGGCGGCGACGGGCACGGTGCCGGTGGCCTCAGCCCAGGCGGCCGGGCCGCCGAGTTCGGCGACGAGCCGCTCCGCCGCGCCGGCGGAGCGGGTGTCGTTCCACAGCAGGGCGTCGCGGACCGTGCGGCCCCGCGCGTCCACGGCGATCAGGCCGTGCTGCTGCCCGGCGACCGCGACCGCGTCCACGTCCTCCAGGAGCCCGGTCCCCGCCGCGCACAGCGCCCGCCACCAGGACTCCGGGTCCACTTCGGTGCCCTCGGGGTGCGGGGCCCGGGCGCTGCGCAGGACCTCGCCGGTCTCCGCGTCGCAGACGACGACCTTGCAGGACTGGGTGGAGCTGTCCACTCCGGCCACGATGGCCACGGTTTCGTCTCCTTCAGCCGGCCGGGCGGATCTGGATCTTGCGGCCTGCGCCGGCGGTGAACGTCTCCAGCGCGGCGGGGAAGTCGTCGAGCGCGAAGCTGTGGGTGATCATCGTGTCCGCGTCCAGGACGCCCTTGGCCATCAGCTCCACGGCCCGTCCGAAGCTGTGCACCACGGCCATCGAGCCGACGATGGTGATCTCGTCGTTGTAGATCCGGAACGGGGAGAACGACGCCGTGGCGGCCGAGGGCGCGACGCCGAACTGCTGGAAGGTGCCGCCGCGCCGGATGTGCCGCAGCGCGTCCTCGATCACCGGCACGGCGCCGGTGCAGTCGATCACGATCTCCCAGCCCTGGGGGCGGTTCAGCTCCTCGGCGCTGGTCGCCACGGAGTCGGCGCCGAGCCCTTCGGCGACCTTCAGCCGCGCCTCGTTGATGTCCACGACGGACACCGACGCGGCCCCCGCCCGCACGGCGAGCTGGAGCATCATCAGGCCCATGGTCCCGGCGCCGTAGATCAGGTAGTGCGCGCCCAGGTCGCGGGGCAGCTTGTCGAAGGCGTGCACGGCGCAGGACAGCGGCTCGATCAGCGTGCCGTGCACGAGGTCCACGTTTTCCGGGAGCGGGTAGCAGTTGGCGGCGGGCACCGCGACGTACTCGGCCATCGCGCCGTCCACGGTGTCGCCGATCGCGCCCCAGTTCTCGCAGAGGTTGCCGCGGCCGATGGCGCAGTAGTGGCAGGCGCCGCAGAACAGCGACGGATCGACGGCGACCTTCTGCCCGGTGCGCACGCCGCTCACCCCCGGGCCGAGCGCCACGACCTCGCCGGTGAACTCATGGCCGGGGATGATCGGGTACGGCGTGGGTGCGAACTCGCCCTGGACGATGTGCAGATCGGTGCCGCAGATGCCGACGGCGGCGACCTTGACGACCACCTCTCCGGGGCCGGGAGCGGGGTCCGGGACCGTGCGGACGGAGAAGTCGCCGGGAGTCTCGATGACCAGAGCGCGCATGTCGGGTGGTGCCTCTCAGGAAGGGTCGGGGGTGGCCGGTGCGACGACGCTCACGGGAACGCCGAGGTGCTCGATCGCGGCGACCTCGTCCTCGGGGGTCGCGGTGTCGGTGACGACGAGGTCGTATCCGCCGGCGTCGCCGTAGGCGTAGGTGGCGGTGCGGCCGAACTTGGTGTGGTCCACGGCCAGGACGCTGCGGTTGGCGGCGCCCTGGAGGGCCTCCTTGAGGTCCGCCCATTCCTGGACCGGGTGGAAGAGCCGCCCGGAGCTGACGGCGGTGGGCGACGAGAAGGCTATGTCGGCGCGGACGCGGGAGAGCTGGCGCAGGGTCTCCGTACCGGCGCACGCCTCGAAGTCGGGGCGGTAGCCGCCGCCGAGCACGATCACGTCGGTGACGCCCCACTGGCCGAACAGCCCGGCCACCCGCAGCGAGTTGGTGATCACGGTGATCCGCTCGACGGTGACCAGTCTGCGGGCCAGCGGGAAGAGCGTGGACCCGCAGTCCATCAGCACGGTGTCGCCCGGGCCGACCTCCTTGGCCAGCTCCGCCGCGAACGCCTCCTTGATCTCCGCCTGCTCGTGCTCACGGAAGCGGGTGGCGGTCTCCAGGGTGAGGTTGGGCGGCGCGACGGCCATGCCGCGGCGCTTCTCCAGCAGCCGGCGGGCCTCCAGGTCCGCCAGGTCGCGGTGCACGGTCATGGTGCTGACCTGGAACCGCTCCGCGAGCGCGTCGATCCGTACGGCGCCTTCCTCCATGACCTGGCGCAGCAGCCGGCGCCTGCGCCGCTCGGCCTCGGTCTCCCGACTGTGCACGACGTTGTGCTCCTCTGGGGGTGATGGACATGCTCGCAAACATCACACACTTAGTGTGAAATTTTTGCAAGCAAGTGTTACATCACTCCTGCGGTGGCTCCCCCTGGGACGACTCCTCCTGTACGGTGCGGCGGCGCGCCCACGCGCGCAGCTGCGCCCGCGTGGAGAAGCGGGCGACGTTGCGGTCGATGCCGCCGGAGATGTCGTACTGGTGGAACGTCCACGCGTGCCGCACCCCGGGCCGGCCCGCCGCGTGCTCGGGATCGGCGATCCACAGGCCGTCGCCGGCGTTGCTCGTGGTGTCGCGATGGAACCAGAAGTCGCGGTTGCAGTAGAGGACGACGCGGTGGCCGGGGGCCTTGGCGCGGACGTGGGCGAGCCAGCGGTCCTTGTCGGCGCCGGAGACGCCGGAGTGCTCCCAGTCGAGGGCGAGGATGTCGCCCTCGCGTAACGCGATCTTGCCGAGGAAACGATTCCCTTGGGCGGACATGGAGCCCGGGGTGACGTAGTGGTAGTACCCCACCACGAGTCCGCCGGAGCGGGCGCGGTCGCGCTGCGCGACCCACCGGGGGTTGGTGTACGACATGCCTTCGGTGACCTTGACGAAGGCGAAATCCTGGCCGCGGATGGGGTAGTTGGTGCTCTGGTAGCTGCTGACGTCGACGCCGTGGAGCATGACGGTCCCCTTGCCCTGCCGATGCTTGCATGTACATGACGCACTTGCAGTATCGGGCCGGAACGGCGCCCCGGCGAGCCCCCTGGCAGACTGACGCCGCGACGGTCAACGGTGCGCTCTTCGACTTCTCCGGAACCCTCTTCCCCATCGAGTCACCCGAGTCCTGACCCGGCGCCGCGCTCGACCGGTGCGGGATCACGCTGGCTGACGTGGAATTCCGGCGGCTCGCACGGGAGTTGGACGAGGCCGGCGCCCTGCCCGGCGGTTCCCCGTCGCGCACGGTGCCCGCACACCTGGCACCGGCATGGGAACAGCGCGACCGCAGCGCGGCGGAGCACCGCACCGCCTGCCTCGGACTGGCGCACGAGGTGCGCCTACCTGCCTCCGAGCTGTACGAGGCGCTGTACGCCCGGCACATGACGCCCGCCGCCTGGCGGCCCTACCCCGACGCGGCCGCTGTGCTCGCCGCCCTGCGCCGGCACGGCGTACCTGTCACCACCGGGGCTCACGACTCCCCGCGGAACGCGGACAGGATCCGCTCCGCCGCCAGCGTCGCCGTCAACTCGCCGTCCCGCAGCCGCCGTTCCAGCCCGGGCGCGATCTCCCGCACCCCCGCGTGCCCCCGCAGCTCCCCCAGCAACTGCTCCCGCACCATCGACCAGGCCCACTCCACCTGCTGATCACTGCGCCGCCGCGCCAGCTCCCCCGTGACGTCCAGGATCTGCCGGTGCTGCTCCAGCCGCTCCCAGAGATCCGTCAGCCCCGTCCCTTCCCGGGCACTGCACGTCAGGACGGGCGGATTCCAGGCCGCGTCCGGCGAGCGCATCAGCCGCAGCGCGCCCGCCAGTTCGCGCGCGGCCGACCGCGCGTCCCGCTCGTGCGGGCCGTCCGCCTTGTTGACGGCGACGAGATCGGCCAGTTCCAGGACGCCCTTCTTGATGCCCTGCAACTGGTCGCCGGTGCGGGCCAGGGTGAGCATGAGGAAGCTGTCGACCATCCCGGCCACCGCCGTCTCCGACTGCCCGACGCCGACCGTCTCGACGAGCACCACGTCGTAACCGGCCGCCTCCATCACGACGATGGTCTCCCGGGTGGCCCGGGCGACCCCGCCGAGGGTCCCCGCGGTGGGCGAGGGACGGACGAAGGCGGCGGGGTCGACGGCGAGCCGTTCCATCCGCGTCTTGTCGCCCAGGATGCTGCCGCCGCTGCGGGTGGAGGAGGGGTCCACGGCGAGCACGGCCACCCGGTGGCCGAGGCCGGTGAGCAGCGTGCCGAGGGCGTCGATGAAGGTGGACTTGCCGACGCCGGGCACGCCCGTGACGCCGACCCGCCGCGCCGCGCCGGAGTGCGGCAGCAGCTGGACCAGCATCCGCTGGGCGAGCTCCCGGTGGTCGGCGCGGGTGGACTCGACGAGGGTGATGGCGCGGGCGACGGCCGCGCGCCTCCCGTCGAGCACGCCCTTGACGACGGCGTCCAGGTCGATGGGCCGGGCCATGGGCCTACAGCTCGTGGCCGAGGACCCCGGCGAGGGTCTTCAGCAGGTCGCGGGCGGCGTCCGGGATCACCGTGCCGGGCGGGAACACGGCGGTGGCACCGGCCTCGTGGAGCGCCGGGACGTCCTGCGGGGGGATCACCCCGCCGACGACGATCATGATGTCCTCCCGGCCCTCCTCGGCGAGGCACTCGCGCAGCGCCGGCACGAGCGTGAGGTGCCCGGCGGCCAGCGACGAGACGCCGACGACGTGCACGTCGGCCTCCACCGCCTGCCGGGCGACCTCGGCCGGGGTCTGGAACAGCGGGCCGACGTCCACGTCGAAGCCGAGGTCGGCGAAGGCGGTGGCGATCACCTTCTGGCCGCGGTCGTGGCCGTCCTGGCCCATCTTGGCGACCAGGATGCGCGGGCGGCGGCCCTCCTCCCGCTCGAAGGACTCGACCAGTTCACGGGTGCGCTCCACGCCGGACGACGGTCCGGCCTCCTGCCTGTACACACCGGAGATCGTACGGATGCGGCCCGCGTGGCGCCCGTACACCTTCTCCAGGGCGTCCGAGATCTCGCCGACGGTGGCCTTGGCGCGGGCCGCGTCCACCGCGAGGGCCAGCAGGTTGCCCTCCAGCCCCGGGCCGGGACCGGTCTTTGCCGCGGCGGTCAGGGCGCGCAGCGCGTCCTGGCAGACGGCCTCGTCGCGCTCGGCGCGCAGCCGGCGCAGCTTGTCGATCTGCCGGTCGCGGACGGAGGAGTTGTCGACCTTGAGGACCTCGATCTGCTCGTCGCTGTCCACCCGGTACTTGTTGACGCCGATCACCGGCTGCCGGCCGGAGTCGATGCGGGCCTGGGTGCGGGCGGCGGCCTCCTCGACGCGCATCTTGGGGATGCCCGCGTCGATCGCCTGGGCCATGCCGCCGGCCGCCTCGACCTCCTGGATGTGCGCCCACGCGCGGCGGGCGAGGTCGTGGGTGAGCCGCTCGACGTACGCGCTGCCGCCCCAGGGGTCGATCACCCGGCAGGTGCCGGACTCCTGCTGGAGGAGGAGCTGGGTGTTGCGGGCGATGCGCGCGGAGAAGTCCGTGGGCAGGGCGAGGGCCTCGTCGAGGGCGTTGGTGTGCAGCGACTGGGTGTGGCCCTGGGTGGCGGCCATGGCCTCGACGCAGGTGCGGGTGACGTTGTTGAAGACGTCCTGGGCCGTCAGGGACCAGCCGGAGGTCTGCGAATGGGTGCGCAGCGACAGCGACTTGGCGTTCTCCGGCTCGAACTGTGCGACGAGTCGGGCCCAGAGCAGCCGGGCCGCGCGCATCTTGGCGATCTCCATGAAGAAGTTCATGCCGATCGCCCAGAAGAAGGAGAGGCGGGGGGCGAACGCGTCCACGTCCAGCCCGGCTTCCCGGCCCGCCCGGATGTACTCCACACCGTCCGCGAGCGTGTAGGCCAGCTCCAGGTCGGCCGTGGCGCCCGCCTCCTGGATGTGGTAGCCGGAGATGGAGATGGAGTTGTAGCGCGGCATCTTCTGCGAGGTGAAGGCGAAGATGTCCGAGATGATCCGCATCGACGGCTTCGGCGGATAGATATACGTGTTGCGGACCATGAACTCCTTGAGGATGTCGTTCTGGATGGTCCCGGCCAGCTTCTCGGGCGGTACGCCCTGTTCCTCGGCGGCGACGATGTACAGCGCGAGCACCGGCAGCACGGCGCCGTTCATGGTCATCGACACGCTCATCCGGTCCAGCGGGATGCCGTCGAAGAGCTGGCGCATGTCGTAGATGGAGTCGATGGCGACGCCCGCCATGCCGACGTCGCCGGTGACGCGCGGGTGGTCGCTGTCGTAGCCGCGGTGGGTGGGCAGGTCGAAGGCGACGGACAGGCCCTTCTGACCGGCCGCCAGGTTGCGGCGGTAGAAGGCGTTGGACTCCTCGGCGGTGGAGAAGCCCGCGTACTGCCGGATGGTCCAGGGCTGGTTGACGTACATCGTGGGGTAGGGGCCGCGCAGATAGGGCGCGATGCCCGGGTACGTGCCGAGGAAGTCCAGCCCGCGCAGGTCCTCGCCGGTGTAGAGGGGCTTGACGCCGATGCCCTCCGGGGTCTCCCACTTCAGGTCGGCGGCGCTGTGGCCGGTGTTCTCCTTGAGGGCGGCGTGCCAGCGGCCGGTGTCGGCCGCCGCGTCGCCCGGCCCCAGGTCGACGCCGGAGAAGTCGGGGATCATCGCGCCACTCCCAGATGGTCGAGGACGGAGGTCAGGACGGCGACCGCGTCGCCGCCCGCGTGGACGAACTCGTCGACGTCCGCGGGCGGTCGCTCGCCCCGCCGGCCCGCGAGGAGGACCCGCCCGGCCCCGGCCGCCCTGAGGGCGGCGGCGACGGCCCCGGCCTGCTCGGCGTAGACCGCGTCGGAGGAGCACAGGCACGCCACGGTGGCACCGCTGCGGCCGAACGCCTCGGCGGCGGTGTCCGCGTCGACGGAGGCCGGCTCGTGGACGGGCTCGATGCCGCCCGCCTGGAGGAGGTTGGCGGCGAAGGTGGCCCGCGCGGTGTGGGCCGCGGGGGAGCCGAGCGCGGCGAGGAAGACCCGGGGGCGGGCGCCGGTGGCGGCCAGGTGCGCGTCGGAGCGGGCGCGCAGCGCCTCGTACGCCTCGTCGCGGCGCACCCGCGGCAGTCCGCCGGAGAGCGGGCGGGGCGGGGTGTCGCGCTCGACCGCCGGCTCGGCGAGGTGCGGGAACTCGCTGACGCCGGTGACCGGTTCGCGCCGGGTGGTCAGGCGGGCGGAGCGCTCCTCCCAGGTGGCGGCCAGCCGTTCGGCGACCAGCCCGGAGCGCAGGGCGGCCTCCTGGCCGCCGGCGCGCTCGATCTCCTGGAACCACGCCCAGGCGGCGCGGGCGAGTTCGTCGGTGAGCCGCTCGGCGTACCAGGAGCCGCCGGCCGGGTCGATGACGCGGGCGAGGTGGGACTCCTCCAGCAGGATCGAGGAGGTGTTGCGGGCGATCCGGCGGGCGAAGGCGTCGGGCAGGCCGATGGCGCTGTCGAAGGGCAGGACGGTGACGGCGTCCGCGCCGCCGACGCCCGCGCCGAGGCAGGCGACGGTGGTGCGCAGCATGTTCACCCAGGGGTCGCGACGGGTCATCATCACCGGGGAGGTGACGGCGTGCTGGCGCTGGGCGCGGGCGGCCGGGGACGCCCCGCAGACCTCGGTGACGCGGGCCCACAGGCGGCGGGCCGCGCGCAGGGTGGCGATGGTGAGGAACTGGTCGGCGCCGGCCGCGTAGCGGAACTCCAGCTGGGCGCACGCCTCGTCGACGCCGAGGCCGGCGTCGGTGAGGGTGCGCAGGTAGGCGACACCGGTGGCGAGCGAGCAGCCGAGTTCCTGGGCGGCAGAGCCGCCGGCCTCGTGGTACGGCAGGGCGTCGACGACGAGGGCGCGCACGTTGGGCCGGTCGCCCAGGCACATGGCGGCGAGGGCGGCGGTGTCGGCTTCGGGGGCCGCGCCGGTGCGGGCGAGGGTGCCGAGCGGGTCGGCGCCGAGGCTGCCGCGGGCCTCGGTGCGGGCGGTGCCGCGCTCGTCGTACAGGCGCAGCAGGGCGCGCGCGGCGGCCTCGGTGTCGGGTCCGGCGTCGAGGACGACGGGGGCGAGGTCGAGGAGGACGCCGTCGAGGGCGGTGGCGAGGCCCTCGACGGGGAGGCCGGCGGCGCCGACGGTCAGCCAGAGGGAGGTGACGCCGTTCTCCAGGTCCGCCAGGACGGCCTCGTTGGTCCTGCGGGGGTCGGGGTGGGCGTGGAGCTGGCGCACGTCCCAGCCGGAGACGGCCGTTCCCTCGGGGCGTCCGCCGCGGACGAACGGCGGGAAGCCGGGCAGACCGGGCTCGGGTGCCGCGTCGTCGGCCGTGTACAGGGGCCGGGTGCGCAGCCCGTCCTGGAGGACGGTGGCCAGCGCGTCCTCGGCCGCCGTCCCGGCCACCTCGGTGCCCGTCTTGCGCAGTACGCCCTCGACGAGGCGCTGCCACTGCTCGCGGGTCGCGTCCGGGAACTCGGCGGCCAGGGAGAAGCCTTCTTCGGGCAGGACCGTCATGGGGGGAAGGCTAGGCGCTGAGCTGCTTGCGGAAGAGGGGGTTCGGCTGTGACCTTGACCTCTTCGGGGCGTGGGGGGTTGGGGTTGGTTGACGATGCCCCGGTCCCGCCCTTTCCCCGTTTCCTCCAGGGCAAGCCCCGGACCCGGCACCGCGCTTCGCACGGTGAGCGGGGGCTCCGCCCCCTGCACCCCACCGGGGCTGCGCCCCTGACCCCCTTTCGGGGCTCCGCCCCGGACCCCGCATCGCGGCTCCGCCGCTCGTCCTCAATCGCCGGACGGGCTGGATTTCGCGCCCGTGCTGGATGTCCGGCGCGGGTGATATCCAGCATGGGCGCGTACTTCAGCCCGTCCGGCGATTGAGGACAACCGCGCGGAGCGCGGTTTCAGGGGCGCAGCCCCGGTGGGGGTCCAGGGGGCGAAGCCCCCGGTCAACGCGGCGAAGCCGCGTTGCGGGCCCGGGGGCGGAGCCCCGGAAGAAACGGTGAAAGGGCGGGCCGGGGGCGAACCCCTAACGCGCCGCGCCCCCCACCGGCGCGAACAGATCCACCGCATTCCCGTCCGGATCGAGGACAACCGCGTACCGCTGCCCCCACACCGCGTCCCACGGCGCCAGACGCCCCTCGTACCCCGCCGCGACCAGTTCCCCGTACACCCGGTCCACTTCCTCCGCGTCCGAGCACGCGAAGCCCAGCCCTGTACGCCCCGGGCCCTTCCCCAGGTCCGCGCCCGGGTCGAACGAGCGGTGGACCTCGTCCGTGTCCCACAGCAGACGGAGCCCGCCGGGCAGTGCGTGCTCCACGTGGGGTCGGTCATCCGCCGAGGCCGGGACGTCCAGCCCCAGGCGGCGGTAGAAGGCGAGCGACGCCGCCATGTCGGCGGTGACGATCCCGATGCAGTCGAAACGTGGTGTCATGCCGGCACCGTAGGCGGCGGCCCGCCGCCCGGTCTTGAACGAATCGGACAGCGGGCCGGGCCCGCTACGGGCAGTGGATGACCTGGCCCCCGTACGACAGGTTCCCGCCGAAGCCGAACAGCAGCACCGGCGCCCCGGCCGCGACCGTCCTGCGCTCGACGAGCTTGGACAGGGCCAGCGGGATGCTGGCGGCGGACGTGTTGCCGGACTCCGTCACGTCCGTCGCGATCACCGCGTTGACGGCGCCGATCCGTCGCGCCACCGGCTCGATGATGCGCAGGTTCGCCTGGTGGAGGACGACCGCCGCCAGGTCCTCGGGCGCGACCCCGGCCCGTTCGCAGACGCGGCGGGCGATCGGCGGGAGCCGGGTCGTGGCCCAGCGGTAGACGGACTGGCCCTCCTGGGCGAAGCGGGACGGGGTGCCCTCGATGCGGACGGCGTGGCCCATCTCGGGGACGGAGCCCCAGACGACCGGGCCGATGCCGGGCTCGGCCGAGGCGGTGACCACCGCGGCACCCGCGCCGTCGCCGACCAGGACGCAGGTGGAACGGTCCGTCCAGTCGACCACGTCGGTGAACTTCTCGACGCCGATGACCAGGGCGTTCCGCGCCGCCCCGGCCCGGATCGCGTGGTCGGCGTTCGCCAGGGCGTGGGTGAAGCCGGCGCAGACGACGTTGACGTCCATCACCGCGGGGGAGCCGAGGCCGAGCCGGGCCGCGACGCGCGCGGCCGTGTTGGGGCTGCGGTCGACGGCCGTGCAGGTGGCGACGAGGACGAGGTCGATGTCGTCGGGGGACAGCCCGCTGTTGGCGAGGGCCTTGGCGGCGGCCTCGGCGGCCATCGAGTCGACCGTCTCGTCGGGGTCGGCCACGCGGCGGGTGCGGATGCCCACCCGGGAACGGATCCACTCGTCGCTGGTGTCGACCATTCCGGCCAGCTCGTCGTTGGTCAGCACCCTGGCGGGCTGGTAGTGGCCCATGGCCAGTACACGAGACCCGGACATGGGGGTTCCTCCTGCCAGCGGGGGTCCGGAAGACCCCAGTGTCGATGCCGCGCGACCTGATCAACGGTGCGAGATCCGCCAATCTTCGCGCGCCATAACTGGAGCAATCCCTGAGGGCCCGGCCCGCGGACGGATTCCGCGGCCCGGGCCCTCGCCCCCGTCCCCCGTGGTCCGGAGATCAGCGCAGGGAGAGCGCCTTCCGGACGGTCGTGAAGAGCTCGGTCTGGTCCGTCACGCCGAGGACGCGCTCGGCCTGCGGGCCCTGGGCCGCGATGCGCACCTCGGTGCCGGTGTGCTCCTGCGACTTGCCCGGGGTGTTGGTCGAGTAGTTGACCTTGAGCTGCTGCCCCTCGTTCGTGACCAGCGTCGAGGACAGGCCGGGCGGGGTGGCCTCCAGCGGGACGATCTGGCTGGTGTGGCCGTGGTCGGCGGTGGTGACGACCAGGGTGTCCGGGTGCTTCGCCGCGTAGTCGCGGGCGACCTTCACGGCCCGGTCCAGGGCCGCGGTCTCGCCGATCTGCCCGCAGGGGTCGGCGGCGTGGTCGCGCTTGTCGATCGAGGCGCCCTCGACCTGGAGGAAGAAGCCGTTCTTGCCCTTCTGCTTCCGCTCCAGGAGCTGGATGGCCCGGCGCGTCTGCTCCTCCAGGCCCGGGGTCCCGGCCTTGCGCTCGGGGTTGCTCGTCGAGCAGCGCTGCGGGGCGGTGCCGCCGACGGCCGCGGCCTTGCCGGTCCACTCGACCGGGATGTTGCCCGGTGCGAAGAGGCCGAGGACGGGCTTGCCGGCGCGCGCCGAGCCGAGGCCCTTGGCGTCCGTCACCACCTGGTAGCCCAGCTTCTCGGCCTGCTGGGTGACGGTCAGGCCCTTGTACCGGCCCTCGGTGATCTTCTGGTCGAAGCGCTGCTTGCCGCCGCCCAGCAGCACGTCCACCTTGTGGTTGACGCTCTGCTCGGCGATCGAGCCCGGACCGCCCCTGGCGATCGTGTCGTTCGGGCACTCCTTCATGTCGGCCGGGCCCTGGCAGCTGCGGTCGGTGGCGTGCGAGGCGAGGACGGCCGGGGTGGCGTCGGTGAGCTCGGCGGTGGTGACGCTGCCGGTGGCCAGCCCGTTGCGCTGGGCTAGCTCCAGGATCGTGGTCATCGGCTTGTCGGTGCCCGGCGTCTTCGATATCCGGCCGTTGACCGTCTTGCGGCCGGTCGCCCAGCCGGTGCCGCTGGCCGCCGAGTCGGTGACGTAGTCCGGCTTGCCGTTCTTGTCGACCGAGTACGTGGTGTAGGCGCCGGTCATCGGGAACTTGTCCATGTTCAGCCGGCCCGCCGCGCCCACCGTGTAGTCGCGGGCGAGGGTGATCTCCGAGTCGCCCATGCCGTCGCCGATGAGCAGGATGACGTTCTTGGCCTTGGCGGGGCCGCGCAGCTGCTGGGCGACGGACGCCCGGGCGCTGCCGTCCGTGCCCTTGCCGCCGTCGGACGCGGAGGCCGCGGCCGGCACCGCGACACCGGCGACGAGCAGGGCCGCGGCGCACCGGGCGAGACGGCGCCCGCGGCGTCCGTACGGACGAGAACCCATGGTGACTTCCTTCCTCGTGGGCCGGCGGAGCCCGGCCGGAAGAAAGCTCACCAAGCGAGGGTGTACGGGAGGACAACCCCAGGTGACGCCAGGGTCAGCGGTGGCTGTCCACGACGGTGGGGGTGATCGGGTTCTGCGCGCCGGACGCGGGCGCGGGGGCCGCGGGGGTCTGGACGGACGCCGGAGCCGGGTCGTCCTTCATCGCCTTGGCCTCGCTCTTGAGGATGCGCGCCGACTTGCCGAGGGCACGCGCCATGTCGGGCAGCTTCTTCGACCCGAACACGACGACCAGGACGAGCACGACGACGATGAGGTGCCAGGGTTCCAGGGCGTTGCGCAGCACGGCGGCCCACCTGCTTTCTCTGCTGCCGGACCGGCTGACCGGATCGGCCACCGGGTCGCGGACGGATTCTCCGTGGTCCCCTCACCATACTTGCCGATTTGCGCAATCGGACAACCCAAGGTGAAGTTCCGTCGTCTCTGGGGATGAGAAGGGAAGCAGCCGACGGGGTGGGGTGGCCGAATGGGCTCGACGGGCTCGTACGCGATCGGGTTCCGCGCATGAACGGGTCCCGCGCATGACCGGGGAAGGCGGACGTCCCGTGCGGCGGCTCCGGCCCGCCGGCGCCGTGGGCCTCGCGCTCCTGCTGCTGCTCGTGCTCGGCGCCGGCTGGGTGCTCCTCGAACTCGGCGGCAACATCAGCACGTTCGGCGCCGACGGCATCGCCCGCGACCGCCCGGGCGCCGCCGCGGGGCAGAACGTCCTCGTCATCGGCTCCGACTCGCGCGCGGGCGGCAACCGCGCGCTCGGCGGCGGGACGGGCGACGTCGGCCGCTCCGACACGGCCTTCCTGCTGCACGTGTACGAGGACGGCTCGCACGCCACCGCCGTCTCCATCCCCCGCGACACGCTCCTGGAGATACCCCCGTGCAGACTGCCCGACGGCAGCTGGACGAGCGCGCGGAGCCGGGCGATGTTCAACTCGGCCTTCACCGTGGGCGGCACGGCCCAGGGCAACCCCGCCTGCACCCAGAACACCGTGGAGAAGCTGACCGGACTGCGCGTGGACCACACCGTCGTCGTCGACTTCGCCGGCTTCTCCTCGATGACGGACGCGGTGGGCGGGGTCGAGGTCTGCCTGCCCCGGGACGTCCGCCAGGGCGACCTCGACCCGAACCGCGGCTCGCCGGGCGAAGTGATCTTCCGCAAGGGGCGGCAGACGGTCTCCGGCCAGAAGGCGCTGGACTACGTCCGCGTGCGGCACGGGATCGGGGACGGTTCCGACATAGGCCGCATACGGCGGCAGCAGGCGTTCATCGCGTCCATGATCGAGAAGGTGCGCTCCCAGGGGATGAACCCCACCACGCTGCTCCCGCTGGCCCGGGCCGCGACCAAGTCGCTGACCGTGGACCCCGGGCTGGGCTCGGTGGACAAGCTGCTGTCCTTCGCGTTGTCGTTCAAGGACATCGGCCTGCGCGACATCACGTTCGTGACGATGCCCTGGCGCTACGAGGGCGACCGGGTGGCCGTCGTCCAGCCGGACGCGGACGCGCTGTGGGCCGCGCTGCGGCAGGACCGGCCGGCCGGGGCCACGAGCGACGCCAAGCGCGTCGGCGGACGGGTCGCCGTCACCGACGCCTCCGGCGTTCCGGGGCTCGCCGGCCGGGTGTCCGCCCGGATGAAGGAGCGGGGCTGGACCGTCACCGGGACCCGCGCCGCCGATGGGCGGACGGAGGGCATCACCGTGATCGAGTTCGGGCCGGGGCAGGCGAAACACGCGAGGGCCCTGGCCGGGCTCTTCCCCGGGGCGTTCGTCCGGGGCACCGCCGCGGAGGGGGTCTCCGTCACCCTCGGCCGGGACGCCGCCTCCGTCCCGGCGCCTCGCGCGCCCCGCCCGGAGCCGTTGAGCGCCGGCACCGCCGACACCGATGGGACACGCGCGGCGGACGACGATCCCTGTTCCGATCTCTCCTACGGGTGAGAACGGGTGAGAGGCGGTTTTCCGGGGAACCGAGTGCCCGAATGGTCCGTTGTCGTAGTAAACGCAGAGTAAGTGCAATGATCTTGATGAGTCACCGTCACGTCGTCTCCCCCACCTCCCCCACAGCGAGTCCTTCCCCGAGGAGTACCCCCATGTCCGCCATCCCCCGGGCGTTGCCCAGGCCGCTGCCGGCCCTTCTCGCAGTGCTCTTCGCGGCCCTGCTCGCGCTGGCCGGCACGGTGACCCTCGCCCCGTCCGCCCACGCCGCCTCCGGCCTGAGCGCGGTGGCCGAGGGCCTGAAGAAGAGCCCGGTCTACGTCGACCCGCGGGCGGCGTCCCAGCTGCCGGCGGCGGACGCGGACGCGCTGGCGAAGAAGATCAAGGACGCGGGGAAGCCGGTGTTCGTGGCGGTGCTGCCTGCCGCGTCCGAGTTCCCGAAGGACACGGTGCTCCGGGACCTGCGCCGTGAGGTCGGCATCACCGGCGTCTACGCCATCCGCCTCGGCGACGGCTTCAACGCGGGCGCGGACCGCCGGGTCATGTCGAACAACGCGGTCCAGAACCTCGCCGGCGACGTGCGGCGCAACGACAACGCCAACGCGAAGACCGAGCTCAACGCGTTCGTGGACGGCGCGATCAAGGACGCGAAGGGGCACGCCCCCGGCTCGTGGGGCGGCTCCTCCGACTCCGGTGACGGCTCCACCGGGCTGATCGTCGGCGGCGTGGTCGTCGCGGCGGGCGCGGGCGGCGCGTACGCGCTCTACCGGCGCAACAAGAAGAAGCGCGAGGAGCGCGAGCGCGCCGAGCTGGACGCGCTGCGCGTCGTCGTGGACGAGGACATCACCGCCTTCGGCGAGGAGCTGGACCGGCTGGACTTCTCCCCGGGCGAGCCGGGTGCCACGGACGCCATGCGCCACGACTACGAGCAGGCGCTCGACGCGTACGAGGAGGCCAAGTCGCGGATCGCGGCGGCGCAGCGGCCGCAGGAGGTCACGGCGGTGACCGAGTCGCTGGACAACGGGCGGTTCGCGCTGGCCACCCTGGCCGCCCGGCGCAGCGGCGCGCCGCTGCCCGAGCGGCGGATGCCGTGCTTCTTCGACCCGCGGCACGGGATGTCGGTCGCGGACGTGCAGTGGGCGCCCCCCGGCGGCGCGGTGCGCACGGTGCCGGCGTGCCAGGCGGACGCGACGCGGGTCGCGGACGGGCTGGAGCCGATGTCCCGCACGGTGCAGACGGACGCCGGTCCGCAGCCGTACTGGAACGCGGGGCCGGCGTACGGGCCCTGGGCGGGCGGCTACTTCGGCGGCGGCATCCTGCCGGCGATGCTCGTGGGGACGATGCTCGGCAGCATGATGAGCGGCCCGGCGTACGCGGCGGACCACTCGGCCGGGGGCGGCGACGCGGGCCCCGAGGGTGGGGAGTACTCGGGCTCGGACTTCAACTCCGGGGACTTCGGCGGGGGATGGGGCGACGGTGGCGGCGGGGGCGGCGACTTCGGGGGTGGGGACTGGTAGTTCGGTGGGTAGGGGGGCGGGCTGGGGCCGGGGGCCGGGTTCTTTCCCCCACCCCGCCCCTTCCCGAAACCGGGGCAGGGCCCCGGGCCCGGCACCGCGCTCCGCGCGGCGGAGCGGGGGCTCCGCCCCCTGCACCCCTACCGGGGCTTCGCCCCTGGACCCCGAAGCGCCCTTCGGGCGCTGTCCTCAAGCTCCCCGGAGGGGGCAACCCCCAGACGGGCTGGATTGGGCGCCCGGGGACGAATTCAGCCCGTCCGGCGCTTGAGGACGAACGCGGCGCAGCCGCGTTGCCCCCGCGCGGAGCGCGGCGAGAAACGGTGAAAGGGCGGGGTGGGGAAGGAACCCTCAGCGGCCGTCGGCCCGCTCGTATCGGCGCCGCGCCACCACCAACCCCACCCCATACACCACCAACACCCCCGCCAACAGCGCGTACGACACCGCCGGCAACCCTGTCATCGACAGCGCCGGCCCCAGCGGGGACAGCGGCAGCAGCAGGCCGACGACCGCCAGGGCGGTCGTCGCCAGGCGTATCGGGCCGGGCGCGGGCCCCTCCGCCGCGTGGCGGCCGCAGCGCAGCAGCAGCATCACCATCGCCTGCGTCAGCAGGTTCTCCGTGAACCACCCGGCGTGGAACGCCTCTTCGGCCCCGCCGTGGCTCAGCGCCAGTACGGCGAACGTCGCCACGTCCGCCGCCGCGTTCAGCAGGCCGAACGCCGTCACGAAGCGCAGCAGGTCGCGCGGGCGCAGCCGGGCCGGGCGGTGGAGCGTCGCCGCCGCCGGGCGGTCGAAGGCGAGCGCGAGCTGGGCCGCGTCGAAGCAGAGGTTCTGCACCAGCACCTGGGCCGGCAGCATCGGCAGGAACGGCAGCAGCAGGCCGGCCACCAGCATGGCGATGACGTTGCCGAAGTTGGAGGAGAGCGTGATCCGCAGGTAGGCGGCGATGTTGCCGGTGCTGCGGCGGCCCGCGAGCACCGCCCGGTCCAGGGCCGTGAGGTCCTTGGACGCGAGCACGACGTCCGCCGTCTCGCGCGCGACGTCCACCCCGGCGCGCGGGCAGACACCGACGTCCGCGTCGCGCAGCGCGGCCAGGTCGTTGACGCCGTCGCCGAGGAAGCCGGTCGTGCGGCCGCCCGCCCGCAGCGCGCGGACGACGCGGGCCTTGTGCTCGGGGGCGCAGCGGGCGAAGACCGTCGTCCGGGCGGCGAGCGGGGCCAGCTCCTCGTCGGGGAGGCCGTCGAGGTGCGAGCCGGTGATCACCTCGCCCGGTTCCAGGCCCAGTTCGCGGCAGACCCGGGCGGCCGTGCCGGGGTGGTCGCCGGTGAGCACCTTCACCTCGACGCCCCGGTCGGCGAGGACCGACAGCGCCTCCGCGGCGGTGGGGGCCACCGCGTCGCGCAGCGCCACGAAGCCGGTGAAGTCCAGACCGCGCTCGTCGGCCGGCCCGTACGCGCGCCCCTGCGCCGGACGGCGCTCGGCGCGGGCCACGGCCAGCACCCGCAGCCCGTCCGCCGCGAGCTCACCGGCGCGCCGGAGCAGCCGCTCGCGCTCCGGCGCGTCGAGCGCGCAGCGCTCCAGCACCTCCTCCGGTGCGCCCTTGACGACCAGCAGGTGGCTGCCCGCGAGGGCGAAGCGGGAGTCCCCGGCCCGCCGGACGACGGCCGTGGACAGCGGCCGGCCGGGGGCGCACGGAAGCGCGGCCACGCCCTCGTACTCCTCGCCGGCGTCCACCACGGCGTCCCCCGCCTCGTCGAGCACCGCCTCGTCGAGCGCGTCGGGAACGGGCAGTTCGGCGAGCTGGAGCGTCCACAGGGCGTTGACGGCGGCCCAGTGCAGCACCTCGGGGTCGTCCGCGCCGTGCCCGTCCACGGCACGGTCGAGGACCGGCCGGTCCTGGGTGAGCGTGCCCGTCTTGTCCACGCACAGCACGTCGACGGCGCCCAGGTCGTGCAGGGCCGGCAGGCGCCGCACGATCACCTCGCCGCCGCGCGCGAGGGCGGCGGCGCCGCGGGCCAGGGCGGCCGTGACGACGACGGGCAGCATCTCGGGCGTCAGCCCGACCGCCACCGCGACGGCGAACGGCAGCGTCTCCATGCCGCGCCCGCGCAGCAGAGCGCTCGCGACCAGCACGAGCGGCGCGGTGAGCAGCATGAACCGGACGAGCGTCCAGGCGATGCCGTTGACGGAACGGTCGAACGGCGTCGTCCGCCGCTCCCGCGCCCCGCGCCGGGAGTCCGGGAGCGCGCCGGACAGCCGCGTGGCGCCGCCGGTGGCGACGACGACCCCGGTGGCGGTGCCGGAGACGACGCTGCTGCCCTGGTAACAGAGGTACTCGCCGTCCGCGGCCGCGCCCTCGGCCAGATCGGGGACGCGCTTGTCCACCGGCGCCGACTCGCCCGTCAGCGCCGCCTCGTGGACCGTCAGCCCGGTCGCGCGCAGCAGGCGCAGGTCCGCCGGGACGAGGTCGCCGGGGCCGAGGACGACGACGTCGCCGGGGACGAGTTCGTCCACGGGCAGTTCGCGGTGGGCCGGCGGCGCGTCCGGCGCGGGGCGGCGGCGGACCGTCGCCGTCGTCGCGATCAGCTCGCGCAGCGACGCCGCCGCGCGGTCGGCGCGGTGCTCGCCCGCCGTCCGCAGCGCCGCGCTGACCGTGACGAGGACGGTGATGACACAGGCCGTGCCCCAGGACGCCAGGGCCGCCGAGACCAGCCCCAGGCACAGCAGCACGGCGGTGAACGGATCGCGCAGGCCCCGGCCGAAGCGGCGCAGCCGGCCCGCCGGGCGCCGGCCGGGAAGGACGTTCGCGCCGTGGCGGACGAGCCGGAGCTCCGCCTCGTCCTCGGTCAGTCCGCGCGGGCCGCTCGCCAGCTCCCGCAGCGCTTGAAGGGTGGAGCCGGCCTGGCCGCCGTCAGGCGCCCAGGCCACGGAGGCGTCCGGAACCGGAGCCGGTCCGGGACCGGGGCACGGCGTCGGCCTGGCGGTCGGCGAGCTGGCCGACCATGAGGTGGACGATGGTGACGACGTGCGGGTCGTCCACCAGGTAGACCACCCGGCGGCCCTCGCGCCGCGACCGCACCAGGCCCGCGAGCTTGAGCTTCGCCAGGTGCTGGCTGATCGCGGGCAGCGCGCCGCCGACCCGCTCGGCCAGGCCGCTCACATCGCTCTCGCCCTGGGCCAGCGCCCAGACCAGGTGCAGGCGGGCGGGCGAGGCGAGCAGTCCGAACGCGGCGGCGGCCTCGTTCAGCACGTCCGCCGACGGGTCGGCGCCTTGTCCGCCGGTGCCCTCGAATCTGCCGACGCCTGCCGCCACTGTCGCTCTCCCGTCCGGTCGGGCCTCACCGTGCCCGCGCGGGGACCAGTGTAGGCAACGCTTCGGCAAAGCCGCCGGGCCGTGCTGCCCCGGCCGGTACGGGGGCCCACTCAAGACGGCCTTGCTCAAGACGGCCTTGCTCAAGACGGCCTTACTCAGGACGGCCTCACTCAAGGGGTTTGTCGCCCATGGCCGTCAGCAGGGCGCGCAGCGACACCGCGAGCCGGTCGGCCTCGGCGCGGTCGAGGGCGGACAGCAGCCGCTCGCCGTTCGCCGAGTGCAGGGCGATCAGCTCGTCGGTGAGGGCGTGGCCGCGCTCGGTGAGGCGGATGCGCACCGTGCGGCGGTCGGCGGTGTCGCGCACCCGCTCCACCAGGCCCTTGGCCTCCATCCGGTCCACGCGGTTGGTGATCGCCCCCGAGGTGACCATGGCCGCGCTGGTGATGGCGCCGGCGGTGCGCTCGTAGGGCGGGCCGCAGCGGCGGAGGGTGGAGAGCACGTCGAACTCCCAGACCTCCAGGTCGTGTTGGGCGAAGAACGCCTTCAGCTCCTTGTCGAGCAGCCGGGAGAGCCGCTGGATGCGGCTGATCACCGTCGTCGGCCAGACGTCCACGTCCGGCCGCTCGCGGGCCCATTGCTCGACCACGCTGTCCACCGCGTCGAGTGCCATGGCGGATCCCCTCTCCATTGAAAATCTCAACGTTCAGATACTTGACGTTCAGTGAGTCCAGTGCTGTTATTTCAACGTTGAGATTATCAATCAGGGGGGAATCGATGCGCGTCACCGCACCCACACCGGCTGCTCAGGACCGGAGCGCCACCGCCGAACGGACCGGCTCCGCCGCGAACGTCCGCGACCTGCTGCTCACCGCGCTCGCCCCGGCCAGCTGGGCCACCGTCTACGCGGTGACCGCCGCGCTGCTCCCCGACGGCCGCCCGCTGCTCGCGGCGACCTTGCGCGCCCTGCCCGCCGGACTGGTCCTGCTGGCAGTCAACCGCCGCCTCCCGAAGGGTGTTTGGTGGTGGCGGTCGCTGGTGCTGGCCGTCCTCAACTTCGCGGCGTTCCTCCCGCTGATCTTCTTCGCGGCCTACCGGCTGCCGGGCGGGGTGGCCGCCACCATCGGCGCCGTGCAGCCGCTGCTGGTCGCCGGGTTCTCGCTGCTCGTGCTGCGGGCGCGCACCGCGCCGCCGGTCCTGCTGGCCGCGCTCGCGGGCGTCGGGGGAGTGGCGCTGATGACCCTCACCGGGGACGCGGCCCTCGATCCGCTCGGTGTGGCGGCCTCGGTGACCGCCGTGGCGCTGGTCGCGCTGTCCATCGTGCTGACCAAGAAGTGGGGCGCCGGGGCGAGTCCCGTGGTCACGACGGGCTGGCAGCTGACCATCGCGGGCCTGCTCCTGGCCCCCTTCACGCTGGCCTTCGAGGGCCTGCCGTCCCACCTCACCGGCGCGAACGTGCTCGGCTACGCCTACATCGGCGTCATCGCCACGGCCCTCGCGTACCCGCTCTTCTTCCGCGGGATCGGACGGCTCGCGCCGACGTCCGTCTCGCTGCTGGGCCTGGTGGGACCGCCGGTGGCGGCGGTGGTGGGCGTGGTGGCGATGGGACAGACGCTGACGGTGTGGCAGGTGGCGGGGCTGGTCGTGGCGCTGGGGGCGGTGGTGGGAGGGCAGGTGCTGGGGCGGCGGGGGTGACGCGACCGTCGGGCCAGCCGGCTGCCACGGGGTCATGCCCCGAGGCGGCCGCCTCGTGCGTCAGGGCCGGAACGAGCCCTCGCCAAGTGCCGCCGTGAAGGCCGCCCAGGAAGGGGCGGAGAAGCCCAAAGCAGCACGGTGCGGGGACTTGCTGTCGCGGACGGGGACGAGCCCGGCGCCGGCGCGGGCGAATTCGACGCACTCGCCTTCGTCGCCGCCGCAGTAACTGGACTTGGCCCACCGTATGCCGGATATGGCAGATGCGCTCATGAGGTCCATTCCTCCATGATCTTGTGAATGAGAGCCAGGGAATCGTCCGGCGACAGCGCGTCGGCGCGCAGCAGATCGTAGAGGGTGTTGGCCTTGGCCACCGTCCCGACGGAGTCGCTCACTTGGCCTGACACCCGACTCTCCGAGTAGAGGACGTCCGGTTCGTCGTCTCCGAACCGGAGCACGATGAAAGCCGAGTTCGACGACGGGGCACCCGACCTGAACGGGAATACCTGGAGGGTGACATGAGGCAGTGCACCCGATGCCAATAGGTGTGCCATCTGGGCGCGCATCACAGCGGCACTCCCGACCTCGCGGCGGAGGCATGCCTCGTCCACGATGGCCCAGAGCAGAGGCGGGTTCTCGCTCTCCAGAACGCGACGGCGCCTGACTCGGCGGACGACTCTTCCGGTCCTGGTCTCCTCGTCGTCCTGCGGCCGCGCCTTGCGGAAGACTTCGCGGGCGTACTCCTCCGTCTGAAGCAGCCCCATGATGAGACTGTTGCTGTAGCTCAGAACCTCCGTCGCCCGCCGCTCCAGCCCCAGATACGGCTCGAACCAGTCCGGATACCCCCGCTCCGCGGCCCGCTTGCGCAGCCGCGCGAACGTGCCCGGCGTCCCGAAGACCCTGTCGCACACCTCCACGAACTCCGGGCTCGCCAGCCGTTCCCCCGCCTCCACCTTCGCGACGTACTGCTGGCTGTACTGCGCCTCCTCGGCCAACTTACGCTGGCTCAGCCCGCGTTCCAGCCGCCAGGCCCGTACCTCGACGCCGAGGTACGCCGCTCCGTCCAACGGTTCCGCCGCTTCGTTCGAGTCGTCCGCCATGGTCCGTTCACCCCAGATCGTTTGGCGTGGGCCGAGACCTTCCCACCGTAGGTGCGTAGCGCGACGCTGAGGGTGCGGACGGTGAGCATCGCTCGCGTGAGTGACAAGGAAACTGGAGTTCCGACGCCATGGCTCTTACCCCCCAACAGCCCGGTGAACCGGTGCAGATGCCACCCGTCGGCTGCGCCGAGTGCCGCCGCCTCAAGGCCGGACGCGCCGAGGCCGTGCGCGCGGGTGACCGCGAACTCGCCGAGGCGTGGGCCATCGTTCACGGCCGGCACGTGAGGTACTGCCACTGATGGCGGCGATCGCGGCGGCCAACTGCCGTCATCCCGGCGCGGGATGGCGTACCGCGGCCGGGGTGGAGACCTGTACCGCCTGCGGCGTACGCCGCTTCCCGACGTACGCGTCGCTGCGCCCGGCCGCCGTCAGCGCCGAACGCCCGGCACCACTGCCCCCGGAGCTCCGCACGGTCTCGGGGACGGGGGTGGCGCGGATGTCATGGACACCCCTGCGTACACTCGATCGCCGTTTCCGGCCGCACTGGCCGGAAGAGCACCACTGAACACGGGGGAAACCTTGCGCACCACCAAGAAGACCGCGCTCGCCGCCATGGCCGCGTTCACCGCGCTGACGCTGGCGGCCTGCGACGGTTCGTCGTCGGACGACGGGAAGAAGACCGGCGCGAGCGCGAAGCCGGACAAGAGCGCGGCGGCGAAGACGGACGACCTGAAGTCCGAGACGCTCAAGGCCGGGCAGCCCGCCTCCGAGGAGCAGGAGTTCGGGAACGACAAGAAGGGCAAGTTCACCGTCACCGGGCAGCGCATCGTGATGGGCAAGCCCGAGGACCTCAAGGGCGGCAAGGAGGACGAGAAGAAGTACGCGGGCAAGACCGTCGCGTACGTCTACCTCAGCGCCAGACTGAGCGGCGGCGACGCGCCGATGAAGCCGCCCATGATGATCACCAACGTCGGCGCCCTGACCGAGGGCGACCAGCCGGCGACCCGCCTCATGGTCATCGGCAGCCTCCCCAGCACCCCGTCCGACTGCAAGGACGAGGACTACACCAAGACCTGGAACAAGGGCGAGGAGCGCACCTTCTGCCAGCCCGTCGTCGTCCCCCAGAACCAGAAGGTCACCCGCATCACCTTCAGGCGCGGCTTCTACAAGGAGCCGCTGAAGTGGGCCCTGGAGAAGTGATCCGGGGATGACGACGGCCCCGTGTCCCCGGTACGGACCGGGGACACGGGGCCGTCCACGCCGACGAGGCGTTACGCCTTCTTCGTCTCCCAGAAGATGCGGTCGATCTCGGCGATGAGCTCCAGCGCCTTCTCGCCCGTCTTCGGGTCCGTGGACGCCTTGGCGGCGCTCAGGGCCTTCAGGGTGTCATTGACCAGCTGGTGCAGCTGGGGGTACTTCTCGAAGTGCGGGGCCTTGAAGTAGTCGCTCCAGAGCACCGAGACGTGGTGCTTGGCCAGCTCCGCGCGCTGCTCCTTGATGATGGTGGCGCGGGCGCGGAAGTGGGGGTCCTCGTTGGCCTGGTACTTCTCCTGGACGGCCTTGACCGACTCCGCCTCGATGCGGGCCTGGGCCGGGTCGTACACGCCGCACGGGAGGTCGCAGTGGGCGCTGACCTTCACCTTGGGGGCGAACAGGCGGGAGAGCATAGTGGGGCAGTCCTTCCTCGTGATCGTCTTCTCAGGTGCGAGATTACTCGGTGCGGGAAGGCTTTTCCCGGGCGCCCCGGGGGGCCTAGGACAAAAGACGGGTGTCAGGCTGGAGCGGAAACGACGGACCGGGAGTGAGGTGCCGAGGTGCAGGACCGACTGGACGAACGCGGGACGGGGCTGGACCGTGAGCGTCGCGGACTGCTGCGGATCGGGCTGGCCGAGGTCTACAACCCGTCGATGGTCCCGACCCTGAATCCGGGCGACCAGCTGGTCGTCCAGTACGGCGCGGGCGTCCGGCCGGGGGACGTGGTGGTGCTGCGGCACCCGTTCCGGCAGGACCTGCTGATCGTCAAGCGCGCCGTGGAACGGCGGGACGGCGGCTGGTGGGTGACGGGGGACAACCCGCTGGTCGAGAACGACAGCCGGGAGTTCGGCGCGGTGCCCGACGAGCTCGTCGTGGCCCGGGCCTGGGTGCGGCTGCGGCCGCCGCCGCAGGCCGGTCAGCGCTCGGCGGGGTCGGTGCTGTCCTGGCTGGCGTCGGCCGTGCGGCCGGTGCGCTCCCCGGGGCTGCTGGGGCCGGTGCTCTCGCGGCGCTTGCGGGCCCGGTAGGCGGCGACGTTCGCCCGGGTGGCGCAGCGGTCGGAGCAGTAGCGGCGCGAGCGGTTGGTCGAGGTGTCGAGGTAGGCGTTGCGGCACGGCGGGGCCTGGCAGATGCCGAGGCGGTCCACGCCCAGCTCGGTGAGGTGCACGGCCAGGCCCATGCAGGCCGTCGCCGTGTAGCCGGCCGCCGAGTTGGCGGCGTGGTCGGCGATGTGCATGTGCCACAGGGGACGCCCGTCCTCGTCCCGGTGCCGGTGGCCGGAGATCTGCGGGCTGACGGGGAACTCCATCAGCAGCGCGTTGAGCAGGTCCACGCCCCGCACCTCGTCGCCCTCGGCCACCGCCTCGAAGACGGCGCGCAGCCGGGCGCGGACGCCGCGGAGCCGGGAGACGTCGCCGTCCGTGAGCCGGCGCGCCATCTGCGCGCCGGGGTCGAACAGGAGGGTCCGGGCCGTCTCCACCGAGGTCAGGGCGTCGGTGCCGCGGACCGGTGCTTCGGAGTTGACCAGGCGGACGGCGTAGTCCGAGTAGGAGGACAGTTCCATGTGGAGGTCCTTCTGCGGGCGGCCCTGGGGTGCCGGGCGCGAGGCGGTAATGGATGTCGTTCTGAAAAGGGTATTACACCCCGTGGAGCGGGAACGACGGACGGCGGTGTCCGGACAACACGTCCGTCCACCGCCGTCGCGGCACCCTCGTCCGTCACAGCACCTTCGACAGGAACGACTTGGTGCGTTCGTGCTGCGGCCTGGTCAGGATGTCCCGGGGGTTGCCCGCCTCCACCACGACGCCGTCGTCCATGAACACCAGCGAGTCGCCGACCTCCCGGGCGAAGCCCATCTCGTGTGTGACGACGATCATCGTCATGCCCTCCTCGGCCAGCGAGCGCATCACGTCCAGCACGTCGCCCACCAGCTCCGGGTCGAGCGCGGAGGTCGGCTCGTCGAAGAGCATCAGCTTGGGCTGCATGGCCAGCGCCCGGGCGATGGCCACCCGCTGCTGCTGGCCGCCGGAGAGCTGGGACGGATAGTTGCCGGCCTTGTCGGCCAGGCCGACGCGGTCGAGCAGCTTCAGCGCCCGCTCCCGGGCCACCGACTTGGTCTCGCGCTTGACCTGGACCGGCGCCTCCATGACGTTCTCCACGGCCGTCATGTGCGGGAACAGGTTGAAGCGCTGGAAGACCATGCCGATGTCCCGGCGCTGGGCGGCGACCTCGCGGTCCTTCAGCTCGTGGAGCTTGTTGCCCTGCTGGCGGTAGCCGACCAGCTCGCCGTCCACGTACAGCCGGCCGCCGTTGATCTTCTCCAGGTGGTTGATGCACCGCAGGAAGGTGGACTTGCCGGAACCGGACGGGCCGATGAGGCAGAACACCTCGCGCGGGGCGACCTCCAGGTCGATGCCCTTGAGGACCTGGACGGACCCGTAGGACTTGTGGACGCCCTCGGCCTTCACCATCGCGTTGGCGGTCATGCGGTACCTCCGGCGCTGCTGCGGTTGCCGAACGAGAGCAGGTTGGCCCTGACGATCTTCTGCCAGGGCGTGGGCGGCAGCTGCCTCAACGAGCCGCGCGCGAAGCGCCGTTCGAGGTAGTACTGGCCGATGCTGAGGACGCTGGTCAGTACCAGGTACCAGGCGGCGGCGAGGATGAGCATCTCGACCGTGGCTCCGGAGGTCTGGCCGATGTTGGTGGCCGACTGGAGGAGGTCGTAGTACTGCACGGCGATGACCAGCGAGGTGGTCTTGAGCATGTTGATGAACTCGTTGCCGGTCGGCGGCACGATGACCCGCATCGCCTGCGGCAGCACCACCCGGCGCAGCGTCTTGCCGTGGCTCATGCCCAGCGCGTGCGCGGCCTCGGTCTGGCCCTCGTCGACCGACTGGATGCCGGCCCGGCAGATCTCGGCCATGTACGCGGCCTCGTTGAGGCCGAGGCCCAGCAGCGCCGCCAGGAACGGGGTCATGAAGGACGACCAGTAGTCCTTGTAGATCGGCCCGAGGTTGATGAACTCGAAGACCAGACCCAGGTTGAACCAGAGCAGCAGCTGGACGTAGACCGGCGTCCCGCGGAAGAACCAGATGTAGAACCACGCGACGGACGAGGTCACCGGGTTCTTGGACAGCCGCATCACCGACAGGACGACGCCGAGGACGACGCCCAGCACCATCGACAGGATGGTGATGGTGATGGTGTTCCGGACGCCCTTGAGGATGTCCGTGTTGAAGAAGTAGTCGGGGACCGCGCCCCAGTTGAGCTTGCCGTGGGCGAACGCGTTGACCAGCAGGGCGAGTACGGCGACGGCCACGACCGCCGCCACCCAGCGGCCGAAGTGCCGTACGGGGACGGCCTTGAGGGTCTCGGGGGCGGTTGTCGCGTCGGCCGGCCGCCCGTCCTCGGGTTCTGGAGCGGCCTTGTCGGTGTTTATGGTCACGGAGGGGGCCTTTCAGCGAGCAGTGGAGACCGGGTCAGGAACCGCCGTTGATCTTTGCTTCCTTGACCGCGCCCGCCTGGACGCCCCACTTCTCGAGCACCTTGGCGTAGTCGCCGTTCTTGATGATGTTGTCGAGCGCGGCCTTGATCGCGTCGCGGAGCCGGGTCTGCTCCTTGTCGATCGCGATGCCGTACGGCGCGGCCTCCACCTGGTCGCCCACGATCTCGAAGTCGTTGCCGCCGCCGGAGGTCTTCACGGCGTAGGCCGCGACGGGGAAGTCGCTGGCCGCGGCGTCGGCGCCGCCGCTGCGCAGCCGGGTCTGGGCGAGGATGTCGGTGTCGAACGCCTCGATGGAGATCTTCTTGTCGTCCCCGCACTTCTCGGACTGCTGCTTGGTGAGGTTGTGCGAGACCGTGCCGCGCTGCACCACGACCTTCTTGCCGCAGAGGTCGGGCCAGCCCTTTATGCCCTGGGTCTTGCCCTTGGGGGTGTAGAGGGAGACGCCGGCCTGGAAGTAGTCGACGAAGTCGAGGCCCTTGCCGACCGCCTTCTTGGTGTCCGGGTCGATGCCGTTCTGGCGGTCCTTGGTGTCGGTCATGGCCGACATGGCGACGTCGTAGCGCTTGGAGCGCAGTCCGGCGACGAGCGTGTCGAAGGTCGCGTTGTTGAACTCGAGGCGGACGCCCAGCTGCTTGCCGATGGCGTCGGCGATGTCGGGGTCCATGCCGACGGTCTTGCCGTCCTTCTTGAACTCCACGGGCGGGTAGGCGATGTCCGAGCCGACCCGGATGACGCGGGAGCTCTGGACCGACTGCGGCAGCTTGTCGAAGAGGGGCGCGGAGGCGCCGGCCGAGCCGGAGTCCCCGTCCTTGGGGTGCTTCTTGGTCTGGTCGCCGCAGCCTGACAGCAGCAGGGCGAGGGCGCCGGCGACCGCGATCGCGCCGACGGCGGCCGAGCGGTTCCTGGCGGCTGCCGGGCGAGTGGTGGTGCTTGCGGTCATTGCTGGTTCCTCCTGCGGGTGAGGGGATAGCCGACTCTTCACACGGTTCTTCACACGGGATTCACACGATCTGCCTCCTCGGCCGCGAGCACAGTTCTCCGGCTGCCGCGACCTCGGGTGTTCGGGGCATCTTGCCATCTGGACTACACCCTTCGGGGGGCCCGCAATGTCAAAATCGGATAACAGGATGGTCCTGGTTCTGGAGCGGGTTGTTCGGCTTGTGGAGCGCCAGTGACCGTTTCGGTGAGGATCTTGAGCGAGACGCATCTCACGGGCTCCGCGTCTCACTCCATGGACGGGGGGCAACAGTTGACACCGTTTCCCCGCCGGCCCGCGAGTGCCGTGGCCCACAACACCTGATGCTCACTCGTCGGCCGTAGCGCTCATCCGGTAGAAAGAGCGGTTACACCCCGTACCCGGGGCTCAGGGCGCGTTGTGCGGCGCGCCCGCGCGTCCGTACCACCGGCGGCGCCCCACGCGGCGCGGCCGGCCCGCACCGCGGACCACCGCGGAGCCGGGGACCGGACGCATGCCCGATCCCGCCCCGCGATCCAGGGGCGGCTACCCTCGATGGAAATTACGACAAAGGGGTCTAATAAAGTGGCAGCGGAGATCGTCAACCCTCGTAGCGAGAGCACTACGGGCGAAGGGGGGACGGACGAGCCCTTCGATCCGGCCTTCGCCCTGCACCGGGGCGGCAAGATGGCCGTTCAGGCGACCGTGCCCGTGCGGGACAAGGACGACCTGTCCCTCGCCTACACGCCGGGCGTCGCCAAGGTGTGCAGCGCGATCGCCGAGCAGCCGGAGCTCGTCCACGACTACACCTGGAAGTCCCAGGTCGTCGCCGTGGTCACGGACGGCAGCGCGGTCCTCGGCCTGGGCGACATCGGGCCGGAGGCGTCCCTGCCCGTGATGGAGGGCAAGGCCATCCTCTTCAAGCAGTTCGGAGGCGTCGACGCGGTGCCGCTCGCGCTCGACTGCCGCGACGTGGACGAGCTCGTCGACACCGTCGCCCGCCTCGCGCCGTCCTTCGGCGGCATCAACCTGGAGGACATCTCGGCGCCGCGCTGCTTCGAGGTCGAGCGCCGGCTCCAGGAGCGGGTGGACATCCCGGTCTTCCACGACGACCAGCACGGCACGGCCGTCGTCACCCTGGCCGCGCTGCGCAACGCGGCGACGCTGACCGGGCGCGGCCTCGGCGACCTGCGCGCCGTCATCTCGGGCGCGGGCGCCGCCGGTGTCGCCATCGCCCGCATCCTGGTCGAGGCCGGCATCGGCGACGTCGCGGTGTGCGACCGCAAGGGCATCGTCTCCCGGGACCGGGACGACCTGACGGACGTGAAGCGGGAGCTGGCCGGCTTCACCAACAAGGCCGGACTCACGGGCTCGTTGGAGTCCGCGCTGGACGGCGCGGACGTGTTCATCGGTGTCTCCGGCGGGACGATCCCGGAGCCGGCCGTGGCCACGATGGCCAAGGACGCGCTGATCTTCGCGATGGCCAACCCGACGCCGGAGATCCACCCGGACGTCGCCCACAAGTACGCGGCGGTCGTCGCGACGGGCCGTTCGGACTTCCCGAACCAGATCAACAACGTTCTCGCGTTCCCCGGCATCTTCGCGGGCGCGCTGCAGGTGCGGGCGTCGCGGATCACCGAGGGGATGAAGCTGGCGGCGGCCGAGGCACTGGCGGCCGTCGTCGCGGACGAGCTGAGCGCGGAGTGCGTCATCCCGTCGCCGTTCGACGAGCGGGTCGCCCCCGCGGTGACGGCTGCCGTGGCTGCGGCGGCGCGGGCCGACGGGGTCGCGCGGCGCTGAGGCGATGCCGAGCTGAGGCGATGCCGAGGTGACGCGTACGGGGCCGGTGCGTCCGGCCCCGTACGCGGGTGTCGACAAGGGGGGGGGCGCAGGCCGGCCCCCCCCGGGGGGGGGGGCCCCGGGGCCCGGGGCCCCCCGGGGCCGGGGGGGCCCCCCGGGGGCCGGGGGGGGGCCCCCCCCGGGGCCCCCCCCCCC
>NZ_JAEAMR010000010.1:900045-953946 GCF_015999245.1 Streptomyces sp. AV19 | reverse complement strand
GGTCCAGGGGGCGAAGCCCCCGGTCAACGCGGCGAAGCCGCGTTGCGGGCCCGGGCGGAGCCCGGAAGAAACGGTGAAGGGGCGGGACCGGGGCTCACTCCCCACCCAGAACAAACTCGCACCACACCGACTTCCCCCCACCCCGCGGCTCCACCCCCCACACATCCGCCAGCCGGTCCACCAGCAGCAGCCCCCGCCCCGACACCCCCATCTCCCCCGGCTCCCTGCGCCGGGGCAGCGCGCTGGAACGGTCCTCCACCTCCACCCGCAGCCGCCGCTCGGGACCGGCGAGCATCCGGATCGTCACCACCGCCGCCCCGTCGGTGTGCAGCAGCGCGTTGGTCGCCAACTCGTCGGCCGCCAGCTCGATTTCGTCGGAGCGCTCGCGCGCGCCCCAGGCCCGCACGGCGGTGCGGATCATGTGCCGGGCGGCGGAGAGGGCCTCGGGGTCCGCGGGGGCGATGTGCTGCTGGAGGCGTCCGCCCGGGCGCGTGGGCACGCCCTGGCGGCGCAGCAGCAGGACGGCCATGTCGTCCTCGCCGACGCGCTCCGTGACCATGTCGCACAGCCGGTCGGCGAGCTCGTGCAGGTCCTCCGGCCCCGTGACGATCACCTCCGAGAGCTGCCCCACACCCTCGTCCAGGTCGGAGCCCGGCTGCTCCACCAGGCCGTCGGTGAACAGCAGCAGCGTCTCCCCCGCGTCCAGTTCCACGCTGGTCACCGGGTAGTCGAGCCGCCCGAACTCGGCGGACAGGCCCAGCGGGAGCCCGCCCGCCACGGGCAGCCGGCGGGAAGTGCCGTCGGTGTGCCGCAGCAGGGGGTCGATGTGCCCGGCGCGGACCAGTTGCACCACGCCGGTCGACAGGTCGGCCTCGGCGTAGGAGCAGGTGGCGAAGCGGTCGGTGTCCAGCTCGTGGAGGAAGGCCGAGGCGCGGGCCATGACGGTGGCCGGGGCGTGGCCCTCGGTCGCGTAGGCGCGCAGGACGATCCGCAGCTGCCCCATCACGGCGGCGGCGTGCGTGTCGTGGCCCTGGACGTCGCCGATGACGGCCCCGACCCGGCCGCCGGGCAGCGGGATCACGTCGTACCAGTCGCCGCCGATGTCCCGGCCCAGGCGGGCGGACCGGTAGCGGACGGCGATCTGCGCCCCGGGCACGTCGGGGATGCGCCGCGGGAGCATGGACTGCTGGAGCCCCTCGGCGAGGTCGTGCTCCTGGTCGAAGAGCATCGCTCGGGCGATGCTCTGCGCCAGGCTGCTGCCCAGCGCGATGAAGAGGTTGCGCTCCTGCCGGCTGAAGCCGCGGGCCTCGCGGTAGAGCAGGCCGAGCGCGCCGATGGGCTTGGCCTGGGCGATCAGCGGGAGGTAGGCGGCGGAGGCGATGCCGATGTCCTCGATGTGCTCCCACAGCCAGGGGTAGCAGCGGGCGAACTCCTCGCGGGACTCGATGAACCGGGGGGTGAGGGTGCGGATGACCTCGCTCATGGGGAAGTTGTCGTCGATCCGCGTGTAGCGGGTGCCGGGGATGAAGTGCTCGGACGGGCCCTCCGCGACCAGGTGGATGCGGCCGGACTCGATCAGGCCGAGGACGAGCAGGTCGGAGCCGAGGTGCTCGACGGCCCGGACGTCCTTGAAGAAGTCGATCACGTCCTGAACGGTCCTGGCGTGGGCCAGGGCGGCGGTGATGGCCTCCACCACGGTGGTCTGGTGGCGGCGCTCGCCGTCGCTCTCGCCGGGCCGGTCGGCGAGGGCGAGCTCCGCGTCGGCGTCCCGCAGCAGGCCGAGGATGCGGCAGGGCCGCCCGGCCCCGTCACGCTCGATGTGGCCCTGGGTGTAGGCCCAGTGCAGGGAGCCGTCCTCGCGGCGTACCCGGTGGTAGGCGCCGTAGCTCTCGCTGCCGTCCTTCAGCGCCCGGGCGACCAGGGTGTCGAGCCGCGCCCCGTCGGAGCGCGGCACCCGGCCCGCCAGGTCGCCGATGCGCCCCCGGAACTCCTCAGGCGGCATGCCGAGGATGCCCAGGGCCGTGGCGTCCAGGTGCAGGCGTCCGCTGATGAGGTCCCAGTCGAAGGTCCCGACCCGGTTGCGGACGAGGATGGGCTCCGGGCGAGCGGGCCAGTCGTCCGGCAGCGCTCCGGAGGCAGGCGTCGCTCCCCGATCAACCACGGATCCACTCTGCCACCTTTTGCCCGTTTCTTCGATTTCTTTCACCACAGCAGCGGGGCCCCGGGACGACTGGGGGTACAGATACCCGGGTGGAGTGGTTCACGGCTTCCGGGTACTGGCTGAGCAGGCTGGTCGTCCAGCGCGGGCTGGCCGCCCTCTACCTGGTCGCGTTCCTCTCCGCCGCCCTCCAGTTCCGCGCCCTGATCGGGGAGCGCGGCATGCTGCCCGTCCCCCGCTTCCTGGCGTACGTCCCCGCCAGGCGGGCGCCGACCCTCTTCCGGCTGCACTACTCGGACCGCTTCTTCGCCCTGTGCGCCTGGTCGGGGGCGCTGCTCGCGGCGGGGATCCTGGCGGGGGCCGCCGACGAGGTGCCCCTGGGCGTCGCCATGGCCTGGTGGGCGGTGCTCTGGGCGCTCTACCTGTCGATCGTCAACGTGGGGCAGACCTGGTACGGCTTCGGCTGGGAGTCCCTGCTGCTGGAGGCCGGGTTCCTCGCCGTCTTCCTGGGCAACGCGCGCACCGGCCCGCCCGTCCTGGTGCTCTTCCTGATGCGCTGGCTGCTCTTCCGGGTCGAATTCGGCGCCGGACTGATCAAAATGCGCGGCGACGCCTGCTGGCGCGATCTGACCTGCCTCTACTACCACCACGAGACCCAGCCCATGCCCGGCCCGCTCAGCTGGTTCTTCCACCGCCTGCCCCGGCCGCTGCACCGGGTGGAGACCGCCGCCAACCACTTCGCCCAGCTCGTCGTCCCCTTCGGGCTCTTCGCCCCGCAGCCGGTGGCGAGCGTCGCCGCCGGGCTGGTGATCGTCACCCAGCTCTGGCTGGTCGCCTCCGGCAACTTCGCCTGGCTCAACTGGCTCACCGTCGTCCTCGCCTTCTCCGCCGTGGACGGCGACGCCATGGCCTCCCTCCTCGGCCTGCCCGCGCACCCCTCCGCGCCCTCCGCGCCCCTGTGGTACGTCGTCCTGGTCCTCGCCGCGACCGCCCTCGTCGCCGCGCTCAGCTGGTGGCCCGTGCGCAACCTGCTCTCCAGCGGCCAGCGCATGAACATGTCCTTCAACGCCTTCCACCTCGTCAACACCTACGGCGCCTTCGGCAGCGTCAACCGCAGCCGCTACGAGGTCGTCGTCGAGGGCACCGAGGACACCGTGATCGGCCCGGCGACCGTGTGGAAGGAGTACGGCTTCAAGGGCAAGCCCGGCGACGTACGGCGCACGCCGCGCCAGTTCGCCCCCTGGCACCTGCGCCTGGACTGGCTCATGTGGTTCGCCGGGATCTCCCCCGCCTACGCGCGCGACTGGTTCGGCCCCTTCGTCGAACGCCTGCTCCTCGGCGACCGTGACACCCTGCGGCTGCTGCGCCACAACCCCTTCCCCGACGCCCCGCCCGCCCACGTCCGCGCCCGGCTCTACCTCTACCGCTTCACCACCTGGCGGGAGCTGCGCGCCACCGGGGCGTGGTGGCACCGCACCCTGGTCCGCGAGTACCTGCCGCCGGCCGCCCTCCGGAGGCCCTGATGGATCCCGTCGACGCGCTGGAACGCATCGCCTTCCTCCTCGAACGCGACCGGGCGCCCACCTACCGCGTCCAGGCGTTCCGCACCGCTGCCTCCGTCGTCTCCGCGATGCCCGAGGACGAGGTGCGCCGCCGCTCGGAGTCCGGCTCCCTCACCGACCGCAAGGGCATCGGGCCCAAGACGGCGGCGGTGATCGCCGAGGCGCTGCGGGGCGAGGTGCCGGGCTATCTGGCACGGCTGGAGGACGCCTCCGACTGGCCGCCGGTGGACGACGGGCACGAGCTGCGGGCCGCCCTGCGCGGCGACTGCCACCTGCACTCCGACTGGTCGGACGGCGGCAGCCCGATCGAGGCGATGGCCCGCGCGGCGGCGTCGCTCGGCCACGAGTGGGCCGTGCTCACCGACCACTCCCCCCGGCTGACCATCGCGAACGGCCTGTCGGCCGACCGGCTGCGGCGGCAGCTCGACGTCGTCGCCGAGGTCGACTCCGCGCTGGGGGACGGCTTCCGGCTCCTCACCGGCATCGAGTGCGACATCCTGCCGGACGGCTCGCTCGACCAGGAGGAGCCGCTCCTGGAACGGCTCGACGTCGTCGTCGCCTCCGTCCACTCCAAGCTGCGCATGGACGCGGAGAGCATGACGCGGCGGCTGGTCACCGCGGTCGCCAACCCCCTGGTGGACGTCCTCGGCCACTGCACCGGCCGCCTCGTCGGCGGAAAGCGGCCGGAGTCGGCCTTCGACGCGGAACTCGTCTTCGCCGCGTGCGCCCGCTTCGGCACGGCCGTGGAGATCAACAGCCGGCCGGACCGGCTGGACCCGCCGCGGCGGTTGCTGCGACTGGCGGTCGAGGCGGGGGTGCTGTTCGCGATCGACAGCGACGCGCACGCGCCGGGCCAGCTGGAGTGGCAGCTCCTGGGCTGCGCACGGGCGGAGGAGTGCGGGGTGCCGGTGGAGCGGGTGGTGACGGCGTGGGGGGTGGACCGGTTGCGGTCGTGGACCGCGGAGAAGTGAGCCCTACCCCGCCCTTTCACCGTTTCTTCCGGGGCTGCGCCCCTCGGCCCGGCACCGCGCTCCGCGCGGTATGGGCGGGGGCTGCGCCCCCTGCACCCCCGAAGCGCCCTCCGGGCGCTGTCCTCAAGCGCCGGACGGGCTGGATTCGTGCCCGGGCGCGCACTTCAGCCTGTCCGGCGCTTGAGGACCAAAGCGGCGCAGCCGCTTTGCGGGGCCCGGGGCGGAGCCCCGAAGCGGGGTGCAAGGGGCGCAGCCCCCGCCTCACCGCGCGGAGCGCGGTGCCGGGCCGAGGGGCGCAGCCCCGGAAGAAACTGGGGGCACCCCCTCTGGGGGAGAAAGGGCGGGCCGGGGGCACCCTCCCCCGCACCGGCCCGCCGCAGGCTACGGCACCGGCCCCCGCACCCCGTCCCCGCTCAGCAACGCCCCCAGCAAATCCCCGCGATCAGCGGCCCGCTCCACCACCGCCTCCGGCGTGAACACCAGATCTCCCGGCGACCGGCACGCCGCCACCTCGTCCCAGGTCACAGGGGCCGCCACCCCCGGCCCCTGGGCCCTCTCCCGCAACCGCACGGTATAAGGCGCCGCCGTCGTCTTCGCCGACGCGTTCTGGCTCCAGTCGATCAGCACCCGCCCCCGCCGCTCCAGCTTCGCCATCGACGCCACCACCAGCCCCGGGTGCTCCCCGGTCAGCCGCTCCGCCAGCCCCTTCGCGTACGCGCTGACCGCGCGCCCGGACGCGGGACGGATCGGGGCGTACAGGTGCAGGCCCTTCGAGCCGGAGAGGACCGGGCAGGCCGTGAGCCCGTCCTCGTCCAGGAGCTGCCGCAGCCGTTCCGCGACGCGGCAGCAGACGACGAGGTCCGTGCCGGGCCCGGGGTCGAGGTCCAGGACGAGGCGGTCGTGCGCGTCCCGCCCGGCCGCGGCCGGCCACTGCGGGACGTGCACCTCATACGCGCCCAGGTTCACCATCGCGATCAGTGCGGCCGTCGAATCGATGACGACCTGCTCGGTCGCCCCGTCGCGGTGCTCGACCGGCACCACCGGCACCCAGTCCGGCGCCCCGGCCGGCGGGTTCTTGGCGATCCAGCTCTCGCCCGCCGGCCCCTCGGGCGCTCGCACGAAGGACGCGGGGCGGCCGGCGACGTGCGGCAGCATCACGGGCGCGATCTGCGCGTAGTAGTGCAGCACTTGGGCCTTGGTGTGGCCGGAACCCGGGAAGAGCACCCGATCGAGGTGGGACAACGACAGCCGGTGACCCTCGATGTCCACGGTCTGCCGGCCGCCCGCCGGTCCCCCGTTCAGGACGCCCTCTTCAGCGCCTTGACCAGCTCGTCACGGGTCATGTGGGAACGGCCGGGGACGCCCGCGTCGGTGGCCCGCCGGTAGAGCTCGTTCTTGGTGAGCTCCTCCAGCTCGCCCGCCTTGGCCGCCCGCTTCTTGGCCGCTTCCCTGATCTGCGTCGGGGGGCGCACCTTCCTCCCCGACGGCTCGGCCTTCCCTTTCCCCTTCGCCTTGTCGATGCTCGCCTGCAACGCCCCCATGAGATCGATGACGTTGGTCGACCGCGGCGCCGGCTCGCTCTTCTCGACTGTCCCCCCGGCCCGCTTGGCCTGGACGAGGTCGAGGACCTTCTCCTGGAACGTGTCGTGGTAGGTCTCGGGGTCCCAGTCCACGCTGAGCGCCTCCACCAGCTGGACGGCGGTGGCCAGTTCGCGCTCGGCGACCTTCTTCCGCTCCGGCAGCGTGCCGACCTCGGTGCGCGGATCGCGGATCTCGTCGGCCCAGTGCAGGGTGTGCAGCGTCAGGATGTCGCCCTCCGCCTTCACCACGACGAGGTACTCCCGGTTGCGCATCACGAAGGTGGCGATCCCGGCCCGGCGGGACTGCGTCAGGGCCTCGTGCAGCAGGGCGTAGACCTTGGCGTACTCCTTGCTCTTCGGGCCGAGGTAGTAGGTCTTGTCGAAGTAGATCGGGTCGATGGCGTCCAGGTCCACGAACCCGCTGATCTCCAGCGACTTGGATCGGCCCGGTGCGAGGTCCTCCAGCTCGCCCGGCTCGACGACGACGTAGTCGTCCCCCATGTCGTAGCCCTTGACGACCTCGGAGAGCGGGACCTCCTCGCCCGTGCGCTCGTTGACGCGCCGGTTGCGCACCCGGTCCGAGGTGCCGCGCTGGAGCTGGTTGAACCGGATCGTGTGGCTCTCCGTCGCGGCGAACATCTGCACCGGAAGGGTGACCAGCCCGAAGGAGAGGGCACCGCTCCACACCGCATGCGCCATGACGTCCTCCGCCCAGTGGTTCCTTCCATGGCACCCCGGTGCGGCGGAGATCGCATCCCGGAGCGGCCCCCGGCGCGGACGGCGTCCGCCCCCTCAGAACCCGCCCGCTCAGGCCCCGCCCACTCAGGCCCCGGCCGCGCCCACCAGGGCCAACGTCTCGCGCGCCCGGTCCGCGAGCCCCTCCGCGCCGCACTCCCCGGCGATCCGCAGGCCCTCGCGCAGCGACTCGACGCCCTCGGCGCCGCGCCCGGCCCGCTCCAGGGCCTGCCCCCGGTCGACCAGCGCCAGGGCGTACTCGTGGCGGCACGGGGAGCCGGCCAGGTGCCGGACCGCCCGCTCCAGCCGGGACAGCCCCTCCTCCGGCTCCGCGAGGGGCGCCGCACGCCGCAGCGCCTCGCCGATGGCGGTCTCGGTACCGAACCGGTGGGCGTAGCGCACGGCCCGCTCGGCGAGCTCGCGGGCGCGCCCGGGCTCCTCGGGGGCGACGGCGGCGGCCAGGTCCAGGGCCCAGGGCGCCCAGAGGGTGTTGTGCCGGCCGCGCTCCTCCAGGCGGTGGCCCGCGGCCTCCAGCTCGGCGACGGCCTCCTTGGTGCGGCCGAGGGCGAGCAGCAGCCGGCCGACCACGCAGGCGGCGTCGGGCATGACCATGGCCGGGGGATAGGGCGGGCCGAAGGAATATTTCTCGGCCACGGCCTGGGCCTCGTCGAGGCGGCCCCGGGCGAGCAGGGTGTCGATGAGCAGACAGGTGCCGTCCCACTGGATGGGCACGCCCGGCCCCAGCCGGTCGGCGAGCCGCAGCCCCTCGCGCAGGAAGCCCTCGGCGCGCTCGAGGTCGCCGCGGCGGCGGTGGACGAGGCCGAGGAACTCGTGGGCGAAGGCGAGGTGTCCGCCGCGCCAGCCGGAGACCTCGAACTCCCGGACGGCCTCGGTGAAGAGCTCCTCGGCCCGGTCGAGCCGGTCGGTGTAGGCGTAGGTGATGCCGATGATGCTGGGCAGCTCGAAGCCCCACTCGGTGTTGGTCCAGCCCATGCCGCCGGCGAGGCGGCCGTCCACCAGGGCGCGGTCGGCCAGTTCGGTGACCTCGATGGCGTCCTCGGCGTGGATCATGGCGTCGAAGGCGCGGAGGGCGAGCAGGGCGCGCTCGGCGTTGTCCCGCCCGGCGAGGTGCTCGGTGAGCTCGGCGACCTCGCGGTACCGCTCGTGGGCGCCCTCCTCCTCCAGCTGGATGCCCTTCCAGAGGTAGTGGGCGGCCTGGAGCCGCATCCGGCCGGGCCCGTCCGGGGTGCGGACGGCGTGCTCGGCGACCACCTTGGCGGCCTCGCTGAGCTGGCTGTTGTGCGCGTACGCCTGGGAGAGCCGGTAGGTGGCGTCCACCCGCAGCTCCTTGGGGAGCCCGGTGAGGGAGAGGGCCGAGCGCAGATGGTTGATGGTGGTGGGCGGCGAGGTCAACAGGGCCGAGCAGCCCAGCTCGTAGAGGACGGCGGCCCGCTCCTCCTCCGGGGGCGGCTCGGCCAGCGCCCGTTCGAGACAGCGCTGGGCGGCCTCCGGGGCGCCGACGGCGAGGTGTTCGCGCGCGGCGTCCCGCAACTGCCGTACGAGGTCGGCGTCGCCCTCGGGGTGCACCTCCAGCAGGTGCCGGGAGGCGGCGGCCGCCCCCTGGCCCGCGTTGGTGACGGCCCAGGCGGCCAGTCCGTGCATGGCGGTGCGGGCGGCGGACGGGACGGCCTGGTAGATGGCGGTGGCGATGAGCGGGTGGACGAACTCGAGGTCGGCGGCGCCGGTGAGGATGCGGGCCTCGCGCAGCCGGTCGGCGCACACGGCGCCCTCGGCCGGGCTCATCCCGGCGAGCATGGCGGCCACCCGGACCGCGATCTCGGTGCCGAGCACGGAGGCGCCCCAGGCGAAGCGGGTGGTGGCGTTGCCCAGCCGCTCCAGCCGGGCGACCAGGCCGCTGCCGCGCGCGGCGGCGCCGAGCTCGCGCAGCAGGGCGGCGGACTCCTCCAGCGGGGCCAGGCTGCGGTCCCGGGCCTTGGCGACGAGCTCGACCGCCTCGTAGGGGTTGCCTCCGGTGACGGCCCAGACCTCGCGGCAGAACGGGTCGTCGGCGTCGCGGCCCATGGCGGTGCGCACCATCTCGGCGACGGCGCCCGGGGTCAGCGGGTGGAGCGTGACCGGGCGGTTGCCGCGGCTGCCGACCAGGTCGCGGAACGCCGGTGAGTGATCGGGGAGTTCCTCCGGCCGGTAGGCGACGACGAGGAGGATCGGCAGGTCGGCCAGGCGCAGCGCGAAGGAGGTCAGCCAGGACAGCGACGCCGCGTCCACCCAGTGCGCGTCGTCGACGACGAGGAGCAGCCGGCCGCGGGCCATCGCCAACTGCATGACGAGCCAGTCGATTCCGTCGCGGACGCCCTGGGGGTCGGCCTGCGGACCGGACGGCGGCGCGATGCCGAGGGCGGGACCGGCGATGCCGTACCAGTCGCCGAGCATCCGTCGCCGCTCCTGCTCCGCCATGGGGGCCAGGGCGGGTTGCAGCAACTGCCGCACGACGTGGAAGGGAAGGGACCGGGTCTGCTCGCTGCCGCGCGCGGAGAGCGCCGTACAGCCGTCGCGCTCGGCGGCCAGGCGGCGCGCCTCGCCGAGCAACGCCGTTTTCCCGACGCCCGCTTCGCCGCTGAACAGCAGGAGCCCTCCGGTCGCGGGGCCGTTCCCGTCGGCCCCGCCGCACAGGGCCTCAACGGCCCGCTCCGCCGCGGCGACCTCCTGCTCGCGCTCGAACAGGGCGGTGTACGGGCGCCGTTCGTGCTGTTGCCCCGTCATGACGTGTCTCCCGTATGAGTGTGGTGGGGCGAGCCTAGCCGCATGCGCGGAGGGCGGGGGAAGGGTTCGTCGGACAGACCACCCGCGAGCATGACCCGTCGGTCGTCCCGAACCCGACCCGGGCCTTCAAAAATCTTTTCGATAAACGTGACGCGGGGGCATTGTGATGCCTTTCGAATTCGCTCGTCAGCCCTTTTCGCGAATATGACAACTTCGCGCCGGAGGAGCGCGCGACCGGCTACGCTCCTTCCCCGCAGCGGGTCGTGGCGACTGCGGCACGCTGCCGCCCACCGCCGCGCCGACGCGACCGGAGATTCCCGGCCAACCCGGGGACACCCCGGGGAAGTCCGGGAACCCCGCGCCGCGATCTCCCTTCGCGCACCGGCGGCGCCCCGCCCCCACGTCGCCCCCGAACCGTCCCCAAGCCCCTCATCCCCCAAGCCCCGAGGAACTCGATGGTTGGTACTGGATCGTCACCTCACGTCAGGCGGCCCGCCTCCTCCCTCATATGGCTGGTTCCACCTGTGGTGCTGGCGGTCTGCACCGTCGCCGCCGCCTTCTTCGCACCCCCCGAGGCCCGCACCCCGGCGCTCTGGTGCGGAACGGTGGCCACCGCCACCGTCGCCCTCACCACCTCGGAGGTGGCCCGCCGGGGCCGTGTGATCCACGCGCTGCGCCACCGGTGCGAACAGCAGGAGGCGGCGCTCCGGCACCGGCTGGCCCAACAGGAGGCGGAGACCCGCCGGTTGGCGCGCGAACTGCTGCCCACCGCGTTCAGGATGCTCCAGCAGGGCGCGTCCACCGACGAGGTGCTCCGCGAAGTCGCCCCGTCCCCCTCGAACGGCTCCTCGTTCGCGGCGGAACACCGCTCCGTGCTCCAGAACGTGGTGGAGGCGGTGCAGGCCGAGGAGGGCCTGCGCGACTCCGCGCACCGCGCCTTCGTCAACATCGCCCGCCGCGTCCAGGCCATCGTCCACCAACAGGCCACCGACCTGCGGGAGATGGAGGACCGGCACGGCAACAACCCCGAGGTCTTCAGCGACTTGCTGCACCTGGACCACGGGACCGCGCTGATCGGCCGCCTGGCCGACAGCATCGCCGTGCTCGGCGGCTCCCGGCCCGGCCGCCAGTGGAAGAACCCGATCCCGCTCTACAACGTGCTGCGCGGCGCCATGTCGCGGATCATGGACTACCGCAGGGTCGACCTCCACTCGGTCGCGGACGTCGCGGTGACCGGCCCCGGCGTCGAGCCGGTGATCCACGCCGCCGCGGAGCTGCTGGACAACGCCACCCGCTACTCCCCGCCGGAGACCCGGGTGCACCTGACCGCGGTGGAGATCCAGTCCGGCGTCGCCATCGAGATCGAGGACGCGGGCGTCGGGCTCACCGACGAGACCCGGCGCCGCACCGAGCAGGTGCTGGAGCTGGCGGACCGCGGCCTCGACCTCAACGACCTGGGCGAGACACCCCGCCTGGGCCTGGCCGTGGTCAGCCGGCTCGCCCGGACCTACGAGTTCCGGGTGTCGCTGCGCCCCTCGGCCTACGGCGGCGTGCGGGCCGTACTGATCATTCCGTCCCGGCTGGTGACCGCCAGCGCCACCCCCGGCGGCGAGATCGCCCGCGCCGCCACCCTGCCGCCCCCCAAGGCCAGGAAGAAGCCCGGACGTCCGCTGCCGGACCCGCCCCAGATGCCGTCCCCGTCCATGGCCGAGCACACCGCCCAGGGACTTCCGCAGCGCCGGCGGCGCGCGCTGGGCATGGCCGCCCGGGCGGCGGCCGTCGCCCCGGCCGAGGCCGCCCGGACCCCCGAGCCGGAGGCCGAGCCCACCCAGCCGGGCATCTGGCTGGCCGCCTTCACCAACGCCCTCAAGGGCGACGCTCCGGCGGGCGACCGGGGACCGACCACTGATGACCCGTCAGACGAGAAAGAGTAGTCAAGTGACGCAGCAGCGGTTCAACATGGACTGGATGCTCAAGGACCTGGCATCCAGTGTTCCTCAGACCCGCCACGTGATCGTGCTGTCCTCGGACGGCCTGCGCATGGCGCAGCACGGCACGGACACGGACGCCGCGGACCGGCTGGCCGCCGCCTGCGCGGGACTGCAGAGCCTGTCCACCGCGATCGCCGCCGAATTCCCGCACGGCGACGGCCAGATGAGGCTGGTCGTGATCGAGGTGGACGGCGGCTTCTTCTACCTCATGGCGGCCGGCGCCGGCGCGTATCTGGCGGTGCTGGCCGACGACGATGTGGACGCCGGGCTGATGGGCCAGCGGATGCGCGACCTGGTGGCGCGCATCGGCGAGCACCTCACCAGCCCGCCGCGCGTCAGCGGGCCGGTGGCATGAGCAAACCCGAACGGGCATGGGATCCCGGCAATCCGGACCGGCTGTACATCGTCACCAAGGGCGGCGGGGAGGCGGAGAAGAGCACCACCGGGCTCGACCTGGTGACCCTCATCGTCGCCCGCACGGAGACCGACCCCGGCCTCCAGCCCGAGCACGGGACGATCGTCCGCATGTGCGACTACCCGCTGTCCGTCGCCGAGATATCCGCTTATCTCACGCTGCCCGTCAGCACCGTGACCGTCCTGCTCGACGACCTGCTCTCGCGGGGTCACGTGGAGGCCAGGCCTCCGGTCCCGGTCGCTGCCCTTCCTGACGTAAGCCTCCTGGAGGCGGTGATGCATGGACTACAAAACCTCTGACCCCCACACCGGTCCCAGGAGGGAGGACATCCTCCCGGCCACCGCCGCGGCGGCGGTGAAGGTCGTCATCGTGGGCGGGTTCGGGGTGGGCAAGACCACCCTGGTCGGCACGGTGAGCGAGATCAGACCGCTTACCACCGAGGAGACGATGACCCAGGCCGGCGTCGGCGTGGACGACATCGCCGGGATCGAGCAGAAGATCGAGACCACCGTGGCCATGGACTTCGGCCGCATCAGCATCAACGAGCAGTTGGTGCTGTACCTGTTCGGGACCCCCGGGCAGGAGCGGTTCTGGTTCCTGTGGGACGGTCTCTTCGAGGGCGCCCTGGGCGCGGTGGTGCTGCTCGACACCCGCCGCCTGGAGGTCAGTTACGAGGTCGTGGGCATCCTGGAGGAGCGCGGCGTGCCCTTCGTCGTCGCCGTCAACACCTTCCCCGGTGCCCCGGTCCACCCCATCCCGGAGCTGCGGGCCGCCATGGACCTGCCCGAGTCCGTGCCCATCTTCGCCTGCGACGCCCGGGACCGCGCGTCCTGCCGCGACGCCCTGATGACCCTCATGCGCTACCTGTACCGCCTCGCACACACCACCCCGGAGCCACAGTGACCCCACCCGACGAGCACACCCGCGCCGACTCCGCGCAGGCCGCTCCCCCACCCGAGTGCCCGGCCCACGCCTACGGTTCCGGCGGCGTCGCCCGGCTGTACGGGCAGGCCGCGGAGGCCGACCCCATGGGGCTGTACGAGCAGCTGCGCGAGCGGCACGGCGCCGTCGCCCCCGTGCTGCTCAGCGGCGACGTCCCGGCCTGGCTGGTCCTCGGCTACCGGGAGAATCTGGACGTCACCCGCACCCCCTCGCGCTTCTCCCGCGACTCGCGCAACTGGCACGCCATCCAGAACGGCGAGATCGGCCCCACCCACCAGCTGGCGCCGATCTCCACCTGGCAGCCGATCTGCTCGATGGCCGACGGCGCCGCGCACGAGCGCTGGCGCGGCGCCATCAACGACTCCATGGGCCGGTTCGACCGGCGCGGGGTCCGCCGGCACATCACCCGCTTCGCCAACCAGCTGGTCGACGAGTTCTGCGCCTCCGGCGGCGCCGACCTGGTGCACGCCTTCGCCGAGCCGCTGCCCATGATGGTGATGACCCAACTCCTGGGCATGCACGAGGAGTACAGTCCCCGGCTCGTGCAGGCCGCCCGTGACATGATCAAGGGCACGGAGACCGCGGTCGCCAGCAACGCCTTCGTCCAGGAGTCGCTGGCCAGGACGGTGGCCCGCAAGCACAAGGACCCCGGGCCGGACTTCACCAGCTGGCTGCTGGAGCACCCGTCCGAGCTCTCCGACGACGAGGTCCAGCAGCACCTGCGGCTGGTGCTCATCGCCGCCTTCGAGACCACCGCCAACCTCATCGCCAACACGCTGCGGATGGTGCTGACCGACCCCCGGTGCCGGGCCAACCTGGCCGGCGGCCATATGACCCTGCCCGACGCGGTCGAGCAGACCCTGTGGGACGAGCCCCCGTTCACCACCATCCTCGGCCGCTGGGCCACCCAGGACACCGAGCTGGCCGGCCAGAAGATCAAGGCCGGGGACGCGCTCGTCCTCGGGCTCGCGGCGGCCAACGTGGACACCGCCGTCCGCCCCGACCCGACCACCCCCGTCCACGGCAACCGCTCCCACCTGGCCTTCAGCGGCGGCGCCCACGAGTGCCCCGGCCAGGACATCGGCCGGGCCATCGCGGACACGGGCATCGACGCGCTGATGACCCGCCTCCCCGACGTCCGCCTGGCGGTGGCCGAGTCGGAGCTGCGCTGGGTCTCGGCCCTGATGTCACGTCATCTGATCGCGCTGCCGGTGGCGTTCACCCCCGGCGCCCCGCAGCCGCCCGCGCCGCTGGTGCCGGCCGTCGCCGCCCCGCCCGCGGAGGACGCCGACGACGCCCGGACGCCGGCCGACGACCGGGCGGCCGCGGTCCCGGCGCCCCCGCCCTCGGGGCCGCGCCCGCGCGCCTCCTGGTGGCGGTCGCTGACCCGGTGGTTCCGCGGTGAGTGAACCGGCGGATCGAGCTGCTCCCACCACCACGCCGCGGACGGTATGGGCAGCGGGTCGGTCCGGGGATCGCTGGGGGTGTCCCGCCAGGTGATCCCGTACGTCGCCCCCGGGACCGGCAGCGCGTGGCGGTTGCGGGGGCTGGCGTAGCGCGGGGCGTCGTTCATCCACCGGATGCAGCCGGCGATGTAGTGGCCCAGCGCCTCCAGGTAGCGGGCCAGCCGGGGGCCGGCGGTGCGGGCGATCCGGCCGCGCAGGGTCAGGAAGAGGGTCATGGCGCGGTCCCGTATGGCGACGGCCTCCTCCAGGGCCCGGGCCGTGGAGGTGCCGTTGTGGTGGGCGAGCACGTTGACGAGGTTCTGGTCGGTGGTCTCGTGGTCGTCCTCCTTGGCGTAGGAGAACAGGTCGTTGTCGCAGCTCACGATGAAGCCGGCGGCCTCGGTGAGGGCCTGGACGGCGGGCGCGGAGAGCTCCTCGTCCGGGACCTCGGCGCCGCTGGCGATCTCGTTCCAGGCCAGCGAGAAGCGCGTCCCGTTGATCGACGGACGCAGGGCGACGTAGTCGGAGAGCGTGGGCATGACGCCCCGTTCGATGTTGCTGACCTGCCACGCGGCGCCGAAGAGCCAGTCGCGCATCCCCTCGGCCACCCGGCGGAGCTGGACGGGGCGGGCCACGGCGCGGGTCCGGGCCGCGAGGTCCTCCAGCGCGCGGTCGAAGGGGGAGGTGCCGAGCATCGCGGAGCCCGGCGCCTCCAGGCAGCGGGATATCCGGGCGTTGAGGTCGACGATCCGGGCCGTGTTGATGTCGGCGGCGCCGGTGTCGTGGCAGATGTCGTCGAGGGCGAAGGCCCAGTGGTTCCACTCGATGAACAGCAGCAGGGGTTCGTCGTGCCCGTGGGGGATCATCCGGCAGCTGAAGTCGGTGCTGTGGGTGGCGATGCTCCAGGCCCGGTCGGTGGCGTCGCGGAAGATGCCGCTGCGGTCCAGCCAGGCGACCGCCCGCCGCTCCAGCTCCGCGCGGCGGGGGTGGACGGCCGGTTCGATCGGGCAGTAGAAGGGCGGCAGCCGCCAGCCGATGGCCGGGGCCCGGGACGCCGCTCCGGCGGCGGGGAGGGACGTCTCCGGAGCGGCAACGGGCGTCCCGGGGGTGGTGAGGGGCGTCTCGGGGGTGGTGAGGGCCATCTCAGTCGCCCTCCATGCGGAACAGCAGCATGCGGGTCTCGACCGCGTGGTCCCGCCAGGCGCGGAACAACTTGCCGTGCGTGAGCGCCGATTCGAGCAGCCGGTCCGCGGCGATCGGGGATGGGGCGCCGGTGCGGTGCACCTTGTCCAGCTCGGCCGTGGTCCAGGCCATCGACTGCACCCAGAACTCCGCGACGCGGTCGGTGATGTCCTCGTCCTGCTCCAGCTCGAAGCCGGCGGCGCGGGCGGCCGCGATGTACTCGGCGAGGGTGCCCAGGCGCGTCTTGTAGTAGCCGTCGATGAACGTGGTCCACTCGGGCCGGCACAGGAAGTGCTCCTGGATGCCGAACCAGCCGCCGGGCCTGAGCGCCTTGGCCACGACGGCGAAGAGCCGCTCGCGGTCCATGTACCCGGAGCTCTCGATCGCCACGGCCGCGTCGTAGGCGGTCTCCTCGCGCAGGTCGTGGATGTCCCCGAGGACGGGGGTGACCAGATCCTCCACGCCGGCCTCGCGGACGAGGTCGGCCATCACGGGCACGTGCTTGGCCGTGACCGTGATCGCGGTGACGTTGCAGCCGTACTCCTGGGCCCAGTAGATGGAGCCGCCGCCGATGCCGCAGCCGATGTCGAAGAGCTGCTCCGGCGGGTTCTCCGCCACCCCCCAGGCGCGGGCGGCGTGGTCGAGGGCGGCTTCCTGCGAGGCCTTGAGCCGGTTGCGCAGGACGCGCTGCGAGACCGTGGTGTTGGGACTGAGGCCGGGCTCGAACATGCCCACATGGAAGTGGATCCGGGGACCGGGGCCGTACTTGTGAAGGATCTCGGCGGTCTTCCTGGAGTAGTAGGAGGGCACCGGGGTCTCTTCACACACCGCATCAGCAGCAGCGGTCACTTCCGCAACAAGATTGTCCATGGGACCCCTCCGAGACATCGGCTGTCGATGGATGGATGGACGGGGAGCCGTGTCCCGGAAGGGTTCCTTCTCCTCCGGTGACGACTGGATTGCCATTCGATCACATGCGCGAGTCATGCCGCCCCCCAGCAACAAGCAACCAGCGTTCCTGTCCAGTTTTGCCCGGTACCTGCCCAGGGCGGGACAGCGATAACCCGCGATACGTACCGCTGTGCGCCTTTCTGGCGCTCCACCCATGGATCACTTCCGTTCGTTTCGGAACACATAGAACCGTTTCTGCACTGCGTAGCGACCAGAAAGGCTGAAAATTGCGCGCTGTTGTCGGGGTTTTGGCCTCGGCGCAGACCGATAACCGGACGCCCGGCGGATGGCCGGATCCCGCTCATGCGTGTGGTGTGCAGGCGATCGAAGGGGGCGCTAGCACTTGTGCCCATGCGCCCTTTCACGGCGTCCTCCTGTTTCCAGCACATCCCAGTGTGTCGCACCCGCACCGGTCCGGGCGTGTCCCGGGGCCTCGCGCACACTGGAATCCGGCCGGACCGCGGCCCGGAAGGGACCTGACGAGGGAGAGTGTGATGACGCCGACGTCACCGGCGAAGGTGTCCGGGCCGACCGCCGCCGCACCCCGCTGGCGGGCCCCCGCGGCGGTGGCCGCGGGCGCGCTGCCTGCACTGACCTTCCCCGAACCCGCTCTGTGGTGGCTGGCGTACGGGGCCCTCGTCCCCTGGCTGCTGCTGGTGCGTTCGGCGCGCTCCCCGCGCCGCGCCGCGCTGGAGGGATGGCTGGGAGGCGCCGGTTTCCTGCTGGCCATCCACCACTGGCTGCTGCCGAACCTGCACATCTTCATTCTGGTACTGGCGGCGCTGCTGGGGCTGTTGTGGGTTCCCTGGGGGCTGCTGGTATGGCGGCTGCTGGGCGGGGCCCCGGGGCCCCGTCGTACCGCTGCGGCGCTCGTCGTCGTTCCGGCGGGCTGGCTGCTGGCCGAACTCATCCGCTCCTGGGAGTACTTGGGCGGGCCCTGGGCGCTGCTGGGCGCGAGCCAGTGGCAGGTTCCGGCGGCGCTCCGGCTCGCGTCGGTGGGCGGCGTCTGGCTGGTCGGCCTGCTGGTGGTCGCCGTCAACACCGCGCTGGCAGCACTCGTTTCGGCCCCCGGCGCCCGCCGGGCCGCCGGGGCGGGGCTGCTGGCGTGCGCCGCGCTGGTGGCGGGGGTGTGGTGGTGGGCGCCGGTGCCGCGGACGGCCGGGTCGGTACGGGTCGCGATCGTGCAGCCGGGCGTGGTCCCGGCGGCCGGCGACGGGGCGTGGCGGCGCTTCGACCGCGAGGAGGCGCTCACCCGCGAACTGGCCGGGCGGCGGGTCGATCTGGTGGTGTGGGGCGAGAGCAGCGTCGGCACGGACCTGGCCCGGGACGCCGGCCTGCGCGCCAGACTCGCCGCGCTCTCCCGGACCGTCGGCGCCGACCTGCTGGTCAACGTGGACGCGCGGCGCTCCGACCACCCCGGGATCTTCAAGAGCTCCGTACTGATCGGTCCGGACGGACCCACCGGCGACCGCTACGACAAGATGCGGCTGGTGCCCTTCGGCGAGTACGTCCCCTTCCGTTCGCTGCTCGGCTGGGCCACCTCCGTGGGCAAGGCGGCGGGCGAGGACCGAGGGCGGGGCGAGCGGCCGGTGGTGATGCGGCTGCCGTCGGGGGCGGGCGCCGGGCTGCGGGTCGGCCCGTTGGTGTGCTTCGAGTCCGCCTTCCCCGACATGAGCCGTCAACTGGCCCGTGACGGCGCCCAGTTGATCGTCGCGCAGTCCGCGACATCCACCTTCCAGCACAGCTGGGCCCCGGAGCAGCACGCCTCCCTCGCCGCGCTGCGGGCCGCGGAGACCTGGCGGCCGGTGGTGCACGCGACACTGACCGGCGTCAGCGCGGTCGCGGACGCGCGCGGCCGCACGGTCGGCCGGTGGGTGGGCACCGACCGCTCCGCCGCGGTCGTCTACGACGTGCCGCTGGCCGAGGGCACGAGCCCGTACGCGCGATTCGGCGACTGGCCGGTCTGGGCCGCGCTGGCGACGCTGCTCCTCTCCGCCCCCGTCCTGGCACTCAGGAAGCCTGCTCCTCCAGGGCGTTGACGACGCGCTCGCACAGCTCGTGGGTGCGCAGGGCGTCCTCGACGTCGGGCGTCTTGCCGGTGCGCACCGCTTCGAGGAAGACGTCGACGCACTGCTCGATCCCCCGCTGGCGGGCGACGGGGACCCAGTCGCCGCGTCGGCGCACGGTGGGCTGTCCCTTGTGGTCGATGACCTCGGCGAGGTTGACCACCTGCCGTTTGGAGTCCTGCCCCGAGACCTCCAGGACCTCCTCGGTCGAGCCGCTCGCCCGGTTCATGACGCCGAGGGCGGTGAAGCCGTCGCCGGAGAGCTGGAGGACGACGTGCTCGACGAGCCCGTCGCGCCCCCGCCCGCGCACGTCCACGTGCTCGACAGGCCCGGGAACGAGGAACCTCAGGGTATCGACGACGTGAATGAAGTCGTCGTAGACCAGGGTCCGGGCCTCCTCCGCCAGCCCCAGCCGGTTCTTCTGCAGGAGGATCAGGTCGCGCGGGTGGTCCAGGCACTGGACGTAGCCGGGCGCGTGACGGCGGTTGAACCCGACGGCCAGCGGGACGCCCCGCTCCCGGGCCAGCCGCACCAGGCGCTCGCACACGGCCAGTTCGGCGGCAAGGGGCTTGTCCACGTGGACCGGGACCCCGGCCTCCAGCAGCCGGGTGACGATCTCCGGGTGGGCGGCCGTCGGGGCGTGCACGAACGCCGCGTCGAGGCCGGCGGACAGGAGGGAGTCCAGGTCGGCGTGCCGCCGCTCCGGGGGGACGCGGTGGGCGTCCGCGACGCGGGTGAGGGTGCTCTGCGTACGGGTCTGCAGGTGCAGTTCGACGCCGGGCCGGGTGCCGAGCACGGGCAGGTACGCCTTCTGCGCGATGTCGCCGAGTCCGATGCAGCCGACCTTCACGGGTCCTCCTTGGTGGTGTCCGTCCGTGCAGCATACGTGCGGGTGGGGACGGGGACGGCTGTAGCCCCGACCCGGCCCTTTCGCCGTTTCCGCAGGGGCTGCGCCCCTTCGGAACCCGCGGGGACGCGGGGACGCGGGGACGCGGGGACGCGGGGACGCGCTCCGCGCGGTGGGCCCCTGCGCCCTTGCGAGGCTCCGGTGCCGGCCGGCTGCCGCAACCGCGCTTCGCGCGGTGGTCCTCAAGCGCCGGACGGGCTGTCCGGCCCGTCCGGCGCTGCTCCTCCTTCCGGGAGAGCCTGAGGACCTCGCGGCGAAGCCGCGTTGCCCCTGCGCGATGGGGGACTGCCAAGAAACGCAGCGGCGTTGGGGGGGGGGGCGGGGCGGGGGGGGGGGGCCCCGGGCGCGGGGGGGGGGCGGGGGGGGGGGCGGGCGCCCCCCCCGGGGGGGGGGGGGGGGGCCCCCCCGCGCGGGGGGGGGGGCCCGCCCGGCCCGCCGCTGCTCCTCCTTCCGGGAGAGCCTGAGGACCTCGCGGCGAAGCCGCGTTGCCCCTGCGCGATGGGGAACTGCCAAGAAACGCAGCGGCGTTGACAAGCCGGGGCGGATCCCCGATCCAGCCCGTCCGGCGTTTGAGGACCACCGCGCGAAGCGCGGTTGCAGGATCCGGGGCGGAGCCCGCAACCAGCCTGTCCGGGGGTGCCCTCCGGGGAGCCTGAGGACAAAACAGCAGCCGCTTTGCGGGGCCCGGGGCGGAGCCCCGAACCGGGGCACAGGGGGTGAAGGACACGACCCCCTCCGAAGCCCGGGCACAGCCCCCTCCGGAGCCCAGGCACGCCCCTCTCCGGAGGCCCAGGTACGCCCCTCTCCGGAGGCCCAGGTACGCCCCCCTCCGGAGGCCAGGCATGGCCCCCTCCGGGGTCCAGGGGCGGAGCGCCCGAGGTGCGGGGGCGGAGCGTCCGAAGTGCAGCCCGTCGAGATCGCGGGCGCGCCCCCTCCGGGGGCCAGGGGCGAAGCCCCGGTGGGGTGCAGGGGCGGAGCCCCGCAGGGGTGCAGGGGGCGGAGCCCCCGCCCACCGCGCGGAGCGCGGATCGGCGCGGCCCGCGCCACGCGGGGTTACGAAGGGGCGCAGCCCCTGCGGAAACGGTGAAAGGGCGGGGCTGGGGAAAACTCCCCCACCCGCACCACGGCGCAGAGGCGCACCCCACCGCGCCCCCACCCACCCCCCACCCCACCATCACCCCCACGGGGAGTTCCCAACACCCCCCACAAAGACCAGCGTTGGTGGGATGCGCAAACTCCCCGCAGCCACCCTCCTCATGGCGCTGGCCACCCTCACCCCCACCACCGGCTGTGTCTCCCTCTCCCCCCACCCGCCCCACCGCCCCGGCACACCCCACACCGCCGACCAGAACGCCATCGTCCCGGGACGAAACCGCGAATCCCTGGTCGACACCGGCCCGGGGACATCACACGACCCGACCGCCCCCGGCGCCCCGGCCCCCGCCGAGGAAGGCCACCGGTCCCCGGGCCCCTTCCCGGACACCCCCACCGACCCCACCGACCCCTCCCACACCCGGGACTTCACCGACACCACCACAAACCCCAGCACCGACACGGACACCGACCCCGACACCGACCCACCCGACGAACCACACCGCCCTCGCCACCCCCCACCCCCCGACCGCCACTCGGACGCCCCTCCACCCCCTACCTCGGCCGCACCCCCACCTCCACCACCCCCTCCCCCACCACGGGAAGCCCCCGCTCCCCCACCCCCACCCTCACGCCACGCCGACCCCGCCCCGGAACCCCGGCACCCCGCCCCCGACCCGCCGCGCCGCCCGGCACCCGCACCGCCCGCCGCCCCTCCCGCACCGCCCCCGGCGCGTTCCGGCACCTGCGCGCTCGGCGAGCGCTACGGCCGCTGGCAGCCGGGCAGCGACGCCTCGCGCATCTGCCGTCAGGTGTACGGACGTTGATACCGGCCGGCGAGCGCGGCGACCGCCTCCCCGACCGCCGCCCGCAACTCCGCCGGCCCCAGCACCTCCGCCTCCGCCCCGAGCCCCAGCACGTCGTGGACGGCCACCCGCAGCGTCTCGACGGGCAGCGTCACCGTCACCCGCCCCTCCGCGTCCGGCGCACCCGCCCCTTCCACGGCCCGCCTCCCCTCGGCCCCGAACTTCATGGGCAGCAGCGCGAGTCCGGCCGGGGCGAGGCGCAGCAGGGCCTCGCCCTGGAGGCGCGCGTCCTCCAGCCGCCGCGCGGACCGGCGCCAGTGGTCGGCGAGCTCGAAGCCGGCCGGCCGCTCGAAGCGCCCGTCCAGCAGTTCCGCGGCGAGGACCCGGCCGACCCGGTACGTACGGACGACGTCCTCCCCCGAACCCGACCGGGCCACGAGGTACCAGATGCCGCCCTTGAGCACGAGCCCCAACGGCTCCAGCTCCCTGCGCACTTCGCCCTTCCAGCGCCGGTAGTGCAGGCGCAGCACGCGCTGCCGCCACACCCCCTCGGCGAGGGTCGCCAGGTGCGGTACGGGCTCGGGGTCCCGGAACCACGCGTCGGCGTCGAGGTGGAAGCGTTCCTGGACCCGGCGGGCCCGGTCGCCGAGCCCGGCGGGCAGCGCCGCTTCCAGCTTCAGGCGCGCGGCGGCGAGGTCGGCGCCCAGCCCCAGTTCGGCGGCGGCGCCGGGCACGGTGGCCAGGGCGAGGGAGCCGGCCTCGTCCTCGGTGAGGCCGGTCAGCCGGGTGCGGTAACCGTCGAGCAGGGAGTACCCGCCGTCGGGGCCTCGGTCGGCGCGGACGGGGACGCCGGAGGCGCCGAGCGCCTCGACGTCCCGGTAGACCGTGCGGACGGAGACCTCCAGCTCCGCCGCGAGTTCGGGAGCGGTCATGCGCCCCCGGTTCTGAAGCAACAGAAGCAACGAGAGCAGTCGGTCGGCACGCACCCCGGCATTCTTCAGCATCCCCCGCCCGTACCTGACAGAAGGTGTCAGGTACGGGCGACAGGGTGGTGGGCGTCGCCAAACCGGCACCACCGAAAGGCCCCGTCATGACCATGCACACCACCACCGCCACCGCCACCACCGGTACCTTCACCTTCGACGGCTGGGACGAGGAGGAACTCGCCCGGACCCCGGACGGAACCCGCCTCGCCCGGGCCGCGGTGCGCAACACCTACACCGGCGCCATCGAGGCGGCCGGCACCCACTGCGCGTACACGATCGTCTACCACCCGGACGGGACGGGCTCGTTCACCGGCCATCAGCAGTTCGACGGCTCGGTCGGCGGCCGGCGCGGCTCCTTCGTGGTGCGCGAGAGCGGCACCTTCGACGAACGGGGCGCGGTGCGCTGCTCGTTCGAGGTGGTGGCCGGCTCGGGCGGCGGCGAGCTGGCCGGTCTGACGGGCGGCGGGGAGTTCACGGCGGAGCACGGCGTCAAGGCCGTGCCCTACCGCTTCGCGCACGCACCGGCCTGAGCCGCTCAGACCTCCAGGTCCGGGATCCGCCAGTCGACCGGCTCGTGGCCCTGGGCCTGGATCGCCTCGTTGATCTGGGAGAAGGGGCGGCTGCCGAAGAAGCGCTTGGCCGACAGCGGCGAGGGGTGGGCGCCCTTGACGACGGTGTGCCGCGACTCGTCGATCAACGGCAGCTTCTTCTGGGCGTAGTTGCCCCAGAGGACGAAGACGGCCGGGTCGGGCCGGGAGACGACGGCGCGGATCACCGCGTCGGTGAACTTCTCCCAGCCCTTGCCCTTGTGGGAGTTGGGCTCCCCGCCACGGACCGTCAGCACCGCGTTGAGCAGCAGGACTCCCTGCTGGGCCCAGGGCAGCAGATAGCCGTTGTCGGGGATGTCGTAGCCGAGCTCCTCGCGCATCTCCTTGTAGATGTTGCGCAGGGAGGGCGGCGTCCTGACGCCGGGGCGGACCGAGAAGGACAGCCCGTGCCCCTGGCCGGCGCCGTGGTAGGGGTCCTGGCCGAGGACGAGGACCTTGACCCGCTCGTAGGGGGTGGCCTCCAGCGCGGCGAAGACCTCGCCGCGCGGCGGGTACACCGGGGCCTTCGTCCGCTCCTCCTCGACGAAGTCGGTGAGCTCCCTGAAATAGGGCTTCTCCAGCTCCTCGCCGAGGACTGCGCGCCAGGACTCGGGCAGCACGTCGGTGACCGTCACGTCAGCAACCTCCGGGGTTGTTCTTGAACTCGGGGAGAACATACCGGGGGCCACTGACAACGACGGTCCCGCGCCCGACGAAGAGGCTCGGACCAAGAGGCTCGGACCAAGAAGCGAAGAAGCTCGGACGAAGAAGCTCGGACGAAGAAGCCCGGACGAAGGGCCTCAGACCCCGGCGTTCAGGAACAGCCCCCCGTCCACGACGAGCGTCTGTCCGGTGACCCACCCGGCGGCGTCCGAGAGCAGGAACGCGGCCGCCCCGGCCACGTCCTCCGGGACGCCGAGGCGGCCCAGCGGGTAGGACGCGGTGGCCTCCGCCTCGCGTCCCTCGTAGAGGGCGGCGGCGAACTTCGTCTTCACCACGGCGGGCGCGATGGAGTTGACGCGCACCTTCGGGGCCATCTCGTGGGCGAGCTGGAGGGTGAGGTTGGCCATGGCGGCCTTGCTCATGCCGTAGACGCCGACGAAGGGGGAGGCGGCGAGGCCGGCGATGGAGGTGACGTTGACGATCGCCCCGCCGTTCTCCTTCTGCCAGGCGTGCCAGGTGCGCTGGGCGAAGCCGAGCGCGGAGACGACGTTGGTCTCGAAGACCTTGCGGGCGACGGCGAGGTCGGTGTCGGCGATGGGGCCGAACACCGGGTTCGTCCCCGCGTTGTTGACGAGGTAGTCGACGCGGCCGAAGCGTTCCATCGCGGCGTCGACCGCGGCGGCCTGATGGGCCTCGTCGTGCGCCTTGCCGGGCACGCCGAGCGCCCGGCCGGCGCCGAGCGAGGCGACGGCGTCCTTCAGCGCCTCCTCGTTGCGGCCGGTGATGACGACGCTGTCGCCGCGGGCGACGAGGGCCTCGGCGATGGCGTGGCCGATGCCGCGGCTCGCCCCGGTGATCAGCGCCACCCGGCCGGTGCCGGCGGGCTCCTGTGCGGTCATGCTGCTGCTCCCGTTCAGTAGGGCAGATTCAGTCGAGCGGCCCGCCGGCCACGTACAGGACCTGGCCGGAGACGAAGCCGGCGCTCTCCCCGGCGAAGAAGGCGATGGCCTCGGCGACGTCCTCGGGCCGGCCCACCCGGCCGACCGGGATCTCCTTGGCCGCGGCGGCCTGGAGGTCCTCGAAGCCCACGCCGATGCGCGCCGCGGTGGAGGCGGTCATGTCGGTGGCGATGAAGCCGGGGGCGACGGCGTTGACGGTGACGCCGAACTTGCCGAGCTCCTTGGCGAGGGTCTTGGTGAAGCCCTGCAGACCGGCCTTCGCGGCGGAGTAGTTGGCCTGGCCGCGGTTGCCGAGGGCGGAACTGCTGGAGAGGTTGACGATGCGGCCCCAGCCGGCGTCCACCATGTGCTTCTGGCAGGCGCGCGCCATCAGGAACGCGCCGCGCAGGTGCACGTTCATGACCGTGTCCCAGTCGCTGTCGCTCATCTTGAACAGCAGGTTGTCGCGGAGCACGCCGGCGTTGTTGACGAGCACGGCGGGTGCGCCGAGTCCGTCCGCCACCCGGGCGACGGCGGCGGCGACCTGGTCGGCGTCGGAGACGTCGCAGCCGACGGCGAGGGCCGTGCCGCCGGCCTCGGTGATGCGCTCCACGGTGCCGGCGCAGGCCGCCTCGTCGAGGTCGAGGACGGCGACCGCGTACCCGTCCCGGGCCAGGCGCAGGGCCGTCGCGGCGCCGATGCCCCGGGCCGCGCCGGTGACGACGGCCACCCGTCGCTCGGTGGTGGTCATGCCGTTTCTCCTCACCTCGATGGCGGCTCCCCCGCCCGGGACCGGTGGGTCCGTACGGACGGACCACGGGGAACAGCGGGTGAGCAACCGCTTAGTAGCTTCGGCCGATCAGACGCTAGAAGCCCGGCCACCGGCTGTCAACGCCTCTGTACGCCACGGGAGTCCTACCTCACCAGCAGGTCGAGCAGACGCTCCGGTTCCGCCCGGGGGTCGCAGGTCAGCCCGGTGTGCACCGGACCGGGCTGGACGACCGTGCTGCGCGGCGCGATCAGCCAGCGGAAACGCCGTCCGGCGTCGTCGCACGCGGCCTGGCCCGCGCGCTCCCCGCCGGCGCAGATCCCCTCGACGGCGTGCAGCGCGGCCCGGACGCCCGCCACGTCGGCCGTCGGGTCGAGGGCGAGCAGGCGCCGCTCGTCCAGATGGACGCGGGCCTCGACGAAGGACTCCGCCTGGCAGTAGACGACGACGCCGGCGTTGATCTGCTCCCCGCGCTCGACGCGGGGGACGACGCGCAGCAGCGCGTACTCGAAGACTTCACGTTCTTTGGGATCCATGCCGCCCTTGGGGTCCATGCCGCCCTTGGGCCCCACGTTGCCCTGGTGGTTCATGCGGTTCGTCACTTCCCGGCCTTCCTGTCCAACCTGACCCGCACCCACTCGGGCGCCTGCGAGGGCCCGTCCGCGCTGCGCTCACCGATGGCGATCCGCTCGCCGATGGTGGCGGCGCGGTCCCGCAACACCTCGACGTAGGCCCGGCGCACGGCGTCCGGGCCGGTGAAGCCCGGCTCGTCGGCCAGCCATTCGTCCGGGACGTCGGCGACGACCTCGGTCAGCAGCTCCTCGGTCACCCGCGGGGCCAGCTCGGCGGCGGCCCCGGCGAGGTCCGGGCCGAAGGTGGCCAGGACGTGGTCGGAGGCGTCGTACGCCTTGGCCGCGGTGGCCGGCGCGGACGGCCAGTTGTGGTGCCAGATCATCGTCGCGCCGTGGTCGATGAGCCACAGCGCGCCGTGCCACACCAGGAGGTTGGGGTTGCGCCAGGAGCGGTCGACGTTGCCCACCAGCGCGTCGAACCACACCACGCGTCCGGCCTCGACGGCGTCCGTCTCGAAGGCGAGCGGGTCGAAACCGAGGGCGCCGGGGAGGTAGTCCATGCCGAGGTTGAGCCCGCCGCTCGCCTTGAGCAGCCCCTGCACCTCCGGGTCGGGCTCGGCGCGGCCGATGACCGGGTCCAGCCAGATGCCCACCAGGTCCGGGACGCGCAGGCCGAGCGCCCTGGCCAGTTGTCCGCAGATCACCTCGGCGACGAGGGTCTTGCGGCCCTGCCCGGCCCCGGTGAACTTCATGACGTAGGTCCCGAGATCGTCGGCCTCGACGATGCCCGGCAGCGAGCCGCCCTCACGCAAGGGCGTGACGTAGCGGATGGCGGTGACTTCGGGGAGCATCGCCCCAGGTTACTGCGGGGGCGCGGGGGTTCCGCGCGCCCCCGGCCGCGGGCCCTGCCCGGCGGCCGCCCGGCCGGCCTCGCACAGCGCCGCGACGGCGGCCCGCACCGAGGGCCGGTCACCGGCGCCGGTGCGCCAGACGGCGAAGACGTGACGGCACATCGCGTGCCGCACGGGCACCATGCGCACCCCGTCGGGGACGGGTCCGCGGCCCAGCCGGGGCGAGACGACGACCCCGAAGCCGGCGGCGACCAGGGCGAGCCGGGTGTGGTGCTCGTCGGCCATGTGCGAGATCCGGGGCTCGATGCCCTTGCCCCGCAGGGTGCACAGCAGCCAGTCGTGGCAGAACTCGCCCTTGGGCCAGGAGACCCACTCGCCGCCCGCGAAGTCCTCCAGGACGACGTCGTCGCGGTCGGCGAGCAGGTGGCCGTCCGGCACCGCCACGTCGACGGGGTCGTCGAGGATCGCGGCCTTCGACAGCCCGGCGGGCAGGGTCGTCGGCCGGTTGTCCCAGTCGAGGACGACGGCCAGGTCGAGGTCGCCGCGCTCCACCCGGCGCACGGCCTCCTCGGGCCGCATCTCCTCCAGGCCGACGGTCAGCCGGGGGTGTTCGGCGCGCAGCCGGGCGAGTGCCGTCGGCAGCACCCCACGGGCGGCCGTCGGGAAGGCGCCGAGCAGCAGCTCGCCGATGGCCTGGCCGCGCTGCGCCTCCAGGTCCGCCCGGGCGAACCCGACCTGGGTGAGGATGCGCGCCGCATGGGCGGCGAGCAGCCGTCCCGCGTCGGTGAGGCGCACCCGCGGCCCTGCTTGGCCAGCAGCTTCTGGCCGGTCTCCCGTTCCAGCTCGGCCAGTTGCCGGGAGACGGCGGAGGTGGTGACGTGCAGTCCGTCGGCCGCCCTGCCGACCGAGCCGTAGCGTGCGACGGCGTCGAGGGTCCGCAGGCGTTCGAGGTTCAACACCTCAGCGATACTTCAACACCTCAGCGATGCTAATCGATTGCCCCGACCATTATTTGCTTGTCCTAAGGGGATGGGCGCGAGATCTTGTGTGATCATGACGACCGTCACCCCACGCTCCTCCACCGCCCCATCTGTCTCTTCCGCCACCACCCCGCGCTCGTCCACCGTGGACTGGCGCATCCGCTTCGGCGCGCTGGCCCTCGTCTGGGGCTTCAGCTTCCTGTTCATGAGGCTGGGGACGGACGGCTACGCCCCGCTCTTCGTCTCCCTCGGCCGCATGCTCTTCGGCACGGCGGTGCTCGCCCTGTTCCTCGCCCTCCGCCGGGAGCGGCTGCCCCGGGCCCGGCGCACCTGGGCGCACCTGACGGTCGCGGCGTTCCTGCTCAACGCCCTGCCCTTCTCGTTGTTCGCCTACTCGGAACTGACGATCCCCTCCTCGCTCGCGGGCATCTGCAACGCCACCACCCCGCTGTGGGGCATGGTGCTCTCGCTCGTGGCGCTCTCCGAGGACCGGCCGACGCGACGCCGGTTCGCGGGCCTCGTCCTGGGCTTCGCCGGGGTGCTCATCGTGCTCGGCGCCTGGAAGGGGTTCTCCGGGCAGGACCCCCGGGGCACCGCGATGGCGCTGACGGCCTCCGCCAGTTACGCGGTCGGCTGGATCTATGTGAGACGCACGCTCTCGGGCACGGGCGAATCCCACCTCTCCCTGTCCACCGGCCAGTTGCTGATAGGAACCGTCCAACTGGCAGTGGTCGCGCCCCTGGCCGCACCGCTGCCGTCCTCCTTCCACCTCGTGCCGGTGCTGGCGATCGCCGCGCTGGGCGCGCTGGGCACGGGTCTGGCCATGCTCGTCCAGTACGGCCTGGTGGCCGAGGTCGGCCCCACGACCGCGGCGCTGAGCACGTACTTCATCCCGGTGGTGGCGACGGCGGCCGGGGCGGCCCTGCTGGACGAACAGCTCAGCTGGAACACCCCCGTGGGCGCGGCCGTGGTACTGGCCGGAGCGGCCCTCACCCAGACCCGGGGCCCCCGCTCCGCAAAGCCCCGGGCCAACGCCGCGCCGACCGGCAAACGACCGGAGGGCGAGCCCCTCGTCCGCTAGCACCATTCAGCCGGTCCGGCGTTTGAGGACAGCGCCCGAAGGGCGCTTCAGGGGTCCAGGGGGCGAAGCCCCCCGGCGGCGTGCAGGGGCGGATCCCCCGCTCACCGCGCGGAGCGCGGTGCCGGGCCGAGGGGGCGGAGCCCCGGAAGAAACGGTGAACTGGGGGGGTGCCCCCTCCGGGGGAGGGCCAGGGGCGAACTCCCCCACCTGGCCCCCCGGAACGGGCTGCCTCACCGCCCACCACCCACGGCGGAAGCAGACGCCCCCGCCCCACGAGCCTCCGCGAGCGCCAACGCACCCACCGCCCCCATCAGCACGCCCGTGCCCGCCACGGTCGCCGCGGTCAGCCGCTCCCCGAGCAGGGTGACGGCGATGACCGCCGCCGTGACCGGCTCCAGGAGCGTGATCACCGTGGCGGTGGTGGCCCGCACCGACTGCAGCCCGGTGAAGAAGAGGGCGTACGCCAGCGCCGTCGGCACGGTCACCAGGTACGCCATCAGCCCCAGGGTGACGCCCAGTTCACGGGTGTGCGGCAGCAGTCCGTCCGCCGCGGCGAGCGGCAGGAGGGCCACCGTGCACACGCCGAAGGACGTCAGCGTCGCGCCGAACGGGTCCGCGGCCCGGCCCGTCCGGCCGAGGTACCGCGTGTAGACGGTGAACAGCGCGTACCCCGCGCCCGACAGCAGGGCGAGCGCCACCCCCGCCGGCCGCACCGCGCCCGCGCCGTCGCCGTCGCCGCCGAGGACGAGGACCGCCAGCCCGGCGACCGCCCCGACGACCGCCAACCGGCCGCCGGCGCCGAGCCGTTCGCCCAGCAGCAGCCGCCCGCCGGCCGCCGCCAGCACGGGCGCCGCCCCCAGGGTGACGACCGTGCCGACGGCGGTGCCGGTGGCATCGACCGCCGCGAAGAAGGCGGCGTTGAAGACGGTCAGGCCCACGCCGTTGACGAGGGCGGGCACGATCCGCCCGCGCAGCGGACCCTGCCGGCGACGGCCGCGGCGCGCCCGCCGGTGCGAGGGCGCGAGGAGCCGTACGGCCAGCAACAGCGCGAAGCCGCCCGCGCCGCGCCAGAAGGTGAGCGCGACGGGCCCGAGCCCGCTGCTGGCGATGGCCAGGGTGGCGGTGGCACCGGTGGTGCCCCAGGTGAGGGCGGTGAAGGTGACATAGAGCAGCCCGCGTGCGGCGGAAGGGGCCGCGGATATCGCGGAGTTGTCCTGCGCGGGGCAGGACGGGGCAAGGGTGGAGTCGGACATGACTGTTCTCCCGCAGAAGACGTGAAGGGATCGCGTGGTCCTCTGTGCGGGCAGCGGCGATCGTCCCCGGGGCGCGTCACAGCGCGTGCCGGGGCACGTTCTCAGGGAAAGCGGCGGCCGCCCGCGTTACGCGGCGGGAGGCGGAAGAACAGCGGTCGTGGGCATGATCGGACCCTATGCCTGGAGCGACCCGTCGGACAACTCCCGTCGCCCGTCCACCGTTCCGTCCCCCTGGGCGCCTCCCTGGGCGACCGGCTCCGGACGGGCGGCCCGGGGCGTGGACGTCTGGGCGATGAAGGCGCCGACCAGCACCAGGGCGCCGCCGGCCGCCTGCGGCGCGGACAGCCCCTCGCCGAGCAGCACCCAGGCCAGCACGACGGCGACGACCGCCTCCAGGAAGGCGACGACGCAGGCCACCTGGGAGGAGAGCCGGCGCACCGCGACCACCCCGGTGAGGTAGGCGGCGACGGTGGCGATCAGCACGAGCCAGGCGAGCAGCAGCCCGGCGGGGACGGCGGTGCCGTCCATCCGCGCGCGCCCGGCGAGCAGGTGCCAGTCCATGGTCCAGGGCCGGGCGACGGCGGTGAGGACAAGGGCCCCGACGAGCAGCCCGTAGGCGGTGACGCCCACCGGGTCCGCGGGGTCCCGGCCGTCGGAGCCGTGATCGGCCAGGACGAAGTAACCGGCCTGGCAGCAGGCCGCGCCCAGCGCGATGACCAGGCCCAGGACGTCGAAGCGCAGCCCGGACCACACCTCGACGACGCAGGCGAGCCCGCCGACGGCCAGCACCACCCCGGCCGCGGCCGCCCGGCTCACCGGCCGCCGCTGTACGAACCGCACCCAGCCGAGCAGCAGCGCGGGACCGAGGTACTCGACGAGCAGGGCGACCCCGACGGGAATCCGGGATATGGCCGCGAAGTAGCAGGCCTGGACGCCCGCGACGGCCAGCAGCCCGAAGCCGGCGAGCAGGGCGGGACGGCGGCGCACCAGGGCGCGGTGCCGCCAGGCGACGGGCAGCAGGACGAGCGCGGCGCCGGCCGCCCGCAGCCAGACCACGTGCAGCGGATCCAGCCCCGCCTCGATCAGCGGCTTGGCCGCGACTCCCGATCCGCCGAACGCGAGTGCGGAGACCAGGGCGAGCCCCAGCCCCGCGCCCCTCCCCTGAGACGTCTGCATCGCTGCATCATGCCAAGGCACCGCCACGACGAGAAGCCGATTCCGGAGAAACCGTCAGGAGCGTCAACCGCTTTGCGCATGGCGGACCGCGGGCCCGAGCCGGGCGTCCAGGGCCATGAGGTCGACCCCGGCCCGCCGCAGCACGTCCACGGCGCGGCACCGGGGGTCGTGGGCGAGGGCGGCGAGCAGATCGGTGCCCTCGACGCGGCGGGCGCCGCGGGCGGCCGCCCGGGCGGAGGCCGCGGTCAGGGCGGTGGCTGCGGCGGGCGACCGGCCGGGCGCCCCGCCGTCCGGCAGCCGGGGCAGGGCCTGGGAGTCCTCCACCGTGGCGGACCAGCGCAGTCCGTAGCCGATGGAGCGCTGGACGAGGTAGCCGAGGAGCCTGGCGACCTGGGGCGGCCCCCCGGGCAGGGCGTGACGGGCGTCGGGGTCGGCCTCCAGCAGGGAGTGCAGGAGGTGGGCGGTGTCGATCTGCCGGTCACCGTCGCGCTGCGCCCGTCTGCGGGCGCCCGCGACCGCCGCGGCCAGCTCCGTGCTCAGCGGTCTGTCGTCCGCGGCGCTGTGGTCAGGTGTCCGGCTGTACACCCTCCCACCCCATCAGTCCCGGGCCTCGACGGCATCCCCGGGGGGAAGCATTCGCGCATCCGACGCGAGTTGGGCGCGCTCGAACACGCGCTCCTCCTTGAGGAGGAGACGGGAGCGCGCCCTCTCGGGGTCGCGCCCCGGTTCCGGCCCCTCCGAGGGCCTACTCCTCCCCGACGGCTCACCGCTCCTCCGCGAGGATCAGGTAGAGCTTCTTGCGGGATTCGTTGAGGACGGCGAGGGCCTCCTCCCGCTGCTCGGGGCTGCCGGTGCGCCAGACCTGGCCCAGGGCCTCCATGAGCCCGAAGCCGGCCCGGCGGATCTCCTGCATCGCCTCCAGGTCGATGCCGCCGCCGACCTCTTCCCAGGGGGCCGGCGACCCCGCCTCGGCCTCGGCGCGCCCCTCGTCGGTGAGGGTGAACAGCTTCTTGCCGCCCTCGCTCGCGCTGCTGATCAGGCCCTCGTCCTCCAGCAGTTGCAGGGTCGGGTACACCGACCCCGGGCTGGGCTTCCAGGCCCCGCCGCTGCGCTCGGCGATCTCGCGGATCATCTCGTAGCCGTGCATCGGCCGGTCCAGGAGCAGCGCCAGGATCGAGGCCCGCACGTCGCCGCGGCGCGCCCGGCCGCCGCGTCCGCCCCGCCCGCGCCCGCCGAAGGGCGGCCCGCCGAACGGAGGACCGAACGGCCCGAAGGCGCGCCGCCCGCCGCGCTCGCCCCATCCGCGCCGACGGGGGCCCTGGTGCTCGTGTTCGTGGTGGGTATACATGTCGTTCCTCCAGTCATCGATCGTTCACGATGCTTCGACGATATATCGGTAACGTTCGGACGACAAGACCCCGACTGCGATTCCTCCCCTCCGGAAGGGCGCACCCGCCCCGGGCCCCGGGTCCACTTCTCCCCCATTGGCCGTGTACGCCGACCCGCCGCCGCGCCTACGGTCGCGCCATGCGCATCCGAATCGTCGACGCTTTCACCGACCGCCCCTTCGCCGGCAACCCCGCGGGCGTCCTGCTCTTCGGACCCGAGGGTTTCCCCGACGACGAGCGGCTCCAGAAGATCGCCACCGAGGTCAACCTGTCCGAGACGGCGTTCGCCCACCCGCTGGGCGCCGCCGCGGAGGCGGACTGGGCGCTGCGCTGGTTCACCCCGACGACCGAGGTGGACATGTGCGGGCACGCCACGCTCGCCACCGCGCACGTCCTGCACACCACCGGGACGGCCACGGGAACCGTGCGGTTCGCCGCCCGCTGCGGCGCCCTGACCACGACGGCGGGCGGGGACGGCTCGATCACCCTGGACTTCCCGACCTCCCCGCTCACCCCCGTCGCCGCTCCGGACGGGCTGGCCGGCATCCTGGGCGCCCGGCTGCTGGGCGTGCACGACACCAGCCGCCACCTCGGCGACCTGCTGGTGGAGCTGGCCGACGAGAAGACCGTCCATGCCCTGGCCCCCGACCCGCGGGCCCTGGCCGAGCGGTCCCGCCGCGGCGTCATCGTCACCGCGCCCGCCGAGGACCCCACGCGCGGCTACGACTTCGTCTCGCGCGGCTTCTTCCCGAACGCGGGCATCGACGAGGACCCCGTCACCGGCAGCGCGCACACCGCGCTGGCCCCGTTCTGGTCCGCGCGCCTGGGGCGCACGGAGCTGACGGGGCTGCAGGGCGGGGCCCGGCAGGGCCGGGTACGGGTATCCCTGCGCGGGGAGCGGGCCCTGCTGACCGGCGACGCCGTCACCGTCATCGACGGCGAGCTGCTCGTCTAGGCCACCAAGCCGTGCCCGACGGCTCTTGAGACCGCCGCCTCGCAGGTGCAGGTGCTCCCTGTAAGGCGGTCGGCAGCTCACGAGTCGCGCCACGCGGCAGGGGCGGCCTGCCTGGCGGCGGTCCAAGAGCCGTCGGACAGGCCTTGAACCGGACGCCCGTCAGCCCGTCGGCAGCCAGCTCACATGTCCGGCGAGCAGCGCGTAGCCGACGAAGGCCACGACGTCGATCAGGGCGTGCGCGGCCACCAGCGGGCCCACCCGGCCCCAGCGCCGGTAGAGGAGGACGAAGAGCACGCCCATCGCCATGTTCCCGACGAGGCCGCCGATGCCCTGGTAGAGGTGGTACGAGCCGCGCAGCACCGCGCTCGCGGCCAGCGCGGCCGCCGGCGACCAGCCCAGCTGCCCGAGCCGGCGCAGCAGGTAGCCGACGACCACGACCTCCTCCAGGACCGCGTTCTGCACGGCGGAGGCGATCAGCACCGGGAACTTCCACCAGACGTCCGGCAGGGACTCCGGCACCACGGTCAGGTTGCCGCCGGCGGCCCGGGCCCCGAGGTAGAGGAGCAGGCCGGTGCCGCCGACCACCGCCGCGACGGCGGTGCCGCGGGCCAGGTCGGAGCCGGGCCGGCGGCGGTCGAGGCCGATCGTCCGCGGGCCGGCCCCCTCGCGCAGCAGCAGGTGGACGACGAGGAACACGGGCACCAGCGCGGTGGCGATGCCGAAGACCTGCCAGGCCAGGTCCAGCCAGGGCCGGCCGGGCGCGTGCGAGGCGTTGAGCCGGGCGGCCTGGTCCTTCAGCCCGCCCGGCCGGGTCGCGGCACCGATGAAGCTGATCAGCGCGGAGACCGCGCTGGCGCCCAGCGACAGGGCGAGCACCAGCAGGGTCTCGGTGCCCAGCGTGCGCCGCGACAGCCCGGGCCCGGCCGTCCGTCCCGGCCCGGCCGCCGGGGTCCTCGCCGTGTCCCGGGCGTTCTGCCGCACTCCACCACTCCCGCATCCGTCGTCCGGCCGTTCGGTCCGTCACAGCTTGCCCGACGGCCCGGTGGCCGGACGACAGGGGGTCGGCCGTGTCAGCCGGTGCCGACGGGCCAGGTGTGCACCGGCTCCCCGGTGGCCATCAGTTCGCAGTAGCGGCGCGTGGTGGCGGCCAGCGCGGCGTGCCGGTCCAGGCCCTTGTCCCGCGCCGCGTGGTAGGTGGCCGCCTGCCAGGACGCCCCGTTGGCCCGCCACCGGCAGCGGCCCTCGATGATCCCCAGGTAGCGGTCGCGGTCGGCCGGTTCGACGCCCCAGGCGTCCAGCCCGGCGGCGGCCAGCGGCAGCAGTTCCTCGCGGACCAGGCGGACGGCCGGCACCGGGGCGACGCCGCCGCGGCCCGCCTTCGGCCAGCGCAGCACGGCGTCGATGCCGTGCCGGCAGGCGGTGTCGAAGTTGTCGGCGGCCACCGCGAAGGGCAGCCGCGTCCACACCGGCCGCGGCTCCTCGGCGAGGGCCCGGACCAGGCCGTAGTAGAACGCGGTGTTGGCCAGGACGTCGGCGACGGTCGGACCGGCGGGCAGCACCCGGTTCTCCACCCGCAGGTGGGGGACGCCGTCGGCGATGCCGTAGACGGGACGGTTCCAGCGGTAGATCGTGCCGTTGTGCAGCGTGAGTTCGTCCAGCCGCGGCACCCCGCCTTCGTCCAGGACGCGCAGCGGGTCCTCGTCGCCGCTGATGGGCAGGATCGGCGGGTAGAACCGCAGGTTCTCCTCGAAGAGTTCGTAGGCGGAGTCGATCCAGCGCTCGCCGAACCAGGTGCGTGGCCGCACCCCTTGCGCCTTGAGCTCCGGCGGGCGGGTGTCGGTGGACTGGACGAACAGCGGCGGCCGGGACTCGCGCCACAGCTCGCGGCCGAAGAGGAAGGGCGAGTTGGCGCCCACGGCGATCTGCGCGGCGGCGATGGCCTGGGCCGCGTTCCACACGGCGGCGAACCGGCCCGGGGTGACCTGGAGGTGCAGCTGGACGGAGGTGCAGGCGGCCTCGGGACAGATGGAGCCCGCGGTGCACGCCAGCCGTTCGACGCCGTCGATGTCGATGGTGAAGTCCTCGCCGCGCGCCGCCACCAACTGGGCGTTGAGCAGGGCGTAGCGGTCGGCGGCGGAGAAGTTCGCGGGGACCAGGTCGGCCTGGCCGAGCGTCGGCAGAATGCCGATCATCACTATTCGGGAACCGACTTCCCGGGCCTTTCGGTCGGCATAGGAGAGGCCGGTGCGCAACTCCTCGGCGAGCTGGTCGAGAACGGCCCCAGACAACCGGTGCGGGACAATGTTCACTTCGAGGTTGAACTGCCCGAGTTCGGTCTGGAAATCATGGCTCGCGATCCGCTCCAGCACCTTGGCATTCATCATGCTCGGCATGCCGTCGGGGCCCGCCAGATTCAACTCGATCTCCAGCCCCATAAGGTTGCGGGGACGGTCGAAACGCCGCTCCCCGAGTAACCTCGCCAGCGCTTGCAGACACTGCCGGAGCTTGTCCCGGTGGCGCTGCCGGTCGGCCAGGTCGAACCCCACGACCGCGACCTTCTCACCCATGGAAGCCCTTCCCTCCTCAAGCGGGCCGCCGCGGCGCCGGCCGCCGTCGTCACGGACGATGATGCCCAGGCGGCGCGATCGAAACGCCTCGTGCCGACCGCATAACCGGTAGGCTGGAGGCTGAGTGCACTCCGGCACATTCCCTTGGCATGACGGCAGCTCCCGGCACCGGGGATTGCGCGGGTCATAAACACCGGCGAGTTTCGGCCTACCGTCCTCGGGAAAGAAACCGAGGTCAGGCGTGTGCGGCTCGGAACGAAATCACCGAAATCCACCCCGCAGGCGGCCCTGATATCTCCTTGCCGGAAATACCGGCGACAGCTACCCGAAACACCATGTGAACACGTGTCGTATAAACTCGGGTTGAGGCAGAGAGTAGGCCCCGGCAGTCGGTCCCGGCTCCCCCTCTGACCCCGCACACCGACAGCGTCGTCACTGCCCAGCACCGCGTGTCTCCGAAGTGAGAGGCGAACCGTCATGCCCCTGCATGTCCCCCCAGCACCCGCGCCTGCCCTCCGCAGCATCCGCACGGCCCTCGGCTCCCCCACCGCCGTCCGCGAGACCCGTACCCCGTCCCTGAAGGCCGCGCAGGGCTCCCTCAGCTACGAACTCACCCTGCCCGTCCACGTGCTGGAGCCGGTCCTGCCGGCCGGCGGCGCACCGCGCACCCGGTTGACGGGCTGGCGCTTCCTCATCAAGGAGGACGAGCGCGCGATCGCCGCGGGCGAGACGATGCTGACCCCGGACGGATGGGCGTTCTCGCACTTCTTCGAGGGGCCGTACGTCGCCTCCACCGAACTGGCGCTGCGCCAGGCCGAGTCGCTGTCCGCCCCGTACCAGCCCCGGCTGCTGACCGTCCCCGGCCTCTACATGTGCACCCTCTGGCTGCACGGCGACGTCACGGCCGACGCCGAGTCGGGCCTGCCGGCCCCCGGCGACCTGCTGGTGCCGCTCGCCCCCGCGCCACCGGGCATCGCCGCGCACCGCCCGCACCGCTTCGCCGACCTGCTGCCGGTCCTCACCCTCCGGCTGACGGCCGCGCCGCTGCTGCAGAAGTCCGCCTGACGCGCCCCTTCGCGGCGCCCCGCGCCCGGCTCGCGGGGCGCCGCGCGAGCCCTCACCCACTCGGGTGAACCTCGCCGGCGCCGACCCGAATCGACCGAAGCGACAGCCTTGTTGACAGCAACCGTCCGCATGGGTGACGCGTCCTCCTCCACAGAGGACCGCTGCCATGAAATCCCTGCGGAATCACGCCCGTAGGGCAACACTGGGACCGACCGACCGAATCGCAACGGGGGGCGGCATGACCACCGCATCGAGCCGCAGCACAGCATCAGCATCACCGACATCCCAGCGAAAGAACCCTCCCATGTGCCAGCACCAGCCCGCGTGCCCGTCAGCCGACTCAGCCGACCGGGAAGCCGCGCATCTCGTGGCCCACTTCCCGCAGCAGGGCTGGAGCCTGCTGTGCAACGGCGTCCTCGTCTTCGAGGACACCGGTGAGCTCCTGCCCGACGGGCAGATCATCGCCCCGCACCGGCCGCTCGGCACCGAGCAGATCGTGACCGCCGCCTGACGGGGCGTCCGGCACACCGGAGGACGACGCGAAAGGGGCCGGTCCGGCGCACCGCCGGACCGGCCCTTCTCCTGTGCGAGGTGCGACTAGCCCTCGTACTCGTCCAGCGGCGGGCACGAGCAGACCAGGTTGCGGTCGCCGAACGCGCCGTCGATCCGGCGCACCGGCGGCCAGTACTTGTCGGCGGCCACGACCCCGGCCGGGAAGACCGCCTCCTCGCGGCTGTAGGGGCGCTCCCACTCGCCGGCGACCGAGGCGGCGGTGTGCGGGGCGTTGCGCAGCGGGTTGTCGTCCTTGTCCCACTCGCCCGAGCCGACCTTCTCGATCTCGGCGCGAATGGCGATCATCGCCTCACAGAAACGATCCAGCTCGACGAGGTCCTCGCTCTCGGTCGGCTCGATCATCAGGGTGCCGGCCACCGGGAACGACATGGTGGGCGCGTGGAAGCCGTAGTCGATCAGGCGCTTGGCGACGTCGTCCACGGACACGCCGGTCGCCTTGGTGAGCGGCCGCAGGTCGATGATGCACTCGTGCGCGACCAGGCCGTTCGGGCCCGTGTAGAGCACGGGGTAGTGCGGCTCCAGGCGCTTGGCGACGTAGTTGGCGCCCAGCACCGCGACCTGGGTGGCCTTCTTGAGGCCCTCGCCGCCCATGAGCCGGACGTACGCCCAGGAGATCGGCAGGATGCCGGCCGAGCCCCAGGGCGCCGCCGAGACCGGGCCGACGCCCGTCTCCGGTCCGGCCGACGGCTGCAGCGGGTGGTTGGGCAGGTACGGCGCCAGGTGCGCGCGGACGCCGACCGGGCCGACGCCCGGACCGCCGCCGCCGTGCGGGATGCAGAAGGTCTTGTGCAGGTTCAGGTGCGAGACGTCGCCGCCGAACTTGCCCGGCTTCGCCACCCCCACCAGGGCGTTGAGGTTGGCGCCGTCCACGTAGACCTGGCCGCCCGCCTCGTGCACCAGCGCGCAGATGTCGCTGATGTGCTCCTCGAACACGCCGTGCGTGGACGGGTAGGTGACCATCAGCACGGCCAGCTCGTCGCGGTACTGCTCGATCTTGGCGCGCAGGTCCGCGGCGTCGACCTCGCCGTCGTCACCGGTCCTGACGACGACCACCCGCATGCCGGCCATCACGGCGCTGGCCGCGTTGGTGCCGTGCGCGGAGGACGGGATGAGGCACACCGTGCGCTGCTCGTCCCCGTTGGCACGGTGGTAGGCCCGGACGGCGAGCAGGCCCGCCAGCTCGCCCTGCGAACCGGCGTTGGGCTGGAGGGAGACCTTGTCGTAGCCGGTGACCTCGGCCAGCCGCTCCTCCAGCTCGCGGATCAGCGTGAGGTAGCCCGCGGCCTGCTCCTCCGGGGCGAAGGGGTGCAGCGCGCCGAACTCGGGCCAGGTGATGGGCTCCATCTCCGTGGTGGCGTTGAGCTTCATCGTGCAGGACCCGAGCGGGATCATGCCCCGGTCCAGCGCGTAGTCCCGGTCGGCGAGACGGCGCAGGTAGCGCAGCATCGACGTCTCGGAGCGGTGCTGGTGGAAGACCGGGTGGGCGAGGAAGGCGGAGCGGCGCAGCAGTTCCTCGGGGAGCGCGTCGGGGGTGGTGGTGTCGAGCGCCTCCACGTCGGCGTCCACTCCGAACGCGGCCCACACGGCGGCCAGGTGCTCGCGGGTGGTGGTCTCGTCGCAGGCGATGCCGACGGTGTCGGCGTCCGCCTTGCGAAGGTTGACGCCGCGCTCCAGGGCGGCCGCGAGGACCGCGTCGGCCCGGCCGGGGACGCGGGCGGTCACGGTGTCGAAGTGCGTGCCGTGCACGACCTCGACGCCGCCCGCGCGCAGCCCCGCGGCGAGCAGCGCGGCGTAGCGGTGGGCCCGGCGGGCGATGGCCGTCAGGCCCTCGGGGCCGTGGTAGACGGCGTACATGCCGGCCATCACGGCGAGCAGGACCTGCGCGGTGCAGATGTTGCTGGTGGCCTTCTCGCGGCGGATGTGCTGCTCACGGGTCTGCAGCGCCAGGCGGTACGCCTTGTCGCCGTCCGCGTCCACGGAGACGCCGACGAGACGGCCGGGGAGGCTGCGGGCGAACTTCTCGCGGACGGCCATGTATCCGGCGTGCGGGCCGCCGAAGCCCATGGGGACGCCGAAGCGCTGGGTGGTGCCGACCGCGATGTCCGCGCCGAGCTCGCCGGGCGGGGTCAACAGGGTGAGCGCGAGCAGGTCGGCGGCGACGGTGACGACCGCGCCCAGCTCGTGCGCCCGCTCGATGACCGGCCGCAGGTCGCGGACCTCACCGGAGGCACCGGGGTACTGGAGCAGCACGCCGAAGACGCCGCGCCCGGCGATCTCGTCAGGGATGCCGGCGGAGAGGTCGGCGACGACGACCTCGACCCCGGTCGGCTCGGCGCGGGTCTCGATGACCGCCACGGTCTGCGGCAGGGCGTCGGCGTCGACGAGGAAGACGCCGTCCTTGACCTTGCCGATACGGCGGGAGAGCGCCATCGCCTCGGCCGCCGCGGTGCCCTCGTCGAGGAGCGAGGCACCGGAGGTCGGCAGCCCGGTGAGGTCGGCGACGGCGGTCTGGAAGTTGAGGAGGGCCTCCAGGCGGCCCTGGGAGATCTCCGGCTGGTACGGCGTGTAGGCCGTGTACCAGGCCGGGTTCTCCAGGACATTGCGCAGGATCACGGGCGGGGTGAACGTGCCGTGGTAGCCCAGGCCGATCATGGGGACGAGCACCTGGTTGCGGTCGGCGAGCGAGCGCAGCTCGGCGATCACCTCGGCCTCGCCGCGGGCCCCGGGCAGCCGGAGCGCCTCGGCGCTCTTGATCACGTCCGGTACGGCGGCGGCCGTGAGTTCGTCGAGCGAGCCGAAGCCGACCTGGGCCAGCATCTTCGCCTGGGCCCCGGTGTCGGGGCCTATGTGGCGGTTCGCGAAGGGAGTGCCGCGCTCCAGGTCGGAGAGGGCGATGCGGTGGGCAGTCATCTGCGGGGGCCTCCTGGTCATACGACCTGCGAGGGGTACCACGGCGCGGGTACCCGGACGGCCTCCCCCTCTGTCAACTGGACCTGAGAGCTTCACCGGGCCCATGCGGGCAGCCCGGCTTTCACCGTCGGTGAGGGGGGCTCGGCATGGTACGAGGACCGGGGCCCGCCCTGCTTTCCAGAGTGACCTCGTCCGCGCGGTACGTGTGCCTGAGAGATTCCGGGGAGGATTTGCTCCTTCGGCGCCCCCGTCGAACCCTTCCAGGTCAATGCCTGTCCGGGTCCCTGAGGGACTCTCCCGCGCGGGGTCAGCGGCCAATCGCCAGACTACCAGCGGCGATGCCGCGGGAGGATCTCCCGAGAGCCCCTTCCTCCTATGTGGCATTTCATGCCCCTCACGGGTTTTCATGGGCTTTGTGATGAGCTTCCAGGGGAACCCGGCGGGACGGACGTGACCCAGGGGGCGCAGCCCACGGGAGGAACCGTGCAGACCGACATCGACCCCCGGAGCCTCATCGGGCGCAGGGCCTACGACCGCGACGGCGCGAGGATCGGCACCGTGGACGAGGTGTACCTGGACGACGCGACGGGCACGCCGGAGTGGGCGGCGGTGCGCACCGGGCTCTTCGGCCGCGACGCGTTCGTCCCGCTGAAGCCGAGCGAGGTCGTCGACGGGGTGCTGCGCATCCCCTACGAGCGCTCACTCATCAGGGAAGCCCCCGACCTGGGCGTAGGCCGCCATCTCTCCCCCGAACAGGAACTCCGGCTCTACCACCACTACCGCCTGAGCCTGCCACCGGAATCCCCCATCGACCCGACCCACGAGCCTTGAACCGACGAGGCCGAGCTGTGCGCCCGGGCTTCACCTCCCGATATCCGGATCCAGACACCAACGCGGGGAGCGATCCCAGCCCGCCCGGCACTTGAGGACGAACGCGGACGCCGTCCAGCTGCTCCTCCACCGCGCACACGACGCGGCCGCATCGCGGGCCTTGGGTGCTGAGCCCCGCACCAGCCCGTCTGGGGGTTGCCCCCTCCGGGGAGTTTGAGGACAACCGCGCGAAGCGCGGTTGCGGGGTCCGGGGCGAGCCCCGAAACGGGTTCCAGTGGCGGAGCCCCAGGTAGGGGTCCGAGGGCGGAGCCCCAGGCGGGGGTCCAGGGGGCGAAGCCCCCGGCGGGGTGCAGGGGGCGCAGCCCCCGCCCTGCGCGCGGCGAAGCCCCGCCCGGGCCCCGGGGCGGAGCCCCGGAAGAAACGGTGAAAGGGCGGGGCTGGGGCAAACCAAAATCAGGCGGCACTGACGCCCCCTCCTCCCCCCAACACCGCCGAAGCCCGCGCACCCCCACCGCCCCCACGGCCCCCACCAGAACACTCCCCCTCCGCCCCCTCCACACAGGACGGCCGCAACAACGGCACAGGATCAGCCGGCTCCAACGCCACATCATCCGCAGCAAACGTCCGCACCCGCCCCGGCACCTCCGACCAGGGCTCCTCGAACCGCACGGTGACCCGCCCGAGCCCACTCCCCTGAACCCAGCCCCGACCGAACTCCGCGTGGACCACATCCAGCCCCGGGAACCACTGCCGCGGCCGCCCCCCGGCATCCGCCCGCTCCTCGTCCTCCCCCCGATCGTCCCCCTCAGCCTCCCCGGCCCTGGCCCCCACATCCGCTCCCGCCCCCGCCTCCTCCTCCGCCCGCGCCCGCGCGAACGCGAAAAGGTCCTCCTGCGTGTAGTCGGCCAGCCCGCTGACCCCCACGCCGAGCAGCCGGACGCCCTCCGAGGTGTCCACCCCCTCCAGCAGCCGGGCAGCGGCCTCCCGCACGACGGCGGGGTCGTCCGTCGGCCCCCGCAAGGTCTCCGAGCGGGTCAGGGTCGAGAAGTCGTAACGGCGGACCTTGATGACGACCGTGCGCCCGGACCGCCCGGCATCCCGCAGCCGCCGCACGCACCGGTCCGCCAGGCGCGCGAGCTCCAGCTGCACGCGGGTCCGGTCGGTGAGGTCCTCGGCGAAGGTGTCCTCCACCGAGACGGACTTCGCGTCCCGCTCCGCCACCACGGGACGGTCGTCGTGACCGGTCGCCAGCGCGTGCAGGGACGCCCCGTGGGCCTTGCCGAGCAGCCGTACCAGCTCCGCCTCGCCGGCCTCGCCCGTCTCGGCCACGGTGTGGATGCCGGCCCGCCGCAGCGCCTCCGCCGTGGCGGGCCCGACGCCCGGGATGGTCCGCACCGGCATCGGCCCCAGCAGCTCCAGCTCCGTACCGGGCTCGATGACGACGAGACCGTCCGGCTTCGCCTGCTCCGAGGCGATCTTCGCGAGCATCTTGGACCCGGCGAGCCCCACCGATCCGCTGACCCCGGTCGCCGCCCGGATGTCCCTGCGCAGTTGCTCGCCCACGGCCCGGACCGCCGCCGAGGAGCACTCGACGCCGCCCGCCTCCAGGTCCACGAACGCCTCGTCGAGGCTGAGCGGCTCGACCAGCGGCGACAGCCGGCCGAGCAGCTCCATGACGATGTCGCTGATCTGCCGGTAGAGGGTGAACCGCGGGTGCAGATACGCGGCGTTGGGGCAGAGCCTGCGTGCCTGGGCCGTCGCCATGGCCGAGTGGACGCCGAAGACCCGCGCCTCGTACGAGGCCGTGGCCACCACGCCACGGGGGCCCACGCCGCCCACCACCACCGGCTTTCCGCGCAGGCTGGGCTTGGCCGCCTGCTCCACCGAGGCGTAGAAGGCGTCCATGTCCAGATGCAGGATCGTCGGCGAACCTCTCACATGACAGATGGTGCCGCACACCACTGACAATCGCACCGATGTGCGACGCAGGGTGTCGGTGGCGGCGCCCGCGAGCCCCTCAGCCGGCCCGGTTGCGGCGGCGCGCCAGCTCGTCTGCCGGGTTGTGCCCGACGAGCGTCTCCCCCGTGTCCACCCGCTCCCCGTGCAGCTGGGCCAGCGCGCTCTCGACGTCGCGCCACACCACCCCGACGGCGATGCCGAAGACGCCCTGCCCGCCCTGGAGCAGCCCGACGACCTCGTCGGGCGAGGAGCATTCGTACACCGTGGCCCCGTCGCTCATCAGCGTCATCTGCGCGAGGTCGGCCATGCCGCGCGAGCGCAGGTGCTGGACGGCGGTGCGGATGTTCTGCAGGGAGACCCCGGTGTCCAGCAGCCGTTTGACGATCTTCAGGACGACGACGTCCCGGAAGCTGTAGAGCCGCTGGCTGCCCGAGCCGTAGGCGGGCCGCACGCTGGGCTCGACCAGCCCGGTGCGCGCCCAGTAGTCGAGCTGTCGATAGGTGATGCCGGCCGCCGCGCACGCGGTCGGCCCCCGGTAACCAATGGTGTCGGTGCCGGTCGTGGCGTCCCCCCCGGTCTCCGTCTCCGTGCCGGCCCGGTGCCCCCGCTGCGAGGTGACCGCCGCCGCGGTGGGGACGGGGGTACCCCCCATGCCGTTGAGGCTGTGGGGGCGGGTCACCGGTTCGACCGTTCCCCCATGCAGCGGATACGGACTGCCGACCGCTGTACCGTCGCCCGTGCTTCTCACGCCGACCTCCGTCCTTGACCTGCCTTCTCGACGGTAGGCAGTCGCTCGGGGTGCGTCAACGATCGCCACACTCGGCACGCCGAGTGATAATCACCCTGAGAGTGGTTTTACGTATCCCCATAAGGGGAAAGGCTACTCGAATGCGCCCGGACCGCCCTTTTTCCGGCCCGGGACCGCGCCTCGCCGGCCGCCCACGGCCGCCGCTCGACGGGCCCTCACTGATTGCTGGTGCCGAAGTCCTCCGGCGAGATCTGGTCGAGGAACTCGCGGAACTTCTCCACCTCGTCCTCCTGCTCGTCCGGAATCGCGATGCCCGCGTCGTCCAGCACACCGTCGCTGCCGTAGATCGGCGTACCGGTGCGCAGCGCCAGCGCTATGGCGTCGGACGGCCGCGCGCTGACCTCCACCCCGCTGGCGAAGACGAGCTCCGCGTAGAACACGCCCTCGCGCAGGTCCGTGATCCGGACCTCGGCGAGCTGCTGGCCGACCGCGTCCAGCACGTCCTTGAACAGGTCATGGGTCAGCGGCCGGGCCGGGGCCATGCCCTGCTGGGCGAAGGCAATGGCCGTCGCCTCCCCCGGGCCGATCCAGATAGGGAGGTAGCGGTCGCCTCCCACTTCGCGCAGGAGCACGATCGGCTGGTTGGACGGCATTTCCACCCGGACACCCACGACATCGAGCTCGTTCACACAGCAACCCTAGGACGTGCCCGCCGGGTTTGGGTAGTCGGGACGTCCCGCTCACTGTCCGCGCTGCTGCAGCGCGGACTGCACCAAGGCCGCGTGCAGCCGTACGGAAAGTCCGGCCAGCTCCCGCGCGGTCGCCTCGGCGTGCGCCCTGGTCTGTGGGTTGCGGTGCCTGCGCAGTGGTGCGACCACCTGTTCGACCAGGCCGGCCTCGCGGTCGGCGGCGGCCTTCATGGCCCGCAGGTGACGCGGCTCCAGACCAAATCGCCCCAGGTCGGCGACGAGCCGGGCGACAGCCACGGAATCGGCGGCAAATGCGCCGTCCGAGTGGGGCGCGACCAGCCCGTAGGACTCCCATTCCACCAGCTCCGCCTCGGTCGCCCCGGCGGCGGTCAGCAGCTCGGCCCGGCCGACTCGCGAAGAAGGCGCGGGAACGTCACCGGCCTCCACCGCCTCGACAGCGTCCTCGGGCAGATCGAGGGCGTCCCGGGGCTGCCCCGGGGACGGGAGCGGTACGCGCTCGCCCCGCTCCAGCGCGTCCAGGTGCTCCCGGATGACCTTCAGCGGCAGATAGTGGTCGCGCTGCATCCGCAGCACCTGGGCGAGCCGCTCCACGTCCGCCGGGCTGAACTTCCGGTAGCCGGACGGCGTGCGCTGCGGCTCCACCAGGCCCTCCGCCTCCAGGAAACGGATCTTGGAGATGGTGACCTCGGGGAACTCCTCGCGCAGCACGGTGAGCACCGTGCCGATGCTCACCGGCCGGCCCTCCGCACCGGCGGTGCCGGAGGATCCGGCGCCGCCCGACGGTGTCTGAAGCATGGCCCTTCCTGGGGTGGGTCAGATGCCCCGCTGGCTGCCGAAGAAGACCAGGCGATACTTGCCGATCTGCACCTCGTCGCCGTTCGCCAGCACCACGGAGTCGATCTGCTCCCGGTTCACGTACGTGCCGTTGAGGCTGCCGACGTCCGTGACGGTGAAGCTGCCGTCCTGGCCGCGGCGGAACTCCACGTGCCGCCGGGAGACGGTCACGTCGTCGAGGAAGATGTCGCTCTGCGGGTGCCGGCCCGCGGTGGTCACCTCGCCGTCCAGCAGGAAGCGGCTGCCCGAGTTCGGGCCGCGCCGGACAACCAGCAGTGCCGACCCCGCCGGCAGCGCCTCCACCGCGGCCTGGGCCTCCGGGGAGAGCGACGGGATGGGGGTCTGCCCGGTGGTCTCCGAGTCGTACGCCTCAAGACCCGAGATCGAGATGGTGGAGGTGGTCTCCGAGGCCCGCTCGGCCACGGCACCGGGCCGCAGCGGCGCGCCGCAGTTGGAGCAGAACCGGCTGTTCTCACCGTTCCGGTGGCCGCACCTGGTACAGACCTGCCCGGCGCCTTCCCCCGCTCCCGGCGGAGTGCCGAAACCTATGCGACCCGTCGCCGAGGGGTCCTCGGGAGCGACTCCCGGACCGCCCGTCTGGTCGCGGAACAGAGGGCGGCCTTCCTGGCCCCGCTCCTCGCCTTCCACCGGACCCGCGGCCCGGTGGCGGGCGGCACCACTGCCGCCGCTCTGGCGTGCGCTCTTGCCGAACAACTTCGCAAACAACTTCACGGGCGATTCCCCTTGACCGAAACAGACCCGCCCGTGGGGCAGGACAAACCCTCGATGCACACACCGTCCGACCTGGACATCCTTACAACGTCCAAGGCCAACAGACAGTTTCCATCACGCACCCCGTTCTTGGTGCGCCGACCCCCCGCAACTTCCCGCCCTCCCCGCAGAGCTCCTGCGTGCGCCTGTCTCACTGCGATGACGACCGAGCGTAGTCAGGCCGCTTCGCCGGACGCAAGGCGTCAACAGTGATCTTCTCAGACCGGGAGATGTCCACCCCCGCCTGTTCCTTCTGCAGAGTCTGCACCACACCGCCGGGGATGTTGAGCGCCGGCCTCAGATCGTCGGGCTTGCCGATGACCTTGAACTTGTACGGCTGGGAGATCTTCTTGCCGTCGATCTCCACCTTCCCCGCACCACCCGAGAAGTATGTGCCGGCGACCACGCGGACATCGTTGATCTGGATCGCCTCGGCCCCCGCGGCACGCAGCTCCTGGATGGCGTCCAGCAGCGAGTCCGGCTCGACCGCTCCCTTGGGGTCGCTCACCGTGAGCACGATGCCCGGCCCCTGGGCAGCCACCGTACCCGCCAGCACGCCGAGCTGCTGCTCCTTCTGCTCCGTCTGCTTGCGGGCCTCGGCGGCCTGGTTGGAACTGCTCTCCAGCTCCGTGCGCTGGCTCTCCAACCGCCGCTTCTCATCCTCCAGACGCTTGGTGCGGTTGTCCAACTCGTCCAGGATCCGCACCAGATCCTCCTGGCGCGCCCCGCGCAGCACGCTGCTCTCGCTGTTGGACCGCACCTGGATCGCCAGGGCCAGCCCCAGCACACACAACAGCACCGCCATCGTCAGCTGCGCCCGGGTGAACCGGGGCGGCCAGAGCGCGTGCAGCAGCCGCTGACGCCCCGTCACGGACGGGGGCGGGGGTTCCGCCTCCCGCGCCGCCTCCACCGGTTTCTCGGGCCCCTCAGGCCCCTTCGGCCCCTCCGGCTCTTCCGGGCGCCCGGGACCGGAACCCTTCGGCTCCTCGGGCGTGTCGTCGGTGCTCATCGGCCTCACGCCCGGAAGACGTGCCGCCGGATCGCGGCGGCGTTGGAGAAGATGCGGATGCCCAGGACGACCACCACACCCGTCGACAGCTGCGCCCCGACGCCCAGCTTGTCGCCCAGGAAGACGATCAGGGCCGCCACGACGACGTTGGACAGGAACGACACCACGAAGACCTTGTCGTCGAAGATCCCGTCCAGCATCGCCCGCAACCCGCCGAACACGGCGTCCAGCGCGGCCACCACGGCGATGGGCAGGTAGGGCTCGACCGCCGTCGGCACCACGGGGCGGACGACCAGTCCCACCACCACTCCCACGACGAGGCCCAATACGGCGATCACGATGTGCCCTTCCCTGTGTCGGCGGTGCGGCCGGCCGCACCGCCATCCTGCGGTCGTGCGGTACGGACGATCAGGCTCGGCGCGGCCGGCAGCCGGACGTCCTCCTCGACGGAGATGTTCGCCCTGACCCCGTAGTTCTGCTGGAGGACGTGCAGGTACTGACCGTCCACACTGTCCTGGAACGCCGTGCTCATCCGCTTGCCGTCGCCGATCGCCAGCACCGTGTACGGCGGAACCAGCGGCTTGTTGTCGACCAGTATGGCGTCCCCGGCCGCCCGGATCGCCGACAACGACGTCAGGCGCTGATCGTTGATGGCGACGGCCTCCGCACCCGCCTGCCACAGCCCGTTGACGATGCGTTGCATGTCACGGTCGCGCACCCGGCCGGTGTCCGAGAAGCCGCTGCTCTCCCGGGGGCCGCCGCCACCGGTCTTGGCCTGCTTGGCGTCGTCGACGACCACCTTGAGCCCCTGGCCCCGCACCGGAGTCGCGCCGGCGAGCAGGGAGACCAACTCGGCCTTGTCCCCGCCGTGTTCCTCCAGGGCCTCGCGCTGCCGGTCGCCGACGGTCTCCCGCAGGGCGTCGACGTTCTTCTGCAACGAGTCCGCCGCCGAGGTCTCCGACTCGATGCGGTTGATGAGCTGCTCGCGCTCCTTGGCCAGCGTCGGTGCCGATATCCGCGCCTGCGCCGCCCCGAGCGTCACCACGACCGCGGCCAGCAACAGCCCCGCGGCGAGCCCCAGCTTGGCCCGCAGCCGGCCCGGCAGCCCCGTACCGCCCTCGGCCCGCCGGGCCGCCGCCTCCGCGTACCCCTCGTCCAGGCTGTGGTCCATCACGTTGGTCAGCAGCGACATGGAGGCATCGGGGCGCGGGGGCGGCGCGGAAGTGCTCCGAACGGGGGGCTGCTGCGACATGCCGCACATCGTCGCACGTCGGAGGCGCCGTCTCCCAATGGCCCCACCGGCGTGCCGGATCCGGACCGGGAAGACGGCGCCTCACGGCGCGTACGGACTCAGCGGCCGGCACCGTCCACGACCGCCGACCACTCGTCCAGCAGGGCCTGGGCGGACGCGTCGTCAGGCCCCTCGGCCCACAGGTGCGTCACCGCCTCCGCGGGGTCGGGCAGCACCATCACCCACCGCCCGTCGGCCTCCACCACCCGCACGCCGTCGGTCGTGTCGACGAAGCGGTCACCGGCCGCCTCGACCACCTGCCGCATCACCAGCCCCTTGACCGCCCAGGGCGTCGCCAGGTCGCGGCGCAGGACGTGGGCCCGGGGAATGCGCGCGTCGATCTGACTGAGCGTGAGCTGGGTGCGGGCCACCAGACCGGTCAGCCGGACGAAGGCCGCCGTACCGTCGAACACGCTGCTGGACTCCGGCACGATGAACCCGCCCCGCCCGTCCCCGCCGAAGATCGTCGAATCGGCCCGGCCCACCCGGGTCAGGTCGTCCGGCGACGTCGTCGTCCACTCCACCTGCGTACCGTGGTAGGCCGCGACCTGCTCGGCGATGCGGGTGGTGGTCACCGGCAGGGCCACCCGGCCGCTGCGGCGCTCGGCGGCGACCAGGTCGAGCAGCACCAGCAGGGCCCGGTCGTCCTCGACGATGCGGCCGCGCTCGTCCACCAGGGAGATCCGCTCCCCCACCGGGTCGAAGCGCACGCCGAACGCCGCCCGCGCGGAGGCGACGATCTCCCCGAGCCGCACGAGCCCCGAACGGCGGGTGTCGGCGGTCTCGGTCGGACGCGCCTCGTCGAGCCCGGAGTTGATGGTGAGCGCCTCCACGCCGAGCCGGCCGAGGAGGCTGGGCAGCACGAGGCCGGCGCTGCCGTTGGAGGCGTCGACGACGACCTTGAGCCCGGCCTCGGCGACGCCGGAAGTGTCGATGGACCGCAGCAACGCGCCCGAGTAGGAGTCGTAGACGCTGGAGGGGAAGGAGAGATCTCCGATCTCCCCGGGGAACGCGCGCCGGTACTCCTGGCGGGCGTACACCCGGTCCAGCTTCCGCTGGCCCGCCTGCGAGAGGTCCGCCCCGCGCTCGTCGAAGAACATGATGTCGACCGAGTCCGGCACACCCGGAGTGGTACGGATCATGATGCCGCCGGCGCTTCCCCGGGCGGTCTGCTGACGGGCCACCGGCAGCGGTACGTTCTCCAGGTCGCGCACCTCGATCGCGCTGGCCTGCAGGGCCGAGATCACCGCCCGCTTGAGGGCGCGCGCGCCGCGCGAGTGGTCGCGCGCCGTGGTGACGGTCGCGCCCTTCTTGAGCGTCGTGGCATACGCACCCGCGAGCCGTACGGCCAGCTCGGGGGTGATCTCCACATTGAGGATGCCGGACACCCCCCGCGCGCCGAAGAGGTGGGCCTGGCCGCGGGACTCCCAGATCACCGAGGTGTTGACGAAGGCGCCGGCCTCGATGGTCTTGAAGGGATAGACCCGGACGTTCCCCTGGATGATCGATTCCTCACCGATGAGACACTCGTCGCCGATGACGGCCCCGTCCTCGATCCGGGAGGCACGCATCACGTCGGTGTTCTTGCCGATGACGCAGCCGCGCAGATTGCTCTGCTGGCCGATGTAGACGTTGTCGTGGACGACGGCCTTGTGGAGGAAGGCGCCGCTCTTGACGACGACGTTGGAGCCGACGACCGTGTGCTCGCGGATCTCCGCGGCGGCCTCGACCTTCGCGTAGTCGCCGATGTAGAGCGGGCCGCGGAGGACGGCGTCGGGGTGGACCTCGGCTCCCTCGGCGACCCAGACGCCGGGTGAGATCTCGAAACCGTCCATCTCGACGTCCACCTTGCGTTCGAGGACGTCGGCCTGGGCCTTGACGTAGCTCTCGTGGGTGCCGACGTCCTCCCAGTAGCCCTCGGCGACATAGCCGTAGACCGGCTTGCCCTCCTTCATCAGCTGGGGGAAGACGTCCCCCGACCAGTCGACGGGGACGTCGGGGGCGACGTACTGGAAGACCTCGGGCTCCATGACGTAGATGCCCGTATTCACGGTGTCGGAGAAGACCTGGCCCCAGGTGGGCTTCTCCAGGAAGCGCTCCACCCGGCCCGCCTCGTCCACGATGGTGATGCCGAATTCCAGCGGATTGGGGACCCGGGTGAGGCAGACCGTGACCAAGGCACCCTTTTCCCGGTGGAACCGGATCAGATCGGTCAGGTCGAAATCGGTCAGGGCGTCACCGGAGATGACCAAAAAGGTGTCGTCCTTGAGGGCCTCTTCAGCATTCTTGACGCTGCCGGCGGTGCCGAGTGGCTTTTCCTCGTTGGCATAGGTGAGCTCCATTCCGAGCTCCTCGCCGTCGCCGAAGTAGTTTTTCACCAGGGAGGCGAGGAACTGGACGGTCACCACCGTCTCGGTGAGCCCGTGCCGCTTGAGCAGCCGGAGGACATGCTCCATGATCGGGCGATTGGCCACCGGCAGGAGCGGCTTGGGCATGCTTGAGGTCATGGGGCGAAGGCGAGTGCCTTCGCCACCGGCCATCACGACGGCCTTCATGTCGGAAGCGTCCTCCTCGAGAGATGACGGACCGCCGACCAAAACGCCCGGTTGAACGTGGGACTTACACGGGGATCAGTCGGCCGTGGTATCCGCGGTATCCGCCTTGACCAGTCGGCGGACCTGAACCACGTAGAGGATCCCTGCCCACCAATAGAGGGTTGTACCCCATCCGGCGAACGCCCATCCGAAAACGGTGGCCGGTGTATCCAGCCAGGTACCGCTGTCACTGAGAAGCAGCAGCGGGAAGGCGTACATCAGGTTGAACGTCGCGGCCTTGCCGAGGAAGTTCACCTGCGGCGGCGGATAGCCGTGCCGCCTCAGAATCCACACCATGACCAGGAGCATCGCCTCACGGGCCAACAGGGCCGCGGTCAGCCAGAGCGGCAGGATCCCGCGCCAGGTGAGGCCGGCCAGGGTGGAGAGGATGTAGAGCCGGTCGGCGGCCGGGTCGAGGAGCCGGCCGAGACTGCTGATCTGGTTCCAACGCCTGGCCAGCTTGCCGTCGAGGTAGTCGCTGACCCCGCTCAGGGCCAGTACCAGCAGCGCCCAACCGTCGCTCTTCGGTCCGCCGAAGACGGGCTGGAGGATCAGCCACAGGAAGACGGGTACGCCGACCAGGCGCGCCATGCTGAGGATGTTGGGGATGGTGAGGACGCGGTCGGTCTGGACGCGCGTCTCCTGGACCTCCACCCGGGAGCCTCCTGTGGGGAACGTACTTGTTTGATGCCCTCTTGACCTTACCGGTAACTCCGGAAGGGATGTGCGGAGGGGGGGTGGGTAAACGCAAATAAGCCCTGGTGGGAACGAATTCCCACCAGGGCTTACTGAATGATAGTTCGGCGGCGTCCTACTCTCCCACACGGTCCCCCATGCAGTACCAACACAGTGGACGCGAGCAACTGAGGACAAGCCCTCGGCCTATTAGTACCAGTCAACTCCAACCGTTACCGGTCTTCCATATCTGGCCTATCAACCCAGTCGTCTACTGGGAGCCTTACCCCATCAAGTGGGTGGGAGTCCTCATCTCGAAGCAGGCTTCCCGCTTAGATGCTTTCAGCGGTTATCCCTCCCGAACGTAGCCAACCAGCCATGCCCTTGGCAGAACAACTGGCACACCAGAGGTTCGTCCGTCCCGGTCCTCTCGTACTAGGGACAGCCCTTCTCAAGACTCCTACGCGCACAGCGGATAGGGACCGAACTGTCTCACGACGTTCTAAACCCAGCTCGCGTACCGCTTTAATGGGCGAACAGCCCAACCCTTGGGACCGACTCCAGCCCCAGGATGCGACGAGCCGACATCGAGGTGCCAAACCATCCCGTCGATATGGACTCTTGGGGAAGATCAGCCTGTTATCCCCGGGGTACCTTTTATCCGTTGAGCGACGGCGCTTCCACAAGCCACCGCCGGATCACTAGTCCCGACTTTCGTCCCTGCTCGACCCGTCGGTCTCACAGTCAAGCTCCCTTGTGCACTTACACTCAACACCTGATTGCCAACCAGGCTGAGGGAACCTTTGGGCGCCTCCGTTACTCTTTAGGAGGCAACCGCCCCAGTTAAACTACCCACCAGACACTGTCCCTGATCCGGATCACGGACCCAGGTTAGACATCCAGCACGACCAGAGTGGTATTTCAACGACGACTCCACACACACTGGCGTGCATGCTTCACAGTCTCCCACCTATCCTACACAAGCCGAACCGAACACCAATATCAAGCTATAGTAAAGGTCCCGGGGTCTTTCCGTCCTGCTGCGCGAAACGAGCATCTTTACTCGTAGTGCAATTTCACCGGGCCTATGGTTGAGACAGTCGAGAAGTCGTTACGCCATTCGTGCAGGTCGGAACTTACCCGACAAGGAATTTCGCTACCTTAGGATGGTTATAGTTACCACCGCCGTTTACTGGCGCTTAAGTTCTCAGCTTCGCCCCACCGAAATGGAGCTAACCGGTCCCCTTAACGTTCCAGCACCGGGCAGGCGTCAGTCCGTATACATCGCCTTACGGCTTCGCACGGACCTGTGTTTTTAGTAAACAGTCGCTTCTCGCTGGTCTCTGCGGCCACACCCAGCTCAGGAAGTAAATTCCATCACCGGACATGGCCCCCCTTCTCCCGAAGTTACGGGGGCATTTTGCCGAGTTCCTTAACCATAGTTCACCCGAACGCCTCGGTATTCTCTACCTGACCACCTGAGTCGGTTTAGGGTACGGGCCGCCATGAAACTCGCTAGAGGCTTTTCTCGACAGCATAGGATCATCCACTTCACCACAATCGGCTCGGCATCAGGTCTCA
>NZ_JAEAMR010000010.1:896944-899945 GCF_015999245.1 Streptomyces sp. AV19 | reverse complement strand
CTACACCCTTACCCCGGGACAACCACCGCCCGGGCTGGACTACCTTCCTGCGTCACCCCATCGCTTACCTACTACAAGTCTGGGTCACCGGCTCCACCACTTTCCTTCACCCGAAGGATCCGGAACGGCTTCACGGGCTTAGCATCGCCTGATTCGATATTGGGCGTTCCAAAGCGGGTACCGGAATATCAACCGGTTGTCCATCGACTACGCCTGTCGGCCTCGCCTTAGGTCCCGACTTACCCTGGGCAGATCAGCTTGACCCAGGAACCCTTAGTCAATCGGCGCACACGTTTCCCACGTGTGTATCGCTACTCATGCCTGCATTCTCACTCGTGAACCGTCCACAACTCGCTTCCGCGGCTGCTTCACCCGGCACACGACGCTCCCCTACCCATCACAGCGGGCGTTGGCCCTCATGCTGCAATGACACGACTTCGGCGGTACGCTTGAGCCCCGCTACATTGTCGGCGCGGAATCACTTGACCAGTGAGCTATTACGCACTCTTTCAAGGGTGGCTGCTTCTAAGCCAACCTCCTGGTTGTCTCTGCGACTCCACATCCTTTCCCACTTAGCGTACGCTTAGGGGCCTTAGTCGATGCTCTGGGCTGTTTCCCTCTCGACCATGGAGCTTATCCCCCACAGTCTCACTGCCGCGCTCTCACTTACCGGCATTCGGAGTTTGGCTAAGGTCAGTAACCCGGTAGGGCCCATCGCCTATCCAGTGCTCTACCTCCGGCAAGAAACACACGACGCTGCACCTAAATGCATTTCGGGGAGAACCAGCTATCACGGAGTTTGATTGGCCTTTCACCCCTAACCACAGGTCATCCCCCAGGTTTTCAACCCTGGTGGGTTCGGTCCTCCACGAAGTCTTACCTCCGCTTCAACCTGCCCATGGCTAGATCACTCCGCTTCGGGTCTTGGGCGCGCTACTCAACCGCCCTGTTCGGACTCGCTTTCGCTACGGCTTCCCCACACGGGTTAACCTCGCAACACACCGCAAACTCGCAGGCTCATTCTTCAAAAGGCACGCAGTCACGACATGACAGGCAAGCCTGCCATGCGACGCTCCCACGGCTTGTAGGCACACGGTTTCAGGTACTATTTCACTCCGCTCCCGCGGTACTTTTCACCATTCCCTCACGGTACTATCCGCTATCGGTCACCAGGGAATATTTAGGCTTAACGGGTGGTCCCGCCAGATTCACACGGGATTTCTCGGGCCCCGTGCTACTTGGGTGTCTCTCAAACGAGCCGCAATGATTTCAGCTACGGGGGTCTTACCCTCTACGCCGGACCTTTCGCATGTCCTTCGCCTATCACTACGGTTTCTGACTCGTCCTGTTCAAGTTCACGTTCCACGCCGAAGCAGTACTAGCGACCCTCACCGATCGTGCCGAATAGTCAACGTTCCACCCATGAGCAACCGTACGAGTCATTCGCTCGTAGTCGGCTATGTGCTCCTTAGAAAGGAGGTGATCCAGCCGCACCTTCCGGTACGGCTACCTTGTTACGACTTCGTCCCAATCGCCAGTCCCACCTTCGACGGCTCCCTCCACAAGGGTTGGGCCACCGGCTTCGGGTGTTACCGACTTTCGTGACGTGACGGGCGGTGTGTACAAGGCCCGGGAACGTATTCACCGCAGCAATGCTGATCTGCGATTACTAGCAACTCCAACTTCATGGGGTCGAGTTGCAGACCCCAATCCGAACTGAGACCGGCTTTTTGAGATTCGCTCCACCTCACGGCATCGCAGCTCATTGTACCGGCCATTGTAGCACGTGTGCAGCCCAAGACATAAGGGGCATGATGACTTGACGTCGTCCCCACCTTCCTCCGAGTTGACCCCGGCAGTCTCCTGTGAGTCCCCATCACCCCGAAAGGCATGCTGGCAACACAGAACAAGGGTTGCGCTCGTTGCGGGACTTAACCCAACATCTCACGACACGAGCTGACGACAGCCATGCACCACCTGTACACCGACCACAAGGGGGCGACCATCTCTGGCCGTTTCCGGTGTATGTCAAGCCTTGGTAAGGTTCTTCGCGTTGCGTCGAATTAAGCCACATGCTCCGCTGCTTGTGCGGGCCCCCGTCAATTCCTTTGAGTTTTAGCCTTGCGGCCGTACTCCCCAGGCGGGGCACTTAATGCGTTAGCTGCGGCACGGACGACGTGGAATGTCGCCCACACCTAGTGCCCAACGTTTACGGCGTGGACTACCAGGGTATCTAATCCTGTTCGCTCCCCACGCTTTCGCTCCTCAGCGTCAGTATCGGCCCAGAGATCCGCCTTCGCCACCGGTGTTCCTCCTGATATCTGCGCATTTCACCGCTACACCAGGAATTCCGATCTCCCCTACCGAACTCTAGCCTGCCCGTATCGAATGCAGACCCGGGGTTAAGCCCCGGGCTTTCACATCCGACGCGACAAGCCGCCTACGAGCTCTTTACGCCCAATAATTCCGGACAACGCTTGCGCCCTACGTATTACCGCGGCTGCTGGCACGTAGTTAGCCGGCGCTTCTTCTGCAGGTACCGTCACTTGCGCTTCTTCCCTGCTGAAAGAGGTTTACAACCCGAAGGCCGTCATCCCTCACGCGGCGTCGCTGCATCAGGCTTTCGCCCATTGTGCAATATTCCCCACTGCTGCCTCCCGTAGGAGTCTGGGCCGTGTCTCAGTCCCAGTGTGGCCGGTCGCCCTCTCAGGCCGGCTACCCGTCGTCGCCTTGGTAGGCCATCACCCCACCAACAAGCTGATAGGCCGCGGGCTCATCCTGCACCGCCGGAGCTTTCCACCACCAACCATGCGGTCAGTAGTCATATCCGGTATTAGACCCCGTTTCCAGGGCTTGTCCCAGAGTGCAGGGCAGATTGCCCACGTGTTACTCACCCGTTCGCCACTAATCCACCACCGAAGCGGCTTCATCGTTCGACTTGCATGTGTTAAGCACGCCGCCAGCGTTCGTCCTGAGCCAGGATCAAACTCTCCGTGAATGT
>NZ_JAEAMR010000010.1:888399-896844 GCF_015999245.1 Streptomyces sp. AV19 | reverse complement strand
TGGCACGCTGTTGAGTTCTCAAGGAACGGACGCTTCCTTCGTACTCACCGAGACTTACTCTCGGCTTTCCTCCGGGCGCTTCCCTTCGGTGTTTCACACTCTATCAGGCGTTTTCCGTCTCTCTCGCCACCCGCTTTCCGCATGCAAAAGCACACGGGCAGACAAAGGCAGTCCCAAGAGGGGATCACTTCTGAATGGAGTGCCGCCCTCGCCTCGCCCGCAGTCGCTGCGGGCCCCGGTCGTGGGCAGGGATCCGACAGTACAGGCCCTCGGCGCGACGAGGCAAATCGGTTACGGAGCGCACCGGACGGGGGCGGACGCACTCGTGCGGAACCCTCAGTTCCTATGACTTAGGCTCTGATCAGTGCGCCGTCCAGGACAGGTAGTGACGGTGCGTGATGAATCTCCACCCCTGGGAGGCTTCCCATGACCACCGTGACGTCCCCGATCGCCGGACGTGCCATCGGACTCGCGGCAGTGCCCGATCCGGTCTTCTCCGGCGCGATGGTGGGTCCCGGTACCGCTGTCGACCCGGTGCGCGAGCCCTCCGAGGCCGTCGCCCCCGTCGACGGCGTCATCGTCTCGCTGCACGCCCACGCGTTCGTCGTCGTCGACGCCGAAGGACACGGCGTCCTGACGCACCTGGGCATCGACACCGTTCAGCTCAACGGCGAGGGCTTCGAGCTGCTCGTCAACAAGGGCGACACCGTGACGCGCGGCCAGGCCGTCGTGCGCTGGAACCCGGCCGCGGTCGAGGCGGCCGGCAAGTCGCCGATCTCCCCCGTGGTCGCCCTTGAGGCCACCGCCGACTCGCTCGGCGACCTGCGCGAGGACGGCGATGTCAAGGCGGGCGACCAGCTGTTCAGCTGGCAGTAGTTCGCAGTAACGGTTCAGCTGAACGCAATCAGGGACATACACCGGCTTCTGACGGTGGTCCCGTTCGAGAGGACATGATGGAGACAACGCTGCGAGGCGTCGGCGTGAGCCACGGTGTGGCGATCGGCGAGGTCCGGCACATGGGCACGGCGGTGCTGGAGCCGCCGGCCAAGCAGATTCCGACGGACGAGGCGCCGCGCGAACAGGGGCGCGCGCGCCAGGCCGTGGAGGCTGTGGCCGCCGACCTGATCGCGCGGGGCAACCTCGCCGGCGGCGAGGCCCAGCACGTGCTCGAGGCGCAGGCCATGATGGCCCAGGACCCGGAGCTGATGGCCGACGTCGAACGGCGCATCGCCGTGGGCAGCACCGCCGAGCGCGCGGTGTACGACGCCTTCGCCGCCTACCGGGCGCTGCTCGCCGGAGCCGGCGAGTACCTGGCCGGCCGGGTGGCCGACCTCGACGACGTGCGCAACCGCATCGTCGCCCGTCTGCTGGGCGTGCCGATGCCGGGCGTGCCCGACAGCGACGAGCCCTACGTGCTGATCGCCCGGGACCTGGCCCCCGCCGACACGGCGCTGCTGGACCCGACGCTGGTGCTGGGCTTCGTGACCGAGGAGGGCGGGCCCACCAGCCACAGCGCCATCCTGGCGCGCGCCCTGGGCGTGCCCGCGGTCGTGGCGCTGCCGGGTGCGGGCGAGCTGGCCGAGGGCACGGTCGTGGCCGTGGACGGCAGCACTGGTGACATCTTCGTCAACCCGAGCGAGGAGAAGCGCGCCGAGCTGACCCGCGCCGCCGAGGACCGCAAGGCCGCGCTCGCCGCGTCGTCCGGCCCCGGTGCCACCTCCGACGGGCACAAGGTGCCGCTGCTCGCCAACGTCGGCGGTCCCGCGGACGTCCCGGCGGCGGTCGAGGCGGGTGCGGAGGGCGTCGGCCTGTTCCGCACCGAGTTCCTCTTCCTGGACGACAGCGCGAAGGCGCCGTCCGAGGAGAAGCAGGTCGAGGCCTACCGCAAGGTCCTGGAGGCCTTCCCGGAGGGCCGGGTCGTGGTGCGCGTGCTGGACGCGGGCGCCGACAAGCCGCTGGACTTCCTGACGCCGGCGGACGAGCCCAACCCGGCGCTGGGCGTGCGGGGTCTGCGGACGCTGCTGGACCACCCGGAGGTGCTGCGCACCCAGCTCACCGCGCTGGCCAAGGCCGCCGAGGGGCTGCCGGTCTACCTCGAGGTCATGGCCCCGATGGTCGCGGACCGCACCGACGCCAAGGCGTTCGCGGACGCGTGCCGCGAGGCCGGGCTGCAGGCCAAGTTCGGCGCCATGGTGGAGATCCCGTCCGCGGCGCTGCGGGCCCGCTCGATCCTCCAGGAGGTCGAGTTCCTCTCGCTGGGGACCAACGACCTGGCGCAGTACACCTTCGCGGCGGACCGTCAGGTCGGTGCCGTGTCGCGCCTCCAGGACCCGTGGCAGCCTGCGCTGCTCGACCTGATCGCGGCGTCCGCGGACGCCGCGAAGGCCGAGGGCAAGAGCTGCGGCGTGTGCGGCGAGGCCGCCTCGGACCCGCTGCTCGCCTGTGTGCTGACGGGTCTCGGGGTGACCAGCCTTTCCATGGGCGCGGCCTCGATCCCCTACGTCCGTGCCACGCTGGCCAAGCACACGCTCGCCCAGTGCGAGCGGGCGGCGGCCGCGGCCCGTGCGACGGACACGGCCGAGGAGGCCAGGCTCGCCGCGCAGGCGGTGCTGTCCGGCGAGTGAGCCGACGCGTCAGGTGAGTTGAGAGGGGTGCCCCGCCGGTGCGGCGGGGCACCCCTTTCGTCGTCATGTCTCCTGGGCGTCCTCCTCGTCGAGGGCGATGCCCGCCTCGTACGTGACGCCGTGCTCGGGCGGGACGGGCTCGCCGGTGACCGGGTCGGTGCAGTAGGCGGAGAAGACCTCGGCCTCGTTCAGCGGGCGGGGCCTGCCGCGGCGCAGGCTCCAGCCCCTGACCGTGGTCGTCCCTCCGGTGCGGTGGGTGCGGGCGACGATGCCCCCGGGGCGGTCGGTGGCGATGCCCGCCGCCAGGACCGTGCAGAAGAGCAGGGCGGCCGGCTCGTCCAGCCGCAGGCCGCCGTCGTCGTCGCAGGCGGCCTGGAGCAGGGCGACCAGCGGGGCGCCGCCGTCGGTGGGGACGGTGCATACCAGGTGGTGCGTCCCCGTGCCCAGCGCTTCGAGGATGCGGCGCAGGATGCGCGAGGCGCGGGCGAAGGGCTCCCGCCCGGGATCCTCCCCGCAGCCGGCGCAGCCGCCCCGGGCCAGCAGCTCCGTCGCGTGCCCCCAGGTCGCCTGCCAGTCCGCCTCCTCGACGAGGCGGGGCAGCAGGCGGGCGACGGGCTGGCCCTCGTAGACGAGGGTGCTGCCGGTGGCGGCGAGCTCGGCGGCGTACCGGGTGCGGCTGCCGGCGCTGTCCGGGTCGAGGCCGGACCGTTCGCAGTAGTCGGCGAATTCCGCCGGGTCGAACAGGGCGACGCTGGTGTGCGTGCCCCGGGCGGCGAGGGCGCGGAGCAAGCCGTCCACGTGCCGCAGGTAGGCCGGGTGGTCGTCGAAGCCGAAGCTCGGGTATCTCCGCATCGCGGCGAAGTCCCGCTCGTCGGCCAGGACGGCCACCGTGCTCGGGACCTCCCTGCGCAGTCTCCGGCGTGCGCTCTGCCGCTCCCGGATGTCGTCGGTGCGCGCCATCTTTCCCACTCCCCCTCAACGCTGTGTGTCCAGTGCTCACTCACCGTAACCGAGGGCACTGACAATGCGTCGGGGCAGTGGTTCAGGCGCGGTCGCGGGCCTTGGCGAGGTCCTCGTAGAAGCGCAGCAGCTCGACGTCGTCGACCGAGCCGGGGTTGACGGCCTTCTCCAGCGGCGTGCCCTGGAGGAGGCGCTTGACGGGGACTTCGAGGCGCTTGCCGGTGAGGGTGTGGGGGATGCCCCGGACCGCCACCACCTCGTCGGGGACGTGCCGGGGGGAGAGCTGTGTGCGGATGGTGCTCTTGATGCGGCCGAGGAGGTCGTCGTCGAGGGCGGCGCCGGGGGCGAGGTGGACGAAGAGCGGCATCCAGTAGCCCCCGTCGGGCTCCTCGACGCCGATGACGAGGGACTCGCGGATCTCGGGGAGCCGCTCGACGGCCTCGTAGATGTCGGCCGAACCCATGCGCACGCCCTGCCGGTTGAGGGTGGAGTCGGAGCGGCCGTGGATGACGACGCCGCCGCGCGAGGTGAGGGTGATCCAGTCCCCGTGGCGCCAGACGCCGGGGAACGTCTCGAAGTAGCTCTCGCGGTAGCGCCGGCCGCCGGGGTCGTTCCAGAAGCGGACCGGCATGGACGGCATGGGGCCGGCGATGACCAGTTCGCCGACCTCGTCGGTCACGGGTCCGCCCGCCGCGTCCCACGCCTGGAGGTCCGTGCCGAGGCCCGGCGCCTGGAGTTCGCCGACGTACACCGGCAGCGTCGGGACGGCTCCGGCGAAGCAGCTGCACACGTCCGTGCCGCCGCTGACGGAGGCGATCCACATGTCCTCGGCGACCTCGTCGTGGATCCACCGGAAGCCGTCCGGCGGCAGCGGCGAACCGGTCGTCGCGACGCACCGCACGCGGGAGAGGTCGAAGTCGCGGCCGGGCCGGACGCCGGCCTTGCGGCAGGCCATGACGTAGGCGGCGGAGGTGCCGAAGAGGGTGGTGCCGGTGCGTTCGGCGACCCGCCACTGGGCGGCGGTGTCGGGGTGGCCGGGGCTGCCGTCGTACAGGACGACGGTGGCGCCCACCAGCAGGCCGGAGACGAGGAAGTTCCACATCATCCAGCCGGTGGAGGTGTACCAGAAGAACCGGTCGCCGGGGCCCAGGTCGCAGTGGAGGGCGAGCTGTTTGAGGTGCTCGACGAGGATGCCGCCCTGGGACTGGACGATGGCCTTGGGCAGGCCGGTCGTGCCGGAGGAGTAGAGCACCCACAGCGGGTGCTCGAAGGGCAGCTGCTCGAAGACCGGCTCGACCTCGTCGGAGGTGAGCGCGGACCACTCCAGGGCGCCCTCGGGGGCGGGCGTGCCGAGCAGCGGGACGTGCACCACGGCGCGCAGGGTGGGCAGTTGCTCGCGGAGCTCGGCCACCACGGCGGCGCGCTCGTGCCGCTTGCCGCCGTAGGTGTAGCCGTCGACGGTGAACAGGACGACGGGTTCGACCTGCTGGAAGCGGTCGAGGACGCTGCGGGCGCCGAAGTCGGGCGCGCAGGAGGTCCACACGCCGCCGACGGCCGCGGTGGCGAGCAGGGCGACGACGGCCTCGGGGATGTTGGGCAGGTAGCCGCTGACCCGGTCGCCGGGCCGGACGCCCAGCCGGCGCAGGGCGGCGGCCAGCGAGCCGACCCGGGCGCGGAGTTCGGCCCAGGTGACGGGGCGCGGCTCGTGGGTCTCGTCGGTGTGCAGCAGGGCCGGTTCGCCGGCGCGGGCGGGGTCCTCGGCCGCGCGCAGGGCGTGCTCGGCGTAGTTGAGGGTGGCGCCGGGGAACCAGGTGGCGCCGGGCATGGACCGGTCGGCGAGGACGCGGGTGTACGGGGTGGAGAAGCGCACGTCGCACCATTCGGCGACGGCCTGCCAGAAGCGCTCGGGCTCGGCGACGGACCAGCGGTGCAGCGCGGCGTAGCTCGCGACGGGGTCGCCGGGCACGGGGGCGGGGGCGCCGTACCGCTCGGCCGCCCGGGCGTGGAAGCGGGTGACCTGGGCGCGGGCAACCCGGTCGGCGTCCGGCCGCCACAGGGGCTCCGGCTGTTCGGCGGGCTGCGGTGCGGTGGTCATCGGCTGCTCCCGGCTCTGCGCGTCGTGGGCGGGGCCGCGCTGGGGGTGCCCCCTCTGGGGGACGAGTGGGCGCGGGTGCGCGGCTGCCCAGGACGATGCCATGTGATCGACTCCCGCACCAGGGGAGTTGGCTCACATCCGGCGCGTACCGCACCCTTGCCGGGGTGAACGGCGGCCGAACGCGCTCCGCCCGGTGGTCGGCCGGTGGCAGGGTGAGCGCATGGATGCGCATGACCTGGAACGGTCGGTCAAGTGGATGACGTCGTTCAGGACGGTGGGGGCGGCGCGGGTGCTGCGTTCGGTGCGGGCCGCGTGGTGGCGGCGGCGCGCGGACGGGGCGGGGCTTTCGGGGCCGGGGCCCGAGCGGGCGCGGGTGCCCGGTGCGGTGCGGGGTGCCGAACCGGCGCCGGGCGGGGGGCTGGTGCACTTCGCCCGGTCGTCGCTGCGGGTGCGGGTGGCGGCGGGGGGCGCGGTGTTCTGCGGCTGGGACGGGGCGGCGCCGGAGCCCTCGTACGCGCTGGCCGGGCCGGTCCCGGAGGCGGACGAGCGGGCGGTGCTGGAGCCGGACCGGGACGGCGGCTGGCGGGTGGTGTCCGAGCGGGTGCTGGTGGTGGTGTCCCGGCACGGGGCGGTGGAGGTGCGCACGCCGGGCGGCGTGGTGCTCCGGCGCGACCACCCGCCGCGCTGGTGGGACCCGGTGGAGCCGGCGGCGGACGGGGCGGGGCCGCGCTGGGCGCAGCGCTCCGAAGTCCCGGCGGACGCGCGGTTCTTCGGCCTGGGCGGCCGGTCGGCGGGGCCGCGGCTGCGGGACGGGGTGTACCGGCTGTGGAACGAGGATCCCGGCGGCTCGTTCGGCCCCGGGGACGATCCGCTGTACATCACCATGCCGGTGCAGCTGGTGGTGGCCGACGCCGGGACGCACCTGGTCTTCCACGACAACCCGTGGGACGGGCGGGTGACGCTGTGGGAGGGCGAGGAGGGCGCGGGGTCGGGGCACGACCGGCCGGGCCGGTGCGAGGTGCGCGTGGGCGGCGGACCGCTGCGCTCCTGGGTGATCACGGGCCCGCCCGCGCGGGTGCTGCGCGGCTGGGCGGCGCTGACGGGCGGCGCGGCGGTGCCGCCGGCGTGGGCGCTGGGGCCGCAGCACGCGCGCTGGGGGTTCGGTGACGAGGAGGAGGTGCGGCGGGTGGTGGCGGGGTACCGGGAGCGCGGACTGCCGCTCTGCGCGGTGCACCTGGACATCGATCACTACCGGGGGCACCGGGTGTTCACGGCGGACGGCGAGCGGTTCCCCGATCTGCCCGGGCTGGCGGCCGAGTTGAGGGAGGAGGGGGTCCGGCTGGTGTCGATCGTGGATCCCGGGGTGAAGGCGGAGCCGGGGTGGGAGGTGTTCGACGGGGGGATGGCCGCGGACGCGTTCGTCCGCGACGCGCGGGGGCGGGTGGTGCGCGGCGAGGTGTGGTCCGGGACGTCGGTCTTCCCCGACTTCACCGATCCGCGGGCGCGGGAGTGGTGGGGCGGGCTGTACGCGGAGCGGCTGGCGCGGGGCTTCTCGGGGTTCTGGCACGACATGAACGAGCCGTCCGCGTTCACCGCGTTCGGCGAGCCGACGCTGCCGCGGTCGGCCCGGCACGCGCTGGACGGCGCGGGCGGCGACCATCGCGCCGCGCACAACGTGTACGCGCTGGGCATGGCGCGGGCCGGGTACGAGGCGCTGCGCGCGCTGCGGCCGGACGAGCGGCCGTTCCTGTTCTCGCGTTCCGGCTGGGCGGGGATGCAGCGGTACGGGGGGACGTGGTCGGGGGACGTGGTGACGGGCTGGCCCGGGCTGCGGGCGTCGCTGTCCCTGGTGCTGGGCCTGGGGCTGTGCGGGGTGCCGTACTCGGGGCCGGACGTCGGCGGGTTCACGGGTTCGCCGTCGCCCGAGCTGTATCTGCGCTGGTTCCAACTGGGCGCGTATCTGCCGCTGTTCCGTACGCATTCGGCCATCTCGGCGGGGCGGCGGGAGCCGTGGGAGTTCGGGAGGGAGGTGCTGGAGCACGCGGGGGCGGCGCTGCGGGAGCGGATGCGGCTGCTGCCGTACTTCGTGACGCTCGCGCATCTGGCGCGGCTGACGGGGGCGCCGTACGTACGGCCGGTGTGGTGGCGCTCGCCGGAGGACCGGGCGCTGCGGGACTGCGAGGACCAGTTCCTGCTGGGGGACGCGTTGTTGGTGGCGCCGGTGCTGGAGCCGGGGGTGGAGCGGAGGGCGGTGCGGTTGCCGCGGGGGCGGTGGTACGACGTGGTGACGGGGCGGGCGTACGAGGGGCCGGGGCAGGTGCTGCTGGATGCGCCGTTGTCGCGGATTCCGGTGTTGGTGCGGGCGGGTTCTGTGATTCCGGTGGTGGCTTCACCGTCCGGGGCGGAGCCCGTGTCCGGAGCGTGCGGTGAGGTGGAGGTGGAGCTGGAGGTGTGGGCGCCGGCGGTGGGGCGTGCCGGGGGTGGGGTGGTGGTCGCCGAGCCTTCGGAGGAGGTCGTGCGGTTTGCCGTGGGGTGGCGGGACGGGGTTGTGGTGGTGGAGCGGGAAGGTGGGGGTGGGGTGGGGTATCCGGTGCGGGTTCGGGGGGTTTGAGGGAGTTTTGCCCCGGTCCCTCCCCCAGAGGGGGTACCCCCACTTTCACCGTTTCTTCGCGCTCCGCGCGGATGCAACGCGGCTGCGCCGCATTCGTCCTCAAGCGCCGGACGGGCTGGATTCCGCGCGCGCGGAATCCAGCCCGTCCGGCGCTT
>NZ_JAEAMR010000010.1:840186-888299 GCF_015999245.1 Streptomyces sp. AV19 | reverse complement strand
TTTCCGGCGATTCCGACTTTATCAGATCCGTTTTCCGTTCCGTTTCCGGCCCGGACCCTGAATCCGATCCCCGTTGGAGGGGGTTTCGCGCCTTCCGGCGTGATCACTACTTTAGCGGATTTCCCCCGCGACTCCCAATCGGAGTCCGGAACCGAATTCCGGCATGCCGAAATCCATCCCGTTCAAGGGCCGTGCAGTAGTGAATCCCGCCGAGCTGGCGTGAAGCGCTGCCTCGAAAAACCGATCCGGCTCCGTGGCAGCTCGGAGTACATTACGGATCCGCTGCCTCCGTGTCAACCCACGTCGCCCGTGCGTCAGTCGAGGTCCCGGAGTCGCCCGCCCGCGTCCGGCTGGGCCGTCTCCACGCGGCGGAGCAGCCGGGTCAGGAGCTCGCCGAGCCTGCTGCGGTCGTCGCCGGAGAGGTCCTGGAGGAGCTCCTCCTCGAAGACCGAGGCGAGACGCATCGCGTCCAGCCACTTCTCCCGGCCGTCGTCGGTGAGGCCGACGATCACCCGGACGCGGTTGCTGCCGTCGCGCTCCCGGGTGACGAGGCCCTCCGCGACCATGCGGTCGATGCGGTGCGTCATGGCGGCCGGGGTGAGCCCGAGCCGCTTGGCGAGGTCGCCGGGGCCCAGGCGGTAGGGGTGGCCGGCGAGGACGAGGGCTTTGAGCACCTCCCACTCGGCATTGCTGATGCCCAGGTCGGCGGTCTGCCGGCCGTACGCGACGTTCATGCGCCGATTGAGCCTGCTGAGGGCCGAGACCACCTTCTCGACCTGCGGGTCCAGGTCCTGGAACTCGCGCTGGTAGGCGGCGATCTGCTCTTCGAGGCTCGGCTCTGCGGGGCCGGGGGTGTCAGCCATGCCCGGCAGTATGACATGACCCCTTGCCGCTAAAGCCCTTTGATGTGTACTCTTTAGCTTCGAACTTTACGTCTGAAGTCTTCAGGCCTGGACTGTTGCCCTGCGGGGCGACGGTCCAGGCCGCTTCTCGGCCCTAGGGGGTGAGTGTGACCACCGCGATGGGCGCAGCACTGCGCCGGATCCAGCTGGGCAACGCGCTGAGCGCGTTCGGCAACGGCTTCACGGTCCCGTACCTGTTCATCTACGTGTCACAGGTCCGGAATCTCGGCGCGACCACGGCAGGTGTCGTGCTTGCGACGTTCGCCGTCGCCGCGCTGCTCGTGCTGCCGTTCGTCGGCCGCACGATCGACCGCCGGGGTCCGCTGCCTGTCGCCATCGCGGGTACGGTCTCCGCCGCCATCGGGTCGCTGGGCCTCGGCCTGGCCGACACCCAGCCGCTGGTGATCGCCGCTGCGGCCGCGCTGGGTGCCGGTATAGCGGTCATCCAGCCGGCACTGGCCACGATGATCGTCTGGTGCTCGACGACCACCACGCGGTCGCGCTCGTTCGCCACGCAGTTCTTCCTCAACAACCTCGGCCTCGGTGTCGGTGGTCTGCTGGGCGGCCAGATCGTGGACACGTCCGATCCGTCGAGCTTCGTGCGGCTCTTCGCGATCGAGTCCGCGATGTTCCTGGTGCTGGGTGCCACGGTCGCGACCGTGCGGCTGCCGAAGGCGCCCAAGGTCGAGGACGCGATACCGGCCGACGGCTCCGCGAAGAGCGGCTGGCGGACGCTGCTCTCGGACCGGGCGATGGTGCAGCTGCTGGTCCTTGGCTTCGTGATGTTCTTCGCCTGCTACGGCCAGTTCGAGTCCGGTCTCGCGGCCTACGCGGTGGAGGTCACCAAGATCTCGCCGTCGACGCTGGGCATCGCCCTGGCGGCGAACACGGCGGCGATCGTGCTGACGCAGTTCGTCGTGCTGCGGCTGGTCGAGCGGCGTCGGCGGAGCCGGGTCGTCGCGCTGGTGGGGCTGATATGGACGGTGGCGTGGATCGCCGCCGGGGTCTCGGGGCTCATAGCGGGGTCGCACGCCGTCGCGGCCACGCTGTTGATCTCGACGTTCTCGCTCTTCGGCATCGGCGAGTCGATGCTGTCGCCGACGATGGCCCCGCTGGTGGCCGACCTGGCGCCGGCGCGGCTGGTCGGTCAGTACAACTCGGCCTTCGCCCTGGTGAAGCAGCTGGCGCTGGCGGCCGGTCCGGCCGCGGGCGGGATGATGGCGGGTGCCGGGCTGTACGCGCCCTACATCGTGCTGCTGGTGCTGTGCTCGCTGGGAATCTCGGTGCTGGCGCTGCGGCTGGGCCGCAGGCTCACGCCCGCCCAGGACAATCCCCTGCGCGCCGCCGAGGACCGGCGGACGGCTGCCGCGTCCGTGGGCGCGGAGGCGACGGTGGCGGCGGGCGGCACCGACCACCGGATGCCGGTCGGCGTCTGACGGCACCCCGCGCGGAGCCGTTGCGGGGCGGTCCGCCTCATACGTGGGCGGGCTTCGCCGGGAGGGCGAATTCGCACCAGACCGCCTTGCCGCCGCCGGGCGTGCGCCGCGAGCCCCAGGAAGAGGCGATGGTCGCGACGATGGAGATGCCGCGGCCCGCCTCGTCGCCCGGCTCCGCGCGGCGGCGCCTCGGGAGGTGGTCGTCCCCGTCGGTGACCTCGATGATCAGGCGTCGGTCGGTGCGTCGCAGGCGCAGGCGCATCGGGGGTGTGCCGTGCTGGAGCGAGTTGGCCACCAGTTCGCTGGCGGCCAGGACGCCCAGGTCGCGGAGGTCGGCGGGGAAGCGCCAGCTGGCCAGGACGCCGGAGGCGAAGGCACGGGCGCGGGGCGCTGCCTCGACGCCGCCCAGCAGTTCGAGTGCGGCGTTGTGGAAGAGCTCGGCGTCGTGGCCCGTGCGGGCGGGGTGCTGGAGGACGAGGACGGCGACGTCGTCGTCGTGTTCCTCCGTGATGCCGAGGGTGCGGATGAGGCGGTCGCACATGACCTGGGGCGATCCGGTGGCGCCGGCGAAGGCGCGCTCGAGGGCGGTGACGCCCTCGTCGATGTCCTCGCGGCGCCGCTCGACGAGGCCGTCCGTGTAGAGGACGGCGCTGGAGCCGGGGCCGAGCGGCACGCTTCCCGAGGTGTGCAGCCAGCCGCCGGTGCCGAGCGGGGGTCCGGTGGGTTCGGCGGCGCGGTGGACGGTGCCCTCCGGGTCGCGGACGAGGATCGGCAGGTGGCCGGCGGACGCGTAGACCAGGCGCCCCTCGTTGGGGTCGTGGACGGCGTAGACGCAGGTGGCGATCTGGGTGGCGTCGATCTCCGCGGCCAGTCCGTCGAGGAGCTGGAGTACCTCGTGGGGCGGCAGGTCGAGGCGCGCGTAGGCCCGGACCGCCGTGCGGAGCTGGCCCATCACTGCGGCGGCGCGCACCCCGCGGCCCATGACGTCGCCGATGACCAGGGCCGTGCGGCCGGCGCCGAGGGTGATCACGTCGTACCAGTCGCCACCGACGGCGGTGTCCTTGCCGCCCGGCTGGTAGGTGGCGGCGACGCGCAGGTCGTCGGGCTGCTCCAGCTCCTGGGGGAGGAGGCTGCGCTGGAGGGTGACGGCGGCCTCGCGCTGGCGGCGCTCGCTGGTGCGCAGCCGCTCGGCGGCCTCCACCTGGTCGGTGACGTCCGCGGCGAAGACGAGGACGCCGGGCTGGGTACAGCCCCGTTCGTCCGGCCCTGCGTCCCCGGCGCCGACCTGGATGGGGGAGCAGGTGAAGGTGTAGTAGCCGTGCCGGGTGCGGACGTCCGGGTCGGTGGTGCCGTGCGTGTCGGCCGTGGTGACGCGGCGGGACTTGACGGTGCGGGGCCGGCCGCTGCGCAGGACCTGGTCCATGAGGGCCAGCAGGCCGAGCTCCTCCAGCTCGGGGAGGGCCTCGCGAGCGGGGCCGCCGGGGGCGCGGGGGCCGAAGAGGGCGGCGTAGGCGTCGTTGACGTAGGCGATGCGGTGGTCGGGCCCGTAGACGACGGCGACGAGGGCCGGGACCTGGCCGAGGACGTCGTGGACGGAGAGCCCGTCGAGGGTGGGGACGGGCGCGGTGTGCGGTCCCGATCCGGCGCGGGCCGCGGGGACGGAGCCGGTGACGGTGCCCGGTGCGATGGCGGTCTTGCGGTCGGCGCGGGCCGCGGCTCGGCGCTGTGTGCCGGGGAGCCGGGCGCTCCAGCGGGTGAAGTTCACTGAGGATTACCTCGCGGAGTCGGTCCGGATCAGCTCGGCGACGTGGGGTGGCGAAGCCGCGCGCCCGGCGCGGGGGCGCTGTTGGCGGTGCGGGGGCCGGCCCCCGAGGGAATGCAGCAAACGTCCAGATCCTCGCGATCGTTACTCTTCGGAAGTGCGAACCCACCCATGGTCACACGTCCAGTGTGGCCGACCGGACTGACATCCGTGAGACGTCGGAGCCGTCACCGGGAGTTCCCCGCTGCGGCATCGGCGTGGCGCGTGCGTCAACTGGCCTCCGGGTGGCGGCCGGTGCCCGCGGCGAGTTCGAATTCCGCCCGTGGGTTCTCCAGCGAGCCGAGCGAGACGATCTCACGTTTGAACAGCCCGGCGAGGGTCCATTCGGCGAGGACGCGCGCCTTGCGGTTGAAGGTGGGGACGCGGCTGAGGTGGTAGGCGCGGTGCAGGAGCCAGGCGGGGTAGCCCTTGAACTTCTGTCCGTAGACGTGTGCGACGCCCTTGTGGAGGCCGAGCGAGGCGACCGAGCCGACGTAGGCGTGCCGGTAGTCCCGCAGGGAGTGGCCGCGCAGGGAGCACAGGACGTTGCCGGCGAGGACCTTCGACTGACGGACGGCGTGCTGGGCGTTGGGGGCGCAGTAGACGCCCTCGCTCCCCGCCGTCAGGTCGGGGACGGCCGCGGCGTCGCCGGCTGCCCAGGCGTGTTCGGTGCCCGCCACCCGCAGGTCGGGGTGGCAGCGGATGCGGCCGCGTTCGTCGAGCGGGAGGTCGGTGGCGGCGAGGAGGGGGTGCGGGCGGACGCCGGCGGTCCACACGAGGGTGCGGGCGGGGTGGCGCGAGCCGTCGCTGAGCACCGCGACGCGGTCCTCGCAGGAGTCGAGGCGGGTCTCCAGGCGTACGTCGATGTTGCGGCGGCGCAGTTCCCGCAGGGCGTAGCGGCCCATCTCGGGGCCGACCTCGGGGAGGATCCGGTCGGTGGCCTCGACGAGGAGGAAGCGCAGGTCGTCGGGGGAGATGTTGTGGTAGTAGCGGGCCGCGTAGCGGGCCATGTCCTCCAGCTCGCCCAGGGCCTCCACGCCCGCGTAGCCGCCGCCGACGAAGACGAAGGTGAGGGCGGCGTCGCGGACCTCGGGGTCGCGGGTGGAGGAGGCGATGTCGAGCTGTTCGAGGACGTGGTTGCGCAGGCCGATGGCCTCTTCGACGGTCTTGAAGCCGATGCCGTGCTCGGCGAGGCCGGGGACGGGCAGGGTGCGGGAGACGGAGCCGGGGGCGACGACCAGTTCGTCGTAGTGCAGGGCGATGTCGCCGGCGCCCTCCTCCTCGGTGGCGAGGGTGCGCACGTGCACGGTGCGTGCGGCGTGGTCGATGGAGGTCGCCTCGCCGACGACGACCTCGCACCGCTTGAGGGTGCGGCGGAGCGGGACGACGACGTGGCGCGGCGAGATGGAGCCGGCCGCGGCCTCGGGGAGGAAGGGCTGGTAGGTCATGTACGGGTCGGGGCTGACGACCAGGATCTCGGCCTCGCCCTTTCTGAGCCGGCCCTGCAGGTGCAGTGCCGCGTACATGCCCACGTATCCGCCGCCGACGACCAGAATGCGCGCCGCTCGCCTCACCGCCGATTCTTTGGCCAAGGCTGTCCCTTCGCATCCTCGCGTTCACAGCTCTCTCCCATGACGCACCGGGTACCGGGGTTTGTCCACAGGGCCGGGCCGAACATATGACTGGCGACCGAGCTGGCCTGCCGCCCGTCCTGTTGTCCCTGTCGCGAGAAGGTCCGCAGGTCAGCAAGGATGCGCGGGGGTGGTGAAGTGGTGCGGAATCAACCCGCCCCGGGCGCGTACTCCAATTGGGGGTGGGCTGTGCGGAACTACCCCCTTCTTTCTTGACCTGGGCTCAACTATGTTCGTACTCCGTCGGGGCGCCGAAAGCGCCGTGCCCCGGCAGTCAGGGCGGGGAGTCTCCGGGGGGAGACGTCATAACCGGGGGAAAACATGCCAATTCAGGGCACTCATTGGTCTACTGCTGTCGCGCCGTCGGACGGCAACGGCGGTCGTAGCACGCCGCTGCGCGTCGACGCCCAGCGCAACCTGGAGCACGTGCTGAGGGCGGCTCGCGAGGTCTTCGGCGAGCTGGGGTACGGGGCACCGATGGAGGACGTGGCGCGTCGGGCCCGCGTGGGCGTCGGCACGGTCTACCGGCGGTTCCCGAGCAAGGACGTACTGGTCAGGCGGATAGCCGAGGAGGAGACCGCGCGGCTGACCGAGCAGGCGCGCACGGCTCTGGGCCAGGAGGACGAGCCCTGGTCCGCGCTGTCGCGGTTCCTGCGCACCTCGGTGGCCTCGGGCGCGGGGCGGCTGCTGCCGCCGCAGGTGCTGCGCGTCGGGGTCGAGGTGGAGGCCGCGGAGCCGGCCGTGCCGCCGCAGGCGCGGGTGCCGCAGCAGCGGCAGCCCGGCGGGACGGGCGGCCAGCTGCACGAGCTGCGGCTCGTCGAGCACCGGCCGGCACCGGCCGAGGAGCGGGACGGCTCGGGCGCCGCGGCGCTGCTGGAGGTCGTCGGGCGGCTGGTGGACCGGGCACGGTCGGCCGGCCAGCTGCGCCCGGACGTGACGGTCGCCGACGTGCTGCTGGTGATCGCCACGGCGGCGCCGTCGCTGCCGGACGCGGCGCAGCAGGCGGCGGCGTCCTCGCGGCTGCTGGACATCCTGCTGGAGGGGCTGCGCTCGCGGCCTGCCGCGTAAGGGCCTGACGCCGGCCGGGCTCCGGCCGCTCCGGTGAACGGGCGGGCGCGCCCGGTTGGTGCGTGTCCCGCCCGCGATACGGAGGACTGCTTTCCGGCGGGCGTCGGTCGCCGTCCTCGGACGGAGCCGGTGGGCGGCCGCACGGGGTGCGGCTCGTCGAGCACCGGCCGGCACCGGCCGAGGAGCGGGACGGCTCGGGCGCCGCGGCGCTGTGCGAGACCGCGTTCCGTCGGCCCGGAAGACCGATCGCACCGAATCCGCGCACTGGAGGACTCCGTTGGGGAGAACCGGGTGCACCGGAGTCCGGGTGCACCCGAAAGGAGGGCGGACGTTCGGAAGGGTGTTCCCGTTCGGGTGATGGTTGAGATGACCGTCGAAGCGGCGGACGACGGCCGTTGACGAGTGGCTCCTGGCGCTCCGGTGTGCGAAGGCTCCCCGGACGAGTGGTTGCCGTTCGTGCGTCCGCACCTTCGCAGGTGCCTGTGCAACGCTGACCGGTGTTCGGTGTCCGGCGTGCACGGGAGCCTCCGCTATGGGAGTTGACGGGCGGGAAGAGCCGCACGGGAGCGAGGAGTCGAGCGCTGCGGCGTCGCACCGCGCGCCGCCCGGCGTGCCCGGCCAGGGTGGTCCACGCGGCCGTGCCCGGGGCCGCCACGGCGGCGGGCCGAGCGTGCCCCAGCAGCGCGGCGGCGAGTGGGGCGACTCCTTCGACGCCGCCGTCTCGCGCTCGCGCGAGGACGCCTCCGGGCGGTCGGAGGCGGACACGCGCGGCACGGAGGCGCGGAGCTCGGACGACGACGGTGCCGATGTCGAGGTCGGCGCCGGTGAGCCCGGGGAGACCGAGCCGGACGAACGGGAAGCCCCGCCGTCCGACGCCGAGTTGATCGCGCGGCTGCGCGACGGCGAAGACCCCGGGGCGGATTCGTACGCCCTGCTCTACCGGCGGCACGCCGACGCGGTGCGCGGGTACGCCAGGAGCTGCTGCCGCGACGTGCACACCGCCGAGGACCTCACCAACGAGGTCTTCGCCGGCACGCTGCAGGCCGTGCGGCGGGGTGCCGGGCCCGACACGGCGGTGCGCGCCTATCTGCTCACCACCGTGCGCCGCGTCGCCGCGGCCTGGGCGAAGACGGCGCGGCGGGAGCAACTCGTCGAGGACTTCGCGGTCTTCGCCGTGTCGGCCGGCTCGGCGGGCGAGGACGACGACACTCCCGGCGCGGAGGTCCACGCCATGCGGCAGGCCGAGACGTCCCTGGCCGTGCAGGCGTTCCGCAGCCTGCCCGAGCGGTGGCAGATGGTGCTCTGGCACACCACCGTCGAGGAGGAGCCGCCGAGCCAGGTCGCACCGCTGCTCGGGCTGAGCGCCAACGCCACGGCGGTGCTGGCGCACCGGGCCCGCGAAGGGCTGCGGCAGGCGTACCTCCAGGCCCACGTCAGCGCCTCGCTGACCTCGGCGGGCAGCTGCGCCCAGTACGCGGACCGGCTCGGTGCCTATGCGCGGGGCGGGCTGCGGATGCGGGCCGAGCGCGGGCTGCGCAAGCACCTCGACGAGTGCGACCGCTGTCGTACGGCCGCGCTGGAGCTCGCGGACGTCAACGCACGGCTGCGCGCGGTCCTGCCGGTGGCGGTCGTCGGCTGGTTCACCGCGGGCGGTGCGGCGAAGGCCGTCGCGGGTCTGGCGGCGGGCGCCGCCGGGGCCGGGGCGGGCGTGGCCGCGGGCGGTGCGGGATCCGGTGGCGGAGCGGCGGCCGGTGAGGGGCTGGGGGCACCGGCGAAGGTGGCGCTCGGGGCGGGTGCGGTGCTGACGGCGGGTGCCGTCCTCGCGTACGCGCTGTCCGGTGGGGCGGCCGGGCCGCCGCGGAAGCCGGAGGCCGGGCGTCCGGTCGTGTCGGCCGCGCCGTCGCACCGGCCGAGCCCCGATCCGAGCCCCACGCCGACCCGGACTCCCGGTCCGACCGTGTCGCCGTCCTCGCCGCCGCCTCCGCCCGAGCCGCGGCGGGTGGCCGCGCGGGCCGTCGCCCCCTCCCCCGCCCCGACGCCCTCGGCGACGCCGAGCCCCGCGCCGTCCCCGTCGCACACCCCCCGGCCCGCTCCCCCGCCCCGGCCGGTCCCGTCGCCGCCGCCCCCGAAGCCGCCCAAACCGGTCCCGCCCCCGTCCGCGCCCGCGACCGTCCACCACCTCAACGAGCTGGACCTCGACGCGCTCGGGGACGGCGGGAACGGCGCCGACCGGGAGCCGGAGGTGCGCATCGACGAGGGCAGCCTGATGTGGCAGCGGGACGGGCTGCGCGTCGGCGGCCACACCTATCTGCACGGGGTGAGCGTCGGTACGACCTCCTCGGTCGCCATCGACCTCAACGGTCCGTGTACGGCGTACGACGCGATGGCCGGGGTGGACGATCTGTCGCTCGGGGACGGGGCGGTGCGGTTCTCCGTCTCGGCGGACGGGGAACGGCTGTGGGAGTCGCCGGTGTTGCGCAGCGGGGACGCGGCGGTGCCGGTGCATGTGCCGTTGGAGGGGCAGCGGGCGCTGCGGCTGGAGGTGGAGGGGGTGTCGCCCTATGACGGGGAGATCGCGCTTGCGGATTGGGCGTTGGCGCGGGTTGTTTGTGGGTAGGGGGTGTGCCCCGGTCCCTCCCCCAGAGGGGGTACCCCCACTTTCACCGTTTCTCACGCGCTCTGCGCGGGGCAACGCGGCTGCGCCGCGTTCGTCCTCAAACGCCGGACGGGCTGACGTGCGCGCCCAGGCACGAAATCTGCCCGTCCGGCGTTTGAGGACAGTGCCCGAAGGGCGATCGGGGTCCGGGGTCTCCCCGGGAAACGGTGAAAGTGGGGGTACCCCCTCTGGGGGAGGGACCGGGGCATATCTCCCGCGCGGCGCTCACAGCGCGCGCAAGCCCGCTATCACCAGCCTCAGCACCCCCTCCTCCGGCGGTTCCGCCGGGGGGATCGGGCGGTTCAGGCGGACCACTCCGGCCTCCAGCAGGTCGCCGACCAGGACGCGTACCACCCCGGACGGCAGCTCCAGCAGGTCCGCGAGCTCCGCGACGGAGTGCGGGCGGGGAGCGGTGAGCTCGGCGATGCTCACGTGCTCGGGGCCCAGATGGGCGTCGGCCCCGCCGACGGGTCGCTCGGCGACGACGAACGCCGTCCGGTCGAGCCGTTGCCCGGCCCCGCCCCGCGTCCGCCCCCGCGTCATCGCGTACGGCCGGACCACCGGCCCGGCGTCGTCGTCGTACCAGTGCCCGTCCGTCCGGTCCGTCATCCGCCGGCGGCCTCGCCGGTGCGCGGTGCGCTGGCCAGGTGGGCTCCGACGCGCTTGACGAGCAGCGTCATCTCGTAGGCGATCAGGCCGATGTCGGAGTCCGCGGCGGCGAGCACGGCGAGGGCGCTGCCGTGCCCGGCGGCGGTCACGAACAGGAAGGCGCCGTCGAGTTCGACGACGGTCTGGCGGACCTCCCCGGCGTCGAAGCGGCGTCCCACTCCCTTGGCGAGGCTGTGGAAGCCGGAGGCGACGGCGGCCAGGTGCTCCCCGTCCTCGCGGCCGAGGTCCTTGGAGGCGCCGAGGGCCAGGCCGTCGCCGGAGAGGACGAGTGCCTTGCGGATGTCCCCCACGCGCTCGACGAGGTCGTCGAGGAGCCAGTTGAGGTTGCCGCCGGCGTCCGTCGCCTCTGCCGCGTCTGCCGATGCGTTGCGTATGGCGGTCATCGACCGTCCCTTTCGTCGGTGGTTCCGGTGCTGTCGTGCTCGGTGGCGGGGGCCGCGTCGGTCCGGCCGCGCCGCCAGCCCCGCTGGAGGGAGGCCATGCGTGCGCGGACGTCCTCGGCGTCGCGCGCCGCTTCGTGGGTGGTGGGGTCCGGGTCCATGGCGGAACGTTCCGCCAGCCGCGGGGCGAGTCCGGCGTGGCGTACGCGCCGGGGCAGGGCCGGGGTGTCCTCGTCGCGGTGGACCGGCGGGCCGGGGCGCGGCTCCGGTCCGGCGGGACCGGCCGGCGCCGCGGGCTTCGCCGGCGCGTCCCCGAGGAGCGCGGCGGGGACGAGGACGACGGCGGTGGTGCCGCCGTAGGGGGACGGCTGGAGGGAGACCCGGACGCCCTGGCGCCGGGCGAGCCGGCTGACGACGAACAGGCCGAGCCGGTCGGTGTCGGAGAGTTCGAACTCCGGCGCCTCCGCGAGGGCGAGGTTGGCCTCCAGCAGGGTCTCCTGGGGCATGCCCAGCCCGCGGTCGTGGATCTCCAGCGCGAAGCCGTTGGGCACCCGCTCGCCCACGACCTGGACGGCGGTGTGCGGCGGGGAGAACGTGGTGGCGTTCTCCAGGAGTTCGGCCAGCAGGTGGGTGAGGTCGGCGACGGCGGGGCCCTGGACGGACAGGGCGGGCAGCCGCCGCAGCTCGACGCGCTCGTAGCCCTCGACCTCGGCGACGGCGGCGCGGACGACGTCCATCAGCCGGACGGGCCTGCGCCACTGCCGGGAGGGGGCGGCGCCGGAGAGGATGACCAGGCCCTCGGCGTGGCGCCGCATGCGGGTGGTGAGGTGGTCGAGGCGGAAGAGGGCGGCGAGTTCGTCGGGGTCGTCGGTGCGCCGTTCCATGGTGTCCAGCAGGGCGAGCTGGCGGTGCAGCAGGACCTGGGAGCGGCGGGCGATGTTGACGAAGACGTCGGAGACGCCGCGGCGCAGGCCGGCCTGTTTCACGGCGGCCTCGACGGCGGCGTGCTGGAGGGTGTTCAGGGCCCGTCCGACCTGGCCCAGTTCGTCGTCCGGGTGGTCCAGGCGGGGCACCTCGGCCTCGACGTCCACCGCCTCGCCGGCGGCGAGGCGGCGCAGCACGGCCGGCAGGCGCACGCCGGAGACCTCGTGGGCGTCCCGGCTGAGCTGCCGCAGGTCGCGGACGAGTCCGCGGCCGGTGCGCCAGGAGACGACGACGGAGGCGACGAGCGCGGCGAGGCCGAGGAGGCCGGCGAGGGCGGCCTTGGTGAGCACCCAGGTGGCGACGGGGTCGAGCCGGTCCTGGTGGCGGCGGTTGGCCTCGGCGTCCAGCCGGGCGAGGTCGGCGAGGACGGTGCTCGCGGCGGCCTGCCAGCGGGCGGCGTCGACGGCGCGGGTCGCGCGGCCGGGCCCGGCGAGGACGACGGCGTCCTCGGCGGCCTCCAGGGCGCGGGCCTCGGTGCCGCGCCAGTAGTCGTCGAACATTTTCTGGTCCTCGACGGGCAGGACGGCGAGGTTGGTGCGGTAGAGGACGGTGCGTTCGGCGATGTGGTCGGAGAAGGCGCGGAGTTGGCGCGGGCCCATGCCCTTCCCGGCGGAAGCCGCGGCGAACAGGGCGTCCTCGCGGGAGAGCGCCTCACGGGAGGAGCCGAGGCCCACCAGGGCGCGCCGCTGCTGTTCGAGGCCGGCGTCCCGGACGGACCCGAGGAGGGTGAGGAAGTCGATGTGGGCCTCGATGACCTCGTCGTACGTCCGGGTGGCCGCGTCTTCCGGGACGGAGCCGGCCCGGATCCGGTCGCGCAGGGCCGGGAGGCGGTCGAGGCGGCGTTCCATGGCGGCGAACCAGTCCGCGGCCGCGGAGCTCATGTCGTCGCGGACGTCGGCGTCGGCGCCGGAGCGGAGGGCGGTACGCGCCTTGTCGGTGGCGCGTTCGGCGCCGCGCAGAGCGGTGAGCGCGGTGGCGCGGGCGCGGGTGGGGGTCTCCTTGGAGTGGGGGCGGGGGGTGGCGAGGACGACGAGGGCCTGGCGGCGTTCGGTCTGCAGGGCCGTGATCACATTCTCGGCCGGGTCGCCGAGCTTGCGGGAGACCTCGGCGGCGGTGAGGAGTTCGGCCGCCTCCTTGCCGGTGATCGCCGTGGCGAAGGCCCACAGCACCGTCAGGGACAGCAGCGGCACCAGCAACAGGCCCACGATCTTCCGGCGGATCGACTTCCCGCGAAAGGGCACGTTCCCGCGAAAGGGCATGGCCTCCCCCACTGCACCCCGCGGCACGGGGGTGGTGCTCCGACAGTGATGCGGTGCGTGAGCCTACTACTGCGGGATGAGGGCTCGAAGGGCTGTACGCCCCTGCGGAGCTGGGGTGTTGGACAGGTCGTCCGACTTCTCCCGTGATTCCCGGACTTCTTCCGTCCGTTCTTTGTGCGACCGCACCATGGAGCGGATTGTTCCGCTTCGGTTCGCGCCCTGCCCGTGCCCGGCTCGTGCCTTGTCGTGTCTTGTACGCGCCCTGCACGTGCCATGTTGACGTGCCGTCCACCCAGGCGTCGCAGGAGTGATCACTTGAGCGGCGCCCGGGCGATCCTCAAGTGACCGGAATTCCACGCCGGTTCGGGGCGGGCCCGGCCACCGCCGTTCGCTCCGGCGGGCGAAGACGCGGGCGCGGGGCCGGCGCCGGCGCGCGACGGCCCGTGGCCCGGGTTATTTTGGGCACACCTGCGGGAAGGGCCCGGGCGCGGGCAGCCACTGGGGGAGGTGAGCCGCCATGGACGGGACACGAGGTGTGGAACGGCCCGGGGCGCGCAGACCGTTGTGGGTCGAGGAGCCGGTCCACCGGCCCCGGATGCCCGATCCGGTGCGCGCGGCGGCGGTGCGCGCGGTGCTCTTCGTCGCGCTGACGGTGCTGCAGGGGATGGTCGTGCTGCTCTTCACCCTCGCCGGTTCCTGGTGGGCGTTCCCCGCGGTGCTGGCCGCGGTGGCCAGCACCGTGGCGACGACGTGGTGCGTGCTCGACGTGTGGGTCACGCGGCAGGTGTGGCGGCAGCGGTACGGGGTGGTGTCCGTGCCGAGCAGTACGGCACGGGCCGGGAGGCGGGTGGGGCGGCCTCGGTATCCGTGACCGGGGCGGGGCACGGTGGTCGGGATGGGGAGGTTGCCCCCGCCCCTCCCCCAGAGGGGGCACCCCCATTTCACCGTTTCTTCCGGGGCTCCGCCCCTCGGCCCGGGCGGGGCTTCGCCGCGCGGGAAGGCGGGGGCTTCGCCCCCTGCACCCCGCTCCGGGGTTCAGCCCCTTCGTAACCCGCTGCCGGAGCCGCTTCCGGGGCTCCGCCCCGGGCCCCGCAACCGCGCTTCGCGCGGTCGTCCTCAAACTCCCCGGAGGGGGCAACCCCCAGACCGGCTGGATCGCGGCTCCGCCACTCGTCCTCAAACGCCGGACCGGCTGCTCGCCTCCTCCGGGCGTCGGTACATCCGCGTCGCCGTGATCTCGCCGTGGACCGGCTCCGACTCCGGGTCCTGCTGGGGCAGGCCCGGGCGCAGGTGTTCCTCGACGCTGATGTACTTCAGGCCCGCCCGCAGGTCGGCGTCGTTGCGCAAGCGGATGACCAGCGGGAACTCGGCCAGCGCCGTCGTGTCGAACAGGCCCGTGGTGTACAGCAGCTGGACGCCCAGGGCGTCGGCCACGGCCCGCTGGAGCTCCAGCAGGTACGTGGCGTTGGCGCGGCCGATGGGGTTGTCCAGGAACAGCGTGCCCGCGTGCTTCTGCCGGTCCCGGCCACGGTCGTTGCTGCGCAGCGCGGCCATCGTGCAGTAGAGGGCGATCGCCGCGGTCAGCAGCTGGCCGCCGGAGAAGACGTCGCCCATCTGTCCGACCGGGACGCGCTCCGCGCGCAGCACCGCGTCCGGCTTGAGGATCTCGACGGCCACGCCGCGCGGCAGCAGGGCCGCCCGGACGCCGCGCAGCAGCAGCGACATTCCGTCGCGGCGCAGGTCGGAGTTCTTCTTGACGGCGGAGCGGGTGGCCTCGTCGATGACCTCGCCGAGCCGCTCGGTGAGGGTGCTCTGGTCGGGGTCCTCGAAGCGGATGCGCAGGAACTCCTGGCCGGACCACTCCCCCAGCCCCTCCGGCAGCCTCGACAGCCGCTGGGCGGAGCGCAGCGTGGTGAGCGAGGACTCCACCAGGCCGCGCAGCCGGTCGACGATGCTGTCGCGGTTGCGCTCCAGCTGCTCCAGCTCGTCGGTCAGCACGCGCAGCCGGGGCGCGAAGGCGTCCGCCCAGGCGGCGGCGTGCTCCGGCAGGGCGGACGCGGGCAGTTCGCGGATCTGCTGGCGGGCGGGGGTGCGGACCATCTCGTAACGGGTGGCGTTGGCGTGCCGGACGAGGACGTCGCTCGCCTCGCGGACGGCCGCCTCGGCCGCCGACAGGTCGCCCGCGCAGCCGCGCAGCGAGCGCCGGGCCTCGGCCGCCGCCTGGCGGGCCTCCTCCAGCGTGCCGGTGTACGGCTCGGGCTGCTCCTCCGCCTCCTCGGGGGCGTTGTCGCGCAGCAGGTCGCGCAGGAGGGCGGCGGTGTCGTCGAAGCCGGTGGCCCCGTCCTCCGCCGCGCGGTGGGCGCGCAGCAGGTCGGCGTGGGCGGTGCGGGCGCCGTCCAGGGCGTCGGTGCGGGCGGCCAGTTCGGCGGTGGCGGTGCGCAGCAGTTCCTTGGCCTGCTCGGCGTCGGCGGGCTCGCGCTCCTCGGGGAGCTCGGCGTGCGCGTCGCCGTCGGCGGGGGCCAGCCGCTCGGCCTCGCCGCGCAGCCGGCCGAGCTGCTCGCTGGCCGTGGAGGCGCGGCCCTCCAGCAGCTGGACGAGGGCCTCGGCGCGGGCGGCCGCGGCCTGGCGGGACGGGCCGTCGGCGCCGTCGGGGCTCTCCAGCAGCTGGGCGGCGCGGGTGCGGACCTTGTTGGTGAGGCGGTCGAGCTCGGCGCGGGCGGCGCTCTCGTCGCTCTCGGCGCGGGCCTGTTCGGCGCGCAGGTCGGCGCCGACGCCGACCTTCTCGTAGACCTGCGAGGCGGCGCGGTGGGCCTCGCGCAGCTGGGGCAGGGAGTCGCCGGCGCCCGGCCCGTCCTCGCCGGCCTCGTCGGGGGCGCCGGCGATCTCCGCGCGCTCGGCGCGCAGCACGCGGGCCGTACGGCGCGCGTCGTCGGCCGCGCGCTGGGCGGCGCGGCGGTCCTCGTCGGCGGCGCGGGCACGGTCGACGCAGGCGGCGGCCCGCTCCTCCGACTCGGCGGCCTCCTCGGCGAGTTCGCGCAGCCGGGTCTGCCAGTGGGCGCGCTCGCGCAGCCGGTGGGCGAGGCCGGCCAGGGCGTCGGCGACGCGGCGGGCGCGCTGGGCGGCCTCCTGGCGCTCGTCGCGCACCGCGGCGGTCCGCGCCGCGGTCTCCTCGGCCTCGGCCCGGGCGGTGCGGGCCGAGGTCAGCACTTCCTGGGCGGCGTCGGCGACCGCGCGGCAGCGCTCGGCCTCGGCGGCCAGCTCGGCGAGCCGGCCCTGCGGGCAGCCGGCGCGCCAGGACGTCAGGCGGGCCGCGAGGGTGCGGTCGCCGGCCAGCCGGGCGGCGACAGCGCGGATCTCCTCGTCGCGGGCGGCGGCCCGCTCGCGCAGCGCGTACCGCTCCTCGTCGGCGGCGCGCTCGTCGTGCATGGCGGGGTTCGGGGGGACGAGAAAGACGCCGCTGTCCCCGTCCTCCTGAGCGGGCGCGAGCAGGGCGGCGGCGGTGCCGACGGCCACGGCGGAGCGCGGCAGCAGGGAGGCCGCGCCCAGCACCTCGCGGGCGCGGGTGTGGGAGTCGGGGTCGGTGATGACGACGCCGTCCACGAGCTCGGGGCGGCGCGCGAGCACGGCGGCGTGGTCGGCCGGGTCCACGGACTGGGCGAGGTAGCGCCAGCCGGGGAGCGCGGGGATGCCGTGCTCGCCCAGGAATTCGACGGCGGCCAGGACGTCGGGGCCGGGCGGCAGCAGGCCGCCGTCGCCCAGGGCGCCCAGGATCCGCGAGTCGTCGGCGGCGGCGGTGCGCAGGCCGAACAGGTTCCGCTCGGCGGCGGCGACGTTCTCGTCGAGCAGTTCGCGCAGCGCGTCGGCGTTGCGGTCGAGCTCCTCGGCGGTGAGGGCGGGGGGCGGGGTGTCGCCGGAGCGCTGCCCCGGGACCTGCCCGGGGGCCGGCTGCCCGGGGAGGCCGAGGAGTTCGGCGATGCGCCGCTCCGCGCCGAGTGTCTCCGCGGCGCGCCGCTCGGCGTCGTACGCCGCCTCGGCCGAGGCGGCGGCGTCGGCCGCCCGGGCCGCCGCCAGCTCGGCGCGCGACTCGGCGCCCGCGGTCTCCTTCGCCTGCGCGGCGGTCTGGAGGGCGGCCTCGCGGACCGTCTCGTACGCGGCCGACGCGGCCTTCTCCGCGTCGCTGGCGGCGAGGGCGGCGCGGGCCGGGTCGGCGTCGGGCGCGGAGTCGTCGAGCCAGCCGGCCCGGACGGCCTCGGCGGTCTCCTGCTCGACCTCGGCGAGGCGCTGGCGCAGGTGCTCGCCCTCGCTGCGGGCGCGCTGGGCCTCGGTGGCGGCGGTGGTGGCGTCGCGGTGGGCGGCCTCGCCGGTCTCCTGGAGGACGGCCGAGCGCTCCTCCTGCTCGTTGGCGAGCCGCTCGGCGTTCTCCGCCGCGCCGTTGAGCGCGCGCACCAGGGCGGCGGCCGCGCGGGAGCGGGCCTCCAGCGCGGGCGCGGCGTCGCGCTCGGCCTCGTGGATGGCGGCGGCGACGCGGGCCGAGCGGTCGGCGGCGGCCCGGTGGCGCAGCACGGTCTCGGCGGCCTGCCACGCGGAGTGCAGCGTGCGGGCGTCGTTGAGCTCGCGGCGCTGGGCGGCGGCGGACTTCTCGGCCGCGGCCAGCGCCAACGAGGCGTGCCGGTAGGCGAGTTCGGCCGCGACGGCGGCGCCGCGGCCGCGCTCGGTCTCGGCGTCGGTGACGCGGTGCGCGGCGGCGGCCACCTGCTCGGCGAGCTCGGCGGCGCGCCCGCGCTCCTCGGTGGCGCGGGCCGAGAGGCGGCGGGCCAGGGCGCGGGTGCGGCGCTCGGCCCCCGCGGGCCCGCCCCGGGGCGGGTCCCCGCGGCCCCCCGCCGCCGCGGGGCGGGGGGGCCCGTCGCGGGGGCCGGCCGGGCCGGGCCCCCCGGCGGCCCCCCACGGCCCTCTCGGCCCGCGCCACCGAGGAGGCGCGGGCCGAGAGGCGGCGGGCCAGGGCGCGGGTGCGGCGCTCGGCCCCGGCGTGCACGCCGCGGGCCGTGTCCCGGCGGCCGCCGGAGTCGGCGATGCGGGAGAGCAGGTCGAGGGAGCCGGCGGTGAAGTCCCGCTCGGCGGTCAGCTCGGCGCGGCGGCCGAGCTTGTGGGCGAAGCCGTGCACGAGGTCGGCCAGGCCGTCGGTGTCCCGGGTGTCGGTGACGGCGCGCAGCAGCAGGTCGGTGAAGTCGGAGTCGTTCTTCACCGCGAAGAGGCCGGCGGCCTCGCCCTCGTCGGCGTTCATCTCCCGCTGGTAGCGGAAGAGTTCGGGGTCGAGTCCGAGCTCGCCGAGGTGCTCGTTCCAGCGCTCGTGGATCTCCTCCCACACCACGTCCAGGTGCGGGTAGGCCTTGCCGGCCTCGGTGAGGGCGTCGCGGAAGCCCTTCATGGTGCGGCGGCGTCCCCGTGCGCCGGAGGTGCCGTCGGCCGCGGGACGCATGGCGCTGGACTCGGCGACCGGCAGCGCGTCCAGGCTCATGCCCGGGCCGGGGCGGAACGAGTACCACGCCTCGGCGAACTTGCGCGGGTCGTTGGAGACCTGACGGCCGCGCCACTCGCTGACCTTGCCGACCACGACCGTCTCGCCGGTGAGGACGTGCTGCCATTCCAAGGCGACGTGGCCGCAGTCGTCGGCGAGGAGGAACTTGCGCAGCACGCCGGAACTGGCGCCGCCGAGGGTGTTGCGGTGGCCCGGCAGCATCACCGAGAAGATCAGCTTGAGCAGGACGGACTTGCCGCCGCCGTTCTCCAGGAACAGCACGCCCGCCGGGGCGGGGCGGCGCGGCGGGCCGGCCGGCTCCTCCTCGAAGAACTCCGCCTGCGCGGGCGCGGGCGTGGGCACCGGCGCGCCCACCCCCCGCAGATCCAGCACGGTGTCGGCGTAGCGCGCACCGGCGGGCCCGATGGAGTAGAGGCGGACCCGGGACAGCTCGTACATGGCGGCGGACTCTCGTTGCTCGCGGGGTGCGGTGGTCAGTTGGAATGGAACGGCAGACCGGCGTCGGCGACCAGGTCGAGGTCGTCGGCGTCGTCCGGGGGCAGCAGGGTGGGCAGGCCGTCGCCCACCGGCACGACGCCCAGCTCCAGCAGCTCGGTCATGGCGGCGGTGCCGGCCATGTCGCGGACCTGGAGCTGGTAGCGCGGGGTCGTGCGGTAGGCGCCGCCCGCGTCGTCGCCGGTGCGCTGGAGGAAGCCGGAGTCGACGAGGAAGGCGACGGCCTTGGCGATGATCCCGGTGGTCGAACCGGCCAGGCGGCGGGCGTCCTTGGTGGCCCCGGTGGCGCTTCGCCGCGCGTAGACCCGCCAGGCGGCCTCCAGGCCGGGGGCGTCGCTGGCCGGGTCGGTGTTCTCCCCGCCCTCGGCGGCCCGCTCCTCCAGCCGGCGGCAGGCCTGGCGGACGAAGGCGTCCACGCCGTTGACGGTCACGCGGCCGATGTAGCCGTCGTCGGCGAGGTCCTCGGGGCGGGGGAAGGCCATGGCCGCGACGGCGAGGTGGGCCAGCCCGTGCAGGAAGCGGTCGCCGGAGTCGGCGGTGGCGCGGCGGGCGTAGTCGCCCATGCGCACGGCGAAGACCGAGTCCTCGGCGGCGGTGACGGCCATGCCGGCCCGGGTGGACACCTCCAGCACGACGAGCCCGAGCCCGGCGGCGACGGCGTCGGTGAGCCGGGCGAACGGGGGGTCCTCGCGGTGGCGGCGCAGCAGCTCGGTGTACTCGGCGTCGCGGGCGGGCTGGAGCTTGGGCTGGAGGCCGAAGGCGATGAGCCTGGCGGCGTCGGCGGCGTCGGCGGGGGTGAGCGGAGCGCTGCCGCTCGCGACGGGGGCGGCCGGGTCGGCCGGCTGTGCCGTCTCGTCGACGTCGTGGTCGTCGGTCACGGTTGGTACTCCTGGTGCGTGGTCACTGCGCTGCTGGTGCGGGAGGGAATACGCCCCGGACCCTCCCCCAGAGGGGGCACCCCCATTTCACCGTTTCCGCAGCAGCACGCTGCGCGCGCTGTCCTCAAGCGCCGGACGGGCTGGACCGGGCGCGCCGAATCAGCCCGTCTGGGGGTTGCCCCCTCCGGGGAGCTTGAGGACGAACGCGGCGCAGCCGCGTTGTCCCGCGCGAAGCGCGCGAGAAACGGTGAAATGGGGGTGCCCCCTCTGGGGGAGGGCCGGGGGCAAAACCCCTCCGCGCGGAACCGAAGGCGCCCCATCACGCCCCCTCCGAACGATCCGCCGCCATCCCCGCCGCGTCCAGCAGCGCCGTCCCGACGATGAGGTCGGCGCCGCCGAACTCGTGGTCGTCGAGCGGCGTGCCGTCGTCGACGGCGAAGAGCAGCGAGGACTCGCCCTGGCGATAGGCCGTGCCCACCGCCGGACTGGCCGCGTGGACGGCCAGCAGCGCGACGAGGTACGGCAGTTCGGGATCGCGCAGGCGCGCGTCCGCGAGGAGGCCCGACAGCCGGCGCGGCGCGTCCGCCGGCAGCGCCAGCAGTTCCATCGCGCTCGCGAGTTGCTCCTCGCTGAAGCGGCTGTCGTCCGGCGTCGCGATGAGGTCCGGCTCGGGCATCTCCGCGCCGAGGTGCTCCCGCTCCGCCGGCGGGGTCAGCAGCAGCTCGACGAGGTCGCCGACGCGGACGGACGACGGGGTGCGCAGCCCCGCGCCGCGGGTGAAGAACGCGTCGGTGACGCGCCCGGCCCGGTCCAGCGGCAGCGGCAGCACGGGTGCGAGCAACTGCCCGTACAGGTCGAGGCCCGACCGGGCGGACGGCGTGGCGAACGCCTGCCGGTCCTGCTCGGCGCGGAACAGCGGCCCGGCCTCCAGCAGCCGGGACTGGAGCTGGGTGTGCCGGCGGATGCAGTCCTTGACGATGTCGACGAGCTCGGCCGCGCGCCGCTTGTGCTCGGGGTCGCTGCCGGAGGACGCCTCGTCGCGCACCTTGCGGATGTTGGTGAGGATCGCGTTCTCGTGGCGGTAGCGGTCGGCGACGTGGTCGAGCGCCTCGGCGATCAGGTCGGGCACGGCGTGCAGCCAGTCCACCGCGCGGACGTTGCGGCGGGTGGCGTCGAGGGTCTTGCGGAGGGTCTCCGCGTACTGCACGGTCCGGTAGCGGGCCTGCTCGGCGGCGAGCTGGGCGTCGGCGAGGCGGCCGCGGCTGACGAGGACCTCCAGCTTGACCTCGGCGGCGATCTGGGCGCTGGTGACGTCCGTGTCGAGCGCGCCGACCAGGACGTTGACGGCCTCGTCGGTGGCCCGCAGGAAGACCGTGCCGCCGGGGCCGGGGACCTCCTCGATCAGCTTGAAGTCGTAGTCGCGGCGCACGTAGCCGCCGTCGGTGCCGAATGTGCCGTAGACGACGCGGAAGCCGCGGTCCGCGCTGCCGACGTTGATGAGGTTCTCCAGCACCCAGCGGGCGACGCGCTCGTGCTCGGACTGCGGCCGCTCCGGGGCCTGGGCGGCGACCCGCGGCAGGAGCCGGGTCACTATCTGCTCGTGGTCGGCGCCGGTGTCGAAGTCCATGTTGAGCGTGACGAGGTCGATGGCGGCCAGGGCCACCTCGGCCATCGCGTACACCCCGTACTCGCCCGCGAGGTTGGCCTTGCGCGCGTCGAGGTCGTGCAGGGGGGCGGTGCAGGCGAGCGCGCGCAGGCGACGGGCCAGGCCCTCGTCGGCGGCCGGGCCCGGGGCGACGGGGGTCCCCCCTGCTCGGGCGCAGCCGGGAGCCCGGGGGAGGAGCGGCCCGTTGAGCTGGGGCGGAACGGCCGCCGGGGCTGGAGATGTCACGTCGCACAGAGTAAGCGGTGACACTGACATCGGCCGAAACGGCGCGGTGCTCCGCCTCCGCGACCCGGCAACTCAAACGGCAAAAAGGAACATAATGGCCATATTGCAGCCAAGAAGGATGAAAGCCGTGGGCAGTTGGGCCTTGATGGGACCGTACTGGTCGCTCAGTTCCAGCAGGGCGGCCGGAACGAGGTTGTAATTGGCGGCCATCGGCGTCACCAGCGTCCCGCAGAACCCCGCGAGCATGCCGACCGCGAGCACCGCCGGGGCATTGCCGTGGGCCTGTTCGACCAGGACGGGCCAGCCGACGGCGGCCGTCATCACCGGGAAGGCGGCGAAGCCGTTCCCCATGACCACGGTGAACAGGAACATGCCCGCGCAGTAGACGACGACCGCGAGGAGGACCGAGCCGTCCGGCAGCACGGAGGTGGTGATCCTGCGGACCTGGTCGCCGACCCCGGCCGCGGCGAAGATCGCGCCGAGGGTGGCGAGCAGCTGGGGCAGGAGCATCGCCCAGCCCATCGACTCCAGCATCGAGCGGCCCGCGTGCAGCGGCGTGGCGAGCCGCTTCTCACGCAGCATCACCATGCCCACGACCAGCGCGACGACCGAGCCGATGCCGAGCCCGAGCACGGTCTCGCTGCCCTTCTGCAGCAGCGGACCGCCGTCCCAGTGGACCCTCTTGAGGCCGACGGCGCAGGCCAGGGCCACGGCCGGGATGGTCAGGGCGGGGACGAACAGCCGCCCGCCGAACCGCTCGGCGCCCGCCGCGCGCCGCTCCGCCGCGCCCTCGGGCGGCGCGCCGCGACCGGTGCGGCCGAAGCCCGCGAGGCAGACCATGACGAGGACGGCGGCGCCCAGCGGTTCGGCCGGGGCGCGGTGGTCGGCCACCCACGTCCCGTAGACGAACCCCGCCCCGAGCAGGCCCCAGAAGAGCGCGCTGCCGTGGCGTCTGGGGTTGGTGCGGTCGCCGAGCATCTGGACGGCCATGACCAGGAAGAGCCCGCCGACCAGCCAGTGGAACCACTCCGCCTTGATCACTTCACGGCCGCCTTCCGGTCCGCCGGCGGGGCGGCGAGCAGGCCGCGGTCCAGTCTCAGCAGCCGCCAGCCGTGCACCGCGAGCGCGCACACGGCCGTCGGTATCGCCCACAGCGCGAGCTCCAGCGGTTCGAGGCGGGTGTGGTAAGTGGTGTTGACGAATCCGGTGATGAGCAGGATGGAACCGACGGCCAGGAAGACGTCCTCTCCGAAGAAGAAGCCGACGTTGTCGGCGCTGGCGGCGAACGAGCGGACGCGTTCGCGGACCCGGTCCGGCAGCGGGCCGTGCGCCCGCTCGGCCGCGGCCTCGGCCATCGGCGCGGCGAGCGGCCGCACCGTCTGGGCGTGCCCGAGCACCCCGCCCAGCCCGACGGCGGAGGTCAGCTGGCGCAGCAGCAGGTAGAGGGCGAGGAAGCGGCCGGCGGTCAGGGAGGCGAAGCGGGCGACGAGCCGGCGGGCCTGCTCCTGGAGGCCGTGGTGTTCCAGCAGGCCGATGACGGGCAGGGTGACGGCGAAGATCGTCACTCCCCGGCCGGCGGCGAAGCCGGTGCCGAAGGCCGCCAGCACCTCGCGCGGCGACAGGCCGCCGAGCAGGCCGGTGACGATGCCCGCCACGCCGACGACGAGCAGTGGGTTGCGCCGCGTGGCGAATCCGGCCACGACCACGAGGACGCCCAGAAGTACGAGCATGCGCCCCGCCTTTCGCATCTCGGACCTCACTCGACCGGGTGAGGCGACTGGCGAGGAGGCTAGGATGTTGTTCAACAATCCTCAAGGGTTCGCAGCCTTCAAGGACTTGTGCCCGGTCACCCTCTCCCCAGGAGATGCCATGACCCGTTCCACCGCGCAGCGCGTCGCCGCCGCCCTCCGCGAACGCATCGAGCGCGGCGCCCTGCCGCCCGGGACCCGGCTCTCGGAGGAGGCGCTCGGCCAGGATCTCGGGGTCTCGCGCAACACCCTGCGCGAGGCGTTCCGCCTGCTGATCCACGACAGCCTCGTCGAACACCGGCTCAACCGGGGGGTGTTCGTCCGCGTCCCCGGCCCCGACGACGTCACGGACATCTACCGGGTGCGCGACGCCCTGGAGACCGCCGGCGTGCGCGCCGCCGAACACGCGCCCCCCGCACTGCGCGAGGCGGTCACCACGGCGGTGACGGAGGCCGAGTGGGCCGCCGACGACGGCGACTGGCCGAAGGTCGCCACCGCCGACCTGGCCTTCCACCGGGCACTGGCCGGGCTCGGCGCCAGCCCGCGGATCGACACCGCCATGGACCGGCTGCTGGCCGAACTGCGCCTGGCCTTCCACACGATGCCCTCGCCCCGCCGCTTCCACGAACCGTTCCTGGTCCGCAACCGCGCCATCGAACAGCTCCTGGTCAAGGGCGAGTACGCCCGCGCCGAGGCCGAACTGACCGCCTATCTGGACGACGCCCGGCAGCTCATCGTCGACACCATGCTGGAGAAACGACCGTGACCGTCCTGGATCTCAACGCCGACCTGGGCGAGGGCTTCGGACGCTGGCGGCTGACCGACGACGAGGCCCTGCTGTCCGTCGTCACCAGCGCCAACGTCGCCTGCGGCTTCCACGCCGGCGACCCCTCGACCATGCGCCGCGTGTGCGAACTCGCCGCCGAACGCGGGGTACGCATCGGCGCCCAGGTCTCCTACCGCGACCTGGCCGGCTTCGGGCGGCGTGCCATGGACGTGCCGGAGGACGAGCTCGCGGACGAAATCACCTATCAGATCGGCGCGTTGCGCGTCTTCGCCCGGGCGGCCGGGGCCGACGTGGCGTATGTGAAACCGCACGGCGCCCTCTACAACCGGACCGTCACCGACGCCGGGCAGGCCGCGGCCGTCGTGGCCGGCGTCCTCGCGGCCGGGGCCCCGCTGCCCGTCCTGGGCCTGCCCGGCTCGCGGCTGCACGAGACCGCCGCGCGGGCCGGACTGCCCGTGGTCGCCGAGGCGTTCGCCGACCGCGCCTACACCGCCGCCGGCACGCTCGTCCCGCGCGGCACCGAGGGCGCGGTGATCACCGAACCGGACGCCGTGGTGGCCCGCTCCGTCCGGCTCGCGCGCGACGCGGCCGTCACCGCCCTGACCGGCGAGGACGTCACCGTCCGCGCCCGCTCGCTGTGCGTGCACGGCGACACGCCCGGCGCGGCGGCCCTCGCCCGGCGCGTGCGGGAGGCCCTCGGGGCCGCGGGCGTCCGGCCGGAGGCGTTCGCGTGAGCACCGCGCCACGCCCCCTGCGCGTGGGGCCGCACGCCCTGCTGATCGAGGTCGCGGACACCGCGGCGGCCCAGGCGCTCCACGCCGAGCTGCTGCGCCGCCGGGAGGCGGGCGCGCTGCCGCCCGTGTCGGAGATCGTCCCCGCCGCGCGCACCGTCCTGCTGGACGGCCTCGCCGATCCCCCGGCCCTCGCCGCCGAGATCGCGACGTGGACCGTGCCACCGCTGCCGCCCGCCGAGGGCGAACCGCTGGTCGTCGGGGTGCGCTACGACGGCGCCGACCTGGCCGAGGTCGCGGAGCTGTGGCAGGTCGCCGAGGAAGAGGTGGCGCGCGTCCACTCCGCCCTCGAATTCCGGGTCGCCTTCTGCGGGTTCGCGCCCGGATTCGGCTATCTGACCGGCCTGCCGGAGGAGTTGCACGTACCGCGCCGGGCGACTCCGCGCACGTCCGTGCCGGCCGGCTCGGTAGCGCTGGCCGGCGCGTACACGGGCGTCTACCCGCGCTCCTCCCCCGGCGGCTGGCTGCTCATCGGACGGACGGACGCCGTGATGTGGGACGCCGGACGGGACCCGGCGGCGCTGCTGGTGCCGGGGCGCCGGGTGCGGTTCGAGGTGCTCCCGTGAGCGCCCTGACGGTCGTCCGGGCCGGGGCGCTGACGACCGTGCAGGACCTGGGCCGGACCGGCCTCGCCCACCTCGGCGTCCCGCGCTCCGGCGCCCTCGACGGACCCGCCCACCGGCTGGCCAACCGGCTCGTCGGCAACCCGGCCGGCCACGCGACCCTGGAGACCACGGTCAACGGATGTGCCGTGCGTGTCTCTTCGCCGGTGACGGTGGCCGTGACCGGCGCACCCTGCCCGGTGCGGGCGGACGGCCGTCCCGTCGCCTGGGGCGCCCCGGTGCGGCTGCCCGCCGGCGCCGTCCTCGACGTGGGGACCGCGAGCGCGGGGCTGCGCGGCTACGTCGCGTTCGCGGGCGGCGTGGACGTGCCGCCCGTACTCGGCAGCCGCTCGCGCGACCTGCTCTCCGGCCTCGGGCCCGAGCCGCTCGCCGACGGGGCGGTCCTGCCGCTGGGCGCCCCCTGCGGGCCGCCGGCCGCGGCGGACGCGGTCCCCTCGGCCGGGCCGCCCGTCGGCGAACTCGTCCTGCCGCTGGTTCCCGGCCCGCGGGACGACTGGTTCGCCCCGGGCACGCCGGCCGCCCTGGCGGGCGGCCGCTTCCGGGTCTCCCCGGCGAGCAACCGCATCGGCCTGCGCACGGAGGGCCCCGCGCTGAAGCGCACGACCGACGGCGAACTCCCCAGCGAGGGAATGGTGCTGGGCGCGGTCCAGGTGCCGCCGGACGGGCACCCGGTGGTCTTCCTCGCGGACCACCCGACGACGGGCGGGTACCCGGTGATCGGGGTGGTCCCGGAGTCGGCACTGGCGGGGGCGGGGCAGGCGGGGGCGGGGGTGGTGGTGCGGTTTGTGGTGGCGCGGGGGTGAGTTTGCCCCGGACCCTCCCCCAGAACCGTTTCTCGCGCGCTCCGCGGGGGGGCAACGCGGCTGCGCCGCGTTCGTCCTCAAGCGCCGGACGGGCTGATCATTCAGCCCGTCCGGCGCTTGAGGGGTGCCCCCTCTGGGGGAGGGTCCGGGGCCCCCCCCCCCCCCAGGAAACCCCCAAGGACCCCAATCAACACCCAACACTAAACACAACAAAACCGACGCAAGCACCCCCCCGGGGGGGGGGGGTTTTGGGGGGGGGGGGGGGGTGGTTTGCCCCGGACCCTCCCCCAGAACCGTTTCTCGCGCGCCCCGGGGGGGGGCAACGCGGCTGCGCCGCGTTCGTCCTCAAGCGCCGGACGGGCTGATCATTCAGCCCGTCCGGCGCTTGAGGGGTGCCCCCTCTGGGGGAGGTTCCGAGGCACCCCTACCCCACAGAAACCCCCACCTCCCCGTAGTAACCCAACAACTGATCCCCCACCACCTCCCACGTCCGCCCCACCACCCCCTCCCTCCCCGCCATCCCGAACTCCGCCCGCCGCCCTCTCCCCGCCTCCAGCGTCAACACCGCGTCCCGCAACGCCTGCGCATCCCCGTACCCGACATGCAGGCCGGTCCGGCCGTGCCGAACGGGATCGCCGGGATCCCCCGTCGCCGGAGCGATCACCGGCACACCACTGGCCAGCGCCTCCCGCACGCCCAGGGAAGAGCCCCCGGGCGGCCCGGGATGCACAAAGACATCCAACGACGCGTGGATCCGGGCGAGTTCGGAGCCCGTGCGGCACCCGAGGAAGCGCGCCCCCGGCAGCACCCCGCGCAGCACCCCCGCGTACGGCCCGTCGCCCGTGACCACGAGCCGCACACCGGGCAGCGCACAGACCGGCTCCAGCAGGTCCAGCCGCTTCTCCGGGACGAGACGGCCGACGTAACCGACGATCAGCTCCCCGCCGGGCGCCAGCGCACGGCGCAGTTCGAGGTCGCGGTGGCGGGGGTGGAACCGCTCGGGGTCCACCCCGGGCGGCCACGGCCGCACCCGCGGCACGCCGCGCCCGGTCAGAGCGTGGGCCGCCGCGACGGACGGCGCAAGGGTCAGACTGGCCGCCGGGCCGGCCGGGCGCGCGGGGACGGCCCGCCGGACGGCCACCACAGGAACGCCGAGCCGGGCACCCGCCGCCACCCCACGCGCCCCGAGCGCGCGCGGCGCGGTCACGTGCACGACATCGGGCCGGTGCGCCGCGAGCGCCTTCGCGAGGCGCCACCCGCCGGTCCGGACCACCCCCGGCCACCCCTCGGTCGCCGCACTGTCGTCGCACCTGCCCCGGCGGCGGCCCGCGGGCACCAGGACGAGCGGTTCATGGCCGCGCCGCTCCAGATGCCGGACGGTCTGCCGGACCCAGTGGGCGGCGCCGCCGACATCGGGCGGAAACGATTCGGTGACGATGGCGACGCGCATATCGCTGTTGTCCACAGCGGGGGCGTGGCGCGGGCCACGGGGATCTTTCCGCCCGGGGAACGACGCGTGAGCGTTGGGACTGCCGCCCGGCGGGTTCCCGAGCCGCACGGGTCACACAGGCCGTGCGGGCCGTGCGGTCAGTCGATGCCGCGGACGATGTGCGGTTCGTCGTCCTCGTCGCCGAAGGCGCGGAAGGCCCGGAAGATGTCGACGGCGTCGAGGCCGTCGGACACGGGGGTTTCGGGCTCGCCGCGCGCCGGGTCCCCGAGGGCGGACGCGGGACGGGCCGGCCCGTCGCCGAGGCCCGGTAAGCGCTCCGACAGGAGCTCTTCCTGTGCTGCGGGCTGTTCCATGAGGTGGTACCTCCCCCTGACGAGCCGTGCGGTGCCGTTCCGGGGCTCGGAGCCGGAAAGGGCACCGGCCCCTGAAAGAACACCCTTCCCCGCACACCCGTCCGGTACGCCCCCGGCGCATCGCACGCCATCAGATCGGACCATTCGCCCTCATTCGGGTGAATTAAGACCTAATGAGGTTAAACTGCAAGAAGGTCCGACTCTCCAGTTCCCCGTGTGGAAGGAAGGTGGCTGACGTGACCGCCCCAACGTCACCCCGGATCGAGCAGCACCCGGACATCATGGCGCTCCGCGCCCATTCGGAGGAGACGACGGCGCTCCCCGCCGCCCAGGCCGTCGAGGCGCTCGCCCTGTTGTGCGGCGTCTACCTGGCCGCCTCCCCTTGGATCGTGGGCTTCAACGGCGTGTCCACCCTGACCGCCAACAACCTGATCACCGGAATCGCCTTCGCCCTGCTGGTCGGCGGCTTCGGTTCCGCGTACGAACGCACGCACTCCATGAGCTGGGCCGCCCTGGGCGTGGGGGTCTGGACGATCATTTCGCCCTGGGTCGTGGCCGGGCACTCCTTCGGGACGGCCGCCAACGTCAGCAACGTCATCGTCGGCGCCGTCTGCTGCGTGACCGCGCTCGCCCTGGCCGGAATGGGTGTGAACCGGGCCCGGACCCGGCGGTGACGCGGCGGTCCGCGCCGCCCGCCGGGCGCGTCAGCGCGGGCGGGCGGGCGCGGGCCCCTCGTCGGCCGGGCCGGGAGCGGAAGGTCCCGCGGCGGCTCCGGCCGCCGCGGGCGCGTCCGGCCCGGCGGCGGCCCAGCCGGCCCGGTCCACCCCCTCGCCGAGGGCCCGGCGTGCCCGCTTGCGCAGCTGCGAGTCCATGTCACGGCGGATCCGTCCGATGATCTCATCCATGTCCGGCATGCGGGCGAGAGTAGATCATCGGACCTCAACACCGCATAGGATCATGGGTATTCACCCGTGCGGATGACGGAGCCGGGCCGACGGACCGTCAGCCGCCCTGCGCCGCCGCGAGCGCTCCCGCCCCGCTCCGCGCGTACCAGCGGTCCCCGCGCTGCTCCACCAGCCCCTGCCCGGCGAGCCCGGCGACGTGCTTGAGGATGGTGCGCGGCTGATAGCCGACCGCGGCGCACAGGTCCTCGACGGACGCGCCCCCCGCCCCGTAGGAGCACAGGCCGTCCCACGTCCTGGCCGTGTGCCGGCTCAGGTCGGGGACGACGGTCCGCTCCGGCCCGGGGCGGGTGCGCGGGCGGGACGGGCCGACCGGCCTCGGGGTGCGGTTGACCCTGCGGTGCCTGCGGCCCTTCTGGCGCTTGCTCATGAACCACTCTCCTGTTCCGGTGTCGCGGGGCGCGCTGCCCTGGGGTCAACTCACCGCACCCTCGGGCGGTTACGGACATCACCTTCGGGCGCCGCGCCATGACGCACCGCTACCACGGAGCGCCGGACGACAGTCCTCCATGTCGGATATGTGACGCTGGTGGCGTGCAGATATCAAATGTCGAGGATGAGACGGGACGCACCGGATTGCCGAGGAATCTTGAGCCGGACCGGGTTTTCTGCGTGTTCCACGGCCGGAGCCGATCAACATGACGGATGTGACCGTGGAACCCGTGCGCGCGGAGGCCGACGGCGGCGAGGCGCCCGCCCCGTCCCCGGCCCGCGGACGGCGCCGCCTGCGCGAGGCCCTGCTGCTCTGCCTCGCCGTGCTCATCAGCACCTTCGGCTACCTCTACGCGGGGCTGTCGACCACCGGTGAGATCCCGCCCCGGCTCGCGGGCTTCGCCGGGTGCATGGTCTGCCTGGCCCTGGTGCCGCACCTGGTGCTGCGCCGCTGGGCGCCCGACGCCGACCCGCTGATCCTGCCCATCGCGACCCTGCTGTCGGGCATCGGGCTCGTGCTGCTGTTCCGGCTGGACTTCGCCTACGCCAAGCGGTACGAGTCGCCCGGCACGGCCTCCGGCCAGTTGCTGTGGACCGTCATCGGCGTCGCCGTCTGCGTGGGCGTCCTGCTGGTGCTCCGGGATCATCGATGGCTCCGGCGCTACATCTACCTCACGATGGCCGTCGCCCTGGTGCTGCTGATGGCGCCCGCGGCCTTCCCCGGGGACACCTACGGCGCCAAGCGCTGGATCTTCCTCGGGCCGCTGTCCTTCCAGCCCGGCGAGTTCGTCAAGACCATGATCGCGATCTTCTTCGCGGGCTACCTGGTCACCCACCGCGACGCCCTCGCCTTCACCGGCCGCAAGGTCCTCGGCTTCCGCCTGCCGCCCGGCCGGCAGCTCGCGCCCATCCTCGCGGTGTGGGTGCTGAGCCTGATGGTCCTGGTCCTGGAGCGTGACCTCGGCACCTCGCTGATCTTCTTCGGGCTGTTCGTGGTGATGCTCTACGCGGCCACCGAGCGCACCAGCTGGGTCGTCTGCGGCCTGCTGATGGCCGCCGTCGGGGCCGCCGCCGTCGGTTCGACGGAGCCGCACGTCAAGGGCCGCATCGTCGCCTGGCTGCACCCCTTCGACATCTACCTGCCCAAGGAGCAGCGGCCCCCGGGCCTGATCTCCGACCAGGCCGCGCAGGCGCTCTTCGGCTTCGGCAGCGGCGGGGTGACGGGCACGGGCCTCGGCCAGGGCCACCCCGAGCTGATCGGCTTCGCGGGCCGCAGCGACTTCATCCTCACCACCGTCGGCGAGGAGCTCGGGCTCGCCGGGGTGATGGCGGTGCTGCTGCTCTACGCGCTGCTCGTCCAGCGCGGCCTGAGCGTGGCGCTGCGCTCGCGCGACCCGTTCGGCAAGCTGCTCGCCGTCGGCCTCGCGGCGGCGCTGGCGCTCCAGGTCTTCGTGGTGGCCGGCGGCGTGCTCGGGCTCATCCCGCTGACCGGCAAGGCCCTGCCCTTCCTCGCCAAGGGCGGCTCCTCGCTGGTGGCCAACTGGCTCATGATCGCCCTGCTGCTCAGGATCAGCGACGCCGCCGGGCGCGAACGGGCGCCCGCGCAAAGGGAGTAGAGCGCGGGGGGCGGTGTCGGCCCGCCGCGGGACGCCGGGCATCCTGTCGGCAGGACCAGGTTGCCCGCCTCCCGCCGAAGGAGCGTCAGCATGCCGCACCCCCGAGCCACCTCACCGGGCCTTCCCGCCCTGGTGACCGCGCTCGCCGCCCTGTTCGCCTCCCTCCTGACCGCCTCCCCCGCGGGCGCCGCGCCGCCGGCCGACCCGGTGGTGCGCACCGCGCAGGGCGACGTGCGCGGCCGCTCCCACGGCACGTACGACACCTTCGGGGGCATCCCCTTCGCCCAGCCGCCCACCGGCCGGCTGCGCTGGCACGACCCCGTACCCGCCCGGCCGTGGCAGGGCGTGCGCGACGCCGGGGCGCCCGGGGCGCGGTGCGCCCAGGCGGATCTGGTCACGGGCGCGTCGATGGGCTCGGAGGACTGCCTGTACCTCAACGTCACCCGGCCGGCGGGGCGCGCCGCCGGCCGCGGCCTGCCCGTCGTGGTGTGGGTGCACGGCGGCGCGTTCATCACGGGCTGGGGCGGCGACTACCCCGCCGGGCGGATGGCCGCCCGTGGCGACGTCGTGGTGGTGACCGTCAACTACCGGCTCGGCGTCTTCGGCTTCTTCGGCCACCCGGCGTTGGCCGGCGCCTCGAACGTGGGGCTGGCCGACCAGCGGGCGGCCCTGCGCTGGGTGCGGGACAACGCGCGGCGCTTCGGCGGCGACCCGGGCCGGGTCACGCTGGCCGGCGAGTCGGCCGGGGCGCTGAGCGCCTGCGCCCAGCTGGTCTCGCCGCAGGCCGCCGGGCTCTTCCGGCAGGCCGTGCTGCAGAGCGGCTCCTGCCGTACGAGCATGCCGCCGGGCGCCGTCGACCCCGCCCTCCCCGCGTGGACCCCCTGGGCCCGGCGGGACGACGTCCGCGCCGAGGGCGCCCGGGCCGCGCGGAGGCTGGGCTGCGACGACCGGGCCGGGGCGCTCGCCTGCCTGCGGGCGCTGCCGGCGCGGAAGCTGGCCACGCCGGAGCTGATGCACGCGTTCTCCGTCGTCGCCTGGGGCGACGGGCAGCTGCCCGAGGAGCCGGGCCGGGCCCTGGAGCGGGGCCGCTTCCGGCGGATGCCGGTCGTCCTGGGCACCAACCACGACGAGATGCGCTACTTCGTCGCCCAGTCCCTCGCCGCGCACCCCGTCCGCACCGAGCAGCAGTACCGGGCGCGGCTGCGGACCTCCTTCGGGCCGGCGGCCGGGGACGTGGAGGCGCTGTACCCGGCCCGCGCGTTCGCGACGCCCGCCGCCGCCTGGGCCAGCGTCCTCACCGACCGCTCCTGGACCTGCACCACGCTGCGGTCCGGCCGCGCGCTGGCGGCGCGGGCGCCGGTGTACGGGTACGAGTTCCACGACCCCGCGGCGCCGAACGTCTTCGGTCTGCCCGACGTCCCCGAGCTGCCCTACGGGTCCGCCCACGCCTTCGAGCTGCCGTACCTCTTCGACATCCCGGCGCCCTTCACCGCTCCCCAGCGCGCGCTCTCCGAGCGGATGACCGGCTACTGGGCGGGCTTCGCCCACGCCTCCGTGCCGCGCGCGCCCGGCGCGCCGCGGTGGCCGCTGCTGCGCGGCCCATCGCCGAAGGTCCTGACGCTGGCCCCGGGGCCGGACGGGACCCGGCCGTCCGACGCCTCCGCGGCTCACCACTGCGCCTTCTGGGAGCGGCACGGGGCGTGAGCCCGGTGCACCATGGAGGCGTGCTGCTCGACGCCCTCGCCCGGGTCTCCTCCGAGGTGGCGGCGGTGCGCTCGCGGACGGCGAAGACCGAGCTGCTGGCCGGGCTGTTCCGGCAGGCGGAGCCCGCGGAGGCGCCGCTCGTCGTCTCGTACCTGGCGGGGCGGCTGCCGCAGCGCCGGACCGGCGTCGGCTGGCGCACCCTGCGGGACGTGCCCGGCCCGGCGGCCGTCCCCTCGCTGACCGTCGCCGAGGTGGACGCCGCGCTCACCGCCCTCGCGGCGGTGACCGGGCAGGGCGCGCAGGCGGAGCGCAAGCGCCTGGTGGACGCGCTCCTGGCCCGCGCCACGGAGCGCGAACAGCACTTCCTGCTCCGGCTCATCGGCGGCGAACTGCGCCAGGGCGCCCTGGACGCGCTGGCCGCCGAGGGCGTGGCGGCCGCCACGGGCGCGGACCCCGGCGAGGTGCGGCGCGCGGTGATGCTCGGCGGCTCGCTGGGCGCGGTCGCCCGCGAGCTGCTGGCGGGCGGGCCCGCCGCGCTGGCGGACTTCCGGCTCCGGGTGGGGCGCCCGGTGCTGCCGATGCTCGCGCGGACGGCCAAGGACGTGGACGAGGCGCTGGACCGGCTGGGGCCGTGCGCGGTGGAGGAGAAGCTGGACGGCATCCGCGTCCAGGTGCACCGCGACGGGGCGGACGTGACCGTCCACACCCGTACCCTCGACGACATCACCGCGCGCCTGCCCGAAGTGACCGCGGCGGCGGCCGCGTTGCCCGTCTCCTCGACCGTGCTCGACGGCGAGGTGATCGCCCTGGACGCCGCCGGGCGGCCGCACCCGTTCCAGGACGTCGCCGGCCGGGTCGGCTCCCGCTCCGGCACCGGGCTGCCCCTGTCGCCGGTCTTCTTCGACGTCCTGGCCGTGGACGGGCGCGAGCTGCTGGACCTGACGACGGCGGAGCGGCACGCGGAACTGGCCCGGATCGTGCCGGAACCGCTGCGCGTCAGGCGCCTGGCCGTCCCCGACCCCGCGGACCCCGCCGCCCGCGCGGCGGCCCGGGAGTTCGCGGCGGAGGTGCTGCGGCGGGGGCACGAGGGCGTGGTCGTCAAGGCCCTCGACGCCCCCTACACGGCGGGCCGGAGGGGTGCCTCCTGGCTGAAGGTGAAGCCCGTCCACACGCTGGACCTGGTGGTACTGGCCGCCGAATGGGGCCACGGCCGCCGCACCGGCCGGCTCTCCAACCTGCATCTGGGGGCGCGGCGCCCGGACGGCACGTTCGCCATGCTCGGCAAGACGTTCAAGGGTCTGACGGACGCGATGCTGGAGTGGCAGACGCGGCGGTTGCGGGAGCTGGCGGTGAGCGACGACGGGTGGGTGGTGCGGGTGCGGCCGGAGTTGGTGGTGGAGATCGCTTACGACGGCCTGCAGCGGTCGTCGCGGTATCCGGCGGGGGTGGCGCTGCGGTTCGCGCGGGTGGTGCGGTACCGGGAGGACAAGGGGGTGGGGGAGGCGGATTCGCTGGACGCGGTGCTGGCGTCCACGGGCCGGGTTTCTCCCCCACCCCGCCCCTTCCCGTAACCGGGGCTCCGCCCCGGCCCCCGAAACCGCGCTCCGCGCGGTTGTCCTCAAACGCCGGACGGGCTGACGTCGACCTCCGCCGGGCACAGGCGGCGCGGCTTCGCGTCGCCCTTCAGCTTCGCGTCCACGCACCCGCCCGGCAGCCCGGCGTACGCCTTCGTCCCGAAGTTGGCGGTCACGGTCAGGACGCCGTTCCCGAACACCGTCCGCTGCACGCTCCGGTCACCGGTCAGTGTGCGGAACGACGTCATCGGCTCCTGGCCCGCCGCCTTGTGCAGCGGCGAGAAGTACTTCTGCAGAGCGGCCAGTTCCTTGCCCCGCTCCTTGAGCGACGGACCGTCCAGGACGAAGTTCAGCGGCGTGTTGTAGAGCATCGCCAGCAGCGCCCGCGTCGTCTTCTGGCGCGGCAGCTTGTCGTAGGACAGCTCCCAGCGCTCGGTGTTGACGAGCGAGTCGTGCAGCGCCGTCTCGTACAGCGGGACCCGGTACGCCGGGTCGTACATCGCCTTGGCGACGTCCGCGGGCAGTTCGGCCGGCTTGAAGAAGAAGTCCGGTGCCTTGGCCGGGGCGTAGCGTCCCCACTTCTCCCTGTCGCGCTCGGCCGCCCAGAGGCCGTCGGCGACGGGCGTCCCGGAGCCGTGGTCGAAGGCGAGGACGCCGTTGGCCCAGGAGCCGGCGGACTCGGAGCCGAGGACGAGGCGGTTGCCGTCGGTCAGGCGCTTCATCCGGGCCAGGCGGTTGGCACGGTCGCGGGACTTGGTCATGGGGTGGGCCGCGCTGTGGTCGCGGAAGAGCTCGCCGGCCGCGTCCACGTCGAGGAAGTAGCTGTCGGCTCCGTTGGCGGTCATCTTCCGGGTGCGCTCGGCGAGGTAGTGCTTGCCGGGCTCGGCCTTCTCGAAGGCCTCCGAGCTCAGGTAGCAGCCGCGGTCGTGGAAACCGGGCTCCTCGCTCCCGTCGGCCCGCCGGACGCAGAAGTCCGGGTACAGGGTGCCGGGCCAGGAGGACGTGGACGCGTCGGAGGTCTCGGGGTCCTGGCCGTTGGCGAAGGAGTCGTACGGGCCGACGAGGTAGCCGGCCTTCTTCGCCTCGGCGACGGCGGCGGCGTCCATGGCCCCGCCATCCGCGTCGTAGCCGAGCCACATGCGGTCGACGCCGAGGCGGCGCAGTTCGCGGACGCCCTCGGCGGTGCGGGCGCGGCCCCACGCGTAGGTGTGGAAGGCGCCGAGGAGCTTCTTCGTGGCGGGCTGCGCCTGGGCCTTGCGGCGCAGGCTGCCGAGCTGCCCGTGTTCCTGGAGCCAGGCCCGGTGGTCGAGGGCGGGGGCGACCGGGGAGCCGTCGGTGAGGGAGAAGGCGACCGTGTAGTCGGTGGTGCCGTCGGCCCGCGAGAAGCCGTGCGTGGCGGTGGCCCGCAGCCGGCCGTGCTCGGAGGTGACGCCGAGGGTGGTGCCGATGTCGGTGGGCACGAGGTAGCTCGCCCCGAGGCCCTTGCCGAGGGTCCAGCCCCACAGCGGGAGGGACAGCTGGGAGTCCATGCCGATCTTGTCGCCGACGAGTCCGGCGCGGGAGGAGTTCCAGAAGGGGTCGGCGACGGGCAGGGACAGCCCTTCGCCGCGCGGCAGTTGGAGGGCGGAGGCGGCCCGGTCGCCGCCGGTGACGGGCCAGGCCAGCGTCCGGTCGGCGCTGCCGGTGGAGCGCACGGAGACGACGAGCCGTCCCTTGTCGGCCCGTGCGGTGACGGTCAGTCCGGTCCCGGCGTAGGTCCAGCGCGCGCCCCCGTCCACGACGGTGACGCGTCCGGCTTTGCCCGGCGAGGCGGCGGCGGGCGCGGAGAGTTCGGCCGTGCCCGCCCCGGTGCGGGCGGTCACCCGCAGCGTGGCGGTGTCGACGGTGGCGGTCCCGCCCCGGACGGGGACGTCGACGAGGCCCCCGTGGACCCTGATCCCGGTCGCGGCCGCCCCGGCCGCGGCGGGCGCCGCGTCGGCGGACGAGGCGAGCGTGACGCAGGGCAGGGTGACCGCGAGGGCCACGGCGGCGGCGCGAACGGCGTGACGTGAAGTAGTGATGCGCATGGGGGAGTTGATATCGGGCGGACGTAAGAGGTTTCTAAGACCTCTGCCGCTACCGCCGGTTACTCCTTGGCGAACAGCTCCAGCAGGTCCTGCCGCCCGAACATGCCCGCCGTCTCGACCGCCGACGGCGTGCCCGCGGCCGGGTCCGCGCCGTGCTCCACGAGCAGGCGGATCACCTCGTCCTCGGACTTGAACACGGCGCCGGCCAGCGGCGTCTGGCCGCGGTCGTTGGCCCGGTCCGGATCGGCCCCGCGGGCCAGGAGGGCCTCGACGGCGCTGGGGTGACCGTGGTAGGCGGCGAGCATCAGCAGGGTGTCGCCGCGGTCGTTGGTGAGGTTGGCCGGGACGCCGGCGTCCACGTACGCGGCGAGGGTGTCGGTGTCGCCGTGCCGCGCCAGGTCGAAGACCTTGGCGGCGAGCTGGAGCACCTCGGGGTCGTGGGCGGGCTCGGTCTCGGGGCTGGGGTCGGGCATGGCTGCGTCCTCGGGGTTCGGAGGGTCCGGGCTTCCGGCCCCACCCTACGCAGGACCGCCGCGTGCCGAACCCCGGGCGGCGCGGCCGGGTCCGACCGGGTGACCGGGCGGCGTTTCACTCGTGTGCCTCTTCCCGGATGTCGCGGTTCCTGCTTGCTGTGACCCTGGAGGGACCCATGGTGACCGCCCCACCAGGTGACCGCCCCACCAGTCAGGAGACCCTCCATGATCCTCTCCATCTCCGGCGTCGTGCTGCTGGGCATCGTCGTGTTCCTGTTCTTCCGCAAGGACGGGCTGAAGGCGTCCCACGCGCTCGTCTGTGCCCTGTTCGGCTTCTACCTCGCGGGCACGGCCATCGCTCCCAGCATCAAGGCGGGCGGCGCCAGCCTCGCCGGGCTGCTCGGCGGCCTGAGGTTCTAAGACCTCGGGGTCCGTACCAACGTCGTCCACAGGAGGCCGCCATGGGCCGGCGAGGAGTCCCCCGCACCCTGTCCGACCGCGCCGCGTCCGGCCGGGAACCGCTCGCCTCCGGGCGGGAGTTCACCCGGTCCGTCGCCGACGGCGCCCGGGACGTGCTCCACCCGGTGATCACCGTCGCCCGCGGCCTGCGCTCGCTGGCGGCCGCCGGGCGGCGGGGCTGGGCACGCACGCCGCGGGACCGGCGCGGCGCCGCCCTGCTGCTGGCCGCCTCGTGCGTGCTCATCGTCGCGCTCGTGCCGTACGGCCCGCCGCTCGCGGCCGCCGCCCTGCTGGCGGCCGGCGCGTGGCGCGGGCGCGACCGGGCACAGGAGCCGACGGGCCGTCAGGATCCGCTGGCAGCACGGCTGCAGTCGCTGTACGAGGCGCTGATGCCCTACTTCTCGTCCCCCACGGACCCCACGCCGCTCTACTGCCACGGGGGCACCTGGCGGCAGGTCTTCGAGGACCACGCCTTCGACGAGGAGGGCCGCCTGGTCGCCCTGCGGCTGCGCTACCCGGCGTACTTCACGGACGGCGAGAGCGACGCGCGCGCCAGGGTCGAGCACCTGCTGTGGATAAGGGCGGGGCGGGACCGGGAGTACCGCTTCGCCTGGGACGAGGAGGGCGGCACCCTGACAGTCACCGCGCTGCCCGCACTGCCGGCCGGGATCGGGGCGCAGCGCTTCGTGACGGCGCCGGGCGAGACCGTCCTGGGGTTCACGGACGCGGCCACCGTCCAGCGGACGCTGCCGGTGACCGACGGGGAGCGCACCCACGACGTCCCGCCGGTCGTCTGGCGCACCGGCCGGCAGTCCGCACAGCCGCACCTGCTGGCCCTGGGGACGCCCGCGGCGGGCGTCACGACGCTCCTGCGCTCCATCCTGCTGCAGGCGCTCCCGCACGGCGACGCGGTCGTCGTGGACGGCGGCGGCACCGGCGAGTACGCCTGCCTGGCCGGCCGCGAGGGCGTGCTGGCCGCGGAGTCCGCGCTGCCCGGCTGCCTGGCGGCGCTGGAGTGGGCCGCGCGGGAGACGCAGCGCCGGCTCGTGGCCACCAACACCGCGCGGCAGCAGGGGCGTCCGGCCCCCGAGGACGTCCGCCGCGCGCTGTGGGTGGTGGTGGACCGGCCCGCCGCGCTGGGCGAACTGGCCGCCAGGCAGGGGCTGTCGGACCCGCAGGAGCTGCTCCAGGTGCCGCTGCGGCACGGCCGGGCCGCGAACGTGACGGTCGTCGTCGGCGAGCAGCTGGAGAACGCCCGGCTGCTGGCCGAGGCGGTGCTCGCGCACACCCGGGCCCGGGTGCTGCTGGGCCCGGTCCCCGCCGAGCGGGTGCACGCCGTGCTCGGCGCGCCGCCGCACACCACCCCGGTCGACGACGTGCCGCCGGGCCGGGGCTACGCCCGGCTGGGCACCGGCCCCGTGCACCGCCTCCAGGTGCCGGCCACGCCCGACCCGTACGACGAGGGCGCCCCCGACGCGCAGCGCCGCGCCGTGCTGGCGCTGCTGCCGGAGTGGCCGCCGCAGGCCGCCCCCGCGCCGGGCGGCTCAGGCCACGAAGGTGCGGGGGGCGTCGACGGCGACGGGGGCGCCGGTGGCCACCAGGCGGGCGGCCTCGGCGAGGCGCGCCACCGCCTCGTCGGCGACGGGAGCGGCGACGGTGAAGGGCAGGCGTACGTACCCCTCGAAGGCCCCGTCGACCCCGAACCGCGGTCCGGACGGCACGCGTACCCCCAGCCGTTCGCCGACCTGGGCGATGCGCGAGCCGGAGAGCCCGCCGGTGCGCACCCACAGGGTGAGCCCGCCGCGCGGGACGCCGAACTCCCAGTCGGGGAGCCGTCGTTCCAGGGCGTCCACGACGGCGTCCCGGCTGGCGCGGACCTCGTCGCGGCGTACGGCGACGGCGGCGTCCCAGCCGCCGCCCTCCAGCAGCCAGGCGACGGCGAGCTGTTCGAGCACGGGGGTGCCGAGGTCGGCGTAGGGGCGGGCGGCCACCAGGCTGCGGATCACCTCGGGGGCGGCGCGCACCCAGCCGATCCGCAGTCCGGCCCAGAAGGACTTGCTGGCCGAGCCCACGGTGACCACGGTGCTGCCGGCCGGGTCGAAGGCGCAGACGGGGCGGGGCATGCCGAGCCCCGGCTCCAGGACGAGGTCGCTCATGGTCTCGTCGACGACGAGCACGGTGCCGGCGGACCGGGCCGCCTCGACGAGTTCGCGGCGCTGTCCCTCGGGGGCGAGGGAGCCGGTGGGGTTCTGGAAGTCGGCGATCACGTAGGCCAGCCGGGGAGCCGCCTCCCGCAGGACCTGGCGCCAGGCGGGCAGGTCCCAGCCGCCGAGCCGGTCGGCCATCCCGACGGGCACGAGCCGGGCCCCGGCCTCGCGCATGAGCTGAAGGACATTGGCGTACGACGGTGACTCGACGGCGACCCGCTCGCCGCGCCCGGCCAGCAGCCGGCAGATGGCGCCGACGGCGCCCATCGCCCCGGTGGTGACCATGATCTGTTCGGGCATGGTCGGCACGCCGCGCGCGGTGTAGCGGTCGGCGAGCGCCTGCCGGAGCGCGGGCAGGCCGGCGGGGTAGTCGCCGTGGGTGTGCGCGTAGGGCGGCAGTTGCTCCAGCGCGCCCTGGAAGGCGTGGGTGAGCCAGGGTTCGGGGGCGGTCAGGGCGGCGCAGCCGAGGTCGATCATCGAGCCGGTGGCGTCGGGCGGGAGCGGGTCCAGCGCGCGGCTGGGCAGCGGGCTGCCCGCGGGCACGGCGCTCCAGCTGCCGGCGCCGCGCCGGGATTCGAGGAAGCCCTCGCCGCGCAGGGCCTCGTAGGCGGCGGCCACGGTGGTGCGGCTGACGGAGAGCGCGGCGGCGAGCTCGCGCTCGGCGGGCAGCCGGGCGGCCACCGGAACGCGGCCCTCCAGCACGAGCAGCCGGATGCGGTCGGCGAGGGAGCGATAGGCGGGCACGCGGCGGCCGCCCCGCGCCGTCACCGCGCCCGCCGCCCCGTCCCCGCCCTGGGCGTCGAGGAGCCGGGCGAGCTGCTGTGCCCCCACGGTGGCGATCCACTGACTCATCGTTGCAGTCCACCTTCCGGTAATTGGCCATGGATCTTCGGTGCTTCCAGTCCACAGACTGCCACGAGAAAGGCCACCCGCACCACCGTCGGGGTTCGGCCGACGACATCGGGAGGGGTTGTGCCGACACCGACACGGGCCGGGACGAAGACGAAGGGGATCGCCGGCCGTCTCGTCCGGCTGTACGCCGGACTCGCGCTGTACGGGGTGAGCGCGGGGCTCCAGTTGCGGGCGGGGCTGGGGCTGCCGCCGTGGGACGTGCTCAACCAGGGGGCGGCCCGGCATGCCGGGCTGTCGATCGGGACGGCCTCGATCCTGATCGGCGCGCTGGTGCTGCTGCTGTGGATCCCGCTGCGCCAGCGGCCGGGGCTCGGCACGGTCTCCAACGTCCTGCTGATCGGGCTGACGCTGGACGCCACGCTCGCCCTGGTGCCCGCGCCCGCCTCGCTGTGGGCCCGGATCCCGCTGCTCGCCCTGGCCGTGACGCTGTGCGGGCTGGCGACCGGCCTGTACATCTCGGCCCGCTTCGGCGCGGGCCCGCGCGACGGGCTGATGACCGGGCTGCACCGCAGGACCGGGCGCTCGGTGCGGCTCGTGCGCACCTGCATCGAGCTGGTGGTGCTGACGACCGGCTTCGCGCTGGGCGGCTCCATCGGGGCGGGTACGGTGCTCTTCGCGGTGGCGATCGGCCCGCTGGCCCAGTTCTTCCTGCGCCTCTTCGGCCCCGCGGAGAACCCTTCGGGGAGCCGGGCCGTGGCCGGGAACGCACCCGTCACGGCCGTCGCACCCGTCCTCGCGGAGACCCCCGCCGTACGACCGGGATCAGCGAGCCGGTAGTGTACGCCCCTGACCCACCGGATTAACCGTTACTGCGCGCTGAAGTGCCAGAAACGCTGGGTGACATCTGTTGTCAGATGTGACAAACCGGGCGCTGGTGGGTACAACAAGGGGCGGCACGACGGGCGACGCATGTCCCTCAACGGGGAATCTTCACCGCCGACCGGACGTTGACCGGATGACGACGACAGCGACACCTGTCCTGTGGGCGACAAGCCCGGGAGGCACGAATTCATGAGTGAGCGAGCTCTCCGCGGCACGCGACTTGTGGTGACCAGCTACGAGACCGACCGCGGCATCGATCTGGCCCCGCGCCAGGCGGTGGAGTACGCATGCCCGAACGGCCATCGCTTTGAGATGCCGTTCTCTGTAGAGGCGGAGATTCCGCCGGAGTGGGAGTGCAAGGCGTGCGGCGCCGTGGCACTCCTGGTGGACGGCGACGGTCCTGAGGAGAAGAAGGGCAAGCCCGCGCGTACGCACTGGGACATGCTCATGGAGCGGCGCACCCGCGAGGAGTTGGAGGAGGTGCTGGCCGAGCGGCTGGCGGTCCTGCGCTCCGGCACCATGAACATCGCGGTGCATCCGCGCGACAGCCGTAAGTCGGCCTGACGGCCGCGGCGTACGGCGACCGCGTACGACGAAGGGCCCGGCCACCGCTTCGGCGGTGGCCGGGCCCTTTCGCGTGCCCTAGCGGGGCAGCTGCGGGTCGTCCGCGCGCGGGGACGGGCGCTCGTCGTCCCGGATCACCTGGCCCTGGACCACCTTGCCGTCCGGGGTGCGCATGCGCGCCTGCTGGAACGCCCGGCCGCCGGCGGAGCGCTCGAAGCGGCGGCCCACGGCCTTGCGGATCGCCGAGCGGGTCGGGGGGAACAGGCACAGCAGGCCGGCCGCGTCGGAGAGCAGACCGGGCACTATCAGCAGGAGCCCGCCCAGCATCGTCAGGGCGTTGCCGCCGCCGGCTTCCCCGTCTGCCTTGCCGTCTGCCTTGCCGTCTGCCTTGCCGTCTGCCTTGCCGTCTGCCTTGCCGTCTGCCTTGCCGGGGTCCTGGAGCGACTCCGTCAGCCGCTGCCAGGCCCGGCGCCCGGCCCGCTTGATCACGTACGAACCGGCCACCACGCCGGCCACCAGCAACGCGAAGACGGCCCACCCGCCCGCCGCGTCGCCGACCAGGATCAGGAGCCAGATCTCCAGGACGGCCCAGACGGCGATGGCGAGCGGAATGAGCTTGCGCGGGCCTCCGCGGAGGGGCCTTCGGCTCTGGCTGTTCATGGGCTGCTGCGGCGTTCCGAACGTCATGCCTCAAGTGTGCCTGGGCGGCGGAGTGTGCCCCCGCCCCGCCCTCTCCCCGTCTCCTCCGGGGCCCCGCCCCGGGACCCGGCACCGCGCTCCGCGCGGTGAGGCGGGGGCTACGCCCCCTGCACCCCGCTTCGGGGCTCCGCCCCGGCAAAACCCGGGGGGGGGCTCTGAAAGGGCACGGGGGGCGAAGCCCCCGTACCGGCGCGCGCAGCGCGGCCTCAGGGTCCGGGGCTCACTCCCGAAAGGGGTCTCAGGGGCCGACTCCGGTGGGGTCCAAGGGCGCGACCCGGTAAGAGGCCCGGGGCAAAGCCCGGAAATGGGCACGGGGCGGAGCCCCTGCCACTGCGCGGCGCACGGTTCCGGCCCGGGACGGGCGCAGCCCCGGTGGAGGCGCAGGGAGGCGGAGCCCCCGCCCGTCCGCACGGAGCGCGGGCCCTGCGGCACCCCCCGCCCGTCCCCGCGGGTTGCGAAGGGGCGCAGCCCCTGCGGAAACGGTGGAAGGGCGGGGCGGGGGCAAATCCCCACCTCGGGGCCGCCCCGGGCCGGGCCCCCCGAGCCATCGCTACCCCGGGCCCGAGCCGCGGCCGCCCCGGACCAGAGCTACCCGAGCCGCGCCCACCCTCGGGCCGGGGCGGCCTCCAGCCGGGCCCCCGGGGCCACCCCGCCCTACCCCCGACGCCCCAGCGCCTTCGACACCCGCGCCCCGACCCCCCACGACGTCACCCGCCACAACGCCTCCGCGACGATGTCACGGCTCATCTTGCTGTCCCCCAGCTCCCGCTCCACGAACGTGATCGGCACCTCCACCACGTGGAAGCCCGCCTTCACCGCCCGCCAGGCGAGGTCGACCTGGAAGCAGTACCCCTGCGAGGCCACCTCCTCCATGCCCAGCCCCTCCAGCGTCTCGCGCCGGAAGGCCCGGTAGCCGCCGGTGACGTCGCGCAGCGGGACGTCGAGCATCAGCCGGGAGTACGTGGAGCCGCCCTTGGACAGGAACTCGCGGGACTTGGGCCAGTTCACGACCCGCCCGCCGGGCACCCAGCGGGAGCCCAGCGCCAGGTCGGCGCCCTTGAGCGCGGTGAGCAGCCGGGGCAGTTCCTCCGGCTGGTGCGAGCCGTCCGCGTCCATCTCGACCAGGACGCCGTAGCCCTGGTCCAGGCCCCAGCGGAAGCCGGCCAGGTAGGCGGCGCCGAGGCCCTCCTTGCCCTTGCGGTGCAGCACGTGGACGTGGTCGTCGTCGTGGGCCAGCTCGTCGGCGATCTTGCCGGTGCCGTCCGGGCTGTTGTCGTCGGCGACGAGCACGTGCGCCTCCGGCACGGCGGCCCGCACCCGGCCGACGATGGGCTTGATGTTCTCCGCCTCGTTGTAGGTCGGAATGATCACCAAGGTCGTACCGAGCGGACCGAATCTCCGCTGACCGCCGTCTGTCACTGCTGGCCCTTCTTGTTCATGGTCTCCTCCGGTCGTTTCCGACGGCCGATCAGCAGGGCGGCCGCGCAGGAGAGGAGGCCCACGATAGCGAGCGCCCACTCGGGCGCCGCACCGGCTCGGTCGGCCACGGTGGTGCCGTCCCTCAGCGGAATCGTGGCACTGATGACCTGCCGGGTGAACTCCGGGGCGCGCTGCACGACCGTCCCGTCCGGGCCGACGACCGCGCTGATGCCGCTGGTCGCCGCCGTCACCACGGCCCGGCCGTGCTCGACGGCCCGCAGCCGGGACATGGCGAGCTGCTGCTCGGGCTGGTCGGTGCGGCCGAACGTCGCGTTGTTCGTCTGCACCACCAGCGCCCGCGCGCCCGCGTTCACGGTCTCGCGGACGATCTCGTCGTAGGCGACCTCGAAGCAGATGACGTCGCCGAGACGGGCCGGGCCCACCTTCATGACGCCGGTGTGGTCGCCGGGATAGAAGTCGCGGGGCACCCGCTGCAGCCGCGAGATGACCTTGCTGAGCTGCTCGCGGAAGGGCACGTACTCGCCGAACGGCACGGGGTGCTGCTTGGTGTACGAGGCGCCGGGGCCGGTCCTCGGGTCCCAGACGATGCCCTCGTTGTAGACGTAGCCCGCCTTGGTGGGGTGGTCGACCAGTGCGCCGACGAGCACGGGGACGCCGATCGCCCTGGCCGCCTGGTCGATGCGGGCGTAGGCGGCCTTGTCCTGGAACGGGTCGAGGTCGGAGGAGTTCTCCGGCCAGATGACCAGGTCCGGCTTCCGCACCCGGCCCGCCCGCACGTCCCGGGCCAGGTCCAGGGTCGCGTCGACGTGGTTGTTGAGGATCATCATCGGGCGGCCCAGGAAGTCCATGCCCGGCTTCTGCACGTCGCCCTGGACCACGGCGATGTTCACCGTGTCGTCGGCCTTCGTCGGCACGGGGACCGCGTACCCGGCCAGGGTCGCCGCGAGGGCGATCGCCACGGCCTCCACCGCGGGCAGCAGCGGACGGACGCCGCGCGGCGTCCCGTTCCCCCGCGGACGCCGGGCCGCGAGCACCGCGAAGGCCAGCAGCCCGCCCGCCAGGGCCACGGCGAAGGACACCAGCGGGGCACCGCCCAGGGCCGCGAGCGGGGTGAACGGCGAGTGGGTGTTGGCGAAGGCCAGCCGCCCCCAGGGGAAGCCGCCGAACGGCATCCGGTCGCGCGCCCACTCCTCGGCCACCCACAGGCAGGCCGCCCACAGCGGCCACCCGCGCAGCCGCGAGACGACCGCGAGGGCGGCCCCCAGCAGGGCCACGAACAGCGACTCGGCGGCGGACAGGCCGAACACCACGTCGTAGCCGACCACGTTCAGCCAGCGCAGCAGCAGGAAGAAGAACGGCAGGGCGAGGACGAAGCCCGTCCAGGCGCCCTGGCGGGCGGTGCGCCCGTGCGTCAGCAGGGCCAGCGCCGCGACCGCGAGCACCGACAGCGGCCACAGGTCGTACGGCGGGAAGGCGAAGGCCAGCACGACTCCGGTCGCGGCCGCCAGGCCGGTGCGCGCCGCCTCGCGGCGGGCCAGCGCGGCCAGCCGGGCGGCCCGGCCGGGGCGCGGCGCCGCGCGGGGCGGTGCGGAGTCGCCGACGGCTGCGGCGGAGGTGTCGGAACCCGGGGGCACGGTCGCGCCTTCCTGGAAGTCGTTCAGGGGTCACGTGACCGTACCTCGGTCTCGGGACAGCCTGCTCCCAGGGTGCGGGAAGGCTCGGGGAAGCGGGGACGGCGGGTGGGGCGCGGTGTCCTTCGGGCCGGCCGGGGAACCGCTGGCTGCGGGTCCCTGGAACCGTTGTCTACTGAACGTCCGGGCCCCACCCGGGTCACACCTGCCGACCCGGTGGAACTCCCCCGCCCCCGTGCGCTGGACCTGGCTCCCAGTGGCGGTGCGCGGTGGCGCCCCGTCCCATGGCCCAGCGGCGTTCGACGACTGCGTGGAGTTCTCCGGTCGGACGTCCTGTGGTGGACCCGGCCGAACCTACCGGCCGCGGCCCGCACCCTGTCAACAGCCGTTTGACCTGCGTCGTTGTCTCAAATCACCAGGTCAGTACGGAGGACGTCACGCAGGGCGACAGGCCGAGGGCACGTCGTTCGGCGGTACGCGGCGCGGGTGCGTCACTCGTTCGGCCGCGCGTGGACGGTTCGGCCGCCCACCACCGTCCGGACGCAGACGGGCAGTTGGCCGCCCGGCGTGAGGTCCGGCAGGCCCGGGGTGCCCGAGCGCGGGTCCGTGGACCAGTTGGCGACGCGGGTGTCCGGCACCTGCACGACCAGGTCCCCCGCCTCCCACACCGCGTAGTCCGCCGGCGCGCCCGGCACCAGCACGCCCGCGTCGTCGCGGCCGATGGCCCGCCAGCCGCCACGGGTGTGCGCGGTGAAGGCGGCGCGCACCGAGATCCGGTGCTCCGGCGTGCGGTGGAAGGCGGCGGCCCGCACGGTGCCCCAGGGGTCGAGCGGGGTCACCGGGCTGTCGGAGCCCAGCGCCAGCGGCACGCCCGCGCGCAGCAGGGCCGCGTACGGATTGAGGGCGCGGGCCCGCTCGCGGCCCAGGCGGGCGGCGTACATGCCGTCCTCGCCGCCCCAGGCGGCGTCGAAGGCCGGCTGGACGGAGGCGGTGAGGGCGAACTCGGCGAAGGCGGCGATGTGCTCGGGGGTGAGCATCTCGGCGTGCTCGATCCGGTGACGGGCGGCGCGCACCTTGTCGAGGCCCAGCTTCTCGGCCGCCGCGCGGAGGCCGTCCACGACGGCGGTCAGCGCGGCGTCGCCGATGGCGTGGAAGCCGGCCTGGATGCCCGCCTCGGTGCAGGCGGTGACGTGGGTGGCGACGGCGGCCGCGTCGAGGTGCCCGGTGCCCGTGCCGCCCCGGGTGTCGGCGTACGGCTCGTGCAGGCAGGCCGTGTGCGAGCCGATCGAGCCGTCGACGAACAGGTCGCCCGCCGCGCCGAACGCGCCGAGCTCGCGGATCCGTCCCGCGTCGTTCGCGGACGCGATGGCCTCGGCCCAGTAGCCGACGACCCGGGGGCCGGGCTCCTGCGCGGCGAGCCGCAGCAGCCCCGTCAGGTCGTCCTCGCCCGAGATCTGCGGGCCGGCGCACTCGTGGATCGAGCCGATGCCCAGCGAGGCGGCCCGGGCGAGCGCGGCACGCTGCGCCTCGGTGCGCTGGGCGGGCGTGACGGCGGCGTGCGCCGCGGCGCGGACGGCGTGGTGCGCGGCGTCGGTCAGCGGCTCTCCGGGGCTGAAACCACGCAGGTCGTGGATGCCGGGGACGAGGTCGAGGAGGGCCGTGGTGACCACCGCGGAGTGGACGTCGGACCTGGTGAGGTAGAACGGCCTGCCGCCCGTGGCCTCGTCGAGCTCGGCCCGGGACGGCGCCCGGCGCTCGGGCCAGCGGTCGTCGTCCCAGCCGTGCCCGAGCAGGATCCGGTCCCCCGGACGGGCGGCGGCGTGGGCCCGCACCCGGTCGAGCGCCTCGCCGAGCGTCGCCGCGCCGGTGAGGTCGAGACCGGTGAGCGCGAGGCCGGTGGCGGTGGTGTGCACATGCGCGTCGGTGAACGCGGGGGTGACGAGGGCGCCCTGGAGGTCGATCACCTCGTCGACGCCGTCGGCGAAGGAGTCGGCGGCGCCTTCGGAGCCGACCCAGGCGATATGGGCGCCTTCGACGACCATGGCGGTGGCGAAGGGGTCTGCGGGGCTGTGCACGTCGCCGTTGCGCAGCAGGACGGTGGTGGTGTTGCGCTCGCTCATGGCACCAGTGTGGCGCGACTGGACGCGCGGCTAGTGCGCGGGTGGGTGGGTTTGCCCCGGACCCGCCCTTTCACCGTTTCCTCCGGGTCAAGCCCCGGGCCCGCAACGCGGCTTCGCCGCGTTGACCGGGGGCTTCACCCCCTGGGCCCCTTGAACCGCGCTGCGCGCGTTGACCGGGGGCTCCGCCCCTGGACCCTTGGAACCGCGCTGCGCGCGGTGGGCGGGGGCTGCGCCCCCTGCGCCCCCGAAGCGCCCTTCGGGCGCTGTCCTCAAGCTCCCCGGAGGGGGCAA
>NZ_JAEAMR010000010.1:697912-840086 GCF_015999245.1 Streptomyces sp. AV19 | reverse complement strand
GAGGACGAGCGGCGAAGCCGCGACACGGGGCCCGGGGCGGAGCCCCGAAGCGGGGCGCGGGGGCGCAGCCCCGCAAGGGGGCCAGGGGGCGAAGCCCCCGGAAGCGGGGTCCAGGGGCGCAGCCCCGGTGGGGCGCAGGGGGCACAGGGGGCGCAGCCCCCGCACCACCGCGCGGAGCGCGGTGCCGGGCCCCGGGGCGGTGCCCCGGAGGAAACGGTGAAAGGGCGGGGCGGGGAGAAACTCACCCCACCCGCGGCGGCCGCGCCTCGTACGGCGTCGACAGCACGATCGTCGTCCGCGTCGAAACGCCCGCCAGCGACCGGATCCGCGCCAGCATGTGCTCCAGCTCCAGCGGGGTCGCCACCCGCACCTTGAGGATGTAGTTCTCGTCGCCCGCCACGCTGTGGCACGCCTCGATCTCCGGGATCTCCGCCAGCCGGTCGGCGATGTCGTCGGGAGCGCTGGGGTCGAAGGGTTTCACCGAGATGAACGCGGTCAGCGGCAGGCCGACCGCCTCGGGGTCGACGACCGCCGCGTAACCGCGGATGACGCCGCGCTGTTCGAGCCGGCGCACCCGCTGATGCACCGCCGAGGTGGACAGGCCGGTCGCCTTGCCCAGGTCGGTGTAGCTCATCCGCCCGTCCTTGACGAGCAGTTCCACGATCTCTTTGTCCAGCTCCTCCACGTGCGTCAACCTACTGGGTCCGGACGCGCCCGGCACAGTCGGCGTCACCGCAGGCGCACGCGACGCGTGACGAACACCACAGGTCCGCGCCCGTGTCCCCCCGGCCTGGGAGATTACCCCGCTCCGCCCGAGGGAAGTGCTTGCTGTGGCCGAGGCCGAGACGCCTCGGCCGGGCCCAGCCGAGGGGGAGAAAGACTATGCCCAGCCTGGAACGCCTCGAGAACGAAGGCGACAGCACCGCACACGGCGGCACGGACGACATGACGGATCCGCTGGACCTGACGTCGATGTTCCGGGTGACCTGCCCGGACTGCGCGCGCCCGATCGCGCTGCTCGCGGACGAGGAGGAGCTCCCGGAGCACGCCCTGTGCCCGTCCCCGTGGAACCCGTTCGGGCTCACCGTGTGCCCGGGCTCCGGGCGGGCCGTGGAGGACGCCGAGCCGGCCGACGCGTCGGGGGGCGCCCAGGAGCTGGACACGGCGCTGCTGCTCACCCTGCCGGAGAGCCTGGACTGGCGGCGGCAGCCGTTCTCGCACATCGGCGGCCCGGGCTCGCGGCCGCTGCGGGTGCCGGGGGCGCGCCGCCGCGCCTGAGCGTCCGGGGCGGGGCCCGACGGCCCCGCCCCTTTTGCTACTGCCCCTCGGGCCCGGCCAGATGACGGGCGATCACCACGCGCTGGATCTGGTTGGTGCCCTCCACGATCTGCAGCATCTTGGCCTCGCGCATGTACCGCTCCGCCGGGAAGTCCGCCGTGTAGCCGTAACCGCCCATGAGCTGCACGGCGTCGGTGGTCACCCGCATCGCCGCGTCCGTGGCGAAGAGCTTGGCCATGGCGGCCTGCCGGGAGAACGGCAGGCCCTGGTCGCGCAGCCGGGCCGCGGCCAGGTAGAGGGAGCGGCCCGCCTCGATCTGGGTGGCCATGTCGGCCAGCATGAAGCGCAGCCCCTGGAAGTCCACCAGCAAACGGCCGAACTGCCGCCGTTCGGAGACGAAGGCCAGCGCCGTGTCGAGCGCCGCCTGGGCGATGCCGACGGCGCAGGCGGCGATGCCCAGGCGTCCCGAGTCGAGGGCCGACAGGGCGATGGTGAAGCCCTGCCCCTCCTCGCCGATGCGGCGGGCGTCCGGCACCCGCACCCCGTCGAGGTGCAGCTGGGCGGTGGGCGAGCCCTTCATGCCCATCTTGCGCTCGGGCGGGGCCGCCGAGAGGCCGGGGGCGTCGCCGGGCACGAGGAAGGCCGTGATCCCGCGGGCGCCCTCGCCTCCGGTCCGGGCCAGCACCGTGTAGAAGTCGGCGATGCCGCCGTGCGTGATCCACGCCTTGGTGCCCTCCAGTACCCAGCCGTCCCCGTCACGGGTGGCCTTGGTGCGCAGCGACGCGGCATCGGAGCCGGACTGCGGCTCGGAGAGGCAGTACGCGCCGAGCAGCCCGCCGCCGAGCATCGCGGGCAGGTGCTCCGCGCGCTGCGCCTTGGTGCCGTAGCCGGCGAGCGCGTGGCAGGAGAGGGAGTGCACGCTGACCCCGAGGCCCACGGTCAGCCGCGCGGCCGCCAGTTCCTCCAGGACCTGGAGGTAGACCTCGTACGGCTGGGCGCCGCCGCCGGACTCCTCGGCGTACGGCAGGCCGAGCAGTCCGGACGAGGACAGCAGCCGGAACAGCTCCCGGGGGAAGCGCCCGGCCTCCTCCTCCGCCGCGGCGTGCGGCGCGATCTCCCGCTGCACCAGCTCGCGCACGAGCGCGAGCAGGTCGCGGGCCTCTTCCGTGGGCAGCTGGCGCTCCACCGGCTGCGGGCCGTGGTCGGTCATGCGCGGCTCTCCTCCCTGTCGGGCGCTTGGGCGGCGGCGCCGGGGGTGTCGGCCCGCCACCGGTCGTGCCCAGCCGATGGTCCCCTGCCGGGTCTCGGAAATGGGGTGACCTGCGGCTGTGGCGCTTGGAGTATGCCCGATCGGGGGGCGTGCGTCACCGGTTGACAGATCTTGGGGCGGGCGCGTATCGGGGGGCGTGGCCCGCGGGTGCCTCTGTCGTCAACTGGTCTCTCATATGCGCCAATTAGCGCTTCATTTCGCCTACTTCCCTCATTTTCGGGGAAACCGTCGCACAACGGGGTTGGTGCGTGGGGGGAGTTTGCCCCGGACCCACCCCCTCACTCACACCCCCGCCGCCCTGAACGCCCTGCGGTACGCCCCCGGTGTCGTGCCGACCGCGGTCACGAAGCGCCGCCGCAGGTTCGTGGGGGAGGACAGGCCCGCGCGGCGGGCGACCGCGGCCAGGGGGAGGTCGGTGGTCTCCAGCAGTTCCCGGGCCAGGGCGATCCGTTGGGACAGGAGCCACTGCCCCGGTGCCGTCCCCAGCCGCTCCGCGAACCGCCGGGCGAGCGTGCGCGACGAGACGCCCGCCCGGGCCGCCAGGTCCTCCACCGTCAGGGGTTCGCCGAGCCGCCCGGAGGCCCACTCCAGCAGCGGCGCGAGGGAGGCGTCGAACTGCGCCGGACGCGGCGGCGCGGCGAACTGCGCCTGGCCGCCCTCACGATGGGGCGGCATGACCATGGTGCGGGCGACATGCGCCGCGTACCCGGCGCCGTGGTCGGCGCGGACCAGGTGCAGGCACAGGTCGATGCCGGCGCCGGAGCCCGCGCTGGTGGAGACGTCGCCGTGGTCCACGTACAGCACCCCCGGGTCGACCTCGACGGCGGGGAAGCGGGCGGCCATCGCGCCGGCCAGCGCCCAGTGCGTCGTGGCCCGCCGGCCGTCCAGCAGCCCGGTGTGCGCCAGCGGGAAGGCGCCGGAGCAGATGGAGGCCAGGCGCGCGCCGCGCCGGTGCGCCCGGCGCAGCGCCCCGAGGACGGCCGGCGAGGGCTCCTCGTCCGTGGGCGACCAGCCGGGGAGGATCACGGTGTCCGCCCGTTCCAGCGCGGACAGCCCGTCGGTCACGAGCATGTCGTACCCGGCCCGCGTCGCGACCGGGCCGGGGTGCTCGGCGCACACGCCGAACGCGTACCGCGCCGGGAGTCCGCGCCGCTCCGTCCCGAACACCTCCGCCGCACAGGCGAGTTCGAACGTGGACTGCGGGGCGTGCACGAGGGCGACCACACGATGCATGGCAGAAAAGTACCCCAGGATGTCGATTCGGACACTCGATCCGACGTCAGGGCAACGGCCAGGCTGGGGACATGAACCACGACACCTACACCTGGTCCTCCGTCCACGACGCCCCCGTCCGCGAGCTCTTCCCCGGCATCCGGCTGCGCCCCCTGTGGGCCGGTCCCGGCGGCGCGAAGGCGCAGGTCCTGGAGATGGATCCGGGGTCCGCGTGGGAGGGCGTCGACGTGCACGAACCGGGCCCGGAGGAGGTGTTCGTGGTCTCCGGCACGTTCAACGACGGGGACCGGGACTACCCCGCGGGATCGTTCGTCCACGCCCCGGCCGGTTCGTCGCACGTGCCGCAGACGACGAGCGGATGCACGTTGTTCGTCTTCTATCCCGAGGGGTGACGGGGCACACTTCCTCCCCACCCCTACCCTGAGCCCCATGACCACGACCACCGCCGCCCTCGATCTCCCCTTCTTCCGGCGCTTCCTCGACCGCGCGACCACCGTCCTCGTCGCCCACGCCGCGTATCTGACCGATCTCGACGCCGCGATCGGCGACGCCGACCACGGCAGCAACCTCAAGCGCGGCTTCGGCTCGGCCGCGCAGGCCGTCGCCGACGCCGCGCCCACCACGCCGGGTGCCCTGCTGACGACCGTCGGAGTGCACCTGACCAACACGGTGGGCGGGGCCTCGGGGCCGTTGTACGGAACGGTGTTCCGGCGGATGGGCAAGATGCTGGGCGAGGACGCCGAGGTGGCGCCCGAGACGCTGGGGCGGGCGCTCGCCGCTGCCGTGGCGAGCGTCCGGCGGCTGGGCGACTCGGCGCCCGGCGACGCGACGATGGTGGACGCCCTCCAGCCCGCCACCGACGCGTACATCGCGACCCTGGCGGAACGGCAGGACGCCGCCGCCGCGTTGGAGGCCGCCGCCGAGGCCGCCCGGGCGGGCGCGGAGGCGACCGTTCCGCTCCAGGCCCGCCGGGGCCGGGCCAGTTACCTGGGCGAGCGCAGCATCGGCCATCGGGATCCGGGCGCCACGTCGACCGCCCTGCTGATCACCGCGCTGTACGAGGCCACCGACCCGGCGCTGTGCGCGGTCGCGCCCGAGCCGCCCGTCGAGGAGCAGCCCGAGGAGCGGAGCGCGCCCGGCCGCGTCGGCGTCGTACTCGTCTCGCACAGCCGCGAGCTGGCCGCCGCGACGGCCGCGCTCGCCAAGTCCCTCTACGGGGCGGGCGATCCGGCCCCCGTGGCGCCCGCGGGCGGTCTTGCGGACGGCGGGACCGGCACCAGCGCCGAGCTGATCCGCCGGGCGATCGGCGACGCGGACGAGGGCGCGGGCGTGGTCCTCGTCTGCGACATGGGCAGCGCGGTGCTCACCGCCAGGACGCTGGCCGGCGACGGCGTCCGCATCGCCGACACGCCGTTCGTCGAGGGCGCGGTGGCCGCCGTCGTGACGGCCTCGGCGGGCGGCGACCTCGCCGCCGTGCTGGCGGCGGCCGAGGACGCCCGAACCTACCGCAAGGTCACCGGGTGAACAGCTCGAACGCGACGCCCGGCCGCCCGCCGAAGCGATCGGCGACCGCCGCCATGTTGCCCTCCAGGAACGTGCGGCAGTAGCGCTCCGGCTCCTCGTCCGTGAGGGCCTCGATGTACGTGCGGTGGCACAGCAGGGACGCCACCGCGCGGTCGAGGCCGGCGCGCGCGTCCACCGCGTGGGTGGGCTGCGGGGAGCCGGCGACGGCCACGTACCGCACCCCGTTCCACGGCTGGAGCCCCTGCTCGGCGAGTTCGGGGAAGATCCAGCGGTTGCCCGCGTCGGCCACGGCGTCGAGCGCGGCCCGGCCGACGGCCCGGTGGTCGGGGGTGTTCCAGGCGACGCCGCCCCAGGTGTCGTGGTGGTTGAGGGTGATGACCAGCTCGGGCCGGTGGCGGCGGACGGCGGCGGCGATGTCGCGGCGCAGCGCGGTGCCGTACTCGAGGACGCCGTCGAGGTGGCCGAGGAACTCCACGGTGCGGACGCCCACCGCCGCCGCGCTCTCCCGCTGCTCGCGCTCGCGCAGCGGGCCGGCCTCGGCCGGGGACATGGTGTCGATGCCCGCCTCGCCGCTGGTGACGAGGGTGTAGACGCACTCGCGGCCGCCGTCGAGCCAGGTGGCGACGGCGGCCGCGGCGCCGTACTCCAGGTCGTCGGGGTGGGCGACGACCGCGAGGGCGCGCCGCCAGTCGGTGGGCATCTCCTGCAGTTGCGGACCGGGCATCGGGGTCTCCTCAAGATCATGTCCACTGGATGTCCGCAGCCTATGCGGGAGATCTTCACAGGATCCGGGAACCGGGCCGGGGTTCCGTCCGACTACTGCTCCGGGTCCGCGAGCTGCGGGCCCGAGCACAACGAGTCCTGGAGTGTTTGATGCGCCCTCGTGCGTGGTGCGGCGTGCTGGCCGCGGTGGCCCTGTCGGCGACGGCCTGTGGCGGTGGCGGCTCCGATGCGAAGGAGACCGGCGCGGCGAAGGGGCCGGGTCCGGGTTCGGGCTTCCCCGTGACCGTCTCGGACTGCATGGGGGCGAAGACCACCTTCGACGCGGCGCCGAAGAAGATCGTCACCAGCAACGCGGCCGCCCTGGAGCTGCTGATGTGGCTGGGGGCCGGTGACAAGGTCGTCGGCACGGGCTTCCCGCCCGGCAAGGGCGCGGTGCCGCAGCAGTTCCAGGACCGGGCGGCGAAGGTGCCGGTCCTCGGGAGGACCGTGATCCCCAAGGAGAAGCTGCTCGGCTCCGGCGCCGAGGTCTACATCGACTCCTTCTCCTCGATGAAGAACATGGGCGGGATGGGCGACGCGCCCAGGCCCGAGGAGTTCAAGGCCGCCGGCATCAAGCACGTCTTCCTGAAGTCGACGGCGTGCGCGGCCATGAACAAGTCCCCCCGCACCGACCTGTCGGGCGTCACGGCCGACATCGAGGAGCTCGGCCGCGTCACCGGCACCTCCGCCCGCGCCGCCGAACTCGTCGGCGAGATGCGCAAGAAGACGGACGGCGTGCGCGACGCCCTCAAGGACGTGCCGCAGGACAAGCGCCCGTCCTACTTCCTCTTCGACTACGACGCCGGCACCAAGCAGCCCATGGCGGTCTGCAACCGGCAGGTCGCCAACGCCGTGATCACCATGGCCGGCGGCCGCAACGTCTTCTCCGGCTGCGACGGCGACTTCAAGCCCGTCGGCTGGGAGGACGTCGTCGCGAAGAACCCCGACTGGATCCAGCTGGCCGTCCGCAACCGGGGCAGCGAGGAGGCCAACCGCAAGGCGTTCGACGAGGCCGCGGACTTCCTGAAGAGCTTCTCCGCGACCAAGGACCTCAAGGCCGTCAAGGAGGGCCGCTTCCTGCGCATCGGCTCGGAGCGCACCACCATCGGCGGGGTGCGCAGCGCGGACACCGTGCGGGAGATCGCGCACACCCTGCACCCCGACCGGGTCAAGTAGATGACGGCGGTCGCCGACGAGGTGCGTCCGGTACGCGAGCCGAGCCCTGTACTGGTCGCCACCGCGCTGGCCGTCGTCCTGCTCGGGGCCCTGGTCGCGTCCGTGTGCCTGGGCTCGACCAGGGTGCCGCTCGGTGACGTGTGGTCGGCCGTGGTGCGCGGGGTGACGGGCGAGGCGCCGGTGCCCGGTACCCACGACCTGATCGTGTGGCGGCTGCGGGTGCCGCGCGCCCTGCTCGCCGCCGTGGTCGGCGCGGGCCTGGGCCTGGTCGGCACCGCGACCCAGGCCCTGGTCCGCAACCCGCTCGCCGACCCGTACCTGCTGGGCATCTCCAGCGGCGCCTCCCTCGGCGCGGTCGCCGCGATCGTCCTGGGGGCCGGGACGGGCGGGCTGTTCGGGCTGGGGCTGTCGGCGGCGGCGTTCGCCGGGGCGCTGGCCTCCTTCGCCCTGGTGTGGACGCTGGCCCGGCGCGGCGGGGGCTTCTCGCCGCTGCGGCTGGTGCTGGCCGGGGTGGGCATCGGGCAGTTCCTGTCCGGCTTCACCCACTACCTGGTGCTCCAGGCCGGGGACGACCAGCAGACGCACGGCGTCCTGTTCTGGCTGATGGGCTCCCTCGGCGGGGCCGAGTGGTCCACCCTGACGGTGCCCGTCGTGACCGTCGCGCTGGGCCTGACCGCGCTCCTGGCCCGGGCCCGGGCGCTCGACGCGATGCTGATGGGCGACGAGACGGCGGCCGGCCTCGGGGTGGACGTGCCCCGCTTGCGCCGCGAGATGTTCGTGGTGACCAGTGTTCTCACGGGAGTTCTGGTGTCGGTGTCCGGGGCGATCGGCTTCGTGGGGCTGATGGTCCCGCACGTGTGCCGGCTGGTCGTCGGCGGCGCGCACCGGCGGCTGCTGCCGGTGGCCGCGCTGTTCGGCGCCGTCCTGCTGGTGGTGGTCGACCTGGTGGCGCGGACGGCGCTGCCGGACCAGGAGCTCCCGGTGGGCGTGGTCACCGCGCTGATCGGTGCCCCGACCCTGCTCTATCTGCTCGACCGCCGCCTGGAGAGGGGCTAGCCGTGCGCATCGCCATCGAGGACCTGGAGGTCGTCCTGTCCGGCCGGTCCGTGGTCTCCGGGGTCCAACTGATCGCGGAGGACGGCGAGATCGCGGGCCTGGTCGGGCCCAACGGCAGCGGCAAGTCGACCGTGCTGCGCACCGTCTACCGCTATCTGCGGCCGCACGCCGGGCGGGTGCTGGTGGGCGGTACGGACATCCGCTCGCTGTCGGCGGCGGAGTCCGCCCGGCGGGTGGCGGCCCTGCCGCAGGAGCGCGGCACCGACTTCGAGTTGACCGTGCGTGCGGTGGTGGCGATGGGCCGCACGCCGTACAAGCGGGCGTTCGCGGGCGAGGACCGGGCGGACGCGGACGTCGTGGCGGCGGCGCTGGCGAACGTCGGCCTGGCCGGGGCCGGTCACCGGCGCTTCTCCGCCCTGTCCGGCGGCGAGCGCCAGCGCGTGCTGCTCGCCCGGGCGCTGGCCCAGGACCCGAAGGTGCTGGTCCTGGACGAGCCGACGAACCACCTGGACGTCCGTCATCAGGTGGAACTGCTGGCCCTGTTGCGCGCCCAGCGCCGTACGACGGTGCTCTCGCTGCACGACCTCAACGCGGCGGCGTCGTTGTGCGACCGGTTGCACGTGCTGCACGAGGGGGCGGTGGTGGCTTCGGGGCCGCCGCGGGATGTTTTGACGCCGGAGTTGCTGGCGGAGGTTTTCGGTGTGCGGGCGGCCGTGGTGGAACATCCGTTGACGGGAGATCCGTTGATCGCGTTCGATCACCGGGCGGGGGTGCCGGCGGCGGTGCGGGGGTGACGCTGCCCGCTTGGGGTTGGTTTTGTGCCCCGGACCCTCCCCCAGAGGGGGTACCCCCACTTTCACCGTTTCTCGCGCGCTCTGCGCGGGGTGCAACGCGGCTGCGCCGCGTTCGTCCTCAAACGCCGGACGGGCTGAATTTCAGCCCGTCCGGCGTTTGAGGACATCGCCCGAAGGGCGATGCGGGGCCGAGGGGCGCAGCCCCGGAGAAACGGTGAAAGTGGGGGTACCCCCTCTGGGGGAGGGTCCGGGGCAAACTCCCCTCAGCCCGCCGCCTCGAAGTGGCTCGGCCGGCCACCCCGCCGCACCAACCTCCCCACCCCCTCCGCCTCGTCCCGCCGCATCAGCCGCGCCACTCCCCCCGCATCGCGCAGCACCGCCCCGTGCCACGGCGTGGCCCACGCGTCGGCCGTCTCCAGCAGGCGGATGCCGAACTTCTCGGAGCCCACCGGCTGCGGGTGGATGGACAGGCGCACCGAGCGCGGGAAGTGGTCGGCTATCAGGTCGCCCCACGCCCGGCTGCGGGCGATCACCTCGTAGGCGCGGGCGCGGCACTCGCGCTGCAGCGCGGATCTGCTGCCGGCGAAGTCCGCCGTGTCCTCGACGAGGAAGCGCGTGATGCCGCGGTAGAGCCGGGCCGTCTCCTCGTCCGAACGCACCCGCTCGCGCAGGGCGTCCACGGAGGGCGCGTACGCCTCGGTGACCAGGCGCCGCTTGGTGTCGTGGTCCGCGTCCCCGTGCACCTGCCGGAGGTCGAACGTGTCGAGGTGGTCCAGGCCCGCGTCCCGGATCAGGGCGCGCAGCCCGTCCCCGTAGGCGTCGATGTGCGCGTCGGGGACGTGGATGACGTCGCCGAAGATGTGGCCGTCCGAGCAGATGACCAGCCGTGCCCCGGGCTCGTACACCTCGGCGATGCGCGCGCACAGGCCGTTGAGGAACTCCAGGGAGAGGCGTTCGCCCTCGTCGGGGAGGTGGCCCAGGACCTTGGCGGTGTTGGGGGACTTGCAGGGGAAGCCGGGCAGGGTGAGCAGCACCGGTTCGCCGGCGTCGGTGAACGCGCGTATCTGGCCGAGCTGTTCGGGATGGTCGGCGGGGTCCGGCGAGCCGGGGCCGGTGGTGCGGTGGTACGGCAGCAGCAGCCGCAGAACGGTGGCCGCGGCGGTGCTCATCGGCCCTCACCCCGCGCGTACGGGCACCCGTCGAAGCGGACCGGGAGCGCGGACGTCCCCCGGCCGAGGACGGCGGGGATCCACCGCAGTTCCCCGTCGGGCCCGGCCGGGCGCAGGCCGGGCAGCCGGGCGAGCAACGTCCCCAGGGCGACCTGGAGTTCGGCGCGGGCCAGGGCGGCGCCCGGGCAGTAGTGGACGCCGTGGCCGAAGGCGAGGTGGGAGCCCTGGGCCCGGTCGAGGTCGAGGGCGTCGGGGTCGGGGAAGCGCTCGGGGTCGCGGTTGGCCGCGCACAGGGAGACGATCACCGAGTCGCCGGCCGGGACGCGGGTGCCGTGCAGCTCCGCGTCCTCGGCGAGGAAGCGCCAGGTGGTGAGCTCGAAGGCGCTGTCGTAGCGCAGCAGTTCCTCGACGGCGGACGGCATCAGCCCCGGCTCGTCCCGCAGCCGCGCCAGCGCCTCGGGGTGGCGGAAGAGGGCGACGAGGGCGGTGGTGATCTGGTTGGTCACCGGCTCCTGCCCGGCCACCAGCAGCTGGAAGATCATGGAGGACAGTTCCTCCGGGGTGAGTTCGCCCGCGTCATGGGCGGCGACCAGCCGGGCGAGCAGCCCGTCGCCGGCGCCGCGCCGGTCGGCGACGACCTCGGCGATGTACTCCTCCAGGCCGCGCAGCAGCGCCTCGTACGCGGGGCGGCCCGGGTCCTCGGGCCCGACGGGCGCGACGACCTTGCCCCACTCGCGGCGGAAGCGGGCGGCCAGGTGCGGGGGCAGGCCGATGACCTCGGCGAGGACCTGGAAGGGGAAGCGGGCGGCGAAGCGCCCGACGAGATCGACCGGTTCGCCGTCCGCCGGGAGGGCGTCCACGAGCGCGTCCGCCAGTTCCTGGAAGCGCGGCCGCAGTTCCTCGACGCGACGTGGCGCGAAAGCGTCCGTGACCATCCGGCGCATGGCGGTGTGCTTGGGGGCGTCCTGGTGCAGGAGGTGCGCCTGGAGCCGGGAGTGCTGCGGCTCGGGCATGATCGAGGCGCGGGCGCGCCAGCGGTCGTTGCCCAGGGCGTGGTTCTTGCCCAGGCGGGGGTCGGCGAGGGTGCGCTGCGCGGCGGCGTGTCCGGTCACGAGCCAGGCGGTGACCCCGCTGGGGAAGAGCACCCGGTGCACGGGACCGGCCTCGCGCATCCGCGCGTAGAGCGGATAGGGATCCCGCTTGTACGCGGGGCCGTGGAGGGGTACGGGGTCGGGCAGGGACACGGTGGTGCTCTCCTCGGGAAGTCGTGGACCCCCAGGAAGTCGTACGGTGGTGCCGGCTGGTTCCCGCCCCTCGTGTCCGGATTCCGGACGGCTCCCGCCGACCCCCTCAATCCTCAGGTAGTCGTCCGGAGGGGCCCCCGGGTTCCCGGAAGCGGAAGGGACAATCCTCACGCGCCGGGCAGGCGGATCCGGGCCTCCCCGACCGCCCCGGGCGTGCCACGATGCCACGATGACCGCTCGTCAATCCCTCGCCCCCTACGCCGCGCTCTGCGGCTTCGTCCTGCTGCTGGCCGCCCTGTTCGGCGTCGCGTACGCCGCCGGGTCGGCCGCCGGCCCCGTCTCCCCCGGCCTGCACCGCAGCGGCGGCGGCCCGGCGTCCGACGGGGGCTCCGGCGGCGGTATGGATGATATGCCCGGAATGGGCCACTGATGGGCGCCCCGACCACGGCCGAGGCAGCCGAGACCGAGATCCTCGTCGGCGGCATGACCTGTGCCGCCTGCGTGGCGCGCGTCGAGAAGAAGCTCGGACGGCTGGAGGGGGTGACCGCGAGCGTCAACCTGGCCACCGGACGGGCGCGGATCAGCCACCCGTCGGCCGTCTCCGCCGAGGAGCTGATGAAGGTGGTGGAGGGCGCCGGCTACACGGCGGCCCTGCCCGAGCCCCCCGAGGCGGAGGACGACGGCTCCGCCGGTGCCGGGGACGAGCCCCCGCCGTCGGCCCGGCTGCTGATCACCGCTCTGCTGTCGGTGCCGGTGCTGGTGCTGTCCATGGTCCCGGCCCTGCAGTTCCGCAACTGGCAGTGGCTGTGCTTCGCCCTCGCCACGCCCGTCGCGGCCTGGGGCTCCTGGCCCTTCCACTCCCGGGCCCTGCGCGGGCTGCGGCACTCCACGGCGACGATGGACACCCTCGTCTCGCTCGGGGTCCTCGCCTCCTACGCCTGGTCGGTGTACGCCCTGTTCTTCGGCGGCGCCGGGGATCCGGACATGCGGATGCCGTTCAGCCTGTGGCCCTCGGGCATGCCCGGCACCGCGGACGTCTATCTCGAAGCGGTCGTCGCCGTACCGCTGTTCGTCCTGACCGGACGGCTCCTGGAGTCCCGGGCGCGGCACGGGACGGGCTCCGCGCTGCGGGCGCTCGCCTCGCTCGCCGCCAAGGACGTCGTCGTGCGGGCGGAGGACGGCTCCGAGCGGCGGATCCCGATCGCTGAACTGCGGGTCGGCGACCGCTTCGTCGTCCGGCCGGGCGAGCGGGTGGCCACCGACGGCACGGTGGTGTCCGGCAGTTCGGCACTGGACCTGTCCCTCGTCACGGGCGAGAGCGCGCCCATAGAGGCGGGTCCGGGCACGGCCGTGGTCGGCGGCGCGGTCAACTCCGGCGGGCTGCTGGAGGTACGGGCCGGTGCGGTCGGCGCGGACACCCAACTGGCGCGGATCGCCAAGCTGGTGGAGGACGCGCAGGCGGGCAAGGCCCGGGTGCAGCGGGTCGCCGACGCGGTCGCGGGCGTCTTCGTCCCCGCGGTCCTGGCCGTGGCCGTGACGGTGCTGGGCTTCTGGCTGGGCGCGGACGCCTCCCCCCAGGCGGCGATCACCGCAGCGGTCGCGGTGCTGGTCGTGGCCTGCCCCTGCGCCCTGGGCCTGGCCACCCCGACCGCCCTGCTGGCGGCGACGGGCCGGGGCGCGGGCCTGGGCATCCTGGTCCGCGGCCCGCAGGCCCTGGAGGGGCTGCGCCGGGTGGACACCGTGGTGCTGGACAAGACGGGCACGCTGACCACCGGTTCGATGGCGGTCACGGCGGTGACGGCCCGCCCCGACGGCGTCGGGGACGGGGCGGCGCTGCGTCTGGCGGCGGCCGCGGAGGCGGGTTCGGAACACCCCGTGGGCCGGGCGGTCCACGCGCACGGCGCGGCGGAGGCGGGCGCGGAACCGCTGCCGCGCGCCGGGGAGTTCACGGCCACGGCGGGCGTGGGCGTACGGGCGCGGGTGGACGGGCACCTGGTGGAGGTGGTCCGCGCGGACGGGGCGCCGGCGGGGGCGGACGCCCCCTCTGCGGCAGGTACGCCGCGTCCTTCCGGCGCTCCCGCCCCGACAGGCGCCGACGGGCCGGCGGACGCCGCCTCTGCGGCAGGCGAGGCCGCGTCGGCGAACGAAGCAGCACCGACAGGCGAAGCCGCACCGATGAGCGGTGCCGCGCCGGAGGCACGCCGCACGGCCACCGCGAACGGAACCGGCACGGCCACCGGCGAAACCGGTCCCGCCGCGGACAGCGGCACCCCGGGCGCCCGGGCCCGCACCGACGAGCACGCGCCCCTCCCCGCCTCCCTCGCCGAGGCCGCCGCCGAGGCCGACCGGCACGGCCACACCGCCGTCCTCGTCCGGATCGACGGCACGGCGGAGGCCGTGATCGCCCTCGGCGACACCGTGCGGGCCGGCAGCTACCGCGCCTGCGACCACCTCAAGCGGCTCGGCCTGCGGCCCGTGCTCGCCACCGGCGACAGCGAGGCCGCGGCCCGGTCCGTCGCCGCCGAGCTGGGCATCGACGAGGTGCACGCCCGGATGACCCCCGAGGGCAAGGCCGCGCTCGTCCGCGAGCTGCGGGCCCGGGGCCACCTGGTCGCGGTCATCGGCGACGGCGTCAACGACACCGCCGCCCTGGCCGGCGCCGACCTCGGCATCGCCATGGGCAGCGGCACCGACGCGGCCATCGGCGCGGCCGACGTGACGCTGGTGCGCGAGGACATGGGCGTCCTGGCCGACGCGGTGCGCCTGGCCCGGCGCACCTCGGTGACCGTGCGCGCCAACCTGGCCTGGGCCTTCGGCTACAACATGGTCACCGTGCCGCTGGCCGCCGTCGGGCTGCTCAGCCCGATGGTCGCGGCGGCCGCGATGTCGGCCAGTTCCGTCCTCGTCGTGGCCAACAGCCTGCGCCTGCGCGGCTGGCAGCCGACGCCCGCCCGGCGCGGCCCGGCCCGTACCCCTCGTAGCACCGCTCACGGAAAGGCCGCGCGATGAAGGACTCCCCGATCCGCGACTCCCTGGTCCGCACCGCCAAGGCGGCGCTCGTCCCCGCCGTCGCCTGCGCCGTGACCCTCGGCGGGCTCGGCGCCTGGACCGCCTCGGGCGCCGCGGGGCGGCCGGCCGAGGTGTCGGTGGAGGACGCGCGCGTCCTCGTCCCGTTCGGGACCGACGACACGGCCGCGTTCGTACGGATCCGCAACGACGGTGACGGGGACGACGAACTGCTGTCCGTCGAGGCCCCGACGGCGGGCGGCGCCATGCTGAGCAGGACGGTGGTCAAGGAGGGCGCCGGCACCATGCGGATGCTGCGCTCGGTGGAGGTGCCCGCCCACGGCACGGTCGAGATGTCGCCGCACGGGACCGACATCATGATCTCCGCCCCGCCCAGGATGCGGGCCGGCGAACGCCTGCCGCTCGTCCTGCGGTTCCGCGAGAGCGGCACCGTGCGGACGGAGGCGGTGGCGGTCCCGGCGGGAAGCGCCCCCCGTCGCTGATCGTGCGAAGGCGAAGGGGCCGCGAGGGGTGATCCCTCGCGGCCCCTTTCCTGTCGACTTCCCTGTCGACTTTCCTGTCGGCGCGCGCCCGTTCGACGCGCGCGGCGCGGGCCAGGGCCTGTCCGACGGCTCTTGAACTGCCGCCGGGCGGGCCGCCCGTGTCGCGCAGCAGACCTCGTGAGCTGCCGACTGCCGCACAGGGAGCATCCGTTCCGGCGAGGCAGCGGCGTCGAGAGCCGTCGGACACGGCCTAGTGAGCCGGATTCGAGTTTCAACAGCACCACGTGAGGCACGTCCAGCACCAACCGCCTGACCAGCGAGGTGCCGATCATGCGATCGGCGATGCCGAATCTCGAAACCGGGCCGCTAGCCGGCGAGCGCCGGCACCCGCGCCGTGGCCTCCCGCTCGGCCGTCTCCAGCTGGCCGATCAGCGACTCGCGGGCGCGCGCCACGCGGGAGCGCACCGTGCCGACCGGGCAGCCCGCCACCAGCGCGGCCTCCGCGTAGGGCAGGCCCAGCATCTGCGTGAGCACGAACGCCTCGCGGCGCTCGTAGGGCAGCCGGTCCAGCAGCTGCGACAGGGCCACGCCCTCGTCGAAGCCGGGGAGCTCGGCGCGCTGGGTGCGCTCGGCGGCCGACTGCCAGTCGTCCGTGTCCGACAGCCGCGGCCGGGCCGCGAGGAACCGCAGCCGGTCCACGACCGTGCGGCGGGCGATGGACAGCAGCCAGGTGCGGGCCGAGGAACGCCCCTCGAAGCGCGGCAGGGAACGCAGGGCCCGCAGGTAGGTCTCCTGGAGGAGGTCGTCGGCGCCCTGCGGGTCGCCGCTCAGCCGGGCCACGTACCGCCGGACGTCGCTCTGGGTGGCGCGGATGAAGCGCTCGACGGCGTCGGCGTCCCCGCCGCGCGCGGCCAGCGCCCAGGCGGTCACGGTCTCGTCGTCACGCACGGCGGCCTCCCGGGCGGGGGCCGGTGCACCCGGGCGCACCGGCCCCGGGGACGATGGCGGGGTGCATTGCAGAGACGTACGTAGCGCCGTGTCCGCCCGGATCGACGGCGAGGAGACACCGCCGGGCGTCCGAGCCCGGGCGGTGGAGACGCACCTGCGCGGCTGTGCCGAGTGCGGCCGGTGGGGCGAGCGGGCCCGCCGGCTGAAGGTGCTGGCCGCCGTGCTCGACCTCGGCTGATCGGGCTGTCAGTTGGTTCATCGGCCGGTTCGCCGGCCGGTTCGCCGACGGGGGGACGTGCCGTCGTGGCACGCGAGGAGTGCGGGCAGGGGTCATTGCCCGGGGTCCTTCCTGGAATCCGGGGGCGCGGCCGCGCGCGGCGGCGGGACACCCGGTGACGTCGTGAGCCTGTCCGGTCGCCGTCGGCACCGGGCACGCCCGACCGCCGGTCCAGCAGAGGAACCGGGTGCGTGCGCGCTCAGCGGCAGACGGCGAGCGGGGCCGGCGGCCCCCGGGTGACCAGGGCGTACGCGTACAGCAACTGCCGCAGGCGCTGCGCGGCGCGGGCCAGGCCGGCGCGGACGCGCGGCGGCCCGGGGGTGGGCAGCGGCCCCCGGAGCAGGACGAGCAGCGGGGCGACGAGCCGGGCGCAGGCGGCCCGGCCGACGCGGAAGACGGCGTGTTCGCCGCCCGACAGCCAGACGCCCAGGACGAGCGCGGCGAGGAGGTGCGCGGACCACATGCCGATGGCGCCGTGGCTGCCGTGCATGCCCAGCATGTCCATCTGCATGCCGTCGTGCGCCGGCATGCCGGCCATGCCGCTCATGCCATCCATGCCGCTCATGCCGCTCATGCCGGAGTGACCGGACATCCCCGACATGCCGGTGCCGGCCGTCGCGTTCGAGCCGCACAGCATTCCGCTGAGCAGGGAAGGCGTTCCGGTTCCGGTGGCAGGGCCGGCGGAGGCCCCCGCGAGGGAGACGTTCTGCGCCACGGTGAAGAAGAAGTGCAGCCCCGCCTGCGCGCCCACGGTCGCCAGCGTCACCAGCAACGGCCCGCGCTCGCGGCCCGCGAGGAACCAGGCGCAGCCGCCGGTTCCGGACAGTGCGGCGATCACCGCCCACCAGGGGACGTCGACACCGGACATGAGGACGTGGCCCAGGGCGGCGAGCAGCACGCAGCCGGCCGCGAACACGGCGGCTCGCAACGTCCGCGGTACCTGCCCCGCCTGCTGTCCTGCACTCATGACGTGCACATCGTTGCACCCGCTCCGCGGGACGCAACGGCGGGGTGCGGGTCATCGCCCGTACGGCCCCGCCCGCACCGTGGATGCACCGTGCGCGCACCGTGGACGCCGGGTGCGCGTGGTGGTGCGCGGCTCCGCTCTGCGCCGTCCGCCCGGCGGCGCAGAGCGGCGGGCCGCCGGCTCGGGGGGAAGACCGGGGGCCCGGTCCCGTCGCGCCAATGGGACTCGCGGTGCTCAGTCTTCCTGGGCCGGGGGGCGGGTGGAAGCGTGTGCGGGGCGCGGGCGCGGGCGCGCGGACCACACCCCGTGTGAAGTGAGGGATTCCGTTTCCGGCCGTCATCGACCGCTTCCGGCCGTCATCGACCACTCAGAAATGATCGATCATTACTCGCGAGTAACCGTTGACCCGGCACACGTACGGCTCCTAGCGTCATCAGGACGGAACTTTTGTTTCGCGCAACGGAAAAGCCAGCACGGCCCGGCCACCCTCACCGGGCGACGCGAAAGGGGATAACGGTGTCCCAACTCGACCAGCTGCCCGACCTGGACCCGGCCGAGACCGGTGAGTGGCTGGAGTCCCTGGACTCCGCCGCCCGGGTCGGCGGCCCGCACCGCGCCGCCCACCTGCTGCGGCGGATGGCCGACCGCGCCGGGCACCTCGGGGCGGATCTCCCGCCGCTCCTGGAGACGCCCTACGTCAACACCGTCCCGACCTCCGAGGAGCCCGCCTACCCGGGCGACGAGGAGCTGGACCGCCGCATCACCGCCTGGAACCGCTGGAACGCCGCCGCCATGGTCACCCGCGGCAACCAGCGCGGCGGCCTCGGCGGCCACATCGCCACCTTCGCCTCGGCGGCCTGGCTCTACGAGACGGGCTTCCAGCACTTCTTCCGCGGCAAGGAGGCCGACGGCAGCGGCGACCAGCTCTACCTCCAGGGCCACGCCTCCCCCGGCATCTACGCCCGCGCCTTCCTGGAGGGCCGGATCGACGAGGCCCGGCTGGACCGCTTCCGGCAGGAGGCCGGCGGCGACGGCCTGCCCTCCTACCCGCACCCGCGCCGGCTGCCCTGGCTGTGGGAGTTCCCCACCGTCTCCATGGGCCTGGGCCCGCTCTCCGCGATCTACCAGGCACGCTTCAACCGCTACCTGGAGCACCGCGGCATCAAGGACACCTCGCGCTCCCGCGTGTGGGCCTTCCTCGGCGACGGCGAGATGGACGAGCCGGAGTCGACCGCCGCCCTCGCGCTCGCCGCCCGCGAGCGGCTGGACAACCTCACCTTCGTCATCAACTGCAACCTCCAGCGCCTCGACGGCCCCGTCCGCCCCAACTTCAAGATCGTGCAGGAGCTGGAGGCGCAGTTCCGCGCCGCGGGCTGGCACGTGGTGAAGTCCCTGTGGGGCTCGGCCTGGGACGCGGTCCTCGCCCGGGACACCGGCGGCGCGCTGGCACGCCGGCTGCGCGAGGTGCCCGACGCCCAGTTCCAGACGTACGCCACCCGCGACGCCGCGTACGTCCGCGACCACTTCTTCGGAACGGACTCCGCCCTGCGCGCGCTCGGCGCCGGGCTCGGCGACGCCGAGGTGCTGGAGCTCTTCCGCACCTCGCGCGCCGGCCACGAGCCCCGCAAGGTGTACGCCGCCTACCGGGCCGCCGTCGAGCACCGAGGCGCGCCGACCGTCGTCCTGGTGCAGACCGTCAAGGGGCACACCCTCGGCCCGGGTTTCGAGTCGCGCAACGCCAACCACCAGATGAAGAAGCTGACCGGCAAGGAGTTCCGCGCCCTGCGGGACCTTTTGGAGCTGCCCATCCCCGACCGCGCGCTGGACGACGGCCTCGTGCCGTACGCCCACCCCGGCGAGGACTCCCCCGAGGTCCGCTACCTGCGCGAGCGCCGCGCGGCCCTCGGCGGCCCGGCGCCCGCCCGCAAGGTGACCGCCAAGCCGCTGCCGGAGCCCTCCGCCAGGCCCTTCGAGGCGCTGCACAAGGGCTCGGGCACCCAGGAGATCGCCACCACCATGGCGTTCGTCCGGCTGGTCAAGGACCTGCTGCGGGAGAAGGAGACCGGCCGCCGCTGGGTCCCCGTCGTCCCCGACGAGGCCCGCACCTTCGGCATGGAGTCCCTCTTCCCCACCGCCGGGCTCTACTCCCCCGCGGGCCAGACCTACGACCCGGTGGACCGCGACCAACTCCTCTACTACAAGGAGGCGAAGGACGGCCAGATCCTCAACGAGGGCATCACCGAGGCGGGTTCACTGGCCTCCTTCACGGCCGCGGCGACGTCCTACGCGACGCACGGCGAGCCGATGATCCCGTTCTACATCTTCTACTCGATGTTCGGCTGGCAGCGCACGGCCGACCAGTTCTGGGCGCTGGCCGACCAGTTGGGACGCGGTTTCGTCGTCGGCGCGACCGCCGGCCGTACCACCATGACCGGCGAGGGCCTCCAGCACGCCGACGGCCACTCGCACCTGATCGCCTCCACCAACCCGGCGGCGATCGGCTACGACCCGGCGTTCGCGTACGAGGTCGCCGTGATCGTCCGCGAGGGCCTGCGGCGGATGTACGGGCCCGAGGCCGAGGACGTCTTCTACTACCTGACCGTCTACAACGAGCCGAAGGTCCAGCCGGCCATGCCGCCCGGCGTGGAGGAGGGCATCCTCAAGGGCCTCTACCGCTACCGCGAGGCCGCCGCCGATCTGCCGTCCGACGCCCCTCGCCTGCAGCTCCTCTCCTCCGGCACGGCCGTCCACTGGGCCCTGGAGGCCCAGCGGTTGCTGGCCGACGACTGGGGCGTAGCCGCCGACGTCTGGTCCGCGCCGTCCTGGACCGAACTGCGCCGCGACGCGCTGGCCTGCGACGCGGCCCGGCTGCGCGGCGAGGACCGCGTCCCCTACGTGACGCGGGCCCTGCACGGCGCGCCCGGTCCGGTGCTGGCGGTCAGCGACTGGATGCGCGCGGTGCCGGACCAGATCGCCCCCTGGGTCGAGCAGGAGTGGACGTCGCTGGGCACGGACGGCTTCGGCCTCTCCGACACCCGCGAGGCCGCCCGCCGCCACTTCGGCGTCGACGCGCAGTCGGTGGCGGTGGCCGCGCTGGCGGCGCTGGCCCGCCGCGGGGAGGTCAAGCCGGAGACGATCCGTCAGGCTTCGTCGCGCTACGGCCTGAACGCCTGACCTTGCCCTTCTTGCCGTTCTTGTTCGGCAGCCATGCCGCGCTGTCCTTGTCCCCGACGTACCGGCCGAGGGCGCCCTTGATCACGGAGAGGGCGGCGGGCAGCGCGGCGATGGCGGCGGCCTTGAGGGCGGAGACGCTCGTCAGGTCGAACCCGTCGGCCAGCAACAGGCCGATGAAAGTGGTCAGATAGGCGGCGACGGTCCGCTCGGCGATGTCGACGAGCACCTTCTTGTTCATGGGGTCCCCCCGCTTCCGTGACGCACCGGCAGCACCGGCGCGTATTGACGTGCACTGACGCGTACTGATGTGTACACCACACCCAAGGGGCCTACCGCAAGCCGCCCCTGGGTAGCGTCCAGCCGTCGCCGCCCGCGACGGAGCGGGCGGCCGTGTGTGAGGAGGCACGCCATGACCCGCTACGCGTCCCCCGGCTCCCCCGACGCCGTCGTCTCGTACCGCCCGCGCTACGACCACTGGATCGGTGGTGAGTACGTACCCCCGGCACGGGGACGTTACTTCGAGAATCCGACGCCGGTGAACGGCGAGCCGTTCACCGAGGTCGCGCGCGGCACGGCCGAGGACGTCGAACGCGCCCTGGACGCCGCCCACGCCGCCGCCCCCGGCTGGGCCCGCACCTCGCCCGCCGAGCGCGCCGCCGTCCTGCTGCGCATCGCCGACCGCATGGAGGAGAACCTCGAAGCGCTCGCCGTCGCCGAGTCCTGGGAGAACGGCAAGCCGATACGCGAGGCCCTGGCGGCCGACATCCCCCTGGCCATCGACCACTTCCGCTACTTCGCGGGGGCGTTACGCGCCCAGGAGGGCAGCCTCTCCGAGATCGACGAGGACACCGTCGCCTACCACTTCCACGAACCGCTGGGCGTCGTCGCCCAGATCATCCCCTGGAACTTCCCCCTCCTGATGGCCTCCTGGAAGCTGGCCCCGGCGCTGGCGGCGGGCAACGCGGTCGTCCTCAAACCCGCCGAGCAGACCCCGGCGTCGGTCCACGTCTGGCTCGACATCGTCGCAGACCTCCTCCCCCCGGGCGTCGTCAACGTCGTCAACGGCTTCGGCGTCGAGGCCGGCAAACCGCTCGCCTCCAGCCCCCGCGTCGCGAAGATCGCCTTCACCGGCGAGACCACGACCGGCCGCCTCATCATGCAGTACGCCTCCGAGAACCTGCGCCCCGTCACCCTCGAACTCGGCGGCAAGAGCCCCAACATCTTCTTCGACGACGTCTGGGACGCGGACGACGACTTCCGCGACAAGGCGCTCGAAGGCTTCACCATGTTCGCCCTCAACCAGGGCGAGGTCTGCACCTGTCCCTCCCGCGCCCTCATCCAGCGCGGCCACTACGCCGACTTCCTCGCCGCCGCCGTCGCCCGCACCGAGGCGATCGTCCCCGGCCACCCCCTCGACACCGACACGATGATCGGCGCCCAGGCCTCCAACGACCAGTTGGAGAAGATCCTTTCCTACCTCGACATCGGCCGCAAGGAAGGCGCCCGCGTCCTCACCGGCGGCCACCGCGCCGACCCCGGCGGCGAGCTCAAGGGCGGCTACTACGTCGAGCCCACCATCTTCGAGGGCACCAACCGCATGCGCGTCTTCCAGGAGGAGATCTTCGGCCCCGTGGCCGCGGTGACGTCCTTCACCGACTTCGACGAGGCCATCGCCCTCGCCAACGACACCCTCTACGGCCTCGGCGCCGGCGTCTGGACCCGCAACGGCACCACCGCCTACCGAGCCGGCCGCGCCATCCAGGCCGGCCGTGTCTGGACCAACTGCTACCACCAGTACCCGGCCCACGCCGCCTTCGGCGGATACAAGCAGTCGGGGATCGGGAGGGAGGGGCACAAGGTGGTGCTGGATCACTATCAGCAGACGAAGAACATTCTTTGTTCCTACAGCCCACAGAAACTTGGGTTCTTCTAGAGCTCGAAGTCGGCTGCCTGGAGGCTTCGTTGAGCTCCAGGCAACCCGACACCGACGTCACTTTCCGTGATCAATGCGGCACCTTACGCCATTGTTCGAACTCCAAGTGAATCCGTCCCGGACCAGCCACGGACCAAACAGTCTCCCTGTGGAACCACTTCCGACGGGTGTGTCCGACACGGCTGTAGGTCTGCCGAATGAGGATCCCATTGCGATTGACACCCTTTGGCATCCTCTGCAGCGGGGGCGGCATCGATGGCGGAACTGACGCATTTAGCCCCGTTCGCGACGGACTACAGGGAGGGGCTGCCGGTTCAAGTCGGCGATGAACCGTCCCCCAGTCTCTGGGCACGCTTCGTTGCATCTCGCACCGCGCTGAGGTCTCGTCAAGGCGTCACATGTCGAAAAGTTGCAACTGCCCTTCAGCATCGGCGTCCGCTACCGACTCCAAGTTCGGCACCGGCTGTTCCACCGGCGCCGCGTCCTGCGCATCGTCCAGATTCTCCGAAGCACCGGATTTGCCCGCTGCCCCCTCGTCTACCAATTCCGCCTCCTCCACCTCGTCGCCCTTCAGCGTCGGCAAGACGTACTCCTGCGCCAGGCCAGCCAAGTGCAGTGGCAGGGGCAGGGCAAGGGCCTGGTCGTAGTCCGAGGGCTGGCGCAGAACGTGGGTGAGGAGCGCGAAGGATCTCGGGTCGTCGCCGTCGTCCGGGTGGCAACCGAGGACGGCGATCTCCACCAGCCCCGGCATCCAAGCCGCCTGGCCGGTGTCGATAGTGGGCTCACCCTTGCGCTTGCCCTGGGCGATCGGCCGGGGCGATAGCTTGTCTGCGGTTACCGCCGCGTGCTTGAACTGCACGGGCTTGGCCGTCGTACTGAAGAAGACGCGGGTGTCCTCAGCGGCGTCCTCCGGCGCCCACAAGCCCTGCTGGATGCCGTTCGCTTTGCCCTCCGGGGCTTTCCCCCACCACTGCGGTGTCTCGTTCCGGGCCCCTGCACGGACCCGGACCAGTCGTAGGTCGGGGTCGAGGCGACGGGCGGGGGCAAGGCCGTCTTGCAGACGGTCCCGTTCGATCCGGCCGTCCTGGAGCCAGGTCCAGTGCGAGCGAGCGTTGTGGGCTTCGGCGTACAGGGCGGTCGGCGCGGCACGTAGGGACGCACGCAGGCCCTGGAGCCACTCGGCGGCCTCACGACGCTGCCGTTCGCGTTCTTGGTAGAGCTTCGGGCGCTCCATCTCACTTCCCGTCTCCGCCTCCGACGTGTCGACAGCGCCGTCCTGTGGTCCGCGCTGGCGGGGCACAACGGGCTTGACCTCGGCCTTCGTGGTCAGCCTCAGCAGCAGTTCCGGGTACGGGACCCAGGCGCCGACGCCGGAGCGCGCCTCAGGGTCCCAGCCTTCGACGCGGGCCGCGCCGGTGCCCGCCGGGTCGGGGGTGACCATGACGCCGACCGGGACGTAGGCGGCCCAGCGATTCCGGGTCGTGCGGTTCTTGCGGACCATCCACAGTGCGGCGTGCCGCAGTCCGTCGGGCAGTCCTTCGTCTGCGGCGTGCCGGGGGACGGTACGCGCGCCGAGCTGCCGCAGGCCGTCGTTCCAAGCACTGAGCGTGCGGTGCCTCAGGCTGGACGCTGTCTCCGCACCCTTGCCGTTCTCGTCGCCCGCCAGGGGCACCGTGGTGAACTGCGTGACGAAACCGGCCTTGGCGCAGCCGAGTCGCATGGCGAACTTCGGATCGTGCAGTTTGCTCGGGTAGGACGCGGCGCGCCCGATCTCCACGAGGGCGAGGGCCGGCGCGTCGGTGGTGCGTTCCACGGCCAGCCACCGTGCGGCACTGTCGCGGCGGGCTGCGATCGCGGCGGTGACTTGGGCGTCCTTGATGCGGGTGCCGGTGGGCAGATCGAGGGGGGCAAGAAGGCTGTCGGCGGTGCGGTCACCGAGCGCGACGAGCGGGCGCAGGCAGTGGACGCGCACGGTCAGCTCCGGGGCGGACCATTCGTGCACGACCGGTGCGCCGACCGTAGCGTCATCGTACTGCTGTGCGGTGAAGGACCCACCGTTGCCCTTGAGGCCCAGATGCTCGGCGAGGGAGGCCAAGGCGACGTCGCGCAGTCGCGGCGACTGCCACAGCAGCCGTGCTTCCAGCACGGGAGCGCCGCCCTGGCGCGCCACGCCGTCGAGGGCGTCCAGCGCGTAGGCCGCTGCCAGTCGGCGCTGAGTACACCGCTCCGCGTCGATCGTCTCCTTGTCCCCCTTGGGGACGTTCGCAGGTGTACCCCGGTCGATCAGCGAGAGGTCCGGGGCGCGGCGCAGCTCGGGCGTAAGGGCACCCTCCGCCCAAGCGGTGAGCTGCGAAAGCTGGTGTGCCATGAAACCGGTGCCCACGTCATGCCGGCCCATCGCGGTGCGGTGCAGGACGCCGGCCCGGGCATCGTCGCGCAGCCAGGACGCTGGGTCGGTCAGAATCGCGTCGGCGTCTGGGAAGGGCTCACCCAGGGGCAGCCCGGCAAGCATCGCTGCGGGACCGCCCGCGCGCCACCGGTCAGCGAAGCCGCCCTTCTCGCCCAGGTCCTTGTCCCAGTAGCGCTCCAGACGGGCGATGGCGAACCGCTCGCTGCGGGGCGTGCCCGGCAGGAACGGCCTGCGCGGACGCAGCAGGACGGTGGTGCTCGCGCCCCACGGGAGGTGCAGTCGGCCCGTCTTGGCGCTGGTCCGAGTAGCCCAGCGGCGCACCGACCAGCGAAGGTTGAAGCGCGGCAACGGATCGAACGGCACGGTCTGCAACGTGATCGACAACGTCACCGACCACCAGGAGTCCTGCTTCTCGTCAGGCCCGGGGAACCGGATCGGCTCGGAGACGAGCTGGGCACCCTGGTCACGCGGTCCGCGCGGCATGGCCCGGAAGGTGAGCTGCCCACCGTCGTACGGGTACGGGCCCAGAGCGAGGACCCGGCGGGCCAGCCAGTCGGGGCTGAGGCTGTACTGGTGGAGTAGCGGGCGCGCGGTGCCGCCTTGAGTCATGTTGCGCGGCATGAGCTCGTGGTGGACGGTCTCCCAGCGCGGCGGATGGGCAGCCAGTTCAGCGATGGTCTCCTTCAACAGGCCGCGATGCTCGGGCTCAGGCCGCAGATCACGCAGCCAGTGCTTGAGCACGGTGTCCAAGACCGGGCCAGGAAGCGGGTCAGGGAGGTCGGCGGGCGCACACAGCCAGTGGGCCGACGCGCCCACGTCGCGGTCATGGAAAGGGCGCGGTAGCGCGAGTACGTCGGGCGCGAACGCCTGCAGGACCTGTTCCAAGCGCCAGGTCGGTGCCGTACGCCACGGTTCTTTGCCCGCTGCCGCCCGGGGCGCGTTGCACAGGGTCAGAACGGCGTCCCGCCACTGCTCGGGAAAGGGCAGGACGCGGTAGGGCGCGGTGTGAGAGGAAGAGACGTCGGCCGGGCGCCAGGCTGTGGTGCGGGCAGAGCGGTAGACGGATGGCAAGGACAGCTCCTTACGAGGAGAGTCGGGCGGTCAGCGGTGAGTCATCGTGCGGAGGGCGTTGTAGAACGGCTGGTACAGGAGACGGACCAGGGCGCGAGCCGCCGGGTCGGGGTGGGGCGGGGCGGCCTGTTGGGCACGGGGCCGGTCTGTCAGATAGGGATCGAGGATGCCACCGAGGGCGTGGAGCAGGCCGTCGGTGCTCGGCACATCGGTCACGGAGGACGACTGGCCTGTGCGGCCGGGTGCGAGCTGCCTCGCCAGGCGAGGCGAGAAGGCGGCGTCGATGAATACCACCCGGGCGGGCACTCCGCCACGCACCAGACGACCGATGACCTGCCACAGGGTGACGAGCTGGTCCCAGGCGAAGGCCCGCTTCTCCCAGGCGGGCAGTGAGCTGTAGGCGTACCGGCGGTTGAGCAGTCGGCGCCATTCGCGGCGGCCCTGGTGACGCAGGGCTCGGGCCGCTTCGTCCAGCGATCCCCCCCTCTCCATGAGTTCGGTGAGCGTGTGCGGGCCGTCAAGGTTGTCGCGGCGCGGCTCATCGCGCAGCATGCCGCTCAGCCAGTCGTTGACGGCGAAGACGGACAGGTCGAGGTCGTCAGGGCGTGGGTGCGGGCGAACCAGGAACAGGGCCGTGCCGAAGGCCGCCTTACCCTCCTCGTTAAGGATGTTGTGGCCGCGCTCGACGGCCAGCAGTGGAGCGACCAGGACTTCAGCGGTGTCATCGTCGGCGAAGCGGGCGACGTCGCCACGCCGTAGCGTCGCCGGAGTCTCGTCCGACTGCCCGGGGGCGGTGCCGGTTGGCCCACCGCTGCCGCGGGCTTCGTCGTCCGGGATCAGCGCGCTTACCTTGCCACGCCAGGCGTCGAACCGGTGCAGCGCCTCGGCCACCGCCGCAGCTTCCCGGTAGCTGCCCACCAGGATCAGCGCTCGGCGCCGGGCCGTCTCGGGGATACGGCTGATCTCCTGGCCCAGCACCGATGTGCCGCCTGGGCCTGGCTCGCCGAGCCGCCGGGCCATCGCAACCGCCTGAGCGAGCCGGTCGCGCGGCGGTGTGCCGGAGAGGCTCATGGGGCGGCCGTCGCGGTCGTAGAGGAAACGGGTGGCGAACGAGGTTCGGGCCACGGCGGCCAGGGACTCATCGGTGGGCTTGAGGACGAGGCTCACCGGTACGCGGATGTGGGCCCGGCTGGACTCGCCGGCCCAGCTGGTGCCGGACATCAACACGACGTGCGGGCCGCCAAGGCCGGTGGCCGGGTCGGCGCCGAGGCTACCCAGGTTCAGAAGCAGCTCGCGCCCGACTCCCGCGCAGCGGAAGAAGCGCAGGGTGCCGCCGCGGCGGCCGGCGTCGTCGCGTTCCTCGCCGTCCGGGAGGTACTGGTAGCCGAGGATGTTACCCATGGGCGCCTCGGGCACCAGCGGGGCGTAGTCCAGCGGGACGCGCCGGGCCAGTTCCTTGCCCTGGGAGTCCAGCCGCAGGGCGGCCTCCACGTGCGGCCACAGGAATGTGAGCCGCTCCAGCCGGTGATGGAGGGTACTGAGCAGCAGGAGGAAGGAGAGCCGCAGACACAAGGCGTCCCACCAGTCCTTCGTTGGCTCGGGCGGGGGCATGACGGATGCGGGCTGTTCCGCCCGTACCTCCTCCGTCACCCGGTCTACGAGCTGACCGGCCAGCTCGCGCACCCGCTCCTTCGTGCGACCCGCAGCCATATGGTGCAGGAGGGCGTCGGCGGTGTCGGTAAGGACGCCGGTGAGCGGGTCGAGGGTGTCACCTTCGCCGAACGGATCGTCGCGGAAGGCATCCCAGGCTTCCTCGAGCAGGCGGCGGGCCGGGGAGAGCGCGAGATGCGGGGAAGGGCCGGGCTCTTGCGCCACGTCGTCATAGCCCTCGTAGAGTTCAGCGCTGTCGACGGCGGTGTCGTCCGCGACGGACGCTTCCTGTGGGGCCTGGCACTGCACCCTTTCGCGGTAGCGCCGGGTCACATCGCGGAACAGGTCGTCGAGCAGGTTCTGCTGGAGCGTCCACGGGCTGAAGTAGGCGGGATCAGCCCACTCCCGGAGGTCTTCGTCTTTGATCAGCAGAGCGCAGAGCGGATCGACAGCAAGGGTGACGGCTCCCAGGGCCCGGTTCCACTGGGCGACCTGACCGTCAGTCAGCGGCAGGCGGGCGCGCCTGCTCAGCTCTTCGATCTTGTAGCGGTTGAGCTGGTCGAGCCAGGAGTCGGTGTCGGGGCGGACCAGCGTGCCAGATGGGGTGAAAAGGCGGTCCAGCGCCATCTGGACGTTGTCCGCCTCGTCCACGAAGATCAGGTCGCTGCGCAGGCAGGCCAGTTCCAACTGGCGCAGCCGCTCATCGTTGAGGTGCGCGGACACCTGGCTCTGCACCAGGCTGGCCGGGTTGGCCACCCAAATCAGAGCGTCGACTTGCGCGCGGGCAGCCGCGTGGCGCGGGCACTCGGCCCACAGGGGGCAACCGTGCGGGCGGCCGGGCAGGCGGTCCGGGGCGTGCGGCAGGCGGGGTCCGGTGGCCCTCCGGTCGGGAGCCCATTGCTCCAGAACGACCGTTTCCGGTTCCGCCGCGCCGCGCTGTGGCTCCGGGTGCAGCCGGGTGCACGGTGCGTCGCGGTATTCCAGCGGATCGCCCTCGATGCCGCGCAGACCGCTCACTGCGCAGGCGGTGCTCAGCAGGTCGAAGCCGGCGTCGTCGTGGTCGAGGAGGTTGTCTAGCCCTCGGGCGGAAAGCCGCCGGTGCAGCCGCTGGACGTGCTGCTCGCGTGTGGTGGCGCCGAGCACCGGCGCGACGGCGATGCCGAGTGCGTCGAAGAGGCCGCACAGCCGTAGCTGTTCGGCGACATCGCCGACAACAAGCGTGGTGCGCAGCGGGGTCTCACGCCGGGCGGCCCATACGGTCACCAAAATCATGAAGGTGCTCTTACCAGCACCGACCATGCCGGCCAGGTGGACCATGCCGGACAGTTCGACCTCGTAGGCCTCGGCATAGTCGGTTCCCGCAATATCGCGGGACGCGAACTTGACCCCCTCCAGCCGCTGTTCCCAATGGCCGGGATGTGGGACCCCCGCCTCACGCTCGCACTCGTCCATCCAGCGGGCCGTCGCACGCAGTTCGACGCGGCGCACGGTAAGGGGTTCGCCGCCACCAGGCCGGCCCGCGGCAAGGTCGTGGCCAGGCGGGTTGGCGAAGACGAGGTCCTTGGGAATGATGACCGAGGCATGGCGGCGGCGCTCCTGGAAGGAACTCGTCCCTGCAGGGGCCGGCTTCAGAGCACGAGTCACCAGGCCCGGTAGCTGGATGAGAGCCTGATCGTAGGTATCCATCCGGCGCCCGGCCACCATCGGCACCATGGGTCGAGGACCGCCGGCGGTTCCGGCAGGCGGCAGCTCGTAAGCCCGAAACCTGATGGAGACCACCCGGTAGGCGTCCAGCGCCTGCCTCCAGGCGCGTCGCCGCAGCGGCCACAGGAGGTGCCGGGCGGCGGCAAGGGCCATGCGCTGCCACGGCTGCTGAGCCAGTCCACCGCGCTCGGCGAACTGGTTGCCACCGAACAGCACATAGGCGTCCGTGGCGTCAGCCGTCGGGGCAAGCAGTTCAAGCAGCCGCAGCCCGAGCTCGACGCGGCACAACTCGACCGGGCCGAACCCGTCCGGGGCACCGGCCACAGGCCACTCGTCCCTCAGCTCCCCCGCTACGGACTCGCACCAAGCTTTCTCGTCACGCATCTGTGCCCTCCCGGCTGTCTGCGGGAGCGGCGCGGCGCGGCGCGGCCAGCCGCTGCCGGGCGGCCCGGACCAGCTCGTCGTCGGTAAGCAGGTGTACGGCAGCGGCCGCTGCGGGTCGGGCACGCTGAAACGCCTGCTGATATCCGGGGCGTTCGCGCACCCGGTAGACGGGCACCACCCAGAACGACTCATCGTACGGAGGCTCTGGCCGCACGGGACGGGCGGCGCGGCCGAGGAAGGCCGGGTGTGCCCAGTCTTTGACGTCGACGGCCCAGCGGTGGCCGTCGGGGAAGACCACCAGCAGGTCGTAGGCGTCGAAGCCAGGCCACATAGTGACGTCAAGGCCCAGATCTGTGAGCCGACTCTCCAGTTCCACCTCGGCCAGTCCGGGCCCGGTGACATGCCTGCGCAGAGGGCGCTCCAGCTGGTACATGGTGCCGGCCTGGGCCGCTTCGATCAGACGGCCGACCGGCGGGTCTCCCTGTCGGCGGCAGCGATCCCGCTCGCACCACCACTCTCCGCCCGCGAGCGGCGTCAGCAGTGTCCGGCAACGGCCGCACACCGCGTAGCAACCGTCCCGACTCCAGGAAAGAGGAACCTCTGAGTAAATCAGGTCGATCAGCTCCCAGACCGGCTCCAACGTGAAGTCGCCGTGCAGGGAGAAGAGTTCCTGGGCCGTCAGCACCGGCCGCCGCACCAGCAGGCCGCGGAACTCGGTGTACGCGTCCTCCTCACCGTGGCTGCGGCACCGGTCCAGGGCGGCCCTCATCACCTGCTGGTCGCGGTGCCGCACAGCCGGGTCAGGCGCCAAGCGCTCCCATTCGCTCCACTCGTGGCACAGCTGAGTGGGGCGATGCGAGTACGGGTCTAGCAGGACATCGTCCGGACCGACGGCGTCCGGCGGCAGCGAAAGCGGCCAGTCTTCCAGCGGGATGTCGGCACACCGCTGGACGAGTTCCGCGAGCGAGGCTGGCGGCCGGAGTCCACGGCGCAGCCAGGCGATGACCGCCCGGTCCAGGGCGAGTTGGACGACGGGAGGGTATGGCAGCGAGAAGGCATCCAGACCAGTGGTGTGGTCCAGGACGCACAGGGCCCGGGCAACGGTGGCCAGCAGGGGGACACCGTCGTAGGCGGCCCATTCATCGAGCGCTGCGGTAGACGGATCGCGGGTGATACGAGGAGGGCTCGCGGTCACGGCTTTCACTCCAGATAGTGCGACGCAACGACTTGCGAAGACGGCGGAGGCTTCTCTCAACCTGCTGCAACCACACGCTCCTTGCCGATGGCACACCAGGACAGCGCCTCGCAGCCAGTGCAGTCGTAGCCGGGCCGGGGTGCCGCGTCATAGCGGGTCTCGGCGGACCAGGGCACGGCGTACGAGGCAAGAACGGTACGGGCGTGCTCGACCGTGGCCTCGTCGCCCGGATCGAACTCCTCAAGGGCCGCCCCGTCCGGGCGTAAGATCTCCAGCTCCACGCGGGACCGTCGCGGATCGCCGCCGAGTACGCCGGACGCCAGGAGCAGTACCAAGAGGGCGAGCTGCGGATGCTTCTCCAGCAGAATGGTCCGACCGCCGGGTGGAAACGCACTGGTCTTGGTCTCCCGAACGACGACGCCGCCGCGTTCCTCGTAGACCAGGTCGCAGGAGGCGATGACGATGACATCGGCCTGTGGGTCGTAGGCCGTCACCCGGTGCTGCGGACGGAACTGCGTCGCCGCCGGGTTGTCGAGCGGGCACCGGGCCCAGTGAGCCCTGAGCATCCCGAGAGCGGGAGCCAGCTCGTCGTCCGTGAGACCCGGCAAGTGTGCGGGCAGAGGCACCTCGTGGCACGGCGGGGCGTCCGCTGAGACATGCCGGGCGTTGAGCCAGCTGTCAACGGCCCTACCTCTGCGCACTGCCTCGTTCTCCTGGACGGAGTTCGGCAGCTTGAGTACGCGGGTCAGGTGGTAACGGGCGGGGCAGTCGTGATGTGCCCTCAGGTCGCTCACCGATACCGTGCGCCGCTTGCGATGCCGTGTGGGAGGTGGAACCACGAGGAGAGCGGGCGCCCGAGGTAAGGCGGAGCACTCGGCCAGCAACACGCAACCTGCACAGTGAGCACCGGCGATGCGTTCGCGGCCGTCGAGGACACGGCCGAGCCGGGGCACGACGTGTTGTGCGTGCAAGTCCTTGATCTCTGCGGCGCTCCAGTCTGCGTAGGCATCGGTCTCGGTTGCGCGCAGAAGCCGGATACGGCCTTCGGCAAGGCCAGCAGAGTAGACCCGGACGCGTTCCGGCCGTGGCGGAGGCGCCGGGTGCCTGTGGGCTGGGGAGTGGTGCTCGAAGGGAGGGATGCGGGCCGGCGTCCCGTAATACAGAACAGAGGCGACAGCGGCGAGTTCGGGCAGCGGAAGATACTCTTTGGCATTTCCCTTGGCAGGAATGACGAGTTCGCGCAGCGTTGCGTCGGCCGAGGCGTACTGCCGTCCCCAGACAGTGCGCTCATAGTGGGTAATGCCGCGCACGTCGGGCTCCTCGACGTCACGGAACGCGATCCATGCGTGCGGGGCGTGGAACGTGCGGGGGAGGTTAGCGCCCTTCCGGCTTTCCTGGTCCCGGCGGCGGGCGTCGAGGTAACGCTCGGTGGTTGCCGCTGACCAGGCCACGTGCTGTGGCAGGCACCGGGATCGCGTCCCGCGACACCGCTCGAGGGCCTGTTCGATGTTCTGCGCCGCGCCGGACTCCAATTGGTCGAGCAATTCCTGTGTGAGCGCGAACGGGAACTCCTCGCGCGGCGTCTTGGACGACACCCGGATCACAGCGGACAGATCGCGGCGGACGCTGAGAGCACGGTTCATCGGGCAACCGGGCTCCTCGTCGCGCAGGTGACGGACCGGGATGCGGGCCAGGCGCCCGGCGCCGACCGTACCGGAAGGATTGACCCAAGGCTGCACGGTGCGGACTCCTTGCGGTCTCGACGGTGAGAGGCATCACCGTGACAGAACCCTGTGAACAAAGTCAAGGCACGCAATGATCTCCTGTAACTTGACGCCTGACGGTGCACCAGGACAAGCAGGGAGCGTGCATGGTGGAGCCATGGCCGGCTGGGAAGAAGCTCGCGGGCAGATTCAGCCGTGCTGGGGAAGGCGCTTGGGGCGGCATGGGTGTCGTCTACCGAGCAACCGATGACAGCCATGCCGGGCGGGCAGTCGCAGTGAAGTTCCTATGGCCGCGAGATTCGGAGGCCGCTCTGCGTGGATACCGGGCGCCTACTCCCCAAGAGCTACGGCGTTTCGACCGCGAGTGCGAAATGCATCGACGCTTCGGTGGCCAGGGCGTGCCGGCCTTCGTCCATGCGGATCTCTCCCCGCCGCGCCCTTACCTCGTCACGGAGTACGTGGACGGCGATGATCTGCATGCTTTCCTCACTCGGAACAGACCCACGCTGTCGGCCACGGCGTGTGTAGTTGTCCCACTGTTGGAGGTACTCGGGCGGGTGCATGGGGCGGGCGTAGTGCACCGGGACGTCAAGCCTGCCAACGTCCTGCTGGCCCGGCGCGACGGCGTCGTGTATCTCACCGACTTTGGCATCGCCCTGCCAAAAGATCCGACGGCCACCCGATATACCAACGGCCGGACGCCCGGCACCATCGGCTACATGGCTCCGGAGATCCACCGCGGCGAACGTAACCCGGGCCCGGCGGCCGACCTCTACGGTGTCGCCTGCATCGCGTTCCAGATGGTGACCGGACGGCTGGTTTTCGAGGCCGACCACTCCGACTACGACTTGGCCCGCCTGCACTGCGAGGAGCGGCCGCCGCTGCTCAGCGACGATATCCCCGGCCTGCCGTCCAGGATCGTGGACATCACAGACCGCATGCTCGCCAAGTCGCCCGCCGACCGGCCGCCTTTGGAACTGGCCCTTAAGGTCTGGCGGCCCCTACTGCCCTCGCTGGGCGACCCCGGTCCGCGCCCCGCCCTCGACCCTGATCCGACGCTGCCCCATCGCGCCCCGGACACCGCTGCGGCCTCGCGCGCGGCAGCACCCCCCACGGGCGTGCGCCGCCCCCAGGTGCATCGCCGCCCCGTCGGCGGCCCCACCCGGTCCGCTCTGCGGAGCCTGTGCGCCGAGGCCGAGATCGAAGTCGAACGCGGGGAACCGGACAAGGCCATCGACGAGCTGACCGCGATGCTGGTGCGCGCCGAGCAGTGCCTCCCTGGGGCGGTCCGCGAAGTGCAAGGCGCTCGCCTCATTGTGGCCCATGCTCAGTTGCTGCGCGGGGAGACAGCCGCCGCCGGCCGCACCTATCGGGACGTCGCCAGGCGGCTCGCGGACGCACCGGCGGGCACGGAGACCGGTGAACTGCGGGTCCGCGCGCGGCTCGGGGCGGTCCAGGTGATGGCTGCGGAGGGGAACCCAGTCCAGGCGGTGGCCGACCTCTGGCTGAAGCTGGCCGAGGTACTCACGTCCTGGCCCGGACCGGGGCCATCCCGCCAGACCATGGAACTCTGCCGAGATGTGGGCGTCGAAGTGGAGGAACTTGCTTTGGATGCGGGGCGGGGAGAAGTGTCCCCGGGGCTGCCCGATGCGATCCGCAAGGTGCTGGCTGGCCTGCCAGGGCCTGGTTGACAAGCCCGGCAGAGACTGTAGAGCCCGGCCTCGCCACTCACTCCCCCGTCAACCTGCCCTGGGCCAGCAACCCTGACAGCATGGCGGAGAGCAGTTCACCGTGCCTACCCAGGTCGGCCACCGTCTCCCGGAACCGGACGAGCTGCCGGTATGCCTCCCCGATCCGCCGCTGCTGTGCTGTTGGCGCACGCAGGACGCGCAGTCGGCGTACATCGACCCGGGAAGATGAGGAGGCACGAGTTCCGGCCCGCTGGTCGTTTCCTGGCGCGCGCAGACACGCGGCGAGGAAGAACGGGTCGAGCAGGGCAGAGTCGGTCCGCAGCCGGACAGTGTGGGCACCGAGCAGGCGCGGGCCGACCGTCTCGACCCAGACGTCGAAGCCGCCAGCCGCAGTCACAACCACGACATCACCGAAGGACGTCAGAACGACCTGCCCCTCAGCCTCGAGTCCAGCGACCTGCGCCGCGGAAACCCAGGGTTCCTCACCCCGGACAACCCACGGGGTGACGACGTGCAGGGCACCCTCGACCCGCGCTCCCTGCTGGATCAGATCGTCGGCGAGAGCCTTTCCGGCCGTCACGTCCAGAGCACCGGAACGTTCCAAATCACCCACGAAGGTGTAGTCGAAGTCGTCCGGCGCTGCGACACACGCCTCGTGTTCGCGAACGGCCTTGGCGGCGTCCCTCACGTCCATCAGCGCATTGTCCCAGCCGCCCCAGGCGCGGCGCAGTTCTACTGGCCCCACGGACCGCTCAATCACGGTGCGCCGTGAGGGCGTCAAGTCGACATCATCACTGAGCAGCTCCATGGCTGGCACCCGTGTGGCGCCTGGTACGTCACTGCCACGCAAGGCGGCCACGGTGCGCTGACGTAGGCCGTCCCAGTCGACGGCCGTGCCACGGCCGGTGAGCGCGGTCGTCCGGCAGTCTGCCGCATCGATGAAGCTCACCCCGCTCCCAGGGCGTTCACGGGGCGTTGTCAGCAGCCACAAGTGCAGTCCCACCCCATGCGGCGCCGCGCTCCCGGGCGGCAGCGCGACTACGGCGCGCACGGATCCGGTGCGCACCAGCCCGGCCCGGATTCGCCGTCCAGCTCGGCGCGAAGCGACACCGGGCGGTAGGACCAGCACTGCGACGCCCCCAGGTGCCAGTACGGACAGACAGTGCTGCACCCACGCCAGCTCAGGCTCGGTCCGCGGTGGCACACCGTACAACCAACGGGGGTCGGTCGCCAGCTCGTCGTGCCCCCAAGATCGTTGGTTGGACGGCGGATAGCTCAGAACGACATCGGCGCGGGAGGCGTGCCGCAGGGGTGCGTCACGCAGCGTGTCCGCGGACCGCACGTGGCGCTCGCAGGCCGGGAACTCCAGAGCCAGCCTGGCCCGGGTCAGGCGGGCCAGGGCGGCGTCGTTGTCAACACCTGCCAGCACAGGCGGAGATTCTTGTCCTGACCACCGCCGACCGGACGCGGCCAGCAGTGAACCCATCCCGCATGCCGGGTCAAGCACCTGACGCACGGGCACGCTGCCGTCACGCAGCTCGGCAGCCAGGCCCACCATGGTGTCGGCCAATTGGCGGGGACTGACGATCAACTGGCGTACGTGGAGAGCGTGCCAACGATCCAAAAGCACGGCGAAGGCTTCCTCGGGTGACTGGCGACGGGCCAGCCGCACGACCTCGTCCGCGAGACTCCGGTCGGCAGTGCCCGGTTCCGGGGCTCCGGGCGGCGGATCCATCGTTGGGATTGCCAGACGTTCCCCCGCCGAGGCCAGCAGATGGGCCATCCCATCCCGGTCCCCGAGGTCCTCGATCCGCGGCCAGAGACGGTCCCAGCCACCGGAGGACTCGTCGATCTTGCTGTGTCGTAGAAGCCAGGACTCCGTATCCGTTAGGGAAAACATAGGGCTGGCATCCGTGCCGCCAACAGGCTCCGGGAAGTCACTATGACGTCGCCTCCAGTTGCTCACGGCGGCACGACCGACTCCGGCGAGCCGCGCGATCCCTGCAAGGCTGAGCATGACCGGTTCGTCCTGCTGCTCCATGGTCTCTCGTCTCAAGGATGATGTGGCTGGATAGGGCGGGCAACGATGCCACCGATGCGCGATATACCGGCGAGCAAAGACTACGCGTTGACTCTGTCAATGCATTCTCAGCGAGGGGCCACGAGACGAGGAAGCGATTGCAGGGCCGGTCACCGCCCCGCACTCGGGTCGCACATCAGTCCCAGCGGGGCACCCTCGTGAACCGAATCCAGCCATGACGCCGCATACGACCAGCGTCACCTTCGACGGCAGGCTGACATACGCACCGCCCTGCACCACCTACGGCAACGCCTCCCTCCTCACCACATCCACTACGCACCGCGACACCGTGGGCGAGCGCTGTAGCCGACCCAGATCGATGCTGTGGATGCACCGCAAGGGCGCGGCGGGCGCCGGGATTGCCGAACCTGCGCACAAGCAGACGTGCGTCGGGGCCGATCGCGCCGTCATGAAAGAGTGGGACTGTGGCGGTAGAGAGTCTCCGTGCCCTGTGCACGGCCATGGACACGGCAGCGATAGATACCTGGGGACGCATCGAGTTCGGGCGTCTTCCCGGGCGCAGGTTCGACGAGACGTCTGTCACGGACAACCTGCTCTTCACGCTCCAGAACCAAGTCCCTGGACTGCTGACTTACCAAAGCAGCCAGGTGCAGGAGCGGGCCTCGGGCGCTGACTGGGAGTGGTGGATCGGCGATGACCAGGCGGGGTGGATCTGCCTTCGTATCCAGGCCAAGCGCGTCTACGAGGACAACACCTACCGGATGCTGAAGCACCATGGTACAGGCGAAGACGCGTTCCAGTACGACACGTTGGTCAAAGGCTGTAACCCTGATCAGGCCCGCTATGCGTTTCACGTCTTTTACAACGGCTGGCCCGAGGGCACCTTCGAGGAAGGAACGTACTGGGCGCCACCGGCCCAGTGGAACGCCTGCCCAGGGCTGAGTTCCTACAAGGACTGCCAGCACGCCGAGCCTCGCCACTACGGCTGCGCCATCATCTCTACTCTCGACGTCAAGAAACTCGGTGACAGCGACCTCGCAGCGCCCGCCGCTGCCAGGTTCCACGTGCAGAAGTACCTGTCAGCAGCCGTTCCCTGGTCATACGCCTTCGGTTTCCCGGTTTGGGACCGCAAGCGAGACGAGGAGCGCTGGCACCCCAGGCTGGACCGCGGTGACTGGGTCGACCGCGTCCACGGCACGCTCGAGGTGCTCACCCGGCGAGGTGGCGCCCGCGGGGCCCGGGACGCCTCGGGACATCTTGGAGAGATCCCGATCGATCGAGATCAGCGGACCTTCGCACTTCCGCCGTATGTCGAGGCGATGCGCAGGAGTACCCCGGGACGCTTTGAGCCGACTTCTGAGGACGAGGCGCCTGCGGCGCCTCAAACAGTGATCGTTGAGCAGAAGCCGAAGCGGGCACGGAAGCGGAGGTGAAAGCCCCACGCCGCCCCTGGCCAGCTAAGGATGTGGCCGCGGTGTGCTCGTCGAGACGGTCGACGCCACCGTGCTCGCTTCCTCACGCGAGAGCATCGCGCTGACGTGGGCCGTAGCCGCACAACTCAATGGTCGCCATGCGCCAGCCCGACACGGCCACTATCAGCACTCTCATCAAGTGCCGTTTCAATGGCCGACACTGCGTCAGCCAGACTTCGGAAGATCTGAGTGCTACGCCCAAGCCGCTTGATCCCGCGCGCTAGTGGCTCCCGCATTTGCCGCTCGCAGACGACGAAGTCCGCGTAACCGGCCGCGCAGGAAAGATAAACCATGTCGATCACATCATTGGGCCTCCATGTGGTGCCACGGTTGAGGTGGCGTTCATGGAGCATCTCACGGAAGAGACCCAAGGCCGGAAGGCGGCTCATTTGCTGAACCGGCCGGGAGCCCGTACCCCAGACCTTCACCTGCGCCACCGACCACCCTGCCGCAAAGGATTCCTCGGCCACTTGGTTCCGCAGGTCACCGAACAGCCACGCGTCGATCGCTTTGCGCTTCTGCTGCGCATCACCGCCATGGGTGTCCAGCCAGTCGCCGAATTTCTGGTTCGCCTCTGTCCAGCCGAGTTCAGGACCGCGCTCCCCAGCCTCCGAGTCCAACATCGTATCGATCAGACTCAAGGCAGATACGAGCGCATCATGCTGGAATGCTGCCCAGGGAGCAAAGTCCGGCGGGGGTGGAGGCGGGGCGAAACCTCTCTCTGCGGAATGGATCGTGTTCGACGCCAGTGTCACGACCGGCGCCATCGACTCACGCTGACTGAGCTCTCCGCGGAACATGAGGCCTAGTTCCAATGCCGCTGACTTTGGGGTGAGTTGCCTGTAGCTTGTGGCTGGGGAGGGGTGCTGGTGCCACGGGCTGGGCAGGTCAAGCCGCCGGTTGAGGAGCGGTTGTCGGATCGCATCGCGCTGGGTGTGTTGACGCGGGCGTTCCCGGCGGAGTTGGTCGACGAGGTCGTCGCGGAGACGGGTCGGGTTGAGCAGCGGAGCCGACTGCTGCCGGCGCGGGTGACGGTCTACTTCGTGCTGGCGTGCGCCACGAGGCGCGGTGTTTTCGAGTAGTAGTGAAAGACCACTGCCGTCGGGCCGTCGCAGCGGCCCGATTGAAGCTGGGGACAGCCCGGTCCGGGGAACGCCGGGGAGGGTGGGAGCAGTCCCGACAACGACGGGACGGGCCGGTACTGCCAGACGGCCCGGGTCCGGCTAGCAAGACCAGTGGGCGTAACGAGAGTGAATCGGTGGTCGAAGCCCCGTAATCGAAGTGCCGGCTCGAAACCTGGTGGATCTGGGCCGGTATGCAGTGCGTGACCTGGGCATATCAGTGTCCAGGGTCAACTCCGAAGCCGTGTGCCAGAGACGGTGGGGAGGCCACGCTGAATGCCTGCGGCGTAGGCGTGGCGATGCTGCCGGGGTATAGCCGAGCGCCGACCTGGCCGATCGAAACATCGTGAACGTGGGAACCATTCGTGTCCGCCCAGCGCCTGGACCTCCAGTCCGTGGCGTCGGGGCAGGTCCGTTGCCGACCGAGGGATGCGTATGGGGCGGAGGCCCCGTAGTAGTCAGGGCACGCGAGAGGTGTGCACACGGCGAAGGGGGCCAGCAAGTCTGTGGGGAGGATGCTGGAATGCCTGGAGGTCTTCGACGGTGAACACCGACGAACTGGAGCACGTGCTGTATCAGGCCGAGCAACGGGTACAGGGTATCCAGACCAAGCTGCACCGTTGGGCCCGCGAGGATCCTCATCGCAGGTTTGACGACCTTTTCAATCTCGTTGCCGATCCCGCCTTCCTGCTGGTCGGGTGGGCTCGGGTGCGGGGGAACAAGGGTGCTCGTTCGGCGGGTGTGGACGGCTGGACAGCCTTTTACGTCGAGTCGGTGCGGGGCGTGGAGGACTTCCTCCGCGAGTTGCGATCGCAGGTGAAGGACCGCAGCTTCCGTCCGCTGCCCGTGCGGGAGCGCATGATCCCCAAGGCGAACGGCAAGCAGCGCCGCCTGGGGATCGCAACCGTCCGGGACCGGGTGGTCCAGGCATCCTTGAAGCTGGTGTTGGAGCCGATCTTCGAGGCGGAGTTCCTCCCGTGTTCGTACGGGTTCCGTCCCAAGCGCCGGGCTCATGACGCGGTTGCCGAGGTGCGTTACCTCGCGTCCCGCTCGTATGAGTGGATCGTTGAGGGCGACATCGCGGCCTGCTTCGACGAGATCTCGCATACCGCTCTACTCGAACGGGTGCGCAGACGTGTCGGAGACAGACGGGTCCTGGCTCTGGTGAAGGCGTTCCTCAAGGCGGGCATCCTCGGACAGGACGGCACCTTGCGGGACAGCAACTCCGGTACCCCCCAGGGTTCGATCCTCTCGCCCCTGCTGAGCAACGTGGCCCTGTCGGTGCTGGACGAGTACATCGCCCAGGCCCCGGGGGGACCCGGAGCCAGCCAGGTGGAACGGGCCAAGCGTCGCCGCCACGGACTCCCGAACATCCGGCTCGTCCGGTTCGCGGACGACTGGTGTCTGATGGTCTCGGGCACCAAAGCGCACGCCGAAGCCCTGCGGGAAGACATCGCAGAGGTCCTGTCCTCACCGGGATGGGACTGCGTCTGTCACCGGAGAAGACCCTGATCACCCATATCAACGACGGCCTCGACTTTCTCGGCTGGCGCATCCAGCGCCACCGCAAGCGGGGCACGAACAAGTGGTACGTCTACACCTACCCGGCGCGCAAGGCCCTCAAGGCCGTAACCGCCAAGGTGAAGGCGATCTGCCGACAGGACGTCAACCTGCCACTGGAAGTCCTGATGCACCGTTTGAACACGGCGCTTCGGGGCTGGTGTGCCTACTTTCGGCCCGGCGTGTCCGCCGTCGCCTTCCACTACCTCAGCCAGTACGCCTGGCAACGGGTCATGGGATGGATACGCCGCAAACACCGCCGGATCACCTCGAAAGAGATCCGCCGACGCTACTGCGCCGGTGGATGGTGGCCGACCACGGAAGAAGGGACCCTGTTCAATCCCGCCAAGCTAACGCCTACGCGCTACCGCTACCGGGGAACAGCGATCCCAGCCCTCTGGCCGACCACGGCATGAGCGATCCCCCGTGTCAATGACGGGACTTGTGGAGAGCCCGGTGCCTGGCCAACAGGCACGCCGGGTTCGGGAGGCGGTCCGGGGAAACCCACCAGCAGTAATGCTGGCAGGGCGCCCCGGACCGACCTCACGATGTGCCTGTTCTCCGGGCAGGCGTATGAGGAGGTCGCGCGGCTGCTGACGGAGGGCCTGGCCTGGGCCGGCCGGTGGCGGGGCAGGTGGGAGGTGCCCTCGACCGGGGCGATCTCCCGGGCGCGTGCCCGGCTGGGGCCAAAGCCGCTGCGGGCGTTGTTCGAGCGAGTGTGTCGTCCGGTGGCGACGCCGGAGACCATCGGTGCCTGGTACCGGGGGCGACGGGTGGTGGCAGTGGACGGCACCACGCTGGATGTGGCGGACACGGCGGACAACGATGCGTTCTTCGGGCGTCCGGGGTCCGGGCGGGGCGACAAGAAGGGCGCGTTTCCGCAGATGCGGCTGGTGGTGCTGGCCGAGTGCGGCACGCATGCGGTCTTCGCCGCGGCCACCGGTCCGTGCACGGTGGCCGAGACGCAGCTCGCCGACACCCTGCTGCCGCAGCTTCAGCCCGGAATGCTGCTGCTGGCGGACCGCAACTTCCCCGCCTACGACCGGTGGAAAGCGGCCACTGCGACGGGTGCGGACCTGCTGTGGCGGGTCAGATCGAGTGTCGTGCTGGCGGTGCGCGAGCAGTACGCGGACGGCTCGTACCTGTCGGAGATCTACGCGACCCGGGACAAGCGCCGCGTGCACGGGCAGTTGGTGCGGGTGGTGGAGTACACAGTCGCCGGCCACGAGGAGGCCGGCCCGGTCCGGTTGATCACCACGATCCTCGATCCCGGCCAGGCACCGGCAGCCGAGCTGGCGGCCTTGTATCACGAGCGGTGGGAAGTGGAAGGGGTGCTGGACGAGATCAAGGTCCACCAGCGTGGCCCGGACGTGGTCCTGCGCTCCAGATACCCCGACGGCGTCGAGCAGGAGGTCTACGGTTTCCTCCTCGTCCACCACGCCGTGCGCCAGGTCATGCACCAGGCCGCGGCCCAGGCCGGAACCGACCCCGACCGGCTGTCCTTCACTCGCTCCCTGCGCGTCGTGCGCCGCCAGGTCCCCGCCCAGGCGGCTTTTTCCCCCTGAGCGGCTGGCCACGGCCTGGGACCGCACCCTCGCCGAGATCGCCCGACGCCTCTTACCGGTCCGCAGACTTCGCGCGTTCCCCCGCGTCGTCAAGCGCAAGATGTCCAACTGGGGCCTCAAACGCGCCCACCACCGAGCCTGGCCCCGGCCGGCCGCCTCGCCGGCCGAGGCGGTCACCATCGTTCCCGCCTCCAAGACCGCCCCGACCAAGCGAAAACCCAAAGCCACTACTTAAAACAGCGGCATTGGGCCTAGTTCATCTCTCCACACCTGCAGCGGATCTCGCAGCTGCCACCCCCTGCTGAGCTGAAGAATGGACAAGCCAAGGCGATAGCGCCCCTCCGCGTTGGACCATTTCGTCGTCTCGTAGTAACGACCCGACGAAGCAGGAAGGATGATCTTGCGCTCCGCCGACCACTCCACAAGGCGAAGAGCAGCGTCTCGGTCTTCCGGTGTCCCGCTCTGCTGTCCCCTCGACGCATCGCTCACGAGCCGCCATTTGTTCTGATCCAGGTAGACGACGAATCGGTTGGCCTGCTGATCACCTCCGTCGAACCGAGGAAGCTCGAACACGATGCTGTCGCCCTTCAGAGTCTCCGCCACCAACCCTTCGAAGGTTGGTGGGTAAGAGACTCGGGACAGCAAACTTGTTGGTTCGAACATGGGGCTATCCAGCGGCAGGCGCGCCTCTTTGCCATCGGATCTCACCATCACAAAGGTGTCAGATCCCCGGTCGACTGTAACCAACACGACGGACAGATCGTCTTCGTTCTCCATCCGCTCATGATGCACAAGACATCGCCCCCACAACACGGCGGCCGGATGAAGTGCGGCGGTCCGGCTGCGGATCTTCGCGGAGGGGCGTGGTCCGAGCCTCCCCGCTACGTGCCCCTCGCCTACGCCTGGTGTGCCAGTCGCCCGAGATCCGGACCGTTCCCGGACCACGATGCCAACCAGCAGCTCCACAAGGGGCGCTTCCGCAGGTCAAACAGGCCGCGCTTCCCATACCACCAACAGACGAAGAACCTGCTCGTCTCCTACTCGGCGAAGAAGCTGGGCTTCTTCTAGTGTCGCGTGATCCATGTGGTGTCACTTGAGGCTGGTCGGCTCGTTGAGCCGCCCAACGACTGCCACAGCTCCGCCAACGACACCATCACCGCGAACAACACCGGCTGGACCACATCCACCCGCCGCAACAACGCCTCATCGCCATCACGGACAACATCCAGCAACGACCAACCATCCGCATGCGGCTCCAACGCCACCGCACACTCCGCCATCCGCCCCGCGAACACCGCCGAAGACTCCAGCAGCTCACGAGCCATACCCACCCACTGGGAACCCTGACCCGGGAACACGAAGACCGTGCCACCGGCCCCCGCCCGGCCCTCCACCACACCCACGACCGGACGCCCCTCGGCGAACTCCGCCAGCTTCGCGGTCAGTTCCTGGACGTCGCTGCCGAGCACGACCGCCCGGTGCTCCATGGACGCCCGCCCCGAGGCCAAGGTGAACCCCACGTCCACGGGGCGCAGACCGTCCACGGCACCGGCCAGACGCTCCGCCTGCGCCCGCAACGCCGCCTCGCTCCGCGCCGACAGCACCCACGGCACCACCCCGCCGACCACCGGACGGTCGTCCTCCACCACCGGAACGGCCTCGAGAATCACATGCGCATTGGTCCCGCTGATGCCGAACGAGGACACCGCCGCACGCCGCGGCCGGTCCGGCTCGGGCCAGCCGCGCTCCTCCGTGAGCAGCCTGACCGCGCCGGACTCCCAGTCCACGTGCTGCGAGGGCTCGTCGGCGTGCAGCGTGCGCGGAAGCACGCCGTGACGCATCGCCTGCACCATCTTGATGATGCCCGCGACACCCGCAGCCGCCTGCGCATGACCGATGTTCGACTTCACCGAACCCAGCCACAACGGCCGCTCCACAGACCGATCCTGACCATAAGTGGCAAGAAGCGCCTGCGCCTCGATCGGATCACCCAGCGTCGTCCCCGTACCATGCGCCTCCACCACATCCACATCACCGGCACCCAGCCGCGCACTCGCCAGCGCATCACGGATCACCCGCTGCTGCGACGGCCCGTTCGGCGCGGTCAGACCGTTACTTCCACCGTCCTGATTCACCGCCGAACCACGCACCACCGCAAGGACCCGGTGCCCGAGCCGTTCCGCGTCCGAGAGCCGCTCGACGACGAGCAGTCCGGCGCCCTCGGCCCAGCCCGTGCCGTCGGCGTCGGCCGAGAACGGCTTGCAGCGCCCGTCCGGGGCGAGGCCGCGCTGCCGGGAGAACTCGACGAACATGCCGGGCGACGACATCACCGTCACGCCGCCGGCCAGCGCCAGGCGGCACTCCCCGTTGCGCAGTGCCTGAACGGCCAGGTGGAGCGCGACCAGTGACGACGAGCACGCCGTGTCCACGGTGAGTGCCGGGCCCTCCAGTCCCAGGAGGTAGGAGATGCGTCCCGACGCGACGCTGGTCGTGTTGCCGGTCAGCCGGAAGCCCTCGGTGCCGTCGGCCGGGGCGTGCAGCCGCGGGCCGTACTCCATGTTCATGGCTCCGACGAACACGCCGGTCCTGCTGCCGCGCAGCGACGCCGGGTCGACACCGGCCCGTTCCAGCGCCTCCCACGCCGTCTCCAGCAGCAGCCGCTGCTGCGGATCCATCGCCGCGGCCTCGCGCGGGCTGATGCCGAAGAAGTCGGCGTCGAAGTCGCCCACGCCCGCGAGGAATCCACCGCGTCGGGCGTACGTCGTGCCCGGGTGGCTCGGGTCGGGGTCGTACAGGCCCGCCAGGTCCCAGCCGCGGTCCGTGGGGAACCCGGACGTCGCGTCCGCCCCTTCGGCCACGGCCTGCCACAGCCGCTCGGGCGAGTCGATGCCGTCGGGCAGGCGGCAGGCCATGCCGACGATCACGATCGGGTCGTCGTCCGCCGCCGACGCGACCGCCGACGGCGAGGCGGCGTCGGTGCTCCTGCCCTCGTCCAGGACGCCGGTGATCTGCTCGTGCAGGTACGCGGCGAGGAGGTCCGGCGTCGGGTGGTCGAAGAGCACGGTCGTGGGGAGCCGGAGGCCGGTCGCCGAGACGAGCCGGTTGCGCAGCCGGACGGAGAGCGCGGAGTCCAGGCCGAGGTCGCGGAAGGTCGCGTCGGGGTCGGACGGCGCGTCGCCGGTGACCTCCGCGAGGTGGCCCGCCAGCCATCGGCCCAGGAAGCCGTCCGGTTCGGTGCGGATGCGCTCGCGCAGGGAGAGGGTCGCCGAGCTCAGGTGCTGCTCGGCGGCCGGGGCGGCGGGGCGTTCGTCGAGCCAGTGGCGCTCGCGCTGGAACGCGTAGGTCGGCAGGCCGACGGTGCGGGCGTCGCCGACCGGCCCGGCCCAGTCGACCGGGACGCCGGCGGTCCACGCCTCGGCGAGCCCGGCCAGCAGGGCCTCCGGTTCGGGGCGGTCGCGGTGCTGGAGCGCGACCACGAGGTCCGTCTCCCCCGGGGCGACGAGCGGCGACAGGACGCTGTCGGGGCCGAGTTCGACGAACCGGGTCACGCCGTGCTCGCGCAGGGCGACGACGGCGTCGTGGAAGCGGACGGTGGCGCGGACGTGCTCGACCCAGTACTCCTCCGTCATCGCGGTGCCGGTGTGCCCGGTGACGGTGGAGACGATCGGGATGCGGGGCTCGGCGACGGACAGCCCGCGGATCCTGGCGGCGAATTCGTCGAGGATCGGCGCGGTGAGCGGCGAGTGGGCGGCGTTGGGGACGCGCAGCCGGGTCGTGCGGCGGCCGTCGGCGCGGAACCCGTCGGCGATCCGGGCGACGGCGTCCTCCGCGCCGGAGAGCACGATCGCGCGCGGCCCGTTGATCACGCCGATGGAGACGTCGTCGGTGCCGTCGAGGGCCGCGAGCGCCTCGGCCTCCGTGGCCTCGACGGCGATCATGGCGCCGCCCGGCGGGAGTTCCTGCATGAGCGCCCCGCGCGCCGCGACGAGGGCGGCCGCGTCGGCCAGGGAGAGGGAGCCCGCGACGTGGGCGGCGACGATCTCGCCGAACGAGTGGCCGACGAGCAGGTCGGGGGCGACGCCCCACGAGGTGACGAGGCGGTACAGGGCGACCTGGAAGGCGAACAGCGCGGGCTGCATGAGGCGGAAGCCGTCGAGCGCCTCGGCGCTGTCCTCCCGCTCGCCGAACAGCACTTCGCGCAGGCCGGGTTCGAAGTGGCCGAGGACCTCGTCGAGCGCCTCGGCGAAGACCGGGTACGTCGCGTAGAGCTCCCGGCCCATGCCGACGTGGTGGGCGCCGCCGCCGGGGAACAGGAAGGCGGTCCGGCCCGTCGTGCCGGCGACGCCGGTCACGGCCTCGTCGGTGAGACGGCGCAGGCGCGCGGTGAGTGCGGCCCGGTCCGGGCCGAGGACGACGGCGCGGTGTTCGAGCGAGGACCGGGTGACGGCCAGCGACCGGGCGATGTCGCGGGCGTCCGCGTCCGGGTGCTCGTCGAGGTGGGCGAGCAGGCGCGCGGCCTGGGCGTTCAGTGCGCGGCCGGTGCGGGCGGAGAGCGCCCAGGGGACGGGGCGGGAGGCCGCGGGGCGTTCCGGATCGCCGTCGGGGCGGCCGGTGTACGGCCCTTCGGCGAGGACGACGTGGCAGTTGGTGCCGCCGACGCCGAAGGAGCTGACGCCGGCGAGGAGCGGGGCGTCGGGGTCGGGCCAGGCGTCGAGCTCGGTCTGGACCCGGAGGTTGAGCCCGTCGAGGGGGATGGCCGGGTTCGGCGTCCGGAAGTGCAGGCTCGGCGGCAACTGGCGGTGGCGCAGGGCGAGCGCGGCCTTGAGCAGGCCCACGATGCCGGCGGCCGCCTCCAGGTGGCCGATGTTCGTCTTCACCGAACCCACGCGCAGCGGCGGGCGGTCGGCGGTGCTCCGGGCGACGACGGCGGACACGGCGGCGGCCTCGACCGGGTCGCCGACGGGGGTGCCCGTGCCGTGGAGTTCGACGTACTGGACGGCCTCCGGGGCGACGCCGGCGTCCGCGTAGGCGCGGCGCAGGACGTCCTGCTGGCCGCGGACGTCGGGGTCGGTGAGCCGCTCGCCGCCGCCATCGTTGTTGACGGCGCTGCCGAGGATGACGCAGTGGACGGGGTCGCCGTCGGCGACGGCCCGGGCGAGGGGCTTGAGCAGGACGACGGCGCCGCCCTCGCCGCGGACGAACCCGTCGGCGCTCTCGTCGAAGACCGCGCAGCGGCCCCGGACGGACAGGGCGCCGAGGCTCGCCGTCCGGACCATGCCCTCCGGGGAGAGGTTCAGCTGCACGCCGCCGGCGAAGGCGAGGTCCGACTCGCCGCGGCGGAGGCTCTCGCAGGCCAGGTGGACGGCGACCAGCGACGAGGCCTGGGCCGCGTCGACGGCGAGGCTCGGGCCGGTGAGCCCCAGCGACCAGGAGACACGGTTGGCGACGACGGCGCGGTGCGTCCCCGTGAAGGCGAACGGCTCGCCGCCGTCGGCCCGTTCGGCGCGGGAGGCGAGGGCCGCGTAGTCGTCGGAGGCGACGCCCACGAACACTCCGGTGCGCGAGCCCCGCATCCGGTCGTCGCGGACGCCGGCGTCCTCCATCGCCTCCCAGACCAGCTCCAGGGCGAGCCGCTGCTGCGGGTCCATGGCGGCGGCCTCGTCGGGTGCCACACCGAAGAAGGCGGCGTCGAAGGCGGCCACGTCGTCGAGGAAGCCGCCGCGCCAGGAGCGGCCCGGGCCGCGCTCCTCGGGCCACGGCCCGACGGCGTCGGTGCCCTCGGTCAGCAGGCGCCAGAACTCGGCCGGGCTCGATGCCGACGGCACGCGGCACGAGACCCCGATGACGGCGATGGCGGCGTCCTCGTGGGAACCGCGCGCAGGACTGGTGGAACCGGACTGTGACAGCGTCATGTTGTGCCTCCCCCGTTGCGGATTGAAGTATTGCCCGGGGGTCTGACAACGGACTTCCGCCAGAAGTCGGGGACGGACGGCCGGACTTCGGTCGGGACCGTCGGCCCGTACAGGACTTCGAGCGGGGAACACCGAGGTCACAGGGCATGTCCGCCGGTGCCGGGGGGGACCTGGACCGAGGACCTGGCGAGGGCGGCGGGCGCGGGTGAACGGCCCCGGTCGCGTTGACGTTCCGGTTGATGTTCCGGGCCCGCGGACGTACGGGTGGGCAGGCATGCGAACGGGCCGGCCGGCGCGGCGCCGCGGGGGCGCCGCACCGGTCGGCCCGGTGGATCAGCGGTGGGTCAGGCGGGCCCGGCGAAGTCCGGTGCGGTTCGGTGGCGCCCCTAAGGGGCGCGGCGAACCGCGCGACCGGCCACGACATACCCGCAGATGACGTACCGGACCGCCGGCGGAGCGCTCAGGCGGACGCCGCCGAGGCGATCAGCTGTGCCCGGGACGCCATGTGCGCCTTGGCGAGGACGTTGGAGACGTGGAACTTGACCGTCTTCTCACTGAGGCCCAGCCGCCGCGCGATCTCCTTGTTGGCCAGCCCCCTGCGCACCAGTTGGAGCACCTCGGCCTCGCGCGAGGTCAGCGGGGTATGGGTGGGAACGGGCCGCAGCGGCCGCGGCACGGTGGTGCGGACCAGCCGCATCAGTTCGCTGCTGAGACCGGGAGAGACGTAGCCGGCGCCGTTCGAGGCCCGGCGGACGGCCTTCACCAGATCGTCCTCGGGATCGTCGCTGTGGACGACGGCGCGGACGTTCGCCTGCGTGAAGCGGATCCAGTCCGCCGCGGCCTCCGCGTCCGCGACGACCACGACCACCGCGGCGTCCACGTGGGAGAGTTTGTCCAGGTGCTGTGCCTGTGCCTCCAGCACGACAACGTCCGGATCGTGCAGTTCCGTGACCGGGACGAGTTCGACGATGTTGCCCGCCTCACCGACCACCGCAATCGCCGGATCCCGTTTGAGCGCTCCTCTGATGCCCAGCCGCGCGTACGGGTGCCGGTCGCATACAACGACTCGTGTGTGAACGTCACTGTCCAATGTGCTTTCCCCCGTGCGTTTTGAACGTGAAATTCTCGTGCGGGATTCCTGTGCGGGCGGGAAAGGCTTTCGCCGTCCGGCCGCCGGAATCCCCTTCCTTGGGCCAGGTGTCCGTGTCCGAAATATTCACGGAAATGCCCGGCCGTCCCCGGACTTAAGTCGGGGAAGGGCCCGTGTGGGCACGCTCCTTCCCGCTCCCACCGCCGTTCCGTTCCTTCTGCTTCTTCTCCCGCTTGAGGGCGATCGCCCCCACCGGGCACAGCTGGACGGCCACCTCGACCGAGTCCAGCAGTTCGTCCGCCGGCTGCTCGTCCCGCACCAGCACCAGGCCGTCCGCGTCGTCCTGGTCGAAGACCTCCGGCGCGGCCATCACGCAGTTGCCCGAGCCCGCGCAGAGCGGCCGGTGGACCCTGACCCGCGCGCTCACCAGGTCACCGGCAGTTCGTCCAGGCCGAACGTCACCGCCAAGGGACGCGTGGGGACGTCCACCAGGGCCCGCTCGGAGCGCAGCGTGGGGAACCGGCGGGCGAGCTCGACCAGGGCGATCCGCAGTTCGGCCCGGGCCAGCGGCTGGCCGATGCATTGGTGCAGGCCGAAGCCGAACGCCATGTGGCGGTGCGCCTCCTGGCGCTTCGGGTCGAACTCCTCGGCGTCCTTGAAGACCGAGCCGTCCCGGTTGGCCATCGCCAGCATCGCGACCACGCCCTCGCCGGCGCGGATCTTCTGGCCGCCGATCTCGGCGTCCTCCATCGCCAGCCGGGGCAGGCCCGTCCGCACGACGGTCGAGTAACGCAGCAGCTCCTCGACCATGTTGGGCGCCAGGTCCGGGTCCTCGCGCAGCGCGGCCAGGAGTTCCGGGCGCTCCAGCAGGGCGAGGGCGGACATGCCGATCATGTTGGCGGTGGTCTCGTGACCGGCGACGAGCAGCAGCATGGCCATGCTCAGGAGCTCGTCCTCGCGCAGCTCGCCGGGCACCACGCGCTCGGCCACCAGCCGGCTGAGCAGGTCGTCGCCGGGCGCGGTGCGCTTGGCCTTGATCAGCTCGGCCAGGAAGCCGGTCAGGGCGGCGAGGGCGGCCCCGATCTCCTCGGGCCCGGACTTCCGGTCCATGATCGCCCTGCTGTGGAGCTGGAAGAAGTCCTGGTCGGAGAGAGGGACGCCGAGCAGGTGGCAGATGGTCATCGAAGGGACCGGCAGCGCGAACGCGGAGAGCAGGTCGACGCCCGGTCCGGCGGCGCGCATCTCCTCCAGCGTGTCCACCACGGTCTGCTCGATGAGCGGTTCGAGCCGCCGGATGTTCTTGATCATGAATTCGGCGGTCAGCATCTTGCGCAGCCGGCTGTGCGCCTCGCCGTCCATGAAGATGAACAGGCCCGCGGCGTCCTTCTGCTCCGGCGGAATCGGATTGAGGACGGGGAACCCGGGCTTGTACTGGTCGGAGCTGAAGCCCGGATGCCGCAGCAGCTGCCGTACGTCGGCGTGCCGGGTGACCAGCCAGGCCCAGCCGCCGAAGGGAAGCCGCACTTTGGACACGGGCCCGTCGAGGCGTGCCAGATCGGGCGCGTCCACGGGAACGAACGGATCGGAGTCCGGGCCTATGAACGGGAATGCCGGGAGGTTTGAGGCAACAGCGGTACCCACATCAACACCTCGCGAAACTCGGTGGGAAAGTGATCACAAGGTAACAACACATGCCCGCACGACAGCTCCAACCGTGGCGCAGCTCACAGAATTTGGCGAACTGCCTGCTCACGCCTGTGCAATTCGGAATTCCGACGTCCGGCTGCACCCGGACTTCCCCGTCGGAATTTACCTGCCAATGACCTACGGCGAGAACGGATTTGCAATGATTTACCGGTCGCGGATTGCGCGCGGAACGCGCAGGGCCGGCGGCCGCTACCGTTCGACGGCGTCCAGCGCCGGGGCGACGACGGCGAAGGCCCGGTCGGTGAGCCCGGCGGGATCCTGGGCGCCGTCGCTGTCGCTCCACCGCTGCAGCACGACGTCGAAAGCGGTCAGCGCCATTCCGGCGGCCAGTTGCGGATACAGGCCGGCGTCGGCGTCCCGGCCCAGGCGGTGCGCCAGCTCCTCCGCCAGGTCGTCGCGCCACTGCGCCTGGCGCTCCAGGAAACGGGCCAGCAGGGCGGGCGTGCGCAGGATCAACTGCACCACGCGCAACGCCCTTTCGGACTGGCCGGCGCAGGCGTTGACCGAGGCCCAGACGGCGTGCCGCAGCGCGACGGAGGGCGACTCCCCCGCCGGGCGGCCCGCCAGCTCGGCGCGCATACCGGCTCCCATGTCGGCCAGGAACTGGACGACGACGTCCTCCTTGGACGCGAAGTACCGGAAGAACGTGCGCTTGGACACGCCCGCGGTCGTCACGATCTCGTCGACGGTGACCGCGTCGAATCCCTTCGAGGCCAGCAACTGCAGCGCCGCCTCGGTCAGTTCGTCCGAGACGAGCTGACGCTTGCGCTGGGCCAGGCTGACTTCGGGGCGAGGGCTCACCCCTCCATGGTAACGCCATGCCGTACGTGACACCAAGACGCACCTTGACACTTGGTGCCAGCGACAGCAGCATGTGCCGTATGACGCAACAGCAGCGCTGGACCGCCGCACAGATCCCGGACCAGACCGGCCGGGTGTTCCTCGTCACCGGGGCCAACAGCGGCCTCGGCCTGGCGACGACCCGGGCGCTCGCCGGCAGGGGCGGGCACGTGATCCTCGCGGTGCGCGACGAGCGGAAGGGCCGGCGGGCGGTCGCGGAGATCACCGCCGGGCAGCCGGGCGCGAGCCTGGAGGTGCGCCGCGTTGACCTGGCGGACCTCGACTCGGTCCGGTCGTTCGCCGACGGGCTGCGCGCCAACCACCGGCGGCTGGACGTCCTGGTCAACAACGCCGGCGTGATGGCTCCCCCGCGCACGCTGAGCGCCCAGGGTCACGAGCTGCAGTTCGCCGCCAACCACCTCGGGCACTTCGCCCTCACCGGGCTGCTGCTCGACCTGCTGTCCGCCGGGCGCGACTCCCGTGTCGTCACGGTGAGTTCGGTCAACCACCGCAAGGCGCGCATCTTCTTCGACGACATCGACGGCGCGCGCAAGTACTCGCCCATGGGCTACTACAACCAGTCCAAGCTCGCCAACGCCGTGTTCGGCCACGAGCTGCACCGCCGGCTCGCCGAGGCCGGCAGCCCGGTGCGCAGCGTGCTCGCGCACCCCGGCTTCACCGCCACCAACCTGCAGTTCAACGGCACGGTCGGCCTGGTGAAGCTGATGTTCGGGCGCGTCCTCAGCCCGCTGGCGCAGGCCCCGGCCGAGGGATCGCTGCCGCAGTTGTACGCGGCGACCGCCCCGGGCGTGGAGAGCGGCCACTTCATCGGCCCGGACGGCAAGGGCGAACTGAAGGGCGCCCCGACCCGGGTGGAGCTGGGCGGCACGGCCTCCGACCCCGAAACGGCCCGCCGCCTGTGGGAGTTGTCGGAACGCGCGACCGCCGTGCGGTACGCCTTCCCGACCTCCGTCTGACCTCTCTCCCCCGGCAGGAGGGTCGCTCACCCCTCCTGCCCCTCGTGTCCGCGGGCCGCCGCCCCCGAGGCGGCCTGCGGACACGACCGAAAAGCCGGGAACACGGGAAAAGCCGGGAACACGACCGAAAGGCCGGGAACGGGAATCCCGCCCGGCCTTCCGCGCCCGGCTCGGCCGGGCGTCCGTTCAGCGGCGCTGCTCGTCTCAGCGGCGCTGCTCGTCCGCGCGCTCCGCGGCCTTCGCCTCGTTCTTCGCCTTGACGCGGGCCGTCTCCTTGCGGACGTCGGCCTGGGTGGCGCGCTCCTTCTGGAGCCAGTCGGGGTTCTCCTGCTTCAGGGCCTCGATCTGCTCGGTGGTGAGCGCCTCGGTGACGCCGCCGCGGGCGAGGCCCGAGATGGAGACGCCGAGCCTGGCGGCGACCACCGGGCGGGGGTGCGGGCCGTTGCGGCGGAGCTCGCGGAGCCACTCCGGCGGGTCGGCCTGCAGCGCGTTGAGCTCGTCGCGCGAGACGGCACCCTCCTGGAACTCCGCGGGGGTGGCCTCGAGGTACACACCCAGCTTCTTCGCCGCGGTCGCGGGCTTCATGGTCTGGGTGCTCTGGTGCGACTTCATGGGGTCCAGGGTATCGGGCGCGTGGGCCGACCCCGACCACGCCCGGTAATCTGGCCAGGTGACAGGCTCGGAAGCACCCCTCTCGTTCCGGCTCGGGTACGTCCCGGGCGCGACCCCCGCCAAGTGGGTGCGGATCTGGCGGCAGCGGCTGCCCGACGTCCCGCTGGAGCTGGTCCAGGTCTCCGCCGCCGACGCCCCCGGCCTGCTGCGGCGCGGCGAGGCCGACGCCGGGCTCGTACGGCTGCCGATGGACCGCACGGACCTCAGCGCCATCCCCCTCTACACCGAGACGACCGTGGTCGTGGTCCCCAAGGACCACGTCGTGGCGGCGGTGGACGAGGTGGCCGTCGAGGAGCTGGCCGACGAGGTCGTCTTCCACCCCCTCGACGACGTCCTCGGCTGGGATCGGCCGCCGGGGCGGCCCGCGATCGAGCGCCCCGCCACGACGGCGGACGCGATCGAGCTGGTGGCCGCGGGCGTGGGCCTGCTCTTCGTGCCGCAGTCGCTGGCCCGGCTGCACCACCGCAAGGACCTCACCTACCGGCCGGTCACCGGCGTCCCGCAGTCGCGCGTCGCCCTGTCGTGGCCGGAGGAGGAGACCACCGACCTGGTGGAGGAGTTCATCGGGATCGTCCGCGGCCGGACCGTCAACAGCACCCGCGGCCGCGGCCCCGCCCAGCCGGAGGCGAAGGCGAAGGCCAAGCCGAAGGCCAGGGAGAAGGCCAAGGCGAAGGAGCAGCGCAAGCGGTCCGGGTCGGCCGGCCGCCCCAAGGGCGACGGGCGCGGCCGGACCCGCCGCCGGTGAGCTCCCTCGAGGAGCTCGAGGGCGACCGCTGGGGCGACCCGCCCGCCGGTGCCGGCCGGCTCGTCGCCGCCGCGTACGCCCTGCGCCGCCGCCCGGTCGGCTCGCTGGACCCCGAGGACCTGCGGCTGCTCATCGGGCAGGACATCGGCCTGCCGCATCTGCTGCCCGTGGCCGTCGGCCTGCTGCGCGCCGATCCACTGGCCGAGGGCGACCTGTATCCCGGTGACCTGCTCTCGGCCGTCCTGACCAGGAATCCCGCCGCGTGGCGTGCGGTGCCGGAAGCGGCCCGCGAGCTGCGGGCCGTCGTGACCGGCCTCGGCGGTCTGCCGCCCGGGCTGCGCGCGGAAGCCGACGCGTTCCTCTCCCGCCACACCGTCTGAGTCCCTGCACGCTCACGCTGTCCGAGTCCCGCCACACCGTCTGAGTCCCTGCACGCTCACGCTGTCCGAGTCCCGGCACGCCGCCTGAGTCCCTGCGCGCCGTCCGCGTCCCGGCACGCCGTCTGAGGGCGGGTCAAGTCGCCCCGGCCGCCCGGCCGTAGGCCGCGAGCGGCCGCGCCTCCGTCCGGTGGACGGCGCGCCGAGCCCCGTTGACACCCCGCGCCACGCCGCATATCCCCTGATTTCAGCCGAAAACCACGGCGCGGCCCACTCGGTCGGCCCATGTTCCTTACCGAATGGAGCAATACGACTACCCTGCGGATGCTCCGCCCGGGGTGCCGGGTGAACCTCGGATCAAGGAGGTACACCCAATGAAGTCAATCCGTACCGCTCTCTGCGGCACTCTGACGGCGGTCGCCGTCTGCGCGGCTCCGACCGTCGCCTTCGCCCTCGAGGCACCGTCCACGCCCGGCCAGGTCGCCAAGCACGACCATGACGATCACGGCCGGGACAACGGCCGTGACAACGGCTGGGGCGGCCACGACCGTGACGATCACGGCCGCGACGACCACGGGCGCGACCACGACGGCCGGGACGACGACCACGGCCGGGACCACGACGGTCGTGACGACGACCACGGCCGGGACGACCATGGCCGGGACGACCACGGACGCGACCACGACAACGGCTGGGACAACGACCACGGCCGCGACGACCACGGTCGGGACGACCACGGTCGGGACGACCACGGTCGGGACGACCACGGACGCGACCACGACCACGACCGCGGTCACCACGACGACCATGGCCGGGACCATGACCACGGCCGGGGTCACGGCGACCACGACCGGCGCGGCCACCACGACCGTCCGCACGGCTGGTCGCACGCCGGCGGCGGCGCCACCGCGAAGGTCGCGGCGGCCGAGGAGTCGTCCTTCGTGGACACCCCCGTGCTCATCCTCGCGGGTGCCACGGCGGGCATCGCCGGTGGTCTGATCTGGTCCCGTCGCCGCGCGGCCCACACGGTCAAGCGCTGACGGGAAGAGATCCGGAATCATGTCAGAGAAGCGCACAGGTGGCTTCGGCCGCCTGCTGACAGGGGCGGCCTGGTTGGCACTACTGCTGGCCCTGTGGCTATGGGGCCACGGCATCGCCGAGGAGCCGATATCCACGGCTCCGCTGACCGGTGACGTCAAGCCCTCCGGCCGCCCTCCCGCGCACGGCCTGCCCCCGGCACACCCCCCGCTGCCGGGGGCGGGCCCCCAGGCCCTGGCCATCAGGGCCCTGGGCCTGCGGGCCCCGATCGAGGGACACGGCCTCGACCCCCGGGGCGGGGTCGAGCCCCCCGCGGACAACAAGCCGCAGGTGGTCGCCTGGTACAAGGACGGACCCGAGCCCGGCACTTCCGGGGCCGCCGTCCTGGTGGGACACGTGGACACCAAGACCTCGCGCGCCGTCTTCTACGAACTCAGCTCCGTGCGGACCGGGATGAAGGTCACGGTGAGCCGCGCGGACGGCACCACGGCCGAGTTCACGGTCAGCGACGTGGCCGTCGTCCCCAAGGAGCACTTCGACGCCGACCGCGCGTACGGCCCCAAGGACACCAAGCGGGCCGAACTGCGCCTGGTCACCTGCGGCGGCGAGTACGACCGGCAGCGGCACGAGTACACCGCCAACGTGGTGGTGTCCGCCTACCTCACGGGCGCCGGCCGGACCCAGCCGCCCGCGAAGCCGCCCGCGCCGCTCCCGGCGCAGACGCAGGAGGCGGACGACGAGGGCAACGCCGAGGAAACCGACGGGTCATGACGGGCGCCGGGCCCGCAGCGCGAACATGTGCGGCACCTTCGGCTCCGGCTCCGGCAGCCGCCACCAGCCGCTCGCCCCGTCCCGGACCATCCGCTCCAGACGGGGCCACGGCAGCAGGTCCGTCTCCCGCAGCAGCTCCACGGTCAGGCCGGCCGCCACGACGGCGGTGACGACCTCGCCGAGCCCGTGCCGCCACTCGTAGCAGGCGGTGTCGGAGGCGAGCGGCGGACCGTCCGTGTACGTCCGGGGGTTGTCGCCGCGGAGCGGGCCCCGGCCCTCCAGGTAGTCGTGGCGCAGCAGCAGTTCGTCCGCGCCGGGCTCGGGCACCGGTCCCAGCGCGTTGAGCAGCGGATGGAACTCGACCAGGTAGAGCGTGCCGCCGGGCCGCAGCAGCCGGGCGACGGTCCCGGCCCACGCCGTGAGGTCCGGCAGGTAGCACAGCGCCCCCTTGCCGGTGTAGACGACGTCGAACTGCCGCCCGCCGAGCGCCTCGACGGCCCGGTGTACGTCGGCGTGGACGTACTCCACGTCGCGTCCGCGCGCGGCGGCGAGGAGGCGGGCCTCCGCGACGGCGGCCGCGGAGAAGTCGAGCCCGACGGTGCGCGCGGCGCCGCGGGCGTCGAACGCCTGGGTCTCGGTGCCCAGATGGCACTGGAGGTGCAGCACGTCGCGGCCGGTCACGTCCCCGAGGTCCGCCCATTCGAAGGGGGCGAACCAGTCGTCGGCGGACCGGGAGCCGTCCAGTCCGTAGAAGGCGCTGGCGACGTGCACGGGTGTACGGGCGTCCCAGTTGCGCTCGTTGGCCCGCAGCATCTCCTCGGCGGTCGGGTGCTCTGCCGTCATGCGGGACTTCCTATCACCCATGAGCGTCCGCCGTGAAGGTCACCCATGGGCATCCGCCGTGAAGGTCGCCCCACGGGCGTCCGCCGTGAAGGCGCGGGCCGCCGCGCGCCGCCAGCGGTTGCCGGGCAGGGCGGGGCGCAGGGCCGCGAAGGCGCCGCAGTACTTGGTGAAGACGGCGGGCCGTATCCCGTGGTCGTGCAACACCCGGTCGGCGTCGGTGAGATGACCCGCGCTCTTGGTCTCGACGAGGACGAGCCCGGTGGCACAGCGCGCGGCGGCGCCGGTGTGCAGGTCGGTGCAGAGCAGCCCGGCGTCGCAGGTGACGCGCTCGCCGTCGGCCACCAGCGTCGCCCGGAGGTAGTCCGTGCTCAGGGAGGGGGCCAGCTCGCGGGGCGCGTCGATGCCGTAGCGCTCGCGCAGGGTGGCGGCGAGGTAGGCGCGGTACGGCGGGTCGAGCGGGGTGTCGGTGCCGGTCAGGGGACGGCGGTGCTTGACGGTGTCGCCGCGCCGGCCCTTGAGCTTGATCTCGAACTGCCGCTCGCCGCTGTCCCGGTAGACGCGCTCGCGTATCTTGAAGCGCAGCCGTCTGCCCTGCCGGTGCTCGTGGAACGAGCGCAGCTGCGGGGTGTCGTAGTAGACGGAGTGGTAGTGGAAGGCGCGCCGTCCGTCGATGGTCAGGGCGCGGAAGGGGCCGCCGGGTCTTTGCCCGTCGGTGAGGCGGGCGACGAGATCCGTGAGGACGGCGGCGGGGACGAGGTAGCTGCGGTCGAAGCGGGTGAGGAGTTGGGCGCGTTCGTTGACCTCGTCGAGGGTGATGGGGAGAGCGTCGCCGACGGTGCGGGCGAGGGGGTGGGCGGCGGCGGGGACGACGGTGCTCATACGGTCTCCCAGGTGTGCGCGCCGGTGCCGCGCCGCTGCGCGTCGGTGACGGGGGCCGGCTGCCCGGGGAGGGCGCCGGGCGGGAACTCACGGTAGCGGACGTCGACGACCATCAGGTCACGGACGTAATCGATCTCCATGACCGTCCAGTTGAGCGGTTCGCCGAGGCGCCGGGCGAGGTCGGCGCGGAGTGCCGCGGGGTCGGCGTGGACGGCGTCCAGCGTGACGAGCGTGCGGCGCGAGCGCGGGTAGAGCCGGGGGTGGTCGGCGACGTAGACCACGGCCAGCAGGACGGCGCTGAGCGCGGCGGCGAGCCAGAGGTTCAGGTCCGGCAGTCCGCACAGCAGGCCCAGGACCAAGGTGCTGAAGTAGTAGGCGACTTCCTCGTGCTGCACGGCGTCGGAGCGGAGCCGGATGATGGACAGGACGCCGAAGAGGCCGAACCCGAGCGCCGTTCCGCCCGTCCCCACCTCCGCGAGCGCCGCGACGACGGCGAACAGCGCCACGTTCAGGGCGAGATAGGCCGGTACCAGGTCGCGCCGGCGGTGGCGCGGGTGGTAGATCGCGAAGGTCAGCAGACCGACCGCGAGCAGGTCGAGCCCCAGGTGGGCGGCGAGGTGTCGCACGGATTCCACGGTGTCATTCCTCCCTCGGTGTCCGCGGCTGTCACGGACACCAGGGAAACATTGGGTGAACTGCCCACACCATTCGAGCGAACCTTGCGGATTCTTGGCGGAGTTGTGGGGGAGGTGTCCGGATTCCGTGGAAGCCCGTCGCGTTCGGCGTCCTTGCGCGGAGAGCGGCGGCTGTGCTGCATGGGTCGCGGGGAACGACGCGTGGCGCGCCGCGTCCGGTTCCCGCCGCTGGACGTCCGGTGACCCTCTGGTGCCCGGCCCGCGGTCCGGGCAGCCTGGAGGGGACCCATGACCCGGCGGACCCGGAGACAGGAGGCACCCATGGATCCGGCGCACGCGCGCCCCGGCGGCGCCCCGTCCCGCGTCGCGCTGACCCCGGCGGCGGCCCGCCTGGTCCGCCGGCTGGGCGAGGAGCACGGGCCGCTGATGTTCCACCAGTCCGGCGGCTGCTGCGACGGCAGTTCGCCGATGTGCTTCCCGCGCGGCGAGTTCCGCACCGGCGGCTCGGACGTACTCCTGGCGGAGCTGGCCGTGGAGGGCCTGGACGATCCGGTCGGCTTCTGGATGTCGGCGGACCAGTTCGCCTACTGGCGCCACACCCACCTCACGGTGGATGTGGTGCCGGGCCGTGGCGGCGGCTTCTCCCTGGAGGCGCCCGAGGGGCTGCGCTTCCTGATCCGCTCCCGGCTGCTGACCGAGGAGGAGGCGCGGCCGGTCGTCGCGGGCGTGCGGCCGGACGGGGCCGGTGCGTGACGGCGCGTCAGTTCCGCGGGCAGGACGCGGCGTCGGCCAGCGAGAGCGCGTGCAGCCGCTCGGGCGGGCCGGGGCGGGCGTAGTACCAGCCCTGTCCGGTCTCGCAGCCCAGTATCCGCAGCCGGTCCGCCTGCGTCCCGGTCTCCACGCCCTCCACCGTCACGGACAGGTCCAGGGTGTGGGCCAGGGAGACGATGCCCTCGACGATCTTGACGTCGACGGGGTCGGCGGGCACGCACTGCATGCCGCGGGTGAAGGAACGATCGAGCTTGAGCGTGCTGACGGGCAGCCGGCGCAGGTAGGCGAGGTTGGAGTAGCCGGTGCCGAAGTCGTCGAGGGCGATGTCCACGCCCAGGTCGGCGAGTTGGCGCAGGGGGCGGAGCTGCTCCTCGTCGGCCCCGATGAGCGCGCTCTCGGTGACCTCCAGGCAGAGCGCGGACGGGTCGAGGCCGGCGTTGTCGAGGACGGCGACGGTCTCGGCGACCAGCGCGGGGTACCGCAGCTGCGAGGGCGAGAGGTTGACGTTGACGCGCAGCGGCACCCGGCAGCGGCCGTCGTTGCGCCAGGCGCGGGCCTGCCGGGCGGCCTCCTCCAGCACCCAGCGGCCGAGGGGGACGATCAGGCCCGTGCTCTCGGCGAGCGGGATGAACTGGTCGGGGCCGAGCACCCCGTGGACCGGGTGCAGCCAGCGGACGAGGGCCTCGGCGCCGCGCACGGTGCCGTCGGAGAGGCGGACCAGCGGCTGGTACTCGATGAAGAACTCGCCGTTCTCCAGGGCGCCGGGCAGGCAGTTGGTGAGGTCGTGGCGGGCGATGGTGCGGGCGTCGGAGTCGGCGTCGGCCAGCTCGTAGCGGTTGCCGCCCGCGGCCTTGGCCCGGTACATGGTGATGTCGGCGCTGCGCAGCACCTCCGCGGCGTCCGCCTCGCCGGCCCGTCCGGCGACGATGCCGATGCTGGCCCGCACGGACAGGTCGCGCCCGTCGAGGCGGACGGGGTCGGTGAGGGCGGTGAGCATCCGGTGGGCGAGCGCGGTGACGTCGCGCTGGGCGGCGGGTCCGCTGGTCAGCGCCACGAACTCGTCGCCGCCCAGGCGCGCCACGAGCTCGTGCGGGGCGGTGGCGCAGCGGCGCAGCCGTTCGGCGACGGCGACGAGGAGCTGGTCGCCGACGGCGTGGCCGAGGCTGTCGTTGACGGCCTTGAAGCCGTCGAGGTCGAGGTAGCAGAGGCCGAAGTGGCCGTGGGGGCTGCCGGGTTCGAGGGTGCTGCCGAGGCGCTCGAAGAAGAGGGTGCGGTTGGGCAGGCCGGTGAGGTCGTCGTGGGTGGCCTGGTGGCGCAGCCGCTCGTGCAGCAGGCGGCGCTCGGTGATGTCCTCCATCATCGCCAGCTGGTACTGGGGGCGGCCGGCGGCGTCGCGCAGCAGGGAGACGGTGAGGTCGGTCCACAGCACGCTGCCGTCGCCGCGGTAGTAGGGCTTCTCGACGCGGTAGTGGTCGCGGTCGCCGCGGACCAGCTCGGCGTACAGGCCCCAGACCTCGGGCGCGTCGTCGGGGTGGACCAGCTCGCCGACGTTGCGCCCGGCCACCGGGGAGTCCAGGGAGCCGAACATCCGGACGAGGGCGTCATTGACGTCCGTGATGTTGCCCTCGACGTCCGCGATGCCCACGCCGATGGCCGCGCCCTCGAAGACGGCGCGGAACCGCTCCTCGCTGGTGTGCAGGGCCTGTTCGGTCTCCGCCTGGGCGGTCAGCGCGGCGCGGGAGATCGCCTCCTGCTCGGCGAGGGTGCGTTCGCGCAGCTCACGGGCGAAGCCGGCGGCCAGGGAGTGCTGGAGCCGGGTGCAGCGGGCGCGGTACTCGTCGGCGGGCGCCCCGCCGTCCGGCGGGCAGTAGAGCACCAGGTAGGCGTCGACGGCGCCGAGGATCAGCGGCAGGGCCTCGGGGTCGGTGCAGTGGCCGCGCACCAGCTCGGCGCCGACCTCGGCGCCGGGCGCCGGGTCGAAGGGCTGGGCGTGCAGCGCGTCGCGCAGCCGGCCGGCCAGCGGGAGCAGGTACTGCTCGAACTCGGTGCGGCTCAGCGGCGCCGAGGTCGCGGGGTGGACCGCCCGGCTCCACAGCGCCGCGAACCGCCGCAGCCGCTCCTCCTGCACCGCGCTGTCGTCGGCGGGCGGGACGGCGAACGGGAGCGGCTCCGCCCTGCCCCGCAGGGTGCGGCCGTGCCGCGCGCCCGTCACGGCTTGCGCCCCACGCCGGCCACCCCGGCGAACCCCGCCACCGGGACGGGGGCGGCCGGTCCGTCCACGGGAACGTCGCCCGGGTCGGGCCGCCACAGCGGCATGGGCACCAGGCCCGGCTCGACCATGGCGAAGCCCTCGAAGAACCGCGTCACTTCGCGGTGGTCGCGGGTGCACAGCGGCGATCCGATGGTGCGGTAGACGTGCTGCACCTTCTTCACCTTCTCCCCTTCCCCGGGTTTCGCCCGCCCGGCGTCGGTCGATGCGTGGGTGAGGACGAGGAGGCTGCCGGGGGCGAGGGCGTCGCGCAGCTCGGCCACGACCGCCCGGGGATCGTCCTCGTCCGCCACGAAGTGCAGGACGGCGACGAGGAGCAGGGCGACGGGCCGGTCCAGGTCGAGGAGGCCGCAGACCTCGCCGCTGCGCAGGATCTCGGCCGGTTTGCGCAGGTCCGCGGAGAGGACGCCGGCCCGTTCGTTGTCCGCCAGGACCGCCCGGCTGTGGGCGACCGCGACCGGGTCGTGGTCGACGTAGACCACCCGGCTCGCGGGGTCGGCCTCCTGGGCGACCTCGTGGACGCTGCCGAAGGTGGGGATGCCCGAGCCGATGTCGAGGAACTGCGTCACGCCCCGGCCGACGGCGTACCGCACGGCGCGGCGCATGAACGCCCGGTTGGCCTGCATGATCTTCGGAATGCCGGGGAACGCCCGGATGACGCGCCGTCCGGCCTCGCGGTCGACCTCGAAGTTGTGCGAGCCGCCCAGGTAGTAGTCGTAGATGCGGGACACGCTCGGCACGGACAGGTCGATGCCCTGGGGGGCCCAGCCGGGACGCTCCATCACTCTGTCTCTCCAGCTCATCGCAGGGGGTGTAGAGGGGTCTGAGCAGAGGCTACTGATCGTTCGTTCGAATGGTAGAAGCAAGCGGAAATAGGCGGTCCGCATGTGACCGCCATTCCCTCTTCGACTCCAGCAGGTCTGCGGTTCGGCGTCGTTCAAAACCACTCGTTCGCGTGAGATGCGTCTCTGTTTGCCGCAGCAGATGATTCCGTCTTCGCGCTCGCGCGCCGGCCACCGCGTCGGCGCGCACCCCTCCGTCCGCCCGGCCCGTACGGAACGGGACCATGTCTCGCATTATTGATCACATCATTGCCGACTACAGCAAATGATCATGGAGCACCGCCCCCTGCGCAAGGGGCGCGTCCCGGTTCACGAGGGCGCGCGGACGCGCGGCGGGGACCGCCCCGGGCGTCTGACGCCGGGAATGCGGCCCCTGTCGCTACCTGTGATGCGAGGGTGAGGTTTACGGCGTCTCCCCGGAGGACATTACGTCCACCGCCCCGGCGTCCACGGCCGCGTTCCGCGGATGACCGGGGTCGAGGAACCACCGCCGGGCCGAGACCAGCCACCACAGCCCCGCCGAGCCGAGCACCACGGCCACCGCCACGGGCGCGTAGTTGAAGGTCTCCAGGGTGACGGGGCGCACCTGCGGCAGCATGAACAGCACGGTGATGACGGCCACCCAGCCGACCGCCACGCACCCCACCGGCCGCGACCAGCGGCCCAAGTGCCAGGGCCCGCGCTCGAACCGCCCGCCCAGCCGCAGCCGCAGGAAGGTGGGGATCACATACGCGATGGACAGTCCGATGGTGGCGATGCTGGTGACGGCCGCGTACGCGGTGGTGTTGATCAGGTACGGCAGGCCCAGCACGAACGCTCCCCCGGCCGCGAGCCACACCGCGTTGGCCGGTGTGCGGGTGCCGGGGTCGAGCCGGCGCCAGACACGCGAGAACGGCAGCGCGCCGTCGCGCGAGAAGGCGTAGATCATCCGGGAGTTGGCGGTGACCGACGCCATCCCGCAGAACAGCTGCGCCCCGATGATCACCAGCAGCAGCGCCTTGCCGGCCCCCGCCCCCAGCGCGTCCAGCAGGATCTGGGCCGGCGGCACCCCGGTGGGCGAGGCCAGCGCGGCCGGATAGCTGCCGATGGCGAACGTCACCGCGAGCAGCAGCACGAACCCCGCGATCCACGACGTCCAGATGGACCGGACGATGCCGCGCGGCCCGGCGACGGCGGCGTCCCGGGTCTCCTCGGTCATGTGCGCGGAGGCGTCGTAACCGGTGAAGGTGTACTGGGCCATCAGCAGGGAGAGCAGCCCCACGTACGCCCCCGAGTCCCAGCCCGTCTCGTTGACGAACCGCCCGAAGACGAACGACGCCGACTGGTGCCGGTCGGGGACGACGGCCAGCGCGACGGCGATGACGAGCACGCCGACGACGTGCCACCACACGCTGACGCCGTTGAGCACGGCCACGATCCGCACGCCGAAGGTGTTCAGCACCGCGTGCAGCAGGAGGATGGCGCCGAACAGGGCGATGGTGTGGCCGGGGGTGGCCGCCAGGCCGAACTGCAGGTCCAGATAGGCGTTGAGGAACGAGGCCGCGCCGAAGTCCACCCCGGCGGTCACCCCGATCTGCCCGAGGACGTTGAACCAGCCGGTGAACCAGGCCCACGCCGCCCGGCTGCGCTCCGGCGCCATGCGGTGCGCCCAGAAGTACAGCCCGCCGCTGGTCGGATAGGTGGAGCAGACCTCAGCCATGGCCATCCCCACGAACAGGGTCATCAGGCCGACCCCGACCCACCCCCAGGAGATCATCACCGGACCGCCGGTGGTGAGCCCGTAGCCGTACATCGTCATGCAGCCGGACAGGACCGAGACGATGGTGAACGACACGGCGAAGTTCGCGAACCCGCTCATACTGCGGGCCAGGGTCTGCCGGTAGCCGAGTTCGGCCAGGCGCTCCTCGTCGGACGGGGCGTCGTGGGGCACGGGCACCTCTCCCTCGCTCGGTTCCGCCCCTCGCCGGATTTTGCCAGAGGCATGACAATCGATCGATGCCCACGACCGCGGGCCGTACACCGTCCGGGGCCGGACAGCCGCTGACGGACGCTACTGGATCCCGAGTTGCCGCAGCACCTTGCGCTGCTCCGCCGAGAGGGAGAGCGGGAAGTAGAGGTAACACACGCCCCCGGAACCGCTCTTGACCTTGCCCTGGGCGTCGTGCCGCTTGGTCCGCAGCCAGATGTTCTCGAACTGCCGCCGTTTGTAGACCCGTTGGACGGCGTCGTTCGACGGCGCCGCCGGGTCGTTGGCGACCACGTCCCCGGCGCGCGTGAAGCCGACGACGCACATCAGGTGCCCGGCCGTGCCGTAGCCCGCGCCGTCGAGCTCCGCGGCGAGGAAGGACTGCGAGGTGATCACCGGGATGCCGGCCCGGATCAGCCGCTCGGCGTCGTTCAGGGAGCGCAGCCGGGTCACCACGCCCTGGAGATCCTGGTAGGTGGCGGCGTAGGCGGCGTTGAACGGCCAGTTGCCGCACCCTTTGTACTGGTAGTCGTAGGTCATGCGGGCCGCGTGGCAGACCTGCGGGTCGGCGTAGTCGGGGTTCACCCAGGCGAGGTCCGCCGGGGTGGGCCGGCGGCCCCAGTGCTCGACGACCATCTGCGAGGAGGTCGGACTGCACCACGCCTCGCCGCCGTTGTCGTACTCCGGGTACTGCCCCTTGTGGATCTCCTGCGAGTAGCGCGGCACGGTCAGCCGGTGCCCCGCCCCCTCCCCCGGCCGCGAGGCGGGCACGGTGAAGCGGTCCGGGATGTCGGACCCCATCGCGCCCAGCCGCCAGACCACGGGCGTGAGCGAGGTACCCGGCCGCCGGAAGAGCGTCAGGCGCAGGGTGTACGAGGCGATGCGGACCCCCGCGCCGGGCTCGACGGCGAGGGTGTCCGTGGACACCGAGCTCTTCCCGTCCTTCTGCCCGTCCACGGACGTGCGCCGGATGTCGCCCTTCGCGTCCCCCGAGGTCCAGCGGCCCATCACATACCAGGGGCTGTGGCCGCGGTCGGTGTAGGCGGCCCGCGCCTCGGCCTGGATCCAGGTGCCCGCCGGGGTGCGGGCGTTCCAGGAGACGACGAGCTCGGTCGCGGGGGCGGCGAGGGTACGGGTCGGCGAGACCCAGGTGGCGTACTCCCAGCGGGACTTGGCGCCGCCGGCGTGCGGGTCGGCGTACTCCAGGGTGCCGGCGGGGCGGTCGATCGCGAGCCCCGGGCGACGGTCGGGGCGGGCCCGGGTGCCGTTGTGCCGCCCGCCCTTCCAGTCGGCGAGGGCGGCCCAGGCGTGATAATCGATCACCCCGGAGGGCACCCGCCCCCCGGGCGCCGCGAGACCGACGGCCTCGTCGGACAACGAGGCGGCCGCGGCGACGGCGAGGGCGGCGGTGAGGACGGTACGTCTGCTGGACATGGCGTGATCTCCCGATCTCCCGCAGGGACGGAGCACCACTATCCCGGGTACGGACGGGCGGGGGCCAGCACTGTGAAGGGTGTTGCCCCGGGCACGGAATCCAGCCCGTCCGGCGTTTGAGGACAGCGCCCGAAGGGCGCTTCGGGGTCCAGGGGCGGAGCCCCGGTGGGGGCGCAAGGGGCGCAGCCCCCGCTCACCGCGCGGAGCGCGGTGCCGGGCCGAGGGGCGGAGCCCCGGAAGAAACGGTGAAAGGGCGGGCCAGGGGCAAATCCCCCCACCCGTAGGGTGGACACGTGCACGACCGCAACCCCGTCACCCCCCTCACCCCCCTCGCCAAAAAACTCCGCACCCTCCCCCCCTCCCTCGGCCCCACCCGCCTCATCGCCATCGACGGCCACGCCGGCTCCGGCAAGACCACCTTCGCCGCCCGCCTCGCCCAGGCCCTCGGCGACGACACCCCCGTCCTCCACCTGGACGACCTCGCGACCCACGACGAGCTGTTCGAATGGACGGACCGCCTGACGCGCTGGGTCCTGGACCCGCTCTCCCGCGGCGAGACCGCCCACTACCGCACCTACGACTGGGTGACCCGCCGCTTCGACGAGGAAGGCGAACTCCCCCCGGCCCCCGTCGTCCTGCTGGAAGGCGTGGGCGCGGGCCGCCGCGCCCTGCGCCCCCACCTCGCGTGCCTCCTGTGGATGGAGTTGCCCCGCGAGGACTCCTGGGACAGGGGTCAACTCCGCGACGGTCCGGAGCAGGCCGATTTCTGGGACGGGTGGATGCGGGCGGAGCACGCGCATTTCGCGGCGGATCCCACGCGCCCGTACGCCGAACTCCTGGTGTACCAGGGAGACATGGGGTACGAGTGGCTGCCGGGACCCCACGTGACCGACTGAACCCCGCCCATCCCTACGCTCCGTAGCCGAATCCGGCGGCGCCGGAAGGCGACGTGTGTCCGATACCCACCCCCGCCCGCAACGCGGCTTGACCCCGGGGCCGTACAGGTCTTACGTTCTGAATGAGCGGCCCGGCAAAGCCGCTTGTGGACACGAAGCCCCCGGTTGTTCCCCCGTGACCGGGGGCTTCGTACTGCCTCCGACCGACCGTTCCGGGCGTTTTGCCCGTTCTCCACCCCCGCCGTACCGACCGGCGCACATCACCCGCCGTAATCGGATCGCGGAGCGCGCCCCGACCGCCCGGCGCCTCCCCCGCCCACCTGAACGACTTGCGGCACCCTACGGCCGACGCCGATCGCGCAGGTACGATGCGAGTCGGCGCATCCGTCGTCGGCGGGCGCCGGCAACACTGGTCAACTCCCGCCCACAGAACAGTGGTTCGAATGAAGCGGCCGGGTATTCCGCCCGGCGGCACCGCACGGGGGCAGGGTTCGTGGGGGATGCGATGGACTTCGGCACACAGGGCCCGCCCGCCCCGGCAGATCTCGCCTGGCTGCGCGGCGTCGACGCCTGCACGATGGGCGCCTACGCCCAGGCCGAGGAGGAGTTCCGGACGGCGGTGCGCATCGACCCCGGCATGGCCGACGCCTGGCTCGGCCTGCACGCGCTGCGCGCCGAGACGTCCACCGCGCTGCTGCGCATGTACCGCCACCGCGAGCGGTTCGGCCAGCAGCGCTCCCGGCACCGGCGCGCGCTCAACTCCTGGTACTGGCTGGGCTGGTGGGTCCAGCCCGTCCTGGAGACGCGCCGCGACCTGCTGCTCGCGCACGCCTCCCACTGGCTCGACGGCCGTCACGTGCCCGAGCTGGACCGGGCGCTCGCCGAGTGCCCGCCGGTCGACGCGGACCCGCAGGTCCGCTTCCTGCACGCGTGCCGCGCCTACCTGGTCAAGGACTGGGAGCAGCTCGTCCGGCACACCGAACCCTTACTCGACGACTCCCTGCTCGGCATCGAGGCCGGGCTGTTCGGCGGCATGGCACGGGTGCGCCTGGAGATGTACGGACAGGCCGAACCGCTGCTCGCCACCGCGCTGATGCGCTGCCGCAGCGAGCAGCCGCAGCGCAAGGAGCTGCGCTACTGGCTGGCCCGGGCGCACGAGGGCACCGGGCGCAGCGCCGCGGCGCTCCCCCTCTACCGCGCCGTGCACCGGGTGGACCCCACGTTCATGGACACCTCGGCCCGGCTGACGGCCATCTCCGCCGGCGACGGGCTGGACGACCACACGGACATGACCGGTCCGCTGCCCCTGACCGGCGGCGGTCCGGAAGGCGGGGAGGCGACCGGCGCCGCGGGGGACCCGGAGGAGCGCACGGCCGACGTCCTCACCGGGACGGGTCCGGCCCCGGCCGCTCCCGTTCCGCCGCCGCCCGTGGTGGCCGACGGGCCGCGGGAGAAGGCCCGCGTGCCCGCCCAGCCGTCGGCACCGCCCGTGCCCGGCCCCTCGGACCCGGCCCTCCTCGCGAAGGCCCTGGACGAGCTGGAGCGGATGGTCGGCCTGGACCCGGTCAAGCGCCAGGTGCGGGCGCTGTCGGCGCAGTTGCGCATGGCCCGGCTGCGGGCGGGCCAGGGGCTGCCCGTCCAGCCGCCCAAGCGTCACTTCGTCTTCTCCGGCCCCTCCGGCACCGGCAAGACCACGGTGGCCCGGATCCTCGGCCGGGTCTTCTACGCCCTCGGGCTGCTCGGCGGGGACCACCTGGTCGAGGCCCAGCGGGCGGACCTGGTCGGCGAGTTCCTCGGCCAGACCGCGGTCAAGGCGAACGAGCTGATCGATTCCGCGCTGGGCGGGGTGCTCTTCGTGGACGAGGCGTACAGCCTCTCCAACTCCGGCTACAGCAAGGGCGACGCGTACGGCGACGAGGCGCTCCAGGTGCTGCTCAAACGCGCCGAGGACAACCGCGACCGGCTGGTGGTGATCCTGGCCGGCTACCCGGAGGGCATGGACCGCCTCCTCGCCACCAACCCCGGTCTGGGCTCCCGCTTCACGACCCGGGTGGACTTCCCCAGCTACCGGCCGACCGAACTCACGGCGATCGGCGAGGTGCTGGCGGGCGAGAACGGGGACGCGTGGGACGAGGAGGCCCTGGACGAACTCCGCTCGATCAGCGCCCATGTCGTCGCCCAGGGCTGGATCGACGAACTGGGCAACGGCCGCTTCCTGCGCACCTTGTACGAGAAGAGCTGCGCGTACCGGGACTTGCGGCTGTCGGGGTACGCGGGCACCCCGTCCAGGGACGATCTGGCGACGCTCCGCCTGCCGGACCTGATGCAGGCGTACGGCGAGGTGCTGTCCGGGCGGGGGCCCGGGTAGGGGTTTTGCCCCCGCCCCGCCCTTTCACCGTTGCTGAATTTCAGCCCGTCCGGCGCTTGAGGACAATGCGGCGAAGCCGCATTGCACCCCGCGCGGAGCGCGCGAGAAACCGGAGGCACCCCCTCTGGGGGAGAAAGGGCGGGGTGGGGGCAAACTACCCCGAGACCACCTCCCGGTCACGCGGCACGGGCACCACCGCGTCCGCCTCCGCCGACGCAGACGCGGTCGCGGACGCCGACGAAGACGCGGACGCGGACGCGGACGCGACCCCAACTCCCCGATGGGAAGGATCCCGCACCTCCCCCACCAGCATCTCCAGCACATCCTCCAGCGCCACCAGCCCCAGCACCTTCCCCGACGCGTCCGCGACCGCCGCCAGATGCGCGGCGGCCCGCCGCATCACCGTCAGCGCGTCGTCGAGCGGCAGCTCGGCCCGGAGGGTCTCGACCCGCCGCCAGACGTGCTGCGGCACGGGCCGCTCCCGGTCCTCCAGGTCGAGGACGTCCTTGACGTGCACGTAGCCCATGACGCCGCCGCCCGGCGCGCACACCGGGAAGCGGGAGTACCCCGTGCGCACGGTCAGTTCCTCGACCTCCCGCGGCGTGACCGACGTCGTGACCGTCACCAGCGAGGCCGGGTCCAGCAGGACGTCCGTGACGGGCCGGCTGCCCAGCTCCAGCGCGTCCTCCAGCCGCTCCTGCTCGGCCGGTTCGAGCAGCCCCGCCTGGCGGGAGTCCTCCACCAGGTGCGTCAGCTGCTCACTGGTGAACACCGCCTCGACCTCGTCCTTGGGCTCGACCCGGAAGAGCCGGAGCACCCCTGTCGCGCAGGCGCCCAGCAGCCGGGTCACCGGCCGGCACAGCCGGGCGAAGGCGACCAGGCCGGGGCCCAGCCACAGGGCCGCCCGGTCGGGGGCGGACATGGCGAGGTTCTTGGGCACCATCTCGCCGATGACCAGGTGCAGGAAGACCACCAGGGCCAGCGCGATGACGTAGCCCAGCGGGTGGATGAGCCCGGCGGGCAGCCCCGCCGCGTGGAAGACCGGCTCCAGCAGCTCGGCGACGGTCGGTTCGGCGACCGCGCCGAGCGTCAGCGAGCAGACGGTGATGCCGAACTGGGCGGCCGCCATCATCTGCGGCAGGTTCTCCAGGCCGGTCAGCACGGTCCGGGCCCGCCCGGAACCCTCCGCGGCCCGCGGTTCGATCTGGCTGCGCCGCACGGAGACGAGCGCGAACTCGGCGCCCACGAAGAACCCGTTGGCGAGCACCAGCAGCACGGCGAAGAGGAGTTGCAGCACGCTCATCGCGCCTCACCCGCCACAGCACTCACGGCACTCGCAGCGCCCACAGGAACGACCCGCGTGAAGCGGACCCGTTCGGCCCGGTGGTGGCCCACCCGGCGCACCGACAGCCGCCAGCCGTCCGGCAGTTCGGCCCGGTCGCCGGGGACGGGGATGCGTCCCAGCAGGTCCGCGACGAGGCCGGCGACGGTCTCGTAGGGCCCGTCCGGCGCGCCGAGCCCGATGCGCCGCAGGGCGTCGACACGGCAGCCGCCGTCCGCCTCCCAGACCGCGCGGCCGTCCTCGCAGGGCAGCGGGACGAGGTCCGGGCGGGCGGCGTCCGCGTGGTCGTGCTCGTCGCGGACCTCGCCGACGAGCTCCTCGACGATGTCCTCCAGGGTGACCACCCCGGCCGTGCCGCCGTACTCGTCGACGACCACGGCTATCGGCTGCTCGCTGCGCAGCTGCTCCAGCAGCGGCTGCACGGGCAGGCTCTGCGGGACGAGCATCGGGGCGACGGCGATCCGGGTCACCGGGGTGCGCAGCCGCTCCTCGCCCGGGACGGCCAGCGCGTCCTTGAGGTGGACCATGCCGACGACCTCGTCCAGCCGCTCGCGGTAGACGGGGAAGCGCGACAGGCCCGTGGCGCGGGTGAGGTTGAGGACGTCCTGCGCGGTGGCGCCCGCCTGCAGGGCGCTGACCCTCACCCGCGGGGTCATCACCTGCTGCGCGGTGAGGTCGCCCAGCGAGAGCGTGCGGACGAACAGGTCGGCGGTGTCCTGCTCCAGGGCGCCGGCGCGGGCCGAGTGCCGGGCGAGCGAGACGAGTTCGCCGGGGGTGCGGGCCGAGGCCAGCTCCTCGGCGGGCTCCACGCCCATGGCCCTCACGAGCCGGTTGGCGACCGCGTTCAGCAGGGTGATCACCGGCCGGAAGAAGTGGGAGAAGAGGCTCTGCGGGCGGGCGACGAAGCGCGCGACCTGCAACGGCCGGGAGACCGCCCAGTTCTTGGGCACGAGCTCGCCGATGACCATCTGCACGGCGGAGGCCGCCAGCATGCCGGTCACGACGGCGGCGCCCGCCGCGACGCCCGACGGCAGCCCGGTCGCCCCGAGGGGGCCGGTGAGCAGCCGCCCGAGGGCCGGCTCGGCGAGCATGCCCACCACCAAGGAGGTGATGGTGATGCCCAGTTGGGTGCCGGAGAGCTGGAAGGAGAGTTCGCGCAGGGCCGCCACGACGGTCCGGGCGCGGGGGTCGCCGCTCGCCGCGGCCCGCTCGGCCTCCGGCTTCCCGACGGTCACCAGGCCGAACTCGGCGGCGACGAAGAAGCCGTTGGCGAGGATCAGGAGCAGTGCCGCCGCCAGGAGCAGCAGCGAAACGGTGATGCTCATCGCGCCGCCTCGCCCTGGTGGGCAGCGGCGCAGGTACTACAGGACGGTCCGTCCATCCCGGAGGGGATCACTCCTCGGTTCGCAGGTGTCCCGCGGGCCGTGCGATGGGCACGGCCGGGTGTGCGGGGCGGGGCGGGTATGTGCCCGTGGCACCAGAGTAATCAAGGAATCCGGGTCGGGGGCGGCCGACGGCCCTCAGGTCGTGACCCGTCCGGTGCCGTGCTCGGCGACGAGCGCGTTCAGGGCGCGCGCGTCGGCGATGGCCTTCTCCTTGGCGATGCCGGTCTGAATGCCCATGGCGGGCAGGGACGTTCCGTCGGCGAGGTCGAGGTGGACCCAGGAGTCGCCGGGCCGGAGATTGACCCGGACGATCTCCGCCCAGGCCAGCCTCCGCACGGTGGTGAGGTTCACCACGGTGACGCCCTCCGGCGTGGCGACCACCTTCGGGCGGCTGAGCAGGGCGAGGACGCCCAGGCCCAGCAGCCCGGTGCCGATGAAGGTGGCGCGGTCCCCCGCGGTGAACGCTGTCAGCAGGAACGACATCACCGTGAGCACGGCGACGAGCGCGAAGCCGATGCCCAGCAGCACCACCCGGGTGCGGGTGGGGCGGAAGGTGACGGGGAGGGAGGTCGTCGCGGGGACGGTGCCGGTCACGGTGATGTGGCTCTTCCGGGCTCAGAGGCGGCAGGCGTGGATGCCGGTGGTCAGGATGGCGCGGGCGCCCAGCTCATAGAGCTCGTCCATGATCCGCTGGGCGTCCTTGGCCGGGACCATCGAGCGGACAGCCACCCAGCCCTCGTGGTGCAGCGGGGAGACGGTGGGCGACTCCAGGCCGGGGGTGAGCGCGACGGCGCGCTCGACGTGCTCGACGCGGATGTCGTAGTCCATCATCACGTAGCGGCGGGCGACCAGGACGCCCTGCATGCGGCGGAGGAACTGCTGGACCTTGGGGTCGTCGGCCGGCGCGCCGGCGCGGCGGATGACGACGGCCTCGGACTCCAGGATCGGCTCGCCGATGATCTCCAGCCCGGCGTTGCGCAGGGTGGTGCCGGTCTCGACGACGTCGGCGATGACCTGGGCGACGCCGAGCTGGATGGCGGTCTCGACGGCGCCGTCGAGGTGGACGACGTCGGCGTCCACGCCGTGGTCGGCCAGGTGCTTGGTGACCAGGCCGGCGAAAGAGGTGGCGATGGTCATGCCGCCGAACTCGGAGACGTCCTCGGCCGTGCCCGGGCGGGTGGCGTAGCGGAACGTCGAGCCGGCGAAGCCGAGCTGCATGATCTCCTCGGCCCGGGAGCCGGAGTCCAGCAGCAGGTCGCGGCCGGTGATGCCGATGTCGAGCTTGCCGGAGCCGACGTAGACGGCGATGTCGCGGGGGCGCAGGAAGAAGAACTCGACCTCGTTGGCGGAGTCCACGAGGACCAGTTCCCTGCGGTCCTTGCGCTGCCGGTAACCGGCCTCATGGAGCATCTCCGACGCAGGCTCGGAGAGAGAACCCTTGTTGGGGACGGCGATGCGCAGCATGAGGTCGGTTTCCTTAGAACGTCGGAGTGATGAGAGATGAGGGGCCTGGGGCGGATCAGAGATGGGAGTAGACGTCGTCGAGCGAGATGCCGCGGGCGATCATCATCACCTGAAGGTGGTAGAGGAGCTGGGAGATCTCCTCGGCCGTCGCGTCGGCGCCCTCGTACTCGGCGGCCATCCACACCTCGGCCGCCTCCTCGACGACCTTCTTGCCGATGGCATGGACCCCCTTGCCCACCAGTTCCGCGGTGCGGGAGGTGGCGGGGTCGCCGGTGGCCTTCTGCTGGAGCTCGGCGAAGAGCTCCTCGAACGTCTTCCTGTCCATGGTGGTCCTACCCTACGGTGTCCGCTCCCCCGCTCAGTGCCAGGGCTCGGAGAGGGAGCGCAGGACGACGGCCGTGGCGACGGCGGCGGTGACCGCCTCGTGGCCCTTGTCCTCGGACGAACCGTCGAGTCCGGCCCGGTCCAGCGCCTGCGCCTCGTCGTCGCAGGTGAGGACGCCGAAGCCGACGGGCACCCCGGTGTCGGCGGACACCTGGGTCAGGCCCTGGGTGACGCCCTGGCACACATAGTCGAAGTGGGGGGTGCCGCCGCGGATGACCACGCCGAGGGCGACGACGGCGTCGTAGCCGCGCCCGGCGAGCACCTTGGCGGCCACCGGCAGCTCCCAGCTGCCGGGGACGCGCAGCAGCGTCGGCTCGTCGATGCCGAGCTCGTGCAGGGCGCGCAGGGCCCCGTCGACGAGGCCGTCCATGACCTTCTCGTGCCACTGGGCGGCGACCACGGCCACCCGGAGGCTCTGACAGTTCTTCACACTCAGCTGGGGGGCGCCCTTGCCGCTCACGTTGCTCCTCGGGATGCCGATGTCGGGCTGGTCACTGGTTACCGGTAACCGGTCACTGGTTGCCGCAGGGGGACACCTGGCCGTCCTCCAGCCAGGGCAGGTCGTGTCCCATCCGGTCCCGCTTGGTCCGCAGGTACCGCAGATTGTGCTCGCCCGCCGCCACGGGCATCGGCTCCCGGCCGGAAATCTTGATGCCGTGCTGCTCCAGGGCGATGGTCTTGTCGGGGTTGTTGGTCATCAGCCGTACCGAGCTCACGCCGAGGTCGGTGAGCATCTGCGCGCCGGCGGCGTAGTCGCGGGCGTCCGCCGGGAGGCCGAGTTCGAGGTTGGCGTCGAGCGTGTCGTGGCCGGCCTCCTGGAGCTCGTAGGCCCGCAGTTTGGACAGCAGCCCGATGCCGCGCCCCTCGTGGCCGCGGAGGTAGACGACCACGCCGCGGCCCTCGTCGGCGATCCGCTCCAGGGACGCCTCCAGCTGGGGCCCGCAGTCACAGCGCAGCGAGCCGAAGACGTCACCGGTCAGGCACTCGGAGTGGACGCGCACCAGGACGTCCTCGCCGTCGCCGAGGTCCCCGGCGACCAGGGCGACGTGCTCGACGCCGTCGCGGACGGAGCGGTAGCCGTGCGCCGTGAACTCGCCGAAGGCGGTGGGCAGCCGGGTGCTGGCCTCCCGCCGGACGGTGGGCCCGGCGGACTTCAGGTAGCTGATCAGGTCCTCGATGGAGATGATCGACAGGCCGTGCTTGCGGGCGAACGGGACCAGTTCGGGCAGCCGCAGCATCCGGCCGTCCTCCCCGGCGATCTCCACGATCGCGGCGGCGGGGCGCAGTCCGGCCAGCCGCGCGAGGTCGCAGCCGGCCTCGGTGTGTCCCGCGCGGGTGAGGACGCCGCCGGGCCTGGCCCGCAGCGGGAAGATGTGGCCGGGGCGGACGAAGTCGCCGGGCTCGCTGTCGGCGGACGCCAGCAGCCGGATGGTGGTGGCGCGGTCGGCGGCGGAGATGCCGGTGCCGACGCCGTGCGCGGGGCCCGCGTCGACCGTGACGGTGAAGGCGGTGCGCATGGTGTCGGTGTTCTTCTCGACCATCTGCGGCAGTTCGAGGCGGTCGATGTCCTCGGCCTCCATCGGCATGCAGATCAGGCCGCGGCACTGGCTCATCATGAAGGCGACGATCTCGGTGGTGGCCAGTTCGGCGGCGACGACGAGGTCGCCCTCGTTCTCCCGGCTCTCGTCGTCCACCACGATGACGGGCCGGCCTGCCGCGATGTCGGCGATGGCGCGCTCGACCGGGTCGAGGGTCAGGTCATCGGCCGGGAGCGGGCTCTGCGGGGCGGTCATGCGGTCACTCCTTGGTGCTCGGTGGGGAAGGTGCCGGGGCCTCAGGCGGCCCGGGAGAGGACCCGTTCGGGGGCCGGGGCGGCGCGGTCGGCGGCGCGGGAGCGCAGCCACCAGTCGCGCAGTCCCCACAGGACGATGACGAGGTAGACGACGTAGACCAGGCCGGCGAAGGCGAGGCCGCTGGAGAAGGCGAGCGGGATGCCGACCGCGTCCACGAGCAGCCAGGCGAACCAGAACTCGACGAGCCCGCGGGCCTGGGCGACCATCGCGCCGAGGGTGCCGACGAAAATGTACGCGTCCGGCCAGGGGTTCCACGACAGTTGGGGCACGGCGGTGAAGAGCGCGCCCACGGCGAGCGTGCCCACGGCGGTGCCGCCCAGCAGCACGGCCCGTTCGCGCCAGGTGGCGAAGCGTACGGTCAGGTGGCCGCCCCCGTTGTCGCGCCGGCCCCGCTGCCACTGCCGCCAGCCCCACAGGGCGACGCCGATGACCAGGAGCTGCTTGCCCACCCCGCCGCCCAGGTGCGCGGTGGCGTAGGCGGTGACGAGGATGACGCCGGCGAGGAACTGGGCGGGCCAGGTCCAGATGGAGCGCCGCCAGCCGAGGGCGAGCGCCCCCATGCCGATGGTGTTGCCGATCATGTCGGACCAGATGACGTGCTGGCCGAGGGCGGTGAACGCCTCGTCGCCCAGCCAGGACAGCGCGCTCATGCCCGTTCCCCCGTCCCGGCCCGGTGCCCCAGCAGCCTCTCCGTGTACTTGGCGAGGACATCGACCTCGAGGTTGACCGGGTCGCCGGTCTTCTTGATGCCCAGGGTGGTGAGGGCGAGCGTGGTGGGGATGAGGCTGACGGTGAACCAGTCGTCGCCGGCCTCCACGACGGTGAGGCTGATGCCGTCGACGGTGATGGAGCCCTTGTCCACGACGTAGCGGGCGAGGCCGTCCGGCAGCGAGATCCGCACGGTCTCCCAGTGCTCGCCGGGCACCCGTCCGGTGATGGTGCCGGTGCCGTCCACGTGCCCCTGGACGAGGTGTCCGCCGAGCCGCCCGCCCAGCGCCATGGGCCGCTCCAGGTTGACGCGCGAACCGGGGACGAGCGCGCCCAGGCTGGAGCGGTCGAGGGTCTCGGCCATGACGTCGGCGGTGAACTCGCCGTCGGCGGTGGTGACCACGGTCAGGCACACACCGTTGACCGCGATCGAGTCGCCGTGCCCGGCGTCCTCGGTGACCAGCGGCCCGCGCAGCCGCAACCGCGCGGAGTCGCCGCGGCGTTCGACGGCGACGACCTCACCGAGTTCTTCGACGATTCCGGTGAACACTTCTCAGTTCTCCTCTGGGGCGGTGGCGGGGGCGCTGGGCACAGCGGTGATGCGCAGGTCGGGGCCGAGCCGGGCGACGTCGGTGACGTCCAGGCGCAGCGCCTGCGCGATGGTGCCGATGCCGGCGTCGCCGAGGGCGGCCGGCCCGGCGCCGAGCAGGGCGGGGGCGAGGTAGCCGACGACGCGGTCCACGGCGCCGGCCGCCAGGAAGGCGCCGGCCAGCCGGGGGCCGCCCTCCAGCAGGACGGAGCGCACGCCGCGGCCGTGCAACTCGGCGAGCAGGGCGGTGACGTCGATGCCGGAGGGGCCGGCGGGCAGCCGGGCGATATCGGTGCCGGGCCGCAGGTGCCCGGTGCCGGCCCCGTCGCCGACGGCGATCAGGGTCGGGGCCGCGTCGTCGAGGACGCGGGCGGTCGGGCGGACGGTGGCGTGGGTGTCCATGACGACGCGCAGCGGCTGGGTGGCCCCGTCCCGGCCACGGACGGCCAGGTGCGGGTCGTCGGCGCGCAGGGTGCCGGAGCCGACGACGACGGCGTCGGCCTCGGCGCGCAGCCGGTGGACGTCGGCGCGGGACTCGGCGGAGGTGATCCAGCGGCTGGTGCCGTCGGCGGCGGCGCTGCGGCCGTCGAGGGTGGCGGCGTACTTCCACAGGACGAAGGGGCGGCCGCGCAGGACGGAGGTGAGCCAGGCGGCGTTCCCGCCCGCGGCCTCGTCGGCGAGGAGTCCGCCTTCGGTGTCCACCCCGGCCGCCGCGAGGGTGGCCGCGCCGCCGCCGGCGGCGGGGTTGGGATCGGCCACGGCGTAGACGACGCGGGCAAGGCCCGCGGCGATCAGCGCCTGGGCACAGGGGCCGGTGCGGCCGGTGTGGTTGCAGGGCTCCAGCGTGACGACGGCGGTGCCGCCCCGGACGTCGTGGCCGGCCGCGGCCGCCGCGTGGAGCGCCTCGATCTCGGCGTGCGCCGCTCCGGCGCGCCGGTGCCAGCCCTCGCCGACGACGCGGCCGGCGGCGTCGAGCAGGACGCAGCCGACGACGGGATTGGGGCTCGTGGAACCGAGGGCGCGCGCGGCGAGCGCTACGGCGCGTCGCATCGCGTCTGCTTCGGTCGCGGTGGCCACCGGGGTCCTCCTGCCTCTTGGGCGTGGACTCCGGGGCGGTCGTCAGGGGACGACGAAAAGCGGGACGAACGCTGGCGGATCCTCCTGGCCCGTCACGAAAGCGCCCCTTCGAGGGGAGCCTCCGCACGGCCACGGCGGGATGCCGGTGCCTGCCCGCCGCGCACTGCCTCCCATCCGGACTTTAACCGTCGGTCCAGGAATTTCACCTGGTCAACCGGCCGCTGGCTGCGGGCGGGTCGCGGACTGTAACCGCCGGTTCGGACTTTCACCGACCCCGGAGTGCGCTGCGTGATGTGATCTTGTCTCGTGTGTGCGGGCCGCGGGTTGATTGAACCTTCACAGCTCCGACGCGTCCGAGCGTACGCCGGACCGCGGCGCGGTGTCCACGGCACTTGACAGAGCGTGTGGCAGGTCACTCGGCCGCCGCGTACGGTGCTCGCAGGGGCCGCGACGTCGGGGCGGAGCAGGGGGAGGCGGGGATGGACGGCACCGGAGGAACGGAGGGGACGGCTCCGCGCCGGGCCCGGCGGGCCGTGGCCCTGGTGTTCGCCGTCCACGGGGCGGTCACCGGGAACTTCGCCACCCGCATCCCGTGGATCCGGGACCATCTCTCCCTGGAACCGGGCGAGTTGGGGATCGCCCTGGCCTTCCCGGCGATCGGTGCCGCGCTGGCGATGCCGCTCGCCGGCCGGGTGACCCACCGCCTCGGCTCCCGTTCGGCACTGCGCCTGCTGCTCGCGCTGTGGTGCGCGTCCCTGGCGCTGCCGGCCCTCTCCCCCGCGTTCCCGGTGCTCTGCGCGGCACTGCTGGCGTACGGGGCGGCGTCGGGCCTGGCGGACGTCGCCATGAACGCGCTGGGCGTGGAGACGGAGGAGCGGATCGGCCGTCCGATCATGTCCGGACTGCACGGGATGTGGAGCGCCGGGGCGCTGGCCGGCTCGGCGGCGGGCACGCTCGCGGCCCACGCCGGCACCGACGCCCGGCCGCACCTGGGCGTCGCCGCCGCCGTGCTGACCGTACTGGGCGCCGTCGTCTGCGCCGGGGTGCTGGACCTGCGCCCCCGGGCGGAGGAGCACCCGCCGCCACGGTTCGCCCGGCCGCCGCGCGCCGCGCTCGTCATCGGGGCCGTCGGGTTCTGCGCGGTCTTCGCCGAGGGGGCGAGCCTGGAGTGGTCCGCGGTCTACCTGCGGGACGTCATCGGCTCGGGGGCGGGCCTCGCGGCCGCCTGCACCACGGCGTTCTCCTGCGCGATGGCGGTGGCCCGGTTCGCCGGGGACGCGGCGGTGCGCCGGTTCGGCCCGGTGCGGACCGTGCGGTCGGGCGGGGTGCTGGCGTGCGCCGGGGGCCTGGCCGTGGTCACCGCCCCGCACGCCGTGCTCGCCATCGCCGGCTTCGCCCTGCTGGGCCTGGGGATCGCGGTGGTCGTCCCGCTGGCGTTCGCCGCGGCGGCCCGCAGCGGGCCCGAGCCCAGCCAGGCCATCGCCGGGGTCGCGACGATCACCTATACGTCCGGCCTGATCGCCCCGTCGGCCATCGGCCAGGTCGCCGACGCCACCTCCCTGACCGTCTCGTTCGGGCTGGTGACCGTCCTGGCCGCGCTGCTGGCGGCCGCCGCGGGCGCGTTGCGCGTACCGGCCGCCGGTTCCGCCGGGCGTTCCCGGAGCGTTCCGGCGACGAAGGGCTGACCGCACGCCACCGCGGGCCGCGGGACCGGGAGTTCCGGTCGCACGGCCCGCGGTGGAAGGGGGGACGTCAGAGGGCGAGCGTGGGATCAGAGGCTGATGCCCAGCAGGTTGAAGGAGTTGCGGCAGTGCCCGCCGCCGTGACCCCAGCCACCGCCGTGACCCCAGCCTCCACCGTGGCCCCAGCCACCGTGGCCGCCGTGGCCGCCGTGGCCCCAGCCGTCGTTCCAGCCGTCGCAGTCGCGACCGCGGTGCTTCCAGCCGCCGTCGCAGTCGTCACGGCCCCAGCCACCGTGGTGACCCCAGCCGCCACGGTCGCAGTCCCGGTCCCAGCCACCACGGTGGTGGCCGCCACCGTGGCCCCAACCGCCCCAGCCTCCGGACCAGATGTTGATGTGGCCCCAGCCACCGTGGCCCCAACCGCCGTGGCCGCCGTGGCCCCAGCCACCGCGGTCGCAGTCCCGGTCCCAGCCGCCGTGGTGACCCCAGCCGCCACGGTCGCAGTCCCGGTCGCGCCAGCGGTCGCGGTCGCAGTCCCGGTCACGGTCGCGGTGGTGGCGGCCCTTGTCGCAGTCCCGGTCGCGGTCACGGTCGCGGCCCTTGTCCCTGTCACGGCCCTTGTCGCGGTCACGGCCCTTGTCACGGTCCCGGTCGCGGTCGCGGTCACGGCCGTGGTCGTCGTCCCAGCTCACCGCCTTCGGCACGGACGGGGACTGGGGCGCGGCCATGGCCGCCCCGGCAGCCGGAACGATGACGCCCGCGGCGAGAACCGCGGCGACCGCTGAGCGGCCGACGAGCTTACGCATGTATGTCTCCTGGTTTGCAGGAAATCGGACAACTCACGCTTACCTCTCACCGACCGGGGATCAGCCGGGGCGACCGGGCATACAGCCTTACGAGGTGTTAATTGCGCCGATCGCAGCAGCCCCTCCCGCACCGCGCCGGGCCGAGACGTCGTACGGGGCACTCCTCACGCCCGCTTAACATGATTCGGATCACCACATCGAGCACATTTGGAGCAGTCATGGGCCTCGGCGTGCGCTGGACCCTGCACGGCGACGGGCGCACTCCCGCACCCGGGGCGGTCGTCAGGCCGGACGAACGGCTTTCCTGGCCCCGGACCGCGGGTCTCGGCGCACAGCACGTGGTCGCCATGTTCGGGGCGTCGTTCGTCGCTCCGGGAGTGCATTACTGACCTCCGTCCCTGGGGTAGAGGACTTTCGTCCCGGAGCTGCGGGTGCAAACGGCACCTACGTTCGAGGACGTGCACATCATGGCCCCTGCTCCAGCCCCCATACGCCTGCGCCCCGCGCAGGACGAGAGCATCCCCGAGACCTTTAAACGCAAGAAGCGCGGGATCATCTACGTCCGCGTCTCCACCGCCAGGGCCGACATGATCAGCCCGGAGCTTCAGATCGGGCATGCACAGAAGCTTGCGGATGCGAACGATATCGAGGTAACCCTCGAACCGATCATGGACCTCGGAGAGTCCGGTCGGGAGTTCGAAGACCGGGCCATCAACCAGATCAAGGAGATGGCCCGGAACAAAGAGTTCGACGTGCTGATCTTGTGGATCTGGTCGCGCTTCGGCCGGAACCTCAAGGAGTCCCTTCAGCACCTGGACGACCTCCTTGCCTACGGCATCGAGGTCCGGGCCGCGCACGAAGACTTCGACGGCAAGACGACCATCGGTCGCTTCGCCATCGCTCAGATGCTCAACATCGCCGAGCTGGAGTCCAACCAGAAGTCGGACATGTGGAAGGCGACCATCGAGCGCCGGAAGAACCACGGTCTTCCACATGGCTCGGCGGCACGCGGCAAGTTTGGGTACTACCGCTGCGATACCTGCCCTCCGCCCGAGCCGGGCAAGCCGATGGACAAGTGCCCGAAGTGCAAGGAAGGCATCCTCAAGATCGACCCCCTGACGGGCCCGATCTTGGCCAGGCTCTACCTGGACTACGTGGCCGGCGTCTCCGTGCGCAGCATGGTTCTCTGGCTGCGCATGAAGGGGATCGTGAACTGGACCGGTCGCGAGATCGATGCCGGGGACCTCTATTCGATCTTGGACACCGGCTTCGGGCTCGGCTTCGTCCGGTACTCGCTGCCCGAGGAGCTGTACACGGTGATCACCCGTGAGGACGGGACCACCAAGACGAAGCGGAAGAGTGCGCATCGCGACATCACCGCGTACCTGTACTACCGGGGCAAGCACCAGGCCGTCTTCGAAGACGAAGTCGAGTGCGAGCGCATCTGGGACGCGTACGTCGAAAGGCGTCTCAAGGGCAAGGACCACGACGACAAGGGGCACAGCCACGCGGCCAAGTACCAGGTGTCCGGGGTGCTCACCTGCTCGGGGTGCGGGTACGGCATGCACTCGATGCTTCGAGCGAAGAAGCAGCAGAAGCCATGGGTGGACGGGAAGCCGCATCCCGGTGACGTGCTCTTCCGGTGCACGAGGCACATGAAATTCAAGGACTGCCCCGGCGGAGGTGTGTACGTCACTCTCGAAACGGCGGAGCGAGCAGTCCTGGCGTTCCTCAGCCAGCAGGTGGCCAGCGATCCGGCCGGGGCAGAGAGCCTGCCTGTGCGGATGGCTGCGGTCCAGGCCAAGGGCAGCACTACGGTCTCGGACGAGCTGAAGCGGCTGGAAGAGATCAAGGTGGCCCTGGCCGCGATCCGCCAGAAGGAGGACAAGCTCACCGACTCCGTGCTGGAGGAGACGATCAGCAAGGAGGCCGCTCGGCGGAGGCGCGCAGAGTACGAAACGCAGAAGAGCGCTCTCCGCGAGGAGAGCGCTCTTCTGGAGAAGAAGATCAAGGAGAGGCCGAAGATCATCGCCAGGCCGGAGGCGGCGGCAGTCGCCTCGGCGATGGAAGTGTACGCGGTGGCTGAGCCGGGAGATCAGCGGCTGATCCTGCGGGCTCTGATCCGTGAGGTTCGGGTCCACCGTGGTCGAGACCCGGAGACGAAGTGCACGGTGTGGCCGCTGTGGGTGGCGCCTCCACCGAAGCCAAAGGATCTTGAAATGGCTGCCTAAGGGTTGTCCCGTAACTGCTGGTCACGGGTGAGATGATCTTGGTGTGGCTGGTGTGATCACGGCGTCGGAGCCGTCCTGGATAGCCCCGTTCACCGGGCTGAGCCGGCTCAACGAGCCGACCAGCCTCAAGTGACACCACATGGATCACGCGACACTAGCGGCTGCGACCCTTTAGGAGCGAGTCCTACGCGGTCTATGCGGCTGAACCACTGCGGTCTATCTGGGCCGTGGTTCCTGGCCCTGTCGGAGTCTTGCTCTTTCCGACACCCAGAACATTACGCAGGTCGAGGTTACTGGTCAACTTTGGGGGGCGTGACGTGGGTCACATCTCTCATTTTTTATTGATTTCTTAGAGGGAATGCGCGCGCACGCGCTAAATAAGATTAACAAGCCAGCCGCGTCAAGATCCAACCGAGTGACATACGTCTCCCTTGGGTATTTCGACGTGAATTAATGAATTAATTCCCGAGGCGTGATCCCGCTCACTCATTTATTAATTCATTCAGCACTTACGCCCGGGGGTAATGCCCACATTCTTTCATTCAGGACCCGCCGCGGGGCCCGTTCTCCGGCCATGTACGGGTATGAAGGTTCAGCTCGCCCCGCCGGCGCCGCTCGTACGGCGAACCAAGGGGGGAGCGCAGGCCGGCACGGGGTATCACAGTGTGGCGCAGGCCGGCCAGGCGCGCCGTTTCCGCTGCGACGGACGCATGAATGAATTAATCGAAGGGCTGACCCGTGACCTTCGGCACTCTTCCGCTCCTCGGCGTCCAGGAAACGGCCAAAGGACACCGACATCTACTGTGTAGGGGGTCCTCTATACACAAGAGCGGCCCCCACAAAGAGGGACGCTCTGATGTTTCTTTCAGTAGTCGCTAGTTCGCCGTGGCCTTCGCATAGGCTTCGCGAATCTCTGCCGGCATCCGGCCGCGATCGTTGACCGAGTACCCATTCTCCTTCGCCCAGGCCCGGATAGCAGCAGTGTCCTAGCTCGGGCGAGGAGCCGTTGCCCGACCCGTCTTCTTTCCCCTGCCCTGCTTGCGAGCAGCATTTACAAACGGGACCGAATGCCTGAAGCATCTGCTCGTAGCTATCCGGGGCGAGGTCGATTTCGTAGGCGACTCCGTCGATGAAGAAGGTGTGCGTCTGCGCCTCCCGCGTCTCCTCTCCAGTCAGGTCGTCGGTGTAGATGGTGATGATCTTCTGGGCCGTGCGGAGAGTCTAGGGGCCTGAGTTCGCTCCCTAGCTGACGATGTCGCGCAGAAGCTCGCCGGCCTCGGTGACCGTGCGGATCGTGTGCCGGGGACGCGGGCCTGGGCGTGGTAGCAGGCGGTCGTGAGAGACCCACACCGTGGACAATCCAGCGATGCGGGCACCTGCGACATCCTGTTCGAGGCTGTCGCCGACCATCACCACATGCGGGCCGGGCTGGACACCGAGCCTTGCAGTGGCGTGGCGGAAGATCCGTGCATCCGGTTTCCACACGCCTACCACGCCGGCGACAACCACGGCATCGACCAGGTCGTACAGGCCCGCCTTGACGAGCTTCGCAGTCTGCCTGTCAGCCGTACCGTTGGTGACCACCCCCAGACGCCAGCCACTCTCCCGCAGGTCGGCGAGCATCGCGTGTACTTGCCGATCAAGGGTGATCAGTTCTGACATGCGCTGCCGGTACTGCGCATTGAGTTCCGCGACGGTCGGCTGCATACCGAACCTCGACTTGACCCGTTCGAAGAATTCCATTCGCCCTGGGGCGCACCGGGCATCAGCCTCCAGCAGCCAGGCCAGCGGAACGCCGTGCTTCTCGGCGAACTCGGCTGCCCACTTCGCGAACACCTCCTGCCGCTGGATCAAGGTGCCGTCGAAGTCGAACAGCACTACCGGGGCGTTGGCTGAGTTCCTTTTCCACCCCTCATTGGGCATGTGAACCCCTCGTTCTCGCGGGCGCCAGCTCGACGGCATCAGTGCGGTATGCCTTCGATCAGCTCCCGGGCGCCCTGCCGCAGCAGATCAGCGCAGACGCGGGCACCCAAAGTGGCCGGGTCGTTGCTGGCTTCGCCCCAGTGCTGGGCGTGGACGAACTGGGCGCCTTCGCGAGTGAAGACCATGCCCCGGAGGACAAGCTGGCCATCAGGGCCGGTGATGCAGTGTCCAGCGATCGGACTGTTGCAGTGGCCTCGGAGACCGTGGAGCAGGACGCGTTCCGCGGTCAGCTCCGTCATGGTCTTGGTGTGGTTGAGCTGTTCGAGCAGCCCGGCGACCGGCGCGTCGTCGCGGCGGCATTCGATGCCGATGACTCCCGCGCCTACGGCCGGGATCATCTCATCCACGGAGAGGAACTGCTCGGCACGGTGCTCGAGTCCGAGGCGGTACAGGCCGGCCAGGGACAGGACCATGGCGCTCCAACCGTGCTTGCCCTGGTCGAGTTTTTCCACGCGGTTACCGACGAGGCCGCGTACGCGCTCCACCTGTAGGTGGGGCCGGTCCCGGAGGATCTGCGCCTTCCTCCGTACGGCCGAGGTGGCGACCGTCGCGCCGGGAGGGAGGTCGTCGAGTGTGCTGTGTTCTGATCCTTCTGGGAACAGCACGACGTCGCGGACGTCTTCGCGCGGTAGGTAGGCGGCGAAGATCAGTCCCTCGGGGATGGGCTTGTCCCCGGGAACGTCCTTCATGCAGTGCACGGCGATGTCGATGCTGCCGCGCTGAAGCATCTGGTCGATTTCCTTGGTGAAGAGCCCCTTTCCGCCCAGGCGCGCAAGCTCGCCCTGCCACAGGTCGGCCTCGGTCTTGCGGGGGACGATCTCGGTACGGGTGTCCGGAGAGTGCTTGCGGATCAGTTCGGCGACCTGTTCAGCTTGGGCGAGCGCCATGGGTGCCGCGCGGGTGCCGATCCGAATCAGTTCGGGGCTGCTCATGCGGGTTCTCCCATCTCGTGGAGGTAGGCGACCGTGCCGTTAGCGGCGGCCTTGACCAGCAGGTGAATGCGCTGGGAATCAGGGGGTTTCATCATCGTTTCCCATTCGGTCATGGCCCTCAGGCCCCAGTCGTCGTGTTCCTCGGACAGTTCGACGCAGGCATCCATGTACTCGACTTCGAGTCGGCCGCCGTCGAAGAAGTACGCGATGCGGTTACCGGTCCAGCCGTGCACCGGGAGGGAGAAGTCCATGCCGATGAGTCGCAGCGGGTGGTGGCCCGGCGCGATGCCGGCTTCTTCACCCAGTTCGCGGAGCGCGGCCTGCATGGGGTGCTCGCCGTGGTCGAGGTGGCCGCCAGGGAGGTGCCAGGAGCGCGGGCTGGCCCCGGTCTTGTGCAGCAGCAGCACGCGTCCGAGGTGGTCACGTATCAGCGTGGCGGCCCACGCCGTCGCGTGTGGGAGGGATGCTTCGAACTCAGGGCGAGGGACGCGTTCGGTCACGTCTGGTCTCCATCCGCAAACGCCGACAAGGAGTCGGAAAACACTCCGACATTTAGTCGGAAAAAGGCATCGTGCAACGGCAGTAGCATGCGTCCAACAACGCACATGCTTGCGGGAGTTGATCTCATGACAACTGTGATTGTCGGATCGCGGGCCAGCCGTCTAGCCCGAGCGCAGGTCAGGGAATGGCTGGGGCCGATGCGCAAGCGGTTCCCGCACGTCACGTTCAAGCAGCGTGTGGTCCTGGAAGGCGGCGACGAGGACCGTCGGACGTCTTCGCTCGCCGAGGTCGCAGCGAAGACGGAGAGCGGGAACGCCTTCTCCGGCAAGCAGCAGCGCGCCTTGCTCGCGGGAGACGTCGATGTCGTCGTGCATTCCTTTAAGGACCTGCCCACCGAACCGACACCGGGCCTGGTGGTTCTGCCGGTGCCCGGCCCCCGGGAAGACGTACGGGACGTGCTGTGCGGCCACACCCTGGCCACGCTGCCGACTGGAGCCCGCGTCGGCACGGGCGCCCAACGTCGCATCGCCCAGCTGCTCTCCCTGCGCCCCGACGTCGTCACCGTGCCAATCAGGGGGAACGTCCCCCCGCGGCTGGGCAGGCTCAAAGGCCCCGGCGCCGTTGACGCTGTTCTCCTAGCCGCTGCTGGACTCGGTCGGCTCGGCATCGGCGCCGAAGTCTCCGAACACCTAGACGTCGAGACCTTCCCGCCGTCGCCCGGCCAGGGAGCGCTCGCAATCCAGGTCCGGGAAGGAGACGAGAGCCTGCGGGAGCTGCTGGCCGGTATCGGCGACGCAGTCGTAGACGCGACCGTGCGCGCGGAGCGGTCGATGCTCAACGCGCTGCACGGCGGGTGCTCGGTGCCCGTGGGGGCCCACGCCACAGTGGACGCGGACGTTCTGCGCCTGTCCGGCACGGTGACCTCCCTCGATGGTAAAGAGCAGGTCCGCGCTACCGCCAGCGGCCCCTTGGACAACCCTGAGGAACTGGGACAGGCGGTAGCTGGGGAACTGCTTGAACGGGGCGCGGACGGCATCCTGGCCGCGATCCGCAGCTAGAGCTCGCGGGCGATCTCCATCGCGCCGTACGTGATCACGCGCTCGGCCCCCGACCGCTTGAGCATGGTGAGGGCTTCCATCAGAGGCCGAACGTCTCGGGAACTGTCCTCAGCGACCGGGGCGAGTCGGTTGTACTCACCGCTGACCGAAAAGGGCATCAACGGGGCCGGGCACGCCTCGCGCAGCCGGATGAGCGTGTCCACCGTGAAGAGTGCCGGCTCCAACAAGATCATGTCGGCACCTTCGGCGACCATGGCGAGCCCAGTCCGTACGGCCTGGTCGGCTCGCCGCGGAGCGATCTGGAACGCCCTGGCACCCGACGCTGGCACGGCGCGCATGGTGAGCCGGTATCCCTCGTACAGGGACGAGTCGAAGATCAGATGGGGCATGATCGACACGTCAGGGTGTCCTGCCTCGTCCAGCGCCGCTCGTACGGCTCGGGTGCTCCCCGGGATCATCGCAGCCGGCCCCACGATGTCGGCGCCAGCTTCGGCCTGTGTGATCGCCTGGGCGGCTAGCACCGACTTCGTCGCCTCCACATCAACAACGCCGCGGTTCGAGATGTAGCACTCTCCGCTGCTGATGTAGGAGCAGACACAGGTTTCCGTCATGATCGCGACGTCGGGGACCTCGTCCTTGGCAGACCTGATCGAGCGCGCCATCAAGCTGTGGGGAGAAGCCGCTTGAGACGCTTGATCGTCGCGCAGGCGGCTTCCGGCGAAGAGCTTCACCGACCGAATCCCGAGAGACGCCGCCTCTCGGACCACCTTCGGGATCTCCCTGAGGGTAATGGTCGGCATGGGGTGGTTCGCCGGGGCGTCGTCCTCCCGCACGAGGAGCACCAAGGACAAGTCTGCCGGGGTCAAGGCAGGACCGGCAAGGAAGTTCCTGACAGCGGGGCGGTGGACGGGCATAGTCTGCTCCTCTAGTCAGAAGTGCGTCACCGTGCCAGCGCGGAGACCGCCTCCACGCTGTTGGTCCACTGGGGGCCCGCCCGGCGATCACAGCCCTGTTTCCATGACGGCCGGGCGGGCGCCTTTCCTGCCCCTCCCGAGGGGGAGGGCGGAGGGGCAGGGATCTACGGGGAGGCTCGTGCCGCGCGCTGGCGCTGCTCGTGCAGCCTGGCGATCGCCTGGAGCTGCCGCCTCTCCCACGGAGTGGCGCGCCGTACCCGATGCGGGTGGGCGTCCCAGCTGAACCCGGTAGGGCGCGTGATACGGATGAGCCGTCCCTCGAACGAGGTCAGGGTTCCGGGCATCTGGGCCGCGCTGTCGTAGACGGCCATGCCGATCTGAAGGCCAGCCGGCGGCATCCCTCCAGCCCGGTTAAGTCGTCCAGCCGCCCTCACCATCGACACCTCTCGGGCTCGGCCACCCTGCCGTGCTCGACAACATGGTCCGCGAGGATGGAGCCCGGCGGCGCGCTGATGATCACGGGGTGCCCGTGGGTCTGCCAGAAGCTGTTGTGCCCGGTCCTCTGCATGTGGGCGTACATCCACGACTCGGCAGCCCCGCGGTCGTCCAGGATGCTGAACTCCGCGTCGCATTCCGGAGTCCTGCACTCGGCGGAGTACTCGGCAGCGGTGCTCATATCCTGGGTCGTCGTCCAGTCGGCAAACCGGTAGCGGCTACGGCTCACGCCTGCCGCCCGGCCGCAGCGAGCTCCTGGTGGTCGGCCAGCCTCAGGTTCCTGCGCGGGCACTCCCACTCACGGCCGCCGCCAGGCGGACGGAGCCACACCACCGACGCGCACTCCTCCATGACCTCGCCGAGCTTGTCGTTGCGGGTGTCCATCACCAAAGCCCCGGTGCGGTACGTCACTGCCGTCCTCCCTCAACATCACGATCACGAAGGCTGATGTTCAGTCAACGGCGCGCGGGGGCATGGGGATAGATGCCAGGCTGTAGGCCACTGCTATGCCTCTTGTATGCCAGGAGAACCCAAAGGGGAGGCCCATGGCTGTCGGCGACAAGATCCGTGAACTGCGCACAGCGCGGCGCCTCACCCAAGACGGCCTCGCGCGCTTACTGAACATCGCCCGGTGGGGAGACGACGCGGCTGCGAGGAAGGGCACGTGCACCGGCCACTACGTGTACCGGTGGGAGAAGGGCATCAGGCACCCAGAGGACTGGCTGCCCTACCTCGAACAGGTGCTAGAGGCCGATCTCACCGGTTACGGTGAAACTCCCGTACCCGATGCGGTTGTTCTTGACGTGGAAGGGCTGGTACCTCCTGTGGACCGTCGGGCTTTCCTTGGAGCCGGGGCTGTCGCCGGCATCGCACTGTCCGCCCCCTCAGCTTCGGCGCGGGGCCGCCGCATCGGCCATGCCGACGTAGTCCGCGCCGGCCAACGTCTGTCAGCGCTGCGGCGCCTTGATGACTACAGCGGCGGCGTTTCCGTCTACCCGAAGGTGATCGCCGAGATCGACACCCTCGCAGGGATGGCCGCGCACGGCACGTACTCCGACTCCGTGGGGCGCAAGCTGCTCTCTGCTCTTGCCGAGCTGTACCAGTTCGCGTCATGGACCGCGTTCGACGCCGGCCGTATCCCCCATGCCAGGAAGCTGGCGCAGGCCGCGGCCAGCGCTGCGAATCAGGCCAGTAACTTCACTTTGGGAGCGACAGCCTTGTCCGAGCTGTCGTACCTGACAGCATCCACGGGCAATCCCCGTGAAGGCGTGGCCATGGCTGAGGCATCGCTGGCGAACGCACCCAAGGACGTCCTTCCAGCCGTGTCCGTCGTCTTGTCGGACCGGCTGGCATGGGCATGCGCCCGCACCGGGGACTCGGCAGGGGTCGATCGTGCCCTCGGGTTGTCGGAGACGGCTCACGACAAGCGCGACACCTCCCGAGTGGAAGAGCCGGACACGGTCTACTGGATCAACCGGGAAGAGACCCAGATCATGGCCGGACGGTGCTGGGCAGAACTGCGCCAACCGAAGAAGGCGGTACCCATCCTCGAGGGGCTGACGACCCCGTACGACGACACCCACGCACGCGAGGTCGGCCTCTATGCCTGCTGGCTGGCCGGGTCCTACCTGGATGCCGGCGCCCTGGATGAGGCGACCGCCTCCGCTGAGCGAGCTGCTTCCCTCAGCTTCCACACGGCGTCGCCTCGCCTCAACGACTGGGTGAACGGGACGCTCGACAGGTTCCGGCAGCACCAAGACCACGCCGGAGTGCGTGAACTCCTCGGCGCCTACGCCTCATAGGCTGACCGCCCTACGCACCGCGCCCAGTGGCCTCTGAGGGACGTCCCAACCCCTCGTCGTACTCAGTCGTGCCGCCGTCCAGGATCGAGGGCTCCTGACGGTTGGCAGCCCGTGAAAGCCAGTGCAGGGCGTGATAGCCCGTGAGTACGACGAGGGTGCCGAGGGCGATGCCGCTGAGCTCGAAGTTGTCGGTGAACTTCAGTGAGACGCCACCGATACCGACGATGACGCCCGCCGCAACCGGCACGAGGTTGAGCGGCCTCGCGAAATCAACCTTGTTCCGCACCCAGATCTGCGCGCCGAGCAGGCCGATCATGCCGTACAGGATGACCGTGATGCCGCCAAGGACCCCGCCGGGGATCGCGGCAACGACCGCGCCGAACTTCGGGCAGAGGCCGAACAGGATCGCAAAGCCGGCTGCGGCCCAGTACGCGGCGGTCGAGTAGACCCGGGTGGCCGCCATGACGCCGATGTTCTCGGCGTACGTGGTGGTGGCCGGCCCGCCCACTACGGTCGAGAGTACGGTTGCGCTGCCGTCCGCGACGATGGCCGTGCCCATCTTGTCGTCCAGGCGGTCGCCGGTCATCTCGCCGACGGCCTTGACGTGCCCCGCGTTCTCCGCGATGAGCGCGACCAGCACGGGCAGCGCCACCAGGATCGCCGAAGCCGAGAAGTTCGGGGAGTGGAAGGTCGGAACGCCGATCCAATCCGCGTTGGCGACGCCGGAGAAATCGATGCGCCAGTGGTCCGTGATCTTGCCGGACCCGTCAGCGGAATGGATCTTGCCTGTGGTCCGGTCGAGAACCCAGGACAGCGTGTACCCGAAGACCAGGCCGACGAAGATCGCGATGCGCGACCAGAATCCCCGCAGGCACACGAGCGCCAGCCCGGTGAACAGCATCGTGGCGAGCGCAGCCCACTGATCCTGCGGCCAGTACGTACGTGCCGTCACGGGGGCAAGGTTGAAGCCGATCAGCATGACGACCGCGCCCGTCACCACCGGGGGCAGCACCGCATGAATCACCCGGGCCCCGAGGACCTGGATCACGACGCCACAGGCCACGAGGACGGCCCCCACCACGAGCATGGCGCCGGTCAAGGTGCCGGCATCGCCCCCTTGGCTGGCGATAGCCGCGGCCACGCCCACGAAGGAGAGGGAAGACCCCAGGTAGCTGGGGATGCGCCCACGGGTCATCAGCAGGAACAGAATGGTCGCAACGCCCGACGCCATCAAAGCGAGATTCGGGTCCAGGCCCATAAGAATCGGAGCGACGAAGCACGCCCCGATCATTGAGACCACGTGCTGTGCGCCAAGCCCGATGGTCCGCCCCCACGACAAGCGTTCGCCCGGTTTGACCACGTCCCCAGGCTTCAGGCTTTTGCCATCACCATGCAGTTTCCACCCGAAGCCCGCCATGATCCTTCTCCTTCGCCACGCCCCGCACGTCGCGGAGGCCAAGGGGATTCATAGTCGATCGCTTCAGCAAGGAACAAACCGAACAGCCGTGTCGCCCCGTGCGGCCCCTCGGCGCCGTCTCTTGAATGAATTAATCGAGCGGCCACCCAGCAGCGATTCGCACACCGGTTCCCGCATGCGAACAAGATCACTACTATCGCGATCATGGAACTTGGTGAGTGCAAGACCGTCGGCAACCGCGCGCCCGTACGCCCCATCCCCGAGCCGGACACCGCCGCGAAGTTCCTCGCGAACACGCTCGCCAACATCGCCTCTTGGCGCGCGGCAGAAGGAGCGCGGGAACCGTCTGCGGGCGCCTCGGAAGAGGTCGCTGCTCGCTTCACTCCGAAGGAGTTCGAGCTGGTTGCCAGGCTCCTGGCAGACGACGCCAGCCCTACCGCGATGCGCCTGCTCGACGCCCTCGCCAACGACGCGGAAGAGCGCCTGGGCGATGTCTCCACTGGGGAGTGGCTGCCCCTCAAGTCCAGTGATGTACTCTCGGAGCCACATTCGTCAGTCCGGTCCTCATGGGCCTGGACCCCAACCTCGCCATCATGATGTCGGGCGTCGCGACGATCCTCTTCCTGCTGGCCACCCGCGGCCGGATCCCCAGCTATCTGGGGTGCAGCCTCTCCTTCGTCGGGGTGGCGGCGGTCATCCGCGCCCAGGGCGGTGACAGCGCGGCCGTCACGGGGGCGATCTTCGTCGTCGGCGGTGCGCTGTTCCTCAGCGGCCTGGCGGTGCGCCGGTTCGGCGCGCGCATCATCCACGCGGCGATGCCGCCCGTGGTGACGGGCGCGGTGGTCATGCTCATCGGCTTCAACCTGGCCCCGGTGACGGCCTCCACGTACTGGCCCCAGGACCAGTGGACGGCGCTGCTGACCATGCTCTTCACCGGGCTCGCGGTGGTCTGCCTGCGCGGCTTCTGGTCCCGCGTGGCGATCTTCCTCGGACTGGTCTTCGGCTACGCGCTCTCCTGGGTCCTCGACCGGGTCTTCGGGAAGATCCACTCGGTGAACGGCGGCACCGAGGCCGTCGACCACTGGCGACTGGACTTCTCCGGCGTCGGCAAAGCCGACTGGATCGGCCTGCCCTCGCTGCACACCCCGTCGTTCGGCTGGTCGGCGGCGCTCGTGGCACTGCCCGTGGTCATCGCGCTGATCGCCGAGAACGCGGGGCACGTCAAGGCGGTCGGCGAGATGACCGGCGACAACCTGGACGACCGATTGGGCACGGCGATCTCCGCCGACGGCGCGGCGACGATGCTCTCCACGGCGGTCGGCGGACCCGCCAACACCACCTACTCCGAGAACATCGGCGTCATGGCGGCCACGCGCGTCTACTCCACCGCCGCGTACTGGGCGGCGGCCGTCTTCGCCCTGCTGTTCGGCGTCTGTCCCAAGTTCGGCGCGGTGGTCGCGGCCATTCCGGGCGGCGTCCTGGGCGGCATCACCGTCATCCTCTACGGCATGATCGGCCTGCTCGGCGCGCAGATCTGGGTGCACAACAAGGTCGACCTGCGCAATCCGCTGAACCTGGTGCCGGTCGCGGCGGGCATCATCATCGGCATCGGCGGCGTCAGCCTCAAGATCAGCAAGAACTTCGAGCTGAACGGCATCGCCCTCGGCACGATCGTGGTCCTCACCGGCTACCACGCCCTGCGCTTCCTGGCGCCCGCCCACCTGAAGAAGCAGGAGCCGCTGCTGGACGAAGGGACCAGCGGCTACGACAGCCTCGCGGAGCGGGAGGACGCCGAGCGGGACGGCGAGCGGCGGACGCCCCGAGCCTGAGCGGCGCCGTCCCGCAAGCATCGTCTCCCGTAAGCAGCGTCGTCACATAAGCATCGTCGTCACGTAAGCAGCGTCGTCACGCTCCGTCACCCGTTCCGGTGAACCCGACGGAGATTCTCCCTACTCTCCGTATTCGCGTGTCACTCTGCGTACATGACGACGACTGGGATGCGGCCGGCGGCTCCCGCCGGCATCGACGGAGTGCTCGCCCGCATGCGCGGCCTGGCGGCCGGACTGCCGCCGCGGGACGGGGTGGCGGTCTTCAACCGCGTATATCTGACGGTCACCGAGGAGGTAGGGCGCCGGGTGACCGCCGGCGCCTTCCGGGACCGCACGGCCACCACCACGCTGGACGTCCTGTTCGCCGGCCGCTATCTGACCGCGGTGGACGAGGCGGCGGCGGGGCGAAGACCGCCCGCTTGCTGGCGGCCGTTGTTCCAGCTCCGCGGCCATCCGGCCGTCCGGCCCGTGCAGTTCGCCCTCGCGGGCATCAACGCCCACATCGGGCACGACCTTCCGCTCGCCCTGGCCGACACCTGCCGGGACACGGGCGCCGAACCGCGGGAGCTGGAAGGGGACTTCCACCGGATCGGCGAGCTGCTCGTCTCCCTGGAGGAGCGGATCCGCGAGACCCTGATGCCGGGGCCGGACGCGCTGGACGTCGCCGATCCGCTCACCCACCTGCTGGGGTCGTGGACCCTGGAGGCGGCCCGCGCCGCCGCCTGGGCCGCCTTCCGCGCCCTGTGGGCACTGCGCGAACGACCGGAGGTGGCGGCCGAGTTCGAGGACCGGGTGGACGCGAGCGTGGGGCTGGTGGGGCGATGTCTGCTCACTCCACTGGGATGACGCAGGAGGCGCGGCGGGGAGCGGAGCACCGCCCCGTCCCGCCGCGCCCGCGCCCGGCCGTGCGGCGGTCAGTCCTCCGGCAGCTCGACGGGGGCGATCTCGTCGTAGACGTCGCCCGGGCCCGGGTTGACCGGGTCCGTCGCCCCGCCGAAGTGGCGCATCACACCCCACACCGCGTTGAGCGCGGTCTGCACGGCGCCCTCGGCCCAGCCCGCCGTCCAGGAGATGTCGTCGCCCGCGAGGAAGATGCCGCGCTTGTCCTCGGGCAGACGGTCCTGCATGAAGTGGGTGAACAGCCGCCGCTGGTAACGGTAGTGACCGGGCAGGTTCGCCTTGAACGCGCCCATGAAGTAGGGCTCGTTCTCCCAGGAGATCGTCACCGGGTTGCCGATGATGTGCTTGCGGATGTCGACGCCCGGGTAGATCTCGCCGAGCGACTTGAGCATGACCTCCAACCGCTCGTTGGCCGACAGCGGAAGCCACTTGAGGCTGTCGTCGCACCAGGTGTACGAGAGGCAGATCACGGCGGGCTTGTCCGGCCCGTCGTCCAGGAGGTAAGTGCCGCGCGTCATCCGGTCGGTGAGCGTCATCGACATCACGTCGCGGCCGTTCTCGTCCTTGTCCAGCCAGAAGGGCCGGTCCACCGGGACGAAGAGCTTGGACGACTCCATGTAGTGGGTGCGCTCGACCGCCGTCCAGTGGTCGATGGGGAAGAGCTCGTCGTCGCACTCGATCTTCGACAGCAGCATCCACGACTGCGCGGTGAAGACGGCGGCCGCGTAGGTGCGGATGTCGCCGCTCGCGTCGGTGACCGTGATCCGGTTGCCCGCCGTGCGGTGCAGCCGGGTGACGGCCGGCCGCGGCGCGCCGTCGTGCAGGGAGGAAAGCGAGGTCCCCGGCGCCCAGTGGACGAGCTTCTGCGGCTCGCGCTCCCACAGGCGCAGCGGCAGCTGCTGGCTGCCGCCGACGATCCCGCGGTGGTGGTCGTCGGCCTCGGTGTAGACGACGCGGAGGATCTCCAGGATGGAGTTGGGGAAGTCGGTGTCCCAGCCGCCGGTGCCGAAGCCGACCTGGCCGAAGATCTCCCGCTGCCGGAAGGACTTGAAGGACTCCGACTCGCAGAGGAAGCCGTAGAAGGTCTGGTTGTCGAGCTTCTCGACCAGCTTCGCCCAGATCTCGCGGATGCGCGGCACGTCGCGCTCGCGCATGGCGCGGTTCATGTCGGAGAAGTCGGCACCCTCCTCCAGGCAGGCGTTCCACGCGTCGGCCACGTCGCGGTAGACCTGCGGCAGATCCTCGATCGTCTCCGCGTAGTGGGACTCGCCCTTGAGGTCCACGACGGTGGACGGGGTGCCGGGCGCCAGCGGGTTGGGGAACGGCCGGGTCTCCAGCCCCACCAGGTCGATGTAGTGCTGGAAGGCGGTGGAGGACGGCGGGAAGCGCATCGCGCCCATCTCGGCGGTGAGATCGCCATCGCAGCCCTCGAAGCCCACGGTGCGCAGGCGCCCGCCGATCTGGTCGGCCTCGTAGACGACGGGCTTGAGGCCCATCTTCATCAGCTCGTAGGCGGCCACGATGCCCGAGAGCCCGCCGCCGATGATCGCGACCTCGGCGCCGTGCTCGGTGGCCGGTATCTGGCCCAGGCCCGCGGGGTGCGCGAGGAAGTCGTCGTAGGCGAACGGGAAGTCCGGGCCGAACATGGTGATCGGCGGCTCGTTCTGGGGGACCTGCTCGTCGTGGACGGCGGTGGGCACCGTGGACGTCATCGGCGGGACTCTCCTGGTCGCGGGGGGCTGACAGTGAAGAAGAAAGGTGGTGCGGGCTCAGACGAGCCGGGTGTAGAGCTCGGGGCGCCGGTCGGCGAGATAGGTGTTCTCGGCGCGCGAGCGCCGGAGCAGGGCGGGGTCGGCCTCGGTGACCAGCAGGTCCTCGCCCGCGCCGGCCCGGGCCCGTACGGTCCCGTCCGGGGCTGCGAGGCACGACAGCCCGGCGAAGGCGAACTCCCCTTCGCTGCCGCACCGGTTGACGTAGGCGATGTAGAGCTGGCTCTCCCAGGCCCGGGCCGGGACGATCGTCTGCGGGACGATCTCGTAGGGCCGCATCAGGGCGGTCGGCGCGAGCAGCAGCTCGGTACCCGCGAGGGCGTGCGCCCGCACGGTCTCCGGGAACTCGACGTCGTAGCAGACCAGCAGTCCGAGCCGGACGCCGTCGAGCTCGGTCTGTACGACGGCCTCGTCGCCGGGCGTGAAGTACGTCGTCTCGAAGTCGCCGAAGAGGTGCGTCTTGCGGTAGTGGGCGAGCGGGGTGCCCTGCGGGCCCATCAGCTGGAGGGAGTTGAAGATCCGGGCGCCGTCGCGCTCGGGGTAGCCGTAGCCGACGGCCAGTCCGTACGCGGCCGCGATCCGGGCCACGGCCTCGGCACCGGGGCCGTCGGCGGGCTCGGCCCGGTCCACGACGGAGGCGCCCAGCGCGTAGCCGGTCAGGTACAGCTCATTGGTGAGCAGCAGCCGGGCACCGGCCTCCGCGGCCCGCCGGGCCGCCGTCTCCAGCGCGTCGAGGGACTCCGCCGTGGAGGAGGGAACGCCGCCGGGGCCTTGGTACAGCGCGATACGCAGCGGGTTCATGCGTCCTCTTGAGGTCGGAGTGGGGGATGTTCAAGGAGCTTTCAGACAAGGTTTCGTTAAACGCCTTGACGGTACGGCCCGGTAACTCCATGCGACAAGGGACGAATGTTGCGCGGTTCCGGATGATTCGTTGCGCCTTTTCCCGGGAGAGCGGCGATTCGTTGCGCACCGCTCCCGGCGTCGCTCAGCGGGCGGAGGCGGCCTTCGCGTTGGCCGCCACCCGCAGCAGGGCCGCGGTCAGCACGGCCCGCTCCTCCGCGGAGAGCCCCTCGGTCAGCGGTTCCTCCAGCCCGGCCAGGGCCTGCCGCATCTCGCCCAGCATCCGGTGCCCCTCGTCGGTGACGTGGAGGGCGGCGGTGCGCCCCCGCCCGGCGGGGGTGGCCCGGGCCACCGCGCCGACCCGCTCCAGTTGCACGACGGTGGCCTGCATGCTCTGCGCCGTCACCCCGGCCCGGCGGGCCAACTCGCTGTAGGACAGGCCGGGTTCATGGACCAGGTGACCGAGCGCGCCCATCAGGCGCAGTGAGCGGTCGCCCCGCTCGGCGAGGGCGCGGTTGGCCGCGTCCTGGGTGAACCGGCCCGCGCCGATGAGCAGCAGGGACAGCGGAAGGGACGCCGCCGGCTCGTCCTCGCTCATGCCCATGCCTCCTCACCCTTCGATCTGCGCACCCCGGAGGGATGCTAGCGTGCCGTCACCATGTTTAAGTCCGACTGAAACTCCGAAGAGCGGATTCCGTCATGACCAAACTCCTGCTCAGCCTGCACGTCCTGGGAGCGATCATCCTCATAGGGCCGTCGACGGTGGCCGCCAGCCTGTTCCCCCGCTATGCGCGGCAGGTACTGGCCCCGGACGGCGACCGCACGCCGAAGGGCACCTCCGCCCTGCGGCTGCTCCACCGGGTCACCCGGGTCTACGCGGGCGTCTCCGCCGCCGTCCCCCTCCTCGGGCTCGCGACCGCCATGGCGATGGGAGCCCTCGGGGACACCTGGCTGACCGTCTCGATCGTGATCACCGTCGTGGCGGCGATCCTGCTGGCGTTCGCGGTCTTCTCCCAGGACGCCATCATCGACGCCCTCGACGACAAGGACCGCGACCCCGCCGAGGTCACCGCGCTCGCCTCGGGCCTGCCCCGGCTGGGCATCATCACCGGGCTGTTCTCCCTGGCCTGGGCGGTGGTGACGGTACTCATGATCATCCGCCCCGGCTCGACGACGGGGGCATGAGCCGGGCAGGATCGACACCTCGTGATCGGACACCCGACCAGGAGGCAGCATCATGAACGACTGGCAACTGACCAGGACTTTCGCCGGCCCGAACGGCGAGATCCGCTGGGACCGGCTCGGCAGGGCCGACCGGCCCCCGGTCGTGCTGCTACACGGCACGCCGTTCTCGTCCTTCGTCTGGCGCGCGGTGGCCCGGTCGCTCGCCCGCGACCACCAGGTGTACGTCTGGGACATGCCCGGCTACGGACAGTCGGAGAAGGCCGAGGGCCAGGACGTGTCCCTGGACGCCCAGGGACGTGCCTTCACCGAGCTCCTCGCCCACTGGGAGCTGGCCGGACCACTCGTCGTCGCCCACGACTTCGGTGGCGCGGTCGCCCTGCGGGCCCACCTGCTGCACGGGGCGCGCTACCGGGCGCTCGCCCTCGTCGACCCGGTCGCGCTGGCGCCGTGGGGCTCGCCGTTCTTCCGCCTCGTGGGCGAACACGCCGCGGTCTTCGAGCAGTTGCCGCCCGCCCTGCACGAGGCGCTGGTCCGGGAGTACGTCTCCTCGGCCAGCAGCCCCGGGCTGCACCCCGCCGTCCTCGACCGGCTCGTCGAGCCCTGGCTCGGCGACGCCGGGCAGCCGGCGTTCTACCGGCAGATCGCGCAGGCGGACCAGCGCTGGACGGACGAGATCCAGGAGCGGTACGGGGAGATACGCGTGCCGGTGCGCGTCTGCTGGGGCGCGGACGACGCGTGGATCCCGCTGGAGCGGGGGCACGAGCTGGCCGCGCGGATCCCCGGGGCGGTTCTCGAGACCGTCCCCGGAGCGGGCCACCTGGTGCAGGAGGACGCACCGGCCGAACTCACGGGCGTCCTCCTGGACTTCCTGCGCAAGGCCTGAGGGGCGGACGCCCTACGACGGCGCTCCCGAGGTGAAGCGGCGCAGCAGCGGCGACAGCACCAGCACCGACTTCGTCCGCTCGACGAACGGCTCCCCCGCGATCCGTTCCAGCACCCGCTCGAAGTGCCGCATGTCGGAGGCGAAGATCTGCACGATGGCGTCGGCCTCCCCGGTCACGGTGGAGGCCGACGCCACTTCCGGATACCGCGAGAGTCCCCGGTGGATCGCCTCCGGCGAGGTGTTGCGGCGGCAGTAGAGCTCGATGAAACCTTCGGTCTCCCAGCCGAGCGCCCCCGGGTCCACCCGTACGGTGAACCCGGTGATGGCCCCCTCGGCCCGGAGCCTGTCCACGCGCCGCTTCACCGCGGGCGCGGACAGGCCGACCTCGGCGCCGATGTCGGCGTAGGAACGCCGGGCGTCCTCGGCCAGGGCGTGGACGATACGTTCGTCGAGCTCGTTGAGTCGCACTGCGGGTGGATCACTTTTCTCGGGTACCTGCTCTGCTACGAGCAGTAGATCACGTACCCGGGAGTCACCCCGACCCGCGGGTACGGATCAGGCCTCCGCGGGGGCCTCGACGGCTTCCTTGCCCTCCTTGGCCAGGCGCGAGTTCCGCATCCCATAGAGGAAGTAGACCAGGAACCCGACGACCATCCAGCCGCCGAAGACCTCCCAGGTGATGAACGAGAGCTGGGTCATCATGAACACACACAGGGCGAAACCGATGGCCGGGAAGACCGCGGACAGAGCCACCGACCGGCCGCCCCCGAGCGGGACGCGCACCCCGGAGAGCGGCACCCGGAAGGTCCGCTTCATGTCCGGCCGCTTGATCCCCAGCACGATGACCGCGACGTTGACCAGGGCGAACGCGAAGAGCGTGCCGATGCTGGTGGCGTCGGCCAGCTCGGCCAGCGGGACGGCGGCGGCCAGGACGCCGCAGAAGAGGCAGACGATGACGGTGTTGGCGACGGGCACGCCCTTGCGGCTGACCTTGGCGAAGGTCTTCGGCACCAGGCCGTCGCGGGCCATCGCGAAGAGGACGCGGGTCTGTCCGTAGAGCACGGTCAGCACGACGCTCGCGATGGCGATCACGGCGCCGGCCGCCAGCAGCACGGCCCAGAAGCTCTGGCCGGTGACGTCCTCCATGATCCCGGCGAGGGCGGCCTCGGATCCCTCGAACTCGCCCCACGGCAGGGCACCGACGGCGACCGCGGCCACCAGCACGTAGAGCACGGTGACGATCAGCAGCGACAGCATGATCGCCTTCGGAAGGTCCCGCTTGGGGTTCTTGGCCTCCTCGCCCGCGGTGGAGGCGGCGTCGAAGCCGATGTAGGAGAAGAACAGCGTGGCACCGGCGGTGCTGACGCCGGCCAGGCCCAGCGGCATGAAGGGCGAGTAGTTGCCCGCCCGGATGCCGATGAAGGCGACGGCGCAGAAGAGCAGCAGCGCGGCGATCTTCACACCGACCATGATCGCGTTGGCCCGGGCACTCTCCTTGGCGCCGCCGAGCAGGAACGCCATGCACAGCAGCACCACGAGCAGCGCCGGCACGTTGAAGATGCCACCGTCGCCCGGCGGGTTGGCCAGGGACGCGGGGATGGTGACGCCGATGGTCCCGTCGAGCAGCTCGTTGAGGTACTGGCCCCAGCCGACGGCGACGGCCGCGACCGAGACGCCGTACTCGAGGATCAGGCACCAGCCGCAGATCCAGGCGATGGCCTCGCCGAGCGTGGCGTAGGCGTAGGAGTACGAGGAGCCGGAGACCGGGATCGTGCCGGCCAGCTCGGCGTAGGACAGCGCGGAGAAGAGCGCGGTGAGACCGGCGAGGACGAACGAGATCACCACGGCGGGCCCGGCCTTCGGCACGGCCGTACCGAGCACCACGAAGATGCCGGTGCCCAGCGTGGCACCGATGCTGATCATCGTCAGCTGCCACATGCCGAGCGAACGGCGCAGGGTGCCGCCCTCACCCTGGCCGCTCTCGGCGACCAGGCGTTCGACCGGCTTGCGCCGCATGAGGCGGGAGCCCAGTCCGGCAGGCGGCTGCGGGTTTCGCTTGCCGTTGCCGGCGGCGGGGGGCGCTGTGCCTTGATCCAACACTGAGGTCGCTCCGTTCATCGCTGCCGGTGGACACACCGGTACCGCAGCGGTCACCCGCGGGCGCGTCGGCAGGATGAGCAACCCGGGAAGGAGGGGGACCGCGAGCAAGCGGTACCCGCCACTCCACGTACTGCGCGGAACCCTACGAGGTGAGGGCCCGCGCTCGTAATGCACCATTCTTGCGCATGCCCGTACGATCGTTGCGTCTGCATGCCAAGAATGGACGTTCGTTGCATGTCACCTTACGAATCGGTACATGTAGGCGTCAACCACAGCTGGTGCCGGAGCGACGAAAAGGGGCGCGGCCATGACGGCCGCGCCCCTTTTCCGGGCTGCTGTGAAACTACTGCCAGCTGGCGTGCAGCGGCTTGCCCTCCGCATAACCGGCGGCGCTCTGGACGCCGACGACGGCCCGCTCGTGGAACTCCGCGAGGGAGCCGGCACCCGCGTAGGTGCAGGATGAACGGACACCCGCGATGATCGAGTCGATCAGGTCCTCGACGCCCGGACGGGACGGGTCGAGGAACATCCGCGAGGTGGAGATGCCCTCCTCGAACAGGCCCTTGCGGGCGCGGTCGTAGGCGGACTCCTCCGAGGTGCGGTTCTGCACCGCGCGGGCCGAGGCCATGCCGAAGGACTCCTTGTAGAAGCGCCCGTCGGCGGTCTGCTGCAGGTCGCCCGGCGACTCGTACGTGCCGGCGAACCAGGAGCCGATCATGACGTTGGACGCGCCCGCGGCCAGGGCCATGGCGACGTCGCGCGGGTGACGGACGCCACCGTCGGCCCAGACGTGCTTGCCGTACTTCTTGGCCTCGGCGGCGCACTCGAGCACCGCGGAGAACTGCGGGCGGCCCACACCGGTCATCATGCGGGTGGTGCACATGGCGCCCGGACCCACACCGACCTTGATGATGTCGGCGCCGGCCTCGATGAGGTCGCGCACGCCCTCGGCGGCGACGATGTTGCCGGCGACGATCGGGACCTGCGGGTCGAGCGCGCGGACGGCCTTGATCGCAGCGATCATCGTCTCCTGGTGGCCGTGCGCGGTGTCGATGACGAGCGTGTCCACGCCCGCCTCGAGCAGCTGCTCGGCCTTGGCCACGAAGTCGCCGTTGATGCCGACGGCGGCGGCGATGCGCAGCTTGCCGTCCTTGTCCACGGCCGGGGTGTACAGCGTCGCGCGCAGGGCGCCCCTGCGGGTGAGGATGCCGGCGAGCTTGCCGTCCTTGTCCACGGCGGGGGCGAGCTTGCGGTGCGCGGCGTCGAGCTGGTTGAACGCCTCGCGCGGGTCGATGCCGGCGTCGAGGAGCAACAGCTCCTTGGACATGACCTCGGACAGCTGGGTGAAGCGGTCCACGCCGGTCAGGTCGTGCTCGGTGACGACGCCGACGGGGCGGTGGTCCGCGTCGACCACGACGCCGGCGCCGTGGGCCCGCTTGGGCAGGAGGCTGAGCGCGTCGGCGACGGTCTGGGTGGGGGCGAGGACGATCGGGGTGTCGAGCACGTGGTGGCGGCCCTTGACCCAGGAGATGACCTCGGTGACGACCTCGATCGGGATGTCCTGGGGGATGACGACGATGCCACCGCGGCGGGCGACGGTCTCCGCCATGCGGCGGCCGGCGATCGCGGTCATGTTCGCGACCACGAGCGGGATGGTGGTGCCCGTGCCGTCGGGCGAGGAGAGGTCGACGCCCTGGCGCGAACCGACCGCGGAGCGGCTGGGCACCATGAAGACGTCGTCGTACGTCAGGTCGTACGGCGGCTTCTGATCGTTGAGGAAACGCATACTGGCTCTCTCACCTGCGAAATTGATCTACAGAGCGGGTGGGGAGTCAGCTCGAACCAGCGCCGGATCGGGCTGAGGTTCCTGGACCCATCATCCACGATGAAGTGGGCTGATGGCGAATGATCTGCGCATTCTGTTGCTTTGGCCAGAGTGTTGTGCGGGGCGGCTGTGGTTTCCGCCGAGGGGGGTTGCCCCTGGCCCGCCCTTTCACCGTTTCCTGGCGCTCCGCTTCGCCCGAAGGGCGAATGGGGTCCGGGGTCTCCCCGGAAGAAACGGTGAAATGGGGGTGCCCCCTCTGGGGGAGGACCAGGGGCACGAACCCTCCCCGAATCGTCAGACGTCCGGGTCGGCCCGGTCCAAAGCAGGCCGCGGCGCCGGCTCGAACTCGTTCAGCAAAAAGTCCGCCGCAGCGGTGTCCGTGACCAGACTGGTCACCAGCCCCGACCGCAGCACCGCCCCGATCGCGGCGGCCTTCCGCTGCCCACCCGCGATCGCCACGACCTCCGGTATGCGCCGCAGCCGGTCCGCCTCGACCGTGATGCAGCGCTCCCCCAGGTCACGGCCGATCCGCCGGCCCTCCGCGTCGAAGAGGTGGGCCGACATCTCCGCGGCGGCGCCCAGCGACGCGTAGTGCGCGCGCTCCTCGTCGGACAGCATGTCGTACACCGTCGAGATGCCCGGCTCCCAGGAGCCGATGGAGACGGCCGCGACGGTGACCTTGTCGAAGTAGTCGAAGGCCCGCGCGATGCCCGTCTGGCCGCGCAGCGCGGCCGCCGTGGCCGGGTCGGGCAGCAGCATCGGGGCGTAGATCGGGTGCGCCTCGCCGCCGGAGACCTGGGCCGCCCGGCGGACGGCCTCCACCGAGCCGCGCTCGGCGGTGCCCGCGTCGTAGACGCCCGTCAGCTGGACGACCGTGCACGGCGGCAGCCGGTGCAGGGCGGCCGCCATGTGGATGGTGGAGCGGCCCCAGGCCAGGCCGAGGACGTCGCCCTCGTGCACCAGCTCGCCGAGCAGGCCGGCCGCCACCTCGCCGAGGTTCTCCGGGTCGGGCGCGTCGTCGGCCGCGTCGGCCGGGGACTCGACGACGACCGCGTGCCGCAGCCCGTAGCGGGAGCGCAGCGCGTCGGAGCGCTCCGCGTCCAGCTCGGCGGGCACCCGGATCTCGATGCGCACCAGGTCGCGTTCGAGTGCCGTCTCCAGGACCCGGGCCACCTTGAAGCGGCTGACGCCGAACTCCTCGGCGATCTGGATCTTGGACTTGCCCTCCAGGTAGAAGCGGCGGGCCATGGCCGCCGCCTGCACGAGCTCGGCGGGCCCCATCGGCGTCACTGAACGGCCCGTCGACACCGCGTTCTCCTCACTGCTGTCTTCCGCTGTGGACTCGACCGTCATCCTGTCAGAAACGGCGGGTCCTCGATCTCGCCCCGGCCCCGGGGCCGGGAGGCCTCAGTGTGCGCAGGCCCAGGGCGCGGCCGCGGTGGCCGTCTCCGCGAGCTCACGCAGTGAGCGTACGGCGGCCGCCGGGTCATCGGTACCGTAAACGGCCGATCCCGCCACGAACACATCGGCACCGGCGTCGGCGCAGCGCTCGATGGTCTCGGCCGAGACGCCGCCGTCCACCTGGAGCCAGAGCTCCAGCCCGTGCCGGTCGATCAGCTGCCGGGTGCGGCGGATCTTGGGCAGCATGATGTCGAGGAACTTCTGGCCGCCGAAGCCGGGCTCGACGGTCATGATCAGCAGCATGTCGAGCTCGGGGAGCAGGTCCTCGTAGGGCTCTATGGGCGTCGCGGGCTTCAGCGCCATGGACGCCCGTGCCCCCTTGGCCCGGATCTCCCGCGCGAGCCGCACCGGGGCGGCGGCGGCCTCGGCGTGGAAGGTGACGGACCCGGCGCCCGCCTCGACGTACTGCGGGGCCCAGCGGTCCGGGTCCTCGATCATCAGGTGGCAGTCCAGCGGAGTGTCGGTGGCCCTGCTGAGCGACTCGACGACCGGCACCCCGAGCGTGAGGTTCGGGACGAAGTGGTTGTCCATGACGTCGACATGGAGCCAGTCGGCGCCCTTGACGGCCTCCGCCTCGGCGGCGAGGCGGGCGAAGTCCGCGCTCAGGATGCTGGGGTTGATCTGGACGGTCATGCCCCAAGCCTGCCATGTCCGGGGGCCGCGCCTCGCACGGCCCCCGGCTGCGACGAGGCCCCGCCGTCAGGCCGTACGGCGCAGAAGTGCCAGGTACATGGCGTCGGTACCGTGCAGGTGGGGCCAGAGCTGGACGTCGGGGCCGTCCCCGAGGGCCGGGACGCCGGGCATCAGCGGGCGGGCGTCGATCCACTCGGCCTCGACCCCCTGCCGCTTGAGCACGTCGTCCACGACGGCCCGGGTCTCCGCCGGGTGCGGGGAGCAGGTCGCGTAGCCGACGACGCCGCCGACGCGGACGGCGCGCAGCGCCTCGCGCAGCAGGTCGCGCTGGAGGGGGCCGAAGGCGGCCACGTCCTCCGGACGCCGCCGCCAGCGGGCCTCGGGACGGCGGCGCAGGGCGCCGAGGCCCGTGCAGGGCACGTCGACGAGGACGCGGTCGAAGGCGCCCTCGCGCCACGGCGGGCGGGTGCCGTCGGCGGTGACGACCTGGTACGGGCCCGGGTTGCCGGCCAGGGCGCGGCCGACCAGGCGGGCGCGGTGCGGCTGGCGTTCGGCGGCCAGCAGGGCGGCGCCGCGCCGGGCGGCGAGGGCGCCGAGCAGGGCGGCCTTGCCGCCGGGGCCGGCGCAGCCGTCGAGCCAGCGCCGGTCCGGGCCGTCCACCGGGGCGGCGGCCAGGGCGAGGGCGACGAGCTGGCTGCCCTCGTCCTGGACCCCGGCGCGGCCCTCGCGCACGGCGTCGATCGCGCCGGGCTCGCCGCCCTCGGTGAGCCGCACGGCCTGCGGCGACCAGCGGCCGGGCAGCGCGTGGTCCGCGCCGAGCCCGGCCAGCAGCTCGTCGGTGCCGATCCGGCCGGGGCGGGCGACCAGGGTCACCTCGGGGCGCTCGTTGTCCGCCTCCAGCAGGTCCTCGATCCCGGCGCGGGTGCCGCCGAGCGCGTCCCACAGGGCGGAGACGATCCAGCGCGGGTGGGAGTGGACGACGGCGAGGTGCTCCTCGGGGTCCTCGTCGTAGGGCGGGGCGACCCGCTCCAGCCAGCCGTCGAGGTCGTGCGCGGTGACCTTGCGCAGCACGGCGTTGACGAACTTCGCCCGGCCGTCGCCGAGGACGCATCGGGCCAGTTCGACGGTGGCGGACACGGCCGCGTGCGGCGGGATCCGGGTGCCGAGCAGCTGGTGGGCGCCGAGGCTGAGCACGTCCAGCACCGGCGGGTCCACCTCGCGCAGCGGGCGGTCGACACAGGCGGCGAGGACGGCGTCGTAGGTGCCCTGGCGGCGCAGCGTGCCGTAGACCAGCTCGGTGGCGAGGGCCGCGTCGCGGTGGTCGAAGCCGTCCTTCTCCCGGGCCTTGCGGAGCAGGGGCGGGAGCACCAGGTTCGCGTACGCGTCCCGCTCGTCGACGGCCCGCAGCGCCTCGAAGGCGAGGATCCGGACCGGGTCCTTCTTGGGCCGGCGGTGCGGCTTCGCGGGACGGCCGTTTTTCCGACGAGGCGGCTGATCGTTCACTAAAGGTGCTCCGGAGCTGGGATGACGAAGGGCTCCAGCCTACGCGGCCGCCCCGTCGCCGAGCTTCTCGCCCGGGGCGATGCGCACGCCGCGGGCCCAGTCGGCGGCCTTCATCGGCTTCTTGCCCTGCGGCTGCACCCACAGCAGCTCGACGGCGTGCGAACCGGTGCCCGTGTGGACGGAGTTCTTGCCGACCACGAGCTCGCCCGGCGCGAGACCGGTGCGGTCCGCGGTGAGCGCCAGCGACATCACCTTCAGCCGCTCGCCGCGGAAGACCGTCCAGGCGCCGGGCGCGGGGGCGCAGCCCCGGACGACGCGGTCGCAGCGCAGGGCGGGCGCGGACCAGTCGACGCGGGCGTCCTCGACGCTGATCTTGGGGGCGAGCGAGACGCCCTCGGCGGGCTGCGGGACGGCCTCGAGGGTGCCGTCCTCGATGCCGTCCATAGTGGCGGCGAGCAGCCCGGAGCCGGCGAAGGCCAGCCGCGTCAGCAGGTCACCGCTGGTGTCGGTGGGGCGGACCTGCTCGGTGAGGACGCCGAAGACCGGGCCGGAGTCCAGCCCTTCCTCGATGCGGAAGGTGGAGGCGCCGGTGACCTCGTCGCCGGCCAGCACCGCGTGCTGCACGGGGGCGGCACCGCGCCAGGCCGGGAGCAGCGAGAAGTGGAGGTTGACCCAGCCGTGGACGGGGATGTCCAGGGCGGCCTTCGGCAGCAGGGCGCCGTAGGCGACGACGGGGCAGCAGTCGGGCGCGATCTCGCGGAGGCGGGCGAGGAAGTCCTCGTCACGCGGGCGGTTCGGCTTGAGCACCTCGATGCCGGCCTCCTCCGCGCGCTCGGCGACGGGGCTGGCGACCATGCGGCGGCCGCGTCCGGCGGGGGCGTCGGGCCGGGTGACGACGGCGACGACCTCGTGGCGGTCGGAGGCGAGCAGGGCGTCGAGGGCCGGGACGGCGACCTCGGGGGTACCGGCGAAGACAAGCCTCATGGGTGGCGAACACTACCTCTCACGCGCCGAGCGGGACGGCGCACCAGTCTAGGGGCGGGCCCGTACGCAAGGGGCGCGCGGGGCAGCGCACGCCTCATTCCGGCGGATGTGCGCCCCCATACCGTGACCCGTCCGGCCTTGGCGCGTTGGGTCAATCGTTGGGTCAAGAGAGATTGACCGGACAGCAGCGGGCCGCGGCCGCGGCCCGCTGTCGTCGGTCGTCAACTCTCCTTCCCCCGCGTCCCGTTCACCGCCGGTCCGAGAGGCTTGTTGATGCCCGACCACGCCACCCATGACGCCCAGGCGCGAGCCAGCCTGCATCTTCTGGTCCGGGACATCGAGCGGGTCCGCCGACAGGTGGACGCGCTGCGTACCCTGACCGCTCAGCTGGGCAATGTCTACCGTCCACGCCGTACGGGTCCCTCCGCGGGCTTCGTGGTCTACGGCCGGGCCCCGGCGCCGACCGTCCGGCTGGCGCAGGAGCTGCGGGACAGCGTCGAGACGCTGGTCACGGCGGCGGTGGACTTCGACCGCTCGCTGGGCTTCTCGTGGGACGCGGTGGGTTCGGCGCTGGGCGTCACCAAGCAGGCGGTGCACCGCCGTTACGGGGCCCGCCGGGCGAACGGCCAGAACTCCGCGGACAACGCGGCGGCGGAGCAGAACGCGCCGGTCGCCGCGGGGGCGGTGCCGGTGGTGCCGGCCGCCCGCTCGGTCCCCGGCCAGCCTTCCGGCTCGCTCCGCGAGGAGCCCCGCCCCAGCGCCTTCCCCGGCCCGCGCAACGGCTGAGGCCACCGGCGGCCCAGGGCCTGTCCGATGGCTCTTGAGCTGCCGCCGGGCGAGCCCGCCCGCGTCACGCGGCAGGCCTCGTGAGCTGCCGACTGCCTCACAGGGAGCATCCGTTCCGGCGAGGCGGCGGTGTCGACAGCCATCGGACACGGCCTGGCCGTCGGGCTCAGCCGATGTCCGGCGGGTCCATCCGCAGCCGCACGGGGGCGCCCTCCCGCCGTGTCAGCCGCACCGCCTGGGCGGTCTTGAGCGCGGCGGCCAGGGCCGCTCCCCGGCCGGGGCGCACCCGCACCAGCGCGCGCTCCCACCGCTCCCCCACCGGGGCGTCGCCGGCCCGGCGCGGCCGCCCCGCGACCGCCGCGGGCACCGGGACGGGCCCGAGCACATCGGCGCCCTCCGGCAGCTCCGCGAGCTCGAGGAACTCCGCGACGGCCTCCGCGGGACCGCTGACGGACGCCATCCGCGACACGGGCGGGAAGCCGAGCTCCTCCCGCTCCGCCAGCTCGCGCACCGCGTGCCCCGCCGGATCCCAGCGCACCAGCGCCTGCACGGGACGCAGCGTGGGCTCGGCCACGACGACGACCCGGCCGCCCGACTCCTGCCCCCGCACCAGCGCGGCCGCCGCCAGCCAGCGGCGCAGTGCCTCCTCCCCGGCCCGCAGGTCCGGCAGGTTGAGCAGGGCCCAGCCGTCCAGCAGCAGGGCCGCCGCGTAGCCGCCCTCGGCGACCGGCTCGGCGCCGGGCGTGGCGACGACCAGCGCGGGCGTGCCCGGCACGGTGTCCAGCACGTGATCGCGCCCGGAGGTGCGCACGGGCACGGCGGGGAACGCCCGGCCCAGCTCCTCGGCGGTGCGCCGGGCACCCACGACCTGGGCGCGCAGCCGGGTGCCGCCGCACTCCGGGCAGTGCCAGTCGCGGGCCTCGGTCCCGCACCAGCCGCAGTGCAGGGCGCCGTCGTCGCCGCGCGCCTCCAGGGGACCCGCGCAGTGTCCACAGCGTGCGGGCTCGCGGCAGCGCTCGCAGGCGAGGCGGGGGACGTAACCGCGGCGCGGCACCTGGACCAGGACCGGTCCGTCCCGGAGCCCCTCACGGGCGGCCCGCCAGGCGAGCGAGGGCAGCCGGGCGGCCCGCGCCGCCTCGTCCCGGGCGAGATCGCCGTCGCCCACCGTGCGGACCAGGGGAGCGACGGCCCGTATCCGCTCGCGGTCCGCGGCGAGCGGCAGGGCCCAGCCGGTGCGGACCAGCTGCGCGGCCTCGACCGTGCAGCCGAAGGCGCCCAGCAGGAACGCCGCCTTCTCCTGCGCCGCGCGCAGCAGCAGCACCTCCCGGGCGTGCGGCTGGGGCGCGTGCTGCTCGCTGTGGCTGGAGTCGCCGTCGTCCCAGATCGCGACGAACCCGAGGTCGCGCACCGGGGCGAACATCGCCGCGCGCGTGCCGACCACGGCCCGTACGGCACCGCGGTTGACCGCCAGCCAGCGCCGGTAGCGCTCCTCGGGCCCGGTGTCGGCGGTGAGCAGCACGTGCCGGCCCTCGCCGAGCAGCCCGGTCAGCGCGGCGTCCACCCGGGCCGCGGCCCGTCCGTCGGGGACGACGATCAGCGCGCCGCGCCGCGAGGCGAGCGCCACGGCGGCGGCGCGGGCGAGCTCCTCGGCCCAGTGGGGGCCGGGCAGCGCCGTCCACACCGCGCGCGGGGAGTCGCCCCGGGCGAGCGCGTCCAGATAGGCCCGGCCCGTCGGGTAGCGCTCCCAGCTGCCGGGCCCGGGCTCGGCCGGGGGCGGCAGCGGGGCCAGTGGGGGCTCCGCCTCGATGCGGGCGTGCCGGGGCGGCACGGCCAGCTGCAGCACGTCGGCGAGGGAGCCCGCGTACCGGTCGGCCACGGCCCGGCACAGGCTCAGCAGCTGCGGGCCGAGCACAGGCTCGGGCGACAGCACCTGGGCGATGGCGGCGAGCGGTCCGCGGTACTCCGACTCGTCCACCCGGTCCACGATGAAGCCGTCGAGGAGACCGCCGCCTTCCCTCCGGCCGTCCCTGACGTTCCGCGTGCCCGCGCCGAAGCGGACGCGGACGCGGACGCCGGGTCGGGCGTCGGCGTCCAGCTCGGCCGGGACGGCGTAGTCCCACAGCTTGTCCAGATGCACCGGCCCCTTGTCGACCAGCACGCGGGCGACCGGCCGCTCCTTGGCGAGCTCGGCCCCACGCCAGGTGCGCGGCTTGGCACGGGGCGCCTTGGCCTTGCGCACGCTCTCCCTGATCAGGGCGAGCTGCTCGGCCTGCGGGTCGTTGTCGCTGCTCACGGCTCCAGTCTTAGCAGAGGGCGCTGACAGTGGCGGCCGGGTGCCCGGAAGGGGGTTTGCCCCTGCCCCGCCCTTTCACCGTTTCTCACCGCGCTCCGCGCGGGGGCGACGCGGCTGCGCCGCGTTGGTCCTCAAGCGCCGGACGGGGTCCGGGGTCTCCCCGGGAAACGGCGAAAGGGCGGGGCCGGGGCACTCCAACAACGCGAACGGCCCGGGGCGCCAAACGCACCCCGGGCCGTTCACAACCCCAAGAAACTACAGCCCCGCAGCCTTGCGCAGCGCGTCCACGCGGTCCGTGCGCTCCCACGTGAAGTCGGGCAGCTCACGGCCGAAGTGGCCGTACGCGGCGGTCTGCGCGTAGATCGGACGCAGCAGGTCCAGGTCGCGGATGATCGCGGCCGGGCGGAGGTCGAAGACCTCGGCGACGGCGGACTCGATCTTCTCGGTCTCGACCGTGTTCGTGCCGAAGGTCTCGACGAACAGACCCACCGGCTCCGCCTTGCCGATCGCGTACGCGACCTGCACCTCGCAGCGGGCAGCCAGCCCCGCCGCGACGACGTTCTTCGCGACCCAGCGCATCGCGTAGGCGGCCGAGCGGTCGACCTTGGACGGGTCCTTGCCGGAGAAGGCGCCGCCGCCGTGGCGGGACATGCCGCCGTAGGTGTCGATGATGATCTTGCGGCCGGTGAGGCCGGCGTCGCCCATCGGGCCGCCGATCTCGAAGCGGCCGGTCGGGTTCACCAGCAGGCGGTAGCCGTCGGTGTCCAGCTTGGTGCCGTCCTCGACGAGCTCCTTGAGCACGTGCTCGACGACGAACTCGCGGATGTCGGGCGCGAGCAGCGAGTCCAGGTCGATGTCGGACGCGTGCTGCGAGGAGACGACCACGGTGTCGAGGCGGACGGCCTTGTTGCCGTCGTACTCGATGGTGACCTGGGTCTTGCCGTCGGGGCGCAGGTACGGGATGGTCCCGTTCTTGCGAACCTCGGTCAGACGGCGGGAAAGCCGGTGCGCCAGGCTGATGGGCAGCGGCATGAGCTCGGGCGTCTCGTCGCAGGCGAAGCCGAACATCAGGCCCTGGTCGCCGGCGCCCTGCTTGTCGAGCTCGTCCTCGTCGCCCTCGACGCGGGTCTCGTAGGCGGAGTCGACACCCTGCGCGATGTCCGGGGACTGCGCGCCGATGGACACCGAGACGCCGCAGGAGGCGCCGTCGAAGCCCTTCTTCGACGAGTCGTAACCGATCTCGAGGATCTTGTCGCGCACCAGCTGCGCGATCGGCGCGTAGGCCTTGGTCGTGACCTCACCGGCGACGTGCACCAAGCCGGTGGTGATCAGGGTCTCGACGGCGACGCGGGACGTCGGGTCCTCCCTCAGGAGGGCGTCGAGAATGGTGTCGCTGATCTGGTCAGCGATCTTGTCAGGGTGACCCTCGGTGACGGACTCCGAGGTGAACAGGCGGCGGGACACATCGCTCCCTGGGGTTGCAGCGGCTGCTGGCTGATCATTTGACGGCCCGGGCCGAGAGCTGCGCTCGACGCGGAACCGGTGTCAGTTTATCCGCCCTCGGGCCGAGGCGAACCTCCCGTCACGGATCACTGACGCCACAGCCTGTGACACTTGCCACTGCCGCCCCAGGAATACTTGCGATCACATCAGCCCAGGCGCTCCGAAACCAGGTCCCAGACGACGTCGGCGAGGGCCTCCTTCGGGCCGTACGGGACCTCGGTGGCGCTCCCGTCGGCGGCGAGCACCACGGCCTCGTTCTCGGCCGAGCCGAAGGTGCGCTCCTCCCCCACCTCGTTCACCACGAGCAGATCGCAGCCCTTGCGGGCGAGCTTGGCCCGGCCGTTGGCCAGCACGTCGTCGGTCTCCGCGGCGAAACCCACGACGACCTGGCCGGGACGCGCCCGTTCGGCCGACAGCTCGGCGAGGACGTCCGGGTTGCGGATGAGCTCCACGGGCGCCGGCTCCTCGCCGTCCTTCTTCTTGATCTTCCCGGTGGCGTAGTGGGCGGGCCGGAAATCGGCGACGGCGGCCGCCATCACCACGGCGTCCGCGTCCTCGGCGGCCTTGAGCACCGCCTCGCGCAGCTGGACGGCGGTGCCGACGCGCACCACGTCCGCCCCCGCCGGGTCGGCCAGCTCGGTGTTGGCCGAGACGAGCGTCACCCGCGCGCCCCGGGCGACGGCCGTCCGGGCCAGGGCGTACCCCTGCCGCCCCGAGGAGCGGTTGCCCAGGTAGCGCACCGGGTCCAGCGGCTCGCGGGTGCCGCCCGCGCTGATGACGACGTGGCGGCCGGCCAGGTCGGCGGCGTGCGTCCCACGCGCCAGCGCCCGGCGGCAGACCTCGAAGATCTCGCCGGGGTCGGGCAGCCGGCCCTTGCCGGTGTCCACGCCGGTGAGCCGGCCGACGGCGGGCTCGATCACCACGGCGCCGCGTCGGCGCAGCGTGGCCACGTTCTCCCGGGTGGCCTGGTTCTCCCACATCTCGGTGTGCATCGCGGGCGCGAAGACGACCGGGCAGCGGGCGGTGAGCAGGGTGTTGGTCAGCAGGTCGTCGGCCAGTCCGTGGGCGGCCTTGGCCAGCATGTCGGCGGTGGCCGGGGCGACCACGACGAGGTCGGCCTCCTGCCCGATCCGCACGTGCGGGACCTCGTGGACCGACTCCCACACCTGGGTGACCGCGGGGTGGCCGGACAGCGCGGACCAGGTGGCCTCGCCGACGAAGTTGAGGGCGGACGCGGTGGGCACCACGCGTACGTCGTGCCCGGACTCCGTCAGTCTGCGCAGCAGCTCACACGCCTTGTAGGCGGCGATCCCGCCGCTGACCCCCAGGACGACCTTCGGCTTGTCCATGCCGGTTGCTCCCCGCACTCTCGTTCCCTACAAGCTCTATGACACACCAAGGGCCCGGCAGCCGTGCTGCCGGGCCCTTGGTGAAGACGATCGCTGCTTACGCCGCCGGGGCCTCGATGGCCTCGGAGGTCAGCAGACCCGCGTTGATCTCGCGGAGCGCGATGGAGAGCGGCTTCTCGTGGACGTGGGTGTCCACCAGCGGGCCGACGTACTCCAGCAGGCCCTCGCCGAGCTGCGAGTAGTACGCGTTGATCTGGCGCGCGCGCTTGGCGGCGTAGATCACGAGGCTGTACTTCGAGTCGGTTGCCTCGAGCAGCTCATCAATCGGCGGGTTGATGATGCCCTCGGGCGCAGTAATGGAAGAGGACACTCTCTGCCTTCCGATGGGGGTGAAGAAAGATGTTCAGCGCAGCAAGGCTAGCAGCTCACGGGCCACGTCCTCGACGGAGGTGTTGACCAGCGTGGTGTCGAACTCCGACTCCGCCGCCAGCTCCGTGCGGGCCGCCGCCAGCCGCCGCTCGATGACCTCGGGCGACTCGGTGCCCCGGCCGGTCAGCCGGCGGACCAGCTCGTCCCAGCCGGGCGGGGCGAGGAAGACCAGCTGCGCGTCGGACATGGACGCGCGGACCTGCCGGGCGCCCTGGAGGTCGATCTCCAGGAGGACCGGCTCCCCGGCCTCCAGGCGGTCGAGGACGGCCCGGCGCGGGGTGCCGTAGCGGTTGCCCGCGAACTCGGCCCACTCCAGCAGCTCGCCGTTGGCGACCAGCTTGTCGAACTCCTCGTCGTTGACGAAGAAGTACTGGACACCGTCCTGCTCGCCGGGGCGCGGCTTGCGGGTGGTGCAGGAGACCGAGAGCCATACCTCGGGGTGGGCCTTGCGCATGTGGGCGACGACCGTGCTCTTGCCGACCCCGGAGGGGCCGGAGAGCACGGTCAGCCGCGGGCGTCTGGCCGGGGGGACGGGGGACGTCCCCCGGGAGACTGCAGTACTCATGGAGCGATTATCCCGGTTTCCGGGAGTGCCTGGGAAATCAGGCCGCGCTGCTGCCGAACTCCCGCTCCAGGGAGGCGATCTGGTTGGTGCCGAGACCGCGCACACGGCGGCTCTCGGAGATTCCGAGCCGCTCCATGATCTGCTTGGCGCGGACCTTGCCCACACCGGGGAGGCTCTCCAGGAGGGCGCTGACCTTCATCTTGCCGATGACGTCGTTCTCCTGGCCTTGCTTGATGACCTCGTGCAGCGAGGCGCCGGAGTGCTTGAGCCGATTCTTGACCTCGGCGCGCTCCCGGCGAGCCGCGGCGGCCTTTTCGAGCGCGGCTGCGCGCTGTTCAGGGGTAAGGGGCGGAAGAGCCACGCCTACGTCACCTCGGATGTCGAACTGTCGGATAAGGACCGGTGAGAACCTAGTCGGCCCACACCTGGGGAGCAACGAGCAACGCGCTTGCACGTTCGCTCTTGTCGGAGACTAGCGGCCGATCCCGCTCCAGTCAGCGAGAACAGCGGAAAAGTCCTGGTCAGCCTTGCCCGACCAGGACTTTTCCAGACATACCGGCCATCAATTTCCCGGCAGGACCCTCCTCGGAGGTCCTCAGGCGGCCCCCGCCACGGCCTCACGGACCTCGTCGGCGAACCGCTCCGCGCTCGCCCGCAGGGCCGCCGCGTCGGGCCCGTGCCGCAGCACGCCGCGGCTGACGTTGGGGACGACGTCGCGGACGGCCGGGCCGAAGACCTTCGGCAGATCGGCCGCGGTGGCGCCCTGGGCGCCGATCCCGGGGGCGAGCAGCGGGCCGTTGATGGCCAGACCGGCCCGAGCCGCCGCGAGGCTGCCGGACAGCGTGGCCCCGACGACCGCGCCGTACGAGCCCATCGGCGCGGCCCCCGCGTTCTCCGCGCGCAGGTGGCCGAGCATCGTCGCCGCGACGCTCGCGCCGTCGGCGCGCACGGCGTGCTGCACCTCGGCGCCCTCCGGGTTGGAGGTCAGGGCGAGCACGAAGACGCCGGTGCCGCTCTCGCGGGCCAGGTCCAGCGCGGGGCGCAGCGAGCCGTAGCCGAGGTACGGGCTGACGGTCACGGCGTCGGAGAACAGCGGGGAGGCCGGGTCGAGGTAGGTGGCGGCGTAGGCGGCCATGGTGGAGCCGATGTCGCCGCGCTTGGCGTCCATGAGCACCAGGGCCCCGGCGGCGCGGGCCTCGGCCACGGTCCGCTCCAGGACGGCGACGCCGCGCGAGCCGAACCGCTCGAAGAAGGCGGACTGCGGCTTGAGGACGGCCACGCGGTCGGCGAGCGCCTCCACGACGGTGTGCGCGAAGCGCTCCAGGCCGGCGATGTCGTCGCCGAGGCCCCAGGCTTCGAGCAGCGCGGCGTGCGGGTCGATGCCGACGCACAGCGGTCCGCGCTCGTCCATGGCGCGGCGCAGGCGGGCGCCGAAGGGTTCGGCGGGGTGGGTCACAGGGTTCCTCCGGTGGTCTGGGGCGCGGTGATCAGGTGCGGGCCGGTGGTCGGGGGTGCCCACCCGTTCCGCCCTGCGGAACGACTGCCCACACCCGTGGCCGGCCGGGTCACGCCGACTTCTCCCGGGCGGCGGCCCCCACCGCCTCCGCGAGGGTGGCGTACGGGCTGGCGGCCAGCTTCTCGGCGAGGCCGCGGTGGATCCGGCGGCACCAGAAGGGGCCCTCGTAGATGAAGGCGCTGTAGCCCTGGACCAGGGTGGCGCCGGCCAGGATGCGCTCCCAGGCGTCGTCGGCGGTCTCGACGCCGCCCACGCCCACGAGGGTGATCCGGTCGCCGACGCGGGCGTACAGCCGGCGCAGGACCTCCAGCGAGCGCTCCTTGAGGGGGGCGCCCGACAGGCCGCCCGCGCCGATGGCCTCGACGGTGCGCTTGGGGGTGCGCAGCCCGAGGCCGTCGCGGGCGATGGTGGTGTTGGTGGCGATGATGCCGTCGAGGCCGAGCTCCACGGCGAGGTCGGCGACGGCGTCCACGTCCTCGTCGGCGAGGTCGGGTGCGATCTTGACCAGCAGCGGCACGCGGCGGCCGGTGACGGTGCGGTCGGCGGCCTCGCGGACGGCGGTCAGCAGCGGGCGCAGGTGGTCCACGGCCTGGAGGTCGCGCAGCCCCGGCGTGTTGGGCGAGGAGACGTTGACGACCAGGTAGTCGGCGTGGGCGGCCAGGCGCTCGGTGGAGGCGACGTAGTCGGCGACGGCCCCGTCCTCGGGGACGATCTTCGTCTTGCCGATGTTGACGCCGACGGTGGTCCGGAAGACCGCCTCGCGGGCGGCGAGGCGCGCGGCGACGGCGGCCGAGCCGTCGTTGTTGAACCCCATCCGGTTGATCAGGGCCCGGTCGGCGACCAGCCGGAAGAGCCGCTTTTTGGGGTTGCCGGGCTGCGGCTGGGCGGTGACGGTGCCGATCTCGACGTGGTCGAAGCCGAGCATCGCCATGCCGTCGATCGCGGCGGCGTTCTTGTCGAAGCCGGCGGCCAGGCCGAAGGGCCCGTGCATCCGCAGGCCGAGGGCCTCGGTGCGCAGCTCCTTGTGCCGCGGCGCGAGGACGGCGGCGGCGAAGGTGCGCAGGACGGGGATCCGGGCGAGGGCGCGGATCCAGCCGAAGGCCAGGTGGTGGGCCTTCTCGGGGTCCATGCGCTTGAAGATCAGGTCGAAGAAGAGTCGGTACATGTCCAGCCTTCGGGGGTCATGGAGAGGGGGACACCTCCCGGTGTCCCCCTCCTCGTCCTTCGTGCCGTTACGCCCGGCGGGCGGCGGTGAGCTGTTCCGCGTGCTCCTGGAGGGAGCGGACGCCCACCTCGTCGCGGGTGAGGGCGTCGATGCCCTGGACCGCGGCGGCGAGGGCCTGGACGGTGGTCAGGCAGGGCACCGCCCGGGCGACGGCGGCGGTGCGGATCTCGTAGCCGTCGAGGCGGCCGCCGGTGCCGTAGGGGGTGTTGATGATCAGGTCGACCTCACCGTCGTGGATGAGCTGGACGATCGTCCGCTCGCCGTTGGGGCCCGGCCCCTCGGACAGCTTGCGGACCACGGTGGCGTTGATGCCGTTGCGCTTGAGGACCTCGGCCGTGCCGGAGGTGGCCAGCAGCTCGAAGCCCTGGGCCGCCAGCTCGCGGGCCGGGAAGATCATCGCGCGCTTGTCGCGGTTGGCGACCGAGACGAACGCCCGGCCCTTGGTGGGCAGCGCGCCGTAGGCGCCGGCCTGCGACTTGGCGTACGCCGTGCCGAAGACGTTGTCGATGCCCATGACCTCGCCGGTGGAGCGCATCTCCGGGCCCAGGACGGTGTCCACGCCGCGCCCGGACGGGTCGCGGAAGCGCGTCCAGGGCATCACGGCCTCCTTGACGGAGATCGGCGCGTCCATCGGCAGCGTGCCACCGTCGCCCTCCGCCGGGAGCAGGCCCTCCGCGCGCAGCTCGGCGATGGTGGCGCCCAGCGAGATCCGCGCGGCGGCCTTGGCCAGCGGTACGGCGGTCGCCTTGGAGGTGAAGGGCACCGTGCGGGAGGCGCGCGGGTTGGCCTCCAGGACGTAGAGGATGTCCCCGGCCATCGCGAACTGGATGTTGATCAGGCCGCGGACGCCCACGCCCGCGGCGATCGCCTCGGTCGAGGTGCGCAGCCGCTTGATGTCGTGGCCGCCCAGGGTGATGGGGGGCAGCGCGCAGGCGGAGTCGCCGGAGTGGATGCCGGCTTCCTCGATGTGCTCCATGACGCCGCCGAGGTAGAGCTCGTGGCCGTCGTAGAGGGCGTCCACGTCGATCTCTATGGCGTCGTCGAGGAAGCGGTCGATGAGGACCGGGTGCTCGGAGATCAGACCGGCGTGCCGCTCCAGGTAGCCGGCGAGCGAGGGCTCGTCGTAGACGATCTCCATGCCGCGGCCGCCGAGCACGTAGGACGGGCGGACCATGACCGGGTAGCCGATCTCGGCGGCGATGTCCTTGGCCTCCTCGAAGGAGAAGGCCGTGCCGTACTTGGGCGCCGGCAGCCCCGCCTCGGTGAGCACCCGGCCGAACGCGCCGCGCTCCTCGGCCAGGTCGATGGCCTCGGGCGAGGTGCCGACGATCGGCACGCCGTTGTCCTTGAGCGCCTGGGCCAGGCCCAGCGGGGTCTGCCCGCCGAGCTGGACGACGACGCCCGCGACCGGGCCGGCCGCCTGCTCGGCGTGGACGATCTCCAGGACGTCCTCCAGGGTGAGCGGCTCGAAGTAGAGCCGGTCGGAGGTGTCGTAGTCGGTGGAGACGGTCTCCGGGTTGCAGTTGACCATCACGGTCTCGAACCCGGCGTCGCTGAGCGCGAACGAGGCGTGGACGCAGGAGTAGTCGAACTCGATGCCCTGGCCGATGCGGTTGGGGCCCGAGCCGAGGATGATCACGGCCGGCTTCTCGCGCGGGGCGACCTCGCTCTCCTCGTCGTAGGAGGAGTAGAAGTACGGGGTCTTCGCGGCGAACTCGGCGGCGCAGGTGTCCACCGTCTTGTAGACCGGGCGCACGCCCAGGGCGTGCCGGACCTCGCGCACGACCTCCTCGCGCAGGCCGCGGACGGCGGCGATCTGCGCGTCGGAGAAGCCGTGCCGCTTGGCCTCGGCCAGCAGGGCCGGCTCCAGCTCGGCCGCCGCGCGCAGCTCCTCGGCGATCTCGTTCAGGAGGAAGAGCTGGTCGACGAACCAGGGGTCGATGCGGGTGGCCTCGAAGACCTCCTCCTGGGTGGCGCCGGCCCGGACGGCGGCCATGACGGTGTTGATCCGCCCGTCCGTCGGGACCGCCGCCTTCTCCAGCAGCGCCGCCTTGTCGCCGGGCGCGGAGACGAAGTCGAAGGACGAGCCCTTCTTCTCCAGCGACCGCAGCGCTTTCTGCAGCGCCTCGGTGAAGTTGCGGCCGATGGCCATGGCCTCGCCGACCGACTTCATGGTCGTGGTCAGCGTGGCGTCGGCGGCCGGGAACTTCTCGAACGCGAAGCGGGGCGCCTTGACCACGACGTAGTCGAGCGTGGGCTCGAAGGACGCCGGGGTCTGCTCGGTGATGTCGTTGGGGATCTCGTCCAGCGTGTAGCCGACGGCGAGGCGGGCCGCGATCTTGGCGATCGGGAAGCCGGTGGCCTTGGAGGCGAGCGCGGAGGAGCGGGAGACGCGCGGGTTCATCTCGATGACGATGACCCGGCCGTCGTCGGGGTTGACGGCGAACTGGATGTTGCAGCCGCCGGTGTCGACGCCGACCTCACGGATGATCGCGATGCCGACGTCCCGCAGGATCTGGTACTCGCGGTCGGTCAGCGTCATCGCCGGGGCGACGGTGATGGAGTCGCCGGTGTGCACGCCCATCGGGTCGAAGTTCTCGATGGAGCAGACGACCACGACGTTGTCGTGCTTGTCGCGCATCAGCTCCAGCTCGTACTCCTTCCAGCCGAGGATGGACTCCTCCAGGAGCACCTCGGTGGTCGGGGAGAGCGTGAGGCCCTGGCCGGCGATACGGCGCAGCTCGTCCTCGTCGTGGGCGAAGCCGGAGCCGGCGCCGCCCATGGTGAAGGAGGGGCGGACGACGACGGGGTAGCCGCCCAGCGTCTCCACGCCCGCCAGCACCTCGTCCATGGAGTGGCAGATGACCGAGCGGGCGGACTCGCCGTGGCCGGTCTTGGCGCGGACGGCCTCGACGACGCCCTTGAACAGGTCGCGGTCCTCGCCCTTGTGGATCGCCTCGACGTTGGCGCCGATGAGTTCCACGCCGTACTTCTCCAGCACGCCGTTCTCGTGCATGGAGATGGCGGTGTTGAGCGCGGTCTGGCCGCCGAGGGTGGGCAGGAGCGCGTCGGGGCGCTCCTTGGCGATGATCTTCTCGACGAACTCCGGGGTGATCGGCTCGACGTACGTGGCGTCGGCGATCTCGGGGTCGGTCATGATCGTGGCCGGGTTGGAGTTGACCAGGATGACCCGCAGGCCCTCGGACTTCAGGACGCGGCAGGCCTGGGTCCCCGAGTAGTCGAACTCGGCGGCCTGGCCGATGACGATCGGGCCGGAGCCGATGACCAGGACGGACTGGATGTCGGTGCGCTTAGGCACGCTGGCCCTCCATCAGGGAGACGAAGCGATCGAACAGGTAGGCCGCGTCGTGCGGTCCCGCTGCGGCTTCGGGGTGGTACTGGACGCTGAAGGCGGGCCGGTCGAGCAGCCGGAGGCCCTCGACCACGTCGTCGTTCAGACAGACGTGGGAGACCTCGACGCGGCCGTAGGGGGTCTCGGCCGGTCCGTCGAGCGGGGCGTCGACGGCGAAGCCGTGGTTGTGCGCGGTGATCTCGACCTTGCCGGTGGTGCGGTCCTGCACCGGCTGGTTGATGCCCCGGTGGCCGTACTTCAGCTTGTAGGTGCCGAAGCCCAGCGCGCGGCCGAGGATCTGGTTGCCGAAGCAGATGCCGAACAGCGGGGTCCCGCGGTCCAGCACCTCGCGCATCACCGCGACCGGGTGGTCGGCGGTCGCCGGGTCGCCGGGGCCGTTGGAGAAGAACACGCCGTCGGGGGCGACCGCGTAGACGTCCTCGGCGGTGGCCGTCGCTGGCAGCACGTGGACCTCTATGCCGCGCTCGGCCATCCGGTGCGGGGTCATGCCCTTGATGCCCAGATCGATCGCGGCGACGGTGAACTTCTTCTCACCGATGGCCGGGACGACGTACGTCTCCTTGGTGGCCACCTCGGCGGAGAGGTCGGCGCCGGCCATCTCCGGGGCCTGGCGGACCTCGGCGAGCATGGTGCCCTCGTCGGGCAGCGCGTTGCCGGAGAAGATGCCGACGCGCATGGCGCCGCGCTCGCGCAAGTGGCGGGTGAGCGCCCGGGTGTCCACCCCGCTGATGCCGACGACGCCCTGCTTGCGCAGCTCCTCGTCGAGGGAGCGGCGCGAGCGCCAGTTGGACGGGACGCGGGCGGGGTCGCGGACGACGTAGCCGGAGACCCAGATCCGCGCGGACTCCGGGTCCTCGTCGTTGACGCCGGTGTTGCCGACGTGCGGGGCGGTCATGACGACCACCTGGCGGTGGTACGACGGGTCGGTCAGGGTCTCCTGGTAGCCGGTCATGCCGGTGGAGAACACCGCCTCGCCGAAGGTCGCCCCCACGGCCCCGTAGGCGCGGCCGCGGAAGGTGCGGCCGTCCTCCAGGACGAGTACGGCGGGGATCCTGCTCCCCGGGGTGGAGGTCGTCATCGTGCGCCTTCCGTAGTGCTGTTGTTCAGGGAGGTGAGGGCCTCGACCCAGGCGGCGTGCTCGGCCGGGTGGTCGGCGCGGAAACCGGAGTCGATCTCCTTGTCGCCATGCCGCCAGGTGACGACCAGCAGGCCGCCCTCGGCGAGGACCTTGCCGGCGATGCCCTTGTCCAGGCGGGCGCCGCGCAGGCCGGCGGCGGGGACGAAGAAGTCCTCGGCGCCGGGCCGGACGACGGCCAGGCCCTGCTCGGTCAGGGTGAGCTCCACGCGGCTGCGGGTGCCCAGGCCGCGGGCGACGATGCGGTCGAGCCACTGGCCGGCGGTGGTGGAGCCGTGGTAGCGGCCGGCCATCGTCAGGCGGGCCTCCCCCGGCTCGTCCGGAACGGCCGGCAGCTCGGGCAGGTCGCCCTGGAGCGTGCCGCGCCACTTCCAGCCCTCGCGCATCAGCCAGTACAGGAGCGCGACGAAGAGCAGCAGTCCGACGACCCAGCCGGCCCTGGCCGCCCAGTCGGTGACCGCCTCCGACTTCTGCTCGTCCGCCAGGGTGGTGATCAAAGGTGTCACGTCAGATTCCCGTCCACGACCGTCGCCCGGCCCCGCAGGAAGGTGTGGGTGACGCGACCCGGCAGCTCGCGGCCCTCGTAGGGCGTGTTGCGGCTGCGGGAGGCGAAGCCCGCGGGGTCCACGGGTCCACGGTATGCGGAATCGACCAGGGTGAGGTTGGCGGGCTCACCGGGGGCGACGGGACGGCCGTGGCCGGCGAGGCGCCCGATGCGGGCCGGGGTGAAGGACATCCGGTCGGCGACGCCCGCCCAGTCCAGCAGGCCCGTGTCCACCATCGTGTGCTGGACGACGGAGAGCGCGGTCTCCAGGCCCACCATGCCCATGGCGGCGGCGCCCCACTCGCAGTCCTTGTCCTCATGCGGGTGCGGGGCGTGGTCGGTGGCCACGCAGTCGATGGTGCCGTCGGCGAGGGCGGCGCGCAGGGCCATGACGTCGGCCTCGGTGCGCAGCGGCGGGTTCACCTTGTAGACGGGGTTGTAGGAACGCACCATTTCGTCGGTCAGCAGCAGGTGGTGCGGGGTGACCTCGGCGGTGACGTTCCAGCCCTTGGACTTGGCCCAGCGCACGATCTCCACGGAGCCGGCCGTCGAGAGGTGGCAGACGTGCAGCCGGGAGCCGACGTGCGCGGCGAGCAGGACGTCGCGGGCGATGATCGACTCCTCGGCGACGGCGGGCCAGCCGCCCAGGCCGAGTTCGGCGGAGACGATGCCCTCGTTCATCTGGGCGCCCTCGGTGAGCCGGGGCTCCTGGGCGTGCTGGGCGACGACGCCGTCGAAGGCCTTCACGTACTCCAGCGCGCGCCGCATGATCACGGCGTCGTCCACGCACTTGCCGTCGTCGGAGAAGACCCGCACGCCGGCGGCGGAGTCGTGCATCGCGCCGAGCTCGGCGAGCTTCTTGCCCTCCAGGCCGACGGTGACGGCGCCGATGGGCTGGACGTCGCAGTAGCCGGACTCCTTGCCCAGCCGCCAGACCTGCTCGACGACGCCGGCGGTGTCGGCGACGGGGAAGGTGTTGGCCATGGCGTGGACGGCGGTGTAGCCGCCGACGGCCGCGGCGCGGGTGCCGGTGAGGACGGTCTCGGAGTCCTCGCGGCCGGGCTCGCGCAGGTGGGTGTGGAGGTCCACCAGGCCCGGCAGGAGGACCTTGCCGCCGGCCTCGATCACCTGGGCGCCCTCGGCGCTCAGGCCCGTGCCGACCTCGGTGATGGTCTCGCCGTCGACGAGGACGTCCTGCGGCTCGCCGCCGAGGATCTTCGCACCACGGATCAGGGTCTTCATTACTTGCTCTCCTCGGTGCGGTAGTTGGTCACGGCGGATTCGGAGCCGCCGAGCAGCAGGTAGAGGACGGCCATGCGGATGGAGACGCCGTTGGTGACCTGCTCGACGGCCGTGCAGCGGCCGGAGTCGGCGACCTCGGCGGTGATCTCCATGCCGCGGTTCATCGGGCCGGGGTGCATGACGATGGCGTGCTCGGGCATCCGCGCCATGCGCTCCCCGTCGAGGCCGTAACGGCGGGCGTACTCGCGCTCGGTGGGGAAGAAGGCCGCGTTCATGCGCTCGCGCTGGACGCGCAGCATCATCACCGCGTCGGACTTGGGCAGCACGGCGTCGAGGTCGTAGGAGACCTCGCAGGGCCAGTACTCGACGCCGAAGGGCACCAGGGTCGGCGGGGCGACCAGGGTGACCTCGGCGCCCAGGGCGGTCAGCAGGTGGACGTTGGAGCGGGCGACCCGGCTGTGCAGGATGTCGCCGACGACGGTGACCCGCCGCCCGGCCAGGTCCCGGCCGAGGCCCGCGTCGGGGCCGACCAGGCGGCGGCGCAGGGTGAAGGCGTCCAGCAGGGCCTGGGTGGGGTGCTCGTGGGTGCCGTCGCCAGCGTTGACCACCGAGCCGTTGATCCAGCCGGAGGTGGCCAGCCGGTGCGGCGCGCCCGAGTCGTGGTGGCGGATGACGACGGCGTCCGCGCCCATCGCCTCCAGGGTCAGGGCGGTGTCCTTGAGGGACTCGCCCTTGGAGACCGAGGAGCCCTTCGCGGAGAAGTTGATGACGTCGGCGGACAGCCGCTTGGCGGCCGCCTCGAAGGAGATGCGGGTCCGCGTCGAGTCCTCGAAGAAGAGGTTGACGACCGTACGGCCGCGCAGGGTCGGCAGCTTCTTGATCGGCCGGTCCGCGACCCGGGCCATCTCCTCGGCGGTGTCGAGGATCAGGACGGCGTCGTCACGGGTGAGGTCGGCGGCCGAGACGAGGTGGCCGCGGGTACGGGGGCTCCCCCCGGAGAGGTGCAGCATCCGGTGCTCCGTGGTGTGAGGGTGTGCGGGAGGCCGGGTCGGGGCAGGCGGAACCGCCGCCTCGCCCCGAGGGCTCGCGAAAAGGGGGCTACTGCCCGTCGGCCGGGGCGGCCGCGCGCACGCCGAGGAGCACGCTGTCGCGCCCGTCCTCCTCGGTGAGCTGGACCTTGACCGTCTCCCGCAGCGACGTGGGGAGGTTCTTGCCGACGTAGTCGGCGCGGATCGGCAGTTCGCGGTGGCCGCGGTCCACGAGGACCGCGAGCTGGACGGCGCGGGGGCGCCCGATGTCGTTCAGGGCGTCGAGCGCGGCGCGGATGGTGCGGCCGGAGAAGAGCACGTCGTCGACCAGGACCACGAGCCGGCCGTCGATGCCCTCGCCGGGGATCTCGGTGCGGGCGAGCGCCCGGGCGGGGCGCAGGCGCAGGTCGTCCCGGTACATGGTGATGTCGAGGGAGCCCACGGGCACGGTGCTGCCGGTGATCTCGGCGAGCTTGACGGCCAGTCGGTGGGCCAGGAAAACGCCTCGGGTGGGAATGCCGAGGAGGACCACGTCATCGGCGCCCTTGGCGCGTTCGACGATTTCGTGGGCGATGCGGGTGAGGACCCTGGCGATGTCCGGTGCTTCGAGCACCGGGCGCGCGGGACCAGCCGCGGATACGGTGGTGTCCATAAGAAACGGACCTCCTTCTCCGCCTCACGGGACGGACATTAAAGGACGTCGGAATTGCGGGATCCACCCTACCAGCACCGTCGGAGCACCCCGACCCACCCCCTGACGGCGGAAGCGGTGAACCATTCGGCTTGACGAAGCCAGATTACGCTGCGTAACCTCACAGTGAGTTACCAGCCGCGCGGCAGTCAACAGACCCGCCGCACGTCGATACAGCGTCCGGGAGCTTTATGTCCAGCGAATACGCCAAACAGCTCGGGGCCAAGCTCCGCGCCATCCGCACCCAGCAGGGTCTCTCTCTCCACGGCGTGGAGGAGAAGTCGCAGGGTCGTTGGAAGGCCGTGGTGGTGGGCTCGTACGAGCGCGGCGACCGTGCCGTGACCGTGCAGCGCCTGGCCGAGCTGGCCGACTTCTACGGGGTGCCCGTGCAGGAGCTGCTGCCCGGCACGACGCCCGGCGGCGCCGCGGAGCCCCCGCCGAAGCTGGTCCTGGACCTGGAGCGCCTCGCCCACGTCCCGGCCGAGAAGGCGGGCCCCCTCCAGCGTTATGCGGCGACCATCCAGAGCCAGCGCGGCGACTACAACGGCAAGGTGCTGTCGATCCGCCAGGACGACCTGCGCACCCTCGCCGTGATCTACGACCAGTCGCCCTCGGTGCTCACCGAGCAGCTCATCAGCTGGGGCGTGCTCGACGCGGACGCGCGCCGCGCCGTCCAGCACGAGGACGCATAGCGCTCGGCGCACTTGCCTCATACGAACGCCGCTGGGCGGGAAACCTTTCGGTTTCCCGCCCAGCGGCGTTTCGGCGTCATGCGCGGCGGATGCCCGGCTTCAGTTCCTTGAAGCGGCCGAGCAGACCGTTGACGAAGGCCGGCGACTCGTCCGTGGAGAACTCCTTGGCGAGCTGCACCGCCTCGTCGATCGCCACGGCGTCCGGGGTGCCGTCCTCCCAGATGAGCTCGTAGGCACCGAGCCGGACGATGTTCCGGTCGGCGACCGGCATCCGGTCGAGGTCCCAGCCGACCGCGTAGGTGGCGATCAGCTCGTCGATCCGGGTCACGTGCTCGGCGTACCCCTCGACCAGCTGCATCGTGTACTCGTTGACGGGCGGCTGCCGGTCGTCGGAGCGCGAGTGCCGGACCCAGTCCGCGAGCACGTCCAGCACGGTCGCGCCGCGCTGGTCGGCCTCGAAGAGGATCTGGAAGGCACGCTTCCGGGAGTTGCTGCGAGCGGCCACGGTTAGCTGTTCACCCGGCCGAGGTAATCGCCGGTGCGCGTGTCGACCTTGATCTTCTCGCCCGTGCTGATGAACAGCGGGACCTGGATCTCGTAGCCGGTCTCCAGCTTGGCGGGCTTGGTGCCACCGGTGGAGCGGTCGCCCTGGACGCCCGGGTCGGTGTGCTGGATGGTGAGCTCGACGGCGGCCGGGAGCTCGACGTAGAGGACGCTGCCCTCGTTCTGCGCGACGACGGCCTCGAAGCCCTCGATCAGGAAGTTGGCGGCGTCACCGACGGTCTTGCGGTCGATGTGCAGCTGGTCGTACGTGTCCATGTCCATGAAGACGAAGTAGTCGCCGTCCATGTACGAGAACTGCATACCGCGCTTGTCGACGTTGGCCGTCTCGACCTTGACGCCGGCGTTGAAGGTCTTGTCGACGACCTTGCCGGACAGCACGTTCTTGAGCTTGGTGCGCACGAAGGCGGGGCCCTTGCCGGGCTTGACGTGCTGGAACTCGACGACGGACCAGAGCTGGCCGCCTTCGAGCTTGAGCACCATGCCGTTCTTGAGGTCGTTCGTGGAAGCCACGGTTGCGGAATCTCCTGGACTGAAGCTGCGACCCCGAAGAGGCACGCGCTACAGCGCGAGCAGCTCCTTGGTCGTGATGGTGAGTAGCTCGGGACCGCCGTCCGCCTCGGGGCGGACGACGAGCGTGTCATCGATCCGGACGCCGCCCCGCCCCGGGAGGTGTACCCCCGGATCTACGGTGACCGGCACGCAAGCGTCCAGTTTACCCATGGCCGAGGGCGCCAGCCGAGGGTCCTCGCCGTTTTCGAGTCCCACGCCGTGACCGACCCACGGACCGAGCCGTTCGGCATGGCCCGCGGCGTCCAGCACCCGGCGCACCGCGCGGTCCACTTCACGGTACGGCGTGCCGGGCACGAGTGCCTCCCGCCCGGCCCGCTGGGCCGCGAAGACCTGCTCGTACAGCTCGATCTGCCAGTCCGCGGGGGACGTCCCGATGACGAAGGTACGGGCGACCTCGCTGTGGTAGCCGTGGTAATCGGCGCCCAGGCAGACGGTGAGGAAGTCGCCCTCCTCGACCCGGCGGTCGCAGGGCACGTGGCCCATCAGCCCCGAGTCCGGCCCCGTCCCCACCGAGGTGGCGAACGCGGCCCCGGTCGCGCCGTGGTCCACCAGCCGCCGCTCCAGCTCCAGCGCCAGATGGCGCTCGGTGCGGCCCACCAGGATCGACTCCAGCAGCTCCCCCAGCGCCTGGTCGGCGATCTCGGCGGCGATGCGCAGACAGGAGATCTCCTCGTCGTCCTTGACCAGCCGCTGCTGCTCCACGGCCGGGCCCAGGTCCTCCAGACGCAGTCCGGGGGCGACCGAGCGCAGGGCGCGGTGGCGCAGGACGGTCAGGTGGTGCTCCTCCACTGCCAGGATCCGCGCTCCGGCTGCCTCCGCGCGCTCCGCGGCCGCCACGGCCGGGTCTCCCTCGACGCTCGGCAGCACGAAGACCCGCAGGTCCCCGGCCGGCCGGGCGCCCGAGCCGTCGTCGAACGGATCCGAGACGCACAGCAGCAGGTCGTGTCCGGGCCCGACGAGCAGGGCCGATCCGGCCGGCACCCGGCCCGCGAGGTAGCGCACATTGGCCCCGCCGGTCACCAGGGCGGCGTCGCCGCCGCCGGCCACGCACCGCTCCAGCAGCCGTGCGCGCCGCGCCGCGTACACGTCGGACATAGCTCCGAGCCTACGATCGGCGGCCGGAACCGGCCTCTCCGGAGCATCCGCCCGGGCCGCTACCAGCGGGGCGGGGCGGCCAGGGCGCGGGCGACGATCTCGTCCAGGAGGCGGGCCGTGGCGGCGACGTCCTGCTGGGAGTTGTCGATGATGGGCAGCCCGGAGCCGTACCAGCCGGCCATCCGGCCGTGGATACGGGCGACCTCCTCGTCGCCGAGGCGGCGGTTGCCGGTGCGCTCGGCGTTGCGCTCCAGGACCACCTGGAGGCCCGGCAGCAGCACCACGGGCAGCAGGCCCGGGCCGATGTGCCGCTGCCAGCCGCCGAGTCCGACGGCGGGCAGGTCGGGGAAGACGGCGTCGTCGATGATGCAGGAGATCCCGTTGGCGACGAAGTTGCGGGCGGCGAAGCCGCAGGTGCGGCGGGCGAGGCGGTACTGGGCCTCGGAGTGGTCGTTCCAGCCCGACTGGGGGTCGGCGAAGCCCGCGCGCACCCATTCGCGGACGTCGTCGAGGCTGATGTGGGCGGTGGGGGCGTGACGGTTGTCGGCCCAGTGACGGGCCACGGTGGTCTTCCCGGCACCGGCCGGGCCGATGAGGAGGACGGCGACGGGCGGAGGTCCGACGAGGGGGCCGGGGCTCGGGCTCGGCGGGGGCGGCACGGCCGGCATCGGGGGGTGCTGCATCCGGTGGTACTCCGTCTCGTGCGGGTGGTGGCCGTCGGGGGTCAGTTTGCCCCAGCCCCGCCCTTGCGCCGTTTCCCGGGGAGACCCCGGACCCCATTCGCCCTTCGGGCGAAGGACACCCGCGCGGAGCGCGAAGAAACGGTGAAAGGGCGGGACAGGGGCACAATCCCCCCAACGCCCAACCTCAGCCCGCCAGTTCCTCCGCCAGCGCCCGCAACGCCAAGCGGTACGAACCGATCCCGAAACCGGCGACCGTGCCGGAGGCGACAGGCGCGATGACCGACGTGTGCCGGAACTCCTCCCGCGCGTACGGGTTGGAGATGTGCACCTCGATCAGCGGAGCCGTCCGCTGCGCCGCCGCGTCCCGCATCCCGTACGAGTAGTGCGTGAACGCACCGGGGTTGATGACGACCGGCAGCCGCCCGTCGGCCGCCTCGTGCAGCCAGCGGATGATCTCGCCCTCGTCGTTGGTCTCCCGGACCTCGACCGCGAAGCCGAGCTCGGCGCCCAGCTTCGTGCACTCCTCCACCAGCCCGGCGTAGGACGTGGCCCCGTAGACATCGGGCTCGCGGGAGCCGAGCCGGCCCAGGTTGGGGCCGTTCAGCACCAGCACCCTGCGCGCGCTCACGCCGCGATCTCCGCGTGTGCGGCCAGCAGCATCGCCGGGTCCGGAGCCTCCAGCACCACCGGCTTGGCCAGCCCGTCCAGCACGATGAAGCGCAGCCGGTCGCCCCGGGTCTTCTTGTCGATCTTCATCGTCTCCAGCAGCTTGGGCCACTGGTCGCCGCGGTAGGTCACCGGCAGGCCCACGGCCTCCAGCACCGCGCGGTGCCGGTCCGCCGTCGCGTCGTCCAGCCGCCCCGCGATCCGGCCGAGTTCGGCGGCGAAGACCATGCCGACGGAGACCGCCGCGCCGTGCCGCCAGTTGTAGCGCTCGTTCTTCTCGATGGCGTGGGCCAGCGTGTGGCCGTAGTTGAGGATCTCGCGCAGGCCCGACTCCTTGAGGTCCTGCGAGACGACCTCGGCCTTGACCCGGATCGCGCGCTCGATCAGCTCGGCCGTGTGCGGGCCGGCCGGGGTGCGGGCGGCCTCGGGATCGGCCTCGATCAGCTCCAGGATCCGCGGGTCGGCGATGAAGCCGGCCTTGATGACCTCGGCCAGGCCGCTGACGTAGTCGTGGACGGGCAGCGACTCCAGCGCGGCCAGGTCGCACAGCACCCCGGCCGGCGGGTGGAAGGCACCGACGAGGTTCTTGCCCTCGGCGGTGTTGATGCCCGTCTTGCCGCCGACCGCGGCGTCCACCATCGCCAGCACGGTGGTGGGCACCGCGATCCAGCGCACCCCGCGCAGCCAGGTGGCGGCCACGAAACCGGCCAGGTCGGTGGTGGCCCCGCCGCCGACGCCGACGACGACGTCGGTACGGGTGAAGCCGGACTGGCCGAGCGCCTTCCAGCAGTAGGCGGCGACCTCGGCGGTCTTGGCCTCCTCGGCGTTGGGCACCTGGATGGCGATGGCCTCGTAGCCCTGGGCGGCCAGGTCCGAGCGCAGCACCTCGCCGGTCTCGGCGAGCGCCTCGGGGTGCAGCACGGCCACGCGCTTGGCGTCGCGGCCGATGAGGCCGGGCAGCTCGCCCAGCAGCCGGTGGCCGACCAGGACCTCGTACGGCGCGGTGCCCGCGCTGCCGGCGACCTGGATACGGGTGGGGGCGTCCGTCATGCGTTCCTCACTGCGTGGTGTCCGGAGACTGCGTGGTGTCCGGTGCGGTGGTGCCGGTGGTGCGGGGCAGCCCCAGCGCCTCGAGCACGGCCTCGGCGACCTGGACGGGCGTCCGGTCACCGGTGGCCACGACGGCGCGGGCGACCTCGTGGTAGAGCGGGCGGCGCGCCTCCATCAGCTCCCGCCACCGCTGACGGGGGTTGATGGCGAGCAGCGGGCGCGGCTTGTCCAGGCCCACCCGGCGGACGGCGTCCGCCAGTTCGACGTCGAGGAAGACCACGGGCAGGCCCTTGAGCAGGGCCCGGGTGTCCGGGTCCATGACCGCCCCGCCGCCGAGGGCGAGCACTCCGGAGTGCTCGGCCACGGCGGCGCGGACGGCCTGCCGCTCCAGCGCGCGGAAGTGCGGCTCGCCCTCGTCGATGAAGATCTCCGGGATGGGCTTGCCGGCCGTCCGCTCGATGTCGGCGTCGGTGTCCCGGTAGCCGGTGCCCAGCCGCTCGGCGAGCAGGGCGCCGATGGTGGACTTGCCCGCGCCGGGCGGGCCGACCAGGACGGCGACGGGACCGGTGGGACCGGTCACTTGATCGCCAGGTTGTCGAGGTAGCTCCGCACGTTGCGGCGGGTCTCGCCGACACTGTCGCCGCCGAACTTCTCCACGACGGCGTCGGCCAGCACGAGCGCCACCATGGCCTCGGCGACGATGCCGGCGGCCGGCACGGCGCACACGTCGGAGCGCTGGTGGTGCGCCTTGGCCGCCTCGCCGGTGGCGACGTCGACGGTGGCCAGCGCCCGGGGGACGGTGGCGATCGGCTTCATCGCGGCGCGGACGCGCAGCAGTTCACCGGTGGTCAGGCCGCCCTCGGTGCCGCCGGAGCGGCCGGACGTGCGGCGGATGCCGTCCTCGGTGCCCACGATCTCGTCGTGCGCCTGCGAACCCGGCACCCGGGCCAGCGCGAAGCCGTCGCCGAGCTCGACGCCCTTGATCGCCTGGATGCCCATGAGCGCCGCGGCCAGCCGGGCGTCCAGCCGGCGGTCCCAGTGCACGTGCGAGCCCAGGCCCACCGGGACGCCGTGGGCGACGACCTCGACGACGCCGCCGAGGGTGTCGCCGCTCTTCTGCGCCTGGTCGATCTCGGCGACCATCGCCTTGCTGGCGTCCGGGTCGAGGCAGCGCACCGGGTCGGCGTCCAGCCGCTCGACGTCGGAGGGCTTGGGGACGAGACCGTAGGGAGCCCTGGCCGAGGCCAGCTCCACCACGTGCGAGACGATCTCGATGCCGGCCGCCTCCTTCAGGAAGGAGCGGGCGACCGCGCCCAGCGCGACGCGCGCCGCGGTCTCGCGCGCCGAGGCACGCTCCAGAATCGGACGGGCCTCGTCGAAGCCGTACTTCTGCATGCCCGCCAGGTCGGCGTGGCCCGGACGGGGCCGCGTCAACGGGGCGTTGCGGGCCATGTCGGCCAGCTCCGCCGGGTCGACCGGGTCGGCCGACATGACCTTCTCCCACTTGGGCCACTCGGTGTTGCCCACCATGACCGCGACCGGGGAGCCCATCGACAGCCCGTGGCGGACGCCGCCGAGGAACGTCACCGCGTCCTTCTCGAACTTCATCCGGGCGCCGCGGCCGTAGCCCAGCCGACGCCGCGCGAGCGCGTCCGCCACCATCTCGGTGGTCACCGGAACGCCTGCGGGCAGCCCCTCCAGCGTCGCCACCAGTGCCGGGCCATGCGACTCCCCGGCCGTCAGCCAGCGCAACCTGCTCAACGGAACTCCTCCTGCTCGCGCCTTCGAACGTGCGGCGGCACGACCGACCCGCGGTGCGGGCCGCCATCCCCGATCCTCCCATGTCCCGGGCGGTTTCCCGGAGGCCGGTCCTTTTCTGGCGCTTTCCTGCCGATCTTCGCCGGACGGGAATGCGGCTCCCCGCCGGACCGGGGCGGCCGACGGGACGTCAGCGCGCCGCCAGGGCCGCCTCTCCCGCCGCGCGCATCGCGGCCAGCGGCGCCCGCGGCACCCCGGTCATCCGCTCGACCTGGAGCACCGCCTGGTGGACGAGCAGGTCGAGGCCGCCGAGGACGGTGCCGCCGCGCCGGGCCCAGGCCGCGGCCAGCGGCGTCGGCCAGGGCTCGTAGAGCACGTCGAAGAGAGTGCCCGCGTGCTCGGGGACGGCGTCGGCCAGGGCGTCCGTCGCCCCCGCGGGGGTGGTGGCGATCACCAGCGGCGCCTCGAACGCCTCGGCGGCCCGCGACCAGTCGGCGACGCGCACGTCCGCCCCGAGCCGCTCGCCCCACTGCCGCATCTCGGCGGCCCGCTCCGGGCTGCGGACGTAGGCGGTCACCTCGCCGGAGCAGATCCCGGCCAGGGCGGCGAGCGCCGAGGAGGCGGTGGCGCCGGCGCCCAGGACGGCGGCCGAGGCGGTCTTCTCCACGCCGCGCTCGCGCAGCGCCGCGACCAGCCCGGGGATGTCGGTGTTGTCGCCGACCCGGCGGCCGTCCTCGGTGAACACCACCGTGTTGACCGCCTCGACGGACCGCGCGGTGGCGCTGACCTCGTCCAGCAGCGGGATGATCGCGCGCTTGAGCGGCATGGTCAGCGAGAGGCCCGCCCACTCGGGGCCGAGCCCGGCCACGAAGCCGGGAAGCGCGGCCTCGTCGATCTCGAATCGTTCGTACGTCCACTCCCCCAGGCCCAGTTCGGCGTAGGCGGCCCGGTGCAGGACCGGGGACAGCGAGTGGACGATGGGCGAGCCGAGTACGGCTGCGCGCTGGCGTGTGGTCATTGGCCGGCCTTCTTGCGCTCCTGGTTGTACCGATCCCGGTTCTTGTTGTGCTCCGCGTTGCTCACCGCGAAGAGCGTCTCGTTCTCGTTGATCGAGACGAAGTAGTACCAGGGACCGGAGGCGGGTTCGAGCGCGGACTTCAGGGCGTCCATGCCGGGGTTGCTGATCGGCCCCGGCGGCAGGCCCTGGATGTAGTAGGTGTTGTACGGGTGCTTGAACTGGCGCAGGTCGTTGACGGAGCCGATGTCCAGGGTGGACTGGCTCTTGGCGTAGTTGACCGTGGAGTCGAAGTCCAGCTTGCCGTTGGTCTCCTTGTTGTCCGGCTTGAGCCGGTTGTAGATGACCCGGGCGATCTTGTCGAAGTCGTGCTTGTACTTGCCCTCGACCTGGACGAGGCTGGCGACGGTGATCACCTCCAGCGGGGACTTCAGGCCCAGCTCCTTGGCCTTGCCCTCCAGGTCCTGCTCGCCGTAGTTCTTCACCGCGCGGGCGACCATCTGCCGCAGGATCTCCTCCGGCTTGGTGCCCTTGCCCGCGTTGTACTGCGACGGGAAGAGGAAGCCCTCCAGCGGGTCCTTGACCTCGGACGAGGCGGTGGCCCAGGCCGGCAGGCCCAGGTTCTTCACCTGGTTGTGCGCGACCTCCTTGGTGGTGCCCGGCTTGAGCTCCAGCTTCTGGTCGATCGCGGTGTAGACGGCGGAGGCGCGGATGCCCTCGCGCAGCGTCAGCAGGTTCTTGGCGTCCGTCATCATCGTGACGGCGGAGGCGGCGGACATCTCCTTGTTCAGGGTGTACGTGCCCGGCTGGATGAGCTTGCCGTTGGCAGCCTCGGTAAAGGCGCGGGAGCTCTTGACGACGCCCTTCCTCTGGAGAGCATCACCGATCTGGGTGAGGCCCGATCCCTTCGCGACCTCCACCTGCACCTGGCCCGAGCCCTCGCCCTCGTAGTCGGGCGCGGGGCCGTAGTTGGTCTGCCAGTAGTCGTAGGCGAGGTAGCCCCCGCCGCCGACGGCGCCGAGGAGCACGACGGCGACCACCAGACAGGCCGTTCCGCTGCGGCGCTTGGGCGCCTTCTTGGCCTTGCCGCCGCGCCGGCCGCGCCGGGGCTCGTCGTCCCCCTCGTCGGCGCCACCGCCGGGCAGGAGGTCTATGGCCGGGGAGGACACCGCGGGAGCCGGGGCCTCCTCCTTGGCGAGGAAGGGCTGCGTGCCCGTGGAGGAGCCGTCCGACCAGTCCTCGGGCGGTTCCTGGACCGGGGCCGGCTGCTGCGGGAACCGCTGCTGCCCCGTGTCGTACGGGACGTGGGGCTGCTGACCGGTGCCGTACGACGACTGGCCCTGCGGATGGGGATGCTGACCGGTGTCGTACTGCTGCCCGCCCTGCACGTGCGGATGCTGCCCCGTGTCGTACGGCTGCTGTCCCTGCAGGTGGGGGTGCTGACCGGTGTCGTACGCCTGCGGGTACCCGGCGCCGTAGTAGCCGCCCTGGCCGTCGGAGCCGCCCGCGTGGCCGCCCCCGCCCTGTGCCGTGTCCCAGCCGTATTGCTGCTGCTCGGCGTACTGCTGCTGCCCGTAATAGGGCTGCTGCTGAGCCTGCTGAGGGGGATACTGCCCGCCCTCGTATCCCTGGTCCCCGTAGTGGGGGTCGCCGGGATTCCACGGTTGGGAGCCGGAACCCCGGCCGTACTCAGTCATCAATCCCCTAGAGCCGCACAGCGGCAGCCGGGCGCCCCCCAAGGGGCGCGGGTCCGATCGTCTGGTCCGGAATGGATGGCGTTCGAACAGCTGCCATGTCGCGCGGAAGGTTACCGTATCGCGATTAGATGACCACTTCGACGGGTTCGCCCGGAGGGTGGCCGGACACCCGTTCGGTCTCCAGCGCGTTCTGCAGAATGATCACGGCCGCCGCCTGGTCGACGACGGACCGCCCCTTCTTGGCGCTCACGCCGGAGGCGCGCAGCCCCTGGGCCGCGGTGACCGTGGTCATCCGCTCGTCCACCAGCCGGACCGGCACCGGCGCGACGCGCCGGGCCAGCTCCTTGGCGAACGTGCGCACCTTGGCCGCCGCCGGCCCCTCCCGCCCGCTGAGCGAGCGGGGCAGGCCGACGACCACCTCGATGGGCTCGTACTCCTCGATCACCGCCACCAGCCGCTTGTGCGCGGCGGGGATGTCCCGCCCCGGCACGGTCTCGACCGGGGTGGCGAGGACCCCGTCGGGGTCGCACGAGGCGACCCCGATCCGGGCGTCCCCGACGTCGACGGAGATGCGTCTGCCTCGTCGCACGCTCAGGCCGCTTCCCCGACGAGGCGCTCGACGGCGGCCATGGCCTCGTCCACGGCCTCCGGGTTCTGGCCGCCGCCCTGGGCGACGTCCGGCTTGCCGCCGCCACCGCCGCCGAGCGTCTTGGCCGCGGTGCGCACCAGGTCACCGGCCTTGAGGCCGCGCTCGCGGGCGGCGTCGTTGGTGGCGATGACGGTCAGCGGACGGCCGCCCGCCACGGTGAACAGGGCGACGACGGCCGGGCGGCCGCCGTTGATCCGGCCGCGGACGTCGAGCACCAGCTTGCGCAGGTCGTCGGCGCCCGTGCCGTCCGGCACCCGGCCGGTGACCAGGGCGACGCCGCGGACGTCCTTGGCGCCCTCGGCCAGCCCGGCGGCGGCCTGGAGCACCTTCTCGGCGCGGAAGCGCTCGATCTCCTTCTCGGCGTCCTTGAGCTTGGCGAGCATCCCGGAGATCTTCTCCGGCAGCTCCTCCGGACGGCCCTTGACCAGCTCGGTGAGCTGGGCGACGACCGTGTGCTCCTTGGCCAGGAAGTTGTACGCGTCGGCGCCGACGAGGGCCTCGACACGGCGCACGCCGGAGCCGATCGAGGACTCGCCGAGGAGCTTCACCAGGCCCAGCTGGGCGGTGTTGGCGACGTGCGTGCCGCCGCAGAGCTCCTTGGAGAAGTCGCCGATGGTCACCACGCGGACCCGCTCGCCGTATTTCTCGCCGAACTCGGCGATGGCGCCGGCCTTCTTGGCCTCGTCCAGGCTCATGATCTCGGCGTGGACCTCCAGCTCGCGCGAGAGGACCTCGTTGATCCGCTGCTCGACGTCCGTGAGGACGCTGCCCGGCACGGCGGCCGGGGAGCCGAAGTCGAAGCGGAAGCGGCCCGGGGCGTTCTCCGAACCGGCCTGGGCGGCGGTCGGGCCCAGGGCATCGCGCAGCGCCTGGTGGGTGAGGTGCGTGGCGCTGTGGGCGCGGGCGATGGCGCGGCGGCGCCGGACGTCGATGACGGCGTAGGCGGAGGCGCCCACGGTCACCTCGCCGACCTGGACGACGCCCTTGTGCACGTGCACGCCGGGGACCGGCTTCTGCACGTCGCGGACCTCGATCACGGCGCCGGTGTCGAGCTTGATGCGGCCCTGGTCGGCCTGCTGGCCGCCGCCCTCGGCGTAGAACGGGGTGCGGTCCAGGACGACCTCGACCTCGTCGCCCTCGGTGGCGGCGGGCGAGGGCACGCCGTCCACGAGCAGGCCGACGACCGTCGACTCGCCCTCGGTGGTGAGGTAGCCGGTGAAGTCGGTGGCGCCGGAGGCGTCGGCGACCTCGCGGTAGGAGGACAGGTCGGCGTGGCCGGTCTTCTTGGCCTTGGCGTCGGCCTTGGCGCGCTCCCGCTGCTCCTTCATCAGGCGGCGGAAGCCGTCCTCGTCCACGGAGAGGCCCTGCTCGGCGGCCATCTCCAGGGTGAGGTCGATGGGGAAGCCCCAGGTGTCGTGGAGCAGGAACGCCTTCTCGCCGGCGAGGATCTTGCCGCCGGTGGCCTTGGTCTCGGTGACGGCGGTGTCGAGGATGTTGGTGCCGGCCTTCAGGGTCTTGAGGAAGGCGGCCTCCTCGGCGAGCGCGACGGTCTCGATGCGCTTGCGGTCCGAGACGAGCTCCGGGTACTGCTGCCCCATCGTGTTGATGATCACGTCGAGCAGGTCGGCGACGACGGGGCCGGTGGCGCCCAGCATCCGCATGTTGCGGATGGCTCGGCGCATGATGCGGCGCAGGACGTAGCCGCGGCCCTCGTTGCCGGGGGTGACGCCGTCGCCGATGAGCATCACGGAGGTGCGCATGTGGTCGGCGACCACGCGCAGCGAGACGTCGGAGGCGTCGGCGGCGCCGTAGCGGACACCGGTCAGCTCGGTGGCCTTGTCGATGACCACGCGCAGGGTGTCGGTCTCGTACATATTGCGCACGCCCTGGAGGATCATGGCGAGGCGCTCGAGGCCGAGACCGGTGTCGATGTTCTTGGCGGGGAGGTCGCCGAGGATCGGGAAGTCCTCCTTGCCGTCGCCGGCACCCCGCTCGTACTGCATGAAGACCAGGTTCCAGATCTCCACGTACCGCTCGTCGTTGACGGCCGGGCCGCCCTCGGGGCCGAACTCGGGGCCGCGGTCGTAGTTGATCTCGGAGCAGGGGCCGCAGGGGCCGGGGACGCCCATGGACCAGAAGTTGTCCTTCTTGCCCAGGCGCTGGATGCGCTCGGCGGGGACGCCGACCACGTCGCGCCAGATCCGCTCGGCCTCGTCGTCGTCCTGGTAGACGGTGATCCAGAGCTTCTCGGGGTCCAGCCCGAAGCCGCCCCCGTCCACCGGGGTGGTCAGCAGCTCCCAGGAGAGCTTGATCGCGCCCTCCTTGAAGTAGTCGCCGAAGGAGAAGTTGCCGCACATCTGGAAGAACGTGCCGTGCCGGGTGGTCTTGCCGACCTCCTCGATGTCCGGCGTACGGACGCACTTCTGCACGCTGGTGGCACGGCTGAACGGCGGCTTGACCTCACCGAGGAAGTACGGCTTGAAGGGCACCATGCCGGCGGGGACCAGGAGCAGCGTCGGGTCGTCCGCGATGAGCGACGCCGACGGCACGACGGTGTGACCGCGCTCTTCGAAGAAGCGCAACCAGCGGCGGCGGATTTCGGCGGACTCCATCAGTGGTCCTCTTTCCGGGTGAGCGAGTGATGGGGATGCTGTTGTTCGACGACCACGAGGTGCGGCCGCTGCCCGGGGAGCGCCCGGGGCTCGGGCTCCGGCGCGGCCGCCAGGCCGAGCGCGTCCTTGAGCGCCGCCTCGCGGTGTGCCATGCCGTCGCGGATGTCGAGGGCGAAGAGCTTGACGCGCCGGCCGGCGAGCACGGCACGGTCGGCGGCCTGGAGCGCCAGGCTCTCGGGCGTGAGCTTGTCCAGGGTGCGGTTGACCTTGGTGGTGGCCCACACACCGGCGGCCACACCGGTCGTGAACCAAAAAGCACGGCGGAACATTTCTCGGTCAACCCTTCCCACGGGTACGGCGGCCGCCGCGCCGGGCGGACGGCAGTTTCTTGCCGACGGTCCTACCGGTGAACGCAACCCGCTCGGGCTCCGCGGGGCCGCCCTTGCGGCCGATCGCCCGCCGCACCCCGTAGCCGAAGGCGGCGACCTTGACCAGGGGACCGCCGAAGGCGGAGGAGACGGTCGAGGACAGCGCGGAGGCGTTGGCCGTGACCTCCTGGACGTCCGCGGCGATCGAGTCGACGCGGGCGAGCTGGGTGTTCGCGGAGCGGACCGTCGCCGAGGCGTCGGCGAGGAGCGGGACGGCCTGTTCGGTGACGTCGGCGACCAGCTTGGTGGCGGCCTTCAGGGCCTGTGCCAGACGGACCAGGACCAGGGCGATGAAGGACACCAGGATCGCCCAGAAGACGGCCACGAGGATCCCGGCCACCTCTCCACCGGACACTGCACCGCTCCCTGCTCGTCGTCGCTGGTCACACAGCTGGTCACATACGTAGAACGTCGGATACCGACCTTATCGCGCCGGGGGTGACCTCCCGTACTCCGTTTCGGCCCCGCTCCGTTTCGGCCCCGGCGGAGGCGTCCGTGCCCGTTCGGAGCCGTGCCCGTCCGGAAAAGCACGGCGGCCCGCCGCTTCGCGCGCCACGGGGGCGGGAGGCGGCGGGCCGGCCGGAGAAAGAGGTGCTACGTCCGGAATTAGCGGGCGTAGTACTCGACGACGAGCTGCTCGTCGCAGATCACCGGGATCTCCTTGCGGTTCGGCTCGCGGTCCAGGCGGAAGGCCAGCGCGGCCAGGTTGACCTGGAGGTAGCGCGGGGTCTCACCCTCGGCGGCGAAGCCACCGGCGCGGGCCGTCTCGAAGAGGGTCTTGGAGCGGCTGCGCTCGCGGACCATCACGACGTCGTCGGGACGGACGCGGAAGGACGGCTTGTCGACCTTGCCGCCGTTGACCTCGATGTGGCCGTGGACGACCATCTGACGGGCCTGGTAGATGGTGCGGGCGATGCCCGAACGCAGAACCAGGGCGTCGAGACGACGCTCGAGCTCGATGACCAGCGCCTCGCCCGTCTTGCCCTCGGCCTTCTTGGCGCGGTCGTAGGCGCGCGCCATCTGGCGCTCGCTGATGTCGTACTGGGCGCGCAGACGCTGCTTCTCGAGCAGACGGACCTTGTAGTCCGAGTTCTGCTTGCGGCCACGGCCGTGCTCGCCCGGCGGGTAGGGGCGGGCCTCGAAGTACTTGACGGCCTTCGGCGTCAGCGCGATGCCGAGCGCACGAGACTTCTTGACCTTGGGACGCGACTGGTTAGGCACGTTCTCCAGACCTCCGAAATAGGTTAGGTTAGGCTCACCTTACTCAAGGAGATCGCATGTCTCGCCCGGGGAACACCAGTCACGTCACGGACAACACGAAGAAGGCCGACGCGCCTGATGGCGTCGGTGCGACGGAGGTCCGATCAGATCGTGGTCAGCCGCGTCCCAGCGGACTTGAAATCGCGCGGATGCCGTCAGCAGCCGAGCGCACACGAACTCTCGTACAGAGTACATGCTCCGCGGTACTGCTCGTTCCCGGGCTGGAGTCCGCCCGCCCGGAGCAGCTCTCCCCCGAGGCCCGCAGCGTGGGCCGCGACGGCGACGTGTTCCTGGCGTTCCCCGCCGCGTCCCCGGTCGTCCGCACGGCCACCCACGCCCAGGACGACGACCTCCCGGCCGTACTGGAGATCACCGACGTGGCCCCGGTCTCCGTCCCCAACCGCATCCGCGGCCGGGCCTGGCTCTCGGGCTGGATCACCTGCGTGCCCGGCGTCGCCGAGCCCGGTCACATGATGCTCCGGCTGGAGCTGGGCGAGGCGTCCGTGGACGACCTGTGGGGCGCGGAGCGCGTCGAACCCGGAGCGTTCGCCGAGGCCGACCCGGATCCACTGGTCGAGTACGAGGCGGATCTGCTCCAGCACCTGCACTCCGGCCACGGCGACCAGGTGCGCTCCCTGTGGCGGCTGCTGGGCGAGCGCCGGGAGGCCGCGGGGCCGGACGACCGGGCCGTGCCGCTGGCGCTGGACCGCTTCGGCCTGCGGGTCCGCTTCACGCACGGCCGCGGCGAGGGATCCCTGGCCGACCGCTCCTTCGACGCCCGCTTCGAATTCCCGGAGCCGGTACGGAACGTGGTGGGCCTGCGCCGGGCGATGCACCGCCTCTTCGACGCGGCGGAGGAGTGAAGGCGCCCCTCCCCCCGTTCACGCCGGACGGGCTGATTCAGCCCGTCCGGCGATTGAGGACTGACGCGGCGCGGCCGCGTTGCCCCGCGCAGAGCGCGGCGAGAGTGAAAGGGCTGGCCAGGGGCTTCACTCCCCCTTCAAACGCTGCCGCACCCGCTCCACCACATCCGCGTACCGCGCCTCCGCCCCGTACCGCGTAGGCCGGTAATACTCCTTCCCGTGCACCGCCTCCGGCGCATACCGCTGCCGCGCGATGCCCCCCGGCAGATCGTGCGGATACACATATCCCTGCGCATGCCCCAGCTTCTCCGCCCCCTTGTAGTGCCCGTCCCGCAGATGCGCCGGCACCGGCCCCGCCAGCCCCGCCCGCACATCCGCCAGCGCCGCGTCGATCGCGAGGTACGCCGCGTTGGACTTGGGCGCGAGCGCCAGGGCGATGGCGACCTGGGAGAGCGTGATCCGCGCCTCGGGGAAGCCGATCATCGCGACCGCCTGCGCACCGGCGACCGCCGTCGTCAAGGCCGTCGGATCCGCCAGCCCGATGTCCTCGCTCGCCGAGATCATCAGTCGCCGCGCGATGAACCGCGGGTCCTCCCCCGCCTCGATCATCCGGGCGAGATAGTGCAGCGTGGCGTCGACGTCCGAGCCGCGGATCGACTTGATCAGGGCACTGGCCACGTCGTAGTGCTGGTCCCCGTCCCGGTCGTACTTCACCGCCGCCCGGTCGACCGTCTCCTCCAGCGTCTGCAGGCCGATCTCCGCCTCGCCCTTGGCGATCGCCGCCCCGGCGCCCGCCTCCAGGGCGGTCAGCGCCCGCCGCGCGTCGCCGCCGGCGATCCGCAGCAGGTGCGCCTCCGCGTCCTCGGACAGCGCGACGGCCCCGCCGAGACCGCGCTCGTCCGTGAGCGCGCGGCGCAGCAGACCGCGCAGGTCGTCGTCGGTGAGCGCCTGGAGGGTGAGCAGGAGGGAGCGGGAGAGCAGCGGGGAGATCACCGAGAAGTACGGGTTCTCCGTGGTGGCCGCGATGAGGGTGACCCAGCGGTTCTCGACGGCCGGGAGGAGGGAATCCTGCTGGGCCTTGCTGAAGCGGTGGATCTCGTCGAGGAAGAGGACGGTCTCCTGGCCGTAGCCGCCGGACGCGCGGCGGGCTCCGTCGATGACGGCCCGCACCTCCTTGACCCCGGCCGTGATCGCGGAGAGCTCGACGAAGCGCTTGTTGGTGGCCTGGCTGACGACGTACGCGAGGGTCGTCTTGCCGATGCCGGGCGGGCCCCAGAGGATCACCGAGGAGGGCCCGGGCCGGCCCCCCCCGGCCCCCCCCCCCCCCCCCCCCCCCCGCGCGCCCCCCGGGGGGCCGGGGGGGCGGCCCCCCCCCCCCGCGGCGGGGGGGGGGGGGCCGGGGGCCGCCCCCCGCCCGGGGCCCC
>NZ_JAEAMR010000010.1:656835-697812 GCF_015999245.1 Streptomyces sp. AV19 | reverse complement strand
GGCGTTTATCGGGTTTTGCTCTACTACGGGTTTGTTGGGGGCGTGGCTGACGACTCCCGCGGGGGGGGTGTGGCCGCGGCGGGGGGGCCCCCAGCGCACCCCCGCGGCGGCCCGGGCGGGGCCGCCGCTGCCCTCCCCCACCAGCCTGCGCAGCGGCGAGCCCGGCTTGAGCAGGTGCTGCTGCCCCACGACCTCGTCGAGGGTGCGGGGGCGCATGCGGACGGCCAGCGGACTGCTCGCCGGATCCTTCTCCTGGCGGTCCTCTGCGGCTGCGGTGAACAGGTCGGGCTCCACACCGAAACCCTAAGCCACCCCACTGACAGCGGACCCGGGCAGGGAACGGATCAGGACTGGCCCGTCCAGAACGACCACCAGTTGGTGAGGATCAGCAGCCCGATGATGCCGGTCCACAGCACCGGCACCACCCAGTGGAACTCCAGCACCGCACGCCGCGCCCCGTCCGGCAGCGGGATGAAGCGGTGCCGGATGTTCTGCACGGTCACGTAGCAGAACATGACGATGGTCGCGACCCAGGCCAGGCAGCACCACAGGCACAGCGAGCCGATGACGTACAGCGACTCGTACTGCAGCCAGCTGCAGAACCCGACGCCGAAGAGCGTGCCCGCCTCCATGCCCAGCCAGTACCAGCGCGGGAAGCGGGCCCCGCCGAGCAGCGCCAGGCCGATGGCGATGATCACGCCGTAGGCGACCAGGCCGAGCATCGGGTTGGGGAACCCGAAGGCCTGTGCCTGGTCGCTCTCCATGATGTTGCCGCAGGAGACGATCGGGTTGAGGCTGCACCCGGGGGTGAAGGTCTTGCCGACCGCCTTGGCCTCAAGGATCTTGTTCTTGTCGAGCATGATGACCCAGGCGGCCAGCAGCCCCAGCGCCCCCGTGACGACCAGCAGCAGCGCGAACGCACGGCTGCCGCCCACCGCACCCGGAGCGGGACCGCCCCGCTCCACTCCGTCGGTGTCGGAACGGTCAAGGGCCGAGGTCGTCATAGTGCCGTAGTTCCCATCAGTCGGTCGCGGTGTCGCCCATTGTGCACCAGGGCGTGCGCAATCAGCCCTGCTTGGCCAGGAGTTCACTCACGACGGTGTCGAGCGCGATCGCGGTCTGCTCGCCGCTCTCCAGGTCCTTCAGCTGCACCACGCCCTCGGCCAGGTCCCGTTCGCCGGCGACCAGCGCGTAGCGGGCGCCCGAGCGGTTGGCCGACTTCATGGCGTTCTTCAGGCCCTTGCCGCCGAAGGCGAAGTCCGTGGCGACGCCGGCCCGGCGCAGCTCGGTGACCAGACCGAAGAGGGTCCCGCGGGCCTCCTCGCCCAGCGGCACCGCGTACACCTGGGTCGGCGCGGGCAGCGCGAGCTCGATGCCCTCGGCCTTGAGCGCCAGCACCGTGCGGTCCACGCCGAGCGCCCAGCCGACGGACGGCAGCGCCGGGCCGCCGATCATCTCGGACAGCCCGTCGTAACGGCCGCCGCCGCCCACCGCGGACTGCGAGCCCAGGCCGTCGTGGACGAACTCGAAGGTGGTGCGCGTGTAGTAGTCGAGGCCGCGGACCAGCTTCTCGTCGTCCTCGAAGGCGACGCCCGCCGCGGTCAGCAGCTCGCGCACCCGCTCGTGGTACTCCTTGCACGCCTCGCAGAGGTGGTCGCGGAGCATGGGGGCGCCGACCAGCTGCTTCTGGACGGACTCGCGCTTGTCGTCGAGGACCCGCAGCGGGTTGATGTCGATGCGGCGGCGGGTGTCCTCGTCCAGGTCGAGCCCGCGCAGGAACTCCTGGAGCGCGGCCCGGTAGGCGGGACGGCACTCCTTGTCGCCCAGCGAGTTGAGCAGCAGGCGGAAGTTCGTAAGGCCCAGCGACCGGTACGCGTCGACGGCCAGGATGATCAGCTCGGCGTCCAGCGCCGGGTCCTCGGCGCCGATGGCCTCGGCGCCGACCTGGGAGAAGTGCCGGTAACGGCCGGCCTGCGGGCGCTCGTAGCGGTAGTACGAGCCGGAGTACCAGAGCTTGACGGGCAGGTTGCCGGCCTTGTGGAGGCTGGCCTCCAGCGCGGCGCGCAGCACGGAGGCGGTGCCCTCGGGGCGCAGTGCCAGCTCGTCGCCGCCGCGCGTGGTGAGGGTGTACATCTCCTTGGTCACGATGTCGGTGGACTCGCCGACGCCGCGGGAGAACAGCTCGACCTGCTCGAAACCGGGGGTCTCGACGTAGCCGTAGCCGGCGCGGCGCAGCGGCGCGGAGATCGCCTCGCGCACGGCGAGGTAGGTCGCCGAGTCGGGGGGCAGGAGGTCGTAGGTGCCCTTGGGGGCCTTGAAGGTGCTCACGGAAGCTTTCGTCACATTCCTCGTCGCGGAGCCGGGGATCCGGCTCCCTGGCCGGCGGCCACCTCGCGGAGATACGGGTTGGCGGCGCGCTCCTGGCCGATGGTCGTCTGGGGGCCGTGGCCGGAGAGGACCACGGTCGAGTCGTCGAGCGGCAGGCACACGCGTGCCAGCGACCGCAGCATCTCGGCGTGGTCACCGCCCGGCAGGTCGGTGCGTCCGATGGAGCCGGCGAACAACAGGTCACCCGAGAAGAAGACCGAGGGGATCTCGGCGGTCTCGGGCATCCGGAAGGTCACCGACCCCTTGGTATGGCCGGGCGCGTGCGCGACGGAGAACTCCAGCCCCGCCAGCTCCAGCGTGCTGCCATCGGAGAGCTCCTTGAGGTCGTCCGGCTCCCCCACCGTCAGCTCCCCCAGGAGCTGCGCCCCGATGGACCGGCCGAGCGCCTTTTCGGGGTCGCTCATCATGTACCGGTCGGCGGGGTGGATCCAGGCGGGGACGTCGTGGGCGCCGCACACCGGCACCACCGACGCGACGTGGTCGATGTGGCCGTGGGTGAGGACGACGGCGACGGGCTTGAGCCGATGCTTCCTGAGCGTCTCCTCGACTCCCTGGGCGGCCTGGTGGCCCGGGTCGATGATCACGCACTCCTCGCCCGCGGCGGGGGCGACCAGATAACAATTGGTCCCCCAGGCCCCGGCGGGGAACCCGGCAATCAGCACGTTCGTCCTTAAATGTCGGCCTGCATCGACGCGGCGGAGGCCCGGTGGGCGTGCCCTTTCGGTACCTCGGCCGGTTCAGAGCCTACCGGCGGCGGGTACGGGGCCGCGAACCCGTATACGGTACGGGCACACTCGCAACACGCGGCTCACCACGGACGAGCGACGGACGAGAAGCACGAGGAGACGACCCGGTGGTCAGTAACGAGCAGCGGCGGCGGCAGCTCGCCCGGGAGAAGTTCGAGCGGCAGCAGCAGCGCCGCGAGGCGGAGCGCCGCAAGGCCCGGCGCCGGAACGCGGTGATCGCGGCCGGCCTCGCCGTGGTGGTCGCCGCGGGCGCCACCGCGTACGCGGCCGGCGCCCTGGGCGGTGGGGACGACGGGAAGAAGACCTCGGCCGGCTCCACGCCGAGCGACCTTCCCACCCCCACCAAGGGCCCGGACCCCTGCGCCAAGCCGGCCCCCGGCTCCCCCGCCACGAAGACGTGGAAGAAGGAGCCGGAGATGACCATCGACAAGTCGGCCGGCTACGCGATGAACCTCAAGACCACGTGCGGCACCATCGACCTGAAGATGGACGCGGCGAAGGCCCCGCACACGGTCAACTCCTTCAACTTCCTCGCGGCCCAGGGGTATCTGGACCACACCAAGTGCCACCGGCTCACCAGCGGCGGCATCTTCGTCCTGCAGTGCGGCGACCCGCAGGGCAACGGCCAGGGCGGCCCGGGCTACACGCTGGCCGAGGAGAACCTCAAGGACCCGGTCCTCAAGGATCCTTCGGACGCGGAGATGAAGAAGGCGGGGATGAAGATCTACCCGGCCGGCACCGTCGCGATGGCCAAGACCCAGGCCCCGCACTCGACCGGCAGCCAGTTCTTCCTCGTCTACAAGGACAGCCCGCTGGCGCCGGACTACACGCCGCTCGGCACGATCGGCGCCGAGGGCATGAAGACCCTCAAGAAGATCGCGGACGCCGGTGTGCAGGGCGGCGGCACCGACGGTCCGCCCAACGCGACGGCCGTGATCGACAAGGCGACGGTCACCAAGTCCTGAGCCGGTGCCCGCGCGCTCCGCAACCCGTGGCCGGACGGCGAAATTTCGCTCGCGGGATACGGACAGCCGGGCCGCCGTTCGCCTATGTTGGCGTTGTGCAGGGTGCCTGCTCCCGGCGGCTGCGGGGCACCCGAACAGCACCAATCGGCAGTCAATGGATCAAGCCGCCGGACCGGGCGGGGCGCGGCCCTGCCGGGACAACTGTGGACGATGCGCGCGGGCCGCGAGCCGGCCCCGGCATCATGTGGAGGAGGCGCTGTGAGCAGCGACCCGTGGGGCCGCGTCGATGAGACGGGGACGGTGTACGTGCGTACCGCCGACGGCGAGAAGGTCGTCGGCTCGTGGCAGGCGGGGAGCCCCGAGGAGGCCCTTGCCTACTTCGAGCGCAAGTACGAGGGCCTGGTCGTGGAGATCGGCCTCCTCGAACGCCGGGTCAGGACCACGGATCTGTCGGCCAAGGACGCGATGGCCGCCGTCGACCATCTGCGGACGCAGGTGGACGAGCACCACGCCGTCGGTGACCTGGCGGCGCTCCGGGAGCGGCTGGACAAGCTGGTCGCCACGGTCGAGTCGCGCCGCGAGGAGCGCAAGGCGGCCAAGGCGAAGCAGTCCGAGGAGGCCCGTACGGCCAAGGAGGCGCTCGTCGCCGAGGCCGAGGAGCTGGCGGCCAGCGAGCAGTGGCGGTCGGCCGGCGAGCGTCTGCGGGCCCTGGTCGACATCTGGAAGGGCCTGCCCCGGCTCGACCGCAAGACGGACGACGAGCTGTGGCACCGCTTCTCGCACGCCCGCTCGGCGTTCTCCAAGCGGCGCAAGGCGCACTTCGCGTCGCTGGACGCGCAGCGCGAGGACGCCCGCAAGGTCAAGGAGAAGCTGGTCGCCGAGGCGGAGGCGCTGTCCGGGTCCACAGACTGGGGCGCGACCGCCGCGCGGTACCGGGATCTGATGACCGAGTGGAAGGCCGCGGGCCGCGCACAGCGCGAGGCGGAGGACGAGCTGTGGGCCCGCTTCCGCGGCGCGCAGGACGTCTTCTTCCAGGCGCGCAGCGAGGTGTTCGCGGAGCGCGACGCCGAGCAGCAGGGCAACCTGACGCTCAAGGAGGAGCTGGTCACCGAGGCGGAGAAGCTGCTTCCGGTCACCGACCTCAAGGCGGCCCGGGCGGCGTTCCGTTCGGTCAACGAGCGCTGGGAGGCCATCGGCCATGTGCCGCGGGACGCCCGGCCGAAGATCGAGGGCCGGATGCACGCGGTCGAGCGCGCCATCCAGGAGGCCGAGGAGGCCGAGTGGCGGCGGACGAACCCGGAGGCGCGGGCCCGTGCGGCCGGCCTGACCGGGCAGCTCCAGGACGCGGTGGACAAGCTCCAGGACCAGATCGCCAAGGCGCGTGCCGCGGGCAATGACGCCAAGGCCGACAAGCTCGCCAAGGAGCTCGAGGGCCGCAAGGCGCTGCTGGACCAGGCGCTGAAGGGCCTGGAGGAGTTCGGCGGCTGACGTACCGGCGACATGGGAACGGCCCCCGGCGATCCGCCGGGGGCCGTTCCTCTTGCTACGGCCGTCGGGCCGACGTCACGCGGTAGACGTCGTACACGCCCTCCACGCCCCGTACGGCCTTCAGCACGTGGCCCAGGTGCTTGGGGTCGCCCATCTCGAAGGTGAACCGCGAGGTCGCGACCCGGTCTCGGGAGGTCTGCACGGCCGCCGAGAGGATGTTGACGTGCTGGTCCGACAGGACCCGGGTGACGTCCGAGAGGAGCCGCGAGCGGTCGAGCGCCTCGACCTGGATGGCGACGAGGAAGACCGACGACTGGGTGGGCGCCCACTCGACGTCGATGATCCGCTCCGGCTGCTGGGAGAGGGAATCGACGTTGACGCAGTCGGCCCGGTGGACGGAGATGCCGTTGCCGCGGGTGACGAAGCCGATGATCGGGTCGCCCGGGACCGGGGTGCAGCAGCGGGCCAGCTTGACCCACACGTCGTCCACGCCCTTGACGACCACGCCCGGGTCCGCCGAGGAGCGCCGCTTGGAGCGGGTGCGGATCGGCGCGGCCTCCTCGATGTCCTCGGTGGCCGCGTCCTCCCCGCCGAGGGCCTGGACGAGCTTCTGCACCACGCCCTGGGCCGCCACGTGGCCCTCGCCGATGGCCGCGTAGAGCGAGGAGATGTCGGGGTAGCGCATCTCGTGCGCGAGGGTGACCAGCGAATCGCCGGTCAGGATGCGCTGGATGGGCAGGTTCTGCTTGCGCATCGCGCGGGCGATGGCGTCCTTGCCCTGCTCGATCGCCTCGTCCCGGCGCTCCTTGGAGAACCAGGCCCGGATCTTGTTGCGCGCGCGGGGGGACTTGACGAAGCCCAGCCAGTCCCGGGAGGGGCCGGCGCCGGGCGCCTTGGAGGTGAAGACCTCGACCAAGTCGCCGTTGTCCAGGGTGGATTCGAGCGGCACCAGCCGTCCGTTGACCCGGGCCCCTATCGTGCGGTGGCCGACCTCGGTGTGCACGGCGTAGGCGAAGTCGACCGGGGTCGCGCCGGCCGGGAGCGCTATGACGTCGCCCTTCGGCGTGAAGACGAAGACCTCGTTGCGCGACAGGTCGAAGCGCAGGGACTCCAGGAACTCGCCCGGGTCCTCCGTCTCCTTCTGCCAGTCGAGCAACTGCCGCAGCCAGGCCATGTCGTTGACGGTGTCCTGGTTCTTGCCGGCGTTCTTCGGCACGTCCGTACGGATCTTGGAGGCGCCCGCGACGGCCTCCTGCTTGTACTTCCAGTGCGCGGCGATGCCGTACTCGGCGCGGCGATGCATGTCGAAGGTGCGGATCTGCAGCTCGACGGGCTTGCCGCTGGGCCCTATGACCGTCGTGTGCAACGACTGGTACATGTTGAACTTGGGCATCGCGATGTAGTCCTTGAACCGGCCGGGGACCGGATTCCACCGCGCGTGCACCGTGCCGAGGGCGGCGTAGCAGTCGCGGACGGTGTCGACGAGGACGCGGATGCCCACCAGGTCGTAGATCTCCGCGAAGTCCCGGCCGCGGACGATCATCTTCTGGTAGACGCTGTAGTAGTGCTTCGGGCGGCCGGTGACGGTCGCCTTGATGCGGGCGGCGCGCAGGTCGGCCTGGACCTCGTCGGTGACGATCGCCAGGTATTCGTCGCGCTTGGGCGCGCGCTCGGCGACGAGGCGGACGATTTCGTCGTACATCTTGGGGTAGAGGATCGCGAACGCGAGGTCCTCCAGCTCCCACTTGATGGTGTTCATGCCCAGCCGGTGCGCCAGCGGGGCGTAGATCTCCAGCGTCTCGCGGGCCTTCTTCTCCTGCTTCTCCCGCTTGAGGTAGCGCATGGTGCGCATGTTGTGCAGGCGGTCGGCGAGCTTGATGACCAGGACGCGCGGGTCCTTGGCCATGGCGACGACCATCTTGCGGACGGTCTCGGCCTGGGCCGCCTCGCCGAACTTGACCTTGTCCAGCTTGGTGACGCCGTCCACCAGCAGCGCGACCTGGTCGCCGAAGTCGCGGCGCAGGGTGTCGAGCCCGTACTCGGTGTCCTCGACGGTGTCGTGCAGCAGCCCGGCCATCAGGGTCGCGGGGTCCATGCCGAGCTCGGCGAGGATGGTGGTGACGGCGAGCGGGTGGGTGATGTACGGGTCGCCGCTCTTGCGCTTCTGGCCGCGGTGCCAGCGCTCGGCGACCTGGTAGGCGCGCTCGATCTGGCGCAGTGTGCCCGCGTCGGCCTTCGGATCGTTCCCGCGGACGATGCGCAGCAGCGGCTCGAGGACGGGGTTGTACGGGCTCTGTCGCTGGACGCCCAGCCGGGCGAGGCGGGCCCGGACCCGGCTGGAGGAGGCGGAGCGCGCGGGGGCGCTCGGCGGGGGCGTGGGGCGGGGGGCGGCGGGCGCTTCCCGGACCGCGTCGTTCCCGGGGGTGGCCGTCGCGGGCGTCTTGGGGCCGGGCGTGCCCGTGGCCGCCGCGGCCTCGGGTGCGGGTTTGTCGGGCTGTGCGGCGGCGAGCGGCTGGGCCTTGTCTGGCAAGAGCACTCCTCATGCGGGGTCCGGCCCCCCGATCAGGTCCGGACTGCCATGGTATCGATCCGGGCCGGGGAGGTGCCTCCCGCCCGGCGGCGTCAAGGACGCACGGAGCGGGCCCCGGGGTTCTCCCGGGGCCCGCTCCGTGTGCTTCGGTGCCGTGTCAGACGCGGATCAGCGCCTCCAGCGGAGCGCCGCCCAGGGCGTCCGCCAGACGTGCCCGGCCGTCGAGGAAGCCCAGCTCCATGAGGACCGCGACGCCCGCCACCTCGGCGCCGGCGCGGCGGATCAGCTGGAGGGACGCCTCGGCGGTGCCGCCGGTGGCCAGGACGTCGTCGATGACGAGGACCCGCTCGCCGCGGCCCAGGGCCTCGGCGTGGATCTCTATCTCGGCCGTGCCGTACTCCAGCTCGTACCCCTGGCGCAGCGTGGCGCCGGGCAGCTTGCCGGCCTTGCGGACGGGGACGAAGCCGATGCCGGCGCGGACGGCCACGGGGGCCGCGAGGATGAATCCCCGCGCCTCCAGACCGACGATCTTGTCCACGCGGTGGCGCTCGCACAGGGCCGCGAACGCGTCGGTGAGCGCGGTGAACGCCTCGGCGTCGGCGAGCAGCGGGGTGATGTCCTTGAACACCACGCCCGGCTTCGGGTAGTCGGGGACGTCGTGGATGCGGCTGAGCAGCAGCTCGCGCAAGGCCTCGTCGGCGCCTTCGGTGCGCTGGACGGTCATCGGCGCTTCCCCTTGCGTCCCTCGGTCTGACGGCGCTGGCCCACGACGCCCGCCGGGGACGCGTCCTGCGGCTCGTCCTCGGTCGTCTCCTGATCGTCCTGGGCCGAGTCCGCCTTGGCGGACTGGGCGGCCCGCTTGGCCTTGACCCGCTGGGTCAGGGCCTTCATCTGCGGGTCGCGCTCCTTGAGGTCGGCGACCAGCGGGGTGGCGATGAAGATCGAGGAGTAGGCACCGGCCGCGAGGCCGACGAACAGGGCGAGCGAGATGTCGTTGAGCATGCCCGCGCCGAGGAAGCCGCCGCCGATGAACAGCAGGCCGGCGACCGGCAGCAGGGCGACGACCGTGGTGTTGATGGAGCGCACCAGGGTGCCGTTGAGGCTGCGGTTGGCGATCTCGCTGTAGGTGAAGCGCGTCTGCTTGGTGATGTCCTTCGCGCTCTCCTTCAGGCCGTCGAAGACGACGACGGTGTCGTAGAGCGAGTAACCGAGGATCGTCAGCAGACCGATCACGGTGCCCGGGGTGACCTCGAAGCCGACCAGGGCGTAGACGCCGACGGTGATGGTGAGGTCGTGGATCAGCGCGATCAGGGCGGCCAGCGCCATGCGCCATTCGAAGGCGATGGCGAGGTAGATCACCACGAGGATCATGAAGATCGCCAGCCCCTGCCAGGCCTTGTTGGCGATCTCGTCACCCCAGCTGGGGCCGACGATATCGGTGTTGATCTTCTGGGTGGGGACGCCGAGCTTCTTCGCCAGCGCGTCCTGGGTCTTGCGCGACTGCTCGGGAGTGAGCTCGCTGACCTGGATGCGCAGGGTCTTGTCGCCCATCTTCTGGACCACCGCGGTGTGGCCCGAGCTGGACTCCGCCGTCTCCTTGGCGGCGTCCGCGGAGACCGAGGTCGCGGGCGTGTTGAAGGCCGCGCCGCCGGAGAACTCGATGCCCATGTTGAGGCCGCGCACCGCCAGGCCGACGATGGCCGTGATGGTGATGAGGATCGAGATGCCGTACCAGATCTTCCGTTTGGCGACGAAGTCGTAGCCGACCTCGCCTCGGTAGAGCCGGGCGCCGAGCGTGCCGAGTCGGGACATCTCAGGCCTCCTTCGAGTCGGCGCTGGCGGAGGGGCGGCGGCGGGAGGCCCGCAGCGGCGGCCTGGCGCCGAGCCGCTTGGGGTCCAGCCCGGACCAGGGATGGCCGTTGGCGAAGAACGGGCGGCGGGCGAGGAGCGTCATCAGCGGCTTGGTGAAGAGGAAGACCACGACGACGTCGAGCAGCGTGGTCAGACCGAGGGTGAACGCGAAGCCCTGGACCTTGCCGACGGTGACGATGAAGAGCACCGCGGCGGCCAGGAAGGAGACGAAGTCGGAGACGAGGATCGTCCGGCGGGCACGCGGCCAGGCGCGCTCCACGGACGGGCGCAGGGTGCGGCCCTCGCGGATCTCGTCACGGATGCGCTCGAAGTAGACGATGAACGAGTCGGCGGTGATGCCGATCGCGACGATGGCACCGCAGACGGCCGGCAGGTTCAGGGCGAAGCCGATGGCCTTGCCGAGGAGCACCATGATCGTGTACGTCAGGACCGCCGAGCACGCGAGGCTGGCGAGGGCGACGAGCGCGAGGCCGCGGTAGTAGGCCACCAGGTAGATGATCACGAGCGCGAGGCCGATGGCACCGGCGATCAGACCGGCGCGCAGCTGCTCGCCACCGAGGGCGGCGCTGACCGTCGTCTCGGTGACGATGTCGAACGAGAGCGGCAGGGCACCGTAGGACAGGATGTTGGCCAGGTCCTCGGCGCTGGACTGGGTGAAGTTACCGCTGATCATGGCGGTGCCGCCGGGGATCGCCGAGGTGACCCGGGGGGCGGAGACGGACTGGCCGTCCATCACGATCGCGAAGCGGTTCTGGCCCTCGGGCTTGGCCGCGAGCTTGCCGGTGACGTCGGCGAACTTCTTCGCGCCGCTGCTGTTGAACTTCAGGTCGACCTGCCAGCCGGTGGCGCGCTGGGTGTCCAGGGACGCCTTGGCCTCGGTGACGTCCACGCCCTCGACCGACACCGGGGCGAGCAGCAGCTTCTCCTCGCCGTCCTTGTCGCAGACGACGACGTCCTCGGTCGCCTTGGCGGCGTCGGCCTTCTTGGCGGCGAGGGAACGCCCCTGCTCGGTGGTGCAGTCGAGCGCGGCGAACTGCTTCTGCAGATCACCGGCGGCCGCACCCTGCGACGGGGTCGGAGTCGGGGTCGGCTTGGGCGCCTGCGGGGCCTTGAGGGCCTCGGTGACGGCACGGCCCTGCGTCTGCTTGCCGGACGGGGTGGCCGAAGAGCCGGAGGACGCGGTGGGCGTGCCGGACGGCTTGCCCTTGTTGTCCTTGTCGGCCTTGCCCTTGTCGCCCTTGTCCTTGCTCTTGTCGCCGGACGAGGCACTCGGCGTGGGCTCGGGGGTCTTGCCGCTGGGCGCGGCCAGGAGCACCGGCCGGAAGGCGAGCTGGGCGGTGGTGCCGACCTGCTCACGGGCCTGCTTCGCGTCCGTCCCCTTGGGGATGTTCACGATGATGTGGTTCTTGCCCTGCGTCTGGACCTCGGACTCGGTCACGCCGAGGCCGTTGACGCGGCGCTCGATGATGCCGACGGCCGTGTTCATGTTGGTCGTCGTGATCGCATTGGGCTTGCCCGGCTGGTTCTTCGCCTGGAGCGTGAAGCTCGTACCGCCCGCCAGGTCGATGCCCAGCCGCGGCGTGGTCTGCCCGGAGGCGAACATCCCCCCGACGAGCCCCACCATGGCGATCAGGATGAAGGCCAGGACTCTGCCCGGCCTGCCCTGGCCGCCCGGGGACCTGCGGCCCTTCTTCGGTGCTGCCACCTTGTCGTTTCTCCCTGTCCAACCGCCGGGCGTCAGGTGTTCGCCGGGCGGCCACGAAGTTTGTGGGGACGTGCCCCCCGCCGGAGCCTAGACCGTCAGCGGACCGTGACGCACCGAGCGGTGGTGCGTCACGGTCCGCCGATTGGGGCTACTTCGCGTCGGAGCCGCCGTCCTTCTTGCCGTCCTTCGGCTCTGCCTCGCCCGCGTCCGCCGGCTTCTCGGCCTTGGCGTCCTTGGCCGGAGCCTCCTCGGGAGCGGTCTCCTTGCCGAGGTCGATCTTCTTCTCGCCGGCCTCGGCGGCCTTGCCGGCCTCAGCGGCCTCGGTGAGCGAGGAGATGTCGTCCGGGACGGCCGGGGCCTCTTCGCCGGCGCTCTCGATGCCGTGGAGGATGCGGTTGTACTCCTCGTCCTCGAGGACGGCACCGATGGCGTTCTTCGCGTAGATCGCGTGGACGCCGGGGGCCACCTCGAGGAGGACCGAGTCCTCGCTGACCTCCTTGACGGTGGCGTACATGCCGCCGATCGTCCGCACACCGGTGCCCGGCTGCATCTGGTCGCGCATCTGGGCTGCCTGGCGCTGCTTGTTCTTGGCCGACCGGGTCATCAGGAACATGGCCCCGATGAGCACGATGAACGGCAGAAGAGTCACGAGATTCACGGGACGGGGTTTCCTTCACACGACCGCTTTGGGGGAGCGGCCTGGTCTACGGGGGTGGTATGCCGCCGGTAGGGGCGGCATCGGCGGAGTCTAAGCGAGTCCGCGCCTATGGAACAACGCCCAGCATGGCACCCGGGTTCCTGACCCGACCAGCCCCCGCGCCGTCACTCCCCGAACAGGCCGCCCTGGCCCGCGGCGGCGCCCCCGGCCCGGCCCGCGCCCCCGGTGACCTGCTGCGGCGGCACCATCCCCAGGTGCTCCCAGGCCGCCGGCGTCGCGATCCGGCCCCTGGGCGTGCGGGCCAGCAGCCCCTCGCGCACCAGGAAGGGCTCGGCGACCTCCTCGACGGTCTCGCGCTCCTCCCCGACGGCCACGGCCAGCGTGGACAGCCCGACGGGGCCGCCGCCGAAGAGCTTGAGCAGCGCGGTGAGCACGGCCCGGTCCAGCCGGTCGAGCCCGCGGCCATCCACCTCGTAGACCCGGAGGGCCTGGGCGGCGATCTCGCGGGTGATCCGCCCGTCGGCCTTCACCTGGGCGTAGTCGCGCACGCGACGCAGGAGGCGGTTGGCGATACGGGGCGTGCCGCGGGAGCGGCCGGCGATCTCGGCCGCGCCCTCCTCCTCTATGGCCACGTCGAGCAGGCCGGCCGAGCGGTGGATGACGCGCTGGAGCTCGACGGGGGCGTAGAACTCCATGTGGCCGGTGAATCCGAAGCGGTCGCGCAGCGGCGGCGGCAGCAGGCCGGCCCGGGTGGTGGCGCCGACCAGGGTGAAGGGCGGCAGCTCCAGGGGGATGGCCGTGGCGCCGGGACCCTTGCCGACGACGACGTCGACCCGGAAGTCCTCCATCGCCATGTAGAGCATTTCCTCGGCGGGGCGGGACATGCGGTGGATCTCGTCGAGGAAGAGCACCTCGCCCTCGGTGAGGGAGGACAGGATCGCGGCGAGGTCACCGGCGTGCTGGATCGCGGGGCCGGAGGTGATGCGGATGGGGGCGCCCATCTCCGCGGCGATGATCATCGAGAGGGTGGTCTTGCCGAGCCCGGGGGCGCCGGAGAGCAGGACGTGATCGGCGGTGGCACCGCGGGCGCGGGCGGCGCGCAGCACCAGGTCGAGCTGCTCGCGGACGCGCTCCTGGCCGACGAACTCGCCGAGGTCCTTCGGCCGGAGGGCGGCTTCGACGGCGCGGTCGTCGCCGTCGGCGGTGCCGCTGACGACGCGGTCGCCGGTCATGGATTCATCGTCCCAGTTCACGGGGGAACCTCACGGTTGGTTGCGGTGCTGTGGGTCGCCGGGCGGAGTGCGGGGGCTGCGGCCCGGCTCAGCGGGCCCTGTTCAACGTCTGCAGCGCGGCCCGGAGCAGGGCTCCCACCTGCGGCGTACCGCCGTCGGCGACCACGGCCTCGGCCTGCGGGGCCACGGCCTCGACCGCGCCGTCCGCCTCGCGGGGCGCGTACCCCAGGCCGACGAGGGCAGCGTGCAGCTGATCCCGCCAGCCGGCGGCCATGGCCGGGGCGGCCGCCGCGGCCCGCACGGCGGAGCCGGTGGGCGCGCCGAGCCGGTCCTTGAGCTCCAGCAGCAGCTTCTGGGCGCCCTTCTTGCCGATGCCCGGGACGGCGGTGAGCGCCTTCTCGTCACCGGTGGCGAAGGCCCGGCGCAGCGCGTCCGGCGCGTGGACGGCGAGCATCGCCTGGGCGAGGCGGGGGCCGACGCCGCTGGCGGTCTGGAGCAGCTCGAAGGTCTGCCGCTCGTCGTCGTCGGCGAAGCCGTAGAGGGTCAGCGAGTCCTCGCGGACGACGAGGGAGGTGGCGAGCCGGGCCGGCTCGCCGACCCTGAGCCCCGAGAGGGTGTTGGGGGTGCACTGGACGGCCATGCCGACGCCGCCGACCTCGACGACGGCGGTGTCGGGCGCGAGGGCCGCGACGGGACCGGAGACAAAGGCGATCATCGGATGCCCTTCGGGAGGCGTACGGGAGCGGTGGCGCGGCGGTGGGCGGCGACGGCCTGCTGGAGGCGGCCGGTGGCCGGGGCGCGCCAGATGTGGCAGATGGCCAGGGCGAGCGCGTCGGCCGCGTCCGCCGGTTTGGGGGGCGCGTCCAGCCGGAGGATCCGGGTGACCATGGAGCCCACCTGGGCCTTGTCGGCCCGGCCGGAGCCGGTGACGGCGGCCTTGACCTCGCTGGGGGTGTGCAGGGCGACGGGCAGCCCGCGGCGGGCGGCGCACAGCATGGCGACCGCGCTGGCCTGGGCGGTGCCCATGACCGTGCGGACGTTGTGCTGGCTGAAGACGCGCTCGACGGCGACGTACTCGGGCCGGTGCTCGTCGAGCCACTGCTCGATGCCGCGCTCTATGAGGACCAGCCGCTCCGCGATGTCGGCCTCCGCCGGGGTGCGTACGACCCCGGCCCCGACCATCCGCAGCGGCCGCCCCGCCGTCCCCTCGACCACGCCGACGCCGCACCGCGTCAGCCCCGGGTCCACCCCCAGCACGCGCACCGCGCCCCTCCCTTCGGTCAACTGTTCCGGCAGGCTATCGGCAGGCACTGACAACGCCCGGGAGCGACAGCGCGACGGGCCGACGGGAAGCGTCCCGTCGGCCCGTCGTCGTCACCGGCCGCCGCCGGTCCCCGCCGGTCGGCTCAGGCGTCGACCTTGGCCATGACCTCGTCGGAGACGTCGAAGTTGGCGAAGACGTTCTGCACGTCGTCGCTGTCCTCCAGCGCGTCGATCAGCTTGAAGATCTTGCGGGCGCCCTCCTCGTCCAGCTCCACCTGCATGGTGGGGACGAAGTTGGCCTCGGCCGAGTCGTAGTCGATGCCGGCCTCCTGGAGGGCGGTGCGGACCGCGACCAGGTCGGTGGCCTCGCTGAGGACCTCGAAGCTCTCGCCGAGGTCGTTGACCTCCTCGGCACCGGCGTCCAGGACCGCGCCCAGCACGTCGTCCTCGGTCAGCCCGCCCTTGGGGACGATCACGACGCCCTTGCGGTTGAACAGGTAGGACACCGAGCCCGGGTCGGCCATCGAGCCGCCGTTGCGGGTCATGGCCACGCGGACGTCACCGGCGGCGCGGTTGCGGTTGTCGGTGAGGCACTCGATGAGCACCGCGACGCCGTTGGGGCCGTAGCCCTCGTACATGATCGTCTCGTAGTCGGCGCCGCCGGCCTCGAGACCGCCGCCACGCTTGACCGCGGAGTCGATGTTCTTGTTCGGAACCGACTGCTTCTTCGCCTTCTGGATGGCGTCGTAGAGCGTCGGGTTGCCCTCGATGTCGACGCCGCCCATGCGGGCCGCGACCTCGATGTTCTTGATCAGCTTCGCGAAGAGCTTGCCGCGCTTGGCATCGATCACGGCCTTCTTGTGCTTCGTCGTAGCCCATTTAGAGTGGCCGGACATCCGCCTGTCTCCTTCGCGTAACCCAATCTTGAAACGAACGACTGAGATCCTACCGGGATCTCAGGGACGCACGGCGCGCACCATCTCCACGAACAGACCGTGCACCCGGTGGTCCCCGGTGAGCTCCGGATGGAAGGACGTGGCCAGCACGTTGTCCTGGCGCACGGCGACCGTGTGGCCGTCGTGGACCGCCAGCACCTCGGCCCGGGCACCGACCGACTCGACCCAGGGCGCCCGGATGAAGACGCCCTCCACGGGGCCTCCCCCGACCCCGGCCATCTCGACCGCCGCCTCGAAGGACTCGTTCTGCCGGCCGAAGGCGTTGCGGCGCACGATCATGTCGATGCCGCCCAGGGTCTCCTGGTCCTCGCGGCCGTCGAGGATCTTGTCGGCCAGCATGATCATGCCGGCGCAGGTGCCGTAGACCGGCATCCCGGCGCGCACCCGCTCGCGCAGCGGCTCCAGCATCCCGAAGGCCACCGCGAGCTTGGACATGGTGGTGGACTCGCCGCCGGGGATCACCAGGCCGTCGACCTCGGCGAGTTCCTCGGGCCGGCGGACGGGGCGGGCCACCGCGTCGGCGGCGGCGAGGGCCACGAGGTGCTCGCGGACGTCGCCCTGGAGGGCGAGAACACCGATGGTGGGGGTGGACACGGAAGTCCTGCCTCTCGTCGTACGAGCCGGTGGGCGGTCCACGTCAGTGCCGCGGACCGCCCACCGGGTGATGCGTTGTGCGTGCTACCAGCCGTGCGCGGACTACCAGCCGCGGTTGGCGTACCGCTCGGTCTCGGGGAGGGTGTCGCAGTTGATGCCGACCATGGCCTCGCCCAGGTTGCGGGAGGCGTCCGCGATGATCTTCGGGTCGTCGTAGAAGGTGGTGGCCTTCACGATGGCGGCGGCGCGCTTGGCCGGGTCGCCGGACTTGAAGATGCCGGAGCCGACGAAGACGCCCTCGGCGCCGAGCTGGCGCATCAGCGCGGCGTCGGCCGGGGTGGCGACGCCACCGGCGGAGAACAGCACCACCGGCAGCTTGCCGAGCTCGGCGACCTCCTTGACCAGCTCGTACGGGGCGCGCAGCTCCTTGGCGGCGGCATAGAGCTCGTGGTTGTCGAAGCCGCGCAGCTTGGCGATCTCGTTCTTGATCTGGCGCAGGTGGCGGACGGCCTCGACGACGTTGCCGGTGCCGGCCTCGCCCTTGGAACGGATCATGGCCGCGCCCTCGGCGATGCGGCGCAGGGCCTCACCGAGGTTGGTGGCACCGCAGACGAAGGGGGTGGTGAACGCCCACTTGTCGCTGTGGTTGACCTCGTCGGCGGGCGTGAGGACCTCGGACTCGTCGATGTAGTCCACGCCGAGCGACTGCAGGACCTGGGCCTCGACGAAGTGGCCGATGCGGGACTTGGCCATCACGGGGATGGAGACGGCGTCGATGATGCCCTCGATCATGTCCGGGTCGGACATGCGGGCCACGCCGCCGTCCTTGCGGATGTCGGCGGGCACCCGCTCCAGGGCCATCACCGCGACCGCGCCGGCGTCCTCGGCGATCTTGGCCTGCTCGGGCGTGACGACATCCATGATCACGCCGCCCTTGAGCTGCTCGGCCATGCCGCGCTTGACGCGCGCGGTGCCGGTCTCGGGGTTCGGGAGCGTGCTGGGGGTGGACACGATGTGACCTCACTATCCAGGGCGGTGGTGCTGCAGCTGCGGTGACGCTGCAGCGTCATCAAAGCCGCCCGGCCGGTGAGGGAAAAGGGCCAATTCGGGGACGGTGGCCTGTCCGGTCCGGCGGCCCCGCCGGTCAGTGGCCCGGCCGGTCGGCAACGGCCGTCGGGGGCTCGTCGTCCATCTCGAAAGCCATGGGGAACGGCGCGTGCCCGGCCAGCCGGAACCACCGCACCACCCGGTGCCGGCGCACCGCCCGCGCCGCGCGCACCGCGTCGTTGTGGAACCGTCGCGCCATGGGCACCCGGCGCACCGCCTGGTCCAGTTCGCCCAGCGACTCCTCGCCGCCGGGCGCCTCCCGGACGGCCGTCGCCTGTGCGCTGTCCGCGAACACGGCGCGCAGCGCCTGGCTCAGCTCGCTCTCGGCGACCTCCCGCTGCTCCTCCTCGGCCTGCCGGGCCGCGTGCGCGGCCTGGTAGAGCACGATCGAGGCGGCCGGGTCGAGGACCCCGGCGGTGGCGAGTTCCTGGGCGACCGACGCGCGGCGCAGCAACTGGGCGTCGAGGGCGGCCCGCGCGGCGTCGATGCGGCTGTGCAGCCGGTCCAGCCGGCCGGCGGTCCAGCTGAGGTAGACGCCGACGAGGACGAGGGCGGCCACGATCCAGAAGGAGATCCACAGAGAACCAGTCACGCCGGGCCACAGTACCGGCCCCGCTTCCCCGGCCCGTCCACCCTCGGGTGGAGGCCGGGTGGACGGGCCGGGTGGACGACGGACGGCGAATTCGACCCTGGCTCCGATCCGTCTCCACCCACCCCGTCCGTAGCGTCACGGGTGGCAGGTCACAGGACTGTTCCCGAGGGGGGAAGACGGCCCGTGCCCACCGGCGAGGCGAGAGGAAGCCGTACCGCGCAACCGACCGTGCAAGCCGATGCGTCGCGCGCCAGGCGCGCCTTGTTGAGCACCGTGTTCACCGTGCTGTTCCCGACGCTGGGCACCGCCGTCGCGCTGCCGTTGGCGCTCTACTACGTGCTGCGCCGGCAAGGCGTCGCCCAGTGGCAGGCGCTGATGCTGAGCAGCATTCCGCCTGTCATACAGGCCGTCGCCGGGGCCGTCCGCCACCGGCGGGCCCGGTTCTTCGACCTCCTGGTGGTCGTCCTGCTCCTGGTCTCCGCCGTTACGTCGCTGGTCAGTGGGGATCCGAGGGTGCTGCTGCTCAAGGACGCGGCGCTCCCGGCGGTGCTGGGCACGTGGATCGTCGGCACCTTGCTCGCGGCCCGGCCGTTCGCCTTCCAGTTCGGCCGGCAGCTCCGCGCGGGTCCGGCGGAGGAGTTGGCCGAGCAGCGCTGGCGTCAGGAGCCGGAGTTCCGGCGGGCGTTGCGCTCACTGACCCTGCTGTGGGGCGCGGCGGAGTTGCTCGACGCGGTGCTGAGCGTGGTGGAGGCCGTCGCCCTGCCGGTGGATGTGGTGCCGGTGATCGGCAGGTTCCAATCGCCGGGGATCCTGGGGCTGGTGGTGATAGCCGGCGTCCGGCACAGCCGACGCTTCCGGGAGCGGCACGGGGCGCCGTTGTTCGGCCTGACGGCGGCGACGGCCGAGGGGGCGCCGGGAAGACGTCAGGGAACGGGAAGACGTCAGTGAAGGGGAAAGGGAAGGTGCCGAATCCGGCGTGAGGCCGAGGGGCCGTGGCTGCTCCGTCTCCGACCGCGCGGGGGCCGGGCCGGACGGGCATCAGCGCGGGCGCGGGGTGAGGGAGACAAGGCGGCTGGCCGGTGTGGTCAGTCGGTGAGACCGCCGGTACGGATGGCTCCGGATCCGGAGCGACAACTGCCGGGCCAGCTGGGTGCAAACGCGAGTTTGGGTGCAAACGCGAGTACGGAATCGGCTCCGGGCCGAAGCAGAAGGCCGATCGAGGACGGGGAATCGAGGACGGGGAGACGACTCCGGTCCGGGGCAGAGGCAGCCCCAGATGGGAGCCGGCGTCCGGCACGACCACAGCACAAGCCGAGCCGAACCGCACCAAGCACGGCAGGTACAGCCCCCAGGCCGGCGTCAATCCCGGGCCAGCCCCCACCGCGCCCGCAGCCCCGTCCGCTCATCCGTGGCGACGGACGCGGCACCCGCGGTCACCGTCTCGTACACGGCCAGGATGTCCGCGCCGACCGTGGACCAGTCGAAGCGCCGCACATGAGTGCTGCCCCGTTCGCTCAGCTCGGCCCGGCGGGCCGGGTCGCCGAGCAGGCGCAGGGCCGCCGCGGCGAGCGCGTCGGCGTCCTCGTTGGCGAACAGCTCACCGGCCGCGCCCCGGTCGAGCACCTGGGCGAAGGCGTCCAGGTCGCTGGCGAGGACGGGTGCCCCGGCCGACATGGCCTCGACCAGGATGATCCCGAAGGACTCGCCGCCGGTGTTGGGCGCCACATAGACATCGACGCTGCGCAGCAGACGGGCCTTGTCCTCGTCGCTGACCATGCCGAGGAACTCGACGGCGCCCCGGGCCTCGGGAGGCAGCGCGGCGACCGCCTCTTCCTCGTCGCCCCGGCCGGCCACCAGCAGCCGGGTCCCGGGACGCTCGGCGAGGATCTTCGGGAGGGCGCGCATCAGGACGGGCAGGCCCTTGCGGGGCTCGTCGATCCGGCCGATGAAGCCGATGGTCGCCGGGCGCCCGGCGTCGGCGGGGCCGTTGCCCGTCCACTCGGGCCGGGATTCCGCCCCGGCGAAGAAGTCCACGTCGACGCCGTTGGGGATGACCACCGCGTCACCGCCCAGGTGCTCGACCAGGGTCCTGCGGGCGTATTCACTCACGGCGATCCGCGCGCTGATCTTCTCCAGCGCCGGCTGGAGGATCGGATAAGCCGCGATCATCGCCCGCGAGCGCGGATTGGAGGTGTGGAAGGTGGCGACGATGGGGCCCTGGGCGGCCCAGCAGGTGAGCAGACCCAGCGACGGGGAGGTGGGCTCGTGGATGTGGATGACGTCGAAGTCGCCCTCGTGCAGCCAGCGGCGGACGCGCGCGGCCGACAGGAAGCCGAAGTTGAGCCGGGCCACCGAGCCGTTGTACGGCACGGGCACGGCCCGGCCCGCGGAGACGACGAACGGCGGGAGCGGCGTCTCGTCGTCCGCCGGGGCGAGCACCGACACCTCGTGCCCCAGCCGGATCAGGTGCTCGGCCAGGTCCCGGATGTGGAACTGGACGCCGCCGGGCACGTCCCAGGAATACGGACAGACGATCCCGATCTTCACGGCTTCGTCCCCGTCCCGGCGCTCTGCCCGCCCTGCCCGGTCCGCCTGCCCCGGCCGGCCTCACCGTCCCGCCCTGCCTGCCCGTCCGGGCCCTGCCCCTGCCGGGGGAGGTCGGCGAGCCAGAGCCGCTGGAGCATGTGCCAGTCCTGTGGATGCTCGGCGATGCCCGAGGCGAAGGCGTCCGCCAGGGCCTGTGTCATCACGGCGGCCTTCTCCGGCCGGGTGCCCGTCTCCGGCACCTCGACCGGCGGATGTACCCGGCCCCGCATCACCGGCGAGTCGTCGTACCAGAGGGTCACCGGCAGCAGCAGGGCTCCGGTCTGCACCGCCAGCCGGGCCGGGCCGCCGGGCATCTTGGCGGCCTCGCCGAAGAACTTCACCTGGATGCCGTGCGCCGACAGGTCACGGTCCGCCACCAGGCAGACCAGGCCTCCGGCCCGCAGCCGCCGCGAGAGCGTGCCGAAGGCCGAGCCCCCGGCGTGCGGCAGCACCTCCATGCCCAGGCCCTCGCGGTAGGCCACGAACCGGTCGTAGAGCGATTCCGGCTTCAGCCGCTCGGCCACGGTCGTGAACGGCACCTCGAGCCGGGAGGTGACCCAGGCGCCCGCCATGTCGTAGTTGCCCATGTGGGGCAGCGCCAGCACGACACCGCGGCCGCCGGCCAGCGCCTCCTCCAAGTGGTGCAGGCCCTCGGGCTCGAAGCAAGTGCGCATGCGCTCCCGGCTCCAGGACGGCAGCCGGAAGGACTCCATCCAGTAGCGCATGTACGAGCGCATGCCCAGCCGCGAGAGCCGGGCGAGCCTGGGCGGGGAGGCGTCGGGGACGACCCGGGCGAGATTGGCCTCCAGGCGCAGCACGCCCTTGCCCCGCCGCCGCCAGGCGACATCGGCGATCTCGCGCCCCAGCCGCGCCGCCGCCGGTTCGGGAAGCCGCTTGACCGCGCCCCACCCCAGCCCGTACAGCGCGTCGGTCAGCTCGTTCTTCACCGGGCGTCGCCCCCTCCCGCCAACGTCGCCGCGTCCGCCTCCGCCGCCTCACGGCGCACGGTGACCACGCGCTGGATCAGAGTGATCAGGCTGCCGACCGCCACGATCCACAGGGCGATGGGCAGCAACACCTGGATCCCGGGCACGCCGAACTTGTGCAGCCCGGAGAAACCGCAGGCCACCAGCGAGATCACCAGGCGCTCGGCCCGTTCGACCAGCCCGTTGACCTTCACCGGGAGCCCGATGCTCTCACCCCGCGCCTTGGTGTACGACACCACCTGCCCGCTGGCCAGGCAGAAGATCGCCACCGCGCACAGGGCGATGCTGTGCCCCTCGTAGCTGGCGTACCACAGCGCCAGCCCGCCGAAGATCGCCGCGTCGGCGACCCGGTCGAGCGTGGAGTCCAGGAACGCCCCCCAGCGGCTGGACCGCCCCAGCTGGCGCGCCATGTTCCCGTCGACCAGGTCCGAGAAGACGAACAGGGTGATGGTGACGGTGCCCCAGAAGAACTCTCCCTGGGGGTAGAAGACCAGCGCGCCCGCCACCACACCACCGGTGCCGATGAGGGTCACCGCGTCGGGGCTCACGCCCAGTCGGATGAGCAGGGCGGCGAACGGCGTGAGAACACGCGTGAAGAACGCACGCGCGTACTTGTTCAGCATGGCCTTCCCGGAGGGTCGTATGCGGGCCGGGGGTCGATCAGCCACCGGCTGGCCCATCGTAGCCAGGCCGCGGGGGCCGTCCGCGCGCACACCGCACACCGCGTCCCCGTCACCGGTCGCACCGGGCCGCGCGCCGGTCGCCGGGCACCGCCACCGGCGCCGCGCCACCCGGACGGACGTGCCCTGCGGGGGCGCCCGGCGGCCCCGCGCGCCGGGGCGGACGGTTGCGCCTGCGTGTGCGACGTATGGACGCAGCGTGACCGCAGTGGAAAGCTCGAAGGACCGCAGGTGTCAACCGGAAGGCGGGACACATGGGCGACAAGACGACGACCCACCCTGGAGCCGCCGGCAGAACAGTGGCGGCCGACCGGCCCGGCAGCATACGCAACGTGGTACTGGTCGGCCACAGCGGCTCCGGCAAGACGACCCTCGTGGAGGCACTGGCCCTGGCCACCGGCGCGGTGACCCGCGCCGGCCGGGTCGAGGACGGCTGCGCGGTCTCCGACTACGACGAGATCGAACACCGCCAGCAGCGCTCGGTCCAGCTCTCCGTGGTCCCCGTGGACTGGGCCGGCATCAAGATCAACCTGCTCGACACCCCCGGCTACGCGGACTTCGTCGGCGAGCTGCGGGCGGGACTGCGGGCGGCGGACGCCGCGCTCTTCGTCGTCTCCGCGGCGGAGGGCACGGAGGGCGTCACCGGCGCCACCCGCACCCTGTGGGAGGAGTGCGCGGCCGTGGGCATGCCGCGCGCGATCGTGGTGACGCACCTGGAGGCGGCCCGGGCGGACTTCGACATGATGACGGAGACCTGCCGCGCCGCCTTCGGCGGCGACTCCCCCGACAGCGTGCTGCCGCTCTACCTCCCCCTGCACGGCCCCGAGGGGCCCGACGGGCACCGCCCCGTCACCGGCCTGGCCGGCCTGCTCTCCCAGCGCCTCCTCGACTACTCCTCCGGCGAACGCACCGAGACCGCCCCGGACCCCGACCAGCAGCCGCTGCTCGACCAGGCCCGCAACCGGCTCATCGAGGGGATCATCGCCGAGAGCGAGGACGAGACCCTCATGGACCGCTATCTCGCCGGCGAGGACATCGACGTCAAGACCCTCGTCGAAGACCTCGAACGGGCCGTGGCCCGCGGCTCCTTCCACCCCGTGCTCGCCGCCGCCCCGGCCCCCGACGGCTCCCGCCAGGGCCTGGGCACCGTCGAGCTGCTGGAGCTGATCACCGGCGGGTTCCCCACCCCTCCCGAACGCACCCCGCCCCCCGTCACGGCCCTCGACGGAACCCCGCGCCCCGCGCCGGCCTGCGACCCGGCCGGTCCGCTCGCGGCCGAGGTCGTCAAGACCTCCTCCGACCCCTACGTCGGCAGGATCTCCCTCGTCCGCGTCTTCTCCGGCACCCTGCGTCCGGACGAGACCGTCCACGTCTCCGGCCACGGCCTGGCCGACCGCGGACACGAGGACCACGAGGCGGACGAGCGGGTCGGCGCCCTCTCCTCCCCCTTCGGCAAGCAGCAGCGCCAGGTCCCCCAGGCCGTCGCCGGGGACATCGTCAGCGTCGCCAAGCTCTCCCGCGCCGAGACCGGCGACACCCTCTCCTCCCCCGCCGATCCGCTGCGCATGGACCCCTGGTCCATGCCCGACCCCCTGCTGCCGGTCGCCATCGCGGCCCACAGCAAGGCCGACGAGGACAAGCTCTCCCAGGGCCTCGCCCGGCTGGTCGCCGAGGACCCCACCATGCGCCTGGAGCACAGCCGGCACACCCACCAGGTCGTCCTCTGGTGTCTCGGCGAGGCGCACCGCGACGTGGCCCTGGAGCGGCTGCGCACCCGCTACGGCGTCCAGGTCGACGTCGTCCCGCACAAGGTCTCCCTGCGCGAGACGTTCGGCGGCCGGGCGGCCGGGCGCGGACGGCACGTCAAACAGTCCGGCGGGCACGGCCAGTTCGCCATCTGCGAGATCGAGGTCGAGCCGCTCCCGGAGGGCTCCGGCATCGAGTTCGTGGACAAGGTCGTCGGCGGCGCCGTGCCGCGCCAGTTCATCCCCTCCGTGGAGAAGGGCGTGCGCGCCCAGGCCGCCAAGGGCGTCGCCGCCGGCCACCCGCTGGTCGACGTGCGGGTGACCCTCCTCGACGGCAAGGCGCACTCGGTGGATTCCTCGGACGCGGCCTTCCAGACCGCCGGCGCCCTCGCTCTGCGCGAGGCCGCCGCGGAGGCCCGGATCCACCTCCTCGAACCGGTCGCCGAGGTCCGGGTGCTGGTGGCCGACGAATACGTGGGCCCGGTCATGAGCGACCTGTCCGGGCGCCGCGGCCGGGTGGTGGGCACCGAGCAGTCCCCGGGCGGACGCACGCTGGTCCGCGCCGAGGTGCCCGAGCTGGAGATCGGCCGGTACGCGGTGGACCTGCGCTCCCTGTCGCACGGCACCGGGCGGTTCAGCCGCTCGTACGCGCGGCACGAGCCCATGCCCCAGCAGCTCGCCGACCGCCTCCGCGAACAGGCGGAGAACGGGGCATAGTTCACAATCCGCCCGTCCCAACTCGCTTGGGACGGGCGGCTTTCGGATCTCGCACCCCACACTGCGGCCCACACCGATACGCTGGGCGTGCGGCCCCCGGCAACTGCCCCGGCAGTCCACCGGAGTCGGGCCGCCGCAGCAGCGCGCGGCCTGGGGGGCAGCAGTGACAGACGGGTTCGACTTCAGCCCGGGCGCCCAGATCCCCATCTCGGGCGGCGCCGGCCAGACCGCGGCGACCCAGGCCCTCGCCTCCGCCGCCTACCGCGACGGCCCCGTGGACGAACTCCTCAAGGCCAACTCCGACTGGGCCACATCCTCCGTCAAACCACCCCGCATCTCCCTCTTCGAGCCCAACCTCGGCGAGGCCTTCTCCCGCGCCGTCCAGCAGCGCATGCTCGGCGGCGGCCGCAAACCCCTCATCCAGGCCTTCGGCATGGAGCCCCAGGTCATCGTCGAGCACTGCCTCGCCGCCAGCCGCATCCGCAAACAGCGCGACGCCCGGCTCACCGTCATCATGGCCGTCTTCGGCCTGCTCTTCCTCCCCGGCGTCCTGCTCTGGCTCGGCGTCTTCCAGCTCCGCCGCACCATCGCCGGCGCCCAGAACAAACGCGCCGGAGCCCTCGGCACCGCCCTCCTGCTGGCCCTCGGCGTCTTCGCCGTCATCTTCATGATCAAGCTGCCGTTCAACGGCCTCCTCGGCATCTACCTGCGCGCCATGCTGGTCGCCCCCGTCATCGGCTGGGCCTGGGCCAAGACCATCTGCGAACGCACCGCCAAGGACCTCCGCAACCGCTGGACCGGCCTCCTCGACGGCGGCGGCATCGGCGCCAAGATCCCCGAAGCCGTCCCCAAGAACCCCGGCGAGAGCGCCGCCGAACAGCTCCGGCAGAACCTGGAACGCCTCTCCGCCGAGCAGAAGAGCAACATCGTCTTCTACGCCGGCCCCAAGGGCATACTCGGCATGGGCACCCGCTGGGGCAGCTGGCAGCTCGCCGAGGACCTCGTCCCCGCCGACCCCGACAAGGACATCGACCCCTTCCGCAGCTGGGACATCATGCGCGCCGTCCACGACCAGCTGCTCCAGCTCGAACGCACCCCCATCAACACCGGCGGCCTGCCCGCCCCCTTCGTCGAGCACTGGGTCGTCTCCCCCGTCGGCGAGGGCGCCGGCGCCGTCTCCCGCCCCTCCGGCAGCGAGGAGACCTTCCAGATAAGGGGCTCCGCCCTCCAGAAGATCTGCGACGAACAGCACTTCGGCAGCGGCAACCGCCACTACCTCGGCGTCCAGTTCGTCCTGTGGGACGGCCAGTTGGTCATCACCCTCCTGGTCAACGTCACCGTCCTCCACAAGACCCTGCGCATCGAGATCACCGGCCACGCCCTGGGCCCCATCCACCCGGTCTTCAACGGCAAGCCGAAGAACCGCACCAAGACCTTCCGCAAGGGCCTCAAGTTCTGGGAGACCTGGGAGCGCCAACTCCCCGTCGTCGAGGCCCGCGAGGTCGTCCGCCTCGCCGCCCGCGCCCCCCTGACCTACTACCCGCCCCTCCTGGAGTACTGGGGCGGCAAGCTCAATCTCCCCGAGCCCTTCGGCCTCCGCCACGCCTGGGCCGACAAGCCCTGGCGCCACCGCTTCATGGCCGACGACGCCCTGCGCGCCGCCACCCCCGTCCTCCGCGTGGTCCACGAGGCCGCCCTGCGCTTCCTCGCCGAGAAGAACGTCAACACCGAGCGCTTCACCAGCCGCGCCGGCAACCTCAGCGGCGCCGTCCAGGACCCAGCCCCCCGCCAGGCCGACGTCTACAACGCCTGACCGGCCCGCCTACCGGAAGATCCCCGTGTGGCCGAGCGAGTACCGCCCCGGCTGCGGATACACGGCCAGCCCGTGCGGCCCCGCACCCACGGGGATCTTCGCGATCTGATGCCCGTCCGTCGTGTCGATCGCGTACACCTCGCTGTTGTAACGCCCCGACAGCCACAGCACCTTGCCGTCCGCCGACACACCCCCCATGTCCGGACTGCCGCCCTCCGGCAGCTCCCACTTGTGCACCAGCTTCCGGCTCGCCAGATCCAGCACCGAAATCGATCCCTCGCCCCGATTCGAGATGTACATCGACTTCGAATCCCGGCTCACGTACAGCCCGTGCGCCCCCTTGCCCGTCGGCATCAGCCACGGCTCGGTGAACTTGTCCCCGTTCAGCACCCACAGCCCGTCGGCCATCATGTCCGCGACGTACCACGTCTTCCCATCCGACGCGATCTTCACGTCCTGCGGCATCGCCCCGTCGAACGGCAGCTTCTGCTGACCGATCACCTTCATCCGCGCCGTGTCCACCTTGAGCAACTCCCCCGAGAACTCACAGGAGACGATGAAGTACCGCCCGTCCGGCGAGAAGTCCGCGTGATTGACCCCCAGACAACTCACCGGCACCGTCTTCTTCCGCGCCATCGTGTGCGCGTCCCGGAAGACCAACTCCCGGTCCATCGACGCCATCACCACCGCGTACTTGCCGTCCGGGGTGAAGTAGAGGTTGTACGGATCGTGCACCGGCACCGTCTTCCCCGCCTTCCCCGTGGCCGGATCGATCGGCGTCAGCGTGTGCCCCCGGTCGTTGTTCACCCACAGCGTCTTCAGGTCCCACGACGGCACCACGTGCTGCGGCTGCGACCCCACCGGGATCGTCTCGATGACCTTGTACGTCTTCGGATCGATCACGCTCACCGTGTCGGACTCCGTGTTCGGCACGTACACCCGCGACGGAAAGTCCTTCACCACCGGCGACAGCACGTTCGGCCGGTCGGCCGCGTACACGTCGTTCGGATCCAGCAGCGGCGGCATCCCCGGCAGCCCCCGCGGCACACCGCGGGCCGCGCCCTGCCGCTGCTTCTGCGCCTGCGGCCCAGCCGCCTCGTCACCATCGCCGCCACCGCAGCCGGACACCGCCAGCAGCACACAACCGGCGGCCAGCAACGCGATGCGGCGGAATCGTCTGTACGGGAACCGAGTCATCAGGTCAGCAGCTCCGAAGTCGTCACCGCACGCAGACCGCGGCGGTGCAGGCCGTCGAGGATCGCGGGCAGCGCGGCCACCGTGCCCGCGTGCCCGAAGTGCAGACTCACCACCGAACCCGGCCGCACCCCGTTCAACACGGTGCGCCGCACCACCGCCGCGCCCGGATCGGTGAAGTCGAGGGAGTCCACGTCGTACGACAGGACATGCGGATACCCCGCCCTGCGCGCCAGCCGCACCACCTGCTCCGTGGCCAGCCGCGCCTTCGACGGACGGAACCAGCGCCCCACCCCGCCGGTCAGCCTGCGCAGCCGGTCCGCGCACTGGGTAATCTCCGCGTACGCGGCCTTCGCGTCCATCGCGCAGATGTTGAGGTGCCGCATGGTGTGGTTGCCCAGCTCGTGCCCGCCGTCCAGCACCCGGCGCGCCAGCTGCGGCTGGGCGTCCAGCCAGTCCCCCACCGCCAGCACGGTCACCCGCGCCCCCGCCCGCTCCGCCTCCGCCAGACACCCGGTCGCCGTCCGGGCGTCCCCGCGCCCGTGGAAGGTGAGCGCCACCGCCTTGCGGACCCGCGGCCCGTACTCGATCTGCGCCGGCAGCCCGGCGGGCAGCGGGGGCAGTGCGGGAACGCGCCCGACGGGCACGGGCCGGACCGACGCCCTCGCCGACGGCTTCCCCGAGGACGGCGCGGCCGAGGCGGACGGCCGCTCGTCATCACAGCCGACGAGCGGTGCCCCCGCCACTGTGGCGAGGACACCGCTCGCGGCTGCGCGCAGCACGGTACGGCGGTGAACGAAGGTCACCGCACCATTAGACCCGATTTATCCGATTTAGAGGTGATTTCCCTAATTTCGCAGTGCGCGTGTCACGCGCCCTCGGGCCAGACGTCGGCGAGCATCTTCCGGGTGTCGGCGAGGAGTTGGGGCAGAACCTTGGTGTGGCCGATGACGGGCATGAAGTTCGTGTCGCCACCCCAGCGGGGCACGACATGCTGGTGCAGGTGGGCGGCAATACCCGCTCCGGCCTCCGCGCCTTGGTTCATGCCCACGTTGAATCCGTGCGCCCCGGAGGCGACACGGAGGGCGGTCATGGCCCGCTTGGTGAAGTCGGCCAGCTCGGCGGTCTCGGCGACGTCGAGCTGGGTGTAGTCGGCGACGTGGCGGAACGGGACGATCATGCAGTGTCCACCGTTGTACGGGTACAGATTGAGTACGGCGTAGACGCTCTCGCCCCGGGCGATGATCAACCCGTCCTCGTCCGACTTCTCCGGAATGGAGCAGAACGGGCAGCCGTCACCGACACCCGGGCCGCTGGGCTTGTTCTCCCCCTGGATGTAGGCCATCCGGTGGGGCGTCCACAGTCGCTGGAAGGCGTCCGGGGACCCTACTCCGATCTGCTGCTCCGGCTCACTCGTCATGGTGAGCAGCATATTCCGTGGCGGGGACGCGACGAGGGGCGGCCCTGGTGGGCCGCCCCTCGACCCCGCCAGTGCGGGGACCATTATGCGGTGCCGTAGGTGCGTTGGAGCATCTTCGGCGCACCCCCGCTTACGGGGACCACGTCACACCTGAATGCGACGCTCTACCGCGTCAACGAGCTCGGCAATGGCCTCGTCACGCGGGATTCCGTTCTTCTGCGAACCGTCGCGGTAGCGGAACGACACCGTGCCCGCGTTCATGTCGTCGTCACCGACGATGATCATGAACGGGACCTTGGCCTTCTGATGGTTGCGGATTTTCTTCTGCATACGGTCCGAGGACGAGTCCACCTCGACGCGCAGGCCCTTCTCGCGAGCCTCGGCCGCGAACTCCTCCAGGTACTCGACATGCCCGTCACCGATCGGGATGCCGACCGCCTGCACCGGGGCCAGCCACGCCGGGAACGCACCCGCGTAGTGCTCCAGCAGCACGCCGAAGAACCGCTCGATCGAGCCGAACAGCGCCCGGTGGATCATGACCGGCTGCTGGCGCGAGCCGTCCGCCGCCGTGTACTCCAGACCGAAACGCGCGGGCTGGTTGAAATCGACCTGCAAGGTCGACATCTGCCAGGACCGGCCGATCGCGTCGCGCGCCTGCACCGAGATCTTCGGGCCGTAGAACGCGGCGCCGCCCGGGTCCGGTACCAGCGGAAGGCCCTGCTTCTCGGCCGCCTGGCGCAGCGCCTCGGTGGCTTCCTCCCACGCCTCGTCCGAACCGATGAACTTGTCGGACTCGGGGTCGCGGGTCGAGAGCTCCAGCTCGAACTCGGTCAGGCCGTAGTCGCGCAGCAGGTCGAGCACGAAGGTGAGGAGCGTGTCGAGCTCCTCCGGCATCTGCTCCTTGGTGCAGTAGATGTGCGAGTCGTCCTGGGTGAAGCCACGGGAGCGGGTCAGGCCGTGGACGACGCCGGACTTCTCGTAGCGGTAGACCGTGCCGAACTCGAACAAACGCAGCGGCAGTTCACGGTACGACCGCCCGCGCGACTTGAAGATCAAGTTGTGCATCGGGCAGTTCATGGCCTTCAGGCGGTAGTTCTGCCCGTCGAACTCGATGGGCGGGAACATCGCCTCGCCGTAGTGCGGGAGGTGCCCGGACGTCTCGAAGAGGTGTTCCTTCGTGATGTGCGGGGTGTTGACGAACTCATAGCCGCTCTGCTCGTGCTTGCGACGCGAGTAGGTCTCCATCTCCTTGCGGATCACACCGCCCCGGGGGTGGAAGACCGCGAGGCCCGGGCCCAGCTCGTCCGGGAAGGAGAAGAGGTCCAGCTCGGCGCCGAGCTTGCGGTGGTCGCGGCGCTCGGCCTCGGCCAGGAACTCGAGGTACGCCTTGAGCTCGTCCTTGGTGGGCCAGGCGGTGCCGTAGATGCGCTGGAGCATCGGGTTCTTCTCGCTGCCGCGCCAGTACGCGCCCGCGTTGCGCATGAGCTTGAACGCCGGGATCACCCGGGTCGTCGGCAGGTGCGGCCCCCGGCAGAGATCCTTCCAGCACAGCTCGCCGGTCTTGGCGTCGATGTTGTCGTAGATGGTGAGCTCGCCGGCGCCCACCTCGACGCTCGCGCCCTCTTCCTGGGCCGCCGAGCCCTTGAGGCCGATCAGCTCCAGCTTGTACGGCTCGTCGGCGAGCTCCTCGCGGGCCGCCTCGTCGGTGACCGCGCGGCGGGAGAAGCGCTGACCCCGCTTGATGATCTCCTGCATCCGCTTCTCGATGAGCTTGAGATCCTCGGGCGTGAACGGCTTCTCGACGTCGAAGTCGTAGTAGAAGCCGTCCTTGACCGGCGGGCCGATGCCCAGCTTGGCCTCGGGGAAGAGCTCCTGCACGGCCTGGGCCATGACGTGCGCGGTGGAGTGGCGCAGGATGTCGAGGCCGTCCTTGGAAGCGACCTCGACGGGCTCGACCTCGTCGCCGTCGGCGAGCTCGTAGGCGAGGTCCTTCAGCTGGCCGGCGACGCGCGCGGCGACGATGGTGCGCTCGCCGACGAAGAGGTCCGCCGCCGTAGTGCCCGTCGTCACCACGCGCTCTTCCCGCTCGGAATCGCGTTGGATGATCACACGGACGTCTGACACCGGACTCTCCTGACTCAGGGGACGCTGCAGCGGACGCTGCGCGTCTGAATCGTACCGAGCCGCGCACCCTGGTCGCGAAACAGTTATCCGTGATCGTCCCGGTCGCCGAAGACGTCGAGGGACTTGAGCAGCCGCTCGCGCTCGGACTCGTCCACGCGCACGGGCAGGACGCCCCCAGCCCCGGTGAGCCTGCGGAAGCCGCCCCTGCTCTCCAGCCGTCCGCCGATCCGCACGGGCAGGCCCATGAGGTGGGCATGGCAGGCGATCCGGTAGTCGTCCTCGTCGACCTCGGCGCGCACTTCCGTCACGTCCGCCCCGTCGACGACCTTGAGCTGCACCGTTCCGGAGCCGCCGGGGGCGTCGCGCCACAGGTGGACAACGGTTCCGGTGAGGCGTACGGGCAGTGGCGGCTCGTCGCGCAGGTAGCGGGCGCCCGCCTCGCGCAGGACGGGGAGGTCGCCCGGGGAGAACTCGACGGGTTCCGGCCGTGCCCCGAACCCGGGCGGCGGACCGGCGGCCGGGGCCCACTCCACGTGGACGCGGATCCCCTCGGAGCCGCCGACGAGGGCGACGAGGGCCTCGGTGAGCTCGCGGCACACGCCCGCCTCCACGGCCGCGGCGAACGCCTCGGGCCGGCCGGTGGCGCGTTCGTGGTCGGTGGCGTCCCGGGCCGCGTGCAGTGCCCTGAGCAGCGCGCCGACGGCCGGGCGGCCGTACGGGTCGTCGGGGCCCACGGGGGCGAAGACGGTCAGGTCGCGGGCGCCGGGCTGGGGGCCGACCAGGAGTCCGGCGAGGGCGGCCTCGGCGGGGCGGCGGTGCCGGGCGCCGTGATAGCCGGCGGTCGCGCGGGCGGCGAGGGCGCCGGTGAGCAGCAGGGCGCGGGCGCCGGAGCGCAGCCGTTCCTGGGCGGCCCAGACGGCGGCGGGCGGGCCGGGTTCGGGGATGCGCCGGTGCCAGTGGATCTCGTCGCTGGGGGTGCGCAGGGCGATGAGGACGTGGCGGGCGGAGGGGGCGGCGCTGCGTTCGAGGGCGGTGAGGGCCTCGGCGAGGAGGTCGGCGCTGTCGGGGAAGGCGGCGCTCTCGGGTACGAGGAGGCTGGTGCCGGCGGCGTCCGGGGGTGTCCAGCGGCCGTAGCGGCCGGTCGCCCCGCCGCGCCGCCGCCAGCCGTGGCGGGTGAGCAGCGCACCGAGGACCGCGGGGTCGGGGGTGTCGGCCTGCGGTCGCATCAGGGTCTCCCTCCCGCCCCGACGCGGGTCATGATCTCGCAGAGGGCGTGGTCGTCGAAGACGTGCGAGGTGGGGATCCGTACGGTGGTTCTGCGCCGGCCGGTCACGGGGTGTCCGGCGAGGTTGGCCCAGTAGCAGCAGTGCCGCACCTCCAGCCGGTCGTGGCCGGCGCGCAGCCAGTCGGCCCGGGTCCGGGGAGCGAGCATCACGACGAGGATCTTGTGCACCGAGACGGGGGTGCGGGCGAGTTTGGCCAGGTGGTCGTTGTCGAGGGTGAAGGGGAAGGTCGTTCCGGTGGGGCGGGGCCCGAGTTGATAGGTGCATTTGAGCTGCACCTTGATGGTGACCTCGTCGTCGGCGGTGTGGCCGGGGGCGCTGTGGCTGACGTGCCAGTCGATGCCGTGGTCGGGGAAGGGCTGGGCCAGCGAGCAGCCGGCGGCCGCGGCGACGGCGTGGAGGTAGCCGATCTGGAGGGTCTCCATGCAGGCGGTGACGGCGAGGGCACCGCGTCGGGACGGGGGTCCTGCGGGCAGCTCGCCGACCGGGGCGGCCGGTTCGGGCTGCGCGAGCGACGGCATGTCCGAAACACCTTCCGGGGGCGCGTCGGTTGGTCCCTACATCGGTGTTGTCTCCGCCTGAACTCCTTCGCAAACAAGGGCGGTTCGGGCCGTGTGAGGAGGGGGTATCACTCGACGGAGGGAGGGGAATCACGCCATTTTCCGCGCAAGCGCGAGGAGTTGTGACATGCCGTGCTGGTTCGAGGGGCCGCTCGCGGCGTTCGACACGGAGACCACGGGGGTCGATGTCGAGCGCGACCGGATCGTATCCGCGGCCCTCGTGGTGCAGTCACAGGCGGGGGCCTCGCCGGTGACCACCCGTTGGCTGGTCAATCCGGGGGTGCCGGTGCCTGAGGGGGCGACGGCGATACACGGCCTGACCGATACTCACCTCCAACGGTACGGGCGCTGGCCCGCGCCCGTGCTGGAGGAGGTGGGCCGGGCGCTGGCGGAGCAGTCCGCGGCGGGCGTCCCGCTGGTGGTGATGAACGCGCCGTTCGACCTGACTCTGCTGGACCGGGAGTTGCGCCGGCACCGGGCGTCGTCGCTCGCGTCGTACCTGGGCACGTCGTCGCTGTGCGTGCTGGACCCGTGGGTGCTGGACAAGCACCTGGACCGGTACCGCAAGGGCCGGCGGACGCTGGCGGATCTGTGCGCGCACTACGGGGTGGAGCTGGCGGGCGCCCATGACGCCGCGGCGGACGCGGAGGCGTCGATGGCGGTGGTGCGGGCGATAGGCCAGCGGTTCGCGGTGCGTCTGGAGCGGTTGAGCGCGGCGGAGCTGCACGCGCGGCAGGCGGTGTGGCACGCGGCGCAGGCCCGCGGCCTGCAGGCATGGTTCGCGCGCAACGGTTCGGAGGAGGTGTGCGACCCGGCGTGGCCGTTGCGCACGGAACTGACGTCGGCGGCCTGAGCGTCCCGGGGCAACACACAAGGCCGGTCCGTCTGTTGACGGACCGGCCTTGTCGATGTGGGCGATACTGGGATCGAACCAGTGACCTCTTCGGTGTGAACGAAGCGCTCTCCCGCTGAGCTAATCGCCCGGGATTTCCCCGGGATTTCCCCCGGCGACGCACTGAACAATACAGGCCGCGGCGGCCCCCCATCAAATTCCGGCCCGCGGGCGCTCCAGCCGCCGGCGCAGGCCGCGGCGGCCGCGGCGCATGACCCAGCCGTGAGAGGCGAGGAAGACGGGCCGGGCGACGGGGCCCCAGCGGCGCATCCGGGGATTGCGCAGCTCCACGTCCTGTTCGAAGCGGGCGCGGGTGCCGGCGCCGCGCGGCTGGACGGTCCAGCGGATCCGGCCGGCCAGGTCGCCGTCGAGGGCGGCCTCCAGAACGCGGGCACGGGGGTCGCGGCGGCGCTCACGAACGGTGAGGCGGAGCTCGTACGGCAGCAACGAGCGGACGCCCACGGTGCCGCTGTGCGGGTCGATGCGGGTGAAGGACAGCCGGGGCCACCAGGACGGATAGTCGTCCACGGCTTCGAGGACGGCGTAGACGGCGTCGGGCGCCGCGTCGAGGTCCCAGTGCTCGTGGAAGCGGTAACGGTAGCGGCCTGCCATGCGGCCAGCGGACAGCAAAAGACCCAGGGCCCGCAAGGTTTTACCTCGCGGACCCCGGGTCCGTTGTGGGCGATACTGGGATCGAACCAGTGACCTCTTCGGTGTGAACGAAGCGCTCTCCCGCTGAGCTAATCGCCCGGGCGCACCGCAAACATTACCGCATGTCAGAGGGTGCGCCGAACCACGTTTCCGGCCGCCTCGCGCGAGGTGGCCGGGCAAGATCGCGGCGGGGTGCGCACCGCGACCGTCCGTCACCCTCCGTGGTGACGGGCCGGCGCGTCGGCAAATTGACGGAACTCACCGGTACGGCCGTATTCACGCGGGAAAGGGTCGGCCGTACGAGGTATCCGAAGAGCCTCAAAACGGTCAGAGGGGTTTACAACGGCACCGTAGGTGGCATGTCGATTTCGCCGACGTGCGAATCCCCGAGCGCACACTGAGCGAAAGGCCCTGGCGCTTATGAACACCACGGTCAGCTGTGAGCTGCACCTGCGCCTCGTTGTGTCGAGCGAATCGTCACTGCCTGTACCCGCAGGTCTGCGGTACGACACTTCCGATCCGTATGCCGTACACGCCACCTTCCACACCGGAGCCGAAGAGACGGTCGAGTGGGTCTTCGCCCGGGATCTGCTCGCCGAGGGCCTGCACCGGCCCACCGGCACCGGCGACGTCCGCGTCTGGCCGTCCCGCAGTCACGGTCAGGGCGTCGTGTGCATCGCGCTCAGCTCCCCGGAGGGCGAGGCCCTCCTGGAGGCTCCGGCGCGAGCCCTGGAGTCGTTCCTCAAGCGGACCGACGCCGCCGTTCCGCCCGGCACCGAGCACCGGCACTTCGATCTGGATACCGAGCTCTCCCACATCCTGGCCGAGAGCTGAGGCCACGAGGTTCCGGCCCGGCGCGCCGCCCACTCGGGGAGGCGGCGCGCACCCCGTCCCGCTGACACACTTCTCGCACAACTCGCACGGAGCGTTCCGGCAGCGCCGTCCTCGCGGATTCCACCGCGGTGGCGGCGCTGTCGTACGTGCGCCCCGCAGAGCCAGTAAGGTCGGGCCCGCAGTCGAACAATTGCCGCCTTCCGGCCGGGCCAGGGAGCGAACGAACCGTGCTGATCAACCACGACACCCGGTGCGCGCTCGGCTCCGTCGTCGATCTGCTCAACACCGCCTCCGGCGGCCCCGCGCCGGCCGGTGACGCCCTCATGGACGTGGCGGCGCTCGGGGCGTTCGTCGAGCGGCACGCCATCAGCGGGGTCGGCGAGCTGGGCCAGGGCGATCTGGTGGCCGTGCGGGCGCTGCGGGAGCGGTTCGCCCGGGTCTTCGACGCGGAGGCCGCGTCGGAGGCGGCGGAGCTGCTCAACGCGCTGGTGGCGGAGGCGGGCACGACGCCGCGGCTGACGGACCACGACGGGTACGACTGGCATGTGCACTACTTCGCGCCGGGGGCCTCGCTCGCCGAGCACCTGGCGGCGGACGGGGGCATGGCGCTGGCGTTCCTGCTGGTGGCGGGTGAGCTGGAGCGGCTGCGGCGGTGCGGCGCGCCGGACTGCGGGCGGGCGTTCGTCGATCTGTCCCGGAACCGGTCGCGGCGTTACTGCGACGGCCGCACGTGCGGAAACCGGCTGCATGTGGCCGCGTACCGGGCGCGTCGGCGCGGGGCCGGGGAGTAGCGGGCCGGGGCACCGCGGTTCACCACCGGTAGAGGTCGTGGACCGCGGTCCCGAGTATCAGGGTCGCCACGAAGGCGAGGAAGAGCATCAGGGGCGGCTGGGAGAGCGCGAAGAGGCAGCCCCTCGGCTCGTCGGACAGGTCTGCGGTCAGGTCGGCCGGTTGTTCGTCGTTCATCTCCGGCAGATCATGGCGCAGCGCGCTCGCTCAACGGGCCTTTCGTGTGGAGGTGTTCGTCAGATCCCGTGCTTTTTGAGGATTGCCTCGATGTCGGAGAAGTCCTCGCCGCTATCCTTCCGCCCCTTCGGTGCGGCGGGCTTCGGGGTGCGGGCCGGGCCCAGGGATGGGGCGGAGGCCGCGGGGGCGACGGCGTCGGGGCCGGTGGCGGCCTTGCGGCTGCGACCCGCGCCGCGGCGCTCGGCGGCCCGGCCGGCCAGGAAGAGCAGGGTGGAGAGCGCGAGGACGCCGAAGCCCGCCCAGACGCTGGGCTTGAAGACCAGGTCTTCGACCCAGTCGATGATCCCGGTCATGACCAGGCCGACGGGGATCAGGGCGAACGCGGCGATCCGGGTGGCGGCGAGGAAGCGCTTGCGGTAGGCCGTCAGCAGGGCGATCCCCAGGCCGCCCGCGGACACCGCGGCGCATACGGTCGAGGTCAGCATCCGGTCCTCCTGACGATGGGGGTTCTGCGTCCATCCTGCACCGGTCGTGTGCGCGGGTGCCACGACCGGGTGGCGGATCCGGGAGAACTCCGGGTCGTCTCGGGGTGTCCCCTCCTCCCCAGGACCGAGATCCCCTCCGCGGGGCGGGGCTGGGAGACTGGTCCCATGAGCGAGACCAACAGCCCTGCCACCCCGTCGTCCGCGGTCCTCGACGTCTGGTGCGACCTGGCGTGCACCGACTGCCGCACCGCCCTGGAGGACCTGCGCGCGCTGCGCGCCCGCTACGGCGACCGGATGGAGATCCGGCTGCGGCACTTCCCGCTGGCCAAGCACCAGCACGCCTACGCGGCGGCGCAGGCCGCCGAGGAGGCCGCCGTCCAGAGCCTGGGCTGGCCCTTCGCGGAGGCCGTGCTGGCCAGGGCCGAGGAGCTGGGCGCGCGGGGCGAGGAGGTGCTGACCGCGGTGGCGAAGGAGCTGGGGGTGGACGCCGAGGAGGTGGACACCGCGCTGATCGACGGGCGGCACATGCTGGTCGTGGACGCCGACCAGGCCGAGGGCAAGGCGATCGGGGTGACGGGCACGCCCACGTATGTGATCGGCGGGGAGCGGCTGGACGGCGGGGAGTCCCAGGAGGGGCTGCGGGAGCGGATCGAGGAGATCGCCGACCGGCTGCTGGGGGTCTAGAGCAGCGGTTTGGAGAGGTTCAGGACGAAGGGCCGGTAGCCGAGCGAGGCGTACAGCCGCCGGGCCGGGGTGTTGCCCGCGGCCACGGAGAGGCGGAGCCGGCTCAGGCCCATGGCCAGGGTTTCGCGCTCGGCGGTGCGCATCAGGGTGCGGCCGTGCCCGTGGCCGCGGTGTTCGGGCGCGACCCGTACGACGACGACGTAGCCCGACTCGCCGCGCTGTTCGAGCCAGAGGGTGCCGACGTCGGTGCCCTCGTGGGCGAGGACGCGCACGAGGGGGCCGGGGGTCGCGTGGCCCTGGGGGAAGGCCGTGGCGTGGACGCGGGTGCTGAGGGCGGCGGCCTCGCCGGGGGTGAGGCCGCGGGCGGTCCAGGTCTCGGCGTACGCGGCTTCCTCGGCCGCCAGCCAGGCGGGGAAGGCGGTCTCCTCCAGTGCCCGTACGGTGCTGCCCGCCGGCAGTGCGGGCGGGAGGGTGAGGCGCTTGGTCAGGACGCGGGCGTGCTCGGTGTAGCCGAGGGCACCGGCCAGGCCGAGCGCGGTGCGGGCCTCGGCCGGAATCGCGGTCTCCACCCAGCGGCACCCCCAGCCGCGGAGCACCTCCTCGGCGGCGAGCGCGGCGACGGTACCGCGCCCGCGGTACCGGTCCGGCGGGTTGACCTCCAGCCGGTCTATGCGCCCGGCGAGGCCGTTGACGTGCGGGTCCGTGGTGAGGAGGACCGCGCCGACGGGCCGGCCGTTGACGCAGATGTCGTAGGTCCGGGACCGGGCGCCGTCGCCGGTGCGCCGCTCGGGCGCGGTGGGCCGCAGGGTGGTGGTCACGGTGGTGTTCTACCCACCCCTCCCCCGGCATGCCCCGCGCTTCAGGGGTCGTTGTCCGCGGCCGAGCGCTCGTCGAAGATCCGCATGGCCTTGGCGGTGACCGGGCCCGGGGTGCCGGGGAGCGGCCGGCCGTCGAGGGCGTGGAGGGCCTGGACGTCGCGGAGGGTGGAGGTCAGGAAGATCTCCTCGGCCCGGTCGAGGACGTCCAGGGGCAGCTCGGTCTCCTGGGCGCCGGTCCATTCCAGGACGAGGGCGCGTGTGATGCCGGCGAGGCAGCCGGAGGCGAGGGGTGGGGTGTGCGTCTCGCCGTCGAGGACGACGAAGACGTTGGAGCCGGTGCCCTCGCAGAGCGCGCCGACGGTATTGGCGAACAGGGCCTCGGTGGCGCCCTGTTGGCGGGCGCGGGCCAGGGCGACGACGTTCTCGGCGTACGAGGTGGTCTTGAGGCCGGTGAGGGCGCCGCGCTCGTTGCGGGTCCAGGGGACGGTGACGGCGGCGGTGGTGTCGGGCCGGCGCCGGGTTTCGGCCAGGGCGACGACGAGGGTGGGCCGGCCGTCCCCGCGTGCGGAGCCGAGCGGGGAGATGCCGCCGGTACAGGTGATCCGCAGCAGGGCGAGCGGGGCGGGAGCGGCGGCGAGGACGGCGGCGCAGGCGCGGCGGACCTCGTCGCGGTCCGGCTCGGGCAGCCCCAGGCCGCGGGCGGAGGCGGCGAGCCGGTCGAGGTGGCGGGTGAGGGCGAAGGGGCGGCCGTCCACCGCCTTGAGGGTCTCGAAGACGCCGTCGCCGACCGTGAGTCCGTGGTCGAGCGCCGAGACGCGGGCGTCCGGGCCCGCGCGCAGGGATCCGTCGATCCAGATGGTCACCGTTGCCTCCCGACGGGCGGTGGGGTTCCCGAACGGTCTCCCGACGCTATCGCGAGCAGGCGGGCGGCCTTGAGTTCGGTCTCGGCCCATTCGTCCTCGGCGTCGGAGCCCCAGGTGATGCCGGCGCCGGTGCCGAACTTCAGGGCGGGGCCGCCGGGGGCCGTCCGGTCGATCCAGAAGGTGCGGATGCCGACGGCGAGTTCTCCGGTGCCGCGGTCGGCGTCCACCCAGCCGATGCCGCCGCAGTACGGTCCGCGCGGCGCCCGTTCCAGCTCGTCGATGATGTCCAGGGCGCTGCCCTTGGGCGCGCCGGTGACGGAGCCGGGCGGGAAGGTGGCGGCGAGCAGCTCGGGCCAGCCGGCGTCGGGCGCGAGCTCGCCGCGGACGGTGGAGACGAGGTGGACGAGGCCGGGGTGCTCCTCGGTGACGCAGAGGCCGGGGACGGTCACGGAGCCGGTGGCGCAGACGCGTCCCAGGTCGTTGCGGACCAGGTCGACGATCATCACGTTCTCGGCGTGGTCCTTCTCCGTGAGGTCGGCGGTGGTGCGGCCGGTGCCCTTGATGGGTCCGGACTCCACGGTGCGGCCGCGGCGGCGCAGGAAGAGCTCGGGGGAGGCGGTGGCCACCTCGACACCGTGGGCGGGCAGCCGGACGGTGCCGGCGTACGGCGCGGGGTTGCCCTCGGCGAGGCGGGCGGTGAGGGCGTCGACGTCGGCGGCGTCCGGGTCGGGCAGCCGGGCGCCCAGCACGCGGCAGAGGTTGACCTGGTAGACCGTGCCGGCCGCGATGTGTTCGCGCACGCGGGCGACGCCCGCGAGGTAGGCGGCCCGGTCCAGGGATGTCGTCCAGTCGCCGGGGGCGGGACCGTGCCAGTGCGCGGGTGCCGGGGCGGGGGCGGGCCGGACGTCGCCGAAGCGGGCGCAGCGGATGCCTCCCTCGAAGTCCGCGACCACCGCCCACCAGCCCTTGGAGTCCAGCGCCGCGGGGTCGCCGGTGACGTCGCGAAGATCAGTGGCGAGGAGGCCGCCGAAGCGGGCCATCGGGGGGAGGTGATGCACGTCAACGAGTCTATGGCGAGGTCGTCGCGGGTGCTCCGGAGTCGGGCCGCGGGGAGGAAGCCGGGAGGAACAGGGCAGCACGCTGCGGAAACGGAATTTGAGCTGGCGCCGGAATCCGCTAGAGTTCAACACGTCGCCGGGACGCGGAAGCGAAACGGCGGGGCAACTTCCGGATCACGGTCCGGAGGGCGCATGCGGACATAGCTCAGTTGGTAGAGCACCACCTTGCCAAGGTGGATGTCGCGAGTTCGAGTCTCGTTGTCCGCTCGAGTGGGGGATCTTCCCGACCCCCGCACTCCTGGTGGAGTGGCCGAGAGGCGAGGCAACGGCCTGCAAAGCCGTCTACACGGGTTCAAATCCCGTCTCCACCTCCAAGGACGATTAGCTCAGCGGGAGAGCGCTTCCCTGACACGGAAGAGGTCACTGGTTCAATCCCAGTATCGTCCACTCGGGATCCACACGGATCTTGCCCGCGCGATTAGCTCAGCGGGAGAGCGCTTCCCTGACACGGAAGAGGTCACT
>NZ_JAEAMR010000010.1:593573-656735 GCF_015999245.1 Streptomyces sp. AV19 | reverse complement strand
ACACGGAAGAGGTCACTGGTTCAATCCCAGTATCGTCCACTCGGGATCCACACGGGTCCTGCCCGCGCGATTAGCTCAGCGGGAGAGCGCTTCCCTGACACGGAAGAGGTCACTGGTTCAATCCCAGTATCGCGCACACGTTCGGCCGAGGGGCCGGGGCTTCGGCTCCGGCCCCTCGGCCGTTTTCCCACGGTCCACGAGATACGCGGCCCACGAGATGTACGACGGGCCGGGCACCTCCCCAGGTGCCCGGCCCGTCATGCCGTCCGCCGCACCCCCGTCCCCACGGGGTTGTTGACCGGCTCGTCCCCGACCCGGGCCGCTCTCCCGGGTCCGGGGCGCTCAGCGCCCCAGCATTCCGGCCACGGACGACGCTTGCGTGACGACGGTGTCCCAACCGCCGAAGACGACGGCCAGCACGGCCGCCACGGGCAGCACCATGGCCAGGGCGACCAGGGGGTGCCGGGTGCCGGAGGGGCGGTCGCCGAAGACGTCGGTGGCGCGGTGGCTCCGTGCCCGGACCGTCCCTCGTCCCGCCTGCTCCATCACTCTTCTCCCACCCGTCCCGGCCGCCCGGCCGGTGCTGCGAAGTCGGCGGCGGCGGGCCCCGACCTCGGGGGACGAGTGATGGGCCCGCCGCACGGCCTCAACGGTAGGCGGCGGGGCGGTCCCGGGGCGTCATGCCCGCGTACCCCTTGCGGCGCCTTCCCGAGGAGGAGGCCGGAGGGGGCGGGTACTCCTCTGGGTGGAGAAGGGCGCGCCGGGACCCCGGGTCTTCCCCGAGGGGACGTCCCAGGGTGACTTCGATCACTTCCGCCGCGCTCCCGTGCGCCGTCCCCGCGCTCCCCCGGCGGTGTCCGCCGGACGCCGCGTCAGGTGTCCGGGGCCGGAGCCCGGGGTTCAAGATCGCCCCGGGGCGACGGTCCGTCGCACCGTCAATCCCCCTGCGGAACGGGCCCCTTGGGGACGAGGCGGGCGCCCGGCCCGGCGGCGGCGCGGACGCGGTGCGGCCCGAGCGGGGCCGCGTCCGCCGCCCGCAATCGTCTCGCCGACGCATGCGCGGCCTCGCAGCGCCGCCGCCCGTCTATCCGTAAGCTGTGGCTCGTCAGCAGGACCGGCAGCGGGGATGAAGATGACGATGATGCGGCTCCGGCGCGAGGACCCGCGTGTCGTCGGCTCGTTCCGGCTCCACCGCCGGCTGGGCGCCGGCGGCATGGGCGTGGTGTACCTGGGCTCGGACAAGCGCGGCCAGCGGGTGGCGCTGAAGGTGATCCGGCCGGACCTCGCCGAGGACGAGGAGTTCCGCTCGCGGTTCGCCCGCGAGGTGTCGGCGGCCCGGCGCATCCGCGGCGGCTGCACGGCCCGGCTGGTGGCCGCGGATCTGGACGCGGAGCGGCCGTGGTTCGCGACGCAGTACGTACCGGGGCCCTCGCTGCACGACAAGGTGACCGAGGAGGGTCCCCTGTCGGCGGCTCAGACCGCGTCCATCGGCGCGGCGTTGGCCGAGGGGCTGCTGGCGGTGCACGACGCGGGGGTGGTCCACCGCGACCTCAAGCCGTCGAACATCCTGCTCTCCCCCAAGGGTCCGCGGATCATCGACTTCGGCATCGCCTGGGCGACCGGGGCGAGCACCCTGACGCACGTCGGCACGGCCGTCGGCTCGCCGGGTTTCCTGGCGCCGGAGCAGGTGCGGGGCGCGGCCGTGACGCCCGCGACGGACGTCTTCGCGCTGGGCGCCACCCTCGCCTACGCCTCGACCGCGGACTCCCCCTTCGGGCAGGGCAGTTCGGAGGTCATGCTCTACCGCGTGGTGCACGAGGAGCCGCAGCTGATGGGCGTTCCGGACGCCCTCGCCCCGCTGATCCTGGCGTGCCTGGCCAAGGACCCGGAGGAGCGGCCCAGCACGCTCCAGCTGTCGCTGCGGCTCAAGGAGATCGCGGCGCGCGAGGCGCACGGGACGGACGGGCCCCGCCGGGTGCCGCCGCGCCGGGAGCCGGAGCGGCCGTCGGGCCGCCGGCCCGCGGAGTACGCGCAGCAGTCCACCGAGCCCCGGCCGTCCGCCGGGGTCGCCCCCACGGCCCGTCAGCCCGCGCCGCCGCGCCCCGTGGGGCCCAAGCGCCGCCCGGGGCAGAAGAAGCCCGTGCGGCCGGGCACCCGTCCCGGGCAGGGCACGGGCGCGCGGCGCCCGGACCCGCGGCTGCTGCGCCAGCGGCTGATCGTCTTCGTCGTGGTGACGCTGCTGGTCGCGCTGGGCATCGCAGCGGCGCAGGGCTGCGACGGGCCCAAGAAGTCCGAGGGGCTGGAGCGGCCCTGCGCGACCGCCCCTCAGTCCTGCGCGCGTCCCGCCGCCACCGCGTAGAACGCGACGGCGGCCGCCGCGCCGACGTTGAGCGAGTCCACGCCGTGGGCCATGGGGATCCGCACCCATTCGTCCGCCGCCCGCAGGGCCTTGGCGGACAGTCCGGTGCCCTCCGCGCCGAGCATCAGGGCGACCCGGTCCATGCGGTGCGGGGCGGCCTCCTCCAGGGGGACGGCCTTCTCGTCCGGGGTCAGGGCCAGCACCCGGAAGCCCGCCGACCGGAGCGTCTCCAGGTCCTGCGGCCAGCTCTCCAGGCGGGCGTAGGGGACGGAGAAGACGGCGCCCATGGAGACTTTGACCGACCGCCGGTAGAGGGGGTCGGCGCAGTCCGGGGAGAGCAGGACGGCGTCCATGCCCAGGGCGGCGGCGCTGCGGAAGATGGCGCCGATGTTGGTGTGGTCGTTCACGGCCTCCATGACGGCGATGCGGCGCGCGGTGCGCAGCAGGCCGGCGGCGTCCGGCAGCGGGGAGCGCCGCATGGAGGCGAGGGCGCCGCGGTGCACGTGATAGCCCGTCACACGCTCGGCGAGGTCGGGGCTCACGACGTAGACGGGCGCGTCGGACGCGTCGATGACGTCGCGCATGACGTCCGCCCACTTGGGGGTGAGCAGCATCGAGCGCATCCCGTAGCCGGCCTGCAGGGCCCGGCGGACGACCTTCTCGCCCTCGGCGATGAACAGCCCCTCGGCCGGCTCGCGGCGGCGGCGCAGCTCGACGTCGGTCAGGCCGGTGTAGTCGGTCAGCCGGGGGTCGTCGGGGTCGTCGATGGTGATGATCTCAGCTAGGGGGGCCATGGGGTGAACTGCCTTGCTCTGGTGGGATGCGGGAGTCGGCGGCGCTCTTGCGGGATGTGGGAATCAGTGGCCGATGGCCACGACGTCGCCGATGACGATGACGGCGGGCGGGCGTATGCCTTCGGCCAGCACCCGCTCCCCCACCGTGGCCAGCGTCGCGTCGACGCGGCGCTGGGCGGCGGTGGTGCCTTCCTGGATCACCGCGACCGGGGTGCCTGCGGACCGCCCGTGGCGGACGAGGGTCTCGGCGATGGCACCGATCTTCTCCACCGACATGAGGAGGACGAGGGTGCCGCGGAGCTTGGCGACGGCCTCCCAGTCGACCAGGGAGCGCGGGTCGTCGGGGGCGACGTGGCCGCTGAGGACGGTGAACTCGTGGGCCACGCCGCGGTGGGTGACGGGGATTCCGGCGGCGCCCGGGACGCTGATGGAGCTGGAGATGCCGGGGACGACCGTGACGGGGATGCCGTGCTCGGCCAGCGCCTCGGCCTCCTCCTTGCCGCGGCCGAAGACGAACGGGTCGCCGCCCTTGAGGCGGACGACGGCCTTGCCGGCCTTGGCGTGCTCGATCAGCGCCGCGTTGATCGCCTCCTGGGCCATGAAGCGGCCATAGGGGATCTTCGCCGCGTCGATGACCTCGACGTGCGGCGGGAGTTCGTCGAGCAGGTCGCGCGGGCCGAGCCGGTCGGCGATGACCACGTCGGCCTCGGCGAGCAGCCGGCGGCCGCGCACGGTGATCAGGTCGGGGTCGCCGGGGCCGCCGCCGACGAGGGCGACGCTGCCGGGGCGCACGGCGCGTTCGCGGTGGTGCGGGGCGGCGATCGTGCCGTCGCGCAGGCCCTCGACGACGGCGTCGCGCACGGCGGCGGAGCGGCGCGGGTCCTGGCCGGTGAGCACGGCGACGGTCACGCCCTCGCTGCGGCCGGTGGCCGGGGTCCAGGCGGTCGCGGCCTCGGCGTCGTCGCTGCGGACCGCCCAGACGCGGCGGGCCTCGGCCTCGGCGGAGGCGGTGCGGTTGGCTTCGGGGTCGTCTGTGGTGATCAGGGCGTACCAGGCGCCGTCCAGGTCGCCCTCGCGGTAGCGGCGGCGCTCCCAGCGCAGTTCGCCGGCCTCGGCCATGGCCTCCACGGAGGGGGTGGCGGACGGCGAGACGAGGACGACGTCGGCGCCGGTCGCTATCAGTGCCGGGAGGCGGCGCTGGGCGACCTGGCCGCCGCCGAGGACGACGACGCGGCGGCCGGCGAGCCGCAGTCCGACGGGGTAGGCGGCGAGGGCGGGGGGCTGCTCGGCCATGGGGGTGCGGCTCTCCTCGTGCGGGGGGCGTGTGGGTGCGGGGTTCTGCTGCTGGGTCTGTGGCCGCTGCGGCGGTGGAGCGGCTGGTCAGGGGGTGGTTCGCCCCCGGGAACACCTTACGGGGGCGGGGTGGTGGGGTGGAGTGCCCCCGGCCCGCCCTTTCACCGTTTCTTCCGGGGCTCCGCCCCTCGGCCCGGCACCGCGCTCCGCGCGGTGGTGCGGGGGCTTCGCCCCCCTGCGCCCCCGCAACGCGGCTGCGCCGCGTTCGTCCTCAAACGCCGGACGGGCTGGATTCGGGGCTGCGGCCAAGGGCCTGGACCGCGCTCCGCGCGGTTGTCCTCAAGCCGGACGGGCTGGATTGCGGCTCCGCCGCTCGTCCTCGAACGCCGGACGGGCTGATATCAGCCTGTCCGGCGTTCGAGGACGAGCGCCCGGAGGGCGGTTCGGGTCCCCGGGGGGCGCAGCCCCCGAGGAAACGGTGAAAGGGCGGGGTGGGGAAAGAAAACCCCCGCCCCGCCACCGGACGTCAGCCCTTCTCCGCCACGCCCGCGCTGTCGAACGTCGCCACCTCGTGCATCGCCCGCGCCGCGCTCTGCACCACCGGCAGGGCCAGCAGGGCGCCCGTGCCCTCGCCCAGGCGCAGGTCGAGGTCCACCAGCGGGCGCAGGCCCAGCTTGGTGAGGGCCGCGACGTGGCCGGGCTCGGCGCTGCGGTGGCCGGCGATGCAGGCCGCCAGGGCCTCGGGGGCGATGGCGCGGGCCACGAGGGCGGCCGCGCCGGCGCTGACGCCGTCCAGGATCACCGGGGTGCGCAGCGAGGCGCCGCCCAGGATCAGGCCGACGAGCGCGGCGTGTTCGAGACCGCCGACCGCGGCGAGCACGCCGATCGGGTCCTCGGGGTCGGGGCGGTGCAGTTCCAGCGCCCGGCGGACCACGTCGACCTTGCGGGCGTGCATCTCGTCGTTGATGCCGGTGCCGCGCCCGGTGACCTCGGCCGGGTCCGCGCCGGTGTAGACGGAGACGAGGGCGGCCGACACCGTGGTGTTGGCGATGCCCATCTCGCCCGTCAGCAGCGCCTTGTTGCCGGCGGTGATCAGGTCGCGCGCGGTCTCGATGCCCACCTCGACGGCGCGCAGCGCCTCCTCGCGGGTCATCGCCGGGCCGGTGGTGAAGTCGGCCGTGCCCGGGCGGACCTTCCGCGGCAGCAGACCGGGCCGGCTCGGCAGGTCGCCGGCCACGCCCACGTCCACGACGCAGACCTCGGCACCGACCTGGTTGGCGAACGCGTTGCACACCGCGCCGCCGCCCAGGAAGTTGGCGACCATCTGCGAGGTGACCTCCTGGGGCCACGCGGTGACGCCCTGGGCGTGCACGCCGTGGTCCCCCGCGAAGATCGCGACGGCGGCCGGCTCCGGGATCGGCGGCGGGCACTTGCGCGACAGGCCGCACAGCTGGGCGGAGATGATCTCCAGCATGCCGAGCGCGCCCGACGGCTTCGTCATCCGCTTCTGCCGCTCCCACGCCTCGCCGAGCGCCTTGGCGTCCAGCGGGCGGATGCCACGCAGGGTCTCGGCGAGCAGGTCGTGCGGGTCCTCGCCGGGCAGCGCGCGGCGGCCGTACGTCTCCTCGTGGACCACCCAGGACAGCGGACGGCGCTTGGACCAGCCGGCCTGCATCAGCTCGGGCTCGTCCGGGAACTCGTCCACGTACCCGACGCACAGATAGGCGACGACCTCCAGGTGCTCGGGGAGGCCGAGTTCGCGCACCATCTCGCGCTCGTCGAAGAAGCTGACCCAGCCGACGCCGAGGCCCTCGGCGCGGGCGGCGAGCCACAGGTTCTCGACGGCGAGGGCCGACGAGTAGGGGGCCATCTGCGGCTGGGTGTGCCGGCCCAGGGTGTGCCGGCCGCCCCGCGTGGGGTCGGCGGTGACGACGATGTTGACGGGTGTGTCGAGGATGGCCTCGATCTTCATTTCCTTGAACTGCTTCGCCCGTGCCTTCGGCAGCGAGTCGGCGTACGCGACGCGCTGACGGGTGGCCAGTTCGTGCATCGTCTGCCGGGTCTCGGCGGAGCGGATGACGACGAAGTCCCAGGGCTGGGAGTGCCCGACGCTGGGCGCCGTGTGCGCGGCCTCCAGGACGCGCAGCAGGACGTCGTGCGGGATGGGGTCGGGGCGGAAGCCGTTGCGGATGTCGCGGCGTTCGCGCATGACCCGGTGCACGGCCTCCCGCTCGGCGGCCGCGTAGCCGTCGGCGGGCGGGCCCAGGGGGAGGACGGGCTCGGCCGGCGCCTCGGCGGCGGGCCCGTCCGGCTCGGCCTCCGCGGCCGGGGGCTCGTCCCCGACGAGGGCCAGGTGCGGGGCCGCCTCGGCTGCGGGCTCCGCGACGGCCTCGGGGGCCTCCGGCGCCGGCTCCGCGGCGGCGGGCCGCTCGGGCACGCTCCCGGCGGCGGGGGCCGGCTCGGCCTGCTGTTCCGCCTGCTGTTCCGTCTCGGCGGGAGCGGGAACAGGAGCGGCGGCCGGGGCCTGCGGCTCCGGCTGGACGGCGGCGGGCGCCGGCACGTCGGACACCTGCGCGTCCGCAACGGGCGCGGCTTCCGCCACGGCGGCCACGGGGACCTGCTGCGGCGCGGGTTCGGCGACGGGGGCCGGGGCCGGCTCGGCCGCCACGACGGGCTGCGGCTCAACAGGGGCCTCGGGTGCGGCCGTCGGCGCCTCGGGGACCTGGGCCTGCGGCTCGGGAGCACGGACGGCCTCCGGGCCGGGAGCGGGCACCGCATCGGCCACGGGGGCCTCGACGGCGACAGCGGGGGCCTCGGTTGCCTGGACCTCGGCGGGCGCCGCGGCGACAGCGGCAGGCGCGGCCTCGGCGGGGACCGGCGCGGCCGGCTCCGCCGGGGTCCCGGCGGGCACGACGGCGTCGACGACCGGCGCGGCGTCCGCGACCACAGGAGCGGGCGCGGGCAACTCGGCGGGCGCGGACGGCTGCGCCTCCACGGCCACGACCACGGGCTCCGGCTGCGCGCCCGGTGCCGGAGCGACGGGCTCGGCGACGAGGGCCTCCGCCGCGGCGGGAGCGACCGGCTCGGCGACGGCGGGCTCCGCGACGACCGGCTCGGCCACGACCGGAGCAACGGCTTCCGGAGTAGCGGCCTCCGGAGCAACGGGAGCGGCGGGCTCGGCGATGACGGCAGCGGCGGCCTCCGGCGCGACCGGAACGGCCGCTTCGGGGGCGGCCACAGGAGCAGCGGCCACAGGAGCGACAGGAGCAGCGGGCTCGGGCGCGGCCGGGGCAACCGGCTCCGCAGCCACCGGAGCGACCGGAGCCGTAGGAGCCTGCGTCTCCTCGGGCGCGGGCGTACGCGCCGGCGGCACCGTCTCCGGCGCGGGCTCCGGCTGGACGTGGTCCGCGGGGGTGAGCTGCGCCGGCACGGCCGGAACCGGCTCGGCGGGGGCCGGGGCGGCCGCGGGGGCCACGCCCGACGGGCCGTCAGCCGCGCCGTCGGTCACGGCCGGAGCCGGGGCCGCGCCCGTGCTCTGCGGCGGGACGAACGCGACGACGGGCTCCGCGGCGGGGCCCTCCGCCGGCACCGCGGGCGTCTCCGGCTGGGCGTCCCATATGCCCGGCTGCGCCACCGGCCCGTCCGGGCGCGGGAGCTCCTCGGCGCGCGGCGCGTCCAGGTACTCGGGTCCGGGGGCGGCCGTCGGCGGCTGCGGGACCGGGGAACCCACCGGCTGCTGCGGCGCGGCCGGGCCGCGGTCGGCCAGCGAGCGCACGAGGCCGTTGGAGGACGGGTCGGGCGGGCCCATGTGCAGGGGCCGACGGGGCGCGGCGGGCGCCGGCGGCGCGGTGCGGACCTCCTCGAAGACGGCCGCGCCGGTGTCCCGGCCGCCGGTCTCGTGGGTGCCGCCCTGGGCGGCGGGCTGCTCCATCCAGGCGCCCTGGGCGCCCGGCATCAGCAGCAGGTCGTCCTCGTCGGTGCCGTCCCCGTCGGCGAGGAAGGCGTAGGTGGAGGGTCCCGTCGTCGGCGCCTGGGGCGCCGGCGGGACGGTGGGAACTGTCGGGACTCCGGTGTCGGCAGGAGCCGCGGCGTCCGCGGTGAGCGGGTGCCCGGGTGTCGCGCCTGCGTTCTCCGGCTGTCCCTCACCCGGGAACCGGCCGGTGTCGGTCATGCGTACCCCTCGCCCATCGGTAGTGCTCCTTCCAACCGCTCACGCCCATAGCAAGAACGAGCGTCCATGTCTCGCGGCACGTTGGCGTACCGTCCCGGTGCCACCCTGCCGTGCGCGCCGCCAAAAAGGTGGCGCGTCCGGGACATTGGTGCCTGTGGTGTTTGACACCGGGCCGCCGCACAACGATCCGCCAGCCTACCGTCCGCCCGGCCGGTCGGGATCACGGGTGCGGACGACGGCCGCTCAGCAGGAAGGTAACGGCCCGTTCGCGCTCCGCCCAGGCCGCGGTGTCCAGCTCCACCGCCTGGAGCAGGGTGCACTCGACCGCGTACCCGCGCTCGGCGAGGACCCGGCCGACGGCCTCGGCCTCGTCCCGGGTGGCGGCGTGCGCGACGATCGCCTCGGGGCGGCGGTCGGCGCAGGCGGCGACGACGGGCGCGCCGCCCCCGCCGACGCGGACGACGTCGGGCTCGGGGAGGTCCTCCAGGACGACCGGCGCGGTGCCGTGGACGACCTGGAGCTGGACGCCGTAGTGGCGGGCGACGGCGGTGACGCGCGCGCAGGCGTCCGCGTCGCGGTCGACGGCGATGACGGCGGCGCCGAACCGGGCGGCCTCGACGGCGGCGGCACCGCTGCCGGTGCCGATGTCCCAGACGAGGTCGCCGACGCGGGGCCCGAGCCGGGCGAGTTGGGCGGCGCGCAGCTCGGCGCCCTCGCCCTCGCCGGGGGCGCTGCCGTAGGCGTCGGCGGGCAGGGCCCAGCCGCGCGGGCCGGGGAGCCGGCCGGGGTCGCGGCCGGCGATCCAGCCGCCGCCGGACCGGCCGGGCGCGCCGGCCGGGTCCTCCACGCCGGGGCCGCCGATGACGATGACGACGTTGGGGTCGCGCCAGGCGTGGTCGGCGACCTTGTCGGAGGTGAGCACGGTGACCCGCTCGCGGGCGGTGCCGAGCTGCTCGCAGATGACGAACGTGCGGTGCACCGGGCCGAGCAGCAGCGCCAGTTCGGCGGGGCCGGCGCCGGGCGAGGTGAGGACGCAGACCTTGGGGTGGGCGCGGCAGACGTTGACGGCGCGGCGCAGGTCGCGGCTATGGGCGACGACGACCTGGGCGTCGTCCCAGGGCATGCCGGCGCGGGCGAAGGCGGTGGCGACGGAGGAGACGGCGGGCACCACCTCGACCTCCAGGCCGTGTTCGGGGGCGCGCAGGGTGCGGACGACGCCGAAGAAGCCGGGGTCCCCGTCGGCGAGGACGACGGCGGTGCCGCGGTGCCGGGCGATGTGCCGGGCCGCCAGGTCGACGCTGCCCAGCCGCACACGTTCGGCGGAGGGCGGGATCTCGGGCAGCGCCAGGTGGTGCGCGGCTCCGGCGACGAGGGTGGCCGCGCCCACGGCGGAGCGGGCCGCGCCCGTCAGCGGTGAGCCGTCCCATCCGATCACCGTGACCCGGTCGGCCATCGTCGTCTGTCTCCTGAGGCTTGAGGCGGGCTTGTCCCGGGCCCTTGGCGCCCGCCGGTCGGCGGGCATGGTGAGAGTACCCCGGCAGGTCCGGACCACCGTCCGGCCGCGGGGCGCACAGGCGCGCGCGGGGGGGTCAGCGCCAGCTGTGGAAAGCGGCGGCGTAGCCGGTGGCGCCGGTCTGCGGTGCGCGCACCTCGTCCAGGTCCTCGGGGAGCAGGCTCCAGACGATGAGGTCGCTGCGGATGTCCGTCCAGCCGCCGTCCTCCGTGCGGCTGCGGGCTATCCAGGCGTTGCGCAGGACGCCCTCGCTGATGCAGCCGATCTTCTGGGCGACCTGCTGGGAGGCGGAGTTGTCGGCGGCGGTGCGCAGTTCGAGGCGTTCGAACTTCTGGTCGCGGAACAGCCAGCGGGCGACGGCCAGGACGGCCTCGCAGGCGTAGCCCTCGCCGCGGGCCCAGGGGGCGGTGGCGTAGGCGATCTCGGTGGAGAGGGTGCGCCAGTCGGTGCGGTGGAGGCGCACGGTGCCGACGAGGCGGTGGGTGAGGAACTCGGTGACCGCAAAGACGATTCCGCGTCCCGAGAGGCGTTCCGCGGGGGCGGTGCGCAAGGCCCAGTCGCGGGCGTCGGCGGTCGTGAAGGGGTGGGGGGCGGAGGTCCAGGCGGTGATGAGCTCGTCGTTCATCATCTCGGTGAGCGCGGGCACGTCCGTCGCGTCGAACGGGCGCAGCACCAGCCGGTCCGTACTGATGGAGATGTCCGGAAAGGTGGAAGTCATGCGCTGCTCCAACGCCGGGGGGCTGAATGGGCTCGGTACCGGTTCGGCGGTCGCGCCGGTCTCGGCCGCACCAGCATGCCCTATGACCTCGCGAGTGTGCCCAGCGCGGCGGCCCCGCACACGCGCGCGTGGCGTATGCGGGGCCTGCGGCCGCCGAGACGGCTGAGGTTACAAGGTGTCAGCTCTTGACGGCACCGAACGCCGGGATGACGGCGCCGTTGCTGAACTTCTCCTCGATGAACTTCTTGACCTCGTCGGAGTTGAGGAGCTTGGCGAGCTTGACGATGCGCGGGTCCTCCTCGTTGCCCTTCTTGACGGCGAGGAAGTTGGCGTAGGGGTTGCCGTCGGCCTTCTCCAGGGCGAGGGAGTCCTTGGACGGGTTGAGCTTGGCACTGATGGCGAAGTTGCCGTTGATGACCGCGGCGTCCACGTCGCCGAGGCGTGCGGGAATCTGGGCAGCCTCCAGCTCGACGAGCTTCACACCTTTGGCGTCCTTGACGTCCTCACGGGTGGCAGAGGACCCGATGCCGTCCTTGAGCTCGATGACCTTGTTGTCGGCCAGCAGCTTGAGGGCCCGGCCCTCGTTGGTGGCGTCGTTGGGCACAGCGATGGTGGAGCCCTCGCCGAGGTCGCTCACCTTCTTGACCTTCTTGGAGTAGAAGCCGAGCGGCTCGATCTCGACGTTGACGACCGGGACGATATCGGTCTTGTTCTTCTTGTTGAACTCGTCGAGGTAGGGCTTGTGCTGGAAGAAATTGCCGTCGACCTCGCCGTTCTGGGTGGCGGTGTTGGGCGCGTTGTAGTCGTTGAACTCCTTCACCTCCAGCTTCAGGCCGTTCTTCTCCGCGAGATGGTCGCGCACGAAGTTGAGGATGTCGCCGTGCGGGGTGGGGCTGGCCGCGATGAGGAGCTTGGCGGCGGGGTCGGCGTCCTTGCCCTTCTTGGTGGAGGACGCGGAGGAGTCGGAGGGGGCGCTGCAGGCGCTCAGGCCGAGGGTGAGCGCGGCGGCGGCCGCGAGGGCGGCGGAGAGCTTGACGGTGGTACGCACGAAGAGTGCCTTTCTTGTTCTCACGAGGTGTTGCCACCCGGCAAAGGGTCCGGGCTCGTGGTGTTTCCTCGGGGCCGTCACGGGCCCCGGCGGGTTCAGGGGGTTTCGACGGCCGCCTTGGGCTCGTCGGCGCTCCGCTGCGCGGGCACGGCGGCCTTCGCGGGGCGCAGGCGCCGCAGTCCGACGGGCGCGGCCTGGCGGCCGGTGCGGCGGGCGAGGCGGCGTACGGTCAGGTCGCCGGCGATCTGGACGACGGAGACGATGACGACGAGCAGCACGATGGTGATGTTCATCAGCTCGTGCTCCTGGCGCTGGTAGCCGTAGTTGATGGCGACCTGGCCGAGTCCGCCGCCGCCGACGGCGCCGGCCATCGCGGAGTAGCCGATGAGGGCGATGACGGTGGTGGTGAGGCCGGCGACCAGGGAGGCCAGGGCCTGCGGGAGCAGGACCTTGAAGATCACGGTCCAGGTGCCGCCGCCCATGGCCTGTACGGCCTCGATCAGTCCGTGGTCGACCTCGCGGAGCGAGGTCTCCACCAGCCGGGCGAAGAACGGGATGGCACCGACGGTGAGGGCCACGGCGGCGGCGCTGGGGCCGATGGAGGTGCCGATCACCGTGCGGCTGAAGGGGATCAGCCAGACGATCAGGATGATGAAGGGCACGGACCGGGCGATGTTGACGACGGTGCCGACGACCTTGTTGACCACGATGTTCTGCAGCAGGCCGCCGCGGTCGGTGAGGTAGAGCAGGACGCCCAGCGGCAGGCCGCCGATGACGGTCCACACGGCCGACCACCACACCATGAACAGGGTGTCGAGACAGCCGTCGCGCAGCAGGGGCTGCATCTCGTTCCAGGTCACTTGGCACCTTCCTTGAGGAGGGCGTGGGCGGTGGCCGCCTCGCCGGTGTGCACGGGCGCCACCTCGACCTGGAGACCCTGTTCGCGCAGGAAGCCGATGGGGACGACGTTCTCCTCGAAGCGGCCGGGCAGCTCGATGCGCATCCGGCCGACCTGCTTGCCGCCGACGGTGTCCATGGCGGCGCCCAGGATCGAGATGTCGATGTTGTACGTGCGCGACAGCTGCGAGATGACCGGCTGGGTGGCCGCGTCGCCGTGGAAGGTGACGTCCACGACGGTGCGGTCGGGGCCGGAGGGCTCGCCGCCGACGGGGAAGAGTTCGGCCGCCAGCTCGGAGCCGGGCTGGGCGAGGAGTTCGGCGACGGTGCCGGACTCCACCACGCGGCCGCCCTTCATCAGGGCCGCGGAGTCGCAGATGGTCTTGACGACCTCCATCTGGTGCGTGATGAGGAGGACGGTCAGGCCGAGCTGCTGGTTGAGGTCGCGCAGCAGCTGGAGGATCGAGCGGGTGGTCTCCGGGTCCAGCGCGGAGGTCGACTCGTCGGAGAGCAGCACCTTGGGGTCGCCGGCCAGGGCGCGGGCGATGCCGACGCGCTGCTTCTGGCCGCCGGAGAGCTGGCCCGGGTAGGCCTTGGCCTTGTCGGCGAGGCCGACGAGGTCGAGGAGTTCCAGGGCCTTGCGGGAGCGCTCCTTGCCGGAGAGCCCGAGGATCTCCAGCGGCAGCTCGACGTTGGACTGGACGGTCCGCGAGGACAGCAGGTTGAAGTGCTGGAAGATCATGCCGATGCTGCTGCGCGCCCGGCGGAGCTCGGCGCCGGCGCGCGGTCCCCGGCCGGCGAGCGCCGTGAGGTCCTGACCGGCGACGGTGACCGTGCCGGAGGTGGGTCGCTCCAGGAGGTTGACGCAGCGGATGAGGGTCGATTTGCCGGCGCCGCTCTGTCCGACGACGCCGTACACCTCGCCTTCGCGCACGTGCAGATCGACGCCGTCGAGGGCGATGACCTCGCGGCCGCGTGAGCGGTAGACCTTTGTCAGGCCCTTGGTGGTGATCACAGGGATTCCGTCACTGTCGAGTGCGCGGCAGTGGGGTGCCCGCGCACGGGAATTCATTGCGGAAACGCGGCATGGGATCCCCGGCGGGCGCCGGTACGGCGCGGCTCGGGGCTCCGGGTGTCGCGGAGGGAGGAGAGCGCGCCGTCCTTCTCCGGACGCGGGCTCTTCGGGTCTCGCTTCGGGGCGCGAGGCTCAGAACGGGGGCCCTCAGCGGTCACACATTCGACACATGCAACGAGCAGCACCGGGCGTTGTCATCGCCTCGGTCGCAAGAATGCGGGTGCTCGTCGTGGTCATGCGGCAAGTAAAACAGACGTGCGAGCGGATGAGTAAAGATTGTCCGAATAGTGGACATCGATGGCTGGAATGTGGACGGTCCGGCCCACGCGCCGCCCGGTTCCGGCCGCCGACTACAGTCGTCCCATGCTTGTCTCGTCCGCACGTGCCCGGGGGTCGCGGTGATCGACGCCTTGACGCTCGTGGTCGGTCTGACCGCCCTGGCGCTCGCCGTCTGGTGCGGTCACGCCTTCTACCGCGACCAGTCCACCAAGGACTGGCACTTCATCGGCATGGCCGTCGTCACCGTACTCGCCCTCGCGCAGCTGGTCATCGGCGTGGTGCAGCTGAGCCGCGGCGAGCGGCCGGCCAAGGGCACGGCCATCTTCGTCGCCTATCTGCTGGGCGCGGCGGCCTGCATTCCGGGCGCCGGCTTCGTGTCGCTGACCGAGCGGACCCGCTGGGGTTCGGCCACGGTGGCGGCCGGGGCGGTGGTGCTCGCCGTACTGCAGGTGCGGCTCTACGACATCTGGGGAGGGTGAGCGTGACCGAGTCCGTTGACCGCGGTGGCGGCCTGGGGCAGGGCCCGGGGCGGCTGTTGGTGTGGGTGTACGGGGTGTTCACGGTGGCGGCGGCGTCGCGGTCGATCGTGCAGATGGCTTTGCACTTCGGGCGGGCGCCGCTGGCGTATTCGTTGTCGGCCGTCGCGGCCGTCGTCTACGCGTTCATCACGTACTCGCTGGTGCGGGGTGGGGAGACGGCTCGGCGGGCGGCGTTGGTGTGCTGCGTGCTGGAGTTGGTGGGGGTGCTGACGGTTGGCACGTGGACGCTGGTTTCGCCGTCGGCGTTCCCCGATGCGACGGTGTGGTCGGACTTCGGCATGGGGTATTTGTTCATCCCCGTGATCCTGCCGGTGACGGCGATGGTGTGGTTGCGGAGGGCGGCGGGTACGGCGCGGTAGCCCGCGCCGGGGGTTTTGCCCCAGCCCCGCCCTTTCACCGTTTCCGCAGCAGCACGCTGCGCGCGCTGTCCTCAAACGCCGGACGGGCTGAATCCGCTGAAGGCGGGGCGCTCCGGGTCCAGGGCCGCCCGTCCCGCCACCGGCGACGACGCCTCCGCGAAGTGGCGGCGCGGGATCCTTCCCGCGCGGTGCGCCAGCCGCCCCGCCTCCACCGCGTGCCGCATCGCCTCCGCCATCAGCACCGGCTCCTGGGCCCGGGTCACCGCCGAGGCGAGCATCACCGCCGAGCAGCCCAGCTCCATCGCCTGTGCCGCGTCGGAGGCCGTGCCGGCGCCCGCGTCCAGGATCACCGGGACGCCCGCCCGCTCCGTGATGAGCTGGAAGTTGTGCGGGTTGCGGATGCCCAGGCCGGAGCCGATGGGCGAGCCCAGCGGCATGATCGCGGCACAGCCCGCGTCCTCCAGGCGGCGGGCCAGCACCGGGTCGTCGTTGGTGTAGGGGAGCACCGTGAAGCCGTCGTCCACCAGGATCTCGGCCGCGTCCAGCAGCTCTATCGGGTCGGGCAGCAGGGTCCGCTCGTCGGCGATCACCTCCAGCTTGACCCAGTCGGTGCCGAGCGCCTCCCGGGCCAGCCGCGCGGTGAGCACGGCCTCGCCGGCGGTGTAGCAGCCGGCTGTGTTGGGCAGCACCTGAATGCCGTGCCGCTCCAGGACCGAAAGTACGGAGCCGCGCACCGCCGGGTCGAGCCGGCGCATCGCGACCGTGGTCAGCTCGGTGCCGGAGGCCAGCAGCGCCCGCTCCAGCACGTCCAGGCTGGGCGCCCCGCCCGTGCCCATGATCAGCCGGGAGGTGAAGGCGGTCCCGGCGATGGTGAGGACGTCGTCGGCCATCGTTCAGCCCCCCTGCACGGCGGTGAGGACCTCGACGCGGTCGCCCTCGCCGAGCTCGGTGGCGGCCCACTGCCCGCGCGGGACGACGTTCTCGTTGACGGCGGCGGCGACTCCGCCGCGCGCGCCGGTGAGTTCGGCCACCAGCGCGGCCAGGGTGGTGCCGCGCGCGACGGCGCGCCGCTCCCCGTTGACGGAGACGGAAAGAGTGAGGCTCATGGTGCCGGTCATGCGGACTGCTCCTGGAGGGAGTGGGAGAAGCGCAGGGGGGAGAAGGGACGGGCCTCCGCGGGCGGCCGCCCGCTGGTGAGCACCTCGGCCATGACGTCCCCGGTGAGCGGCGTCAGCAGGACGCCGTTGCGGTGGTGGCCGGTGGCGACGTGCAGACCGGGCAGGGCGGTCGGGCCGAGCAGCGGCGCGTTGTCCGGCGAGCCGGGGCGCAGCCCGGCCGAGGTCTCGACGAGCGGCAGCTCGGTGATGCCGGGCACCAGCTCGTGCGCGTCGCGCAGCAGCTCGTAGACCCCGCCCGCGGTCACGGTGGTGTCCCAGCCGAGCTCCTCCGTCGTCGCGCCGACGACCAGTTCGCCGTTCTCGCGCGGCACCAGGTAGACCTGCCCGCCGCGCACCACCGCCCGCACGGTGCGGGAGAGGAAGGGGCGGTACGCGTCCGGGACGCGCAGCCGCAGTATCTGGCCCTTGACCGGCCGGACCGGAGGCAGCACCTCCTGGGGCAGCCCGGCCAGCCGGCCGCTGAAGCTGCCCGCCGCGAGTACGGTCTGGCCCGCCGTCAGCCGGGTGCCGTCGGCGAGCTCCGCGCCGGTGACCCGGTCCCCGGCGCGCAGGATCCGCACGGCCTCGGCGTGGTGGAAGGCCACCCCGGCCCGCTCACAGGCCGTCAGCAGCGCCGCGGCCAGCCGCCGGGGGTCGGTCTGGTGGTCGCCGTCCACCCGCAGCCCGCCCTGGACCCCGGGCGCCAGCATCGGCTCCAGGCGGCGGCACTCGCGCCCGGTCAGCCACTGCGCGTCCAGGCCGCAGCGCTGCTGGAGGAGGTGCAGCTCGCGCAGGTGCGCACGGTCGTCGGCGTCGAGGGCGACGGCCAGCGTGCCGCAGGCGCGGTAGCCGGTCTCCCGCCCGCTCGCCTCCTCCAGTTCGGCGGTGAAGCGCGGATAGCGGCGCGCCGAGGCCAGGTTGAGGGCGAGCAGCTCCTGCTCGCCGTGGTGCAGTTCGGTGACGGGGGCCAGCATTCCGGCCGCCGCCCGCGCGGCGCCGCCGCCGGGTGCCGGGTCGGCGACCGCGGTGGCCAGGCCGCGCTGGGCCGCCCGCCAGGCCGTGACCAGACCGATGACACCGCCGCCGACCACGAGGACGTCGGGGACGTCGGTGGCGCTGGTGCGAGTAGACGCGTGCATGGGCGTCCAGCCCCTCCCTTCGCCGGCATGACCCGGATCAGGTTCGTACGGTCGGAGGCCGTCCAGCCTCCCTCTCAGCCCGGTCCGTCCGGGCTCCCGCGAGTGCTTGTGCACCGGCCACACTAGCTGATGGCGTGTCGGGGGTCACCGTCGCGGACCCCGGCGGGAGGCGGCCGGCCGACCTACAGTGATCGGGTGAGTGAGTGGACGAACACCCGCAGCGGCTCCGCCCCGGGAGACTTCGGCGTCGTCATCGTCGGCGCCGGAATGGCCGGGGTGCAGACCGCCGTCGCCCTGCGCGAACAGGGCCGGCACGGCCGCATCCGGCTGCTGGGCGCCGAGCCCCATCCCCCGTACGACCGGCCGCCCCTCTCCAAGGCCGTGCTGCTCGGCAAGGCGGAGGGCTCCGCCTTCGAGGTCGACTTCGCGTCCCTGGACATCGAGGTCGAGCTCGGCGTCGAGGCCACCGGGCTGCGGGCCGCCGACCACCAACTGGACACCATGCGCGGCCCGGTGGACTACGACGTGCTCGTCATCGCCACCGGCGCCGAGCCCGTCCGGCTGCCCGGCAGCGAGGACGTGCCCGGCGTGCACCTGCTGCGCACCCTGGACGACGCGCAGCGGCTGCGCCCGCTGCTGGTCGAGCAGCGCGAGATCGTCGCCGTCGGGGCCGGCTGGATCGGCGCGGAACTCGCGACCGCCGCGCGGGAGGCGGGGTGCGAGGTGACGGTCGTCGAGGCCGCGGACCGCCCGCTGGCCGGCGCGGTCCCGGCGGAGGTGGCCGCGCACATGGCCGGCTGGTACGCCGACGCCGGCGCCCGGCTGCTCACCGGGGCGCGGGTGGCGGCGCTGGAGGAGGGCGCGGTCGTGCTGGCCGACGGGACGCGGCTGCCCGCCGACGCGATCGTCGTCGGCATCGGCGCGCGGCCGGCGACCGGCTGGCTGACCGGCTCGGGGGCCGAGCTCGCGCCCGACCGCTCCATCGTCACCGACGAGCGGCTGCGGACGTCCCTGCCCGACGTCTACGCGGTCGGCGACTGCGCGTCCTTCCCGTCCGCCCGCTATGGGGAGCGGCTCCTCGTCCACCACTGGGACAACGCGCTCCAGGGGCCGAAGACGGTGGCCGCGAACATCGTCCACGGGGAGGGCGTGGAGGAGGGCGAGGGCGTCTACGACCCGGTCCCCTACTTCTGGTCCGAACAGTTCGGCCGCTTCGTGCAGTACGCCGGGCACCACTCCGCCGCGGATGAGCTGGTCTGGCGCGGGGATCCGGCCGGGGCGGCGTGGACGGTGTGCTGGCTGCGGGGCGGTGTGCTGGTGGCGCTGCTGGCGGTGGGGCGCCCGCGGGATCTTGCGCAGGGGCGGAAGCTGATCGAGCGGGGGGCGGTGCTGGATCGGGGGAAGGTGGCGGATGCCGGGGTTCCGTTGAAGTCGGCGGTGGTGTGAGGTCTGCCCCAGGCCCGCCCTTTCACCATTTCTTCCGGGGCTCTGCCCCGGGGCCCGGTGCGCGGCTGCGCCGCGCGGGGGTGCGGGGGGGTGGCCCCCCGCGCCCCCGTTAGGGGGGGCCCCCCCGGGCCCCCAACCCGGGGGGGGGGGGGGGGTGCGCCACCCGCGGGGTGGCGGGGTTCGCGGCTCCGCCGCTCGTCCTCGAACTCCCCGGAGGGGGCAACCCCCAGACGGGCTGATTCGGCGCGCCAATCCAGCCCGTCTGGGGGTTGCCCCCTCCGGGGAGTTCGAGGACTGGGGGTGCCCCCTCCGGGGGAGGGCCGGGGAAAACCCCCTTCCACCATGGCGATCCGCTGTGCCATACTCCCCGCAGGTCACGAGCGACAGCGATACGGCCCCGGCCCGCTGTCCGGCAACCCTCCGTCCGTGGCGGGGTGCCCCGGGTGATGACCGGGTCGCAGGCAGCGAGGTCTGCGGCAAGCGCGGATCCCTCCACCAGGGATCCTGGTCGTCGAGGGAGACCTTCCGTGATGCAGCGAATGCGCTAGGGCCCAGGGCCCCTTCTCCGCACGTTCATCCTTCACGCGCCCCACGGGAGTTCGCCATGCCTGCAACCGTCGAGACCATCAGTGCCCCCCTCCCCGTCCTCGGCCACGACGTCCGCGTCCCCCTCGTCACCGGCGGCGAAGTCCCGTACGCCGCCCTCGACTACGCGGCCAGCGCCCCCGCCCTGCAGCGGGTGTGGGACGACGTCGCCGCCTACGCGCCGTACTACGGCAGCGTGCACCGCGGCGCGGGTCACCTGTCGCAGCTGTCCACCGACCTGTTCGAGAACAGCCGGGCCACCGTCGCGGAGTTCCTCGGCTGCCGCCCGGGCGACGACGTGGTGTTCACCCGCTCGACGACCGATTCGCTCAACCTCCTCGCGGCCGTACTCCCGCCCGGCACAAGGGTGTTCGCGTTCGAGAGCGAGCACCACGCCGCGCTGCTGCCCTGGGGGCGTCGCGCGGATACTGCCGTGACCTGGCTGGACGCGCCCCGCAGCCCGGGGCAGGCGGTCGATGCCCTGGAGCGGGCGCTTGCCGCCCGGGATCCGCACGGGCCCGCCCTCGTCTGTGTGACGGGCGCGTCGAACGTGACCGGAGAGCTGTGGCCCGTAAGGGAGTTGGCGGCGGCCGCGCACGCGCACGGGGCGCGGATCGTCCTCGACGCCGCGCAGCTCGTGCCGCACCAGGCGGTGGACGTGGCCGAACTGGACGTGGACTGGGTGGCCTTCTCCGGGCACAAGCTGTACGCGCCGTTCGGCGCCGGCGTGCTGGCCGGGCGCGCGGACTGGCTGCGCCGGGCCGAGCCGTACCTGGCCGGCGGCGGCGCCACGCGCCGGGTGACGCGCGGCGCGGCGGGCGAGCCGGTGGTGGAGTGGCACGACACCGTGGCCCGGCACGAGGCCGGTTCGCCCAATGTGATCGGTGCCTACGCCATCGCCTCCGCCTGCCGGGCGCTGACCGCGGCCGGCTTCGAGCGGCTGGCCGGTCGGGAGCAGGCGCTGCTGGGCCGGCTGCGCGCGGGGCTCGCGGAGGTGCCGGGGGTGCGGGTGGTGTCGCTGTTCGGCGACGAGGCGCCGCGCGTGGGCGTGGTGTCCTTCGTCGTGGACGGGTGGAACAGCTCGCACTTCGCGGCGGCGCTGTCCGCCGAGTACGGGATCGGGGTGCGCGACGGGCTCTTCTGCGCCCATCCGCTGGTGCGGGCGCTGCTCGCGGAGAACGGCGGCACCGCGGGCGAGTGCGGGGCGGCGGACGAGGCGCCGGCGGCGAGCGCGATCCGGGTCAGCTTCGGGGTGGGGACGCCCGAGGAGCATGTCGACCGCTTCGTCCGGGCGGCCCGGGAGCTGGCGACGGACGGCGCGCGGTGGACGTACCGTACGGAAGGCGGACGTTGCGTGCCGGAGAAGCCGGCGGACCGGCCGGTGGCCTAGCTGTCGAGGCCGATCGCGAACGCCGCCTCCAGGTCGTGCTGCGAGTACGTGCGGAACGCGATGTGCGTCTCCGTCGAGGCCACGCCGGGGATCTTGCTGATCCGGCCCGGGATGACGTCCGCCAGGTCGTCGTGGCGGGCCACCCGCACCATCGCGATCAGGTCGTAGGCGCCGGTGACGGAGAAGACCTCGCTGACGCCCTCCAGGGCCGCGATCCGCTCGGCGATCTCGGGGATGCGGTCCACGTCCGTCTTGATGAGCACGATCGAGGTGATCACGTCGTTCTGTCTCCTTCGGTGGACCCGGCGTCGTCCTTCACTCTAACCGGACGCCGTCCGCTCACCCATGCGAAGCCGAAGCCGAGGGCGAAGCCCAGGACGTGGGCCAGATAGGCCACCCCCGGCCGGTCGCCCGCGGCGCCGGCGCCCGGCCACTGGAGCGCGAACCAGAACAGCAGCACCGCCCAGGCCGGGAAGCGCAGCGGCAGGAAGAAGAGGAAGGGGAAGAGGCTGGTGACCCTGGCCCGGGGGAAGAGATGGAGGAACGCGCCGAGCACTCCGGAGATGGCCCCGGAGGCGCCCACGAGGGACTGGCCGGAGTGCGGGTGCGCCGCCGCGTAGCCGAGCAGGGCCAGGTAGCCGGTGACCAAGTAGCACAGGGCGAAGGAGAGGCGGCCCAGCCGTTCCTCGGCCATCGCCCCGAAGACGTGGAGGAAGAGCATGTTGCCCAGCAGATGCAGCCAGTTGCCGTGGACGAACAGCGCGGTCAGCGGGGTGAGCAGCGCCGCGGGAGGGGAGTGCCACAGCTCGTCCGGGACCACGCCCCAGCGCTCGAAGTAGGAGGTCTGCGCGGCGAGCAGCTCGCCGCCGGTGCCGTACGCCGGGTCGAGGCCGGAGGCGGGGCCGAGGAGGAAGAGCGCGCAGCAGGCGGCGATCAGGGTGCGGGTGACCCAGGGCCGGCGGCCGGCCGGATCCCGTCGCGCTTGCCTTACGATCATGTCCAGATCATGGCGTACCGGGACAAGCCGTACGCAGTGCCCCGCCGGGCGGCCCGGCGCGCACCGGCTCCGGCCCGCCGCGGGACCGGCAGGCCGTAGGGTTACGACAAAGGCCACACCTCCGGAGGACGGACGACATCATGGGCGTTCCCCTGCCGACCGCCGCGACGCGGTGGCGCTGCACTCTGTGCGGAAACCTCACACGGTTCGACGTGACGCGCACGGTCAAGGCCGTGGAATATGTCCACCTCGATCTCGCGGGAGAACCCACTGTGGAGGAGCGGGACGTGGTCAGTGAGACGATCGAGTCCGTGCGTTGCCGTTGGTGCAACGCGACCGACCGGATCGAAGTGGTGGACAGGCCGGATACGAGCGGCTGAGGAACGGGAGCGACGCAGCGGTGGTGGAGCACACGGACGACGAGGGGACGGCCGGTGAGGACGGTCGGGCCGAGGACGTCAGCGAGGTGCTCGACCGCCCGTTGCCGGAGGGGATCCGGCGCCGGGTCATCGGCCTGGTGGCCGAGGCGTTCGGCGGGCTGACCCTCTCCGAACTCCCGCCGCAGCTGCGGCAGTACGCCCGTTTCACCCCCGTTCGCCGGGCCCGGTTCGCGGGCAACGCGATGGCGGCCGCCGTCGAGGGCGACCCCGCCTTCCGGCAGCGGATCTCCGCCCGGCTGCGCGAGGGCGGCTCCGAGCTGGCCCAGGCCGTGGAGGCCGGGTCGCCGCCGGCCGCCGCCGACCCGGAGGACGTGGCGGCGATGGCCTTCGTGCTGCGCCCGCCGGGCTGGGTCAAGCTCGTCACCGCGGCCGGCGAGGAGGCCCAGCGGGCCGGCGCCGAGCGGGCCGGCGAGGAGGCCCGGCGCGAACTGGGCAGGCTGCGCGGGGAACTGGAGCAGGCGCGCGGCGACGCGCGCGCGGAGTCCGAGCGCTTCCGCGCGGACCTGGACGCGGCCCGCAAGGAGGGCGAGACCCTCCAGCGCAAGCTGCGCAGCGCGCAGAGCGACGTACGGCGCGGCGAGGCCGCGCTGCGCAAGCTCCAGGGCGAGCTGGAGGCGCTGCGCCAGTCGTCCGCGGCCGAACTGGCGGCGGCGCTGGGCGAGACGCGGCGGACCAAGGCCCGCCTCGCGGAGGCCGAGGCGGCGCTGGAGGCGAGCCGCCGGGCGGTGCGCGAGGGACGCAGCGTGGAGGACATGCGGCTGCGGCTGCTGCTGGACACGGTGCTGGACGCCGCCCAGGGGCTGCGCCGCGAACTGGCCCTGCCGCCCGCCTCGGTGCACCCCGCGGACCTGGTGGACGCCGTGCAGCCGGGGCAGATGACGCCCAAGGACATCGCGGCGCGCGCCCTGTCGGAGACCGACCCGGCGCTGCTCGACCAACTGCTGGCGCTGCCGCAGGCGCACCTGGTGGTGGACGGCTACAACGTCACCAAGACCGGCTATCCGACGATGCCGTTGGACAAGCAGCGGCTGCGGCTGCTGGGCGGGCTGGCGATGCTGGCCGCGCAGACCGGCGCCGAGATGACGTGCGTCTTCGACGGCGCGGAGCTGGCCGCGCCGGTGCTGCTGGCGCCGCCGCGCGGGGTACGGGTGCTGTTCAGCAAGCCGGGCGTCACGGCGGACGAGCTGATCCGCCAGCTGGTGCGGGCGGAGCCGCCGGGCCGGCCGGTGGTGGTGGTCTCCACGGACCGCGAGGTGGCGGACGGGGTCGCCAAGGCGGGGGCGCGGCCGGTCGCATCGGCCTTGCTGCTCAAGCGACTTGCGCGCACCTGAGAGGTGTCCGGGAGGTATCGTCGTGTCAGAAGTTCGTTACGGCTTGTGTTTCCCCCGGTGCTGCATTTTCCCGGGGGACAACCCCCGGACCCCCGGCCGGAACCGCAGGCCCAAGGGGGCACGCCGGACCGGCAATGCGAGGCAAACCCTGGTAAAGGATGGGGCGGCCGGGGGAGAATTTCCGCAAGGGGATTTGAACCGATCATGTGAGGGTCACTAAGGTCGGTCCTCGAACCTTCACCCGGCGATCATCCATTCGGGATGACGGTGAAGTTCCCGCCGGGCCCGGCCATCGCGAGCGCGGGCGGCGGCCGAGGAATCGAAGGAGCTCGACTCCGTGGCGTCCCACCGTCGTCCCAAGCAGCCGAGCCGCACTCGGGTGACCGTCCTCACCGCGACCGCCGCCGCTGCCGTCGCCCTCTCCGCCCAGGCGGCCCACGCCGATCCCGGCGCCAAGCCCACCAAGAGCGAGGCCAAGGAGAAGGTCGACAAGTTCTACGAGGAGGCCGAGCAGGCCACCGAGAAGTTCAACGGGGCCAAGCAGAAGCAGGAGAAGCTGGAGAAGGAGGTCGGCGAGCTCCAGGACCGCGTCGCCCGCGGCCAGGAGGACGTCAACAAGCTGCGCGACGGCCTCGGTTCGGTGGCCACCGCCCAGTACCGCTCCGGCTCCGTGGACCCCTCGCTCCAACTGCTGCTCTCCTCCGACCCGGACAGCTACCTTCAGAGGGCGTCCACCCTCAACCAGGTCAGCGCCAAGCAGGCGGAGACCCTCAAGCAGATATCCGTCAAGCAGCGCGTCCTCAAGCAGCAGCGCGAGGAGGCCGCCGGCAAGCTCGCCGACCTGGAGGCCACGCGCAAGGCGCTCGGCGAGCAGAAGTCCGCGGTGCAGGGCAAGCTGGCCGAGGCCCGCGACGTCCTCAACCAGCTCACCGAGAAGGAGCGCGCGGAGCTGGAGGCCCAGGAGAAGGCCGAGGCCGCCAAGTCCGCGGCCGAGGCCAAGGAGCAGGCCAAGGACGACTCCTCCGCCCAGGAGGGCTCGTCCAAGAGCGGGGACAGCGGCTCCTCCTCGTCCTCCGGCAAGCACGTGCCCGCCTCGGGCCGCGCCGGCGCCGCGCTCAACGCCGCCGCCTCCAAGATCGGTTCGCCGTACGTGTGGGGCGCGACCGGCCCGAGCTCCTTCGACTGCTCCGGCCTGACCTCCTGGGCGTACGCGCAGGCGGGCGTCACCCTGGACCGCACCTCCCAGGCCCAGGCCAACAACGGCACCCGCATCTACGACCAGAGCCAGCTCCAGCCCGGCGACCTGGTGATCTTCTACGGCGACCAGCACCACGTCGGCCTCTACGCCGGCAACGGCCAGGTCCTGCACGCCCCGCGCACCGGCACCGTGGTCCGCTACGAGGCGATGAGCAACATGCCGTTCCAGTTCGGCGTGCGCGTCGGCTGACGTCCCCCGCCGCCCGCGCCCATCCGCCCGTTCGGGCGAATCGGGTCGCCCCCGCGGCGACTTGCGGGGACGTGACGCCCCGCCCATGACCTGCGTCTTGGGCGGGGCGTCCGGCGTACCGGGGCCCGGCGCCGCCGCGAGGTCTTTGAACCGGGGGTGAACGCGCCGCTACTGTCTGCCGCGCGGTGCCCCGGCCAGCGATCGCCCGTCCGGGCGCGAGGGGCCCGCGCAGTGAAGGGAGTACGGCAGCACGTGGCGTCCCATCGCCGGCCCGCACACCCCGGTTGCAACCGGACCGTCCGGGTCACCGTCCTGTCCGCCGCCGTGGCCACCGCGGCGGCCGCCCTCTCGGCGGCACCCGCCAGCGCCCGTCCCGGGCCCGCCGGCGACGCCACCGGGACGGTCAAGGAGCAGATCGACCGGCTCTACGAACAGGCCGAGCGGGCCACCGAGAAGTTCAACGCCGCCGACGAACGGGCCGGCGCCCTGCGGCGGAAGGTCGAACAGGCCGCCGACCGGGTCGCCCGCGGCCAGGAGAAGGTCAACGCGATGCGCACCGCCCTCGGCATGGTCGCCTCCGCCCAGTACCGCGCCGGAGCGGTGGACCCGGCCCTGCGGCTGCTCCTCTCCTCCGACCCCGAGCGCTACCTCGACCGGGCCTCCGTCCTCGACCGCGTCACGGGCCGTCAGGCCGGGCAGCTGCACGCCCTGCTGGCCGCCCAGCGGGCCCTGACCCAGGAGCGGGCCGAGGCCGGCCGCACCCTCGCCGAGCTGGAGGAGGGCCGCAGGGCCGTCGCGCGGCACAAGCGCGAGGTCGAGGGCAAGCTCGCCGCGGCGCGCCGGCTGCTCAACTCCCTGCCGGACCAGGAACGGCAGGACTACGCCCGCGCCTCGCGCTCCGGCGGCGGGGCGGAGCGCCCCGGCTCCCTGCCGCCGCTCTCCCGGCTCGCCGCCTCGCTCCCGGGCGGCGGCGATGCCGCCGCGGCCGTCGGCGCCTCGTCCTCGCGCGGCGCCGCCGCGGCGATGGCCGCCCGCTCGGCGGTCGGCACGCCCTACGCCTGGGGGGCGACCGGCCCGTCCGCCTTCGACTGCTCCGGGCTGATGCAGTGGGCCTACGGGCGGGCCGGGGTGGGCCTGCCGCGCACCTCGCAGGCCCAGCGCAACGCGGGCCGGCACGTCTCGCTCTCCGACGCCAGGCCCGGGGACCTGGTCATCTACCGGGACGACGCGAGCCACGTGGGCATGTACGTGGGCAACGGGCAGGTCGTGCACGCCCCCTACCCCGGGGCACGGGTGCGCTACGACCCCGCCAACATGATGCCGATCTCCTCCATCACCCGGCCGTGAGCGTGCTTCCGCGGCCCTGACCGCCGCCCGGTCACCGGCATCCGGCCGGCCGGCTCGTACGATGCATGGCCATGGACGGCCGCACGCGGTGGATCGGGCGCCGGGCGGTGTGCCGCCTGGCCGCTCTGCTGCTTGTGCTCCAGGCCGCCCTGGCCGGCTGTGAGACCGTCGGTCCCGACGGCGGCGGCCGGGCCGATTCCGTTGCCGTGCAGCAGTTGCTGGACCGCTGGGCGGCGGCCGTCCGCGGGCACGACGAGCGGGCCTACGCCGACGCCGTGGACCCCGCCCCGGAGGCGGGGGCCTACCGCGACCGGCGGCGGCAGGTCTACGAGAACCTCGCGGACGTCCCGTTCGCCTCCTGGGACTACCGGGTGGCGCGCCTGGGCGGCTTCGCCCCCGCCGCCGGGTCCGGCCACCGGGTGGCCGTCGAGGCCCGACTCCGCTACCGCCTCGCCGGGTACGACGCGGCGCCGGTCACCGTGCCCGTGCGGCTGACCGCGGTGCGGCGGGACGGACGGTGGTACGTGGCCGGCGACGACACGGCGTCCGGCGACCGGCAGCTGTGGGAGCAGGGCCGGGTCACGGTGGTGCGGGGCGCCCACGGCCTCGTCCTGGGGGCGGGGCAGCAGGCGGACCTGCTGCGGTCCGTGGCCGCGCTCGTGGACGCGGCGGTGCCGGCGGTGGGCGCGGCCTGGAAGGACGGCCCCTTCGACCGGGTCGTGGTCGAGATGCCCGCCTCGCTGGAGCGGATGGGCGCCCTGCTCGGGGCGCCGGCCTCCGACTACCGGGGCATCGCGGCCGTCACCACCGGGGACGGGACCGGGACGCCCGCGCGGATCGTGGTCAACCCCGAGGCGTACGGGGCGCTCGGGGACTTCGGCCGGCGGACCGTGCTCACGCACGAGGCCACGCACGTCGCGACGCGGGACAGTACGCCGCGGGCGATGCCGATGTGGCTCTCGGAGGGGTTCGCGGACTGGGTCGCGTACCGGGGTTCCCGGCGTACGCCGCGTCAGGTCGCCCCGGAGCTCGCCCGCTCGGTCGCCTCCTCGGGGGCGCCCAGGGGGCTGCCCGCGGACGCGGACTTCGGCTTCACGGGGGAGCCGGGGCGGCTGGCGCGGGCGTACGAAGGGGGATGGCTGGCGTGCCGGATGGTGGCGGAGCGGTGGGGGGAGGGGCGGTTGGTCGACTTCTACCGGGCGGTTGGTGCGAAGAGGGGTTCTGTGGAGCGGGGGCTGAGCGATGTGCTCGGGGTGAGCGTTCAGGAGTTCACGGAGCGGTGGCGGGCGTATGCGGGGAAGGTACTGCGGGGGTAGCCGCTTCGCGGGAGTTGTGCCCCGGACCCTCCCCCGGAGGGGGCACCCCCGCTTTCGCCGTTTCTTCGCGCTCCGCGCGGGTGTCCTCGGACGCCGGACGGGCTGGATCGCGTGCTCGGGCGGGGTAATCGGCCCGTCCGGCGTCCGAGGACAAAGCGGTGGAGCCGCTTTGCGGGGTCCGGGGCGGAGCCCCGGTTCCGGGAAGGGGCGGGGTGGGGGAGAGAAACGCCCTAACGGGACGCCAGCTGCGACGCCCGCTCCGTCGGAGGATCCGGCTCGCCCGCCCGCGGGGGCACCGGCACCGTCGCCCGCCACAGGCGGCGGCACGCCACCACCGTCGCCGTCACCAGCAGCGCGTTGCGCAGCGTCAGCGTCGCCACGCCCAGCTTGTCGCTGGCGACCACGTGCGAGAACCACGTCGGGAACTCCAGCTGCGTCAGCGCCGCGACCACGAGCACCAGCGTCACCGGCAGGCCCGCCTGCCGGGACGCCCGGGCCGACGCGCACACCGCCGCCAGCCCGATCAGCCACACCATGTACTGCGGGCTGATCACCCGGCTCGTCGTGGTGAACAGGAGCACCGCCGCGAACGCCGCGTCCGACGGGGTGCACGGCGTGAACGTCCGCGCCTTCAGCCGCCACAGCAGCAGCCAGCCGAACGCCAGCAGGCTCAGCCCCAGCGCCAGCGCGCTGACCGCGTGCACATGGCGGCCGAGGAACTCCACCGAGCCGTAGTGCAGCCGGGCCTGCCCATGCCAGCCGAAGTGCCGGCCGAGGTGGAAGACCAGCGAGCCCAGGGACTCGACCTCCGTGCCCCGGTCGCGCTGGAAGGTCAGGAAGGCCAGCGCCCCGGGCATGGCCGCCGCGAACAGCATCGCCAGCACCACCGCCGTGACCAGGGCCGAGCTCCACGCGGACCGGGTGCGCAGGCCGCGTTCCACCCCGATGAGCAGCAGCATGGGCCAGACCTTGAGCAGCGTGCCGAAGCCGGCGAGGGCCCCGGCCGCGCGCGGGCGGCGGCCCAGGGCCAGCAGCGTCGCGACCCCGACGGCGGTCACCATCACGTCGTACCGGGCGTAGACGATCGGCCCGAGCAGCGGCACCCCGGCCACCCACACCCACCCGCCGCGCAGGCTGCGCCGCCCGTCCCGGGCCGCGTACAGCAGCAGCGCGAGGACCGCGGCGTCCGCCGCGAAGCACACCAGGAAGAACGCCGCCGCGTAGTGCAGGAACGGCAGCAGGCCGGGGGCGAGTACCGCGAGCGCGGCGGCGGGCGGGTACTGCCAGGTCACGTCGTCGTAGGGGAAGACTCCGGTGCGCAGGACGCCGTACCAGCCCTGGTAGATCACCTCGATGTCGACGGAGACGTCGGACCCCGGCATGTCGATCACACCGAACACGCACAGCAGCAGGAAGGCGCGGGTGACGGCCCACGTCGCGATCAGATTCCGCATCGTCCACCTCGTCCGGTCAGGGGCGTCGCTCGCCGTACGTGCACCGTCACGGAAGGCATGATGCCTGGGAGGCGGGCCGGTACGCGGTGACGTGGCGGGGCACGGGCCCGGTTGCCGCCCGATCGCCGTCCGGGGGCACGGGGTACTGTCGGCGGCGATGCACAAGACCCTGATCGTCACCAACGACTTCCCGCCGCGCCCGGGCGGCATCCAGGCCTTCCTGCACAACATGGCGCTGCGCCTGGACCCGGAGCGGGTCGTCGTCTACGCCTCCACCTGGAAGCGGAGCGAGGAGGGCGTCCGGGCCACCGCCCGCTTCGACGCCGAGCAGCCGTTCCGCGTGGTGCGCGACCGTACGACGATGCTGCTGCCCACCCCGCGGGTGACCCGGCGCGCGGTGGGGCTGCTGCGCGAACACGGCTGCTCCTCCGTCTGGTTCGGGGCCGCGGCGCCGCTGGGGCTGATGGCCCCGGCGCTGCGCGCGGCCGGGGCGCGGCGGATCGTCGCCACGACGCACGGCCACGAGGCGGGCTGGGCCCAGCTGCCCGGCGCGCGGCAGTTGCTGCGCCGCATCGGCGAGGGCACGGACACGATCACCTATCTGGGGGAGTACACCCGCTCCCGCATCGCGACCGCCCTGACGGGCGAGGCGGCGGGCCGGATGGTCCAACTGCCGCCCGGCGTCGACGAGAAGACCTTCCATCCCGGCTCGGGCGGGGACGAGATCCGGGCCCGGCTGGGCCTGACGGACCGGCCGGTGGTCGTCTGCGTCTCCCGGCTCGTCCCGCGCAAGGGACAGGACACGCTGATCCGGGCCATGCCGGCGGTGCTGTCCCGGGTGCCGGACGCGGTGCTGCTGATCGTCGGGGGCGGGCCGTACGCGGCCGGCCTGCGGCGGCTGGCGGCGGAGACGGGCGTCGCGGACGCGGTCCGCTTCACCGGACCGGTGGAGTGGGAGGAGCTCCCGGCCCACTACGGCGCCGGCGACGTCTTCGCGATGCCGTGCCGGACGCGGCGGGGCGGGCTGGACGTGGAGGGCCTGGGGATCGTGTACCTGGAGGCGTCGGCGACGGGGTTGCCGGTGGTGGCGGGGGATTCGGGCGGGGCGCCGGATGCGGTGCTGGAGGGGGAGACGGGGTTTGTCGTGCGCGGCGGTTCCGCCGGGGAGTCGGCGGACCGGCTTGTCGAGCTGCTCCTCGACGCGGAGTTGCGGCGTCGGATGGGTGCGCGGGGGCGTGAGTGGGTGGAGGAGCGGTGGCGGTGGGATTTGTTGGCGGAGCGGTTGGAGGGGTTGCTGTAGGGGGAGTTGAGCCCCGGCCCCGCCCTTTCTCCCCCAGAGGGGGTGCCCCCAGTTTCTCGCCGCGCTCCGCGCGGTTTGTCCTCAAACGCCGGACGGGCTGTTTCAGCCCGTCCGGCGTTTGAGGACTTCGCCCGAAGGGCGAATGGGGTCCGGGGTCTCCCCGGGAAACGGTGAAAGGGCGGGGCTGGGGCAAAACCCCCGGCGGTCAGCCCGCCGCCGTCACATACGCCCGCTCCGCCACCGCCTTCTCCAGCGTGATCAGCTTGATCGGACCGGCCTCCGCCGAGCCCGTCCGCGCATAACCTCTCCCCCGGCACAGCCGCAAGGCGACCTCGCTGCGGCGGCCGACGGAGAGCCGGAAGCGGCGGGCCGCGTGGTCGGCGGCCAGGCGGTCCTCGAGCGCGGCCAGCAGCCGGCCCCCCAGGCCGTGCCGCCGCAGGCGCGGGTGCACGATGAGCGCCGCGAGCGTCGCGACGCCGTCCCCGTCGACGGAGGCGCGGACCGAGCCGACGACCTCGTCCCCGAGCCGGGCCACCAGTACGCATCCGGCGGCCAGTTCGGCCCGCAGCGCGGCCAGGCTCTGGGTCAGCGGTGCGATGGAGTAGTCGCCGTAGAGCTCCGCCTCCCCCTGGTAGCAGAGGTACTGGAGCTTGAGGATCTGTTCGGCGTCGTCCTCGCCCGCCGTCGCGATGGTCACGCTCATGCCCATGTGCGCATGCCTCCCCTGGTCGCCTTCCGTGGCGCGTGTTGCCCAACGGCCCAACGGGCCTAACGCTCCTTTCCCCCGGGGTCAGGAAGCGCAATCGCCGCCGTGAGCATTCTGCGCAGGCATCCCAGGCAACGGGAACGGATGGGCCCCAGAGATCCTTGTGAGATACCCAACTCCCCTGCGATTTCGCGGTAGGTCGGGTCGCCGGCGGACAACAGCGCCCGCATCAGGCCGGGACAGCGGCCGGGCAGCCGCCGCACCGCGGCGCGCAGTTCGCGCCCCGACTCGGCGGCCAGCACGGCCCGTTCGACCCCGGACTCCGAGGCCGCGGCCGGGTCGGCCGGCTCGTCGGCCACCGGGTCGTAGGGCACCTCGCGCCGGGTGTGCCGGCGCGCGGCGCGGGCCTCGGCCCGTACCGCGGCGCGCAACCGCCGCCCCCGGTCCCGCTCCCCCGGGGCGGCACAGGCCGCGGCCGCGCCCTCGCTCAGCAGCCGGACCCACACGGCCTGTTCGAGGTCGGCCGCGTCCACGCCGGCCGCCGGCGCCTCCGCGGCGCATTCCGCGGCCAGCAGCGGACGCAGCGAGGTGAGGAGGTCGTTCGGTGTCATGCCCGGCGGGACGTGGGCCCGTGATCCGCCGGTTGCCGACCCGGAGGGGCATCACCCGTCCGTGTCGGCCACCTTCGTGGGCTGACCGGTCAGCCCTTGCGTCCCGCCAGGAACGCGTCCCGCGCCAGTGCCGCGGTATCACAGTTGTCGGAGAAGATGCCGTCGATCCCGGTGGCGAAGTACGTCTTGAAGGCGGCGAAGGCGTCGCCGTACGCGCCGGGGTCGGTGCCACGCCGGAAGTCGGCGGGCAGGAAGTTGTTCTCGTTGCGCATGGTGTACGGGTGGAGGATCAGCCCGGCGGCGTGGGCGTCGCGCACCAGCGTGGTGGGCTTGGTGAGCCGGCCGTCCTTGTCCCTCGGGATGATCGTGTCGAGCCAGGGGCCGATGCCGTCGGCGAAGCCGGCGACCCACTTGAGGCCCTTGGGCGTGATCAGGTCGGCGGTGGTGCGCGGGTCCTTGGCCTCGACGAAGTCCCAGGGGCGGACCGGCAGGTCGTCCAGGAGCAGGATCTTGGGGCCTCCGACGCCGAGGCGGCCCAGCCGCTGGAGGCTGCTCGGCTCGAAGGACTGCAGGAAGGTGTGGCCGTCGCGGCCGGCCCGTCCGTACCGGCGCAGCAGCTTGGCCAGCCGCTCCTCCAGGCCCAGGCCCAGCTTGCGGAAGTAGGTGGGGTGCTTGGTCTCGATGTGCAGCCAGATGCGCCGGCCCCGCTTGCGGCCCTGCTGGTCGGCCCACTTGAGGACCTCTTCGAAGGTGGGCACGGACCAGCGGCCGTCGTAGAGGGTGTTGTGCCGGCGGACCTGCGGCAGGCGCTCCTTGGCGCGCAGGGTCTTCAGCTCGGCGAGGGTGAAGTCCTCGGTGAACCAGCCGGTGTGGGCCTCGCCGTCCACGGTCTTGGTGGTCTTGCGGGAGGCGAACTCGGGGCGGGAGGCGACGTCGGTGGTACCGGTGATGTCGTTCTCGTGGCGGCAGACGAGGTGGCCGTCCTTGGTGGGGACGACGTCCTGCTCGATGACGTCCGCGCCGTTGTCCAGGGCGAACTGGTAGGAGCCGAGGGTGTGTTCGGGGCGGTAGCCGCTGGCGCCGCGGTGGCCGATGACGGTGGGCACCGGCAGGTCGCGGAGGTGACCGCCGTGGCCGCGCCGGCCCGTGGCGGAGGTGGCCGCCGGGGCTGCCGCCGCCGTACCGGCGCCGCCGAGGGCGACGGCCCCCGCGCCGAGGGCGGCCGCCGCCCCCAGCACCATCCGTCTGCCCGGCCGCTGCTCCTGCTGCATGTGATGTCGCTCCTTGTGCTGTGGAACCGGTGTGGGCGGTTCCTGTTCGGACGCGCAGATCGTAGGTGCGTCCGTCTTTCGTACAGAAGGCTTCGCTCGAAACGGAGTGAAAACTCACGTCAACACTGCGTATCGAGTCGGTTAACCCGGTGTGCGGGGCTCTCGTACCCGCGAGTATCGTCCTCAAGCGCCACCCGGCCCGACCGTCCAGACCACGACCCGGAGGATCCGTTGTCCCGCATCCTGCTCAAGGCGTTCCTCGGACTGCTCATGCGCGTCCTGTACCGCCCCACGGTCGAGGGCATGGAGCGCATTCCCGGCAACGGGCCGGTCATCCTCGCCGGGAACCACGTCACGTTCATCGACTCGCTCTTCCTCGCGCTCGTGGTCAAACGGCAGGTGTTCTTCATCGGCAAGGACGAGTACGTCACGGGCAAGGGGCTCAAGGGGCGGCTGATGGCCTGGTTCTTCGGGGCGTCCGGGATGATCCCGGTCGACCGGGACGGCGGGCACGGCGGCGTCGCGGCCCTGATGACGGGCCGCCGGGTGCTGGACGAGGGCAACATCTTCGCCATCTACCCCGAGGGCACCCGCTCCCCCGACGGCCGGCTGTACCGCGGCCGCACCGGCATCGCCCGCCTCGCGCTGATGACGGGCGCGCCCGTGGTCCCGTTCGCGATGGTCGGCACCGACAAGGTGCAGCCGTCCGGCAAGGGCCTGCCGCGCATCGCGCCGGTGACGGTGCGCTTCGGCGAGCGGCTGGACTTCTCCCGTTACGAGGGCATGGACCGCGACCGCTATGTGCTGCGCGCCGTCACCGACGAGGTGATGAGCCAGGTGATGCGGCTGTCGGGCCAGGAGTACGTGGACGTCTACGCCACCAAGGCGCGGGAGTCCAAGGCCGCCTGACGCCGGCGAGCCTCCTCAGGTATCACGCCCCGCCGAAGCACCGCGGCTGGAAGCCCGGGTCGGCGGGGCCTTTGCGTCCCAGGGCGTTGAGGACCCACTGGTGGACGACCGGGTCCTTGGTGGCCTGGTCGTGCATGAACAGGTCGAGCGGGCACTTGTCCTGGAGCACGACGTTGGTCAGGCGCTCCTTCGGGCCGGTCAGCAGGGCGCTGGTGTAGGGGATGACGACCTCGTCGTACCGGGTGGTGATGACGGTGTAGTCCGGCCCGGCCGGGGTCTCCTCGCCCTCGTTGAGCTTCTTCAGCAGGTCGGAACCGGCGCGCTGGTCGAGGCAGGACGGGCAGATGGTGTAGCCGGCCGCGATGGCCAGCGGGTTCTTGGTGCCGTGGTTGGAGGGGACGATGCCGACGAGGTCGTCCACCTTGTCGGCGCCGCCGAGGAACTTGACGTAGTAGCGGGGGAGCATGCCGCCCTGGCTGTGGCCGACGATGTCGACCTTGGCCGCGCCGGTCGCGCCGCGCACCGCCTCGACGAAGTCGCGCAGTTCGGCCGCCGACTTCGGGACGGTGTCGGTCTCCAGGTTGCCGTAGTTGAGGGCGAAGACGCAGTAGCCCTTCTCCTTCAGCTTCGGGGAGAGCTTGGACCAGTTCTCGGCCATCAGCTTGAAGGTGCCGTTGACCAGCACGACCGGTTCGGGGTGGGCCGAATCGGGCTTGCAGGACCAGTCGTTGGCGCCCTTGGGCGGGATGTCGAGGACCGAGGCGGAGGCCGGTGCCGCCGATATGCCGGTGAAGGTGACGGCGGCGGTGGCCGCGGCGGCGAGCAGCATTCTGATTTTGGCGCGCAGACGCATCGGGGGGGTCCTTCCGCACGAGGAATCTCGAACCGTGTTCGGCAATACCGACCGGTAGCGGCGATATTTGCGCGCGGGTAAAGATGCCGTCAAGAGAACTTGCAGTCGGCAAATGTCACATGGGCCGGGGCTTGCCGCCCCGGCCCATGTGCGGTTGGCTCATCTGAGCCCTGCGCTGCTCAGCACTCTTTCCGTGCTCTGTTTCAGTGCTCGGCGCTCGGCTTCAGTGCTCGGCCGCGCCCTCTTCCAGCCGCTGCCCGCGCAGCAGGAACCACGCGGCCACCGCCGTGCCCAGCAGCACCACCGCGCCCACGCCGGAGGCGATCCGCAGCCCGTCCACGAAGGCGTGCTGCGCCGAGGAGAGCAGCACCGCGCCGGTGTCGGCGGGCAGCGTCACGGCCGCCTCGACGGCACCGCCCAGCGACTCGTGCGCGGCGGACGCGGGCCCGTCCGGGACGCCGGCGGGCACCGTGAAGCCCCGGTAGACGCCGGTGACGATCGAGCCGAGGAGCGCGATGCCGAGCGCCGCGCCCAGTTCGTACGCCGTCTCGGAGACCGCCGAGGCGGCGCCCGCCTGCTCCTTGGGCACGCTGGAGAGGATGACGTCGGCCGTGACGGTGAAGGAGAAACCGGCACCGACGCCGACGACCAGCAGCACCGCGCCCAGCAGCGGGTAGGCGGTGTCGGTGGAGAGCCAGCCGACCACCGCCAGCGCGACGCCGATCGCCGCGAGACCGCCGGCCACCACGCCCCGTACCGACCAGCGACGGGCGGCCTGCCCGGCGAGCAGACCGGCCGTGACCGCGCCGATGGCGGCCGGGAGTTCGGCCAGGCCCGCCTCCAACGGGCTGCGGTCCTGGACCAGTTGCAGGAACTGCGAGAGGAAGAAGACCAGCCCGGACAGGCCGAGCACGGTCAGCAGGTCGGCCAGCACCGCGCCGGAGAAGCCCCGGTTGCGGAAGAGCCGCATGTCCAGCAGGGGCGCGGGCAGCCGCAGCTGACGCCGGACGAACCAGGCGAGCGCCACCACGCCGACCACCGCACCGACGACGACCTCCGGGCTCGCGCCGATCGTCGCGCCCTCCTTGATCGCGTAGACGACGGCGATGATGCCGGCCATCGACAGGACGACGCTCAGCAGGTCCCAGGGGCCGGGCGACGGGTCGCGCGACTCGGGCAGCAGCTTGATGCCCACCAGCACCAGCACGGCCATCACCGGCAGGTTGATCAGGAAGACCGAGCCCCACCAGAAGTTCTCCAGCAGGAACCCGCCGACCACCGGGCCCACCGCCGCGCCCGCCGAGGCCATCGCGCCCCAGATGCCGATGGCGAGGCTGCGCTCACGCGGGTCGTGGAAGAGGTTGCGGATCAGCGCCAGCGTCGAGGGCATCAGCGTCGCGCCCGCCACGCCCAGCAGCGCCCGGGCCGCGATCATCATCTCCGGGCTGGAGGCGTAGGCGTTGAGCACCGAGACCGCGCCGAAGGCCACAGCGCCGCTCAGCAGCAGCTTCTTCCGCCCGATGCGGTCGCCCAGGCTGCCCATGGAGACCAGCAGACCGGCGATGACGAAGGAGTAGACGTCACCGATCCACAGCAGCTGGGTGCCCGAGGGACGCAGGTCCTCGCTGAGGAACGGCGTCGCCAGACCGAGGACGGTGGCGTCCACGGCCACCAGCAGGACGGCCAGGACCAGGACGGCGAGCGCCAGCCAGCGCCCCCGGCCCGGTGCGTCCGGCCCCTTGGCCCCCGGCTCCCGTGTGATCGTCTCGCTGCTCACCGCTCCATCCTCCGCTGCGCGCCGCCGAGCAGCAGCTCGGAGACCATCCGGGTGTGGTCCTTGGCGGCCACCCGGCCGTCCTGCACGGCCCAGGCGCCGGCGCCGATGAGTCCGTAGAGCGCCTCGGTGAGCCAGGCGGGCGAGAGGTCGAGGCGGAAGACGCCCTCCTCCTGACCGCGCTGGAAGAGCCCCTGGACGCGGACGTCGAGCCGGTTCCAGCCCTCGTTGACGCCGGCCTCGTAGAGCTGGTTCTCGGTGAAGAGGAACGCGAGGAAACCGGCGACGGGCTCGGAGCGCGCGATCAGCCGGCGCACGGCCTCGGCGGCGTCGCCCTCCTCCGTACGGGCCTCGTCGAGCGCCCGCCCGAACTCGGCGATGCCGTGGTCCTCCAGGGCGCGCACCAGCGCGTCGCGGCCGGAGAAGTGCCGGTGGAGGGTGGCACGGCTGACGCCGGCCGCCTTGGCGATCTCGTCCATGGACGCCGTCGCCTTGCGGGTGAGCAGGGCCGCGGCGGCTCTCAGTACGTGTTCACGGTCGAGGCTCATGAGACGACGATAACCCGAATGAGACAGTGATGTCTCATTCGGGTTATCCGTGTCGCGTACGCGTCAGCCGCGTCGCGCGGCCGCCCACTCACGCTGGACGGCCAGATCGGCCTTGACCTCCGTGAGCTGGACGGCCACCGCCGAGGGGGCGGTGCCGCCGCGTCCGCTGCGGGAGGCGAGCGCGCCGGGCACGTCCAGGACGGTGCGGACCTCGGGGGTCAGGTGCGGGGAGATCGCGGCGAACTGCTCGTCGGTCAGCCCGTCGAGCTCGATGCCGTGCCGCTCGCACTCCTTGACGCACTCCCCCGCCACCTCGTGGGCGACGCGGAACGGCACGCCGCGCCGCACCAGCCACTCGGCGATGTCGGTGGCCAGCGAGAACCCGGCCGGGGCCAGCTCCTCCAGCCGCTCGCGGTGGACGGTGAGCGTCGCCATCATCCCGGTGAAGGCCGGCAGCAGGACCTCCAGCTGGTCGCAGGAGTCGAAGACGGGCTCCTTGTCCTCCTGGAGGTCCCGGTTGTAGGCGAGCGGGAGGGCCTTGAGGGTGGCCAGCAGGCCGGTGAGGTTGCCGATCAGCCGGCCGGACTTGCCGCGCGCCAGCTCGGCGATGTCCGGGTTCTTCTTCTGCGGCATGATCGACGAGCCGGTGGAGAAGGCGTCGTGGAGGGTCACGAAGGAGAACTCCTTCGTGTTCCAGATGATCACCTCCTCGGCGATCCTCGACAGGTCGACGCCGATCATCGCCGTGATGAAGGCGAACTCCGCGACGAAGTCCCGCGCGGCCGTGCCGTCGATGGAGTTGGCGGCCGAGCCGCGCTCGAAGCCGAGGTCGGCGGCGACGGCCTCCGGGTCGAGGCCGAGGCTGCTGCCGGCCAGGGCGCCCGAGCCGTACGGCGAGACCGCCGTCCGCCCGTCCCACTGCCGCAGCCGCTCCGCATCCCGCGACAGCGCCTGGACGTGCGCGAGGACGTGGTGCGCGAAGAGCACCGGCTGGGCGTGCTGGAGGTGGGTGCGGCCGGGCATCGCCACGTCCGCGTGCGCCTCGGCGAGGCCGACGAGCGCCTCCTGGAGGTCGGTGACCAGCCCGCCGATGATCCGCGCGTGGTCGCGCAGATACATCCGGAAGAGCGTGGCCACCTGGTCGTTGCGCGAGCGGCCGGCGCGCAGCTTGCCGCCGAGCTCGGGGCCGAGCCGCTCCAGCAGGCCGCGCTCCAGGGCGGTGTGCACGTCCTCGTCGGCGACGGTGCCGGTGAACGTGCCGTCCGCGACGTCCTTCTCCAGCCGGCCGAGGCCGTCGAGCATCTTCTCCAGCTCGTCGGCGGTCAGCAGGCCCGCCTTGTGGAGCACGCGGGCGTGGGCGCGGGAGCCGGCGATGTCGTACGGGGCCAGGCGCCAGTCGAAGTGGACCGACGCGGACAGCTTGGCCAGGGCTTCGGCGGGGCCGTCGGCGAAACGGCCGCCCCAGAGCCGGACGTCGTCGGTGGTGCCGTTGCTCACTTGCGTGCTCCTCGTGGGTGGTGGGGTGCCGCTGCGGGCGGACGGGACCGTCAGGCCAGGTCCCGCTTGGCGGCGATCTTCGATGACAGGCTGAAGATGTCGATGAAGCCCTTCGCCGCCGACTGGTCGAACGAGTCACCCGTGTCGTAGGTGGCGAGGTTGAAGTCGTAGAGCGACGTGGCGGACTTCCGGCCGGTGACGACGGCCCGGCCGCCGTGCAGGGTCATCCGGATGTCGCCGTTGACGTGCTCGTTGGCCTCGGCGATGAAGCCGTCCAGCGCCCGCTTGAGCGGGGAGAACCACTGGCCGTCGTAGACCAGCTCGCTCCACCGCTGCTCGACCTGCCGCTTGTAGCGGGCCAGTTCGCGCTCGACGGTGACGTTCTCCAGCTCCTGGTGGGCGGTGATCAGCGCGATGGCGCCGGGCGCCTCGTAGATCTCGCGGGACTTGATGCCCACCAGCCGGTCCTCGACCATGTCGATCCGGCCGATGCCCTGGGCGCCGGCCCGCTCGTTGAGCTGCTGGATCGCCTGGAGGACGGTGACGGCCTGGCCGTCGATCGCCACCGGGACGCCCTTCTCGAAGGTGACGATCACCTCGTCGGGGTCGCGGGGGGTGGCCGGGTTGGCGGTGTAGTCGTAGACGTCCTCGACCGGGGCGTTCCAGATGTCCTCCAGGAAGCCGGTCTCGACGGCCCGGCCGAAGACGTTCTGGTCGATGGAGTACGGCGACTTCTTGGTGGTCGCGATCGGCAGGCCCTTGGCCTCGCAGAAGGCGATGGCCTTGTCGCGCGTCATCGCGTAGTCCCGGACGGGGGCGATGCACTTGAGCTCCGGCGCGAGCGAGGCGATCCCGGCCTCGAACCGCACCTGGTCGTTGCCCTTGCCGGTGCAGCCGTGGGCGACGGTGGTCGCGCCGTGCTTGTGCGCGGCGGCGACGAGGTGCTTGACGATCGTGGGCCGCGAGAGGGCCGAGACCAGCGGGTACCGGTCCATGTACAGGGCGTTGGCCTTGATCGCCGGGAGGCAGTACTCCTCGGCGAACTCGTCCTTGGCGTCGGCGACCTCCGCCTCCACCGCACCGCAGGCGAGCGCGCGCTTGCGGATGACGTCCAGGTCCTCGCCGCCCTGGCCGACGTCCACGGCAACGGCGATGACCTCGGCGCCCGTCTCCTCGGCGATCCAGCCGATGGCGACGGAGGTGTCCAGGCCGCCCGAGTAGGCGAGTACGACGCGCTCGGTCACGGGGTTCTCCTTACGTGCATGCGGTGATGGGTATAACTATGCAGTCCGTCGTATGTTTCGTCAATGACCCGGGAGGGTGAATCGGTCGGGAGTGGATGTCGGCGGGGCGTTCTACGATGCGAGCATCGAGAGGCCCGAGTAGGGGAGGCAGATCATGGCTACGCGAATGGAGTCCCTGCACAACGCGCGGATGGAGTCCCTGCACAACGCCATCGAGCGTGCGTCGTCGGTGATAGAGGGCTTCAAGATCGAGGCAGTGGGGGACCGGATCGTCATGACGCCACAGAGCAGCGTTCAGAGCGAGACGATCGCCGACGTGATCGAGGCGGCGAGGGCCACTCTCGGCAGGAAGCGCGCGTACTCGGACGTCATCGTCAACTTTCCGGGCGAAACCGAACGCTGCCCTGATGTGGCCATCGTCGAAGCAGGGGCACAGGAGCCCTACTCTCACGAGGACCTGCTCGCCGCCATCGAGGTCGTCTCCTCGAAGCACGACAAGAACGACTACGTGATCAAGACGGAGCAGTACGCCCGCTTCGGCGTGCCCATGTACCTGATCATCGACCCTTTCCGAGGCGAGTGCGATCTGTTGACCCGCCCCATGGACGGCACGTATGCCACCCGCGAGTTGTCCAAGTACGGCGATACCATCCGCCTCCAGCTGGCCGACGGCAACACGGTCGAGATCCCGACAGACACCTTCGAGCGCAGGCGCTGAGCGGAACCCGTTCGATTCCCCACCCGCCCCAGCTCTAGGATCACCACCCGAACGATCGAACCAACCGAAACCGGGGTACTCCCCCATGAGCCGCGAGCGCGAGCTGGCCCGCACCACCCTCCAAGCCGCCCGGGCAGGGGCACCCGTGCCGCTCGACGCCGCCGATCCGCGCGAGTGGGCCGCCCTCGACTCCGGCGTGCGGCTGCACCTGATGCGGGAGGAGCTGCCCACGGCCTGGCTGCACGCCGGGGAACCGGCGCCGGGCGACGCGGCGTTCGCGATCGCCCTCTGCCACGCCAGCGGGCACGTCCGCGAGGCCGCGCTCCGGCACCCCGGGGCCGCCGCCCTCCTGTCGCTGGTCATCCTGCGCTGCGCGGACTGGGCCGGGCCGGTGCGGGAGCGGGCGCGGACGCTGCTGGACCGCGCGCTGCCGGCGGCCGCGCCGGAGACCGTGGCGCTGGGCACGGCCGTCGCCCTGCGCGCGGCGGGGCGCAAGCACGGCGCGCATGCCCGTGACCTGCTCGCGGAGCACGTCCGCTCCCCCGGGCTGATCGACGCGCTGCTGGCGAGCCCGGACCGGGACGCGCGCCGGTTCGGCCACCGGGCCGCCATCGAGCAGGACCACCTCTCCCCCGCCCGTCTCGTCCGCATCGCCGCGACCGACCGGGATGCCGTGGTGCAGGACCTCTGCGCGGACGCCGCGCTCGCCCGCGCCCAGGACGGCGAGGTCCTACGGCCGCTGCTGGCCACCCGGCACCCGCGTGTCCGCGCCGCCGGGGTGACGGCGCTCAAGCGGACCGGGGACACGGACGAGGCGGCCCGTTTCCTCACCGACCGCTCCGGCCTGGTCCGGGCCTGCGCCCGCTGGGTGCTGCGGCAGCACGGCATCGACCCACTGCCCCTGCACCGGGCAGCCTGCACCGGCCCCGACGTCCTCCCCGGCGCCCCCACCGGCCTGGGCGAATGCGGGACGCGGGCGGACACCGCGCTGCTGTGGCCGCTGCTGGACCATCCGCGCCCGGCCGTGCGCGCCAACGCCGTCGCGGCGCTGCGCGCGCTGGGCACGAGCGAGCAGGAACGATTCACGCCCCTGCTGGACGACCCGTCGGCCTCCGTCGTCCGCGAGGCCACCACCGCGCTCGAACCCGTCGCCGCCCGGCTCCCCGAGGAGTGGCTGTACGAGCGGCTGGCGGACGACCGCCCCCGGCACGTCCGCGTCTCCGCCTTCCGCCTGCTGACCGCCCACCGCCCCGCGGCCAGGCTTCGCTGCCTCCGCCGCCTCGTCGACGACCCCGACCCGAAGCTCCGCGTCCGGGCCCTGACCGCCCTCGCCGCCCACGGCCCCGCCCACGAGACCCCGCCGGATGCCGAGCGCGGCGAGCCGGGCACTCAGCCCGTGGGGCTGTTCCGCCGGCTCTTCGGAGCCTCCCGCTGACCCCGGATTTGGATCACGGCCCGGAACAGGATATTTTCTTTCTGCACGCCCCACCGGGAAGAAAACCGGAGGGAGCGGGCAAACCGGGACGTGGCGCAGCTTGGTAGCGCACTTGACTGGGGGTCAAGGGGTCGTGGGTTCAAATCCCGCCGTCCCGACGGTTCATGAAGGGCCTCTGCCGTAGGGCAGGGGCCCTTCAGTGTTTCTCTCGACTCCGAGTTTCTCTCGACTCCGAGTTTCTCTCGACTCCGAGTTTCTCTCGACTCCGACTCCGACTCCGAGAGTCCGCCTCGCCCCCCGCCCTGGCAACGCCCACTCGGCTCAGCCCACCGGCCCGGAGAAGTACCGGCCCGACGACGTCTCGGTGACGACCCGTTCCCCGCTCCTCGCGCCCTGCTCCCCGCCCTTCGTCCTTCGTCCGCTCCGCCCGGACAGCGTGCTGCCGGCCCGAAGACGTCCACTCCACGGTGTTTCCGCTGGGAGCGCACGGTCTCCCCGATGCTGCCGAGCCGTTATCGGATCCCGCTCCGGCCGCGCGATCCGATAACGGCTCGGTAGCACTTCCCCTCGCGGTCGCCTTCTCCTCACGGTCGCCTTCTCCTGAATTCCCGTCGATGGCGTCCCGCCGAGCGGTGCAGCAGCGATCTCCGCATAGCCCCTGTTCATGGGGCGGCCATCGCGCAACTCTGGCGGCCCGGCCCCGTGGGGCGGCATGGTGCATGGCCGGCCGGCCGTTTCGTCTCGGGCCCTCCGGGCCCAAAGCGGCGGGCTGCGGCGAAGGGGGCGGCCGGGTTGCCCCGCGTGGCCGCGCGCGGGTGGCCCCCGGCGGATGCCCGTGGGGCACGTGGGCCGAGCGGGGCGCTCTGGAGACGGTATCGGGGGCCGGGTGCCGGGTTGTGGTCATCCGGGAGCCGGGTGCGGGTCCGTGATCTGCCGCACGTCGGCAAGCCGTGCCCCCAGGGCGTCGAGGTGCCTGTGTGGTCGTTGACCTTTGAATTGCGGGCGTTTTGGTCGTGATGAACCGGCCGTCCGCCGCCCACGCATGACCAAATCGCCCGCTACCGCACCCCGACGGCTGCACCACTCGGCGGACGCGATCTCCCGTCACCAGTCCGGGTGTTGCTGTCCGCCCCGGACGAAGTGCCGGAGCAGCTGACCGTCAGGTGTGCACCTGGCGCAGGTGAACGCCCATCTTCTCGGTGAGCGCCACCGCCAGTCGCAGGTCGCCGCCCTGGAGCGCGACGGACCGCTCCCGGCGGATCTCCTGGCAGCGCTCGCAGCGGAAGGGCCACGGGGCGGGGGTCGTGGGCTGTACGTCGCAGGGCAGCGCCTCCCATGTCTCGTCCCCGGCGAGCGCGCGGAGGTGCAGCCTGCCGTTGCCGTTGGCGGTGACCTCGCCGATGCGGTCGCGGCGGGCGTCGTGGACCAACTCCCCTACGGCGGGGGTGCGCTGGGGTGGCGAGGGCATGGTCATGCGCTGTTCCTCTCGGTGGGATCGATCGTTCCGGATCGCCTTCCAAGCATCTGTGCGCGGCGGTAGCGTGACCAGGAGTAACTGCTGTAGAAGAGCCGGGCTGGTTTCAGGGATGCCCGGCTTCAACGGAGGGGCGAACGAACGTGCCCGCACCAAAGCGGATTGAACCGACCAATCTCAACGAGTGGTTCGCACGCAAGATCCGCGACTTGCGCATCGCGCGTGGCTGGACCCAGGCCCGGCTGGGCGAGGAGGTGAACCTCTCTGGAAGCCGGATCGCCCAGTTCGAGCGGGCGGAGGACGTACCGCCCAGGGACATCACGGAGTTGTTGGACAAGGCGTTGGGCGCTGGCGGCCTCCTGGTGGAGATGCACCCGTTCCTCAAGCGCCCTTGGCATCAGAAGTGGCCGGAGGACTTGGCCGACATCGAGTCGCGAGCGAAGAAGATCCAGACGTACACGTTCGTCATCCCGGGATTTCTCCAGACCCGGGAGTACGCTGCGGGGATCCTGAGTTCGGGGACCCCGTTCTTCAGCGGGGATCTCAACGAGAAGATCGAAGCTCGTATGACGATTCAGGATGTCCTTGAGGGCCCCAACCACCCGTGGTTGCGGTGCATCGTGGACGAGTCAGCCCTATATCGGGCCGTCTGCCCGCCCGACGCCATGCGCGACCAGCTCCTGCACCTGCTGAAGGCATGCGAGCGCCCCCGTATTACTTTTCAGGTACTGCCGTTCAAGGAAAACCGCTTGTTCGTACTGGACACCAGCATGGTCATTCTGTGGACACTCACGGATGGAAGCATCCTGGCTCACGAGCAAGACACCGACAACGGGCATTTCATCACTGACCCCAAGAAGGTCGAGCTGCTGGTCAGCCTCTACGACCAGCTTCACGTTGACGCCTTGAGTGCAGATGCATCCTTGTCCTTCGTCCAAAGGGTGCTTGAGGACAGATACTCATGACTTGGCGTAAGAGCTCGTACAGCGGAAACACCCCGCATGACTGTGTGGAGGTCGCCGACAACCTACCCGGCCCCATACGGATACGTGACAGCAAACGGCCCGGCACAGGCGTAGGCCCGGCGATCGTCTCTGGAACCGTCCCTTGGACCACCTTCCTTTCCGCCCTGCGCGGCGGCACCCTCGCCTGGGTCCGGGGCTAGCCCCGGAAGAAACGGCGAAAGGGCGGGACCGGGGCAAAACCCCCCTACCCCCACCCAACCCTCCGCCCCGCCACCACCAGCAAACCCACCGCCCCCACCCCCAGCACCCCATTCGCCACATAGTCCGCCACCCCCTTGGCCGCCGACTCCGGCTCCGTGAAGAACCCGGCCCCCGCATACGCCAGCAACGCCCCGCCCGCCAGGGCCAGTCGATGCCGCGGGCCCCACACGTACCAATGGCCCGCCACCGCGGCCAGGGCGACCAGCCCAACCACCGCCCCCGCCGCCCACCAGCCGGGAAACGACTCCGTACCGAGAAAAAGACCGCCCGCGATCAGCGCCGCAGCGCCCACCGCCCACGGCGCGGGCACTTCGGCCGTACGAAGCCGCAACAAAGCGGTGGCATCGACGCGCAAGGCGCAGACCACCAACACCACGACCACAAAAGCCGTACCACCCAACTGCCAAGGAGAGGCGACGAAGCGTTCGTCGACGTAGTTCCCGTACCCCACCAGGGCCGATCCGCCCGCGAACACCACAGCCGTCACGGCCAGCCCCACCTTCCCCAGCCACGGCTCGCCCGCCCGTTCACCGGCCACGAGGGACTCGACGAGGACGATGCCCACATTCGTGCTCCACACCGCGTGCATCGTCACCACGGCGACGGTCAGCCAACCGCCCATGCCGAGCGCCGGAATGTACGTATCGCCCATGAGGTCGTGACCGGCATAGTGACGGTTGAAGAGCATCTGGTCGGCCAGGCCCTCCTCGACCAGGCCGTACGCGATCCCCAGCACCAGCATCGACGTGTGCCCGCGCCCTGCCCGCCGCGCCGCCTCCCTCACCAGGAGCGCTCCCGCCCCGTACATCGGGGCGAGCAGCGGCAGGAGCAACGCCATCTCGGGCACGGTCAGATTGCCCAGCAGGCACTCGCCGATCAGCGGGGCGAGGACGAAGAGTCCTGCGGCCGGGGCCAGGTGGGTCCGGGGCTTCGGGGAGGAGACCGCCATGTCCCAAGGGTCCCGTCGCCGCCCGGCCGGCGGACAGCGCCGATGGTCGACGATGCCGCAACTATGGTCTGAATTCCGGGGGGCCGGAATCCGGGCGGCTCAGCGTTCCTTCTGCGCGAGCCGCAGCAGATGGTCCGCCAGCGCCTGGCCGCCCATCGGGTCGCGGCTGATGAGCAGCACGGTGTCGTCGCCGGCGATCGTGCCGATGATCTCGTGCACCCCGGCCTGGTCGATCGCCGAGGCGAAGAACTGCGCGGCGCCCGGCGGCGTACGCAGCACGACCAGGTTGGCCGACGCCTCGGCCGAGATCAGCAACTCGCCCGCGAGCCGCGCCATGCGCGCCTCCGTCGCGGACTCGCCGAGCGGCGCGCGCGGCGTGCGGTCGCCGCCCTCGGACGGGACGGCGTAGATCAACTCGCCGCCCGTGTTGCGGATCTTGACCGCGCCGAGTTCGTCGAGGTCGCGGGAGAGGGTGGCCTGGGTGACGGTCAGGCCGTCGTCCGCCAGCAGCCGGGCCAGCTGGCTCTGTGAGCGGACGGCCTGCCGGCCGAGGATGTCCACGATCCGGCGGTGGCGCGCGGTGCGGGTCTGCGGCACGGCCTGTCCGCTGTGAACGGGCTCGGTCTCCTGCGCCTCGGTCATCGTCTCGTCAGTCTCCGGATCGTTGTTCTGCTGGGACGTCTTCGTCCCACGCACCCCTCACTCCGTGACTGCGGTGGCGGCGTCGAGGACGCCGGGCAGCGCCCGGAGGAACGCGTCCACCTCATCTTCCGTGATGATCAGCGGTGGAGCCAGCCGCACCACGTCGGGTGCGACCGCGTTCACCAGGAGGCCGGCTTCCTGCGCTGCCCGCTGCACGTCCGGTGCGAGGGGCTCGGAAAGGACAATACCCAGCAGCAGGCCCGCGCCACGGATGCGGTCGACCAGGGGGTGGCGGAGCGCAGCGATCCCGTCACGCAGGAGTGCGCCCGTCCGCCGGACGTGGTCGAGGACGCCGTCGGCGGCGAGGGTGTCGAGGACGGCGAGGGCGGCGGCGCAGGCGACGGGGTTGCCGCCGAAGGTGGAGCCGTGCTGACCGGGGGTCAGCAGGCCGGCGGCGTCGCCGAAGGCGAGGGTGGCGCCGATGGGGAGGCCGCCGCCGAGGCCCTTGGCGAGGGTGACGATGTCGGGTTCGACCCGTTGCGCAAGGTACTCGAACCAGTGGCCGGTGCGCCCGATACCTGTCTGGATCTCGTCCAGGACGAGGAGCGTTCCAGTCGCGCGGGTGATCTCGCGGGCGGCGGCGAGGTAGCCGTCGGGCGGGACGACGACGCCGTTCTCGCCCTGGATCGGCTCCAGGACCACGAGCGCCGTGTCCGTCGTGACGGCTGCGCGCAGTGCGTCGGCGTCGCCGTACGGGACGTGGGTGACGTCGCCGGGGAGGGGGAGGAAGGGATCTTGTTTCGCGGGCTGCCCGGTCAACGCCAACGCGCCCATCGTGCGGCCGTGGAAGCCACCCTGCGCGGCGACCATGTGCGGACGGCCGGTCCGCCGTCCGATCTTGTACGCGGCCTCGATCGCCTCGGCGCCGGAGTTGCCGAAGTAGACGCGGCCGGGGCGGCCGCCGGCCAGGGCGAGCAGGCGCTCGGCGAGCGCCACCGGCGGCTCGGCGACGTACAGGTTCGAGACGTGGCCGAGGGTGGCGATCTGGTCGGAGACGGCGCGGACCACGGCCGGGTGGGCGTGGCCGAGCGCGTTGACGGCGATGCCGCCGACGAAGTCGAGGTACGGCGTGCCGTCGGCGTCCCAGACGGTGCTGCCCTCGCCGCGCACGAGGGGGATGCGCGGGGTGCCGTAGTTGTCCATCAGGGCGCCCTGCCAGCGCTTGGTCAGTTCGGCGTTGTTCACCGGGAATCCCCCTCCGCGTCCGGGACGACCATCGTCCCTATTCCTTCGTCCGTGAAGATCTCCAGCAGGATCGAGTGCTGGACGCGGCCGTCTATCACGCGCGCCGTGCCGACGCCGTTGCGGACGGCGTGCAGGCAGCCCTCCATCTTGGGGACCATGCCGCTGGCCAGGTCGGGCAGCAGGGCCTCCAACTCGCTCGCGGTGAGGCGGCTGATGACCTCGTCGCTCTCGGGCCAGTCCGCGTAGAGCCCCTCGACGTCGGTGAGGACCATCAGCGTCTCCGCGCCGAGTGCGGCGGCGAGGGCGGCGGCGGCGGTGTCGGCGTTGACGTTGTAGACGTGGCCGTCCTCGGCGCTGCGGGCGACGGAGGAGACGACGGGGATGCGCCCGTCCGCCAGCAGGGCTTCGATCGCGCCGGTGTCGGTCGCGGTGACCTCGCCGACGCGGCCGATGTCCACCCGCTCGCCGTCGACATGGGCGTAGCGCTTGCTGGCGGTCATGGTGTGGGCGTCCTCGCCGGTCATGCCGACGGCGAGGGGGCCGTGCCGGTTGAGCAGCCCGACCAGTTCGCGCTGCACCTGCCCCGCGAGGACCATGCGGACGACGTCCATGGCCTCGGGCGTGGTGACGCGGAGCCCGGCCTTGAACTCGGAGGCGATACCGAGCCGGTCGAGCTGGGCGCTGATCTGCGGGCCGCCGCCGTGGACGACGACCGGGCGCAGTCCGGCGTGCCGGAGGAAGACGACGTCCTGGGCGAAGGCGGCCTTCAGCTCGTCGTCCACCATCGCGTTGCCGCCGAACTTGATGACGACGGTCTTCCCGTGGTGCCGGGTGAGCCAGGGCAGCGCCTCGACGAGGATGCGGGCCTTGGGGAGGGCGGTGTGCTTGCGGGCGGGGGTGCTCATGAGGAGTAGGCGCTGTTCTCGTGGACGTAGTCGGCGGTGAGGTCGTTGGCCCAGATGACGGCGGACGCGTCGCCCTCGGCCAGGTCGGCGGTGATCCGCACCTCGCGGTAGCGCATGTCGACGAGGTCGCGGTCGTCGCCGACGGAGCCGTTGCGGCAGACCCAGACTCGGCCACCGGGTGCTCCGTGGCGTTCCACTCCTCCGCCAGGGCCCGGCTCTCGCCCGGGCTCATGGTCCCGATCCGGTCGACGGTGCGGCCGGGGGCGGCGAGCGCCTGCGACAGGACGTGCAGCAGCCGGTCGGCGAACAGCTCGGCGGTGGCGCGGTCGTAGAGGTCAGCGGAGTGGATGACGGTCAGGTCGGTGCGGTCGCCGTCGGCGGACTCGACGAAGGTGAAGGCCAGGTCGAAGCGGGCGGCGTGCAGCGGGTCGGGCAGCAGCTCGGTGCGGGCGCCCAGCAGGGCGTCCAGTCCGGCGGCCTCCTTGCGGTGCTGGACCATGACCTGGAACAGCGGGTGGCGGCCGAGCGAGCGCTCGGGGCTGACGATCTCCACCAGGCGGTCGAAGGGCAGGTCCTGGTGGGCGAGGGCGCCGAGCACGGTCTCGCGGGCCCGCTCGACGAGCTGGTCGAAGGTGGGCGCGGCGGCCCCCTCGGGGGCGCTCAGATCGTGCCGCATCACGAGGGTGTTGACGAAGAAGCCGACGACGTTCTCCACGGCCTCGTCGGCCCGTCCGGCGACCGGGGTGCCGAGGGCGACGTCCCGCGCCCCGGCCAGGGAACCGAGCAGCAGGGCGCCGGCGGCCTGGGTGACCATGAAGGGGGTGACGCCGGTGCGGTGCGCGTAGTCGCGCAGGGCCCGGTGGAGGGTGTCGGGCAGGGTCAGGCGGACGGCGCTGCCGCGTCCGCTCGGCTCGGCCGGGCGGGGGCGGTCGGTGGGCAGGGCGAGCTCGTCGGGCAGGCCGGCGAGGCGCTCGGTCCAGTAGGCGGTGAGGCGTTCGCCGTCGGCCGAGCCGGAGCCGAGCAGCTCGCGCTGCCACAGGGTGTGGTCGGCGAACTGCACGGGCAGAGCCGCCCAGTCGGTCTTCTCGCCCCGGCGGCGGGCGGCGTAGGCGGTGTCGAGGTCGCGCAGCAGCACGCCCTCGGACCACTCGTCGCCGACGATGTGGTGCAGGGCCACCACCAGGACGTGGACGTCGGTGCCACAGCCGATCAGCGTGGCATGGACCGGGGGCGCCGAGGACAGGTCGAAGGCGCGGGCGCCGGCCTCGGCGACGGCTCCGTCCAGCTGCTCGGGCGTGACGTGCCGTTCCTCGAAGGGGACGTGGGCCTCGGCGGGGTCGAGCACCTTCTGGTGCGGGCGGCCGTCGCGGTCGGGGAAGACGGTGCGCAGCGCCTCGTGGCGGGCGACGACGTCGGTGAACGCGGCGCGCAGCGCGGCGGTGTCGAGCTCGCCGTCGATGCGCAGGGAGCAGGGGATGGTGTAGGCGGTGCCGGGGCCGCCGAGCTGGTGGAGGAACCACAGCCGGGCCTGGGCGGGCGACAGCGGCACCTCCTCCGGGCGCGGGCGGGCCGTGGGCCCGGGCCGGTCGGCGCCGGTGGCGTCGAGGCGGCGGGCGACGGCGGCCGGGGTGCGGGCCTCGAAGAGGTCGCGGACGGTGACCGGGTGGCCGAGGGCGGCGCGGACGCGGCCGACGAGGCGGGTGGCGAGCAGCGAGTGGCCGCCGAGGGCGAAGAAGTCGTCGTCGGCGCCGACCTCGGGCAGGCCGAGGACGTCGGCGAACACGCCGCACACCAGGGCCTCGCGCTCGTCGCGCGGGGCGCGGCCGCCGCCGGTGGCGGTGAAGTGGGCGGCGTCCGGCTCGGGCAGGGCCTGGCGGTCGAGCTTGCCGTTGACGCTCAGCGGCAGCGCGTCCAGGACGACGATCGCGGACGGGACCATGTACTCGGGCAGCCGCGCGGCCAGGGCCGTGCGCAGCGCGGCGGCGTCGAGGGCTGCGCCGGGCGCGGGGGCGGCGTAGGCGACGATGCGCTTGACGCCGGCCGCGGCGGCGCGGACGAGGACGGCGGCCTGGGCGACGGAGGGCAGGTCGGCCAGCGCGGCCTCGATCTCGCCGGTCTCGACACGGAAGCCGCGGATCTTGACCTGGTCGTCGTCGCGGCCGAGGTAGTCGAGGGTGCCGTCGGCGCGCCACCGGACGACGTCGCCGGTGCGGTACATGCGGGTGCCGGCATCACCGTAAGGGTCGGCGACGAAGCGGGAGGCGGTCAGGCCGGGGCGGTTGCCGTAGCCGCGGGCGAGGCCGGGGCCGGCGATGCAGAGCTCGCCGGCGACGCCGGCCGGGACCGGGCGCAGCCGCGAATCGAGCACGTACACGCGGGTGTTGGCGATGGGGCGGCCGACGAACGGGGTGGTGCTGTCGTCGAGGGCGGCGCCGAGGGTGTCGACGGTGTACTCGGTGGGGCCGTAGAAGTTGTGGCCGATGACGCCGTCGGTCTCGCGGATGCGGGTCCACAGGGCCTCGTCCACGGCCTCGCCGCCGAGGAGGAAGAGGACGGGCCGGTGACCGTCGCCGTCCAGCAGCCCCCACTCCACGAGCTGACGGCCGAAGGACGGGGTGACGTCGAGGGTGTCGATGCGGTCGGCGCGCAGCCGGGCGGCGAGCGCCTGCGGGTCGCGGCGGAACTCCTCGGTGTAGACGTGGAGTTCGTGGCCGCAGATGAGCCACAGGAGCTGTTCCCAGGAGGAGTCGAAGGAGAACGAGGCGGTGTGGGCGGCGCGCAGGCGGCGGCCGCCGGCGGCCTCGACGGCGCGGGCGAAGACGGTGGTGCGGTGGTGGTCGAGCATGTTGACCAGGCCGCGGTGCGGCACCTGGACGCCCTTGGGGCGGCCGGTGGAGCCGGAGGTGTGGATGACGTAGGCGAGGTCGTCGGGAGCCGGGCGGCGGATGCCCGCCGGGCGGGCGGCGGCCTGCGGCACGTCCTCCAGGAACAGGGGGTCGGCACCCAGTGCGGGCCGGTCCTGGGCGACCTGACGGGTCGTCAGCACCACGAGCGGTGCGGCGTCCTCCAGCATGAGGGCGACGCGCCCGTCCGGGTGGTCGAGGTCCACCGGCAGGTAGGCGGCGCCGGACTTGAGGGTGCCGAGCACGGCGGCGACCAGGTCGGCGGAGCGGGGCAGGGCGAGGGCGACGATCGCGCCGGGGCCGGCGCCGAGTCCGGCGAGGCGGGCGGCCATCGCGTCGGCGCGGGCGTCCAGTTCGGCGTACGTCAGGCGCTCGGCGCCGCAGACGACGGCGGTGGCGTCGGGGGTGGCGGCCGCCTGCCGCTCGAAGGCGTCGACGACGGTGCCGTCCGGGACCGGGCGGTCGGTGGCGTTCCAGACGTGCAGCAGGGTGTCGCGCTCGGCCGGGGCGAGGACGTCGAGGGAGGCGACGGTGGCCTGCGGCCGCTCGGCCATGGCGGTGAGCAGGCGCAGCAGCCGGCCGCCCAGTTCGGCGGCCTGTTCGCCGCTGAAGGAGTCGGGCCGGTACTCGACGGTGATCTGCGGGGCGTCGCCGGGCAGGGTCAGGACGGTGAGCGGGTAGTGGGTGGCGCCGCGGTTGCCGATGCCGGTGACGCGCAGGCCGCCGGCCGTCAGCTCGTCGGCGTCCATGGGGTAGTTCTCGAAGACCAGCAGGGTGTCGAAGAGCGTGCCGAGCCCGGCCCGGGCCTGGATGTCGGCGAGCGAGGCGTACTGGTGGTCCAGGAGGCGCGACTGGTGGTCCTGGAGGCGGGCCAGGGCGTCGGCGACGGTCTCGTCCTCGTCCACGGTGAAGCGGACGGGGATGGTGTTGCTGAAGAGGCCGACGATGGACTCGACGCCGGGGATGTCGGCCGGGCGGCCGGAGACGGTGGCGCCGAAGACGACGTCGGTGCGGCCGGTCAGGCGGGCGAGCAGGATCGCCCAGGCGCCCTGGACGAGGGTGTTGAGGGTCAGGCCGTGGCTGCGGGCCAGCGCGGTCAGGCCGTCGGCGGTGGCCGCGGGCAGCGGGAGGTCCACCTCGCCGGCCCGCGTCCCGTCGGCCCCGTCGCCGGGGAGGGCGTCGGCGAGCAGGGTCGGCGCGGTCAGGCCGTCGAGCGCGGTGCGCCAGGCGGCGGCGCGGTCGTCGGCGTCCTGGCGGCCGAGCCACGCGAGGTGGTCGGCGTAGGAGGCGGCGGGCGGCAGGGCGGAGGCGTCGCCGCCGGCCGCGTAGGCGGCGAGGATCTCGCGCAGCATGACCGGGGTGGACCAGCCGTCCATGACGATGTGGTGGCGGGTCAGCACCAGACGGTGGCGTTCGTCGGCGATGCGCAGCAGGGCGCAGCGCAGCAGCGGCGGCCGGGCGAGGTCGAACGGCCGGGTGGCCTCGGCGGTCTCGATGGCGTCCACGGCCTCGTCGAGGGAGGCCTGCGGGGTGCCGGTGAGGTCGTGCAGGGTCCACGGGACACAGGCCCGGGCGGCGATCGTCTGGACGGGCCGGTCGGTGCTGGTGTGGTCGAATCCGGCGCGCAGGGCCGGGTGGCGGTGCACGACGGCGTCGACGGCGCGGCGCAGCGCCTCCTCGTCGAGCGGCCCGGTCAGGTCCAGGCCGGTCAGCGAGGTGTAGAGGTCGTCGGCGCCGGTCTCGTAGAGGGAGTGGAAGAGCAGTCCGTCCTGGAGCGGGGAGAGCGGCAGGACGTCCTCGGTGCCGGGGCGGGCGTCCAGGACGCGGTCCAGCGCGTCGCGGCCGAGTCCGGCGAGCGGGACGTCGGACGGGGTCAGGCGTGCGGTGCCGGCGCCGGCGGCGTGGGCGGCGAGCGCGTCCAGGGCGGTGAACCAGCGGTCGGCGAGGTCGCGGACGGCCTCCTCGGTGAGGACGCCCTCCGGCCAGGTGAGCACACAGGTCAACTCCGGCCCGGCGGGCCGCTCGTGGACGAAGGCGCCGATCTCCAGGGCGTGGAGGGCGGGCTGCCCGGGGTCGGTGGCGGCGGCGAAGGCGTCGCCGGTGGTGGTCCACTCGCCCTCGTCGGGGCTGAACCGGCCGAGGTAGTTGAAGAGCAGCTCGGGCGCGGGCGCGGCGGCCAGTTCGGCGCGGGCCTGCGCGTCGAGGTGGCGGAGCAGGCCGTAGCCGGTGCCGTCGTCGGGCAGGGCGCGCAGTGCTTCCTTGACGAGGCCGAGCGCGCGGCCCGCGGCGTGGCCGCCGGACGCGGCGTCGTCGAGGTCGATGCCGTCCAGGTCGAGGCGGACGGGGAATTCGCTGGTGAGCCAGCCGACGGTGCGGGCGGTGTCGGCGCCGGGCACGAGGTGGTCCTGGCGGCCGTGGCCCTCCAGGCGCAGCAGCAGGTCGGCGCGGGCGCCGCTGCCCTGCCGGTCGCGGCGGCGGGCGGCGACGGCCAGGGCGAGGCCGGTGAGCAGGACGTGGTCGACGCCGGCGCGGCGCAGCGCGGGCACGTCGGTGAGCAGCGGGGCGGTGCGGTCGGCGGGCAGGGTCAGGCGCAGGGTGCGGCCGGTGGCGGCGGTGTCGCGGGCCGGGTCGACGGGCCGCTCGCCCAGCAGCGGGCCGGTGCCGGGGGCCAGGATCTCGCGCCAGAGCGGGAGTTGGGCGCGGACGGCGTCGCTCGCGGCGGCGTCGTGCAGGCCGCGGGCCCAGCGGCGCAGCGGGGTGCTCGCGGGGGCGAGGTCGTGGCCCTCGTAGGCGGCGCGCAGGTCGGGCAGGAGGATGCGCCAGGAGACGCCGTCGACGGCGAGGTGGTGCACGGCGAGGGCGAGCCGGCCGGGGGTGCCGGGGCCGAGGTCGCACCAGGTGGCGGCGAGGACGGTGCCGGCGGCGGGGTCGAGCCGGTCGGCGGCGGCGTCGCGTTCGCGCTGTACGGCGGCGTCGAGGGCGTCGCCGGTGAGGCCGGTGAGGTCGGCGCGGTGGAGGGTGTGGCCGGGGACGGTGGCGGCGGGGCGTATCTCGGTGGTCCAGGAGTCGGACCCGGCGCCGCCCCTTGTCGCGCCGTAGCCGCCGGACGACGGCGCGGAAGCGCGGTCGGCAGCGGACGACGGACCGTCGCCCTCGCCGGGTATCAGCCGCAGGCGCAGCGCGTCGTGACGCCCCGTCAGGGTGTCGAGGGCCGCGGTCAGGCGCCCGGGGTCCAGGTCCGCCGGCACGGTGAGGACCGTGGTCTGCGCGAAGCGCCGTATCGGCCCGCCGCGTTCGCGCAGCCACTCGGTGATGGGCATCGCGGGGAGAGGCCCGTCGGCATCGTCGCGGGCGTCCTCCACCGCGCCGGAGGCGTCCAGGCGTTCGGCGACCGCGGCCACGGCCGCGATCGTCTTGCGCTCGAAGACCACGCGGGGCGTGATGCCCCAGCCCGCCTGGCGGGCGCGGCTGCCGAGCTGGATGGCGGAGATGCTGTCGCCGCCGAGGGAGAAGAAGTTGTCGTCGGCGCCGACGGTGTCCAGGCCGAGGATCTCGGCGACGACGCCGGCGAGCACGCGCTCGGCCTCGGTGCGCGGGGCGCGCGAGGCGGTGGCGGCGGCGGGCTCGGGGTCGGGCAGGGCCTTGCGGTCCAGCTTGCCGTTGAGGCTGAGCGGGAGGGCGTCGAGGACGACCAGGGCCGGCGGCACCATGTGCTCGGGCAGCGTGGCGGCCAGTCCGGTGCGCAGCTCCTCGGGGTCGAGGGCGGCGCCGGCGGCGGGCACGGTGTAGCCGATGAGGCGGCGGGCGCCGCCGGGGGTGATCTCGCGGGCGGTGACGGCGGCCTGCGCGACGCCGGGCAGGGCCTCCAACGCGGCCTCGATCTCGCCGAGTTCGATGCGGAAGCCGCGCACCTTGACCTGGTCGTCGGTGCGGCCGAGGTATTCGACGGAGCCGTCGGCGCCCCAGCGGACGAGGTCGCCGGTGCGGTAGAGGCGCTCGCCGGCGCCGCCGAACGGGTCGGCGACGAAGCGGCCGGCGGTCAGGCCGGGGCGGCGCAGGTAGCCGCGGGCGAGCTGGACGCCGGCGAGGTAGAGCTCGCCGGGGACGCCGACCGGGACCGGGCGCAGGGCCGCGTCCAGGACGTACAGCCGGGTGTTCCACACCGGGCGGCCGATGGGGACGACGCCGGCGCCGGGGCCGGTGCGGTGGTACGTGACGTCGACGGCGGCCTCGGTGGGGCCGTAGAGGTTGTGCAGCGGGACGCCGGGCAGCGCCTCGTGCCAGCGCTCGACGACGTCGCCGGGCAGGGCCTCGCCGGAGCAGAAGGCCCGGCGCAGTCCGGCGCAGGAGCCGGCGGTGGCGGGCTCCTCCAGGAAGGCGCGGAGCATGGACGGCACGAAGTGGACGGTGGTGATCTTCTGCGCGGCGATGAGCCGGGCGAGGTAGGCGGGGTCCTTGTGGCCCTCGGGGCGGGCGAGGACGACGGTGGCACCCTCGCACAGGGCCCAGAAGAACTCCCAGACGGAGACGTCGAAGCTGGCGGGGGTCTTCTGCAGCACCCGGTCGTCCTGGCGCAGCCGGTAGGCGTGCTGCATCCAGGCCAGGCGGTTGACGATGGCGCGGTGGGTGACGACGACGCCCTTGGGGCGGCCGGTGGAGCCGGAGGTGTAGATGACGTAGGCGGCGTCGTCGGGCCGGGGGGCGGTGGGTTCGGCGTCCGCCCCGGCCACGTCCTCAGCGTCCTCCACGTTCTCCAGCAGCAGCGCGACCTCGCGGGCGGCGGCCGGGAGCCGGTCGGCGACGGAGGCGACGGTGACGACGCGCACGGGGGCGGCGTCCTCGGCCATGGCGGCGAGCCGGTCGGCCGGGTAGTCGGTGTCCAGCGGCAGGTAGGCGGCGCCGGACTTCAGGACGCCGAGCAGCGCGACCATCAGCTCGGCGGAGCGCGGCACGGCGACGGCGACGATCGCGTCGCGGCCGGCCCCGGCGGCGGTGAGGGTGCGGGCCAACGCCTCGGCGCGGGCGTCGAGTTCGCGGTAGGTGAGGGTGGTGCCCTCGAAGACGACGGCGGTGGCGTCGGGTGTGGCGGCGGCGCGTGCGGCGATGCGCTCGACGAGGGTGGAGGCGGGCACGGCGCGGTCGGTGGCGTTCCAGGTGCCGAGGACCGTCTCGCGCTCGGCGTCGGCGAGGAGCTGGGCCGTATCGAGGGTGAGGGCGGGGTCGGCGGCGAGGCGGGCCAGCAGGCCGGCGCAGCGCTCGGCGTGGCCGGCGAGGGCTGCGGCGTCGTAGAGCGCGGGGTTGGCGTCGAACTCCAGGTGGAGGATGCCGTCGGGGCTCTTGCTGACGGAGACCGAGAGGTCCTCGACGGGCCCGGAGGCGAGGTTGACGGTGTGTCCGGGTATGCCCGCGAAGTCCAGGTCGAGGTCGAAGGGCTTGAGGTTGAGCATCGGCCCGTACAGCCGCTCGTCGCTGCCGACGAGGCCCAGGTCGCGGCGGATGTCCTCGCCGCGGTAGTGCTGGTGGCGGCGGGCGTCCTTGAGTTCGCCGGCGGCGCGCCGGATCAGTTCGGGGAAGGTGTCGGTGCCCTGGACGGCGAGGCGGACGGGCAGCACGTTGACGGCCATGCCGGGCACGCGCAGGGTGCCGCGGGCGCTGCGGGCCATGAAGTGCATGCCGAGGACGGCGTCGGTGGTGCCGGTCATCCGGTGCAGGTAGCCGGCGACGGCGGCGGTGGCGGCCTCGGCCCAGGTGCAGCGGACGGACTCGGCGAGGGCCAGGACGGCGGCGGAGCGCTCGGCGGAGAGGCTGGTGCGGTGCCGCAGGAAGGTCCAGGAGGCCTGCGCGGTCTGCTCGGTGAGGCCGGCGACGCGCGGCCGGCCGGCGTGCCGTCCGGCCCAGTAGGCGCGGTCGGCGGCGGGCTTGTCGGAGGCGAGGTAGGCGCGGTCGGCCCCGACGAGGGTCGCCAGCGGCTCGAACGGGCTGTCGGGGACGTCCTCGCCGCGCACCAGGGCGGTGTAGACGGCGGCGACGCGGCGGGTGAACAGGGCGACGCTGTAGCCGTCGACGACGAGGTGGTGGAAGTACTGGAACCACAGGTGGTGGCCGGGGGCGACGGTCACCAGCAGCGAGCCGGTGAGCGCGGGCGCCTCGCCGTCGGCGGCGTCCAGCCGGGGCGGGCAGTTGAGCTGGGCGCGGACGAGCTCGACGGCGGCGTCGACCGGGGAGGCGGCGCCGGTGGTGTCGAGGCGGGGCAGGTGCCAGGCGGCGGCGTCGAAGGGGACGGGGACCTGAACGGTGCGGCCGTCCTCCTCGGCGAGGCGGACGTGCAGGCCACCGGCCTCGGCGAGGGTGCGGCGGAGGGCCTCCTCCAGGGCGGCGACGTCGAGTTCGCCCCTGAGCTCCACGTACTGGCCGACGTTGTAGCCGGGGTTCTCGGGGTCGATCCGCTGCGCCGACAGCACACCCTCCTGGGCTCGCGTGAGCTCCAGGGTCCGTCCTGCGTCGCTGGTCACCTCTGGCATGGCGCCTTCCGGGTCGTTCGTGGTGCGGGAGAAACCGCCGCGGCGGTGCGCGCGGCGGCGAGGAAGCATCAGGGGTGGTGCGACCCCGGCCCGCCCGGCGGGGGTTCCGACGGGCCGGGGCGACCGAGGGGGCCTAGAGGCCCTTGGCGATCTTCTCGATCTGGTCGAGGACGTCGAGGGAGGTGCCGTAGCGGTCGCTGGTGGCGTAGGTGACGGGCAGCACGTGGTCGTCCTTGGCGGCCTTCAGCAGCTTCCAGGAGGGCTTGTCCTGGAGGTCCTTGACCTCCTTGGAGACCTCGCCGGTGGCGAAGTTCTTCGGGACGAGGATGACGTCGGCGTCGGAGAGGACGTTGATCTTCTCCTGGGAGTACGTCACCTCGTGCTCCTTGCCGTCGTCGGCGGCCTTGGCGAAGGAGACGCCGACGTCGGCCAGGATGCGGCCGACCCACGAGGTGCGGGTGTCGACCATGAACTCGCCGTTGCCGTAGGAGGTGGCCAGCGCCCACTTCTTGGACTTGAGCTTGTCCCCGTAGGTGGCCTTGATCTTGTCGGCCTTGTTCTTGTAGTCCGCCTTCAGCTTGTCGAAGGCGTCCTCCTTGCCGACGGCCTTGGCGATCTTCTCCTGGGCGGCGTAGAGGTCGCCCGGGGTCTTGATGCCGAAGTAGAGGGTGGGGGCGATGCCCTGGAGCCGCTTGATGTTCCAGTCGAAGGCGCTGGCGCCCTCGACGATGATGAGGTCGGGCTTGAGGGAGGCGACCTTCTCGATGTTGGTCTCGATGCCGGAGCCTATCGAGGTGATCTTCTTGCCCTTCTCGACCTGCGAGGGCAGCAGCTCCATCGGGTTGTTCGCGTCGAGGGCGCTGGTGCCGACCGGCTCGACGCCGAGGTCCAGCAGGGCGCCGGTGGCGTAGGAGAGGCTGACGATGCGCTTGGCGTCCGCCGGGACGGTGATCTTGCCGTTGGTCGCCTCGATCACCCGCTTGTCCTTGGCGTCACCGGCCGCGGGCTTGGCGTCGTCGGACTTCTCGTTGCCGCACGCGGCAGCGGTCAGCAGGGCGGCGGCGGCGAGGGCGGCCGCGACGGCGCGGCGGGAACGCCGGGCGACGGCACGGGTGTTCATGGTTCTCCTTGGGTGGTGCGGTGAGGGGACGGGTCAGGCGGTCAGCAGCGCGTGCCAGCCCGTCAGGGTGGGCTCGGCCTCGGCCAGTTCGGTGAAGTCGGCGGTGAGCCCACGGGCGCGCCAGCGCTCCACGAGGGTCATCAGACGGATCGAGTCGAGTCCGAGGTCGCGCAGGTCCTCGTCGTCGGGAAGGTCGGCGGGGTCCTCGCCGAGGACGTCGGCGATGTCGGCGCGCAGGTCGTCGAGTGTGGTGGAGGGCGTGGTGGAGGGCATCGAAACGTTCCTTCGGGAAAAGGTGCGGACCGGTCAGACCGTCGCGGCCATGCCGTCGGCCAGGACGTCCCGTTCGGTGCGGCGCAGCAGCAGCGAGTCGCAGATCTCCCCGGATCGTACGGCCAGGGTCGACAGCAGCGACGAGGTGATCCCGTGGGTGTGCTCGGTGCTGCCCTGGACGTAGATGCCGACGCGGACGCGGTCGGTGGTCATCACCCGGTGGTCGCGGTCCACGCGCAGCCGGCCCTGCTCGTCGGTGAGGCACTCGGAGGCGAGGTCGCCGAGGAGCTCGCGGGGGTCGGCCGGGCGGTAGCCGGTGGCGAGGACGACCGCGTCGCAGTCGAGGGTGAAGGTCTCCCCGTCGGTCAGGGAGCGGACGACGGCGCGGGCACCGCCCGGGATCTCCTCGACACCGGTGAGGCGGGTGGTGTTGAGGATGCGCAGCCGCTCGCGGCCCTGGACCTTCTCCTGGTAGGTGGTGCGGTAGAGCTGCTCGATCAGCTCGCCGTCCACGACCGAGTAGTTGGTGTTGGCGTGGTAGCCCAGCAGCCCCTGCTTGACGTCCTCGGGGGCGTCGAAGTAGTGGTCCACCGCGGCGGGGTCGAAGATGCGGTTGGCGAAGGGGCTGTCGTCGGCGGGGCTGTAGCCGTAGCGGGAGAAGACGGCGCAGACCTCGGCGTCGGGGAAGGTGCGGTGCAGGTACTCGGCGGTCTCGGCGGCGGACTGGCCGGCACCCACGACGACGAACCGGCGGTGCGGCCGGACGGTGAGCTCGCCGGCGCGGAAGAGCAGGTCGCGGTTGTGCCAGACGCGGTCGCCGAGGCGGACGCCGTCCGGGACGGCGGGGGTGAGGCCGGTGCCCAGGGAGAGGTTGCGGGTGCGGCGCACGGTCTCGTCGGCCGGGTCGGCGACGGAGCGGGAGACGACCTCGACGCTCTCCACCGGGCCGTCGCCCGCGTCCGCGCGCACCGTGACGGCGGTGCGGCCGTAGTCGACGGCGGAGGCGAACTCGGCCGCGCACCACTCGAAGTAGTCGTGGAACTCGACGCGGGTGGGGAAGAAGGACTTCTGGTTGATGAAGTCGGCGAGCCGGCCGCGGTCCTGCAGGTAGTGCAGGAAGGAGAAGCGGCTGCCGGGGTCCCGCATGGTGACCAGGTCCTTGAGGAACGACACCTGCATGGTGGCGCCCTCGAGGAGCATGCCGCGGTGCCAGCCGAAGGACTCCTGCCGCTCCAGGAAGCCCGCCTGGATCGCGCTGCCGGGGTTGCGGCGGTTGTGGTCCTCGACCGCGATGGCGAGGGCGAGGTTGGCGGGGCCGAAGCCTATGCCGACCAGATCCTCGATGGGTCCACCCGCCGTGTTCGCGGTCTCCCCGCGCCGTGCCGACATGCTCGTCCTCTCGTTGTGCCGCTCGGTCCCCGCCGGCCCTTCCGCCTTCCGGGCGGGCCATGGGAACCTGTAGGCCCGGGCCCCGGGCCGGGAGGCGACCCAGGACCACAATGCTTAGGTATGCCTAACCTAACTATCTCGCCAGGTCAGTGGCAAGTCCGGGGAGTCGGTTTCCGTCCCACCGGACACTTCTGACGGCCTGCCGACACCCCCTCGACGACCTGCCGACACCCTTCGAGGACGACGCGAGGGCCGGGCGGCACGCGTTCCCGCGCTCCACCCGGCCCTGCGACCCGGCCCGCTCAGACGCCCAGAACGTCCGGCAATACCCGGACAAAAGCGTCCACTTGCTCCTCGGTGACGACGAGCGGGGGCGCCAGCCGGACCACGTCCGGGGCCGCCGCGTTCACCAGGAAGCCGGCCTCCAGCGCGGCCTGCTGCACCTCCCGCGCCACCGGCCGGCCGAGGACGAGCCCGAGCAGCAGCCCGGCACCGCGCACCTCGCGCAGCAACGGGTGCCCGCACGCCGCGGCGCCCGCCCGGAGCCGCTCCCCCACGCGCCGGACGTGGGACAGCAGGTCGTCCTTCTCGATGGTGTCGAGGACGGCGAGGGCGGCGGCGCAGGCGACGGGGTTGCCGCCGAAGGTGGAGCCGTGCTGACCGGGGGTCAGCAGCCGCGCGGCCGCCCCGAAGGCGACCGTGGCCCCGATCGGCAGGCCGCCGCCCAGTCCCTTCGCCAGCGTCATCACGTCCGGCTCCACGCCCTCGGCCTGGTGGGCGAACCAGTGCCCGGTGCGCCCGATGCCGGTCTGGATCTCGTCCAGCACGAGAAGCGTCCCGGTGGCCGCGGTGATCTCCCGGGCGGCGCGGAGGTAGCCGGCCGGGGCCGGCACCACGCCGTTCTCGCCCTGGACCGGCTCCAGCACCACGGCCGCCGTCCGCTCGGTCACCGCGGCGCGCAGCGCCTCGGCGTCCCCGTACGGCACGTGCGTCACGTCCCCGGGCAGCGGCAGGAAGGGCTCCTGTTTCGCGGGCTGTCCGGTGAGGGCCAGGGCGCCCATGGTGCGTCCGTGGAAGCCGCCCTGTGCCGCGACGACGTGCGGACGCCCGGTCCGCCGGGCGATCTTGAAGGCCGCCTCCACGGCCTCGGCGCCGGAGTTGGACAGGAACACCCTGCCCTCCCGGCCCGCCAGCCCCAGCAGCCGCTCGGCAAGCGCCACGGGCGGCTCGGCCACGTAGAGGTTGGAGACGTGGCCGAGCCGGGCGATCTGCTCGCCGACCGCCCGCACCACCGCCGGGTGGGCGTGCCCGAGGGAGTTGACGGCGATACCGGCGACGAAGTCGGTGTACTCGCGGCCGTCCGCGTCCCGGACCGTCGCCCCGGACCCGCTCACCAGCGCCAGCGGCGGCGTGCCGTAGGTGTCCATCATGGCGCCGCGCCAACGCGCGGTCAGCTCCTGTGCGTTCGCGCTCACGCGAGCACCTCCTCGGGGGACGGGAGCACCGGGTCGGGCACGACCGCCGTCCCCACGGTCTCGTCCGTGAAGACCTCCAGCAGCAGCGAGTGCGGAACCCGGCCGTCCAGGACGTGGGCCGTGCCCACCCCGCCCCGGACCGCCCGCAGGCAGCCCTCCATCTTGGGCACCATGCCGCTCGCCAGCCCCGGCAGCATCGCCTCCAGTTCGCTGACGGTCAGGCGGCGGATGACGTCGTCGCTCCGGGGCCAGTCCGCGTAGAGGCCCTCGACGTCGGTGAGTACGACGAGCTTCTCCGCGCCCAGCGCCCCGGCGAGGGCGGCGGCGGCGAGGTCGGCGTTGATGTTGTAGATCTCGCCGTCGGCGCCGCGCGCCACGGGCGAGACGACGGGGATGCGGCCGCAGTCGAGCAGGGCCTCGACGGTGGAGGTGTCGACGGAGACGATGTCCCCCACCAGCCCGATGTCCACCGGCTCGCCGTCCACCTCGGCCATGCGCCGCACGGCCGTCATGGTGTGCGCGTCCTCACCGGTCATGCCGACGGCGAACGGCCCGTGCCGGTTGATCAGTCCGACGAGCTCACGCTGCACCTGCCCCGCGAGCACCATGCGGACCACCTGCATCGCCTCGGGCGTGGTGACGCGGAGCCCGGCCTTGAACTCGGAGGCGATGCCGTGCCGGTCGAGCTCCGCGCTGATCTGCGGGCCGCCGCCGTGGACGACGACCGGGCGCAGCCCCGCGTAGCGCAGGGACACCATGTCCTCGGCGAAGGCGGCCTTGAGCTCGTCGTCGATCATCGCGTTGCCGCCGAACTTGATCACGACGGTTTTCCCGTGGAAGCGCCGCAGCCAGGGCAGTGCCTCGATGACGGTGCGGGCCTTGGGTATGTGTGTGGGATTCATGACCGGATTCATGAGGAGTAGGCGCTGTTCTCGTGGACGTAGTCGGCGGTGAGGTCGTTGGCCCAGATGACGGCGGACGCGTCGCCCTCGGCCAGGTCGGCGGTGATCCGCACCTCGCGGTTCCGCATGTCGACGAGGTCGCGGTCGTCGCCGACGGAGCCGTTGCGGCAGACCCAGA
>NZ_JAEAMR010000010.1:552729-593473 GCF_015999245.1 Streptomyces sp. AV19 | reverse complement strand
CGGCGATCCGCCGCGCCCCCTTCAACACCTCGCGCCCGCCCGGCAGTTCGGGCAGACCGTACGGCCACGCCCCCGCGTGCGCGGACCCGTAGAACCGCTCCCACTCCCCCGCGTCCACCAGCCGGAAATCCGCCCCGCAGTCCACCACCAGCACCTCGTTGCCGAGTTGCCCGGCTATCGCGGCGGACTCCCCGTGCGGCAGGGCGAGGAAGACGACATCGTGCCCGGCCAGCGTCTCGGCCGTGGTGGCCTCCAGCGTCCGCCCGGCGAGCGGGGCGAGGTGCGGCTGCAGCTCGCCGAGCGGTCTGCCCGCGCTGGAGTTCGCGGTCAGTGCCCCGATGGTGACCTCGGGATGCCCGAGCAGCAGACGGAGGATCTCCCCGCCCGCGTACCCACTGGCTCCGGCGACTGCCGCACGTATTGCCATCACGCCTCCTCGGTGATGGCATGACTATACGGAAGGATGAACTTTTATGCAATAGCCCGCAAGGCTATGCACCGCCCGCTCCCACGGCTCAGCGGCGGAGGGCTTCGTCGAGCCGGAGGGCCTCGTCGAGCCGGTGGTAGAGCACGTCCAGCCGACTGCGGCCGGGGCTGCGGGCCGGCATCCGTCGCACGAGACCGCAGACCGCCGGTGAGGCACGGCCGATCGCCCACCGGAGCTCCTCGTCGCCGGTCCCCGCGTCGCCGCCCGCCGCGAGCTCACGGGCACGCGCACCGTAAACCGCAGGCCCGAGGGCGTGCTTCGACTGGTGAGGGGTGGCCAGCGGATGGATGTACGGGCTTGCCGCCGCGCAGCACGCGGCGCGGGCGGCGGCCGTGGCGGCCGGGTCACCGGCCTCGCGCGCGGCCGCGTGGGCCGCCCAGGCGAGGGAGCGCAGCCGCGCCGTCCGCCGCCCTTCGCGTACGAAGGCCCGGATGCCCTCGATCGCCTCGCGGGGACGGGTGTCGCCGGGGGCTCCGGCTTCGAACAGCGGGAGCACCCGCTCGGCGCAATCGGCGGCCCAGAGTCCGAGAAGCCGACGGTCTTCCTCGCTGATGGTCACCTCGTCCATCCGCACATCATGCCGGTTCGGGCGCTCCCCGTCGCCGCCCGTACCGGCCCGCCCCGGCACGGACCCGGGCGCCACGAGGCTCAACTCGCAGGCCGGAGCGCCCGGTCACGGCTCCCCGCACCGGCCCGCCACTCGGCGGCGAGGACCGCCCAGACCTGCTTGTCGTGGCGGACGCCCGCGTAGGGCCAGTGCTCGCGGAGCACGCCCTCCAGCGTCATGCCGAGCCTCTTGGCCACCGCCGAGCTGCGCTCGTTGTCGGCCCGGCAGTGCCACTCGGCGCGGTGCAGCCCCCGGGTGGTGAAGGCCCAGTCCAGCAGGACGCCGCACGCCGGGGTGACCAGGCCGCGGCCCTCGGCGGCGGGCTCCAGCCAGCAGCCGACCTCGCAGGAGCCCGAGCCGGTGCTGAAGTCCGTGAACATCACGCCGCCGACCAGCGTGCCGTCGAGCCGGATGCCGTACAGGCGGGCGCCGTCCGCCGCCTGCCGCTCGGCGTACCGGCCCAGCGTGGCCCGCGCCCCGTCGAGGCCGTCGGTGACGAACGCCGGCCCGACCCACGGGCGGATGTGCTCGCGGGCCCGGTCCAGGTGGGAGGCGAACTCCTCGGCGTGCCATATCTCCAGCGGTTCGAGGCGGGCGTCGTCCCGCAGCGGGAGGGAGAACATAATGACTGACCCCATTCACATAACAAGCGTTACGGTTATGTACCGTAGCAGCATGCCACGTACCAAGGGCGATCACGAGGCCCGTCGTCGCGAAGTCTCCGAGGCGGTCTGGCGGGTGCTGGCCGCGCACGGGTTCGGCGGGCTGACCCTGCGCGCCGTCGCCGCCGAACTCGGCGCCACCACCGGTCTGCTGACCCACTACTTCCCCGCCAAGCGCGACCTGGTCGCGCACGCCCTCCACCTGCTCGAACAGCGCAGCGCGGCGCGCCCCCGGCGCACCGCCGGGGCGGGCCTGTCCGCCGTGCGGGCCGCCCTGCTGGACATCCTGCCGCTGACCGCCGAGGCCACCGCCGCCAACCGGATCTGGGTGTCGTCGTGGGACGTCGCGCTCGCCGACCCCGCGCTGAGCGGCGACCACGCCCGCAGGTACGGGCAGAGCCGCGAGAAGCTGCGCGACCTGGTCGCCACGGCCCAGCGGCTCGGCGAACTGCCCGCCGGGGACCCGGCGCGCATCGCGGCCGGGGCCCAGTCCTTCGTGCTGGGGCTGGTGGTGCAGGCGCTGTTCGCCCCCACGGCGTTCCCGCCCGACCGCCAGGTCGAGCTGCTGGACGACTACCTGGCGGCGCTGGCTTCCGCGGTCCCGTCCTGACGGCCGCTCGCCAAGGCACGCGGACCGTGAACCTTGCCGGGTGGCCCTACGGCCTCACGTACACCTTCAGCGCCTCCCGGCCCGCCATCGCCCGGTAGCCGTCCGGGACTTCGTCCAGGCCGACCGTGCGGTCGAAGACCCGACCCGGGTCGACCGCGCCGTCGAGGACGTCCGGGAGCAGTTCCTCGATGTAGGCGCGGGCGGGGGCCACGCCTCCCGTGAGGGTGATGTTGCGGAGGAACATGTCCGGGCCCACCGGGCCCTCCTCGTACTGGGGGGCGCCGACGCGGCTCACCACGCCGCCGTCGCGCACCGCCCCGAGCGCCGTCTCCAGGGCCGGTCTCGTGCCGACGCACTCCAGGACCGTGTGGGTGCCGTCGCCGTCGGTCAACTCCCTTACGCGGGCGACGCCTTCCTCGCCGCGTTCGGGGATCACGTCCGTCGCGCCGAAGTCGCGGCCGAGGTCGGTGCGGGAGCGGTGGCGGCCCATGAGGAGGATCCGTTTGGCGCCGAGGCGGCGGGCGGCCAGGACGGCGCAGAGGCCGACGGCGCCGTCGCCGACGACCGTCACCGTGGTGCCGGAGCCGACGCCGGCGGTGACCGCGCAGTGGTGGCCGGTGCAGAAGACGTCGGAGAGGGTGAGGAGGGAGGGGAGCAGATCGGAGTCCTCGCCGACGGGGAGTTTGACGAGCGTGCCGTCGGCCCACGGTGCCCGGACGGCCTCGCCCTGGCCGCCGTCCACGCCGTTGTCGGCCCAGTAGCCGCCGCGCGGGCAGGAGGTGTGCAGGCCCTCGACGCAGAACTGGCAGGTGTTGTCCGCGTAGGCGAACGGCGCGACGACGACGTCGCCGGGCTTCAGCCGGGACACGTCCGCGCCGGTCTCCTCGACCACGCCGAGGAATTCGTGCCCGATCCGGTCGCCCTCCTCCGTGGCGGGCCGCGATCCGTAGGGCCACAGGTCGCTGCCGCAGACGCAGGTGCGCAGCACGCGCACGACGGCGTCGGTGGGGTCCTGGACGCGCGGGTCGGGGACGTCCTCGACGCGGATGTCTCCGGCACCGTAGATCAAGGTGGCTTTCATGGGCATCACCCTCGCGAATCGGCATTACCTCGCGAATCACCCTCTGTTTTCACCTTCGCACCACCGGCACGAGGCTGCCATGCGGCCCCGCGTCCACCGGCCGCTCCCCCGGTCGCCCGATGCGCGCGGGCGGCCGTTCGCCGACCCTGGACACATGGACGGACGCATGGACAAGCACCATGAGCAGCACGAGCACTACGAGGTGACCGTCGCCAACCGGACCGGCCACCCCCTGGAGCTGACCGCCCGGTCCGTCTCCGGCGGCTTCGACCGGGCCCCGGAGACGGGGCACGTGCTGGCACCCGGGGAGACGGACACGTTCGACGTGGGCACGGACCGGCGGCCCGGGGAGTCGGGCGCGGCCTCGTTCTCGTACCGGATGACCGACGCGCCGGTGACGCTCACCGCGGCGGCCGGGCCGCCGGAGACGGCCTGGCCCAGCGGGACGCTGCGCGGGGCGCGCGGCGAGGACTACGCGTGCACGGTGGACCGCGACGCCCGCGCCGGGCGGAGCTTCATCGCCGTGGAGCGGGCGAAGTCCCGGATTCCGTTGATGGGGATATGAATTCCGCCGATGGGGACGTGAGGGGGCCGGCGGCGGCCAGCAGCGCGGCGAAGCGGTCGATCGCGCGGTCCGCGCGCTCGCGGTCGCCGGTGACCGCGAGGTCGAGCAGCAGGCCCCGGACGAGGGCCATGACCATCGTGGGCGTGACGGTGTCGGCGGGCCCGTCGGCGAGGTCGCGGAAGGTGGCGCCGAGGGTGCCGAACCACTCGGTGACGACGTCGCGCAGCTCCGGGTAGTTCTCGGGGTGGGCGACGGCGTCGGCGTGGACCTCGAAGAACAGCCGCACGTACGGGACGCGTTCGGGCGCGCTGATCCAGGCCCAGATGCCGCGCAGCCGCTCCTCCGCGGTGGCCGTCCCCGGCAGCAGGTCCCCGGCGACCCGCGCCGCGCCGCGGCGGCGGGCCTCGGCGAGGACGGCGGCGACGAGCGCCTGCTTGCTGCCGAAGTCGTAGAGCAGCATGCGCGGGCTGGTGTCGAGCGCCGCGGCCAGCGGGCGCAGGCTCAGCCCGGCCAGGCCGTTGGCCAGGACGTAGTCGGCCGCGCGGGCGAGCGTGCGCTCCCGCCGGGCCGGGTCGGCGGGTCGCCCCATCCGGATCACTCCTTCATCGCTCTCGTCAGTTTATGGTACGACTGTTTCAACAACGGCTTTTCAACGACAACGGCTGTTCCAACAACGATGAGCAGAGGGGTTCCACCGGTGAGCGCAGACATGAACGACGTGGTCGTCACGGGCCTGGGGGCCACGACGCCGCTGGGCGGGGACACCGCGTCGACCTGGTCCGCGATGCTGGCCGGGCGGTCGGGGATCGGCCGGATCGAGGAGGAGTGGGCGGCGGAGCTGCCGGTGCGCATCGCGGGCCGGCTGGCGGTGGAGCCGACGGACGTCCTCGACCGGGTGCAGGCCCGCCGCATGGACCGCTGCGAGCAGATCGCGCTGGTCGCCGCGCGCGAGGCGTGGGCGGACGCGGGCCGGCCCGAGGCCGACCCGGAGCGGCTGGCCGTCGTCATCGGCACGGGCACCGGCGGCGCTCTGACCCTGCTGGGGCAGGACGACATCCTGGAGGCGTCCGGGGTCCGGAAGGTCTCCCCGCACACCGTCCCGATGCTGATGGCGAACGGCCCGGCCGCCTGGGTCAGCATCGAGCTCGGCGCCAAGGGCGGGGCCCACACGCCGGTCAGCGCCTGCGCGTCGGGGGCCGAGGCCATCGCCCAGGGCCTGGACCTGATCCGGCTGGGCCGGGCCGACGTCGTGGTGGCGGGCGGCACCGAGGCGTGCGTCTGCCCGCTGCCGATGGCCGGGTTCGCCCAGGCCCGCGCCCACTCGACGCGCAACGACGAACCGACGCGCGCCTCCCGCCCGTTCGACCGGGACCGGGACGGCTTCGTCATCGGCGAGGGCGCGGCCGTGGTCGTGCTGGAGCGCGCCTCCTTCGCGGCCGCGCGGGCCGCCCGCGCGCACGCCGGGCTGGCCGGGGCCGCGGTCACCTCGGACGCGCACCACATCACCGCCGCGCACCCGGAGGGCCAGGTGCGGGCGATGCGCGGGGCGCTGGCCGCCGCCGGGCTGTCCCCGGCGGACGTCGACCACGTGCACGCGCACGCGACGTCGACGCCCCTGGGGGACCTGACCGAGGCCCGGTCGGTGGCCGAGGCGATCGGCACCCATCCGGCGGTGACCGCCACGAAGTCGATGACCGGCCACCTCTTCGGCGCGGCGGGGGCCATCGGCGCGATCGCCGCGATCCTGGCGCTGCGCGACGGGATCGTCCCGGCGACGGCGAACCTCGAGTCCCCCGATCCCGAGGTGGCGCTCGACGTCGTGGCGGGCGCGCCGCGCAGGGGGCCGCTGCGGGCGGCGGTGGCGAACGCGTTCGGCTTCGGCGGGCACAACGCGTCGCTGGTGTTCACCGCCGCACACTGAGCGGCGCGGTCTACCAGCTCTGCGTGCTACCAGCTCTGCGTGCCCGCGACCTGCCGGGTGCCGGCGTTGATCCGGTTGAACAGGTTGCTCAGCGAGATCATCAGGACGAGGGCCGCCAGCTGCTTCTCGTCGAAGTGCCCGGCCGCCGCGTCCCAGACCTCGTCCGGCACGGCGTCCGTCCGGTCCGCGAGGCGGGTCGTCGCCTCGGCGAGGGCCAGCGCGGCGCGCTCGGCCTCGTCGAAGTACGGCGCGTCCCACCAGGCCGAGACCGCGAAGAGGCGCTCGTCGGTGTCGCCGCCGCGGCGCGCGGAGCGGATGCCCGCGCCGACGCAGTAGCTGCACCCGTTGATCTGGCTCACCCGCAGGTGGACCAACTCCAGCGTCTTCCGCGGGACTCCGCCCTGCTGGGTGGCCTTGTAGAGCGCCAGGAGCGGGTCCAGGGCCTCGGGGATGAGGGTCGCGGGGTTCTTGATGCGGGGCGTGAGCTCCATGGCCGGTCTCCTTGCGTTCGTCATGTTCGTACGGTGCGCTTTCGCTTTCACCGCACTGCTTTCACTGCACTGACGGAACCCGGCGGAGGAATGTGACACGGCTGTCGCTCAGACTTCTCCCGCGTCGTTGACCAGGAGCGCGATCTGCACCCGGTTGTTGAGCCCGAGCTTGGTGAGGATGCGGGAAACGTGCGTCTTCACCGTGGGCACGCTCATGTACAGCCCGGCGGCGATCTCCGCGTTGGACTCGCCCCGGCCGACGGCCCGGGCCACCTCGCGCTCCCGCTCGGCGAGCGGGGCGAGCCGGTCGCGGGCGCGGGCGGCGCGCTCGCGGCGGCCGCCGTCGCCGCCGTCCGACACCCGGTCGATGAGCTGCCGGGTGACGGCCGGGGAGAGCACGGGCTCGCCGGCGGCGACCTTCCGCACGGCCTCGACGATCTGTGCCGGCGGCGTGTGCTTGAGCACGAACCCGGCGGCGCCCGCGCGCAGGGCCCTCAGCACATGCTCGTCGGTGTGGAAGGTGGTCAGCACGATCACCTCCGGCGGGCGGGGTCGGGCGCGCAGCAGCTCGGTGGCGGCGAGCCCGTCCACGGTCGGCATGCGGATGTCCATGAGGACGACGTCGGGGGCGTGCGCGTCGACGAGGGCCGCCACCTCGCCGCCGTCGGACGCCTCGGCGACGATGTCGAGGCCGGACGCGCCGCCGAGCATCAGCCGCAGTCCGGCGCGTACCAAGGGGTCGTCGTCGACGAGGAGGACGCGGACGGCTGCGGGCTCGGTCACCGGGGCCACCTGGGAAGTCGGGCTGATCTGCGGGCATTTCAGCCTATCGGCCGCGCCTCCTGCGCGGGGGCCGGGGCGGGTGTGCGCCGGGGGGACGGCCACGGCAGACGGGCGCGCAGGACGAAGTGGCCGCCGGTCCGGCCGTGTTCGAGCCGTCCGCCGGCCAGGCGGGCGCGCTCGGCGAGACCGGTGAGACCCTGCCCGGCGCCGGGGATGACGGCGGACGGAGCACCCTGGGGAAGGGCGTTGCGCACCTCGGCCTCGATGCCCGCGCCGGGGCCGCCGCACACGGTGACGGCGACCGCCGCGTCGGGCGCGTGCTTGCGGGCGTTGGTCAGGCCCTCCTGGACGATCCGGTAGACGGTGCGCCCGGTGGCGGCGGGCACGTCGGCGGCGTCGTCCACCCGCAGGCCGAGGTCCACGCGCATGCCGGCGCCGCGCGACTCCTCCACCAGCCGGGGCAGGTCGCCGAGGGTCGGCTGGGGGCGCTCCGGGTCGTCCTCCCCGGCGGGCAGCCGCAGTACGCCGATGATCTCGCGCAGGTCCTCCAGGGCCTGGTGGGCGCTGGCCCGGATGATCGCGGAGGCCCGGCGGACGTCCTCCGGCGGGGCGTCGGGCCGGAACTCCAAAGCTCCCGCGTGGACGCTCAGCAGCGACAGCCGGTGGGCGAGGACGTCGTGCATCTCCCGCGCGATGTCCTCGCGCGCCTGCCGCCGCGCCTCCGCCCCCGCCCGCTCGGCGCGCTCGCGCAGCTCGGCGATGAGCCGGTGCCGGGAGTGGACGTACAGACCCCAGCCGAACGCGCAGGTCACCAGCGCGTAGTAGGTGATCCCGGAGGTGACGGCCGACTCGCTCAGCTCGGACTGCCGGAGGACGAAGAACGGCCCCGGGGCGGCGGCGAGCGCGGCGATCCAGCGGGTGACGCGGGGCGGTTGGCGAGCGGCGACGGTGAACAGGGCGACCAGAGCCGGCCCCGTGACGAAGTGCGAGAAGCTGCCCGCGACCAGCAGCGCGGCGGCGAGCTGCACCGGCCACCGGCGCCGCAGGAACAGCGCGGCACAGGCGAGTCCTCCGGTGAGCTGGTCGGCGAAGAGCGCCTCCTCGGACAGCTCCCGGCCGGCCAGCGCGTTGTCGGCGGTGACCACGGAGAAGGCCCCGGCGAAGAGGAAGAAGCCGAGGTCCGCGGCGCGGTCTCGGATGGCGGCGGTGCGGGTCATGTCCGCAATGTACGTCGCGCCACGGCGCGTACGGGCCCCGCGCCCGCACCTCGATACCTTCGGACGACAAGCCCCCCGCCCCTCTCCTCCTTCGGTCACCGAACCCCCACCCCCGGACCGATGCCCTCCCCGGGACCGATCTCCTACCGTCCCTTCCATGAAGAATGTGCTGGGTTTCGTGAGCTTCGTCCTGATCGTCGGAGGACTGGCCGGACTGGTCCACGAATGGATCGGAGGCTTCCGCCTGTTCGGCTTCCTGCGGTATGCCACACCCGAGGGCTACGAGGTGTACGCGAACGTGGTGTTCGTGGTGCTGGGTATAGCGGTGGGGGCACTGGGGGCGGCGAAATCCCGGTGACGGGCTGGCAGTTCGTCCTGCATGCTGCTCCGCATGCTGATCCGAGAGGTGAACGGGCAGGACTGGCCCGCGATCTGGCCGTTCTTCCGCGAGATCGTCGCGGCCGGGGAGACGTTCCCGTACCCGCCGGCCCTCGGCCCGGACGAGGGGCGTGAGCTGTGGCTGCTGCGACCGCCGGGGCGGGTGGTCGTGGCGGTGGACGAGGTGTCCGGGGCCGTACTGGGCACGGCGAACATGGCCGCCAACCGGCCGGGGAACGGCTCCCACGTCGCGAGCGCGAGCTACATGGTGGACCCGGCGGCCGCCAGGCGGGGCGTGGGGCGGGCTCTGGTGGAGGACTCGCTGGAGTGGGCGAGGAAGGCGGGGTTCCGTGGGATGCAGTTCAACGCGGTGGTGGAGAGCAATGTGGTCGCGGTGGGGCTCTACCGGTCGTTGGGGTTCGAGGTGGTGGGGACAGTCCCCGGGGCGTTCCGGCATCCGCGGGAGGGGTTCGTGGGGCTGCACGTGATGTACCGGGCACTGGGATAAATCGCGTGCCCGGAGCCGTCGCGGGCTGACATACTCCGCGCCGTGACAAGTGACCACGGCCCCGGGCCGGTGCTGATCACCGGCGGGCACGACACCGACCTCGACGACCGGCTGACCGAGGAACTGATCGCCTTCAACTCGGCTGCCACAGGCGCCCACGACCGCGGCGCGTTCTCGGTCAAGGTGCTCGACGAAGCGGGCGAACTGGTCGGCGGGCTGACCGCCGCGACCTGGGGCGGTCTCTGCGGCATCGAGCTGTTGTGGGTTCGCGAGGGCAGTCGCGAGGACGGCTGGGGCGGCCGGATCCTGGGGGCGGCCGAGGCGGAGGCGCGGAGGCGCGGCTGCGATCGTGTCGCCGTCTCCTCCTTCACGTTCCAGGCTCCCGGTTTCTACCGGCGGCACGGCTACGCCGAGACCGGCCGGATCCCGGGGATACCCGGAGGGCACGCGGACGTGCACCTCCTCAAGTCACTGACAGCGCCTGCCGCCACGCCCCATTGACCGTTCCCGGCACGCGGACGGCCGCACACTCGTGACGGTGTCCGGCGGCGACACGCCCGTACGCGACCTGCGCCGCGCCCCGGACGCCGGCTGCCCGGCGCCCGGGGCGCGGCGATCGTCCCGGACGGCCGGTACCCGCTGTACGCGGACGGCGCGTCCGCGCTTCACGTCCGCGACGCGCACTCGGGCGCGGACCGCCCCGCGGCGGCGCAGGCGGCGAGCGCCGGGCCGGGGTCGCTGTCGGCGGGCGGGCGGAGCGCGGTGTCCCCGTCCGGGGCGCCCGGCCTCGTGCCGGACGGCACCAACGGCGTCGCGGACGCCTTCGCCGCTCGCGTGCGCTGAGGGACGAGGCTGAGGAGCCCCAGCGCGGCCAGCGCGGCGCCGAGCCAGAGCGGGCCGCGCAGCCCGAAGCGGTCGACGGACAGACCGCCCACCGAGGAGCCGATCATGACGCCGACGGTGATGAAGGAGGAGTGGACGGTGTTCACCAACGGCCGCGCGTTGGCCGTGCGGTGGACCCGGACGATCATCGCCGGGTTCATGGTGACGCCGGCCAGGCCGATGCCCAGCATGCAGACCACGGCCGGGACGGGCAGGTGGGCGAGGAGCGCGAAGCCGGTGAGGAACGCCAGGTTGAGGGCGAGTCCGCAGGCCAGGACCGGCAGCGCGTACCGGTCGGCGAGGCGGGCGACGACGGTGTTGCCGAGCACGGTGGCGGCGCCGTAGGCGATCAGCAGCGGCGCGACCGCGCCGGTGGAGAAGCCGGTGACCTCGGTGAGGACGGGGTTGAGGTAGCTGAACGCGGCGAAGGTGGCGCCGATGATCAGGGTGCTGGTGGAGAGCACCAGCCACAGCCGGGGGTTGCGGAAGGCGCCCAGCTCCCCGCGGACGTTCCCGCCGCCCTCGGGCGGGCCGAGCGGCGGCACACCGACGGCGGTGCCGAGCGCGGCGAGGCCGGTCAGCAGGGTGATCGCCCAGAACGCGGCGCGCCAGCCCAGGTGTTCGCCGATCAGCGTGGAGAGCGGCAGGCCGAGGAGCGTCCCGAGCATCAGCCCGTTCATCACGACGCCGATGGCCCGGCCGCGCACGGCGGACGGCGTCAGCTGGGGCACGAGCGAGAGCGCGATGCCGAAGAACGCCTGGGAGGCGACGCCGGTGATCACGCGGGCCGCCATCATCACCCCGTAGCCGGAGGCCGTGGCGGCCAGCACGTTGCCGGCCAGGAACACCGCGAACAGCACGAAGAGCGCGGTCTTCTGACGCATCCTCATCAGCGCGACGGTGAGGAACGGCCCGCCGAGGGCCATGGCCGCCGCGTAGGCGGTGATGAGGTAGCCGACCTGGGGGACGGAGACGCCGAGCCCCTCGGCCATCTGCGGCATCAGCCCGGCGACCACGAACTCGCTGGTGACCATCGCGAAGATGCCCAGGGCGAGGACGTGGACGGGCCGGGGGACGGCGGCTCGGCTCATGAGGGGATCACCTTTCCATTCCAACATTTCTAACCGATCGTTCCAATTAAGAGGCGAAAGAAAACCCCCTGGAGCGTTCCAGGGGGTTCCCGCCCGGGCAGGCCGTCTCAGCCGAGCAGACCCAGCGCCGACTCCACGGCGTCCTCCACGCGCCGGCGCGCGCCGGACGTCTTGCCGACGACGCGCAGCCCCTGGAGGAAGGTGACGAGGAAGCGGGCCAGGACGCGCGGATCCGCGCCCTCGGCCAACTCGCCCTGGTTGCGCGCCCGGACGAGCGCTCCGGCGAGCGCCGTCTCCAGCTCGGCCAGGGCCGACTCCACGCGCCGCCCGGCACTGTCGTCACCGGGCAGTTCGACGGCCGTGTTGGTGACCAGACAGCCCTTGCGGTCGGGGTCGTCCAGCGACTCGGCCGCATACAGGTGGATCAGGTCCCGCACGGCGGGCAGCGCGGGGCCCGGCCGGCCCAGCACGCCCATGGCCACGTCGCCCTTGGTCTCGCAGTAGCGGTCGAGCGCCCGCAGGTACAGCGCGTGCTTGCTGCCGAACGTGGCGTAGACGCTGCCCCGGTTGATGCCGAGGTGGTCCACCAGGTCCTGCATGGACGTGGCCTCGTACCCCTTGCGCCAGAACAGCTCCAGCGCGGCACGGAGCGCCTCGTCCGGATCGAATGCCTTGCTCCTGCCCATGCCGGAGACGCTACCCGAACCCAACCGATCGTTCAAGAAACAACCGGTTCCCCGAACCAGAGGCGCAGGGCGCCGCCCAGCCCCTCCGTCCCGGCGTCCGCCGCCCAGGCGACGAAGCCGTCCGGGCGGACCAGCAGCGCGGCCGGCTCCTGCCGGTCCGGGCAGCGGGCGGTGACGACGTCCACCCGTCCCGCGTAGCCGTCGGCGGCCGCCCGCAGCGCCGGGTCGTCGCGGAGGTCGAGGAGCAGGGCGCGGCCGTGGTGGAGGTGCTCCCCGAGCCGGGTGCCGTCGGCGAACGCGAGGTCGGGCGCGCTGCGGCCGGTCAGCGGGTGGTCGCCGGGCAGGTCGTAGCCCTGCCAGACGCCGGAGACCTTCTTGACGAAGTACGTCGTCCCCTCGACCGTGCCCATCAGCTCACCCACCACGGCCCGCATCGCGCGGGCGTGCGGCCCCGGCCGCATGACGGCGATCTGCGCCCGCGTCCACTCCAGCACCCAGGCGCCGATGGGGTACCGCTCGGCGGTGTAGGTGTCGAGCAGGGCCTCGGGGGCGTCACCCCGGACCGTGGCGGCGAGCTTCCAGCCGAGGTTCATCGCGTCGCCGACGCCGAGGTTGAGTCCCTGCCCGCCGAACGGCGAGTGGACGTGCGCCGCGTCGCCCGCGAGCAGGACGCGCCCCTTGCGGTAGGCCGTGGCCTGGCGAGCGTTGTCGGTGAAGCGGGTCGCGGAGCGCACGGCGGTGACGGTGACGTCCACGCCCGCGACCCGGCGCAGGCTGTCCTCCAACTCCTCGGCGGTGACCGGACTTTCGCGGTCGGCGGGCGGCCCGTCGAACTCGACGGTGAGGATGCGTCCGGGCATCGGGCCGTGGACGTAGTGCCCGGTCTCCGTCGTCCGCCAGCCGGCGCCGAGCGCCTCCGCGCCCTCCATCTCGACGAGCGCCTGCCTGCCGGTGATCTCCGGGTCCGTGCCGGGGAAGTCGAAACCGGCCGCCTTGCGGACGGTGCTGCGGCCGCCGTCGCAGCCGACGAGCCAGCCGGTGCGGACGGGTCCGGCGCCGGTGCGGACGGTCACGCCGTCCTCGTCCGCGTCGAAGCCCTCGATCTCCACCCCGCGCCGGATCTCCGCGCCGAGCTCCGACGCCCTTGCCTCCAGCAGCCGTTCGAGGCGTTCCTGCGGGACGAGGCCGACGGCCGCGGCCGGTCCGGGGTCGCCGAACTCCGGGTCGGAGGCGTCGAGCAGCCGCCCGTCGAGCGGCAGCGCGGCGAAGTGCCCGGCGAAGCGGGGAGCGGGCCTGGGGTCGCCCGCGCCGGTCTCCCGCGCCCGGGCCGCGAACGAGCCGAACCGGCCCAGCGCCTCCCGCTGGATCTCCGCCAGGGCGGGCAGCAGGCCGCGCCGGTAGTACGCCTCGGCGCTGGGCGAGTTGATCGCGCCCGCCTTGATGGTGGCGTCCACGCCGGTGCGGCGCTCCAGGACGAGCACCTTGACGCCGGCGAGGGCGAGTTCGCAGGCGAGGGTGAGTCCGGTGGGGCCGGCACCGGCGACGACGACGTCGGGGTGGTCCGTGACGAAGCTGCTCATGACTTCACTGTAGTGACTAAATTTTTATGTCCGGTACAGCGTCGATATAACCTTGCTCACATGAGTGAGCTCCCTCTTCGCGAACGCAAGAAGCTGCGCACCCGGCAGCGGATCTCCGACGTCGCGACCCGGCTGTTCTTCGAGCGCGGCTTCGAGCGGGTGACGGTCGCGGAGGTCGCCGAGGCGGCCGAGGTGTCGGCGATGACGGTCTTCAACCACTTCCCACGCAAGGAGGACCTGTTCCTGGACCGGATCCCGGAGGAGATCGCGCTGTGGGCGGACGCCGTGCGGGAGCGGGATCCGGGCGAGCGGCCGGTCGCGGCGCTGCACCGGCTGGCGCTGCGGCTGATCGACGGGAACCATCCGCTGTCGGTGGTGGGTTACACGCCGTTCTGGCGGGTGGTGCTCGACTCGCCGGCGCTGCGGGCACGGGCGCGGGAGGGGAGCGAGGAGTTGGAGGCGGCGGTGGCGTCCGCGATCGCGGAGACGGACGCGGGCGACGCGTCGCCGCGGCTGACGGCGGCGCTGGCGGTGGCGATCTGGAAGGGCGCCTGCGCGGCGTCGGTGGCGCGGGTACTGGACGGGGAGCCGGTGGAGGAAGTGGTGCGGGAACACCGGGAGTTGGTGGACCGGGCGTTCCGGGCGCTGGGAGATGTCGTGCCGCTGGCGCGGTGAGTTTGCCCCACCCCGCCCTTTCACCGTTTCCGCGGCAGCACGCTGTGCGCTCCCCCAGAGGGGGCACCCCCAGTCCTCAAGCGCCGGACGGGCTGAATCGGCGCGCCCAATCCAGCCCGTCCGGCGTTTGAGGACTCCGCCCGAAGGGCGGACGGGGTCCGGGGCCTCCCCGGGAAACGGAGAAAGGGCGGGGCAGGGGCAGACTCAGCGCGTCAGCACCCCCAACGCCACCCCCAGCCGCCGCACCCCCTCCCCCAGCTCCCCCACCCCGCCCGCCGCCGCCATGCACAGCCGCACGTGCGGAGCCGGCGGCTCGGCCGCGTAGTACAGGCGGCCGGGAGCCACCGCGACACCGGAACGGAGCGCCGCCGCGACGACCCCCGTCTCGTCCGCGCCGGACGGCAGCCGCGCCCAGATGTGGAAGCCGCCGGGCGGCACGAAGTCCACGGCGACGGACGGGAGTTCGCGGCGCACCGCGGAGAGCAGCGCCTCCCGGCGGACACGCAGCTCCGCCGCCACCGCGCGCCCGTGCCGCGCGAACGCGGGCGAGCCGACCAGCTCCAGCGCGGCCTCCTGCACCGGCCGCGGCACGAAGAAGCTGTCGACGATCTGGACGGCGCGCAGCCGGTCGAGGACGGGACCGCGCGCCGCCAGCGCGCCCACCCGCAGGCTCGGCGAGGTGAACTTGGTCAGCGAGCGGACGTGGACGACGACCCCGTCGGGGTCCTCGGAGGCCAGCGTCGGCGGCAGCGGCGGCGCGTCCTCGTGGGCGAGCCGCCGCGCGAAGTCGTCCTCGACGACGAACGCCCCCGCGGCCCGCGCCAGCCGCAGCACCTCGCGCCGCCGCGCGGCGGAGAGCACCGCCCCGGTCGGGTTCTGGAACAGCGGCTGGGTGAAGAACACCCGTGCCCCGGTGGCCCGGAACGCCTCGGCGAGCAGGTCCGTCCGGACCCCGTCGGCGTCGACCGGGACGGGCACGGGCCGCAGCCCGGAGGCCCGGGCGGCGGCCAGGACGCCGGGGTAGGTCGGCGACTCGACGAGCACCGGGGCACCGGGCGGGGCGAGCGCGCGCAGGGCGGTGGTCAGGGCGCTCTGTCCGCCGGCGGTGACCAGGACGTCGGCGGCGGTGACCGTGCCGCCGGGCCCGCCGATCTCGCGGGCGAACCAGGCCCGCAGCCCCTCGACGCCCTCCAGCGGCGGCCGTTCCCAGGCGCCCGGCCGGCGCCCGGCGCGGGCGAGCGCGGCGGCGAGGGCGCGTTCGGGCTGGAGGGCGGGATGCAGATAGCCGCCGCAGAGGTCGATGACGCCGGCCGGGGTCGGGGTGAAGGCGGCCAGCACCCGGCCGGCCTCCACGGAGCGGGGCACGGTCCGGTCGCCCGGCTCGGCGCTCAGCGCGACCTGCTGCCAGGACGTGTCCCCGCGTGGCGCCGGGGCGGCGGGAGACGGTTCCGCGCGGAAGGCGCCCGCCCCGGGCCGGGTGACGACGAGACCCTCCGCGGCCAGGACGGCGAGGGCGCGGGAGACGGTGACGGGGCTGGCCCGGAAGCGGTCCACGAGGGACCGGCTCGACGGGAGCTTCTCGCCTGGTGAGTAGCGGTCGAGCTCCCTCCGGAGGATTCCGGCCAGTTCGGCCGCGCTGCTACGCTCGTGCATGACAGCACAAGATAGCGCTACCGCGCCGTCCGCGATAGCGGTGCGCGGCGGCACGCTCCTCGCCCTCCTCGGCGTGGGCATGTTCTCGCTGACCTTCCCGGCGACCGTCTGGGCCCTGGACGGGCTCGGCCCGTGGTCGGTGACCGCCTGCCGGGCCGTGTTCGCCACGGTGATCGCGGCCGGTGTCCTGGCGGCCCGCCGGGTGCGGCCGCCGGAGCGGCGCCATCTCGTGGCGCTGGCCGTCGTCGCGGCCGGCGTCGTGGTGGGCTTCCCGCTGCTGACGACCCTCGCCCTGCGGTCCTCGACGACCTCGCACGCGGCCGTGGTCGTCGGCCTGCTGCCGGTGACCACCGCCGTGTACGCGGCCGTACGGAGCGGAGTGCGGCACTCCAGGGCGTTCTGGGCCGCGGCGCTGACGGGCGCCTTGGTGGTCGTCGCCTTCGCCGTGCAGCAGAGCGGCGGCCGGCCCGGCACCGGCGACCTGTATCTCTTCGCCGCGCTGCTGGTCTGCGCCGCGGGCTACGCGGAGGGCGGGCTGCTGGCCCGCGAGCTGCCCGGGTGGCAGGTGATCGGCTGGGCGCTGGTGCTGAGCCTGCCCCTGACCCTGGCGGGCGCGGCGGCCGCGCTCGCCCTCGAACCCGTCCGCGTCACGGGCCACGCGGTGGCCGGCCTGCTCTGGCTGGCCTTCTCCCAGTTCGTGAGCATGTGGGTGTGGTACCGGGCGATGGCCCTCACCGGAGTGGCCCGGGCCGGGCAGCTCCAGCTCGCCCAGCCGCTGCTCACCCTGGTGTGGTCGGTGACCCTGCTCGGGGAGCGGCTCGCCCCGGCGGCACCGCTCGCCGCCGTCGCCGTGCTGGCGTGCATCGCCGTGACGCAACGGGCGGGGTCACCGACCCGGTCGGACCGTAGACCGGGCCCGTCCGGGCCGGTAAACCTAGACTTGGACGTATCCCCGTCAGTTCCCCGTCAGTCCTGATGAGAGGGGCACCGCTGATGCATGCGAGCAAGGGCGACCACCTGGTCGTGCACGGCAGGATCGTCGGGCAGAAGGACCACGTCGTGGAGATCGTCGACGTGCTGGGGCCCGACGGCACCCCGCCGTACCGCGTCCGGGCGGAGAACGGCCACGAATCGATCATGTCCCCCGGCCCGGACTCGGTGGTGGACCACCGCAAGGCCACCGGTACGGCGCAGTAGCGGCCGGCCGTGACTCAACGGGGCGGGCGCGCGCGGCGCGGGTAGTGGTCCTTCACCACGCGCGCCATCGCCCCGACGGGGTCGTCGGCCACCTGCCGGGCCGAGAAGTAGACGTTGCCCCGCACCTCCGGATGGCGCCGGGAGAGTGCGACGTGCCGGGAGAGCTCGGCCGGATCCTGCCAGGGCGCGGGCTGCCCCGCGGCGCCCTGCCGGTAGAGGGCCTCGCCGATGTAGAGGTCCACGTCGGTGCCGCGCACGGTCCTCGCCCACCAGGGCACGAGCTTGGCGTAGTCGGCCGCGGAGTTGCCGATGTGCCAGTACACCTGGGGGACGATGTAGTCGATCCACTCCTCGCGGACCCATCTGCGCGTGTCCGCGTAGAGGTCGTCGTAGGTCTGCACCCCCGCCCGGGTGTCCGAACCCCGGGAATCGGTGGACCTGTTGCGCCAGACGGCGAAGGGGCTGATGCCGAACCGCACGTGCTTCTTCCGGCTCCTGATCCGCTCCCCCGTCCCGCGCACCAGCCGGTCGATGTTGTCCCGCCGCCAGGCGGCCCGGCTCGGGAAGCCCTTGCCGTGCTCGCGCCAGGCGGCGTCGTCGTCGAACTCCTTGCCCGCCACCGGGTACGGGTAGAAGTAGTCGTCGAAGTGGACGCCGTCGAGGTCGTAGCGCCAGACCGCGTCGAGCATCGCGTCCTGCACGAAGCGCCGCACCTCCGGCAGCCCGGGGTTGTAGTAGAGCTTCCCGCCGTAGGGAACGGCCCAGCTCGGGTGGACCCGGGCGGGGTGGGAACGGACGAGGCGCCCGGGGTCGGTGTGGTTGGCGACGCGGTACGGGTTGAACCAGCCGTGCAGCTGGAGGTCGCGGTCGTGGGCCTCGCGGACGGCGAACGCCAGCGGGTCCCAGCCCGGGTCCCGCCCCTGGTGACCCGTCAGGTACTCCGACCACGGCTCGTACCGCGAGGGCCAGAACGCGTCGGCGGTGGGCCGGATCTGGAGGAGGACGACGTTGAGCCGCCGGGCGAGGGCGGCGTCGTAGAGCGCGCGCAGCTCGCGCTTCTGCCGGTCCGGGGAGAGCCCCGGTCCGGACGGCCAGTCGAGGTTGACCACGGTCGCGGCCCACATGCCGCGGAACTCGGTGGTGTTGGCCGCGACGGCACCCGCCGAGGCCCGCGGCGCCCCGAGGGCGAGCCCGCCGGCCGCCAGGGTCGTGGCCGCTGTGAACCGCCTTCGCGTCATACGTCCCATTGCTGCTCACTCCTTGTCGGATGTGTCACACCCCGAGCGCCCAGCATGCCCTCCCCGGGGCCCCCTTTACGGCAGGACGCGGAGTAACGTCTCCCGAGGCGGAGCATCGGCGCCCGCCGCTCGGCGAAGATCAGAAAGGGCACGTTTGTGAGCGACATCGAACGCGTCGGGGTGGTCGGGTGCGGCCAGATGGGCGCGGGCATCGCGGAGGTGTGTGCCCGGTCCGGACTGGACGTCAAGGTCGCCGAGACCACGGGCGAGCGCCTGGAGCTGGGCCGTACCCGGCTGACCAACTCCCTGGCCAAGGCCGCCGAGCGCGGCAAGATCAGCGAGGAGGAGCGCGACGGGGCGCTGGCGCGGCTGAGCTTCACCACCGACCTCGGCGAGTTCGCCGACCGCGACCTGGTCATCGAGGCGGTCGTCGAGAACGAGCAGGTGAAGACCGAGATCTTCCAGGTGCTCGACCAGGTCGTGACCCGCAAGGACGCCATCCTGGCCTCCAACACCTCCTCCATCCCCCTGGTCAGGCTCGCCGTCGCCACCTCACGGCCCGACCGGGTCATCGGCATCCACTTCTTCAACCCGGCGCCCGTCCAGAAGCTGGTCGAGCTCATCCCCGCGCTCACCACCTCGCAGGAGACCGTGGCCCGCGCCGAGGAGCTCGTCGGCAAGGCGCTGGGCAAGCACGCGATCCGCGCCCAGGACCGCTCGGGCTTCATCGTCAACGCCCTGCTGATCCCGTACCTGCTCTCCGCCATCCGGATGTTCGAGTCCGGCGCCGCCGGCCGCGAGGACATCGACAACGGCATGGAGATGGGCTGCGCCCACCCCATGGGCCCGCTCAAGCTCGCCGACCTCATCGGCCTGGACACCGTCGCGTCGGTGGCGGACAGCATGTACGCGGAGTACAAGGAGCCGCTGTACGCCGCGCCCCCGCTGCTCCAGCGGATGGTGGACGCGGGCCGGCTGGGCCGCAAGTCCGGGGCGGGCTTCTACACATACTGAGCGCCACCGCGTACCGGCAACGGAAGGTCCCCTCACCGGCGTGAGGGGACCTTCCCCGTTCTGCCAACGGCCGCCGCCCGCCCGCCTGTTCACACAGGGTGTGAGAAGCCTGCTCGTACTCACCCTCCGCACACGCTCCCCTTCCCCGCTTTCCCGCGGTTGACTCTTCATGTCAGCCAGCACGGGGGAAGACCCGGAAGGAGTACGGACCGTGACCATCCATCCCGAGCACGCCGCCAAGGCGGGGGAGCTCGCGGAGCTCCGGCGCAGAGTCGATGTCGGCGTCGTCCGCATCGACGGCGACCTCGCCCTGCTCACCCAGCGCAGCGACCGGGCGGAGCGTGAGATCGACGAAGTCGCCGACCGCGTACGGGCGTTGGAGCACGGCAAGTGGCCCCTGCCGTCGCTTGCCGCGCTCACCGGCCTGGCGGCCCTGGCGCTCGCCGTCTGGCAGGCCGCCGGCCGGTGACCCCGGTCCCCACAAGCGCGGGGTGGGCCCATGGTGCCCCGCCGTCCGTCAGCCGAGCCGGATGTGGTGCAGCAGGAGCAGGGCCGCCGCCATGTTGGCGGCCGGCACCTCACCGCGGGCGATCAGGTCCGGGACGAGCTTGAGGGGCACCCACTCGCGGCGGTCCGACTCGAAGCCGTCCTCCGGGTCACCGATGTACTCCGCCTCGTCCGACCAGTAGATGTGGTGCCGGGCGTCGGTGAGCCCGTTGGACGGCTCGACGGACATCAGGTGCCTGAGCGGGCCAGGGCGCCACCCGGTCTCCTCCTCCATCTCCCGGGCCGCGGCCCGGTCGACCTCCTCGCCGTCCTCGACGACTCCGGCGGCCAGCTCCCAGCCCCAGTTGTCGGTGATGAAGCGGTGCCGCCACAGCAGCAGGACCTCATTGGCCGCGTTGACCACCGTGGCGGCCGCCACGGGGCGCAGCCGGATCAGGAAGTGGTCGAGATGCCGGCCGTCGGGGAGTTCGACGTCCGCGAGGTTGACCCGGAACCAGCGGTTCTCGTAGACGGTCAGTTCCTTGAGATTCTTCCAACGCACGTGTTGCCACCTTCCGCCGAGGTGGCCACCTACCCGGGCGTCGCCCTCACAAGGGTCCTCACAAGGGCACGCGCAGCGCCCCGTCGATCATCTCGGCGGCCTCGGCGGTGGCCGCGCACCCGCTTTCGACCAGGTGCTCGCGCACCGCCCGGAGCCGGTCGCGTAAGCGCTGCGATTCCATGCCCCTCGCCTGCTCGGTCATCTCCTGAGCGGTGGCCACCGCCTTGTCCGCGTCTCCCTGACGCAGCTCGATGTGCGTGAGCATGGCGAGCCGGTGGACACGGCCCCGGTCGTGGGCCGGGGTGTCGACGGCCCGGTCGGCGTGCTCACGGGCGGGTCCGAGGTCCCCCAGGCTGAGCAGCGCCTCGGCCACCTGGACGTTGACCAGCCCCGGTTGGACGTAGCCGGTCTCGGCGGGCTCCTGGCCCCGGTGGATGCGCTCGGCGGCGGATTCCGCGCGGCGGATGCAGGCCAGCGCCCCGGCGCCGTCCCCGAGCCGGGCGTACGCCTTGGCCTGCATCGCGTAGAGGTCGGCGGCGAGCGCCGGGGTCAGATGGGGTCCGCCGGAACGCAGCGCCGACTCGGCGAAGGCGACGGCCTGCCGGTACTCCCCCAGGAACAGGGACTGGTTGACCAGCAGGGCGACCACATAGGCACCCAGGCCGCGCTCCCCGCTGGCCTTGGCCAGGCGCAGCGCCTGGTGGAAGTAGCGCTGGGCCAGGCCGTGCGCGTCGGAGTCGTAGGCGCAGATGCCGGCGACGGCCACCAACCCGCCGGTGGCGCGGTGCAGTTGGCGGCCGGTGGCGTCGGAGTAGCTGCCGCGCAGCAGCGGGGCGGCCTCGGCGTTGAGGAAGCCGACGACCCGGGCGCGGGTGGCGATGCCGCCGGCCTTCCGGTACATCTGCTCGTAGTGGGTGCGGGCGGCGCGCAGCATGTCGATGTCGTCCATGGAGACCCGCGTCAGGCCGCGCCGGGAGACGTCGGCGTCCTCGGGCGGGTTCTCCCACTCCCAGACGGGGATGACGGCGTGGGTGCCGGTGACGGCCGGGGCGGTGACGACGTGCTCGCGCTGCTGCTCGTCGGAGCGCCACAGGGCGGTGGCCCGCTCGACGAAGCCGGACAGCGGGGTGCCGGGGACGCGGGGGGTGCCGGGTGTGCCCAGCCCGATGTCGTCGAGGGTCAGGGGCCGGTGCAGCCGCTCGCCGAGGACCTCGCAGAGGAGGTCGGGCACCTGGCCGCGCGGCCGCTGCCCCTTCAACCAGCGGGCCACGGCGGTGTGTTCGTAGCGCAACGCCAGACCCCGGGCGCGTCCGGCCGCGTTGACGTGAGCGGCCAGCCCGGCGTGGGATATCCCCGCCTCGTCCAGGATCGCGTCGAGCAGAGTGTTGGGCTCCATTGCCGCCCTCCGTGTGCGCTCGGTGGACTCAGCGTAACGGAAACGGATTCACACGGGGTGCGAACAGTTCAGCCCGTCCGGCGCTTGAGGACATCGCCCGAAGGGCGATGCGGGGCCGGGGGGCGCAGCCCCGGAAGAAACGGTGAAAGGGCGGGGAGGGGCACAGCCCGTCCGGCGTTTGAGGACGAACGCGGCGCAGCCGCGTTGCCCACGGCACCGCGGACACGCGAAGGGGCGCCCCGGCACAAAACCGGGGCGCCCCAACTCCACGTACCGCAAAGGCGGCTACGCGCCCCGCAGCACCGCCCCCGTCCGCTCGACCGCGACAGCCACGGCCGCGTCACGCGCGGCCGACGCCTCGTCGGCGGTCAGCGTCCGGTCGTCGGCACGGAACCGCAGCGCATACGCCAGCGACTTCTTCCCCTCGCCCAGCTGCTCACCGGTGAAGACGTCGAACAGCCGCAGCGACTCGAGCAGTTCACCGGCACCGGCCCGCAGCGCCGCCTCGACGTCACCGGCCGGCACCGAGCCGTCCACGACGAGCGCGACGTCCTGCGTGGCCACCGGGAAGGAGGAGACGTGCGGGGCCTCGACGGCGCCGCCGCCGGCCCGCTCCAGGCGGTCCAGCTCGATCTCCATCGCGCAGGTGCGCTCGGGCAGGCCGAACGCCTTGATGACGCGCGGGTGGAGCTCGCCGGCGCTGCCCACGAGCACCTCCTCGCCGTCGATCACGGCGAGCAGCGCGGCGCAGCGGCCCGGGTGGAACGGCGCGGTCTGGTCCTGGCGGACGATCAGCTCGACGCCGGCCTCGCGGGCCACGGCGCGGCCGGCCTCGACGGCGTCCGCCCAGCCGGCCGGGCGGCCCTGGCCCCACCAGCCGGTGCGCTCGCGGGCCCCGGCCAGGACGACGGCGGCGCGGCGCGGCTGGTGCGGCAGCGCGGCGTCCAGCCCGGCGATCTCCTCGTCGGTGGGCCGGCGGTCCACCGGCAGACGGGTGGCCGGGAGCTCCTCGCCGGTCGGCCGGAAGACCAGGCCGGTCTCGAAGAGCGCCAGGTCGTGCTCGCCCCGGCTGTCGTTGCGGCGCAGCGCGGCGAACAGCCCCGGCAGCAGCGTGGTGCGCAGCGCCGGCTCGGCCTCGGAGAGGGGGTTGAGCAGGCGCACGGTCAGGCGGCGCGGGTCGTCGGCCTCCAGGCCCAGGTGGTCCAGGGCCCAGTCGCCGATGAACGGGTAGCTGGGGGCCTCGACGTAGCCGGCGCCGGCCAGCGCGCGGCCGACCCGGCGGTGCAGCCGCTGGCGCGCGGTCAGACCGCGGCCGGCGGGCGGCTTGGGCAGGGTGGAGGGCAGGTTCTCGTAGCCCTCCAGCCGGATGACCTCCTCGGCGAGGTCGTTGGGGTCGGTGAGGTCGGGGCGCCAGCTGGGCACGGTGACGATCAGCTCGTCCTGCCCGTAGACGTCGCAGCCGACCTCCTGGAGGCGGCGCACGACGGTCTCCCGCCCGTACTCCACACCGGCCACCTTGTCGGGGTGGTCGGCGCGCAGCGGGATGGAGCGCGGGGCGCCGGGGGCCGCGAACTCGGTGACGCCGGCCTCGGGGGTGCCCCCGGCGAGCAGCACCAGCAGGTCGACGGTGCGCTGCGCGGCGGCGGAGGTCGCCTGCGGGTCCACGCCGCGCTCGAAGCGCTTGGACGCCTCGGAGGACAGCTTGTGGCGGCGGGCGGTGCGGGCGATGGCGACGGCGCCGAAGTGCGCGGCCTCGATGACGACCTCGGCGCTGCCGCCCTCGGCGGCGCCGGCGATCTCGGTGGTGGCGCCGCCCATGACACCGGCGAGGCCGATGGGGCCGTTGTCGTCGGTGATGACCAGGTCCTCGGCGTCCAGGACGCGCTTGGTGCCGTCGAGGGTGGTCAGCTTCTCGCCGGCCTCGGCGCGGCGGACGCCGATGGTGCCGGCGACGCGGGAGCGGTCGTAGGCGTGCAGCGGCTGGCCCAGCTCGAGCATCACGTAGTTGGTGACGTCGACGGTGAGGGAGACCGGGCGCATGCCGGCCTTCTGCAGCCGGCGCTGGAGCCAGATCGGCGAGCGCGCCTCGGGGTCGAGGCCGGTGACGGTGCGGGCGGTGAAGCGGTCGCAGCCGGCCGGGTCGGCGACGGAGACCGGGTAGCCGTACGAGTTGGGCGCGGGCACGTCCAGCAGGGCCGGGTCGCGCAGCGGGAGCCCGTAGGCGGTGGCGGCCTCGCGGGCGATGCCGCGCATGGAGAGGCAGTAGCCGCGGTCGGGGGTGACGGCGATGTCGAGGACGTCGTCGCGCAGTTCGAGCAGCTCGATCGCGTCGCTGCCGACCTCGGCCTCGGGCGGCAGCACGATGATGCCGTGCGTGCCGTCGTCGCCCATGCCCAGCTCGTCGCCGGAGCAGATCATGCCGCGCGAGACCTTGCCGTAGGTCTTGCGCTCGGCGATGGCGAAGTCGCCGGGGAGGACGGCGCCGGGCAGGGCCACGACGACCTTGTCGCCGACGGCGAAGTTGCGGGCGCCGCAGACGATCTCCTGCGGCTCGCCGGTGCCGTTGGCGGTGCCGACGTCGACGGTGCAGAAGCGGATCGGCTTGCGGAAGCCCTCCAGCTCCTCGATGGTGAGGACCTTGCCGACGGCCAGCGGGCCGGTGAGGTCGGCGCCGAGGTGCTCGACGCGCTCGACCTCCAGGCCGGCGGCGATGAGCTTGGCCTGCACGTCGCGGCCGGTCTCACCGGCCGGCAGGTCGACGTATTCCCGCAGCCAGGAAAGCGGGGCGCGCATCAGATCTCCATCCCGAACGGCCGGGTGAAGCGCACGTCACCCTCGACCATGTCTCGCATGTCCTCGACGTTGTGGCGGAACATCAGCATCCGCTCGATGCCGAACCCGAAGGCGAATCCGCTGTACTTCTCCGGGTCGATGCCCGCGGCGACGAGCACCCGGGGGTTGACCATGCCGCAGCCGCCCAGCTCGATCCAGCCCTCGCTGGAGCAGGTGCGGCAGGGGCGCTCCGGATTGCCGGCGGACTCCCCGCGGCACACGAAGCACTGCATGTCCAGCTCGGCGGACGGCTCGGTGAACGGGAAGTAGGCGGGACGCAGCCGGGTCTTCAGGCCCTCGCCGAACAGCGCGCCCACCATGTGCTCGAGGGTGCCCTTGAGGTCCGCCATGGTCAGGCCCTCGTCGATGGCGAGGAGCTCGATCTGGTGGAAGACCGGGGTGTGGGTGGCGTCCAGCTCGTCCGTGCGGTAGACGCGGCCGGGGCACACCACGTAGACGGGGGGCTCGCGGTCGAGCATCGAGCGGACCTGCACCGGGGAGGTGTGGGTGCGCAGCACGACGCCGGACTCGGTCTTCTTGGGGCCGGCCACGAAGAAGGTGTCCTGCATGGCGCGGGCCGGGTGGTCCGGCTCGAAGTTGAGGGCGTCGAAGTTGAACCACTCGGCCTCGACCTCGGGGCCCTCGGCGACCTCGTAGCCCATGGCGACGAAGACGTCCTCGACGCGCTCCATGAACGTGGTCAGCGGGTGGCGGGCACCGGCCGGCACGCGGTCGTACGGCAGGGTGACGTCCACCGCCTCCTCGACCAGCACACGGGCGTCGCGCTCCGCCTCCAGCTCGGTCTGGCGGGCGGCGAACGCCTTGTTCACGGCACCGCGGGCCATGCCCACGCGCTTGCCGGCGTCGGCCTTGGCCTGCGGCGGCAGGGCGCCGATCTCGCGGTTGGCGAGGGCGAGCGGGGAGCGGTCGCCGGTGTGGGCGGTCTTCGCCTCCCGCAGGGCGTCGAGGTCGGCGGCCGCGGCGAAGGCGGCGAGCGCCTCGTCCCGCATGCGCTCGATCTCTTCCGGTTTCAGTGCCTCGACCTCGACAGGGTCGTACGACTTGTTGGGTGCCGACATCTCTTCCCGTGCTTCCGACTGGCTGGCATGGACCGCGGCGGTGATGCCGCGCGGCTTCTCGCCCGGACGACTTGGTGCCATAAACGTGCCAAAGGTCGAGTCTAAGGGGCGTGGGGGTGGTGATGAGCCCGAGGGCCCGGCGGCTCAGCCCTGCGTGAGGAAAGCCGGGGCGCCCACGGGCAGCGTAAATCGGAACCGGGCGCCGCCGCGGTCGGCCCGTCCGACGGTGATCGTCCCGCCGTGGGCCTCGACGATGCCCTTGACGATGTACAGGCCCAGGCCGGTGCCGCCGCGCTTGCTGCCCCGCCAGAAGCGGGTGAAGACGCGGGTCATGGCCCCCTCCGGGATGCCGGGACCCTCATCGCTCACGGTGACCGCCGTTCCTTCCGTGCCGGCGCTCGTGACGGCCGGTGCCACCTCCATGGTGACGGTTCCGCCGCCGTGGCGCACCGCGTTTTCCAGGAGGTTGCCGAGCACCTGGTCGATCTTGTCGGGATCGGCCCACAGCGGCGGCAGCGGTTCCACCACCTCGATCACGAAACGGTCGGGCCGCTGCCCGCGGGCCGTCTGCGCCGCGACGTGCCGGCGCACGGCCCCGGCCATGTCGACCGGCTGGCGGCGCACCTCCAGGCGGCCGGAGTCGATGCGGGAGATGTCCAGCAGCTCGGCGATCAGCCGGGTGACCCGGTCCGCGTCGGCGTCCACGGTCTGAAGCATCAGCCGCTTCTGGTCGTCGGTGAACCGCTCCCACTTGGCCAGCAGCGTGGCCGTGAAGCCCTTGACGGAGGTCAGCGGCGAGCGCAGCTCGTGGGCGACGGTGGCGATCAGCTCGGCGTGGCTGCGCTCGGTGCGCCGGCGCGCCTCGGTGCCGCGCAGCTGGACGACGAGCCGCACCACCGGGCCGCCGGGCCGCTCGCGCACGTAGCGGGCCGAGACCAGCACCTCGCGGCCGCCGGGCAGCAGCAGGTTGCACTCCGGCTGGCCGGTGCGGGTGGAGAGCCCGCCGTAGGGCTCGGTCAGCCGCCACCAGCGGCGTCCGTCCAGGTCCTCCAGCGGCAGGGCGCTCTCCAGCGGGCGGCCGAGCGCCTCGTCCGCCGGCAGGGCGGTGATGCGGGCGGCCGCGGCGTTGAAGCAGACCACGCGGCCGGACGCGTCGGCGACGACCAGGCCGTCGGGCAGGTCGTCGGGGTGCAGCACGCCGCCCGCGCCGTCGACGGCGACGGCGGCTCCGGACGCGGAGCCCACGGCAGTTGTCCCACTCACACCCGACGCCCCCTCCTGAGCCCCAGGTGCGTCACCCTACTAGCTGGAGGTAACAGAGCGGCACCCTCCGGACGCGCGCTGCGCACGGGCCGAGGCGTACAGGCACACGGCCGCGGCCGTGGCGAGGTTGAGGCTCTCGGCCTTGCCGTGGATGGGCACGCGCACCACCTCGTCCGCCAGCGCGCGGGTCTCCTCCGGCAGCCCCCAGGCCTCGTTGCCGAAGACCCAGGCGGTGGGGCCGCCCATGGCGCCGCGGTCCAGTTCGGCGTCCAGGTCGCGCTCGCCCGCGCCGTCGGCGGCCAGGATCCGCACCCCGGCCTCCCGCAGGCCGCGCACGGCCTGCTCGACGGGGACGCCGACGGCGACCGGCAGGTGGAACAGGGAGCCCACCGAGGCCCGCACCGACTTGGGGTTGTAGAGGTCGACCGAGGCGTCGGTGAGCACGACCGCGTCCGCGCCGGCGGCGTCCGCGCAGCGCAGCACCGTGCCGGCGTTGCCGGGGTCGCGCACGTGGGCGAGGACGGCGACCAGCCGCGGCCGGGCGGCCAGGATCTCCTCGAAGGGGCTGTCCAGGAAGCGGCAGACGCCGACCAGGCCCTGCGGGGTCACGGTCTGCGAGAGGTCGGCGACCACGGCGTCCGACGCGAGATGCACCGGGACGCCGGCCGCCAGCGCCGCGCCGACGATCTCCGCGTGCCGCTCGGCGGCGTCCACGGTCGCGAAGAGCTCCAGCAGCGTGGGCCGGCCGCCGCAGCGGTGCTCGATCGCCTCGCGCACGGCCTGCGGGCCCTCCGCGATGAAGCGCCGCTCCTTGACCCGGAAGCTCCGCTTGGCCAGCCGCCGGGCGGCGACGACGCGGGGGGAACGGGGGGAGATCAGCTCGGGGGTGCCCATGTGGCGGTGGCTCGATTCGTTTCCTGGGACGGTCCGTACAACGGCCGGACCCGCAGGCCGAGGGCCTGCGGGTCCGGTCGGAAGCCTTACGGCTCGGTGGCTCAGGCAGCGGCCTTCGGCGCGTTGACGTCGGCCGGCAGCGCCTTCTGGGCGACCTCGACGAGCGCGGCGAACGCGTTCATGTCGTTGACCGCGAGCTCGGCCAGGATCTTGCGGTCCACCTCGATGTTGGCGGCCTTCAGACCCTGGATGAGGCGGTTGTAGGTCATGCCGTTCTGGCGGGCAGCGGCGTTGATGCGCTGGATCCACAGCTGACGGAAGTCGCCCTTGCGCTTCTTGCGGTCGTTGTAGTTGTAGACCAGGGAGTGGGTGACCTGCTCCTTGGCCTTGCGGTACAGGCGCGACCGCTGGCCGCGGTAACCGCTGGCCTGCTCCAGGATCGCCCGGCGCTTCTTGTGCGCGTTGACTGCGCGCTTGACGCGTGCCACTTGTTAACTCCTTGTAGCGGGGCCGTGGTTGATTCTCACACGACCCGGAAACGATTGGGTCCCGGTCGGGAGTCGGGCGCTGTGCGCGCCCGGACTCACTTGCCGAGAAGCTTCTTGATCTTCGCGGCGTCGCCCGGGGCCATCTCGGCGTTGCCGGTGAGGCGACGCGTCACACGGGACGACTTGTGCTCGAGCAGGTGGCGCTTGCCGGCGCGCTCGCGCAGGACCTTGCCGGAGCCGGTGACCTTGAAGCGCTTGCTGGCACCGCTGTGCGTCTTGTTCTTCGGCATGCGCCGTATCTCCTCGTCGGTGGCGCTCCCCGCCCGTGGTGCGGGCGCACGGGAGCGTCAGCTGTGTTCGTTTGGTGTCCGGGGCCGGGGCCCCGGGTGAACCGGGGCGCGAGCGCCCCGGGATCACGCCTCTGCGGGCTCCTCGGCGTCCGCGCCGGAAGTGCCCTGACGCTCGGCCTTGCGGGCCGCCTGCGCCTCGCGGGCTTCGGCCATCGCCTCGGTCTTCTTCTTGTGCGGACCGAGGACCATGATCATGTTGCGGCCGTCCTGCTTGGGGTTCGACTCCACGAAACCCAGGTCCTGGACGTCTTCCGCGAGCCGCTGCAGCAGTCGGTAGCCCAGCTCGGGCCGGGACTGCTCGCGACCACGGAACATGATCGTGATCTTGACCTTGTCGCCCTGCTTGAGGAACCGGACGACGTGACCCTTCTTGGTGTCGTAGTCGTGCGGGTCGATCTTCGGCCGGAGCTTCATCTCCTTGATGACCGTGTGCGCCTGGTTCTTGCGCGCCTCACGGGCCTTCATGGCCGACTCGTACTTGAACTTCCCGTAGTCCATGAGCTTGCAGACCGGCGGGCGGGCGTTGGCCGCCACCTCGACCAGGTCGAGGTCGTACTCCTGCGCAAGCTCCAGTGCCTTGGCAAGCGGCACGATGCCGACCTGCTCGCCACTGGGACCGACAAGTCGCACCTCGGGAACGCGAATCCGGTCGTTGATGCGGGGCTCGGCGCTGATGGATCCTCCTCGGTAGCACCACACGGCCGCCTGGCGGGCTGCCGCGTAACGTTTCGTAAAGACCAACCGCGCCGGGCATTTTTCATTTACCGCATGAAAAATGCCCCGGACGGGACACAGGCGGGGCTCCAAGCAACCGGAGCACCACCACGGTGAACCGCGGGGCGCATCTCGGACGGCTCCATCGTCCGTACGGAACGATGGGGACCGTCTGACCGGAGACCTGCCGGCCCGAAGCCGGCGAGGTGGGAGAGCGGAGCCTCCACTTGTGGGTCGGACACGTGAATGACCGACCGGTCGATCCCCCACTTTACCAGCCGGGGAGCAGGGGTGCGAACCCATGACAAACCGATTCTCCACCGGCACGTATCGTGTCGCCCATGAGTGACCCCAACTCCCCTGACCAGGCCCAGGAGCAGGCTCCCGGGCAGGCCCCCGACTTCGACACCATGACCCGCGACATCGCCGACGTCCCGGCGGTCGAGGTGATCACCACGGTGGCCGTCCACCTGATGAGCTCGGCCGCCGTCAACCTCGGCCTGGCCGAGGAGGGCGACCAGCACAAGGATCTGGACGAGGCGCGCAAGCTGATCACCGCGCTCGCCGGTCTGGTCACCGCGAGCGCGACGGAGATCAGCAACTTCCACGCGGGTCCGCTGCGCGACGGGCTCAAGTCGCTCCAGCTGGCCTTCCGGGAGGCGTCGGTCGTGCCGGACGAGCCGGGGCAGGGGCCCGGCGAGAAGTACACCGGGCCCGTCTTCGGCTGAGGCCTCAGCGGGTCGTCAGGGGCGGGGGGCGGTTCATGTGCGGCTCCGCCGGGTGGGCGCGACCGGCCGCGGACGGCCCGCTGCCGGCCGACCGCACATCCAGGGCAGCCTGACCGCACACCCGGCGGAGCGCCTACCGCTCCTGAGCCGGAGGCTCCGGCTCACCGGGCGCCGGCGGGGCCTCCGCCGCCCGGTGACCGCCCAGGGCGCGCTCGTCCGCGATCAGCACGGGCGCGCCGTGCGGCTGGACGACCTGGTGGGCGAAGGTCGCCAGCACGGCGCCGATCAGCGGCGCGACGATGAACAGCCACACCTGGGAGAAGGCGGTGCCGCCCGCGAAAACGGCCGGGCCCAGGCTCCGGGCCGGGTTCACGGAGGCGCCGGTCAGCGGGACGCCGACGAGGTGGATCACCGCCAGGACGAAGCCGAGGGCCAGCGGGCCGAAGCCGACCACGGCGACCTTGTGCGTCACCGCGAGCCACACGAACACCAGCAGGAAGGTCAGGACGACCTCGGCGAGGAACGCGCCGCCGGTGTTGATGTGCACCGCCGAGCGGTCCCCGAACCCGTTGGTCCCGAAGGTCCCCTCCACGCTCAGCCCCGGCACCTGCTTGGCCAGCAGGAGCAGCAGCGCCGCGCCGACGATGGCGCCCACGAACTGCGCGACCCAGTACTCGATCGCCGTGCGCAGCGCGATCCGGCCCTCCAGCAGCATGGCCAGCGTCACCGCGGGATTGAAATGCGACCCCGAGATCGGGCCCAGCGCGTAGCTCAGGGCCAGGAGGGTGAACCCGAAGGCCAGGGCGATGCCCAGGGCGCCGATGTAGTCCGCCGCGAGGACGGCGGACCCTACGGCGAAGAAGACGAACAACAGCGTGCCGAGGAACTCGGCCGCCACCGTCCGCGTCTCCACGGGGTCAAGCTTGAGGGGGTCCAGCCTGGCGTCCATGGCGTCCTCCCGGGGATCTCGTGGACCTTCCTCGCATTGTCGGACGGTCCTTCCCGGGGCGCCTGTTCAGCGGGTGAACAGTGGCTCGCCGGGCACCTGGGCGCCGGGCTGCAGCAGGGCCAGGTCCAGGCCGCGCACCAGACGGGCGCGCAGCACCTCGTCGGCCGCGAGCGCGCCGGCGACGCGCTGCGCCACCTCGGCGGGGGCGGCGCCGTCCGCCAGCCCCAGCGCCAGCGTCCCGTCCGCGTCCTGCGCGGGGACGAGGTGGGCCCGGACGACGCCCTCCTCGGCCGCCAGCACGCCGCGCAGCGCGTCCGTGACGGACGGGTCCGCGAGCGGGTCGGCGGTGGTGCGGCCCTCGGCGAGGGCGAGCAGGGCCGGACCGGTCAGCGGATAGGTGACGGGACCCGCCAGATCCAGCACGATCGTGTCCGCCTTCTCGTGGGCGGCGGCCTGGAGGGCCTGGTGCAGGGGGACGGCCACGGGGCGGGCGTCGGCGCGCCAGCGGGCGAGGGTCTCCAGGGACGTGAAGGCGGGCAGCGCGCGGCGTCCGTCCGGGGCCTGCAGCGTCGGTACGGCCATGTCGCTGCTCTTCTCGCGCTTCAGCCCGTCCGGGCCGGTCTCGGCCTCGCCGAGGATGGCGACGACGGGCACGAGCAGGCGGGCGCCCTTGAGCGCCGCCAGCACCTTCGGCTCGGCGCCCGGCTCCGCGGCGGCCCAGGCGGCGAGCGCCTCGGCGAGTGCGGGGTCGGCGGAGCCGTCGTCGTCGGAGAAACCGGGGTCCGGGATGTTCTTGAGGGCCACGGGGTGAGGGTATCGGGGGGTGGGGGGCCGGTCCGGGGGCGGGTGCGCCCCGGGCCCCGCAATGCGGCTGCGCCGCATTGTCCTCAAGCGCCGGACGGGCTGGGTGCCCCTCCCCGCCCTTTCACCGTTTCTTCGCGCTCCGCGCGGGCAACGCGGCTGCTCCGCGCACCCCGGGCTGGGCCCGGGGTGCGCGGAGCGCAGCAGCGCCGCGGCGCCGGAGACGAAGGCCGCCGCGGCGCTCGTGCCCCAGCCCTCGTAGTAGCGCCGGTCGGGATCGGCGATGACGACGTCGACGCCGGGCGCGGCGACCGTCGCGTACCACCGCCGCGTGGAGAACGCGGCCCGCCCGCCGTAGCGGTCGACGGCGGTCACGGCGATGACGCCCGGGTACGCGGCGGGGTACGAGACGCGGTCCCCGTGCCCGCCCCCGTTGCCGGCCGAGGCGACGACCACGGCGCCGCGCGCCAGCGCGTAGCGGACGGCCGCGTCCTCGCCCGGATCCGGGTGCGCGCTCGCGCTGTCGTCGCCCAGGGACAGGTTGATAACGTCCGCGCCGTGGTCCGCCGCCCAGCGGATGCCCTCCGCCAGGGCGCTGCCGCGCGCTCCCCGGGCCCGGGACCGGGCGGGGTCGCCCTCCTCCAGGATCACCCGCACCGGCAGGATCCTGGCCTCGGGCGCGACGCCGACGACCCCGTCGCCGTCCCCCGGCCCGTGCCCGCGTCCGGCGACGATCCCGGCCATCGCCGTGCCGTGCCGCGCCCACGAGCGGTCCCCGCGCTCGGCGCCGAAGCCGACGAGGTCCTTGCCCGGCAGGACGCGGCCGCGCAGGTCCGGGTGGGTGGCGTCCACCCCGGTGTCGAGGACGGCGACGGTGACGCCCGCGCCCCGGGTGGTGCGCCACGCCTCCTGCGCGTGGAGGGCGTCGAGCGCCCACTCCTGGGCGCGGATGACGTCGGCGCGGACGGGCGCGGCACCGGCGGCCGTGACGCAGGCGGCGAGGGCGAGCGCCGCGACGGACCGCCTCACCGCCGCGCCGCCGCGGCGCGGAACGCGGACTCGATCCGGCCGGCCAACGCCCGTGCCTCGTGGCCGAGTCCGGCCTGGGCGACGTCCGAGGCCGCCCCGGGGACCACGGCCCGGGCGGCGGGCTGCAGCGCGGTGCCGGTCCGCCCGTCGGCGAAGCCGGTGACGGACCAGACGACGAGCGGCAGGTCGGTCCGCACGGCGAGCCACCAGGTCGCGCGCTGGGCGTCGCCGAAGCGGGCGGCGGCGGTGCCGGGCGGGGCGTACGGGCGGGGCAGCATGTCGGCGCGCTCGTCGAGGCGCCCGGCGGTGACGCGGGAGCGCAGGGCGCGCATCCCCGCCCGGTCCGTGCCGGTGACGAGCAGGCCGACCGTGGTGACGTTGGTGGACGTGACGTCCGCGTAGGTGGCGCGCAACAGGCGTCGGCAGCCCGCCGGTTCCAGGGCCCGGGCCAGCGCGGGGTCGAGGGCCGGCGCGCAGTCGCCGTCGGGGGCGACGCCCAGCCGCCGCCAGTCGCGGCTCGCGCCGCCGGGCCCGCCGTCCGGGGAGTGCACGCTGCGCGGGAAGAGTTCGTCCACCGGTACGTCCGACCAGAGCGTGCCGCCGCGTTCGTACGTGAGCTCCGCGGCCGTCCTCGACGGCGGGGCGGTGAGCCGGCCGCCCACGGCGGCGCCGCCGAGCAGCCCGAGGCCGAGGACGGCGCAGACGGCGACGGCCGCCGTACGGCGCGGCGGCGGGGCGGGGGCCGTGGCCGGCGGGTGCGCGGGGCGCGGGGGCACGGCCATCCGCACACGCTCCGCTTCGGTGGTCACCCTGCGCTCCCCCGCCCGGCCCGATGCCGATGAACCCCGATCAGATCACTGCAGAACGCCTCGCGGGGCAGGACGGTAACTCACGTCCGGGCACCCCCCGCAGGGCCGCGTCCACTCTACGGGGGACCGCCCCGCGGGGGCCATTCGCGGCCCGCCGCACCTCTACCCAGTGGTAATCGGCTCTGGCAGGCTGCGCCCCATGACGCCCGCCTTCGCACACGCCGTCGGCCCCTTCACCGACCGGGCCCGCTACGACCGGGCCACCGCGCACCTGGACGCCCCGCTGGCGGTGGCCGATCTGCGGGCCTTCGACGCCAACGCCGCGGACCTGGTGCGGAGGGCGGGGGGCAAGCCGGTCCGGGTGGCCACCAAGTCGGTGCGTTCCCGGGCGCTGTTGGAGCGGGTGCTGGAGCACGGGGGCTTCGCGGGGGTGATGACGCACACGCTCGCCGAGTCGCTGTGGCTGGCGCGTTCGGGCTTCGACGACGTGCTGCTGGCCTATCCGTCCGCCGACCGGGCAGGCTTCGCCGAGCTGTCCTCGGACGCCCGGCTGGCGCGGGCGGTCACGGTGACGGTCGACGATCCGGTGCAGCTCTCGCTGATCGACCGTGCCCGGACGGGGCGCCAGGAGATCCGGATATGCCTGGAGTTGGACACCTCGCTCAGACTCCTCGGCGGCCGGGTGCGCGTGGGGGCGCTCCGCTCCCCCGTCCACGCCCCGGCCCACCTGGCCGAGCTGGCCCGGGCCGTCGTCCGCCGTCCGGGCTTCCGGCTGGTGGGGCTGATGGCGTACGAGGCCCATGTGGCGGGTGTGGCCGACGCGGTGGCGGGGCGGCCGCTGTACTCCCGGGCCGTCCGCGCGGTGCAGGGCATGGCCCGGCGCGAGCTGGCCGCACGGCGGGCGGAGGCGGTGCGGGCCGTGCGGGAGGTCGCGGAGCTGGAGTTCGTCAACGGCGGCGGTACGGGCAGCGTGCAGCACACCGCGGCGGAGGCGGCGGTCACCGAAGTGGCGGCGGGCTCGGGGCTGTTCGCGCCGCGGCTCTTCGACCACTACGCGGCGTTCCGGGCCCGGCCCGCCGCCCTGTTCGCGCTGCCGGTGGTCCGCCGCCCGGGCGTGGGCGTGGTGACCGTCCTGGGCGGCGGCTACCCGGCGTCCGGCGCGGCCGGCCCCGACCGGCTGCCGGTGCCCTACCTCCCGGAGGGGCTGCGCCTGGCCGGGCGGGAGGGGGCGGGCGAGGTGCAGACGCCGCTGCTGGGCCACGCGGCGGACGACCTGCTCATCGGCGACAAGGTGTGGTTCCGCCACGCGAAGGCGGGCGAACTGTGCGAGCGCTTCGCGCAGTTGCACCTGGTCGAGGACGACGCGGTGGTGGGGACGGTGCCGACGTACCGGGGCGAGGGCCGCACGTTCCTGTGATCAGTGGATCTTGCAGACGTTCCCGAGGCTCGGGTTGAGCGCCGCGAGGACGTCGATGCTGTTCCCGCACACGTTGACGGGGATGTGGACCGGCACGCTCACGGCGTTGCCGGAGAGGACCCCGGGCGAGTGCGCGGCCCAGGCCCCCGCGTGCCCGCGGTCGTACCCCCGCTCGTGCCCGTATCCCCGCTCGTGACCGTGGCCGTGTCCGTGGCCGTGCTCATGACCGTGGCCGTACCCGCGGTCGTGGTCGTACCCGCGGTCGTGGTCGTACCCGCGGTCGTGACCGTGACCGCGGTCGTGACCGTGACCGCGGTCGTGGTCGCGGCCGTGCGGCCCTTCGGTGGCGGAGGCGGCGCCGGCGGGAACGGCGAGGAGGGCGGCCGCGGTGACGGCGGTCAGCACGGCGGCCTTGCGGGAGCGGGACATGGGGTTCCTCCGGGGGTGCGTGAGTTCAGCCGGAGACTTCCCTATTTGTCACATGAGCTGACACAGTTTCACCCGGACGGGCCCGCCGGGCCGGCCGCCGCACCGGGATCACCCCGCGAACCGCAGCGCCGCCGTCACCACCACCGCCCCCGCCATCGCCACCATCAGCGGCGCCCGCAGCATCCGCAGCACGACCACGGCCGCGACCCCGGCGACGACCGTGAGGTCGAAGGCTCCCCAGCCGGGCCCGGCGAGGTCCACGACCACGAACCCGGCGAGCAGCGCGGGGGCGACCATGGCGATCACCGACCGCGCACGGCCGGGCAGTTCGCGGTCGCCGAGGACGGCGGGCCCGGCGGCCTTGAAGGTGAAGCTGAGCAGGGCTATGGCGCCTATGGCGATCCAGAGGGTCATCGCGCGGGCCTCCGCGGGGAGAGGAGCGCGGCGGCCGCCGCGCCGATCAGGGCGGGCCCGGTGGGCAGGACGAGGACGAGCCCGCCCGCGATCACCGCACCGAGCAGGGCGGGCAGCCGGTTGGCGCGCGTCCCGCGCACCTCGTCGAGCAACAGGGCCATGAACAGGGCGGGGGTGAGGACGTCGAGCCCGAGGCGGTGCAGCAACTCCGCGTCCGGGGCGAGGACGACGCCCAGCGCCGTGCCCGCGACCCACGCGGGCCACTGGATCACCGTCGCGCCGAACAGCAGCTGCCGGTCGAACCGCCCGCCGCCGAGGTGCGCGGCGGCCCACGACCCGTCGACGACGGCCTGGCCCTCCAGCGCCCGGCGCAGCCGCCCGCCCCGCAGGTCGCCGGCGACGGCGATGCCCATCGGCAGGAAGCGGCTGTTGACGAGCGCGGCGGCGGTGACGGCCGCGAGGGCCCCTCCCCCGGCGCCCAGCGTCGCGACCAGCGCGAACTGCGCCGAGCCGGAGAAGACGACCAACGAGCAGAACACGGGCGCCAGTTGCCCCCACCCCTGCCCCCGGGCGACCGCCCCGAAGCTGATGGCGAGCAGGAACGTGGCCACGGCCAGCCCGGATCCGGCCTTGAGGCCGGCTCGGAAGCTACGGTTCATGATCGGAGACTAACACCCATAACCGCGTTTGATCGTTAGTTATTTAGGATGCACGAGTGACCCCGACAACCACCCCCGAAGCAGACGTGGCGCCCATCGCCGGACATCCCGTGCTCGATTTCGCCAACACCGTGGCCTGGCGCACGGATCCGGACCGCCGCGCCGAGCGGGTGACCGGCCCCGCCGCCTGGCTGCGCTGGGCGGCGGCGGCCGGACTGCCCGTCGACCGGAACGCCGACCGGGATGCCGACCGGGACGTCCTCGCTGGCCTCCTCGCGCTGCGCGCGGCCCTGTGGCCCGTCCTGGACGCGCTGGTGGACGACGCGCCGCCGCCGGAGGAGGCGTGGCACGCCCTCGCGGACGCGGTCCGCGGCGCCCGCGAACACTCCGCGCCCCCGCCCGCGTTCCCCCTGCGCTGGCAGCCGCCCGGCCTGGCGCACGCCCTGGCCCTCCGGGCGGAGGAACTCCTCGCGGACCCGGCCCTGCTCCCCCGCGTCCGCCGCTGCGAGGGCCCGGGCTGCGGCTGGTTCTTCCTCGACCGCAGCCGCGGCGGCACCCGCCGCTGGTGCAGCTCGGGCGACTGCGGCAACCGCGCCCGCGCCCGCCGCCACTACGCGCGCACGCGGGGCCGTTCCTGACGACCGCCGGAACGTTCCCGCTCCACGGCGGCCAGCCCCTCCTCCAGTTCGTCGAGGGCCGCGCGGGCGGCGGCTATGCGGTCGTGCAGCAGCTCGGTGTCCGAGGCCGGCCGTTCCCGGCGGGCCTCGGAGCGGTGGGCCTCCTCCAGGGACTGGATGACGACCCCGATCAGCAGGTTGACCAGGACGAAGGACGCGAGCAGCACGTACGAGGCGAAGTAGAGGATGCTCCAGCGGGAGATCTCCAGTCCGCCGCGGACCGCGTCGCCCAGCCCGTCCAGGGTCATGAGCAGGAAGAGCGTCAGCGCCGCCCGGCCGATGGAGCCGTAGTGCTGCGGATCGTCGTCGGCGAAGAAGACCCAGCCGACCATGGCGTAGACGTACAGCAGCAACGTGCCGACGAGCAGGAAACTGACCGTCCCCGGCAGGCTCTTGCCGACGGCGACGATGATGACGCGCAGCTGCGGCAGGAAGCGGGCGGCCCGCAGCACCCGGGCGAGGCGCAGCAGCCGCAGGGCGGTGGCGTTCTGCTGCGCGAAGGGAAGCGCGGCGAGGAGGAGGACGGCGAGGTCGAAGACGTTCCAGGGGTCGCGGAAGAATTCGCGCGGGCGGTCGGCGTGGGCGAGGGCCCGTAAGGCGGTCTCGACGGCGAAGGCGGCGAGGAAGACGTCCTCGACGGCGGTGAGTTGGGCGTCGTAGCGGGCCTTGAAGCCCGCGTAGGTCTCCACGCCCAGGACGGCGGCGTTGGCGAGGATGAGGACGAAGGCGAGGGTGGAGAACCAGGCCGCGTCGGTGATGCGACGGCAGCGCCGTGCCAGCGAGCCGGCCTTGTTCACTTTTGTTCCTCGCCTTCGTGTGCCACGCCCCCGTCCCAAGAAGTTGATCTTAGGGGGCGCGCGAAGCCCCGCCGTCCTCGCGGGCGGCGGGGCTTCGTTCCGGGGAGCACGGGGCTCAGGCGGCGGCGTCCGCCTGGTCCGGGATGACCGAGCCGTCGTGGCGGCGGAGCGGTGCCTGCTTGCCGTCGGGGCGGGTGTAGCCCGCCGTGGAGCAGGCGTACGTGCCCGACTTGCGCGGCATCGGGTCGATGAACATCGGGTTGGCGACCCAGCGGCCGTCCTCGTTGTCGTAGGCGCGGCACATCAGCTCGGCCTTGTTGCGGTTGATGGCGAGGTGGGCGCCGGTCGCGTCGTCGACGAAGGTGACGTCCGTGTCGGCGTCGCCCGCGCCGAGCGCGATGCGGTGGGCGAAGTCCTGCTTCTGCCAGGCCTTGGCGCCCTTGATCTTGAAGATGTGCTCGTTGATCATGCAGCGCTTGCCGTCCATGTACGGCAGGGCCTCGCCCATGCCGTCCTTGACGTCGCCGCAGCCCTTGATGCCCGGGGTCAGCTTGCCCTTCTTGACGATGCTGCGGATGCCGATGGTGTGGGCCTTGTCGAGGCCGACGCCGCCGGACCACGCCTCGGCGATGGGCTCGGAGGAGGCGGAGACGATGTAGACGTCGAAGCCGGCCTTCTTCAGCGTGCGGATCAGGTCCTTCTGCTGGTCGTAGTAGCGGACGTAGCCGGCGATGGTGTGGGTGCCGACGGTCTGCTTGCTGCCGAGGGGCGCGGCGAGCTGCTCGGCGCGGGCCTTGCTCGCGAACGAGCCGAGGGCGGCCGGGGTGTGGCCGGAGAACAGCTGGGGGATCCAGGCGTACGCCGGGACCGTGCGGCGGTGGTTCCACTTGCCCGCGAAGGCGGCGTCACCGGCCATGGTCTTCGACTTCTCGCGGATCTCGAAGATCTCGTCGGCGCAGCGGACGTTCTTCGAGGTGCGCAGCGGCTTGCCCACGGGGACGGACGTGCCGCAGGCCTTCGTCAGCGCCCGGTCCGCGGCCGGGGTCAGCCACTTGCTGGTGTCCTTCCAGCTCTTGGGCCGGAGGATCTTGTCGTGCTTGAGGGCCCAGGCCAGGGTGGCGTCCGTGATGTCGTTCTTGACGACGGTGTTGTCCCAGTCGAAGGCGGCGACCGGGCGGGGACCGCCGGTCCGGCCGGAGCAGGTGCCGCGCTCGTCGATCATCCGCTGGAGCTTGGCGCGGTTGGTGCCGAACCACTTGATGTTCTTGTCCAGCTGGGGACAGTGGGCGCGGGCCGCGGCCGAGGGGGCTGCGGGGGCCGCGGTGGCGGTGGGGACCGAGGCGGCGAGGGCTGCGGTGATCACGAAGCCGACGGCGGTGGCGTACTTCTTGCGCATGCGTTCTCTTAGTGCTCTTCGTAGGGATGAGTGAGGACGGATCGGACGCCGGGGCCGGTGCTCGCCCCGGGCGTCCGATCATGGACCTTACATAGGCGTTACGTAAGCCCCGGAGATACCCCCGTCCACGAGGAACTCGGCCGCGTTCACGAACGACGCGTCGTCGCTGGCGAGGAAGGCGACGGCGGCGGCGATCTCCTCGGGCTCGGCGAACCGGCCGCCGGGTACGTGCACGAGCCGGCGCGCCGCGCGTTCCGGGTCCTTGGCGAACAGTTCCTTGAGCAGGGGCGTGTTCACCGGCCCCGGGCACAGGGCGTTGACCCGGATGCCGTCGCGGGCGAACTGCACGCCGAGTTCGCGGGAGAGGGCGAGGACGCCGCCCTTGGACGCGGTGTAGCTGATCTGCGACGTGGCCGAGCCGAGCACGGCGACGAAGGAGGCGGTGTTGATGATCGAGCCCTTGCCCTGGCGGCGCATGTACGGCAGGGCGGCCTTGCAGCAGAGGTAGACGGAGGTGAGGTTGACCTCCTGGACGCGCTTCCAGGCGTCGAGGGTGGTGGTGAGGATGGAGTCGTCCTCGGGGGGTGAGATGCCGGCGTTGTTGAACGCGATGTCCACCGAGCCGTAGGTGTCGTGGGCGGCGCGGAAGAGGGCTTCCACCTGCTCCTGATCGGTGACGTCCGCCCTGACGAACAGCCCGCCGACGGCGTCGGCGGCGGCCTTGCCCGCCTTGTCGTCGATGTCCGCGCAGACGACGTGGGCGCCCTCGGCGGCGAGGCGCCGCGCGGTCGCGAGACCGATGCCGCCGGCGGCGCCGGTGACGACGGCGGTGCGGCCGGGGAGGCGGTGGGAGGTGGGGCGGGGTTGTTCGGTCATGGGTTCGGGGTCCCTTCTGGGTGGGGTGGCGGGGGTGGGGGTGGGTGGGGTTGTTGTGCCCCAGTCCCGCCCTTTCACCGTTTCTTCCGGGGCAAGCCCCCCCCGGGCCCGTAACGCGGCTGCGCCGCGTTGACCGGGGGCTGCGCCCCCTGGACCCCTGGAACCGCGCTTCGCGCGGTGGGCGGGGGCTGCGCCCCCTGCACCCCCGAAGCGCCCTTCGGGCGCCGTCCTCAAGCTCCCCGGAGAGAGCAACCCCCGGACGGGCTGGAGTGCGCGCCCGCACCGGATATCGCCCCCACCGGGTATCACCCGCACCGGATATCCAGCCCGGGCGCGCCGATCCAGCCCGTCCGGCGTTTGAGGACGAGCGGCG
>NZ_JAEAMR010000010.1:506777-552629 GCF_015999245.1 Streptomyces sp. AV19 | reverse complement strand
TGAGGACAAAGCGGCGCAGCCGCTTTGCGGGGCCCGGGGCGGAGCCCCGAAGCGGTGTGCAGGGGGCGCAGCCCCGCAAAGGGGCCAGGGGCGCAGCCCCGGCAGGGGTCCAGGGGGCGAAGCCCCCGCACCCACCGCGCGGAGCGCGGTGCCCGGCCCGGGCGGGAGCCCGGAAGAAACGGTGAAAGGGCGGGTCCGGGGCACAACACCCCTCACCCACCCCCCTCCACCGCCACGAACACGTTCTTCACCTCCGTGAACGCCGCCACCGCCCCCGGCCCCAACTCCCGCCCCAGCCCGGACTGCTTGAAGCCGCCGAACGGCGTCGCGTAACGCACGCTGCTGTGCGAGTTGACCGACAGATTCCCCGCCGCCACCGCCCGCGACATCCGCAGCGCCCGGGACACGTCCCGCGTCCAGATCGAGCCGGACAGCCCGTACTCCGTCGCGTTCGCCAGCCGCACCGCGTCCGCCTCGTCCTCGAAGGGGATGACGACGGCCACCGGGCCGAAGACCTCCTCCCGGGAGACGCGGTCGTCCGGGGCGGCCTCGAGCACCGTGGGCGGGTACCAGAAGCCCTTCCCCGACGGCGCCGTGCCGCGGATCGCGGCGGGCGCGGACTCCGGCACGTACGAGCGCACCCGCTCCCGCTGGGCGGCGGAGATCAGCGGGCCCATGCCCGTCGCCGGGTCCGCCGGATCGCCGACGGCGACCGCGAGCACGGCGGGCTCCAGGAGTTCCATGAAGCGGTCGTGGACGGACCGTTGGACGAGGATACGGCTGCGCGCGCAGCAGTCCTGGCCGGCGTTGTCGAGGAAGGACGCGGGCGCGGCGGCCGCGGCCCGCTCGACGTCCGCGTCCGCGAAGACGATGTTCGCGCTCTTGCCGCCGAGTTCGAGGGTCACCCGCTTCACCTGCGCGGCGCACTTCGCCATGATGCTCCTGCCCACGGCCGTGGAGCCGGTGAAGACGACCTTCGCCACCCCCGGGTGCCCGACGAGCGCGTCGCCCGCCACCGGCCCGGTCCCGGGCAGCACCTGGAGCACGCCCTCCGGAAGCCCGGCCTCCAGGGCGAGTTCGCCCAGCCGCAGGGCGGTCAGCGGCGTCGTCTCCGCCGGTTTGACGACGACCGCGTTGCCGGCCGCGAGCGCCGGCGCGAACCCCCAGGCGGCGATGGGCATCGGGAAGTTCCAGGGGACGATGACGGCGACGACGCCGAGCGGTTCGTGGAAGGTGACATCCAGCCCGCCGGCCACGGGGATCTGCTGCCCGAGCAGCCGCTCCGCTCCCCCCGCCGCGTAGTCGAGCAGGTCGCGGACGTTGCCCGCCTCCCAACGGGCACTGCCGACGGGGTGCCCGGCCTCGCGCACCTCCAGCCGGGCGAGTTCGTCGACGTGCTCGTCCACGACGGCGGCGAAGCGGCGCAGCAGCCGGGCGCGGTCGCCGGGCGCGAGCGCGGCCCAGGCGGGCTGGGCGGCGGCGGCCCGCCGGACGGCGGAGTCCGCGTCCGCGGCCGTCGCGGCGGGCACGGTGGCGACGACCTCCTCGGTCGCCGGATCGAGAATCTCCAGTTCCACTTCTACGTGTCCCTCACATGCGCTCGAAGGAGCGGAACCGCTCCCAGTCCGTCACGGCCGTGTCGTACGCCTCCTGCTCGACCCGCGCCATGTGCCGGTAGTGCTCGACGATCTCGTCGCCGAACGCGGCCCGCGCGAGGACGCTGTTCTCCCACAGTTCGGCGGCCTCCCGCAGCGTGCCGGGCACGTGCGGCGCGTCGCCGGTGTAGGCGTTGCCGGTGACGGGGCCGGGGAGCTCCAGTTCGTGCTCCACGCCGTGCAGTCCGGCGGCGATCATGCCGGCGACGGCGAGGTAGGGGTTGACGTCCCCGCCGGGCAGCCGGTTCTCGAAGCGGTGCCCGGCGCCGCGGCCGACGACGCGCAGCGCGCAGGTGCGGTTGTCCGGCCCCCAGGCGACGGCGGTGGGCGCGAACGACCCGGCGCGGAAGCGTTTGTAGGAGTTGATGTTCGGGGCGTACAGCAGGGTGAACTCCCGCAGGGCGGCCAGCTGTCCGGCGAGGAAGTGCCGCATGGTGGCCGACATCCCGTGCGGCCCGGCATCGTCGGCGAACACCGGCCGCCCCGCCTCGTCGCGCAACGAGAGGTGGATGTGACAGGAGTTGCCCTCGCGCTCGTCGAACTTGGCCATGAAGGTGAGCGCCACGCCCTCCTGCGCGGCGATCTCCTTGGCGCCGGTCTTGTAGACGGAGTGCTGGTCGCAGGTGGTCAGCGCCTCGTCGTAGCGGAAGGCGATCTCGTGCTGGCCGAGGTTGGCCTCGCCCTTGGCTGACTCGACGACGAGGCCCGCGGCGGCCATCTCGTTGCGGATGCGGCGCAGCAGGGGCTCGACGCGGCCGGTGCCGAGGACGGAGTAGTCCACGTTGTACTGGTTGGCCGGGGTGAGGCCGCGGTAGCCGCCGGTCCAGGCGTCCTCGTAGCTGTCCTTGAAGAGCATGAACTCCAGCTCGGTGCCGGCGTACGCCGTCCAGCCGTGCTCTCCGAGCCGGTCGAGCTGGCGGCGCAGGATCTGCCGGGGCGAGGCGACGACGGGCGAGCCGTCGTGCCAGGCGAGGTCGGCGGTGAGCAGGGCGGTGCCGGGGTTCCAGGGGGTGCGGCGCAGGGTGGCCGGGTCGCCGCGCAGGGCGAAGTCGCCGTAGCCGCGCTCCCAGGAGGCCATGGCGTAGCCGCCGACGGTGCGCAGGTCGACGTCCACGGCGAGCAGGTAGTTGCAGCCCTCGGCGCCGTGTTCCAGGACGTGGTCGAGGAAGAACCGGGCGGCGAACCGCTTGCCCTGGAGCCGTCCCTGCATGTCGGTGAAGGCCAGGACGACGGTGTCGATCTCCCCTGCCTCGACGAGCCGGCGCAGCTCGTCGACGGTGAGCGGGGGCGTGCGGTCTGCCACGGAGTTCCTCCCTGACGGTGCGGGTCCTGGTGGTGCGACCGGAGACTTAAGGTATGCCGGTAGACCATTGGTTGGGAAGGGTGCCGATGAAGCCGACGAACGGGAGTGCGGCCGACCACCTGTCACCGGTCCTGCGGCCGGTCCACGCGGGCCACGGGTTCGAGGCGGCCCTGGAGCAGATACTCCAGGTCATACGCCTGGGCCTGGTGGCGGAGGGCGAACGGCTGCCCGCCGAGCGCGAGTTGGCGGAGCGGCTGCGGATCAGCCGGGTGACGCTGCGGGAGGTGCTCAAGGTGCTGCACGAGCAGGGTCTCGTGGAGAGCCGGCGCGGCCGCTACGGCGGGACGTTCGTGTGCCGGCGGACGGCCGCGCCCGATGTGACCGGCATCGACATCGAGGACACCCTGCGCTTCCGGGAGGTGCTGGAGCTGGGCGCGGCCGAGCTGTGCGCGGCCCGCGAGCTGACGCGCGATCAGGTCGCGAGACTGCGCGCCGCGTTGGCCGCGACCCGCGACGCCGCGCCGGAGGACTACCGCCGCCGGGACACCCTGTTCCACCTGACACTGACCGAACTGTCGGGCTCGCCCTCGCTCGCCGCGCACTATGCCGGCGTGCGGGCGGCGGTCAACGGACTCCTCGACTGCATGCCGCTGCTGGTGCGCAATCTGGAGCACTCGCAGCGGCAGCACACGGTGCTGATGACGGCGGTCCTGACCGGCGACGTCGCCGGGGCCCGCGAGGTGATGCGCGAACACTGCGCGGGGACGGCGGCGCTCGTACGGGGGTTCTTGGGGTGAGCAAGGGGCGCGTGGCGTGCGGGGGTTGCGCCACGGCCCGCGGAGCGGCAATGGTACAGAGAGCGACCATTGCGACGTTGCCTGATCCGCCCGATCCACCTGATCCGTCCGATCCGCCTGATCGCCTGATTTCCGAGAGGACGCGAGGAACATTGACCGGCCAGCCGCTGATCGGGGTCACCACCTACTCCACCCGGGCCCGCTGGGGGGCCGCCTGGAACCGGCACTGTTCCCTGCTGCCGACCTCCTACATGCGGTACGTCCAGCGCGCCGGCGGCCTGACCGTCCTGCTGCCGCCCGACAACCCGGCGCTGGCCGGGGCGATGGTGGAGCGGCTGGACGGCCTGGTGCTGGCGGGCGGCGAGGACGTGGACCCGGCGCTCTACGGCGAGCAGCCCCATCCGCGTACGGACGCGCCCGTCCCCGAGCGGGACCGCTGGGAACTCGCCCTGCTGGCCGCCGCATTGGAGCGCGGCGTCCCACTGCTCGGCATCTGCCGGGGCATGCAGCTGATGAACGTCCAGGCGGGCGGGACGCTCAACCAGCACCTGCCGGAGACGGTGGGGCACAAGGGCCACAACCCGCGCGTCGGCACGTTCCCCGACCATCTGGTCGAGCCGGTCCAGGGCACCGTCACCGGCCATCTGATGCCGACCCCGTGCGATGTGGCGACCCACCACCACCAGGGCGTGGGCAGGCTGGGTACGGGCCTGATCGCCTCGGCCCACGCCGAGGACGGGACGGTCGAGGCACTCGAACACCCGTGGGGCAACGGGTGTTTCGCGATCGGGGTGCAGTGGCACCCGGAGATGCGCGACGACCTGCGGCTGGTGCGCGGCCTGGTGGAGATGGCGGGCCGGCGGCGCGGCTCCCTCACTCCCCGGGCAGCCGCGTCAACTGCACCTGCCGCTCCGTGTCCGTGAAGCCGAGGGCGCGGTAGATCCGGATCGCGTGGTAGTCCGGGTCGGCGACGATGACGAGGGCGCGGGCACCCTCGTCCAGGGCCCGGCGGCCGGCGAGATGGACGAGGTGGGAGGCCAGCCCCCGGCCGCGGAAGCCGGGGTGCGTCTCGACGTTCTGGTAGCGCGCCGTCCCGCCGCCGTCCGCGAAGATCCCGGCGCCGGCCCGCATCCGTCCGCCGACGAAGGCCCCGAACCACGTGCCGTGCCCCGCCTCGCACAGCCGCCGCGGCTCGGCGACCCGCCGCTCGACGAACTGCCGGTGCTCGGCCGTGGGTTCGGGCCCGTCCATCGCCGCGCGCAGCTCCGCCGCCCGCGCCCAGTCCTCGTCCCCCGCCAGCGGGCGGACCTCCGCGCCGGCGGGCAGGGGCCGTCCGGGCGGTGCCGGGCGGGCCGCCGTGAGGACGGTGCTCACCTCGGCGGTCACGCCGAGCCGCGCGAGCTCGGCGGCGTCCCCGGTGTCCCCGTCCGTGCCGTCCACGCCGAGGGCGAGGTACGCGGCGCCGGGGAACTCCGCGTGGAACAGGGCCTCCCGGCGGCGGCCGTCGCCCGGCCCCGGCGGCCGGTCGAGGAGCACGAAGTTCCCCCAGCGGAACGCGGGGTTGGCCGGAGTCCGGACGACCAGGTGGTCCGGGCGGTCGTAGAGGACGGAGCCCGCCATGGCCCGCAGCATCAGATCGGTGCGGAAGCCGAGGGAGATCACCTTCATGCGGCCGACTGTAGCCGCGGGCACGCGAACGGGCCCGGTGCGGCGGTCCGCACCGGGCCCTTCCTGAACGAGGAGGCCGGTCGTTCAGTCCTTGGTGTTCAGTCCTTGGTGTAGAGCGTCCAGAGCTGGTTGGTCTTGCCCGCCTGGACGTGCTCGAGCGTCACCGCGCGGTCGAGGCCGTTGGCCTGGATGACCTGGTTGGTGTACTTGATGCTCTTGATCACGGATGGCTGGTTGACGGTGTCGACCTGCCACCGCTGCGACAGCTTGCCGGAGTCGCACGCCTGCTGGACGATCGGCCTGTCGAGGCCCTGGGCCGTGAGGCACAGCCCGAACCGCTCGCCCTTGATGGTGTAGGTGCCGGGGGTCGAGCCGACCCGCTCGAACTTGAAGTTCTGGTAGTACTCGCGGGCGTCACGGGTGAGGACCTGGGCGCCTCTCTCACGGCCGTAGTACTCGTCGAGGTTGGTGTCGTCCCGGTACGACTGGACCGACGCCTTGAACCCCTCGGCCTGCGTCGCGGCGATCGCGGGGCCCGCGGTGGCCGTGAACGCGCCCGCGGCCAGACCCGCCGCGACGGTTGCCAGGGCGATGCGCTTCATTGCCCGCATGTGTCTTCCTTTCCCTAGGAAGTCTTTGGCCTACGCCCGGAAACCTAGGCGCTCGCGTCACCGGCGAACCAGGGAGAATCGCGTCACTCGATGATTTGAAAGTCCCGGCTTCAACCCTTTTACATTCCCGCGATCAATAGGCCCCTGGCAAGTGCGCGAAGCAGCCAGCGCGGTGGTGGCCGCAATTCCCCTTCGCGGCGGGGCCGTTGCGGCGGCCCTGCCGCAGGCGGGCGGCGGGGGTGCGGAACGTGCCATGTCCGTATCCGCATTCAGGACGCGGGCGCTTCCGGCCATGGGTGGGGCGGGGATCGCGGGTCCCCTCGGCCTGTTACCGATGAGAATCGCGTGGCGCGATTCGTTGGAACGGGGATTACGACGGCGGCAGTTGGGCGTGGCGGACGGCGGGGTGACCTTGCCCCTGGCCCGCCCTTTCACCGTTTCTTCCGGGGCTGCGCCCCGGGCCCGGAACGCGGCTTCGCCGCGTTGACCGGGGGCTCCGCCCCCTGGACCCCGGCTCCGCGCTTCGCACGGTGAGCGGGGGCTCCGCCTCTGCACCCCGGGCGGGGCTTCGCCCCTGCACCCCACCGGGGGCTGCGCCCCCCGGACCCCTTTTGGGGCTTTGCCTCCTGGATCCCTTCCGGGGCTTTGCCTACTGGCCCCCTGGAACCGCGCTTCGCACGGTGGGCGGGGGCTGCGCCCCCGAAGCGCCCTTCGGGCGCTGTCCTCAAGCTCCCCGGAGGGGGCAATTCGGGCGCTGTCCTCAAGCTCCCCGGAGGGGGCAACCCCCAGACGGGCTGGATTTCGCGCCCGCACCGGATACCGTCGGCACCGGGTGTCGCCCGCACCGGATATCCAGCCCGGGCGTGGCATTCAGCCCGTCCGGCGTTTGAGGACGAGCGGCGGAGCCGCGAACTCAGCCTGTCCGGCGTTTGAGGACAACCGCGCGAAGCGCGGTTGCGGGGTCCGGGGCGGGAGCCCCGGTGGGGGTGCAGGGGGCGGAGCCCTCGCCCACCCCGCGCGAAGCGCGGTGCCGGGCCCCGGGGCGCAGCCCCGGAAGAAACGGTGAAAGGGCGGGCCAGGGGCAAACTCACCCCACAGACACCCCCACCCGCGTCAGCCCCAGCAACTCCCACGCCGGCCCCACCGGCCGCTGCCCACGCGGCCACACCGCCCGCAGATCCCGCCGCAACGAGACGGCCCCCGGGGCACCCGGCACTCCCCCGGAGGCACCCCCGGAGCCGTCCACCGAGGCCCCCGTCGCCCCCTCGCCCCCCACAGCCCCCTCCACACCCTCCACCGGAATCTCCACCAACCGCCGCCCCGCCAGCTCCTCCCCCACCGCCAGCTCGCTCAGCACCGCCGGCCCCGCCCCGCTCACCACCGCCGCCTTCACGGCCGTCGTGGAGGCCAGTTCCAGCAGGGGGCGGGCCGGGGTGGACAGTGCCGCGTCCAGGACCTGGCGCGTGCCCGAGCCCCGTTCGCGCAGCACCAGCGGCGTCGCCGCCAGTTCGTCCCGCCCGACGGGGGACCGCCGCCGGGCCCACGGATGGGACGGCGCGGTGACCAGCACCAGCCGGTCGTGTCCGATGACGGCCCCGTCGAGCCCGGCCGGCACCTCCAGCCCCTCCACGAACCCCAGGTCCGCCTCCCCCACGAGCACCCGCTCCGCGACCGCCGCCGAGTTGCCCGCGAACAACGAGACGGCCGTGTCCGGACGCCCGCTCCGCAGGGCGATCAGCCAGCCGGGCAGCAGGTACTCCGCGATGGTCATGCTCGCGGCCACCCGCAGCCGGGAGTCGCGGCGCCCGCGCAACGCCCGCGCGCCCGCGTCGAACGCCTCCGCCGCCTCCACGATCCGCCGAGCCCAGTCCGTGACGAGGGCCCCGGCGGGCGTCAGCCGGGAGCCGCGCGGGGAGCGCTCGACGAGGGCGACGCCGAGCATCCGCTCCATTCCGCGCAGGCGGCCGCTCGCGGCGGGCTGGGTGATGCCCAGTTCGCGGGCCGCGCGGCCCAGGCTGCCGAGCCGGGCCACCGCCAGCAGCAGCTCCAGCGACCCCAGGTCCGGCACCCGCTCCGCTATGGGCCTGCTCGACGTGCTCGGCGTGCTCATCAGTCCAGCTTATGCCCTCATAGCCATATCGTCCCTGGTGAGGGACGTCCCGAGGGGCGAAGGTGAACACATGAGCACCATCACCCCGCCCCGCGCGCACGCGACGACGAGCCCCCCTCGCACCGGCGTGCGCCACCTCGGACCCAACTGGTACGCCACCGTCATGGGCACCGCGATCGTCGCGAGCGCGGGCGCCGCGCTGCCGTCGCCGCCGCCCGCCGTGGCTCTCCAAGCGGTGTGGGCGCTCGCCACGGCGGCCCTGGCCGTCCTCCTCGCCGCCCGCGCCGCGCACTGGGCCCGCCACCGCGACCAGGCGCGCCGCCACCTCGCCGACCCCGCCGTCGCGCCGTTCTACGGCTGCCTGGCGATGGCCCTGCTGGCGGTCGGCGGCGCGACGCTCTCGGTCGGGGCGGGCGTGATCGGCGAGGGCCCGGCCGTCGCCGTGGACGCCGTGCTGTGGACGGCGGGCACGATCACCGGCCTGGTCGCCGCGGCCGGCATCCCGTACCTGATGGTGACCCGGCACCATGTCACCCCCGGCACCGCCTCCCCGGTGTGGCTGCTGCCGATCGTCGCCCCGATGGTGTCGGCCGCGCTGGGCCCGGCGCTCGCCGGGCACCTGCCCGCCGGGCAGGGCCGGGAGGCCATGCTCCTGGGCTGTTACGCGATGTTCGGGCTGAGCCTGCTGATGACGATGACGCTGCTGCCGCTGGTGTTCTCGCGGCTGATCCACCACGGCCCGCTGCCGCTCGCCCTGACCCCGACCCTGTTCCTCGTCCTCGGCCCCCTGGGCCAGTCGACGACGGCCGTCAACAACCTGGCCGACGCGGTCCGGGGCGCGCTCCCGGCCCCGTACCCGGCGGGGATGGCCGCGTTCGCCGTCCTCTACGGCGTGCCGGTCATCGGATTCGCCCTGCTGTGGCTGGCCTTCGCCACCGCGCTGGTGGTGCGCGCCGCGCGCGGCGGGATGGGCTTCGCGATGACCTGGTGGGCGTTCACCTTCCCGATAGGCACCTGCGTGACCGGCACCGCCGCGCTCGCCCGCCACACCCACCTGCACGCCTTCACCTGGCTCGCGGTGGCGCTGTACGCGCTGCTGGTCGCCGCCTGGGCCGTCGCGGGGGCCCGCACCCTGGCCGGCCTGGTCGGCGGACAACTGCTCGCGGCACCCCGCCCGGCGCCCGCGACCGCGCCGACGACGGCCCGTACCGCGTTCCCCCGGGGAACGGCCCCCGGCCGGGCCCGGCCCGGTCAGCGAAGCGCCGCCCGCAACGCCTCGCCCAGCGCCCCCGGCGCCTCCGCCAACGACGGCCCGTACCACGTCAGATGACGCCCGCTGACCAGCGCGGCGGGCAGGGACGGAAACGCCTCGGGCCCGTCGTCGCGGGTGAAGCGGTACGGCTCGTCGGGCAGGACGACCAGGTCGGCGCCGCAGGCGGTCAACTCGCCGAGGGGCACGCGGGGATAGCGCTCCGCGTGCCCCTCGTACGCGTGCGAGACCCCGAGCCGGGCCAGGACGTCCCCCGCGAAGGTGTCGCGGCCGAGCACCATCCAGGGCCTGCGCCACACCGGCACCACGGCCCGTACCTCCGGCCTCAGGACGTCCACGTCGGCCCACGCGTCCCGCGCGTCGGCCAGCCAGCCGGGCGAGGCCAGCCCGCACCCGGCCACGAGCGTCCGCTCCAGCTCGGCGAATCCCTGTTCCAGGGTGCGGACTTCGGTCACCAGGACCTCAAGTCCCGCCGCGCGCAGGGCGGTCAGGTCCGGGGCGCGGTTCTCCTCCTCGTTGGCGAGCACGAGGTCGGGGGCGAGGGCGGCGATCCGCCGGACGTCGGGGTTCTTGGTGCCCCCGATCCGGACGACGTCCAGACCGGGCGGGTGCTCGCACCAGTTCGTGGCCCCCACCAGCAGCTCCGGCGCGGTGGCGGCCACCGCCTCGGTCAGCGAGGGGACGAGGGAGACGACGCGGCGTACGGTACGACGGCTGGTCACCGCCCCACCGTACGCCGCGTCATGCGTACCGGAACCCGGTCAGGACGTGACCGGTGCCAGCTTGTCCAGCAGCCCCGGACGCGCGTCCAGCCAGCGACGCGCGGAGTCCTTCTCGTGCCCCTTGCCGCCCTTCTGGATCTCGGCCTCCAGCGAGGCGAGGTCCTTCTCGGACATCTTGAAGCCCTTCACCCACTCCGCGATCCGCGGGAAGTCCTTGGCGAAGTCCTTCTTGCCGATGGCGTGCAGCTCCTCGCCCTTGCCCCAGGCGCCCTTGGGGTCCTTGAGCTTCTTGAGGTCGTAGGTGCCGTAGGCCCAGTGCGGCGACCACAGGGTCGTGACGATGGGCTCCTTCTTCTTCATCGCCCGGTCCAGCTCGGCGAGCATCGTGGACGTGGAGGACGAGACGACCTTGTACTCGCCGTCGAGCCCGTAGTCCTTGAGCACGTTGCCGTTGAGCTTGCCCATCATGCCGGCGCTGGCCTCGATGCCGACGATCTTGCCGCCGAACTCACCGGACTTGCCCTTGAGGTCCTCCAGCGAGTTGACGTCCTTCATGTACGAGGGGACGGTCAGCTCCAGCGAGGTGGGGCCGTACCAGGAGCCGAGGTCGCTCAGCTTGCCGCCGTAGCGGTCCCAGTACTGCTTGTGGGTCGTGGGCAGCCAGGAGTCGAACTGGACGTCCATCTGGCCCTGGGCCAGCGCGGTGTACAGCGGACCGGGGTCGAGCTGCTTGACCTCGGGCCGGTAGCCGCGGGCCTCCAGGACGTTCTGCCACAGGTAGGTGGAGGCGACGGCCTCGTCCCACGGGAAGTAGCCGATCTTGACGGCCTTGCCCTGCCCGACGTCCTTGCCGGCCGCCACGCTCTCCCGGTCGCCGCCCCGCACCAGGTGCATGCCGCCGGCGACGAGCGCGAGGACGACGACGCCCACGGTGGCCACGGCGGTGCCGGGCCGGTAGCGCAGGAAGGCCGCGGAGCGGGCCGGGGACGCCGCCTTGGCCGCGCCGCGGCGGCCGAGCGGGGAGACCCGGGTGCCCAGCGCGCCGGTCATCCGGTCCAGGTACATGGCGAGGACGACCACGGCGAGGCCGCTCTCCACGCCGGCGCCGATGTCGACCTGGGTGACGGCCGAGTACACGGCCTCGCCCAGGCCGCCCGCGCCGGCCATGCCCGCGATGACGACCATCGAGAGCGCGAGCATGATCACCTGGTTGACGCCCGCCATGATGGTGGGCAGCGCCAGCGGCAGCTGGACGCGCAGCAGGGTGTCGCGCGGGGTGGTGCCGAACGCCCGCGCGGCCTCGACCAGTTCGCCGTCCACCTGCCGGATGCCCAGCTCGGTCATCCGCACGCCCGGCGGCATCGAGAAGACGATGGTGGCGATCAGACCCGGCATGGGACCGATCGAGAAGAACATGACGCCCGGGATCAGATAGACGAAGGCGGGCATCGTCTGCATGACGTCCAGCACCGGGCGCAGCGCCTTGCTGACCTTCTGGTCGCGGGCGGCCCAGATGCCCAGCGGCACCGCCAGGACCAGCGTGATCACGCTGGCGACGAGGATCAGGGAGAGCGTCGAGGTCGCCTGGTCCCACAGCCGGAACGAGTCGATCAGGGCGAGGCCGGCGAAGGCGAGGACCGCGGCGAGCAGACCGCGCAGCCACCACGCGACGACGGCGAGGATGCCCGCCATGAGGAGGGCGTCCGGGGCGGACAGGACGGCGTGGACACCGTCGTACATCCCGGTGAGGACGGTGCTGACGGCGTCGAAGAGCCAGGAGAGGTGGGACTGCAGCCAGTCCACGGCGTTCCGGGCCCACGAGCCGAGGTTGATCCTAGGCACCGGCGGTCACCCCCGCCGGCTGCTCGCCGAGCGCGGCCAGCAGCCGTTCCCGGGTGACCACCCCCGCGACGGATCCGTCCTCGCCGGTGACGGCGACGGAGGCGGTGCCGAGCGCCAGCGGGGCGAACAGCTCCGCCAGGGGCGTGTCGGCGCTCACCGTGGCGGCGATCTCGTCCGTGATCCCGCCCTTGTCCATGACCGAACCGGCGGTGAGCACCCGCGAGCGGTCCACGTCCTGGATGAAGGAGGCGACGTAGTCGTTGGCGGGCCGGACGAGGATGTCCTCGGCGGTGCCGTTCTGGACGATGCGGCCGTCGCGCATGACGGCGATCCGGTCGCCCAGGCGCATGGCCTCGTTGAGGTCGTGGGTGATGAACACGATGGTCTTCTTCAGGCGCTTCTGCAGGTCCAGCAGCTGGTCCTGCATGTCGCGGCGGATCAGCGGGTCGAGGGCGCTGAAGGACTCGTCCATCAGCAGCAGGTCGGCGTCGGTGGCCAGCGCCCGGGCGAGGCCCACGCGCTGCTGCATGCCGCCGGACAGCTCGTCGGGCCAGGAGCGCTCCCAGCCGCCCAGGCCGGCCAGCTCCAGGGCCTCGGCCGCGCGCCGCTCGCGCTCGGCGCGCGGCACCCCGCGCACCTCCAGGCCGTAGCCGGCGTTCTCCAGCACGCTGCGGTGGGGGAAGAGCGCGAAGTGCTGGAAGACCATGCTGATGTTCCGGGAGCGTACGTCGCGCAGCTCACGGGGGGTGAGCGCGGTCAGGTCGCGGCCGTCGTAGGACACGGTGCCCGAGGTCGGGTCGAGCAGCCCGTTGAGCATCCGCAGCAACGTGGACTTGCCGGAGCCGGAGAGACCCATCACCACGAAGATCTCGCCCGCCTCCACCTCGAACGAGGCATCGATGACGGCGGCCGTGGTGCCGTCCGCGCGCAGCTCGTCGCGGCTCGCGCCGCCTTCGAGCCGCTTGACGGCGGCTTCGGGTCGTCTGCCGAACACCTTGTACAGATGCTCGGCCTTCAGCCTGGACACATACACCTCACGGGTCGAACCTGGTGACGCCCGCCTCCCCCCGGCGGGCGGCCGTGGAGCGGTACGGGCATCCGGCCCGCGTCCCCCGGGCACCGTGCACATCACGGGCGGGTTCGCTCCGGGACCGCGCCTGCCCTGGTTCATTCGGGGCAAACGGAACAGTGGCCCACTTCACACTCCGGCGGGGACATGTCGGTGGCGTGCGGCATGATCGGTGCCGTGACGCGACGCCTGATGCTCCTCGACACCGCCTCCCTGTACTTCCGCGCCTACTTCGGCGTGCCCGAGTCCGTCCGGGCCCCCGACGGCACACCCGTGAACGCGGTGCGCGGCCTGCTCGACTTCATCGCCCGCCTGGTCCAGGACCACCGCCCGGACGAGCTGGTGGCCTGCATGGACGCCGACTGGCGCCCCCAGTGGCGGGTGGACCTGATCCCCTCCTACAAGGCGCACCGGGTCGCCGAGGAGGTCCCGGAGGGGACGGACGAGGAGGAGGTGCCCGACACGCTCTCGCCACAGGTCCCGGTGATCGAGCAGGTGCTGGACGCGGTCGGCATCGCCCGGGTGGGCGCCGCGGGGTACGAGGCGGACGACGTGATCGGCACCCTCGCCGCCCGGGCGCCCGGCCCGGTGGACATCGTCACGGGCGACCGCGACCTCTACCAGCTGGTGGACGACGCCCGCGGGGTGCGGGTGCTCTACCCGGTCAAGGGCGTCGGCACGCTCCAGCTCGTGGACGGCGCGGTGCTGCGCGAGAAGTACGGCGTGGACGGGCCCGGCTACGCCGACCTGGCACTGCTGCGCGGCGACCCCAGCGACGGCCTGCCGGGCGTGCCCGGCATCGGCGAGAAGACGGCGGCGAAGCTGCTGGCCTCCTTCGGCGACCTGGCGGGGATCATGGCCGCCGTCGACGACCCGGCGGCGAAGCTGACCCCGGCGCAGCGCCGGCGGCTGGACGAGGCCCGGCCGTATCTGGCGGTGGCGCCGAAGGTGGTCCGGGTGGCCGCCGACGTGCCGCTGCCGCCGTTCGGCGCGGCGCTGCCGGCCGGGCCGCGCGACGCGCGGGCGCTGGAGGTGCTCGCGGAGCGATGGGGGTTGGGTGGATCTTTGCAGCGGCTGCTGACCGCCCTGCCGGGCTAGATGTTAGGTTAGGCAGTCCTAACTTTTTCGAGCTCAGTGGGCCCTCGGCCCTCAGGGGAGACCTCCAATGGCAGACCGTCCGGTCCCGAAGAAGCGTCCGCTGCACCGGGCGCACGTGGTGCGTACGGAGTGGCTGACCCCACACATGGTGCGGGTCGTCCTGGGCGGCGAGGGACTGGACGCGTTCGCCGCCGGCGATTTCACGGACCACTACGTCAAGCTGCTCTTCCCGCTGGAAGGCGTCGCCTACCCCGAGCCGTTCGACATCGACACCGTGCGCGCGGAGTACCCGCGCGACCAGTGGCCCCGGACGCGCACCTACACCGTGCGATCCTTCGACCGCACGGCCCGCGAGCTGGCGATCGACTTCGTCGTGCACGGCGACGAGGGTCTGGCCGGGCCGTGGGCCGCCGGCGCCGAGCCGGGCGACGAGCTGCTCTTCCAGGGCCCCGGCGGCGCCTACGCGCCCGACCCGGCCGCGGACTGGCACCTGCTGGCGGGCGACGAGAGCGCGCTGCCCGCGATCGCCGCCGCTCTGGAGCGGCTCACCGCCGAGGTCCCCGGGGCGACGGTCGTCGCCTTCGTCGAGATCGCCGACCCGGGCGAGGAGCAGAAGCTGGACCTCGCGCCCGGCATCGAGATCGTCTGGCTGCACCGCGGGACGGCGCCGGTGGGCGAGAAGCTGGTGGCGGCCGTGCGCGCGCTCGGCTTCCCTTCCGACGACGTACACGCCTTCGTCCACGGCGAGGCCGGCTTCGTCAAGGAGCTCCGCCGTCACCTGCGCATGGAGCGGGAGATCCCGCGCGAGCGGCTGTCGATCTCCGGCTACTGGCGCCGGGGGCACGACGAGGACGGCTGGCAGGCGTCCAAGCGGGCGTGGAACCAGCGGATCGAGGTCGAGCAGGAGGGGGCCACGCCCCAGGCGGGCTGACGTATCGTCGGCGCATGTCCTCTTCTGTACGTCCTGTCCGAATAGCGCTCGCGGGTCTGGCCGCGGCCGGGCTGCTGCTCGCCGCCCCCACACCGGCGGCGGCCGACTTCGAAGACACCGTCATCAACGGACCGCTGACCGCCCGCCAGGGCGGCACCGTCGACCTCACGGTCTCGATCCGGGACGAGGTCGCGGACGGCATCGGCCGCATGGCCGTCGAATCGCCCGCCCTCGCCAAGAAGATCGAGGTCGCGAAGCGGAACTTCGGCCACAACAAGGCGGACGAGGCGGTGATCCACGCCGAGGGCCGCGTGGGCTGCGAGGTCCGGCCCGGGACGTACCCGGTGACCGTCCGGCTCGACGGCGCGAAGAAGCCGGCCGCGTCCACGAAGCTGACCGTGACGTCGGCCGGCAGCGCCGCCTGCGGCCACGGCGCTCCCGCCGACGCCTCCGACGGACCCGAACTGTCGCTGAACTCCGGCCGCGAACCCCAGCGCGGCGACGAGGCCGTCTTCACCATCACCACGGGCCGGGCCCTCCTCGACGAGCACGACGCGCTCACCCTGCGCTCCCCCGCCTTCGTCAAGCCGGTCAAGCGGGACGCGAGCCGCTTCAAGGAGGGCAAGGGGAACGGCTATTGGACGGAGCTCGCGGGAATGGTGCGCTGCGACATCCAGCCGGGCACCTACGCCGTGGACCTCACCGGGGAGGACGCGGACTCCCCGCTCACCTCGGCGAAACTGACCGTGCCCGCCGCGATGGACCCGGCCAACCGCGACTTCTGCGCGGGCCCCCGCGCGTACAAGGAAATCGTCGACCGGACGAGCGAGACGGCCCCCGACGAGGACGAGGACTCCGGCGACAACGGATTCGGCACCGGAGCGGTGGTCGGGATCTCGTCGGCGGCGGCCCTGGTGGCAGCGTCGGTGACGTACTTCCTGGTGGTCCGGAGGCGCAAGCGGGAGCCGGAGTCCTGGTGAGCCGGAAATGCCGGACGGGCTGACTTCGTGCCCGGGCGCGAAATTCAGCCTGTCCGGCGTTTGAGGACGAACGCGGCGCAGCCGCGTTGCCCCCGCGCGCAGCGCGCGAGAAACGGTGAAAGGGCGGGGCGGGGGCACCTTCACGCCGAAACGGCGACCCGCCTCACCCCACCGACGAGTACGCCACAACCCCCCGCAACAGCCCCTCCACCGCCTTGCGCGCGTTGCGCGCCACCGGGCTGCCGTGCGGCGCGGCCGCGGCGATCTGGCCGAGGACGTCGATGAGCTGCTTGCACCAGCGGACGAAGTCGCCGGCCGGCATCTCGATCTCCCGCAGCACCTCGTCCAGGCCGTGCCCGGACGCCCAGCGGTAGGCCGCCCACGCGAAGCCGAGATCCGGCTCGCGCTGGCCCACGCCCTCCGCTTGGTTGATCCGGTGCTGCTCCTCCAGGGCGTCCAGCCGGCCCCAGATGCGGACCATCTCGCCCAGCGCCGCCTTCGCCTCCCCGGACGGCAGCTTGGGCGCCACCGCCTCGTCGGCCGCCCTGGCCTCGTAGACCAGGGCCGACGCACAGGCCGCCAGATCGGCCGGGCCCAGCCCGTCCCAGACGCCCTCGCGCAGGCACTCCGAGGCCAGCAGGTCCAGCTCGCCGTAGAGCCGGGCCAGCCGCTTACCGTGCTCGGTCACCTCTTCGTTCCGCAGGTAGTCGAGGTCGGTCAGCAGCGCGCAGATGCGGTCGAAGGTGCGGGCGATGGTGTTCGTCCGGCCCTCGATGCGCCGCTCCAGCTGGCGGGTGTCCCGCTGCAGCCGGTGGTAGCGCTCGGACCAGCGGGCGTGGTCCTCGCGCTCGTCGCAGCCGTGGCAGGGGTGGGCCCGGATCGCCGAGCGCAGCCGGGAGATCTCGGTGTCGTCCGCGGCCGCCGAACGCGCCTTGCGGTGCCGGTCGGGCACGATGTGCCCGGCCTTGGTGCGCAGCGCGGAGGCCAGGTCGCGGCGGGACTGCGGGCTGCGCGGGTTGAACGTGCGCGGGATGCGCATCCGCTCCAGCGGCTCCACCGGCACCGGGAAGTCGATCGCCGCCAGCCGCTTGACCTGCCGCTCCGCGGTGAGCACCAGCGGGCGCGGCCCGTCGTACGGGTCGTAGCCGCGGTGCCGGTCGCCGCGCCCGGGCAGCCCCGGGTCCAGCACCAGCGCGAGGCCGGCGAACTTGCCGGCGGGCACGTGGATGACGTCGCCCGGCTTGAGCTTCTCCAGGGCCACCGCGGCGGCCGCCCGGCGCTGGGCGGCGCCCTGCTTGGCCAGGTCGTTCTCGCGCTCCTTGAGCTCGCGGCGCAGCGCCGCGTACTCCTCGAAGTCGCCGAGGTGGCAGGTGATCGCCTCGCGGTAGCCGGCCAGGCCCTCCTCGTTGCGCTGCACCTGGCGCGAGATGCCGACGACCGAGCGGTCCGCCTGGAACTGGGCGAACGAGGTCTCCAGCAGTTCCCGCGAGCGGTGCCGGCCGAACTGCGAGACGAGGTTGACCGCCATGTTGTAGGACGGCTTGAAGCTCGATCTCAGCGGGTACGTCCGGGTGCCGGCCAGGCCGGCGAGGGCGCCCGGGTCCATGGCGCGCTGCCACAGGACGACCGCGTGCCCCTCGACGTCGATGCCGCGGCGCCCGGCCCGGCCGGTGAGCTGGGTGTACTCGCCGGGGGTGATGTCGGCGTGCTGCTCGCCGTTCCACTTGACGAGCTTCTCCAACACCACCGAGCGGGCGGGCATGTTGATGCCCAGGGCCAGGGTCTCGGTGGCGAACACCGCCTTGACCAGGCCCTTGACGAAGAGCTCCTCGACGACCTCCTTGAAGGTCGGCAGCATGCCCGCGTGGTGCGCGGCAATGCCCCGCTCCAGCCCCTCCAGCCACTCGAAGTAGCCCAGGACGTGCAGGTCCTCGTCGGGGATGGCGGCGGTGCGCTCCTCGACGATCTCGCGGACCCGGCGGCGGGCGTCGTCGTCGTTGAGCCGCAGCCCGGAGTACAGGCACTGCTGGACGGCGGATTCGCAGCCGGCCCGGCTGAAGATGAAGGTGATGGCGGGCAACAGGCCCTCGGCGTCGAGCCGTTCGATCACCTCGACCCGGCTGGGGGTCCAGATACGGCTGCGCTGGCGGCGCTCGCGCTCGCGGTCGGCCTCGCGCAGCATCTTGCCGCGGCGGCGGTCGCGGCCCAGCGGGCGGCTGTTCTCCATCCGGGCCAGGCGGACGAGGTCGGGGTTGACCTCGCGGCGGCCGGTGACCGGGGTGCCGTCGGGGCCGGTCTTCTCCTCGAAGAGGTCGTACATCCGGCGCCCGGCCAGCACGTGCTGCCACAGCGGGACGGGCCGGTGCTCGGAGACGATCACCTCGGTGTCGCCGCGGACGGTGTCCAGCCAGTCGCCGAACTCCTCGGCGTTGGAGACGGTGGCCGACAGCGAGACCAGGGTGACGGAGTCCGGGAGGTGGATGATCACCTCTTCCCAGACGGCGCCGCGGAAGCGGTCGGAGAGGTAGTGCACCTCGTCCATGACCACGTGGCCCAGGCCGTTGAGGGCCTGCGAGCCCGCGTAGAGCATGTTGCGCAGCACCTCGGTGGTCATCACGAGCACCGGGGCGTCGGCGTTGATGCTGTTGTCGCCGGTCAGCAGGCCGACCTTGCCCTCGCCGTAGCGTTTGACGAGGTCGTTGAACTTCTGGTTCGACAGCGCCTTGATCGGGGTGGTGTAGAAGCACTTGCGGCCCTGGGTGAGGGCCAGGTGGACGGCGAACTCGCCGACGATGGTCTTGCCCGAACCGGTAGGCGCCGCTACCAGCACGCCCTTTCCGGCTTCCAGGGCCTTGCAGGCGTCGATCTGGAAGGGATCCAGCTCGAAGTCGTACATCTCGCGGAAGGGGGCCAGCGCGGTGGCCTGCTCCGCGGCGCGCCGCTTCGCCAGGGCGTAGCGCTCAGCAGGGGACATGTCCTCGGTCATCTTGTCTACGAGCCTACCGGTGAGCTCTGACAGGCACCTGATCTTTAACGAGCCCCCAGCAGCCGCACGGCCTCCGGCACGGTCTCGGCGGTCAGCGGCAGCGGCCCGAGCGGCTCGCCGTCCGCGTAGCCGGTCACCCCGGACGCCTCCAGCGTCACACGCGCCGCGCTGAGGACGGTGACGGCGGGGTGGGTGAGGTGCGTCCCGCGGTGGACCCGGGGGAAGACCCTCAGCAGGGTCGTCCGGCTGCACGGGCCGACGACGGTGACGCCGAAGAGCCCGTCGTCCGCCCGCGCCCCGGCGCACATGCGCATCCCGCCGCCGTACGAGTCGGTGTTGCCGACCGCGACCAGCGTGGCCTCGACCTCCCGCACCGGCCCGTCGTCCAGCCGCAGGCGGTAGGGGACGGGCCGCAGGGCGGCCAGTTCGGCGAGCAGGGCGAGGTCGTAGCGCAGCCGCCCGGTGGGGAAGCGCATCCGGTTGGCGCGGTCGTTGATGCGGGAGTCGAGCCCGGAGGCGAGGACGGTGCCGAAGTACCGGCCGGCCACGCGGCCGAGGTCGCGGGGCCGCCCGCCGTCCTCCTTGAGGGCGCGGGCGACGAGCCGCCCGGCGGCCTCGGGGTCGCGGACGGGGAGGCCGTTGGCGCGGGCGTAGTCGTTGCCGGTGCCGACGGCCACGACGCCGAGCGGCACGTCCGTCCCCGCGACCGCCTGCAGCGCCAGCGAGACGAGCCCGTCCCCGCCGACCGCGACCAGCGCCCCGGTCCCGCCGGCCACCGCCGCGCGGGCCCGGCGCAGGGCGTCGGCGGCGTCCGTGCCCAGGACGGTACGGACGGAGTACCCGGCGCCGCGCAGCACCCGCGCCGCGGGCCCGACGGCCCGGGCACCCCGCCCACGGCCGGCCGTGGGATTGACGAAGAGCGTGATGTCGCTGGTCACGCGCGGACCCTACCGGGTCCGGTTCAGGTGATGTCGTCGTAGCCGGAGCGGCGGACGGGCTGTCCGTCGGCGGGCTTGTCCAGGGCGGGCAGCGGCTCCACGTCGCCGACCGCTTCCGGGGTGAGGTCCAGCGGTGCGGCCTCGTCGTCGTCGAGCAGACGGTCGGGGTTGGCCCTAGCCCGGCGCTTGTCGTTGAGCAGCGCGACGCCGACGGCGATGAAGTACAGAGCGACGATCGGGCCGGCGAGCATGAACATCGAGAACGGGTCGACCGTCGGCGTCGCCACCGCCGCGAAGACCGTGACGCCCATGATCATGCCGCGCCACCAGCCCAGCATCCGGCGGCCGGTGAGAATGCCGCCGAAGTTGAGCAGCATGAGCAGCAGGGGCAGCTCGAAGGAGAGGCCGAAGACGATGACCAGCCGCATGATCAGGTCGAGCAGGTCGTCCAGCGGCAGAAGGTTGTTGACGCCCGACGGTGTGAAACCGATCAGGGCCTTGGCGGCCGCGGGAAGGACCGTGTAGGCGAACCAGCCGCCGGCCAGGAAGAGCGGGACACCGGCCGCGACGAAGCCCAGCGCGTACTTCTTCTCGTTCCGGTGCAGGCCGGGCGCGAGGAAGGCCCACAGCTGGTACAGCCAGACCGGGCAGGACAGCACCAGGCCGGAGACCAGCGAGACCTTCATCACCAGGGCGAAGGGCCCGGTGAGCCCCGACATGGTGAGGGTGGCGCACGGGACCGTGGTGTCGGACTTCTTCCTGAGGAGCTCCGAGAGGGAGAAGTCGCAGCCGACGGCGTCCTGGATCGGGCGCTGGAAGATCTCGATGATCTCGCGGTAGTAGACGGCCGAGGCGACCGAGATGATCACGATCGCGATGACCGACTTCGCCAGCCGGTTGCGCAGCTCGCGGAGATGCTCCGCGAGCGGCATCCGCCCCTCGGGGTCCTTCACCTTCTTGCGGGCAGACTTGGGCAACCCACGTCCCTATCTCGTGCGGTGCGGCTAACCGCGACTCGTTCGGTGTATCAGCGCTGCGTCGTGCGGTCGGCGGTCTCCTGGACCGGCCGGGAGGTCACGTCACCGGGTGCGGCCTTGATCGTACGCGGCGCTTCGGCCGGCGGGTCGGCGGGCGCCGCGGCGTTGTCCTGGCCCTCGGACTTCATCGCCTTGGCCTCGCTCTTGAGGATGCGCGCCGACTTGCCGAGGGAACGCGCCATGTCGGGAAGCTTCTTGGCACCGAACAGCAGAACGACCACGACGAGAATGAGGATGATCTCGGGAGCCCCGATCCGTCCGAACATGATTTCTACCTTCTCACCGAAGCGGTATGGGCTGTGTGGGACTGCCGCAGTACGGACACATGTCCATCAGTCGCACGGCAGCGATCGTAACGCGCAGGGGTGAACGCCCGGCAATCCCCGCGCGTCCTTCCCGCGTTCCCGCTTGCGACCCTCCGCTTCGTCGGCAGGGTCACCCGCACCAGCGTACCGCCCGGATTCCCGGCGCAGGAGACGGGCGCCGGCCGCTCCCGGCCCGCCCGTCACTCCCCCCGGACGCCCTGCGCGACCCGTGCCGCCTCGGCCGCGAGCGGCACCGCGGCCCGTTCGAGGTCCTCGCTCGCCCGGGTGATCCTGTGCGAACTCTCCTCGACCTGCCGCGCCAGCCGCCGCACTTCCGCCAGGACGCGGGCGGACAGGACGCCGAGGACGGCGATGCCGCAGAAGGCGAGGGCGACGGCGAGCATGGGGTAGAGCATGGGGGCCAACCTACCGGGGCGGACGGAGCGGCACGTCAGGCGGTCGAGTACAGCCGCAGGGTGCGCACCCCGCCGCCGGTGAGCAGCTCGACGATCCGCTCCCCCGCCGGTTTGCGGACGGCCGCGCCGCAGGCCGGGCAGGTGAACGAGTAGAACGTGGTGCGCCGGCTCGCGCCGATCGCCAGCCGCAGCGCCCCCGCCGTCAGCTCGAAGCAGCCCCGGCAGTCGGGGCAGGCGGCCTTGAAGACCGCCGCGTCCATGGCGTTGTCCATGGCATTGGACATGGCGTCCGTCACGCGCCCCCTCGCCCTCCTCACTCGCCGTACGCCGCGAGGGCCTCGCGCGCCGCCTCCCGGGCGCTCGCGGCCAGCTCCGGCGGGGAGACGATCCGGCCGTCCCGGCCGAGCCGCAGCGCCAGCCGGCGCAGCGAGGCCGGGTCGGGGGTGCGCAGCGTGATCCGCAGGCCGCCGCCGGGCAGTTCCTCGGCGCTGTCGTGCGGGTAGTACTCGGCGACCCAGCGGCCGCCCGGTCCCACCTCGACGACGACCTCCGGGTCCTCGGCGGCCGGCTGCACCAGCCCCGCGGACAGGTCGCGCGGCTCGACCGGCGGCGGGTCGGCGGGCTCGTCGAGCAGCCGGATCTCGGCCACCCGGTCGAGGCGGAAGGTGCGCCGGGCCTCCGAGAGCCGGCACCACGCCTCCATGTAGGTGTGGCCGACGGCGAACAGCCGGACGGGGTCGACCTCGCGCTCGGTGAGCTCGTCGCGGGCGGGCGAGTAGTAGCGCACCCAGAGCCGGCGGCGCTCGGCGATGGCCCGGTCGACGTCGGCGAAGACCCCGCCCTCGGACTCGAAGGTCACCGAGAGCCGGGAGCTGGCGCCCGCCGTCTCCCCGGCGGCGGCCTCGATCTTGGCCGTGGCGCGGACCAGCGCGTTCCGGTCGCCCTCGCGCAGGCCCGGCAGCGTGGCCACGGCCCGCGCGGCCACCAGCAGCGCGGTGGCCTCGTCGGCGGCCAGCCGCAGCGGCTCGCCGGTGCTGGTGCCGGACGCGTCCGGGTTGTGCCACCAGATGCGGTCGCCGTCGGTGTCGATGTCCAGCAGGTCACCGCCGCGGAAGCTGGTGCCGCACATCGGCAGCACGTCGAGGTCGCCGATCAGCTCGTCCTCGGTGATGCCGAAGGCGCGCGCCACGTCGGCGACGCGGGCGCCGGGGCGCTCGCGCAGATAGGTGACCAGCGACAGCATGCGCCGGGTCTGGTCGATGGCGTTTCCTGCCATGAGAAGTCGCTCCCGATCCCTTCAGCCCTTGGCCACGGCACGCAGCCGGTCGAGTACGCCGTCCCGCAGCTCGGCGGGTTCCAGGACGACGACGTCCGGGCCGAACTCGACGAGCCAGGCGTCCAGCCCGTGCCCGTACGGGATCTCCAGCTCGTCCCAGCCGCCGCCGAGGTCGTGCAGCGCGGTGGCGCGGGCGCGCAGCGGATAGCCGTGCCCGGCCCGGACCTTGATCCGCGCGGTCCCGGTGGCCGTCTCGCCCGCCCAGGTCTCGACGGTCTCGCGGACGGTGACGTGGTCGGGGACGGGCGCGGTGAAGGGCAGGGCGCGGGAGCGGACGCGGCCGGTGATCCGGGAGAGCCTGAAGACGCGCTCGGCGCCGCGGTCGCGGTCCCAGCCCGCGAGGTACCAGTGGCCGCGCCAGCACTCCAGCGTCCACGGCTCGACGTGCCGCTGCTCGGGCTCGGCGGCGTTGGCCTTGCGGTAGTCGAAGACGACGGGGCGCCGGTCGCGGGCCGCGAGCATCAGCGGCTCGAAAGCGGCCTCGTGGACGGGGATGCGCGGCTCCAGCGCGCCGTGGCCCTCGTACGCGTCCTCGGCCTCGGGCATGCCGGCCGCGCGCAGCTTCTGCAGGGCGCCGCTGGCGGCGGCCGCGAGCCGGGCCTGCTGCCAGACCTTGGCCGCCAGGCCCAGGGCCGCGGCCTCCTCGGCGTCGAGGGTGATCGGGGGGAGCCGGTTGCTGTCGCGGCGGGCCACGTAGCCGGTCTCGCCGTCCACGCCCTCGACGGTCTCGATGATCAGGCCGAGCTCGCGGAGGTCTTCCTTGTCGCGCTCGAACATGCGGTTGAAGGCGTCGTCACTGCCGCCGGGCGCCACCGCGTCGTGAACGTCAACCCCGAAGGCCTCGATATAAGCCTCGATGGACGCCCGCAACTCCCGCTTGCTGAGCGGACGACGCGTCCCCAGCAGGCACAGCGCCAGGTTCATCAGCCGCTCGGCCTTGGCAATCGCCATCGACGCCCTCTCGCCCTCTTCTCATGTTCTTTCAACCGATGACCGTACCGCTCGGGCGTCGCACGGCAAAAGCCGAGGGCCCGCGCACGAAGCGCGGGCCCTCGGGGAGGTGCTGCCGGGACTCAGACGGCGATCAGGTCGCAGACGAAGATCAGCGTCTCGCCCGGGGCGATGCGGCCGCCGCCGGCGCCGCGGTCGCCGTACGCGAGGTGGGCGGGGATGGTCAGCCGGCGGCGGCCGCCGACCTTCATGCCCTGGATGCCCTTGTCCCAGCCCACGATGACCTGGCCGGCGCCCAGCTGGAACTCCAGCGGGTTGCCCCGGTTCCAGCTCGCGTCGAACTCCTCACCGGTGGAGTAGGCGACGCCCACGTAGTGGACCTTGACGAAGTCGCCGGCCTTGGCCACCGCGCCGTCGCCCTCCCAGAGGTCGACGATCTCCAGGTCGGACGGGGCCGGCCCCTCGGGGAAGTCGATCTCGGGCTTGTCGATGTTCACGTAAGTGCTCCTACGAACGGATTCTGCGGACAACCGTGCAAGTTTCGCAGATCGGCGATCAGACCTTGCCCACGATGTCCACGACGAAGACCAGCGTGGCCCCCTTGGGGATGTTGCTGCCGGGCGGCGGGGTGTCGCCGTACGCCAGGTCCGGCGGGATGACCATCAGGACGCGGTCCCCGACGTGCTTGCCCACCAGGCCCTTGTCCCAGCCCGCGATCACCGAGGAGGTGCCGATCTGGAAGCCCGTGGCGCCGGGCGCGGGCTTGTGGTCCCAGGAGGAGTCGAACTTCTTGCCGCCGTCCCAGAACACGCCCGTGTACTGGCCGACCAGGCCGTCGCCCGCCTTGAGCTCCGGGCCGTCGCCCTTGATCAGCACCTGCTCCTTGAGCTCCTTGGGCGGCTTCTCCCCCTTGGGGATCGTGATCTCGGCGGCCTTCCCCGGCTCCACCTTGACCTCCGGCATGCCCGCCTCGGGCTTGGCCTGCTCGCCCTTGGCCTCGCCCTTCGGGTCGATCTTCGCCGCGTTCACCACGTCGAGGACCCAGACCAGGCCGTCGTCGGGGTTGAGCCCCTGCGGAAGCTGGTCGCCGTACAGCGACTTGACCGTGCCCTCGACCCATACCCGGCTGCCGACCTTGCGGCCCGCCAGCGAGTTGAACACCGTGGGAGGCACCGAACCGGAGCCGCCCACCTGCTGCACCATCGAGCGGCGCGGCCCCTTGGCGGGGGCACCAGGGGTCGGGGCCCACGACCCCTGGGCCGTCATGCCCTCCTTGGCGGCCTGCACCGCGTAGTCGAAGCGGACGAACTCGCCCTTGGCCACCGTCGCGCCCTTGCCCTCGGTCAGCGTGCTGACCTTCATCTCGGACGGCACCTCGGCGTCCTTCGAGACCGAGATCTTCGGCGTCTCCCCGAAGGCCCCCTCCACCGAGATCCCGGAACCGGAACCGCCGCCACCGTCGTCGGACCCGCACGCGGCGGCGGTCAGCAGCAGGACGGGCACGGCCAGCGCGGTCGCCAGACGGCGCGACGCCCGGTGCGTGCTCCTCGAACGGGTACGGGAGTGCGGGATTCGTCCCGCGGTGAATCGCAGCATCGGTCCAACTCGGGCTAGGGGGTGGCTGAACAGTGCCCGCCACTCTACGGCCAATACCGGCCCGATCAACTCCCTCCGCACATGACGGTGCGCCGGGCGTGAAGGCCCGGCGCACCGATGGCTCCGCTACATTCCGGCGATCAGCTTTTCCACCCGGTCGTCGACCGACCGGAACGGGTCCTTGCACAACACCGTGCGCTGTGCCTGGTCATTGAGCTTGAGATGCACCCAGTCAACGGTGAAGTCCCGGCGCTGTTCCTGTGCGCGCCGGATGAAATCGCCGCGCAGCCTGGCCCTGGTGGTCTGCGGGGGAACGGACTTGCCCTCGAAGATCTTCAGGTCGTTGCACACCCGTGCGGCCTGGCCGCGCCGCTCCAGCAGGTAGTACAGCCCCCGGCGGCGGTGGATGTCGTGGTACGCCAGGTCTATCTGGGCCACCCTCGGGTGGGACATGGTGATGTTGTTCTTGGCCCGGTAGCCCTCGATCAGCCGGTACTTCATCACCCAGTCGATCTCGGTGGAGATCCGGTCCAGGTCCTCGTCGCGGATCGCCTCCAGGGCGCGGCCCCACAGCTCCAGGACGCGCTCGACGGTGCCGGTGCGGATGCCGCGGCGCTCGCAGAAGTCCACGGCCTTCTCGTAGTACTCCTGCTGCACCTCCAGGGCCGAGGCCTCGCGGCCGCTGGCGAGGCGCACCTTGCGCCGGCCGGTGGTGTCGTGACTGACCTCGCGGATGGCCCGGATGGGGTTCTCCAGGGTCAGGTCGCGCATCACGGTGCCGGCCTCGATCATGCGCAGCACGAGGTCGGTGGCCCCGACCTTGAGCAGCATCGTGGTCTCCGACATGTTGGAGTCGCCGACGATCACGTGCAGGCGGCGGTAGCGCTCGGCGTCGGCGTGCGGCTCGTCCCGGGTGTTGATGATCGGACGCGAGCGGGTGGTGGCGGAACTGACGCCCTCCCAGATGTGCTCGGCGCGCTGGCTGACGCAGTAGACGGCGCCGCGCGGAGTCTGGAGGACCTTGCCGGCACCACAGATCAACTGCCGGGTGACCAGGAAGGGGATGAGGATGTCCGCGAGACGGGAGAACTCCCCGTGTCTGGCCACGAGATAGTTCTCGTGGCAGCCGTAGGAGTTCCCCGCCGAATCGGTGTTGTTCTTGAAGAGGTAGACGTCGCCCGCGATTCCCTCCTCGTGCAGGCGGCGTTCGGCATCGACGAGCAGGCCCTCGAGAATGCGCTCGCCCGCCTTGTCGTGGGTGACCAGCTCGGTCACGTTGTCGCACTCCGGAGTTGCGTATTCCGGGTGCGATCCCACATCGAGGTAGAGACGGGCGCCGTTGCGCAGGAAGACATTGCTGCTGCGGCCCCAGGAAACGACACGACGGAAGAGGTACCGCGCCACTTCGTCAGGGGACAGCCGGCGCTGTCCCCTGAAGGTGCACGTGACGCCGTACTCGTTCTCCAGCCCGAAAATGCGGCGGTCCATGCCTGAACACTACGCCTGATGCCCTGCGCTGAAACCGGGTTCGACAGCGGCGTTCCGATCATTTTCCGACCGCGCGACGACGGCCGACGGGCCCTCGGGGGCGGACAGCGCGCGCCGGGCGGCGAGCAGCACGAGCACGGCGGCCACGCCGCTTCCCGCGGCCACCGCGAACCCGGCCCGGGCGCCGCCGGCCTCGACGGCCGGGCCGACGATGCCGGTGCCGATGGAGGCGCCGACGCCGAAGGAGGTGATCAGCCAGGAGAACGCCTCGGTGGCGGTGCCGCGCGGCGCGTGCCGGTCCACGACGACGAAGGCACAGGCGAGCGCGGGCGCGAGGAAGATGCCGGCCACTCCGGCCAGGACCGTCATCGCGACGACGCCGGGCGTGATGAGCAACGGCAGGTAGCCGACCGCGAGCAGACCGACGATCACCCGCAGCCGGTTCTCCGGGCTGCCGGCCCACTGCCGGCCGCCGTAGACGACGCCGCCCACCAGGGCTCCGGCGCTGAGGGCCGAGAGGATGTAACTGGAGATCATCTCGTTGCCGTGGGTGTCGGCGTAGGCGACGGCGGCCACGGCTATGGAGCCGAGGGCCGAGCCGACGAAGAAGAAGGTGCCGAGCACGACCAGCAGACCACGCGAGCGCAGCGCGCCCAGCCAGTGGGCCTCGCGGGGCTCGCTGCGCCACCGGCGGGAGGGCGCCGAGGTGACGACGGCCAGCGCGCCGAGGACGCCCAGGACGTTGATGACCAGCAGCGCGGCGGACGCGGACCACTCGTGGACGATCAGCATCACGATCAGCGGCCCGGCCGCGTACATGACTTCCTGCGCGACGGCGTCGAGAGCGTACGCGGCGTGGATGCGGCCCTCGTCCTTGAGGACGGACGGCCACAGGGCCCGCAGGCCGCCCTCCAGCGGCGGGGTGAAGAAACCGGCGACGATCATCGCGGCGTAGGCGACGGGCAGCGGCTCCAGGCCGACGACGGCGAAGAGCCCCATGCCGAGCGCGGAGAGGATCGCCGCGGGCAGCATCACCTTCGGCTGGCCGCGCAGGTCCACGGCCCGGCCGAGCAGCGGCTGCCCGAAGGCGTTGGCGACGCCGTAGGTGGCCGACAGGGCGCTCGCGAGGGTGTAGCTGCCGCCCTCGGCGCGGGCGAACAGCACGATCGCGAGCGCGGCGGTGGCGGTGGGCAGCCGGCCCACCAGGGTGCCCGTGAGCAGTCGCGCCGCGTACCGCGTCCTCAGCATGTCGCCGTAGCCGGCTGCCATCGTGTCCCTCTCGGTGGTGTGGTTTTACGTATAACTTCGGCCGTTATACGTACCATGCCGGTAGCTCACGGGTCCACCCGTGGACAAGCCACGGAAGGGGGCGTCACAGCGGTGACGAAGGGCGAGAAGACCGGTGGGCGATGGCCCACGGTGCGGGGCGCGCACGCGACGCCCGCCCGGGCGACCAGCCGGGACGTGGCCCGCGCGGCCGGTGTTTCCCAGGCGACAGTATCCCTGGTCATGGGGGACAAATGGCGCGGACGGGTCTCGGAGCACCGCGCGGAGGCCGTCCGGGCGGCGGCCCTGGAGCTGGGCTACCGACCGAACCTCGCCGCGCGCGAGCTGCGCCTGGGCCACACCCGGACCGCGCTGCTGGTGGTGCCGGCCCTCACCAACGAGTTCTTCGCCCGGGTCTACGCGGGGGCGGCGCGGGCCGCGGGCGAGCAGGGCGCGGGCGTCCTGCTCTACCCCTCCCCCGAGGGCATCGGGCCCGCGCGCGACCCCTTCGCGTCCGCGCGCTCGGCGATCGACGGCGTCATCGCGTCCTCGATGGCGGTCGACGCGCTGGCGGACCTGCGGGCCGGGGGCCTGCCGCTGGTCATGCTCGACAGCGACCCGGCGGGCACGGACGCGGCGGCCACGGTCAATCCGCCCATCGCGGACGGCATGCGGCAGGTGGCCGAGCACCTGCTGGCCCTCGGCCACCGCCGCTTCGCGCACCTGGCGGCGGACGTCGACTCGTGGACGTTCCGGGTCCGGGCCCGGGCCCTGTCGGAGGTGCTGCGCGGCGTCCCGGACGCGGTTCTGGTACGGACCGAGCCGTCGGCGCTCGACGTGGACGCGGGACGGGCGGCGGCGGAGCGGATACTGGCCTCCCCCGGCCCACGGCCGACGGCGCTGGTCTGCGACGACGACATGCTGGCGGCGGGCGCGTGCAAGGCCGCGCGGCGACGGGGCCTGCGGGTGCCGGCCGATCTCTCGGTGACGGGCTTCACCGACCTGTCGCTGGCGACGGCGGTCGACCCCGAGCTGACGACGGTGCGTCTGCCCGCCGAGGCGGTGGGCGAAGCGGGGATGCGGGCGCTGATGGCGGTGCTGGAGGGGCGGGGGGACGGGGCCGGGGAGCTGCCGGTGGAGTTGGTGGTACGCGGGTCGAGTGGGCCCGCGGTGGAGTAGAGACGCCCCGGCCCCTCCCCCAGAGGGGGTACCCCCACTTTCACCGTTTCTCGCGCGGCTGCGCCGCGTTCGTCCTCAAACGCCGGACGGGCTGAAATTCAGCCCGTCCGGCGTTTGAGGACATCGCCCGAAGGGGCCCTACGACGCGTCGCCTTCCTCCGGCTCGGCGGAGTCCGAGGAGGAGGCACCCGCCCCCTCTTCCAGAAGCCGCGACAGCTGCCGCCCGAGCAACCGCTTGAACTTCCGCTGCTGCGGCCGCGTCCGGTCCAGCACCGCGACCTCCAACTGCTCGGCCGTCAGCGTCCGTTCCGCGCCGTTCGTGTCGCGCGCGAGCGACTCCACCGCGAGCTTGAGCGCCTCGGACAGGGTCATCCCGTCCCGGTGCCGCTGCCCGAGGTAGTTGCTGATCTGGTCCGCGTTGCCGCCGACCGCGACCGAGCCGTGCTCGTCGACGATCGAGCCGTCGTGCGGCAGCCGGTAGATCTGGTCGTCCTCGGGGCCCGCCCCGACCTCGGCGACGATCAGCTCGACCTCGTACGGCTTCTCCCCCGCGCTGGAGAAGATCGTGCCGAGAGTCTGGGCGTAGACGTTGGCGAGGCCGCGCGCGGTGACGTCCCCGCGGTCGTACGTGTAGCCGCGCAGGTCGGCGTAGCGCACGCCGCCGATGCGCAGGTTCTCGAACTCGTTGTACTTGCCGACCGCCGCGAACGCGATGCGGTCGTAGATCTCACTGACCTTGTGCAGCGCGCGGGACGGGTTCTCGGCAACGAAGACCACGCCATCGTTGTACTGGAGGACCACGACGCTGCGGCCGCGCGCGATGCCCTTGCGGGCGTACTCGGCGCGATCGGCCATGGCCTGCTGGGGAGAGACGTAGAACGGCGTCGACACCGGCTACCCATCCCTTTCTGTTCGTAGGAGACGCATGGCTAGAGAAGGGCGGCGCGGGGGCCGTCCGGCGCCTCCAGCCGACGCTCGTGGATCGCCCTGACGGTCCCGATGAGCTGCTCGTCCGAGAGCCTGCGGAAGCCCTCGTCGGAGACGACGGTCACGATCGGGTAGATCCTGCGGGCCAGGTCCGGGCCACCGGTGGCCGAGTCGTCGTCCGCCGCGTCGTAGAGCGCCTGGACGACGAGCGTGGTGGCGTCCTCCTCCGAGAGGTCCTCCCGGTACAGCTTCTTGAGTGCCCCCCGCGCGAACATCGAGCCGGAGCCCGTGGCCGCGTAGCCCTGCTCCTCGGAGCGCCCGCCGGTGACGTCGTAGGAGAAGATCCGGCCCTTCCCCCGGTCCACGTCCCAGCCGGCGAAGAGCGGCACGACCGCCAGGCCCTGCATGGCCATGCCGAGGTTGCTGCGGATCATGGTGGAGAGCCGGTTGGCCTTGCCCTCCAGGGAGAGCTGGGCGCCCTCCACCTTCTCGAAGTGCTCCAGCTCCAGCTGGAAGAGCTTGACCATCTCCACGGCGAGACCGGCCGTGCCGGCGATGCCGACGGCCGAGTACTCGTCCGCCGGGAAGACCTTCTCGATGTCGCGCTGCGCGATGAAGTTGCCCATCGTGGCCCGCCGGTCACCGGCCAGCACGACCCCGCCGCCGTAGGTGACCGCGACGATGGTCGTGCCGTGCGGAATCTCGACGGCCCCCTTGACCGGCGGCAGCGGCCGGTTGCCCGGCAGCAGGTCCGGCGCGTGGCTGCCGAGGAAGTCCATGAACGAGGACGAGCCCGGCGTCAGGAAGGCAGCTGGTAGACGCCCGGTGCTACGAGGGTTGGCTTCCACACGTTTCCTTCCAGATATGCGACGGCCCGGCGCAGGATGCCGAGATCGTCTCTCAACTTGCCGATGCCGGAATTGCAGTTGAAGCACAGTACGCCACGGACTTTACCTGTGTCGTGACAGTGGTCCACGTGGACTGCCGGGGCGGCCAGGCAGATCGCACAGGTACCCATTTGCGACGCGATCATCTCGTCACGCTCGGCCTCCGTGATGCCGTACTTGCGCTTGAGGTGTCCTGCACGGCCCTCGGCCGCTCGACACGTCTTGCAGCGCGTGGACAGCCCATCGGATGCTGTCGCATTGCGATGCCACTCGGAGTGCCGCTTGATCTCCTCACAGCTCATGCAGTACTTGTGCCCTTCGGGCACATCCAGTCTTGGCCTGACTTTCCGCCCCAAGGTCTCCTGACGCTTGCGGTAGTAATCCGCGCCGCAATCACGGCAATGGAGCCGCAGGCCATCCAGGTTCGTTCGCTTGGCTGCGAAGCTTGCGCGCGGCTTCTCCTCGCCGCACCGCGCGCAGCGCTTCAGTCTGGGCTCGTCCGCCACCCAACCCCTCCCCCTCGGATTCGAAGGCAAAACGACCCTACTGCCCGCCCTTTTGAACGAACGAGCGTACGAAGTCCTCCGCGTTCTCCTCCAAGACATCATCAATCTCGTCCAGCACCGAGTCCACGTCGTCCGACAGCTTCTCGTGCCGCTCCTTGAGGTCCTCCGAAGCCTGCGCTTCCTGCGCCTGCTCCTCGACCTCCTCTGTCGAGCGCGTGGCCTTCTGCTGCCCGCCGCCGGTGTCCTTGGTCGCCATACCCCTCACCCCGCTCGGTTCGACGTACAAGATCGGACGTATCTGTTCTGACCCTACAAGCAGGGTCCGACATCGGCCCTGTACTTCCTGGAACGCCCGGGAACCATGGTGATGATTCCCGGACCGGGCCCCCTCCAGTCCCGGGACGGACCCGGGACTCAGCCCCCGGACAACACCCGCACCAGGTCCTCCGCCGTGCGGCAGCGGTCCAGGAGCTCCTTGACGTGGTTGCGCGTGCCCCGCAGGGGCTCCAGGGTCGGAACCCGCTGGAGCGAGTCGCGGCCCGGCAGGTCGAAGATCACCGAGTCCCAGGAGGCCGCGGCCACGTCGTCCGCGTACTGCTCCAGGCAGCGGCCCCGGAAGTAGGCCCGGGTGTCCTCCGGCGGCGCCGTGCGGGCCCGCTCGACCTCGGTCTCGTCCAGGAGCCGCTTCATCCGGCCGCGGGCGACCAGCCGGTTGTACAGCCCCTTGTCCGCGCGGACGTCCGCGTACTGCAGGTCCACCAGGTGGAGGCGGGCCGCGTCCCAGTCCAGGCCGTCCCGCCTGCGGTAGCCCTCCAGCAGCTCACGCTTGGCCACCCAGTCCAGCTCGCCGGCCAGGCTCATCGGATCGCTCTCCAGCCGGCCCAGCACGTCCTCCCAGCGCGCCAGCACGTCCTTGGTCTGCTCGTCCGCGTCGGCCCCGAAACGGTCCTCGACGTGCTTGCGGGCCAGCTCGAAGTACTCCATCTGCAACTGCACCGCGGTCAGCGTGCGGCCGCTGCGCAGCGTGATCAGGCGCCGCAGCGAGGGGTCGTGGCTGACCCGGTGGAGCGTGCGGACCGGCTGGTCGACGGCGAAGTCCGCGGAGATGAAGCCGTCCTCGATCATGGAGAGGACCAGGGAGGTGGTGCCGAGCTTGAGGTAGGTGGAGATCTCCGAGAGGTTGGCGTCGCCGATGATCACGTGCAGCCGGCGGTACTTCTCGGCGTCCGCGTGCGGCTCGTCCCGGGTGTTGATGATGGGGCGCTTGAGCGTGGTCTCCAGGCCGACCTCGACCTCGAAGTAGTCGGCCCGCTGGCTGATCTGGAAGCCGTGCTCGCGGCCGTCCTGGCCGATGCCCACCCGGCCGGCCCCGGTGACCACCTGGCGGGAGACGAAGAAGGGGGTCAGGTGCCGCACGATGTCCGAGAAGGGGGTCTCCCGCTTCATCAGGTAGTTCTCGTGGGTGCCGTAGGACGCGCCCTTGTTGTCCGTGTTGTTCTTGTAGAGGTGGATCGGCTGGGCACCGGGCAGCTGGGCGGCCCGCTCGGCGGCCTCGGCCATGATCCGCTCCCCGGCCTTGTCCCAGAGGACGGCGTCGCGCGGGTTGGTGATCTCCGGGGAGCTGTATTCGGGATGGGCGTGGTCCACGTACAGCCGGGCGCCATTGGTGAGGATCACATTGGCCAGGCCGATGTCCTCGTCCGTGAGCTGGCTGGCGTCCGCCGCCTCGCGGGCGAGGTCGAAGCCGCGGGCGTCCCGCAGCGGGTTCTCCTCCTCGAAGTCCCAGCGGGCACGGCGTGCCCGGTGCATCGCTGCCGCGTAGGCGTTGACGATCTGGGACGAGGTGAGCATGGCATTGGCGTTCGGGTGACCGGGGACGGAGATCCCGTACTCCGTCTCGATGCCCATTACTCGCCGTACGGTCATGCGGCCCTCCTTGCCCGGTGGCGCCCCCGGGCGGGGTCGCCACTCAAGTACCGCTGCGCATCCGGTCCGTGTGCATCCCCCACGCGCGTCGCGGTGGTACCGACGAGCCTAGAACGGCTTTGCGGCCCTGGGGAGATCATTACAGTCATTGCTCCGGTTCGTGCGGCACATCGGCACGGTCGTGCCGTGCGCGGAAATCTGGCGCAAAACGCGTCCGGCCGCGGACGGACTGTTTCCGGCCGGTCCCGCCGGGGGGCGGGAACCGGGAGGAGACAGTCATCCGCAGCCGGACGGAGTGCTACAGGTACTGACCGGTATTGGCCACCGTGTCGATCGAGCGACCGGTGTCCGCGCCCTGCTTGCCGGTGACGAGGGTGCGGATGAAGACGATCCGCTCGCCCTTCTTGCCGGAGATGCGGGCCCAGTCGTCGGGGTTGGTGGTGTTGGGCAGGTCCTCGTTCTCCTTGAACTCGTCGACGCAGGCGGCGAGCAGGTGGGAGACGCGCAGACCCTTCTGGTTGTGGTCCAGGAAGGCCTTGATCGCCATCTTCTTGGCCCGGTCCACGATGTTCTGGATCATCGCTCCGGAGTTGAAGTCCTTGAAGTACAGGACCTCCTTGTCACCGTTGGCGTAGGTGACCTCCAGGAAGCGGTTCTCCTCGGACTCCGCGTACATCTGCTCCACGACCGACTGGATCATGCCGTCGATCGTCGCCCGGGCCGACCCGCCGTGCTCGGTGAGGTCGTCCGCGTGCAGCGGCAGGGTCTGGGTCAGGTACTTGGAGAAGATGTCCTTGGCCGCCTCGGCGTCCGGACGCTCGATCTTGATCTTCACGTCCAGCCGGCCGGGGCGCAGGATCGCGGGGTCGATCATGTCCTCGCGGTTGGAGGCGCCGATGACGATCACGTTCTCCAGGCCCTCGACGCCGTCGATCTCCGAGAGCAGCTGGGGGACGATGGTGTTCTCCACGTCGGAGCTGACGCCGGAGCCGCGGGTGCGGAACAGGGAGTCCATCTCGTCGAAGAACACGATCACCGGGGTGCCCTCGCCGGCCTTCTCGCGTGCCCGCTGGAAGATCAGCCGGATGTGCCGCTCGGTCTCGCCCACGTACTTGTTGAGCAGCTCGGGGCCCTTGATGTTGAGGAAGAAGCTCTTCCCCGCGGGCTTGCCGGTGACCTCCGCGACCTTCTTGGCAAGGGAGTTGGCGACGGCCTTGGCGATGAGGGTCTTGCCGCAGCCGGGCGGTCCGTACAGCAGGACGCCCTTGGGCGGCCGGAGTTCGTGCTCCTTGAAGAGGTCGGGGTAGAGGTACGGGAGCTCGACCGCGTCGCGGATCAGCTCGATCTGGTTGCCCAGACCGCCGATCTTCGTGTAGTCGATGTCCGGGACCTCTTCGAGGACGAGCTCCTCGACCTCGCTCTTCGGGATGACCTCGTAGACGTAGCCGGAACGGGATTCGAGCAACAGGGCGTCGCCGGGGCGGATGGTGACGTCCAGCAGCGGCTCGGCGAGCCTCACCACGCGCTCCTCGTCGGTGTGCCCGATGACCAGGGCCCGTTCGCCGTCCTCGAGGATCTCCTTGAGGGTGACGATGTCCCCGGCCCGCTCGAACGCCATGGCTTCGACCACGTTGAGCGCCTCGTTGAGCATGACCTCCTGGCCGGGCCTGAGCTCGTCGGCGTCGACGCTCGGGCTGACGTTGACCCGGAGTTTGCGGCCCCCGGTGAAGACGTCGACCGTGCTGTCGTCGTTCGCCTGGAGAAAGACCCCGAAGCCGGCCGGCGGCTGGGCGAGCCGGTCGACCTCCTCCTTGAGGGCCACGATCTGGTCGCGGGCCTCGCGCAGGGTGTTGGCGAGCCGCTCGTTCTGTGCGGACACCCCTGCCAGGTTGGTCTGGAGCTCGACGATCCGCTCTTCGAGAATCCTCGTGTGCCGCGGAGAGTCGGCGAGCTTGCGCCGCAGGACGGCGATCTCCTGCTCGAGGTAGGCAACCTGGCCGGCGGGGTCGTCACCGCCCCGTCCCGGCCGGATGCCGCGGTTCATGTCGTCGTCGTGGGCTGCCACGGTCCTCACCTCCTCCAAGGGGAGCTGGACGCTTCCAGACCCTACCTGGGCCGGTGCAGGTTGAAACCCCTAGATCACAAACCCGGTCGGAGTGTGTCCGATCTTCACCCTTGCGCACGTCCTCACGACAGGGGAATACCCACCCATCAACATCGGAAAGCGGGCGGTTGTATTGTCGAACTCGGTCAACACCCGTCAGTGCTGGCTCCAATTGATTCACGTAGGCAGGAAACGGCAACGCAATGACCGTCCAGAACGAAGACCGTGCGACCGTCGCCGAGGACCCGGCGGCCGGGGGCCCGGAGGCCCTAGAGGTCTGGATCGACCAGGACCTGTGCACGGGGGACGGTATCTGCGCGCAGTACGCCCCGGAGGTCTTCGAGCTCGACATCGACGGCCTGGCCTACGTCAAGAGCCTCGACGACGAACTCCTGCAGGAACCGGGGGCGACCGCGCCCGTACCGCTGCCGCTGCTGGTGGATGTGCGCGAGTCGGCCAAGGACTGTCCCGGCGACTGCATCCACGTGCGCCGCGTCTCGGACAAGGTCGAGGTCTACGGACCCGACGCCGAGTGACCGTTCAGGCACGCCCCGCGACGGGCGGTGCCGTCAGCGCGAACTTCCCGTCGTGCCACCGCCATTGGACGTCCCGGCGCCGGTCGGGGCAGCAGCGGGGCACGTTCGCCGAGGAGTAGCCGAGCAGAGTGGCCGAAACCACGTCACCGCGGACCGCGAATCCGGTGACGCTCATCCGCTGCGCGGGATCGACCAGGGTCGCCGTCACCCGTGGCATGGCGCCGCGTTCGGCCGCGGGCGCCAGCACGTAGACGCCGCTGGGCGCGGTGCCCGCGCCCGAGCGGCAGCGCACGACCGCGACCGTTTCCGGGCGCCCGTCGCCGTCGAGGTCGGCGGCGGCCCGGTGCGCCACCTCCACGCCGGCGGTGCCGCAGTCGAACGGGTAGCGCACGGCGGCCGGATCGGGCGCGGCGGACGTCGGCGCGGACGCGGTGGCGGTGTCGTCACCGGGGTCCACGAGGGCCGCGCCGAGCAGGACGGCGGCCACGGCCACGGCGGTCAGCAGCCAGTGGACGGGACGCGAGTGGGTGTGCGGGAGTCCTGCCGGGGGCTGCACGCGCGCTGGCTCCTGAAGTGCCGGAATTGCGGGGGACGATGGGCATCGTCGCACACGCCCCGGCCAAGCGGAACAGCGACTCTCCGTTCCAACACGACGGCGCCGCCGCCGAGTTCGTCACTCGGCCGACGACGCCGTCGCGGGGAAGCGGGGGTCAGCGCTCGGCGGGAGCCCCGCCCGGACCGGTGTAGTCCTCGCCGTAGGCGCCCTTGGCCGGACGACGGCGGCGCATCGGCGGCTCGACACCGTCCGCCAGGCGGCGGGCGGTGAGCAGGAAGCCGGTGTGGCCGATCATGCGGTGGTCGGGGCGGACCGCCAGGCCCTCCACGTGCCAGGTGCGGACCATCGTCTCCCAGGCGGACGGCTCGGCGAAGCAGCCGATCTCCCGGATGGACTCGACGGTGCGCGCGAGCTGGGTGGTGGTCGCCACGTAGCAGCACAGGATGCCGCCGGGGACGAGCGCCTTGCGCACGGCCTCCAGGCACTCCCAGGGGGCGAGCATGTCCAGGATGACGCGGTCGACGTCGGTGTCGGACAGGTTGTCCTGGAGGTCGCCGACGGTGAGCTGCCAGGCGGGGTGCGGGCCGCCGAAGTAGCGCTCCACGTTCTGCGTGGCGATCTCGGCGAAGTCGGCGCGGCGCTCGTAGGAGTGCAGCATGCCCTGGTCGCCGATGGCCCGCAGCAGGAAGCTGCTCAGCGAGCCGGAGCCGACGCCGGCCTCCACGACGCGGGCGCCGGGGAAGATGTCGGCCATGGCCAGGATCTGCCCCGCGTCCTTGGGGTAGACCACGGCGGCTCCGCGCGGCATGGACAGGACGTAGTCGGGGAGCAGGGGGCGCAGCGCGAGGTAGGCGACGTTTCCCGTGGTACGGACAACACTGCCCTCGGGAGCACCGATCAGCTCGTCGTGCGGGAAGGCACCCTTGTGGGTGTGGAACTGCTTCCCGGCTTCGAGCGTGAAGGTGTAGTGGCGTCCCTTGGGGTCGGTGAGCTGGACCTGGTCCCCGACCTGGAAGGGCCCGCGACGGCGGGCGGCACCGGTCGGTTCGGACATGTGACCAGCGTACCGGGCGTACGGAGGGCCCGGCACCACGGCCCCGGGCTCAGGACGGGGTGCGGGCCATGGCGGCGACGAAGGCGCGCTCGACGTCCGCGGTGGACAGCACGCCGTAGACCTCGCCGGTCTCCTCGACCACCAGGTACTCGGTGGCGGGGGTCAGCCGCAGGGTCTCCAGGAGCTCCTCGCCGGAGAGCTCGGCGGAGACCCGCATGCCGTCGGTGAGTTCCTGGGCGAGGGTGCCGACGGCCACCCAGGGGCGGCGGTGGGCGGGGATGCCGACGATCGCGGACTCGCGGACCAGGGCGGTGGGGGCGCCCGAGCCGTCGACGACGACCAGGGCGCGGGCGCCCTGCTCGTTGGCGCGGCGCAGGGCCTCGGAGAGCGGGGTCGCGGCCTCGACGGGGACGGCGCGGCGGGTGAGGGTGCGGGCCCTCAGCCCGGGCAGCCGCTCGCGGAGCCGGGCCATGCGCAGGCTGTTGCCTGCCCCGGTCCAGATGATCGCGGCGAGGATGGCGGCGAGCAGGGCGTCGGTGAGGGAGTCCACGCTGCCGAAGCTCTCGGCGCGGTCGGCCTGGGTGAGCAGCGGCAGGCCGATCAGGACGCTGACGGCGAGCGCGCGGCCGACCCAGGCGGCGGCGACGGTGCCGGTCATGGCCCGGCCGCTGATCTTCCAGACGACGGCGCGGAGCATCCGGCCGCCGTCCAGCGGCAGTCCGGGCAGCAGGTTGAACGCGGCCACCAGGAGGTTGGAGACCATGAGCCCGGCGAGCAGCACCCCGGGCACGGTGGCCGGCTCGACGGCCTGCAGGCCGAGCCAGAAGACGCCGGCGAGGACCAGCGAGAGCAGCGGGCCGACGAAGGCGAGGACGAACTCCCGGCCGGGCGTCTCGCTCTCCTTCTCGATCTCGGAGACCCCGCCGAAGAACTGGAGCTGGATGCGGCGCACGGGGAGCTTGAAGCGGAGCGCGGCGACCGTGTGCGCCAGTTCGTGCACGAGGACCGAGGCGTAGAAGGCGACGGCGAAGAAGAGGGAGACCAAATAGCGGGCGCGTCCCAGCTCGGGCAGGACGCGGTCGAGCTGGCCGCCGAACACCCAGGTGATCAGGGCCGCGACGAGGAACCAGCTGGGCGCCACGTAGACGGGGACGCCGAAGGGCCGGCCCATGAGGATGCCCCCGCCGCTCTCGCGCGGACGCTGCGGCCCCGGTCCCTGCTGCTCGGCCTGGTGGCCGGCGCCCCCGGTGCCGGACCCGCCCTGCCCGGTGTTGTCCACGGTGTCCCCTCGTCGGATGCCGCTCGCGCACCGCCCGGTGCGCGCGCCCTGCCACGATCATGCAGTGCGAGGGCTTCTGCCGTCGATGGTATGCCGCTGCTGGTCCTTCCCGGGGGGCAACCCCCGGACCCCCGGGAAGGAGCAGCGGCTGTCGGTGGGGGGCCGTAGGGTCTGTGCCATGGAATCCGCTCCCGACGCTCCCGACGACGCGGCGCAGGGCGCCGCGGCACCGGCCGGCGCCCCGCCGTCCCCGATGGTCCCGGCGCAGCCCGGCCCCGCCCGGCCGGCTTCGCTGTCGCCCTCGCGCGCGGCCGATTTCATGCGGTGCCCGCTGCTCTACCGGTTCCGGGTGATCGACCGCCTGCCGGAGAAGCCGAGCCCGGCGGCCACCCGGGGCACGGTGGTGCACGCGGTGCTGGAGCGGCTCTTCGACGCCCCGGCGGCCGAGCGCACGGCGCCCCGGGCGCGCGGGCTGGTCCCCGGCGAGTGGGAGAAGCTGCTGGCGGCCCGTCCGGAGCTGGCGGAGCTGTTCGCCGGCGAGGAGGGCGGGGCGGACGAGGAGCGGCTGGCGGCCTGGCTGGCGGAGGCGGAGCGGCTCGTCGAGCGCTGGTTCACGCTGGAGGACCCGACGCGGCTGGAGCCGGCGGAGCGCGAGCTGTTCGTGGAGACGACGCTGGACTCGGGGCTGGTGCTGCGCGGCATCGTCGACCGGGTCGACGTCGCGCCGACCGGCGAGGTGCGGATCGTCGACTACAAGACGGGCAAGGCGCCCGCCCCGCGGTACCGGGGCGACGCCCTGTTCCAGATGACGTTCTACGCGCTGGTGATCTGGCGGCTGCGCGGTGTCGTGCCGCGCCGGCTCCAGCTGGTCTACCTGGGCAGCGGCGACGTGCTGACGTACGACCCGGTGGAGGAGGAGCTGCGGGCGGTGGAGCGCAAGCTGCGCGCCCTGTGGGAGGCCATCGAGCTGGCCACGGAGACGGGTGACTGGCGCCCGCGGCCGACGAAGCTGTGCGGCTGGTGCGACCACCAGGCGCAGTGCCCGGAGTTCGGCGGCACTCCCCCGCCGTATCCGCTGCCCGTGTCCGTGTCCAGGGCCGGTCAGGGCAGAATGGACGCGGTCTAGCGAAGGAGTTTTGCTGTGGCGATCCGTGTCCTGCTGGTCGACGACCAGCCCCTGCTGCGTACGGGATTCCGCATGATCCTGGAGGCCGAGCAGGACATCGCGGTCGTCGGGGAGGCCGGCGACGGCCTCCAGGCGCTCGACCAGGTGCGCGCTCTCCAGCCCGACGTCGTGCTGATGGACATCCGCATGCCCCGCATGGACGGTGTGGAGGCGACCCGTCAGATCACCGGCCCGGAGCGGAACGGCCCGGCCAAGGTGCTGGTGCTCACCACCTTCGACCTGGACGAGTACGTGGTGGAGGCGCTGCGCGCCGGGGCGAGCGGCTTCCTGTTGAAGGACGCCCCGGCCCATGAGCTGGTGCAGGCGATCCGGGTGGTGGCCGGCGGCGAGGCGATGCTGGCGCCCAGCATCACCCGGCGGCTGCTCGACAAGTACGCCACCCACCTCCCGTCCGGCGAGGAGCCCCTGCCGGACACGCTGAACACGCTGACCGACCGCGAGGTCGAGGTGCTCAAGCTGGTGGCCCGCGGCCTGTCCAACGCGGAGATCGCGGCGGATCTGTTCGTGAGCGAGACGACGGTCAAGACGCATGTGGGCCACGTGCTGACCAAGCTGGGCCTGCGCGACCGGGTGCAGGCGGCGGTCTACGCGTACGAGAGCGGCCTGGTGCGTCCCGGCGCGCAGTGACCCGCGTACGACGGGTACGGCGAAGGGCCCGCCGGGCGAACCGGCGGGCCCTTCGCCGTCGTTGCGCGGGTCAGTCCTTCTTGCCCTTGCCGATCTCCCAGAAGCGGAAGACGGTCGAGGCGTCCAGGGTCCACTGCAGGCCGGATATCCGGTTGTTGGCGACGGCGTACTGCTTGCCCTGCCACAGCGGGAGGACCGGCACGTCCTGGGCGATGGTCTGCTGGAGCTTGGAGAATTCGGCGTCGGTGGCGATGCGGCTGCTCTCCGCGGCGGTGGCCGGGAGGATGCGGCCGGCGATCTCCTTCGACTCGTAGTGGTTGGCCAGTTCGTTGCCCTCACCGAAGAAGGGCGCGGTGAAGTTGTCCGGGTCCGGGTAGTCGGGGACCCAGCCCTTGACGTAGACGGGGTACTGGCCCGCCTCGATGCCCTTCTGGTACTCGGCGAGGGGAACGCTCTTCACGTCGGCCTCGAACAGCCCGCTGGCGTTGAGCTGCTTGGCGATGGCCTTCAACTCCGGGACGGTGCCGGGTCCGTAGCGGATCGGGGTGCCCCACAGGGTGAGCTTGACCTTGTTCTTGATGCCCGCGTCCTTGAGCACGCCGGCGGCCTTGTCCGGCTGCGGGCGGTCGCCGTAGACGTCGAAGAACGGCGTGCGGTGGGCGGTGATCCCGCTGGGGACGACGGAGTACAGCGGTTCGGCGGTGCGCTTGTAGACGTCGCGGACCAGGGCGCTGCGGTCCACGAGGTAGGCGACGGCCTTGCGCACGGCGACCTTGCCGGCCACCGGGTCCTTGGTGTTGAAGACCAGGTGCTGGACCTCGGCGCTGGCGCCCTGGACGACCTTGAGCTCGTTGCGGGAGCCCGCCGCCTCCAGGGAGGCGATGTCGTCCGTGGCCAGGCCACGGTAGGCGAGGTCCACGTCGCCCTTCTGCAGGGCGTCCTTGAGCTCGTCCTGCTTGCCGTGGAAGAGCTTGAGGGTCAGGCCGCTGTTCTGGGCGGTCGCCGGGCCCTTGTAGGAGCCGTTGACCTTGAAGACGGCCTGGTCCTTGTCGTACGAGTCCAGCGTGTAGCGGCCGGAGCCGGCGGCCTTGCCGTCGGTGCGGAGCTTGTCCATCGGGTACTCGGTGCGGTCCACGATGGAGCCGGCGCCCGAGGCGATCTTCAGCGGGAAGGTCGCGTCGGGCCGCTTGAGCCGGAAGGTGACGGTCTTCTTGTCCGGCGTCCTGATCTCCTTGATCGTGGAGAGCATGGACGCGGCCGGACCGGCCTTGTCGTTGATCTTGATGGTGCGGCGGAACGAGTAGGCGACATCCTCGGAGGTGAGGGCGTGGCCGTTGCTGAACGTCAGCCCGTCGTTGAGGACGCACTCGTAGACACTGCTGGTCCGGTCCTTGAAGCCGCACTTCCTGGCGGCCTCGGGCTGCGGGGAGTTGCTGCCCTTGGGGAAGCTCAGCAGCGACTGGAAGACGTTGTTGAAGACCAGCCAGGATCCCGGGTCGTAACCCGAGGCCGGGTCGGTGGACACGACCTCGTCGGACATCCCCATGACCACCGACTCACCGGTGCCCGCCGCCTTGCCGTCGTCCGAGCCGCAGCCGCTGAGCAGCGCGGCGGCGAGCCCCGCGCCGAGCGGGGCGGCAAGCCACTGGTCACGTTTCCTCACGTACACGTTCCTCACAGTTCAAGTCGTCCGGGCGGACGGGCGTCCGCTCGCTGGGGCGTTCTTGTGGTGCTGGTGGTGCAGGTGGAGCTTTGGTGTTGCGTGGTGCTGCTCGGTGATGCGTGGTCCTACGAGGGGAAGTCCGGCGGGCCCTGGGTCACTTGCCGCGGGCGAGCTCCCACGGCTGGAGTTCGGACGCCGCGTTGAGCACCCACTCCGCGCCGGTGACGTTGTTCCGGGCGGCCACGTACTGCTTGCCCTGCCACAGCGGCAGCACCGGCACCTCGTCGGCGACGATGTCCTGCGCCTGCTGGAAGAGCTTGGCCGCCGAGTCGCGCTGCGAGGTCTGACGGCTCCGCGGGATCAGGTCGTTGATCTTCGCGTTCTGGTAGCGGGACCGGAGGAAGTTGTCCTTGCCGAAGAACGGCGCGATGAAATTGTCCGGGTCCGGGAAGTCGGGGAACCAGCCCATGCCGTAGACGGCGTACTGGCCCTTGGCCGCGTTGGGGCGGAACTCCGCCCACTTCACGTCCTGGATCTTCACGTCGAACAGGCCGCTGCCGTTCAGCTGCTTCTGCAGCGTCTTGAACGCCCGTGCCGTCGCCTCGCCGTAGTGGTCGGAGGAGTAGGAGAGGGTGAAGCGCACCGGGGTGCTGATGCCGGCGCTCTTGAGCAGGGCGCGGGCCTTCTCGACGCTGGGGTCGCCGTACTGGTTGGAGAAGGAGTTCTGGTGGCCCGGAATGCCGCTGGGGACCAGCGAGTAGAGCGCGTCACTGGTGCGGTCGTAGCCCTCGCGGGCCAGCGCCTGGCGGTCGACGAGCTGGGCCATGGCCTGGCGGACGGCCTTGGGCTTGACGGCCGGGTCGTCCATGTTGAACGCCAGGTAGCCGATCTCGTGGCCCGGCGACTCCAGCAGCTTGACCTGCTGGCCGGCGGCGTTGCGCAGTCCGGCGATCCGGTCCGGCGACAGGGTCCGGTTCATGACGTCGATGTCGCCGGCCTTGAGCGCGTTCTCCATCGACTTGGCGTCGTCGTAGAAGCGCATCTCGACCTTGTCGTTCTGCACGGTGACCGAACCCTTGTAGTCCGGGTTCCTGGTGAGGACGGCCTTGACGACGCGGTTGTCCTGCTCCTCCGTCTCCACGGTGTACGGGCCGGAGCCGACGACCTTGAAGGCGTCGGGCGTCAGCTTGTCCTTGGGGTAGGACTTGCCGTCCACGATGGCCGCGGCCGGGGTGGCGAGCTTCTGCGGGAAGGTCGCGTCGGGCGACTTGAGCTGGAAGACGATCTGGCGGTCGTTGGGCGTCTCGACCCGGTCGATGTTGCTCAGCAGGGAGACCGGACCGTTTTCGAAGTTGATCGCCCGGGCGCGCTCGATGGAGAACTTGACGTCCTTGACGGTCATCTCGTTCCCGTTGGAGAACGTGAGGCCCTTGCGCAGGGTGCAGCGGTACTGCTCGTTGCGCCGGTCGGTCCAGCCGCACTTCTCCGCGGCGTCGGCGACCGGTTCGGCACCCGAGCGGGGCAGCCGGAGCAGCGTCTGGAAGGTGCTGTGCAGCACGTTCCACACGCCGACGTCGTAGGCCGCGGCGGGGTCGAACGGCGCGGGGGCGTCCGTCGTCTCCTCGAACCGGTCGGTGGTGCCGATGACGATGGCGCCCTTGCCCTTGCCCGCTCCGTCACCGCCGCCACAGGCGACGAGCACGGGGGCCAGCAGGCCCACCACGGTCGGCAGCACCAACGTCTTGCGGTTCATTGTGCGGTGTTCTCCCTGTGGTGCGAACGGCGCGCGTCGGAACCCGTACGGAAGCACTGTGCACGGGCCCCACGGAGGCGGCCGTGAAGTACTCGCGAAGAGATTAGTGCGCACCACCACCATGACCGGAACGCGGCCTGCCTGATGCGATATCACGTGGCGATAACGACGGGGCGTTGCCCGATATCGGAACGGCGGAACGATTCGTGCACCACGGATCGAATACGGACACAAGGGTGCGACTCTCGGGGCGGAGGGCACCCCGGAGGCGTCACGTCCGGTGATGAACATCACTCGGTGAATGACCTTGCGGCTCTTGGCAATTACCGCGGGATCGGTCACGGAAAACAGTCGGTCCGGCGCTGAGAGTTCCTTGAGGATTCCAGAGTGCCGATTCAGCTTGTGATCTTCAGCTGGTGACCAGGCGTTGCAGGAATCCGAGATCGACTTCTTCGAGGGAGCCGACGACGGTGCGGCCCATGCCCGGGGGGATCGCCCCCACGGACGGCACGGCCACCACCCGGCAGCCGGCCGCCTCCGCGGCCGTCACTCCGGTGATGGTGTCCTCGACGACGGCGCAGCGGCCCGGCTCCACGCCGAGCCGGGCGGCGGCCGCGAGGTACGGGTCGGGGTGCGGCTTGGTGCGCTCGACCTCGTCGCCGGCGACGGTGAGCGTGAAGTGCTCCGGGCCGAGGGTGCGCAGCACCCGGTCGATGATCTCCCGGTGCGAGGCCGAGACCAGGGCGGTCGGCACGGCGTGCGCGGCCAGCTCGGCGAGCAGCCGCTTGGCCCCCGGCATCAGCGGTACTCCGTGGCCGATCATCTCGGAGAACCGGGTGTTCAGCAGGGCGGTGAGCTCGGCGAGGGCGATCTTGGCGCCGGTGGCCTTGATGAGGAAGGCGGCGCTGCGGTGCATGGGGCCGCCGACGACGATCTCGCGGTACTCCTCCAGGAGCTGGTGGCCGAGCTCCGCGAAGACGGCGACCTCCACCTCCCACCAGAAGCCCTCGGTGTCGACGAGCGTGCCGTCCATGTCGAGCAGCACGGCCTGCAGGGCGCTGCCTGTGGACGGGGTCGTGAGCGCGGGGATGCCGCTGGTCATCCGCACACCTCCTGGGGGGACAGAAGGCCGGCCCGCGATGATGCGGACCGGCCTTCACCGGACAGCAATTCTACGGCGCGGAGGTGCGGAGCGCGCCTCCATTTTTGTTGCCCCAGCCCCGCCCTTTCACCGTTTCCCCGGGGCTCCGCCCCTCGGCCCGGCACCGCGCTCCGCGCGGTGAGGCGGGGGCTC
>NZ_JAEAMR010000010.1:475057-506677 GCF_015999245.1 Streptomyces sp. AV19 | reverse complement strand
GGGGGGGGGGGGCCGCCCGGGGGGGGGGGGGGCGCGCGGGGGGGGGGGGGGGGGGGGGGGGGCGCCCCCCCCCCCCCCCCGGAAACGGTGAAAGGGTGGGGCCGGGGCAAACTCCCCTCCCCGCCCCCACCGCCCCATGGTCGTGCACACGCCACATGCGATAGGCATGCCTCCATGGACAATCGCCCCCGATGGAGAACAGCGATCGTCACCACCGTCCTCGCCCTCGCGGCGACCCTGACCGGCGGCGCCCCACCCGCCCCGGCCCGCGCGGACGCCCGCGCCGACGCCCCCGCCGATGAGCAGACCGTCGGCGACGTCACCGGCTTCGACCCCACCCCCACCGAATTCCGCATCCACGCGGGCCCCGCAACGGCCCGCGTCCGCTTCACCACCCCCGAAACCCTCCACCTCGAACTCGCCCCCGACGGCCGCTTCACCGACCCCACCGCCCAGGACATCGTCCTCCCCCAGGGCACGCCCCCGCCCACCCGCTGGCGCGACCGCGGCGACCGCTACGAGCTGAGTACCACTCAACTCACCCTGCGCGCCTACAAGAAGCCCCTCCGCTTCGCGCTCCACCGCGCCGACGGCACACGCCTGTGGTCGGAGTCCAAGGGCCTCACCTGGACCCGGGACCGCACCACGCAGACCCTGGACCGCGGCCGGAACGAGCAGTTCTACGGCGCCGGCATGCAGAACGGCCGCGGCAACACCTCGCACCGAGGCAAGAAGGTCGAGGTCGGCGTCGACTACAACTGGGACGACGGCGGCCACCCCAACTCCGTCCCGTTCTACCTCTCCTCCGCCGGCTACGGCGCGTACCGCAACACGTACGCGCCCAACACCTACACGTTCGACGCCCCGGTGAAGGCCACGGCCCAGGAACGCCGCTTCGACGCCTACTACTTCGCGGGCGGAACGCCGAAACAAGTCATCGGCGGCTACACCAAACTCACCGGAAAGCCCTTCCTCCCACCCCTCTACGGCCTCGAACCCGGCGACTCCGACTGCTACCTGCACAACAAGAACCGCGGCGAACGCCGCACCCTCGACGCCCTCAAGATCGCCGACGGCTACGTCGAGAACGACCTGCCCCTCGGCTGGATGCTGGTCAACGACGGCTACGGCTGCGGCTACGAGAACCTCCCCGAGGTCACCAAGGGCCTCGCCGACCGCAAGATGCACATGGGCCTCTGGACCGAGGACGGCCTCGACAAGCTCGCCGACCAGGTCAAGACCGGCCAGCGCGTGGCCAAACTGGACGTCGCCTGGGTCGGCGAGGGCTACAAGTTCGCCCTCGACGGCTGCAAGGCGGCGTACAAGGGCATCGAGGACAACAGCGACGCCCGCGGCTTCACGTGGGCCCCGGAGAGCTGGTCCGGCGCGCAGCGCTGCGGTGTCCAGTGGTCGGGCGACCAGAAGGGCTCGTGGGACTACATCCGCTGGCAGATTCCCACGTACGCGGGCGCCACGATGTCCGGACTGGCCTACACCACCGGCGACATCGACGGCATCTTCGCCGGCAGCCCGAAAACCTACGTCCGCGACCTGCAGTGGAAGGCGTTCCTCCCGGCCGTGATGACGATGGACGGCTGGGCGCCCACCGACAAGCAGCCCTGGCGGTACGGAGAGCCGTACACCTCCATCAACCGCAAGTACCTCAAGCTCAAGGAGTCGCTGCTGCCGTACATGTACACGTACGCGGCCGAGGCGGCCCGCACGGGCGTCGGCCCGGTCCGCCCGCTGGTGCTGGAGTACCCGGACGACCCGAAGGCGGCGACGGAAGCGGCGAAGTACGAGTTCCTGACGGGCGAATACTTCCTCGTCGCCCCCGTCTACGAGGACAAGGAGACCCGCGACGGCATCTACCTGCCGCGCGGCACCTGGACGGACTACTGGACGGGCCGTACGTACCGGGGCCCGACGACGGTCGACGGCTACCGCGCCCCGCTGGACACCCTGCCCCTCTTCGTGAAGGCGGGCGCGAACATCCCGATGTGGCCCGGAATCCGCTCCTACCGCGACCGGACGCCCGGCTCCCCCCTCGCCTGGGACATCTACCCGCCCACCCGGGGCCGTTCCTCCTTCACCCTCTACGAGGACGACGGCGTCACGCGCGCCCACCGGCAGGGCGCGTACGCCCGCCAGGAGGTACGGACGCACACGCTGCCCGACGCGCTGCGCATCCAAGTCGGCGCCTCCATCGGCCACTTCAAGGGCAAGCAGGCCACCCGCCCGTACACCTTCACCGTCCACTCGCGCACGGCCCCGGCCGCCGTCACCCTGGACGGCCGTCCGCTGCCCCGCCACGCCTGGCGATACGACCCGTCCGACCGGGGCGGAGTCGTTCGCATCACAACCCCGAGCCGTACGACGGACCGCCCCTTTACGCTCATGCTGAAGACGGGCTGACGGCCTGTCATATCGGTTACCGAGGAGAACGCAATGAGTGACGCCACCGCCCCGAGCGTGCACGACGAGGTGCACGTCGAGGCCACCCCTTCCGAGGTCTGGAAGCTGGTGAGCGACATCGGCCTGCCCGCCCGGCTGAGCCCCGAACTCCAGCGCACCGCCTGGCTCGACGGTGCCACCGGCCCGGAACTGGGGGCCCGCTTCGAGGGGTTCAACCGCCACCCGGTGGCCGGTGAGTGGCGGACCGTCTCGCAAGTGTCCGACCTGGAGCCGGAGCGCCGCTTCGGCTGGGCGGTCCTGTACGGCGAGTCCGGCGACGCCTCGCAGCCCGTCGCCACCTGGACCTTCGAACTCCGCCCGGAGGGCGCCGGCACCCACCTGCGCTTCACGGCACGGATCTGGCCGGAGCGCTCCCAGCTGGGCGCCATGATGGAAGGCGCCCCGGAGCGGGCGCAGAAGATCCTGGCGGGGCGCCTCGGCGAGCTCGGCACGGGCATCGGGGCCACGCTCCAGGGCGTGAAGAAGCTCGCGGAGGAGGCGGCGGCCTGAGCGGCGACGAGAGGGAACCCCGCACCGGCATGGGGTTCCCTCTCGTCGCTTCTTTCACCGCGGCTTGACCTCCGTTGATCCGGGACACCCGCCCCCGACGCCGCGCTCCTTCTCCCTCCCCCCCCGGCTATCCGGACATCGGCATAACCGGTCACCGCACGGCCGTGCGTCCGAGCTGTGCTGACTGTCCGTCAGTGACCGGGGTGAGGTAAGTCACGTCTTGCTTTTCCGCTTTGAGTTGGTTGGCGACCAAGCGGGGTCCTGGCTCGTACGCGGGAGGGGCTTTAAGGTCGCTTTACTTCTTCATTGCTTGAGGGGTGGGTGGAATGGGGAGATCCTCCCCGCTTTGGGCGGCCTTGTTCGCTGCACTGATCGTTGGGGTGACCGGTCAGCTGGCAGCAGCTCATTCGCGGTTCGCGGAGTCGACAGCGGGACCGGCCGCTGCCACGCAGGCCGTCAGCTTGACCAGAATCGCCGGTGGTGACTCCATTGACACCGCCGTGAAGGTTTCTCGGGCGCACTGGAAGGCGATCTCCGCTGCTGATGGGAACCCGGCGGAGTCGGTCGTGATAGCCCAGTTCGATGGCTATAAAGACGGGCTGTCTGCCATTCCTTTGGCCAAGGCAAAGAAGGGCCCGCTGCTCATTACTGAAGAATCGTCGCTCGACGCGCGCGTCGGAGCTGAGATCCAGCGGATTCTTCCGGCCGGCAAGACGGTGTACATCGCCGGCGGACCCGGAGCCGTGAGTTCAGGCGTGGAACGTTCCATCCGCTCCCTCGGGTACCAGACGAAGCGCCATGGCGGTGCCGACGCGGTCGGTACCTCGCTGGCTGTTGCGCGAGAGGGGATCGGCACTCCACGGCACGTGACCATCGCATCGGCCGACGACTGGAAGGACCCGCTGAGCGCGGCCAGCGCAGTGGCCGCTGCCGATGGTGCGCTCATCCTCAGCGACGGTGAGCGTCTGAGCCCCGAGGCGAAGGCATGGCTGGACGGTTTGCCCCCTGCGGTCACGAAGACAACGGTGGGTGGGCCGGCCCGTAGGGCCTATCCGAGCACGGACGGTCCGGTGGTGGGGAAGAACGCGGTGGAGACCAGTGCCTTCATCGCGGACAAGTTCATGCCGAACCCGGGGCGGGTCGCTCTTGCCACGACCAATGGCTTCCGCGACGGCCTGGCCGGTGGCGCCTATGCGGCGACGATCGGGATGCCGACGCTGCTCAACCCCGCTGACAAGCTGGAACGAGGATCCGGTTGGTTCGCGGAGGACCACAGTGCATCGACCAAGGGCGTCACCTTGTTCGGCGGTACCAGCGCATTGTCGGGCGATGTGGCCTCGGCCGTACAAGCGGCGGCTACTGAGAAGTTCATCCCTGGCGAGCTGGTCCCTGCCGATGAAAAGCCCGGTACGGCCAAGGACGTTGCCCACCTCGCCATCGCTCCGGACTGGGCTCTCGACGGGAAGAGCCTCAGCTCGTCCGGTGGGTACAGCGGTGGGATGAACGACGCGGAGTACGCCTTCTGCAAATGGCCGAGCAGGTGGTCGATCTGCACGAAAGCCAAGGGCGCGGCCGATCTGGCTCAGTACAAGGCGAACCGGGAGAAGGAGTCCGGTGGAATGTGGCCGGGCAGCAAGGGCAACGGAGGCAAGGTGGATGCCTACCGGCATTGCTCGTGGAACTCGGTGATGGCCTTCCATATGGGTTCGAAGACGGCCAAGGGATTCGGTGATCGCCACGAGAAGGGGCCGAAGCCGCCGAACATGAGCGAGTCGACGGCTGAACGGCACCATCTCATGGACAAGTACAACAACTCTTGGGGGCGGTACTTCGGTCAGTACGCCCGTGACGTGGGAATGAGCACCAACGAGGCGGTCTCGCACACGACCGGATGGTGTCTTCTGGCCGTCAATGAGGGAACCCTCGACTACATGTGGTACTAGGGTGCGATCCGGAAATGGTCAACATGCGTCGTGTGCTGCTGTGGTTGGGCCTGCTGCTCGTGGTGGGGCAGACACTCCTGGTTGCTGCCTACTGCTTCTGGTTCTTCCCCTTCTTCGCCAACGGCATGGGGCCGGAGGACGAAGCCTCCGGGAGCCGGCTCGCGCCGGTCGTACCAGTAGTGGTCGGTCTGCTCGTCGTGGCCGTTGGCGCATGGGTGTGCCGTGGTCTGCTGTATGTGCTGTACGGCAGAGGGCCGACGGCCAAGGCGGTGCGAGCGGCCAGTGCGCTGCAGGTGCTGGTGGCCGGTTGCGCCGTTCTTGTCGGCTGGCCGACCGCCGCGGCGGCCGCCGGTCTTCTCCTCGCCCTTCTTCTCGCAGCCCTCGTCCTGCACCGCCGTGTCCCCACGTGACGGATGCCGGGGCTGCTGCCGGGCGGATGCTCAATCCCCTGGTGGCCTGGGCACATCGAGCCGTACGGTCCGCTTATGAACCTCCCCCGTATCGAGTTCGCCTTCCCCGGCCCCCTCCGTGATCGCCTCGTCGCCGCTGTCCTCGACGGTACGAAGACCTCGACGACGGGCCTGCTCGCCGACTACGAGCGCGCGGGCGACCCGTTGCCCAGAGCGGGGGAGAGGTACGCGGTCGTCGACTCCGCGGATCGCCCGGTGGCCGTCGTCGAGGTGACGGACGTCCGGATCGTCGCCCTCGCCGAGGTGGACCTTGCCCACGTCGTCGACGAGGGTGAGGGCGACCGTTCGGTCGCGGAGTGGCGCGCGAATCACGAGTCCTTCTGGCATGGCCCCGGGATGCGGGCCACGCTGGACGACCCGGCGTTCACGGTGGACGACACGACGCGGGTGGTGCTGGAGCGCTTCCGCGTCGTCGGCGTCCTGTGAACGGGCGGCCGCCGCCCGCTCAGTCCTTCATCGCCTTCTCGAAGATCTCGCGCTTCATCTGCTCGTCCGTGAGCACGTCCTTCGCCGCCGGCGCCCGCAGGCCCGGCTCGACGCCGAAGTCCCGGTACTCCTCGGTCAGTTCGGTCCCGCCCTTCGAACCCTTGGCGGATTCACGGGACTTGAGCGGCAGGTCGTCCTTGCCGATCCACACGTCGATCTCGACCCGGTCGTGCCCGGCCTTGCGGTGGTCCTTGACGTACGACTCGCGCAGCCAGTCGCGCATCGCCTTGCCCTTGTACTTGGCCAGCTCGTCGAGGACGACGGTGCCCTTGAAATGGGCGGCCTTCTTGCCGGAGACGTCCTCGTCGCCGACGCGCTGGACGTCCTTCGTCGCGCGCAGCACGCCCAGCAGGACGGGGAGATCGCCCTCGGCCCGCTTCTGGACGTCCTCCGGCTTGGGCGGAGCCTCGCCCTCGCGCAGGAGGTTCGTGCTGGACCAGTGGCGGCCGCGGCCGTAGGAGCGCATCTCGTCGGCGGAGCGCTTGGTGTAGAGCATCTGTCCGACACCGATCGTGTGGTCGAAGTCGTCCTCGCCCTTGGAGTCCGCCCGCCAGGTCCGGCGCTCGTCCAGGTCCGGGCGGCGGGTGAACGCGTACTCGCCGCGCTCCGTGCCCCCCGGGCCGGTCAGCTTCCGCTTCGTGCGGTAGGAGTTCTGGTCCGCGGTCTTCTTCGCCGCCGCCGTCAGGACGGTCTGCGGGTCGCGCGTGTCCTGCTTCTCGCCGTCGCCGCAGGCCGTCAGGGAGAGGAGGAGGGCGGTGCCCAGGGCCGCGGCCAGGGCGTTCTTCTTCATTCCGGTCATCGTTCGCATATTCGCCGTACAGCCTACGTGGCGCCCGTACGGCGAAGGGCGCCGCCCCCGGCATCACGGGTGCGGCGCCCTCGCGCTCACTTCTCGGGTTCCGCGGGCGGCGACGGCGGACCCTCGTCCCCGTCCTCCCGCGGCTTCTTCGGCCGCGGCGGCCGCGTCCGCCCGCTGCTGGTGTCCCGCAGGTACGACGCGTCCGCGACGCCCGGATCGGCCGCCAGGCCGCCCGGCTGGCCGGGCGCGGGCGGGGTGCCCGGGGCAGCCGACCCGTCCTTGGACTGCCCGTCGCGGCGGCGCAGATAGCGCTCGAACTCGCGGGCGATGGCCTCGCCGGACGCCTCCGGCAGATCCGCCGTGTCCCGCGCCTGCTCCAGCGACTGGACGTACTCCGCGACCTCGCTGTCCTCGGCCGCCAGCTGGTCCACGCCCAGCTGCCACGCCCGGGCGTCGTCGGGCAGTTCGCCCTGCGGGACGCGCAGGTCGATCAGGTCCTCCAGGCGGTTGAGGAGGGCCAGCGTCGCCTTGGGGTTGGGCGGCTGCGAGACGTAGTGCGGGACGGCCGCCCAGAGGCTGACCGTCGGCACGCCCGCGTGCGTGCACGCCTCCTGGAGGATGCCGACGATGCCGGTCGGGCCCTCGTAGCGGGACTCCTCCAGGTCCATGGTGCGGGCCAGGTCCGGGTCGGAGGTGACGGCGCTGACCGGGACCGGCCGGGTGTGCGGGGTGTCGCCGAGCAGCGAGCCCAGGATCACCACCATCTCCACGCCCAGCTCGTGCGCGAAGCCCAGGATCTCGTTGCAGAACGACCGCCAGCGCATGCTGGGTTCGATGCCCCGGACGAGCACCAGATCGCGCGTCCCGCCCGTGCCGCCGGCCCCTCCGGTGCGCACCACGGACAGCCGCGTCGTCGGCCAGGTGATCTTGCGGACCCCGCCGTCGAGCCAGACCGTCGGCCGGTTGACCTGGAAGTCGTAGTAGTCCTCCGCGTCCAGCGCGGCGAACACCTCGCCCTTCCACTCCCGGTCCAGGTGCGCGACCGCACTGGACGCGGCGTCACCGGCGTCGTTCCAGCCCTCGAAGGCACAGATCATGACCGGGTCGATCAGCTCGGGAACTCCCTCAAGCTCGATCACCCAGCGCCTCCTTCCGACCGGGGCGCACGGGGGGTTCCGTGCCACCGCCGGTTGCCGTTCCGTGCAGTTGTCTTGCGTGCCCCAAGCCTACGACCTGAACGACGTGCGGTCGCAGTCCCCGGAAGGGATGCTCGTCACCCCGCATCACCCGCGGGCCCCCCAACCGTTCCGGTATACGCGCCAGTCGTCCTCGGTGGCCGCGAAGTCGACGTACAGGGCGAGGCCGAACCGCTCGCGGTGCCGGTCCTCGCGGGTCAGCCCCAGCCGGGCCCCGCGCAGCGCCGCCGCCGCGGTCTCGGCCGAGCCGTGGTGGCCCATGTCGTCGGTGTGGAAGAACGGCAGGCCCATGAGCAGGTCCGTGCCCGAGGGGGTGGCCTCCAGGGCGAGCCGGGTCTGCTGGGCGACGTAGCCGCCGTAGAGGCTCTCCCACGGCAGGGCGGTGTCGTAGGACATGACCGCTATCTGGTCGGTGCGCCGGGCGACCTTGGCGAAGTACGCCTGCGACCACCACTTGGGGCTGCCGAACGCGCGGGAGGCGGAGTGCATCGAGGGCAGCGGGTCGATCTGCTGCGCGGCCACGGAGAGCACGCCCCCGGCGGAGCGGACGGCCGGCCGCAGCGCGCCGAGGAGGGTCAGGAAGTCGCGGTTCCCGTCGCGGACGGGCTCGACGTCCAGGTGGACGCCCTCGAAGCCGGCCCGCAGCACCTGGACGGAGCTCGCCACCACCGCGTCCCGGACGCGGGCCGAGTCCAGGTGCAGCCCGCCCCCGCGGTCGTGGGCCACGACGTCGCCGAGCCACGCCTGCACCCGCACCCCGGGCAGCTCGCGGTGCACGGCGTCCAGCAGCCGGCGGGCGCCGCGATAGGCGGAGGCGGGCAGGGTGCCGTCGTGCTCCAGCGGACCGGCGTGGACGTAGAGGTCGCGGACGCCGGTGCCGCCGATCCGCCGCTTGAGCGCGGCGAGGTCCTTCTCCGTGCGCCGGCCGTCCACCCAGGCGTGCCCCAGCCACACGGCGTCGCGGCCGCGGGTGACGGCGTCGTCCGCGGGCACGCCCGCGTAGGAGGCGCGCAGCGCCCCGGCGGCGGCCAGCACGGGCACCACGACGATCAGTACGGCGACGAGCACGGCGCGCCTGACCGTCCGCCTGCGCGGCAGGCGGACGCGGAAGGCACGGAGATCCGGCCGTTTCATGAGTTTTTCCCCCTCCTCTTCCAGTGACGGGGAAGAGGCCCCGCGGGTTGCGTCCCATGGGACACGGCGCGGCAACGGCGAGGGCGGGGAAGGACGTTCGTCCTTCCCCGCCCTCGTGAGCGGTGTCGCGGATCAGCTGTCGCGGCCCAGCATGTCCTTGACGCGGGTGCGGACGGGTTCGTCGTCCAGACCGCGGATCGTCAGGGTGGTGCGGCGGCGCAGCACGTCGTCCACCGTCTCCGCCCACTCGTGGTCACGGGCGTAGGCGACCTGGGCCCAGATCTCCGGGCCGTCGGGGTGGATGCGCTCGCCGAGCTCCGGGTTCTCGTTGACCATGCGCGCGATGTCGAAGGACAGCGAGCCGTAGTGCGTGGCGAGGTGACGGGCCGTCAGCGGGTCCATGCGGCTGCCCGGCTCGCGGTCCACGAGCAGGCGGTGGGCGACCGCGTTGGGGTTGGCGACACCGGGCAGCGGGGTGCGGCGGACCAGGCTGGAGACGGGCTCCATCTCCTCGGTCAGCGGGCTGCCGGGCACCTTGGCGAGCTTGGCCATGACCGTACGGCCGATGTGGCGGTAGGTCGTCCACTTGCCGCCGGCGACGGAGAGCATGCCGCCCTTGCCCTCGGTGACGACGGTCTCGCGCTTGGCCTGGGCCACGTCGCCGGGGCCGCCCGGCAGCACGCGCAGACCGGCGAAGGCGTAGGTCATCAGGTCACGGTCGAGGTCGGCGTCCTGGATGGAGAACGCCGCCTCGTCCAGGATCTGCTGGATGTCGTCCTCGGTGGCGCGGACGTCCGCCGGGTCGCCCTCGTACTGGGTGTCCGTGGTGCCGAGGAGGAGCTGGTCCTCCCAGGGCAGGGCGAAGGTGATGCGGTACTTGTCGATCGGGGTGGCCATGGCGGCCTTCCACGGCGACTTGCGCTTCATCACGATGTGCGCGCCCTTGGAGAGGCGGATGGAGGGGGCCGCGCCCTTGTCCTCCATCGTGCGCAGGTGGTCCACCCACGGGCCGGTGGCGTTGAGCACGACGCGGGCGTCGATGCCGAACTCGGTGCCGTCGACACGGTCCTTGATCTCGGCGCCGGAGACCTTGCCGTGGGTGAAGCGGAGGCCCTGGACCTCGGCGTGGTTGAGGACGACCGCGCCGGACTCGACGGCCGCGCGGACGGTCATGATCGCCACGCGGGAGTCGTTCATCTGGTGGTCGTAGTAGACCGCCACGGCCTTGAGGTTGTCCGTGCGCAGACCGGGGTTGTCGGCCTTGGCCTTGGCCGGGGAGATCACCTTGCCGACGCCGTCGCCGAAGGCGGACAGCGCCGAGTAGGCGAACACACCGGCGCCGAGCTTGGCCGCGCCGACCGGGCCGCCCTTGTAGACGGGCAGGTAGAAGGTCAGCGGGTTGACCAGGTGCGGGGCCACGTCCTTGGCCAGCACCCGGCGCTCGTGGTGGTTCTCCGCGACCAGCTTGACCGCGCCGGTCTGCAGGTAGCGCAGACCGCCGTGGACGAGCTTGGAGGACGCGGAGGAGGTGGCGCCGGCGAAGTCACCGGCGTCCACCATGGCGACCCGCAGCCCCGACTGCGCGGCGTGCCAGGCGACCGAGGTGCCCAGGATGCCGCCGCCGATGACCAGGAGGTCGTACGTCGCGTTGGACAGTCTCTCCCGGGCCTCGGCGCGGCCCGGGTTGACGCCGGCGGCCGGGTGCGTTCCCAGGGTCGGAACGCTCTGCGGGGTTGTCATGATTACTCCTCGTCCTCGATCCAGCCCATGGTCCGCTCGACGGCCTTGAGCCAGTTCTTGTACTCGCGGTCACGCGTGTCCGCGTCCATGCGGGGGGTCCACTCGGCGGCCCGGCGCCAGTTGGCGCGCAGGGCGTCGGTGTCCGGCCAGAAGCCGACGGCCAGGCCGGCGGCGTAGGCGGCGCCGAGGCAGGTGGTCTCGGCGACCATCGGGCGCACCACGGGGGCGTCCAGGAAGTCCGAGAGCGTCTGCATCAGCAAGTTGTTGGAGGTCATGCCGCCGTCGACCTTCAGCGCGGCCAGGTCGACGCCGGAGTCCTTGGTCATGGCGTCGGTGATCTCGCGGGTCTGCCAGGCGGTGGCCTCGAGCACGGCGCGGGCGATGTGCGCCTTGGTGACGTAGCGGGTCAGGCCCGCGATCACGCCGCGCGCGTCGGAGCGCCAGTAGGGGGCGAACAGGCCGGAGAAGGCAGGCACGAAGTAGGCGCCGCCGTTGTCCTCGACGGAGCTGGCGAGCGTCTCGATCTCGGCGGCGCTCTTGATCAGGCCCATCTGGTCGCGCATCCACTGCACGAGGGAGCCGGTGACGGCGATGGAGCCCTCGAGGGCGTAGACCGGCTTCTGGTCGCCGATGCGGTAACCGACCGTGGTGAGCAGGCCGTTGTACGACTGGACGGGCTCGTCGCCGGTGTTCATCAGCATGAACGTTCCGGTGCCGTAGGTGGACTTGGCCTCGCCCTGGTCGAAGCAGGTCTGGCCGAAGAGGGCCGCCTGCTGGTCGCCGAGCGCGGAGGCGACCGGGACGCCGTCCAGGGCGCCGCCCTTGGCCGTGCCGTAGACCTCGGCGGAGGAGCGGATCTCCGGCAGCACGGCGGCCGGGATCTCCATGGAGGACAGGATGCGCCCGTCCCACTCCAGGCCGCGCAGGTTCATCAGCATGGTGCGGGAGGCGTTGGTGACGTCGGTGACGTGGACGCCGCCGTCGGCACCACCGGTGAGGTTCCAGATGACCCAGGAGTCCATGGTGCCGAAGAGGATGTCGCCGCGCTCGGCGCGCTCGCGCAGGCCCTCGACGTTGTCCAGCAGCCAGCGGACCTTGGGGCCGGAGAAGTAGGAGGCCAGGGGGAGGCCGGTCTCGCGGCGGAAGCGGTCCTGGCCGACGTTGCGGCCGAGCTCCTTGCACAGGGCGTCGGTGCGGGTGTCCTGCCAGACGATGGCGTTGTAGACCGGCTCGCCCGTGTTCTTGTCCCACATCAGCGTGGTCTCACGCTGGTTGGTGATGCCGATGGCCTTGACGTCGGCGGCGGTGATGCCCGCCTTCTCGACGGCGCCGGCGACGACCTCCTGGACGTTGGCCCAGATCTCCTTGGCGTCGTGCTCGACCCAGCCCGGCTTCGGGAAGATCTGCTCGTGCTCCTTCTGGTCGACGGAGACGATGCGGCCGTCGCGGTCGAAGACGATGCAGCGGGAGGAGGTGGTGCCCTGGTCGATCGCCGCGATGAACGGGCCGTGGCCGTGGGTGCTGGTCATGTGGTGTGTGCTCCTGAGTCTGAAGGTCTCGGCTGTCGTACGTGCGTCAGAAGGCCTGGTGGATGCCTGCGGCCAGGGCGGCGCCGACGAGCGGGCCGACGACCGGGATCCAGGCGTAGCTCCAGTCCGATCCGCCCTTGTTGGGCAAGGGCAGCAGCGCGTGCACGATACGGGGACCGAGGTCGCGCGCGGGGTTGATCGCGTAACCGGTCGGGCCGCCGAGCGAGAGGCCGACGCCGACGACGACGAGCGCGACGATCAGGGTGCCGGTGCCGCTGACGGCGAGGCCCTTGGTCAGGCCGAGGTTCAGGATGGCCAGGACCAGCACCGTGGTGGCGATGATCTCGGTGGCCAGGTTCTGCACGACGTTGCGGACCTCGGGGCCGGTGGAGAAGACACCGAGCACGGGACCGGCCTTGGGGGCGGCGGACCGGTCGACCAGGCCCTCCTCGTCCAGCTTCGCGACCAGCTCCGGGTCGGTGAGGTGCGCCCGGAACTGCCCGTAGTAGCTGAGCCACACCAGCGCGGCACCGATCATGGCGCCGAGCATCTGGGAGCCGATGTAGACCGGGACGTCACCCCACTTGGTGCCGCCGTCGATGGCGAGACCGAGGGTGACGGCCGGGTTGAGGTGCGCGCCGGACGGGGCGGCGATGTACGCGCCCGTCAGTACGGCGAACCCCCAACCGAACGTGATGGCGACCCAGCCCGCGTTGAGCGCCTTCGAGCGCTTCAGCGTGACAGCGGCACACACGCCGCCGCCGAGCAGAATCAAGACAGCGGTACCCACGGTCTCGCTGATGAAGATGTCGGAGCTGGACACCCGCGACTCCTTTGTCCTTCGTCCAGGGGAAGGCGAACCCCGGGTCCATCCGGTGGTCCGCGCCCTCCGTGAGGGCGGTGATCGGTCCCGTGGCACTGCACACCATAGCGAATATTGTCGGTAGGTGTTCGACAATGCCGACCGATGCACGGCAGTTTTCTGCACGGTTAAGAGCACGTCAAGGGTTGTGTGACCGGAAACTCCTGGCCATTTGGCCGGAAATCTACGTTCGGATACCGGTCGGTAACGAGGTGGTCTCGGGCGCCCCTCCCGAGGAGCCCCTCCCGGACCGTCAGAACCGCCCGGCGCCCAGGTCCCGCGAGACGGCGCGGGCGCAGTCCCGTACGGCCGCCACCAGCTGGGCCCGCAGCTCGCCGTCCGCGCAGACGCGCTCCACGGCGCCGGTGATGCCGACGGCGCCGACGGGCATCCGCCGGCGGTCGTGGATGGGGGCGGCCACGGACGCGAGGCCCGCCCAGGTCTCCTCGACGTCCGACGCCCAGCCCCGGGCGCGGATCAGGTCCAGGGCGCCCTCCAGTTCGGCCAGGTCGGTCACCGTGCGGTCGGTGAACGCCTCGGGGGCGGTTTCGGCCAGCTGGCTGTGCGCGACCGGGTCGTAGGCGCAGAGCACCTTGCCGAGGGCGGTGCTGTGCAGCGGCTGCATCGCGCCGACCTCCAGCACCTGCCGGCTGTCGTCCGGCCGGAAGACGTGGTGGATGATCAGGACGCCCTGCTGGTGGAGGACGCCGAGGTGGACGCTCTCGCCGCTGGCGCGGGCCAGGTCGTCCGCCCAGACCAGGGCGCGGGCGCGCAGCTCGTGCACGTCCAGGTAGCTGTTGCCCAGCCGCAGCAGTTCGGCGCCCAGCTGGTAGCGGCCGGAGGCCGGGTCCTGCTCGACGAAGCCCTCCTGCTGGAGGGTGCGCAGGATGCCGTGCGCGGTGCCCTTGGCGAGCCCCAGCGCGGAGGCGACGTCGGACAGCCCCAGCCGTCGCTCGCCGCCCGCGAGCAACCGCAGCATCGCCGCCGCCCGTTCGAGCGACTGGATGGTCCGTGCCATCGGGCAACCTCCGCCGTGCCGTTCTCCATCATGCCGTCGTGCTGTTCGGCATTGCTGAACACTATCGGCCCATGCCGACCGGGGGATAGCCGACGTGGCGTGATCATGATCGCTGGGCGTGCGCCGGACCGCGTACCGGACGGTCGTCCGCCGGGCGTGCGCCGCCCCGTCCCCCTGTCCGGGGCGTGGGACGCCCCCTGCGCCGAACGGGTACTGCGGCTACGCTTGCCGCGTGCGCCCTCTCCAGGAGGGCGCAAAGCCGACAGCCGTCGCAACCACGGGAGCACCCATGGCCTCGAAGCCATTGACCGTCAGTTCTTCCCGCTCCGACCGGCTCCGGGAGGCTCTCGCCTCCCGAGTCGTCGTCGCCGATGGGGCCATGGGCACCATGCTCCAGGCTCAGGACCCGAGCCTGGAGGACTTCCAGCAGCTGGAGGGCTGCAACGAGGTCCTGAACGTCACCCGTCCCGACATCGTCCGCTCCGTCCACGAGGCGTACTTCGCGGTGGGCGTGGACTGCGTGGAGACCAACACCTTCGGCGCCAACCACGCGGCACTCGGCGAATACGACATCGCCGACCGCGTCTTCGAACTCTCCGAGGCCGGCGCCCGCGTGGCCCGCGAGACCGCCGACTCCTTCACCGCCGGGGACGGCCGCACGCGCTGGGTCCTGGGCTCCATCGGCCCGGGCACCAAGCTCCCCACCCTCGGCCACGCCGCCTACGCCGTGCTGCGCGACGCCTACCAGGCCAACGCCGAGGGCCTCATCTCCGGCGGCGCCGACGCGCTGCTCGTCGAGACCACCCAGGACCTGCTCCAGACCAAGGCGTCCGTCCTGGGCGCCCGCCGCGCCCTGGAGGCGACCGGGCAGGACCTGCCGCTGGTCGTCTCGGTGACCGTGGAGACCACCGGCACCATGCTGCTCGGCTCGGAGATCGGCGCGGCCCTGACGGCGCTGGAGCCGCTCGGCATCGACATGATCGGCCTCAACTGCGCCACCGGCCCCTCCGAGATGAGCGAGCACCTGCGCTACCTCTCCCGGCACGCCCGCATCGGCCTGTCCTGCATGCCGAACGCCGGTCTGCCGGTGCTGGGCAAGGACGGCGCCCACTACCCGCTGACCCCGGCCGAACTCGCCGACGCCCAGGAGACGTTCGTCCGCGAGTACGGGCTGTCGCTGGTGGGCGGCTGCTGCGGTACGACGCCCGAGCACCTGCGGCAGGTGGTCGAGCGGGTACGGGGGCTGGAGCCGGTGGCGCGGGAGCCGCGTCCGGAGCCGGGCGCGGCGTCGCTCTACCAGTCGGTGCCGTTCCGTCAGGACACCTCGTACCTGGCCATCGGTGAGCGGACGAACGCCAACGGGTCGAAGAAGTTCCGCGAGGCCATGCTGGAGGGCCGCTGGGACGACTGCGTGGAGATCGCCCGGGACCAGATCCGCGAGGGCGCGCACATGCTGGACCTGTGCGTGGACTACGTCGGGCGCGACGGCGTGGCCGACATGGAGGAGCTGGCGGGCCGGTTCGCGACCGCGTCCACGCTTCCCGTCGTCCTCGACTCGACCGAAGTGCCGGTGATCCGGGCCGGGTTGGAGAAGCTCGGCGGCCGCGCGGTCATCAACTCGGTGAACTTCGAGGACGGGGACGGCCCCGAGTCGCGGTTCTCGAAGGTGGCGGCGCTGGCGCGGGAGCACGGCGCCGCGCTGATGGCGCTGACCATCGACGAGGAGGGCCAGGCCCGTACCTCGGAGAAGAAGGTCGAGATCGCGGAGCGGCTCATCGCGGACCTGACAGAGAAGTGGGGAATACGCGAGTGCGACATCCTCATCGACACGTTGACGTTCACGATCTGCACCGGGCAGGAGGAGTCCCGCAAGGACGGGATCCACACGATCGAGGCCATCCGTGAGCTCAAGCGCCGGCACCCGGACGTCCAGACCACGCTGGGCCTCTCCAACATCTCCTTCGGCCTGAACCCGGCCGCCCGGATCGTCCTGAACTCCGTCTTCCTCGACGAATGCGTCAAGGCCGGCCTCGACTCGGCGATCGTGCACGCGTCGAAGATCCTGCCGATCGCCCGGCTGGAGGAGGAGCAGGTCCAGGTCGCCCTGGACCTGATCCACGACCGGCGGCGGGAGGGCTACGACCCGCTGCAGCGGCTGCTGGAGCTCTTCGAGGGAGCGACGGCCAAGTCGCTCAAGGCGGGCAAGGCGGAGGAACTGCTGGCCCTGCCGCTGGAGGAGCGGCTGCGGCGGCGGATCATCGACGGCGAGCGGAACGGCCTGGAGGCCGACCTCGATGCGGCCCTGACCGAGCGCCCGGCGCTGGACATCGTCAACGACACGCTGCTGGAGGGCATGAAGGTCGTCGGCGAGCTCTTCGGCTCCGGGCAGATGCAGCTGCCGTTCGTGCTGCAGTCCGCCGAGGTGATGAAGAACGCGGTGGCCCACCTCGAGCCGCACATGGAGAAGAGCGACGCGGAGGGCAAGGGCACGATCGTGCTCGCGACGGTCCGCGGCGACGTCCACGACATCGGCAAGAACCTCGTCGACATCATCCTCTCCAACAACGGCTACACCGTGGTGAACCTGGGCATCAAGCAGCCGGTCTCGGCCATCCTGGAGGCGGCGGAGGAACACCGGGCGGACGTCATCGGGATGTCCGGGCTGCTGGTGAAGTCCACGGTGATCATGAAGGAGAACCTGGAGGAGCTCAACCAGCGCAAGCTGGCGGCCAGCTACCCGGTCATCCTCGGCGGGGCCGCCCTGACCCGCGCCTACGTCGAGCAGGACCTCCACGAGATCTACGAGGGCGAAGTCCGGTACGCGCGCGACGCGTTCGAGGGCCTGAAGCTGATGGACGCGCTGATCGCCGTCAAGCGCGGCGTACCCGGCGCGACGCTCCCCGAGCTCAAGCAGCGGCGGGTGGCCAGGACGGCGGCGACCGTCGTGGTGGAGGAGGAGCGGGAGCCGGAGGGCTCGGTCCGCTCGGACGTCTCCGTCGACAACCCCGTCCCCGAGCCGCCGTTCTGGGGCACGCGGGTGATCAAGGGGATCGGGCTCAAGGACTACGCGTCCTGGCTGGACGAGGGCGCGCTCTTCAAGGGCCAGTGGGGGCTGAAGCAGGCCCGGGACGGCGGCCCGACGTACGAGGAACTGGTGGAGAGCGAGGGCCGGCCGCGGCTGCGGGGCCTGCTGGAGAAGCTCCACACGGACAATCTGCTGGAAGCCGCCGTCGTCTACGGCTACTTCCCCTGCTACTCCAAGGGGGACGACCTGATCCTCCTGCACGACGACGGCAGCGAGCGCACGCGCTTCACGTTCCCGCGGCAGCGGCGGGGGCGGCGGCTGTGCCTGGCGGACTTCTTCCGCCCGGAGGAGTCCGGCGAGCGGGACGTGGTCGGGCTGCAGGTCGTCACGATCGGCTCGAAGATCGGCGAGGCGACGGCGAAGCTGTTCGCGGCGGACGCCTACCGGGACTACCTGGAACTGCACGGCCTGTCCGTCCAGCTGGCCGAGGCCCTCGCCGAGTACTGGCACGCGCGGGTGCGCTCCGAGCTCGGCTTCGCCGGGGAGGACCCGGACCGGGTGGAGGACATGTTCGACCTCAAGTACCGGGGCGCCCGCTTCTCCCTCGGGTACGGGGCGTGCCCGAACCTGGAGGACCGCGCGAAGATCGCGGAGCTGCTGCGTCCGGAGCGGATCGGTGTCCAGCTCTCGGAAGAATTCCAGCTGCACCCCGAGCAGTCGACGGATGCGATCGTGATCCATCACCCGGAGGCGAAGTACTTCAACGCGCGGTAGTCGGGGGCTGGGGGTTTGCCTGCCCCCGGCCCGCCCTTTCACCGTTTCTTCCGGGGCAGGCCCCGGGCCCGTAACGCGGCTGCGCCGCGTTGACCGGGGGCTGCGCCCCCTGGACGGGTCGGGGCCCCGGGGGGGGGGTGCGGGGGGGTTCCTTGGGTTTTTCCCATGGGGGGGGTTTTGCCGGGGGGGCCCGCCGGGGCCGGGGGGGGGGGGCCCCCCCCTGGGGGGGGGGGGGGGGGGGCGGGGAGTTTGCCCCGGCCCCACCCTTTCACCGTTTCCCCGGGGCTCCGCCCCGGACCCCGAAGCGCCCTCCGGGCTCCCCCAGAGGGGGTACCCCCAGTCCTCGAACTCCCCCGGAGGGGGCACCCCCGGACGGGCTGAATTTCAGCCCGCGCTGCCCGTCAGCCGGACGTCCCTCGACGACGCCCCCACGTACACCGGCCGCGCCCCCTCCGTCCGTGCCCAGCCGCCGCGCGCCGCGTCCCAGTACGACAGCTGCCGCTCGGTGATCCGTACCGTCACCCGGCGCGACTCCCCCGGCTTCAGCTCGACGCGCTCGAAGCCCACAAGGGCGCGAAGCGGCAGCTCCACCGGGGACTTGGCGGGCGGGCCCAGGTAGACCTGCGGGACGTCGGCGCCCGCGCGGTCGCCGGTGTTCGTGACGGTGAAGGCCGCGGCGTAACCACCGCCGTCCGCGCGGACTTCGAGCTTGTCGTAGGCGAACTTCGTGTACGACAGGCCGTGGCCGAACGGGAAGAGGGGCTCCGTGCCGGCCTTGTCGAAGCCGCGGTAGCCGGTGAAGACGCCCTCGCTGTAGGTCACGACCTTGTCGACGCCCTGGTAGCGCTCGGGGTGGGCCGGGTCGTGGACCGGGTGGTCGGTGAGCTTCTCCGGGTGCGTGACGACGAGCCGGCCGCCGGGGTCGGCGCGGCCGAGGAGCAGGTCGGCGGTGGCCCAGCCGCCTTCCTGGCCGACGTACCCGGCGTGCAGGACCGTTCCCACGGCGCCCCGCCACGGCATGGCCACCGGGCCGCCCGTGTTGAGGACCACGATCGTCCGCGGGTTGGCGGCGGCCACCGCGGCGATCAGGTCGTCCTGGAAGTTCGGCAGGGAGAGCGACGTGAAGTCGTCGGCGCTGCCGATCGATCCGCCGGAGCCGTTCCAGGCGAAGACGACCGGGGTGTGCGCGGAGCGTGCCAGGGCGGCGGCTTCGCGGACGTTCGCGGCGCGCTGGTCGGGGGTGACCCAGGCGAGGCGGACCTGCACCGGCCCCCGGCCCGCGACGCCCGCCGCCCAGCCCTCGGCCGTGACCTTGATCCTGTAGTCGCGGCCGGCCGTCAGCCTGATCGTCGTACGGCCGTTGTCGAGGCCGTCCGTGGTCGGCAGGACGGTGGCCCACTTGCGGACGAACTTGTCGCGCGGGGCGGCCGCGGTGACCAGCTCGGTGCCGTCCAGCGACAGCGAGAGGGACGCTCCCCAGCCCTGGACGGCCAGCAGGTGGTCACCGGTCGTCGTCGGGCGCAGGACGCCCGTCCAGGTGTGACTGGAGCCGGTGGGGAGCGCTTTGTCGCCGGTGAAGTCGAGGGTCGTGTCGGTGGATCCCGCGCGGCTCAGGCCGCCGGGGAGCGCGGAGGCGGGCACGGCCGTGCCGGTGAGGTCGTTGCCGACCGCGTACCGGACCTTCGCCGCGCCGCCCGCCGTGCGCTTGAGCGCGTCCAGCGGGCCGACCAGCCGGTCCTCGAAGCCGTACGCGCGCTCGCCGCCCGCCGAGACCAGGACCTGGGCGGCGCTCGGCCCGATGAGGGCGAGGCCGGCGAGGGCGTCCCGGCTCAGCGGCAGGGATCCCGAGTTGGCGAGCAGGACCGCGCCCTGGACGGCCACCTCGCGGGCCACCTTGGCGCCCGCCTCGACGTCGACCGAGGAGGGGGCGGGGACGCGGGAGCCGTCCAGCAGCCCGAGCGCGTCGTAGCGGCCGAGGACGCGGCCGACGGCCACATCGAGCGCGGCCTGCGGGACGGAGCCGTCCGCGAGCGCCGCCTTCAGCTTGTCGCCGAAGTACGAGCCGTCGGGCATCTCCATGTCCAGGCCCGCCTCGATCGAGACGGCGTGGGTGGCGCCCCAGTCGGAGGTGACGAAGCCCTCGAAGCCGAGTTCGCCGCGGAGGACGCCGGTGAGGGTGGCTCTGCTGTCGCTGTTCCAGGGGCCGTTGAGGTGGTTGTAGGCGGCCATGACGGAGGCGACGCCCGCGCGGACGACGGTCTCCCAGGCGGGCAGGTAGATCTCGTGCAGGGTGCGGTCGTCGACGCGGAAGTCGTAGGCGCCCTCGCCGGTGGTCCAGTCGCCGGTCTGGCCCAGGACCTGGTTGTTGGCGAGGAAGTGCTTGGCCTGGGCGAGCATGCCCTGCGCCTGGATCCCCTCGACCTGGGCGGCGCCGATGACGCCGTTGAGGTACGGGTCCTCGCCGGACTGGTCCTTGTCGCGGCTGAACAGCGGGGTGCGGGAGAGCTCGATCTGCGGGGCGAGCATCAGGTCCATGCCGAGGGCGCGGCCCTCGCGGCCCATCACCGCGCCGTACTCGCGGGCGAGCCGGGGGTTGAAGGAGGCCGCGAGGGTGGAGACGGGCGGCAGGCCGGTGGCGGACTTCGCCAGGTTGACGCCCGCCGGGCCGTCGGTGAGCCGCAGTTCGGGGATGCCCAGGCGCGGGACGCCGGGGACGTATCCGGCGGCGCCCGTGTGCTTCGGGTCTGCGGCCCCGTGGACCAGGGAGATCTTCTCGTCGAGGGTGAGCTTGCCGAGCAGGGTGCGCACCCGCTCGGGAAGATCGGGGAGATCGGGGAGAGCCGCCACGGGGGTGGCCTGCGCGGCCGGCCCCGTGGCGGTGAGGAGGGCGAGGGCGGCGGCGGTTCCGCCCAGCAGGCCGAGCGCCTGACGGCGGCTGGGACCGGTGGGAGCGCCTTCCGGTGACGCGGGCATGACGGCATGACCTCCGAACGCGACCCGGGCACACACCCGGGCAGGACAGGACAGTACGGCCGTATGCGACGAGTCTTGATCGTCCGGTCCGCCGGGGTCAAGGGAATCGGGCCAGGTGTGATCAACTACCGCACGGTTACCGCCGGTTCACGGCATATGCGGCCCGTCAGCGCACCCGGCGCACCGCCACCGCGTCGTACTCCCGGGGCGGCGGCTCCTCCGTGAAGCGGGAGTTGGGGAGGTAGAGCCGGTCGCCGTACGCCGCCACGGTGGTGGGGACGCGGAAGCGCGGGTCGGTGATGCGGGTGACCCGCACGCCGCGCAGGCCGGCGGCGTCCAGGTGGAAGACGTCGACGGCGTTCTGCACCTGCTGGACGACGTAGAGCGTGCGGCCGGTGAGCAGGGCCCCGTCCCCGTCGGGCAGCCGGACGCCGCCGAGGTCCACGCGGCGCGCGTCCCCGGTGCGCGGATCGACGCGCAGAAGGCTGCCGCCGTCCTGGAAGACGTTGACGACGAGCAGGGCCCGGCCGTCGGGGGTCACCGAGATGCCGTTGGTGGTGAAGCCGCCGTCGGGCGCCTCCCGCCACTCCCCCGCCAGGCGGAGCGCCACGACGTCGCGGGCGGGCGGCAGTTCGCCGCGCGGGCCCAGCGGGACGCCGTACACGTACGGCCTGGTGGAGTCGGTGAACCAGGCCGCCCCGGGGGTCAGGACGACGTCGTTGACCAGCGTCCCGGGCCCGCCCACCTCGTAGACCGCCAGGAGCGAGCCGTCGCGGGTGTCCACGACCCGCAGTTGGCGGGCGAGGGCGCCGGCGACGAAGGCCCGGCCGTGCCGGTCGGTCTTGATGCCGAGCGAGGGTCCGTCCATGCGGGTGGGCAGCAGGGTGCCGCGGCCGGTGGGCAGGTGGGCGCGGTAGAGCGAGGAGCCCGCCCGGGAGCCGAACCAGGCCCAGGGGCCGGGCCCGATCGCGATGCCCTCGGGCCGGAAGTCGTCGGGGAGCGGGAAGCGGGTGGGCCAGGAGGCGGGCGCGGCGGCCCGCGCCGCGGGGGCGAGGGACCCGACGGCCGCCGCGGCGCCGGCCGCGGCTCCCGCGCCGAGCAGTCTTCGGCGGGCGAACGGACGGTGGGTGGCGGTGCGGTGCATGGCTGTGTCCCTCCGACGGGCGGCGAGCGGACCTCCCCGGTCGGCGCCCACCTCAGCACAGGGCCCGCCCGCGACACACGGCATCCGCCCCGGCCTTCACGGATACGCACATGCGGAAGTGGATACTCCGTCAACTCGGCGTCAACTCGGCGCGACATCACGTCCATTGACGAGACACAAAAGGGATGCGAAAAGGGGTGCCCGCCGCTGTGACAGCGGCGGGCACCCCGGAGGCGGAGTGCGTCAGAGCGCGACGCCGAGCAGCGCGTCCACGGTCCGGGACACCAGACCGGGCGCGCCCTCGTCCGTACCGCCGCCGTCGGTCTGGGCGGCGGCCCAGCGGTCCACGGCGGCCAGCGCGGCGGGGGCGTCGAGGTCGTCGGCGAGCGCCTCGCGGACCTCCGCCAGCAGGGCGTCGGCGGACGGGCCGTCGGGGCGGGAGACGGCCGCGCGCCAGCGGCCGAGGCGCTCGACGGCCTCGTCCAGGACGGCGTCGGTCCACTCCCAGTCGGCGCGGTAGTGGTGGGCCAGCAGCGCCAGGCGGATGGCGGCCGGGTCCACGCCGTCGCGGCGCAGGGCCGAGACGAAGACCAGGTTGCCCTTGGACTTGGACATCTTCTCGCCGTGCAGCGCGACCATGCCCGCGTGCACGTAGGACTTGGCGAAGGGGTGCTCGCCGGTGAGCGCCTGGGCGTGCGAGGCGCCCATCTCGTGGTGCGGGAAGATCAGGTCGGAGCCGCCGCCCTGGACGTCGAAGCCCATGCCGAAGTGCTCCAGGGCGATGGCGACGCACTCGATGTGCCAGCCGGGGCGGCCGGGGCCGAGCGAGGCGCCGTCCCAGCTGGGCTCGCCCGGGCGGGCGGCCATCCACAGCATCGGGTCGACCGGGTTCTTCTTGCCCGGGCGGTCCGGGTCGCCGCCGCGCTCGGCGGAGAGCAGGCGCATGGCCTCGGCGTCCAGGCCGGAGACCTCGCCGAAGTGGGCGTCGGAGGCCACCGAGAAGTAGACGTCGCCGTCGAGCTCGTAGGCGGCCCCGGCGTCGCGCAGCCGCTCGACGAGCGGGACGATCTTCGGTATCGACTCCACCGCGCCCACGTAGTGGCGGGGCGGCAGGAGCCGCAGTGCGGTCATGTCCTCGCGGAAGAGGGCCGTCTCGCGCTGGGCGAGGGCCTCCCAGTCGTCACCGTTGGCGGCGGCCCGCTCCAGCAGCGGGTCGTCGATGTCGGTGACGTTCTGGACGTAGTGAACCTGCCGCTTGGTGTCGAGCCACACGCGCTGCACGAGGTCGAACGCGTTGTAGGTCGCCGCGTGCCCCATGTGGGTCGCGTCGTAGGGCGTGATGCCGCAGACGTAGAGGCGGGCGACGGGGCCGGGGACGAGGGTCACCCGTCCGCCGGTCGCGGTGTCGTGGATCCGGAGGTCGCGGCCACTGCCGGGCAGGGCGGGAACCTCAGAAGCGGGCCAGGCATGCATGTCCTGAGCGTAACCGGACGCACGTTCCGGATACGAACCGGACCGGCGGATTCTCCGAAGAGGAGGTCCTCGCTCCGGCGCTCAGACCGGTGGCCAGGGGATCGCCGGCCACTGGCCGCCGGGCTCCCTGTGCCGTCCGGTGCGCAGGAGGTCCGCGACCCGGGCCCGCAGCGCGTCGATCTCGGCCGGAGTGATGAGCTCCGCCAGCCGGCCGGCCAGTGGGCTCCCTTCGGCCAGATCGGCCGAAAGTCGACGCAGGGCCGCCAGGGCCTCCCCGGTCAGCGGCTCGCCCGCCCAGCCCCACAGCAGGGTGCGCAGCTTGTCGTCCGCGTTGAAGGTCACGCCGTGGTCGATGCCGTAGAGCCGGCCGTCGGCGGAGGGCAGCAGGTGGCCGCCCTTGCGGTCACCGTTGTTGATCACCGCGTCGAGGACGGCGAGCCGGCGCAGCCGCTCGTCGTCGGCGTGCACCAGCAGCGCGGTGCGGTCCTCCCCCACGTCCGCGAGGCCGACGGCCTTCCAGCCGGGGCCGGGCTCCTCGCCCTCGACCAGGGCCAGCAGCCGCTCCTGCGCGCCGTTGTCGGGCACTTCGACCCACAGCTGGCACATGCCCCGCCCGTACGGGCCGTCGCGCAGCACCGTGGGCGGGACCAGGCCCCAGCCCATGGCCTCGGAGAGCTCGTAGGCGGCCACCTCGCGCTGGGCCAGCGTGCCGTCCGGGAAGTCCCACAGCGGGCGCTCGCCGGCCACCGGCTTGTAGACGCAGGCGGCGCTCACGCCCTCGTACGCGACCGTGCAGTACAGGACGGCGTTGGACGCCTCGTGGATCCGGCCGCGCACCGTCAGCTCGCCCTCGGCCAGCAGCTCCTGCGGGCTCACGCTCCGCGGCGGTATCCGTTCTGGCGCGGGCATACGTGTCCCTCCGGGTCGAGCGGCAGGCTGCACAGCGGGCAGGGCGGGCGGCCGGCGTTGACGATCTCCAGGGCGCGCTTGGCGAAGGTGCGGGCCATGGTGCCGGTGATGCGCACGCGCAGCATGGGCGGGCCGTTCGTCTCGTCCTGGAGGAGACGTTCCTCCGCCGCCGCGAGGTCCTCGTCGGTGTCGGCCTCCAGCTCGACGAGGGCCTGGGCCTCGACGACCATGCGCTGGCCGTCGCCGTCCCAGGCCAGGGCCATGGTGCCGACCCGGAACTCCTCCTCGACGGGGGTCTGGAGGGGCGCGGTGTCGGCGAGTTCGGCGGGGGCGACGGCCGGGACCGGGGCGCTGCCGCCGGTGCGCCTCACGACCTCGTCCAGCAACTCGTCGATGCGCTCGGCCAGCGCTTCGACCTGGGCCTTCTCCAGCGCGACGCTGGTGGTGCGGCCGGCCGCGGTCGCCTGGAGGAAGAAGGTGCGGCGGCCCGGCAGTCCGACCGTACCGGCGACGAAGCGGTCCGGCGGATCATAGAGGAAGACCTGACGGGACAACGTCCTGCTCCATTGGTCGGTGGTCGGTCACGGGTCCGGTGCGGGCCGGGAGCACGGGGTGCGCGCCCGCGCCACCACCCTACTGCGCACGGCGATCACGGTGCCCCCGCACCGCCCCCGACCGCCGAGTCCCCGGCGCCCGGCGCGTCCTCGTGCGGGGCGAGGCCGGTGAGCTCGCCGGTGTCGCCCAGGCGCAACAGGTAGGGCCGCAGCCGGGTGTAGCGGATCGCGGTGACCGAGCAGGGGTCGACGTGGATCCGCTGGAAGTGGTCGAGGTGCAGGCCGAGGGCGTCGGCGACGACGGACTTGATCAGGTCGCCGTGGGAGCACATCAGGTAGACGGCGTCGGGTCCGTGCTCGCGCTCGATCCGCTCGTTCCAGTCGCGGACGGCCTCGACGGCGCGGGCCTGCATGGCGCGGATCGACTCGCCGCCCGGGAAGGCGGCGGCGGAGGGGTGCTGCTGGACGACGGCCATCAGCGGCTCGTCGTTGAGCTCGGCGAGCTTGCGGCCGGACCAGTCGCCGTAGTGGCACTCGCCCATCCGCTCGTCGGTGTGCAGCGGCAGCCCCGGCCGGGCGGCGGCCAGCGGGGCCAGGGTCTCCCGGCAGCGCTGGAGGGGGCTGGTGACGGCGGCGGCCAGCGGGATGTCCCGCAGCCGCCCGGGCAGGGCCGCCGCCTGGGCGGTTCCGCGCTCGTCGAGGGCGACGCCGGGGGTCCATCCCGCGAGCACGCCGCCGGTGTTGGCGGTGGACCGGCCGTGCCGGACCAGGATCAGGGTGGGCATGCGTGCCAGCCTACGACGGGCCACCGGCGCCCGGGAGGTGGAGAATGCCCGCGTGATCGTGGACTTCGCCCTCTACCGGGACGGCCGGCGCGCCGAGGGGCCGGCCGACTTCTCCGACGCGCTGGACCTGGCGCGGGCGGAGGGGAACGCCTTCCTCTGGGTCGGCCTGCACGAGCCGACGGAGCACGAGTTCTCGTTGGTGACCAGCGAGTTCGGGCTCCATCCGCTGGCCGTCGAGGACGCCCTCAAGGCGCACCAGCGCCCCAAGCTGGAGGTGTACGCGGACTCGTTGTTCGTCGTCCTCAAGCCCGTGGTGTACGACGACGACGCGGACACCGTGACCACCGGGGAGCTGATGCTGTTCCTCGGCGACTGCTTCGTGGTGACCGTCCGGCACGGCGAGGGCAGCCCGCTCGCGGGGGTGCGGATCCGGCTGGAGAAGGAACCGGAGCTGCTGCGGCGGGGGCCGACGGCCGTGCTGTACGCGGTGGGCGACGCGGTGGTGGACCAGTACACGGAGGTCGCCGCGCTGCTCCAGGACGACCTGAACGAGCTGGAGACCGAGGTGTTCGCGCCGCTGGGGGCGGACAACCGGAACATCGCCATGCGGATCTACGGGTTCAAGCGCCAGGTCGTGGAGTTCCGGCGGGCCACGGTGCCGCTGGCGGATCCGGTGGCCCGGCTGGCCGGGACGTCGCTGCCCTTCGTGGACGAGGCGGCGCGGCCGTTCTTCCGCGACGTGGGCGACCACCTGGCGCGGGCCAACGAGGCCGTGGAGGCGCTGGACCGGCTGCTCTCGGACATCCTCTCGGCCCACCTGGCGCAGATGGGCGTCCAGCAGAACGACGACATGCGCAAGATCTCGGCGTGGGCGGCGATGGCCGCCGTCCCCACGATGATCGCCGGGGTCTACGGGATGAACTTCGAGCACATGCCGGAACTGCGGCAGCCCTGGGGGTATCCGGCGGTGGTCGCGCTGATGGCCGGCGTGGTCCTCGGGCTGCACCGGTGGTTCAAGCGCAAGGGCTGGCTGTGAGGTTCAGACGCGCGCGTCGTAAGGCCCGCCGCCGCCCAGGGCGTTGCGCCGCTCCGGCATGCGCAGGCTGACCATCCGCCGCCAGCCGCCGAGGCGTTCGGCGACGTGCAGCCCGTGGATCCCGGCGGTCAGCGCCGCCGACTTGGCCCGCGGCCAGCCGAGGATGCGGCCCATGCGGCCCATGACGGCGAGGCCGACGTCCCGGTGGACCTCGGTCTCGGCGAGGGCGCTCTCGCGCAGCACGGAGCGGATCGCGGGACCGTGGCCGGCGGCGGCCAGGCGCAGCAGCTCCTCGTGGCAGTAGGCGAGGTGGTTGGTCTCGTCGTGGCAGATCATCCGGATCGCCCGGCCGATCTCGGGGTGGTCGCCGAAGTGGGCGGCGAGCAGCCGCATCTGCTCGGCGGCCCGCTGCTCGGTGACGCGGCTGTGGGCGAGGTAGGTGATGACGTCCCGCTCGGTCAACGGCTCGTCGCGGCGCAGCTTGTCGTGCGGCAGGCCGATGCCCCGGCGTTCGAGGAGCATGGTGTAGTCGGTCTCCGGGGGCACCTCGACGGGTTCCAGCCCGCGCTTGCGCAGCAGGGCCAGGAAGATCCGGCCGTGCTTGTCCTCGTCCGCGCCGTGCCGGGCGATCTTGGGGGCGAGGGCGCGGAACCGTTCGGGCACGAGGGCGGCGATGCGGCCGTTCTCCCAGCCGCCCTGCGCCTCGCCGCCGGCGGCGATGGAGCAGAACAGGCGGTACGAGGCGTCGTCCTCGAGGATCTCCTGGAACAGACTTCTGGCCGTGAGCATGGCCCTCACCTCCGTTTAGGCACACCTCAGTCAAGTGCCGTGGCGAAGGGGGCGCCAGCCGGGGCCGCCCGCGCGCTCCGCCGAACGGCGGACGGCGCGCGGCGGGACCGCTTCCACCGGGCGACGCGCCCGGCACGTAACCCCGGCGGCGTACGGGCGTTGTGCTCGGTGTCGGCCGTGGCGGGGAAGACACCCCCGAGCCCCCACCACGGCCGCAGGGGTCCCTCTTTCACGCGAGCCCGGCGCGCTCCAGGGCCTCGACACCGGCCCGCAGACCCGCGATCCGCTCCTCCAGCGTGAAGCCGGCGGGCGTCAGCGACAGCGTGGTAACCCCGGCCTCCGCGTAGGCCCGCATCCGGTCGGAGATCCGCTCGACGGAGCCGAGCAGCGAGGTCTGGTCGATCAGCTGCCGGGGGACGGCCGCGGCGGCGCCGTTCTTGTCCCCGGCGAGGTACTTCTCCTGGATCTCGGCGGCTTCCTTCTCGTAACCCATGCGCTGGGCCAGCTTGTTGTAGAAGTTCTGCTTGGCGCTGCCCATGCCGCCGACGTACAGGGCGGTGTACGGGCGGAAGATGTCCGCGAGGGCGTCGACGTCGTCGCCCAGGGCCAGCGGGACGGTGGGGACGAGGTCGAAGCCGTCCATGCCCTTGCCCGCCTTGGCGCGGCCGGCCCGGATCGGGCCGAGCGTGGTCTCCTCGGCGTGCTCGGGGGCGAAGAAGATGGCGAGGGCGCCGTCGGCGATCTCGCCGGTCTGCTCCAGGTTCTTCGGGCCGATGGCGGCGATGTACAGCGGGATGTGCTCGCGGACCGGGTGGACGGTCAGCTTGATGGGCTTGCCGGGGCCGCCGGGCAGCGGCAGCGTCCAGTGCGCGCCCTCGTGGGTCAGGCGCTCGCGGGACATGGCCTTGCGGACGATCTCCACGTACTCGCGGGTGCGGGCCAGCGGCTTGTCGAACTTGACGCCGTACCAGCCCTCGGAGACCTGCGGGCCCGAGACGCCGAGACCGAGGCGGAAGCGGCCGCCGGAGAGCGAGTCGAGGGTGGCGGCGGTCATCGCGGTCATCGCGGGCGTGCGGGCGGGGATCTGGAAGATCGCCGAGCCGACGTCGATCCGCTCGGTCTGCGCGGCGACCCAGGACAGGACGGTGGCCGCGTCCGATCCGTACGCCTCGGCGGCCCAGCAGACCGCGTAGCCGAGCCGGTCGGCCTCGCGGGCGACCGCGAGGTTGTCCGCGTCCATCCCGGCGCCCCAGTAGCCGAGGTTGATTCCGAGCCGCATCGCGCTCTCCCTACCGATGAGTAACGTCGTCGTCGCGGGGGACTCTAGCGCGCCGGCCTGCGGTACGTCACCGGTCCGCCGCCCCTCGGCCGTCCGGTACGGGCCAGTACCCTCAGCCGTCATGGAGCCAAGACATGCGGGCCGCACCGGCCTGCGGGTGTCCCGGATCGGGCTCGGCACCCTCACCTGGGGCCGGGACACCGACGAGCACGAGGCCGCCGAGCAGCTCAAGGTCTTCCACGAGGCCGGCGGGACCCTCGTCGACACCGCCGACGTATACGCGGACGGCGGCTCCGAATACCTGCTCGGCCGGCTCCTCGACACCGCCGTCCCCCGCCGCGACCTGGTCATCTCCACCAAGGCGGGCAGCGTCCCGGACCCGGACCGCCGCGCCGACGGCTCGCGCGGCCACCTGCTCGCCGCGCTCGACGCGTCACTGGTCCGGCTCGGCACGGACCACGTCGACCTGTGGCAGGTCCACGCCTTCGACCCGGCCACGCCGCTGGAGGAGACGCTGCAGGCGGTCGACCTGGCCGTGACCAGCGGCCGGGCCCGCTACGCCGGCGTCGCCGGCTTCAGCGGCTGGCAGCTCGCGAAGGCCGCGACCTGGCAGCTGGCCGCGCCCGGCGCGCGGGTGCGGCTGGCCACGACGCAGATGGAGTACTCGCTGCTCCAGCGCGGCATCGAGCGCGAGGTGCTGCCCGCCGCGCTCGACCTGGGCGTCGGCGTCCTGCCCTCCTCGCCGCTGGGCCGGGGCGTGCTCACCGGCAAGTACCGCCGCGGCACCCCGCCCGGCTCCCGCGGCGCCTCGGAGCGGCTCTCCGCCTTCGTCGCCCCGTACCTGGAGGAGTCCGCGCGACGCGTCGTGGACGCCGTCGCCACGGCCGCCGACGGCCTCGCCGCGACCACCCTCCAGGTCGCCCTCGCCTGGGTCCGCGACCGCCCGGGCGTGACGGCCCCGATCGTCGGGGCGCGCACTACGGACCAGCTCAGGGCGGCATTGTCAGTGGAGACCCTTACTCTTCCGGACGAGATCTGCCGGGCGCTCGACGACGTGTCGGCCCCGGTGCACCGCTATCCCGATCAGGACTGGAGCGAGCTGTGAACACGGACCGCCTCGAAGGCGAGGCCGCACCCGCGTCGACGGAGGATGGCGCGGTGGCGGAAGGGGGCGCGTCTGCGGCCTTGGCGGCGGACGCGGGCGCGTCGGGCCGTGCGGGCGCGTCCGGCACCGCGGGGGCGGCCCCGGCGCCCGACGCGGACGCTCCAACGGCGGAAGCGCCGGAGACGGCGGAGACAGCGGGGGTGCCGGAGACGGCGGAGGCCAGTGAGGCCGTAGCGGCCGCCGGGGCCTCGGCGGCCGACGCGGTCACCGACCGGGGAGCGGATGCCCCGGGCTGGACCGTCGCCGTCCCCGACGGCGGTCCGGCGTCGGCGGGCGAGCCCGCCGGAGCCTCGTCGTCCGGCGAGGCCGCCGACCAGGAGGCGGACGACCGGCGCGCGCCTGCCGGCGACCCCGCCGTGGCCTCGGCGGGTACCGGGGAGGACGTCCCGGGCACGGCCGGACCCGGCGTCCCGGAAAGGCCCGCCGAAGGCGGAGCGCCGGCGGCCGGGCGGACGGACGGCCACCCGGCGAAGACGGACGAATCCGCCGGTCCGGCGGCGTCCGGCACCTCCGCGGACGGAGCCGACGGACCGGGCGCGGAAGCGGCCCCGGGCCCAGTCAACGAACCGGACTCCGCCGGGACTTCGGCCGGGCCCGGGGCGCCGGAGGCCCCGGCCGCCGGGGGCGCGGAGGCGCCCCCCGCCCCGGGCCAAGGCACCGCACCCCGCGCGAGCGGCAAGCGCTCCCCCGTCGCCGAGGCGCTCGCCGCCGCCGTGCGGGCCGTCGAGAGCGGGGAGCGGTCCGCCGACTCGTTCTTCAGCGAGCCGGCCCGGCCCCGGCCCGCCGCGCGGAAGCCCGTGGTGCGGGAGAGCCGGCCGCAGCCCCAGGCTGTCGATCGGGCGGTGGACGAGTCCGTCCTGGCCGGGGTGCGGCAGGTGCTGGCCGCCGGGGGCGCGCCGGAGCAGCTGGCCGGGCCGGCCGTCGCCGCGCTCGGCGAGCAGGCCGCGGCGGAGCTGCGCGAGGATCCCTGGCTGCTGCTGGGGGTCAAGGGCGTGCGCCCGGAGCAGGCCGACGGGTTCGCGCGGGCCCTGCTGGGCCCCGCGTGCGGGCCCGGGGACGAGCGGCGGGCCCGCGCCCTGGTCGCCTGGCTGCTGGAGCGGGCCGCCCTGGCCGGGCACACGGTGCTGGAGTCCGCCGCGCTGGCCGGGGAGCTCGCCCGCCGCTCCGTGCCCGATCCGGACGAGGCGGTGCAGGCCGCCGTCGCGGAGGGCGCGGTGCTGGTGTTCCAGGAGCCCGTCCGCGAGCCGGCCGACGAGGACGAGGAGGTGCCGGTGCGGCTGCTCCTGGGCCTCGACCGGTACGCGATGGCCGAGGAGAGCCTCGCCGACGGGCTCGGGCGCCTGCTCGGCACCCTCCCGGCGCAGAAGCCGGACTGGGAGTCCGCGGCCGCCGCGGCCCCTTCCCCGTCGGCCGCCGAGCTGATCCGCGCGGTGGCCGCCTCCGGCCTGGTCGTGCACAGCGGCGGCGAGGCCGCCCGGGCCGAGCCCGCGGCGGTCGTCGCGGCGGCCCGCAGGCCCAGGGCGCGGGGGGACGAGGAGGCGGTCACCGTGGCCGGTCTGCTCTCCGGCCGCGA
>NZ_JAEAMR010000010.1:438786-474957 GCF_015999245.1 Streptomyces sp. AV19 | reverse complement strand
CGGCCTCGCCGCCGCTGTGCACGACCAGGCCGGAGGCGGCGAGGCCGCCCGGGCCGAGCCCGCGGCGGTCGTCGCGGCGGCCCGCGCCCTGGGCCTGCGGGCGGTCGCGGCCGCGTTCACCGAGGACGGCCGCCGGCGCCTGGCGGAGCGGGGGGACGAGGAGGCGGTCACCGTGGCCGGTCTGCTCTCCGGCCGCGAGGGCCCGGAGCGGGACGCCGAGGGGACGCTCGCGCTCGACGTCCTCGTCGTCCTGGACGCCCCCCAACTGGACGTCGAGGCGGCCGCGATGCTGGTCGAGATGCTGGCGGACGGCACCCGCCTGGTGCTCGGCGGCGATCCGGGAGGGCTCGGGCCGGCGGGCCCCGGCCGGGTGTTCGCCGACCTCCTGGCGGCCCGCGCCTGCCCGGTGGTCGTCTCCCGCACCCCGGACCCGGGCCCGATCGGCGAGCTGGTCTCGGGCATCGGCGCCGGGGAGCTGAGCCGGCCGGACGCGCCCGGCAAGGAGGTCGTGATCACGCCGGTGCGGGACGCGGGCGAGGCCGTGCACCGCACGGTGCAGCTCGTCGCCGAATCGGTGCCGCGCGCCTTCGGCGTGCCCCCGGAGGCCACCCAGGTGATCACCCCGGGCCATGGCGGCGCCGCCGGCACCCGCGCCCTCAACACCGCGCTCAAGCAGCGGCTGAACCCCGGCCCGGGCCGCTTCGGCGGCTTCGACCCCGGCGACCGGGTCGTCCACGTCCCCGCGCCGGGCCGGATCGTCCCCGGCACGGTGGTCTCGGCCGACGCCGAGGGGCTGCGCCTGGACTGCTCGGGCGCCCCCGTCACCGTCCCGCCGTCCCGCGTCGCCGACGAGGTGCGGCACGGCTGGGCCGTGACGGCCCACCAGGCGGCCGGTACGCGCTGGCCGGCCGCCGTCGTGGTGCTGCCGGGCGACGCGACGGGCGCCCTCGACCGCCCCTGGGTCCACACGGCGTTCGGCCGCGGCGAGCGGCACCTGTCCGTGGTGCACGGCGCGGGCCAGGCCCTCGCCCGGGCCGTGGCCGAGATCCCGGCGAAGGAGCGGAGCACCCGGCTGGCATCGCTGCTCAAGGCGCAGGCGCAGCCCGCCGGGTGAGCCCCGCGGGGGGTCAGCGCGCCGGGCCGGCGGCCCGCCCGTCCGGCGCGCCGCCGGCGTCCTCGCCTAGGTCCCCGTCGTCGATGTCCATGTCGTCGCGGTCGTCCATGTCCACGTCCACGTCGTCGTCGAGCCCGTCGAGCTCCTCGTCGAAGACGGCGCTGACATCGAAGCGGCACACCACCCGCTGCGGATCGGCCTGGTCGAACGGGGCCGACAGCCACTCCCCCGGCTCGGCGAGGTCGTCGGCGGCGGCCACCCACAGGGTGGAGTCGCCCTCCTCCAGGCCGAACTCCTTGTGCCGGGAAGCGATTTCGTCCGGTTCGTACTCGCCGAAGAGCACCCCGAGCGCCGCGTGCACACTGCCCGCGGCACCCCCGGGCCGGTTCGAACCCAGCGACGGATCAGGGGCGTCGGGGTCGAGGTCGGCGACGCGCTGCGCCTGGGAGAGCAGCCGCTGCGGCTCGACGACCGCGTAGTCCCGGCGGATCAGCACGCTCAGCGCGCTGGGCTCCTCGGGCCCCGCGTAGGCGGGCAGACTGTCGTCCCCGGGGATCTCGAACGGGGTGACCTCGTCGTAGGCGTCGTACAGCAGCTCGTCGTACGCCTCGGCTGCCGCGGCCAGCTCGTTGAACGCGGCGTAGACGGCCGGGTCGTCCTCGCCCGACCGGCGTTCGACGGCGTCGAGGTGGCGGTCCAGAGCGGCTTTGACCGCCTCGGCGGCGGCCCGTACCTCGGCAGCGGTTGGCTGCGCAGCATCAGACATAGTGCAGACGCTATCCGTACCGGGCCCGTTCCCGCACAATAGATGCGATGCCGGAATACGAATTCTGTGATGTGTATGTGCCACGCGGGGTGTCCCGGCGTGCGGCGACCCGACTGCTGACCGACCACGCCGAGTACGGGCACTGGGAGTTGGACCGCCTCCGCCTCAACCCCGACGGCAGCCGAAGAGTGCGGCTGCGGCGCCGGATCATCCGCCAGCTGAAGGCCACCTGGTGACCGCGCGGGCGGGGTAGGAACACACGACGGACGGAGCGGGCCCCGGCGCCTGGGGCCCGCTCCGCGTTGTGCCGTATCGCCCTGTATCAGCCCTGCTGCCCGGCGCGCGCCCGGCGGTAGAGCATGGTGCCGCCGGCCAGGAGGGCCGCGCTCGCCGCGCCGGCCATGCCCAGCTCACCCGCGCCGGTGTGCGCGAGCTCGGTGGCCTTCTCCTCGGCCGGGGCGGCCGGGGCCGCCGCCGGGTGGTCGGCGGGCCGGTGCCAGCCCTTCACCACCGGGGTGACGGGGGTGACGGCGTGGTGCCCCGGCTTGTGCACCGAGTGCTCGGCGGGCGGGCTGTCGTGCCCGGCCGGCGGCTTCGCCTCGGAGGGCTTCCCGGGGTGGTGGGCCGGCGGGTTGTGGTGCGAGGGCTGGTGCGGAGCCGGCTTGCCCGGGTGGTGCGGCGTGCCGTGGTCGTGCCCCTTGTGGTGCTGGCCGTCGTTGACACAGGTGTTGCCGGTGGCCGGGTTGCCCAGGCCGACGACGTTCACCGAGTTGCCGCAGGCGTTGACCGGCACGTGCACCGGCGCCTGGATGACGTTCCCGGAGACGACGCCCGGCGAGTTCACCGCCGCGCCGTCGGCCTGGGCGCCCCCGTTGTGGTGCCCCTGGCCGTGCCCGCCGTGACCACCGTGCGCGTGGTGGCCGTGGCCGCCGTTGACGCAGGTGTTGCCGGTCGCAGGGTTGAGCAGACCCACGACGTTGACGGTGTTGCCGCAGACGTTGACCGGCACGTGCACCGGCGCCTGGACGGTGTTACCGGACCCGACGCCCGGCGAGTGCGCGGCAGCGCCCTGGGCGCCCGAGTCCGCGTACGCGTAGCCACCCGCGGCGGCGAGCACGGTGCCCGCCGCCGCCGCGGTGAGCAGGCCCTTTTTTGCGACCTGTCGCATTGCTTTGCCCCTCTGCTGCTTCTTGCCATACGGAACGCGTGCGGGCGCCGAGCCCGCACACGGTGTCCGGGTCGAAAGCCCGGCGGCTCCGGGGCGCGTGGTGCGCACTCCCGGAGCCGCCCGGTTTCTCCATACCCTCACCCGGCGAGGGGCAACATCACTTGTTGACGCAGGTGTTGCCGGTCGCGGGGTTGAGCAGACCGACGACGTTGATCGTGTTGCCACACACGTTCGTGTCGACCTCGACCGGAACCTGGATGACGTTGCCCGAAACGACGCCGGGGCTGTTCACAGCAGCTCCCTGAGCGCCCCCGCTGGCGGCGGCCAGCCCCGCGCCCGCGAGCACGAGACCACCGGTGGCAGCCGCAGTGGCGACGACCTTCTTGAGCATTGGGTTCCTCCTTGTTGGAATGCGGTCCCAGCCGCGGACCGCACACCCTGTAACGACACGGAGGTAATAGGGCTACGTAACCTTCAGCTTGTTCACTCTTTCCGGCTAAGGAGCGCCAACTCCCGCCAATCTGACGCCTGTTCAGGTCTCGTTCAGCACTCGTCCAGGAACCGGTCGAGCACGCGCGCGCCGAATGTCAGACCATCGACGGGCACTCGTTCGTCCACCCCGTGGAACATGCCCGCGAAGTCGAGCTCGGGGGGCAGCTTGAGCGGAGCGAAGCCGAAGCAGCGGATGCCGAGATCGGCGAAGGACTTGGCGTCGGTGCCGCCCGAGAGCATGTACGGCACGGCCCGCGCGATGGGGTCCTCGGCCCGCAGCGCGGTCTGCATGGCCTTGACCAGGTCGCCGTCGAAGCCGGTCTCCACCGCCTTGTCCGCGTGGACGTCCTCGCGCCTGACCCGCGGGCCGAGGATGCGGTCGAGGTCGGCGAGGAACTCCTCCTCGTAGCCCGGCAGGAAGCGGCCGTCGACGTGCGCGGTGGCCTGCCCGGGAATGACGTTGACCTTGTAGCCGGCGCCGAGCATGGTCGGGGCGGCGCTGTTGCGCAGCGTGGTGCCGATCATCTTGGCGATGCCGCCGAGCTTGGCGAGGGTCGTCTCCATGTCCTCGGGGTCCAGCGGGGTGCCCAGCGCGTCGGACAGCTCGTCGAGGAACGAGCGTACGGTCTTGGTGACCCGCACCGGGAACTCGTGCCGGCCCAACCGGGCGACCGCCTCGCACAGTTCGGTGATCGCGTTGTCCGTGTTGGTCATCGAGCCGTGGCCGGCCGTGCCCTCCACGGTGAGCCGCATCCAGTGCATGCCCTTCTCGGCGGTCTCGATCAGATACAGCCGCAGGTCCTCGTTGACCGTGAACGAGAAGCCGCCGACCTCGCCGATCGCCTCGGTGACGCCCTCGAACAGCCCCGGGTGCTTGTCCACCAGGTATCGGGCACCCCAGGTGCCGCCGGCCTCCTCGTCCGCGAGGAAGGCGAGCACGACGTCCCTCGGCGGCTTCCGCCCCGTCCGCATCCGGTCGCGGACGACCGCGAGGGTCATCGCGTCCATGTCCTTCATGTCGACGGCCCCGCGCCCCCACACACAGCCGTCCGCCACCTCGCCCGCGAACGGGTGGTGGGTCCAGTCGGCGGCGTCGGCCGGCACGACGTCCGTGTGCCCGTGGATGAGCAGCCCGGGCCGCGAGCGGTCCTCGCCCTCGATGCGGGCGACGACGGAGGCCCGGCCGGGGTGGGACTCGAAGATCTGCGGTTCGAGCCCCACCTCGGCGAGCTTCTCGGCCACGTACTCGGCGGCGGCGCGCTCACCGGGCCCGGAGTGGTCGCCGTAGTTGCTGGTGTCGATCCGGATCAGTTCACGGCAGAGATCCACGACCTCGTTCTCGGCGCCCGATGTGTGTTCCGCGCTCACGCTGCCTCCTCGTGCTTCCTCCTGCCGGGCCGGGGCCCGGCGCGGGACCCGGGACGGACCCCACCGCCATCCTGCTACCCCTCGCACCCACCGCCCAAGGCCGCAATCCCGCCGACACACTCCTGAAAGAACCGCTGGTCGCGCGGGGCGCACGCCGACCGGTCGGGTGATCGCCGGGGTGATCGGGCACCCCCGAAAGCCTGGTATTGTTTTCCATGTCGCCGCGGGGAACGCCCCGCAGAGACAGACACCTGGTCCGGGTGGCGGAATGGCAGACGCGCTAGCTTGAGGTGCTAGTGCCCTTTATCGGGCGTGGGGGTTCAAGTCCCCCCTCGGACACCAGCAGAGACCCCAGTTCATCTGGGGTTTTTCTGTTTTCTGGGCAGTGGCGTGACCAACCACGTGACCAACGGCCCAGCGATCATGCCCTAAACCAGGGCGGACAGGCCGATCCGGCCCGCTCCGGAGGCGGCGAGCTTCCGCACTCCGTCCTTCCGAGAGTGCCCGTACCGGGCCATCGTGTAGCCCGGCGAGCGATGCCGGACGTTCGCGGAGACCTCCACGGGGGTTCTCCCCGGCCTCCAGGTCGTTCGTGACCTTCTCCGGGTCCTGGGGGCCGCCGGCTGCGCCCCGGTAGAGCTTGAATCCGTCCCGGGCGAACACCAGGTCGTGATCCACCCACGCGTCCCCGAGGCGTGCCCGCCCGGCGTCCTGTCGCCGCTTCTGCCACTTGAGGACGTTCATCACGGACTGGTCCACGTAGATGACCGCGTTGTCATCCCCGTCCTTGGTCAGCTTCCGGAGTCGGTACTCGTTGCCTTCCTCCACCACGACCCACCCCAGTTCGATGGCGCCCTCATCCCAGCGGATGAGGGACCACTTCATGCCCAGGGCCTCACTGCGCCGGATGTCAGTGGCGACGTACACGACGAAGGCCCCCGCCAAGGACTTGGCGGGGGCCGACGTGTTCCGCTACAGGTGCCGGGCCGGGATGAGTGTCTCGGCGTAGGGGACGGTCCACACTGCCGGATGGGCTATCCCATGCCCGCTGTAGCCGTCTTCACCGAACGCTTCGCCATGGTCGGCGCAGAACAGGCCGAGCCAGGAGCCGTGGTTCGGCAGGACGTTGAAGAGGCGGCCGAGTTGCCTGTCGGCGTAGCTGAGCGCGGCGCATTGGCTCTCCCATGAATCGACGTCCTCACCGGGGAGGTAGACGTGGGTCGGGGTGTGGGTCGCGGAGACGTTGAGGAAGAGGAACAGACGTTGGTCGGGCGGTTGCTTCTCCAGTACCTCAAGCGCGATGTCCACTTGGTGACGGGTCGATTCGGGTTCGTCGGTGCCGGTCTCCTCGCTCCAGTAGCTCTCCTGGAACAGGCCCGGCAGCACCCGGCCCAGCCTGGTTTGGTTGGAGAAGAACCCCCACGCCGCCGATGCACACCGTTCGGTACCCGAGGCCGGACAGGCCGGTGACGATGTCCGGGGCGTCGAAGACGTACGTGCGTTCCCGGATGGTGGTTCCCCGCAGGGATCGGCAGGCGAAGAGCCGGCCGGGGCGGTACGGCCCGGAGGGCACGGGCAGGAAGCCGGAGAAGAACGACATGTGCGCGGGGAGCGTGAAGCTTCCCTGAGTTCGCCGTTCCTCCCACAAACCGTCGGGGAGCAGGCGTTCCAGGTTCGGGCTTCCTCCGCCGTGCACAACGGACCGTGCGACGTCGTAGCGGAGCGAGTCGAACGTGATGAGCAGGACGTGGTGACTGGGGATCACCTCGTTGGCGTTGATCACGTGTCCCCCTTCCGGTGACGGCCCCGGCAGGCCGGGGTCTAGGTGTCGATGTCGGTGGTACGGAACTCGGGTGCGAGGGTGGTTCCGGCGCTGCGGACTTCCTTGGACGCCTCCACCACGTCCTTGACGGTGTCGATGCCTCGCCAGTAGCCCGAGAGCCGGTAGCCCATGAGCCGGCCGTCCCGGGCAAGCTGCGGGAAGGTGCTGTCCTCGTGGTCGCCCTTGTCCGGGAGGAGCCCGACCACGTCGGGGTTGAAGACGTAGATCCCCGCGTTGATCCAGTACGGCAGTTCCGGCGACTGGACGAAGCCCTTGATGTGGTCCTGGTCGTCGATGTCGGCCACGCCCCAGTTGGAGCGGTACGGCGACAGGGCGACGGTCACGGCGGCGTCGTGCTGCTCGTGGTACTCGGCCAGGTCTCCGAGGGAGAAGGCACTGATGACGTCGCCGTTCAGGACGAAGAACGGTGCGTCGATGTCGGGGAGTTGCCGGGCGGCGTACTTGAGGCCGCCGCCACGGCCGAGCGGCTCGTCTTCGATCGCGTAGATGGCCTTGGTGCCGAAGCGTGAGCCGTTGCCGACGTAGTCACTGATCATCTCGGCCTTGTAGCCGCCGGAGATGACGACGTTCTTGACGCCGTGCTCGGCGAGCCACAGCATTTGGTAGCCGATGATCGGTGCACCCGCGACGGGCACCATCGCTTTAGGCGCGTCGTCGGTGTACGGCCGCATGCGGGTGGCTTGCCCGCCCGCCAGGATCAGCGCTTGCGTGACGCTGGTGGTGTCCATCTCCGCTCCTTCGATCTTACGAACCGTTTGGCCCGTGGCGGCATCCTGACAGCGCGTGACGTAGCGGCGTGGCACCTTCACCCGGATGGGCGGCCGGGCCCCGCTCTCCGCCAGCCCCGCGTTGCTGAGCGCTTCACGGGAGTTGGAGGAGTTGCCAGCGGAGAGCGGGAGATCAGGAGTGGTGCGGGTGGCCCAGGACCGCCAGGGAGACGGCCAGTGCCGTGGAGAGCACGACGGTCAAGGCCCAGACGGGACCCGCCCAACGGAGGATCCTCCGCCGGATCACGACTGCCTCATCCACGCGCGCCAGCCGCGCTTGACGATCTCCGTGTAGGAGTTGTGCGACGGGTTGGTCTTCACGTGCTGGAAGATCCACTGCGTCGCCTCGTCCTCGTCGGCGCTCCTCGGGGAGCCCTCGCCGCAGACGTCGCATTCCTGGGCGTACGTGGGCCGTTTGGCATCTGGCTCACGGTCCGGCTCCACGGTCCAATGAACCCGCTTGATCACGGCACGCTGTGACAGAAGGGGGCCTTCGACACCGGGCTGATGTGCGCGCCTCGCCGTCTTACCAACCTCCGCACCTCTTCTACTGGTGCCCGGAGCCGTCTCGTTGGCGGTTTCCATGCTCGGAGCATGGGTGGCCACCACAGACGTTTCTATCGACGTTCAGGGGACATGACGGCCTTCCGGTCGATAGCGCCAAGAACGCCCAAACGTCCGAAGGAACGTACAAACGACCGAGGTTGAGACCTTGAATTTGTCCCTTCGAGCCGCTATGGCGGACAAGAAGCTTTCAGCCCGTCAGCTGGCAACCCGCATCGGTGTGACCGCCAAGACAGTGGAACGATGGATCACGGATGAGGAGCTGGTCCCGCACGCGCGAAACCGTGTGGACGCGTCAAGTGTGTTGGGAGTTGATGAAGCGGTGCTGTGGCCCAAAGCAGTGGGAGCGGTCATGAAGACCGGCCCGGACCGGGAGATCATCTCGGCCTACCCCTACCGTTCGGCATGCCCATCATCGGTGTGGCGACAGCTCATCGGTGACAGCACCCGGGACATCGTCCTCGCCGGGTACACGAACTACTTCTTCTGGATCGAGCAACCGGCGTTCCACGCCACCCTCCGGGCGAAGGCCGAAGCTGGGTGCCGGGTGCGATTCCTGCTCGGTGATCCCGGCAGCCGGGTGACCGAGCAGCGCGAGATCATCGAAGACGTGGCACTCAAGGTCTCCACGCGCATCCGCATCAGCCTGGAGGAGTTGGCCAAGCTGTCCGACCTCTCCGGCTTGGAGGTGCGCTTCTCCTCGGAGGAAGATGCTACGAACCACGTCGGCTTGTCGGTCTTTCGCTTCGACGATCAAGCCCTGGTCACACCCCACCTTGCCCGGCTGGTTGGCCACGACTCGCCCATGCTGCACCTGCGCAAACTTCAGGACGGTGGCCTGTTCGACCGCTTCGCGGAGCACACCGAAGAGCTGTGGGAACATGGCCGTCCCATTGGCTGAGGGGCTGTTGGCCACGTGACCAACACGTGACCAACAGCGGTCCGGAACGGGCAGAAACCGCAGGAACCGTAGCCAACCGGCCGTGCGAAAACACGGCCGGTGAGCTACGTATCCGCAGGCCGGAGGCCCAACGGGCTGGTGCTCAAGTGGAGAGCTCAAGCCCCCCTCGGACACGAGAAAGAGCCCCAGCTCCGGCTGGGGCTCTTCTGTTTTTCCCGGCGCCCCGGCACTCTTCGCTCAGCCGCCGTGCGGGCCGGCCTGGCCCTCGGTGCAGACGGCGTGGACGGTGAGGTTCGCCGGCGAGGACTCGATGCCCCAGGGGGTGCGGTAGTGGTCCTTGCGGACGGCGACGATCCAGCCGGTGCCGTTGTCGTTCGGGTGGCTCTCCACGACGTCGGTGGCCTGGGGAGCGAGCTGACGGCCGGCGGCGGGGGTCACGCTGTAGCCGCCCCCGTAGGCCCATTCCGAGGGCGGGCACTGCAACAAGCGGGGTCTGCCGTCGGCGCCGCCCGGGATGACGGGGCCGGTCACGGCGTGCGGGGCGTTGCCGGTGTGCAGGGGTGCCGCCGCGCCGCCGCCGCTCGTGGCGGCGATGAGCACGATCCCGGCAACTACGGCCATGGCGATTCCGGACTTGCTGAACATGCGGACCTCCTGTCGTTCGTCGGTTGTCCGGACATTCGAGCACCGGCGGCCCCCGACCGACACGCAGCGTGGCCATGTATCGACAAATATTCATGCTATTACCGGTATGTCTACCCGTGACCGACTACCTTTAGTGATCTACTGACCACTCATCGCTGCCGTCTCCCCCGAGGAGTCCCATGTCTCGCAGAAGACCGAGGACGGCGCTCGCGGCCGGCGCCGCCACCGTGATCGCTTTGTCGACGCTCACCCTCCTGTCCACCCCCGCACCCGCCACGTCACCCCCTCGCACGCAGATCACCGACGCGCGGGTGAGGGCCGCCGTCCAGCCGGCGGAGGTGGCCGCCTTCGGCCGGGCCACGGCCGAGACGCTGGCCCGGCAGCGGCTCGTCGCCGCCGACAACGGCTACCCGCAGTCCATCCGGACCCAGCGGTACAACGACCTGACCCAGTCGCAGGCGGAGGAGAACGCCTCGTACGACGTCAAGCAGTCCGGACGGTGGACGGACTACTTCCCCTCCCCCGACTTCGGGGACCACGTCGCCCTGCTGCCCACGGGCAAGGTGCTCGTGTTCTCGTTCGAGATGTTCAACGACAACCCGACGATCGAGCCCGCGCCCACCCAGCAGGTCGGCAAGAACAACACCGGCCGCGCCTACCTGTGGGACCCGAAGGCCGGCATCGGCCCGGGCGCCTTCAAGGCCGTCCCGCCACCCGAGGTCGACATGGACGACGACACGGGCGTACGCCGCGCCGCGCCGGTCTTCTGTGCGGGCCATTCCTACCTGCCCAACGGCATGGTGGGCATCTTCGGCGGCAACTTCGGTGCCAACCGCGACGGCGCAGGCGCCAGGTTCGCGTTCGTCTTCGACCCGTGGACCGAGACCTGGCACCGGCAGCAGGACATGCAGCACGGCCGCTGGTACCCGACCGTGGTCACCACGGCGGACGGCCGCCAGCTGATCGTGTCCGGCCAGCGGGAGGACGGTTACGGGCACCCGTCCACGCTCATCGAGCGCTTCCCGGCCAAGACCATGCCCGTCCCGGTGGACCGGACGTCGGTCCCCGAAAGGCAGCCGCTCGACAGGTTCCGGGCCCAGGCACCGTACACCCAGGACTATCCGCACCTGTTCGCGCTGCGCGACGGCAAGGTGTACGGCTTCGGCCGGGAGGCGGGCGAGCAGTTCGTCTACGACCCGCAGACCGAGACCCGCGCCAATCTGCCGAACCGGCCCGACGGCGGGATGCGCATCTACGGGTCGGCGGTTCCCCTCCCCAACGGCACCAGCGGCCCGGACTCGGTGCTCGTCCTCGGCGGCGACAACCACAGCGCCAAGACGTACAAGTTCTCGGGCGGGCAGTGGACCGAGGACACTCCCAGGAACTACAGCCGCACCCAGGACGACACCCTCATCCTGCCCAACAGCAACCTGTTCACCGTCAACGGGGCGTTCCACATCCGGGACTACGGAGCCGGGTTCCTCAACCCCGTCGTGTCGGACGAGTGGATGAAGCGCCGTCACACCGAGACCCGGGACGCGAACGGCCGGTGGACGATCGGCCCCGCCCAGCGGCTGCCGCGCGGCTACCACTCCAACGCCGTTCTGCTGCCGGACGGCAGGGTCATGGTCACCGGCGACGAGCTCCAGCAGATGGCCGCCAACCCGAACATCAAGTCGGGCTACAACGGCACCATCGAGATCTTCGAGCCCCCCTACCTCCACCAGGGCACCCGACCGGACCTCAGGAACGTACCGGACGGCCCGGTGGCCTACGGATCGACGTTCCGGGTGGACACCAACACCCCGACCCGGGCCGCCAAGGCCGTCCTGGTCGCACCGGTCTCCTCCACCCACGCGGTGGACACCACCCAGCGCCGCCTTGAGCTGACGATCCGCTCCAACGCGGGCGGCGCGCTCAGCCTCCAGGCCCCGGCGTCCGCCAACGAGGCGCCGCCCGGCTACTACATGCTCTTCCTGCTCGACAGCGCCGGTGTCCCCAGCATCGCCCAATGGGTCCAGCTGCGGCCGAACGCCTGACTCCCCGACACGCCCCCCGTGCGGACCGCGGCAGACGAACACGCGGTCCGCGCCCGGGCGTTCACCCGACAAAGACGACGATTGGATCACACCATGACCAACGGTCTTTCCCTGCGTGAGAACACCGAGATCCAGGGCGACGTCATCGCCGGATTCAAGAAGGACCACGTCCGGCTGGTCCTCCTCAACTTCGGCGACCCGCAGGCGGCCCGCGACTGGGTCGCCAGGATCACTCCCGAGATCGCCACGACCAAGAAGGTCTCCGAGTTCAACGCACAGTACAGCGAGGCGAAGAAGACCTCCGGCGGCGACAACCCCCGGACCCTCAAGGCCACCTGGCTCGGCCTCGCCTTCACCTATCAGGGGTTGCGGTTCCTCACCGGCAAGGACGACCTGCTGCAGGCCGAGGCGCGGACCGGCGACACGCTCCAGGCGTTCATGCAGGGGCCCGGCGACCCGGACCGGGCGCTGCTGCTCGGTGACACGGACGACAGCGATCCCAAGCACTGGGACTTCGGCAGCCCCTACCGCACCGAGGTGCACGCCGTCCTCACCGTCGCCGCCGACGACCCGGAGGACCTCAAGGCGATGCTGGCCAGGCAGCAGCTGGCGGCGAGCCAGGCCAGTGCCTCCATCGTGTTCGTGCAGGAGGGACAGCACCTGCACGGGGATGCCGAGGGCAAGGAGCACTTCGGCTTCGTGGACGGCACCAGCCAGCCGGGCGTCGTCGGCTTCGACGACGAGGACCCGCAGCGCAAGGGCTACGTCCAGGGCAAGCCCGGTACCCGTCTCATCCCGGCGGGCGAGTTCGTCGTCGGCCGGGAGCTCTCCGAGGCGCACGACGAGGAGGCCGCGGCCCTGAAGACCGCGCCCGCCTGGATGCGCGAGGGCTCCTTCCAGGTCGTCCGCCGCCTCGAACAGGACGTCCCCGGCTGGTGGACCCAGGTCGACGCGCAGCTCAGACGGCTCAAGGACCTCAAGGCCGTCACCGGTGACAAGACCCGGGAATGGTTCGCCGCCCGGCTCGTCGGCCGCTGGCGCGACGGCACCCCCGTCGCCCTCTGTCCCGAGAAGGTCGACTGCATGCCGGGGCCGGCCAACGACTTCGGTTTCGCCGACGACCCCGACGGCCTGAAGACTCCGCTCTTCTCCCATCTGCGCAAGACCAACCCGCGCGACGGGCTCATCGACGAAGAGGGGCCCGTCGACGAGAAGTTCATGGACAACCGCCGGATCATGCGGCGGGGCATCCCCTATGGCCAGCCCTTCGACCCGATGAGCAACGACAGGGCGAAGGGTCCCGACGGGCAGCGGGGCCTGACGTTCGTCTGCTACCAGTCCGACCTGGTCAGCCAGTTCGAGTTCATCCAGGCGCGGTGGGTCAACACCGCGAGCTTCCCGCCCGCCCGCGAGCACAAGCCGGGCCCCGACACGATGGTCAGCGGCCAGCTGACCAGCTCCAACGACGGCAAGGTCAGTTTCGAGTGCCGGACCAACGCGGGCGAACGGCAGGCCATCCCGCTGGACTTCACCCCGTTCGTCCGCACCCGCGGCGCGCTCTACGCCTTCGCCCCCGCCATCAGCACCCTCAAGCGGCTGGCGCTGGGCGACCTCGACGCCCGGCTTCCGGACGAGCAGAAGGAGCAGGCGGTCACCGAACCCCTTCCGGGACAGAGCCTGCCGATGGACGCCGTCCTGCCGGTGCCCAGCGACGACGGACGCTACTGGACGTTCCAGCAGGGCAACTTCCGCATGATCAAGATCGGTGCCACCGAGTGCGGCAAGCTCACCACCGGTGACATCGACGACAGCACCGGGCTGGTCATCTATGTGATCGGGACGTTCGGGCCCGCCCTGGAGGGCGTCGCCCAGCTGGACACCATCCTGCCCGTCCCCGACGAGCAGCACGTCCGGGGGTCCAATGGCTACTGGGTCTTCCACAGCAAGAACGGAACGCAGGTCTTCCGCCGCATCAAGATCGCCGACACCGAGCCGTTTGCCACCCAAGTGGTCGACGACGACCGGCCGATGAGCCATTGGCGGTCCCTCGACCCGGGCGTCACGGTGGACGCCTTCCTGCCCGTCCCCGACATGCAACCCGCCCCCGACGGCAGGTACGGCTACTGGGTCTTCTACCGGACCGGGCTCGGCCAGCGCTACCGGATGATCTCCCTCCGCCGCAGCGGCAACTACCTACCCGACAAGCGGGAGCGGGACTACGAGAGCCTGCTCAACAACTGGGCGTCGCTCAATGGCATCACCCGGGTCGAGGCGTTCCTCCCCGTTCCCGGCAAGGAGAACGACCGGGGCAGGCAGCACCTCTGGGTCTTCCACGAGGACAAGTTCCGGGTCATCACCGTCCGGCGCAGCGGCGACCACGACGACGATCTGCGCCGGGACGACCGGCCGACCGCCGTCTGGTCCCGCAAGCAGCAGTAGCCGCCCGCGCCCCCACGACGAACGGATCACATCATGGCCAACGACCTCGCCCTGCGCGAGAGCACCGAGATCCAGGGCGACATCGTCGCCGGATTCAAGAAGGACCACGTCCGCTTCCTCCTGATCAACTTCGGTGAACCTCAGGCGGCCCGCGACTGGCTGGCCCGGACGGCTCCCCTGATCGCCACCACCAAGAAGGTCGCCGACTTCAACGCGCAGTACAGCCAGGCGCGCAAGTCGTCCGGCGGCGACAACCCCAAGTCGCTCAAGGCCACGTGGCTGGGCCTCGGCCTCACCTACCCGGGCCTGCAATTCCTCACCGGCCGGGACGATCTGCTGAACGCCGGCGGCGAAGGCAGGGACGAGGACACCCTGGGCGCGTTCGTCCGGGGCCCCGGGGACCCCGCCAAGGCCCTGCGCCTCGGCGACACGGACGACAGCGACCCCACGCACTGGGACTTCGGCAGCCCCTACCGCACCGAGATCCACGCCGTCCTCACCATCGCCGCCGACGACCCGAACGACCTCGACAGCGCCCTCGGGGAGCAGCAGCTGGCGCTGAGCCGGGCCAACGCCTCCGTCGTCTTCGTCCAGGAGGGCCAGCACCTGCACGGGGACGCCGAGGGCAAGGAACACTTCGGCTTCATCGACGGCACCAGCCAGCCGGCCGTCGCCGGCTTCGACGAACCCGAACCCGGCAAGGAGCACTACGCCAAGGGCAAGCCCGGCACCCGTCTCATCCCCGCCGGCGAATTCGTCATCGGCCTCCCGGGAGCCCCGAAGCACAGCCCCGCCACGGCCGCCCGCGACCGGATGCCGTCCTGGATGGGCAACGGCTCGTTCAAGGTGCTGCGCCGCCTCGAACAGGACGTTCCCGGCTGGTGGAACCAGGTCAGCATGCATCTGAGGCGCCTGAAGGACCTCAAGGCCATCACCGGTGACAAGTCCCAGGACTGGCTCGCCGCCCGCTACGTCGGCCGCTGGCGCGACGGCACCCCGGTCACCCTCAGCCCCGACAGTCCCGATCCCTCCGTACCCGCCGACGACTTCGACTACCGGACCGAGTGCCTGGGCAAGCCCGGGTGCACGGAGAACGGCGACGAGGACGGCCTGATCACCCCGCTGTTCTCGCACACGCGCAAGTCCAACCCCCGCGCCGGACTGGTCGAGGGCGGGCTGATCCCCGAGGACCTCATCGACACCGCACGGATCATCCGCCGCGGCATTCCCTACGGGCAGCCCTTCGACCCGATGAGCAACGACTCGGCGAAGGGCCCCGACGGCAAACGCGGCCTGGCCTTCGTCTGCTACCAGTCGGACCTGGTAGGCCAGTTCGAGTTCATCCAGCACGACTGGATCAACGAGACCGACTTCCCGCCCAAGCCGGAGGGTCACAAGCCCGGCCCGGACGCCATGGTCAGCGGCCAGCTCAAGGGCGTGAACGAGGGCAAGGCCAGCTTCGAGTGCCGGAACAACGCCGGCATCCGGCAGGCCGTCCCGCTGGACTTCAAGCCGTTCGTCCGCACCCGCGGCGCGGTGTACGCGTTCGTCCCCTCCATCAGCACCCTCAGACGCCTGGCCCTCGGCGACCCCGAGGCCAAGCTGCCCGAGGAGCTGACGCAGCCGGACCAGCAGGGTCAGGTGCCGCCCCAGCCGGTGCCGGGGCAGAGCGTTCCGGTGGACGCGGTCCTGCCGGTGCCCGACGCGAAGGACCGCTTCTGGACCTTCCAGCAGGGCACCATCCGCGTCGTCCAGATCGGCACCGCCGAACGCGGCTCGCTCACCACCGGTGACGACACGAGGACCGGGGTCGTCGTCGACACCGTCGGCCCGCTCTCCGCCTGGCCGGCGCTGGAGGGCGTGGCCCAGCTCGACACCGTCCTGCCGATCCCCGACGAGCAGCGCTCCGGCGGGAAGAGCGCCTACTGGGTCTTCCACACCCTCAACGGGTCGCAGTACTACCGCTACATCACGATCAAGGACAGCGCGCCGTACACCACCGCCAAGGCGGGTGACGACCAGATGATGGTGTTCAAGTGGAGTTCCCTCAACTCCGCCAATCGCGTGGACGCGTTCCTGCCCGATCCGAGCTGCCAGCCCGGGCCCGACGGCAGCTACCACTACTGGGCCTTCGTCGCCCCCGACGGACCGGGGAACCAGCGCTACCAGCGGATCGCCATCGCGCCCGTCGGAAAGCAGCACGGTGACAAGCTGGTGGGGGACGCCAACCGGATGCTCACGGACTGGAACCCGGCCCTCCAGGGCGTCACGCGCGTCGAGGCGATCCAGGCCGTGCCCGGCAAGAAGAACTGGTACTGGGTCTTCCACGAGAACCAGTACCGGGTCATCACGGCCGAGCCGGGCGAGACGCCCGAGCCGGACCTGATCCGCGACGACCGCCAGACGGCCCCCTGGTCCCGGAAGCCCTGACCCCGCCCCCGGTGGTGGCGGATTCCGGCCCTGCCGTCCGACGTCCCGGGCGCTTATGGTCACTCCGCCACCACCGGGCGGGACGAGGAGCAGCCGCATGACGGGTGCCTTACCGATCAACGTTGTCGACGGCTCCGGCGTCGATCCGTACCAGGCGAAGGTGGAGGCGACCTACGCCGATCCGCCGGAGGCGTGGCGGGCCGTCCTCGGGGACAGCCTGCTGTTCCAGTTCGGGCTGTACGACGACCGGGCGGGGGCCGGGAACTCCCTTCAGGACGTGGGCGTACGGTACTTCGAGCGGCAGCTGGAGCTCGCCGGGCCCTGCTCCCCGGGGCGGATCCTGGACCTCGGGTGCGGCTGGGGGCACGAGACGCGGCTGCTGGCCGAGCGGTTCCCCGGCTGCCCGCGCGTCGACGCGGTCAACGTCAGCAAGGTCCAACTCGACCACTGCGCCGCGTATCTGGCCCGGTACGGCCTCGCGGACCGCGTCCACCTGTACCGGTGCAACGCGCGGGACGTCGGGCTCCTGCCCGAACCCGGCCTTCCGTACGACCTGGTGGCCGTGCGCGGCGTGATCACCCACTTCCCGCACGGCCTCTTCGAGACATCGATGCGCGCCCTGGCCGCGCGGGTCGCCGACGGCGGGACGGTCGTCGTCTCCGACACGCTCTACACGGGCGATCCCGCCGCCTACCGGTCGGACATCCCGGACACCGTGGACCGGATCGCGTGCGGGCACCGCAAGACGCCCGCGTACTTCACCGGCGTCCTGGAGGACAGCGGCTTCGCCGTCGAGGACGTGCGGGTGCTGCCGTCCAACGCGGAGGTGATCCGGTGGTTGCTGGAGGTGCGGCTCAACATCGAGCGCGCGTTTCCGGACGGGGTGGCCGGCGCCCTGGAGGAGCTGCGGGTGGCGGCCGAGAACCTCCCGCGCTCCCTGGCGCGCAACGACGTATCGGTGTACAGCATCATCGCCCGACGACGCGTACGGTGAGGTGATCCCATGGCGATCCTGCACGTGCCCGCGCCGGCCGGAGGGCCGCCCCCGGCCATTCATCCGGACTGGCGGCGGCTGGAGGGGAGTGCCGTCGCGTTCCTCGATCGCTGGGAGCTGTACGCGGACGCCGTCCAGCGCGAGCGTCTGGCCCGTACGGGTATCGGCCGGGTGACCGCCCTCATCTACCCGTACGGACCGTACGAACTGCTCCGGATCGGCGCGGACTTCATGGCCTGGGCCTTCGCGTTCGACGACGAGTACTGCGACGAGGGGCCGTTGAGCACCCGGCCGGGCGAATTCATCAGAACCGTGGCCCGCATGCAGCGGGCCGTCGAGTGTCCCGAGGCCTCCTTCGCCCACGAGGACCGCTACGCCCGGTCCCTGGTCGACCTGCGCGCCAGACTCGCGGCGTTCGCACCGCCCTCGCACGTCGGGCGCTTCGTGGAAGGCGTCCGCACCTATCTCATGGTCGAGATGTGGAAGGCGGTGGACCTGCGCCCCTCCCTGGAGGACGCGGTCGCCATGCGGCTCTTCTCCGGAGGGGGTTGGGTGTTCCCGGTACTGGCCCATGTGATGAGCGGGTCGGCGCTGTCGCAGGACGCGTTCGAGGACCGGAGGCTGCGCGCTCTGGGGGAGATGGTGGCCTGCGTCTGCAACTGGGACAATGAGATCGCGTCGTTCGGCAAGGAGCTGGCGCGCTCCCCCGGCCGTGACCACAACCTCGTCTCTGTGATCGCCCGCGAACAGGGGTGCTCGCCGCAGGAGGCGGTGTCCCGGTTGGCCGGCATGCGACATCGTGTCCTGCGTCTGTTCCTCCGGCTGCGCACCTCGGTGCTGACCGACGCTCCACCGCCCGTCGCCGCCTACGTCGAAGGGCTGGCCCGCTACTGTCGCGGCTGCCTCGAATGGACGCCCAGCAACGACCGTTACTCCTCCGTCGACGGTCTCGGCGGCGACGCTACGTTCACCGCCGAGCCCATCGACGACACCGCCTCCCCCGAGGCGTCCCACGCCCCCCTGGACATCCCCTCCATCGCCTGGTGGTGGCGCTACGACCCCGCCCGCTGACCCTCCTCCGCCGCCCTCTCCAGCTGGAACGCCTCGTTGCCCAGCCCGATCCGCGCGTGCACCTCCGGGCGTACCGATTTGAGCACCAGCCCCAGCACCAGTCCCGCCACCGTCGCCACCAGCACGATGCCGGGCAGCAGCCAGCGCAGCGGGGAGTTTGGGCCCGAGCCGACGAGCGCGTCGAAGTCACGGACCGTGATTACGGCGATCACGGTCAGGGCCAGCCCGGCGACGGCGGAGGCGGCCAGTCGCCACGCCTGGGCGCGGGCGGCGCCGCGGCGGACGAAGAAGACGACGACGCCGGCCGACGCGGCGATCATCAGGACGGTGACGCCCAACGCGCAGACGTTTCCGAGCCAGTTGGACAGCCGCAGGACAGGGGCCGTCGGGTCGCCGGTCGGCTTGTCGTCGGTGGCGGCGAAGACGGCGACGACGGCCAGGGCGACACCGCTCTGCAGGAGCGAGCCGTGGGCGGGGGCGCCGCTGGTGCGGGAGGTGCGGCCGACGGCGGCGGGCAGCAGGCCCTCGCGTCCCATGGCGAAGGCGTAGCGGGCCACGACGTTGTGGAAGCTGAGCAGGGCGGCGAACATGCCGGTCACGTAGAAGAGGTGCATGACGTCGGTGAAGCCGGTGCCGAGCCGGTCCTCGGTGAGGCCGAAGAGGAGGTTCGGGCCCTCCTGGAGGGAGAGTTCGTGGATGCGCGAGGGGCCGGCGGCGACCGTCAGGGCCCAGGCGCTGAGGGCGAAGAAGACGGCGATGAAGCCGACCGCGAGGTAGGTGACGCGGGCGACGACGACGCCCGGGCGGCTGGTCTCCTCGGAGTAGACGGCGGCCTGTTCGAAGCCGACGAAGGAGGCGATGGTGCCGCAGAAGGCGGTGCCGAGCCCGGGGCCGGAGAGGGTGTCGGGGTGGAAGGCGCGCAGCGAGACGCCCTCCGGGCCGGGCGAGCCGAGCCCGGCGACGTCGAAGACGAGGACCATGACGACCTCGATGAGCAGCAGGACGCCCAGCACCTTGACGTTGAGGTCGATCTTCAGCCAGCCGAGCGCGCCGACGACCACGACGGCGGCGAGGGCGGGGACCCACCAGGCGACGGTCACGTCCAGGTGTCGCTTCAGCAGCCCGGACAGCTCGAAGCCGAACAGGCCGTAGATGCAGCACTGCATGGCGCTGTAGGAGACCAGGGCGACGACGGAGGAGGCGGCGCCGGCCGTCCCGCCCAGGCCGCGGGCGATGTACGCGGTGAAGGCGCCGGCGTTGTGGACGTGGCGGCTCATCTCGGCGTAGCCGAAGCTGAACAGCAGCAGGACCAGGCCGAGGATCACGTACAGCAGGGGCGAGCCGACGACGCCGAGGACGCCGAAGGTGACGGGCATGCCGCCGGTGGTCACCATCAGCGGGGCGCTGGCGGCGACGACGGACATCAGGAGTCCGGCCAGGCCGATGCGGTCGGCGCGCAGGCGCCGCTCCTGCCCCTTGAAGGTGTGTATCTCGCCCGTTCGCATGGGTGGGGCCATCCTTGTCGTGTGCTGCTTGGGTGCGGGGGTCAGCGCGAGCCGAGGGCCGTACGGCGGGCGGCGCGGTAGGCCTGTGCGGGGTCGCGGTCGGGGTAGGACCAGGGGGCCCGGGTGACGTGCGGGCCGATCCTGATGAGCAGGGCGGCGGCCTCGGCCAGCCGGCCCTCGTGCAGCTTGGCGTGGGCCAGATAGTTGAGGTCGACCTTGCGCCGGGGGTGGGCGGCGCCGGCGGCCGGGTCGTCCACGTCCCACTCCAGCCACCAGTCGAAGGCGGCCTTGAGCACCTGCCGGGCCCGGCGGCCGGTCCAGTGGCCGGAGGCGGCGGGGTCGCCGGGCAGGGCCCCGGCGCGGGCCAGGGCGCGGTAGCGCTCGGCGTGCGCGACGACGGGCAGGAGGGCGAGGGGGGAGTCGGCGGGGGCCTGTTCGGCGGCCCAGGCGGCGAAGTCGTAGACCTCGTGCAGGGGGTCGTCGTGGTCGGCCTTGTGCCGGGCGAGCCCGGCGGCCATCAGGTGGTGGGCGTGGTGGTGCTCGGGGTGGCGGGCGCGCACCTGGCCGAAGTGGCGGGCAGGCTCGTCCTCGATGGCGCCGGAGTGCGCGAGGAGGAGCAGGGCCAGCCAGGGGGTGGGGTCGAGGGGCGCCATGCGGGCGGCGGCGGCGCACAGGGCGCGGGCCCGCTCGGGGTCCTCCTTGCGGCGGGCGGCCTGCTGGGCGGCGGCGCAGGCCAGGAGGGCGGCGGCGTCGGCGCTGTCGGGCTCGGCGAGCTGCCACTCGCGGCCCCAGGCGATCCCGGCGGCGACCCGGCCGAGGACGAGGAGGCGGTGGCCGCGGCGGTCCCAGTCGTCGCCGGTCTCGGCGAGGAGCCTGCGGGCCTCGGCCCAGCGTCCGCGGGAGAGGTCGTCGCGGACGGTGACCAGCTCGGCGTCGTCCAGCGCGGGGTCGAAGGACGGGCCGCCCCCGAGCCGGGAGCGGCCCAGGGGGCGTGGAGGGGTCATCGGCGAGCGTCCTCCACGGTCCTCCACGGCAGAAGTTGATCACTGACAGCAAAGCGTTAGTCACAGGTTTCCGTCAAGGGCGGTGGCGGGAACCCGCAGGGCGGTCCGGACGGGTCTGGATGAACGTCCGAAAGGGGGGTACTCGTACCGTGCAACGCCCATGAGGCGGCTATCGTTCTCGGGCCAAGTCCCTCGGGTCAAGTCCCCGACCTCCGGCCGGTCTTGAGGTGCGCGACGTATGGTCTTCGCCTTCGCTCTGAGCGCGGCCCTCTGCCTGGGCTTCGGGTTCGTCCTCCAGCAGAACGCGGCGCAGCGGGCCCCCATGAGCGACTTCCTCTCCTTCCGGCTGCTGCTCGACCTGGTGCGGATGCCGCGCTGGCTGGCGGGCCTGGGCCTGATGGTGTGCGGCATGGCGCTGGGCGCGGTGGCACTGGGCAGCGGGGAGATCTCGCTGGTGGAGCCGCTGCTGGCGACGAACCTGCTGTTCGCGATGGCCCTCTCCCGGTGGCAGACCAAGCAGCCGCTGGGCCTGACCGGCTGGGGCGGGCTGTGGCTGCTGGCCGGCGGCGTGACCGCCTTCATCGTCGCGGGGCGCCCGCAGGGCGGGCACTCGGTGACCGACCCGCTGCGGCACTGGCTGATCGTCGGCGTGATGATCGGCGGCGCGCTGGTGCTGGCGGCGGTCTCCAAACGGCTGCGGATGAGCGCGGAGGCGGCGACGCTGGCCGTGGCGGCGGGCCTGCTGTACGGCGTCCAGGACGCCCTGACCCGGGTCAGCGGGGAGCGCTGGACGCACGGCGGCCCGGCCGCGCTGGTCGTCAGCTGGCAGCCCTACGCGGTGCTGGCGCTGGGCGTCACCGGGCTGGTGCTGGTGCAGAGCGCCTTCGAGACGGCGCCGCTGCGGATGTCCCTGCCCGCGCTGACCGCGGCCCAGCCGCTGGCGGGGATCATCTGCGGGGTGGGGTTCCTCGGCGACCGGCTGCGGACCTCGCCGGGGGCGCTGGCCTGGCAGGCGGCGGGGCTGGCGGCGATCGTGGTGGGGATCGTGCTGATCGGGCGGCATCCGGCGATGCCGTCCGGAATGACGGAGGAGAGGGTGCGGGATCTGCAGCCGCGCTGATGTGATGGCCCCATGACCATGGATGCGCAGGGACTTTCGGCCGACGAGATCCTCGACGTCGTCGACGAGCACGACCGCGTCGTGGGGCAGGCGCCCCGGGGCGAGGTCTACGCCCGGCGGCTGCGCCACCGCTGCACGTTCGTGCAGGTGCGGGACGCGGAGGGGCGGATCTTCGTCCACCGGCGGACGGCGCGGAAGCTGATCTTCCCGTCGCGGTACGACATGTTCGTGGGCGGGGTGCTCGGGGCGGGCGAGACGTACGACGCGGCGGCGCTGCGGGAGGCGGAGGAGGAGCTGGGGGTGCGGGGGCTTTCGGCGCCGACGCCGTTGTTCCGCTTCCTCTTCCGGTCGGAGGGGTTCGGGGAGTGGTGGTCGGGGGTGTACGAGGTGCGGTGCGACCTGGCGGTCAGGCCGCAGGTGTCGGAGGTGGCCTGGCATTCCTTCCTCGCGGAGGACGAGCTCGAAGCGCGGCTTCCGGAGTGGGAGTGGGTGCCGGACGGGCTGGAGGCGTGGAGGAGGCTGCGGGCGTGGCGCCGTGACGGGTGATGGTGCCCCCGCCCCGCCCTTTCACCGTTTCTTCCGGGGCAGGCCCCGGGGCCCGGCACCGCCCTCCGGGCGGTGAGCGGGGGCTGCGCCCCCTGCACCCCGCTCCGGGGCTCTGCCCCGGACCCCGCGGGGTGCAGGGGGCGCAGCCCCCGCTCACCGCCCGGAGGGCGGTGCCGGGCCCGGGGCCTGCCCCGGAGGAAACGGTGAAAGGGCGGGGCGGGGAGAAACCCCTACGGCACCAGCACCAGCTTCCCCCGCGTGTGCCCCTCCGCACTCACCCGCTGCGCGTCCGCCGCCCGCTCCAGCGGGAACACCTCCGCCACCTCCACGGACAACCGCCCCCGCTCCGCCAGGTGGGTCAGTGCCGCCAGGTCGGCCGCGTCCGGGCGGACCCACAGCAGGTGTCCGCCCAGTTCCGTCACCGACGGGTCCACGATCGAGACGAGCCGGGCGTCGGGCACGGTGATGTGCTGGGATGTCCGGATCACACCGCCCCCGACCAGGTCGAGCACCACGCTCGCCCCCTCCGGCGCCAGGGCCCGGAAGCGGTCGACGAGCCCCTCCCCGTACACCAGCGGCTCGGCGCCCAGCGTGCGCAGGTACGCGTGGTTGCGCTCGCTCGCCGTCCCGATGACCCGCGCGCCCGCGTTGCGCGCGAGCTGGACCGCCATCGATCCGACCCCGCCCGCCGCGCCGTGCACGAGCACCGTGTCCCGGTGCGTGAGGTGGGCCGCCCGGAGCGCCTGGTAGGCGGTCAGCCCGGCCAGCGGGAGGCCCGCGGCCTGCTCGAAGGTGAGGTTGCCGGGCTTGCGGGCCAGCGTCCGTACGGGGGCGGCCACGAGCTCGGCGTACGTCCCCCGGGAGAGGAAGTCCTCCCGGACGTAGCCGATGACCTCGTCGCCGACCGCGAACTCGGGCGTGTCCGCGCCGAGCCGCTCGACGGTGCCGGCCACGTCCCAGCCGGGGACGACCGGGAAGACCGGGCTGATCATCCCGTCCAGGTAGCCGGCCTGGGCCTTCCAGTCCACCGGGTTGACTGCCGCCGCCCGGACCCTGACCAGCACGGAGTCCGGGCCGACCGTGGGCTCGGGGACCTCTCCGTACTCCAGGACCTCGGGCCCGCCGTAGGCGCGGTAGCTGACAGCCTTCATGTTCGTGCTCCTCGGTTCGGTCTCGTGTTCAGCGCGTGGCGCCTGCGGTTTCAGCGTCCGACGCCGGGGCGGAGCCCGCCACCGCAGCGGGCCGCCGGGCGTGTGTTCCGCGCAGTCCCAGCCATGCGACCAGCGAGACGAGGAGGAACGCGGTGCCGGCGATCACGAAGGTCAGGGTGAACTGTCTCTCGGCGGGCAGCGCGGGCGCGCCCGGCGGCAGGTGCCCGATGCTCTTCGAGGCCAGCACGGTCGTGATCATCGCGCTGCCGATGGCGCTGCCGGTGGAGCGGGAGATGGAGTTGATGCCGTTGGCGATGCCCGTCTGATGCGGCGGCACGCTGGTGACGATCACTGCGGGCATGGCCGCGTAGCCGAAGCTGATGCCGGCGCCGACGAACATTCCGGCGGCGATCACGGAGAAGGCGTGCCCGTGGTCGAGGGCGATCCAGACGAAGCCCGCGGTGCCGATCAGCGAGGCGAGCAGCAGCACCGGGCGCGGGCCGTGGCGGCGCACCAGCTTGCCGCCGACGGGCGCGGCCAGCAGCGAGACGATCGTGCTGGGCAGCAGGAACTCCACGGAGGCGCGCAGCACGGTCGCGTCGAAGCCGTAGCCCGCGATCCGTGAGGGCATCTGCACCAGGTAGGAGACGCCGATGAAGAGGGCGAAGGAGCCGAAGCCGACGAGGAGTCCGGCGAGGTTGGCGAAGAGCACCGGCCGGTGGACGAACATCCGCATGTCCACCAGCGGTTCGCGCACCCGGCGCTCGACGAGGACCCACACGACGGCCGTCACCACGGCGCCGGTGAAGCAGCCGAGGGTGCGGCCCGAGCCCCAGCCCCACTCGTGCCCCTGGGTGATGGGCAGCAGGAGCAGGACGAGGGTGGCGGCCAGGGTGAGGGCGCCGAGGACGTCGGTGCGGCCGCCGGTGGTCTCGCGGGTGGCGGGGACGAGGGCGGCGACGGCCACCAGGGCGAGCGCGGCCAGGCCGGTGGCCAGCCAGAAGGCGCTGCGGTAGTCGGGGTCGTCGCCCGAGGTGAGCAGGCCGGTGGCGACGAGCGCCAGGCCGCTGCCGAAGGCGAGGGTGCCGCTGACCATGGCCATGGCGCCGGGCAGCCTGGCCGGACGGACCTCCTCGCGGAGGACGGAGAGCGCCAGCGGGAAGATCGCCGTGGCGGCGCCCTGGAGCACCCGGCCGACGATCAGCCAGAGCAGGGAGTGGGTCACGGCGGCCAGGACGGACCCGGCGACCATGACGACGAGGACGCCGACGAGCGTCTTCTTCTTGCCGTGCTGGTCGCCGAAGCGGCCGAGCAGCGGGGTGAAGACGGCGGCGGAGAGCAGGGTCGCGGTGGTGACCCAGCTGACGCTGGCGGAGGAGGTCTCCAGGTCGTTCCGGATGAGGCCGAGGATCGGCACGACCAGGGTCTGCATCATCGAGACCACCATCGCCGCGAGGCTCAGGGCGAAGACGGTCAGGGTCTCGTTCCTCGGTGGGCGCGAGGGGGTCGGCGAGGACGTCGGCGGGGGGTTCATGGGAGCGCTTTCCTCCGGTTGCTTCATGACATTGATGCTTGAAGTCATCAAGCAACCGGGCAAAGCTAGACCCGATACTTGAAGTAGTCAAGTTAATGTTTTAGGGCCTCAAGCTCTTGAGTAGACTGGGCCGCATGACCGCCCCTACCTCCCCGACCAAGGCCCGGCTCCTGGAACTGGTGGCGGCCCTCGGCACCGCCCAGTGGCAGGACTTCTCCGCCTCGGCGGCCCGGCACGGCCTCACCGGCGTACAGGCCAAGCTGCTCGCCCACCTCAAGGGCCCGGTGCCGATGCGCGGCCTCGCCACCCTGCTGGCGTGCGACGCGTCCAACGTCACCGGCATCGTGGACCGGCTGGAGGCCCGGGGCCTGGTGCGCCGCGAGCCCGACCCGTCCGACCGCCGGGTGAAGAACGTGGTCGCCACGGACGAGGGGCTCGAGACGATCCGCCGGGTCAGGGCCGGGATGCACGCCACGCACACCGCCCTGGACGCGCTCGGCGAGGAGGAGCGGACCGCGCTCTACGCCCTGCTGGAGCGGCTGCGGGACGGGCTGCGGCCGGGCGTCTGACCTCGGCGGTTCCCCGTATTCTGACGGCCTGTCCGGTGATGAGGAGAGGCGCGCAGATGTCGAGCAGTACCCGTACGTCCCCGACCGCCGAGGCCGCGCACGGCCCCTCGGCGGTCCCCGAGCCCTACACCGTGCCGCTGGCGCCCGGGGTGAGCGCCTACGTCCAGCCGGACGGCGGCTGGTGCCTGAACAACGCGGGGTTCGTCACCGACGGGGACCGGACCCTGCTGATCGACACCGCGCCGACCGTGCGGCGCGCGGAGCTGCTGCGCGACGCGGTCGCGGCGAGCGGGGCGCCGGCGCCGTCCCTGGTCGTCAACACGCACCACCACGGCGACCACACGTACGGCAACGGCGTCTTCGCCGCCGACGGCGCGACGATCATCGGCCACGCCGGCTGCCGGGAGCAGACGCTGGCCGTCGGCCACCAACTGCACGCGATCTGGCCGTCGGTGGAGTACGGGGACGTGCGCATCACGCCCGCCACGCTCACGTACACCGACTCCCTCACGCTGCACATCGGCGACACCGAGGTGCGGCTCTTCCACCCCGGCCCCGCGCACACGGTGGGCGACACGGTGGTCTGGCTGCCGCAGCGGCGCATCGTCTTCACCGGGGACCTGGTCTTCAACGGGGGCACCCCGTTCATCCCGTTCGGCTCGCTGGCCGGGTCGCTGCGGGCGCTGGAGGTGCTGCGGGGGCTGGACGCGGAGGTGGTGGTGCCGGGGCACGGGCGGGTCACGGATCCCGGGGTCTTCGACACGGTCGAGCGGTATTTGCGGTTCGTGGAGGAACTGGCGCGGGAGGGCCGGGCGGCGGGGCGCTCCCCGCTGGAGGTGGCGCGGGGCGCGGATCTCGGGGAGTTCGCGCAGTTGCAGGAGAGCGAGCGGCTGGTGGGGAACTTGCACCGGGCGTATGCGGACTTGGACGGGGCGCCGCTGGATCTGGCGGCGGTGTTGCGGGACATGGCGACGATGAACGGCGGCCGGCCGCTGGCCTGCCACGCGTAGGGATGCGCCCCGGACCCTCCCCCGGAGAGGGAGGGTCCGGGGCAAACCCCCTACGGGCGCAACGCCCGCAGCAGCAAGTCCGCCAAGTGCTCAGCAACCTGACGGGACGTCAGCGGGCCATCCGGCCGGTACCAACTGCTCAAGTGGTGCAACGACCCGAAGTGGTAGTCCACCACCAGATCCGTCGGCGTCCCCCCGCTGAACACCCCCGCCCTCTGCCCCTCCTCGATCAGCGCGCGGAAGCGCTCGTGGTACCGCCGCCGTTCGGCACGCACCTGCCGGTACTTCTCCGGCCCGAGCTGATGCATCGACCGGAAGAAGATCTTCGTGTCGTCGAGGTTCTCGATCGTCGTCACCGCGACGTCCACCGCCGCCGCGCGCAGCCGTTCCTCCACCGGCGCGTCCGACGCCGCCACCGCGTCGAGCCGTTCCTGCTGCACCCGCAGCACCCGCGCGTAGATCTCGTGCAACAGGTCGTCCTTCGACCCGAAGTAGTGGTACAGCGCCCCCTTCGTGACCCCGGCCGCCTCGACGATCTCCTGGACGGACGTCCGGTCGTACCCCCGGTCCGCGAAGAGCCGGGTCGCGGCGGCCAGCAGCCGCTGCGGCACCGGCCGGTCGCCGGGACAGGTCTTCGTTCTCCTCGTCGGCCCCAATTGAACCCCACCCCTCTTCAACTGCGGTGCCGCGCCGGGCACGCGGCCTCCCCCGGGGGATCTTGCCACCCACCCGTTCGAGAGCTCGCGGCGGTGTCCGCACGCCTGCCCGTCGCACGGAATCCCACCCCGCCGCCCCCTGGACAGGCCCCCTTGACAGCAGGACCATGCGCTCCACACCGGAGGGGTAGGAGGTGTCATGGCGGGCACGAGCGTGCGGCCGTACTGGGAACTGACCTTCGACAAGAACGGGCGCGCGGACCGGCGCGAACTGGACGCCCTGCTCCGGGGCGTCGCCGACGAACACCTCACCGATCTCGTCGTCTTCGCGCACGGATGGAACAACACGCGCTCGACGGCCACCGGTCTCTACGACGCCTTCTTCGCCAAGTTCCCCGACCGTCCCCGCCTCGGATTCTGCGGGATCATCTGGCCCTCGATGCGGTTCACGGACGAAGGGGTGCCCGACTGGCTGCCGTTGGCCGCCGCCCCCGACCGGCCGGGGCTGCCGCCCGGCACCCGGGAGGCCCTGGCGCTCGCCTTCCCCGACCGGGACGCGGTCATCGGCCGCCTCGCCGAACTGGCCGAACGGCAACCCGCCGACCGGGCCCGGCTGGAGGAGTTCACCGGGCTGGTGCGCACCCTGGTCAGCCCCCGTCCCCGGGAGGCCGACCGCAACGGCACGGACGGGGCCTGGGTCCGGGACACCGACTCGGAGCCCACGGTCCCGGTGATGTTCACCCAGAGCGCGGTGGAGGTCTGCGACGCGTTCGCCACCGCGCTGGAGTCCCTGGCCCCGCCGGCCCCCGGCCTGTTCGGCGGCGTGCTCAAGCGGGTGTGGCGCGGCGCGCTGGAGCTGCTGCGGCAGGGCACGTACTGGGAGATGAAGCGCCGGGCCGGCGTCGTGGGCCGCCAGGGCCTCGGCCCGGCACTGGGTGAACTCGCCGCCCGGGCACCGGAGTTGCGGGCGCATCTGGCGGGGCACAGCTTCGGCGCCCGGCTGGTCTCCTTCGCGCCCGGCGGACTCCCCGACGGCGTCCGCGTCCAGTCGCTCACCCTGCTCCAAGGCGCCTTCTCGCACTACGCGTTCACGCCCCGGCTGCCCTTCGCGCCCGGCCGCGCCGGCGTCCTGAGCGACGCGCCGGCGCGGGTCGCCGGCGCCGTGGCCTGCTGCTGGTCCCGGCACGACATGGCGCTCGGCACGCTCTACCCGATCGCCTCCCGGCTGTCGGGGGACTCCGAATCGCTGCTGGGGCTGGACGAGTCCCGGTGGGGCGCCATGGGCCACGACGGCATGCGGGCCGTGCCCGACTGCGCCGCGCTCCCCCTGGCCGAGGCCCTGGCGGACGGCCTGCCGGCGTCCGGCTGCGTCAACGTCGACGCCGGCGAGGTCGTCCGGCGCGGCGGTCCGCCCTCGGGCGCGCACAGCGACATCTGCCATGCGGAGCTCGCCCGTGTCGTACTGATGGCCGGAGGGGGCATGCGTTAGCGGAGCGCGGACCTTCCGCGCCGTGCGGAGGGATCCGATTCGCACCGCGATACGTCCCTTCCACGTTGGTCGTCCGAGTCCGCACCGCCGGAGGTGGGATGCAGTGGCAGGTTTCAGAGCTCTCGCACGAGAGGTACGCAATCCGGGAAACACCATCGCTCTGCGACGGACGTCCCTGCGCAAGTGCCTCGAACGCTTCGCCCCGTACGGACACCGGGCCACCTGGCACCACCTGTGCGCCCAGGCCGGCTTCGCCCCCGACGACCGCTCCCCCGACCCGGCACGGCTGGTCCGGGCCCTGACGGAGCTGGAGGAGGCCCGCGAGGTCTGGCTCGCCTACGAGGCCGAGTTCGCCGGCCGGCGCCGGCGGGAGAAGCACGACGGGATCCGCCAGCCCGGCGCGGTGGACGAGTGGCACCGCAACACGTGGGGCGGCTGTGACATCGTGCCCTGCGCGACGCCCGCCCTGGCACCGCGGGCCCGGCTCGCGGACGTGCTGCGCCGGGTGATCCATGCCATGGAGTCGGCGCCGGGGGACCACTGCCCCGTCTGCGCCCAGGACCGCATCGAATGGCGCACGGATCTGGAGCGTTACCCGCTGGAGGGGCCGGTGTGCGCGGACTGCGGCATCGTGGTGCCGGTCGCCGTGCTGACGCCGGTGGCGCTGTCGGCGGCTCGGCGGTACGCGTTCGAGCCGCGGTTCGCGGCGGTGTGAGCGCGGTGGTGTGAGGCGGGGGTCCCGCGGCGGCCGCGCGTCGCGGGACCGCTGTGCGCGGTGCGGGACCGCTGTGCGCGGTGCGGGACCGCTGTGCGCGGTGCGGGACCGCTGTGCGCGGTGCGTTGGGGGTGGAGGGTGCCCCTGGCCCGCCCTTTCACCGTTTCTTCCGGGGCTGCGCCCCGGGGCCCGTAACGCGGCTTGATACGGGGTCCGGGGCGGAGCCCCGAAGCGGGGTGCGGGGGCGCAGCCCCGCAAGGGGGCCAGGGGCGAAGCCCCAGCAGGGGCGCAGGGGGCGGAGCCCCCGCTCACCGCGCGGAGCGCGGTGCCGGGCCGAGGGGCGGAGCCCCCGCTCACCGCGGCGAAGCCGCGTTGCGGGTCCGGGGCTTGCCCCGGAAGAAACGGTGAAAGGGCGGGCCAGGGGCAACTCACCCCCCACACCCCACCATCCGCAACGCCAACCCCGCATACAACTCCCCCACCTCCCCCGGACTCCGCTTCCCGTCCTCCCGGAACCACCGCGCCACATCCACACACAACGACAGCACCGCAAGGCTCGTCCCCGCCACATCCACGACGTCGAACTCCCCCGCCGCCACCCCGTCCTCGACGATCGCGCGCACGGCCGCGTCCGTCTCCCTCCGCATGCCGACGATCTCCGCGTGGTGCTCCTCGGCGAGCGCCCCCAGTTCGTACTGGACGACACGTGCCGTCGTGTGGTGCTCCGCGTGCCAGCGCACGAAGGTGCGCACCGCGTCGGCGAGGCGCTCGGCCGCGCTGCCGCCGCCGTCGCGCGCCCGGCCGAGGATGTCGAGGGCGAGCCGGTGGCCCACGCCGCTGATGCGGTAGAGGAGTTCTTCCTTGGTGCGGTAGTGGATGTAGAGGGCGGCGGGACTCATCCCGGCCCGGCCAGCGATGTCCCGCGTCGTGGTCGCGTGGTAGCCGCGCTCCGCGAACGCCTGGACGGCGGCCGTCAGCAGCCTCCGGGCCGCGTCCGGGGTGACGTCCGCCCACTCCTCGGTCCGCCCGGCCTCCGCGTCCATGCGTCCCCTCCCCTTCCGGCCCCGCCGGGGCCCCGTCGGCAGGACGAACACCTTACCCGCAGCCTGAGCAGGCGCTTAGGGGGCGTACGAAGCGCCGCCCGTGGGCATGCTCGCCCCATGCGGAAGCCGGCCGTGCTGGGGGGCGGACTGCCCGTGGCGGCGACGGCGCTGACGGCCACGGTGGCGGTGTACATCCTGCTCGTCGTCCTCGGCAACGTGACCGACTTCGACACCAACCGGGACTTCGTCCGTCACGTCCTCGCGATGGACACGACGTACCGGGACGAGGACCTGATGTGGCGGGCCGTCACCTCCCGAACGCTCCAGGACCTGGCCTACCTCCTGATCATCGCCTGGGAGGCGGCGACGGCCGCCGTCCTGCTCGCGGCGACGGCCCGCTGGGCGCGCGCCCTGCGCCGCGGCGGGTACGAACGGGCCCGCCGGACCGCCACGTTGGGGCTGGTGATGTTCCTGCTGCTGTTCGGGCTGGGGTTCATCGCCATCGGCGGCGAGTGGTTCGCCATGTGGCAGTCCCCGCGCTGGAACGGACTGGCCGCCGCCCAGCGGAACTTCCTGGTGGCCGGGCTGACGCTGCTGGTGATCCACCTGCCCGGACGCCGGGACGCGGACCGCCTCTGAGGCTCGCCCCGCATCCACGCGCGGCCGCCTTCCCTCACGGGCACCTCCACGTCGTCCGCCATCACACCCGCCCGTCCGTCCGATCACACCCGCCTGATCCATTGACGCACCCCGCATCAAAATCCTACGGTCGTCCATAGGATTCCTCCGGCAGTGGGAGCACACGATGACCGGCACGGACAACGAGCAGGCGCGGAAGATCGCGGAGGGGCTGGCCTACCAGCCCGGTTTCGGCAACGAGCACAGCAGCGAGGCCGTTCCCGGCGCCCTGCCGCAGGGGCGCAACTCGCCCCAGCGCGCGCCCCTCGGGCTCTACGCGGAGCAGCTGAGCGGCACCGCCTTCACCGAACCGCGGAGCGCCAACCGCAGGTCGTGGCTGTACCGCGTCCGGCCGTCGGCCGCCCACCCGCCGTTCTCCCGCGTCGACAACGGCGGGCTGCGCGGCGCGCCCTTCACCGAGACCGTGCCCGACCCCAACCGGCTGCGCTGGAACCCGCTGCCCGAGCCCCCCGAGGGCACCGACTTCCTCACCGGCCTGTGGACCCTGGGCGGCAACGGCGACGCCACCCAGCGCACCGGCATGGCGATCCATCTCTACGCCGCCAACTCCTCCATGACCGACCGGGTGTTCAGCGACGCGGACGGCGAGCTGCTGATCGTGCCCGAGCGCGGCGGGCTGCTGCTGCGCACCGAGTTCGGGCTGCTGCGCGCCGAGCCGGGGCACGTGGCGCTGATCCCGCGCGGGGTGCGCTTCCGGGTCGAGCTGCTGACGGAATCCATCGGCGGGCAGAGCCCGACGACCGCCCGCGGCTATGTCTGCGAGAACTACGGGCGGCCGTTCGTCCTGCCCGACCTCGGCCCCATCGGCGCCAACGGCCTGGCGAACGCACGGGACTTCCTCGCTCCGGTGGCCGCGTACGAGGACGTCGAGGGCCCCGTCCAGGTGGTCAACAAGTTCTGCGGCAACCTGTGGGCCGCGACGTACGACCACTCGCCGCTGGACGTCGTCGCCTGGCACGGCAACCACGTCCCGTACGTCTACGACCTGCGCCGGTTCAACGTCATCGGGACGATCAGCTACGACCACCCGGACCCGTCGATCTTCACCGTGCTCACCTCGCCGTCCGACACCCCGGGGCTGGCCGGCGTGGACTTCGTGGTCTTCGCGCCGCGCTGGCTGGTCGGCGAGAACACGTTCCGGCCGCCGTACTTCCACCGGAACGTGATGAGCGAGTACATGGGCCTGATCGAGGGCGCCTACGACGCGAAGGCGGAGGGCTTCGTGCCCGGCGGCGGCTCGCTGCACAACATGATGTCCGCGCACGGGCCGGACCGGGAGACGTTCGACAGGGCCAGTGCCGCCGAGCTGAAACCGCAGAAGATCGACGACGGGCTGGCGTTCATGTTCGAGACCCGCTGGCCGGTGACCCTGACCGGGCAGGCCGCGGGCGCCGGACACCTCCAGACGGGCTACGACGACGTGTGGCAGGGTCTGGAGCGGCACTACCGCCGCTGATCCGTTCCCACCCGCGAAAACCGCCCGCAGAGCCGGAGTTCCCGTGACCGTCTTCGCCCCCGACTCCCTCGCGCTCAACCGCAAGCTGCCGCTCTGGTACCAGGTGTCCCAGTCGTTGCGCGCCTCGATACTCGGGCGCCGCCCGGAGGACCCGCTGCGGCTGCCCACCGAGGACGCGCTCGCCGCGCACTACGGCGTGAGCGTGCTGACGATGCGGCAGGCGCTCAAGGAGCTGGAGACGGAGGGGCTGATCAGCCGGCACCGGCGGCGCGGGACGTTCATCGAGCCGAGCGCCCGCCGGGGCTCTCCCGTACGGCTGCTGGGCTCGGTGGACACGATCGTCGCCCAGCAGTCCGGCGAGCGCACCACCGTGCTCGGCCACGGCCCGGCCCCCGTCCCCGGCGACCTGGCCGAGCACTTCCCCGGGCTGACCGAGGCCGTCGCCTTCCGCCGGCTGCGCCGGGACGGCGAGACGGACGAACCGGTGAACTGGGCGGAGAACCTGGTGCACCCCGAACTGGCCGGACGGATCGACCTGGAGGACCTGGCGCGCTGGCCGATGACCAAGGTGCTGCGCGACGCGCTGGGAATCCGCATCAGCCGCATCACGGACACCGTGGAGGCGCGGCTGGCCGATCCGGAGACGGCCGGACTGCTCCAGGTGCCGCTGCTCAGCCCGATCCTGCACTACACGGGGGTCACGTACGACGAGGACGGTCGCGTCGTGGACGTGGCGCGGATCCACTACCGCGGCGACCGCTTCTCCTTCACCGTCACGGTCGACGCGCACTGACGCGCACTGCCGCGGCCGAGGTGGGCACAAGGCGATTCGGGTGGGCGGCCGGCGGCGCGGGAACGGGCCGAGGAGCGGGGGTGCCTGGTGCGGGACCGAGGGAACGTCAGGGGCGACTGCCGAAGAGCGAACGGCGCAGCCGTCGCAGGGGCGCGAACAGGGACACCCGCGCCGTACGGCTCGGTCCGGCCGCCGGCGCGTGGTCGCGCGCCGTCAGCTCGCGCATCAGCAGGGTCGCGCCCTCGACCTCGCGCCGGTCCAGGGCGGGACCACCCAGCACCGCGAGGTGGCGGTCGAGGCGTGCGCTGGACGCACTGCTCCCGCAATTGATGGCAGGCACACGCGGCCTGCTGCGCATTGCTATCTGGTCCATGAGACTCCCCACCCGTACGAGGCACCCGGCCAAGGCAGGGTAACCCTATCGCCCCATCGCGTCACCCGCGCATTCGCGAACGGATTCACCACCCCGTCAAGGGGGTTGACGCCCCTGGCGTGAACCTGACGTAATCCCAGCTCCGCGCGGGTTTCCGGAACGTTCCCGACCGGGCGGAAATCACCCTCTGTTGCGGTACATTCACCCCCAATTGCTCTCCCGGGGGAGGGATGCGCGATGACCGGGGACTCCGGGGACTCCGACGGGCGCGTGCTCGCGGGCCGTTACCGGCTGGCGGACGAGCTCGGGCGTGGCGGGATGGGCGTCGTGTGGCGGGCCCGGGACGAGGCGCTGGGCCGCGCGGTGGCCGTCAAGGAGGTACGGGCGCCCGCCAGGCTCCCGGCGGACGAGGTGCACCGGCTCTACGAACGGCTGGAGCGCGAGGGGCGCGCGGCGGCCCGGATCGCGCACCGCAACGTCGTCACCGTGTACGACGTGGTCCTGGCGGACGGGCGGCCGTGGATCGTCATGGAGCTGGTGCCCGGCCTGTCCCTCGCGGAGGTCCTGGACGCCGAGGGGCCGATGGCACCGGCGCGGGCCGCGCGCATCGGCGCCGAGGTGCTCGCGGCACTGCGGGCCGCGCACGCCGTCGGGGTCCTCCACCGGGATGTGAAACCGGCCAACATTCTGCTCGGCAACGACGGGCGGGTCGTCCTCGGCGACTTCGGCATCGCCCTGATCGAGGGCACCTCCGCGCTCACGGCCACCGGGCAGCTGATGGGCTCGCCCGAATTCCTGGCCCCGGAACGGGCACTGGGCCGCCCGCCCGGCCCGGCGTCCGACCTGTGGTCGCTCGGGGTCACGCTGTACGCGGCGGCGGAGGGCCACTCGCCCTTCCGCCGGGACACCCCGCTGACGACCGTACGGGCCGCCGTGGACGAGGAGTTGCCCCCGCCCCGGCGGGCGGGCCCGCTGGCCCCCGTCCTGGAGGGCCTGCTGCGCAAGGCCCCGGAACAGCGGCTGCCCACCGGGGAGGCCGAGCGCCTGCTGCGCACGGTCGCGGCCGGCGGGACGCCGGGCGCGACGCGGGACGCGTCGTCCGTGCCTACGGTTGTGGCGCCGACGGGCGGGCCACGTGGGCCGGGCGGGCCCGGCGATCCGCGTGGCCCGGGCGGTCCGGACAGTCCTGGCGGGCCTGACGGCTCGGGCAACCTGGGTAATCCGGGCGGCTCGGGCGGCTCAGCAGGTTTATACGGCCCGAGCGACCCGGTGGATCCCTATGGCTCGGGCCGCCGGGAAAACCCCTACGGCCGGAGGGGCCGGGCGGATTCCCATGGCTCGGGCGCCCCCGACAGCTCGCACGGCTCCGGCAGCCCAAGCGGGCCGGTCGGTTCGGGCAGTCCGGACGGCCCCGGAGGCCCTTACGGCTCGGGCGGCTCCGGCGGCTCCGGTGGCTCACGCGGCTTCCGCGGTCCGGGCAGCCCGGCAGGTCTGTACGGCCCGGACGGCTCAGCGGATTCCTACGGCCCGGGGCACCCGGCAGGTTCGTACAACCCCGGTGCCCCGGCTGGTTCGCACGGCTCGGGCGATCCCGCCGGTCCGTACAGCCCGGGCGGTGCGGCCGGTTCGTACGCCCAGGGCGGTCCGGCAAGCCCTTCCGGGCCCGGTGGGCCGGGAGGCCCCGGCCGCCGGGACGGCGGCGCGCCCGGTTCACGGCGAGCCGTGACCCTGCTCGTCGTCGCCCTCGCCGTGGCCGCGCTCCTCGTGGCCGGGCTGGTGTGGGCCCTGGTGGGGCGGGACGGCGGGGGCGAGGAGCCCGCCCGGGGCGGCGGCACCACCGGGGCGGCCCCCGGCGCGCCCCCCCCCCCCCCCCCCCCCCCCCGGGGCCCCCCCCCCCCCCCCCCCCC
>NZ_JAEAMR010000010.1:402601-438686 GCF_015999245.1 Streptomyces sp. AV19 | reverse complement strand
GGGGCGGGGGTGGTGGGGGCCCGGGGGGGGGGGGACGGCGGGGGCGAGGAGCCCGCCCGGGGCGGCGGCACCACCGGGGCGGCCCCGGGCGCGCCGCCCCCGCCGACCCCCGCCGCGTCCCCCTCCCGCTCCCCCGCCTCCTCGCCCTCCCCTTCCTCCTCCTCTTCTCCTTCTTCTCCTTCCTCTTCTTCCTCTTCTTCCTCGGCCGGCGCGCCGGGGTCCGCGGTCGGGGTCGCCGTCACCGCCGACCGCGACCGCTACTCGGGCCCCTGCCCCGCCCCGGCGCACCGCGCGCCCGCCTTCCACGCGCTGCTCACCGTGGACCGCGTCCCGGCGCGGGTGGTCTACCGGTGGATCACCGGCAGCGGGCGGGTGACGGACGGCGGCTGGCGGACGGCCGTGCTCGGCGGGTCGCCGACCGTGAGCGTGCCGCACACGGAGACCGCCCACCGGGCCGGAGACCCGGAGCGGGACTGGATCGCCGTGGAGGTCGCCTCGCCGCGCGAAGTAACGTCGGCGCGCGTGCCGTTCACGGTCGTCTGCCGGCCGGAGCCGTCGTCCGCGTCACCGAGTGGCGGCGCGAGCCGCGACGCGGGCCGCTGAGGTGAGTACCGGCAGGTAGCCGCCGGACTGGCCGCCGGCGGTGGGGTGGTACGACTCGTCGATCGGGAACGCCACGCTGTGCAGCCAGGGGCTGCCGGAGCACAGTTCGTGCCCCTTAAAGGTGGTGTTGACGTCTCCGTAGGCGAAGCCGTGGGCGGCGGCGCGGTCGGCGATGACGGAGTCGAGCAGGTCCGCGGCCTTGTTGATGGCCGTCCGCTTGGTCTCGCTCAGGCCGGCGCAGGTGGTGGCGTCCGGCTTGTAGAAGCGGGGGTAGCCGAGGACCACGACGTGCGCGTGGGGGGCCTTGGAGTCGATGGCGTCGTAGACCGCGTCCAGTTTGGCGGGCAGTTGGCCGCGGATGAAGGCGCTCGCGGTGGCGATTTTGTCGAGACAGCTGCGGTCGTCGCCGAGGACGCACGAGCTCATCGTGTCGGAGAAGCCGGCGTCGTTGCCGCCGACGCTGACGCTGACGAGGCCCGTCGACGCGGTGAGCGGGGCGAGCTGCTTGCCGAGGACGTCACCGGTGCGCGCGCCCGAGCACGCCGTGAAGGCGAACGACGCGGGAGCGTGCGCGGCGGCCCACAGGGCCGGGTACGCCTTGGAGCTGCGTTTGCAGTCGCCGTCCTGGTACGAACCGGCGCCCACGCCCGAGGAGTAGGAGTCGCCCAGCGCCACGTAGGCCGGCCCGGCCGGTCTCGGCGCGGGGTGCGCCGTACCGGTTCCGGTGAGGGCGATCAGGAGGGTGAGGGCCACGGCCGATGCGGCACCTGTGATGCGGTGCGAGTTCATGGAGCCTCCCTAGCAGGGTTCTCTGCCACCCCTGTGGTAGCAGCGACCCGGAGTTGTTGGAAGTGTCCATGTCAAAATTCACGACGACCCCTTGCCCGTATGGCCATTTGGTGAAGTCCGTCCCCGCGCCGCCTTCACGGCCGCGTCAACTCCGGCACTCGAACGGGGGTGTCGCGCTCCTCCGTACGGAGGCCCGTGCGGCGGCCGGAACCCTGTGTACGACGGTGAACTGACGGTATGACAGGTTCGCTTGATGTTCATCCGACGGAAAGCCTCCGGTTGTGCCCGAAGGCATCGGCCAAAGGCCGTTCGCACGCCCTTCACATCTTGACGGCCTTCGCCCATTGCGCGACATTGAAGCCCGGCATCCGGCGCTTCGGGGGGCTAAGTCGCCAATGCAGAGCTTCAGCGATCCCGTCGGACTCGACGGCGGCAATCCCGGTGGCAGCAATCCCACCGACCTCGGAATCGACACCATCGATGAGCACGCGCCGGCCGGCGATCCGTCCGGCACCACCGGCCCGCCCGGCCGCACGGGGAGAAGGCCGCCGGCCGCGGACTCGCTCCCGGTGGTCGCGGGAGCCGCCGTCGCGATGGCGGGGGTGGGCGCGGCGCTGGCGCTCGCGGACATCGGCTCGCCGCTGCGGGCCCCGTTCACCCTCTTCTTCCTGCTCGTCGCGCCCGCCTGCGGGGTGGCGGCCGCGCTGCGCGGGCTCGACCCGCTGAGCCGGGCCGTGGTCGCGGGCGGCGGGGCGGTGGCCGTCGACCTGCTGGTCGCCCAGACCATGCTCGCGCTGCACAGCTGGTCGGTGCGCGGCGGCGTCGCCGCCGTCGGGGCCGTCAGCCTGCTGCTCTTCCTGCTGGCCCACGGGTGGCACCACCGGAGCCGCTCCGCGAAAAGCCGGACGTCCTGACGTGGACATCAGCGTACGCCGCCCCGGAGAGCTGACCGCCGCGGACCGGGCGGCGTGGTCGGCCATGCAGGCCCGGGCGGTGGAGGACGGCTCACCACAGCTCGCGAATCCTTTCCTCGCGCCGGAGTTCACCCTCGCGGTGGGACGCTGCCGCCGCGGGACCCGGATAGCGGTCGTGCGGGAGGAGGGCGCGCCCGCGGCCTTCTTCCCCTACGAGCGCACCCCGCTGGGCGTGGGCCGGGCGATCGGGCTGGGCGTCTCGGACGCCCAAGGTCTGGTGCACCGGCCCGGATTCCAGTGGGACGCCAGGGACCTGCTGTACGCCTGCGGGCTGTCGCTGTGGGAGTTCGACCACCTCGTGGAGGGACAGAAGCCCTTCGAGGTGGGCGCCTCCGGTTCGTTCGCCTCGCCCGTGATCGACGTGGAGCAGGGCTTCGAGTCCTATCTGGCGGCGCTGCGCAAGCAGTCGCCCAAGTTCACCCGCACCACGCTCGCCAAGGAACGCCGGCTCGGCCGCGACCACGGCGAGGTGCGGTATGTGCACGACGAGCGCGATCCGGCGGTGCTGGACCGGCTGATCGCCTGGAAGTCGGCGCAGTACCGAAGAACAGGGCGCAGCGACCGCTTCGCCCGCCCCTGGATCACCCACCTCGTCGAGCAGCTGTTCCACACCCGGGCCGCGGCGTTCGGCGGCCTGCTGTCCGTGCTCTACGCGGGCGGCCGGCCGGTGGCGGCGCACTTCGGGCTGTGCTCGCCGACGATGCTGGCGTGCTGGTTCCCGGCGTACGACCCGGAGTTCGCGAAGTACTCCCCCGGCCTGGTGCTGCACGTGCGGATGGCGGAGGGGGCGGCCGCGGCGGGGCTGGCGTATCTGGATCTCGGGCGGGGCGGCAAGGCGTACAAGGATTCCCTGAAGACACGTGAACTCAGCGTCTCAGAAGGGTGGGTGACGAGACGTCACCCCGTCGCGCTGGGGCATCTGGCGCGGCGCGCGCCGGTGCGCGCGCTGCGCAACGCCGTCCTCGCGCGCCCCCGGCTCTTCGAGCCCGCCGACCGGCTCCTCAAGCAGGTGGGCCGGCTCCGGCGGGGAGCGTGAGACGGCGCGGTGCGCAGGCTGCCGGAGCGCGGCGCAACGGCCCGCTCCGGCGTGTGCGTTCGCACAGCGGACAGCGCGTCAGGAACAAAGGACACCAAAGGAGGAGAGTCCGCCTCAGCTCTTGCCATACAGTCTCAAGCTTCAATACCGTCGTACATCTACCCGCATCGGTCCATCAGTTCATGCGGCTCCGGGGAGGGGCTCCAGTCGCCGCGCGATGGATCCGGGGCGGGGCGCGGCAGGGGGTGCCGCGCCCGGCCGGCCCAGCCGGTCCGGGTCGCGTGCCGCGCGGCCTGTGCTACTTGCCAACTCGCCCTGTGGGCACGGCGGTTCAGCCGCCGTACGAGACAGGGCGAGACCCCCTTTTCGAACCGGACACACCAATGGACCGCTCGGGGGCGGGCGGTCCACCGGACGAGAGGGAAACAGAGACTCATGAGCTCGTTCCTGCGCCCGGCGGCCGGTCAGTCTCCTGACCAGGCCCTGGGATCCGAAGGCCGGAGCGATTCCGGCCAGCCGCTCGAACCACCCGCCCAATACCGGCCGGTGACCTCGCAGTTCGCGATAGCGCCACCGGTCAGCGTGGTGATCCCGGCGATGAACGAAGCGGAGAACCTGCCGTACGTCTTCAAGACCCTGCCCTCCTGGATCCACGAGGTGGTCCTGGTGGACGGCAACTCCACCGACGACACGGTCAAGGTGGCCCGGGAGCTGTGGCCCTCGGTCAAGGTCGTCGAGCAGCGGGGCAAGGGCAAGGGCGACGCCCTGATCACCGGGTTCGCCGCCTGCTCGGGCGAGATCATCGTCATGGTGGACGCCGACGGCTCCGCCGACGGCAACGAGATCGTCAGCTACGTCTCCGCCCTGGTGGGCGGGGCGGACTTCGCCAAGGGCTCCCGCTTCGCCAACGGCGGTGGCACGGACGACATGACGCCCGTCCGCAAGCTGGGCAACCGCGTCCTGTGCTCGATCGTCAACCAAAAGTTCGGGGCCCGCTACACGGATCTGTGCTACGGCTACAACGCCTTCTGGAAGCGCGTCCTGGACGACATCGCCCTGGACTGCGCCGGCTTCGAGGTGGAGACCCTGATGAACATCAGAGTCGTCAAGGCCGGCCTGAAGGTGCAGGAGATCCCCAGCCACGAGTTCGTGCGCATCCACGGTGCCAGCAACCTGCGCGCGGTGCGCGACGGGCTGCGGGTCCTGCGGGTGATCCTGCACGAGCGCGGCTCCCGGCGGCGCAAGCGGCCGGGGCGCCCGGCCCTGGCGATCGCACCGGCCGCGAGCCGCGGGGAAGTCTCTTGAGCGCAGCAGGAGCAGGGCGGACCGCCGCGCCGGACGTCTCGGTGGTCATCTGCGTCTACACCGAGGACCGCTGGGGCGACATCCTCGCCGCGGTGGCCTCGGTGGCCGCGCAGTCCCACCCCGCGCTGGAGACCCTGGTCGTGGTGGACCACAACCCGGCGCTGCTGCGCCGGCTCGCCGAGCGCTACGGGAAAGACGCAGCCGACGGGACCGGTTCCGGTCCCGTCCGGGTGCTGGCCAACGCCGGGCCGCGCGGCCTGTCCGCCGGGCGCAACACCGGCGTGGCCGCCTCCTCCGGGGAGGTGATCGCCTTCCTCGACGACGACGCGGTGGCCGAACGCGACTGGCTGCGGCACTTCGCGGCGGGCTACGCGGATCCCCGGGTGATGGCGGTGGGCGGCCGGACCCAGCCGGTGTGGGCCTCGCGGGGCCGGCCGGCCTGGTTCCCCGAGGAGTTCGACTGGGTGGTGGGCTGCACCTACCGCGGCCTGCCGCCCGGCCGGGTGCAGGTGCGCAACGTCCTCGGCGGGAACGCCTCGTTCCGCAGGTCGGGCCTGCTCGCCGTCGGCGGGTTCGCCAGCGGCATCGGGCGCGACGGGCAGCGGCTGCCGCTGGGCTGCGAGGAGACCGAGCTGTGCATCCGGCTGCGCCGGGCCGTGCCCGGCGCGGTGCTGCTCATCGACGACCGCGCGGTGATCCACCACCGGGTGCCGGCCGAGCGGGAGCGCTTCGGCTACTTCCGCACCCGGGCGTACGCCGAGGGCCTGTCGAAGGCCCTGGTGGCGCACAGCGTGGGCGCGCGCGACGGGCTGGCCAGCGAGCGCCGTTACACCACCCGCGTGCTGCCGGCCGGAGTGGCGCGCGGGCTGCGCGACGCGCTGCTCCGCCGCCCCGGCGGCGCCGGGCGGGCCGGGGCGATCGTGGCGGGCCTGGCCGTGACGGCCGGCGGCTACGCGGTCGGCCTGGTACGGGCGCGGCGCGGCGCCGGGCGGTACGCGGTGGCGTCGGTGGAGGGGGCCGCGGCGAACGCGGCCGGGGAGGCGGCCGCATGACGGACGCGACCGGATCGGTGCCGATCCTGATGTACCACTCGGTGGCCCACTCGCCGTCCCGCGCCGCCCACGGGCTCTCGGTCCGGCCGGAGGCGTTCGCCGAGCAGATGGCCGTGCTGGACGCGGCCGGTTTCGTCCCGCTGACCGCCCGGGAACTCGCCGCCGCCTGGCGCGACGGGCGTCCGCTGCCGCCGAGGCCGGTCCTGATCACCTTCGACGACGGCTACGAGGGCGTGCACCGGCACGCCCTTCCCGTGCTGGCGGCCCGGGGCTTCCGGTCGACCGTCTTCGTCTCCACCGGCTGGCTGCGCGGGGAGCACGAGACCGGCGGCGCCCTGGATCTCATGCTCACCTGGAACCAGTTACGCGAGCTCACCAAGGCCGGCGCCGAGGCCGGCGGGCACAGCCACACACATCCGCAGCTCGATCAACTCGCCGACGACAGGCTGATGTTGGAGATCGAGCGGTGCCGGGACATACTCACCGGGGAACTCGGCCGGCCGCCGGTCTCCTTCGCCTATCCCTACGGCTACTCCAGCCGCCGGGTGCGGCACGCGGTGCGGGCGGCCGGCTTCACGATCTCGCTCGCGGTGGGCAACGACCTGGCGACGCGCGCACAGGGCCCGTACGCCCTGCGACGGGTGACCGTGCGCCGCACCACGTCGGCCGCCGACTTCGAACGGATGGTGCACGGCCGGGCGGTCGGCCGGCTGTTCGCCGCCGACCGGGCCCTGACCAAGGGGTACGCGGTCGTCCGCCGGGGCAGGCAACTGGCCAGAGGGGCGAGCGTCAGAAAGGCTAGAGAGGCGCGTGGCTGACACGTCCACACAGGACACCTCCGAACCGGGGCTGTCCGCACGGACCGAGGAGCGGGCGGTGGAACCGGCGGGCCGCAGGCTTCGGCTGCCGGGGCGCGGCGGGGGCGGCGGGGGCAGCCCGCTGTTCCGCAACGCCTTCGCGCTGATGGTCAACACCGGCATCAGCGCGGTCCTCGGGGTGGGCTTCTGGCTCGTCGCCGCCCGCTACTACAGCGACGACTCGGTCGGCCGGGGCTCGGCGGCCATCGCCGCCATGAAGTTCCTCGCCGGGCTCACCGCGGTCACCCTGACCGGGGCGCTGGCCCGTTTCATCCCGGTCGCCGGCCGGACCACCGGCCGGCTGGTGCTGCGCACCTACGCGGGCAGTTCGGTGATCGTCGCCGGCGCGGCGGGCGTCTTCCTGCTCACCCTGGACTGGTGGGGGCCGTCCTACCGGGCGCTGGGCGGGCTCTCGCACGGGCTCGGCTTCACCGTCGCGGTGATCGCCTGGTCGGTGCTCACCCTCCAGGACGGGGTGCTGACCGGGCTGCGCAGCGCGGTGTGGGTGCCGGTGGGCAACACGGTCTTCTCGGCCGTGAAGCTGGCACTGCTGATCGCCCTTGCGGCGATGCTGCCGGCGTCCGGGGTGTTCGTCTCGTGGGTGGTGTCGATCGGCGCGTCCGTCCTGCCGCTGGGCTGGCTGGTGTTCCGGCGGCTGGTGCCCGCGCACGTCCGGGCCACCGAGCGGAGCGCGCGTCCGGCCGGCGTCCGGGAGATCGGCCGGTTCCTGGCCGGGGACTACACCGGTTCGCTGTTCTCGCTGGCCGTGGTCTACCTGGTGCCGGTGCTCGTGGCCGCGCAGATCAGCTCCAGCGAGAACGCGTACTTCTACATCGCGTCCACCATCGGGGGCACGGTCAACCTGCTCGCGATCAACATGGGCGCCTCGCTGACCGTCGAGGGGTCGCACGACCCGGAGCGGCTGGCGGAGAACTGCCGGGCCGCGCTGCGCCGGATGGCCAAGATCATGGTTCCGGTGTGCGGGGGGCTGTTCCTCCTGGCGCCGTACATCCTCGCGGTCTTCGGCCCCGGCTACACCCAGGCGACGCCGCTGCTGCGGTGGTTCGCGGTCGGGGCCGCGCTGCGCGTGGTGATGGAGACGTACTTCGCGGTGCTGCGGGCGCAGAGCCGTACGGCCGGACTCGCCTATCTCCAGGGGCTGTTGTGCCTGCTGGTGCTGGTGCTGACGCTGTTGCTCATGCCGCGCATGGGGCTGACGGGCGCGGGGGTGGCGGAGATCTGCAGCCTCACGGTGATCGTCTCGATCGCCGCGGTGAAGCTCCGGGGCGTCCTCAAGGCGGCGTCCCCCGCCCCCGTGGGGGCGTCCGACGCCACGGCGCCCGACGGCGACCTGGCGGACCTGCCGTCCCACGGCGAACGGCGCGAGGAGCCGGAGGCGGTGCCGGTCTCGTCGGCCGGGCCGGGCTACGGCACGCGCTGGGCGCTGCGCGCGGCGCTCGACGCGGACACGCTGCCGCTGGGCGTGCGGCTGGACTTCGATCACCTGGAACGGCGGCCGGACGTCCGTCCGTCGCCTTCGCCGGACACGCTCGTGCTCCGGGCGAAGGCGAAGGCGCCCGCTCCCCCCGTGGAGAACGCGCCGTCCCGGCGCCCCGCGTGGTGGCGCCCCGAGACCGCGATCGCGCTGCTCCTGCTCGCCGGACTCGCCCTCTACTGGCTGCCGTTGAAGGCAGTCGGCGAGGTCAACCTGGACGGGATGGGCGGGCTCGGCCTGGTCTCCGTCCTGCCCGCCGCGACGCTGGTGGGCACCGCCGTGCTGGTCGCGGCCTTCGCCGCCGCGCTGGTTCCCGCCCGGCCGCGCACCTGGCTGCCGGCCGCCGTGCTGCTGGCGACGGTGGTCTCCCTGCACGCGCTGCCCGCCGTGCTGGAGGACCGTCCGCGCTTCGCCACGGCCTGGCAGCACCTGGGCTTCCTGGACTACATCGACCGGACCGGCACCGCGGCGCCCGACCTGGACGCGCGCTGGAGCTGGCCGGGCTTCTTCGCGCTCGCCGCGTTCGCGGCCCGGGCGTGCGGGGCGCACGACCTGACCGAACTGCTGCGCTGGTGGCCGCTGGCCGTCCAGCTGGCGTGCCTGGCCCCGCTGGCCCTGCTGCTGCGCGCGGTCCGGGCGGGGTGGCGGGCGAAGTGGACGGCGCTGTGGCTGTTCGCGCTCTGCGGCTGGGTGGGGCAGGACTACTTCTCCCCCCAGGCCCTCAACTACCTCGTCTACCTGCTCTTCGTGGCCGTGCTGCTGGTCTGGTTCCGCTGGCCGGGCCAGCTGCCGGGGCGGCGGATCCCCGGCGAGCGGCGGGTCGAGCCCGTGGGCCGCGGTCAGCTGACCGTGCTCCTGGCCCTGCTGATCGCCCTGTTCGCGGCCTCGGTCGCGTCCCACCAGCTGACCCCGTTCGTCATGCTGGGCGTGCTGACCGTGCTGGTCCTGGCGCGCCGCTCGGTACTCCGTGGCCTGCCGCTCCTGTGCGCGGTGATGCTGGCGGTATGGATCGGCTTCCTGGCCGAACCGTACTGGTCGGGCCATTTCCACGAACTCTTCGGCGGCCTGGGCTCGTTGGGCGGCAACGTCTCGTCGTCGGTCTCCGGCCGCATCGAGGGCGGCAACCCGGTCCACAAGTTCGTCCTGTACGTCCGGGTCGCGCTGGCGGGCGGGGTTCTGCTCTTCGCCGCCCTGGGCTGGTGGCGCCGCCGCCGCGCCGGCGTCACGGACGTGTCGCTGACGGTGCTGACCTGCGTCCCGTTCCTCGCCTTCGGCATGCAGTCGTACGGCGGCGAAGTGGCCCTGCGCGTCTTCCTGTTCGCGGTCCCCGGCGCGTGCGTGCTCGCCGCCCTGGCCCTCTTCCCGGGCGCGGCGCGCCGCCGCCGTACGTGGGTCGGCCCTCTGACAGCGCTGGCCGCCGGCCTCGTCCTGGTCTTCGGCTTCCTGGTGGCCCGCTGGGGCAACGAGGACTTCGAGCGGGTGCGGGGCGGGGAGGTGGCGGCGATGGAGTACGTCTACGCGCACGACCGCCCGACGGTGAAGCTGCTGTGGATGAGCAGTGACACGGTGAACAACGTGACGCCCGCGCTTCCGTGGGGCGCGCGGGACATGGAGCGCGTCCTCTACGAGCCGACGCTCGCTCCCCGCAATGCCGCCGACGTAGCGGATCTGGTCACCGCGCTACGAGCGGCAGGCCCGAACGCGTACCTCCTCGTGAACGAGGGCCAGTCCACGTACCTGGAGCTGTCCGCGGGCTACCCGACGGGCTGGAACGCGAACATCCGCCGCTCCCTCTCCGCCAACCCGGACCTCCGCCCGGTCCTCTCCAACGACGACGCGGTCCTCTACGAACTGACCTCCAAGCCCTCCGGCTCGCCCCCCGCCCCACGCCCCGGCCCCGCCGGCCCCCGGGTGACCTGGAACCCGGTCTCCGTGGTCGGCGGCCTGGCGGCGGTGCTGCTGCTGGCGTTGCTGACGGTGCGGGAGCTGACGAGGGTGGGGATGCGGGTGGGAGTGCGGCAACTTCAGTGGATGCAGGGGTCGTTCTGGTTCGCGATGCCGTTGCTGTTGGTGGTGGGGGCGGTGCTGGTGTGGCGGTTGGCGACGATGTCGTGAGCCCTCGCCGCGACGAGGAGGGCGGCGGTTTCGGGGTGGGGGCCGTCGTTCGCCCAGTCCAGGGGTGAGCGGCCGGTGCCGTGATCTTCCCGGAGGTCCGGATCGGCACCGTGCGCCAAGAGCACGCGCACCGCCTCGGTGTGCCCCCAGCACGCGGCCGCGCACAACGGCGTGCCCTCCGAACCGATTCCGCTGCTCTCGGTGTCGGGACGGGCCCCGGCCGCCAGGAGCAGCCGGGCGGTTGCCGCTTGCCCGTTCACGGAGGCCAGGTAGAGCGGGGTGGTGCCGTAGTCATTCCCCCGCTCCGGGTCGGCTCCGGCCCGCAGAGCCGTTTTCACGCCGACGGTGTCACCCGACAGTATTGCCTCGAAGAGACGGCGGGAGAACTTCTTCCGTTTACGCAAGTTCATGGGTACCGAGGTTAACGACAAGGCTGTCCGATGAACCGATTCAAACCCGTCTCCGACCGGTCATGACCGGTCGGACAGCAGTAGGGCGAGGGGGCCCGCGGGGAGGAGGAACCGGCCCTGGACGGCGGCTGCGATGACGTCGGCCATGGGCCACCAGGACAGCTTGAAGTCCCGCTCGGTGGGCGTGAGCTGCTGCGGGCCCAAGGCCAAGTCCCGGGCTTCGTAGAGGTGCACGCGGGCCGTGGACTCCAAGGTGACGGCATAGGCGCCCAGGGGCCGCCACTGGGCGGCGGTGATCCCGGCCTCCTCCTCCAGTTCACGGCGCGCGCACCCTTCCGGCGTCTCGCCGTCCTCACGCCGTCCGCCCGGCAGGAACAGGTACTCGCCACCGTGCCGGGGGAATTCCGCGCTGAGGACGGCCACGAGGCCCTTGTCGTCGCGGGCCACCACTACGGCCGCGTCGCGGACCGGACCGCGTGCGTGAACGTCATCGCTCATGCCGCGCGAGCCTAGTGTCGCGTGATCCATGTGGTGTCACTTGAGGCTGGTCGGCTCGTTGAGCCCAGCCACACCAAGATCATCTCACCCGTGACCAGCAGTTACGGGACAACCCTTAGTGGCGGGGCTTAGCGCACCATGGCCGCATACGGAACATTCATCACCATGGGGTGGGCGATGCCCCGACCGTGGAATCCGTCGTCCCCGTAGGCATCGCCGTGATCGGCGCACATGATGATCAGCCATCTGCGGTTCGCGGTCAGGCTGGTGATCAGGCGGCTGAGGTGTTCGTCGGCATAGGCGAGGGCAGCCTGCTGCGACATGGCGGTGTCGGTGCTCTCGCCGAGGTAGTGGCCGTGGGGGACGTGGGTGGCGGAGACGTTGAGGAACAGGAACAGCGGCCGGTCCTGGTGCCGGTCGGCGATCTCGAGGGCCTGGTCCACCTGGTGGCTTGTGGAGTCGACGCGGGACGAGCAGAACTCCGGTTCCGCAGGTTCATAGGTGACGAGGTCAGCGACGGAGGCCGGCAGTCCGCACGGGGTTATCCGGCGAACCCAGCCAGGGCCGTTCGCCACGCTCGTCCACGGTCAGCCCGAAGCGGCTGAAGTCAGGGCGCCCCTGTTCCGTCCACCACCGATGCGCCGCCTCGACCTCGTCCCACAGTCGCCGTGAGCCGGACTGGTACACCTTGGCTTTCGTGCGGTCGTCCCGGAACACGGCCACCGCCCATGACCTGTCCGAGAGCCCATAGAACCAAACAGCGCGCTTTCCGTCGCGCTTGAGGTCGGCGGTGTGAGCCACGTCGGGCACGCACAAGCCCAGAACGAACCCCACCGGGTCAAAGTCGCCCGTACCGCACAGGTCTTCCTCGGTGATCGACGTGAACGAGATGTCGGCGGCGTCCATGGCCCCTGTCGGCACGTACTCATCGTGCCGGGGCCGCACGAACCGCTGGGAACGCATGCGCATGAATGCCACCGGGCGCGTGAACGGCCCGGACGCGCTGCGACGGTCGTCGGCCACCACGAGACGGGCGGTCGCTTCGCCCGGCCCGTAGTACGTCCCCCACGGCACGAGGATCACGGCTCCTGGGGTGGACTGTTCCACCCACGCGAACGGGATCTTCCGCAGCCCGCACGTGGCGATGATCCGGTCGTAGGGCGCCTGTTGCGCGTACCCGAGGAAGCCGTCCCCGCGCACCACCTCGACCGGGAGCCCGAAGCGGCCCAGGGATTCCCGGGCCTGCGCGGCGACGGTGGCGTCCACCTCCACGCTGACCACGTTGGCGGCCCCGAGGCGGTGGGCGAGCAGCGCGGCGTTCCATCCGGTGCCCGTGCCGATCTCCAAAGCGCGCTGCCCCGGCCGCACTTCGAGGTCGGCGAGCATGGAGAACACCAGGCTCGGCATGGACGAGGACGAACTGAACGACCTTCCCGGTTCGGGGCCGATATGCTCGCCGTCGTCCCACTGCGTGACGATCGGGTCGTCGGAATCGGCGTACCTCTGCCACGCCTCGGGGTCGTGGTCTCTGTCGACCGCCGCATTCCGGCCGGTGGCCATGTCGTGCGGCCACATGAGGTCGGGCAGGAAGCGGGATCGGGGTACGGCCTCGAAGGCCGGTGCCCAGTCGGGCGTCATGGTTCCGGTTTCCAGGAGGAGACGGCCCAATTCTTCACGAGTGGGCCGTCCCGCCTGCTCAGGAGAGCTTGTCACTTCTTGTGCGTCCCGTCGCCGGGGGGCGTGGATCCGTCCGGGTGGGGCTCGTCGGTCGGCGTCCAGGGCTGCCCGGGGTGGCCGTCGTCGGCGTCCTCGTCCTTGCGGTGCCCGCCGCCTTGTGCGAACTGTGTCGCCGATCGGATGTCCATGGGGTTTCCTCCTCGAGGCTGGGCCTTCATCGTGGTTCTCGGCAGGTGTTGGTCACCACTGATCCGGGCCGACAGGTCCATGCACCGGAATGTGGCTGTTCTTGAGGTGGTTCACCTTGTCGGTGGCGTGCCTGCGCTCGGCTTGGGCATCGCCCTGCCGGGTGGCGCGCACCATCCGCTGATCGATGATCCGGCAGACGCGGCAGGCATCCAGGGAAGTGGCGGTACCGGCACCGGGCCGGCCACGACCGGGCCCGGACGCATGGGGAGTGGTGACGACGAAGCGCCACAGGATCTGCAGATCCGGACGCTGATGGCTGAGGTGTCTGGGGTCCGTGTTCACCTGGGGCCCGTCTTCATGGATGGGTCGTCCTTGTCGGTGGGTGAGCAGGGGTGTGGCAGCCGTATACGGGGCGGAGGCTTCTACCACCACGAGTGCGCCTCCACTCGTCCACCGGCGCACTGCGGGCAGCGCACACGGCCTTCGCGGCACGTCGTGCACGTACGGCCATCTGTCACCGCCAGGCCGGCGCAGTCGGGGCAGAACACCCGGCCACGCCCGATGCACGTCCCGCAGTAGCCCCCGATCTCCAGCGGCATCGGTGGCGGTGTCCGCACCGTTGAAGAGGTCACAGAAACTTCCCGGGTCGCATCAACCACGGTCGGCACAGGACCTGTTCGTAGATGGTGTGCTCGGGGTACTCCCGCACGTGTTGGAACGTCCAGCTGCGCGCATCCTCGAACGCTGCGTGGTCATGGGACTCGGCACCGCACGAAGTGCCGTCGCCGTCCTCGCCCAGGCAGCGGAATTTATGTCTTGTGGACGGTGCGTCGGGCTCGAGGTCCGGGGTGATCGACCAGTTGCGGTAAGCAAAGCGCGCGCGGGTCACTTCGTCGCTCCCATGCTCTGCGAAGTACGCGGCAAGCTCGGCGGTGAGCCTGGCCACGGTGTCAGGGGGGATGGGTTCCGGCGATGATGACGTAGCCGCTCGGTCCGTATCGGCCGCCGCACGGCGGAGCCTTGGGCTCATCAGCCGCACGAGCGATTGCCACGCCCTCCGGGATGCCGTCACGGCATCCTCCTGCGTCGCGCGTTCAGCCTCGCCGTCTCCGCCCGCATGTACTCGTAGGCGCCTGCGGGTTCGACCGCACCGGACTCGACAGCCCACTCGCGTCCGGCTCCAGGCGTGCGAAGCGTCCACCAGCCGGGCATGGCTCCGTGGAACTCTCCTACGCGGTCCGTGGCGGTGTCGTGGAGGAGTTCACCGATCTCGAGCAAGTTCTTGTGCGCCACCGTGTTCACACCGCATCACCGTCGGTCGACTGCTCCAGCAGTTCGTCCCGCACAACGGACATACCGAAGTCGATCAGGGTGACGGTGAGTGCGAGATCGTCGAACGGCGTTATGACGCCGGCCATGGTGTCGAACAGTTCCCGGCGGCGTTGCCGCTCGACCTCGCTGCGTTTGTCGGCCATCGTGACCCCGCGTTCGTAGCGTGCTCGGGACACGATGAACGTATGGCCTCGACGCAACGGCAGCCACACACGGAGAGTAGGAGTTCGTAACGCGTCCCGAAGGAACTCCTATGCCCCGTGGGACCTACTCGACGACTGCCAGATAACCAGCCATCTCTCGCATGTCCTGGGTGAGCGTCCGCTTCCGCGACTTGAGCACGTCGGCCATCACCCGGCGGGCCATGGGCTGATGTTTGATCCACGCCCCTCGCTCGGACCGGATGGCCAACAGTTCGTCGGTCGCGTCCTGATGCGCCCCGAGGATGGTGTGCGCACGTGCTACGTCGAGCCGGTGACGTGCCCAGTTCGCTCCCTGGGGCTTGCCGACCCTCTTGAGGGACTTGGACGACAACACGTCTTCTTCCGCACGTGCGAGCACGGCGCGTGCGTCGCCGACACTGTTGCCGATCACCAGGCAGTCCTCGATGGACTTGATCGCCGCCGTGACCGGACCGAAGCCTCCCCAGGTGGCGGGGAAGGTCCGGTCCTCGCGCTCCATGCCTGCGGCAGCCCGCGCCACCATCCGGCGCGCGGCCTTGGCGTCGTCCGGCCGATTGTCCCGGATCGCGGCGGCGGCCGCGCGCATCCACAGTTCGCCCCAGAGACCGACGCGTGAACCGTCGGCTTCCGTCATACGCGGCTCCATGAGTTCGGCTGTGGTGACCGCCAGGTGGGAGCACTCGGCGAAACGGTCTTGCCTCAGCAGGAGCCAGCACATGCCGACGACGCCGGTAGCGGCGATCCGGCGCTCACCGGCCTCGCGTGCGAGCCGGATGCCCTCCGCAAGCGCGTGGTAGGCCATGTCGTACTGCCGCACTTGGGTCAGGTACTTGCCCGCCACGAGCAAAGCCAGCGAGTGCGTGACAACGGCGTGCTGTCGCTCATCGCCTTCCGACGTGTTTACGGCGGCGTCGGCTCGCGTGAGCAACGCGGGGAGCCTCCTCGCCACCGAGTCGAACTCGTCGGCCCGGTACAGCGCGTGCGCGTCCATGATCTCGCGCCACAGGTCCGCCAACCGGTCCGGCGAAGCGTGGCCTTGGCCGACCACTCCGTCAAGCCCCAAAGGGGGCATGAGTGCCATCCGGAGCGGTACGAGGCTCTGCCGGGTCTCCTCGTCACCGATCACCGGAGCAGGAACCCCTGCCGCGAACAGTTCGGAAGTGGGTACTCCAAGACCTCGCGCAACGGCATGCGGTGTCTCGGTGAGGACGTGCCCGCCCTGTTCCACCTTCTGAACGGTCTTGACCGACAAGCCCGAAGCGTCGGCCAAAGCCTCCTGGCTCATGCCCATCGCACGCCTGTATTTCTTGACGTTCCAACGGACTTCAGATGTTTCGGCTGCCATGCGACTACCTCCCGGTTGCCACGTTACGCCGGGCGGCCGGGCGCACGCTGCCTACGGCATACCCCCCTTCCGCTGGGCGGAATTGCATGGTTGACGCGCCTCTCGCACTTCCGGTCAACAGGCCGGGCGCTCACTTCGCGTGCGGCTGCCGTTCCTTCGTCCACCGCCAACTCCCCCCTCACGCCAGCCACCGCACCTCATACGCCCCCAGGCTCACTCCCCGCCCGTCCACCCGCACGCTCACCCCATGGTCCTGCGTGTTCACCACCAGCATCGCGCGACCCGAGGCGAGCGCCTGCACGCCGTCGCCCTCCACCACCGGCCGTCGCATGTCCGCCCCCGGCGGAAACACCCTCCCGAACCGGGACACCAGCTCCATCATCGGCAACCCCGTCCCTCCCCCGCTCAGCTCCGTGCTGCTCCACAGGCACCCCGGGCAGGCGCCCGTGTCGCTCTCGGGGTTCCAGTAGAAGGCGGCGGCCACGCCCGACCGGGCCATTTGCATCATCGCCGTGGCCTGGACGGCGACCCGGCGCTGCTCCGTCCAGCCGGCGCGGTTGTCCTGGGCGTCCGGCGGCTCGACGTACCACTCGGCCCACCACACCGGCAGGCCGGTCGCGCTCTTCAGCCAGGCCGTGACGTCGGCGAACTTCTGCGTGGCGCGGAACTCGTCGGGGAGGAGCAGGCTGCCGTCCCGCGTATAGCTGGAGCCGTCGACGACGACGAAGTCGGCACCGGCCTTGTGGCGGTTCCAGTAGGCGAGCGCGTCGAGGGCGCGCTGGTCGACGACGCCCCAAGCACCCTGCAGGGACGACGCGTTGGAGGCGGAGCCGGGCGAGTTGCTGTCCATGACGACGTACGGTCCGCCGATGAGGACGTCGTCGCGCTGTCTGCGGACTTCCTCGTAGACGAGGTTGTAGAGCTCGGTGTAGCCCTCGTAGTCCCAGCGCTTGCGCGATTCGTCGTAGAAGCCCTTGAGCTCGTTCCAGACGATGAAGTGGTGGACGTCGGGATAGCGCTTGGCGACGACGCCGGCGAGGCGGGCGAAGTCCTTGTAGTGGGCGCGCTCCGGAGCCCTCTCCAGGGAACGCTGGGACCAGTCGGTCTGCTCTCCACCGCCCTTCATCCAGTCGGGGGCGCAGCACAGCGTGAGGACGGGCGTGGCCCCGGTGCGGCGCATCAGGGCGACGCGCCGGTCGAGTTCGGTGAAGTTGTAACTGCCGGGTCTGGGCTCGGGGTTGTCCGCCCCCCAGCCCATGATGTGCTGGTTCTGCGGCACGGGGGTGGCGGAGAGCAGCTCGGCGGCGGTGCGGCGGGCGCCGTCCTCGCCGCGGTCGGCGCTGTACTTGGTGTGGGTGAACCCCCAGCCCAGCGCCGCCCGCCCGTCGCGCGTGGCCCGGTCGCCGGACCGCCCGCCGAGGCCGACGGTGAACAGCAGGCCCAGCCCGCACGCGAGGGCCGCGAGCAGCGCGGTCAAGCGCCACCGCCCCCGTTTCGACAACCAAGGCCCCCCGGCATGACGTCCCATCACGGCAAGGGTATCGGCGAGACGTACGGTTTGGACGACTTCCGCCCGAACCCGGGAGCCGAACTCAGGCGTCGTAGACGGCGCGCACCGCTTCCTCCGCCGCCGCGAGCGCGGCCGCCCGGTCCAGGCCGAGCCGCCGGGCCCGCTCTGCGTAGCCGCGGGCGGCCGCGGCGGCCTCCCGGTCGGCGGTGTCGCCGGGGGCGGCGACGAAGGTGCCGTTGCGGCCGCGCGTCTCGATCACCCCGTCGGTCTCCAGCGCCCGGTACGCCTTGGCCACGGTGTTGGCGGCGAGGCCGAGCTGCTCGGCGAACCCGCGCACCGTCGGCAGCCGGTAGCCGACGGGCAGTTCGCCGGAGCGGGCCTGATCGGCGATGCCGGCGCGGATCTGCTCGTAGGGCGGTTCGGGCGCGTCCTGGTCGACGGTCACGTGCAAGGTCACGGCGGCTGTGCTCCTGGCTGACGGGGCGGTGTGCGGCCCCCATTGTGCGTCAGGCGGGCGCGGCGGGGCGGCAGCCCGCCCCGGGGCTGGTCATCCCTGTCCCGCGGACCATTCGGCGACCAGGGCGCGAAAGACCTCGGGGTCGCCGATGACGTCTTCCGCCCGGTCCCGCCGCCGGTACAGGTCGTAGTAGCGGGAGCCGATGACGTCGGGGTCCGTCACGGGGTCGCCGGGGACGATTCCGGAGGCGATCGTCACGGTTGCCACGTGGATCCCCTGGGGCCCGAGCTCGGCGCGGAGGGCGTGCGCCCAGTTGCGGAGGCCGGCCATGGCCAGGCCCAGGTCGGCCAGGAAGGGCGCGGCGACGGTGGACGACACCCCGGTGGTCAGCAGCAGCGTCCCCTCGCCACGGGCACGCATCCGCGGCAGGACGTGCCCCACCGCCGTGATCGCGCCCAGCACATGCACTTCGAACTGTGCGGCGGCGGACTCGACCGTGGTCTGTGCGGCCCGGGTGATCGTCCCGGTCGGGCCGGGACTGAACTCCAGCACGTCGACCGGCCCCAGCGTCTCCTCGGCCCTCGCCAGCGCACCGGCCAGCGCGTCGCGGTCCCGGATGTCGGCGGGAAACGCCCCGGTGGTGACGCCCAGCCCGGCCAACTCGCCCACCATGGCCCGCAAGGCATCCGCCCTCCGCGCGACCAGCCCCACCTGGAACCCCTGCCGCCCGAAGGCCCGGGCCACTCCCATCCCCAGCCCCGGCCCGGCACCGACGACAACAAGCGTCTTCGCCACCGCGAACTCCCTTCCGTCAGACGGTTACTCTTTGTTCGCAGCAGCATGATTTGTCATCGCAACACCGGTGGGAAGACGGCACATTGGTGTCGGTCGCGCACAAGGAGGTAACCCTTGACCGAGCCGGACGACGAGACGTGCCGGCAGGTGCTGCGGATCCTCGCCCTGATCGGCGACAAGTGGAGCATCCTGGTGATCGGCCAACTCCGCGACGGGACCTTGCGCTTCAGTGAACTGCACCGCGCGGTCAAGGGCATCTCGCAGCGCATGCTCACCCTGACGCTGCGCCACCTCGAACGGGACGGCCTCGTCACCCGGACCGTGCACCCCAGCGTCCCGCCCCGCGTCGACTACACCCTCACCCCACTCGGCACGACCCTGCTGGATTCCGTCTCCGCCCTTGCCGATTGGGCCATCGCGCACCGCCAGGAGATCAACGACAACCGCTGCCGCTACGACGCCACCCGGTCACAGCGGTGACGGCCGTACGGCGCATTCCACGGCGTCCAAGGCGAACAGCCACAAATACGCCTCCAGCCGCTCCCCACCCGTACCGGGCGGATGCGGCACCCGCTTCCCCTCCCCGTGAGCACCCGGTGCAACGGCCGGCGGGGCACCGGCCACGACGGGAATGGATAGCGTGGCCGACCGGCCGTGGTGGCCGTTCGTACAGGCTTCCGGGAACGAGTGCGAAGAGTCCGCAGCAAGGCAGTCACTTACCCCACGACATGGGGCGTCGGTACCGTTCGAGGGAACGAGCATGACGCGGACCGGACGGAGCCACGATGCCTTGCCCCCGAACCCATGAGTCCAGCAGGCACGTTCCCGCATCGGCGGGCGGGGAGGTGCGCTGATGCTGGAGGAAGCCGAGGAAATCGGTCGCCGCGTACGCCGGGCCCGCCTTCGGCTGGGCATGCCACAAGCCGATCTCGCCGCGGCGCTGGGCAAGTCGCAGGGCTGGGTGTCGAAGATGGAGCGCGGCCTGATCGAGTTGGACCGGGTCGGTCTCCTCAACCAAGTCGCCTCCGAGCTGCACATCCACCCCAACGACCTCATCGGGAGGCCGTACACCAGCTCACCGGCCGACAACCAATGGCAGGTCGCCGCGTCGCCGATCCTTCGGGAACTCCGGCGGTACGACCTGGTGCCGGTCTTCGACGGAACCCCGCGTTCGTCGGATGAGCTGTGGCAGGACATGAAGCGGCTGCACCGGCTCCGCGACGCGGCGGCGAACGTGGCGATCCTGCAATGCCTGCCGGACCTGCTGCGGGAGGCCCGTGCCCTGGCGGAGGTCTCCTCCGGCCACGAGCGGGAAGAGGCGTTCGCCGTCTACGCCGTGTGCTGCAAGTTCGCGCACACGGCTGCCCACGCGCTCGGGCACCCCGAGCTGATCGCCATGGCCTGCGAGCGTGCTGCGTGGTCGGCCCAGCTCTCGGGTGACCCTCTGATGCCTGCCGTCGCCGACTGGATGCGGGTCTGGGACATGTGGGCGACCGCCGACTGGAGCGATGCGCTCGCGCTGTCGGACAAGGCTCTCCGCAGTGTTCAGCACGAATACGACCAGGGCGACCAACTGGCCCTGAGGGTTTGGGGTTCGCTGCAACTGCGCGCTGCCGTCTCCGCGGCGAGGGCCGGCAACGAGCAGGAGACGGACGACCGTATTGGGCACGCTCGCGGGGCCGGAGCCCGTGTCGACGCCTACAGCGGTGATCCGGTCCACGATCGGCATTCGCTGACCTTCTCCAGCGGCAACGTAGAGATCCACTCCATCAGCGTCGCACTGGAGATGCGCGACCAGACCAAGGCCCTGGCCATAAACCGGCGCACCGACGCCGCGGTACTGGAAGCGCTTCCCAACTCCCGCCGCAGCCACCACCACATGGACATCGCGCGTGCGTGGCTGTGGGACGGGAACCGGGACAAGGCCGTGACGGAGCTGGAGAAGGCCGAGCGCATCGCGCCACAGCTCATCCGCAACCACCCCATGGCCAGGGCCACGCTCCGGACGATCGTCGAAGCGGAGCGAGCCATCACCCGGGAGAAGTTGCGAAGGATGTCCGACCGCTTCCACCTGGACGGATAGGGGTCGTATTCCTCCGGCTCATATTCGGGCCCGGGCAGGGCCCCTGGCTGCGGTCACACGGCCTCTTACCCGCGCTTCAGACCTCCCACGGCATCCAAAGCAAGCTGCCACGGATACGCGTCCAGCTGCCGCCCTCCGGTTCCGGGCGCATGCGGCAGCCACTCCCCCTCCCCATGCAGCACCCGGACACCCGTCCCGCGCAGCACCTCGACCGATCGCCGCGTGGCCGGATGCCCGTCGAGCGCCGTCGACCAGAACGGCAGCGCCACCACCGGCAGCCCGAGCCCGACGGCCTCCGCGACCAGCCCCAGCGCGTACGTATCGGCAATGCCCGCCGCCCACTTGTTGACGGTGTTCATCGTCATCGGGGCCACGACGACCGCGTCGGCGGGCGGGTTGCGTTTCTCCTCCCCGGAGCGGCGCCACGTACTGCGCACCGGGCGGCCCGACGCGGCCTCCAGCGCGTCCCGATCGATGAACTCCCCGTCGGCGGCGGCCGGTGTGGCGATCACGCAGACGTCCCAGCCTCGCTCGGTGGCCGCCGTGACCAGCCGCCCGGCGTCCTTGGCCGGTCCCGCCACGCAGACGACGACGTACAGGACGCCTCGCGCGGTCATATGGCGACCTGCGCGCGGCTCGCCGGCGAACGCAGTACGGGAACGTGCCCGCTCCGGTCACGCATCAGCAACTCCCCGATCAGCTCTCGGACCACGGGACGGGACGGGACCGTACCTCTTCCGGCGCCTCCCGCTCGGCGGCGAGGAGAGCCGCCGTGGCCTTCTTCGTCCCGCCGCAGGCGTGCAGTGCCCGTACGGCGTCCGTCCAGAGGACGGCCCGGCGCCCGGCCACGGCCAACGCTTTGACGTCCACCCGCCGGGGCCTCGGTCAGTGCCCTGGCCACGTCACCGAGCGTCAGCGCGACGGAAACCCGGTGCAGGAGCACGTTGTTCGGGCCGCGCCCTGCATCTACCCTTTGAACCCGGCTGGCCAACACACAGGTGTCTGACCACCGCGTACCAGATACGGCCGCTGCAGGGGGCTCAGGTGCCCACCCCGCGCCCCCGTTGCCATGGACAGCAACGTCACGTTGAGTACGTGATGGGGACAGCCGGGTTCAATGGCCACCGGTACCGGTTCCGGGCGACGGTGGCACTCCTGGCGGCTGTCCGGACCGGCAGGCGGGGAAGTTCCTCCGCCTTGCGTGCCATCAGGTACGTCAGGGCGCCGCGCAGGTAGACGCTGTGGATGACGTCGAAGCCCTGAACATCCCGGTAGTAGCGCATCAGGGTCTCGTGGGTGCAGCCCCGCCGCACCCATACACGCCCCGTGCGTGCGGCGTACCCGAGCGCCCACCAGGCCATGAGGGCGCCGGGCCGCTCGCTGCTCCGGTCGGGGTCGGTGAACGTCGTCGCCATGAATAAGGCGGGCTCGTCCTGTTCGGCCTCCGTCCATCCCCACAGGGGCGTCTCCGGGTACAGGCTGGTGAAGCCGAGGACCCGCCCGTTGTTCTCGTCGGCCAGCAGCCACACCGGGGTACGGCCGTCGGTGGCCTGCCGGGCGATGGCCTCGGCCCGCGCCGGCTTCTCCAGGTCGTAGCCGTCCGGCAGGCCGCGCCATGACATCCACTGGGCGCGGACGCGGACCAGGCGGGCCAGCGTAGGGGCGTCGGCCTCGTCGGCCCGGCGCATGACGTACATGGTGGTTGTCCTCCTCATCTGGAATCGCCTCCGTCCGGCCGCGGTGCGTGGACGTCGGCCCACACCCGTTTCCCCCACGGCAAGGTGTCAGCGCCCCAGCGATCGGCGAGGGCGCTGACCACGACCAGGCCCCGCCCTCGCACGTCCTCGGGCGACGGTTTCCGGCGGGCGGGGCGTTGCTGGGACATGTCCACCACGGCCACCCGGACGCGGCCCTGGTGGGGACGGGAGACGGTCACCCGCAGGCTGCGGCACTCGGTGTGTTCGACGGCGTTGGTGACCAGCTCCGACACGATCAGCGCGCAGGTGTCGAGCAGGCCGGGCAGGTTCCAGGTGTGGAGCACGGCGGCCACCAGGAGCCGGGCTTGCCGGGCGGATGCGGCCTCCCTGGGCAGGGACTTCGTGTACGCGGGGACGCCGGTCGCGGCAGGGTGTGCGGTCATCGTCATCGGGTCGCCTCAGCGTGGTCCGAAGCCGTCGCCCGCCGGGGGCAGCTGTGCGGAGGAGCTGTTACCGGCGGGCGACGGCGGATCAAGAACCGCGCGCCGTGAGTGACACGCGGTGTGTCGATGCCAGTACAACGGCGGTCAGCGCGAGGCCGGGAGGAAAAGTTCCCGGAATGTTGAGTGCAGCCGACCGGAAATTTCCGGTCGTGCGCCCCTGACCGGGTTTTGCGCCGTGCGCCCCCTCGCTACGTTGGGCACCGTGGGCGACAAGGTGGTCAACCAGCGACTTCGCGAACTCATGGACGAATTAGGGTTCAAGCAGCATGAGTTGGCCGAGGCCATCAACGACCTTCTCATCGCCCACGGCTTCCCCGGCACCGTCTCGGACCGCACGATCCGGCAGTGGCTCACCGGAAAAACCCGATGGCCCCACCCTCGGCAACTCGCCGCCCTGGAGGCACTATTCGGGTGTACCGCCGAAGAGCTGGGGTTCGTCCCCCCGGCGGGAAGAGACCGCACCACCACCCCGGAGCTCTCTGTGCTGCGCCGTACCTTCCTCACGAGCGTGTCCGGCACCGCCGCTGCCGCCGCACCGCTCCTCTCCGACCGGCCGACCACCATCGGCACCTCCGACGTCATCGAGCTCCGCAACGGCCTGGATGCCCTGATGGCCCTGGACGCCCACCGAGGCGGCCACGAAGCCCTCGAAACCGCCGCCCTGACCGGGGCCCACCGCGCCCTCGACATGCAGGAGCACGCCGCCTCCCAGCGCATCCGGCAGCGCCTGTTCTCCGTCGCCGCCGACTACACGGCAACCGCCGCATGGTCGGCCATCGACGCCCGCCAGTCCGGTCGCGCACAGGCCCACCTCGACCGCGCCCTGTACCTCGCCGGCATGGCCAAGGACCCCGTCGCCGAGATGCGGGTGTGGAACAGCTACGCCATGCTCGCCCACCAGCGACGCGAGTTCACCAAAGCCGTGGACGCCGGCCAGGCCGCCCAAGCCTGCGCCATCACCCGCCGTGACCCGTTCTACGGCTCCCTCGCCCACGCCCGCACCGCCGTCGGGCACGCCACCCGGGGCGACCGCCAGGCAGCCGTCCGCTCCCTCGGGCACGCCGAGAACGCCCTCACCAAGGCCGACCTCACCGCGCCCCGCCCGTCCTGGGTCACCTTCTACGGCCCGGCCGAACTGACGGCCCTGACCGCCATCGTCCGCGACCGCATCGGCCACTCCGCGGAAGCCGAAGCCGCCTCCCACCGCGCCCTCGCGTCCATCCCCCGCCAGTTCCACCGCAACCGGTCCCTGGCCACCTGCCGCCTGGCCCTGGCCCAGCTCCACCAGCGCAACGTCGAGCAGGCATGCGCCACCGCGTCCAGCGTCTTCGACAAGATGAGCGGCTACCCCATCCCCGGCCGCATGCGCTCCCTCCTCGGCGACTTCTACCGAGACCTGCTCACCCTTGCCCCCGGCGCCTCCGCCACCCGAGAGTGGGGCGACCGCTACCGCCACGAATGGAGCCGTGCGTGACCACCACCATCGACGTGCGCCACTACACCCACGACGACGCGGCCGACATCCGTCAGACCCTGCTCGACGTGCACGCCGACGCCTACGCCGACCGGGCCGACGATCCCTTCGTCCAGCGCTTCGAGTGGTTCGTGGACCACTGGAGCAGCAACCCCGGCTTCTCCTGCGTGATCGGCTACGACGGCCCCGAACCCATCGGGTACGCCTACGGAGCCGGCGCGAACCCGGACCGCGAATGGTGGCGCGAACACCTGAACCCGGCACCGGAGAAGGCGCGGACGTTCCACGTGTCCGAGCTGATGGTGCGCCCCAAGTGGCGCAAGCACGGGCACTCCGAGCGGCTGCACCGCGCACTCCTCGCAGCCCGCGAAGACGACCTCGCCGCGCTCCTGGTGGACGTCACCCACCCCAAGGTCCAAGCGCTGTACGAGTCGTGGGGCTACCGGAAGGTGGGAGAACGTCAGCCGTTCCCCGACTCCCCCGTGTACGCACTCATGCTTGCGGACCTTCCTCTTTCTGCCTGATCAACGCCGAAGCCCCGACCGGAAAACCGGCCGGGGCCATCGCCGGTCAAGCAGTCAAGTCCACCACCACGATGGCGGAAGGCTGAAGCACGGCCAGGCCGGCGCGCATCTCGCACCGGAAGGTGAGCATGTTCCCCCTCGAAGTCGCTCGCACCGAGGGTGTCCGGGCCCGTGGAGCGCTGCCCCACAAAGGCCCCACCCTCACAACTTCAACTCCGTCCCCCCGCCCCGCAGCCACGCGTCCAGCCCCAGGACGAGTTCCGTCGCGCCCCGGTAGCGGCTGCCGGAGTCCTCGGAGAGGGCGGAGGAGAGGGAGTCCTCGTCGAGGAGTTGGCGTACCGGGGCGTTCTTGTCGGCGGCCAGCTGGCGGAGTTCGGCGCGGAGGGCCTCGCCGTAGCGGGGGTCCTGGGTGGAGGGGTAGGGGCTCTTGACGCGGTCGGCGACCGCGTCGGGGAGGACGTCGCGGGTGGCGGCGCGCAGGAGGGACTTCTCGCGGCCGTCGAAGGTCTTCATCGACCAGGGGGTGTTGAAGACGTAGGAGACGAGGCGGTGGTCGCAGAAGGGGACGCGGACCTCCAGGCCGGTGGCCATGCTGGTCCGGTCCTTGCGGTCGAGGAGGATCTGGACGAAGCGGGTGAGGTGGAGGTAGCTGACCTCGCGCATGCGCTTCTCCTTCCCCGTCTCGCCGGGCAGCCGGGGGACCTCGGCGAGGGCCTCGCGGTAGCGGGCCTCGGTGTAGCCGGGCAGGTCGAGGGCGTCGAGGACGTCCTTGCCGAGGAGGGCCGCGTAGCCGCCGCTCTTGCCGCCGCCGAAGGTGTCGGCCACGCCCGCCGCGATCCAGGGGAAGGTGTCGGCGTCGACCGAGGCCGGGTCGTGGAACCATTTGTAGCCGCCGAAGACCTCGTCCGCGGACTCCCCGGAGAGCGCGACGGTGGACTGCTCGCGGATCGCCTTGAACAGCAGGTAGAGCGAGGTGTCGCCGTCGCCGAAGCCGAGCGGCATGTCGCGGGCGGTGAGGACGGCGCGGCGGTGGCCGCGGTCCATCAGGGTGGCGGTGTCGAGGACGATGTCGCGGTGGTCGGAGCGCACGTGCTCGGCGAGGGCGTGGGCGTACGGGCCGTCGGGGGTGGAGCGCAGGTCGTCCGGGACGAAGTTCTCGGTCTGGCCGGTGAAGTCGACGGAGAAGGAGCGCACCGGGCCGCGGCCGGCCTCGCCGAGGCCCTTGGCGGCGAGGGCGGTGATGGCGGAGGAGTCCAGTCCGCCGGAGAGCAGGGTGCACAGCGGCACGTCCGCGATGAGCTGGCGGGCGACGATGTCGTCGAGGAGTTCGCGGACGCGCGTGACGGTGGTAGCGGTGTCGTCGGTGTGCTCGTGCGCCTCCAGCGCCCAGTAGCGCCGGACGGCGGGAGAGGATCCGCGGCGGAAGCGCACGGTGTGGCCGGGGCGGACCTCGTGCAGGCCCTTGTAGACCGCGTGGCCGGGCGTCTTGACGAAGGCGAGGACCTCGGCGAGGCCCTCGGCGTCCACGACGGCGGGGACGCGGGGGTGGGTGAGCACGGCCTTCTGCTCGGAGCCGAAGACGACGCCGTCGGAAGTGGGGGCGTAGTAGAGCGGCTTGATGCCCATCCGGTCACGGACGAGGAGGAGCTCCTCGGTGCGGGCGTCCCATATGGCGAACGCGTACATGCCGTTGAGGCGTTCGGCGAAGCCCTCGCCCCACTCCAGGTAGGCGTGCAGCACGACCTCGGTGTCGCTGCTGGTGCGGAACGTGTGCCCCCGGGAGGCGAGTTCGGAGCGCAGCTCGCGGTAGTTGTAGACCTCGCCACTGTAGGTGATGACGGCCTGGGTGCGGCCGTCGTGCTGGACGAGCATGGGCTGCTTGCCGCCCACAATGTCGATGACGGCGAGGCGGCGGTGGCCGAGGGCGGCGTGGGTGTCCACCCAGGCGCCGCCCGCGTCGGGGCCGCGCAGCTCCATGGTCCGCGTCATGGCGTCGAGCGTGCCGCGCGCGCCGGCGTCGGCGGTGAGGTCCTGGTCGTAGGCGATCCATCCGGTGATCCCGCACATGTCGCGGTGTCCCCTTTCGGTCGTGCCGCCCGGTTGGGTCCGGGCAGGGCTCAGCCCCCGTGGTCGCGGGCCGCCGTCCCGTCGCGGTCCGCGCCGGTGACGCTACGCCCGTATAGATGTATGTACCAACCATGCCGGGTAAAACCTTTTTCAACCGGCGGGTTCAAACAGCCGGTCGGCGACTTTGGCCGATCGGGCCCCCACGAAGGACCGGGCGGCCCTGCCAAGGCGATCTCGGGGCGGAGCGCCCCAAAGGACCTCAGGCGAACGGAGGGTGTGCGGCACATGGCCGTCCGCGTCGCCGAGGACGGCGACCCGAAGGGCCGGGGCGCGGCACGATGGCTTCAACGCCGCGGAGTGCGGGCAGATGCCGATGTCCGACGCGAGCGACGACTCCGCGTCCGCAGCGGCCGGACGCTCGACGTCACGGGCGGTCCGAAGGAGAAGCGCGCCGGCGTCCGGCAGTACGGGCGGAGCGCCGGGACGCCCGGAAGCGGCGGTTCGAGCGGGCCCGGAACCCACCCCGCGCAATCTCAACGCGCCGCCTCCAAAAGGTAGTTCGGGCCGTTCACATAGCGCCTGCCCGAGCCGTCGGCACCGGCGGTGACCGTCGTCCGGACGGGGAGCAGGCCGGCCTCCAGGACCCGGGTGCGCAGGACGGCGGCGGGGCCGGACGGGAGGCGGTCCGCGGCCTCGGCGAGGCGGGTGCGCAGCAGGCGCAGCCAGGTGGCGCGGTCGCCGCGGCCCGTGCCGGCGAGTTCACCGGCGGGGGCCGCGGCGCAGAGGTGGACGGCGGCGGCGGTGAAGAGGTCGGCGACCGGGCCGTCGTGGCCGACGAGGACGCGGCGGTCGGCGAAGCCGAGGAGGTCCGCGGCCCGGCCGCCGCCGAGGCGGGCGACGAGGCGTATCGCGTTGACGCGGAGGCCGGCGTGGTCCTCCTGGAGGAGGCGCAGCCGGGGGCGGCCTTCGTGCTCGTCCAGCACCAGGGAAACGTTTCGCTGGTGGGAGTCCGGGGCCACGCCGTAGGCGAAGAGGGTCGTGTGCCAGTCGAGGAGCAGGGTGAAGTAGGCGTCGAGGAGGGCGTGGAGGGAGCCGCCGTAGTAGCGGTCGGCCAGCGCGTCGGCCACCAGGACGCCGTCGGGGGTGCGGGCGGACAGGGCGGCGACGGGTACGACGTGGGCGTCGGTGAGTCCGTCCGGGCGGCGGCGCACCAGGGCGGCGAGGAGTTCGCGACCGGCGTCGAGGTGGGTGCGCTCGTCGGCGAGCAGGACGGCCGGGGCGAGGCGTGGCTCGCGCGCGAGGACCTCCTCCAGCAGGCGCTGGCCCACGGCGCGGTCCGGGAGCGAGGCGATTCCCCGTTCGGCCAGGGGCAGTTCGAGGTGGACGGCCGGGTCGTCGAGCGGGGCGACGGTGCCCGCCGGCAGCGTCGGGACCACGTCCAGCCAGGGCTTGACGGCGAGGTGCGCCACGTCCTGCAGACCGGCGGCGCGCAGCGCCCGGGCGAGCGGCTCCCCCGCGGTCAGCGGGTGCACGGGCAGCGCGGTGTGGGTGCCCGTCAGCTCGGGCAGGCCGAGCCGGTCGGGGGCGGGCCACCAGGCGGGCAGGCCCGTGGGCCGGGTGCGCAGGGCGGCGTGCGGCAGGGCGAGCCAGCGCAGTCCGAAGCCGGGGTGGAACTCCGGTGCGTAGCCGGGCAGTTCGTCGACGGCGAGGCCGGAGCGGGCGCGGCCGGCCGGGTGGAGGGGGTCGGGGCGGGAGGCGGCGAGGGTGCCGAACGCGAGCGCGCCGCGCGGTCCCTTCCAGGCGGCGGCGCCGGTGCCGTAGCCGGCGGCGAGCCGCTCGGCGACGTCGTCGCGCAGCCGCTCGTGCAGCCGCAGGGCGGCGAGTTCGGCGGCGCACTCGGCGGCGAACGCGTCGAATCCGTCCTGGTCGTGGGGGCCGGCGGCGGCGCGCAGCACCGCCAGGGCGGGGCCGAGCCGGGTGACGGTGGCACCGGCGGTCTCCAGCAGCGGCCGGCGGACGCGGACCGGGCGCCGGTGGCCGTCGCCGGTGACCGGGACGCAGATGGTCCGTTCCCCGGCGCGCAGGGCGAGCCAGTCGCCGTCCGGGCGGCGGTGGAGGTGCGCGGTGCTGCGCAACCGGTAGGCGTCCTCGCGCAGCAGGGCGTCGAGCACCCGGCCGAGGAGCTCGCGCTCGGCGGCGTCCGGGAGTTCGTGGGGGCGCACGCTGCGGTGCGCGAGGGTTTCGGGGCTGCGCTCGCTCACAAGTTCTCCCATCGGGCCGGAGTTTGGATCCCGGCCACACCAGAGAGATTAGGTTAGGCAACCCTAACAGTGTCAATTCACTTGCCCTATAGGGCCCTTACGCCCCGGTATGTTCCTTCCGCTCGCCCGGCCTGCGAAAACGCCCGGCCCGCCGAAACCCCTTTGCGCCCCGCCCTGCCGGATGACACGGTCCGGGCATGACCGACATCACCGTGCGCCCGACAGGCCCCGAGGAGTGGCGACTGTACCGCTCCGTCCGGCTCGCCGCCCTGGCCGACGCCCCCTACGCCTTCTGCTCGACCTGGAGCGGGGAGAACGCCTTCCCGGAGGAGCGGTGGCGGGAGCGGCTGACCCGGCGCAACACCTTCCTGGCCGAGGACGCCGAGGACGGCGGCCGGCCGTGCGGCCTCGTCTCCGTGCTGCCGGAGGAGCCGCGCCGAGCCGAGCTCGTCTCGATGTGGGTGGCTCCCGGCGCCCGCGGCCGGGGCGCGGCGGACCTCCTCGTCGAAGCCGCCCTCGCCTGGGCGGACGGCCACGGCCGGCCCGAGGTGCGGCTGTGGGTCACGGAGGGCAACGAGCCGGCGGAACGGCTGTACGCGCGGCACGGGTTCCGGCGGACGGGAGAGTGGCAGTCGGTCCGGGAGGGCGAGGACACCCGGGAGTTCGCGATGGTGCGCCCGGAGCCGCCGGCCCCGGGCGACCGGGACGACGGCGTCAGCCGGTGACCACCGAGGCACAGCTCGACGGCGTGGCGTGCGCGGGGTCGAGGGTGTTGGCGACCTCGTGGAAGGCGACGCGGTCCACCAGGCCGATCGCCAGATGCTCGGAGAGGTCGGCGCCGCAGCGCTCCTGGAGCACGACGTTGCGGACGTTCGGGCCCGAGAGGAAGGCGCTGCGCCACGGTGTGACGACCTCGTCGTAGCGGGTCGCGACGACGGTGTAGCGGACGCCGGGGACCGTGTCCGGGCGGGAGTTGAGGCGCTTGAGGAAGTCCGAGCCGAGGGCCTGGTCGGTGAGACCGGGGGTCACGCCGTGGATGGCCTCGCGGGCGCCGGGGATCTTGTCCATCAGCTTGGTGAGACCCGAGAGGGTCGTGCCGTGACTGGAGGGGGCCAGCCCGGTGAGGGAGGCGGTCTTGGGGCCGCCGCCGAGGAAGTTGAGGTAGTAGCGCGGCATCATGCCGCCCTGGGAGTGGCCGACCAGGTCCACCTTGGCCGCCCCGGTCGCCGCGCGGACCCGGTCCACGTACGCGGAGAGCTGCTCGGCCGACTTGGCGACCGGGCCCAGGCCGTTGAATACCGGGGGCACTCCCGGGAGTTGGCCGTAGTCGAGGGAGAAGACGCAGTAGCCGCGGTTGACCAGGTAGGGCGCCAGACCGAGCCAGTTGTCCACGGAGTTGCCGAGAGTGCCGTGGACAAGGACGACGGGACGGGGATGGGCGGACGACGGCTTGCAGGAGTAGTCGTTCCAGCCGCTGCCGACCGTCCGCTCGGCGGCCGGGGCGGCGGTGGCCGCCGTCAGGATCAGGGCCAGGGCGGGGAGGACGGCGTACAGGGCACGGAGGAACCGGCGTATTCGGGCGGGTTTCCCAGCTCTGTCCGCCGGTCTCCCGGCCGGTCCCTTCGCCGGTCTCTTCGCTGATCCGTTCCTGGATTCGGGCACAGGGACACCTCGCAGGTGAGGGAGAGGGTGTGCGGCATCAGCACGACGATCGTGCGACTGCGGCGTACTGAACCGCGGGTAACCTACCTGCGAGTAGGTTGCGGGTCCCTTACTCACGAGTCAATGAGTGCGGCACGCATTTCCTGCGCGGCGTTCCGGTCGCCCACCCGGCGTGCCGGGCCGGTCGCCCTCCGTACGGGTCAACCGGCCCGGAACACCGCCACGTTCAGCCGATGACCGCCGAAGCGCACGTCGTCGGCTTCGCGTTGGCCGGGTCGAGGGCGTTGGCGACCTCGTGGAAGGCGATGCGGTCGGTCATGCCGGTGGCGAAGTGCCCGGAGAGGTCGACCTTGCAGAGGTCCTGGAGCAGGACGTTGCGGACGTTGGGCCCGGACAGGAACGCGGACTGATACGGCGAGACGATCTCGTCGTACTTGGTCGCGATGACCGTGTAGCGGACGCCGGGCACGGTGTCCGGGACGGAGTTGAGCTTCTTGAGGTAGTCGGAGCCGAGCGCCTGGTCGGTGAGACCGGGGGCGAAGCCGCCGAGCGCCTTGCGGGCGCCGGGGATACTGTCCATCAGCTTGGTGAGGCCGTGCACGGTCGTGCCGTGGCTGGAGGGGACCAGGCCGGTCAGGGAGTTCACCTTGTCCGCGCCGCCGAGGAAGTTGAGGTAGTAGCGCGGCATCGCGCCGCCCTGGGAGTGACCGACCAGGTCGACCTTGTCCACACCGGTGGCCTCGCGGACCTTGTCGACGTAGACGGAGAGCTCCTCCGCCCCCTTGTCGATGGGACCGAGCCCATGGAACATCGGCACGCCGGGCAGCTTGCCGTAGTCGAGGGAGAAGACGCAGTAGCCGCGGTTGACCAGGTAGGGCGCCAGACCGAGCCAGTTGTCCACGGAGTTGCCGAGAGTGCCGTGGACAAGGACGACGGGACGGGGATGGGCGGACGACGGCTTGCAGGAGTAGTCGTTCCAGCCGCTGCCGACCGTCCGCTCGGCGGCCGGGGCGGCGGTGGCCGCCGGGGCGACGGCGCCGGCCGTCAGAACCAGGGCCAGGGCGGCGAGGAGCGCATGCAGGGGACGCAGGAGTCTTTGTATCCCGGACACGGGAGGTACCTCACAGGCGGGGGAATGTGGATGGGCGCACGGCACCGGCGCAGCGGCCGGTTCGGGCCGCGCGCTGACGATGCGCTGACGGTGCATCAACTTACCAGCGAGTAGGCGCGTGGGGACATGCTCCTGCCCGCTGTTTGACGTGCACTCATGCCCTCACGCCACGCGCAGCGCAGCCGCCGGCCCCACGACCGACGTGCCGCGGCGCGGCCGCGCCCGGTCCACGGCCGCCTCGATCCGGCGTGCCTTGCCGTCCGTGGCGTCGGCGACGGACGTCCGCCTGCTGGGGGGCGGCCCCGGCGGCGCCGAGCTCCTCGGCGCGCAGCGTCACGGCCCGCACCCGGGCGCACTGCAAGGCCGGGCGCGTCGTGCAGCGCGTACGCGACGGCGGTCAACGCCGGGGTGTGCGCGACCGGTTCGGCGAGGGCGAGCGCGTCCGGGCCGCACTCGGCGGCCCGTTCGGCAACCCGTACGGCCGGCCGCCCCGGGGCGCGAGGCGCTGTACCGCACCGAGAAGGCCGTACCGCGCCGAGAAGCCCGACGCGGCCATCGCACCTCCTCGCCGCTGCGCCGCCGTCGCCCCTGTGGCCGGTTTTCGCCCTTCGCTCCCCACCACAGGCCAAACATCGAACATCCGCATGGGCTCGCGAGTGCGCCACTCGAATGGCCCGGCCCGCCTGCACCGGCCCGCCGCGCCCCGCAGGCTCGGGGCATGAGCTCATTCGCCCGGGAGGTGCGCACCGCGGTGACCGGCCACGCCGCCCTCCTGGTCACCGGCGTGCTGCTGCTCCAGCTCGCGTTCATCGCCTCGTACGTCGGCGCCTTCCACCGCCCCGTGCCGACGGACGTCCGGCTGGGCGTGGTCGCGCCGCAGCAGACCCGGGCGGCCCTGGTGGAACGGCTCGGCGCCCTGCCGGGCCGGCCCCTGGACCCGAGTGCCGAGGAGGACGCGGAGCGGGCCGCGCGCCGGATCCGCGCGCGCGAGCTCGACGCGGCGCTGGTGGTCGACCCGCGCGGCACCACCGACACCCTGCTGGTCGCGGGCGGCGCGGGCGCCTCGCTGGCCCAGGCCGCGGAGGCGGTCGTCGGCCGTGTCGAGGCGGGGCAGCACCGTTCGGTACGGACCGACGACATCGCCCCCGCGGCGGCCGGGGACGCCCGCGGGCTGACCTCGTTCTACCTGGTGGTCGGCTGGTGCGTGGGCGGCTACCTGTGCGCCGCGATCATCGCGATCAGCGCCGGCGCCCGGCCCGCCAACCTCCGCCGGGCGGTGATCCGGCTGGGCGCGCTCGCGGTCTACGCGGCCGCCGCGGGCCTGCTCGGCGCGGTCGTCACCGGCCCGGTCCTGGACGCGCTGCCCGCCGGCATCGCCCCGCTGTGGGGGCTGGGCACGCTGGTCGTCTTCGCCGTCGCGGCGCTCACCCTCGCCCTCCAGGGGCTGGCCGGCATCGTCGGCATCGGGCTGGCGATCGCGATCGTCGTCGTGCTGGGCAATCCGGGCGCGGGCGGCGCCTACCCCTACCCCCTGCTGCCGCCCTTCTGGCGGACGATCGGCCCGGCGCTCCCGCCCGGCGCGGGCACCTGGTCCGCCCGTTCCCTGGCCTACTTCGACGGGAACGCGCTGACCGGGCCGCTGCTGGTGCTGTCCGCGTGGGCGGTGGCCGGGGCATTGGTGGCGCTGGGGTGCGCGGTGTTCCGCGAGCGCAAGAGGCCGAAGAGCCCCGTGAGTTGACCTGAACCGGCATACCAGACGGTCGGGATGGCAGCTCTTCGGACATTGCTGGGCCGCTCCCGGGGCGTCCGGAATCCCTCCCCGGCCCCCCGGAGCCCCTCTTTTCGGCCGGGCCTCCCCCGCAACCCGACCGCGGCCGCCCATCACCCAATCCTTCGATTTTCCGGGTATTAATCCTGTGTTTCACAGGCATGAACACGACGCGGTCAACGATGGCAAGGAATCACCGCAGGTCAATACTCCTGAAACACCAATTCGCCCCTTCCCTCCCAGACCGGGCGCCCACCGCGCCCCGGATCGCATACGGAACCCCGGAGCCGCCCGGACGGCCACTCGAATCCGGCCACTACCCACTGTTTTCACATGACGACTGGAAGTGATCGATCCACGTGCATTCGTGCACGGCTTGGGCCAGACTGCGGCTCGTTATCGGAACCCACGAACAAGGGAGTGTTCGGAATGCGGTACATCACTGGGGGGATCGCCCTAGGGTCAGCGTTGATCCTGGGCAGCCTGGTGGGCGCCGGGACGAGTGCGACCGCGGCCCCCGCGCCCGCACCCGCTGCCCAGCAGAGTCTGTACGCGCCCTCAGCGCTCGTACTGACCGTCGCCCAGGGCGACAGCTCGACCAACTCCGGCGTCCAGCGCGCCGTGACGCTCACCTGCACGCCGAAGGCGAGTGGCACTCATCCCGACGCCCGCGGGGCCTGCAACGAACTGCGCGCCGTGGGCGGCAAGTTCGAGGACATCACCAAGGTGAAGGACGGCACGGCCTGCACCAAGGAGTGGAACCCCTACGTCGTCACCGCCGAGGGTGTCTACGAGGGCCGGCGCGTCAAGTACGAGCACGTCTTCGGCAACACGTGCGAGCTCAAGGCGGGCAAGGGCATCGTCTTCGAGTTCTGACCCGGGCCGGCCCGGGCCGTGAACCCGTGGGGAACCGGCACGTGAAGCGGCCCCCGGACACCGTGGAGGTGTGTCCGGGGGCCGCGGCCTGGTGCGGGGCGGCGCGCATCAGCCGATGGACGCGCCCAGCGCCCGCAGCGCCCGGTCCACCGGCTGGTAGTAAGTCTTCCCGCCCGTACGGCAGTTGCCGGTGCCGCCCGAGGTAATGCCGAGGGCGGCGTCACCGTCGAAGAGCGGCCCGCCGCTGTCCCCGGGCTCCGCGCAGACGTCCGTCTCGATCAGCCCGTCGACCCGGCCCTCCTGGTAGTTGACCGTGGCGTTCAGCCCCGTCACAGTGCCGCCGCGCACGCCGGTGGTGGCGCCGCTGCGCCGGACCCGCTCGCCGGCGTACGCCCGGCCGGCGCGGGTGATGGTCCGGGTGCCGCCGTCGTGGAGGTCGACCGCGCTCGGGCGGGCGGCGCCGTCGGTGTAGCGGGCGAGGGCGTAGTCGCCGCCGGGGAACACGGAGGTCTCGGTGACGGCGGCCCGCGGACCGCCCCTGGTCTCCGCCCAGTCGGGAACGGCGTTCCCGCAGTGCCCCGCGGTCAGGAAGGCCGGCCGGCCGCCCCGGTTGACGTTGAAGCCGAGCGAACAGCGGGCCGTGCCGCCCCAGACGGCGCCGCCCCCCGCGACGAACCGCGTGAGCCGCGCCGTCGTTCTCCGCACCACCACGGCGTCCCCCAGCCCGGCCGTGACCTCGGTGAGCCGCGCCAGCCGTGCCCCCGTGACGGTGGAGTCGGCGGTGACGACGACCCGGCCGGCTCTGGGATCCGTCACCCAGGCCGTGCCCGGGATCGCGGCGCGGGCGTCGAGCGTCTGCCGGGTGGCGGCGAGGCGGGCGGCGGTGGACGCGGACGCGTCGGCCGGCTGCGGGACGAGCGCCGAGGCCGCGAGCACGACGGCGGCCGGCATCGCACGGAGGGACAACCGGAAGGTCTTCAAACTCGGCACCTCCAGGTGGGGGGTTGGCCCCGACCGCGGACGGCCGGCCGGGTCCGGAGGACGGACCCGGCACCGCCGCGCTCCGCTCCGGTGGGAGGGTCGCGTCCATGCCAAGCCGTAGGTATCCGAGTGTTCCTGTCCGGGGAGGGAGTGCACAAGGGCGACTTCCGGTCGCGCGCATGGTCATGCGGGCGCGGTTGTTCTGCGCGGGGGTTGTTCGTGGGGAGTTGGGGGCGTGTGCGGGCCTGACGCGCCGTCAGGTTGGTTGGGAGGTATGCCCCGGACCCGCCCTTTCACCGTTTCTTCCGGGGCTCCGCCCCTCGGCCCGGCACCGCGCTCCGCGCGGTGAGGCGGGGGCTCCGCCCCCTGCACCCCTGCCGGGGCTCCGCCCCTGGCCCCCTTCCGGGGCTCCGCCCCGGACCCCGTATCGCGGCTCCGCCGCTCGTCCTCAAACGCC
>NZ_JAEAMR010000010.1:374412-402501 GCF_015999245.1 Streptomyces sp. AV19 | reverse complement strand
CCGTATCGCGGCTCCGCCGCTCGTCCTCAAACGCCGGACGGGCTGAAGTGCGCGCCCGGGCCGGATATCCGGTGCGGGCAATATCCGTGCGGGCGGTATCCGCGCAGGCGATATCCGGTGCGGGCGCGAAATGCAGCCCGCCCGGGGGTTGCCCCCTCCCGGGAGCTTGAGGACAGCGCCCGAAGGGCGCTTCGGGGCCAAGGGCGGAGCCCCCAGCTCCGGGGTCCAGGGGCGGCGCCCCGGTGGGGTGCAGGGGCGAAGCCCCGCCCGGGGGCGCAGGGGGCGAAGCCCCCACCCACCGCGCAGCAACGCAGCACCGGACCACAGCGGGCAGAACCCCCGCGCACCCCGCGAAGCGCGGTACCGGGGTACAGGGGGCGAAGCCCCCGGTCAACGCGGCGAAGCCGCGTTACGGGCCCGGGGCGGAGCCCCGGAAGAAACGGTGAAAGGGCGGGCCAGGGGCAAACCCACCCCACAGCCCCCCACCCCCCTCACCCCGACGCCGCCCCCGCCTCCGGACGCCCCGAACCCTCCGGACCCTCCGGACCCTCCGGACGCTCCGAGCGCTCCCGCCCCACATCCGCCCGCTCCAGGAAGCGCAACAACTCCACCGGGAACGGCAGCACCAACGTCGAGTTCTTCTCCGCCGCGACGGCGACGATCGTCTGGAGCAGCCGCAGTTGCAGAGCGGACGGCTGCTCCGACATCGTCGCCGCCGCCTCCGCCAGCTTCTTCGACGCCAGCAACTCCGCATCCGCGTTGATCACCCGCGCCCGCCGCTCCCGTTCCGCCTCCGCCTGCCGCGACATCGACCGCTTCATCGTCTCCGGCAGCGAGACGTCCTTGATCTCGACGCGGTCGATCTGGACGCCCCACCCGATGGCCGGGCTGTCGAGCATCAGCTCCAGGCCCTGATTGAGCTTCTCCCGATTGGACAGCAGATCGTCCAGATCGCTCTTGCCGATGATCGAACGCAACGACGTCTGGGCCATCTGCGACACCGCGAAGCGGTAGTCCTCGACGGCGATGACCGCCTCGGGCGCGTTGACGACCTTGAAGTAGACGACCGCGTCCACGCGCACGGTGACGTTGTCGCGGGTTATGCCCTCCTGGGCCGGCACGGGCATGGTGACGATCTGCATGTTCACCTTCCGCAGCCGGTCGACACCCGGAATGATCAAGGTGAATCCCGGCTGGCGCACCTCGGGACGCAGCCGTCCCAGACGCAGCACCACGCCACGCTCGTACTGCTTGACCACCCGAGCCGCCGCCATCAGGTACATCGCACCGGCGGACGCCGCGGCCACGACCGCCACCACGAGGTCTTCGACCATCACGGCCCCCTGTGTCCCAGGACAGGTGATATGTCCACGGTATTCCTCCGCAGGCAGGGGGTCGAGTCCTCGGGCGGGCCCGGGACCTCGGGGCACGGCCTCGGAAGATTCAGAAGAGGCTGACGCCGTACGCCTTGAGCGCGGGGACGACGGGCTGGAAGAACGTCGTCCCGCCCGAGCGGCAGTTGCCGCTGCCGCCGGAGGTCAGGCCGAGGGCCGTGGAGCCGGAGAAGAGCGCGCCCCCGCTGTCCCCGGGCTCGGCGCAGACATCGGTCTGGATCAGCCCGCGGACGATCTGGCCGTTGCCGTAGTTGACCGTGGCGTCGAGGCCCGTGACCTTGCCGCCGTGCAGTCCGGTCGTCGAGCCGCTGCGCTGCACGCTCTGCCCGACGGAGGGCGTGCCCGCGGAGGTGATGCGCCGGGAGCTGCCGTTGTAGAGGTTGACGGCGCTGGGGTGGGTCAGCGAGCCGTTGGTGTACTGCACGATGCCGTAGTCGGAACCGGGGAAGTTGGTGCCCGTGGTGGGACCGATGGACGTGGTGTGGCCGGAGTTGGTGTAGTAGGGCGGCTTGCCCTGGGTGCAGTGCCCGGCCGTCACGAAGTAGTAGGTGCTCCCCTTGCGGACGTTGAACCCGGCGGAGCAGCGCCAGTTGGGGGCGTAGACCGCGTCGCCGCCGGAAATCAGCGGACGGAGGGTGCCGGGGGTGCGCTCGATGCGTATCGCATCCGCGTCGGGGCCGGCGGCGCGTCTGATCTTCTCGATCCCGGCGGCGCCGACGGTCCGGTCGGCGGTGACGACGAGGGTGCGGGTGCGCTCGTCCACGACCCAGGAGGTGCCGGCGACGTCGGCGTTCTGCACGGCGGTGCCGGCGGAGGCGAGCCGCGCGGCGGTGCTCCCGGCGTCCCCGTCCGGGACCGCGGCGGCCCGACCGGCCCCGAGGGCGGCGGTGGTGGCGAGGAGGGTGGAGACGAGGGCGGCGGCGAGGTGGGTACGTCGCTTGATCCTCACGCGGATTCCTCCCGGGGGGTGGTGGGGAAGGGGCGGCGCGGGTTCCGTTTTAGGCGTGCCCCTGACAAACAAGAGCGTTTCCCGGGAGTATTCGGGGGCGGACGGTGGGGGCGCAAGGGAGGTTTTCGGACGGGGAGTTGTTCTGATTCGGCCCGTCTGGGGTTGCCCTCTCCGGGGAGTTCGAGGACAGCGACCGAAGGGTCTTCGGGGGCGGGGCCCAGCCCCTCGGGGCCGGGGGTCCCGCCCCCGGACGGCAACGGGAGCGACGCCCCTGCGGCGGGGTCCGGGGGGCGAAGCCCTGGCAGGGGGGTCCAGAGGCGCAGCCCCGGCAGGGGACCAGGGGGCAAAGCCCCGGGGGTCTGCAGGGGCGGAGCCCCGCCCGGGGGCGCAGAATGCCTGCCCCGCCCACCGCGCGGAGCGCGGGCCCCAGGCACAAGGGGCGAAGCCTCCCCACCCAACGCGCGGGCAGCGTGGGACCCGGGCCACAGGGGGCGAAGCCCCCGCCCACCGCACGAAGCGCGGAGCCGGGGCCCAAGGGCGAAGCCCCCGGTGAGGCGCAGGACGAAGCCCCGCCCAGGGGCGCAGCGGGCGAAGCCCCCACCCAACACACGGCAACGCAGAACCGAGCCACAGCGGGCAGAACCCCCGCCCACCGCACGAAGCGCAGTGCCGGGGCCCAGGGGGCGGAGCCCCCGGTCAACGCGGCGAAGCCGCGTTCCGGGCCCCGGGCGCCGCCCCGGAAGAAACGGTGAAAGGGCGGGCCAGGGGCAAGGTCACCCCCCCGTCCGCCCCGCCCAACAGCCGCCGGCGTAATCCCCCTTCCAACGAATACCGCCACGCCATTTCCGGGCCCGGGGCGCAGCCCCGGAAGAAACGGTGAAAGGGCGGGCCAGGGGCAAACTCACCCCCACAGACACCCCCTCACCGCGTCAACGCAAACCGCTCCCCCGCCTCCACCGCCACCGGCAACGCATTCCCCACCGGCGGAAACGGACAAATAAAATGATCCGCAAACGCACACGGCGGCAGCAACGCCCGGTTGAAGTCCACCACCACCCGCCCCTCCTCGTCCGGCACCGACGGATAGAGGAACCGGAACCGATAGCTGGACACCCCACTCGTCGCATCCGCGAAGACGACCCACAGCGACCCGTCCCCCTCCGCCCCCGCGTGCAGCACGTGCGACTCGCCGCCCAGCGTGAACGAGAGTTCACCGGCGACGCTCAACCCCCGCTCCTTCCCGTCCGCGTTCTCGACGGTCACCGTCCGCGTCCCCCGGCCGTACGGGCGGAAGCGCCCCTCCCGCACCCACCGCGCGTCGTGGTCGAAGGCGTCGATCCCGGCGAACGCCCGGCGCGCCGCCGAGCGGGGGTCGAAGTCGCGGACCGCCCACAGCCCTTCGCGCCGCATGACGAGCAGCCGCCGGTCGCCGAGGGCGACCCGGGCCGTCGCGGGAGTGCCGTCCGCGCCGAGCAGGGCCTGCCCGTCCAGGGCCCGGGGTTCGCCGTCCAGGCGGAGGCCGTCCTCCTCGGCGGCGGTGAGGAGGACGCCCCCGCCGGAACCGCCGGAACCGGAAGAGGTCCAGTGCCCGGGGATCCCGGGGAGCCGGCCGTCGGGGTGGTCGGCCAGCCAGTGCGTACCGGTGAGGGCGAGCGGCCCGTAGGGGGCGGAAACCTTCTCGTGGCGCCGCTCGCGCCACTCCTTCCACAGCTGTCGCGCGTCCCGTGCGTCGTCGGGAGTGGTGGTGCTCATGGCGGTCACCCTAGATCCCCGGACGGTCACGGAGGGTCCGGCCCTCCGTGACCGGGTGCACCTGTCCGCAGCATCGGCTCCGCCGCGCCGACTCCGCGGCGTCGGCGGTCACGCGGGCGCCCCACGGCCGACCGGACGGGGCAGGCCCAGGTGCTCGCGGAGGGTGGCTCCCGGATAGAAGCGGCGCAGCAGACCGCGGTGTTGGAGGACGGCGGCGGTGCCGTCCACGAGCAGCGGCAGGTCCCGCTCGGGGTCCTCGGGCCGGAAGTGGAAGCCGTCGGCGGCTCCGCTGGTGTACCAGAGGCCGACCTGGTCGGCGAGGGCGACGGCGTCCACGGCGGCGTGCAGGGCGACGGGGACGGACGCCAGGACGACGAGCCGGCGGCCGCCCGCCCCCCGGACGTGGGCCGCCTCGCGCAGCTCGTCGGCACCGGCGCGGAAGACGGCGGGGTCGTGGGCGCGTTCGGCCCGCAGGAGGACGACGTCGGCGTGGCGGGCGGCGGTGTCGCGGGCGGCCGGCGCGGTGGCGTCGACGACGGTGACGGGGTGGCCCTGCGGGGGCGGGGGGACGGCGGACGGGCCGTCGGCCGCGTCGTGGAACCCGGCGCCGTCCTCCCGGCCGTCCCACACCCGGGCGACGCCGTCGGCGACGGCGTCCGCCTCGCGCCACGCCTCCTCCCCGGCGGCGGGGACCGCCGGCCCCGCCGTCCAGCCGGCCCGGCCGCGGCTCACCCGGTCCAGGGCGGCGACGGCACAGGAGACCCGGAACGGCTCGGCGCGAGTGATGGCGACGGCGGCGACGAGGCCGATGCGTTCGGTGGCGGGGGCGACGCGGGCCAGCACGCCGAGCGCGTCACCGCCGCCACCGCCGCCACCACCGAGGGTGACGAAGTCGAACCTGCCGCGCTCGGCGAGACGGACGGCGCGGACACAGGACTCCGCCTCGTGGGTGCCGGACCGGTCGAGGGCGACGGCCAGGTGGAGCGGCCGGATGGGTACGGGCATGGGATCCCCTGAAGGTGAGTCAGGCGGTGCGCTCGCGTGCGCGGCGCAGCGGGGTGAGCACGGCACGGGCGGCGCGCGGTACGGACGTCCGGGCCGGGCAGGGCCGTGAACCGGCGTACGGGCGGGGCTCGTTGCCGGACAGCGGGTTTCCGGGCTCCCGGCTCCAGGATCCCGGGCCCCGGATGAGGACAGCGCGGGCACGGCAGAGCCAGTGGGTGCGACGCGGGCATGCTTCGGGCTCCGTGGATGCGGGATCGAACACGGAAATGCCGCGCGCCTTCACGTCCGGACCGCGCCCCTCAGCACGGCCGGACGTCGAGGCTAAGCCGGGATCGCGGCCGCCTGTCAAGGCTGTCCGCACTGTGGGCAGCGCGTCTCACCGCATCCCGGAAGGGAGTTGACGCCCTTCCGGATGACTGTTCCACTTGGCCCATGCACCTGGGGCAGCGGCTGGTCACACGGGGCCACATCGACTTCTGCCGGGTCTGGTCGGCGTCCTGTCCGGGCTGACCCCGCCCGTTCGCCCTGTTCTCCCGCGTTCCTTCACCGCGCCGCCGACTTCTCCCCTCAGCAGTCGCACCCACAACCGCAGTCACCGTCACAGCAGTTCCCGCAACAGTTGCAGCAGTCACAGCAGCCGTCGCAGTTGCTGCAATCACCGTCACCACAGTCGCACTTGTGGCACCAGCCCTCCCTGGGCTCCCCGTTCCACGGGTCGTGGTAGGGGTCGCGGCAGCACAACTGCCCCGTGCACAGGAGTCCCGTCCACACCGCACACCCCAGCAGCGGTCCGCGCTGCCGGCCCCGCCGCGGCGGCTCCGGCGGCGCGGGCGGCGGCATCACGGGCGGCGGGCCGAACGCCCCCTGCCGCTCCCGCCCATGACCGCCGTGACTGCCATGACTGCCATAACCGCCATGACCGCCGTGGTCATGGTGACCGTGCCCGTCGCGCACGGCGCAACCGCCGGTCGCGAAGGCGCGGTCGACGGCGCGCGGCAGTTCGTGCACGAGCAGCAGGTGCGCCAGCCGCCCCTGGTCCTTGCTCGCGAACTCGACGTCGTCCAGCGCCAGCCGCACCCCGTGCACGGCGTCGTCGCACAGCCGCCGCACCTCCGCGAGGTCCGCGCCCGTCGCGGCGATCGGGTTCCACGCGCCGGCGGCCGCGTCGTCCGCCAGGTCCTCGACGGCGTCCAGCAGGTGCGCGAGCCGCCCGAAGAGCCGGCCCGCCTCCTCCAAGGACGCCCTGTTCTCCGGCCGTCCGGCCAGGACGGCGGTGTGCCCGAAGGCCGCGGCGGTCGCCGTCTCGGTGGGCTCGGTGAGCACCGTCAGCGGGGTGCCCGGACCGGCCAGGGCCTCCAGGCCGGGCTGCCGCTCGACCGCGTCGACCAGCAGCGCGGTGTCGAAGCCGAGGCCCGCGCCGGTCCGGGCACCGGCCCGGTCCCAGGACCCGGCCACCTTGCGGGCGGCGGCGGCCACCGGCCGCCGGGCCAGCACGCCGTCGCCGTCGGCCGCGTGGTCGCGCAGCTTGGCCGAGGCGAGGACGAGCGAGACGGACGCGGCCAGCCGCGCGCCCTCCCCCGTCGCCACCGGCGCCGTGCGCATCCCGCGCAACGGGCACGGCCCCGCCGTACGCCGGCCATGTGCCGTGGACTTCCCCTGTGTCTGCGCCTGTGCCCGCTCCTGTGTCTGCGCCTCGACAAGGACGGATATCACCAATCCGTCATAATTCGTTGCTATTCGCGCGAACTGTCCGTGATCCGCCCTCAACGCCAGGCAGAGACCGCACAGATGAGCCATCCATTCCGTACGCATGCTCGTGGACAAGCGGTGCTGACATGGCCTGATGATTCCGAACAATTCCGCCCCCGTGTGGTGCCGAGCAACTGGCGCATCCTAGCCATAGGCTCGGTCCCGGCCGTTCGCGGCCGAGCGCGGGGGGCACGCTTCGGGCAACTGACGCACCGCCACCTGCTTTGCACCAGATGCGTCACGAAATCCTCGCTTGGCCCCTATCCATTTGGCACACCATCCGCATCATGGACGACCATAGAGGGGCGGGCGGAACACACCGCGTGTGAGAGGAGGCGTCCATGGGTTCGGTGCGTAAGGCGAGTGCCTGGCTTGGCCTCGTCGACGACAGCGACGACGAGCGCTACTACGACGACGAGTACGCCGAGGGGCCCGAGCCCGGTGACTCCTGGGTGACCAACCCGAGGGTGCGCGTGGCCGACGAGGCCGCGCAGGAGCAGGGCACCCGCATCGCCACGGTCACCCCGGACGGCTTCCGGGACGCCCGTGGGATCGGGGAGCTCTTCCGCGAGGGCGTCCCTGTGATCGTCAACCTCACCGCCATGGAGCCCAGCGACGCCAAGCGGGTCGTGGACTTCGCCGCCGGCCTCACCTTCGGCCTCCGCGGCTCGATCGAGCGCGTGGCCAACCGCGTCTTCCTCCTCACCCCCGCCGACTACAAGGTGGTCAGCGGGGAGGCGGGGCGGACGAACGGGGGCTTCTTCAACCAGAGCTGAGCCACAGCGGGTTGCACGGCCGGGGGTCCGGGGGTTGCCCCCGGGAAGGCGGGGTGGGGGTGTTCACCGGAACGCGTCGAAGCCGGTGAGCGCCTTCCCCAGCACCAACTGGTGCATTTCCACGGTGCCTTCGTAGGTGAGCACCGACTCCAGGTTCGTCGCGTGCCGCATGACCGGGTACTCCAGCGAGATCCCGTTGGCGCCCAGGATCGTCCTGGCGGTGCGGCAGATCCCGATCGCCTCCCGCACGTTGTTGAGCTTGCCGAAGCTCACCTGCTCCGGCCGCAGCCGTCCCGCGTCCATCCGCCGCCCCAGGTGATGGGCGAGCAGGATGCCCTTGTGCAGTTCCACGGCCATGTCGGCCAGTTTGGCCTGGGTGAGCTGGAAGCCGCCGATGGGCCGGCCGAACTGCTCGCGCGTGCGCGCGTAGTCGAGCGCCGACTCGAAGCTCGCACGGGCGGCGCCCATCGCGCCCCAGACGATCCCGTACCGGGCGTGACTCAGACAGCCGAGCGGCCCGCGCAGCCCGGTGACCTCCGGCAGGACGGCGTCGGCGGGCAGCCGCACCTCGTCCAGGACCAGCTCGCTGGTGACGGAGGCGCGCAGCGACCACTTGTGCTTGATCTCGGGGGCCGAGAAGCCGGGGCTGTCGGTGGGGACGACGAATCCGCGGATACCCTCGTCCGTGCCTGCCCAGACGACGGCGACACCGGCCACGGAGCCATTGGTGATCCACATCTTGCGGCCGGTGAGCAGCCAGTCGCCGCCGGCGTCGCGCTTGGCGTACGTCCGCATACCGGCCGGGTCCGAGCCGTGATCGGGCTCGGTCAGCGCGAAGCAGCCGATGGTCTCGCCCTTGGCCATGGACGGCAGCCAGCGCCGCTTCTGCTCCTCCGAGCCGTAGCGGTGGATCGCGTACATGGCGAGGGAGCCCTGCACGGAGACGAGCGACCTGATGCCGGAGTCGGCGGCCTCCAACTCCAGGCAGGCCAGGCCGTACTGGACGGCGGTGGCGCCCGCGCAGCCGTAGCCGCTGAGCGACATCCCGAGCGCCCCCAGGGCCCCGAGCTCGCGCGCGAGCTCCCGGATCCCCGGCAGCTCGCCGCGCTCGTACCACTCGGCGACGTACGGCAGGACGCGGTCGGCCGCCCACTGACGGACGGTGTCGCGGATGGCCCGGTCCTCGGGGCCGAGCAACTCGTCGAGGGAGAGGGGGTCGTGGGGGTCGAACGGGGCGGGTGGCATGAGGTCCTCCGCGGGTGCGCTCGGGGTCGGAGCGGGGCTCCCCCGACGTTACGACCCAGTAACCACGCGCGTCCAGGCGACCGGGGGATCTTGCCCCGGCCCGCCCTTTCACCGTTTCTTCCGGGGCTGCGCCCCTCGGCCCAACACCGCGCTCCGCATGGTGAGCGGGGGCTCCACCCCCTGCACCCCCGCAACGCGGCTGCGCCGCGTTCGTCCCCAGCCCGCCAATTCAGCCCGTCCGGCGTTTGAGGACTCCGCCCGGAGGGCGGACGGGGTCCGGGGTCTGCCCGGAGGGCGCTTCGGGGTCCGGGGCGGAGCCCCGCCCACCCGCGCGGAGCGCGGCCTCCGCCCACCCCCGCCCCGCGGGCAGGGTGGCGCAGGGGCGCAGCCCCCGCGGAAACGGTGAAAGGGCGGGGCGGGGGCTCAATCCATCGCCCGAGGCAGCCGCAACGCCGCCACCGCCCCCACCACCAGCAACCCCGCACTCACCACCAACGTCACATGCAGCCCGTGCACAAACGCGTCCCGCGCCGCCACCCGCAACGCCTCCCCCGGCGCCCCGCCCAGCCGCGACGCCACCTCGTACGCCTCACCCAGCGAGTGCCCCGCCGCGACGGACGCCGCGCTCGGCACGCCGGGCGTGCCGGCGACCCCGGGCGCGTACGCGGCGTTCATGACGCTGCCCAGCAGCGCGATGCCGATGCCCGCCCCCAGCTGGTACGAGGTCTCACCGATCGCCGCCGCACCCCCCGCCTCCCGCTCGGGCGCCTCGCTGAGCATCGACTCGTACGCCCCGAAGAGCGTGGTCTCCAGCCCGAGGCCGAGGATGACGAAGCCGCAGACGAGCGTGACCGGCCGGTCGTCCCGGCCCATCACCGTCAGCGACAGGACCGCGAGGGCCGTGAGCGCGAAGCCGGAGCAGACCATGGCGCGCGGCCCGAAGCGGGCGAGGACGCGGGAGCCCGCGAGGCCCGCCGCCATCGCGGCGAGGGTGAGCGGCAGCAGCCGCAGCCCGGTCTCCAGCGGGCTGAGGCCCAGCACGAGCTGGAGGTACTGCGCGGCGACCAGCTCCAGCCCGACGAGGGCGAGCATCGCCAGCACGATGCACCCGACGGAGACCCCGAACGCCGGCCGGGCGAACAGCGCGAGGTCGACGAGCGGCCGCGCCCGCCGCCGCTGGCGGCGGACGAACAGGACGAGAAGGGCGGCCCCGAGCGCGGCCGGCGCCACCGTGAGCAGCGACAGCGGCTCGGCCCCGCCGATCCGCTTGACCCCCAGCACCACGCCGAACAGCCCGAACGCGGCCATCAGCGCGCCGAGCACGTCCCACGGCCCGTCCTTGCCGCCGGTGGACTCGGGCAGCAGCCAGCGGCCGACGGGGAGGCTGACGGCCATCAGCGGCAGGTTGATGAGGAAGACCGAGCCCCACCAGAAGTGTTCGAGGAGGAGCCCGCCGAGCAGCGGGCCGGCGGCCGCGCCGACCGCGGCCACCGCGCTCCAGACGCCGATGGCCAGGGCCCGTTCCCGCCGGTCGGGGAAGACCTGCCGGAGGATGGAGAGCGTCGCGGGCATGATCATCGCGCCGCCGGCGCCGAGCAGCGCGCGGGCCGCGATCAGCACCTCCGGCTCCGTGGCGAGCGCGGCGAGCAGCGAGGCGATCCCGAAGAGCCCGTAGCCGAGCAGCAGCACGCGCCGCCGGCCCACCCGGTCGCCGAGCGTCCCGAAGAGGATCAGCAGGGAGGCGCAGACCAGCGGGTAGACGTCCACGATCCACAGCAGCTGGATCGCCGAGGGCCGCAGGTCCTCGGTCACGGCCGGGACGGCGACGTGCAGGACGGTGCCGTCGACGGCGACGAGAAGCAGGCTGGCGCACAGGACGACGAGCACCGTCCAGCGGTTCGCCCCCGCCGCGCGGGGCGGCGCGGAACGCCGCCGCTGGCGGGGGATCCCGGTGGACCGGCCGGGGCGGGCGGTCGCCGTTCCTGACATTCCCACCTCCGTGTCGGGTCCCGGCCGGGCGGTGCCGAGGGGACGAGTGAGACGCCAGGTTACGCGAGTCCCGGCAGGTCACAGCCGCCAGCTTGCCGCCGGCCGTTCGCGGTCCGGGCGGCGGATGCTGGACAATCGGCCGGTGACCGATCTCGCCTCCCCCTCCGGCATACGCACCGGCATACGCACGGACCGGGCCGTCCCCGCGTCCGGAGCGCTGCGGCGCGCCGCCCCGGCCCTGCTGGCCTACGCGGCGGTGCGGGCGCTGGGGATCGCGGTGCTGGCGCTGTGGGGCCTGGCGACGGGCAAGGACGCGCACCACCTGCTGTCGGGGCGCTGGGACTCGGTCTGGTACGCGCGGATAGCGGAGGACGGCTACGGCTACACGCTCGCGCTGACCGGCGGCAAGGTCCACTCCGACCTCGCCTTCTTCCCGTTGCTGCCGTGGCTGGAGCGGCTGCTGTCGGCCCTGCTGCCGGTATCGGCGGCCGATGCCGGGCTGCTGGTGAGCGCGGTCTCCTCGCTGTTCGCCGCGGCGGGGATCTTCGCGATCGGCGAGCTGCTGCACGGCCGGCGGGCCGGTGTGGCGCTGGTGGTGCTGTGGGCGGCGCTGCCGGTGGGCGTGGTCCAGTCGATGGCGTACTCGGAGTCGCTGTTCACGGCGCTGGCGGCGTGGTCGGTGTACGCGGTGCTGACCGGCCGCTGGCCGGCGGCCGGCGCACTGGCCGCGCTGGCCGGGCTGACCCGCCCGGTGGGGGTGGCGGTGGTGGCGGCCGTCTGGATCACTGCGGCGGTGGCCCTGCTGCGCCGGGGCCGCCGTCCCGGGCGCGCGGAGCGGCGGCGGATGCTGCTGGGCGCGGCGCTCGCCCCGCTGGGCTGGCTGGCATACGTGGTGTGGGTCGGTGTGCGGACCGGGAGCCCGGGCGGCTATCTGGACGTGCAGGGCGGCTGGGGCAACGGTTTCGACGGCGGACTGGCCTTCGGGGCGTTCATAGGGGAGCGGCTGGCGGGACCGGCGTTCTTCGCGGGGCTGGCGCTGCTGGCGGGCGTGGCGCTGGTGGTGTGGCTGTACGTGACGGGGGCGCGGCGGGGGCAGCCGTTGCCGCTGCTCGTCTACTCGGGGACGGTGCTGCTGCTGGCCCTGACGGCGAAGGGCTACTTCGGTTCGAAGCCGCGGCTGATGCTGCCGGCCTTCCCGCTGCTGCTGCCGCTCGCGACGGCCCTGGCGCGGCTGCGCACGTCGCGGGCGGTGCCGGTGGCGGGTGCGGTGGCGCTGGTGGCGGCCTGTTACGGGGCGTTCTGGCTGAACGGCTCGGGCCCACCATGATCATTTTCTCCGGACCGGCTCCCGGGACCGCCCTCCCCCGAGCGGCGGAAAACACTCCGGAACACCCCGCCCAATCCCCGATAAACGTCCGTACGGAAAAGCGGAAAAGCCTGTACCGGGCCCTCGACTGCCGCCCGGCCAGGATTCTTTAGCCGTTTCTTATTTTCCGGGCACGTGTTCCGCGCTCACCGGATCAAACGCGCCGAAAGTCGTGTTTGAGACGCATTCCACATCACATCGTCATCACAAATCGGCGCGATCGGCCGGACCCTCCCATCACGCAATGTAACGTCGATTGAGTGCGTACCAACGACGAGCTCGTCCCCGCCGAGGAGCGCCCGAGCGAACCCCCGCGACCACGGATGACCCGGACCCGCCTGGGGATCTTCGTGGCGACCTCCGTGGTCTACGCGGCGATCGTGGTCGGTGTGCTGACCACGTCCTGGCCGGTGCGTTTCGACTGGCAGGTCATGCTCTTCAGGCCGTACAAGCAATGGCCCGAGATCCACACCTTCCTCGACTACTTCGTCGTGCTGGGCCAGCGCGGCCCGACGGCCGTCGCGGTCGCCGCCTGGCTGGGCTGGTGCGCGTACAAGCGGAAGACACTGCGGCCCCTGCTGGTGCTGGGCACCGCGCTGCTGCTGCTCAACGCCACCGTGGGCGCCGCGAAGATAGGGATGGGCCGGCTCGGCCCGCACTACGCGACCGAGATCGGCTCCAACGAGATGTTCGCCGGGGGCGACATATTCCCCTCCGGCCACACCGCCAACGCGGTGGTCACCTGGGGCGTCCTCGCCTACCTGGCCACCACCCCCCGCGCCCGCCGGATCGCCTCGGTGAGCGCGGCGCTGCTGGCGCTGGGCGTCGGCATGACGACGGTCTACCTCGGTACGCACTGGATGAGCGACGTCACCCTCGGCTGGACCGCCGGCCTGCTGGTGCTGCTGGCCCTGCCCTGGTTCGAGCCGCTGATGGACCGGGCCGAGGCCTGGCTGCTGGCCGTCTGGGCCCGGCTGCGCGAGCGGCGCGTCCTGGCGCCGGTGGTGGCGACCGTCCCGATCGGGCTGTGGGGGCCGCGCGCCCCGGCCGACGACGCGGCCCCGGCCCGCGAGCCGGTGGGCGCGGGTTCCCGGGCCGGACGGTCGGCCGAGGGCCGGGCCCGTGCCGCGGCCCGGCCGCACACGCCCCGCTCCGAGCGGACGCCGGTCACCCCCGGCGGCAGCCGCCGGCCGCCGCAGCGCACCGCGCCGCCGGTCCCGGCGACGGGCCAGGGACGCACCGTCGGCTGAGCACCGCCGGAAGGCCGCCCCTCGGGGCGGCCTTCCGCATGTCCGGCGTCAGCCCTTCCAGCAGCGCCGCACGACGCCGTCCGCCACTTCGAAGTTCAGCCGCCCGGCCACGTACTCCAGCGTGATCACGGTGCCCGGCGGCAGCGCGCGGACGGTCGTCCAGCCCCGGGCGCGCGCCCGGGCGGCCGCGTCCTCGGCGTCGAGGCCCGCGTACGCCTCGGGGTCGTCGTCGGGGTCCGGCGGCAGGCCGGGCAGGTTCGGCAGGGGCACCATGCCAGCCACCGTAGCCCCCGGGAAGCGCCCCCGGCAGCCCGCGGAGGACCGCTCACCGCCCGCCACCGGCCCACCACGGGTCACACTTCTGTCACAGAAATCCGCGGCCGGGTTTACCGCCGCGCGCATCACTCCCACGGGTCTTTTTCCGCCCCCGCTATCCGGCCCCGCGAACTCCGGTTGGGAATGTGTGCGGCAGGCCGCCGCGTTTCCGAAAGCCCTTTGCTCTTTCCGCCGGAATTCGATGCGGAGATCCTTTCGCGCCCCTGCCGGACGGAATGCCGCGAGCCCCGGAACGTTCCCCGCAGGCGGCGGAATATTTGATTCCGGAAGGCGGCGGAGAGGCCCGTGCACCCGAGCGGAACACCCCCGCGCGGCCCCGGGCCGACGGCCCCGACCGGAGCGCGCTGCCGGGCGACGCGGCCGGCCCGTTCCGCGCCCGCCCCGGCCCGTCGCGAAGTGGCGGCCCCGTCCGGCGGGTCCCCGAGGGCGGACGAGGCCCATGGCGACCCGGCCGGTGCGGCGAGCCCCGGTCCGGACCTCCACCCACACCGACTCGCGGACGGCGCGTCGGTCCGCGAGGATGCCCCGGCCGGGACGGCCGCTCACCGGAGCGGACGCGGCGGTCCTCCCCTGAGGAGCCGCACCACCCGGCCCGCCTCCGCGTGGGACGCGCTCCGGCCGTCCGCGGAGCCGACACCGATTCCTCCGCCGAGCGACGGCACGACCCGGCCGGACGGGCCGGGGCAGGCCGGGGGCGGGCACTCGCCACGCGGACGGAGCGCTTCCTTCCCCGAGGGGTCGCGCCCCGCAGGAAGCCGCACCCCGGCAGGGCCCGGCCCGATCCCGCGGCCCGCCGGCGAGGCGACCCGCTCCGAGCGTGCTCTTGGAAGTCCGGCGCGGGGAACCGCGCGACCAGCCCGCAGCCGACTGACCGCACATCCGGCGGAGCGCCTAGCGGATCGGCGGCCGCTCGTCGACGCGGATCGCCAGGTCGTTGTCGGCCGTGTAGTGCGGGCCGGCCTGGGCGGGCGCGTAGGGGGCGTCCACCGGCTGGGCCGGGTAGACGAAGATCTGCCCCTTGTCCGCGACGTCGTCCAGCAGCCGGGCGACCCGGGCCGCGGCCGAGCCGTCCGCCGGGCACAGCCACAGGTCCCAGACGTCCGGCCCGCCCTCCCAGGCCTCGCACAGCTCCGCCAGGGCGAACGTGAAGGAGAAGTCATGGCCGTCCGCGGTGACCGGGGAGGTGCGGACCAGCTGCGGGTCACGGCGGCAGCGGGCCTCCGCGACGGCGCCGGCGAGCCACTCCTCGGGGTTCTCCACCCGGTGCAGCGTGCCGCCCACGGTGATGCCCTTGGCGTCGATCCCCAGGTCACCGGCCTCGGCGTGCGGCGCCCGCTGCCAGCTGCGCAGCGAGAGGTTGCCGTGCTTGGTGACGTAGGGGATGCGCACCGCGAGCGGCGAGGTGCTGGGGCCGGGCCGGCGGTCCACCAGGGAGCGCAGGTCGGCCAGGCCCGGCAGCAGCCGGGCCGGCTCGGCCTCGCCCAGGCCCAGGTGGACGTCCCAGCGGCCCTCGGGCAGCGGGACGGTGCTGGGCAGGACGGCGCGCAGACGGCCGGCGCCGTTGGGCGTGAGCGGCAGGCGGACCTCATCGTCGGGGTTCTCGACAACGTTGCCGCCCCGGCGGAGCAGCACCAGCGCCGCCGACCAGTGGCCGGAGGCGTCGGCCCCCTCGGGGGCGTCGAGGTCGAAGGTGAGTCCGCCCGCGGAATCCGCGATGCAGTCGGCGCGCGGCGGGGCAGACACGATGGTGAACTCCTCGGGGACGGTGGAGCCCGCGTCGACGGGCCCGGCGGGGGTCGGGGAATGCGTCATGCGGCACGCACCCGTCGCAGGGCGGAGCGGCCGGCGTCCTTGGTCCTGAGGGCACCGCTGAGCAGGGCCCCGCGGGTGCGGTGCAGGGAGCCGCGCAGGGAGCCGCGGCCGGTGAGACCGGCGAAGAGCCGCTCGTAGCGCCCGGCGATCTCGGCGGGGTCGAAGCGGGCCGAGTTCTCCAGCGCCGCCCGGCCCATGCGCCGGCGCAGCTCGTCGTCCTCGATCAGCTTCAGCAGCCCGGCGGCGATGGCGTCGGTCTTGCCGACCGGTACCAGCAGGCCGTCCGTGCCGTTGTCGATGATCTCCCGGGGGCCGTGCGGACAGTCCGTGGAGACCACGGGCAGGCCGCAGCGCATCGCCTCGACGATCGTCATGCCGAACGACTCCAGGCTGGAGGTGACGGCGCCGACGGACCCCTTGACCCACTCCGCCTCCAGCGGATTGGCGGGGCCCATGAGGAAGACGTGGTTGTAGAGGCCGAGCTTGTCGATGAGGGCGCGCAGCTTGGCCTTCTCGGTGCCGGCGCCGTAGATCCGCAGCCGCCAGTCCGGGCGTTCGGCCACGACCTTGGCGAAGGACTTGACGAGCACGTCGTAGCGCTTGGCGGGGGCGAGCCGGCCGGCGGCGATCACCCACTTCCCGGAGGAGTCGGCGGGGGCGACGGCCGGGGCGGGCACGCTGTTGGGCACGGCCTCGATGTGCACGCCGGGCAGCCGCATCAACTTGCGGTAGGTGCGCGCGTCGGCCTCGGTCACGGTGGTGACGGCGTCGAGCCGGGGGTAGTGGGTGCGCAGCGCCAGCTTCAGGGAGGCGGAGTGGGTGCTCAGGGTGAGGTGTTCCTGGCCGACCCGGGCGACGCCGCGCCGGGCCTGCTGGGCGATGTGCACGTTGAGGCCGGGCCGGGTGCCCACGACCACGTCGCACTCCAGGCTCCGCAGGTGGTCGGCGATGCGCCGGTCGGTGAGGGCGCTGTACTGCTTGTACCGGCCCTCGGCGGCCGGGAAGACGGCGGCGGGACGCTCGCACTCCGGGTCGTCGCCCTCGTAGCCCGGGCTGCCCTTGCGCAGGTCCACCAGGTGCCTCAGCCGTACCTTGCCGGACGGGGCGAACACCGGCTCGTCCCGGTGCCGGAAGACGGAGACGACCTCCACGTCGTGGTGCTCGGCGAGCGTGCTCGCGAGGTTGTACGTGGTGCGGATGGTGCCGCCGATGCCGTAGGCATTGTGAATCAGGAATGAGATGTGCATTCGTCCCCACAGCCGGTGTGCGTGCCCGGTGGCGCGCCTCCTGAAGATTAGACCGTACTGACGATCAGGAGGTTGGCTCCGGTCCTCGACTCGATCACGGAACGATGAGCATTCCATGACGCGGGCGGCGGGTTCCGGCCGGGGACGCGATGCCGCGAAGCGCCGTCGCCCGAGGGCGTGACCCCGGCCGTGGGTCCTCCGTTGTCTTCGTTACGAGCCGGGAACCGCCCGGCGCCCGCCCACGCACCGGAAGTACGAGGAGCCCCCGTGCCTCGCATGCTCGACGTCAGCGACGAAGTACGCGCCGAGATCGGCGACGAAGAAGCGAACCGCCTGCTCGGGGGCGACAACGCCCCGGGCACCTACGACTGCACCTCGTGCCGCACCCCCGGCGACAGCGAGCGGGAGCGCACCAGCACCGTGCTGTTCGTCGGCGAGGAGACGGCGGTGCTCGCCTTCGCGCACGCCTCCTGCATCCCCTCGCAGGTGGTACCGGTCTCCGAGGAGCAGTTGCAGGGCGCGGTGCGGTCCATCACCGGCGGCGGCGACCAGGGCCGGCAGCCGGATTCCGACCTGCCGCTCCAGGCGGAGCTGGGCGTCACCAGCGGTCTGCTGCTGGTGGGCGGCGAGGTGCAGCCGGCGCTGGTCGTCGAGCCGCTCGTGCCGATCGCCCGCCCCGGCACCAACGGTCCGGTGGACGTCTTCCTGGAGCTGCTCACCGAGCAGGGCTTCTCCACGGTCACCGCCCTCGACCAGGTGCCCGAGCAGCTTCCGGGCTGGTCGGTGCTGCTGGTGATGGGCAAGCTGCACGCGGTGCTCCAGCCCAACAACAACGGGGGCGCGCCGGTGGCCTGGTGGCAGGCGCACCAGGCGATGCAGGTGGCCGACGAGTGGCGCTCCGCGGTCAACAAGTCGGGGCGGGTGCTGGTCTTCGCGGCCCCGGTCGGCACGATCGGCCAGCAGCCGCGCGAGGACCTGCTGCGGGAGGCCCTGGACCGGGCGGCGGCCGCGGGGAAGCTGGTGGGCGCGGCGATGCCGCTCGCGGGCACCTGATCGACGGTGTGCGCCCCACGGTGCACCGGCGCACTCCTGTTTCCCCCGGCCCCTGGGAAGGATTCGCGGCCCGGGCCGCATCCGATGGCCCACGGGGTCGTTGGCAGGGATGTGTACTCTTACGAACCCGCTTCCCGGACCTCGTACCAGAACTACATCCCCGGCATGCGCCCACCCCGCGACGCCGCCCAGAGCCGCCCCGCCTCGGTGACCCCGATCTTCGACGCCCTCTGCTCCGAGTACCGCCGCTCCTTCCGCACGCTGCCCGGTGACCGGGCGGGCGAGGAGGAGCTGGGCTTCAAGGGGTTCGGCCTCCCGCAGCAGGGCGCGGGCCAGGGCCAGGGGTACTACGGCCAGCTCACCGGGCACGCGCCGTACCCGGGGCACACGGGCTGGTCGGGGGGCTGGGACGCGTACCAGCAGCCCGGGCGGCAGCGCGGTCAGCTGCCCGCGCTGCCGCCCGGTTCGCGTGACGGACGCATGCGCGGCTTCTAGCGGGGGCGCATGCGCGGCCTCTGGTCACGCTGCGCGCCCTGCTTCTTCCCGCGCGGCTGCGCTTCTCCTCGCGCCGCCCGCCGTCCCGCTTCTCCCGACTGCACGTCCCCGGGGGACGCCCCCCGGACCCCCGGCCGTCTACTTCTTGCGGCTGCGCTTCTCCCGCACCCGCACCGAGATGTGGATCGGGGTTCCTTCGAAGCCGAACTCCTCGCGCAGCCGCCGCTCGATGAAGCGGCGGTAACCGGCCTCCAGGAAGCCGGAGGCGAAGAGGACGAACCGCGGCGGCTTGGTGCCCGCCTGCGTGCCGAAGAGGATGCGCGGCTGCTTGCCGCCCCGGATGGGGTGCGGGTGGGCCGCGACGAGCTCCCCGAGGAAGGCGTTGAGCCGGCCGGTGGGCACGCGGGTCTCCCACCCGGCGAGGGCCGTCTCGATCGCCGGGACGAGCTTCTCCATGTGCCGGCCCGTCCGCGCCGACACGTTCACCCGCGGCGCCCAGCCGACCTGGCCGAGCTCGGTCTCGATCTCGCGCTCCAGGTAGAAGCGACGCTCCTCGTCGAGGGTGTCCCACTTGTTGATCGCGAGCACCAGCGCGCGGCCGGCCTCGACGGCCATGGTGACGATCCGCTGGTCCTGGACGCTGATGGACTCGGCCGCGTCGATGAGGACGACGGCCACCTCGGCCTTCTCAACGGCGGCGGCGGTGCGCAGCGAGGCGTAGTAGTCGGCGCCCTCCTGGAGGTGGACGCGGCGGCGGATGCCGGCGGTGTCCACGAACTTCCAGGTCGTGCCGCCCAGCTCGATCAGCTCGTCGACCGGGTCCCGGGTGGTGCCGGCCAGCTCGTTGACGACCACCCGCTCCTCCCCCGCGACCCGGTTGAGCAGCGAGGACTTGCCGACGTTCGGGCGGCCGACCAGGGCGATGCGGCGGGGGCCTCCGACGGCGGTGCCGAAGGTCTGGGCCGGGGCCTCGGGCAGTGCCTCCAGAACCGCGTCCAGCATGTCGCCGGTGCCGCGGCCGTGCAGGGCGGAGACCGGGTGGGGCTCGCCCAGGCCGAGCGACCAGAGCATGGCGGCGTCGGCCTCGGCGGAGGGGCCGTCCACCTTGTTGGCGCACAGGACGACGGGCTTGCCGGCCCGGCGGAGCAGCTTGACGACGGCCTCGTCGGTGTCGGTGGCGCCGACGGAGGAGTCCACGACGAAGACGACCGCGTCGGCGGCCTCGATGGCGAACTCGGCCTGGGCGGCGACGGAGGCGTCGATGCCGAGGACGTCCTGCTCCCAGCCGCCGGTGTCGACGACCTTGAAGCGGCGGCCGGCCCACTCGGCCTCGTAGGTGACGCGGTCCCGGGTGACGCCGGGCTTGTCCTCGACGACCGCCTCGCGGCGGCCGATGATGCGGTTCACCAGGGTGGACTTGCCGACATTGGGGCGGCCGACGACGGCGAGCACCGGCAGCGGGCCGTGGCCGGCAGCGGCGAGCTCGCTCTCGACCTCGTCGGCGTCGAAGCCCTCCAGCGCCGCGAGCTCCATGAACTCCGCGTACTCGGCGTCGCCAAGCTCACCGTGCTCGTCGCCGGTGTGGATCTGGTCGTTCATGGAGTCCGTTCCTCGTTCGTATGGTCGGCGGACCAGGCGGTCCGCTACTAAGTCTCGTTCAGCGCCCGGTGAGGCGCTTGGCTTCCGTCAGGTGCGCGCCCAGCCGCCGCTGGATGCGTACGGTCGCCTCGTCCAGCGCCGCGCGGGTGCGCCGCCCGCTGCCGTCCCCGGGGTCGAAGGCGTCACCGAAGACGACGTCGACCCGGCCGCGCAGCGGGGGCAGCCCGGGGACGAGGCGTCCCCCGCGCTCGGCGCTGCCCAGGACGGCGACGGGGACGACGGGCGCCCCCGACCGGAGGGCGAAGTAGGCCAGGCCCGCCCGCAGCGAGGCGAAGTCGCCCTCGCCCCGGGTGCCCTCGGGGAAGATCCCGAGGACGCCGCCCTGCTCCAGGACCTCCAGCGCACCGGTGACCGCTGCGCGGTCGGTGCCCGCGCGGTCCACCTCCAGCTGGCCGATGCCGCGCAGGAAGGGGCCGAGCGGGCCGGTGAACGCCTCCTTCTTGATCAGGAAGTGCACGGGCCGGGGCGCGGTGCCCATCAGCATCGGGCCGTCGATGTTGTGGGAGTGGTTGACGGCCAGAATGGCCGGCCCCGCGGCGGGCACCCGCCAGGCGCCCAGCACGCGGGGCTTCCACAGCCCGTACATCAGGCCGATGCCGATCCGTCTGCCGACGGCCGCACCGGAGGCGGAAGCGGTCACGCGGACCGCTTCTCCGCGCTTTCGGTCGCGCTCCGCCTCGACTCCACCAGGGTCACCACGCACTCGATGACCTGGTCGAGGGTCAGCTCGGTGGTGTCCACCTCGATCGCGTCCGCGGCCCGGGCGAGCGGGGAGGTCTTGCGGCCGGAGTCGGCGGCGTCCCGCTTGATCAGGGCGGCCTGGGTGGCGGCCAGGTCGGCTGCATCCTGGGCGTTCTTGCCCTTCAGCTCGCCGTTGCGACGGGCCGCGCGGGCCTCCGGGGAGGCCGTCAGGAAGATCTTGACGTCGGCGTCCGGGAGCACGGTCGTGCCGATGTCCCGGCCCTCGACGACGATGCCGTGCGGAGCCGCGGCGGCGATCGAGCGCTGGAGCTCGGTCAGCCGGGTACGGATCTCGGGCACCGCGCTGATGGCGCTGACCGCGGAGGTGACCTCCTGGGTGCGGATGGGGCCCGCGGCGTCGGCGCCGTCGACCGTGATCGTCGGCGCGGACGGGTCCGTGCCGGAGACGATCTCGGGCTTTCCGGCCGCGGCGGCGACGGCCGCGGCGTCGTCGACGTCGATGCCGTTGCTCAGCATCCACCAGGTGATCGCCCGGTACTGCGCGCCCGTGTCCAGGTAGCACAGCCCGAGCTTGGCGGCCACGGCCTTGGAAGTGCTGGACTTGCCCGTGCCGGAGGGGCCGTCGATGCCGACGATGACTGCTGCCGGCGCGGTCCTGGCGGCGGTTTCCACGGTGTCAGACACCTTCCTTGTGCACGCTTGTCGAAATCCATTCAGGCTCACCCAAGGTTACTGGCTCGCCGGAGCGAATCGCGCCGCGATATCCACCGGGCCTACTGGCGCAGTGCCCAGCCCCGGTCGCGCAGGGTCGCGGTGAGCGCCGCGACGGCCTGCGGCTCGACCATCAGCTGGATCAGACCGCTCTGCTGGCCGGTGGCGTGCTCGATGCGGACGTCCTCGATGTTGACGCCCGCGCGGCCGGCGTCCGCGAAGATCCGGGCCAGCTCGCCCGGCTGGTCGCCGATGAGGACGGTGACCGTCTCGTACGCCGCAGGGGCCGCGCCGTGCTTGCCGGGGACGCGGGCGCGGCCCGCGTTGCCGCGGCGCAGCACGGTCTCCAGGCCGGTGACCGCCTCCTCGGCGGGTTCGGCGGCGTCCAGGGCGCGCAGGGCCCGCACGGTGGCGTCGAGGTCGGCGGCGAGGCCGTCGAGGACGTCGGCGACCGGGCCGGGGTTGGCGGACAGGATGTCGAGCCACATCCGCGGGTCGGACGCGGCGATCCGGGTCACGTCGCGGATGCCCTGGCCGCACAGGCGCACGGCCGTCTCGTCGGCGTCCTCCAGCCGGGCGGCGACCATGCTGGAGACCAGCTGGGGGGTGTGCGAGACGAGGGCGACGGCCCGGTCGTGGGCGTCGGCGTCCATCACCACGGGGACGGCCCGGCACAGGGCGACCAGTTCGAGGGCGATGTTGAGGACCTCGGTGTCGGTGTCCCGGGTGGGGGTCAGCACCCAGGGGCGGCCCTCGAACAGGTCGGCGGAGGCCGCCAGGGGCCCGGAGCGCTCGCGGCCGGCCATCGGGTGGGTGCCCAGGTAGCCGGAGAGGTCGCAGCCGAGGGCCTCCAGCTCGCGGCGGGGACCGCCCTTGACGCTGGCCACGTCGAGGTAGGCGCGGCCGCGGCCGGCGCCGATCGCCTCCGCGAGGGTGGCCGCCACGTGGGCCGGCGGCACGGCGACGACCACCAGGTCGCAGCGGCCCTCGGGCTCCTTGTCGGTGCCGGCGCCGCGCGCGGCCGCGGTCCGGGCCTGGGCGGGGTCGTGGTCGCTGAGGTGCACCTGCACACCGCGGCCCGCGAGCGCGAGGGCTGCGGAGGTGCCGATCAGGCCGGTGCCGATGACGAGGGCGGTTCTCACGGAGGCGATGGTCCTTGCGGTCTCGACCTGGGCGGGGGACGGGTGCTGCGCGTCCCACCCTAGCCAGCCCCGAGTCGGGTAGAACCGAGGGCATGATCTTCCATGTGGTGCCCCTCGACGACTGGCTGGCCGTCCCCGACCGCCCGTTCGCCCCCGCCTCCCTCAATGACGAGGGCTTCGTGCACTGCTCCCCCGACGAGGAGACGACGCTCGCCGTGGCCTCCGCCTTCTACCGGGACACCCGGGGCCCGCTGATGGCGCTGCTGATCGACGAGCACAAGCTCGGCGTCCTGGTCCGCTGGGAGTCGGCCGACCCCGAGCCCCCGCCCGGCGTGGCCCCCGGAACGCTCTTCCCGCACGTCTTCGGCCGGATCAACCGCGACGCGGTCGAGGGGATGATGGAGATCCAGCGGGACGAGGCGGGTGCGGCGACGGGGCTGACGGTCTGGTCGTAATCCGGGTGGTTGCAAATCCGGGTGCCGTGTGTCGCACCCGGCGGCGACAATGCGGGCCATGCACTCCCTGGTGACCGACCACACGATCTACTCCTGCGTCATGGGCTCGCGCGCCTTCGGGCTGGCCACGGAGGCGAGCGACACCGACCGGCGCGGGGTGTACGCGGCACCTGCCCGGCTGTTCTGGGGCTTCGCCAAGCCGCCGACGCATGTGGAGGGCCCGGCGGAGGAGCAGTTCTCCTGGGAGCTGGAGCGCTTCTGCGACCTGGCGCTGCGGGCCAACCCCGGGATCCTGGAGGTCCTCCACTCCCCGCTCGTCGAGCACGCGGACGCCACCGGCCGTGAACTGCTGTCGCTGCGCGGGGCGTTCCTCTCCCTGCGGGCGCACCAGTCCTTCGTCGGCTACGCGGACGCCCAGCGCGCCAAGTCCGAGGCCGCCCTGCGGCGGTCGGGGGCGCCGGACTGGAAGCACGTGATGCACCTGCTCCGCCTGCTCGGCAGCGCCCGCGACCTGCTGCGCACCGGCACCCTCACGGTCGACGTCGGCGACCGGCGGGAGTGGCTGCTGGCCGTCCGGCGCGGCGAGGTGCCGTGGCCGGAGGCGGAGCGCCGGATGACCGCCCTGCGGGACGAGGCGGACGCGGCCGCGGCCCGTTCGCCGCTGCCCGCGGAGCCCGGCCGGGCGCGCGTCGAGGACTTCCTGATACGGGTGCGGCGGGCCTCCGCGCAGGCCGCCTAGCAGGCCGTGCGCGCCCGGACGACCAGGTCGTGCAGGGCGTCGTGGACGCCCGGCCCGGCCGTCTCCGGGAGCCGGGAGGCGGCCTGCGCGGCGTCGAGCTCCGCGTGCAGCGCCTCGACGTCCGTCCGCAGCCGCCCGGCGTCGACGAGGCCGTCGAGCGTTCCGTGCTCGGCCTCCGCCTTCGCCGCGATCAGCTCGGGCACGTAGCCGGGCGCGGGCACCAGGTCGAGCAGGGCCGGCAGATGGGCCTCCACCTCGCCGCCGCGCAGCAGGTGGATGCCGGTGAGCAGCACCCGCAGGGTGTAGAGCAGCGGCTTGAGCTCGGGCTGCTTGGCGAACAGGCGCCACTGGGTGTTCGCGAACCCCCGGTAGTGGTGCGCGTGGTGGCGGGTGAGGACGCCGGGGGCCAGGGCGGCCAGCTCGGCATGGGTGTCCGAGGTGCGGACGACGAGCGGCGACAGCAGCTGTTCGAGGACGTAGCCGTTGCGGCGGAGCATGAGCCGGGCGAACTTGCGCAGGTCGTGCGTGACGAGGTCCATCTCGACGCCGTCGCGGTCGCCCATGACGGAGCACGTTTCCTCGCCCTCGCGGAGGCCGACCAGGTCGGCCACGGGGAGCAGGTGGGCGCCGCGCAGGTCCACGTCGGAGTCGGCCGACGGGAAGCCGTAGAGGTGGGCTCCGGAGACGGTGGCGAAGACCAGGGGGTGTCCCTGCTCGGCGAGTACGGGCGAGAGGTCGGTGGCCGGCAGGCCGGCGCTGCGGAGCCGGTCCTCCGCCCGTATGCCGGTGTCGGTCATCGTCCGAGGATCCCAGGCCCGGGGCGGCGCCCCGGACCCGGTACCTGCGGTCCTAGAGCTCGACCTCGCGCATCAGCATGCCGACCTCGGTGTTGGTCAGGCGGCGCAGCCAGCCCGACTTCTGGTCGCCGAGGGCGATCGGGCCGAACGAGGTGCGGACGAGCTTCTCGACCGGGAAGCCGGCCTCGGCCAGCATGCGGCGGACGATGTGCTTGCGGCCCTCGTGGAGGGTGACCTCGACCAGGTAGTTCTTGCCGGTCTGCTGCACCACGCGGAAGTTGTCGGCGCGGGCGTAGCCGTCCTCCAGCTGGATGCCGGACTTGAGCTGCTTGCCGATGTCGCGCGGCAGCGGGCCGGTGATGGCGGCCAGGTAGGTCTTCTGGACGCCGTAGCGCGGGTGGGTGAGGCGGTGGGCCAGCTCGCCGTGGTTGGTGAGCAGGATGATGCCCTCGGTCTCCGTGTCGAGGCGGCCGACGTGGAAGAGCCGGGTCTCGCGGTTGGTGACGTAGTCGCCGAGGCACTGGCGGCCGTCCGGGTCCTCCATCGTGGAGACGACGCCGGCCGGCTTGTTGAGCGCGAAGAACAGGTAGGACTGGGTGGCGACGGTCAGGCCGTCCACCTTGATCTCGTCCTTCTCCGGGTCCACGCGGAGGCCCTGCTCGGTGACGATGCGGCCGTTGACCTCGACGCGGGCCTGCTCGATCAGCTCCTCGCAGGCGCGGCGGGAGCCCATGCCGGCCCGGGCCAGCACCTTCTGCAGGCGCTCGCCCTCCTGCTCGCCGAAGGTCTTGGGGGTCTTGACCACCGGCTTGTTGTAACGCTCGCGGTTGCGCTCCTCGATCTTGGCGTCGAGCTCGCGCGGGCGCGCCGGGGCCGTCCGGCGGCCGGTGCCCGCCGAGGGGCTGCGGCGCGGGCCGCCCTTGGCGCCGCCGCGGGCCGAGGCGCCCCGGCCGGTGCGCTCGGCGTCGGGGCCGACGTCGTAGCGGCGCTCCTCGGGGCGCGGGCGGCGCGGACGCTGCTCCGGCCGGTCGTCACGCCGGCCGCCGCCGTCGTTACGCGAACCGCCCTCGTAGCGCGAGCCACCCTCGTAACGGGAGCCCCTGTCGTCGCGCGAGCCACCCTCGTAGCGGGAGCCGCCGGAGCGCCCGCCGCCCTGGCGTCCGCCGCCCGAGCGCGCGCCACCGGACCCCTGCCGGGGGGACCCGCCGCGTCCGCCCCGGTCGTCCCGGTTGCCGCTACCGCTGTTCCTGCCGCTGCTTCGCATCAAAGTTCCGTCTTGTCGTCCGCTTCGGTGTCCGGGGCATCCGGATCGAACGACGGCACCCCTTCCTGGGAGTCGCCCTCGACCGCGTCCGCCTCCGGGAGGAACGGTGCGAGCTCGGGAAGCTCGTCCAGGCCGCGCAGGCCCATCCGCTCCAGGAAATAGTTCGTCGTCCTGTACAGGATCGCACCTGTTTCGGGTTCCGTCCCCGTCTCCTCCACGAGACCGCGCTGGAGGAGGGTGCGCATGACGCCGTCGCAGTTCACCCCGCGAACCGCGGAGACCCGCGAACGGCTGACCGGCTGACGGTACGCGACGACGGCCAGGGTCTCCAACGCGGCCTGGGTCAGCCGGGCCTGCTGGCCGTCGAGCACGAAGGCCTCGACGGCGTCCGCGTACTCGGGACGGGTGGAGAAGCGCCAGCCGCCGCCGACGGCGCGCAGTTCGAAGCCGCGGCCCTGGGCGGTGTATTCGTCGGCCAGCGCGTGCAGGGCGTCGGCGACCTCCCGGCGCGGGCGCTCCAGGACCTTGGCGAGGTGCTCCTCGGAGACGGGCTCGTCGATGACCATGAGGACGGCCTCCAGCGCGGGTCCCAGCGGGAGCGTGTCGGTCATTGCGGCTCTTCCTTCTGATCTTCCTGCTGATCGAACTCGTCCGTCACCAGCGGTGCCGCGTCCTCCCCGCCCGTCCAGCGGACCCTGAGGGATCCCAGCGCCTCCTCCTGCTCCAGGTGCACCGCCCGCTCGCGGTAGAGCTCCAGCAGGGCGAGAAAGCGCGCCACGACCGTGAGGGTGTCGGCGGCGTCGGCCGTCAGCTCCCCGAAGCTCGCCTCGCCGGCCTCGCGCAGCCGGGTCACGACGATCTCCGCCTGTTCCCGGACGCTCACCAGCGGGGCGTGGATGTGGTCCACGTACACCTGCGGCGCGGGCTTCGGCTGCATCGCCTTCACGGCCAGCTCGGCCAGCCGCTCGGGGCCGATGCCGAGGACGACCTCGGGCAGCAGCTCCGCGTGGTGCGGCTCCAGGCCAACGGTACGGGGGTAGCGGCGGCCCTCCGTCGCCATCCGCTCGCCGAACATCTCCGCGATGCGCTTGTACGCGCGGTACTGGAGCAGCCGCGCGAAGAGCAGGTCCCGGGCCTCCAGCAGGGCGAGGTCGGCCTCGTCCTCCACCTCGGCGGCGGGCAGCAGCCGGGCCGTCTTGAGGTCGAGCAGCGTCGAGGCGACGACGAGGAACTCGGTCGTCTGGTCGAGGTCGAAGTCCGGCCCCATGGCCCGCAGGTGAGCCATGAACTCGTCCGTGACCTGCGACAGAGCGACCTCGGTGACGTCCAGCTTGTGCTTGGCGATCAGCTGGAGGAGCAGATCGAAGGGCCCCTCGAAGTTGTCGAGGTGAAGCGTGAACCGCCCGTCGCCCGTGGTTCCCGAGGAGCCTTCCCCCGGAACCGCAGGCTCCGCCCCGGTGCCCCCGGGCCCCGGAGCAACACCCCCTTCACGGCCGGGCCGCTCGGGGGGCCGGGGGGCTTGTCCCCCGGTTTCGGGAAGGGGCGGGGCGGGGGAAGAATCCCGGTCCTCGGCCTGCGGCGACGGTCCGCCGCCCGGCCCCCGGCCCAGCACGCGCCGGGCCGCGGTACGGACAGTGGCGGCAACGGCGGCGACGGCTGCGGACTCGGGCATGCGAAAGGGGTCCAAGCGAAGGGAACAGGCGGTCCAAACGGCCCGCGGGCCGGCTCGGCGGACGCGGCCGCCGCGGGCAGGCTACCGGCGAGCCGCTCAGCGGCCCCGCAGGCGCCGCACGAGGATGCTCGCGTCGCCGCGCGCCTCCAGGTCGGCGAGGACGACGGCCACGGCCTCCCGCACGATCCGGCCGCGGTCCACCGCGAGCCCGTGCTCGCCGCGCAGCACCAGGCGGGCGTGCTCCAGGTCCATCAGCTCCTCGGCGGAGACGTAGACCGTGATCTTCTCGTCGTGGCGCTCCCGGCCGCTGGGCCGGCGGTTGGCGGCGCGGCCGCGGCGGCGCGACGAGGCCGCGGCGGGTTCCCCGTTCCGGGAAGGGGATGCGGCCGGCCGGCCCGCGGAACGCTCCCGCTCGACCGGGGGGACGGAAGCACGGCGCTCGGAGCGCTCGGAGCCGTCCGCCGCGCCCGGAGCGGCCTCCGGCGACGCTCCGCGCCCCGGCGTCCGCTGACGGCCCCGGGCGCGGAGCG
>NZ_JAEAMR010000010.1:355137-374312 GCF_015999245.1 Streptomyces sp. AV19 | reverse complement strand
GCCCCGGCGTCCGCTGACGGCGCCGGGGCGGCGTCGCCGTCGGGCTCGGCGGCGGCCGGACCGGGCACGCGCGCCGCGGCGGCGCTCCCGTCGGCCTTGGCCTGTCTGCGGGGGGCCGAGGACTGGAGCCCCACCCCTCCGGTGGTGCGGAACAGCTCGTCGGCGCCGGGCAGACTCACTCGGCGTGACACCGGGCGAGCACCTCCCTGGCGAGTTGGCGGTAGGCGGCGGCGCCGACGGAGTTGGACGCGTACGTGGTGATGGGCTCGCCCGCGACGGTGGTCTCCGGGAAGCGGACCGTACGGCCGATGACCGTGTGGTACACGTGGTCGTCGAACGCCTCGACCACGCGCGCGAGCACCTCGCGGCTGTGGACGGTGCGCGAGTCGTACATGGTGGCGAGGATGCCGTCCAGCTCCAGCTCGGGGTTGAGCCGCTCCTGGACCTTCTCGATGGTCTCGGTGAGCAGCGCCACCCCGCGCAGCGCGAAGAACTCGCACTCCAGCGGGACGATGACCTTGTGAGCGGCCGTCAGGGCGTTGACGGTCAGCAGGCCGAGCGAGGGCTGACAGTCGATCACGATGTAGTCGTAGTCGGACATCAGCGGCTTGAGCGCGCGCTGCAGCGTCGACTCGCGGGCCACCTCGCTGACGAGCTGGACCTCGGCCGCGGACAGGTCGATGTTGCTGGGCAGCAGGTCCATGTTGGGGACCGCGGTCTTCAGCAGCACCTCGTCGGCCGACATGCCCCGCTCCATGAGCAGGTTGTAGACCGTCAGGTCCAGCTCCATCGGGTTGACGCCCAGTCCGACGGAGAGCGCGCCCTGCGGGTCGAAGTCGACGAGCAGCACCCGGCGGCCGTACTCGGCCAGCGCGGCGCCCAGGTTGATGGTCGAGGTGGTCTTGCCGACCCCGCCCTTCTGGTTGCACATCGCGATGATCTTGGCCGGGCCATGGTCGGTCAGCGGGCCCGGGATCGGGAAGTACGGCAGCGGACGGCCGGTGGGGCCGATGCGCTCGCGGCGCTGGCGTGCGGCGTCCGGGGCCAGGGTGGCCGCGTACTCGGGGTCGGGCTCGTACTCCGCGTCGGGGTCGTAGAAGTGCCCGTCGGGCACCTCCTCGTAGTCGGCGAGACGAGCGGGATCACCGCCGCGGTCGCCGGCCATGGCGTTCACGTGTTGACCGTCCATGCTCTGGTGGGCTGTCGTCATGCTCTGGATGTCCTGCTGGCTTGCGAAGGTGTGGACAGCGACGGAGCCGACAGCGTGGAGTCCCGCAGGACTCTGGCCCTGCGCAGGCATTCCTGGTTGACCACCCCCGGGAGCAAATGTCGACTCATTCACAAGTCGTCCTACCTCCTTGGTGACCAGGAAACATCTAGATAGGTCAGCGTGGCACCATGCCGACGGTTGGCGACTCTATGGCGTGTCGGCGGTCCGCAGCAACACAATCCGCCGGAGACGGCACGATGTGTCGGCGATCGAACACCCTTCTGTCAAGGGCGTTCGGCGCGTCACCCGCACATTTTCCCGGCGGGGATCACCTCGGAAAAACCTACGGAAAACACCCCGGCAGGGCCTTGCGAACAAGACCCTGCCGGTTGTGCATTCCCGCTGTGGGCGCGCCCACGCCTCAGCCGAGGAGCGTGCTCAGTTCGACGGACGGAAGGCCGTGCGCCTCGGCGACCGGACCGTAAACGACCTGTCCCTCATGGACGTTGAGACCCTTGGCGAGCGCGGCGTCCCGGCTCAGCGCCTCCTGCCAGCCACGGTTGGCCAGCTCCACGATGTAGGGCAGCGTGGCGTTGGTCAGCGCGTAGGTGGAGGTGTTGGGCACCGCGCCCGGCATGTTGGCGACGCAGTAGAAGACGGAGTCGTGGACGGTGAAGGTCGGCTCCGCGTGGGTGGTCGGCTTCGAGTCCTCGAAGCAGCCGCCCTGGTCGATCGCAATGTCGACAAGTACACTTCCGGGCTTCATCTTGGCGACGAGCTCGTTGGTGACCAGCTTGGGGGCCTTGGCGCCCGGGATGAGGACGGCGCCGATGACGAGGTCGGCCTCGGTGACGGCCTTCTCCAGCTCGTAGGCGTTGGAGACGATCGTCTGCACCTTGGTGCCGAAGATTCTGTCGGCCTCGCGCAGCTTGTTGATGTCCTTGTCGAGCAGGGTGACGTGGAAGCCCATGCCGACGGCGATCTGCGTGGCGTTCCAGCCGGAGACGCCGGCGCCGATGACGACGGCCCTGCCGGCCGCCGTGCCCGGGACGCCGCCCGGCAGCACGCCGCGGCCGCCGGCCGAGCGCATCAGGTGGTACGCGCCGACCTGCGGGGCCAGCCGGCCCGCGACCTCGGACATCGGGGCCAGCAGCGGCAGCCCGCGGTTGGCCAGCTCGACGGTCTCGTACGCGATGGCGGTGGTGCCGGACTGCAGCAGGGCGTCCGTGCACTCGCGGGAGGCGGCCAGGTGCAGGTAGGTGAAGAGGGTCTGGCCCTTGCGCAGGCGGTGGTACTCCTCCGCGATCGGCTCCTTGACCTTCAGCAGCAGGTCGGCGGTGGCCCACACCTCGTCGGCCGTGTCCAGGATGGCCGCGCCGGCCGCGGTGTACTCCGCGTCCGTGATGGAGGAGCCGAGACCGGCCCCCTTCTCCACGACCACCTGGTGGCCGTGGCGCACCAGCTCGTGGACACCGGCGGGGGTGATGGCCACGCGGAACTCGTTGTTCTTGACCTCGCGGGGGATGCCGACCTTCACGTCGATCACGGTCCTTGAATCAGAGGTTTTCAGGCTAATCCGGATGTGCGGGGACACACCAGAGCAGACCGCGTCGATCGCGGCGCAACCAGTCTAATGAAGGAGGCCGAGCTGTCTAGCCTTACAAAGCACCAATCTTTGCGGATCCTGCCACCGAATTCGTAGGTTGCCCCTGGATGTACCCCACCGAGCAGGCGTTAAGCCCGCACCGCCGCGTCCATGGCCTCGACCGCCCGCCGCTGCGCCTCGGCCCCGGCCGGGTCCCCCAGCCGCTCCAGCAGGTCCGCCAGCCGCAGCCGGACCGCGGCCTCCAGCCGCCCGTCACCGGCCCGCCGCGCGCACTCGACCGCCTCGGCCCCGGTGCGCGCCGCCTCCTGCGGCCGGCCCAGGTGCTCCTGGGCGACCGCCGCCTCGCTCAGCGCCCGGGCGTGCCCGGCCGTGTCGCGCAGCCGGCGGAAGGCGGCGGCCGCGGCCCGCCAGTTGCGCAGGGACTCGCCCCACTCGCCGGCGCAGCCGTGCACCGCGCCCAGCCGCCCGTACAGCCGCGCCTCGTCGGCCAGTTCACCGCGCGTCAGCCGCAGTTCCAGGCCGCGCCGGTACCAGTCGGCGGACCGCTCCCAGTCCTCCAGCTCCCGGTAGGCGGAGGCGATCGACTCCAGCGACCGGCTCGTCGCGTACGGATCGCCGGCCTCGCGCGCGGACTGGAGCGCCTCGCGGTAACGGCCCAGCGCCTGCCGGGTGCGCCCGGCCCGCGCGTCCAGGTCGCCCAGGTTGAGCAGGGCCGCGGCCTTCTCCAGCGGCATCGAGCGGCGGCTCGCCACGTCCAGCACCAGCCGGTGCAGCCCGTACTGCTCGGGCCCGGCCTCCTCCGGGGGCAGGTGGGCGCCGAGCGCCCGGGTCAGCGCGGAGACCAGGCGCCGGGCCAGGGTGTCCAGCCCGCCGTCCTCCACCGCCAGCCGGGCTGCCGCCAGCAGCGCGGGCAGCCGGGAGCGCAGCCACTCCTCGGCGACGCGCGCCGAGGGGAAGCGCAGCGGGCGCGGGAGTTCGGCGACCCGTCTGCGGACGGACGGGTCGGCGAGCCCGGCCGCGGCCCGGCACGAGTGCAGCTGCCGCACGACCCGCTCCAGCATCCGGGCCCGCGCCAGCTCCACCTCGGCGGGCCGGTCGGTGGTCTCCAGCAGGCCCCGCAGCAGCGCGGCGAGCGCGCCCGGCACCTGGTACTGCGGCGGCAGCGCGCCGGGCGCGCCCGGGACGCCGTCCACCAAAACGGTGCGCAGCAGGCCGCGGGCGACGAAGTCCTCCAGCGCGGCCTGGGCGGCGGAGACCGAACAGCCCGCCAGCGCCGAGGCGGTGTGCGCGTCGGCCGGGCCGGCCGGGGCGAGCGCCAGCAGCCGCAGTATCCGGGCGTTGAGCGGGGGCAGCGCCTCGTAGGCCAGCCGGAGGGCGCGGGCCAGGGGACGGCCGGTGCCCTCGTGGCCCTCGGGGACGGGCAGTTCGCGCAGCCGCCGGACGGCGTCGGCCACCGACATCTTGGGGTGGGCCGCCAGCCAGCCCCCCACCAGGACGAGCGCCGCGGGCTGGCCGGCGCACTCCTGGACGACGGCGCTCGCGGCCGTCGGGTCGACGGTGATGCGGGTGGGTCCCGCGTACCGCTCCAGGAGGTCGACGGCGGGGGCCGTCTCCAGCCCGCCGAGCGTGCACGGCCGGACGTCGGGCACACCGGTCAGCGGGCCGCGGGCGACGGCGACGACCAGGCACTCCGGCTCGTCCGGCAGCAGCGGCTCCACGTGTTCCGCGCCCGGGGCGTCGTCCAGCAGCATCAGCACCCGACGGCCCGTCAGGGCGCCGCGCAGCGCGGCGGTCAGCTCGTCCTCGTCCGCCCCGGCGGGGGCGGCGGAGGTGGCGCCGAGCTCGGCGAGGAGGGCGCGGGCGGTGCGGTCGGTGGGGACGGGGGTGCCGTCGGCGTCCGTGAGGCGGGCGCGGAGTACTCCGTCCGGGTAGTCCCGCTCCAGCCGGCCGGCCAGCTCCTCGGCGAGGGCGGTGCGGCCGGAACCGGGGCGTCCGGCGACGAGCAGGATGCGGCAGCGGGGGCGTTTGCGACCGGAGAGGGTGTCGAGTCCGGTCCGGGCGATGTCGGCCCGCAGCTCCTTGAGTTCCCGGTCGCGCCCCGTGAACAGGCCGGTGGGCGTGCGGCCGGGGGCGGCCGCTCCCGACCGGCGGGGGCGCACGCCGGTCGCCACGGCCATTTCGTCGGTCTCCACGGGCCGAGCGTAGTTCAAAGGGACGAGTGGGGAGGTGAGCCGCGTCGCGGCTCTTCGTACCATCACCTATTCGGTTTGTGCGATGTGCGTTGGGGTGACGGTGGGGGGTGTTGCCCCTGGCCCGCCCTTTCTCCCCCAGAGGGGGTGCCCCCAGTTTCTCGCGCGCTCCGCGCGGGACAACGCGGCTTCGCCGCGTTCGTCCTCAAACTCCCCGGAAGAAACGGTGAAAGGGCGGGGCTGGGGACTACTCCTCGAACGGCCGCGCCGGCCACGGCGCGTTCGCCGGACGCAGCGCGTCCACGCCATCACCCGCCAGCACCGCCGACAGCGCCAGCACCCCCACCGTCAGGCACGTGTTGTGCAGCTCGCCGTCGAGCACCCCGCGGACCAGGTCCGCCAGCGGCACCCGCGCCAGCTCCATGTCCGCCTCCTCCTCGGAGACCTCGAAGCGCTCGCCCTCCACCTCGGAGAGGCCACGGGCCAGGAAGATGCGCAGCGCCTCGTCGCAGCCGCCGGGCGAGGTGAAGACGTCCGTCAGCACCCGCCAGTCCTCGGCCTTGACGTGCGCCTCCTCGAAGAGCTCGCGCTGCGCCGCGTGCAGCGGGTTCTCGCCGGGGATGTCCAGCAGGCCAGCCGGGATCTCCCAGAGCCGGTGCCGCACGGGGTGCCGGTACTGGTTGATCACCAGCACCCGGCCCTGCTCGTCGAGCGCGAGCACGGCCACCGACCCGGGGTGCACCTGGTAGTCGCGCTTGACCGTGGACCCGTCGGGCATGACCACCACGTCCGTCCGCGCGCTGGTCTTGTTGCCGGTGAACGGGGTCTCACTGGCGGTGACCTGCCACGACTCGGCGGTGTCCTTGATGCTGATGCCCATGTACGTCACGTCCTCCAGGAATGCGGAAACCGGGGCGGGCCCCCCTCGGAGAGGAGGCGCTCACCCCGGTCAACCGTATAAGACGGCGCAGGTCAGCCCTTCTGGCGCTCGACGGCCGCCTTCACCAGGCCCGCGAAGAGCGGGTGCGGGCGGGTCGGCCGGGACCGCAGCTCCGGGTGGGCCTGGGTGGCCACTAGGTACGGGTGGGCCTCGCGCGGGTACTCGACGAACTCGACGAGCTTGTTGTCCGGGGAGGTGCCGGAGAAGAGGATGCCCGCCTTCTTCTCCAGCTCCGCGCGGTACGCGTTGTTGACCTCGTACCGGTGACGGTGGCGCTCCTCGATGTACGGCTCGTCGCCGTAGACCTCGCGGACGATGGAGCCCTCGGCGAGCTTGGCCGGGTACATGCCCAGGCGCATCGTTCCGCCCAGATCGCCCTCGCCGGCGACGATGTCCATCTGCTCGGCCATGGTGGAGATCACCGGGTGGGCGGTCGCCGGCTCGAACTCGGTGGAGTTGGCGTCCGCGATGCCGGCCAGGTTGCGCGCGGCCTCGATGACCACGCACTGCAGGCCCAGGCAGAGGCCCAGCAGCGGGACCTTGTTCTCACGGGCGAAGGTGATCGCGCCGACCTTGCCGTTGACGCCGCGGTCGCCGAATCCGCCGGGGACGCAGATCGCGTCAACGTCGGAGAGCTGCTTCTTGGCACCGGCAGGGGTGACGCAGTCGTCCGACGTCACCCACTTGATCTTCACCCGGGCGCGGTTGGCGAAGCCACCCGCACGGATGGCCTCGGTGACCGAGAGGTAGGCGTCCGGCAGGTCGATGTACTTGCCGACCAGCGCGACGGTGACCTCGTGGTCCGGCTTGTGGACGCGGTCCAGCAGGTCGTCCCACTGCGCCCAGTCCACGTCGCGGAAGGGCAGGTCCAGCTTGCGGACGACGTAGGCGTCCAGGCCCTCGGTGTGCAGCACCTTGGGGATGTCGTAGATCGACGGGGCGTCGATGGCGGCCACCACCGCGTCCTCGTCGACGTCGCACATCAGCGAGATCTTGCGCTTGATCGCGGTCGGGACCTCGCGGTCGGCGCGCAGCACGATCGCGTCGGGCTGGATGCCGATGTTGCGCAGGGCGGCGACGGAGTGCTGGGTCGGCTTGGTCTTCAGCTCGCCGGAGGGGCCGATGTAGGGCAGCAGCGAGATGTGCACGACGAAGACGTTGTCGCGGCCGACCTCGTGGCGGACCTGACGCACGGTCTCCAGGAACGGCAGCGACTCGATGTCGCCGACCGTGCCGCCGACCTCGGTGATGACGACGTCGACGTCCTCGGTCGCCATGCGCCGGATGCGGTGCTTGATCTCGTTGGTGATGTGCGGGATGACCTGCACGGTGTCACCCAGGTACTCACCGCGCCGCTCCTTGGCGATCACCGAGGAGTACACCTGGCCGGTGGTGACGTTGGCGCTGCCGTCGAGGTCGACGTCGAGGAAGCGCTCGTAGTGGCCGATGTCCAGGTCGGTCTCGGCGCCGTCGTTGGTGACGAACACCTCGCCGTGCTGGAACGGGTTCATCGTGCCCGGGTCGACGTTCAGGTAGGGGTCGAGCTTCTGCATCGTCACGCGCAGACCGCGGGCCTTGAGCAGCGCGCCCAGGCTGGAGGCGGTCAGCCCCTTGCCGAGCGAGGAGGCGACACCCCCGGTGACGAAGAGGTGCTTGGTCGTCGTGGGCTTAGCGGCAATGGCCAAAGGGGGTCTCCCGTGGTCGCGAGGTGAGGTGCGTACCGGCGCCCACCCGGCGTCTTTGCGGGGGTGCCGTCGCTGCGGTCGAGGGGTCTTGCGCCCACCGGTCCACGGGGTACCAGGGTATCAGCGCCCCGAGGTGGCCGCCTCCGGTGACGCGGCGCGACGACCGTACGAACCGTGCGTCACAGGCCACCCATTCGGCACAGGATTCCCCGGCCAACCGTCGCGCATCCCCCAACTCGGCGTCGTATCCTGCTCGGACACACGCAGCGAGCCGGCCGGCACGGCACCATCCCGCCCTCCTCCAGCCACCTCCCCCAGCCTCCACCGGGGGCATTCCCACCAAGGGCAGGACCCCCTTCCGGATCCACAGGCTCGTCAACAGATCACAGATCACAAGATCGCTTCGCTTGACCGCCAGAGGCCCCTTTCCGGGGTCACGATGCCGTTCGACTGGAGATGACGTGGCCGGGCGTATCGAGGATTACGCACTCATCGGCGACATGCAGACCGCCGCGCTGGTCTGCCGGGACGGCACGGCCGACTGGCTGTGCCTACCGCGGTTCGATTCCCATGCGGCGTTCGCCGGGCTGCTGGGCACGGAGGAACACGGCTACTGGCGGATCGGCCCCGCGCACCCCTCGGGGGCCGCCCCGCCGCGCGCCGACCGCCGCCGCTACCGGGGGGACTCCCTGGTCCTGGAGTCCGAGTGGGACACCGCCCGCGGCACCGTCCGCATCATCGACTTCATGCCGCCGCGCGACGGCGCCCCCCAGCTGATCCGGATCGTGGAGGGCGTCAGCGGCCGGGTGCCGATGCGCTCCGCGCTGCGGATGCGGTTCTCCTACGGGCGCGTGGTGCCCTGGGTACACAAGGTGGGCGACCGCACCGTGGCCGTCGCCGGGCCCGACTCGGTGTGGCTGGACACCACCGCCGAGACCTTCGGCAAGGACCTGACGACCTACTCGGACTTCACCGTCTCCCCCGGTGAGCGCGTGGCCTTCGCCATCAGCTGGCAGCCCTCGCACGGCGGGCCGCCGGCCCTGCCCGACCCGGAGGGGTCGCTGGAGGCCACCGAGGGCTTCTGGCGGGACTGGGTCGAGCACTGTACGTACCACGGCCCCTACCGGGACGCCGTCGTCCGCTCGCTGATCACGCTCAAGGCCCTGACGTACGCGCCCACCGGCGGCATCGTCGCCGCGCCGACCACCTCGCTGCCCGAGGACATCGGCGGCTCGCGGAACTGGGACTACCGCTTCACCTGGCTGCGGGACGCCGCGATCACCCTCTCGTCGCTGCTGCGCACCGGCTACCGCGAGGAGGCCCGCGCCTGGCGCGAGTGGCTGCTGCGGGCCGTCGCCGGCGACCCGGAGAACCTCCAGATCATGTACGGCATCGCCGGCGAGCGCGAGCTCAGCGAGGCCGAGCTGCCGTGGCTGCCGGGGTACGAGAACTCGCAGCCGGTCCGGGTCGGCAACGGCGCGGCGGGCCAGCTCCAGCTGGACGTGTACGGCGAGATGATCGAGGCCCTGCACCTGGCGCACATGACGGGCCTGGCCCGCAACGACTACGCCTCGCTCCTCCAGCTGCGCCTGATCAGCTACCTGGAGGACCACTGGAACGAGCCCGACGAGGGCATCTGGGAGGTGCGCGGCCCGCGCCGGCACTTCGTCCACTCCAAGGTGATGGCCTGGGTGGCGGTGGACCGCACGATCAAGCTCATCGAATCGGGCGACGTGGACGGCCCGTTGGAGCGCTGGCGGGAGCTGCGCGACGACATCCACCGCGACGTGTGCGAGAAGGGCTACGACAAGGAGCGCAACACCTTCACCCAGTCCTACGGCTCCAAGGAGCTGGACGCCTCGCTGCTGCTGATCCCGCAGATGGGCTTCCTGCCGCCCGACGACAAGCGCGTCATCGGCACCATCGAGGCGATCCAGCGCGAGCTGTCCACCTCCGACGGCTTCGTCCTGCGCTACCCGACGGCCGGCGACGAAGCGGGCGTGGACGGGCTGGAGGGCGACGAAGGGGCCTTCCTGGCCTGCTCGTTCTGGCTCGCGGACGACCTGGCGATGATCGGCCGGGTGGACGAGGCCCGCCAGCTCTTCGAGAAGCTGCTGGCGCTCCGGAACGACCTGGGGCTGCTCGCGGAGGAGTGGGACCCGCACCTCAAGCGGCAGGTGGGCAACTTCCCGCAGGCCTTCAGCCACGTCCCGCTGATCGACACGGCGCTGCGGCTGACGGCGTCGAGCGCCTTCGGGGGCTGAGGAGCCGGGCGGCTTCAGCGGCTGAGCGGCTCATGGGCTCAAGGTGAACCTGCGGTGTCCCGTAGGTTCACCCCATGGAACCCCACGGCATCGTCACCGTCGCCCGCGCCCTCGAACTCCCCGCCCTGCGGCGGGGACTGCCCGAGGTGATGGCCGGCGCCGACGGGCTGCACCGCCCCGTGCGCTGGGCGCACGCCGGCGAGGCCCCGCACATCGCCGCCCTCCTCAAGGGCGGCGAGCTGCTGCTCACCACCGGCCTGGGCCTGGGCGACCGGCCCGCCGAACAGCGCGCGTTCGTCCGCGGGCTGGCCGAACGGGACATCGCGGCCCTGGTGGTGGAGCTCGGGGCGCGCTTCCGCACGCTGCCGGCCGCGGCGGTGGACACCGCGCGCTCGTGCGGCCTGCCGCTCGTCCAGCTGCACCGGGAGGTGCCGTTCGTCGCGGTGACCGAGGAGATCCACACCGAGCTGGTCAACGAGCACTACGCGGTGCTGCGGCGCGCGGAGGAGCTCCACGACCGGTGCACCCGGGCGCTGTTGGACGGCGGCGGGGTGCCGGAAGTGCTGCGGCTGCTCGCCGGTTTCACCGGCAACCCCGTCTTCCTGGAGGCGCCCGAGGGGCGGCTCCTGTACGCGGCCGGGGGACCCGATCCCGGGCCGCTCCAGGTCTGGGACGGGCTGCGCGAGGCCCGGCCCGCGGGGCGGGTGGAGGTCCCGGTGCCCGGGCGGGGGCCGGGGGCCCCGCGCGCCCGGCTCGTCGTCCTGCCGGTCAACGGGCCGGCCGCGCCGGTGCACCGGATCGCCGCCGACCGTACGGCCGCGCTGCTGGCCGTCGTCCTCCTCCAGGCCCGCCAGGAGGAGGAGCTCGCCGCCCGGGGGCGCGGCGACTTCCTCACCGACCTCGCCGAGGACCGGCTCGACCCGGCCGACGCCCCCGCCCAGGCCCGCGTCCTGGGCTTCCGCCCCGGGCCCGGGCCGCTGCTGCCGGTGATGATGAAGCTGCCGTGCCGGGACGGCGGTTGGGCGGCGCTCACCTGCGCGGTGCAGGAGGAGCTGACGGCGGTGGGGGTGCCGGTGCTGCTGGGCGTGCGGCTGCCGGAGGGGCGCATGCCGCTGCTGGCCGCGCTGCGCGACGCGGCGGACCGGCCCGCGGTGGCCGCCCGGCTGGCGGCCGCGCTGCGCGCCGGGGCGCGGCGGGTCCGGGCCCGGCCGCCGGTGGTGGTCGTCGGCGCGCCGGCGGACTGGGCGTCGGCCGGGGCGGGGCTGCGGCACGCCGCCGAGGCGGCGGAGGCGGCGCCCGGGCTGCCCGACCGGGAGTGGTACGACGCGCGGGCGCTGGACGTCGACCTGCTTCTGTGGCGCCTTCGGGCCGGGGACGATCTCACCGCCTTCGTGGACCGGGCCCTCGGCCCGCTCCTCGCCCATGACGCCTCCGCGCGGGCGGAGTTGCTCCCCACGCTGGATGTGTATCTGCGCCATGCCGGCCGCAAGGCGGAGACGGCGCGCGCCCTCCACGTCAACCGTCAGACGCTGTACGACCGGCTCGGCCGGATAGCCGGGCTGCTGGGCATGGATCTGGACGATCCGGATACGCGGTTGACCTTGGGGCTGGCGCTGCGGGCGCGGCGCGTGGTGGTGTGAGTCTGCCCCTGCCCCGCCCTTTCACCGTTTTCTCGCGCGCTCCGCGCGAGGGCAATGCGGCTGCGCCGCGCTCGTCCTCAAGCGCCGGAAGGCGCTTCAGGGGTGCAGGGGGCGGAGCCCCCGCTCAACGCGGCGAAGCCGCGTTGCGGGCCCCGGGGCTTGCCCCGGAAGAAACGGTGAAAGTGGGGGTGCCCCCTTGGGGGAGGGCCAGGGGCACCCTCCCCCAGGGCGCGCTTCAGCGCCACCCGCTCAACTCGTCGTACACGCTCAGCACATGAGCCACCGCGTCGTCCTCCGACGGCCACTCCCCCAGCCTCACCCGCCCCGCCATCACCAGCCGCTCCCGCCGCGACGGATCCTCCAGCAGCCCGGTCACGGCAAGCGCCAGCGCCCCCGCGTCCCCGTACGGCACCAACTCCGCCGCGTCGCCCACCAGATCGGGCACCCCGCCCACCGACGTCGCCACCAGCGGCACCCCCGCCTGGAAGGCCTCCTGCGCCAGCAGGGAGCGCGCCTCCCAGCGGCTGGGCAGGATCGCGACGTCCGCGGCGGCCAGCAGCTGCGGAACGTCGTCGCGCCGGCCGACGAGCCGGACGGGCAGGCACTCGTCCTCGATGCGGCGCTGCAGCGCCCCCCGCTCCGGCCCCTCCCCGGCGACGAGGAGCAGCGGCTCGGGGTCCAGGTGGCGCCAGGCGCGGGCGGCGTCCAGCAGCGGTCCGTACCCCTGCTCCGCCTCCAGGCGCCCGACGGCGAGGAGCAACGGGCGTCCCATCACGCCCAGTTCGGCGAGGAGCTTGTCCCGCAGCGGGTCGTCCCCGTCGTCGGGGAGCGCGCGCGGCGCCGGAAGCGCCACCGCCGCCAGCCGCGCGTCCCGCGCGCCGCGCAGCCGCGCCTGGTCCACCAGGTCCGGGGAGGGCGCGAGCACGACCGCGGCGCCGCGCGCGGCCCGGCGCTCCATGAGCCGGACGACGTGGGCCCGGGCGCCCGCCGCGCACACCCGCCGGTACCAGGTGACCACCAGCGGCGTCGCGCGCCCGCGGAGCGCGAGCGCCGCGAGGACGCCCCAGCGCAGCCCGTGCGCGTGGACCACGTCCGCGTGCGCGCTCGCGGCGCGGATCCCGGCGACCACGAGCGCGTCCGTCCCGGCCGGGAGCGCCTCGAACGAGGCGCCCGCCCCGGTGAATCCGTACCGCGCCTCCGCGCACCCGGCCGCGCAGACCGTCACCCGCAGACCGCGCGCGACCAGCCCGCCGGCCAGCGACCGCACATGGGCGCCGCTGCCCCCGCCCCCGCCGCCCAGGACCTGGACGGCGTGCAGGGGCGGCCGCCCGTGGGACGTGCCGGGTGTGCTGCTCACGCGGGAGTGACTCCTGGGTCGGGAGGGGCAGTCGGCTGGGGGACAACGGCGCGGTGCCGAGCCCAGGATGCCAGCCGCCACCGACATCCACGCACCACCGCTCCGCGCGCGGCCCGCCCTGTCTCGCCCGCACATCTGCGGATTCACCCGGTTTGGGGATGACGAGACCGTTACGGCCCCTTACGTCGCCGCGCCTGCCACTGAAGTCACCGCCCCGGCCTCCGATGCCGTCGTCCCGGCCCGGTGTCACCGTCCCGCGCGCGCCGCCTCCAGCAGCTCCTCGGCGTGGGCGCGGGCCAGTTGGGAGTCCTCCTGCCCCGCCAGCATCCGGGAGAGCTCGCGCACCCGGTCCTCGCCCTCCATGGCCTTGACCCCGCTGCGGGTCACCGAGCCCTCGTGGGTCTTCTCGACGACGAGGTGCCGGTCGGCGAACGCGGCCACCTGCGGCAGGTGGGTGACGACCACGACCTGCGCGGTCCGGGCCAGCCGCGCCAGCCGGCGGCCCACCTCGACGGCGGCGCGCCCGCCGACGCCCGCGTCGACCTCGTCGAAGAGGTACGTGGGCACCGGGTCGGAGCCCGCGAACACCACCTCCACCGCCAGCATCACGCGGGAGAGTTCACCGCCGGAGGCGCCCTTGGCGATGGGCCGCGGCTGGGCGCCGGGGTGCGGGGTGAGCAGCAGCTCGACGTCGTCGGCGCCGTGCGGCCCGAAGGTGACGGCGCGCCCGCCGACCTCGATGCCCGCCGCCTCGTCGTCCGTCGCGTTCTGCCGGATCGCGAAGGACACCCGCGCGTGCGGCATCGCCAGCTCCGCCAGCTCGGCCGTGACGGCCTCGGCGAACCGCCCGGCCGCCTCGGCGCGGGCGTCGCTCAGCTCCTGTGCCAGCGCGCCGAGTTCGGCGCGCAGCGCGTCGCGCTCGGCGGTGAGCTCCGTGATCCGTTCGTCGTCGCCCTCCAGCTCGCCGAGGCGCTCGGCGCTCCGTTCGGCCCAGGCGAGCACGGCCGTGATGTCCTCGCCGTACTTGCGCGTCAGGTGCGTCAGCGCCGCGCGCCGCTCCTCGACGGCGGCCAGCCGGCGCGGATCGGCGTCCAGGTCGCCGGCGTACCCGGCGAGTTCGCCGGCCACGTCGGCGATCAGGATGCCGATCTCGCCGATCCGGCCGGCGAGGGCGGCGAGGGCCGGGTCGTGGGAGCGCACGGCCTCCAGGGCCCGGTGCGCCCCGGCGACCAGGGCGGACGCCTCCACGCCCTCGGGGTCCTCGGGGTCGCCGGCCAGCGCCGCGTGGGCGGCGGTGGCGGCGGAGGCGAGGGACTCGGCGTGGCCCAGCCGCTCGGCCTCGGCGGCCAGTTCGGCGTCCTCGCCGGGCAGCGGCTCGGTGGCGGCGACCTCGTCGAGGCCGAACCGCAGCAGGTCCGCCTCCTGGGCGCGCTCGCGGGCGCGGGTGCTCAGCTCGTCCAGCTCCGCGGCGACGGCCTTGATCCGCCGGTGGGCGTCGGCGTACTTGGCGAGCGGCGCGGCCACCGCGTCCCCCGCGTACCGGTCGAGGGCCTCGCGCTGCCGCGCCGGGCGCAGCAGCCCCTGCTGGTCGGTCTGGCCGTGCACGGCGACGAGGTCGTCGGCGAGCTCGCCCAGCAGCCCGACGGGCACGCTCCGGCCGCCGAGGTGGGCGCGGGAGCGCCCCTCGGCGGAGAGCGTGCGGCTGACGAGCAGCGTGCCGTCGTCGAGCTCGGCGCCCGCCTCCTCGGCCCGCACGGCCGCGGGCGACCGGCGGTCGACGGCGATCCGCCCCTCGACCACCGCCGCCTTGGCACCGACCCGCACCAGGGCGGGGTCGGCCCGGCCACCGAGCAGCAGCCCGAGGCTCGTGACAACCATGGTCTTGCCGGCACCGGTCTCGCCCGTCACCGCGGTGAAACCGGGTGACAGCTCGACCACCGCGTCATCGATGACGCCCAAGGACCGGATCCGCATCTCCTCCAACACGGATACGACCATACGAGGTTCCGGGGCCCCCTCGCGACGGCCGCCCCCCGGCCCGGTCCCCTGGGGAGAACCCCACCGCCGGTCCGGGTGGCCGCCCCATGGTGCCCGTACACCCGTCCCCACCAGCCTGGATTCATGAACGCACCCACCCGTCGCACCGCCATCGCCCTGCTGACCACAACCCTCGCCCTGACCACAACCGCCGTCGGGAACTCGGTGGCGTCCCCCGCCGCGCCCACGGCGGCTGCCGGACTCGACGGCCTGTGGCGCTCGGAGGGCTACGGGACGGTCGTCTCGATCGCGGACGGCGGGCGGCGGCTGCGCACCTGGGAGACCACCGCCGTCAGCTGCCTGCCCGGGGCGCCGGACGCGAAGGGGAACGGCTCCGGCCGCTTCACCGACGCGGAGGGCTCGGGGCTGACGGTCTCCCCCGACGGCACGGGCCGGCTGCGGATGGCCTTCGACGAGGGCGTCGGCCACCGCGTCCTGCGCCGGACCGCCGCGCTGCCGGCCGGCTGCGCGGAGAAGCCGCGGACGGACCCGCGCCGGGTCTTCGACGTCTTCTGGCAGACCTACGCCGAGAACTACCCCTTCTTCGCCGCCCACGGCGTGGACTGGCGGGCCGTGCGCGACCGCTACCGGCCCCGGATCACCGCGCGGACGGGCGACGACGAGCTGTTCGCCGTCCTGCGGGAGATGATCGAGCCGCTGCACGACGGGCACACGAGCATCGACGCCGGTCCGGGACGGCGCTTCGGCGGGCACCGTGCCGACACCGTCATGCCCACGCGGGAGTCCATCGTCCGGACCGACAAGGCGGTCGCCGAGGCCGTCGGAGCGCCCCTGCGCAGCTGGGCGCAGGGCGCGGTCTCCTACGCGGACCTGCCCGACGGTCTCGGATACCTGCGGATCACCCGCTTCACCCGCTTCGCCGCGAAGGGCGGCCCCCAGGCGGACGCGGCCGAGCTGGACCGCGCCCTGGACGCGGTCTTCACGCCGTCCCGCGTCCGCTCCCTGCGGGGCCTGGTTCTCGACCTCCGCTTCAACGGCGGCGGTTCCGACCGGCTGGGCATCCGCGTCGCGCAACGGCTCACGGACCGGCCGTACGTGGCCTACCTCAAGCACGCGCGCTCCGACCCGCGGGACCCCCGGCGCTTCACCCCCGAGGTCCCCGTCCGCGTGGAGCCGCACGCCGGCCCGGCCTACACCGGCCCGCTGGCGGTGCTGACCGGCCGGCTGACGATCAGCGCGGGCGAGACGTTCACGCAGGCGCTGATGGGCCGGGCGTCCGCGCCGACGCGGATCGGTGAGAACACGCAGGGTTCGTTCTCGGACGTCCTGGAGCGGAGGCTCCCCAACGGCTGGACGTTCGGCCTCCCGAACGAGGAGTTCATGACGGCGGATCCGCAGCGGCGGACGTACGACGTGACGGGCATCCCGCCGCAGGTGCGCACGCCGGTCTTCACGGAGGAGGAGTTCGCGGGGCACCGGGATTCGGCGCTGGCGAAGGCGCGGCGGTTGCTGACGGCCGGCCGTCGTTGAGAGTCGAGCGCCGGACGGGCTGATTCAGCCCGTCCGGCGCTCGGGGACGAACGTGGCGCAGCCGCGTTGCACCCGCGCGCAGCGCGCGAGAAACGGTGAAAGCCGGGGTGCCCCCTCCGGGGGAGGGTCCGGGGCAAACCCCCTCGGCAAACGCCTAGTGCGGAGCGCCCCTCCACCCCGCCACCGGCAGCGCGAACTTCGCCACCAACCGGTCGGTGAACGACGCGTGATGCAGCCGCGCCAGGCGAACCGGCACCGCCCCCCGCCGCACCTCCACCCGCGCCCCCGCCGGCAGCTCCACGCTCCGCCGCCCGTCGCACCACAGCACCCCGTTCGGCGTCTGCGGCTGCACCTCCACGGCGAGCACCGAGTCCGGCGCCGTCACCAGCGGCTTGGCGAAGAGCGCGTGGGCGCTGATGGGCACCATCAGCAGCGCCTCGACCTCGGGCCACACCACGGGCCCGCCCGCCGAGAAGGCGTACGCCGTCGACCCGGTCGGCGTCGCACACACCACACCATCGCCGCCGAAGCGCGACACGGGCCGCCCGTCGACCTCCGTGACGACCTCGATCACCCGCTCCCGCGCCGCCTTCTCCACCGACGCCTCGTTGAGCGCCCAGTCCGTGTGCACGACGTGCCCGTCGGTCCGGACGAGGACGTCGAGGGTCATGCGCTCCTCGACCTCGTACTCCCGGGTCACCACCCGGTCCACGACCTTGTCGAGGTCGTCGCGCTCCGCCTCCGCGAGGAAGCCGACGCGGCCGAGGTTGACGCCGAGCATCGGCACCCCGGAGACCCTGGCGAACTCCGCGCCGCGCAGCAGCGTCCCGTCACCCCCGAGGACGACGAGCAGCTCGCAGCCCTCCAGCACGTCCGGGTGGTCCGGGCCGGTCTCCACCCGTTCGACGGAGGACGGCAGCGGCAGGTCGGCGGCCTCCTCGGCCAGCACCCGGACGCCGATGCCGCAGCGCAGCAGTCCCTGGACGACGAGCTCCGCGCTGCGGATGGCCGCGGGGCGGCCGGTGTGCGCGAGCAGGAAGACGGTGCGTCTGTCTGTTGCTTCTGTAGTGGTCAACGAGGCCCCTCCGCCACTGCACGGTCAACGTCCGCCGGGTCCAGTTCGGGCGCACCGGCGCGCAGCCACAGAAAGTACTCGACGTTGCCGGAGGGACCGGGCAGCGGGCTGGCGGTGACGCCGAGGACGCCGAGCCCCAGTCCGGCCGCGCGGCGGGCGACCTCCTTCACCGCCTCGGCACGCAGCTCGGGGCTGCGCACCACGCCGCCGCTGCCGAGCCGTTCCTTGCCGACCTCGAACTGCGGCTTGACCATCATCACCAGGTCGGCGCCGGGCGCGGTGCAGGCCACCAGGGCGGGCAGGACGAGGCCGAGCGGGATGAACGACAGGTCGCCGACGACGAGGTCGACCGGCTTCCCGTCGATCTGCTCCGGCGTCAGCTCGCGGACGTTCGTCCGGTCCTTGACGGTGACCCGCTCGTCGCTCTGCAGGGACCAGGCGAGCTGCCCGTAGCCGACGTCGACGGCGACGACGTGCGCGGCACCGGCGCGCAGCAGCACGTCGGTGAAGCCGCCGGTCGAGGCCCCGGCGTCGAGGGCTCGGCGCCCTTCGACCTCCAGCCCCCGCGGGACGAACGCGGCGAGCGCGCCGGCGAGCTTGTGCCCGCCGCGGGAGACGTAGTCGGGATCGTTGTCGTCCTGGGCGACGACGAGCGCGGCGCTGGTCTCCACCTGGGTGGCGGCCTTGGTGGCCGTCGCGCCGCCGACGGTCACCCGGCCCGCGGCGATCAGCTGGCTCGCGTGCTCGCGGGAACGGGCCAGCTTCCGGCGCACCAGCTCAGCGTCGAGTCGTCGGCGGGTCACGGCCACGTGCGGTTCAGCTCCTGTTGTCGAGTGCGGCGAGGGCGTCCTTGAGCCCTCGGTGTACATCCTCGTACACCGCGAGGTGACCGTCGGCGTCGAGGTGGTCGGCGTCCGCCAGCCGTTCGAGGTGCTCGTCCACGTCGGGGTGGCCCGTGGGGGTCCGGTCGATCCCGAGGGGGCGTGTGCTGCTGTCGGTCATGCTCCCGACGCTACCCCGGAACGGGTGTTTCGCCGGTGTTCTCCTCCCACTGGGGTACCGTCCAGTGCGATGGCGACGATCGAGGAGTGCCGCGCGGCGCTCGACAGACTGGCGGAGAACCTCGCGGGAGCGGACGAGGGCCTGCGCGGCTCGGCGATGCCGGACCGCTCGCTCAGCTGCCACGTGACGGATCTGGACGTGACCTTCGTCGGCCACCTGCGGGAGGGCCACATCAGGGAGGTCCGCACGATGCCGGGCGTGCCGGAGCGACAGGCGGAGATCGCGCTGGAGATGACGGGCGACGACTTGGTGGCCCTGGTGGACGGCCGTCTCAACTTCGCCCGGGCGTGGGCGAACGGCCGCGTCCGCCTGAAGGCGGGCTTGCGGGATGTGCTGCGCCTGCGGGCGATTCTGTAAGGGTTGCCGCCCCTCCCCACCCTTTCACCGTTTCTCGCGCGCTCCGCGCGAATCCGGCCCGTCTGGGGGTTGCCCCCTCCGGGGAGTTCGAGGACAGCGCCCGAAGGGCGCTCCGGGGGCCAGGGGGCGAAGCCCCCGGTCAACGCGGCGCAGCCGCGGTTCAGGCCCCCGGGGGCCGCCCCCGGAGAAACGGGGGAAGGGGGGGCCGGGGGGGGACGCACCCCCCCCCCCCCCCCCCCCCCCCCCCCCCCCCCCCCCCCCC
>NZ_JAEAMR010000010.1:344659-355037 GCF_015999245.1 Streptomyces sp. AV19 | reverse complement strand
GGGGGGGGGGGGGGGGGGGGGGGGGGGCCCGGCCCCCCCCGCCCCCCCCTTCCCCCGTTCCCCCCGGGCCGCCCGGGGGCCCCGGGGGCCACCCCCCCGGTCAACGCGGCGAAGCCGCGTTACAGGCCCCGGGGCGCAGCCCCGGAAGAAACGGTGAAAGGGCGGGCCGGGGGCGAACTCACCCCGCCGCAACCCCCACCCCCGCCCGAACCTTCCGCGCCGCCGGCACCACCAACGGCGTCCCCGTCTGCGGATCGTCGATGATCTCGCACCGCAGCCCGAACACCCGCTCGACCAGCTCCGAGGTCACCACCTCCGCCGGCGCCCCCTCCGCCACCACCTTCCCGTCCCGCATCGCGATCAGGTGCGTCGCGTACCGGGCCGCGTGGTTCAGGTCGTGGAGCACGGCGACCAGCGTCCGCCCCTGCTCCTCGTGCAGCTCCGCGCACAGGTCGAGCACCTCGATCTGGTGCTGGATGTCCAGGTACGTCGTGGGCTCGTCCAGCAGCAGCAGCGGCGTCCGCTGGGCGAGGGCCATCGCGATCCACACCCGCTGCCGCTGCCCGCCCGACAGCTCGTCGACGTACCGCTCGGCGAGCGCCGCGACCCCCGTCGACTCCATGGACTCCTGCACGACCCGCTCGTCCTCCGGCGACCACTGCCGCAGCAGCCCCTGGTGCGGGTAGCGCCCGCGCGCGACGAGGTCGGCGACGGTGATCCCGTCCGGCGCCACGGACGACTGCGGCAGCAGCCCGAGCATGCGGGCCACCTTCTTGGCCGGGTACGAGCCGATCGCCTGCCCGTCCAGCAGCACGGACCCGGCCTCCGGCTTGAGCATCCGCGACAGCGCCCGCAGCAGCGTGGACTTGCCGCACGCGTTGGGGCCGACGATGACGGTGAAGGAATTGTCGGGGATCTCGACCGAGAGGTCCTCCGCGATGACCCGCCGGTCGTAGGCGAGCGTGACGGAGTCGGCCTTCAAGCGGCTCATGCTGGGGTCTCCTTAGCCATAACAGCCGTAACGGCCATAAACACAGCCATAAAAGTCGTCGTCGTATCCGTCATATCCGGCGTCATACCCGGCCGCCCTTGCGCTCCGTCCAGAGCAGCCACAGCAGATAGCAGCCGCCCAGCATCCCGGTGAGCACGCCGACGGGCAACTGGTCCGCACCGAAGAGCCGCTGGGCGGCCCAGTCCGCGGTGACCAGCAGGGCCGCGCCCGTACAGGCGGCGGCGGTGAGGCAGGGGCCGGGCGCCCCGGTCAGCCGCCGGGCGATCTGGGGGGCGGAGAGCGCGACGAAGGCGATCGGGCCGGCCGCCGCCGTCGCGCCGGCGGCGAGCAGCACCGCGCAGGTCAGCGCGGTCAGCCGGGTCCGCTCGACCCGTACGCCGAGCGCGCGGGCCGCGTCCTCGCCCATCTCCAGCATCCGCAGGCCCCGGCCCTGGGCGAGGACGACGGGGACGAGCACGGCGCAGACGCCGAGCAGCGGCCATACCTGGCTCCAGCTCCGGCCGTTGAGGGAGCCGACCATCCACAGCGTGGCGCGCGCCGCGTCGTTGAGGTCGGCCTTGGTGAGCAGGTAGCCGATGACGGAGACCAGGATCGCGGACATGGCGATGCCGACGAGGACGAACCGGTGGCCGTGCACGCCCTTCTGCCACGCCAGCAGGTAGATCGCGGCCCCGGAGAGCAGCCCGCCCGCCAGCGCGCCGCCCGCGACGGCCGTCGGGCCGCCCTGGAAGAGGACGATGACCAGCAGCGCCCCGACCGTGGAGCCCTGCCCGAGGCCGAGCACGTCCGGACTGCCCAGCGGGTTGCGGGAGACGGACTGGAAGACGGCGCCGGACAGCGCGAGGGCGGCGCCGACGAGCAGGGCGACCAGCACCCGGGGCAGGCGCAGCTCGTGGACGATGAACTCCTGGGCCGCCGTGCCGCCGCCGGTCAGCGTCCGCGTCACCTCGGCGGGCGAGAGCGGGTAGTCGCCGGTGCCGATGAGCGCGACGGAGACGGCCAGCGCCACGGCGACCAGCAACAGGACGACGAGGACGGCCCGGGCCTCGATCCGTACGGACAGCCCGCGGGTGCGGATGACGCTCACAGCTTGGCCATCTTTCTGCGCCGGATCAGGTGGATGAACACCGGCCCGCCGACCAGCGCCGTCACGACGCCGACCTGGAGCTCGGAGGGACGGGCCACGACGCGGCCGAGGATGTCCGTGGCGAGCAGCAGGACGGGCGCGAGGACCGCCGCGTACGGCAGGACCCAGCGCAGGTCGGGGCCGGTGAACGAGCGGACGGCGTGCGGCACCATCAGCCCGACGAAGACGATGGGCCCGCAGGCGGCGGTCGCCGCGCCGCACAGCAGGGTGACGGCGGCCAGGCCCAGGACCCGGGTGGTCGTCAGCCGGGTGCCCAGGGCCTTGGCCTGGTCGTCGCCGAGGGCCATGGCGTTGAGCGGCCGGGCGAGCGCGAGGGCGAGCACGACGCCACCGCCGATGAAGGGCGCCACCTGCCCGACCACGGTCGCGTTCGCGGAGGCCAGGGAGCCGACCGTCCAGAACCGCATCCGGTCCAGCGCGGCGGAGTCGGAGAGTTCCACGGCGTACACGTAGCCGTTGAGGACGGCCGTGACGGCGGTGCCCGCCAGCGCGAGGCGCACGGGCGTGGCGCCCCTGCTGCCGCCGAGCGCGTAGACGACCACCGACACGACGGCCGCGCCGAGGAAGGCGAACCAGACGTATCCGGTGAGCGGGGTGACGCCGAGGAAGCTGATGCCCGAGACGACGGAGGCCGCGGCTCCGGCGCTGATGCCGAACAGGCCGGGATCGGCGAGCGGGTTGCGGGTGAGGGCCTGCATCATGGTTCCCGCGAGCCCGAGCGCCGCACCGGCCAGCAGTCCGAGGAGGGTGCGGGGGACGCGGACGTCACGGACGACGACGTCCGTCTCGGTGCCGGAGTAGTGGAACAGGCCGTGCCAGACCTGGTCCAGGGGAACCTGCTTGGCGCCGACGGCGAACGAGGCCGCCACGACGAGCAGCAGGAGCCCGGCTGAGACGAACAGTCCCGCGACGCGCCGGGCGTTCCGGCGGGGCGCGGCCTCGGGGGCTGCGCCCGGCGGGGCTTGGGGGGAAACAACGGCCAACACTTGGGTTAGGTTAGCCTACCCTCATCGAACATCCCTCCATGGAGAGAAGCACCACCCCATGAGCACCCCCCGCACCACAGTACTGTCCCGCCGCGGCCTCCTCGCGGCGGGTGGCGCCCTCGGCATCGGCGCCTTCCTCACCGCCTGCGGGGGCGGCTCCGCCAAGTCATCGCAGGACTCGGGCGGTTCCGGCGGTCCGTGGACGTTCAAGGACGACCGGGGCACCACGGCCAAGGCCGGCCGGACGCCCAAGCGCATCGTCGCCTTCACCGGCACCGCCGCCGCCCTGCACGACTTCGGCGTCGAGTGCGTCGGCGTCTTCGGCCCGACGAAGCTCAAGGACGGCAAGCCCGACCCGCAGGCCGGCGACATCGACGTCGACAAGGTGACGATCCTCGGCAACACCTGGGGCGAGTTCGCCGTCGAGAAGTACGCGGCGCTCGACCCCGAGCTGATCGTCACCAACATGTTCGACCCCGGCGCGCTCTGGTACGTCCCCGACGAGAGCAAGGACAAGATCCTCCGCCTGGCCCCCAGCGTCGCCCTGACCTCCGCCCGCGTCCCCCTGACCGAGCCCATCAAGCGCCACGCCGAACTGGCCGCCTCCCTCGGCGCCGACCTGAAGGCGAAGAAGGTCACCGAGGCGAAGGCCCGCTTCGAGAAGGCCGCCGAGACGCTGCGCAGGACCGCCAAGTCCCGCCGCATCAAGGTCATGGCCGCCTCCGGCAGCGCCGACCTCTTCTACGTCTCCAACCCGGCCGTCAACGCCGACCTGATGTACTTCCGCGAGCTCGGCGTGGACTTCGTCGTCCCCCAGAAGCTCGACAAGGGCGGCTACTTCGAGAGCCTCAGCTGGGAGAACGCCAACAAGTACGAGGCCGACCTGATCATCCTGGACAGCCGCACCTCCAGCCTCCAGCCCAAGGACCTGGCCGCCAAGCCGACCTGGGCCAAGCTCCCCGCCGTCGAGGCCGGCCAGGTCAGCCCCTGGCTCAGCGAGCCGCGCTTCTCCTGGGCGGGCAGCGCCCCGCTGCTGGACAACCTGACCGCCGCACTCGAGAAGGCGAAGAAACTCCGATGACCGCCCCCGCGTACCGCTTCTTCGACGTCCGCGTCGTCCGCACCGAGCAGGTCAGCCCCGCCCTGACCCGCGTCACCGTCACCGCCGACGACCTGGGCGACATGGTCACCGGCGGCCGCGACCAGCGCTTCAAGCTCTTCCTGCCGCGCCCCGGCCAGGACGCGCCGGTGCTGCCGCCCGTCCTCGGACCCGGCTGGTACGCGGAGTGGCGGGTCCAGGACCCGGCCGTACGCGCGGTCATGCGCACCTACACCGTGCGCGAACTGCGCAGCGACCCGGACGAGTTGGACATCGACTTCGTCCAGCACGGCTCGGGCCCCGAGGCCGGCCCCGCCTCGCACTGGTCCCGCACCGCCCGCCCCGGCGACCGCGCGGCCGTCCTCGCCCCCGTCGCCGAGGACAACGGCGGCGTCGACTACCAGCCGCCCGCGGGCACCGACTGGACCCTGATCACCGGCGACGAGTCGGCCCTCCCGGCCGTGGCCGGCATCCTCGCCTGGCTCCCGCCCGGCATGCCGGCGAAGGTCTGGCTGGAGGTCCCCCACCCCGACGACGTCGTCCCCCTCCCGACCGCCGCCGACGCGGACGTCACCTGGCTGATCCGCGGCACGGACGCCACGGTCGTGGACGCCGTCCGCGCCGCGTCCCTCCCCGAGGGCACCCCCTACGCCTGGATAGCCGGCGAAGCCGGCACGATCCGTACCCTCCGCCGCCACCTGGTCAACGACCGCGCCGTGGACCGCGGAAGGATCACGTTCACCGGCTACTGGCGCAAGGGCAAGACGGAGGAGGAGCTCCTGGCGGAGCTCGGCTGAGCGCGCTTTCACGTTTCCGGAGCAGCGCGCTGCGCTGCGAGCGCTGTCCTCGAACGCCGGACAGCCGGCTGTTCGCGCCACACCCGACTGTCCAGCGGGGGCACGCACTTCAGCCCGTCTGGGGGTTGCCCCCTCCGGGGAGTTTGAGGACGAGCAGCGAAGCCGCGACACGGGGTCCGGGGCGGAGCCCCGAAACCAGCCTGTCCGGCGCTTGAGGACCAACGCGGCGAAGCCGCGTTGCGGGGCCCGGGGCGGAGCCCCGAAAGGGGCCCAGGGGCGCAGCCCCGGTGGGGGCGCAGGGGGCAAAGCCCCCGCACCACCGCGCGCAGCGCGGTGCCGGCCCCGGGCGGAGCCCGGAAGAAACGGTGATAGGGCGGGGCCGGGGCAAATTCCCCCGGGCCCGCCCCTACGGCGGGCAGCGCTACCCTCTACAACCCCAACCGAGCCAACACCTTCCCCGAGTCCAACGCACAACTCCCCTCCCCCGCCAGGCCCCAAGCCACCCCGCACAACGCCCGAAGCCCATCGATCGCCGCGCCCTCACCTTCCAGGGCGAACTCCCCGTCCACGACGGACGCGGTCCACCCCGCGCACCGAACCCCCTCCGCCGACGCGGAAGCAGAAGCGGAACCGGACACGGCCCCGGACACGGCCCCGGCCCCGGACACGGCCCCGGACACCGCCCCGGACACGGAAACCACCGGCTGCGGAACCAGCAACGCCCGCAGATCCTCCGCGACATACGTCGCCCGGTGCTCCGGCCGAGCGGCCAGCACCTGCGCGGCCGTCGTCACCCCGGTCAGCACCAGCAGCGAGTCGACACCCCCCACGAACGCCCCCTCGATGTCCGTGTCGAGCCGGTCGCCCACGACCAACGGCCGCCGGGCCCCCGTCCGCAGCACCGTCTCCCGGTGCATCGGCGGCTGCGGCTTCCCCGCCACCCGCGGCTCCCGCCCCGTGGCGATCTTCACGACCTCGACCGCCGACCCGTTCCCCGGCGCGATCCCCCGCCCGGTCGGAATCGTCAGGTCCGTGTTGGACGCGAACCACGGCAGCCCCCGTGCCACCGCGTACGACGCCTCCATCAGCCGCGACCACGGCATGTCCGGCCCGCCGTACCCCTGCGCCACCGCCACCGGGTCGTCGTCGACGGACTCCACGGGCACCAGCCCGCGCTCCCGCAGCGCGACCCGCAGCCCCTCGGTACCGATCAGCAGCACCCGCGAACCGGCCGGCAGCTCGTCCGCTATCAACCGGGCCACCGCCTGCGCCGAGTTGATCACGTCCCCCGGCCCGGCCGGGATACCCAGCTCGGTCAGGTGCCCGGCCACCGTCTCCGGCGTCCGCGCCGCGTTGTTCGTGACGTACGCGAGGTGCATCCCGCCCTCACGGGCCAGCTCCAGCGACCGCACGGCGTGCGGAATGGCCGCGCCGCCCGCGTACACGACGCCGTCGAGGTCGAGCAGCGCCGTGTCGTACGCCTCGCTCAGCGGCCGCTCGCAGCCCTCGGGCCGGGTCCGCACGCCCGGCCCCGTACCCGACCGCACACCCGTCCGCACGCTCTGGTTCATAGCGGGTTCGCTCCTTGTACCGTTCATGTCTTCTTCATCTGTGTTTTCGATCATTGCTCATCCGGCCGCGGGCCATAACAATTTCCGAATGAGCACTCCGGACCACGCAGGGCAAGGTCTCCGACTCGCCCCCTTCCGAGGGCTGCGTTATGTCCCCGAACGGGTGGGCAGCCTCGCGGCCGTGACCTCGCCACCGTACGACGTCGTCGTCCGGCCCGACGGACTGCGTCACCTCGAGACCGCGGACCCGCACAACATCGTCCGGCTCATCCTCCCGCAGGCGGCCACCGCCGCCGACCGGCACCGCCGGGCCGCCGACACCCTGCGCCGCTGGCAGGAGGAGGGCATCCTCGCCCCGGACCCGGAGCCGGCGCTCTACGTCTACGAGCAGCGCGGCGACGGCATGATCCAGCGCGGCCTGATCGGCGCGCTGCGCCTGACGCCCCCCGAGGAGGGCGTCGTCCTCCCCCACGAGGACGTCATGCCGCACATCGTCGAGGACCGCGCGGCCCTGATGAGGGACACCGCCGCCAACCTGGAGCCGCTGCTCTTCTCCTACCGCGGCGACGGCACGACCACCGGCGCGGCCGCCGTCATCGAACGCGTCATCCGCACCGCGCCCCTGCTCTCCACGACCACCGAGGACGGCTTCGCACACCGCCTGTGGTCCGTGACCGACCCGGACGACCTCGCCCGCATCGCCGGCGACCTCTCCCGGCAGCGGGCCCTGATCGCCGACGGCCACCACCGCTGGGCCACCTACCTGCGGCTCCGCGCCGAGCAACCCGCGCCCGGCCCCTGGGACTTCGGCCTCGTCCTGCTCGTGGACACCGCCCGCTACCCGCTGCGGGTCCGCGCCATCCACCGGCTGCTCCACAAGCTCCCGGTCGCCGACGCCCTGGCCGCCCTCGGCGCCTCCTTCCGCGTCCGCACCCTGGACGTGGACCTGCCCGCCGCGCTCGACGCCCTCGCCGAGGCGTCGCGGGCCGACGAGCACGGCAACGCCTACCTGCTCGCCGGCGACGGCCGCTTCCACCTCGTGGACCGCCCGGACCCGGAGCTGCTGGCGAGCACGGTCCCGGCCGACCGCCCGCGCGCCTGGCGCGAGCTGGACGCGACGGTCCTCCACTCCACGCTGCTGGAGCACGTCTGGAAGGTCCAGGACGACCCGGAGCACATCGGCTACATCCACGAGACGGCCGCCGCCGTCCACCAGGCCGAACGGCACGGCGGCACCGCCGTCCTGATGCACCCGGTCCACGAGGACGTGGTGCGGGAACTCGCCGAACAGGGCGTGACCATGCCCCGCAAGTCCACGTCCTTCGGCCCGAAGCCGGCCACCGGACTGGTCCTGCGCAGCCTGACCCTGAACTGACCTTCGGGGGACCGAACGCGAGAGGGCGGAACCCCAGGGGGTTCCGCCCTCTTCGATCACTTCCGGTCGCCGCCGTCGGCGCCGTCCGTCCCGGTCTCCTTGGCCTCGGTCTCCTCGGCCTCCGCCTTGGTCTCCTCGACCTCCTCGACCTCCTCGGTCACGGCGTCCTCCGTGTCCTTGGCGTCCTCGACCTCCTCGATCTCGGACAGGACGTCGGTGAACTCGACGCCGTCCAGCTCCGCGAGCCGGTCGGACGCGTTCGTCGTCCCGCCCTGGTCGGCCTCCAGCGCCTTGGCGAACCACTCGCGCGCCTCGGCCTCACGACCGACATCGAGCAGCGCGTCGGCGTACGCGTAGCGCAGGCGCGCGGTCCACGGCTGAACGGAGTTCGACGCCAGCTCGGGGCTCTGCAGCGTGACGACGGCGGCCTCGGCCTGACCCATGTCCTTGCGGGCCCCGGCCGCCACCAGGCGCATCTCCACCTGGCCGGCCTTGTCCAGCTTCTGCACCTCGGGCTCGCCGGCCATGGCCAGCGCCCGCTCGGGACGGCCCATGCCGCGCTCGCAGTCCGCCATGACGGGCCACAGCTCGACCGAGCCGGTCATCCGCCGCGCGGCCCGGAACTCGGCCAGCGCCTCGGAGTACTTGCCGGTCGCATACGAAGCGAAGCCGGCCGCCTCACGGACGGCGGCCACGCGCGAGGCGAGCCGGAGCGCGATGCGGGAGTACGCGTACGCCTGCTCCGGGTCCTCGTCCAGCAGATTGGCCACCATGACGAGGTTGCGGGCGACGTCCTCGGCAAGGGTCTTCGGCAGGCTCATCAGCTCCTGCTTGACGTCCTTGTCGATCTCCTCACCGGTCACGTCGTCCGGGATGGGCAGACGCTTCACCGGCTCGCGGTCGCCACGGTCCCGGTCGCGGTCGTCACGGCGCCCGTAGCCACGGGAGCGGTCGTCGCGCCCACGGTAGCCACCGCCCTGCCGGTCCCGGTCGTCACGCCGCCCGTAGCCACCGCCACCGGGACGGCCACCGCGGTCATCGCGACGGAAGGACGGACGGTCGTCACGACGCTCGTCGCGACGGAACCCGCCACGATCGTCATCCCGACGCGGACCACGGTCGTCACGCCGGTCATCCCGACGGAACGACGGACGGTCATCGCGACGCTCGTCACGGCGGAAGCCGCCACGCTCGTCGTCACGACGCGGACCACGGTCATCACGCCGGTCATCACGACGGAACGTCGAACGGTCATCGCGCCGGAAGCCGCCACGGTCGTCATCCCGACGCGGACCACGGTCATCGCGCCGGAACGTCGAACGGTCGTCGCGGCGGAAGCCACCGCGGTCGTCATCCCGGCGGGGACCGCGGTCGTCACGCCGGTCATCACGACGGAACGACGGACGGTCGTCACGACGCTCATCGCGACGGAACCCACCCCGATCGTCATCCCGACGCGGACCACGGTCATCGCGCCGGTCATCACGACGGAACGAAGGACGCTCGTCGCGCCGGAAGCCGCCGCGGTCGTCGTCACGACGCGGACCACGGTCATCACGCCGGTCATCACGACGGAACGACGGACGGTCGTCACGACGCTCATCGCGACGGAACCCGCCACGATCATCGTCGCGCCGGCCGTAACCGCCGCCACCGGGGCGACCGCCACGGTCGTCACGGCGGAAGCCGCCACGGTCGTCGTCACGACGCGGACCACGGTCATCACGCCGGTCATCACGACGGAAGGGCGGACGGTCATCGCGACGCTCGTCGCGACGGAAGCCGCCACGGTCGTCATCCCGACGCGGACCACGGTCATCACGCCGGTCATCACGACGGAAGCCGCGGTCGTCATCGCGTCGGCCGTAGCCACCGCCGCCGGGGCGACCACCGCGGTCGTCGCGGCCGCCGCGGAAACCGCCGCGATCATTGTCACGGCGGAAGCCGCCCCGCGGACCGCCGTGGCGGTCGCCGCCCGATCGACCGTCGGGAGAGTTGGTGGACATCGACGTGACTCCTGTCTTGAGGTACCGCAGCCATTCTCGCGCAGTTGCCCGGCAACTGCGCTTCGACAAAAACAAAAAGGACCCTTGGTCCCAGCGTGAACGCTGGGACCAAGGGTCCTTGAAATATTGTTCGGCGGCGTCCTACTCTCCCACACGGTCCCCCATGCAGTACCATCGGCGCTGAAAGGCTTAGCTTCCGGGTTCGGAATGTAACCGGGCGTTTCCCTAACGCTATGACCACCGAAACCCTATCGGTTTCGAGCGAACAAGCACACTCTTTAATTAAGTGGTTCTGCTCAAATCCGGCAACTGTTCGTTGCCTCAGAACTTACACAGTGGACGCGAGCAACTGAGGACAAGCCCTCGGCCTATTAGTACCAGTCAA
>NZ_JAEAMR010000010.1:327284-344559 GCF_015999245.1 Streptomyces sp. AV19 | reverse complement strand
TGTTGAGTTCTCAAGGAACGGACGCTTCCTTCGTACTCACCGAGACTCACTCTCGACTTTCCTCCGGGCGCTTCCCTTCGGTGTTTCCAACCTTACCAGACCCGATTTCTCGTTTCCGGCCCCCTGTCGGAGCGGGGTTTCGCCTTCTCGCTTTCGCTTTCCGGCGATTCCGACTCTATCAGATCCTTTTCCGTGCCGTTCCCGGCCCGGATTCAGAATCCGAATTCCCGTCGGAGGGGATGTCCAACACTTTAGCGGAATTTCCCGACGGCTCCCAATCGAGCCGACCGGATCCAAGAGAGGCCCTGATTTCGGCACAGCGAAACCAGACCCCGTCCGGGGATCCCGCGTAGTAATGGTGGTACCGCCTACCGGTACAGACGCCCATGGCGCTGCCCGTCTCCAGCGGCTCGGGCTACGTTAGGCCCTTCCCCCTCCGGAGTCAAGCACCGCCGGTCAGGACCTCGTTCGGGTGCGGTTCCGGGGCACGTGGGCCCGGTACGGGCTCACCGTCCGGTCGCCGTCGGCCCAGAAGCGCCAGGGGTGGGTCGCGCCCTCGCCGCCGACGCCGGTGCGGGGGCCGTTGCGGATCGAGGAGACGGGGAGCGGCGTGCCTGTCAGGACGGAGAGGGGTGCGTCCGGGCCGGCGCAGAGGTCGGTGCCGTTCAGGCCGCGGTCCACGTCGAGGGCGGTGGCCAGGCGGGCCGGGCCCCGGGCGAGGTCACGGTCGTCGCGCGACTTGGGGCGGCGTCCCCGGGCCAGGTCGTGACCCTTGAGCACCTCGCCGCCGCGCAGCAGCACTCCGCTCGCCGTGCCCTCCGGGCCGCAGACCAGGTTGAGGCTGAACCACATCCCATAGATGAAGTAGACGTAGGCGTGACCGGGCGGGCCGAACATCGCCGCGTTCCGCTCCGTGCGCCCCCGGTAGGCGTGCGATCCCGGGTCGGCCTCCCCCGCGTACGCCTCGACCTCCGTGATGCGGAGCTCGATCGGCCCCTCGGGGCCCGTGCGGACGAGGGTGCGGCCGAGCAGGTCGGGGGCCACCTCGAGGACGGGCCGGTCGAAGAAGGCGCGGGCGAGCGGGGTGCGGTCAGGGGCGGAGGTCATGCCGGCCGAGGGTAGTGGACCGGCCGGCGTTCCCGTGCGTCAGGCGAGCAGGACCGCCATGGGGCTCTGCTGTCCCGTCCAGTACTCGACGGCGTCGGTGAGGATCGTCCGTGCGACGGAGGCGGTCTCGGGTGCCGCCTTGTGGAAGGCGTCCCAGTCCTCCGCGACGAGCAGATAGCCGCGGGGCTCGCCGTCCTTGCGCCACCAGGAGAGGTCGGTGAGGCAGTCCGCGAGGGCATCCCAGTTGTGGCCGAACCAGCCGGGGAAGTCCAGGTCGGCGGCGCAGCGGTCGAGGAAGGCGGTCTTGTCGCCGATGCCGTCGAGGTGGAGGCGGGCCGCCCGCCAGCCGGCGTCGGCGGCCTCGGCCGCGGCGTGCGCGGGGGTCTCCGTGACGGGCAGTCGGTAGATCCCGGGCGGGACGGAGCCGGAGAAGAGCCCGGGGACGCCGGGGGCGGGGAGTTGGCTGGTCATGGGTGCACCACCGCTTCGAAGGTCTTGTAGTGGTCGCCGGTGTAGTAGCGCTCGGAGTGACTGCCGGTCACGATGCGGCGGGCGCCGCGGTTGCGGGCCTCGGGGGTGGGGACCGTGTACTCGTGGTAATAGCCGCGCGGCTGCTTGGGCAGCCGGTTCTCGTAGTTGCCGAAGACGGTGCCGTCCTTGGGATACGGGAACGGTCCGCCCTTGTCGATGAGTTCCAGGGTGCGGCGGGCCTCGGGCGGGAGTCGGTCCGGGGTGACGGTCCGCATGCCCTTGGCCCAGGACGGGGTGGCGCCGGAGGCTCTGCCGGAGGAGGCCGTGGCCGGTGTCTTGGAGGACTTGCCGTGACCGCCGGAGGAGCAGGCGGGGAGGAGGAACAGGGGCAGGGCGGCGAGGAGCACGGTCAGGGAGCGCAGGGCGCGGCCGGCCGGTCGTCCGCCTCGTCGGAACACACGTCGAAGCACGTCCATATGGTCGCAGCCCGTGCCGTTCGCGCCTCGCTAGGCTGGCGTCCTCACGTATCCGTGCGTAACTGGAGGTGTCTCCGTGTCAGCTGAGCAGGGCCGTCCGCCGCTCCCCCACGACTTCTTCCCGCCGGTCCCCTCGTTCCCGGTGGTGAGCGACGACGTCGCACCCGGGGCGCGGCTCGGCGAGGGCCAGGTCTTCAGCGGGGGCAACTCCTCTCCCCAACTGCGCTGGGAGGGCTTCCCGGAGGAGACGAAGAGCTTCGCCGTGACCTGCTTCGACCCCGACGCCCCGACGGGCAGCGGGTTCTGGCACTGGGTGCTCTTCGACATCCCCGCGACGGTGACCGAGCTGCCGGCGGGGGCCGGGAGCGGTGACATGAAGGGGCTGCCCGCGGGAGCGGTGCATGTCCGGAACGACTACGGGACGCGGGACTTCGGCGGCGCGGCGCCGCCGGCCGGGGACGGTCCGCACCGGTACGTCTTCACCGTGTACGCCGTGGACCAGGAGAAGCTGGGGCCGGACGCGGAGGCGACGCCGGCGTTCGTCGGGTTCCATCTGCGGTTCCACGCGCTGGGGCGCGCGCAGTTGATCGGGGAGTACGAGGTGCCGGCGGGGGGCTGAGCGGCCGGAAATTCCGTTGCGCGGTGCGGGCGGTGGCCGCCAGAGTGGTACGTGCCGACGGCTTCGCATGCGGCCGTCGGGCAGCGGATACCGCAGTGGCGGGGGCGGGCCGGCGTGTCGCGCGCCGCGCCGCCTGCCGGAGCCCTGGGCGTGGGCCCGGGGTGGCCTCGTCCGCTGCCGTGCGCTCCGGGCCCGCGTTTCGTACGGGGGAAGGGCCCGGAGCGTTTCCGTTCCCACGGGGGGTTTCTCCCCGCCCCGCCCTTTCACCGTTTCCCGGGGAGACCCCGGACCCCATCCGCCCTGCGGGCGGAGTCCTCAAACGCCGGACGGGCTCAATCGCGCAACAGCAGCTGCACGATTGCCACCAGACCCACCGCCACGATCACGCCCCGCAGCACCGTCGGGCTCAGGCGGCGCGCCACCTTCGCGCCCAGTTGGGCGCCCAGCGTGGAGCCCACGGCTATCAGGGCCACCGCCGTCCAGTCGACCTCCGCGGCGAAGACGAAGAAGAGGGCCGCGACGCCGTTCACCACCGCCGCCAGAACGTTCTTCAGGGCGTTGACGCGCTGCAGGTCGTCGTGGAGCAACAGGCCCATCAGGGACAGGTACATGACCCCCTGCGCCGCGCCGAAGTAGCCGCCGTAGGCGCTGGCCAGGAGGAGGCCGAGCAGGAGCGCGATGCCGCCGTCCGCGTGCGGGGCGGTGCCGTTGCGTTCGCGGCGGCGGGCGAGCGCCCGGGCGAGCCGGGGCTGGAGGATCACCAGCACCAGCGCGAGCGCGATGAGCGCGGGGACGATCGCGTCGAACGCCTTCGACGGCAGGGCGAGCAGCAGGATCGCTCCGGCGAGCCCGCCCACCAGGGCGACGAGGCCGAACCGGACGATCCGGCCGCGCTGGCCGCGCAGTTCGCGGCGGTAGCCGACGGCCCCGCTGATGTTCCCGGTGACCAGCCCCAGGGTGTTGGAGACGTTGGCGGTGACCGGCGGCAGTCCGGTGGCGAGCAGCACCGGAAAGGTGAACAGCGTGCCGGAGCCGACGACGACGTTGATGGTGCCGGCTCCGATGCCGGCCGCGAAGACCGCGAGTGCTTCCCAGATGGACAAGGCCATCTCCTTCGGATCAGTGCGATGCCTCCCCGCCATGGCAGGTCGGGGGGCCGCACTTGATCATGCACGAGAACGGCCATGAAGGATACGGCCGTTAGTCGATCGGCGGCTCTTCGCGGCGCGGGCTCTCCTTGGTCGTCCGGACGCCGGCCCGGGGGCCGAGGTTGCCGACGGCGCCGCTGAGGCCCTTGAGCGCGTCGCCGATCTCGCTGGGCACGATCCAGAGCTTGTTGGCGTCGCCCTCGGCGATCTTCGGGAGCATCTGGAGGTACTGGTAGGAGAGCAGCTTCTCGTCGGGGTCGCCCGCGTGGATGGACTCGAAGACCGTACGGATCGCCTGGGCCTCGCCCTCGGCCCGCAGGGCCGCGGCCTTGGCCTCGCCCTCGGCCCGCAGGATCGCGGACTGCTTCTCGCCCTCCGCGGTGAGGATCTGCGACTGGCGGATGCCCTCGGCGGTGAGGATCGCGGCGCGCTTGTCACGGTCGGCGCGCATCTGCTTCTCCATCGAGTCCTGGATGGAGGTGGGCGGTTCGATCGCCTTGAGCTCCACGCGGTTGACGCGGATGCCCCACTTGCCCGTCGCCTCGTCCAGGACGCCGCGCAGGGCCGCGTTGATCTCCTCGCGGGAGGTGAGGGTGCGTTCCAGGTCCATGCCGCCGATGATGTTGCGCAGCGTGGTGACGGTGAGCTGCTCGATGGCCTGGATGAAGCTGGACACCTCGTAGGTCGCGGCGCGTGCGTCGGTCACCTGGTAGTAGATGACGGTGTCGATGTTGACGACCAGGTTGTCCTGAGTGATGACGGGCTGCGGGGGGAACGGCACGACCTGCTCGCGGAGGTCGATGCGGTTGCGGATGGAGTCGATGAACGGGACGACGATGTTGAGCCCCGCGTTGAGCGTCCGGGTGTAGCGGCCGAAGCGTTCGACGATGGCGGCGCTGGCCTGCGGGATGACCTGCACCGTCTTCATGAGGGCGATGAAGACGAGCACCACCAGGATGATCAGGACGATGATGATCGCCATCGTGGCTCCTCGTGCCTTTGTCGTGGATCGATCGTGTCGAGGTCGGTCGTGTCGATCGTGTTGAGGGAGTCTTCCAGAACCGGCACTGCCGTGCAGGCCGGATGCGACCGCCCCCGTAACGGCCGTCTCACATCACCACCGCCGTCGCGCCGTCGATGTCGACGACGTCGACCTGCTGGCCGACCTCGTAGGCGTGGTCGCCGTCGAGGGCGCGCGCGGACCAGATCTCGCCGGCGAGCTTGATGCGCCCGCCGTGGCCGTCGACCCGCTCCAGGACGACGGCCTGCCGCCCCTTGAGGGCCTCGATGCCCGACTGCAGCGTGGGCCGGCGGGAGCGCTGCCGGTTGGCGATCGGCCGGACGACGGCGATCAGGGCGACGGAGACGACGGCGAAGACGACGAACTGGGTGATCGTGCCCCCGCCCAGCGCGTCGGTGACGGCGGCCGCGACGGCGCCGAGCGCGAGCATGCCGAATTCCGGCATCGCGGTCACGACCAGGGGAATGCCGAGCCCGACGGCGGCCACGAGCCACCACGCCCAAGTGTTCACATGGTCATGGTAGGCGCGTGGACGGGGTCACCGACAGGGCTCCTCGGCCTCTCGGAGGACTCGTCGGCGGGCTTACGAGAGCGGCAGGCCGTGGGCCGTCCAGCGGTCGCCCCGGCTCTCGACGACCAGGGGGAGGCCGAAGCACTTGGACAGGTTGCGGGAGGTGAGTTCGAGCTCGATGGGGCCGGCGGCGAGCACCTGGCCCTGACGGATCATCAGGACGTGGGTGAAGCCGGGGGCGATCTCCTCGACGTGGTGGGTGACCATCACCATCGAGGGGGCGAGCGGGTCCCGGGCGAGCCGGCCGAGGCGGCGCACCAGGTCCTCGCGGCCGCCGAGGTCGAGGCCGGCGGCGGGCTCGTCCAGCATCAGCAGCTCGGGGTCGATCATCATCGCGCGGGCGATGAGGGTGCGCTTGCGCTCGCCCTCGGAGAGGGTGCCGAACTTCCGGTCCAGGTGCTCGGTCATGCCGAGCACGTCGAGGAAGGCGCGGGCGCGCTGCTCGTCGACGGTCTCGTAGTCCTCGCGCCAGGTGGCGGTCATGCCGTACGCCGCGGTGAGCACCGTCTGCAGGACGGTCTGGGTGCGCGGCAGCTTGTCGGCGAGGGCGATGCCCGCCATGCCGATGCGCGGGCGCAGCTCGAAGACGTCCACCGAGCCGAGCGTCTCGTCGAGGATCCGCGCCGTGCCCTTGGTCGGGAAGAGGTAGCTGGAGGCGACATTGAGGAGCGTGGTCTTGCCGGCGCCGTTGGGACCGAGAATCACCCAGCGCTCGCCCTCCTTGACCGACCAGGAGACCTGATCCAGCAGAGCCCGGCCCTCGCGGACCACGGATACGTCCACCAGTTCCAGTACATCGCTCATGAGCGCGTTGTCTCCCATTGCAGTTCGTCGTCGCTGGCGCCTGTCGGCGCAGCCCCCAGGGAAAACCTACGCCACCCGCCGTCGTCGCCAGTCCCTAGGCTGGGGCACATGCTCGATGAACATCGCTCAGGTCGGCTGACAGCCTGGGGAAATGCCCTTCTTGCCGGATTTGCCGCACCCGATGACGTGGCGCTCCACATCACCGGGGAGGACGCCCTCCACCGGGTCGTCGGCCTGCCGGGTGAATCCGGCCCCGTGGGCCTGACCCTCGCGCTCGGCAGACTGCGCGCGCTCGGCGCGACGGGCCTGCGCCTCGCGCTGCCGGCGCCCGGCCACCCGCTGGGGCTGAGCGGGCCGCCGGAGTTCAACGCCCTGGCCCTGGAGGCCGGCGAGGCGGTCGTCGCGGTGGGGACGGGCCTGGGGCTGGTGCCCGAGGTGCACGCGGTGGGCCCCGAGGGCGACGAGCACGTGGAGGTGGTCTGGCAGTGCCTGCCGGTGCGCGAGGCGCCGCCGGCCGACGTGCCGTCGCTGGGCGAGGCGGAGCGGGAGCTCGCGGAGGCCCTGCGGGAGGCGACCGCGGTGCTCACCCGGCTGGACGTGGCGGGCTCGGGCCCGGCGGCCCAGGCCGCACTGGAGGCGTACCGGGCGAGGGCGGAGCACGGGAAGGAGATCCTCGCGCCCGGGTATCCGCCGCGCGCGGCGCGCGTGCTGGAGCTGGCGCAGCGGGTGGGCGCGCTGGTCGCCATCGCGAGCGGGCCGGGGGACGGCGGCGGGCGGGAGCACGGGGCCGCCGTGAGCGCGGCCGAGATCACGGCGCGGGCGGCGGCGCTGCGCCCCGTGGAGCGCACGGCCCGGCGGGCCCAGGTGGCCGCGTACAACGCGCCGCTGGAGGAGCGGGAGCGCGGCAGGCCGTGAAACGAACGGAGGCCCCGCGGACCGAGGGGTCCGCGGGGCCTTCCGGGCGTCACTTGCTGATGCAGACGTTTCCGAACGTCGGGTTCAGGAGCCCGATCAGGATGTCGATCGTGTTGCCGCAAGCGTTGATCGGCACGTCCAGGGGGATCTGGATGACGTTGCCGGAAATGACGCCGGGTGAGCCCTTCGCGACACCGTTGGCGCTGGAGCCTTCGTCGTGCGCGACTGCGGTACCGACGGAGGCGCCGACGGCGACGCCCGCGGCGGCCAGAACGAGAGCGGCCTTTTTGGCTCGGTTCATGGGTGTCTTCCTTTGCTGGTGACCTCGCGGCCCCGGTGACGGAGTCGCGCCCTGATGAACGCCACCGCACCACCGACGGCACGGCCGCCAGTGGCGTTTGCCCTCGTTCGGGCGATTGATCACCCTCGGACGTCGGCCCCGCGGGGGCGGGGCCGAGCGGCCGGGCGAGTGATCGCCGGGGGTGCTGTTACTCGTTGACGCAGACGTTGCCGTGCGCCGGGTTCAGCAGGCCCACGACGCTGATCGTGTTGCCGCACACGTTGGTGTCGATCTCGACGGGCGCCTGGATGACGTTGCCGGAGACCACGCCGGGGGAGTTCTTGGCAATGCCGTCCGCGCCGTGGGAGGTGTGCGCGGAGGCGACACCAGCACCGGCGAGGGCGAGACCGCCGACCGCGAGCGTGACGGCAGCGGCCTTCTTCATGTTCTTCACTCTTCCTCTGACCTTCCTGGAACGTCCCACGGCCAGCCGCCGCGGTTACGCCATGGAGAACGGGCCACCGCCATCCGGGTTATCGGCTCCGGCGGACAATCACACGACCGCATGAACCACTCGTCGGAATGAGACGTTCCGAGGCGACGGCGGACCGCCCGTACCAGGAGGTTCAGTCGCCGATCCCGTGCCGGACCGCCCAGAGGGCCGCCTGGGTGCGGTCGGCGAGGTCGAGCTTCATCAGGATGTTCGAGACGTGCGTCTTGACCGTCTTCTCCGACAGCACCAGCGCCCGGGCGATCTCCCGGTTGGACCGGCCGTCGGCGATCAGGGCGAGCACCTCCCGCTCGCGCTCGGTGAGCGCGTTCCCCCGGCCCTGGCCGCCGCCGGTGTCGTCCTGGGTCAGCAGCGCGCCGGCCACCTCGGGCTGGAGCAGGACGTGCCCGGCGTGCACCGAGCGGATGGCCCCGGCGAGGGCGTCCGGGTCCACGTCCTTGTAGACGTAGCCCGCGGCCCCGGCCTTGAGGGCCGGGATCACCGTGCGCTGCTCGGTGAAACTCGTGACGACCAGCACCCGGGCGGGGCTGTCCAGGGAGCGGAGGCGGCGCAGCGCCTCGATGCCGTCCATGCCGGGCATCTTCACGTCCAGGAGGATCACGTCGGGCCGCAGCTCCTCGGCGCGGGCCACGCCCTCGGCGCCGTCCGCCGCCTCCCCGACCACCTCGATGTCCTCCTGGATCTCCAGAAAGGTGCGCAGGCCCTTGCGGACCACCTGGTGATCGTCCACCAGCAGAACCTTGATCGTGTGGTCCTCAGCCACCGGGCACCTCCATCTCGATCGCGGTGCCCTCTCCGGGCCCCGAGACAACCTTCAGCCTGCCGCCGACCCCGTTGGCGCGGTCCCGCATGGAGACCAGGCCCAGGTGGCGTCCCGCCTGCCGGACGGCGGACGGGTCGAAACCGCTTCCGTCGTCGGCCACCCGCAGCGCGGCGCCCTGGCCGCGCCGGGCGAGGGTGACCTCGACGTGTTCCGCGCCGGAGTGGCGCAGGGCGTTGTGCAGGGCCTCCTGGGCGACGCGGAGCAGCGCCTCCTCCTGGGAGGCCGGCAGGGCCCGCATCCCGTGGGCGGAGAAGCTGACGCTCGCGGAGTGGGCCCGGTCGAGCACCTTGATCTGGGTGCGCAGGGTGGCGACCAGTCCGTCCTCGTCGAGTCCGGCCGGGCGCAGCTCGACGACCGCGGCACGCAGTTCGTCGGTGGCCTCGGCGGCCAGGTGGGCGACCTGGTGCAGCTGGTCCTTGGCGCGGGCCGGGTCGCGGTCCACCAGGGCGGTGGCGGCCTGGGCCGTCAGGCGCAGGGAGAACAGCTTCTGCGCGACGGCGTCGTGCAGCTCGTGGGCGAGCCGGGCGCGTTCGTCGGCGATGGTCAGTTCGCGGCTGCGCTCGTAGAGGCGGGCGTTGGTCAGCGCGATGGCGGCGTGCTGGGCGAGGACGGCGAGCAGTTCCTCGTCCTCGTCGGTGAAGCCGCAGCCGGTGCCGCCGTGCTTGTACGCCTTGTTGGCGAGGAAGAGCACGGCGAGGTTCTCGTCGCCGTCGGCGACGGGCATGCCGAGGAAGTCGGCCATCTCGGGGTGGGCGTCGGGCCAGCCGCCGAAGCGGGGGTCCTCGCGGACGTCGGGGAGCCGCTGGGGGCCCTTGTCCTGGAGCATGGCGGCGAGGATGCCGTGCTGGCGGGGCAGCGGGCCGATGGCCTTCCACGTCTCGTCGCTGACGCCGTCGACGACGAACTGGGAGAAGCCTCCGTGGTCGTCGGGGACGCCGAGGGCGGCGTACTGGGCGTCGAGCAGTTCGCGAGCGGAGACGACGATCGTCTTGAGGACGTCCCGCACCTCGAGATGCCTGCTCATCGCGAGGATCGCGGAGCTCACGGCGGAGAGGCCGGAGCGTGGGCCATGGGTCATGGGTTCACCGTAAACCGGCGGGTGATCTCCGCGGATCGGACCGGTGGCGGGCGGACGCTTACACCGCGCGCCCTAGGCCGAAGGGCCCTGCCGCGCCAGACTCGTGTCATGTCTATACCAACGCAGTGGACAACCACCCATGGCGATCCCTACCGGTCGGTCCCCTACCGGCCCGGCCGGATGCCCGCCGAGGAGTCGCTGGCCCGGGCCGCGGAGCTGCGCGCGCGGATGGCGGAGCGGCGGACCGTGCGGCAGTTCTCCGCGGACCCGGTGCCGGAGCAGGTGGTGCGGGACGCGATCGCCTGCGCGGCCACGGCACCGTCCGGGGCGCACCAGCAGCCGTGGACGTTCGTCCTGGTCAAGGACCCCGGGGTACGGGCGCGGATCCGGGCGGCGGCGGAAGAGGAGGAGCGCGTCTCCTACGCCGGGCGGCTCGGTGAGGAGTGGCTGGCGGCTCTGCGGCCGCTGGGCACGGACGAGGTGAAGCCGCACCTGACGGACGCGCCGGCGCTGATCGTGGTCTTCCAGCAGCGCTACTGGCTGGGGGCGGACGGGGAGCGGCGCAAGCACTACTACGTGGACGAGTCGGTGGGCATCGCGGTCGGGATGCTGCTCTCGGCGCTGCACCTGTCGGGGCTGGCGGCCCTGGTGCACACGCCGAGCCCGATGCGGTTCCTGGCCGAGGTGCTGGGGCGGCCGGTGAACGAGAAGGCGTTCGCGGTGGTCCCGGTGGGCTATCCGGCCGCGGACTGCCGGGTGCCGCGGCTGGTGCGCAAGAGCCTGGACCAGGTGCTGGTCGAGGTCTGAGCCGGGCCCGGAGGGGCCCGGGAGGTCACCGCACCGAGGGTGCGGGCGCGGTCACACCGAGTGCGGAAGGGCGCTGCTCGGTGTGACCCCGCGCATAGGGCGCAGATCACCTACGAATCCGGATAGTGGGCGGATAAACGGTCCGTAAAGCCGGGCCCGGGCGGGAGGCGGCCGCATTTCCGGGCGGCGGGCCGGGGGCGCTTTCAACGAAGCCGGGTAGTACGTCGCTTCTTTGCCAGGTCTTTTTGCAGCCGCTAACAATTGCCCCGTCGCACGGCGCCGTGGATCGAAACGGCGCTCTTTTTGCGCCGATCCGGGCCTGCGACCCCATGCGATTGGAAGAGGTTCAGCTCAGTCATGCGCTCCATCTCCGGCTATACCCGTCTCACCAAGGTCCACAAGTTCTCCGCCGCGGGCATCGCCGCGGCCGGCGTCGCCGCCGTGGCACTCGCGGTCGTCCCCGCGTCCGCGGAGGACGAGAAGCAGGCGATCGCCGTGAAGCCGGTGGCCTGGAACGCCAAGGCGTTCGGCACCGAGGACCAGCGCGCGGAGCTGGTGCAGCAGTCGGACGACGCCGCCGACCAGGCCCGCAAGCAGGCCGAGGCGAAGAAGAAGGCCGAGGCCGAGGCGAAGGCCAAGGCGGACAAGGAGCGCGCCGAGAAGGAGGCCGCGAGCCGCTCGGCCGAGCGCAAGCCGGTCAAGGCCGAGCCCGCCGCCCCCGCGGCGCCGGCCGCCCCGGCCCCCAAGACCTACGCGGACAACCTGGACGGCTGGATCCGCGAGGCCCTGGACATCATGGCCGCCAAGGGCATCCCGGGCAGCTACGACGGCATCCACCGCAACATCATGCGGGAGTCGACGGGCAACCCGAACGCGATCAACAACTGGGACTCGAACGCCGCCGCCGGCATCCCCTCCAAGGGCCTGCTCCAGGTGATCGACCCGACCTTCCAGGCGTACCACGTCGAGGGCACCTCCTGGAACATCTACGACCCGGTCGCCAACATCACCGCCGCCTGCAACTACGCGGCGAAGGTCTACGGCTCCATGGACAACGTCAACTCGGCCTACTGATCCGAGCGGCGCGCCAAAAGGGCGGTGCACCCGGTTTCCCGGGTGCACCGCCCTTTTGCTGTCGCCTTTTGCTGTGGCAATACTGCGCCGCGCTGTGGTGACGCCGCCTACTTCCGCATGACCTCCGGCTCGTGCCGGCGCAGCAGCCGCGCGACCGCGAATCCGCAGATGACGCCGAGCGTGACGAGGACGGCCATGTTGATGCCCCACTGGCCGGCCGTGTGGGCCCACAGCGGGTCGAGGTTCCCCAGGTCGTCCTTGTCCATCGGCGCCATGATGTGCGAGAGGTCCAGCGTGGCGCCGGCGGCGGCGATGGCCCAGCGGGAGGGCATCAGCCAGGCGACCTGCTCGACACCGGGCGAGTCGTAGATCTTGAACATGATGCCGGTGAAGACGACCTGGACGATCGCGAACATCACCAGCAGCGGCATGGTCTTCTCCGCGGTCTTCACCAGGGAGGAGATCACCAGGCCGATCATCATGGACGTGAAGCCCAGCGCGATGACCACCAGGCAGAGCTCGACGGCCGGCAGGGCCTTGAGGATCAGGCCCTCCTCGGGGAGCTTGCGGATCGAGAAGCCGATGACCGAGATGATCACGCCCTGGACCGCGGTGATCGCGCCCAGGACGACGACCTTGGACATCAGATACGCCGACCGGGACAGCCCGACGGCCCGCTCCCGTTCGTAGATCACCCGTTCCTTGATGAGCTCGCGGACGGAGTTGGCGGCGCCCGAGAAGCACATGCCGACCGCGAGGATCAGCATGATCGTGCCGGCGTCCTGGTTGTGGCCCTTGAGGGGCGCGGCGAGCCCGTGCTCGGCGGGGATCACACAGCTCACGCCGCCGAGGACGGCGGGCAGGATCAGCATGAGCCCCATGAAGCCCCGGTCGGAGGCGATCACCGACAGATAGCGGCGCATCAGCGTCCACAGCTGGGAGCCCCAGCTCTGCGGCACCGGCGGCCTGACCACCTGCGGCTGGACGTGGACGGACTGCGGCGCCACCGCGTCGATGTCCGCGGCGTACATCTGGTAGTGCTGCGAGCCCTTCCAGCGGCCGGCCCAGTCGTAGTCGCGGTAGTTCTCGAAGGCCGAGAAGACGTCCGCCCAGGTCTCGTAGCCGAAGAAGTTGAGCGCCTCCTCGGGTGGGCCGAAGTAGGCGACCGAGCCGCCGGGCGCCATGACCAGCAGCTTGTCGCAGAGCGCCAGTTCGGCGACGGAGTGCGTGACCACCAGGACGGTGCGGCCGTCGTCGGCGAGGCCGCGCAGCAGCTGCATCACGTCGCGGTCCATGCCCGGGTCGAGGCCGGAGGTGGGCTCGTCCAGGAAGATCAGCGACGGCTTGGTCAGCAGCTCCAGGGCGACGGAGACGCGCTTGCGCTGGCCGCCGGAGAGCGAGGTGACCTTCTTGTCCTTGTGGATGTCGAGCTTGAGCTCGCGCAGCACCTCGTCGATGCGCGCCTCGCGCTCGGCGGGCGCGGTGTCGCCGGGGAAGCGCAGCTTGGCGGCGTAGCGCAGCGCCTTCCGGACGGTGAGCTCCTTGTGGAGGATGTCGTCCTGCGGCACCAGGCCGATGCGCTGGCGCAGTTCGGCGAACTGCTTGTAGAGATTGCGGTTGTCGTAGAGGACGTCGCCCTGGTTGGCCGGCCGGTAGCCGGTGAGCGCCTTGAGCAGGGTGGACTTGCCGGAGCCGGACGGGCCGATGACGGCGATCAGCGACTTCTCCGGGACGCCGAAGGAGACGTCCTTGAGGATCTGCTTGCCCCCGTCCACCGTGACGGTCAGGTGGCGCGCGGAGAAGGAGACGTCGCCGGTGTCGACGAACTCCTCCAGGCGGTCGCCGACGAGCCGGAAGGTGGAGTGGCCGACGCCCACGATGTCGTTGGGGCCGATGACCTGCTGGCGGACCGGCTGGCCGTTGACGTACGTGCCGTTGTGGCTGCCCAGGTCGACGATCTCGAAGCGGCCGTCCCGGCCGGCCCGGAACTCGGCGTGGTAGCGGGAGACCTGGAGGTCGGCGACGACCAGGTCGTTCTCCAGGGCACGGCCGATGCGCATCACGCGGCCGGCGGCCAGCTGGTGGAAGGTCGTCGGACTGCGGTCGCCGTGGGCGGGCTGCGCGCCGTCCCCGCCGGGCGGGCGGTGACCCTGCTCCGGCGAGGACGCCTGGTGCGGGATGTGCGGCTGGGGCTGCTGCCAGGAACCCTGGGGCTGCGGCTGCTGGTACGGCTGGGCCTGCGGCTGCTGCTGATACTGCTGCGGCTGGGCCTGCGGGGGCTGGTGCCCCCAGCCGGCGCCCGGCTGCTGGTACTGCCCCGGCTGCTGGTACTGCTGCGGGTGCGGCTGTCGGTCCTGCCCCTGGGGCGCCGCCAGCGCGGTGTGCGCGCTGTACAGGTCCGCCGCGGGCTCGGCGGCGGCCGTGGCGCCGGCGGTCAGCCGCGGGCCGTCCGTCGCGTTGCCCAGGTGCACGACCGAGCCGGGGCCGATCTCCAGCTGGTGGATCCGCCGGCCCTGCGCATAGGTGCCGTTGGTGCTGCCCTGGTCCTCAAGGACCCAACTGCTGCCGCTCCAGCGGACGATGGCGTGCCGCCATGAGACGCGGGCGTCCTCCAGCACCATGTCACCCTGCGGATCGCGTCCGAGGGTGTACGACCTGGACGGGTCCAGCGTCCAGGTCTGTCCATTCAATTCCAGTACGAGTTCAGGCACTCCATGCCCCACTACTTGTCCCCCGATGTACCCCCCCGCACAGGGAGTCTGTACAGGGAGTCTAGGGATGGCGAACATCGGGAGGAACTATTTCAGGCACAGTCCCCCGATCGAAAGTCGGGGATTGACGACCCTCCCTTCACACCCGCTTCGCACCCCCTTCTTTCCCGCTTCCCGTGCGCCGTTGACGGGGCGAAAACACCACCGGAGAGTGGTAATCGCCCACGCCCGCGCGGAAATCACACGGACCCGGGGCGGATTGGTACGGACCGGGGGGACCGTGATGACCATCACCAGTGACCGGGGCGCGGCGCGCGGCGCGCGGCTGGTCCTCACCGCGGTGGCGGGAGTGGGCTGGGCCTTCCTCGCGATGGCCGCGGTGGCCGCGCTCGGACTGCACCTGCTGGGCGCCGACCGGGCCGGTTCGCTCGGGCCGATGACCGCCGCGGTGGTCGTCCTCGCCACCGGCGGCTCCGTCGAGCCCTCGGGGGCCGTCGAGGCGTTCGGCCTCACGGGGGCGGGGGCGCGGTCCTCCGTCGACGTCATGCCGCTGGGGGTGACGCTCGTCGGCGCGCTGGTGCTCGGCCTGTCCTTCGCCCGGTCCCTGCGCCCGGCCGGGCTCACCGTCGGCGGCCGCGAACTGGCCGCGCGCGCCGGGGCGGTGGCCGTCGTCTTCCTGCTGCTGCTCGGCGGGCTCGCCTGGGCCGGCTCCTCCACGGTCACCATCGACGGCACCGACCTGGTCCCCGGGGGCGGGGGCGGCGGCCCGAAGCTGGAGCTCCCCGGCATCGGGGACGTCGGCGACCTCCCCGACCGGCTGACCGGCCTCGCCCGCGCCCGGGCCGCCGTCGGCTTCTCGGTGCGGACCGGGCCGTCGCTGCTGGGCGGCGCCGTCTGGGTGCTCGCCGTCCTGCTGGTCACCCTGCTGGTCGCACGCGCCGCGCCGCTGCCGCGCGGCGCGTGCGACCAGCAGGGTGACCGTCCCCGGGCGGGGCGGCGCGGCTGCCGGTCGCCCCGCCCGGGGACAGCCGCCGGAGCAGCCGGCCGCCGGGCACGGGCACGGCCCGTCGGCGGGGAGCGGCCCAAAGCAGCGCCCGGCCGGGCACCGGCACGAGGGCCCGCACGACAGCACGACCCACGGGGCCGACGCGTACCGGCGCCGGCCCGCCGGGGAGCGGCCGCCGGAGCGCTCCCCGGAGCCTCCGTCGGCTCCGCCGCCAGGGGGGCACCGGTACGGGAGTCCGCCTCCGCCGCCCCCGGGGCCGCCCCCGCCCCCGAAGGGGTGGCCGGGGCCCGGCGGACGGCCTCCGCGCCGGTGACCGGGCGGTGAACAGTGCGTTCCCCGCCCGGCTCCCCCTGCGGCGGCCGGCGGGGCACCGGATACGGTAGAAGCACCATGAGCGCACCGCAGATCCCGCCTGCCACCGCTGTCACCGGCCCCGCCGACGACGCGCCCACCCTCCTCGTCAAGATCTTCGGGAAGGACCGGCCGGGCATCACCGCCGGGCTCTTCGACACGCTCGCCGCCTACGCGGTCGACGTCATAGACATCGAACAGGTCGTCACCCGGGGACGGATCACCCTCTGCGCCCTCGTCACCGCCCCCGCCGGGGCCGGTGTCTCCGAGGGCGACCTGCGGGCGACCGTGCACAGCTGGGCCGAGTCGATGCACCTCCAGACCGAGATCATCTCCGGCCGGGGCGACAACAGGCCGCGCGGCGTGGGCCGTTCGCACGTCACCGTGCTGGGCCACCCGCTCACCGCGGAGTCCACGGCGGCCATCGCGGCCAGCATCACCGGCACGGGCGGCAACATCGACCGCATCTTCCGGCTCGCCAAGTACCCCGTGACCGCCGTGGAGTTCGCGGTCTCCGGCGCGGAGACGGAGAAGCTGCGCACGGCGCTGGCCGTCGAGGCCGCCCGGCTCGGGGTGGACGTGGCCGTCGTGGCGGCGGGCCTCCAACGGCGGGCGCAGCGCCTGGTGGTGATGGACGTCGACTCGACACTGATCCAGGACGAGGTCATCGAACTGTTCGCGGCGCACGCGGGCTGCGAGGCCGAGGTCGCGGAGGTGACCGCGCGGGCGATGCGCGGCGAACTGGACTTCGAGCAGTCCCTGCACGCGCGGGTGGCCCTGCTGGCCGGGCTGGACGAGTCGGTGGTGGACAAGGTCCGCGCGGAGGTCCGGCTGACGCCCGGGGCCCGGACGCTGATCCGCACGCTGAAGCGGCTCGGCTTCCAGGTCGGCGTGGTCTCCGGAGGATTCACGCAGGTCACGGACGACCTGCGGGAGCGGCTCGGGCTGGACTTCGCCTCCGCCAACACGCTGGAGATAGTGGACGGCCGGCTGACGGGCCGGGTCACCGGGGAGATCGTGGACCGCGCGGGCAAGGCGCGCCTGCTGCGCCGGTTCGCGGAGGAGGCGGGGGTGCCCCTCGCCCAGACGGTCGCGGTCGGCGACGGTGCGAACGACCTGGACATGCTGAACGCGGCGGGGCTGGGGGTGGCGTTCAACGCGAAGCCGGTGGTGCGGGAGGCGGCGCATACGGCGGTGAACGTGCCGTTCCTGGACACGGTGCTGTATTTGCTGGGGGTCACGCGGGAGGAAGTCGAGGCGGCGAACACGCACGAGTGAGTTCCGCCGGGGGGGGTGCCCCGGTCCCGCCCCAGCCCTCTTCCGCGGGGGCTGCGCCCCTGCGCCACCCGCGGCACCGCGCTCCGCGCGTGGACCGGGCCCTCCCGGGGGCCGGCAGGCGCAGGGATGATGCCCCGGTCCCGCCCTTTCACCGTTTCTTCCGGGGCTCCGCCCCTGGGCCCGGCACCGCGCTCCGCGCGGTGAGGCGGGGGCTGCGCCCCCTG
>NZ_JAEAMR010000010.1:257268-327184 GCF_015999245.1 Streptomyces sp. AV19 | reverse complement strand
GTCCGGCGTTTGAGGACAACCGCGCGAAGCGCGGTTTCGGGGGTGCAGGGGGCGCAGCCCCCGCCACCGCCCGGAGGGCGGTTGGGGTCCGGGGCCTGCCCCGGGAAACGGTGAATCCCGAAGCTCCAGACTAGGTGTTCTGGAGTGATCACACGTGGCGGCATCGTCGCAGGTCAAGGACGCTAGGCAAGCTCCGCTCCCTACGGAGAGCATGGACACGAACCATGCTCTCCCCGGGATCCTCGCCACCGAGACCCTGCGCGGAGTCCGCTGCATCCGCCTATCCGTCCTGACCGACGAGACGACCAGCCCGGAGCGGCAGCGTGAAGCCGCCGACTTGGCCGCCGCCTCCCTTGGCATCCTCTTCGGCGAGGGAGATGACCTCCGCGAGGCCGTAGACCTTGACGTGTCGGCCAGCAAGACGTCCCCCTTCGACCGGCCACAGCTCGGCATGTGGCTGTCCCTGCCCGACACCTTCGATGCGCTGGTGTTCTGGCGTTTTGACCGGGCCATCCGGTCCATGGCCGACATGCACGAGCTTGCCAAGTGGGCCCGCGCCCACCGCAAGATCCTCGTGTTCGCCGAAGGGGTCGGCGGCGGGCGGCTCGTCTTCGACTTCCGCAACCCCATGGACCCCATGGCCGAACTGCAAATGGTCATGCTCGCCTTCGCGGCACAGGTCGAAGCCCAGAACATCAAAGAGCGCGTCACCGGCGCACAAGCAGCCATGCGCACCATGGCCCTGCGCTGGAGGGGCGGCGGACAGGCCCCGTACGGCTACATGCCCGCCCCCATGCCCGCGAAGCACGGCGGGAGCGGCTGGACGCTCGTCCCCGATCCCGAAGCCGTGAAGGTGATCAAGCGCATCATTGCGATGCTCCTGGAAGGCAAGAGCCCGAAGGTCATCGCGCAGACCCTCAACACGGAGGGGGTGCTGTCGCCGAACGAGCACTGGGCGGCGCTCAAGGCCCGGCTCAAGCATGGCGACGACGCCGACCAGGCCGTGACCACCGGGCGCCGCAGGAAGAAGACCACCCCGGCTCAATGGCGCTCTCAGACGATCATTCGCATGCTCCGGCGGGAAACCCTGCTCGGCTGGAAGATGCACAAGGGCAAGCCCGTCCGCGACAACCAGGGCAACCCCATCATGATCACCGAAACACCGATCCTCGAACGCAAGGAATTCGACCAGGTAGGCGCACTGCTCGCACCGAAGAACAGCGACCAGGACACCGAACAGCCCAGCGAGCGGAAGAGCGAGCGGCGCGCCCCGGAGCGCAAGGACTCGGCATCACTCCTGCTGCGCGTTATCCACTGCTCGGGATGCGGGGGCCGCATGTACTACAAGCGCAACCGCGACAGCTACGTGTGTGCCTCGTCCAGCCAGGGAACCACCTGCTCCGCCCCCGTCTCGATCCGCGCCCCGTGGGTGGACGAATACGTGAGCACGGAGTTCCTGCGCCTCGTCGGACCCGTCCCGTTCACCCGCACCCGCGAGATACCCGGTTACGACCCCCAACCCGAGCTGAACGCCACCCTCGCTGAGTACGAGGCGCACATCAAGACCAAGGGCGACCACAAGGACAGCAAGGCACTCATGGCAGTGTGGGACAAACAAGCGGCAGGGCTGCGCGCCCGCATCAGGGAACTTGAATCCCGCGAGAAGACCGAACCCCGACGCGAGATCATCCCGACCGGCCGCACCTACGCCGACGACTGGCACGACGCTGACGCCATCGGCAAGCGCGCCATGCTCGTCGAAGCCGGGGCACGGCTCACAGTCTGCCGGGGCAGCCGTGCGGGATGGCGACGACTCGACACCCGGCGCGTGAACTTCACGATCAAGGGAGACCTTGACCCCGTCGTCGAAGAGGCAACGGCCAACGCGGATGGCGTCCAGCGAGAGGACCAGCCCGAGCACGCCCCGACCCCGGGCACCCGCGCACGCCTCACACAAGCCGCCTGACGGGCAGTCAGGCGCCCTGCGAAGCATCGGGCGCGCCTTTGTCGCCCGAGGCTTCCTCACGCCCGCAGACGGCCGCATGAGGCTGCTCGCCGAGGGCCCGGCCGTCGGCCGGACAGCGGAGCGATCCTGACGGACTGACGGTTCTACCTATTGGTTTGGTTGCACTAAGAAAAACCTAAGAGAAAACGAACTAGGGCCCCAAACCGTCAGTCCGTCAGGATCGGGCCTCGGGCAAGGTCTGCTCCCCACTACATCCGGGAGAGAAGCCGCTCCGGCTCGCCGAAGCGTGCGGGCAAGGCTTGCTCCCTACTACATCCGGAAGCAAGACCAGCCGTTGCCCCGCCGAGGGCGCGGGCAAGGTCTGCTCCCTACTACTTCCGAGACCGGGTTACCGCGCACCCACCCCGAGGGGGACCTTCGGCGGACCGAGTGCCCGTGTCTCGGAACCAGCGTTGCCCGCGCATCACGCACCCCGCGTTACTCGGGGTGGTCTGCGGAGGTCCGGGCAGCGCGCGGGGGCCGTACCGCCCATCAGTAACCCACCCGCCCAACAGCAGGTGTGCCGAACGGGGTTGGAAGCCCGTACGGCCCCCACCTTGCCCGCCCGGCCCGCGCTGGTTCGGGCCCCACCAGACTCACGCGTGTGGTGTGCGGTTGCACGCCGGCCCGAGTAGCCGACCCCGGCGGGGGTTGGCGAAACCGGCTGGAGGAGACGGTTCGATCCCGTCCACGCGTGCCCCCTGACCGGCCTACGCAGCGGCGACGGGGGATTGAGCCCGCTGACCCAACGGAAGAGGTGCGCGGTACCGGCCCGCTCGTCGGGATATCGGCCGCAGAGTTCCCCGGTTCGACTCCGGGGGCGGGCACTTGAACAACCAGGACGAGCACCAGGCGGTGACCGATGAGCACTTGTATCGACTGCACGGCGCCGGCGACGCACCGAGGACGCTGCCGCCCGCACCATCAGGAGCACGAGCAGCGTCCGACGGTGCGGGCGAGGCGGAAGCGGGGACGACGCCGGGCGGCCCGGCATGCTGCCGCTGAGCGGCTTCGGCGCCGGATAGACGAGAAGGGGGCGGCGTGGTGCGACTGGTGCATGGAGACGTTCCCGGCGTCCGCTGTGGACGTGGACCACGTCAGGCCGTTGGCCATGGGCGGTGAGGACGTGGACGGGAACGTTCAGGTGTTGTGCCGGGGCTGCCACCAGCTCAAGACGCGGACGGAGTTCGGAGTTCGGAGTTCGGCGTCGCGCTAGCCGACTAGGCGGGCCACACCCACGCGCCGACCTTCCGCGGGTCGGTGTCCAGTCGGTGGGCCCACTGCGTCAGCTCGTGCCAAGCCGCGTCAGCCTCGCGTGACCACTCGGCGGGGGCGTGCTCCACAACATCTATGGCGACGGCGATGCGCTGTTCGACTGTGGCAAGTTGATCACGTGTGCCCTCGGGGAGCAGATCTCCCCGTGTCTCCATCCGGTCGTGCAACCGCGCGCAGCACGAGGTGAGGTGGGCCCGCCTCGCCCGGATATCCTCGGCGGTCGGACGCCGCGGGACGACGGCTTTTAGGAGGTCCCCGTTCGCGAGGGCGAGCCAGTATTGTGCCTCGCGCCACAGTTCAGCCCGGTCTGTCTGGGACAGTCCCGAGTAGGGGACGGGCGGGTGTTCACCTGCCTCGCGGGCCCTAACACGTGCTGCCTTCACCCACTGCTTCACCAGGGCTTCTACGTCATCCGGTACGCATCGCATGGCCCGAGCATGCCCCGGCTGGTGGCTGCTGTCCGCGCCGAATGCCCGCACGCCGTGTTGCGTGCCCCACATCCCCCTTGTTCGGAGGTACCCCCGTGCCGCGACGACCCCGCCCCCCTTGCAGCATCCCCGGGTGCCCGAACCTGACCCGGGCCGGCGGACGCTGCGAACGGTACGGGCCGATCCAAGAGAGGAGTTGCCTTGTCCTGGATAGGTAGCGACCGGCGGAGCCGTCTCCCGGCGGACTGGACTGTTCGGCGTGCTGCTGTGCTGCGAAGGGACGGGTACCGGTGTGTGGCGCTGCTGCGGACGGGCGAGCGGTGCCCGGAGGCGGGGACCGACGTGGACCACATCCGTCCCGGAGACGATCACGACTTGGTGAACCTCCAGACGTTGTGTGCCTGGCACCACAAGCGGAAGACGGCCGGGGAGGCGGCGGAGGCTCGTCGGTGTGCGGCTGGGCGTCGTCCGTCGCGGCGGCGTCGGGAGCGCCCGCACCCTGGTGATCTCTAGAGCCTGATCAAGCCTCAACCGGCGTTTGCAACAGCAATTTTTGGGCCGTGATCACCCTGGGGGGCGTCTCCCTGGGGTGTCCGATTTTCACCGAAGCGTCATAGCGGGTCGCTGTCTGTACGGGTTCCAGGGCCGGTGAGGCCCTGTTCCCGGAACCCGATCTTGCCTTCTGACCTGCGCAAATACGTGCTGAGTGGCCCTCTCGGGCCCTGATACGCCCGAGGGGGTGTTCATCATGCCCGGACCTGTGCCGAAGCGCAGTGATCAGCGTCGCCGGCGCAATCAGCCGGAGGGTCCCGCCCTGGTGGCAGCGGAGGCCGGGAAGGTCCCGACCGTTCCGCGCCCATCGGGCGACTGGCATCCCATCGCCGTGCGCTGGTTCAAGTCGCTGCGGGATTCGGGGCAGTCGCAGTTCTACGAGCAGAGCGACTGGGCGACCGCGTACTACGTGGCGGAGGCCATGAGCCGGAACCTTGCGTCCGGTCGGTTCTCCGCGCAGCTCTTCGCGTCGGTCATGTCCGCGATGACGGACCTGTTGACGACGGAGGGGGCTCGTCGCCGGGCTCGGATCGAGCTGGAGCGGGAGTCGGGCGGGGTGGATCCGGCGGAGGCTGCTCGGGTCGCTCTGATGGACGCGTACCGGAAGGCGGCGGACGGTGAGTGATCTATCGCTGACGCCGGTGCGGACGTGGCCGGACACAGTTCCGCCGCCGACGCGGACCCTGGGTTGGGACGTGCTGGTCTGGACAGCCCGGTACCTGCTCCAGCCGGACGGGCCGGACGCCGGCCGGCCCTGGAAGTACACCCCGGAGCAAGTGCGCATCGTGCTCCGCTGGTTCGAGATCAACGAGCGGGGTGAGTTCGTCCGGCGGCAGGGCACAATCCGGCGGTTGAAGGGGTGGGGCAAGGATCCGTTCCTGGCCTCGCTGGCTGCTGTCGAGTTCGTTGGCCCGTGCCGGTTCGGCGGTTGGCGGGATGACGGTACGCCGAAGGCGATTCCGCATCCCGCGCCGTGGGTGCAGGTGTGCGCGGTTTCGAAGGATCAGACGCGCAACACGATGCGGCTGTTCCCAGGGATGTTCTCGCCTGACTGCATCGCGGAGTACGGCATCGACCTGGGCAAAGAGGTCATCTACTCCGCGCGGGGTGGGGTGATTGAGGCCGTCACCAGTTCGCCGCGTGCGCTGGAGGGCGGCCGATTACCGGGCCACGTTTGTGATCATGAATGAGACGCATCACTGGGTGTTGTCGAACCAGGGCCACGACATGGCAGCCACGATCGCGGGCAACGTCGGCAAGTCCCGTGGGGGCAGCGCCCGCACGATGGAGATCACCAACGCGCCGCAACCCGGCGAAGACTCGGTGGCGGAGCAGACATGGCACTCGTGGTCGAAGATCACCGAGGGCAAGGCCCGGGATTCCGGCCTGTACTACGACTCGGTGGAGTCCCCACCAGTGGACCTGTCGGACCCGGACCAGCTCCGGGCCGGGATCATCGCGGCGCGCGGTGACGCCACTTGGCTGGACGTGGACTGGATCATCTCCACCATCTATTCGGGCCTGATGCCGCGCTCGCGCAGCCAGCGCATGTTCCTCAATCAGTTGGTGACGGCGGAGGACGCGCTGATAGCCGCGGAGGACTGGGACGCGTGCGCGGTGGACGAGTCCCTGGATGATGGCGACGAGATCACCTTGGGGTTCGACGGCGGGAAGAGCGACGACGCCACTGCGTTGGTGGCGGTGCGCGTGCGGGATCGTCTCATCGTGCCGTTGGGGGTGTGGGAGCGCCCGGACGGCCCGGCCGGCGACGGCTGGACGGTGGACCGGGACGATGTGGACGGCGCGGTACGCAACGCCTTCCTGCGGTACGACGTGCTGGCGTTCCACGCCGACGTGGCCCTGTGGGAGTCGTACATCGATGCGTGGTCGGCGGACTTCCGTGACCGGCTGGTCGTCAAGGCGTCGGCGACGTCGGCCGTCGGCCGGGACATGCGCGGTGGGCTCCAGGAGCTGACGGCCGCGAACGAGCGGCTCGTGTCGGCGATCGAGAACCAGCGGGTGCGCCATGGCGGGGGCGGGTCCCCGCTGGGCAGGACGTTGCGGCGGCATGTGCTGAACACGCGTCGCCGGCCGAACCGGTTCGGGCTGAGCTTCGGCAAGCCGAACCGGGAGTCGGCGCACAAGGTGGACGCGTACGCCGCCGCCCTGCTCGCTGATCTGGCGCGTCACCGGTTGATCGAGTCGGGCAGGTCCCGGGCGCCGGAGCGGTCCGGGCAGGTGTTCTTCTTCTGATCTTGGGGGTGGGGTGTGGCGGACAGACCGGAGGAGCTTGCGGAACTGGGGCTTGTGGGTCTCAGGGCGCAGCAGGAGCGGCTTGGGCGGATCGATCGGTATATGCGCGGTCAGCATGACGGCCCGTACATGCCGAAGTCGGCGACGGAGCAGTACAAGTTGTTGGCGAAGCGGGCGGTGTCGAACTGGTTGCCGTTGCTGGTGAAGACTCCGTCTCAGGCGTTGGCGGTGGAGGGGTACCGGACGTCGGCGGAGGGCGTTGTCTCTTCGGCGTGGGAGGTGTGGCAGCGCAACCGGATGGACGGCCGGCAGACGGCGGTGATGCGGGCGGCGCTCGCCTACGGGCAGTCGTTCGTGGTCGTGCTGCCGGACCTTGCGGATTCGGGGCAGCCGGTCCTGCGTGGGGTATCCCCCCGGCTGCTGTACGCCAGTTATGAGGATCCTGCCTCGGATGCGCTGCCGTTGTGGGCGTTGCAGACGGCGACCGTTCCGGGGGACGGGGACGAGGCGGTTCGCGCATGGCTCTACGAAGCGACGACTGTCTATGACCTGGTGGTGGGCGGCAAGGAGGGAACGCGGGTCCTCGGGTCCCGTCCGCACGGATTTGACCGTCCTCCGGTGGTCCGGTTCGCCCCGGACATCGACTTGGAGGGGCGCGTCACGGGTCTGGTGGAGCCGATGATCCCGATTCAGGACCGCGTGAATCAGACGCTGTTTGATCTTCTTGTGGTGCAGACCTTCGGGTCGTTCAAAGTCCGTACGATCTCTGGCATGGCGCCCGAGTTCGTGCGGGATGCGGACGGCAACGTGATCTACGACGCCGTCACGGGGAAGCCTAAGGTCCTGCCGGTGCAGGCGGACGCGTCCCGCTTCCTGGTCGCGCCGGATCCCGACACGAAGTTCAACCAGCTCGACGGCACCCCGCTGTCCGGGTATCTGGACGCGATCGAGCTGGGCGTCAAGCACATGGCGTCCGTCTCGCAAACCCCGCCGCACTACCTGCTCGGATCCGTGGTCAACCTCGGCGCGGAGGCTTTTGCGGCTGCCGAGTCGGCGCTTGACCGGGCCGTGGACGAGTACCAGCACCAGTTCGGCGAGTCCTGGGAAACCCTGCTCGGACTGTGCACGGAGCTTGCCGGCGGGACGGTGGACCCGCACGCCCAAGTTCTCTGGAAGGGCGCGGAGTCGCGGTCGCTGTCTCAGACGGTGGATGCGCTGGGCAAGGCGGTGCAGATGCTGCGGGTTCCTCCGCGTGCGCTGTGGCCCCGGATTCCCGGTGTCACGGCGACTGATGTGGAGGACTGGGCGCAGATGGCCGAGGAGGACGACCCGGCCCTGCGGCTGGCCGACTCCATGGCCAAGGTGACGGTGCCCCGTGCCGCGTAGGGAGACGTCAGCGCTGTTGGATCAGCATTGGCGGGCGCAGGCGCGGATCGGGGCGGGGGTGTCCGCGGTGGCGCTGGCGCAGTGGTCGCGGGTGTCCCCGCTGGCTCTGGCGGTGTCGGGCCGGGCGTGGCTGGCAGTCGTGCTCGCCCTGGTCCGCCGGGAGCGGGCCCGGTCCCGCGAGACGGCCGCCGCGTTCCTGCGCCTGTACCGGGCGGTGGAGACGGGGCGCACGCTGCCGCCGCTGGACGGCGGAGACGGTGACGATGTGGTGACGCTCGGGGAGCTGCGGGAGGAGTGGGCGCGGCAGAGCGAGACAGTTCGGCTGCCGGAGCGGGACGACGGCGAGCGGGTCCGGGTCGATGAGTTCGACTGGCCGGAGGAACCGGAGGACGATCACGATCGTGCGGCGGTGGTGTCGCTGGTGGCGACCGGCACCGGCCGGGTGCAGCGCGAGCTGGAGGCGCTGGCGGAGCCGGACGATGAGGGGCCGGGCCGGCTGGACGACCCCCGGATCCTGGCGGAGCTGGACGCCCTGATGGGCCGGGCTGGTGCGCAGGCCGCTGGTGTGGCGGACCGTGAGGCGCTGCGGGGCGGGCGGGCGATGCTGGATGCGGCGTCGCGGGCGGACCGGAGGGTGATCGGCTGGGCGCGTGTCACGGACGGTGATCCGTGCGCGTGGTGCGCGATGCTCGCCAGCCGGGGAGCCGTGTACCGGTCCCGGGCAGTGGCCGGGATCCGCGGACTGAACGGGCATGATCTGCCGCCGGTACAGCGGGACGACTTGGAGAAGTACCACCCGATGTGTCACTGCCAGACCGTCCCGGTCTACTCGCGCGCCGAGTTCATGAGCGAGCAAGCGCGCTCCTACTGGCAGCAGTGGCAGGACGTGACCCGGGGAGCCTCCGGGCCCGAGGCGCTGCGTGCCTGGCGTCGCCACTTCGACGCCCAACGACGTACATGACCAACTACCCCAAGGTGCAGGCTGGTTGACGGCCGCGCTGCGACTTCATGGGAGGTATGCATCATGAGTGAGACCCTGGCCCCTGCCCCGGAGGATCCGGAGACCGCTCCGGCGGAGACTCCGGTACCGGCGTCGACCGACGCCGATGCGGAGCAGGGCAGCGAACAGGACGGTGACGGTACGCCTGTGGATGCCGAGGGGCTCCGGGTGGAACTTGCGGCGGCGCGTGAGGAGGTGGAGCGCTACCGGGCCACCGCGAAGGAGACCCGCGAGGCGCTCAAGGCTGCCCGGACACCGGAGGAGTTCGCTGCGGTGCAGACGCAGGTGACCGAGCTGGAGCACGAGTTGCACCGTGAGCGGCTGGGCCGGCAGTACGGCCTTCCGCAGGTGGTCACGGACCTGATTACCGGCGAGGACGCCGATGCCCGCGAGGCGCACGCCAAGGCGCTTGCGGCGGCGTTCCACCAGCGGGGTACGGGGGTGGGCCGGGGCGGTCTCGACCCGACGGAGCGCCCGGTGCCGCGTGACCCGGCGGCGCTGGCGGCGTCGATCCCGCGCAGGCGGCACTGACCCGTCCTGCACTGACCACCTAGGGGCCCCTGACCGGGGCCTTTCCCATGTCTACGAGGGGTACGAATGGCTAACGCATTTCTCAAGGCCGAGACGATCGCGGCGACGTCGCTGGGGTTGCTGGAACGTGAGCTGATACTTGCGTCGCTGGTGTGGAACAACGCCGGCTTCGACTTCACCGGGGCCAAGGCGGACACGGTCACCGTGCGGGTCCCCGCGCAGCTCACGGCCCGCGAGTACGAGTGGCGCAACGACCGCAAGGCGGACATCGTCCTGGACGAGCTGGCCGAGGACTCCATCAACGTCCAGCTCAACAAGGACATCTACAGTGCCGTGGCGGTGACCGACGAGGAACTGTCGCTGGACATCAAGGACTTCGGCACTCAGGTCTTGGCACCGCAGGTGAACGCCGTGGCCAAGGCGCTTGACGCCGGCGTGGCCACGCTGATCGAGGGGGCCCCGTACGCGAACACGCTTCCGCTGGACGCCAAGGATCCCTACACGTCGGTGGTCAAGGCGCGCACGACACTGAACAAGTCGTTCGTGCCCAAGGCGGATCGGGTGCTGCTGGTGGGGTCCGACGTGGAGGAAAAGCTGTTGCTGTCGGACCGGTTCATCCGGGCGGACTCCACGGGCGAGGCGGACGCGGCGTCAGCGCTGCATGAGGCGACGATCGGCAAGGTTGCGGGGTTCCGGGTGGTGTCCTCGGAGGTCATCAACCCGGCGTCCGCCTACGCCTTCGTGCCGTCCGCGTTCGTTCTGGCAACGCGGGCCCCCGCGATCCCGTCCGGCGTCACCTTCGGCGCCTCGCAGTCCTACAACGGTCTGTCGATGCGCTGGATTCGGGACTACGACGCCGCGAAGCTGCGGGACCGCTCGATCGTCAACCTGTACGCCGGGTTCAACGCCATGCTGGACAAGGTGGGCAACGCGAAGAAGCTGGTCCGGGCGGTCAAGCTGAACATGTCCGACCCGACCCCGACATCGTGACGCCGCTCGCGCGGATCGAGGCGCTGGAAGCCCGGATGAGCCGCACGTTCACCGGGGCGGAGCGGGCACAGGCCGAGACGGCTCTCGCCGACGCCTCCGCAGTGGTCCGGGCGCACGGGCTTCCCTGGCCCGACCCTGCGGCGGCCCCGGACATCGCCGTACAGGTCACCCTGGCTGCCGCGGAGCGGCGGGTGCGCAGCCCGGAGGGGTACCGGTCGGAAATGCAGGGCTCGTACCAGTACGCGCTGCCCGCGTCGCTGCCCGTCGGGGTCGGGCTCACCGCTGGTGAGATCCGGCTCGTGCGTGCTGCCGCCGGTGTCACCGGGGTGTTCTCCGCGCCGATCCAGGCGTATGGGGGGACGCTGTGAGCCTGCTCGACGGGGCGGAGGACGTGCGGGTTGTCCCGGCCGTGCCGGTGGATGACGGGTACGGCGGCACGGTGCCCGGCGAGGGCGCGCCCGTGGTGATCCGGGCCCGCGTCGTGCCGTCCGACTCCGCAGAGCCCGGCCCGGCCGGCTACCTCGCCGACCCCACGTACCGCCTTTACACCCGGGCCTTTCCGGCGGGGCCGTGGTCGCGGGTGGAGTGGGCGGGGCAGACCTGGTCGGTGGTCGGCGCCCCGCAGCGCTACGGGGGCGGCAGCCGCACCGCGCACGACGTGGTGATGATCCGGAAGAGGGGGTGATCGCATGGCGACGGTTCGGCGTGATCTGGCGTCCGTGGTGGCGCACCTGCCGGGGGTGAAGGTGGAGGTGCGGCGGGTCCTGGACGAGCGGGCCGACCGGGTCCGCGCCGTGGTGGACGCCCACCGGCGCACCGGGGCTGTCTCCCGGTCCCTGACGGTTCACACGAGTCGGGTGGACTCCACGATTTCTCTGGAGGATCCGGCCGTGCTCGCCATCAACTACGGGCACATCGACGCGAGGACCGGCCGGTGGGTGGACGGCATCCACGCCATCGAGGCGGCGCTGTGACCTACCCGCTGCTCCCGGACGTGGACGCCCTGATCGTGGGAGCGCTTCGGGCGAGCGTGCCGGACGCTGCGGTGCGGGTGCTGTGGCCGGAGCACTGGGCCGGTGCCCTGCCCCTGGTGGTGGTGCGCCGGGTCGGCGGCGGGGCCCGGGACGCGCGCGGCATCGACTCCGCCGTGATCGATGTGCAGTGCGCGGCGCGGACCCGGCCGGCTGCCTCGGCGCTGGCTCGGCGTGTCCGGGTCGCCCTCGCGGAAGCCTGTGCGGTGCAGTACCGGGGGCCGGGCGGGTATCTCGCGCGGTTCGCCGACGTGGCGGGGCCGTTCGAGCTGCGGACCGGGTCCCCGGCCGCCGGCCCGGACCTCTTCCGGTTCCAGGCCACCTATCGGGTCACCGCCCGCCCATCCCCCAACTGACCTTCTTTCATTCGCTGTTCGGCAGGCGTGCCGTGGGTCGCGCCTGCCCGGAGGACACACGCTTATGGCACTTGTTGACGATGCCGCCGTGATGGCGGTAGGCGGTTACATCTATGTCGCGGAGCCGGACAAGCCCAAGCCGGCGCTGACGGATCCGCTCAAGCCCCCGGCCGGGTGGGAGTCGCTGGGGCACACCAGCCGTGACGACCTGCCGGAGTTCGGCCGGGACGGTGACGACCCGGAGGTGAAGGGGTCGTGGCAGAACTCCAAGCTTCGGCAGACGACGCCCGATGTCACGTACTCGGTCACGTTTCAGTCCATCCAGGCGTCGCCGGAGACCTTCCAGCTTTATTTCGGTGCCGGGCCGGGGGCGGTGCAGGCTGATCGGACGTTCCGGATTCCCGCGACGCCGGTTCCCCAGCTCCGATCCTTGCTGGTCGTCCTGGTGGACGGGGCGCGGTTTCTGCCGCTGTGGCATCCGCGGGTCTCGCTGATCGGCTCCGACGCGGTCTCCCTCGCTGTGGACGACTTCGTGAAGTTCCCGATCAAGGGGACGTTTCTTTCGTCGCCGGTGATCGGCGGTGCGATCGGCGAGTGGGCGACCCTCGCCCCGCCCGCTCCGCCTGCCCCGTCCGGCAACTGACCCTTTTTTCTTGTCTTTTGGAAGTGATGTCTGTGGCAATTGTGGTGTCGTGCACCGATCTGATGGACGAGGCGCAGCGCGAGTACGGCGCGGTGTCGCTGGTCACCCGCACCGGTGCGGAGGTTCGGCTGACCAATCTTCTGATGCTGTCGCCGGACCGGATGAAGACGGCGCGTGTGCTGCTCGGGGCGGTCTCCAAGGGTGCGGCGTCGGAGCTGGACGAGGTCATGCCGCAGCTGCGGGATCTCCTGCTCCTGGTGGCCGACCGGCCCGAGGATCTCGCGGCCGAGATGGATGAGTGGCCGATCGGGATGTACGTCCGGGTGATCAACCTGTGGCAGGACGGGACGCAGGTCCCGGAAGCGCCGCGCTCGGACAGCTGATCCATGACGGTCATGGCGGGCCCCTGCGCGCTGATCTTCAGCGGTACTACGGGCTTGACTTGGCCGATCTCTGGCGGGGTGCGCTGTCGCCCCGCCGGGCGTGGACGCTGACCGAGCATCTACCGGAGGACTCGGCGCTGGCTGCCGCGCTGGCGGGCGGCCCCGAGCATCGCGGGTGGACGCTTCAAACCCACCTGCTCGCACAGATCGTCAACGCGGTGCGGTTCGCCGACGCGAACAACGTGCGCGTTTCCGGCGGGAAGCTGCGGCGCAACCCCGACCCCGTGAAGCCCCCGCAGGGGAGGCCGGCGGGGCGGGCCCGAATGCTCGATCTGTCGGGGCATCCGGGCGCCATGGCTCTGCCGGACAAGTACATACGGGGGTGAGTATGGCCGGACCAGGGGGAGTCGAGTCCGGACGGCTCAGTGTGCGTGTCCTGCCGGACACATCGAGCTTCGCACCGTCCTTGCAACGCTATCTCGACAGGATCGAGCGGCGGGCCCGGGTGACGGTGGGGGCGGTCGCCGACCTGACGGGGTTCCGTCAGCAGCTCCAGCAGAAGCTGTCGCGGGTGTCGGCCAGGGTCAAGGTCCGGGTGGACCCCGACCTGTCGTCGTTCGGGGACGCGCTGCGGGAACGTTTGGCCACCCGGTCGGCGACGCTGCAAGCCCGGCTGGAGGTGAGCGAAAGCGAGATCCAGCGACTACGCCAGGAACTCGCCCACCTCCAGCCCCCGATCACGATCAACGCCCGGCTGGACGCCGACCGGCCCGAGATCGATCACCTTCGCCGGCTCGGGTCCCTGCCGGGGCTGGGCGGAGCGGGCAGTGCCCTCGGAGGGCTGGGCCGGGATGCTGCCGGAGCGCTGGGCAGCGTCGCGTCCCTCACCGCCACCCTCGGGCGTCTCGCCGTGGCGGCATCGGCCCTTCCCGCCACAGCGGGCGCGGTGTCCGCTCTCGTCTCGGGGCTGGTGCAGGTGGGGCCGGCGGCAGCAGTGGCCGCCCCGGCGCTGCTGTCCGTCCTCAGCGCCAAGGCCACGCTCAAGATCGGACTCAACGGTCTCGACAAGGCACTCAAGGGCGACAAGGAAGCGCTCAAGGCCCTTGCCCCGGAGGCGCGCGGGTTCGTCAGGGAACTTCAGCGGCTGACCCCTGTATGGGAGAAGGTCCGCAAGGCGACGCAGCAGCAGCTGTTCCGGGGGCTGGACGAGACGGCCGCGCGGCTCGCCCGCTCCGTCCTCCCGGTGCTCCGCGAGGGACTGACGGGCTCAGCGGCAGCGCTCAACACGATGGCCAAGGATGCCGCGACGACGGCGGGATCCCTCGCCAGGAGCGGGACACTCGGCGCGGCGCTGGAGGGCGCCAACGCGGGGTTGCGGAATCTGGTTCCGCTGCCCGGGATCTTCCTGCGCGGACTCACACAGGTGGGCGCCGCCGCTGCCCCCGCCTACGCGCGGCTGACGGCGTCCCTGGCCACCAGCGCCGAAGCGGCGTCGGCCCGCATGACCCGCGCCTACCAGTCCGGCGCGATGCAAGAGGGCATCGAAAACGCCTTCCGTTCGCTGCGCTCGGTCGGCAGAACGCTCGGCAACGTCGGCACGGCGGTGGTGAACGTCTTCCGCCCGGCCGTTGAGTCCGGGTCGGGGTTCCTGGTTGTCCTCGGCGACATTGCCGCCAAGGCGGCAGCGATCACCGCGACGCCGGAAGCGCAGGCCACGTTCCGCAACCTCTTCGAGACGCTGTCCGCCATCGGTCGCGCGGTGTCCACGGTCCTGGTCGCGGGGCTCCAAGCGGTCATGCCGCTGTTGTCCACACTGGTCAACACGCTGGCCGGCCCGGTGCAGAACCTTGCCCGACAGGTAGGGCCCGCGCTCGCGGGTCTCGTTTCCGCGCTGGGGGCCGCACTCGGTCCGGTCGTCACGGCCATCGCAGGCGCCTTCCGGCTCCTGCTGCCCATCGTCGGCGGCATCTTCGCGCAGCTCGCACCGGCAGTCGGGCAAGCCGCCAAACCCCTCGGGCAGACCCTCGCGTCGCTCATCAAGACGGTGGCCGGCGTGGCGGCACAGATCCTCCCGGTCATCGGGCAGGCAGCCGCGCAGCTCCTGCCGCTCTTCGGCGTACTGGCCAAGGCTGCGGCAAGCGCCATCGGCCCCGTCGTCACGGCCCTCGGATCGGCGTTCCGGCAGATCCTGCCCGTCGTCTCGGGGATCCTGGCCACGCTCGCCCCCGTCCTCGGCACGCTCGCCACGTCGCTCGGACGGGCACTGGCTCCGGTGATCACGGTACTCGCCGAAGCCCTGTCCGCCGTCCTACCGGTCATCGGCACACTGGTGGGACAGCTCGGCACCGCCTTGGGGCCGGTGCTGCTGACCGTCGGGCAACTGGTCGCGCAGATCGTTGACGTCCTGGTCGCCGCACTGCGCCCGGTCCTGGACCAGCTCCCCGCGATCCTCGGGCCCGTCCTCGCCACGATCGGCGCCCTGGTCGCAGCGCTGGCCCCGGTCGTCTCGCAACTACTGGAGGCGCTGCGGCCCGCTCTGATCTCCGTGGGCGCCTCCATCGCCGAGCTGATGACGGTGGTCGGCCCCCTCATCGCGACGATCGGAACGGCCCTCGCCGGGGCTATCTCCGCGCTCCTCCCGGTGCTGTCACCGGTGATTGCCCTGGTGGGCCAACTGGCGTCCCTGTTCGCCGACGTCCTCGCGTCCCTGCTGCGGAACGTGGTCATCCCCGCCATCAACCTGGTGTCCGCGGTGGTGCGCGGGGACTTCTCCGCCGCCTGGCAGGCCCTCAAGGATCTCGTGTCCGGCGTCTTCCGCTTCATCGGCGACGTGGTGCGCGGCGTGATGACGCTGGTGTCGGACGTCGCGGGGAAGGTGGTCGGCTACTTCACCGACATGGTCTCCCGTGCCTGGCGGGCCGTCGCGGACTGGGGCGCGGGCATCGGACGGTCGGCGGCCGACGCCATGCGGGACTTCGGCGGCAAAATCTCCTCCGGTCTCGACAGCGTGGGCCGCTGGTTCAGGGACCTGCCCGGCAATATCCGCAACTGGCTCGGGAACCTCGGCGGCGTCCTGATCAACGCCGGACGAGACCTGATCCAGGGCTTCATCGACGGCATCAAGTCCATGTTCGGCAAGCTCAAGAACAAGCTGAGCGAAGTCACGAACCTGCTGCCCGACTGGAAGGGCCCGCCGGCCCGGGACCGCACCATCCTGGTCCCCGCCGGCCGCATGGTCCTCGACGGCTTCATGACCGGGATCGAAGACCGCCTTCCCGGACTCCGGCGCCAACTCGCCGGAGTTACAGCGGGGTTGCCTGCCATCGCCGGGACCGGACCGGAGATCAGCACCCCGCCCCCGGGCGGCACAGGCCCCGCCTCGACAGCCGAACTGATCAACGCCCTGCGGGACTACGCCGGACGGGACATCGTCCTGCGCATCGGAGAGACAGAAATCGCCCGCGCGGTCGCGCAGGGAAACCGCACCCTAGCCCGGAGGTGAAACGTTGGGCCTTTGGATCGGACACCCCGGAGCACTCCGGGAGATCGATGACCGGGCCGTGAGCTTCGACCGGTCACCCGACCTGACCGTCACCGAGTTCCGCTCGCTGTCCGGCACCGTCACCACCTGGTCGGCACCCGCCCAGCCCCGCCGGCTCAAACTCCAGTGGACCACCCTGGACCGCGAGGACCACGAGTTCCTTGACCGCCTGGTGCGCCGACTGGACGGCCCCGGGCCCGTCGCGCTCATTGATCCTTTGGCGCGGAACTTGCTCACCGGGGCGCAGGCGGCGGGGACCGGGTCCCGGTCGTCGTGGTCGGCGAACCCGCAGGAGATCACGGTCTACGGGGGCGCATCCCCGTCCGACCCCGTCACGGTGTCCGTGGACGCCCCGCCCGCAAACGGCACGACGGACCTCAACTGGCGGGGCCTCGGGTGGCCATGGGTCCCGGTCACCCCCGGGATGACGCTCACCTGGTGGGCTCCGGGACTTCTCGCTGCTGGCGCGGATTTCGCTGGGCTGGGTCTGTACTGGCACAACCGAACAGGCGACTTCCTCACTGGCCTTCTCGGCAACAAGAATCGCCCATTGGTCGCGGTAGCACCCGCAGGTGCGGCATTCGTACGAGTAGCGGCGCGCTTCAACGCGAAGGGTGCATGGCCCGTCGGCGAGTCGATCCTCACCGTCGGCGACACCTCGGCGGCGCTGCTCGCCGGCGACCGCCCGTACGGCGAGGGCGCCCCGCAGTACAGCGTGACCGGCTACACCCATGCCGCGACGAGCCCCAACCCGACCTACCGGGATATCACCCTGGAGTTGGTGGAGGTGGCCAGTGCAACCGGGTGACGCCGCACTGCCTGGCGCCCTCGCGACCGGGGAACGGGCCGTCGCGCACACCACCAGACTCGGCGGACGCGACATGACACCCCAGGTCCAGTCATGGGCCCTTGACCGCAGCTACGGCACCGACATGCCCGAGGCCATGCGGGCGTTCAGCGGCTCGTCCTCCGCGCAGCTCGAACTCTCCCTGGGCGGCACCGGCGGGACGACCGCCTCCGCCCTCTACGGACCATGGGCACCGCGGACGACCGGCGACGTGGTACGGCCCCGCCAATCGGTGACCCACGCATGGGGCATCGGCGGCAGCACCATCCCCGCCTTCCGGGGCACCGTCCGCTCCCGCAGCGCCCAGTCCGGGACCGACACGGTCAAGATCACGGCCCTGGACGGCGCCGAGCGCCTGCGGATGGCAGCGGAACTTCCCCGGCCGGCCGGAGGACTCAACTCGGCAACGCCCTACGGCCCGGCAACCAACTGGGTCGCCTCGCCGAGCTGGTGCGTGGACCACCTACTGCGCCGGGCCGGGATCCACACCGCACCGCCCCCACGGGACGGCTGCATCCTCTACGCCTCGATGCACGGAGGGGCCGCCGCCAACATCGGCTACCTCAAATCCCTCTCCGGCGACTGGTCCCGCTGGGTCACCACGAACGCCCCGCACGAAATCGCCGTACAGGGATCCACGTCCGGAACCTACGCCGTCTACGACCCCATGGTGCGCGCCGTCACCCGGTCCGACGTTCCGGGCCTCTTCTACGAAGCCTGGGTGAACGACACCGGCACAGGGACGCGAACGCTGGAATGTAGTCTGGAATGGGTCGATGACAGCATGAAAACCATGCACACCGGATTCGTCCTCGACCTCGCGGCCGGCTCCATTACCGTGGCAACGGGACGCGACCCCGACCCGACCAAAAACGCCGGCCTGGTTTGGCAAGAACCGGATATACCCAAACAGCGCGGCACCTGGCATGTATCGCTGTGGCTCACCTTCGAGGGAAACGGCGTCCCGGTCTACCGCCCCGTGGTGACAGCACCGTCCGGTAGCACGTACTTTCACGACTGGCTCCCCGGCAAGGGCACCGCAGTCCCCGCAAGTTCGCTCTTTGCCGTGCGGGTGGGCATCCGTGGGCTACGGGCCGAAGCCGTACAGGTCTCACAGCTCAGCGCCCAGCCAACCGGGGCCGCCCTGACTCAGAAAGGGATGTGGGAAAAGGCAGCAGACCTCGACGCACCGGACATCCCCCTGCGGGTGATCCCCGCAGTATCGGGAAGCGCCTGGGACGTCATCACCAAAATAGCCCGAGCCACGTTCTCGACCGCCGAGTTCGGGGCGGACGGAATATTCAGGTGGAGGTCCCGGCGGCGCTGGGCCAACACCCCAGATTCTGCACACGCCACGGTCACCGCAGAACGAGAACTAGCGGCCCTCACCGTCACGGAGGAAATCGACGCCTGCCGCAACTACTGCTCCGTGAAATGGGCGGACTGGTCCCAACTAAAAACCACCCGAAGCAACGACAAGGTAGCGACCAACACCATCAAAATCGCCCCCCGATCAGGACAGGCACTCGTCTGGACCGTCGGCCCCGAGGAATTCGACGTCCCACCACCCGTGACGTATAGCGAGGTGCTTCCCGACACCATCAGGTTCACCCTGGCGGACAAGGACAACGCTCCCTTTGCCGCCGGAGTGGTAGAGGTACGCACGTTCCGCGAAGGCGGGCGGCTAGTCCTCGACATGAGAAACAAGGGAACTGCGCCGGTGTGGCTACGCGCAATCACCACCGGCCTGTCCCTGTTCATCACCGGGCCGGGCCTGGACAGCGGAGAGGCACCCGCAGAACGCCAAGCCGTCGCCGAAGACTCCAGCAGCCAGCAGTCATACGGCGTGCAGCAGTACGAGCACGACCCGGACGGCTGGATCCAGGACAACAGATCCGCACAGGCAGTCGCGGACTCCCTTCGTGACGCCGGCGCCTACCCGGTCCCCCTGCTCTCCGACGTCGAAATCCTCGCCGACCCACGGATTGAACTAGGCGACGTCGTCCGCGTCCGCGATAGCACCGGGGCCGCACTGGACACCCTGGCGTGGGTCATCGGCATCCGCACCTCGGCGGACAGCAGCGGAGCCGTGAAACAGATCCTGACGCTCCGCGGGACGAGCTACAACGGGGCACCGCGAGACGAGGGATTGCACCCCGATCCCCCGGTAGACCCGAATGCCAAGGACCCGTAGAGGAGGAACATGGGAGAGGAAGACGAGCCCCTAGGCGTCCGCATCGGCGCGCGGGAAATCTACGACGAAGTTGTCGCCCTGCGCACTGAGATGCGGACGATGGGCCAGGAAAACGAGGGTGCCCGCGCCGAATTGGCTGACCATGAGGAGCGTTTGCGCGCGCTTGAGCGCTGGAGATACGCACTCCCTATATCAGTGATCACGGCCATCATCGGCGCCGTGGTGGCCATCGTAGAAAGCTCCGGAAAGGCGTAACCACCCAACCAGAAGCCCCGTTCGGGACCTACCGGCGGGGATTTTTTATGCCCACAGACAGGAGTAACCCTATGGCCTGGTTCGCCGACGTTGAGAAGATGGAGTTGCAGCCGGAGTCAGACGACCAGCCTGCAATCCGTCCAACGCAGCTTATTTTCCACAGCGTTGCTGCTGCGTGGACACCTCGGCGCGTCTACGAATACTGGCGCGACAGCACCAACTATGAAAGTCATTTCGCCGTTGGCTACGACGGGTCGTGCGCACAGTTCATCGGCACCGAGACCCGCGCCGACGCGAACATGTACGCCAACAGGCGGAGCGACGGTACGGGCGCGGTGAGCGTCGAAACGGCCTCGGACGACGAGGCAACCGACCCTTGGACGCCGGAACAGGTCGCGACGCTGATTCGTATCGGCGTGTGGATGCACCAGCACCACGGAATTCCGCTCCGCATCTGCCGCTCGTGGGACGACCCCGGTTACGGGGTTCACCGGATGTTCCCGCAGTGGAGCGATGGCGGGACCGACTGCCCCGGTAGCAAGCGTGCGCAGCAGTTCCGGGACGTCGTTTTCCCCGGGATCGTCGCCCGCGCCAACGGCAAGACTGCCCCCACCCCCGACCAGATTGGAGACGACGAAATGCCCAACACTCTCGGCGAGTTCAACGGCTCTGAGCGCAAGCTCCCCCGCGACCAGTGGACGACCGTGGACGTCAATGGCGTGGACCTGGTGAAGAACGCGGGCGCCTACTCGGCGACGGTCTACCTCACCGTGGATGCCCCGGCCGGCGCGACGGTTCAGGGCCGGTGGTACCACCAGCGCCGCGACGGCTCCCGCTGGGACGGGCCGATCGTGGAGAGGATCACGACTTCCGGTTCGTCCTTCGTGGACTTCACCCACGCGGGCAGCATCGTGGACGGCGAGGCTGCGCGCTTTGAGGTGACGTACGGCTCCGCCCCCGGCAACGATGCCCGCCCCGCCGTGATCACTGCGGCCCGGGTTCGTGGCGTGTACTGGAAGGCGGGCAAGTGATCGTCTTCGTACAGGAGCACGCCTCCCGCATATATACGATCGCCGTCGCGGTCGTCTACTTGGTCGCCTACTTCGTACACGGTCTTCCTGACGAGCTCATCCTTACTCTGGTCGCCGCGCTGCTGGGCGTCGGTGAGGCAGTGCAGCGCACGGCGAATGCACGAGTCCGTGCAGCTGCCGGGATCAACGAGCACCAGGGCGAGGCCCTGCGGTGACCTACCGGCACGTCGCCCTCCTGGGGCAGGCGCGGGCCGGTAAGGACTCGATCGGGCAACGGCTCGTCGCCCGGCACGGGTTCGCGCGGCTCGCGTTCGCCGACCCCCTCCGCTACATGGCGCTGGACATCGATCCGATGGTGGGCGCGGAGCCGACGCCCCTCGGCGCGCTGCCCATCCGTCTCTCCGACGTCGTCCGTCGGCACGGGTGGGAGGAAGCGAAGACAAGGCCCGAGGTCCGCCGGACCTTGCAGCGCCTCGGCGAGGCCGTGCGCGTGCATGATCGGGACTACTGGGTGCGGCTCGTCCTGGACAAGGTGCCGACGGCCGACCGGTGGGACTTGCCCCTGGTCGTCACGGACGTCCGGCACGAGAACGAGGCGGATGCGCTGAGGCGTCGAGGGTTCCTGCTCGTCCGCGTCGTGCGCCCCGGAGGACACGGGGCCAGCGGGGACGCCGAGCGGGCCCACGTCTCGGAGACCGCGCTTGCCGACTATCCGTCGGACGTGACGATCACCAACGCGAGCAGCCTCGCGGATCTGTACCGGCAGGCTGACGCGCTCGTCATGCCGCGCTGAACCAGCGGGTGGCGGGGTGGCAAAAGACGGGTCTTCCCTCTTATCTCTTAGGTTTTTCTTTGTGATTCAAAAAACACTCTAAGAACTGTCACCCCGCCACCCCTCAACAACCCATCTGAGGGGGACCTATGCCCGGACCTGTCCGGACCATCAAGCGCGGGGGCTCGCGCTTCTACATCAGCCCTGAGACGGCCGAAAAGGTGCCCGGGGTCACGAGCGTCGTGAGCATGCTCCCGAAGCCCTACCTGACGTTCTGGGCGGCTCGCATGACCGCCGAGACGGCCGTCGAGAATTTGGATGCTGTACGCGCCATCGCTGAGCGGGATACGGCTGGCGCCGTGGATTACCTGCGGAATGCGCACACCCGTTACACCAAGCTTCGAGCGAAGGTTGGCAGCGACGCCCACGACCTCTTCGAGCGGATGATCCGTCTTGAGGAAATCGGCCGTGTTCACCCCGACTTGGAGCCTTACCGGTTGGGCTTCGCTGAGTTCCTCACTGCTGTCCGCCCCGAGCTGGTACGCGCAGAAGACGTCGCGTGGTCGGACGAGCACGGATACGCGGGCAGCTTTGACGCCATCGTCCGTGTGCGACTCGGCGAGGACGGAAAGCCCGACCACGAGAACGGCGAATGGCGCACGCTGGTAGTGGACTGGAAGACGTCTAGGAGCGCGTATCCGGACGTCGCTCTACAGCTTGCCGCATACGCCCATGCGGACCGCGTAATTTCGCCCGATGGCACCTCCGAGCCGATGCCGGAGATTGATGGGGCGGCGGTACTTCACATCACGCCGGATGGCTGGGTATTCAAGCCCGTCCGGATCGATGAGGAAGTCTTCAACCTCTTTCTGACGCTCCGTCACGTGTTCCAGTGGGACCGTGAGATCAGCAAGACCGTTTTCGGTCGCCCGATCGCTGAGAGTGTGCGCCGGCTCATCACTGGGACGCAGCGCCGCGCAGCTTGAGAACCGTCCTGCAGAGCGGTTTGTTTATACTTCAACAGGGGGTCATTTTATGGCACTTCGCATTTTCGAGACCGACCCGGACGCGATGCCGCGCCCGCAGTTCGCCGATGACACCGTCGGCCGTTTTCATGGGGGCAAGTCGGAGAACAATGTACCGGTTCCTCTTCCGGAATGGCGGGTGACGACCGGGGATCCGGAGGTGGCTGCTGCTGTTGCTCAGCTCATGGGCGGCACTCCGGTTGAGACTGATTCGACGTCGGAGAACTACATCGAAATTCTCACTGCGACGGATCGGGTCAAGGTCGTTCTCTCTGGCGCAGACGCGATTGACGACGATCTGAAGCTTTGGAATGGTTCGACGCTCATTCATCACTGCGACGGAGTCGAGTTCCTGTCGCCCGAGGAAGATAAGGGGAAGCCCTGCGGCTGTCCGACGCTGCTGGAGGAGCGAAAGACCGCTGCCAAGGCAAAGCGGGGGCCGTCCCCGTCCATTAGTGTGAAGCTCCGCATTGCTGAGGATTATGACCTCGGCGTTTTCCGTCTCCAGACGGGCTCTTGGAAGTTGGCTGAGGTCCTGCACGAGGTCAGGAACTCTCTCGATAAGGTCGGTGGGGAAGCTCTGTGTTCGCTGGAGCTTGAGCTTGTGGAGTACACCACGAAGCAGGGGCGAGAGGTCAGCTACCGCAAGCCCACGATTCGCGTCCTCAAGTCGTGGTCGGACGCCATCGCGGAGCCGAAGGACTAACCCGCGGAACGGCTCCGGGAACGCCCCCGGAGCCTCCGCATTTCACGGGGGTGATCGCATACCGATACTCGAACTCTGCGCCGGCTACGGAGGGATCGGGCGGGCCGTTGAGGCCCTGACCGGGGAGAGGATCCGCTACGTCGCGGAGATCGACCCGTACACGTCGCTGATCCTCGCGCGCCGGTATCCGAACGCGCCAAATCTCGGCGACATTACACAGATTGATTGGTCCACCATCGCGGGAGAGGTGGACATCATCACCGCTGGATTCCCGTGTCAGGATATTTCAAACGCGGGGAAGCGGGTGGGGATTCAGGGTGAGCGGTCGGGGATCTGGCAGAACGTTGCCGAAGCCATTCGCGTTCTACGACCACGACTCGCATTCCTGGAAAACGTCTCCGCGATCCGCTCGCGGGGGCTGGACGTCGTCGCTGCGGACTTGGCCCAGATCGGGTATGACCTGCGCTGGTGTTGCCTACGAGCGTCCGCCGTGGGAGCCGCCCACCACCGAGACAGGTGGTTCGCCATCGCAACACCCGCTGTTCCCAACGCCGAAAAGGTCTGACGGCCCGAAGGGGTCACCAAATCAGCGGGGCAGTAAGGGCGACTACGCCTTGCCGGGGACAGTAGTTCACCTACTGCCCACGCCAACGGCAAGCATGTGGAAAGGCGTGCAGCCGCTCACCCGAAAAGCGTCGGCCGACAACTTGCCGACACGGGTTCACCGTTCGCTGAGTTCCCCCGGGGCATGGTGGGGAAGCTACCTACCTGCTATCCGGCGGTGGGAACGGGTATTGCGGCGGCCGTCGCCCCCGCCCGTTGCCCTGACCGATCGGGGGATGCTTCGGCTCAACGCCTCCTTTGTTGAGTGGCTCATGGGGTTGCCGGACCGTTGGGTGACTGGCGTAGAAGGACTGAGCAGATCGCGCCGGCTGCAAGTCCTCGGGAACGGTGTCGTTCCGCAGCAAGCACATGTGGCGTACGCGCATCTACTGGAAGGTGTACCGGATCCCACCACGACGAATCACGCACGACATTAAGGCAGTTATCGACAAGACCACGGGTACATGGCTCAAGTACCCGATCAGGGAGGGCGGGAGGGCGCGGAAGTACACGGCGGCGTGGCCGAGACACGGGATAGTCAATGACGGAACCATGTCCGAGCGGGAACGGCTCGCGCCACCGGTTATTGAGCTTCCTGTTTCCAGTTCGCTGCCGCTCCTGCCAACCCCCACAGCGTCCGACGCAATGCGGGGGCCGGATTTCGCAAAGGCGGGGCGTGAAGGCGCAGGAGGTGACGACCTTGTTACCGCTGTAGCGAGGTTATTCACCAAGGACCGGGCCGCGAAGCTGTTCAAGACGCCAACTGCAAACCTTGGTTCGAATGGCGCTCCACAGCACCCGGATAAGAGGAAGGCCGGTGGGCACGGTCCGAATCTCGATGATGAGGTGTCGTTCCTCCTCCCAGTGGACCCGGATACGGCGGAGGAGACACCGCCGGGGGTCTACCACTCCCCATCGGATTGGTGGGCCGACTACGCCCCGGCCGTGCGCCGTTGGGAGACGTTGATGGGGTCGCCGGCGCCGATCCCGGTGGAATTCGGTCCGCGCGGTGGTCGGCGGCTCGCCTCGGTGTTCGCCGAGTGGTTGATGGGGCTACCTCGGGGCTGGATCACGCATATCCCGGGCCTCAACCGGGCGCGTCAGCTTAAGGCAGCGGGTAACGGGGTTGTGTCGCAACAGGCTTTCACGGCCTACATGCACTTGATGAACTACAAAGAGGGGGAGTAACCACCCATGGGGAAAAGGGGAGTTGTCACCGATTATGGTGGCGAGGAGCTGTATCGGGGAGACCTGATCGCCTACGCCGCACGGCAGGGCAACAGGGTCAGGATGGCCGATGCAATCGTGGACCGGGTTACAACGCGGCTGGTGGATGGGCGACTTCGCGGGATGCTCCGTGTCCGTCCGACGGGAACTGAGTCGGGATTCGCGAAGCGGCGCACGCTCAGGCGGGAGTGGATTAGTGCTGAACACGTCCGTTTGGTCATCCCGGATGTGACCGGCGAGCGGGACGCCTAATAGCAGCAGAACTGGCCGGAGGGGTGCCCGTGGTGGTGCCTCTCCGGCCCCTTTGTGTTTGAGGGGGAGGAATGGAACGAGAGATCACCAGAACCACCGCGCCAGCCCTCGGGGACGTCCGGGCACTGGGCCGTGGTGACGTGCTCTGGCTCCGGCCGGGGTGGGAGTCGCGGCAGGACTGGCTGCGGTATCTCGCGGCAGCAGCGCATGCCATGGGGAACGGAGCCCGCATTCGGCAGGGGGCGGACGGATGACTGCCGCGCTCATCATCGGGGGCGTTTTCGGCGCGCTGCTGCTCTTGCTCACGGTCACGCTCACGGTCCTCCACTGGTGGTGGGGCCGTGGCTAACCCCAACAAGAGGAGAGGTACCGCGTGGGAATCCGCAGTGCGGGACTACCTGAATCGCGCCCTCGGGCTCGTCGGCGACGACGGCCGGCCCCGGGACCCATTCGACGGGATGACAGTCCGCCGGGCCGCGCAGGAAGGGGCGCGGGACGTGGGCGACGTGCACGCCCCGCCGTTCGTCCTGGAATGCAAGGATGTACGGTCGCCTGCCGTTCCAACGTGGCTGCACCAGGCCCAAATTGAAGCCGACCACGCCGGTTTCCCGTTCGGTGCGGTCGTCCACAAGACCCGTGGTGCGCCGGTTGCTGCGGGTCGGGTGCACGTCTCCGTGAGGACCTGGACCCACATGCGGCAGGGACTCGGGATGCCCGCTGATGACTGCGCCGGGCTGTACGGCTGGGTGCCGACAGTGCGGGGGCTCGACACCGCTCGGTGGTACTTCACCACGACGCTATGCGCCTTTGCTGACTTGCTGGACGACTACCGGAGCGCCATGGGCATGGGGGTGGTCGGGCGTGCAGTTTGCTGATCTCCTCTCGCGTTTCGGGGACGTCCAGGATCAGCCGGACGGCGGACTACTGGCCCGGTGCCCCGCCCACGACGACGGCCGACCGTCCCTCCGCATCTGGCGAGGCGAGGACAACAAGATCCGGATCACCTGCCGCGCCGGCTGCGAGACCGCCGACGTGATCAAGGCTGCGGGGCTGAGCTGGTCGGACCTGTTCGACGTCGAGGGACCGGGGCCGACCGTGAGCGCTGAGCGCCCGCAGCTCGTCCCCGCCGGACAGGTCGCTGCCCTCGCGGCGTACATCGACCGCACGTCCCTCGCCCTCGGCGACTACGACGACGACCAGGCCGAGCACGCCCGCCAATACCTTGCCAACCGGTTCGGTCTCGACCTTGCGACGGCCGCTGATCTCCGGATCGGTGTGGACGCCGGCCACCAGGGCGACGGCTTCCCCTATCTCTCTCGGCTGTACCAGGCGCACCCCCGGCTCACGGTGCCGCTCGTCGGCTGGGACGGAGTCGCCTGCGGACTACAGGGCAGAGACCTGTCCGGACAGTGCCCTGCCCGGTGGCTGTCCCTGGCCAACCCGGACGGGCACCGCTGGTCGGCGTTCGGCGTGCTGCGGGGCGGTGGCGGTTACGGCACGGTCCTGGTGACGGAAGGCCCGAGCGACGGACTGACTGCCGTCGCCACCGGGTACGACGTCGTGTTCGTCCGCGGGGCCGCACTCGCCGGCTCGCCCGAGTTGGTGGCCGAACTCGCCGAGGGAATGCGCGGGCGGCACGTCGTGATCGTCGGGGACAACGACCGTGCCGGCCGGGGTTTCACATCGAGGCTCGCGGCAGGTCTCGCAGCGCACGGGATCACGGCGCATCGGCTTGAACTGCCCGCGACCGCCAGCGACTTGACCGCCTGGCGCGAGCGGGATCCCGAGGCGTTCGCCCCTGCTCTGCACCGCGCAGTGAAGGCTGCCCGACCGTTCCGTTCCGGGGCGGAGGAGGAGTCGGCAGCGCGCAATGCCGAACTCGCGGAGCGCACCGGCGCCGACACCGTCACGCGCGACCAGGGGGCCGAGGCGGCGGACATCCTCTCGCGGCTCGTCGCGCAGCTCGGCGAGTCCGACGCCATGAACGCGCATGCCCTGGTTGCGTGGTGCGGGGGCCGAATCCGATACGCCCCGGGCCTCGGGTTCTACACCTGGGACGGCTCCGTCTGGGTTCGCTCAGACATGCGCGTTCGACAGGAAATACACCGCATGGGCGCCGCGCTCGTCCTCGCCGGCCTGACCAAAGAGGCGCGAGGGTTCACGATGACATCGAGAATCGATGCCCTGATGACGGAACTTCGGTCCGTACCGAACGTCAGCATCCGAGCAAGCGACTTCGACAACCGGCCGGACCTCCTGAATTTCAGGAACGGCACGGTCAATCTACGCACCGGCCACCTGCGCCCGCACGACCAGGACGACCTACTCACCTACCGACTCGATATCGACTACCACCCGGAAGCCCAATGCCCCCGATGGATTGCCTTCCTTGACGAGGTTTTCCCGGGCATGCCGGAGATGCCTGCTTACATGCAGCGACTCGTCGGGTACGGCATAACCGGACACACGAATGAACAGGCATTTTCAGTGCTTTGGGGAAAGGGAGCTAACGGTAAATCGGTCTTCGTTGATGGCCTTACATCCGTCTTCCGACAGATAACCACGACCACACCTTTCAGTACGTTCGAGGAACGTAAAGGAGGTGGCATCCCGAACGATCTAGCAGCCTTGCGCGGTGCACGCCTCGTCATGGCATCCGAGGGCGAGGCCGGCAAGCCCATGGCGGAATCCATCCTCAAACAGGTGACCGGCAAGGACGTCATCACCGCGCGATTCCTACGTCAAGAGTTTTTTGAGTTCAAACCGTCGTTCTTGCTGCTGCTCGCGACCAACCACAAGCCGAAATTTAAGTCACAGGATGAGGGACTTTGGCGCCGTGTGAAATTGATTCCCTTCACGCGCTGGTTCGCACCCGAGGAACGCGACCCGGACCTAGACCGGAAGCTGCTCGCCGAGGCCGAGGGCATTGCCGCGTGGGCCGTCCGTGGCGCCATCGAATGGTATGCGCGAGGGCTGCAAGACCCGCCACTCATCACCGGAGCCAGCAAGGAATACCGTGAGACAAGCGATCCGTTGGCGGGTTTCTTTCCCGGCGTCCTGGAGCGCGCTGAGGAATCCCAAGTGATCAATGGCACCGAGGCGTTCAACAGTTACTTGGAGTGGTGCGAGGCGGAGAACCTGCCCGCTCGCGAGCGCTGGACTCGCCGCGCCTTTTACTACGCGATGGAAGAGCGTGGGGCAACTCGCCGAAAGACAGAGAGGGGAATCGCCCTGGTCGGGCTCCGGCTCGCCGACGAGCAGCCCGAGGACACTGGCCCCGGCATATTCGGCAACTAACAGCAGCACGCACGCGGGCCGTTCACCTACAACCAGGTGGGCGGCCCGCTTTTTGTTTAGGGGGAGGCATGCAGGAATTCCGGCACACGATAGCCGGCGACATCGTCACCGTGCACGTGCCCGAGGACGCAGACGACCTGGGGATGTTCTGGGACTGGTTCTATCAAGCGCGGGAGCGCGGGCCCATCGCGCTGGACACAGAAACGACGGGGCTTGATATTTACAGCCCTGGTTTTCGACTCCGGACCGTGCAGTTCGGCGACGCGCACGATGCATGGGTGATCCTGTGGGAAAGAGGAGGGCATTTCGATTCCTACGCGCGGGACGCGATCCGGCGCACCCGGCAGATACTGATCCACAACGCCGCCTATGACTGGCTCGTCCTCAACCAGTGCGCGGGAATACCCCTAGAAGATCTCGCTCCGTGGACGACGGATACCCGGATCCTCGCGGCGCTGATAGACCCGCGGCAGCCCTCCGAAGGAGGAATCGGGACGGGCCTCAAGCCCTTGTCGGCGCGCTGGATTGACCCTTCGGCACCGGACACCCAAGCGGGGCTCACGACGGTTTTCCGCAGCCTGGGGCTGACGAAGGAAACCGGCTGGGCGAACATTCCCCTCTCGAACCCAACGTTCCTTCTCTACGCCGGACTTGACGTCATCCTCACCGCGCGTCTGGCGCCGATCCTCCGCGCCGAGCTGTCCCGCCTCGGCGTCCGCGACGAACTCGTCACCTACGAGCACGAGATAGCGCGGCTCTGCGCGGTGATGCAGCGGACCGGCCTACTCGTGGACCAGGAGTACGCCGCGCCGCTCGCGCGCCGACTCGCCGAGGAAGCCGCGCACTACAGCGCCGTTGCCGCACGGTACGGGGTGTCGAAGATCGGGAGCGTGGCGCAGGTCTCCGAGGCCCTGACCGGCATGGGCGAGACCCTGACGGAGCGCACCGACGCGGGAGCGCTCAAGGTCGATAAGGCGGTGTTGCTGCCCCTTGCCGACCTTGACCGGGACTGGCAACGCATCGGGGCGCGCGAGCCAAATCCCTTGGCGAACGCGGTGCTTCGGGCCAAGCGTGCGAAGAAGTGGGGCGAGGACTACGCCGCGCAATTCGTGACGCAGCTCGACACCGCCGGACGCATCCACGCGAGCATCAACTCTCTACAGGCGCGTACCGGCCGCATGTCCGTCTCCGGGCCCCCGCTGCAACAGCTTCCGTCCGGAGACCACGTGATCCGGCGCGCGATCCTCGCCGAGCCCGGCCACGTGGTGATCTCCACGGATTTCCAAGCGATCGAAATGCGCGTCCTCGCGGCACTCGCGGACGTCAAGCGCATGAAGGCCGGATTTCTCAGCGGTGGCGAGAAATTTGATATTCACATGTACACCGCCCGGCTGGTCAAAGGCCCCGCCGCTACTAAGCGAGACCGGAAGGTATTCAAGGGCGCCGGATTCGGAAAGGTCTACGGCGGAGGAAGCCGCACGCTCGCAAGACAGACGGGTGCAAGTGAGGCGGAAATCGCGCAAGCCGTAGCAGCGTACGACAGGGTTTTTCCCGAGATCAAACAGGCCTCTTCCCGCTGGCAACGGCAGGCTTTTCAGAACCGCATGGTTTTCATTTCGGCGACCGGGCGCCGGCTCCCGCTGGATCGAGACCGGACATTCGCTGTAACGAATTATGCGTGTCAAAGCGTGGCCAGAGACGTCCTCGGGCAAGCCATGCTGCAAATCGAGTCGGCCGGATTGCTCGAATTCTGCCGCTTGCCTATCCACGATGAGATTTTGGCGTCGGCGCCGAAGCGGGAAGCCGAGGAGATTGCGCGAGAGTTTGAGCGCTTCATGTCTTTCCCCCTATACGGCGTCCCGATCGAAGCGGAAGCAGAAATCGGCGGCCAGTCGTGGGGTTCGCTCTACGGTGCGGACTACTAAATCACAGCGCAACCAGCGAAAAGGTTGTACACCACCCCTTCACATTTTGATCACAAGACTCGCAGGAAAGAGAGCAAACCCTGTCGTTCTGGTCGCGAATCGGTAGCGAAGTCGGTCTTTTTGCGTCTGTATAGGTTACCTGGCCACCCTTCCGCCCCATATGTCGAGATCGGCCAATTTCTTAATTTCAGCAGCACGCAGAGATAAGGCGTGCGCAAGCCCCGTCCCTGCGTCCCGGGACGGGGCATTTTCATGCCCCATTCCAGACGCACGCACGAGCGACTGACGCGCATTTCTTGATCTGCGCACGCCCCGTTCCGGGCAAGCCCTGCTCCCCACAAGGAGCAAAGCCACCCGGATAACGGAGCGATGCTCAATGACGCACTTGTCTGCGGACATACTTGCAGCTGCCAAGCGGAACGAAATCAGCGCAGTGAGCGCAGTAATAGCCGAGACGGAATCACTCATCATGCAGCGGGCCCGTGACTACGCCACCTACGCGAGCAGCACTGATTACAACTTGGCCGAGGACCTGGCGCAAGCCGGCCGAATCACCGTGTGGGAATACCTCGGAAAGTTCGACGGTGAAACCGGCGCCCAATTCATGGCCTACATAGACCGTGAGTTGCACTCCACGATGCGGGACCAGCGCTGGAAGGCGACCCGCCCCGGAGTAACCCCCGCCGCAGCAAAGGACTTTGAAAAGGCGCTCGTCCTCGCGAAGGGCGACCCGTACGACGCCGCCCGCGCTGCGAGCACCGAAGAAATGGGCCCGAGGAAGATGAGCCCCGCGCACGCCTACGCCGCACTGCTGTCCTGGCTCGGCGTGGACTCCCTTGACCGGCCCCTGAATCACGACCTGTACGGCGACGAAATCACGCTCGGAGACGTCGTCGCCAGCCAGACCGGCCTACCCACCGAACTGCTCGACGCCACCGACTATGAGCCGGCCCGCCGCCGGGCCATCCGGGAGCAAGTCCACCACGCCTTGGGGCTGTTGAGTGAACGGCAGCGCCACATCCTCAAGGCGGACTACGGCATCACGCCGGTGTGGGACTACGGCGAGCACGGGTCGGACGCGGAGCTGGCCACGGACATGGGCATCACGCCGAAGCAGGTGCACGAGGCTCGCTGTAAGGCGCAGAAACGTTTCTGCACCCTGTACCTCGCGGGGGCGCAGACGTGGTGATCCCGACCCGCGACGGTGGCGCGGTCGTGGTCAGCCGGATCGGTTGCGGGGGCCTCGTGGATATCCATGTTCGAGACGCCGCGGGCCGGACGGTCGCCACGGTGGTTCGCCCGGTCGGCCTGGTGCTGCCCCTGCTGTCCGGTTACGCCCGAAGCGTCGAAACGCGGAAAAGGGTGTCTAGCAGATGACGCGCCAAGAGGGCGGGTAGTTCCAGCCAAAAAAGTCTTGATTATTCGAACGTGCGTACTACTGTGAGCTCATGAACGCTCACAGCCAGGAGTGCCGTAGCCGTATTGAGACGACCGTCGAAGTACCTATGCCCGCTGACGAAATGGGCCGCTGGGCGCCCTGCCGGGACCTGAGTCAGATCCTCGGGGCGCCCATCGTCCGCTCGTGCGACGACGTTCGCGCGGTGCTCGCATCAGAGGGGATCGTGATCGCAAACCTGATGAAGAAGCGCCGGCACAGCCGGTTCCGTCTCTGGGCGCGCGACCGCCGGACGAACCTCTGGGTCGCCTCTGTGGAGTGGACCATGTACGACTGCGGGTCGTGGGAGCCCGTTGATGAGGTGACGTTGGCCTGTGAGTTCGGCCGCGTCTTCCCGGGGACCGGCGCGGACGGTCCGGCGCTCCTGGCGGCGTGAACGCACGACGAAGCCCCGCCCACCGAGGAGTTGGTGAGCGGGGCCCGGTCGGTCGGGACGGTTGGCTTTCCGTCAGTCGTTCAGGGTTCCTCGACGGAGGGTCATTGTGAAGTGAGCGAACGCCTCGGCGGGAATGCTCAACGTCGGGCCATGTGGGCGCTTGCTGTCACGGACGGGGATGCTGCCGGGGAATTCGCGGGCGACTTCGATACAGTTGCCGCCGTCTCGGTCGCTGTAGCTGCTCTTGGTCCAACGAGCCGCGCCCACTTCGGTCTTCATCTCGCCCGTACCTCTCCATTGCCTCACTGATGAACGCAGCCGACTCTGTAGCCGACAGACAGTCAGCTCTGAGCACATCATAGGTGCGGACATGGCGGGCGACGACTGCCGGATCATCACTGAAGTGCCCACGATCCAGGGACTCCGTGTAGACCCATTCATGCCCATCGGGGAGCTTGATAATGGACATGGAAGCTTTGGGGCGTATGAGGCTTCCATCCCATGAAGGGGCCACCTGAATGCGAACGTTGGGACGTTTTCCCACAGTCAACAGGTGGGAGCACTGTCCGTGCATGACCCTATGGCTCTCCACCACGTTGCGGATTGTGCTCTCATCCAGCACGACGACCAGCAACGGCCCACCAGAGCGGAGGAACCGCTGTTGTCTACTTAATCGGGCGCGGACAAGTCTCTCTACGACGTCTAGGTCGGTCTCAGCTCCTCGGTGTGAGAACAAGGCGCGCGCATAGTCCTCGGTTTGCAGCAATCCCGGCATGACCTGATTCTGATACTCATGTAGCGACTCAGCTTCGGCGTCCATCTCAGCCCGACGATTAAACCAATCGGGGTGCTCCACATCGGGGTACCAGTCGATGCGGCGCCAGAGCTTCAGAAGGGCTCCACCGGTGCCGAGTTCACGATCACACGCTCTTACAACGTCCTCTGATGGTGGACGCTTGCCCGCTTCGATACGGGCAAGCACTGAACGTTCACACAATAGCCTTTTGGCAAGACGTGCTTGTGTGAGTCCGGCCGCCTCTCGGTAGTGCTTGAGTAACTCCCCGAAGGTTTCGGGTGCTGTGGCGACCGACCCCGAACCCGCGTTGCGACGAGCCATGGTCCCCCCTCTCACGCGTCTTGATCATCTTTTGTGTCAGTAGGTCACTGACACAGTAGAAGCATTGCTGCGGTGCGGCTTCACGGGCAACTCTCGTAGTGCACAGGAGAGTTGCCGAAGTGGAGTCGAGAAGGGCCTCGAACAAGTGGCGTATAGGCAGGGTAGGTTGATGAGGGACGTCGAGACGGGCCAGGTGGGAACGGTCGTTGAAGACCTTGATCGTAGGGTCAGGATGCGGCTGCACGGCGCGGACGGCCAGGAGTGGACCTGCCCCAAGCACCGGTTGCGCGATGCGACGGACGACGACCGGCGGGCCATCGGACTCCCGACGAGGGAGGAGCCGTGATCCCTCTGCCGCACAGCAGCGGACCCCCGGCCATGCCGGCCCCGGTCAAGGGCTGCGCCATCTGCGTCCGTCTCGACAGCGCACGGCGGGCGGCATGGAAGCGGGGTGACAGGGGGTCGGCCGACAAGTTCGCCGACGGGTTCGTCAAGCACCACGAGCGGCAGCACCCGGGGGCGCGGTGACCACCCGGACGAGCGACGAGCCCAGGGACGAGCCGGAGAGCGGGCGTCTTGTGGCCTTCCCTCCACTCGTTCAGGGCTGCCACGTGTGCCGCGCACGTGCCGAGGTCATCGCGACAGCCCTGTTCCTCGGAGACGGCAGGGCAGCCGCTACCGGCCTGCGGAGGTTGACAGACCACCTCGGGGACGACCACGGAGTCTTGATTGCGTCTCAGGCATCCCCGGGGCACCAGGGGACCGGGGTCGGCTACGAGGTCAAGGCCGGTGATGTGGTCGTGGATGACGACGGTGAGTGGATGCTCGTCCGCAAAGTACCGATCACCCCCTAGAGCCCGGCCGGTCGTCGCCCCCTGCGTGGCCGGCCGGGCACCCCTTCCGACTACACGGGGAGCCGGAAGGGCCCAAGACTCCGCCCCGCCGGGTGACGACGAACCCTCGGCGGGACGGGAACCACCCCCGCCCGGCCGCATCCGTACGCCCTGACTGGTCTTCCCCTTGTGCGCGACGTTGGGACCTTCCACCGTGCAAGGGGTCATCTTGCCCCGTCTGATGTGGAGAGGAGGAACGACGCATGTCGCAGCAGCACACCGCAGCGGACACGGCAAAGGACGCTGATCCCCTTGCCGTTCCGTCGGTCATCGTCCTGGGCGACGCTGCCACGCTGACGCGCGGTAGCGACAAGGACAGCACCGAGTCGAAGCAGGACCCGTACGACTGATCGAAGTAGTGGCGGCCCCCGGCAGGAGAAATCCCCACGGGGGCCGTTCCGATTCCTGGCGGTGGAAGAGGTGACGAGGTGGAAGAACGTAAAGCGCGTTGGTACGGCGGATGCGCACCAGGCAGCCGACCCACTGCGATCCCCGTGGGCACGCGCTTGATCTGGAGTGATCCGACGCTGTGGGTCTTTGGCGTCTGGGAAGCGAAGCACGTACGAACCGTGGAACTCGGCAACGCGCGGATCGCCGTTCTCGGCCCGTGCTCCGCTTCGGAACACGATCTTGCCCGTGCCTTATCGTGCCCCGATCTGGCGACGGTAGCCAGCTCGTGGGCCGGTTCGCACACGGTGGTGCGCACGGGCGTACGAGGCTTTGTGGAAGTGCTCGCCGACACGGCAGGGGCCTCCCCCCTCTATACGGTGAACACCCCCGGCGGTGTGGTGTGGGGGTCCAGCGCGCTCGCGCTCTCCCCGCTGGTCGGCGGGAGCGTGGACCCCGAATGGCTTGCTGCGTACCTGCGCGACAAGCACACGCCGGCTCCGGGCCGTAGCGCGTGGTCGGGCGTGACACCCGTGCCCGCCGGACACCTGCTGACGCTCGACGCCGAGGGCGGAACGTCGCTGGCCCCGTGGTGGAAGCCGGCGAAACGAACCCCCGACGAGGTTTCGGCAGCGCTCCGGCACGCGCTCGGCGAGGGGGTCCGCGTGCGGGTGGGAGGGGCGCCCGCGACCACGGACCTAGCGGGCATGGACTCAACCACCGTGGCGGTGCTCGCTGCACAGTACGGGCCGATCACTGGCGTGACGCTGCACCCGACGGGTGTCACAAACGGCGGAGATATGGAGTACGCCCGAGCACTGAACGTGCCTGGCCTGCGCCATACGTTCTTCCCGCTCGGTGTGCACCATCTGCCGTTCACCGCAACCGATTTCGCATTGCCCGTAACAGACGCGCCGGCTCCGTCAACTTCCGTGTGGTCGATGTTCTCGGAACAGCTACGGATGATGGCTGCCGCGGGTTCCGTCTGCCACCTGACCGGTGACGGCGGAGACAACCTCTTCCTGCCTACCCCGACCCACCTTGCGAGTCTCGCGCGCCGTGGGCACTGGTTGCGGATGCTCGGGGACGCCATGGACTGGGCGCGGTTGCGTCGGCAGAGTCCGCGCCCGCTGATCGCTGCTGCCCTCCGTGGCAACGCGGCGCACATCGGCCGTTCGGTACGGCCCCGCCCTCCGTGGCTCAACGTCTCCGTACCGAACGTGAACACCCCCACAGGCACCGATCCGGACACGGCTTTCGTCGCGTCCCTCCGGAACGCGGCACGGTCGGCGTACGCGGAAATCCAGCTCGCGGACGCGTTCGGCCTGGCGCTGCACAACCCGTACTTTGACGGGGCAGTCCTTGACGCTGTGATCTCTGCACCCGTTGAACAGCGGTACTCGGCGCACCGGTACAAGCCGCTGCTTGCCGACACGTTCGCCGATCTAATGCCCGAGGCGCACCGCAAGCGGGCCGCCAAGGGGGTGTTCGTCGGGGACTTCCACCACGGGCTGCGTGTCAACCTGCGGCGCGTGCTCAGACTCGCTGACGGGCGCCTGGCCTCCCTTGGACTCATCAATCCCGCCCCGCTGCGCGCGACGATTCACGCCGCAGCGCTCGGCGCACAGACCGTTTGGCCACCGCTGCTTGCTGCCCTCGCTTCCGAGGCATGGCTAGAGGCAGTCGAGCGCGCTCCCGGCACTGAGTGGGAAGAGCGCGCACCAGCCCCGGCGGGTGTGCGGTGAGCCGTAAGAATACGGTGGCTGCGCTCACCACCCATGCCTGTGTGCTCATCGACTACGACACAGGACACACCGAGCTGCGCCCCGCTTCGGACGCTGCCGCGAACATGGGTGCGACGGTCGTACGGCTCCGAGACGCTGCCCTTTCGTGGGGAACCGTCGAAGCGCCGGCGACCCTACCGGCCCCCGCGCCCGTCCCGATGCGGTGGCGCGTCGGTGCCGTGCCGGTCGTGCTCTTCACCGCTGCGGCATGGTTGATCGGCCCTCGTCGTGGCCGGTTCTCCCGACTCGTACGGCTGGCCTGTGTGGGGCGTGACTTGCCGCCGGCAACCGTGTATCAGTCTCGCTACGCTGTGCGCGCGGTTCGCTGGGCTGCACGGGCCTTGCCGATGCGCTGGGCGTGCTTGGAGGACTCAACGGCTGCCGCGCTCTTGCTGACGATGGCCCGGCGCCGGGCCGAATGGCGCCATGGCGTGGCCACCGACCCGATACGGCTGCACGCCTGGATTGCCGACCCGGAAGGGGAACCAGTCGAAGAACCGGCGGACACCGCTCTGTACGCCCCCACCTACACACCAGACGGACCAGGCCCGGCAAGGGCTGACAAGGAGTACGACCGTGAGTGACCCGCACATCCTCCTGACCGGCGAGAGCCTTGCCCTAGGAATGCCCCGCCAAGACATGCTGCCCGAGTACCACAAGTGGGAAAACGATCTCGGGACCATCCTCGGATACGGCAACCAGTGGGCCCAGGCATGGGAGGTACGCGCCGCTGGATACGAGCGGCAGCGCGCGAATGAGCGCTATCAACAGTTTGAGGTAGTGCGACTCAAGGACAAAGCGGCCGTAGGGATGACGGTCTTGCAGGTCAACACCTACGTGCGTACGGCCGAGTTCGTCATCGTGCTCGCCCCGAATGAACGGCGGAAGGGGTACGCGGCGGAAGCGGCCCGGTTGACCCTGGATTGGGCGTTCCACGTTGCGCACCTGCGCATGGTGTGGCTCAAGGTATTGGAGCCCAACCGTGCCGGAATCGCTGCCTACGAAAAGGCGGGGTTCCGCCCGTCCGGACGGTTGCGCGAGTCCGGCTATTGGCTCGGTCGGCCCGTGGATGAACTGCTCATGGATGCGCTGCCAGCGGACTTCCCCGGCCCGTCTGCCGTGACAGCCACTCTCGGCGACTGATCTTTTAGGCGTTCGCGAGCGCGCCCCATTCGCCGTTCTGTGGGCGGGGTTTCCTCCGTCGTGTCCGGGCCCCGGCCTGTACCCACAGACCTCCCGACAACGGTCGGTGCCCGATGGTGTCGGCAGTCAGCAGACCGGGGTCGTCACCAGCCTATCCGGAGCGACGGCTCACCCCTCGCCGGCGGACGCGCTCCGGTCGGCGACGTAGGTTCCGCGCTGCGGGACGACGAACAGCACCCCCTCGGCGACCAGGGCAGCAATCGCCCGGCGGACGGTCGGCCGGGAAAGCCCGTACTCCTCGCACAGACGGGTCTCCGACAGGATCGGCCGACGCGGCTTCCAGTCCCCGCGCTGAATCCGCGCACGAAGAATGCCCGTGAGCTGCTGAAAGGGCGCCTCTGGTGCGTCACGGATGATCTCTGCGTCTGGCTCGTACTCCACAGCCCAGACCGTACCGGCCCGCCCCGTAGGCGTACACATCAAGCCAAGTGAGTTGACGTGCCTTTACAAGCTCTTACGTCGCTTGACGTAAAGGACTACTCTCCGAAAGTGAAGCGCCCCGGAAGACCGCTGGTATCGGTCCGCCGGGGCTTCGCCCTCCAGCTTCCAAGGAGCTGAACGACGCATGCGTGATCGTATCCTCCGCGCCCTCCGCTGGGCGCTCCGGCTGCTGCTGCCCGCCCACGGCGAGCACCGCACCACCAAGACGACGACGCCGACCGCCCCCGCCGAGACCGCCCCGGTCACCGTCACCGTCCCCGTCTCGATCTCCGTGTGGCGGAAGCCGTGGCGCGGCCCCTCCTCCGCCCAGGTCCGCGCCATCTTCCACGCCGAAGAAGACGAAGGGTTGACCCTGGAACAGCGGGAGCACCGCTGGGCGGTGAGGTTCGAGGCGATCGGCGTCGATTACCCGCAGAGGTACAAGGGCGACCACTTCGAACAGCTCGCGTGCGCCCGCCGGGCGGGGGTGCCCGCATGAGCCTCGCCGACTGGATCCCGGTGGACGCTCCGGCCGTCCGCCCCGCCGCGCGCTGCCACGTCTGCGGAACCAAGACCGTCGCGCCCGTCGAAGTGGGGTGCATCGAAAGGGCCAGTGCCTCGGCTGTCGGTCTCTACGCCTGCCCGGAGCACGCACCCAACCCCGAGCACCACCGCCCCGGCGCCGACGACGTTCCGCCCGCCCGCCAGCACCCCGAAGGGTGTGACGACTGATGGGGAGAAGTGGACCGCGCGGCCCCTACTACGCCGGTCGGGACATCTGTCAGACCTGCGGCACCGGGGAACTCATCAGGGCACGGGACCGGCTGATCCGTAACCACGCCCGCGAAGTGTGGGCGCACAACTCCCGCACGGGCCGACGGGAGTTCACCGGCTCGTACGAGCCCTGCCCCGGCAGCAACAGCGTCCCCACGGCGCCGATCTGGTGGCCCGGCATGGAACCCGGGACGCCCACCGAACCAGCTCCGTTTTCCCCGCCGGAGTACGGAGTGTTCCACCTCGGTGCCTGCATACAGGCACGCATCTACAGCCGGACCGAGGCGAACAAGCTCCGCGAGGAGTACACCAACCTGACGCCGGACTCGTCGCCGGGGCACTACACGGTCCACGTCCTCTGTGCGCGGCACCGAGACCGGGCACGGGCCAAGGACGGGTGCGACCAGTGCGCTACCGGTCCCGCGAAGGGAGCGAAGCAGTGACCGAGTACGGCGTGTTCTACGACGGCGAGTGCATCGAAGCCGCGCTCTACAGCCCCGAAGAAGCAGAGACCGCGCGGCAGGAGTGCCAGACCGACGACCCCGACGCGGGACCCGGTGACTACACCGTCCACGCGATGTGCATGGAGCACCGAGACAACGAACAGGCCAAGGGGCACTGCGACTTGTGCGCCGAGGAGTACGGCGACTGACCCCACCTGAAAGAGCGAGACGAGCCCCGTTCGGCACCCCGCCGGGCGGGGCCCTCTGCTGGCGTACCAGGCATGCAAACCACAGCAGGACCGTACGCGGTCGTCATGGACCCCGCCGCACCAGGATCGGGACGACTGTGGCCACGAGACGCGCCCCCTACCGACTACGCCCACGGCTGGGTGGAGGAGCCCTACGACGGCTCCGGCTGGGTCGTAGGCCCCGGCCCGAGTCCCCGCGCAAGCACCGTCTCCGCCCACGTCCCGGACCTCTCTGCGGCAGGCTGGTGGCTCCACGGATACCGCACCGCACGGGAGACACAGTGAGCGACGACGACCACAACGTCCCCACCCCGACCCCCAGCGACACAGCACGCCTGGACCAACTCTCCGCGCAATGGCGGGACCAACCCCCGGACGTTCAGCGGGCCGTCATCGACGCCGCCAACGCACTCCGCGACGACCCGAGCAACGACCAGGCCATGAGGCTCATAGACGCACTGCGCGCCGGCGGCTTCGACATGGCCCCGGGCGACGAGCACTGAGCGCCGGTTCCACCGAATCCATGACGCCTACACCTGCCCCGTGGTAGGCAAACAGAGATCACCACGGGGGCCGTCACCAGGGGAGGGACCATGGAGAAGAAAGCAAAGACGTGGCTCGGTGTCGGGGCGGGAGTGCTCGTCTTAGGCGGCATCATCTCGCTCTTCCAGGACGACGACGACAAGACCGACACCGCAACAGCCCAGCCGAAGACGTCCGCGTCGGCCCCGGCCACCGCCGACGGACAGACGACTGCCCCCGCGACAACGAGCGGCATACCGAGCCCCGACACAGCCCAGACGGCCCGGCTCGTCGCAGCGCTCCGCGAGGTGCATCCCGGGCTCGTCACGAAGGAAGCGAAGGCCATCAGCCGGGCCCGTGACGTCTGTCTCGACATCACACAAGGGAAGGACTCGGCGACCATCCGTGGGAACGCGAAGCAGCGCTTCCAAGGCGGGGACGTGGCACTCAGCGATGACCAGGCGGACAAGGTCGTGAAGGCCGTTGAGGGCTCGTTCTGCCACTGATCAGCCATCGACAGCCCCCGTTCAGCCACGTGCCAGACGGGGGCTTCCGCATGCTCTGACCGGCCCCTATGCTCAGAACCCCCACTTACGAGCTCCGGGAAAAGGGCGGGGCGGGGAGACGACCCTCCCCCAGCCCAACCCCTACGCGTGCGGCGCCCAGAACGCCGCCAGCCGCCCCACCCCGTGCTCCACGCCCTTCCACGACCCGCTGAACGTGATCACCGCGATCCCCGCCGTCGGGAACCCGGACCGGTTCATCCGCGGCAGCAGGTCTCCGTCCGCCTCCCCGGACAGCGCGTCCGCCAGCGCGTGCATCCCGGGGTTGTGGCCGATCACCAGCAGGTCGGACACCTCGTCCGACACCTCGTTGAGCACGGCGATCAGCTCGCCCAGCGACGCCTCGTAGAGCCGTTCCTCGTACACGGTGCGCGGTCGCTGGACCAGCTCGGGCGCCGCGAGCTTCCAGGTCTCGCGGGTGCGGGCGGCGGTCGAGCACAGGGCCAGGTCGGGGGTGACGCCGGATCCGGCGAGCCAGCGTCCGGCGACCGGAGCGTCCTTGCGGCCGCGCTCGGCGAGCGGACGCTCGTGGTCGTCGACGTCGGGCCAGTCGGCCTTGGCGTGGCGGAAGAGGACGATCCTGCGGGTCGTTTCGGCGCTCATGCGGTCCAGCTTCGCACGAAACCGACCGCGAGGCGCGGGGTGTTGGGAGGCTTGCACTCCCCGGGGGAAGGACCTCACAAGAGCGACGCCCAGTGGCCGACGAGCAGGACGATCCGGGCCGGCGGACCCGGCCCGTCCGCGGCGCCCTCCGCCGCCGGAGCCGGGGCCGGGGCGGCGAGCAGGACGAACAGGGCCACGAAGGCGAGCACGGGCAGCACCACGGCCCACCATGGCAGACGGGTCTGCGCGGAACGCGTGGGGTCGTGCCTGCGGGCGGGCATGGGGGCGCCTCCGTACGGTCCGGTCCTGCGCACCGCGTCGCGTCGCGGTGCACTACGAACCTACGGAGCGGGGGCCTCCCCTCCCATCCGGTGAACCCCCCAATCGCCCCGGAGGCGGGCCCCCTAGGGGACGGTGGTGACAGCACCACCGTCCCGAAGGACCAAGGGGGTCAGCCCGAGGCGAAGGTGGCGATGATTCCGATGACGACGGTGATGCCGAGCATCGCGCCGAGGATGGTCAGAAACGCCTTCTGACCGTTCTTGGGGTCGGGGTTGGTGTCCATGACGGGCATGCCCCCAGTGTCCCAGTCCGTCCGCCGGCCCCCGCACCGGGGTCAGGTCTCGTCCTCGATGCTGCGGTCCCGGCCCGCCAGCAGCCCGGCCACCGCCTGTGGCACCGTCAGCGCCGCCAGCAGCGCGATGGGCAGCTCCCAGCCACCGGTGGCCTGGTAGAGCCGGCCCACCAGCAACGGCCCGGGGATGGAGAGGAGATAGCCGACGCTCTGGGCGAAGGCGGACAGTCGCACCACGCCCGCGCCGGTCCGCGCCCGCATGCCGATCATCGTCAGGGCCAGCGGGAAGGAGCTGTTGGCGATGCCGAGGAGCACCGCCCAGGCCCAGCAGCCGCCGGCCGGGGCGAGCCACAGCCCGGCGTACCCGGCGAGGCCGCAGGCGATGAGGGCCAGGGCGACGAAGCCCTGGTTGCGCACCCGGGCCGCGATGCCGGGCAGCAGCAGCGAGAAGGGGACGCCCATCAGCATGGTCACCGCCGCCAGCAGTCCCGCGGTCCCCGCCCCGACCCCCGCGTCGCGGAAGATCTGTGGCATCCAGCCCATGGTGATGTACGCGCCGGTGGACTGGAGCCCGAAGAAGACGGCGAGGGCCCAGGCCGTGGGGCTGCGGCGGATGGACGGGACGGGCGCGGCCGGCTCCGGGAGGACGGCGGCGGGCCCGTCCCGCCCGTCCGGCCGCCGGGCGAGGTACCACCACGCCGTCCCCGCCGCGAGGGCGAGCAGCGACCAGACCGCCAGCCCCGGCCGCCAGCCGCCTCCCAGCGCGCCCGTGACCGGCACGGTGGAGGCCGCGGCGATCGCCGAGCCGCCGGTGAGGGCCATGGAGTACAGGCCGGTCATCGGGCCGACCCGGTCGGGGAACCAGCGCTTGACGACCACGGGCATCAGGACGTTGCCCACCGCTATGCCGGCCAGGGCGAGCGCGCTCAGCAGCAGGAACCCGGCGGTGCCGCCCGCGAACGGCCGCAGGGCCAGGCCCGCGGCGATCGCGGCGAGCCCGCCGCAGACCACGGCCGCCGGGCCGAAGCGCCGGGCCAGCCGCGGCGCGGCCGGGCCCAGCAGCGCGAAGCACAGGGAGGGGACGGAGGTGAGCAGCCCGGCGACGGTGCCGCTCATGCCGAGGCCCTGCCGGACCTCCTCCATCAGCGAGCCCAGACTGGTGACCGCGGGCCGCAGGTTGAGGGCGGCCAGGACGAGGCCCGCGGCCGCCCACCACCGGGCCGGTACGCGGGCCGCCCACCCCGCCGCCGTCGTCCGCCCGTCCGCCGCACCCGTCGTACCCGTCCCGCCCCTCGCACGCGTCATGCCGCCCATCATAGAATCATGGGATGAATGGAGTCGCCATGTCTCTGACCTCGCCCCGCAGGGCCCCGCTCGTGGACCAGGTGATCGACGGGCTGCGCCGGCAGATCACCTCCGGCGTCTGGCCGGTCGGCTCCCGCATCCCGACCGAGCCGGAGCTCGTCGAGCGGCTGGGCGTCGCCCGCAACACCGTCCGGGAGGCCGTCCGCGCCCTCGCGCACAACGGCCTGCTCACCATCCGGCAGGGCTCGGGCACCTACGTCGCCGCCACCAGTGAGCTGGCCGGCGTGATGAACCGCCGCTTCGCCGGCGCCGACCCGCTGCACGTGGCGGAGCTGCGCAGCGCGCTGGAGACCAAGGCCGCGGCCCTGGCGGCGCGACGGCGCACCGAGGAGGACCTGCGACGGCTGGAGGAGCTGCTGGAGCGGCGCGAGCGGGAGTGGCACTCGGGCCTGCTGGAGCGGTTCGTCGAGGCCGACGCGGCGTTCCACACCGCGGTCGTGGCCGCCGCGCACAACGAGGTGCTGGCCGTGCTCTACGCGGATCTCGGCTCGGTCGTCCGGGAGTTCCTGCGCGCGGGCGTGGGGGCCGGCTCGCACCCCCGGGTGCTGACCGACCACGCCCGGCTGGTCGCGGCGATCCGCGCGGGGGACGCGGTCGCGGCGGCCCTGGAGGCGAGCGAGCACCCGTATGTGAGCGGGGGGACGGATCAGCCCGGCTCGTGACTGACCCAGGCGTCCCGCACGGTCAGCCAGCAGCGCTGGGCGAGGGTGACGTGCCGGGTGGGGCCGACGGTGACGGGGGCGGTGTCCATCGCGGGGTCCCACCAGCGGGCGCAGCGCAGGTGGAGCTGCACCTGGTCGGGGGTGGCGTTGCCGTTGAAGCAGTCGGCCGTGGCGTGCGAGCCGCGGACGCGGGTGTGGCACTCGGCGCCGGGCGGCGGGACGGGACGCGGCGCCGGGCGGGCGGACGGGGCGCGCGGGTGGGCGGCGAGCGGGCCGGGCGCGGAGGGCCCGGCGAGGGCCGCGGCGGTCAGCAGCAGTGCGGTGGTCCGGCGGAGACCGGAAGCGCGTATCACGGCCGTACCTCCTCCCCCGGTCGTCCGAGGGGACGTTGCTCCACCAGTGTGCGGGCGGGCGGCCGGTTTCTCGACTCGAACGGCCCGAGGACGACACGAGGGCGGCGGCCGGTCCCCGGGGACCGGCCGCCGCCCTCGGCGGTTCACGACGTGCCGGGCGTCAGGCACCCATCATGTGCACGCCGCCGTCGACGTGCACGATCTCGCCGGTGGTGCGGGGGAAGAAGTCCGACAGCATGCCGACGACGCCGCGGCCGGCCGGCTCCGGGTCGGCGAGGTCCCAGCCGATGGGCGCGCGGCGGTTCCACACGTCCGCCAGCTCCTCGAAGCCCGGGATGGACTTGGCGGCCATCGAGCGGATCGGGCCGGCCGAGACCAGGTTGCAGCGGATGCCCTTGGGGCCCAGGTCACGGGCGAGGTAGCGGTTGGTGCCCTCCAGGGCGGCCTTGGCCACGCCCATCCAGTCGTACTTCGGCCAGGCGAACTGGGCGTCGAAGGTGAGGCCGACGATGGAGGAGCCCTCGCGCATCACCGGCAGCAGAGCGGTGGCGAGCGCCTTGTAGGAGTACGCCGAGACGTGGACGGCCGTGGAGACGTCCTCCCACGTGGCCTCCAGGAAGTTGAAGGCGCCCTGCGGGCCGAAGGCGATGGAGTGCACGATGCCGTCGAGGGCCACGCCCTCGCCGAGGTGCTCGCGCACCTTGTCGGCGATGCCGTCCAGCTGCTCCTGGTTGGTGACGTCCAGCTCGATCACCGGAGCGGGCTTCGGCAGCCGCTTGGCGATGCGCTCGACCAGGGAGAGCCGGCCGAACCCGGTCAGGATGACCTCGGCGCCCTCGTTCTGGGCCACCTTGGCGGCCTGGAAGGCGATCGACTGCTCGGTCAGGACACCCGTGACCAGGATGCGCTTGCCTGCGAGGATTCCACTCATGGTGATCAGTGACCCATGCCCAATCCGCCGTCGACGGGAACGACGGCTCCGGTGATGTATGCGGCCTCGTCCGAGGCGAGGAAGCGGACCGAGGCGGCGATCTCCTCGGGCTGCGCGTAACGGCCCAGCGGGACGTTGGCGACGATGCCGGCGCGCTGCTCGTCGCTGAGCACGGCCGTCATGTCGGTGTCCACGAAGCCGGGTGCGACGACGTTGACGGTGATGTTGCGGGAGCCCAGCTCGCGGGCGAGGGAGCGGGCGAAGCCCACCAGGCCGGCCTTGGAGGCGGCGTAGTTCGCCTGCCCCGCCGAGCCCAGCAGGCCGACCACGGAGGAGATCAGCACGACGCGGCCCTTGCGGGCGCGGAGCATGCCCTTCGAGGCGCGCTTGACGACCCGGAAGGTGCCGGTGAGGTTGGTCTCCACGACCGAGGTGAAGTCCTCCTCGGACATGCGCAGCAGCAGCTGGTCGCGGGTGACGCCGGCGTTGGCCACCAGCACCTCGACCGCGCCCTGCTTCTCCTCGATCTCCTTGTAGGCCTGCTCGACCTGCTCCGGGTCCGTGATGTCGCACTTGACCGCGAGGAAGCCCGCCGGCGGCTCGCCCGACCGGTAGGTGATGGCGACCTTGTCGCCCGCGTCGGCGAAGGCGCGCGCGATGGCGAGGCCGATGCCCCGGTTTCCTCCGGTGACGAGAACCGAGCGGCTCAAAGGATCACCCTTCCGTTAGTGGATCCGAATCCATGGACATGGACGGAGCTGGACTACATGAACGTATCGGTAGAGGTCGCCGGAGAGACAATCGGGCACTGACAGGGGACGGGTGCCGGTCACTGTGGGATCTCTACAGAATCTCCGGTCACCGGGGGCCGCCGCGTGGGCATGATGCACGGCGACGACCTTCGGGAGGTTCCGTGCCGCATTCCATCGACGCGTCATTCCTCGCGCTCCCCTTGCGTCCCCTGGCCGACGCCGCACTGGCGCGCGCCCGCGCGCTGGGCGCCGAGCACGCCGACTTCCGCTTCGAGCGGGTGCGCACCGCCGGATGGCGGCTGCGCGACTCCCGCCCCGCGGGCTCGGCGGACAGCACCGACCTCGGGTACGGGGTGCGGGTGGTGCACGACGGGGCCTGGGGCTTCGCCTCCGGCACCGAGCGGAGTATGGACGCCGCCGCGCGCGTGGCCGGGCAGGCGGTGGCCATGGCCAAACTGGCGGCGAAGGTGAACGCCGCGGCGGGTTCGGCCGATGGGGGTACCCCCGGCGGCAGCTGGGGGAGGGTGGAGCTGGCCGACGAGCCCGTCCACGGCGAGCGCACCTGGGTCTCCTCCTACGAGGTGGATCCCTTCTCCGTGCCGGACGAGGAGAAGACCGCGCTCCTGGCCGACTTCAGTGACCGGCTGCTGGCCGCCAAGGGCGTGAGCCACGTGGACGCGTCGCTGGTGACGGTGCATGAGAACAAGTTCTACGCGGACACCGCGGGCACGACGACCACGCAGCAGCGCGTGCGGGTGCACCCCCAGCTGACGGCGGTGGCCGTGGACGGCCCCGGGGGCTCCTTCGAGTCCATGCGCACCCTGGCCCCGCCGGTGGGCCGCGGCTGGGAGTACCTGACGGGCACCGGCTGGGACTGGGACGCCGAACTGGCGGAGATGCCGGAGCTGCTGGCGGCGAAGCTGCGCGCGCCGAGCGTGCGGGCCGGCGCGTACGACCTGGTCGTGGACGCGTCCAACCTGTGGCTGACCATCCACGAGTCGATCGGCCACGCCACCGAGCTCGACCGGGCGCTGGGCTACGAGGCGGCCTACGCGGGCACCTCGTTCGCCACCCCCGACGGGCTGGGCACGCTGCGGTACGGCTCGCCGCTGATGAACGTCACCGGCGACCGGACGGCCGAACACGGCCTGGCGACCATCGGCTACGACGACGAGGGCGTGGCCGCCCAGTCCTGGAACCTGATCGAGGACGGGATCCTCACCGGCTACCAGCTCGACCGGCGGATCGCCCGGCTGCACGGGCTGGGGCGCTCCAACGGCTGCTCGTACGCGGACTCCCCCTCGCGCATGCCGGTGCAGCGGATGGCGAACGTCTCGCTGCGCCCGGCACCGGACGGGCCCTCGACGGAGGAGCTGATCGCGGGCGTGGACCGCGGGATCTACGTGGTCGGCAACCGGTCGTGGTCGATCGATCAGCAGCGCTACAACTTCCAGTTCACACAGCAGAGGGCATACGCGATCCGGAAGGGCCGCCTTTGCGGGCAGCTCCGGGATGTTGCCTATCAGGGAACGACCCCTGATTTCTGGGGCTCCATGGAGGGGATTGGCGGACCCCAGACTTACGTCCTAGGAGGGGCCTTCAACTGCGGCAAGGCCCAGCCGGGCCAGATCGCGGCCGTCTCGCACGGCTGCCCCACGGCCCTCTTCCGGGGCGTGAACATCCTGAACACGGCGCAGGAGGCGGGAAAGTGACGGATCGTCAGATCAGTTCGCACGAGATCGTCGAGCGGGCCCTGGCGCTCTCCCGGGCCGACGGCTGCACGGTGATCGTCGGCGAGCGCTCCACCGCCAACCTGCGCTGGGCGCGCAACGCGCCCACCACCAACGGCGTCACGCGCGGCCGCGCCGTCACCGTGATCGCCACCGTGGACGGCGGCAGCGGCACCGCCGCGGGCGTCGTCTCGCGCTCCGGGGTCACCGCCGACGGTCTGGAGGAGCTGGTGCGGGCCGCGGAGCGGGCCGCGCGCGCGGCGGGCCCGGCCGAGGACGCCGCGCCGCCGGTGACGGACGTGCCGCACTCCCCCGGCTTCACCGACGGGCCCGACGGGACGACCGCGGCCGTCTTCGACGCCTTCGCCCCCGCCCTGGGCGAGTCCTTCGCGCGGGCCCGCGCGGCCGGCCGGGAGCTGTACGGCTTCGCCCAGCACGAGACCGTCACCAGCTACCTGGGCACCTCCGCCGGGCTGCGGCTGCGGCACGACCAGCCCGCCGGCAGCGTCGAGCTGAACGCCAAGGCGGCCGACGGCACCGGCTCGGTGTGGACGGCGGTGCCCACCCGGGACTTCGCGGACGTGGACCCGCTCGCCCTGGACGCCTCCCTCGCCGAGCGGCTGGGCTGGTCCCGGCGCCGCGTCGAGGTCCCGGCCGGGCGGCATCCGACGCTGCTGCCGCCGTCGGCCGTGGCGGACCTGATGGTCCACCAGCAGCTGCGGGCCGACGCCCGCGGCGCGGCGGAGGGCCGCACCGTCTTCTCCCGGGCCGGCGGCGGGACCCGGGTGGGCGAGAAGCTGGCGGCGCTGCCGCTGACGCTGCGCAGCGACCCCGCCGCCCCGGGCCTGGAGTGCGCCCCGTTCGTCCTGACGGGCGGCTCCGGCGACGGGATCTCGGTGTTCGACAACGGGCTGCCGCTGGGCGCCACCGACTGGATCCGTGACGGCGTGCTGGAGCGGCTGCTCACCACCCGGCACAGCGCCGCGCTGACCGGGCTCCCGGTCGCCCCGTACCCGGGCAACCTGGTCCTGGACGCGGGCGGCACCCGCTCCCTGCCGGAGATGATCGCGGCGAGCGGGCACGACGGGCCCGAGCTGCTGCTGACCTCGCTCTGGTACATCCGCGAGGTGGACCCCGCGACGCTGCTGGTGACGGGCCTGACCCGGGACGGGGTCTTCCTGGTGCGGGACGGCGAGGTGGTGGGCGAGGTCACCAACTTCCGCTTCAACGAGTCACCGGTCGGCCTGCTCTCCCGGGCCGTGGAGGCGGGGCGCACCGAGCGCACCCTGGGCCGGGACATCGGCAAGAACTTCGGCCGGACGGCGATGCCGTCGCTGCGGATCCCGGACTTCAACATGAGTTCGGTGAGCAAGGGGGTCTGAAGGGGGCCGGAAGGACGGGACGGGGCGGCGGCGGGCCGTCCGAATAGACTGGCCCGACGGGCTCGTCCCGTCCAACCGTCCGCAACGATCTCAGGAACGCCATGACACGCCTCGGCGAATCCGTCGCCCGCGCCAGCGAGCTCCTCGCGCAGGACCTCTCCCTCGACTCGACCGTGGAGCAGTTGCTCACCGAGACCAAGGCGCGGCGCTATCTGGACCTGACGGACCTCTCGCCGGACGAGCAGGCCGCCCTGATCGCGGGCCGTGCCGTGGAGGTGCTGCCGGGCCGCGAGAAGCTGGCCGAGCGGATCGGGGAGCTCCGGGCCACGGGCAAGGGCCTGCACATCAAGCTGGGCATCGACCCGACGGCGGCCGACGTCCACCTCGGTCACACCGTCCCGATGATCGTCCTCAGCCGCTTCCAGCGGATGGGCCACGACGTCACGCTGCTGATCGGCGACTTCACGGCCAAGATCGGCGACCCGACGGGCCGTACGGCCGAGCGGCCGCCGCTGACCGACGCCGACATCGAGAAGAACCTGGCCGGCTACCGCGAGCAGGTGCGGCCGTTCTTCGACTTCGACGCGGTCCGCTTCGTCCAGAACAGCGAGTGGCTGTCCCCGTTCACCTTCCCGGAGCTGCTGTCCCTGCTCTCCCAGGTGCCGGTCTCGCAGCTGCTGCAGCGCGAGGACTTCCGCAGCCGGCTGGCCTCGGGCTCCGGCCTGACCATGTCCGAGCTGCTCTACCCGGTCGCCCAGGGCCTGGACTCCGTGGCCCTGGACTGCGACGTGGAGCTGGGCGGCGCCGACCAGCTGCTCAACCTGCAGATGGGCCGCAAGCTGATGGAGCTGCGCGGGCAGCGGCCGCAGCTGGTGGTCACCATGCCGCTCATCGAGGGCACGGACGGCACCGGCGCGAAGATGTCCAAGTCCAAGGGCAACTACGTCGGGCTGAACGCCACCGCCGACGACGTCTTCGGCAAGATCATGTCCGTGCCGGACCGGCTCATGGAGCCGTACCTCAAGGCGTGGACGGAGTGGACGGACGAGGAGATCTCCCTCGCGCTGTCCCGGATCGAGTCGCGCTCGCTGCACCCGATGGACCTCAAGAAGGTCCTCGCCGGTGAGGTCGTGGCCGTGCTCTACGGCGTCGAGGCGGCGATGGCCGCCCGTGCGGGCTTCGTCGCGCAGTTCTCGAAGAAGAGCTTCACGGACGTCGAGGCGCTGCCGGTGGTCGAGGTCGCCGAGCACGGGGCCGAGACGGTGACCGGCGTGCTCAGCAAGGTGCTGGGCTTCCAGCCGAGCGCGTCGGCGGCGCGGCGGGTGGCGAAGCAGAACGGCCTGCGGCTGATCGTCGAGACGGGTGACGGGCAGGAGGCGATCGTGCTCGCGGAGGCGGACGCGATCCGGCCGCTCGGGGAGGTCGTCCCGGAGCTGCTGTCGGGGGCGGGTCTGGGTTCCGACGCGGGTGCCGTCTACCTCAAGGCGGGGCGTCGGGTGGCGGAGCTGCGGGGGCTGTAGCCGGGGGTTTTGGCCCCGGTCCCGCCCTTTCACCGCTTCTTCCGGGGCGGGCCCCGGGGCCCGGCACCGCGCTCCGCGCGGTGAGCGGGGGCTTCGCCCCCTGCACCCCCCCACCGGGGCTCCGCCCCGGACCCCGCATCGCGGCTTCGCCGCTCGTCCTCAAACTCCCCCAGAAGGGGTGCCCCCGGACGGGCTGATCATTCAGCCTGTCCGGGGGAGTTTGAGGACAGCGCCCGAAGGGCGCTTCGGGGATGCAGGGGCTGCGCCCCTGCGGAAACGGTGAAGGGCGGGGCGGGGATCAATCCCCGCGGTCACGGCCGCCGCGTACCGCCACCCACACCCGGTCGCCCAGCGCCACCACCACGATCGCGCCGACCAGCTGCAGTACATGCCGGATCCAGTCCACGCCGTGCGTGTGCCGGACCCCCAGCCCCGACGCCCCCCAGTTCCCCAGCACCGCCCCGATCATGCCGCAGATGATCGTCAGCAGGAGCGGGATCCGTTGCTTTCCCGGGAGGATCGCCTTGGCGATCAGGCCCAGGACCAGACCGACGATGATGGCCCACAACCAGTTCATGGCAGCAGTGTCGGCCCGCCCGGCCCGCCCCGCACGTCGAGCCTCCCCGCCCTCGTCTTGCCGGACCGCGCGGCGTAACGTTGAGTACATCCCGACCCGACCAGCAGAAGCGATCAGGTGGTGCACGTGATACGGAAGCGCGGCCAGACGGAGACCTTCCGGATCACCGGAGCCCGGCAGGGCCTGAAGGAGGACGTGCGCGGGCGCGAGCGCCGCTACGTCATCTCGATGGGGATCCGTACGCTCGCGGTCATCCTGACGGTGGTGCTGTGGAACGTGGAGCGCCACATCGCGCTCGGCACCCTCGTCCTGGGCATGTTGCTCCCCTACGTCGCGGTGGTGATCGCCAACGCGGGCCGGGAGAACGTCCCTTCGCTGCCCCAGACGTTCGTCCCCGGGCCCACCCGGCCGGCGCTCCCCACCGGCCCCGGCGGAGCGGCGGACTCCGCCGGTGAGAGCGTCCGCGGGACCCAACAGGGCGACCAGAGTTGAGGCTTGGGTTCCGGAACGCCGGGTCGAAGCTCAGCAAAACCTCAAATGAATCATGTCTTTAGGTGCCCTCGACGGGGCTCTCCGTGACATACTTCGTAGGCGCTCCGCATCCCCCGTCGGAGCGAATGATCGACGCCGGGCGGCTCCCCCCGTGGCTGCCCGGCGTCGTCGTGCCCGCGTACGGACGCGCCGTACCGGCACGTAGAGTTGACGGGTGAACTTCCCCGGCTTCCCCGGCTCCCCCGACGCGTCCACCGCCCCCATCTGCTCGGCCAAGGGCTGCCGCGCCCCCGCCGTCTGGGTGCTGGCGTGGAACAACCCCAAGCTGCACACCCCCGAGCGCCGCAAGACCTGGCTCGCGTGCGAGGAGCACCGCGAGCACCTGTCGCAGTTCCTGGGCGTGCGCGGTTTCCTCAAGGACGTGGTGACGCTGGAGGAGTGGGAGGCACGGAGCTGAGCGGGGAACCGCGCGACCGGCCACGACGCACCCGCGGATGACGTACCGGACTTCGAGCGGAGCGCTTGGCGCTCCTCAGCCGCCTATCGCGGACATCGGGCGGCGCGGCTGGAGGAACGCCGGGTCGTCGAGGCCCGAGCCCGCCTTCTTGCCCCACATCGCCCGCCGCCACCGCCCGGCGATCTCCTCGTCGTCGGCGCCCGAGCGCAGCGCCCCGCGCAGATCCGTTTCCTCGGTGGCGAACAGGCAGGTGCGCACCTGCCCGTCGGCGGTGAGCCGGGTGCGGTCGCAGGCGGAGCAGAACGGGCGGGTGACGGAGGCGATGACGCCGACCCGGGCCGGGCCGCCGTCCACGAGCCAGCGCTCGGCGGGGGCGGAGCCGCGGCTCTCCTCGGGGGTGAGCGCGAAGCGGGTGCGCAGGCTCGCCAGGATGTCCCCGGCGGTGATCATCTCCTCGCGGCGCCAGCCGTGCTGGGCGTCCAGCGGCATCTGCTCGATGAAGCGCAGCTCGTACCCGTTCTCGACCGCCCAGGCGAGCAGGTCGGGGGCCTCGTCGTCGTTGAGGCCGGGCATCAGGACGGTGTTGACCTTGACGGGGTCGAGGCCGGCGGCCCGGGCGGCGGCGAGTCCGTCGAGGACGTCCTGGTGGCGCTTGCGCCGGGTGAGTCGCTGGAAGACGTCGGGGCGCAGGGTGTCGAGGGAGACGTTGACCCGGTCGAGGCCGGCCTCCCGCAGGGCGGTCGCGGTGCGGGCCAGGCCGATGCCGTTGGTGGTGAGGGACATCCGGGGGCGCGGTTCGAGGGCCGCGCACCGCTCGACGACGGAGACCAGCCCGGGGCGCAGCAGCGGCTCGCCGCCGGTGAAGCGGACCTCGGTGATGCCGAGCCGGGTGACGGCGATCCGCACCAGGCGGACGATCTCGTCGTCGGTGAGCAACTCCTGCCGGGCGAGCCACTGGAGGCCCTCTTCGGGCATGCAGTAGGTGCAGCGGAGGTTGCAGCGGTCGGTGAGGGAAACCCTCAAGTCCCTGGCGATGCGGCCGTAGGTGTCGATGAGCACGGCGCTGCCCCTCCCGCGGTGACCGTTGGTGCCGATGGTCCGCAGCGTACGCGATCCCCCGGGGCATCAACAGTTCGTTGACGCCCCGGGGGACGGTGGGGCGACGGTCAGTGCGCGCCGTAGCCGGTGAGCGAACGGACCTCCAGTTCGGCGTACTTCTTCGGGTCCGCCGCCTCCCGCGTGAGCAGCGAGCCGAGCCAGCCGAGCAGGAAGCCGAGCGGGATGGAGACGAGGCCGGGGTTGCCGAGGGGGAACCAGTCGAAGCTCATGCCGGGGAAGAGCGCCTTGGGGTTGCCCGAGACGACCGGTGAGAAGATCACCAGGGTGACGGAGGAGACGAGTCCGCCGTAGATCGACCACAGGGCGCCCCGGGTGGTGAAGCGCTTCCAGAAGAGGCTGTAGAGGATCGTCGGCAGATTGGCCGAGGCGGCGACGGCGAAGGCCAGCGCCACCAGGGCGGCCGCGTTGAGCCGGTGGGCGAAGATGCCCAGCACGATGGAGATCCCGCCGATGACCACGGCGGCGATCTTGGCGGTGAGGATCTCCTCCTTCTCCCCGGTCGCGCCCTTGCGGATGACGTTGGCCCACAGGTCGTGCGCGAAGGAGGCGGACGAGGCGAGGGTGAGGCCGGCGACCACGGCGAGGATGGTGGCGAAGGCGACGGCGGAGATCACCGCGAGCAGCACGGCGCCGCCGGTGGAGCCCGCGCCCCCGCCGACCTCCTCGGCGAGCAGCGGCGCCGCGGTGTTGCCGGACTCGTTCGAGGCGACGATGGCCTTGGAGCCGACGAGGGCCGCGGCGCCGAAGCCCAGCGCGATGGTCATCAGATAGAAGGCGCCGATGATGCCGATGGCCCAGTTCACCGACGTGCGGGCGGCCTTGGCGGTGGGCACGGTGTAGAAGCGGATGAGGATGTGCGGCAGTCCGGCCGTGCCGAGGACGAGCGCGAGGCCGAGCGAGACGAAGTTGAGCTTCGAGGTGCCGTCCTTGCCGTACTGGAGCCCGGGTTCGAGGAAGGCCCGGCCCTTGCCGCTCCGCTCGGCGGCGGCGCCGAGCAGGTGGGAGAGGTTCCAGTCGAACTTGTTGAGCACCAGGACCGTGATCAGCAGGGTGCCCGCGATGAGCAGGACCGCCTTGACGATCTGCACCCAAGTGGTGCCCTTCATCCCGCCGATCGTCACGTACAGCACCATCACCAGGCCCACCAGGACGATGATCCAGCGCCGGGCCCCCTCGCCGCTGGCGCCCAGCAGCAGGGCGACGAGCGCGCCCGCGCCGACCATCTGGGCCAGCAGGTAGAAGATCGAGACGACGATGGTGGAGGTGCCGGCGGCGGTGCGCACCGGGCGCTGCGCCAGGCGGTGGGCGAGGACGTCGGCCATGGTGAACCGGCCGGAGTTGCGCAGCGGTTCGGCGACCAGCAGCAGGGCGACCAGCCAGGCGACGAGGAAGCCGATGGAGTAGAGGAAGCCGTCGTAGCCGAAGAGGGCGATGGCGCCGGCGATGCCGAGGAAGGACGCGGCGGACATGTAGTCGCCGGAGATGGCCAGGCCGTTCTGGAAGCCGGAGAAGGAGCGGCCGCCGGCGTAGAAGTCGTCGGCGCCCTTGGTCTGCCGGCCGGCCCAGACGGTGATGCCCAGGGTGATGGCGACGAAGACCGAGAACAGCGTGATGATCAGGGTGCGGTGCTCGCCGGCGCCTCCGGCGGCGAGGACGGTCAGGGGGGTGCTCATTCGCCCGCCTCCATACGGGCCTTGACGGCCTCGGCCCGGGGGTCGATGCGGGCCGCGGCGTGCCGGGAGTACCACCAGGCGATCAGGAAGGTGGTGAGGAACTGGCCGAGGCCGAACACGAGGGCGACGTTGACGTTTCCGACGAGGACGGTGTCCATGAAGCCGCCCGCGTAGTTGGACAGCAGCACGTAGAGCAGGTACCAGGCGACGAAGGCGACGGTGAGGGGGAAGGCGAAGGAGCGGTGGGCCCTGCGCAGTTCGCCGAACTCCGCGCTGGCCTGGACCGCGAGGAAGCGGTCGGGCTGCACGGGGATGCCGGGCCGGGACGTCCCGTCCGGCTGCCGTTGGTCTGTTGCGGTGGTGGGGGTCTCCGCGACCTCTTCTGAGTCCACGGCCTCTCCTGACGGTGATGGGTGCGGGCGCGAGCCGAAGGCTGTGATCCGGATCACGCATCGTAGAGCGACACCGCAGTATGCGACAGGGGGGCGGTCGTTGAATGGCGGAGCGTGGACCGGGCGGGGCAAAACCGGCCGGGGACGGCCTCGTTGACCTGGCGTGAGCACCGAGCCGCCGCCTCAGCGGCAGTCCCCCGGCCAGTCCCCTGATCGACGGCCGTTCGGAATCATCAGGTTGACGGCGCCCCTGCCGGCCGTGCACACGGACCGGCCCGCGGCGATCCCGGTCACCGGCCGCTGGTTCGGGCCGAGGGTACCGCTTCCGCCGCTGAGCATCGAGGCCCTGCGGACCCCCGGCCGGGGCTGAACTCCGGTGCCGGGCAGGGACAAAGCGCCCCGTTTCCGCCGTTGCTCGGGGAATTCATTGCTCCGCAGCCATGATCGGCGCTAGCTTCACTCGTCATGTACCCGTCCGGGCGCGCCTGGTGCTCCGGACGGCCCGGATGATGTGGAGTTCCCATGGCTCATCTGCGCACCAGACGCCGGCACGCCCTCCTGGCCGTGCCCGCCGCCCTGGCGCTCACCGCCTCCCTCGGCTTCCTGCCCGGCGTCGCCTCGGCCGCCGCCCCGGCCGCGAAGCCCACGGTGAAGACCGACGGCCCGCTGCTGTCGTACGTGGTCAACACGGCCACCGAGCGCGGCACGCTCGACGCGGTGAAGAAGTCCGTCCGGCAGAACGGCGGCAGCATCGTCGAGTCGTACGACAAGATCGGCGTCATCGTCGCGCACTCGGCCAACCCGGACTTCGCCAGGACGCTGCGCGCGGTCCCGGGCGTCCAGTCCGCGGGCGCCACCCGCACCGCTCCCCTCACCCCGGCGGCCACCACGGACGTGGGCAAGCCCCAGAAGCTCAAGCTGCCGAAGTCGTACGCGGCGGCCGCGGCGAAGGCGGCCAAGTCCGGCAAGGGCGGCAAGAACGCCCAGGAGCCGCTGGAGAGCCTCCAGTGGGACCTGCCGGCCATCAAGGCCGACAAGGCCGCGAAGGTCAACCCGGGCAGCCGCAAGGTCACCGTCGGCGTCATAGACACGGGTGTCGACGACACCCACCCCGACCTCGCGCCGAACTTCTCCCGCTCCCAGTCGGCCAGCTGCGTCACCGGCAAGGCGGACACCAGCGCCGGTGCCTGGCGGCCGTTCAACCCCGCGACGGACTACCACGGCACGCACGTGGCCGGCACCATAGCCGCGGCCCGCAACGGCGTGGGCGTGGCCGGTGTGGCGCCGGGCGCGAAGATAGCCGCGCTCAAGGTGAGCACCGACAAGGGCAGCTTCTTCTACGCGGAGAGCGTGGTCTGCGCCTTCGTCTTCGCCGCCGACCACGGCATATCGGTGACGAACAACAGCTACTACGTCGACCCGTGGATGTTCAACTGCACGGACGACGCCGACCAGAAGGCCATCGCCGACGCGGTCAACCGCGCGGTGCGGTACGCCGACCGCAAGGGCGTCGTCAACGTCGCCTCGGCCGGCAACTCCAACTTCGACCTGGCGGCCAAGAAGATCACCGACGCGTCGAGCCCCAACGACACCAAGCCCGGCCCGCGCGACATCGACCCGGCCAAGTGCCTGGACGTCCCGGCCCAGCTGCCCGGTGTCATCACCGTCTCCGCCACCGGCGTCAACTCGCTGAAGTCGTACTACTCCAACTACGGCATCGGCGCCATCGACGTGGCGGCCCCCGGCGGTGACGCCCGCCAGATCCCGGACGCCCCCGCCAAGGACGGCCGCATCCTCTCCACCCTCCCGGGCGGCGACTACGGCTTCCTGCAGGGCACTTCGATGGCCGGTCCGCACGTCGCGGGCGTGGCGGCGCTGCTGAAGAGCACCCACCCGAAGTCCACCCCGGCGGAGATCCAGTGGATCCTCAAGGCCCAGGCCAAGAACCCGGGCTGCCCGGCGCAGGCTCCCGCCGACGCCCCCTGCGTCGGCACCAAGAACATCAACAGCCACTACGGCTACGGCATCGTGGACGCCCTGGCCGCGGCCCGCGGCTGACGTCCGGCCCATCGGCGGAGGGGACCGGGCCGGCGCCCGGCGCCCTCCGTCTCCGCCGCCGCCCGCACCACCGCGTCCGCCAGCAGGGCCTGCGCCCCCAGATAGGTCAGCATGATCCAGAACTGGGGTGCGGGGGCCTGCGGCCACTTCGCGAGGCCGGACGCGATGAGGGTGTCGGAGAGCAGGAAGAGCGCACCGCCCGCCGCGCCCCGGCGACCGGTGCGCAGCGCGCCGTACGCCGTCGCCGTCAGCAGCAGGCCGTACAGCGCGACGGGCGGCCGCAGCCGCCCGGGCAGGCCCGGCCACAGCAGGGCGGTCGTCGCGGCCCAGGCGGCGGCGTAGCCGAGGGCGGGGCGCAGGTGCGGCTTGCCGGCCGGACCGGCGGCATCCGGCACGCCGGGCAGGCGCCACCGGCCCGGAGTACCCGCCGCGCCGGGCCGGTCCGGCCGGTCCGCGGACGCGCCGCCGTACCGGGCGAACAGCCCGAGGTAGCACAGGTGCCCGGCCGCGAAGGCGCCCATCCCCAGCAAGAACGCCGTTTCCCCGCCGGCCTGCAGCAGGACGTCCCCCGCGCAGCCGAGCAGCAGCGCGACCGCCAGCAGCGGGGGTCCGCCCCGGACCAGGACGTACTCGGCGAGCAGCGGCATCAGCACCGGCTTGGTGGCCCGCGCGACGGGTGTGGCGCCGGTGAGCAGGGCGCCGAGGTGGACGCCCCCGGCGGCCAGGGCGAGCCGGGGCCGGCGCAGCGCCTTCACCGGCCGGCCCGCCGGGGCCTGCGGGCCTCGGCCGGTTCCGGGCCGAAGGCCCCCGCCCGCCGGGAGCCCGAGCGCCCGGCCCGCCGGGGCTCGGGGCCCATCGCCCGCTCCGGCGAGGCGACTTGGGCCCGGCCGGAGGCGGAGGTTCCGGCACGGCCGGGTGCCGGCGGCGCACCGGGCACGGCCCGCCCGGGCCCGGGAGCCCCGGCCGTCCCCGGCCCGGAGGCCCGGACCCGTCCGGAGCCCGCCGGCCCGGACCCCTTCGGCTGCCAGCCCGGGCCGCGGAAGATCCGCCCGGCGCGCTCGCCCCACGTGCGGGCGGCCCGGACGTCGCGCGCGATCGCGGCGTACTCGTGGGTCGCGACGCGCAGCGGGTTGAACGTGTGGATGTTCTTCGTCAACCCGTAGACGGGCCGTTCCCCCTCCGCGACGAACGAGCCGAAGAGCCGGTCCCAGACGATGAGGATCCCGCCGAAGTTGCGGTCCAGGTAACCGCCTTGGGAGGCGTGGTGCACCCGGTGGTGCGAGGGGGTGTTGAGGACGTACTCGAAGGGCCGGGGCAGCTTCCCGATCCGTTCGGTGTGGACCCAGAACTGGTAGACGAGGTTGGCGCCCGAGCAGAAGGCGACGGCCGCCGGGTGCACCCCCAGCGCCACCATCGGCACGTAGAACGGCCAGACGGTCCAGGTGGTCCACGGCTGGCGCAGCGCGGTGGTGAAGTTGAACTTCCGGCTGGAGTGGTGCACGACGTGGCAGGCCCACAGGATCCTGATCACGTGGTGGCCGCGGTGCGACCAGTAGTAGAAGAAGTCCTGGGCGAGCAGCATCAGGGGCAGCGTCCACCACAGCAGCGGGACGCGCAGCGGTGTGAGTTCGTGGATCGCGGTGTAGACCGCGACGATGGGGATCTTCCACAGGGCGTCGAAGAGCACGCTGCCGACGCCCATGCCGATGCTGGTCGCCGCGTCCTTGGTCTCGTAGCCCTCGGCCTCGTCGTCGGGATGGAGGCGGTAGCTCACCGCCTCGATCACGGTGAGCACGGTGAAGGCGGGGACCGACCACAACACGACATCCGGAAGGTGCGGCATGACGGCACCATAAACACGCCGACGGCCGTACGGCTAGGGGTTGTTACCCTGGGGTACCGATCGTGGCGGGCGCCGGTCCGGCCGGGTCCGGCGGGGGAGGCGGGGAAGCGCTGTCAGTGGGGGCCCGTAAGCTCTTGGACCATGCTCGAAGACCGCATCGCAGCCGCATCGCCCACCCCGTGGCCGGCCGCGTATCCCGAGGGATACGCGGTCGTCGACGTGGAGACCACCGGGCTCGCCCGGGACGACCGGATAGTGTCGGCTGCCGTGTACCAGCTGGACGCCCGCGGCCGGGTGGAGGACTCGTGGTACACGCTGGTCAACCCCCGCCGCGATCCCGGCCCGGTGTGGATCCACGGGCTGACCTCCGAAGTCCTCGCGGACGCCCCGGTGTTCGAGGACGTCGCGGAGGAGTTCGCGAAGCGGCTGGACGGCCGGGTGCTGGTCGCGCACAACGCGGCGTTCGACTGGTCGATGATCGCCCGGGAGTACGCGCGGGCCGGCTCCGAGGCGCCGGTGCGCCGGCGGCTGTGCACGATCGCGCTCTCCAAGGAGCTCGGGCTGCCGCTGCCCAACCACAAGCTGGAGTCCCTGGCCGCGCATTACGGGGTCGAGCAGCGGCAGGCGCACCACGCGCTGGACGACGCCCGGGTGCTGGCGGAGGCGTTCCGGCCGAGCCTGGCGCTGGCGGCGGAGGCGAACCTGCGGCTGCCGCTGCTGGCCTGCCAGCCGCTGACGGAGTGGTCCGACGGCCCGGCGGCCGTCCGGTCGGCGACCGTGGGCTACCAGCCGTCCTGGCAGCACCGCGGCGGCGCGACGTGGCGGCCGAGCCGCAAGCGGCCCGCCTGCCCGTATCCCAACCCCGGCCGCTACCGGGTGGGCGGACAGCTCGTCCAGGGCATGCGGGTGGCGTTCTCCGGCGACACCTCGATCGACCGGGAGCTGCTGGAGGACCGGGCGACCGAGGCCGGACTGCACGTGGCGACGAGCATCTCGCGGCTGACCAGCCTGCTGGTCACCAACGACCCGGGGTCCCACACGTCCAAGACCGTCAAGGCCCGGCAGTACGGGACGCCGGTCGTCGACGAGGCCGCCTTCGTGCAGTTGCTCTCGCATGTGATGCCGGCGGAGGGGGCCTGACGGGTCTACTGGGCCTGCCGGGTCTGCCGGATCGGTCCGGCCCGGTCCGGCAGACCCGGACGCCGGGGGACGAACCGCACCAGGTACCGTCACTGGCGTGTACCGCTTCCTGCTGACCCGGCAGTGGGTGATCCTCACGCTCGTGGGGATCGTCCTCATCCCGGTGATGATCAAACTGGGCTTCTGGCAGCTGCATCGCCATGAGCAACGGGTGGCGCGCAACGACCAGATCGCCCGCAGCCTCGAACACGCCCCCGTGCCCGTCACCGACCTGACGGCGCCCGGCCGCGAGGTGGCCCACGAGAACGTCTGGCGCCGGGTCACGGCCAAGGGGACGTACGACACCAAGGGCGAGGTCGTGGTCCGCCTGCGGACCGACAATTCCGGCAAGTCCGGCTTTATGGTCGTCACGCCGTTCGTCCTGGACGACGGCAGGGCGGTCCTGGTCAACCGCGGCTGGATCCCGGCCGACGCCGGCCAGCGCGAGTACCCGAAGGTTCCCGCCCCGCCCTCGGGCCGGATCGACCTCACCGGGCGGCTGCGCGCCGACGAGGATCCCGGCAGCGGCATCCGGGACACGAAGGGGCTGCCGCCCCGCATGATCATGATCATCAACAGCGAGCGGCAGGCGAAGGAGTTGCACCGGCCGGTGCTCGGCGGCTTCCTGGAGCTGGTCTCGCCCGCGCCGGAGGGACAGCCGCAGACGATCGACGAGCCGGATCACAGCAGCATCGGCAATCACATGGCGTACACGGTGCAGTGGTGGCTGTTCTCGGCGTTCGTGCCGGTCGGCTGGGTGATTCTGGTTCGGCGCGAGCGGCGTGATCAGATCGCGGCGGCGGCGGCCGCGGCGGCGGAAGAGGAAGCGGTCCCCGCCGGGGTCTGAGGGGTTTTGCCCCGGCCCCGCCCCGCCCTTTCTCCCCCAGAGGGGGTGCCCCCAGCTTCTCGCGCGCTCCGCGCGGGGCAACGCGGCTGCGCCGCGTTCGTCCTCAAACGCCGGACGGGCTGAAATTTCGCGCCCGGGCGCGAAGCCAGCCCGTCCGGCGTTTGAGGACATCGCCCGAAGGGCGATGCGGGGTCCGGGGGCGCAGCCCCGGAAGAAACGGTGAAAGGGCGGGGCGGGGAGAAAAACTCACCCCACGCGCTCCGCGCGATGCCGCACCGCCCGCAACCGCACCTCCGCCGGAAGCCGCGCCAGCCCGGCCGAGGTCCGGGCCGCCCCCAGGACCTCCGCCCGGAAACGCCGCAGCACCACATCCGGCACCGCCCCCGCACCCAGCACCAGAACCACCCGCGCCCGCGGCGCGTTCCGCCGTCCCACCAGCACCACCCCCGCCCGCTCGACCCCGTCCAGGGCCCCCGCCTCCGCCGCCAGCGCCTCCTCCAGCGCGTGCCCACGCACGATCACGACGGGATCGTCGGGCTCGCCCCCGCCGAGCACCATGTCCCGCACCCGCCGCCGGCGCAACTGCGCCACCAGCCACCACACCGCGAGCAGCAGCACCACCGCCAGCGCGCCGAGCACGACCGGCCACCACCAGCCCCGGCCCCGCCACCGCCGCCGGTCCGCGGCCGTGAGCAGGACGTCGTCCGGCCCCTGGAACGGCCAGGCGGACGGCAGGGAGAAGTCCCAGTGCCGGGGCAGGTCCAGCGCCCCGACGAGCACCGCCGCGCCGAGCCCCGCCAGCAACAGCCCCGCCAGCCCCAGCAGTACACGGTTGAAAAGCCGCAGCACCGCCCTCACCGCCTCGGCGGCCGGTGGACGCGCACCGACAGGACGGGCCGCCGGGCGAGCCCCAACTCCCGTACGGCGTCGGCCAGCGCGCCGTCCACGTCCGCGCGCACCTCGTCCAGGTCCCGGAAGTGCGCCCGCGCACGCGCCCGGACCGTCAGCCGGCCGACGTCGACGCGTACGGACTGCACGCCGGAGACCTTCAGCACCCGGTCCCGCACCACCAGCGCCGCCGCGCGCCGGTCGAGGCCGGCCCGGACGTCGGGACTGTCGCGCCGCATCGGCAGCACGCCCCGCCGGCCCGGCGACAGGGCCAGGACGATCAGCCAGAGCCCCAGCAGCACCACGACCGCCGCGCCGGCGATGATCCAGCCGTTGTCCAGCGGCCGGTCGGCGAGTTCCCGGGCGAGCCGGCGCCGCCAGCCCAGGGCCCGGCGGCCGGCCCGTACCGCCGCCACGTCGTAGAGGAGGAGCGCCGCCGCGGCCAGGACGACGACCGCCGCCAGCGCGGCGGGCACCCGGCGGGCCGACCAGAAGCGGCCCGCGCGGCCGCCGTCCCCGTCCTCCCCGGGCCCGGTCACCGCACCCGCTCCGCCCCGCCGCCGCGCAGGTGCGGCGAGTGCAGCCGCTCCACGGTGACCACGACCTCCGGCACCTCCATGCCCGCCAGGGCCCGTACGCGCTCGGTGATCCGCCGCCGCACGGCGCGGCAGCGCCCGGCGATGTCCGCCGGGTAGCCGAGCTCGACGGAGACGTCGACCCGCGCCGTCTCCTCGTGGACGGTCACGGACGCGTGCGGGGCCGTACGGTCCGGCCCCCCTCCCCCGTCGTCGGCCAGCGCCTCGCGGGCGGCCTGCGAGGCGATCTTCGCGACGACGCGGTCGGCGATCCGGGTGGCTCCGCGCCCGGCCGGTTCCACGGCCCGCCCTCCCCGCGCGACGGTCATCGCCTACCGCCTCCGGTCGTCGCGGTCACGATCACGGTCGCGCGGGCGGAAGAAGTCGCCCGGCTCCAGGTCGCCGTCGAGGAACCGGCCCGCGACGAACCCGACGGCACCCAGCGCCGCCACCAGCAGGAAGGCGCCGAACCCGCCGAAGTACCCGGCGAATCCGAGCGCCATGCCGACGATCAAGCCGATCACGGCCATGCTCATCGTGCGCTCCTCGTCCCTGTCCCCGGGCCGGTCACTGGATCCTCGGCGGCGTCTCTTCCTCCTCCTCGTCGGGCAGCTTCACATCGCTGACGGCGATGTTCACCTCGACGACCTCCAGGCCGGTCATGCGCTCCACCGCGGCGATGACGTTCTCCCGCACGGCGCGGGCCACCTCGGCGATCGCCACGCCGTAGTCGACGACGATCTCCAGGTCGAGCGCCGTCTGGACCTCGCCGACCTCCGCCTTCACCCCGCGCGTCGAGGACTTGCCACCGCCGCCGCCCGGCACCCGGTCGCGCACCGCGCCGAACGTGCGCGCGAAACCGCTGCCCATCGCGTGGACGCCGACCACGTCACGGGCCGCCAGGCCGGCGATCTTCTCCACGACGCCGTCGGCGATGGTGGTGCGTCCGCGCTCGGCCGGAGGCACGTACTCCTTCTCCTTCGCCGCCCCGGGGCCGGGTCCGTCCGGGCCGCCGCCCGTCGTGTCGGTCATGGGTCGTTCGCCTCGCTTCCAGGGGAATGTTCCGCGGGAGGGACATGGCGCCACCGATCTGTTGACACGATAGGCCCTGTCGGTGCGAACTTCGCGGCGTGTGCGGCAGGAGGACGGCTATGGACGACGCGTCGTTGGAACGGGCGGTCCGCCGGCAACTCGCCCTCGGCAGGCTGCTGCCGCTGGGGGGCGCGGAGGACGGGGCGTGGATCGCGGAGGCCGCGGCGGTGCGCGTGCTGCGGGCGGCTCCGGTGCCGCCGGGGGTACGCCTCGGTGCCCTCCGCATCGACCGGAGCCCCGCCGCGCCGGTTTCCGGACCGGTCCCGGTCCCCCCTGGCGCCCTGCCGGCCGGGCCGTTGCGGATCTCCGTGGAGTTGGCGGCGGAGTCCGGGGAGCCGCTGCCGGTCGTGGCGGGACGGGTGCGGGAGGCGCTGATCGGGGCTGCGGAGGGGCGGGTGGGGTTGGTGGTGGAGGGGGTTGACGTGCGGGTGGTTTCGGCGGTGCGGGTGGTGTCGGCTCCGGAGGTGCCGGTGCTGCCCGGCTCCCTGCCCGTGCCGGGCGTCGTCGCGTCGTACGCGGACGGGGTGGGGGTGTGGATCGGGGTCGCGGAGGGGTTTCGGGTGCTGGATGTGGCGCGGGCGGTGCGGGAGGTGGTGGGCGGGGCGGTCATCGTCGCGGCCGTGGGCCGCGGTTGAGTCGCCCCCGCCCCGCCCTTTCACCGTTTCCCGGGGAGACCCCGGACCCCGTCCGCCCTTCGGGCGGAGTCCTCGTCCGGCGTTTGAGGACTCCGCCCGAAGGGCGGATGGGGTCCGGGGTCTCCCCGGAAGAAACGGTGAAAGGACGGGGCAGGGGCAACCTCCCCCAGGGCCCCGCACCGGCTCAGGTGCCCCCGCGGTGGACCTGGAAGGCCGCGCGGCGGACCGCCTTGGCGAGCGCCGGGTCGGGGTGCGCGGCGGCCAGGGCCACCAGCACCTGGACGGTGCGGGGGTGCCCCACCGCACGTACCTCCTCCAGCAGCCCGGGCACCGTGCCCTGCACCGCCGAGTCGAGGTGGCGCACCAACAGCCGGCTCTCCCCGTGGTCGGCGACGGCCGCGGCGGTGTCCACCCACAGCCAGGTCGCCTCCTCGCGGGTGAGGACCTCCGCCGCCTCCTCGGGGTCGTGCCCCTCCTGCTCGGCGAGCCACAGCAGGGCGTACGGGCGGACGGCCGGCTCGTCGACGGCGGCGCGCACCGCGGGTTCCGCGGGGGCGCCCACGGCGCGCAGCGCCTCGAAGGCCAGGCCGCGCACCAGCGCGTCGTCGCCCCGGGCCGCGTCCAGGAGCTCGGCGACCGCGCTGCGCACCGGCCGGGCGGCGAGCCAGGCGCGGTACTCGGCGCGGGCCGGGCCGGGGCTGAGGTCGGCGCAGCCGCGCAGCATGGCCTCGGCGGCGAGCTCGATGTTGCCCGCGGGGCTCTGGGCGGCCACGCAGATCTGTTCGAGCTTGACCCATACCGCCCAGTTCCCCAGCGGCGTCAGCACCGCCTCGGCCGTCGGGCCGGTGCCGCGCACGACGAGGGCGCCGACCGAGGCGAGCCCGTCCAGGGCCCAGTCGAGCAGGCCGGCGAGCGGTTCGACCGCCTCGGGGCAGCGGGTGGGGCGGTCCGGCACCGGGCGCCCCTCGTCACGGCCCTCGTAGCGGACCTCGCAGCGCTCGGCGCGGATCTCGGCCACGCGCTGCCGGAGGAGGTCGAGCAGCTCGGCGACGGGCACCGGGCCGGCGGACAGGTGCATGACGGACAGCAGTTGGGGGGCGGCCTCGACGACCTCGGCGGCGACGGTCGCGTCGGTGCCGGCCGGTTCGGGGCGGGCGATCGACCAGGCGTCGAAGAGGGCCACCCAGCCGCGCAGCACGGCGCTGTCGTCCCGGTCCCAGGCGGTCAGCCGCCAGCCGGGACGGGCGGTGCCGCCGTGCAGTTCGAGGAGGCCGGCCAGCCGCGCCCGGTCCCAGTCGGCGCGCACCCGGTCGGGCGTCACCCCCAGGGCGGCCGCGGCCCGGTCGGCGGCCCGGCCGAGCTCCTCGGGGCGGGTCTCCGCCTCGGCCGCCCAGCGGGCGAGGCGGACGGCGCCGGTGAGACCGGCTCTCGCCTGCCGGGCGAGTTCCGGCCGGCCCGGGATGCCTGCGGGCGGGCGGGGGGCCGGACGGGAGCCTCGGTCGGCGACCGCCTTGCGGGCGGCGGCGATCGGCTGCCGGGGGACGAGTCTGAGCCGGGAGTCGCGCGGAGTACGGGACGTCACAGGAGCAGTCTTGCCGTTCACGCTCCGAAAACCCAATCGGAATCAACCATGCAGCCACCCATGACCCCTGGTGGCGACCTGTGCGGGCCCGCGTGCGCCCCTACATGAAAGGGGTCAGGAAACGCCGCAGGGCCTCCTCGTAGCCCGCCGGGTCGACGTTCCACAGGGCGGAGTGCCCGGCGTCGCGGACCGTCCGCAGGGTGACGAGGTCGGGGCGGCGCGCGGCGAGGTCACGGGAGTGGTGCCAGGGGGCCACGGGGTCGTCCGGGGCGTGGACGAGGAGGGTGGGCACGGTCAGCCGTGCCGGGTCGGCGGCCGCCCGGAGTTCGCCCTGGTCGAGGCCGGCGCGGGCGCGGGCCGAGTGCACCGCGAGCGGGCGCAGCGCGGCGGGCGTCCGGCGCCCGGCGAGCGCGTGCAGCGCGGCGTCCCAGTCGAGCACCGGGGAGTCGAGGACGAGCCCGCCGACGCGCGGGGCCACGTGCGGGTCGGCGGCGGCGAGCAGCGCCGCGGTGGCCCCGGTGGACCAGCCGAGCAGCACCACACGCCGGGCCCCGCGCCGCACGGCCTCCGCGACGGCGGCGGCGACGTCGTACCGCTCGGCGGCGCCGAGCCGGCCGATGCCGTCGGCGGGCCGGGGCGCGCCGGGGTCGCCCCGCAGGGCGGGGACGAGCACGGGCAGCCGCGAGCGGTGCAGGAACGGCAGGACGACCATGGGGTGTTCGCGGGTGGTGCCCAGCCCGTGCACGGCGACGACGCAGGTGTCGCGGGCGCCCGGCACGAACCAGGCGGGCAGCGTGCCGTCCTCGCCGGGCAGGTCCACGTCGCGGTGGACGATGCCCAGCGCCCCGTGCGGGTCCCCGGCGTGGACCTGCGGGGTGAAGTGGACACGGGCACCCGCGCGCAGGTCGCCGTGGACGACCCGGACGAGGTGGCGGACGACGCGGTCGTGGGGGTGCGAGACGTCGGCGACGGGCGGCCCGACGATCGCGTGCAGGCCGGGCGCGGCGATCCCGTGGGTGCCGGGGCGTACGGAGGAGGGGGTGCGGGCGAGGGTGACGGTGCCGGCGTCGGTGGCGTGCACGGTGAGGGGGTGTTCGCCGGGCAGCGGTGTGCCGGGCCCGGTCCGCAGGGCGGCGGTGCCCGCGTACCGCCCGGCCGCCAGCGCGGCCGTCCCGGCTCCGATCGCGGTCGCCGCTGTCCAGGCCGTCGTCCTGACCAGATGCATCCCTCAAGTGTCGGCGGCCGCGCGGGGCGGGGCCAGTCGGCGTGAACGGGCGAGCGGGTATTTCTGCCCGGTTGTTTACGGTTTCCGGCCGTATCCGGTGAGCTTTTCGGCCGCTTCTGCGAGCTGGTCCGGGGTCAGCAGGGTGGGCGCGCGGCCCGGGACGCCGGAGGCGGCGAGCCAGACGCGGCACATCCACTCCAGCTGGGCGGTGCGGTCGTAGGCCGCGTCGAGGCTCGCCCCGTGGGTGAGCGTGCCGTGGTTGCGCAGCAGGCAGCCGGTGCGGCCGTCGAGGGCGGCCAGGGCGTGGCGGGCGAGTGCGTCGCTGCCGTAGAGGGCGTACGGCGCGACGCGGACCGGGCCGCCCAGGGTCGCGGCCACGTAGTGGACCGGCGGCACCTCGTCGACGAGGAGGGAGACGGCGGTGGCGTGGACGGCGTGGGTGTGCACGATCGCCGTGGCGTCGGTGGCCCGGTAGACGGCGGGGTGCAGGGGCAGCTCGCTGGTGGGCACGGGCCCGGCGGGGTGGAGCGGGGTGCCGTCCGGGTCCACGGCCACCAGGTCCTCCGGGCCGAGCCGGTCGTACGGGACGCCGCTGGGCGTGACAAGGATCATGTCGCCGAGCCGGGCCGAGACGTTCCCCGAGGTGCCCACCACCAGCCCCTCGGCGACCGTCCGCCGGGCCGTGGCCAGCACTTCCGCCCGGATCCGGGCCTCGGCCGCGGAATCCGCGGGTCCGTTCATGCTTCACCGCCTCCGGTTCGCGTCACCGTGACTCCCGCGCCCGTTCACCTTCCGTTCACCCTGAGTCCCTACGGTCGCCGCGTACTCACGTACTGACGTACTTGCTGACGTACTTGAAACTGACCACCGGACTGATTGCCTGGGTGAATGGAACACATCACGCTTCTCATCGGGATCGTGATCGTCACGGCCTTGGTGTTCGACTTTACGAACGGCTTCCACGACACGGCCAACGCGATGGCCACCACCATTTCCACCGGGGCTCTCAGACCCAAGGTCGCGGTGGCGATGTCGGCGGTGCTCAACCTCGTCGGCGCGTTCCTCTCGGTGGAGGTCGCCAAGACGATCTCCGGGGGCATCATCGACGAGGCCGCCGGGATCAGACCAGAGGTGATTTTCGCCGGTCTGGTCGGCGCGATCGTCTGGAACCTGCTGACCTGGCTGGCCGGTCTGCCCTCCAGTTCCTCGCACGCCCTCTTCGGCGGCCTGATCGGCGCGACGCTGGTCTCGGTCGGCACGGGCGGCGTCCACGGTGACGCCGTCGTCATGAAGGTCCTGATCCCGGCGGTGGCGGCGCCGGTCGTGGCCGGCATCGCCGCGACCCTCGCGACCCGGCTCACCTACCGGCTGGCCCGCGGCCGCGACGAGTCCGAGACGGCGGGCGGCTACCGCGCCGGCCAGATCGCCTCGGCCGCGCTCGTCTCGCTGGCCCACGGCACCAACGACGCGCAGAAGACCATGGGCGTGATCACACTCGCCCTGGTCACCGGCGGCGTCGTCGCCCCGCACTCCGACCCGCCGCTGTGGGTCGTCGTCTCGGCCGGTCTCGCGATCGCCCTCGGTACGTACCTGGGCGGCTGGCGCATCATCCAGACCCTCGGCAAGGGACTCACCGACATCCGCCCCGCGCAGGGCTTCGCCGCCCAGACCGGTGCCGCGACGGTGATCCTCGCCTCCTCGCACATCGGCTTCGCGCTCTCCACCACGCAGGTCTGCTCCGGCTCGATCATGGGCGCCGGGCTCGGCCGCAAGGGCGGCGTGGTGCGCTGGTCCACGGCCGGCCGCATGGTCATCGCCTGGTGCCTGACGCTGCCCGCGGCGGGTCTGGTCGCCGGTGGCGCGGCGCTGCTCGCCGAGCAGGGCGACTGGGGCGTCGCGGCCGTCGCCGTGCTCGGTCTCGCCGTGAGTGGCGCGATCTGGCTGGCGTCGCGGCGGAAGCCGGTCGTTCCCGACGACGCGGCACCGTCCGCGGCCGTGGCGGAGGAGCCGGCCGGTGTCGTCACGCAGGCCCTGCAGGCCGTCGCCCCGCCGCCGGCGGGTCCGTCCTCGGCCCCGGCCGCCCCGGCCGCCCCCTCCGTAACCCCTGAGCCCGCCGTGGCCGCGACCAGCTGAGGATCTCTTCCGCGATGAACATCAATTGGGCCGCGCTCGGCCAGGTCTTCGGTGTCAGTGTCGTGATGACGGTGGCGCTGGTGGGGCTCTTCACGCTGGGGATCGTGGGGACGTCGTCCCGGAACGGGAACGGGAACAGGGGCGGGGGCGGGGGCCAGGGCGGGGCCACGGCTCTGGTGCGGACGGGTGCGTATGCGTGTTACGCGGCGTGTGCGGCGGCCGTTGGGTACGGGATCTATTTGATCGTCGCGTGACGGTGATCGTCGCGTGACGGTCGTCGCCTGACGGGGAGGGTGCCCCGGTCCCGCCCTTTCACCGTTTCTTCCGGGGCGGGCCCCGGGGCCGTAACGCGGCTTCGCCGCGTTGACCGGGGGCTGCGCCCCCTGGACCCCCGAAACCGCCCCGCGCGGTAGGCGGGGGCTTCGCCCCCTGCACCCCCGAAGCGCCCTTCGGGCGCTGTCCTCAAACTCCCCCAGAGGGGGTGCCCCCAGACGGGCTGGATTCGTGCCCGGGCGCGCACTTCAGCCTGTCCGGCGCTTGAGGACGAGCGGCGAAGCCGCGATACGGGGTCCGGGGCGGAGCC
>NZ_JAEAMR010000010.1:234492-257168 GCF_015999245.1 Streptomyces sp. AV19 | reverse complement strand
GGGTTGCCCCCTCCGGGGAGTTTGAGGACAAAGCGGCGCAGCCGCTTTGCGGGGCACGGGGCGGAGCCCCGAAGCGGGGCGCAGGGGGCGAAGCCCCCGCACCACCGCGCGGAGCGCGGTGCCGGGCCGAGGGGCGGAGCCCCGGAAGAAACGGTGAAAGGGCGGGACCGGGGCACAGCAAACCCCGAGTTGACGCCCGCTCACGGGCCATGGTGGACTGCCGAGGCCAAACGGCGACAGCAGAGGAAGCCGGTGCGAGTCCGGCGCGGTCCCGCCACTGTCACCGGGGAGCGCGCCCCCGCGCGAACGACAACGCCACGGCCGGAAAACGCCGGAAGGCAGGGGGCGGCGCCGATCCGGGAGCCAGGAGACTCTGGTCGCCGGTCACGTCGAACCAGGGCGCGGACCCTGAGTGAGGACACAGAGCCATGCCCGGCCGCCGCCGACCACTGCCCGCAACGCGTTCGCCGCGAGGTACGACGGCGGTCTGACACCATGCCCGCCGCCGATCCCCTCGGCTTCGCCTGCGGCGCCGCCCTCGGCTTCGCCTGCGACCTCGTCCTCGCCGACCCCCGCCGCGGCCACCCCGTCGCCGCCTTCGGCCGCGCCGCACAGGCCGTCGAGCACCGGCTGTGGCGCGACCACCGCGGCCACGGCACGCTGCACGCCCTCGTCTGCGCCGGCGGCGCGGCCGCGAGCGCCGCGCTGCTCGCCCGCGCGACAAAAAACCACCGCGCCGCGGACATCGCCCTGACCGCCGCCGCGACCTGGGCCGTCCTCGGCGGCACCTCCCTCGGCCGCGAGGCCCGCGCCATCGGCTGGGCCCTCGAAGCCGGCGACCTCGATGTCGCCCGCGAGCGCCTGCCGCACCTGTGCGGCCGCGACCCGCAGTCCCTGGACGGGCAGCAAATGGCCCGCGCCGTCGTGGAGTCCGTCGCCGAGAACACCTCCGACGCCGTCGTCGGCGCCCTCGTCTGGGGCGCGTTCGCCGGCGTCCCCGGCCTCGTCGGCTTCCGCGCGGTCAATACGCTCGACGCCATGGTGGGCCACAAATCCCCCCGCTACCGCCGCTTCGGCTGGGCCTCCGCCCGGCTCGACGACGTCGTCGGCTGGCCCGGCGCCCGGCTCACCGCCGCCCTGGCCGTCCTCGCCGGCCCCGACCGGCGCGGTGCCCTGCGCGTCGCCCGGCGCGACGCGGGCCGCCACCCCAGCCCCAACGCCGGCCCGGTGGAAGCCGCGTTCGCCGGCGCCCTGGGCGTACGCCTCGGCGGCACCCTCGCCTACGCCGGCCGCGTCGAGCACCGTCCCGTACTGGGCGCGGAGAACCGCCCGGTGGCCGCGGCCGACATCGAACGCGCCGTCCGGCTCTCCCGCCGGGTCTCGTTCCTGGCCCTGGGCGCGGCTGTCGGCGCCCGCGCACTGGGCAGTGTCATAGGCAGGACCGTCAAGAGGAGCGGCACGGGTGGGTAATCAGGGTGGGGGCCTGCTGGTCGCGGGGACGACCTCCGACGCGGGCAAGAGCGTGGTCACCGCCGGCATCTGCCGGTGGCTGGTGCGCAAGGGCGTCAAGGTGGCGCCGTTCAAGGCACAGAACATGTCGCTGAACTCCTTCGTGACCCGGGAGGGCGCCGAAATCGGCCGCGCCCAGGCGATGCAGGCCGCGGCCGCCCGCGTCGAGCCCAGCGCGCTGATGAACCCGGTGCTGCTCAAGCCCGGCGGCGACCGCAGCAGCCAGGTCGTGCTCATGGGCAAGCCGGTCGGCGAACTCAGCGCCCGCGGCTACCACTCCGGGCGCCAGGAGCAGCTCTTCGGGACCGTGACCGCCTGCCTGGAGGAGCTGCGCCGCACCCACGACGCGGTGATCTGCGAGGGCGCCGGCAGCCCCGCCGAGATCAACCTGCGCCGCACCGACATCGTCAACATGGGCATCGCGCGCGCCGGGCGCCTGCCCGTCGTCGTGGTCGGCGACATCGACCGCGGCGGGGTCTTCGCGTCCTTCTTCGGCACCACCGCGCTGCTCTCCCCCGAGGACCAGGAGCTCATAGCGGGCTACCTGGTCAACAAGTTCCGCGGCGACGTGTCGCTGCTGGAGCCGGGGCTGGAGATGCTGCGCGGCCTCACCGGCCGCCGGACGTTCGGCGTCCTGCCGTTCGCGCACGGCCTCGGCATCGACGAGGAGGACGGGCTCCGCGTCTCGCTGCGCGGCGCGGTCCGCGAGTCGGTCGTCGCCCCGCCGCTGGGCGAGGACGTGCTGCGGGTCGCGGTCTGCGCCGTCCCCCTGATGTCCAACTTCACGGACGTGGACGCGCTCGCCGCCGAACCCGGCGTGATCGTCCGCTTCGCCGACCGCCCCGAGGAGCTGGCCGACGCCGACCTGGCCGTCGTCCCCGGCACCCGCGGCACCGTCCGCGCCCTGGCCTGGCTGCGCGAGCGCGGCCTCGCCGACGCCCTGCGGCGGCGGGCCGCCGAGGGCCGCCCGGTGCTGGGCATCTGCGGCGGCTTCCAGGCGCTGGGCGAACGCATCGAGGACGAGGTCGAGTCGCGCGCGGGCGTCGTGGAGGGCCTGGGCCTGCTGCCCGTACGGGTGCGGTTCGCGGCGGAGAAGACGCTGGCGCGACCCGTCGGCAAGGCCCTCGGCGAACACGTCGAGGGCTACGAGATCCACCACGGCGTGGCCGAAGTGCTCGGCGGCGACGAGGAGTTCCTGGACGGCTGCCGCGTCGGCGCGGTCTGGGGCACGCACTGGCACGGCTCCCTGGAGAGCGACGCGTTCCGCCGTGCGTTCCTGCGGCGCGTGGCGAAGGCGGCGGGCCGCCGCTTCGTCCCGGCCCCCGACACGTCGTTCGCGTCCCTCCGCGAGGAACAGCTGGACCGCCTCGGGGACTTGATCGAGGAGCACGCGGACACGGACGCGCTTCTGCGCCTCATCGAGGACGGCGTCCCCGAAGGCGCCCCCTTCATCCCGCCGGGGGCGCCGTGACGCCGGCCCGTCCACCGACTCAGCCCGTCCGGAGCTCGGGGACAACCGCGCGGAGTGTGGTTCCGGGGCCCGGGTCGGAGCCCCGGCCGGGGTCCAGGGGCGGAGCCCCGGGCAGGGCGCAGGGGGCGCAGCCCCCACCCTCCGTCCGAAGGGCGGCCCGGGTCCGGGGACTTGCCCCGGGAAAAGGTGAAAGGGCGGGGTTGGGGCCTCTCTCAGCACGCCAGCCAGCAGCAGCACCCCCGAAGGAGCGATGACCGCATGAGCACCCCCTACCCCTTCGCCGCCGTCGTCGGCATGGACAGCCTGCGGCTCGCGCTGCTCCTCAACGCCATCTCGCCCGCCGTCGGCGGCGTCCTCGTCCGCGGCGAGAAGGGGACGGCCAAGACCACGACTGTCCGGGCGCTCTCCGCCCTCCTCCCGGAGGTCGGGACCTACACCGGCTGCCGGTTCGCCTGCGATCCGGCCGCTCCGGACCCCGACTGCCCGGACGGCCCGCACGCGGACGGCGACCGGCTCACCCGCCCGGCGCGGATGGCCGAACTCCCGGTCGGCGCCTCGGAGGACCGCCTCGTCGGCTCGCTCGACATCGAGCGCGCCCTCTCCGAGGGCGTCAAGGCGTTCGAGCCGGGCCTCCTGGCCGCCGCCCACCGCGGCGTCCTGTACGTGGACGAGGTCAACCTCCTCGGGGACCACCTCGTCGACTCGTTGCTGGACGCGGCGGCGACCGGCTCCGCCCACATCGAACGCGAAGGCGTCTCCGTCCGCCACGCCAGCCGCTTCCTCCTCGTCGGCACCATGAACCCCGAGGAGGGCGAGCTCCGGCCCCAGCTTCTGGACCGCTTCGGCCTGACCGTCGAGGTCGCCGCCTCCCGCGAGCCCGACGAGCGCGTCGAGGTCGTCCGCCGCCGGCTCGCCTTCGACGAGGACCCGGCCGCGTTCGCGGCCAAGTGGGCCGCCGAGGAGGACGCGTTGCGCGAGCGCATCGCCGCCGCGCGCGCCCTGCTGCCGGCCGTGCGCCTCGGTGACGGGGCCCTGCGCCGGATCGCCGCGGTCTGCGCCGGGTTCGAGGTGGACGGCATGCGCGCCGACATCGTCACCGCGCGTACGGCGACCGCGCTCGCGGCATGGGCGGGACGTACGGACGTCGCCACCGAGGACGTACGGCAGGCTGCCCTGCTGGCCCTCCCCCACCGTCGACGTCGCAACCCCTTCGACGCGCCCGGCCTGGACGAAGCCAAACTGGACGAGATCCTGCGGCAGTTCGAGGACGAGGACGACGACCCGGAGCCGGACCCCGGTCCGGAAGGTCCCGACGACAACAGGCCGGACGACAACGGGCCGGACGACAACGGCCCCGACGGCGGCGGCGAGCCCCCGCAGCAGTCTCCCGAGGCCGAACTCCCCTCCCAGCGCGAGGAGCAGCCCGAGGATCGGCAGCCGACCGGAAGCGACGACTCCGCCGCCCCGCAAGAAGCTCCGGGCCAGGGTCAGGGCCAGGGCCAGGCCCTGGAAGCACCCCCCGTAGCCGCCGCCGACCCCTTCCGCACCCGCAAGTTCGACGTCCCCGGCCTCGGCGACGGCGCGGCCGGCCGGCGCTCCCGGTCCCGTACGCCGCACGGCCGGACGACCGGTTCGCGCCGCCCGCGCGGCGTGTTGTCCCGGCTGCACCTGGCGGCGACCGTGCAGGCCGCGGCCCCGCACCAGCGGGCGCGCGGGCGCGCGGGCCGCGGCCTCGTCGTCCGCCGCGACGACCTGCGCGAGGCGGTGCGCGAGGGCCGCGAGGGCAACCTCGTCCTGTTCGTCGTGGACGCCTCCGGCTCCATGGCGGCCCGCAAGCGGATGAGCGCCGTCAAGGGCGCGGTGCTGTCGCTGCTCCTGGACGCCTACCAGCGCCGGGACAAGGTCGGGATGATCACCTTCCGCGGGTCCGGCGCGGAGGTCGCGCTGCCGCCCACCTCGTCGGTGGACGCGGGCGCGGCCCGGCTGGAGAGGCTGCCGACCGGCGGCCGCACCCCGCTCGCCGCGGGCCTGCTCCAGGCCCATGAGGTGCTGCGGGTGGAGCGCTTGCGCGACCCCTCGCGCCGCCCGCTGCTGGTCGTCGTGACGGACGGCCGGGCCACCGGCGGCCCGGAGCCGGTCGCCCGCGCGGCGCGCGCGGCCGGGCTGCTGGCCGCCGGTGGCACCGCCTCCGTCGTCGTCGACTGCGAGGCCGGACCCGTACGCCTCGGCCTGGCGGCCGAGTTGGGCCGTTCGCTCCTCGCCCCCGTGGTCACCCTCGGCGAACTGCGCGCGGACAGCGTCTCCGCGCTCGTCCGGACCGTACGCAACAGCAACGGCAACACCTCCAGGAGGGCCGCGTAATGCCCAAGGGACAGCCGACCGTCGTCCCCGACGACGGTCTCACCACGCGCCAGCGCCGCAACCGGCCGCTCGTCTTCGTCCACACCGGGATCGGCAAGGGCAAGTCGACGGCGGCCTTCGGGCTCGCCCTGCGGGCCTGGAACCAGGGCTGGCCCGTGGGGGTGTTCCAGTTCGTGAAGTCCGCGAAGTGGAAGGTCGGCGAGGAGCGGGCACTGAAGGTGCTCGGGGACTCCGGCGAGGGCGGGACGGTCGCCTGGCACAAGATGGGCGAGGGCTGGTCCTGGGTGCAGCGCGACATCTCCTCCAGCGAGGAGGCGGCGCGCGAGGGCTGGGAGCAGGTCAAGCGCGACCTGGCCGCCGAGTCGTACCGGCTGTACGTGCTGGACGAGTTCGCCTACCCGCTGCACTGGGGCTGGATCGACACGGCCGAGGTGATCTCCGTCCTCCGCGACCGCCCGGGCACCCAGCACGTCGTCATCACCGGCCGCAACGCCCCCCGGGAACTGGTGGACTTCGCGGACCTCGTCACCGACATGTCGAAGGTCAAGCACCCGATGGACACGGGCCAGAAGGGCCAGCGGGGCATCGAGTGGTGAGTTCGCACGTGAGTACGCACGTCCCTCGCCTGGTCATCGCCGCCCCGTCCTCCGGCAGCGGCAAGACCACCGTCGCGACCGGCCTGATGCGGGCCTTCGCGGACGCGGGCCTCGCCGTGTCGCCGCACAAGGTGGGGCCCGACTACATCGACCCCGGCTACCACGCCCTCGCGACGGGACGGCCCGGCCGCAACCTCGACGCGTACCTGTGCGGCCCGGAGCGGATCGCCCCGCTGTTCCTGCACGGCGCGGCGGGGGCCGAACTGGCCGTCGTCGAGGGCGTGATGGGCCTGTTCGACGGCGCGAGCGGCCAGGGTGAACTGGCGTCCACGGCTCATGTGGCGAAACTGCTGCGGGCCCCGGTCGTCCTCGTCGTGGACGCGTCGTCGCAGTCACGTTCGGTGGCGGCGCTGGTGCACGGCTTCGCGTCCTGGGACCCGGAGGTGCGGGTCGCGGGCGTCATCCTCAACAAGGTCGGCTCCGACCGCCACGAGGCGCTGCTGCGCGAGGCGTTGGGCGGCTCCGGCGTCCCGGTACTGGGCGCGCTGCGCCGGGCGGCGGACGTCGGCACGCCCAGCCGCCACCTGGGTCTGGTGCCGGTCGCGGAACGCCGCGCCGAGGCACTGGACACGGTGGCGGCGCAGGCGGAACGGGTGCGGGAGGGCTGCGACCTGGAGGCCCTGCTGGCCCTGGCCCGCAGCGCGCCGCCGCTGCCGGACGCGCCCTGGGCGCCTCCGGTCTCTTCTCCCGCGTCCCACCCGGTGATCGCCGTCGCCGGCGGCCCGGCGTTCACCTTCTCGTACGCCGAGCACGCCGAACTCCTGGCGGCGGCGGGCGCGGACGTGGTCACCTTCGACCCGCTGCGCGACGAGAAGCTCCCGCCCGGCACGTCCGGCCTGGTCATCGGCGGTGGCTTCCCGGAAATGTACGCGCCGGAGCTGTCCGCCAACGAGCCGCTGCGCGAGGCGGTCTCGGCCCTCGCGGCATCGGGCGCCCCGGTGATCGCCGAGTGCGCGGGCCTGCTGTACCTGTCGCGGAAGCTGGACGACCGCCCGATGTGCGGCGTCCTCCCGGCGGAGGCACGCATGTCGCCCCGCCTGACCCTGGGTTACCGCGAGGCGGTCGCGATCACGGACTCGCCGCTGGCGGCGGCGGGGACGCGGGTGCGGGGCCACGAGTTCCACCGCACGGTGACGGAGCCGGGCGCGGGCCCGACGCCGGCGTGGGGCTTCACGCGCCCCGAGCGCCGGGTCGAGGGCTTCGCGACCGGGGGCGTCCACGCCTCATATCTGCACATCCACTGGGCGGGCGTCCCCGGCGCGGCGGAACGCCTGGTCGCGGCGGCCGCCTCCCGTGCGTGAGTACGTGGCGGGGGTCGGGGCTCGTCCCGGCGTGCCGGCGGACGAAGTCCTGGCCCTCGTCCGCCGCATGCTCCCCCCGGACGGCCGCCTGGTGGCCTTGTCCACCCTCGCCTCCCGCGCGGCCGAGCCGGGCCTGATCGCGGCGGCCTCCGCCCTGGGCGTGCCACTGCTGTCCTGCTCCGTCGCCGAGTTGTCATCGGTCCCGGTCCCGTCCCCGTCGGCGAGGGTCCGCGCGGCGACCGGCACGGCGAGCGTCGCGGAGGCGGCGGCGGTGCGCGGGGCGGGGGACGGTGCGGTGCTGGTCGTTCCGAAGGTGGTGGGCGGCCGGGTGACGTGCGCGGTGGCCGCGCGGGTGTGACGCACCCCGGGCTCAGCGGCGCAAGGCGGCCTCGCGCCGCATGTGCGACAGCTTCCCGGGGTTGCGCACGGCGTAGAGCCCGGTGATGAGGCCGCCGTCGACGCGCACTGTCACGACCGTGTCGATCTCGCCGTCGGGCTGGAGGATCAGCGCCGGGTGGCCGTTGACCTGTGCCGGGCGCAGCGATGTCCCGATCCTGCCCAGGCTGGCAGCCAGCAGGCGGCCCACCTTGTCGGCCCCCACGATGGGCCGCAGGACGGCCTGCCGGACTCCGCCGCCGTCGCCCACGAGGACGACGTCCGGCGCGAGGATGTCGAGCAGGCCCTGCAGATCGCCCGTTTCGACCGCCTTCTGGAACGCGTCGAGCGCGCCCCGGGTCTCGGCCGGAGAGACGGCCCCGCGCGGCCGGCGGGCCGCGACGTGGGCCCGTGCACGGTGCGCGATCTGGCGGACCGCGGCCGGGGTCTTGTCGACGGCCTCGGCGATCTCGTCGTACCCGAGGTCGAAGACCTCGCGCAGCACGAACACCGCCCGCTCGGTCGGCGCGAGCGTCTCCAGCACGAGCAGCATGGCCATCGAGACACTGTCGGCCAGTTCGACGTCCTCGGCCACGTCGGGCGCGGTGAGCAGCGGCTCGGGCAGCCAGGAGCCTACGTAGGACTCCTTGCGGCGGCCGAGCGTGCGCAGGCGGCTCAGTGACTGGCGCGTGGTGATGCGGACGAGGTACGCGCGGTGGTCCCGTACCGTGCCGAGGTCGACGCCCGCCCAGCGCAGCCAGGTCTCCTGCAGGACGTCCTCCGCGTCGGCGGCCGAGCCGAGCATCTCGTAGGCGACGGTGAACAGCAGGTTGCGGTGGGCGACGAACGCCTCGGTCGCCGGGTCCGTGTGCTCGCTCTTCACCTGTCGCTCCTGCCTGTTCTCTTTCGTCGGTGCCACGCGCACAAGACGCCGGTCCCCCATGGCTTTGTGACACCCCTGACCGGTGGCGTACGTCACGCCGTCGGCCCGTCACAAGGAGCCGGCCGCCGGCATCTGGTGTTCGTCAATGCACGACCACGAGCGAGGACGAAGTCATGATTACGGGAACCCGTTTCAACATGTTCGACAACGAGATCGCCCTCAAGTTCGCCAAGCGGTTCGCCAACGCGGGCATGGTGATCCACCAGTCGTCGCTGCCGAAGTCCACGCAGGAGCTGGTCTCGCTGCGCGCCAGCCAGATCAACGGCTGCGGATGGTGCGTCGACATGCACACCAAGGACGCGGCGGCCGCGGGCGAGTCCGCGGTGCGGCTCGCCCTGGTCGCCGCCTGGCGCGAGTCCGCCGTGTTCACCGAGGCCGAGCGGGCCGCGCTGGCGCTCGCCGAGGAGGGCACCCGGCTCGCCGACGCCCACCACGGGGTGTCCGACGAGACGTGGGCCCGGGTGCGCGAGCACTACGACGACGACCAGGTCGCCGCGCTGGTCTCCCTGGTCGCCCTGATCAACGCGGCCAACCGGATCGCCGTGATCGTGCGCCAGCAGGGCGGTTCCTACGAACCGGGCATGTTCGCCGCCGCGTTCGGCTGATAGCGGGCGGTTTGGTTGTGGGAGGCCGCCGGCCGGGCAGCCATTCGCAACCGAACCGCCCGCTATCGGGCCGGACCGCTCCCTCACCAGCGGACGGCCGTGAAGTCGACGGGCCGGGGCCGCAGCCGTCGCGTGCGTTCGGCCAGCGCGCGCAGGCGGCGGGACATCTCGTCGGCCGGGAGGCGACGGCGGTCGCCGTGGCCGGGCAGGATCCACTCGAAGCGCAGCCGTCCGGCCGTCCTGGCGAGGGAGTCGGCCAACTCCTCGATGGAGTACCAGGTCACGCTCTCCGCGACGTCGAGATCGCCGGTCGCGCGTGACCAGTAGAAGCTGTCGCCGGTGAAGCAGTAGCGGTCGTCCGCGAGGTAGAGCACGCTGCCGCGGGTGTGTCCGGGGAGGGGGTGGGCCGTGACTCCCTCGCCGATCTCGACGGGTTCGAGGCCGCGGATCACCCGGTCCGCGTCCGGGGCGGCGTCGAGGTCGCCCTCGTGGATCCACAGCCGGGCGCCGAAGTGGTCGGCGTAGCGACGGCCGTGGGCGGCGTGGTCGCGATGGGTGAGGAGGACGTCGGTGACGGGGCCCGAGGCCGCGTAGCGCTCGGCCAGTCGGCGGCTCCGGCGAGGGGTGTCGATCATCATCTGCGCGCCGGACGGGCGCTTGAGGAGGTAGGAGTTGGCGCCGGCGGTGCGGGGCGAGTTGTGGCCGCAGAGGAGTACGCCGTCGTCCAGGGGCATCGGGAACGGGTCGAGCGCCCGGTCCGCCTGCCCCGGCGCCGGGCGGATCGAGCGGGTGGGGCAGGCGAAGACGGCGGCATGCAGGTGCCGCGTCTCCGTCTCGTCGTCCGGCGGGCGCAGGATGCGCGATCTTCCTCCGGCCTCGCCGATCAGCCCGGGCGCGAGCTGCCGGGCGGTGTCGCAGTTGATGCAGCGGGCGTCCACGTACCAGCCGTCCACGGCACGGCTCCTTCCGAGGGGGAACGGCCCCGGCAGGGCCGCGTTCCAGGGATATCCCGGGTGCGGAGCGGATCGGCAGGCGGTGCCGATCTTGTATTTCGGGTTCGGCGGCGTTCCGACAGCCAGACAAAAGAGACAAATTGACCAATGGTGCGCGGCCGGAAGCGCCGGTCAACGTCACGAAGTCTCGTCACTCTCCGAGCGAGGCCGGGGGGAAACGGCGAGGGCGGGACCGGGGCACGGCACCCCCGTCCGCCCAGGTAACGTCTCCTCCGAGGACCACGCGCACCAGAAAGCCCCGCCCACATGCAGCAGCACATATCCCCCGAGCCCGACCTCCGTCATCACGGGGACGCGGAAGTGCGCGGCATGGGCGCGGAGTTGACCGATCTGGCGGTCAACGTCCGCTCGGGCACCCCGCCGCAGTGGCTGCGCGAGCGGCTCGCCGCGTCGATCGAGACGCTGGCCGCCTACCCGGACGGCCGCGCCGCCCGTCGGGCGGTCGCGGCGCGGCACGGGCTGACGGAGGAGCGCGTGCTGCTGACGGCCGGTGCCGCGGAGGCGTTCGTGCTGCTGGCGCGGACGCTGGAGGCGCGGCGGGCGGTGGTCGTGCACCCGCAGTTCACCGAGCCGGAGGCGGCCCTGCGGGACGCGGGGCACGACGTGGAGCGGGTGGTGCTCGGGGCGGAGGACGGGTTCCGGCTGGACCCGCGGGCCGTGCCGTCCGACGCCGATCTGGTCGTCGTCGGGAATCCGACCAATCCCACGTCCGTCCTGCACCCCGCCACGTCCCTGGCGCGTCTCGCCCGGCCGGGGCGGACGCTCGTCGTGGACGAGGCGTTCATGGACGCGGTCCCCGGCGAGGGCGAGTCCCTCGCCTCCCGCACGGACCTGCCGGGCCTGGTCGTGCTGCGCAGTCTGACGAAGACCTGGGGGCTGGCGGGGCTGCGGGTCGGGTACGTCCTGGCGTCACCGGGGCGGATATCCCGGCTGGAGCGGGCGCAGCCGCTGTGGCCGGTGTCGTCGCCGGCGCTCGTCGCGGCGGAGGCGTGCAGCGCACCCCCGGCGCTCGCCGAGGCCGCGCACGCGGCGCACCGGATCGCCGCCGACCGGGCGCACCTGGAGTACCGGCTGGCCAAGTTCCCGTCGGTGACGGTGTGTTCCCCGGCGTCCGGACCGTTCGTGCTGGTCCGGCTGCCGGACGCGGCCGCCGTGCGGACCCGGCTGCGCGGGCTGGGCTTCGCGGTCCGCCGGGGCGACACGTTCCCGGGCCTGGGCCCGGACTACCTGCGGCTGGCGGTCCGGGACCGCGCGACGACGGACCGCTTCGCCGAGGCCCTGGAGAAGGCCCTCGACGGAAACTGACGGGGCGTCAGCTGAGCACTCTGCCGCGGAGGATCACCCGCCGCGGCGCCCCCAGCACCCGTACGTCCTCCCGCGGGTCCGCCCCGTAGACGACGAGGTCCGCGGACGCGCCCTCCTCCAGCCCCGGCCGGCCCAGCCACTCCCGCGCCCCCCACGACGCGGCGCCGAGCGCGGTCGTCGCGGGCAGCCCGGCTCTGACCAGTTCGGCGACCTCCTGGGCTACCAGCCCGTGGGCGAGCGATCCGCCCGCGTCCGTCCCGACGTAGACCGGGATCCCGGCGTCGAAGGCCGCGCCGACCGTCGCGTAGCGGCGCTCGTGCAGCCGCCGCATGTGGTCCGCCCAGCGCGGGTACTTCTTCTCGCCGCCCGCCGCGAGGCGCGGGAACGTCGCGATGTTGACGAGCGTCGGCACGATCGCGACGCCGCGCTCGGCGAACAGCGGAATCGTCTCCTCGGTCAGCCCGGTCGCGTGCTCGACGCAGTCGATGCCGGCCTCCACCAGCGGTGCCAGCGACTCCTCCGCGAAGCAGTGCGCGGTCACCCGGGCCCCGAGCCGGTGCGCCTCGGCGATGGCCGCCTCGACCGCGCCGCGCGGCCAGCAGGACGACAGGTCGCCCGTCTCGCGGTCGATCCAGTCGCCGACGAGCTTGACCCAGCCGTCGCCGCGCAGCGCCTCCTGCCGTACGTACGCCACCAGGTCCTCGGGCTCGATCTCGTGGGCGTAGTTGCGGATGTAACGCTTCGTCCGGGCGATGTGGCGGCCCGCCCGGACGATGCGCGGCAGATCCTCCCGGTCGTCGATCCACCGGGTGTCCGAGGGGGAGCCCGCGTCGCGCAACAGCAGCGCGCCCGCCTCCCGTTCGGCCAGCGCCTGCTTCTCGCTGACGGCCGGGTCCACCGGGCCGTGGGCGTCGAGCCCCACATGGCAGTGGGCGTCCACCAGGCCGGGCAGCGCCCAGCCCTCGACCGTGGTGACGTCCCGCGCCCCGGCCGGACGGTCGAAGGTGACCCGCCCGCCGACCACCCACATCTCGTCGCGCACCCCGTCGTCGGGGTCCGGGCCGGTCAGCACCCGTCCCTTGATGTGCAGCACCGTGCCGTCGCCGTCGTGCGCCAATGTCCTCTCCCGTCCCTCACGTCCCGGCATGCTCACTTGCGGCCGACGACCATGGACTCCGCGCCGGCCAGGCGCCGGGCCCGGCTCTCGCGGAATCCGGCCTCCGCCAGCCAGCCCCGGCAGTCGGCGGTGGTGCAGTCGAAGCCGCCGGTGGTTTCGATGAGCATGTTGAGGCTGCTGAGCAGCCCGGTGAGATTCTCCCTCCGGTCGTCGTCGATGAAGCTCTCGTGGACGACGACGAGCCCGCCGTCCGGCAGCGCCTCGTACGCCTTGCGCAGCAGCATCCGCTTGGCCGCCAGGTCCCAGTCGTGCAGCACGTGCCCGAAGAGCAGCACGTCGGCGCGCGGCAGCGGGTCGGCGAAGAAGTCCCCGGCGGTGAACGAGAGCCGCTCCGCGGGGCCGCGGCGCTCCCGGTTGCGCTCGAAGTTGCCGCGCACGACCTCCAGGTCGAAGCCGGTGCCGCGCAGGTGCGGGTGGCGGTGCAGGAGGTGGCTGAGCAGCGCGCCCTCGGCGCAGCCGATGTCGGCGACGGTGCGGTGGGCGGCCCAGTCCACGGCCTCGGCGAGGGCGTCCGCGGAGCGCATGGTGAGCCCGGTCATGGCCTGCTGGAAACAGGCGAGGCGCTCGGGGTCCTTGTAGAGGGCGGAGAACAGGTCGCCGCCGTCCTTGATCTCGTTCTGCGGCTTCCCGGTGCGCAGTCCGTCGGCGAGGCTGCCCCAGAAGCCGTACAGGCGGTTGTCGTACAGCTCCAGCGCTCCACCCAGATAGGTGGTCTTGCCGCGGTCCAGATAGCGGCCGGTGGCGGGCGTGTTGGCGTAGCGGCCGTCGGGGCCGGCCTCGCGCTCCAGCAGGCCGAGCGCGACGAGCGTGTCGAAGAAGTCCCGGGCGGAGCGCGGGTGCAGCCCGAGGCGGAGGCGCAGTTCCTCGCCGGTCAGGGGCCCTCGGGCCAGCTCCGTGAAGAGCCCGAAGCGGGTGGCGGCGAACAGGACCTGGGACGCCTGGAAGCCCAGGGCGATGCGCAATATGGAGTCGAGGGCGGTCGCGTCGTCGCCACGGGTGCTGCACAGGTCGTTCATAAGACCCTCCTCGCGCGCGGAAGAGCGGGTGTGTGCTTGAAAGTGGAGCATGCCGCCGGGCCCGTCCAGCCCTGTCCGCCGGGCGTCATCGGCCGTTACGGCGCGGGCTGTTGACAAACGGGCCGGAGGACTCTCCGGAGGTTCTCCTCCCGGAGGCCGACGGCGGCGCTCCCGTCTCTTGCGTGAGCACGAGGGACGGATCGATCCGGCGCAGGAGAGGGTCCGGCCCTGGGGATGACGTGCCTCGCGGCGCGGCGGAAGAACATGGCTGTATGCCGCACAGGATGACATCGGCGACACCGTGCCGGTACGGGCGGTGTCACCGTCGGGGGAATGACGAACAGGTCGGCTTCCAGGAGCATGTGAGGGCCGCGCGCTGGGCGCGTACCGTACGCGCCCAGCGCGCGGGCCTTCGGGACGACGAGCACGCCGGCTTCGACGACAACCACGCGGGGTGCGCCGCCGGGCGGGCGACCTTCCCGGGCGCGGGGCGCCGCCGCGACGACGACCACGCGGGCCGCCACCGGCCGTCCGGACCCGCTCCACAAACTGCCTGAACCAATCCAAACCGTCCGAACCGTCCGAACCGCCTGAACACACCACCGGAACAACCTCGTACGACCTGGGAACGGGCCGCCTCCGCCGCACGGTGGAGGCGGCCCGCCGTCCGGGCCGATCCGCCCGGCGCCCGCTCCGGCCACACTGGCCCCATGCACGTCACCTACCCTGTCCCGGTGATCAACGAAGTGACCGGCGGCCCATCGGCCGGCGGCCCGTCGGCCGGGAGCCTGCCGGCCGGAAGCCCGCCCGCCGGGGGCGCGCACGCCCGCACCGCGCCGTGACACCCGGCGCGCTCTTCCGCCCGCACGCCGTGCTGGGCCTCCGCGCGCGGTTGCGCTGGGTGCACCTGCTGCTCGGCGGCGCGCTGCTGATGCCGTACTTCCTGCTGACGAACGTGCTCCTGCCGCTCGTCACGGGCGACGTGGGCAGCGCCCTCGTCTCGCCCGCCACGCAGTTCCTGACGTTCGCCACCGCGCTCCCCCTCGCCGCGCTCTCGGCGCTGCTGTTCCCGCTGATGCGGCCGCTGCAGACCGCCATGGCACAGGCGCTGTGCGGCCTGGAGAGCGAGGACGCCGAACTCGCCACCGGCCCGGCCCGGACCTGGGCGGAACGGACCCGTCCGGCGCTGTACTTCACGCTGCACGTGGCGGCGGGCGGCATCGTCAGCGGCATGTCGCTCGCCGTGCCGCCCGCCGCGGTGGGCCTGGTGGCCCTGCCCGTACTGGACCCGGACCTCCCCGGCAGCCTGCCCTGGCTGCGCCCCTTCGACGGCCCGTGGCTGCCGGCGCTGGCGCCGCTCGCCGGCGTCGCGCTGCTCGCCCTGCCGGTCGTCACCTCCTGGGCCGCCGGTGCCGGGCTGGCGCGCTGCGCGCCCGTGCTCCTCGGCCCCTCCCCGGCCGACCGGCTCCGGGCCGCCGAGGAACGGGCCCGCCGACTGGCCGTCCGCAACCGGCTCGCCCGCGAGCTGCACGACTCGGTCGGGCACGCGCTGAGCGCGGTGCTGCTCCAGGCGGGGGCCGCCCGCAAGGTCCTCGACGCCGACCCCGGCTTCGTCCGGGAGGCGCTCGCCGCGATCGAGGAGACCACCCGCACGGCGGTCGGCGAACTCGACTCCGTACTCGGCCTGTTGCGCGAGGCCGGACCGGCCTCCGCCGCGCCCGCCCCCACGCTCGACCGGCTCGGCGCCCTGCTGGAGCGCACCCGCGCCGCGGGCGTCCCCGTCGCCCTCACCGCGCCGGACCGCCTGGACGCGATCCCGCCCGTCGTCTCCCGCGAGGCGTACCGGATCGTGCAGGAAGGTCTCACCAACGCCCTGCGTCACGCCGGGCCCGTCCCCGTCGCGCTGCGCGTCACCGCCGACGACACGACCCTGGAGGTCACCGTGGAGAACCCCGTCGCCGCCCGCCCCGGCCCGCCCCGCGAGGGCGGCGGCCGCGGCCTGACCGGCATCGCCGAGCGGGCCCGGCTGCTGCGCGGCAGCAGCGACTGCGGCGAACGTGACGGCGTGTGGCGGCTGTCCGTGCGCCTGCCGCTCGGGGGTACCGCACGGCTCGGGGACACCGCACGATGAACACCGTTGGGGCTCCCCTGCGCCTCGTCGTCGCCGACGACGAACGGATGGTGCGCACCGCGCTCTGCGCCATCCTGGGCGCCGAGCCCGATCTGGAGGTCGTCGGCCAGGCCACGACCGGCGCCGAGGCCCTCTCCGTCACCCGCGAACTGCGCCCGGACGTCGTGCTGATGGACGTGCGGATGCCCGAGATGGACGGCATCCGCGCCACCGAGCAGATCCTGGAGACCCTGGACGGGCCGCCGCGCGTCCTGGTCGTCACCACCTTCGAGAACGACGCCTACGTCTACGAGGCGCTGCGCGCGGGCGCGTCCGGTTTCCTCCTCAAACGGGCGGGAGCGGACGAACTCGTCCAGGCCGTACGGCTGGTGGCCCGCAGCGACTCGCTGCTCTTCCCGGCCGCCGTCCGTTCCCTGGCCGCCGCGTACGCCGGCGACCGCGCCACCGAGGACGCCGCGCGCCGACTGCGCGAGCGGCTGTCGGAGCGCGAGGCGGAGGTGCTGCGGCTGATGGCGACGGGCCTGTCCAACGTGGAGATCGCCGAACGGCTGTTCCTGGGCACGGCGACGGTCAAGACGTACGTGGCGGGGGTGCTCGCCAAGCTGGGCGTGCGGGACCGCACGCAGGCGGTGGTGGCGGCGTACGAGACGGGCTTCGTCTCCCCGCGCTGAACGAACGCTTTGCCAGAGCGCTGGAACCACACCGCCCACTCGCACGTTGTGCCGATCATGACCGCTATGACCCCTGGCTCGAACATCCCGCTCTCCGTCACCCGCGTGACGGTGGACGTCGCCGCCCCGGTGCGGCTCGACGTCTCGGGCCTGCTGCTCACCGCCGACGGCAAGGTGCGCTCGGACGACGACTTCGTCTTCTACAACCAGCCGGCCGCCCCCGGCGTGACCCACCGCGCGGCCGCCGCCGGCACGCCCGACGCGATCACGGTGGACACCGCCGCCGTCCCCGCCGGGATCGAGAAGATCGTCGTCACGGCGAGCCCGGACGCCCCGGGCACCACCTTCGCGGGCACCGAGCCGACCGCGACCGTCCGCGACGCGGACACCGGCGCCCCGCTGGCCACCTTCACCCCGCCCCGGCTGGCGACGGAGACGGCGCTGGTCGTCGTCGAGGTCTACCGCCGCAACGGCGCCTGGAAGGTGCGGGCCGTGGGCCAGGGGTACGCGAACGGACTGGCGGGCATCGCGACGGACTTCGGCGTGAGCGTCGAGGAACCGGCCGCCGAGCCCGCCGCCCCCGCGGTCACCCCGCCCGCCCCCGTCGTCGCCCCGCCGGCTCCCCCGGCCCCGCCCGCCGCACCCGCCGCGCCGGGCAAGATCAACCTGGACAAGGGCCGCGTCAGCCTCCAGAAGAACCAGACCGTCTCCCTCGTCAAGGGCGGCAAGCCGCTGATGCAGTCGGTCCGCATGGGCCTGGGCTGGGAGCCCGCCCACGGCGCCCGCGCCATCGACCTCGACGCGTCCGTCATCGCCTACGGCCCCCAGCGCAACCTCATCGACGCCTGCTACTTCGGCAAGCTGATGATCCTGAGCGGCTCGGTCCAGCACTCCGGCGACAACCTCACGGGCGCCGGCTCCGGCGACGACGAGACCATCACCGTCCACCTGGGCGGCCTCCCGCCCGAGGTCACCGGCCTGGTCTTCACCGTGAGCTCCTTCAACGGCCAGAAGTTCACCCAGGTCGCCAAGGCGTACTGCCGCCTCATGGACGCGCAGACCGGCGAGGAGCTCGTCCGCTTCGACCTCACCGGCGCGGAGCCCAAGACGGGCGTCCTGATGTGCAAGTTCGTCCGCCAGTTCTCGGGCGAGTGGGAGATGACCGCCATCGGCGAGTACGTGAAGTCCCGCACGGTCCGCGACCTGGTGAAGCCGGCGGCCGCGGCGCTGTGACGGGACGGCGGGCAGCCTGGGCCCGTCACCTGCCCACGACGCAGGGCGATTTGTTTTGGAGAGCACGTTGAACTGTTTCTTTGACCCCTCGCACGGTCCCGGCACGCAGAACCTGTTGTGGACGCCGCAGTGGGGCGTCCCCCGGAACGTCATGAGCTGCGTCGGGTGCGCCCAGCACTGGGCGGCCATGCGGCAGCAGGCGGCGGCCGCGCAGCACGGGGGTTACGCGCAGGGGTACGCGCCCGCGCCGCAGCAGGGGTACGCGCCCCAGCAGGGGCACGCGGGGTACGCGCAGCAGCAGCCGTCGCGGCGTTCGGGCCCGGGCTGGGGCGGCGTCGCGGCCGCCGGTGCGGCCGGTCTCGTCGGCGGCGCGCTGCTCAACGAGGCGCTGGACGACGACGAGCCGCAGCAGGTCGTCAACATCACCGAGGTGCACAACGAGTTCGTCGACCCGGACGGCGACGACAGCTGGTTCTGACGGGCCGTCACGGAGGGGTGGCGGCGCCAGGTCTCACCGGGCGCCGCCGCCCCCTCCGTCCAGCCGGGCCAGCCGGGCCAGCCGTCGGCAAGAGTCCAACAGGGCGTCCCGGTCGTACGAGTTGGTGGTGACGAGCAGCTCGTCCGCCCCCGTCCGCTCCACCAGCGCGGCCAGTTCCGCCGCGACCTCGTCCTCCGTGCCGTGGACGTGCCCGCGCAGCGCGGCCTCGTAGTGCTCGCGTTCCCGCTCGGTCATCCGCAGCCCCTCGATCTCCTCGACGGGCATCAGCGGCGGAAAGACCCCGCGCGTCCGCGAGTACGCCATGGCCCACGCCTCGGGGACGAGCAGCCGGGCCGCCTCCTCCGCCGTCCCTGCGACGGCGACGTTCCCGGCCACGACGACGTACGGCTCCGCGCGCAGGGCGGACGGCCGGAAGCCCTTCCGGTACCGCTCGACGGCGGCGGCCATCGCGTCCGTCCCGCCGAGCCCACCGATCACCAGCGCTGCCCCCGCCTCGGCGGCGATATCGGCCCCCGCGTCATTGGCCAGCACGAAGACCGGCACCCGCAGCCCCTCCGCCGGCCGGGCGTGCACCTGCGGATACGCGGACGCCCCGCCCGCGAACCACTCCCCCAGCTCGGCGAGCCGCTCCGCGAAGCCGCCCATGGCGTCCTTCTCCGCCCCCAGCGCCCGCCGGATCCCGTCCGTGAACCCCACGGACCGCCCCAGCCCCATGTCGATCCGCCCCGGGAACAGCGACTCCAGCACGCCGAATTGCTCCGCGACGACCATCGTCCGGTGGTTCGGCAGCATCACGCCGCCCGTACCGACACGGATCCGCGACGTCGCCGCGGCGACGGCCGCCGCCAGCACGGTCGGCGCGGACCCGGCGACACCGGGCACGCTGTGGTGCTCCGACACCCAGAACCGGTGGTACCCGAGCGCCTCCGCCTCCCGCGCGAACGCGACGGTGTCGCGCAGCGCCTCGCCGGGATCGTGTCCCTGCCGGGTGCGCGACCGGTCGAGGACGGAGAGGGGGACGGATATCGCGGCGGCAGCACTCACACCCCTGGGAACACACCGCGAAGGAAAGTAATTCCGGGCACGAACAGTACGGCGGTGTCCCCCTGCGCCCGGGGACACCGCCGCGAAACGTACTGCTCGACTCAGATGGCGATCTGGAACTTCCCCCTCGCCTCCTGCGACTTGTACTTCTCATTGCCGCCGTAAAGGGCCGTGAAGCCGCTGCTGCCCGCCGAGACCCAGATCTGCGGATCCGAGATGTTGGCGCCCGAGTCGAGCACCGCCTCGCCCTGGTCGTTGGTCGTCGCGCTGCCGAACTCCTGGCGCGTGCTGGTGACGACGAACGTGATCCGCTCCCCGGCGATGCCCTGCCCGTTGAGGTCGGTGAGCGTCGCCCGCATCTGGGCCTGCGCCATGCCGATGATGCCGGCGCGGACGGTCGACGCGGTGAGGTGCACGTTCTCCTTGTGCACGACCTCGACGCCGTGCGGCTGCGGCCAGGGCTGCGTCTGCACCTGCTGCCACGGGTTCACCGTCTGCTGTTGCACCGGCTGCCATGTCTGCTGCTGGGCCTGTGCCTGCTGCCACTGCTGGAACGCCTGCCATTGCTGGAACTGCTGCCACTGTTCCGGAGTCGGCTGGGTCACGTGAAGTGCTCCTCTCGGCATGCGCGGTGAGGTGCTTTTCCATTGCGTTGCGGTTGCGTTGCGAACGTACGGCGTGCCCGGATCGCGGACATCCGGGCCTTTCCGGCCGCCGGAATATCAACAGCGGAAACGAGCCCCGGAACCCTCCGCACCGCCGATCCGCCGGTCCGACACCCCAGCACCCCGGATCTCCGGCCCCACCATTCCCTCCCTACCCTTTGATCATGGCCTGATGCCACCCGATAACCGTTTCTCCTCAACGGCCCCCGGCAGTACCCTTTTCGGAATTGGCCGAGGGGTCGGTCACCCACCCGCATGACGTAAATTCCGGTCTTCCGAACCTGTTCAAGACCGGTTCTCTTCAAGGACATACAGTTGACACCGCACTCCCTGGCGTTCTACGCGGACGTCATCACGACGGGAACGCTCCTCGGCCTGAAACCGTCGGCGACCCCCGGCGAAGTGACCGCGATCCTGGGCGACGACTACGCCGAGAACTCCCTCGACTCCACGTCGATGTGGCGCGACTACGGAATGGTCGAGTTCCACTGGCTCCGTTCCTCCCCCGAGCACCCGTGGGAGGGCCATCACTTCTCCCTGCACGTGCACCGCCTCTCGTACTGGGGCGGCTCGTTGGTCAACAAGCCCCTCCGGGACCACTACGGCCGCTTCGCCCGCCGCACTGATTTCACGAAGCTCCGCAGAATCCTGGAGCGCCGGGGCACACCTCTGGTCCAGGTCCCGCAACCCGGCGACCACGTGGACGAGTTCCGCCAGCCCGCCTCGGGCGTCTCCGTCATGTCCGTCCGGGGCCCCGAGCAGGCGGGCGACCTGTACGCGATCTTCTCCGCCATGGCGTGACCCTCGCGATGACGGCACCGCTCCGCTTCCACGACCCCGGCTGGTCCCGGGACCATTTCATCGACGTGATCCTCGTCCGGTGCCCGAAGTGCTCGGGGATCGCCCACGTCGTTCCCGCGTCCCCGCGCCGCGACACGACCCGCCCGTCCCCGCATGCCCGGCGAAACCTGATCTGCCACGCCTGCGGGCTGTCCCGGCGCACGACGGATTCCACCCTCAGATTCCACTGGGGTTCGGCCACGGACCCCTATTTCCAGGCCCCTCTCTGGCTCCGGGCCAAAACCCGGCACGGCCCGCTCTGGGCATACAACCGGGAACACCTGGAACTGATCCGTCAGTTCGTGGCGTCATCCCTGCGGGAGCGGGACGCCTGGTACGAGCAGGGAAGGAAGATGACGCTGATCGCCCGGTTGCCCGTCTGGGTGAAGCGGGCGAAGAACCGCGCCGAAGTGCTCCGCGCGATCGAGCGGCTCCAGCGCCTGCCGACTGGCCCAACACTCTTGTGACGGCGCCCACTTGGGCTTGATCAAGAGTGCACGATTGGGCTAGATTTCCCCCGCTATCGAACATAAGTTCCCTAAGGTCGATTTAGGCACCCGGGTACATCCGCGCGCACCCCACGCCACACTCCGCTGCATGTCAGGTACCTGACATGCGCTTTGGCCACTCTGAAGGAGACCGTCAATGAACAGCTCTCGCCCCAAGCCGAAGGGGCTCCGCGGCACGCCGCGCACGGTCCTGGCGATTTCCGTGGCCGCGGCGATCGGTGCCGCTTCCGCAGGCATCGCCCAGGCCGACACCGCCGGGCACGGCCAAGACCGGGCCACCGCGGGCCAGTCGGCCCACTCGGCGAACGGAAAGCGGCACCCGTTCGGCCTGGGCGCGCTCCCGTCCCGGCCGCAGGGTCGAAACGCCGTACCGAGCGGTTCCGTCGAGTCGAGACTGGAGGCCCTGTCCCCCTACGCCAAGGCCGGCGCCGCCAAGCCGAAGAAGGCCAGTAAGCCCCTTCCCGCCGCCGTCGACCTGAGCAAGTTCGCGGCCACCCCCGGCAATCAGGGCGACGTGAACTCCTGTGTCGCTTGGGCCATCGACTACTCGGCCTACAGCATTCTCGAGGGCGTGCAGAAGATATCCGGCGGCCCCCAGGCCCCCATGTACACGTACGCCCAGATCGTCAAGGGAAGGAACGACCCCACCGCGGCGGCGGATCATTTCCGGATCGCCACCAAGCAGGGCGTCGACTCCAGGAAGCACTACAAGCCGGGCGACTTCAACTACACCACCCAGCCGTCCAAGAGCGAGCGCCGCAACGCGGCGAACTGGAAGCTGTCCGGCTACACCACGCTGCGCACCGGCAGCCGAATACAGAACGACGTGAAGTCGGCACTCTCCAAGGGCCAGCCGGTCGTCATCATGATCCCGGTGCGCAACGACCTCTATTACCTCACCCCGAAGGAAGCCGCCTCCTACAAGTACTACCCGGCTCGCGATTCGGGGTACGCCGGCAACCACATGGTGACCATCATTGGTTACAACAGCAAGGGCGTCCGGGTCGAGAACTCCTGGGGCAAGGGCTGGGGAGACCGCGGTTTCGTCAACTTCTCCTGGAAGTACCTGCAGAACCAGGTGGTGGAGGCCGACGCGGTCGGCAAGATCGTCAAGCGGTAGCCCCGGCCGCCCTGCGCACCGGACTTGACCGGTCACAGCATGCCGCATCGCCGCCGGGCCACTGTGCCCGATCAAGTCGAGTGCGCACGGCAGCCCATCGGGGGAAGCACGGCGGCGCTCCCACCGGTGCCACTGGCCTTCAACGGCCGTGCAGTTGAGCTGACACTGTGGAAGCAGTGAGCTCTTTCAGCGTTGCCGCTCCAGGGTGAGGACGGCCGCGGCGATGGACGAC
>NZ_JAEAMR010000010.1:202304-234392 GCF_015999245.1 Streptomyces sp. AV19 | reverse complement strand
CAGGAAACTCGTCGCGAACAACTCGAAGTGACATAGGCGGGATCACGCGACACTAGCTCAATGCGTCCCGCCCTTGGGGGTGCCGTCCGTGGCGCTCCACCATGCGGCGAGACGATGCTCGGCGAGGGCCGCGGTGAAGGAGGTCCAGGCGGGGGTTGGGAATTGGAGGGCTCTGCGACGAGGGCGCTTGGCGTCTCTTATGGACGCGACGTCGCGTATTTCGTCGGACATCTCGACGCAGTCCCCGCCCCCGTCGCTGTACGCGGACTTCCGCCATGCGGGGTTGCTCAAGAGGCACATTTGCCGTAGTCCTCTGCCAGTTGTTCGATCAGTTTCACCGAAGGGCCCATGGGCAGCGCCATCGCGTGTACCGAGTGATACCAGTGGGAGTGCCTCGCCACAGTGGCGCGGTCCCGCACAAGCTCGCCGAGGGCTCCGCCTTCCAGATACGCCACGTCAGGGCGAGCTTTGAAGGACAGCATGGTCAACGAGCCGCCCATCGAGGCATGGCCTCCGGCGGAGAAAGGCAGAACCTGCACCTCAACCTTGGGCTTCCGCGCCGCTTCCAGAACACGCAGGAGTTGCTCCCTCATCACGGCAGGGCCACCCACCGGGCGTCGCAGCACTGCCTCGTCAAGTACCGCCCACAGGAGTGGCGGGTCGGATCGCGCCAGGAGCTTCTGTCGGTCGAGTCTCGCCGCAACCTTCAGATCGATCTCTACCGCCGTGAGCCAGGGCTGCGCATGCCCAATGACCTCCCGGGCATACGCCTCGATCTGCAACAGCCCAGGAATGCTCTGCGACAGGTATTTGTGCATGGCGATTGCCTTCGCCTCGTACTCGATGTACTTCACCGCCCAGTCGACATATGGGGCCTTTTCGATGGCCTCCCGTAGATCCTTCAGGTCCCCGCCCGCGCCGAGCAATTCGTCCAGCCGATCCGAAACCTTCGGATGCGGCACCTCTTTGCCCAGTTCGAACTGAGCGATCCGGCTGTGCGCAATGGGGACCTTGTCCCCAAGTTCCCGCTGCGTCCAGCCCGCCCGAATCCGAAGCTTCCGCAGCTTCGCCCCGTACAGGGCCGCCAGGGACGCCGACGGGTCAAGTCCCTTAGGGGCAGGCACCGTTGCCACCCATTTACGTTCCACGTCGCCGAAAACGATTCCGCTGGTGAGCGTAGCGCCACTGCCCGATGCTGGATACGGAAACGAAAACGGAGCGACCCCGGCCCCCACCGAGGTACCCCCATGCCCAGAAACCCCGATCTCATCGCCCTCCGGGAGATCGCAGCTCGGCTGGCCGTCGAGCTGCACGACGCGTTCAAAGCCCACGGGCTGACCGTGCACGTGACGCCGGAGCCCCCGATGCGCGACGCGTGTCCGTCCTCGATCCGCTCAGCGAGGGCGAAGCCCGGCTCATGGCAGCCGCCTTGCGTACGTACAAGGCGGTGCGGCCGGAGACCATGCGGGCCGGAGTCGCGGCGGCCAACGCCCGTAGCCGTCAGGGGCAGTTCGGGTGAGCGAGCAGCGGCGCCCCTGCGCGGAGTGCAGGAAGATCAAGGAGCGCTACTACCGCGCCTGGCGCGCGGGCGACCGCGAGCAGGCCGAGGAGCTGACGACGATTATGGGGCGCCATCTGCGCGATGCGCACGGAACATAACCCACAAGGGTGTTGCACCCCAAAGGGGGATCCGCCGCCGCCCGCGCGGACTACGGTGCGCAAAATGGGACACCGGGAGAAGAACGAAGGCGACTGCACCTTGCTCGTACATGTCGCGCCCCTCGGCAGCGACGTCACGCTCGTTCCGCACGAGCTCATCACCGACCCCCGCCTCGGCTCGGAAGCCGTCCACCTGGCCTTGTGGCTGCTGTCGGAGCCCGAAGGCTCGGATTTGTCCATCGAGGAGGTGGCACGCCAGGCCGGGATCAGGAAGTCCCGCTTCCTGCGTGCCAAGCGGGAGTTGACCAAGGCGGGTTACCTCCAGGAGTAACCGTCACCCACAAGGGGGTTATGCGCCCTTGAAGGAGCTTCCGGGCATCCGGCGCAGCTACGGTGCGCTCATCGGGTTGCTCCGCACCGGAACGCGAAGCGACCCCCGACGCCGGCGGCAACCGGCGAAGGGGGTCTACACCCGCAGGGAAGACAGAGGACTCCCAACAAATGCTCGTGCATGTTAGCGCGCTCAAAAGCCGTTTCACGCAGGTTCCGAACGACGTCATCGACAACCCCCGCCTCGGCTCGGACGCCCGCAACCTTCTCCTGTGGGTGCTCCGACGGCTCCGCGGGGCGGCGGTACCACCGCTCTCGGAGATCGCGCGCCGACTCGGGATCAAGAAGAGCGGGTTCATGCGCGCGAAGCGGGAGTTGCTGAACGAGGGGTCGACGGCCTCGATCCGCCGCAGGTAGGCGGTGGTCAGCGCCGACGAGGTCAGCGAGCCGTCCGCCATGCGCGCCTGTAATTCGGGGATCGTCACCGTGTCGAGATCGATTCCCGGTACGGGTCCGGAGGCTTCCGCGGACAAAGCGGATGAATTCGACGTACCGGTCAGTAGGGATCCCACGGTCAGGGCGACGGCGATCAGCGCGGCGACGCGTCTTTTCTCCATGGGGGCCAGCCGACTACAGAACCGGGCGACTCGCCAGGCCCCGGAACCGGGACATACGCTGGTTGTACGACCTTCCCAGGGGACCAGGAGGTCAGACCATGCTCTACGTCCTGTTGGCGACCCACAGTCCGGAAGTCTGTCCCACCAGCAACGCGAGCACGAAAGAACTGCTGCTCCGGCTGGCTCCGGAGATTCCGGGCATCGCCGAGAAGTCCGGCGTCACCATTCTGGCGGGGCCGATCGTCAATCGGGAACACCTGATCATCGTGATCGTGGAGGCGGACACGTCGGAGAACGTGGACCGCTTCCTCGTGGAAAGCCGCATTCCGCAGTGGAATCGCGTGCACATCCTGCCGTCGCTGAAGATGGAGGAAGTCCTCGACGAGGTACGGGAACTGGAAGCGATCTTCTGAATCCGAATCGGGACGGGCGGTGGAACGGCCGGGCCGGCCTGCCCGGCCGTTCCGGAGCACGTCAGCCCGTCGGCCCGTCAGCCCGTCAGCCCGCAGTCGGCTTCCGGCGCCGGTGTGACGATCGGCGAACAGGCCGCGGGAGCCGCCGAAGTGGTCCACGTGGGGGTGGGTGCAGATGAGGCCGGCGACCGGCCGGGAGCCGTCGGCGGCGGAGCGGTAGAGCTCCAGGGCGGCCTGGGCGGTCTCGTAGGAGGTGAGGTGCCCGGGCCGTAGTGTCAGTGGGGCGCGGCAGGCTTTTCCTGCGGCAGCACACACACCGCCGAGGAAAGGTGACCGCAGAACCATGGCGTACAGCACCGACAGGCGCCGCCCCGCCCGGGCGCCGCGCGAGCACGGCGACCTCCCGGCGACCCTGCGCCGCCTCGACGGCGCACCGTACGGGCGGTACAGGTCGCTGACCGGGCGGTGGAACGTGGACGGGGCGGACGGGGTGGACGGGCTCGCGGTCGAGCTCGTCCGGGCGCAGGCGGATCCGTACGCGCCGCCCGCGCGGGTCGCCGTGCACGTGCCCGCGTCCGTCGCCGGGTTCCCGGCAGAGCTGTGCCGGACGCCGTTGCGCCGCCGGGCGCTGGCGGGTTTCCTCGCCCGCCGGGCCGCGGCCCTCGCCGACGACGACCTGCTGGTGGACGCGGGCGGTCAGGAGGTGCTCGACCGTTCCTCCTGCCAGGTGTCGCAGGCGGGCGCGGTGACGCTGCGGCTGAACGTCCCCCTCCCCGGGCCGGGGCGCCGCATCGACGGCCGGGCCGCGGAGGACGTCCTGTGCCGCCGCCTGCCACGGCTGGCCGAACGGGCCCTGCGGTACGAGGCGTTGGACGCAGCAGCCGTACAGCGCTTCGTCGGGACGGCCGAGGATTCGTGCGCCCTGCGTGAGGCCCTGCCCGGCCTGGGGCTCGTGGCCTTCGTGGCCGACGGCGCGGTGCTGCCGCGCCGCAGCGGCGTGGACGACCGCCCCGCGACCGGGCCGGGCGTCGTCCCCTTCCGGTCCCCGGATGGGCTGCGGGTGACCGTCGAACTCCCGCACGCGGGCGCCGTGTCGGGGATGGGCGTGCCGGAGGGCGTCACGCTCGTCGTCGGCGGCGGCTTCCACGGGAAGTCGACGCTGCTGCGCGCGCTGGAGAGCGGGGTGTACGACCATGTCCCGGGGGACGGGCGGGAGTTGGTGGCGGCGCGCCGCGAGACGGTGAAGGTGCGGGCGGAGGACGGCCGCCGGGTGGAGCGGGTGGATCTGCACGCGTTCGTCAGCCACCTGCCGACGGGGCAGGACACCACGGACTTCCGCACGGACAACGCGTCCGGCTCCACCTCCCAGGCCGCGTCGATCGTGGAGGCCGTGGAGGCGGGGGCGCGGGTCCTGCTCGTCGACGAGGACACGGCCGCCACCAATCTGATGATCCGGGACGCACGGATGCAGGCGCTGGTGGCGAAGGACCGGGAGCCGCTGACGCCGTTCGTGGATCTCGTCGGGTCGCTGCACCGCGAGCACGGGGTCTCCACGGTGCTGGTGATGGGCGGTTCCGGTGACTACATGGAGGTCGCCGACCGGGTCGTGATGATGGACGGCTACCGCCCGGCGGACGTCACGGCGCGGGCGAAGGAGCTGGCGGCGGTCCCGACCGGGCGCCACGCGGAGGCGGACGCGTTCCCGGCCGTCGTCCACCGCAGCCCCGACCCGGCGTCGGTGGACGGCACGGTCCGGGGCCGGCTGCGGGTGACCGCCCGGGGCACCGACGCCCTCGTGCTCGGCGAGCACACCGTGGACGTCCGGGCGGTCGAGCAGATCACGGACTCCCGGCAGGTGGTGGGCATCGGCCTGGCGCTGGGCCTGCTGGTCCGCGAGGGCCACCTGGACGGGCGCCGCACCCTGGCCGCCGCCCTCGACCTCCTGGACGGCCGACTCGCCGACGGGGTCGGCCCGTTGCTGTCCCTGCGCGACGAAGACTTCGCGCTCCCCCGCCGCTTCGAGGTCGCCGCGGCCCTCAACCGGCTGCGCACGCTGTCGGTGGTGGACCGCCGGAGAGGCACGGCGTAGCACCGCCGCTTATCATCGACGCTCGTACCACAACGGGGGAAAGCGGGGGAACGGGTGGTTTTGCTGTGATTTCCGTGTTGGTCGCCGAGGACCAGCACGTCGTGCGCACCGCGCTGGTCTCCCTGCTCGGCCGGCAGCTGGGCATCGAGGTGGTGGCCGACGTCGCCTCCGGCGCGGACGTGTGCGCGGCCGCGCTGCGGCACCGGCCGGACGTGGCCGTGCTGGACCTGGGGCTGCCGGGCGTGGACGGAGTGAGCGCCGCCGGGGCGCTGCGGGAGGTGCTGCCGGGCTGCCGGTCGCTGATCCTCACGGGGATGGACCGGCCGGGGCAGGTGCACCGGGCCCTGTCCTCCGGGATCCCGGGCTTCCTGCTCAAGACCGCGACGGCGGCCGAACTGACCGACGCGATCCGGACCGTGGCCGCCGGCGGCCGGGTGATCGGCAGCGGGCTGGCCGAGGCGTACTGGGAACCGGGCGTGTGCCCGCTCACCGAGCGGGAGGCGCAGGTGCTGGCGCTGGCCGCGACGGGCGCGGCGCCGCGCGAGATCGCCGCCGAGCTGTTCCTGTCGCTGGGGCGGGTGCGCAACTGCCTGTCGGCGGCCACCACGAAGCTGTGCGCCCGCACGCTGGTGGACGCGGTGCGGATCGCCGAGCGCAACGGCTGGATCTGACGCCGTCAGGCGGGAAGGGTGACGGTCAGCCGGAAGCGGCCGTCCGCGTCCGTACCGGCGGTGAGGCGCCCGCCCCGCTCCTCCGCCCGCGCGGTCAGGCCGGGCAGCCCGCTGCCGTACGGGTCCGGACCCCCGGCCCGTACACCGTCGTTGACGATCACGAGGCGCACCGCGCCCGCCTCCTGCCCGACCGTGACCGCGCAGTGCCGCGCGTCGCTGTGGCGCAGGACGTTGGTCACGCCCTCGCGGAGCGCGGCGCCCAGGACGCCGGACAGGTCCGGGGGCGGGGGCGTCGCGGGGCCGGTGACCTCGGCGTCGACACCGGCGCCGGTGAGGACGGCGCGGGCGCGGGCGAGTTCGTCGTCAAGGGCGAGGGCGATCCGGCCGCGCGCCACGCCGCGTACGTCGGCGAGCGCGGTGCGCGCGAGCTGCTGGATCTCGGCGAGTTCGCGGCGCACGGCGTCCGGGTCGTGCGCGGCCGCCTCGGCGGCCTGCGCCCTGAGGGCGACGGCGGAGAGCTGGGCGCCGAGCAGGTCGTGCAGGTCGCGGGCGACGCGGTCGCGTTCGTACTGGACGGCGCGGGCGGCGGTCCGGGTCCGGTCCGCCTGGGCCTGGGAGGTGAGCCGGGACAGCCGTACGATGCCGTGCACGACGAGCCCGACGAGCAGGGTGTCGAGGGCGACGCGGAAGCCGAGGCGGTTGTCGACGGGCAGCAGGACGATGATCAGCGGCCCGCTGGCGGCGACACCGGCGGCGGCGTAGAGCGAGAGCGGCCGGGGCAGTTGGGCGAGGGCCGCGCCGAGCAGGAAGCCCAGGACGCTCAGCCAGGGCTCGCCGAGGACGAGCAGCGGGATGTAGGTGAGCACGGCCTGGGCCGCGAGCAGGAGCAGCCGCCGGTGCGGGCGGCGGCGGGCGCGCGGCGGGGCGTGCTGGGCCACGGTCACCAGCAGCAGAGCGGCGGTGAGCGCGGCGGGGACGGCGGCTCCGTACGGGGCGGCCTGCTCCAGCAGGCGCGGGTACGCGGTGCCGAGCGCCACGCAGAAGACCGCGCACAGAACGAGAGAGGTGAGCAGGCCGGCGCGGACCTGCCGGTCGGCGCGGAACACTACGACGTCCGGCAGCCGTCCGTGAGCAGCGGCGCGACCGGGTCGAGGAACCAGCGGCCCTCGTCCTGGACGGTCTCCCAGCTGACGCAGGAGACGAGGTGGCCCCGGCGGGTCGCGGTGAGGGTGATGGTCCGCACGTGCCGGGAGGCGTCGGGGGTGACGCGCACGGCGTCGAACCCGGCGTCCGCCAGCTTGTCCTCCAGGGAGCTGGTGTACTCCCCGGCGCCGTCGCCGTGGACGTAGCGCTCGAGTCCGCCGATGTCGTCGCTGTGGAAGGAGCGGTCGACCACCGCGGCCAGCGACTCGAAGCTGTCGGCCCCGGCCTCGGGGGTGCGGGCGATGGCGACGATCACGACGGCCATCCAGCCCAGGAACGCGGCCGCGCCGGCGGCCGCCAGGAGCTTGGCGGGGGCCGTCTTCCTGCGCGTCCGCGGCGGCTGTGACATCTCTCCTCGTAACGGTCGCGGTCGGCAGGCGGCGGAGGGCGGGTGTGCGCACCCGTCCCTCCTCCGCCAGCCTACCCGACGCTAGTTATGGATCGTGATGCAAGCCTTCTTGCCGGGGAATTTGCTCCAATAGCCGCACATCTTCGTGTTGTTGGGGAAGCTGCGGTTGATCGTCTTGGAGACCTCGACGGTCTGCGTCCGCCGCGCGTCCTGCATCGGCCCGGTCCAGGACCAGGAGCCCGCGACGATGACCGGCTTGTCCTTCCACGCGCGGTTGTTGGACTTCTTGCTGATGGTGAACCGGTCGATCTTCAGCTTGGTGCCCTTGACGTCCAGGCAGACCGATCCCGAACCGTCCGTCATGCCCGCGTTGCCGGTGCATCCGCGCGCCGAGGCGGCGGCCGGGGACGCGGCGAAGCCGATCAGGGACAGGGTGGCGGCCGCGACGACACCGGCGGCCGATGCGCGGCGCCGCTGGAACTTGCTCATGTCTTCCTCAGGATTGGACTCGTGGGGGTGCGAGTCCATCCCAGCAGGGCGCGACGCGGCCGGGGAGTGCGGGCTTCACGGCCCTGGCGTGAGATCTTCACGCGAAGCGCCCTCCGGGCGCGAAATTCAGCCTGTCTGGGGGTTGCCCCCTCCGGGGAGCTTGAGGATGAGCGGCGGAGCCGCGACCCGGGGTCCGGGGCGGAGCCCCGAATCCAGCCCGTCCGGCGCTTGAGGACAAAGCGGCGCAGCCGCTTTGCGGGGCCCGGGGCGGAGCCCCGAAGCGGGGTCCAGGGGGCGCAGCCCCCGGCGGGGTGCAGGGGCGGAGCCCCGCCCACCGCGCGGAGCGCGGTGCCGACCCGGGCGGAGCCCGGAAGAAACGGTGAAAGGGCGGGGCGGGGAGAAAACCCCCGCCCCGGAACGGGCGCGCTCCGCGCGTCAGCCGCGCCGCGACCGCGCCTTGAACGCCGCCTTCCGCGCCTCCTTGGCCACCTTCTTGTCCGGGTGCAGGCGCCCCATCGCCTCCAGGACGTCGGCCGTCGCCGGGTGCTCCACCCGCCACGCCGCGTCGAAGAAGCCGCGGTGCTGCCCGACCAGCCCCTGCACCAGGTCGCGGAGTTCGGCCGAGTCGTCCTCCGTGGCGAGCTGGGCGGCGATCGTGTCCACGGTCAGCCAGAAGACCATCGCCTCCCCCGGCTCGGGAATGCCCGTGGCGCCGCGCTCGGCCAGCCAGACCCGGGCGAGCCCGCCGAGCTGCGGGTCGTCGAGGACCTCGCGCAGGGCCGGCTCGGCCTCCGCGGGGACGAGCGCGAGGGCCTGCTGGCAGGCGAGGCGGCGCAGCGGCGCGTCCTCGTCGTCGCCGCGCGCGGCGGCCAGCAGGTCGCGGGCGGCGACGACGGCCTCCCGGCGGGCCAGCCAGAGCTCGGTCTCGGTGCGGGCCGCGGACTCCGGGTGGTGGGGCAGCGCGGCGAGCAGCTCGTCGGCGTCCCGCTCGGCGAGGTCGCCGACGGCGGGGGCGTCGACGCCGGCCTCCAGCATCCGGGTGCGCACGGCGAAGACGCCCAGCGGGGTCAGGGCGACCATGCCGTAGCGGGTGACGTCCTCGTCCTCGGGGACGTCGGAGGCCACGCCGTCCACGGATTCGCGGATGTGGCCCTCTCCGTCGACCTCCTCGATCAGCGCCTCGTCCACCGGCTGGTACTCGACGAGCCCGGTCGGGGCGAGCATCCGGAACTGGTCGTCCAGGCGCATCATCGCGTCGGAGACCTCTTCGAGGATGTCGTCGGTGGGCTCGTCCATGTCGTCCGGGACGATCACGGAGGCGGCCAGGGCCGGGAGCGGCACGGGCCGCTCGGCGGAGCCCTCGTCCAGGGCGGTCAGCAGGTAGAGGTTGCCGAGGACGCCGTCGAGGAAGTCCGCCTCCTCCTCCGGGTTCCAGTCGATCGCGTCGAGGTCGAGCTCGCCGCCCTCGGAAATCTGGTCGACGATGTCGCCCAGGTCGGGGGCCGCCGCGTCCGCCAGGACGGACTCCAGGCCGCCCAGCCACAGGTCCAGGACGTCCTGCGGGCTGCCGGAGGTGAGCGTGGCCAGCTCCTCGCCGGCCACCGCCGTGCCGCTGGGCTCGTCGGCGTCCGCGCCCATGTCCGAGTCCTCGGCCCCGGCCCGCTCCGTGAACTCCACCAGCCCGGTGTCGAGCGCGAGCTGCCACGCCTCGGCGGTGTACGCCGGACCGTCCTCGTCGCCGTCGAGCCCCAGCAGCCCGGTCGCGGTGCGCAGCTGGTCGGCGAGGAGCTCGCCGCCGGCGCCGACCGGGGTGCCCTCCCCGGCCCAGCGGGCCAGTCGGGCGGCACGGGCGAACAGCGGCGCGGAGAGCGCGTCGCGCGCGAGCTCCGCGTCGGGGCGGAGCCGCACCGGCGGCATGGTCGGGCGGTCTGCGGGCATCAGGGGGGTCATCTCCTCGGGGGCGACGGCACCGTGGCGGGCCGGCGTGATGAACGTCATGGTCCGGGGGCGTGGCCGCGGCCGCCCGCCCGCGGCGGCGAGCGCGCACGGGTGCCGGAGGCGCACGTACCGCCCCAGCGTAGACGGGTTTCGCCCGCCGCCGCCCGGTTCACGGACCCGTCGGGTGCCGTCCACCCGCAAGACCTTGACAACTGACGTGTTCACACAAGAAATTGACGCGCGTAGAAAACGCGTCAAGATCAGCGCGTAAAGATCAGCGCGTCAGCCATCGGCGGACCGCCCGGTCTCTCTTCCCGCCCCTCACACCTCACCGGAGGCTCTCCGTGCCCAGCAGTCGACGCCGCACCACCCGCAGGCCGGCCGTCACCCTCGGCACTCTCGTCACCGCCGCCCTCGCGGCCGGGCTGCTCACCGCGCCCGCCGCGAGCGCCGACGGCGGCGTCCGCATCCACGACGTCCAGGGCACCACGCGCCTCTCCCCGTACGCGGGCAAGCAGGTGTCCGACGTGCCGGGCGTGGTGACCGCCGTCCGCGGCTTCGGCTCCGCCCGCGGCTTCTGGTTCCAGGACACCGACCCGGACAAGGACGCGGCCACCAGCGAGGCCCTCTTCGTCTTCACCGGCTCCACCGCCCCCGACGTGAAGCCGGGCGACGCGGTGCTGGTCTCCGGCACGGTCAAGGAGTACTACCCCGGCGGCGAGAAGGCCGGGCTCCAGTCGGTCACCCAGCTGACCGGCGCGCGGTGGACCGTGCGCTCCTCGGGCAACGCGCTGCCCGCCGCGGTCGAGCTCAACGCCCGGACGCTGCCCGCCCGTTACGCGCCCGACGCGCACGGCGGCTCGGTCGAGGGGCTCCCGCTGCGGCCCGGCCGTTACGCCCTGGACCGCTTCGAGTCGCTGGAGGGCATGCGGGTCTCGGTCCGCAACGCGCCGGTCACCCAGGCGACCAGCGAGTACCACGACCTGTGGGTCACCGCCGACCGCCGCCACGGCCGCACCGCGCGCGGCGGCGTCGTCTACGGTTCGTACGCCGACCCCAACGCGGCCCGGGTCAAGGTGGCTTCGCTCGTCCCGTTCGCGCAGCGCCCCTTCCCGGTCGCCGACGTCGGTGACGAGCTGACCGGCGTCACCGCGGGCCCGCTGGACTACGACAACCACGGCGGTTACACGCTCCAGGCCACCGAGCTGGGCAGGCTCACCGACCGGGGGCTGAAGCGGGAGACCACGCGCAAGCAGCGCAGCGGCGAACTGGCCGTCGCCACGTACAACGTCGAGAACCTCTCCCCCAAGACCCCGCAGGAGAAGTTCGACCGGCTGGCCTCGGCCCTGGTCACCAACCTCGCCTCGCCCGACGTCGTCGCCCTGGAGGAGGTGCAGGACGACAACGGGACGGGGAACGACGGGACGGTCGACGCCAGCGTCACGCTGAAGAAGCTCACCGACGCGATCCGCGCGGCGGGCGGCCCGGCCTACCGGTGGCGGCAGATCAACCCGGTGGACGGCCAGGACGGCGGCCAGCCCGGCGGCAACATACGCACCGCCTTCCTCTTCAACCCGGCCCGCGTCTCCTTCACCGACACGGCGGGCGGCGACTCCACCACGCCGGTCGAGGTCGTCCGCGACGGCGGAAAGGCCGCGCTCTCCGCCTCGCCCGGCCGGATCGACCCGGCGAACGAGGCGTGGAAGAACAGCCGCAAGCCGCTGGCGGGCCAGTTCACCTTCCGGGGCGAGCGGGTCTTCGTCATCGTCAACCACTTCAACTCCAAGGGCGGCGACCAGGGCCTGGACAGCCGCTTCCAGGCGCCGGCCCGCACCTCCGAGGTGCAGCGCGGACAGCAGGCGAAGATCGTCAACACCTTCGTCAAGCGGCTCCTCGCGGCCGACCGGAAGGCCAACGTGATCGTCGCGGGCGACCTCAACGACTACCAGTTCTCCCCCGCGCTCTCCGCGCTCACCGCGGGCCGGGTGCTGACCGACCAGGTGGACCTGCTGCCCGTGCAGGAACGGTACGGCTATGTCTTCCAGGGCAACTCCCAGGTCCTGGACCACATCCTGACCAGCCCGGCCATGAACGGCCGGAAGCGGACGGACTACGACATCGTCCACATCAACGCCGAGTTCGCGGACCAGGCGAGCGACCACGACCCGCAGGTGCTGCGCTGGAAGCCGTGACGGATTAAGCGCTGCTTCATCCTTGAAGTAGAACAATTCCATGGACCTGTACGGTCGTTGGGCCGGAGAATCGGGGCGTTCCCCTCCCCCGTCCCCCGGAGAGTGCCGCGATGACGCCTCCCACCAGCCCCTTCGGCCGTACGGTCTGCGCGATGGTGACCCCCTTCACCGACGACGGCGGGCTCGACCTCGACGCCGCCCGGCGCCTCGCCGACCGCCTCGTCGGCGAGGGCCGCTGCGACGGCCTGGTGCTGAGCGGCACCACCGGGGAGTCGCCGACCACCACCGACGCGGAGAAGAGCGCCCTGATCCGGGCCGTGGCCGAGGCCGTCGCCGGCCGCGCCCGGATCACGGCGGGCGTCGGCACCAACGACACCCGGCACACGGTCGAACTCGCCCGCGCCGCCGAGGCCGCCGGGGCGGACGGGGTGCTGGTCGTCACCCCGTACTACAGCCGCCCGCCGCAGGACGCCGTCGCCGCGCACTTCCGGACGGTCGCCGACGCCGTCGGCGTGCCGGTGATGCTCTACGACATCCCCGGCCGGACGGGCACCCGCATCGAGCCGGACACCATGCTCCGGCTGGCCGAGCACCCGCGCGTGGCCGGTGTGAAGGACTGTGCCTACGACCTCCTCGGCAGCGCGAAGGTCATCGCGGAGACGGAACTGGCGTACTACTCCGGCTCGGAGGAGCTCAACCTGCCGCTGCGCTCGGTCGGCGCGGTGGGGTACGTCAGCACGGTCGCCAACGTGGCCGGGCCGCTGCTGGCGGCGGCCCTCGACGCGTTCGACGCGGGGACGCCACAGGAGGCGGCGCGGCTGCACCGACGGGCGCTGCCCCTGGTGGAGTTGATGATGGCGTCCGGCCTGCCGGGGACGGTGACGGCGAAGGGACTGCTGGGGGCGCTGGGGCTGCCGGGCGGCGGGGCCGTACGGGCGCCGTTGCGGGAGGCGGGGACCGACCGCGTGGCGGAGCTGCTGAAGACATACGAGCGGGTGACCGGGCACGCGCCTCTCCCTGCGCCCGCGCCTCACCCGTCGTAGGCACCACACCCGACGCCGCGCCACACTCGCCGCCACGCCACCACTCGCCGTAAGCACCACACTCGTCGCAGGCGCCTCACTTGGCGTCACCGGCGCCACATCTTGGCGTCGCAGGCGCCTCACTCCTCGTGCCGCGGCACGAACTTCGCCAACTGCCCCTCGAACCAGTCCAGTCGCGCCTGCAGCAGCGACGCCTCGGCCATCAGCTCCGGCAGGGTCCGGTCCGGCACGGCTCCGCTCCGCTCGGCCGTGACCTTCACGCCGTCCCCCACCAGCCGCTCGAACTCCTCCAGCGTCACTCCCACACCGCCCAGCGCGCACCCGCCGCAGTCCGGCGCGACCACGCGCCAGCCCGGCCGCCCCCACCCGGCGTCCGCGAGGCGGACCGCGTCGCGCCCGCAGGCGCAGGAGCCGATCCGGACGGCGCGCACCCGCTGGCGCGCGTAGCGCATGCCGCGCTCGTAGCGGATGTACGAGCCGAGGACGCCGACCTCCAGGACGACGGCCCGGCGGTGCTGCCCGGCGCAGGTCAGGGCGAGCGCGTCGGCGAGGGAGTGCAGGCAGTGGAAGCCGCAGTCGCAGCGGCGGGCCGGAGGCCGGTGCCGGCGCCCGTAGACGCAGCGGGCGTCGTCCAGGGCGCCGTAGGGCGCGCCGCCGCCGAGGGAGACCCCGGTGAATCCGGCCCCGGTGGCGTCCCGGGAGAGCACCGGATAGGCGATCTTGTAGCCGGTGGGCGGCTCGGCGGGGCGCTCCTGCGGGAGCCGGAGCCTCATCGCCCGGCCGGGACGGCTTCTTCGGCGGCGGGGGCCTCCGCGGCGGCCTCCACGGCCCGGAGGACCTCGGGGGCCTCGGGGACCTCGAAGACCTCCCCGGCCTCCTCCGCGAAGCCGACGGCCAGCGGTTTGCCCAGCTTCATGACGCCTCCCATGGGTTCGCTTCCCGTGGACCGAACGGCACCCATGGTGGCGCAGCACGTCCGGGACACGCCAGAGCGGCCGCACCGCGGTCCCCCGCCGTACGGCCGCTCGTCGAACAGGCGACGCGCGTACGTCAGTTGTGGCTGTGCAGCGCCTCGTTGAGGCCGCCCCAGGTGGCCTTGTACGGGCGGGCCTCGACGGCGCCCGTGGTGGAGTTGCGGCGGAAGAGGATGTTGTCGGCGCCGGAGAGCTCCAGGGCCTTGACGACCTCGCCGTCGGGCAGGGTGACGCGGGTGCCGGCGGTCACGTAGAGGCCGGCCTCGACGACGCACTCGTCGCCGAGGGCGATGCCGATGCCGGACTCGGCGCCGAGCAGGCAGTTCCTGCCGACGGAGATGATCTGCTTGCCGCCGCCGGAGAGCGTGCCCATGGTGGACGCGCCGCCGCCGATGTCGCTGCCGTCGCCGACGACGACGCCCGCGCTGATGCGGCCCTCGACCATGGAGGTGCCCAGCGTGCCGGCGTTGAAGTTGACGAAGCCCTCGTGCATGACGGTGGTGCCCGCGCCCAGGTGGGCGCCGAGGCGGACGCGGTCGGCGTCGCCGATGCGGACGCCGGAGGGGGCGACGTAGTCGGTCATGCGCGGGAACTTGTCGATGCTGGTGACCGACAGGTGCAGGCCCTCGGCACGGGCGTTCAGCCGCGCCTGCTCGACCTGGTCGACGGCGACGGGGCCGAGCGAGGTCCAGGCGACGTTGGCGAGCAGGCCGAAGATGCCGTCCAGGTTCTGGCCGTGCGGCTTGACCAGGCGGTGGGAGAGCAGGTGCAGGCGCAGGTAGGCGTCGTGCGCGTCGAGCGGCTTGTCGTCGAGCGAGGCGATGACCGTGCGGACGGCGACGACCTCGACGCCCCGGCGCGGGTCCGGGCCGACGGCCTTGAGGGCGCCCTCGCCCAGCAGCTCGGCGGCGGCGTCGGCGGTCAGCCGCTCGGTGCCGGCCGGGCCGGGCTCGTCGGTGAGGCCGGGGGCCGGGAACCAGGTGTCGAGGACGGTCCCGTCGGCGGCGATCGTGGCGAGGCCGGCGGCGACGGCGCCGGTGGTGCGGGGGGCAGCAGCTTCGGTCATGTCCGAAAACCTAACCGGACGGGGCCGCTCAAGGCGAACTGGCGATCAGGGGCCGGCAGTGATCCTGGAAACGGCGGCCCGCACCGCGTCGCGGTCGAAGGGACGGTCGCTGAGCAGGTACTGGAGCAGCAGCCCGTCGATCAGGGCCACGGCGGCCCGGGCGGTGGCCTCGTCCGGGGTGCGGCGGCGGGTGATCGCCACCATCTCCTCGACGCACTCGGCGACGACGGGACGCAGGGCGGGGCGGCGCAGGCCGGCCGCGTAGAGCTCGTACTCCAGCTCCAGCCGGGCGCGGTCGCCGGTCAGCGACTCCTCGGCCATCCGCGTCAGGAATCCGGCGAGCGGAAGGTCGTCCGGGAGGCCCCGCTCCCACTCCGACATGACGTCCAGCCACCCCCGCGCGGTCCGGCGCAGCGCCTCGACCAGCAGGTCGTCGAGGGTCTTGAAGTGGTACGTCGTGGAGCCGAGCGGGACGTCCGCCTCGGCCGCGGCGGAGCGGTGGCTGAGCGCGCCGATGCCGCGTCCGGCGACGACGCGGATCGCGGCGTCCACGATGCGGTCGCGGCGGCCGGGGTCGTGGCGGCGGGGCATCAGTGGGACGCTCCGCCCAGGTTGAGGACCACGACGCCGGCGACGATCAGCAGGATGCCGCCGATCCGGGCCGCGTTGACGGCCTCGCCGAGGAAGAGCATGCCGATCGCGGCGACGACGGCGGTGCCCGCGCCGGACCAGATCGCGTAGGCGGTGCCGACGTTCATGCTCTTGAGCGTCTGGGCGAGCAGGACGAAGGCCAGCAGGTAGCCCACGGCGGTCCCGGCCGAGGGCCAGAGCCGGCTGAAGCCCTCGCTGTACTTCATGCAGGTCGTGGCCATGATCTCGGAGGCGATCGCCCCGGCCAGGGTCAGGTACACCATACGTACAAGCGTACACAACGATATGTACGGCCGTACGCATCGCCGTCCCGGGGAGGCGGACGCACCGCCGTCAAGGAGGCTCGCGGCCGTGCCCGCCAGTCGGCCCAGCCCCGATCGCGGGCCGGTGCGCGAGGCCCTATCCAAAGGACATGACACGGCACCCAAGGGACGTGACACGGCCCCGCTTCCGATTCGCCGCCCTGTTGCTCGCCGCCCTCGCCCTCGCCGCCGCTCCCCCGGACCCCGGCCCCACGCAGTCGTCCCCCGCGCCGCTGCGCAAGACGTCCGGCACGGCGGTGGCGGCCCACTACATCGTGGCGCTGCGCAAGGGCGCGAGCCCGCGCGCGCTCACCGCCCGGCTGGGCGTGACGCCGGACGTCGTCTACCGGCACGCCTTCCTCGGCTTCGCCGCGACGCTCAGCCCCGACCAGCTGGAGGCCGTGCGCCGGGCGCCGGACGTGGAGTCCGTCGAGGAGGACTCGGTCTTCCACGCGTCGGCGCTCCGCGCTCCCGCCACCCCCTGGGGCCTGGACCGCATCGACCAGCGACAGCCGCCGCTCGACGGGCAGTTCCATGTGAACGGCACCGGCGAGGGGGTCACGGCCTACGTCGTGGACACCGGGATCGACTACACGCACGCGGAGTTCGGCGGCCGCGCCAGGAAGGGCACCGACCTGGTGAACCCCAACGGCGACGGCTCCGACTGCCCCACCGGCTCGGGCCACGGCACCCATGTCTCGGGCATCATCGGCGGCGCGGACCACGGGGTGGCCCGGAAGGTGACGCTGGTCAGCGTCCGCGTCCTGGACTGCGAGGGCTCGACCTCCGCCTCCCGCTTCATCCAGGGCCTCGACTGGGTCGCGCGGAACGCCGCCCCCGCCTCCGTCCTCAACGCCTCCTTGAACGGCCCCAAGTCGGAGGCCACGGACACCGCCGTCGCCAACATCGCCGCCAAGGGCGTCCCCCCGGTCGTCTCGGCCGGCAACGCCGAGCACGGCGCGGCCCCGACGGACGCCTGCGCCAACTCGCCGGCCGGCGCCCCGGGGGCGATCGCGGTCGGATCGACCGACCGGAACGACCACATGTCCGCCTTCAGCGACTGGGGCACCTGCGTACGCCTCCTCGCGCCCGGTGAGGACATCACCTCCGCCCGCACCGGCGGCGGGACGCTGCCGATGAGCGGCACCTCGCAGGCGGCCCCGCACGTGGCGGGCGTCGCCGCGCTCCACAAGGCGACCCACCCCGACGAGGATGTGGCCAAGTGGCTGACCGACCAGGCGACGCCGAACGTCGTGGAGAGGGTACGGAGCACCACGCCCAACAGACTCCTGTACACGGGCGGTTTGTGAATCCATCGTTCCGTTTTGCTTGACCAAACCAATACTTGCTCGGCCGAGCAAACCGCTCCTACGCTTTGCTCATGCGAGCAAAAAGCAGCGAAGCCAAGCAGGAATCGCCACCGGACCGGACGTTCATCGAGGCGGCCCGGCGGGCGCAGATCGTCGCCGCCGCGATCGAGGTGATCGCCGAAGTCGGCTACGCCAAGGCCACGTTCACGAGGATCGCGCGCCGGGCCGGGCTGAGCAGCACCGGGATGATCTCGTACCACTTCTCCGGCAAGGACGACCTCATGCGGGAGGTCGTCGCCGAGGTGATGCGGGTCGCCGACGGCTACATGCGCCCCCGGATCGAGGCCGAGGCGACGGCCTCGGGGCGGCTGCGCGCCCACATCGAGTCCAACCTGGCGCTGCTGGCGGAGTTTCCCCGGCACCTGCCCGCGATGGTGGAGGTGCTCTCGAACATCCGGGAGGACACCCCCTCGATGCGCGAGTTCGCCGCCGCGATGGAGGACATGAACCACAGCCTCGTCGAGCGCATCCGCCTGGCCCAGGAGGCCGGGGAGTTCCGCGAGTTCAACCCCGAGACGCTGGTCCACGCCCTCCGCGGCTCCATCGACTCCCTGGTCCAGCGCGCCGCCCGGGACCCCCGCTTCGACGCCGCCGCCCACGGCCGCGAGCTCGCCGAGTTCTTCGAGCGCGCGACGAGGAGGACGCCGTGACCGCCCAGCTCGTGGCGCCGCCCGGCGGGCGGCGGCAGGCCGCCGCCGTCCGCCGGCACCTGGCGCTGCAGCTCTTCTTCGAACTCGCCCTCCCGCTCGGCGGGTTCTACGGCCTCCAGGCCCTGGGCGCCGGCCAGTGGCTCGCCCTGCTCGCCGGCAGCCTGCTGGCCGTGCCGTGGATCGTCCACGGCATGGCCAAGCGGCGCAGGGTCGAGGCGATGGCCGTGTTCACCCTCGTCCTGATGACCGCCGGGGCCGTGATGACCCTGGTCACCGGCGACGCCCGCGTCCTGCTCATCAGGGACAGCTGGGTCTTCGGCCTGATCGGTCTGTGGATCCTCGGCACGCTGCCGACCCGCCGGCCGTTCGTCCTGGCCATGTCCCGGGCGGTGGTCACGGCACGGGTCGGCGAGGAGGGCTGGCGCACATGGCTGTCCCAGTGGGACGGGAACGCGGTGTTCCGGCGGCGCCTGCGGGTGCTGACCGCCGTGTGGGGCGCGGGCTTCACGCTCGACGCGGGGGTCCGGGTGGTCCTGGCCATGACCCTGCCCGTCGGCTCGGTGCCCCTGGTGAGTACGGTGCAGTGGCTGGTCGTCCTCGCCGGCCTGATCACGTTCCACAAGCGCTACGTCACCCGCCACGGACTGAAGGCGTGATCCCATGACGGACCCCGATGTGATCGTCGTCGGCGCCGGACCCACCGGGCTGACCCTCGCCAACGAACTCGGCCTGGCCGGCGTCCGCACCGTCGTCGTGGAGCGGACCCGCGAACGCGGCGGCCAGTCGCGGGCGTTGAACCTCCAGCCGCGCACCGCGGAGATGCTCGACCTGCGGGGCTGGCTGGAGCCGGTCGCCGACCGCGCCCTCGCCACGCTGCCCCGGGGCCACTTCGCCGGCATCCCGCTGGACTACGGCGTCTTCGACACCCGCTTCCCCTACCAGGTGGGCATCCCCCAGGCCCGCGTCGAGCGGTTCCTGGAGGACCACCTGGCCGAGTACGGCATCCCGGTCCTGCGCGGCCACGAACTGACCGGCCTCGCGCAGGACGCCGACGGGGTCACCGCGACGCTCACCGGCCCGGACGGCGAACACACCCTGCGCGCCGCCTACTTGGCCGGCGCGGACGGCGGACGCAGCCGGGTGCGCAAGGAGCTGGGCGTCGGCTTCCCCGGGCGGGACGGGCGGGTGTCCCTGGCCGTCGCCGACGTCGAGCTGGCGGACGACCCGGCGCTGCCCGCCGAGTGGCGGCTGCCCTCGTTCGACATGGAGCAGGACCCGACGGCGTTCCTGACCCCGCTGGGCGACGGCGTCTACCGCTACATCTTCCTCAGACCGGACCAGGAGTCCCCCGACGCCCCGGTGAACGAGGCCGAGGTCCGGGCGGCGCTGGGCTCCGGCCCCGGCTTCCGCCCCCGGGTGCGGGCCGTGCGCTGGGCCTCCCGCTTCACGGACGCCTCCCGGCAGGCCGAGTCGTACGTCAACGGCCGGGTGCTGCTGGCCGGCGACGCGGCCCACGTCCACCTCCCGGCGGGCGGCCAGGGCCTCAACCTCGGGGTCCAGGACGCGTTCAACCTGGGCTGGAAGCTGGCGGCGACGGTACGGGGGTCCGCGCCGCCCGGGCTGCTCGGCACGTACCACTCCGAGCGGCACCCGGTCGGGGCGGCGGTCCTGGAGAACACCCGGGCCCAGGGCTTGCTGGCGGTCCCCGACACCGACGCCCGCGCCGTCCGCGCCGTGATCACCACGCTCCTCTCCACCCCCGAGGGCAACCGCCGCATCGCCGGCATGATCTCCGGCCTCGACATCCGCTACCCCATGCCCGACGCCCCCGATCACCTCTTGGTGGGCAGCCGCCTGCCGAACCTCCGACTGCCGGAGGGAAGGGGACTGTTCACGGGCCCTGAAGCCGAGCCGGTACGACGGTGGTCGGACCGGGTGGACTGGACGCCGGGGCGGGAGCGGATGCTGGTGCGCCCGGACGGCTACGTGTGCTGGGCGGGCGAGGAGGGGACGGACGAACTGGAGGCGGCGCTGGAACGGTGGTTCGGGGCAGCGGGAGAACGACAACGGGACGGAGCCCAGAAATGACCGGGTCCGGGGCTCAGCACCGAAACGCTGAACACCGTGTGCCTGCGTTTTGTCACGAAATCCTATGCAAATGAGCATGAAAGAGCAGTTCCTGCCACTGCGAACATTCTGATGCTCGGCCGTAAATCCAACACGGTAGGGTGCGGAGCCATGAAGCTCAGGTACCAGTTCCGGCTGTACCCGAGCGCCGGTCAACAGCGGGATCTCGCCAAGGCGTTCGGGTGCACACGTGTTGTGTGGAACGACGCGCTGCGCCTGTGCCGTAACGCATACGGGGAGGGCGCTGCCCGGCCAAAGGCATCCGAGCTGTCCAAGCGGGTAATCACCCAGGCGAAGCTGACGCCGGAGCGAGCGTGGCTGGGCGAGGTGTCCGCCGTGGTGCTTCAGCAGTCCCTGCGGGACCTGGAAAGGGCCTACAGCAACTTCTTCGCCTCGCAGAAGGGCCTGCGCACGGGACCCAAGATAGGGCCACCGAAGTTCAAGAAGAAGAGCGGGTGTCAAGCGGTCCGCTTCACCGCCAACGCGCGTTTCGCCATCACCGAGGGCGGGAAGCTCCGCCTGCCGAAAATCGGGGACGTAAGAGTCCGCTGGTCCCGCCAACTCCCGGCCAAACCATCGTCCGTGACCGTGATCAAAGACCCGTCCGGGCCGGTACTTTGCCAGCTTCGTCGTCGAGGCGGAGCCAAAGCCACTGCCCGAACTCGACCTGGACGACACCGAAACCGGCATCGACCTCGGCCTGACCACCTATGCGGTGCTGCGCGGCCGGAAGATCTCCACCCCCAGGTTCCTGCGCCGCGCGGAGAAGAGACTCCGCCGCGCGCAGCGCAAATTGTCTCGCTGCAGGAAAGGAAGCAACAACCGGCGCAAAGCCAGGCTCGCCGTTGCCAGGATTCATGCCCGCGTCGCCGATCAGCGCCGCGACTTCATCGACCAGCACACCACCGCCATCACGCGCGAGAGCCAAGCCGTGTACGTGGAGGACCTGAACGTGAAGGGCATGGGCAACCGACGCGGCAGGCAAGGCAAGAGCATCCATGATCAATCCTTCGGTAAGTTCACCCGCACCCTGCAAGCCAAATGTGCACGGTACGGGCGGACCTTCGTCAAGATCGACCGTTGGTTCCCCTCCACTCAGCTGTGCTCCCACTGCGGAGCCCTCGAAGGACCCAAGGGCCGGGCCGGACTGCGGATACGTATCTGGACCTGCTCCTGCGGAACCACCCACGACCGGGACGAGAACGCCGAGATCAACATACGCGCCGCTGGACGGAAACTCGCTGTTGAGACGCGGCGGGAGGCGGAGCGTCAAAACGCCTGCGGAGGCCGTGTCAGACTCCCCACGCGGGAGCGGTGGCCATTGAAACAGGAACCCACCCCAGAGCCCCACCGAAACAACGGCGGAGCTGGAGGGAATCGCCAGGCCTCAGCCAGGTGAGGACGTCAAGCCAACTACTACGTGGCCAACGGCGCCATCGTGGTGCCGCCCGTTCGGCGACCGGCGGGCCGACGAACGGGCGGTCTCGATCCTGCGGGACCTCCACCCCGGCCGGGAGATCAGGACCGTGGAGATCCACGACCTGGCCGAGGGCGGCGGCGGCATCCACTGCGCGACGCAACAGCAGCCCGCCACCCGGACGTTGCCGGGCGACGGGCTGCTGGAGACCTGGGCGATCAGACGTTGAAGCCGAGGGCGCGGAGCTGCTCCCGCCCATCGTCAGTGATCTTGTCGGGGCCCCACGGCGGCATCCAGACCCAGTTGATCCGGAGCTCGTTGACGATGCCGTCGGTCGCGGACTTCGCCTGGTCCTCGATGACGTCGGTCAGCGGGCAGGCCGCGGACGTCAGCGTCATGTCGAGGGTGGCGATGTTGGCGTCGTCGATGTGGATGCCGTAGATCAGGCCGAGGTTGACGACGTCGATGCCCAGCTCGGGGTCGACCACGTCGTAGAGGGCCTCGCGGACCTCCTCCTCCGTGGCCGGCTTGGTGGTCACTTCGTCGCTCATGCGGTCTTCCTTTCCGCGCTGTCGCCCAGGGCCTGGGCAGTCGCGTCCTTCCACGCCATCCAGCTCAGGAGGGCGCACTTCACCCGCGCGGGGTACTTGGAGACGCCGGCGAACGCGACCGCGTCCTCCAGCACTTCCTCCATCGCGTCGTCGGGCTCGATACGGCCCTTGGACTGCATCAGCTCCAGGAAGGTCTCCTGGATCCGCTGCGCGTCGCCGAGCTCCTTGCCGACCAGCAGCTCGTTCAGCACCGAGGCGCTGGCCTGGCTGATGGAGCAGCCCTGGCCCTCGTACGAGACGTCTTCGACCGTCTCGCCGGAGAGCCGGACGCGCAGGGTGATCTCGTCGCCGCACGTCGGGTTGACGTGGTGCACCTCGGCGTCGCCGGGACGCAAGCCCCGCCCGTGCGGGTGCTTGTAGTGGTCCAGGATGACGTCCTGGTACATCGAATCAAGCTTCACAGTCCGCTGCCCATCTGCCCAATCTGCCCATCAGCCGAAGAAGTTCCGAACGTGCTCCAGGCCCTCGACCAGCGCGTCGACCTCACCGGGGGTGGAGTACAGGTAGAACGACGCCCGCGTGGTCGCCGGAATTCCGTACCGCAGGCAGACCGGGCGCGCACAGTGGTGGCCGACCCGGACGGCGATGCCCTGCTCGTCGAGGACCTGGCCCACGTCGTGCGGGTGGATGTCGCCGAGCGTGAAGGAGATCGCGGCGCCGCGGTCCTCGGCCGTGGTGGGGCCGATCAGCCGGAGGTCGGGGACCTCCTGGAGCCGCTGGATCGCGTACTGGGTGAGCGCGTGCTCGTGCCGGGCGATCTTCTCCATGCCGATCGAGGTGAGGTAGTCCACGGCCGCGCCGAGGCCGACGGCCTGGGCGATCGGGGGCGTACCGGCCTCGAACTTGTGCGGCGCGGGAGCGTAGGTCGAGGAGTGCATCGAGACGGTCTCGATCATCTCGCCGCCGCCGAGGAACGGCGGCAGGTCCTCCAGGAGCTCCTGGCGGCCCCACAGGACGCCGATGCCGTCCGGGCCGCACATCTTGTGGCCGGTGAAGGCCACGAAGTCGGCCTGGAGCGACTGGACGTCCAGTGGCATGTGCGGCGCGGCCTGCGAGGCGTCGATGACGACCAGCGCACCGACCTCCTGGGCGCGCCGGACGATGGCCTCGACCGGGTTGACCGTGCCCAGGATGTTGGAGACCAGCACGAACGAGACGACCTTGGTCTTCTCGGTGATGATCCGGTCGATGTCGGAGAGGTCGAGCCGGCCGTCGTCGGTCAGCCCGAACCACTTCAGCTTCGCGCCGGTGCGCTGCGAGAGCAGCTGCCACGGCACGATGTTGGAGTGGTGCTCCATCTCCGTGATGACGATCTCGGTGTCGTGGTCCACCCGGTAGGGCTCGTCGGCCAGGCCGAGCATGTTCGCCACGAGGTTGAGCGACTCCGAGGCGTTCTTGGTGAATATCACCTCGTCGCGGCTGGGCGCGTTGATGAACGCCGCGATCTTGTCGCGCGCGCCCTCGTACAGCGCCGTCGCCTCCTCGGCGAGGACGTGCACGCCGCGGTGGACGTTGGCGTTGTGCCGCTCGTAGTACTCGGCGATCACGTCGAGCACCTGGCGCGGCTTCTGGGAGGTCGCCGCGTTGTCCAGGTAGACCAGCTTCTTCCCGTCGTGGACGACGCGGTCCAGGATCGGGAAGTCCTTGCGGATTGCCTCGGTGTCCAGCAACCCCGGGATATGGGTCACGCGGTTACGCCTCCCTTCGTCACGTACGCCTCGTAGCCCTCTTCCTCCAGCTTGTCGGCGAGCTCGGCGCCACCGGACTCGGCGATGCGGCCGTTGGCGAAGACGTGCACGAAGTCCGGCTTGATGTACCGGAGGATGCGGGTGTAGTGCGTGATGAGCAGGGTGCCGACCTCTCCGGTCTCGCGGACGCGGTTGACGCCCTCGGAAACGATGCGCAGGGCGTCGACGTCCAGACCGGAGTCCGTCTCGTCGAGGATGGCGATCTTCGGCTTGAGGAGCTCCAGCTGGAGGATCTCGTGGCGCTTCTTCTCACCGCCGGAGAAGCCCTCGTTGACGTTGCGCTCGGCGAAGGAGGAGTCCATGTGGAGCCGCTCCATGGACTCCTTGACCTCCTTGACCCAGGTGCGCAGCTTGGGGGCCTCGCCGCGGATGGCGGTGGCGGAGGTGCGCAGGAAGTTGGAGACCGAGACGCCGGGGACCTCGACCGGGTACTGCATGGCCAGGAAGACGCCGGCGCGGGCGCGCTCGTCGACGGACATCTCCAGGACGTCCTCACCGTCGAGGGTGACGGTGCCGCCGGTGATCGTGTACTTGGGGTGGCCGGCCAGGGAGTAGGCCAAGGTGGACTTGCCGGAGCCGTTGGGACCCATGATGGCGTGGGTCTCGCCCTGCTTCACGGTCAGGTCGACGCCGCGCAGGATCTCCTTGGTGCCGTTCTCGACCTCGACGGAGACGTGCAGGTCGCGGATTTCAAGCGTTGCCATGGGGAACTCAGGACTCCTGGGTGATGGAGACGAGCACGGACGCGTCCGGGCCGTCTCCTTCGATCTTGACGGGGTAAACGGGGACCGGTCGGGTGGCGGGGAGCCCCGACGGCTTTCCGGTGCGCAGGTCGAACGTGGAGCCGTGCAGCCAGCACTCGATGGCGCAGTCCTCCACCTCGCCCTCGGAGAGCGAGACGTTCGCGTGCGAGCAGATGTCGTAAATGGCGAAGACCTCGCCCCCGGTGCGGACGACCGAGACCGGGGTGCCCTCGATCTCCACCCGCTTCGGGGTGTCCTCCTCGAGCTCGCCGAGCGCGGCCACGCGTACGTAGGTCATCCCACCGACGCCTTCAGCTCGGCCTCGATCTTGGCGATGAGGCGCTCCTCCAGCTCGGGGATGCCGATCTGCTGGACGAGCTCGGCGAAGAAGCCGCGGACCACCAGACGGCGCGCCTCGTCGGCGGGGATGCCGCGGGCCATCAGGTAGAAGAGCTGCTCGTCGTCGAAGCGGCCGGTCGCGGAGGCGTGGCCGGCGCCGACGATCTCACCGGTCTCGATCTCCAGGTTGGGGACCGAGTCGACGCGGGCGCCGTCGGTGAGCACCAGGTTGCGGTTGAGCTCGTAGGTGTCGGTGCCCTCGGCGGCGGCGCGGATGAGGACGTCGCCGATCCAGACGGCGTGGGCGTCCTTGCCCTGGAGCGCGCCCTTGAAGACCACGTTGCTGCGGCAGTGCGGCGTGTCGTGGTCGACGAAGAGGCGGTGCTCCTGGTGCTGGCCGTTGTCGGTGAAGTAGAGGCCGAAGAGCTCGGCCTCGCCGCCCGGAGCGCCGTAGACGACGCGCGGGTGGAGGCGGACCAGGTCGCCGCCGAAGGTGACGATCACGGACTTGAAGCTCGCGTCGCGGCCGACGAGGGCGGTCTGCTGGGCGGCGTGCACCGCGGTGTCGTCCCAGTCCTGGACGGAGACGACGGTGAGCTTGGCGCCGTCGCCGAGGACGTACTCGACGTTGGCGGCCATGGTGGCGTCACCGGTGTGGTCGATGACGACGATCGCCTCGGAGAAGGCGCCGATCTCGACGAGCGCGTGGGCGTAGGCCACCCCGCCCTCGCCGTGCACCGAGACCCGGACGGGCTCGGTGAGCTGGGTGTCCTTGGGGATCGAGACGACCGTGGCCTTCTCGAAGGAGCTGAACGCCTGGGCGGCGACCCGGTCCACGGGCTTGCCGGCCTTGCCGAGCCGGGAGTCGTCCCGGCCGACGGTCTCCACGGTGACGCCCTCGGGGGCGCTCACCTCGACCTTGACGCCGGCGCCGTCGGCGACCGCCGTGCCGTCGTGCAGGCCGCGGAGGCGCTCCAGCGGGGTGAAGCGCCATTCCTCCTCGCGGCCGTGCGGCACGGGGAAGTCGGCGACGTCGTACGAGGCCGGGGCGCTGACCCGCGCGTCGATGGGCTGCTGGGGCCCGCCCACCTGGATGGCGCCGTCTGTGGTGCTGCCGGCGGGGATGTTGTCAGCCATGGCTGTCGTGGTTTCTCTTCCTGTCCAAAAGGTTCGCTGCGGTCGTCAGGCGGTGGCGGTCAGCCGACGGCGCCTTCCATCTGCAGCTCGATCAGCCGGTTGAGCTCCAGGGCGTACTCCATGGGGAGCTCGCGGGCGATCGGCTCGACGAAGCCGCGCACGATCATCGCCATGGCCTCGTCCTCCGACAGACCGCGGCTCATCAGGTAGAAGAGCTGGTCGTCGCTGACCTTGGAGACGGTCGCCTCGTGGCCCATGGACACGTCGTCCTCGCGGACGTCCACGTAGGGGTAGGTGTCGGAGCGGGAGATGGTGTCCACCAGCAGCGCGTCGCACAGCACGTTGGACTTGGAGCCGTGGGCGCCCTCGCCGATCTCGATCAGACCGCGGTACGAGGTGCGGCCGCCGCCCCGCGCCACCGACTTGGAGACGATGTTGGACGAGGTGTTGGGCGCCATGTGGACCATCTTGGCGCCGGCGTCCTGGTGCTGGCCCTCGCCGGAGAAGGCGATGGACAGGGTCTCGCCCTTGGCGTGCTCGCCCATCAGGTAGACGGCCGGGTACTTCATCGTCACCTTGGAGCCGATGTTGCCGTCGACCCACTCCATGGTCGCGCCCTCGTAGGCGACGGCGCGCTTGGTGACCAGGTTGTAGACGTTGTTCGACCAGTTCTGGATGGTCGTGTACCGGCAGCGGCCGCCCTTCTTGACGATGATCTCCACGACGGCGCTGTGCAGCGAGTCCGAGGAGTAGATCGGGGCGGTGCAGCCCTCGACGTAGTGCACGTAGGCGTTCTCGTCGACGATGATCAGGGTCCGCTCGAACTGACCCATGTTCTCGGTGTTGATGCGGAAGTACGCCTGGAGCGGGATGTCCACGTGGACGCCCGGCGGGACGTAGATGAAGGAGCCGCCGGACCACACGGCGGTGTTCAGCGAGGCGAACTTGTTGTCACCGGTCGGGATGACCGTGCCGAAGTACTCCTGGAAGAGCTCCGGGTGCTCCTTCAGGGCGGTGTCGGTGTCCAGGAAGATGACGCCCTGCTGCTCCAGGTCCTCGCGGATCTGGTGGTAGACGACCTCCGACTCGTACTGGGCGGCGACGCCGGCGACCAGGCGCTGCTTCTCGGCCTCGGGGATGCCCAGCTTGTCGTAGGTGTTCTTGATGTCCTCGGGCAGGTCCTCCCAGGAGGCGGCCTGCTTCTCGGTGGAGCGGACGAAGTACTTGATGTTGTCGAAGTCGATGCCGGTCAGGTCGGAGCCCCAGGTCGGCATGGGCTTCTTGTCGAAGAGCTTCAGGCCCTTGAGACGGAGCTTGAGCATCCACTCGGGCTCGGACTTCTTGGCCGAGATGTCGCGGACGACGTCCTCGGAGAGGCCGCGCTTGGCCGCGGCGCCGGCCGCGTCGGAGTCGGCCCAGCCGTATTCGTACGTGCCCAGGCCCTCGAGCTCAGGGTGGGCAGTCTCCGTGGGGAGAGTCATGCGGGGTTCCTCCCGGCCGTGCTGGTGGATGCGGTGGTCTTGTTGGGAATGAACGTCGTGCACACCCCGTCGCCGTGGGCGATGGTGGCAAGACGTTGCACATGCGTTCCGAGCAGGCGGGAGAAGACTTCGGTCTCCGCCTCGCACAGCTGCGGGAACTGCTCGGCGACGTGGGCGACCGGGCAGTGGTGCTGGCAGAGCTGTTCGCCGACCGGCGCTGTGCGCGCCGTAGCAGCGTACCCGTCCTCGGTCAATGCCCTGGCCAGTACCCGGGTGCGGTCCTCGGGGGCGGCGGCGGCCAGGGCCTCGCGGTACGCCTCGGCCTGCGCGGCCATGCGGGCGCGGGCGAAGGCGGCAACCGCCGCCTCGCCCATCTCCCCGCCGCCGGCGGCCTGGGCGATCCAGCGCAGGGCGTCGCTCGCGAGCTGGTCGTAGGCCTGGTCGAAGGCATCCCGGCCGCAGTCCGTCAGGGCGAAGGCCTTGGCGGGACGGCCGCGCGTCCGGGCTCCGTAGACCCGCTTCTCGCGCGGCTCGACGAGGCCCTCGGCGACCAGGGTGTCCAAGTGGCGGCGGACGGCCGCCTGGGTCAGCTCCAGCCGCAGGGCGACCTCGGCCGCGGTGGACGGGCCGTGGTCGAGGATGGACCTCACCACGCGGGCCCGGGTGCCGCGCTGCTCGTCCTGGACGGGCTGCTCCTCCCGCGGAGCGGGGGTGCGTACGCGTCCGTGCGACCCGGCGGCCTGCTCGGCCGCGGGCCCCTCCGGAGCTTCGCCCGCGTATTTCACAACACCATTGTTGCGTAATTTGCTGAGCCCGGACAAGCCTCGACCGGGCCGCCGGAGGTGGTTTCGATCACTTAGGGTCACCTAACCGGCACGACCTTCCCCGCATCTTCCAGGCACTTTCCCGGCCCCCGGCGGCACGCGCGGGGCCCGCGGCTTCGTAGACTGCCCGGCATGCGCAGCGCCTTCCCGGGGGATCCCCGGACCCCCGGCCACCAGCCGGCGGTCGAGGTCCGCGGCCTCGTCAAGCGGTACGGGAACAAGACCGCCGTGGACGGGCTCGACCTCACCGTGGCGGCCGGCTCCCTCACCGCCGTCCTCGGCCCCAACGGGGCCGGCAAGACCACCACCATCGAGACCTGCGAGGGCTACCGCCGCCCCGACGCGGGCACGGTCCGGGTCCTCGGCCTCGACCCCGTCGCCGACGCCGCGGCCCTGCGCCCCCGCGTCGGCGTGATGCTGCAGAACGGCGGCATCTACGCCGGCGCCCGCGCCGAGGAGATGCTGCGGCACGTCGCCGCCCTGCACGCCCACCCGCTGGACGTGTCCGCCCTGACCGAGCGCCTCGGGCTGGGCGGCTGCGGCCGCACCTCCTACCGCCGGCTCTCCGGCGGGCAGCAGCAGCGCCTCTCGCTGGCCATGGCCGTGGTCGGCCGCCCCGAGCTGGTCTTCCTCGACGAGCCCACGGCCGGCCTCGACCCCCAGGCCCGCCGCGCCACCTGGGACCTGGTGCGCGAGCTGCGCGCGGACGGCGTCACCGTCGTGCTCACCACCCACCACATGGAGGAGGCGGAGGAGCTGGCGGACGACGTCGCCATCATCGACGGCGGCCGTGTGATGGCCCAGGGCAGCCCCGAGGAGCTGTGCAAGGGCGGCGCGGAGAACACCCTGCGCTTCACCGGCCGGGCCGGCCTGGACATCGCCTCGCTCCTCAAGGCCCTGCCCGCCGACACGGCGGCGGTGGAGCTGACGCCCGGCAGCTACCGGGTCAGCGGCGCGGTCGGCCCCCAGCTGCTGGCGACCGTCACCACCTGGTGCGCCCAGCACGGCGTGATGCCGGACCGGATAGCCGTGGAGCGGCACACGCTGGAGGACGTCTTTTTGGAGCTGACCGGCAAGGAGCTGCGTGCGTGATACGGGACACGAGGACAGGCCGGGGGTCCGGGGGTTGTCCCCCGGGAAGGCACAGCTCGGAGCTGACCGGCAAGGAGTTGCGCGCATGACCGCTGTCGACGGGACCGACGGGACTTTCACCCCCCGGCCCGGCGCCGCCCCGCTCCCCCGGATGATCCGGGCGCAGGCCGCGCTGGAGACCCGGATGCTGCTGCGCAACGGCGAACAGCTGCTGCTGACCGTCATCATCCCCACGCTGCTGCTGGTCCTCTTCAGCACCGTGGACATCGTCACCGTGCCCACCGAGGAGACGGGCGGTTCCGGCAAGGCCGTCGACTTCCTCGCCCCCGGCGTCCTGGCGCTGGCCGTGCTGTCCACCGCCTTCACCGGGCAGGCCATCGCCACCGGCTTCGAGCGCCGCTACGGGGTGCTCAAGCGGCTGGGCGCGTCCCCGCTGCCGCGCTGGGCGCTGATGACGGCGAAGACCTGCTCGGTGCTGGTCACCGAGATCCTCCAGGTCGTCCTGCTGACGGCGATCGCCTTCGCGCTCGGCTGGTCGCCGCACGGCAACCCCCTCGCGGTGCTCCTGCTGCTCGTGCTGGGCACGGCGGCGTTCTCCGGGCTGGGACTGCTGATGGCGGGCACGCTCCGGGCGGAGGCCACGCTGGCCGCCGCCAACCTGGTCTTCCTGCTGCTCCTGGTGGGCGGCGGGGTGATCGTGCCGCTGGAGAAGTTCCCGGACGCGGCCCGGTCCGTGCTGGAACTGCTGCCGATCTCGGCGCTGTCCGAGGGCCTGCGGGACGTGCTGCGGGACGGCGCCGGCATGCCCTGGCGGGACCTCGGGATCCTCGCCGTGTGGGCGGTGCTGGGGCTGGGCGCGGCGGGCCGCTTCTTCCGCTGGGAGTAGCGGCCCACGGGCACCCCCTCGTGAATCCGTGCACAAGCGAGTGCTTACGATGACGGGGTGCCGAAATCGATGAACCCCCTCCAGCTCATCGCCGACCGCTGGCAGCCCTCCGCGCAGTTCGTCCGGCGGGCCTCGCTCGCCTGTGTCGTCATGGCCGTGGTCATCGTGGTGACGGGCGGCGCGGTCCGGCTCACCCAGTCCGGGCTGGGCTGCCCGACGTGGCCGACCTGTACCGACGACAGCCTGACGCCGACCCCCGAGATGGGCATCAACGGCGTCATCGAGTTCACCAACCGCATGCTGACGTACGTGCTCTGCGTGTTCGTCGGCGTGGCCATCGTCGTGGCCCGGGCCCGCTCCCCGCGCCGGCGCGACCTGACGCGGCTGGGCTGGGCCCAGTTCTGGATCGTCGCCGGCAACGGCGTGATCGGCGGCATCACCGTTCTGACGGGCCTCAACCCGTACATCGTCGCCGCGCACTTCCTCGCGGCGACCTCGCTGCTGACCGTCGCCGTGATCATGTGGCTGCGGGCCTCCGAGGGCGACGAGGAGCCGCGCGACCTGGTCCCCGCTCCCGTGCGCCAGCTCGGCTGGGTGCTGACCGTGGCGACCGCCCTGCTGATCGTGGCGGGCACGGTGGTCACCGGCTCCGGACAGCACGCGGGCGACGCGTCCAAGGACGTGCACCGGATCCCGCTGAACTACCGCGAGGTGACACAGCTGCACGCGGATTTCGTCTTCCTCGTGCTGGGCCTGACGGTGGCTCTGTGGTTCGTCCTGCGGGCGGTGAAGGCACCGGCGGGAGCGCGGCGGCGGGTGACGGAGCTCTTCGCCATCCTGATGCTGCAGGGCGTCGTCGGGTTCGTGCAGTACTTCAACGACTCGCCCGAGGTGATTGTCGGGGCGCACATGTTCGGCTCGTGCCTGGTGTGGATCGCGGTGCTGAGGATGACGCTGTCGCTGCGGGACCGGGGCGAGTTGGCGTCCGTACCCGCGCAGGCGACCGAGCGCACCGCGGCACCGCTGGCGACGGCGGGCCGATAGGAGTTTGCTCAAACGCCGGACGGGCTGAATCGGTGCGCCGATTCAGCCCGTCCGGCGTTTGAGGACGAACGCGGCGCAGCCGCGTTGCCCCCGCGCGGAGCGCGCGAGAAACGGTGAAAGGGCGGGGCAGGAGCCCCCCACGGCCTCCGGCCGTCAGGCAGCCGCGTTCGCCGGCCCGCCCACCTGCATCCCCGCCATCCGCGCCCACTCATACGGCCCGGTCCGCACCTTCGCCGCCATCTCCCCGTCGAACTCCTCGCGCACGGTCACCCCCGCCAGCTCCAGCGCCCGCTCCGCCGCCGCGTACGAGCGGGCGACCAGGTTGCCCCACTCCCCATTCGCGCCCACCAGCGCGATCCGGGTCCGCCCACGCCCTATGTGGGCGAGCTGCCCCTCCGCACCGCCCCCGTGACCACGCGCGAACGCGCTGATCTGCTTGCCCAGCCGGGCCGCCTCGCGCCGGGCCTTCACGTCCAGTTCCGCCACGTCCAGTTCCGCGTCTGCCATCTCTGCGTCTGCCATGGCCAGGATGCTACCGACGGGTAGCCCATATGACGACGGGCGGGGGGGGGGGGGGGGGTGGGCCCCCCCCCCCCCCCCCCCCCCCCCCCCCCCCCCCCGCCCACCCCCCCC
>NZ_JAEAMR010000010.1:167619-202204 GCF_015999245.1 Streptomyces sp. AV19 | reverse complement strand
CGCTCGTCGTGCTCGTCGCGGCCTCCGCCGGTCTGGCGCTACCCGCGCCGCCCGTACGCATACCGCACGTACTGCCAAGCAGCTACCGCAGGAACGGATCGATCGCGACCGCCGTGAACAGCAGCGAGACGTACGTGATCGACCAGTGGAACAGCCGCATCTCCTTCAGCTTCGCCCCGGTGATCCCGGCCTTCGCCCGCGCCTGGAGCGCGTGCGCCTCCTTCAGCCAGAGAGCTCCGCAGGCCACCGCCACGACCGTGTAGAACCAGCCGGTGTAGCCCAGCGGGGTCAGCAGCAGGGAGACGGCGACCATCACCCAGCTGTAGAGGACGATCTGCCGCGCGACGACCTTGTTGCCCGCGACGACCGGCAGCATCGGCACGCCGACCCGCTCGTAGTCGTCCTTCACCTTCATCGACAGCGGCCAGTAGTGCGGCGGCGTCCAGAAGAAGATGACGAGGAAGAGGATGACCGAGGCCCAGGAGACCTCGTTCTTCACCGCGGACCAGCCGATGAGGACCGGCAGGCAGCCCGCGATGCCGCCCCACACGATGTTCTGCGTGGTCCGGCGCTTGAGGATCATCGTGTAGACGACGGTGTAGAAGAGCGAGGCACCGAGCGAGAGCACCGCCGACAGGGGGTTGACCAGGAACCAGAACCAGACGGTCGAGCCGACGGTGAGCGCCGCGGCGAAGACCAGGCACTCGCGCGGCGAGACCATGCCGGTCACCAGCGGTCGCTGGGAGGTCCGGTCCATCATCGCGTCGATGTCACGGTCGTAGTACATGTTGAACGCGCCCGCGCCACCGGCGGAGAGGTAGCCACCGACGCAGGTGGCCAGGACGAGCCACAGGTCCGGGACGCCCTCTGCGGCGAGGAACATCACCGGGACCGTCGTCATCAGCAGAAGCTCGATGACGCGCGGCTTCGTCAGCGCCACGAAAGCCTTGACACGGGCCCCGAACGGCCTGTGTTTGGGACTTTCGGCGGCGAGGACCCCCGCAGGACGGGATTCGACGGCCGTCACGCACACCCCTGACAGAGATAAGGCCAGCAAGCACATCCGGCCCTCGTGCGACCGGGGAAGACTTGCGCGTACCAAGCCACTCTAGACGCAGGGCGTGGCACGGCCTCCGCCGGGGTGGGTCGTGTTGGGCGGGGGCGGACGGGCCCCGCGCCGCTCCCCCGGCACCGCTCGGGAGGCGGGCTCCGTCGACTCACCCCACGCTGGACATATGGCCACTACCTGCCAAAGGGGAATCATTCCGGCCGCGCGCCGGTTGCCACGGCGAAGAGCGGGCGGCCGCTCGACGAAGAGCGGGTAACCGCTCAAATGGGCCGCCGCGTAGCCGACCGCTCGTCGAAAAGACGCGCGTTGCCACAGGGGTAGGCTCGACACCGCCGCGTCGTGGCGGAAGATACCGCCCCCGGCCAGACATTGTGGAGAGGAGCCCTGAACTAGGGTGAGCAACAAGCCGACCACCTCAGAGCTCAAGTGGACCGAACTGGACCAGCGGGCCGTCGACACCGCCCGGGTCCTGGCCATGGATTCCGTGCAGAAGGTCGGCAACGGCCATCCCGGAACGGCCATGAGCCTGGCGCCCGCCGCTTACCTGCTCTTCCAGAAGCTGATGCGGCACGACCCCAGCGACGCGGACTGGATCGGCCGCGACCGTTTCGTCCTCTCGCCCGGCCACACGAGCCTGACCCTCTACGTGCAGCTCTTCATGGCCGGTTACGGCCTGGAGCTCTCGGACCTCAAGGCGTTCCGCACCTGGGACAGCAAGACCCCGGGCCACCCCGAGCACGGCCACACCCGCGGCGTGGAGACCACGACCGGTCCGCTGGGCCAGGGCATCGCCAACGCCGTGGGCATGGCGATGGCCGCCCGCTACGAGCGCGGCCTGTTCGACCCGGAGGCCCCGGAGGGCGAGTCCCCCTTCGACCACACCATCTGGGCGATCGTCTCCGACGGCGACCTGGAGGAGGGCATCTCCGCCGAGGCGTCCTCGCTGGCCGGCCACCAGAAGCTGGGCAACATCGTCGCCCTGTACGACGACAACCACATCTCGATCGAGGGCGACACCGAGACGGCGTTCTCCGAGGACGTCCTGGGGCGCTACGAGGCCTACGGCTGGCACGTCCAGCGCATCGAGCAGTCGGCGAACGGCGACTTCGACGTCCAGGCGCTCTTCGCGGCCCTCAAGGCGGCCCAGGAGGAGACCGGGCGTCCCTCCCTGATCGCGGCCCGCACGATCATCGCCTGGCCCGCCCCCAACGCGCAGAACACCGAGGCCTCGCACGGCTCGGCGCTCGGCGAGGCCGAGGTGGCCGCGACCAAGGAGGTGCTCGGCTTCGACCCCGAGCAGCACTTCCAGGTCGAGGACAAGGTCTTCGAGCACGTCCGCAAGGTCGTCGACCGCGGCCGCGAGGCCCACGCGACCTGGGACAAGCAGCTGCAGAAGTGGCGCGAGGCCAACGCCGCGCGCGCCGCGGAGTTCGACCGGATCATGGCGGGCGAGCTGCCCGACGGCTGGGAGAAGGCCCTCCCGGTCTTCCCGGCCGGCAAGGCCGTCGCGACCCGCAAGGCGTCCGGCGAGGTCCTCAAGGCGCTGGGCGGCGTGGTCCCCGAGCTGTGGGGCGGCTCCGCCGACCTCGCCGGCTCGAACAACACCACGATCGACCCGTCGTCGTCCTTCCTCCCCGAGGGCAACCCCCTCCCGGAGGCGAACCCGTACGGCCGCACGATCCACTTCGGCATCCGCGAGCACGCCATGGGCTCGACGATGAACGGCATCGCGCTGCACGGCAACACCCGTGTGTACGGCGGCACCTTCCTGGTGTTCTCCGACTACATGCGCCCCGCCGTCCGCCTGGCCGCCCTGATGAAGCTGCCGGTCACCTACGTGTGGACGCACGACTCCATCGGCCTCGGCGAGGACGGCCCGACCCACCAGCCGGTCGAGCACATGGCCGCGCTGCGCGCCATCCCGGGCCTGAACATGGTCCGCCCGGCCGACGCCAACGAGACCGCCATCGCCTGGCGCGAGATCGCCAAGCGGCACACCACCAAGCCCGCGCCGCACGGTCTGGCCCTCACCCGCCAGAACGTCCCGACGTACGAGGCCAACGAGGGTGCCGCCAAGGGCGGTTACGTGCTGTTCGAGGCCGAGGGCGGCCGCGCCCAGGTGATCCTGATCGGCACCGGCTCCGAGGTCCAGCTCGCCGTCGAGGCGCGCGAGCGGCTCCAGGCCGAGGGCATCCCGGCCCGCGTGGTCTCCATGCCGTCGGTGGAGTGGTTCGAGGAGCAGGACCAGGCGTACCGCGACGGCGTCCTGCTGCCGGACGTCAAGGCCCGCGTGGCCGTCGAGGCGGGCATCGGCCTGACCTGGCACCGCTACGTCGGCGAGGCCGGCCGGATCGTCTCGCTGGAGCACTTCGGTGCCTCCGCCGACTACAAGATCCTGTTCCAGGAGTTCGGCCTGACCGCCGACGCCGTCATCGAGGCCGCCCGCGAGTCCCTCGCCGACGCCGGCCGCCGCTGAGCGCGAAGCACACAACTTTCCAGTAGGAGATGTAGAACCCATGACCGACGCACTCAAGCGCCTCTCCGAGGAAGGCGTCGCGATCTGGCTGGACGACCTGTCGCGCAAGCGCATCACCTCCGGCAACCTTTCGGAGCTGATCGACGACAGCCACGTGGTCGGTGTGACCACCAACCCGTCGATCTTCCAGAAGGCCATCGCCGGCGGTGACGGCTACCAGCAGCAGCTCGCCGACCTCGCGGCCCGCAAGGTGACCGTCGAAGAGGCCATCCGCATGATCACGACGGCGGACGTCCGCGACGCCGCCGACATCCTGCGCCCGGTCTTCGACCGGACCGACGGCCAGGACGGCCGGGTCTCCATCGAGGTCGACCCGCGCCTGGCCCACAACACCCCGGCCACGATCGCCGAGGCCAAGCAGCTGGCCTGGCTGGTGGACCGGCCCAACACCCTGATCAAGATCCCGGCCACCAAGGCGGGCCTGCCGGCCATCGCCGAGGTGATCGGCCTGGGCATCAGCGTCAACGTCACGCTGATCTTCTCGCTCGAGCGCTACCGCGCGGTCATGGACGCCTACCTGACCGGTCTGGAGAAGGCCAAGGCGGCCGGCCAGGACCTGTCGCTGATCCACTCGGTGGCGTCCTTCTTCGTGTCCCGCGTGGACACCGAGATCGACAAGCGGCTGGACGCCCTGGGCACCGAGGAGGCCAAGGCGCTGCGCGGCAAGGCCGCCCTGGCCAACGCCCGCCTCGCCTACCAGGCGTACGAGGAGGTCTTCTCCTCCGACCGCTGGCTGGCCCTGGAGAAGGCCGGCGCCAACAAGCAGCGTCCGCTGTGGGCCTCGACCGGCGTCAAGGACCCGGCCTACAAGGACACCCTGTACGTGGACGACCTGGTGGCGCCGAACACGGTGAACACCATGCCGGAGGGCACCCTGGAGGCCGCCGCCGACCACGGGCGGATCACCGGTGACACCGTCCGCGGCACCTACGAGCAGGCCCGCGCCGAGCTCGACGCGGTCGCCAAGCTGGGGATCTCGTACGACGACGTCGTGCAGCTCCTCGAGGACGAGGGCGTCGAGAAGTTCGAGGCGGCCTGGAACGACCTGCTGAAGTCCACCGAGGCGGAGCTCAAGCGCCTCGCACCGGAGGCATGAATTGAGCAGCAGCAACCCGCTGCGTGACGCTCAGGACCGACGGCTCCCGCGTATCGCGGGGCCGTCGGGCCTGGTCATCTTCGGCGTCACGGGCGATTTGTCACGGAAAAAGCTGATGCCTGCCGTCTACGACCTCGCCAACCGGGGTCTGCTGCCGCCGGGCTTCTCCCTCATCGGCTTCGCCCGCCGCCAGTGGGAGGACGAGGACTTCGCACAGGTCGTGCACGACGCCGTCAAGGAGCACGCGCGCACGCCCTTCCGCGAGGAGGTCTGGCAGCAGCTGGTGCGCGGCTGCCGGTTCGTCCAGGGCGACTTCGACGACGACGCCGCGTTCGAGACCCTCAAGGACACCATCGAGGAGCTCGACAAGGCCCAGGGCACGGGCGGCAACTTCGCCTTCTACCTGTCCGTCCCGCCGAAGTTCTTCCCCACCGTCGTCCAGCAGCTCAAGAAGCACGGCCTGGCCGAGCAGACGGAGAACTCCTGGCGGCGCGCGGTCATCGAGAAGCCCTTCGGCCACGACCTGGCCAGCGCCCAGGAGCTGAACCGGATCGTCCACGAGGTCTTCCCGACCGAGTCGGTCTTCCGGATCGACCACTACCTGGGCAAGGAGACCGTCCAGAACATCCTGGCGCTGCGCTTCGCCAACACCCTCTTCGAGCCGATCTGGAACCGGTCGTACGTCGACCACGTGCAGATCACCATGGCCGAGGACATCGGCATCGGCGGCCGGGCCGGCTACTACGACGGCATCGGCGCCGCGCGCGACGTCATCCAGAACCACCTGCTCCAGCTGCTGGCGCTGACCGCCATGGAGGAGCCCGCCTCCTTCGCCGCGGACGCGCTGGTCGCCGAGAAGACCAAGGTGCTGGGCGCCGTCCGGCTGCCGAAGGACCTGGGCAGGGAGACCGTCCGCGGCCAGTACGCGGCCGGCTGGCAGGGCGGCGAGAAGGTGCTCGGCTACCTGCAGGAGGAGGGCATCGACCCGCGCTCCAAGACCGACACCTACGCCGCGATCAAGCTGGAGATCGACAACCGCCGCTGGGCGGGCGTCCCGTTCTACCTGCGCACCGGCAAGCGGCTCGGCCGCCGCGTCACCGAGATCGCGGTCGTCTTCCAGCGCGCCCCGCACTCGCCCTTCGACGACACCGCCACCGAGGAGCTCGGGCAGAACGCCCTGGTCATCCGGGTGCAGCCGGACGAGGGCGTCACCTTGCGGTTCGGTTCCAAGGTGCCGGGGACCTCGATGGAGGTCCGGGACGTCTCGATGGACTTCGCCTACGGCGAATCGTTCACCGAGTCCAGCCCCGAGGCGTACGAGCGGCTCATCCTCGACGTGCTGCTCGGCGACGCCAACCTCTTCCCGCGCCTGAAGGAGGTCGAGCTCTCCTGGCAGATCCTCGACCCGATCGAGGAGTACTGGGACAAGCACGGCAAGCCCGCGCAGTACCCGGCCGGCACCTGGGGGCCGGTCGAGGCGGACGAGATGCTCGCACGAGACGGACGGAGCTGGCGTCGGCCATGAAGATCGACCTGACGGACACCACGGCCAGCAAGATCAACAACGCCCTGGTCCAGGGACGCCGCGCCATCGGCACCCCGGCCATCGGCATGGTGCTCACGCTGGTCATCGTCACCGACGAGGAGCACGCCTACGACGCGCTCAAGGCGGCCAACGAGGCCTCCCGCGAGCACCCTTCGCGCAAGCTCGTCGTCATCAAGCGGGTCAGCCGCTCGCCGCGCAACCGCGCACAGGCCCGCCTCGACGCCGAGGTCCGGGTCGGCACCTCCGCCGGCACCGGCGAGACGGTGGTGCTGCGCATGTACGGCGAGGTGATGGACCACGCCCAGTCGGTGGTGCTGCCCCTGCTGCTGCCGGACGCCCCCGTGGTCGTCTGGTGGCCGGTCGGCTCCCCGCTCAACCCCGAGCAGGACCCGCTGGGCGCGCTCGCCCAGCGCCGCGTCACCGACACCTACGCGGCCGACGAGCCGGTCTCCGAGCTCACCGCCCGCGCCGCCAACTACGCGCCCGGCGACACGGACCTGGCCTGGACCCGGATCACCCCGTGGCGCTCGATGCTCGCGGCCGCCCTGGACCAGCAGCCCGGCATCAAGGTCACCGGCGCCGAGGTCGAGGGCGAGGACTGCAACCCCAGCGGCGAACTGCTGGCCATGTGGCTCGCGGACCGCCTCGGGGTGCCAGCCCGGCGCGTGGTCTCCGAGGGCCCCGGCCTCACGGCCGTCCGCCTGGAGACCGAGGACGGCGTCATCACCCTGGAGCGCACCGACGGCGCGCTGGCCCGGCTGTCCATGAAGGGCCACCCGGACCGCGCCGTGGCGCTCAAGCGCCGCGACACCGCCGAACTCCTCGCGGAGGAGCTGCGCCGTCTCGACCCGGACACGGTCTACGCGTCCACGCTGAAGTACGGCGTGGAGCGGCTGGCCGACGCCCCGGCCCCGGAGCCGGCTCCCGCTCCGCCCGCTCCCGAGGAGGCCAGGCCGGCCGCCCCGAAGAAGGGCGCGTCCAAGAAGGCGGCGGCGAAGTGAGCACCGCCCCGCAGATCGTCGTCCACCGGGACAAGGAGCTGATGGCCCAGGCCGCCGCGGCCCGGCTCATCACGAAGATCGTGGACGCCCAGGCGGCCCGCGGCTCGGCATCCGTCGTCCTCACGGGCGGGCGCAACGGCAACGGGCTGCTCGCGGCCCTCGCCGCCTCGCCCGCGCGGGACGCGGTCGACTGGCCGCGGCTGGACCTGTGGTGGGGCGACGAGCGGTTCCTGCCGGACGGCGACCCCGAGCGCAACGTCACGCAGGCCCGCGAGGCCCTGCTGGACGCCGTCGGGCTCGACCCGGCGCGGGTGCACGCCATGCCCGCCGCGGACGGCACGTACGAGGACGCCGACGAGGCGGCCGAGGCGTACGCGTCCGAACTGGCCGCCGCCGCGCGGCCGGAGACCGCATCACCACCGGCTGGCGCCGGGGGTGGCCCCGTCCCCGCCTTCGACGTCCTGCTCCTGGGCGTAGGCCCCGACACGCACGTCGCCTCGCTCTTCCCGGAGCTGCCGGGCGTCCGCGAGACGGAGCGCGCGGTCATCGGCGTGCACGGCGCGCCGAAGCCACCGCCGACCCGGATCTCGCTGACCCTGCCGGCGATCCGGGCGGCGCGGGAGGTGTGGCTGCTGGCCGCCGGCGAGGACAAGGCGGGCGCGGTCGCGGTCGCGCTGGGCGGTGCGGGTGAGATCCAGGCCCCGGCGGCGGGTGCGTACGGGCGCACGCGCACGCTGTGGCTCCTGGACCAGGCCGCGGCTGCTCAGCTCCCGAGGGACCTGTACCCCCCGGCGTCGCCGTAAGGGAGGAAGGGCCCCAACCCCGCCCTTTCACCGTTTCTTCCGGGGAGACCCCGGACCCCCGCCACAACCCCCCGGCGCGGGGGGGGGGGCCCGGCCCGGCGGGGGGGGCCGCCCCCGGGCCGCCCCGGGGCCCCCGCGCGGAAGGGCTCAAGCGCCGGACGGGCTGATTCAGCCCGTCCGGCGCTTGAGGACGAACGCGGCGAAGCCGCGTTGCCCCGCGCGAAGCGCGGCGAGAAACGGTGAAAGGGCGGGGTTGGGGAACCCTCCGCGCGTCAGCGCCCCCGCACCGCCCGGTAACGGGCGACCAACGCCGAGGTGGAGGAGTCGAGCCCCTCCACGGAAGCCCCCTCCGTCAACGCCGGCTCCACCCGCTTCGCCAGCACCTTCCCCAACTCGACCCCCCACTGGTCGAACGAGTCGATCCCCCACACCGCCCCCTGCACGAACACCTTGTGCTCGTACAGCGCGATCAACTGCCCCAGCACCGACGGAGTCAGCGCGTCCGCCAGGATCGTCGTCGTCGGCCGGTTCCCCCGGAACGTCTTGTGCGGGACCAGCTCCGCCGGAACGCCCTCAGCCGCCACCTCCTCCGGCGTCTTGCCGAAGGCCAGCGCCTGCCCCTGGGCGAACAGGTTCGCCATCAGCAAGTCATGCTGGGCGACGAGCCCCGGCTCCAGATCGTCCACGGGCCGGGCGAACCCGATCAGATCGGCCGGGATCAGCTTCGTCCCCTGGTGGATCAACTGGTAGTACGCGTGCTGCCCGTTCGTGCCCGGCGTCCCCCACACCACGGGCCCGGTCTGCCAGTTGACGGCCCGCCCGTTTCGCTCGACCGACTTGCCGTTGGACTCCATGTCCAACTGCTGCAGATAGGCGGCGAACTTCGACAGGTAGTGGCTGTACGGCAGCACCGCGTGCGACTGCGCGTCGTGGAAGTTGCCGTACCAGATCCCGAGCAGCCCCAGCAGCAGCGGCACGTTCTCCTCCGCCGGCGCGGTGCGGAAGTGCTCGTCGACGAGGTGGAAGCCGTCGAGCATCTCGCCGAAGCGGTCCGGCCCGATGGCGATCATCAGGGAGAGCCCGATGGCCGAGTCGTACGAGTAGCGCCCGCCGACCCAGTCCCAGAACTCGAACATGTTGGCCGTGTCGATGCCGAACTCGGCGACCTTCTCCGCGTTCGTGGACAGCGCCACGAAGTGCTTGGCGACGGCCTCGTTCCCCGCCCCCGCGCCCAGCCCCGCCAGCAGCCAGGTCCGCGCGGACGTCGCGTTCGTGATGGTCTCGATCGTGGTGAAGGTCTTGGACGCGACGATGAACAGCGTCTCGGCCGGGTCCAGGTCCCGCACCGCCTCGTGCAGGTCGGCGCCGTCCACGTTGGAGACGAAACGGACCGTCAGCGCGCGGTCGGTGAAGGCGCGCAGGGCCTCGTAGGCCATCGCCGGACCGAGGTCCGATCCGCCGATGCCGATGTTGACGACGTTGCGGATGCGGCGCCCGGTGTGGCCCGTCCACGCGCCCGAGCGCACCCGGTCGGAGAAGTCCCGCATCTTCGCCAGCACGGCGTGCACGGCGGGGACGACGTTCTCCCCGTCCACCTCGACGACGGCACCCTCGGGGGCGCGCAGGGCGGTGTGCAGCACGGCCCGGCCCTCGGTGGTGTTGATCTTCTCGCCGCGGAACATCGCGTCCCGCAGCTCCGCCACGCCCGTCGCCGCCGCGAGTTCGCGCAGCAGCCGCAGGGTCTCGTCGGTGACGAGGTGCTTGGAGTAGTCGACGTACAGATCGCCGACGGTGAGCGCGTACCGCTCGGCCCGGCGCGGGTCCTCCGCGAACAGCCGACGCAGCCGCACCTCCCCCAACTCGTCCCGGTGCTTGGTCAGTGCGTTCCACTCGGGCATGCGGTCGAGCCCGGTGCGGCCCTCAGCGTTCATTTCGGACATCAGTCCATTTCTTCTCGTAGCTCTCTCGCCATTCCCCAACCTAATGGAGCCCCGGGCCATTCCTGGCGGTAGCTCCCGGAAACACCACCGGCCCGGCCGGAAGGAACGGTCCTTCCGGCCGGGCCGGTCAGTGCTGGCGGTGCGTCGGGTCGGTTCGTCAGATCTCCCCACGGAGCTTGGCCAGCGCCTCGGCGAGGATCGCCTCGCCGTCCGCGTCGCTGCGTCGCTCCCGGACGTACGCGAGGTGCGTCTTGTAGGGCTCGGTGCGCGGCGGGTCCGGCGGATTGTCCCGGTCCTGGCCGGCCGGGAAGCCGCAGCGCGGGCAGTCCCAGGTGTCCGGCACCTGTGCGTCACTGGCGAAGCTCGGCTGCGTCTCGTGCCCGTTCGAGCACCAGAAGGAGATGCGCAGACGCGGGGCCGACTCGCCCCGCTCCGCCTCCCCCATCGGCCCCGCCCCGACCCGGCTTCCCCGGATCGCGTTGCCACTTGCCACGGTCGTAACTCCCTGCGTGATGGTGCGGCGGAGCGTGACAGTCCGCTCCGCTGCGAGCGCCCCAGTCTACGGAAGGCCCAACGCGCGTCCAGCGGCAGGAGTTACACGAACCGGCCGCGCGGCGCGGGTTCCATCATAGGCCGCGGGTACGACGGAGCGTCAGCTGTCGAACTTCATCAGCAGGCCGAGCACCACGATGCAGGCGAACCACAGCAGGCCCACCACGATGGTGATCCGGTCGAGGTTGCGCTCGGCGACCGAGGAGCCGCCGACGGAGGACTGCATACCGCCGCCGAACATGTCGGACAGGCCGCCGCCCTTCCCCTTGTGCATGAGCACCAGCATCATCATCAGCAGGCTGAAGACGATGAGGGCGATCGAGAACCCCATGACCACGGCTGGACCAACTCTCTCGGACTGTCACGGACAGGTCAGGACGTTAACAACGTTAACGCTGCGGGGCCGGGTGGCGCGTTCGCGCCGGTCCCGGCCCCGACAGGGTACGACGGGCGGGGCCCGTCGTCATAGTTGCTACTGGTCGCGGAAGCGGACGATCTTGACGAACTCGTCCGCGTCCAGCGCGGCCCCGCCGATCAGGGCGCCGTCCACGTCCGGCTGCGCCATGATCGCGGCGACGTTGCCCGACTTGACCGAGCCGCCGTACTGGATGCGGACCTTGTCGGCCAGCTCCTGGCTGTAGAGCTCGGCCAGGCGGCCACGGATCGCCCCGCAGACCTCCTGCGCGTCCTCGGGGGTGGCGACCTCGCCGGTGCCGATGGCCCAGACGGGCTCGTAGGCGATGACGATGGTCTCGGCCTGCTCGGCCGGGACGTCCTTCAGGGCGCCGTCCAGCTGGGCCAGGGTGTAGGCGACCTGGTTGCCGGCCTTGCGGACGTCCAGGCCCTCGCCGACGCAGAGGATCGGGGTCACGCCGTGCTTGAAGGCGGCCTTCACCTTGGCGTTGCAGAGCTCGTCCGACTCGCCGTGGTACTGGCGGCGCTCGGAGTGGCCCACCGCCACGTAGGAGCAGCGGAACTTGGCGAGCATCGCGCCGGAGATCTCACCGGTGTACGCGCCGGAGTCGTGCGCCGAGATGTCCTGGGCGCCGAACTTGATCTTGAGCTTGTCGCCGTCGACCAGCGTCTGCACCGAGCGCAGGTCGGTGAACGGCGGCAGTACGGCGACCTCGACCGACTCGAAGTCCTTCTCCGTGAGGGAGAAGGCGAGCTTCTGGACGTGGGTGATGGCCTCCAGGTGGTTGAGGTTCATCTTCCAGTTGCCCGCCATCAGCGGGGTACGTGCACTCACGGTTTTTCAGTCCTCCAGTGCGGCGAGGCCGGGGAGCGTCTTGCCCTCGAGGTATTCGAGGCTGGCGCCGCCACCGGTCGAGATGTGGCCGAAAGCGTTTTCGTCGAAGCCCAGGGTGCGCACGGCGGCGGCGGAGTCGCCACCACCGACGACGGTGAAGCCCGGCGAGTCGAGCAGGGCCTGGGCGACGGCCTTGGTGCCGTTCGCGTAATCGGGGTGCTCGAAGACGCCCATCGGGCCGTTCCAGAAGACCGTTCCGGCGTCGGCGAGCTTCGAGGCGTACAGCTCACGGGTCTTGGGGCCGATGTCCAGGCCCTCCTTGTCCGCCGGGATGGCGTCCGAGGAGACGGTGTCCGGGTTGGCCGGGGCCTTGGTCTTCAGGTCCGGGAAGTCGGCGGAGACCAGGACGTCCACGGGGAGGACGAACTCCACGCCGCGCTTCTCGGCCTCGGCCAGGTACTCCAGGCACGTGGCCTTCTGGTCCTCCTGGAGCAGCGAGATGCCGACCTCGTGGCCCTTGGCGGCCAGGAAGGTGTACGACATGCCGCCGCCGATGAGGATGCGGTCGGCCTTCTTCAGCAGGTTGTCGATGACACCCAGCTTGTCGGAGACCTTGGCACCGCCCAGCACGACCACGTACGGCCGCCGGACCTCGTCGGTGAGCTTCTTCAGGACGCCGACCTCGGTGGCGATCAGGTCGCCGGCGGCGTGCGGAAGGCGCTTGGGGAGGTCGAAGACCGAGGCGTGCTTGCGGTGCACGGCACCGAAGCCGTCGCCGACGTAGAGGTCGGCCAGCGCCGCGAGGGCGTCGGCGAAGGCGCCGCGCTCCGCGTCGTCCTTGCTGGTCTCGCCCGCGTTGAAACGGAGGTTCTCCAGCAGCGTGACCTCGCCGTTCGCCAGGGCGGCGACGGTGGCCTTCGCGCTGTCGCCGACCGTGTCGGTGGCGAACGAGACGTTCTTGCCCAGGACCTCGCCGAGCCGCTTCGCGGCCGGGGCCAGGGAGAACTGCGGGTCCGGGGCGCCCTTGGGACGGCCCAGGTGGGAGGCGACGATCACCTTGGCGCCCGCCTCGGCGAGCTTGGCGATGGTCGGCGCGACGGCGCGGATGCGGCCGTCGTCGGTGATGGTCGTGCCCTCCAGGGGAACGTTGAGGTCGGCGCGGACGAAGATCCGCCTGCCCTCGACGCCGCCCTCGATGAGTTCGTCGATCGTCTTCATACGGTGACTCCGGTGACTTCCGTGAGTATCAGCCATGCGACGGGGCCCGTACGGCGCGCCAGTGCGTCGTACGAGCCCCGTCCCTTACATCGCTCGGATCAGAGCTGGCCGCCGACGAAGACGGTCAGATCCACCAGGCGGTTGGAGTAGCCCCACTCATTGTCGTACCAGCCGACGACCTTGACCTGCGTGCCCTGGACCATCGTCAGCTTGGAGTCGAAGGTGCAGGAGGCCGGCCAGTTGACGATGTCGGAGGAGACGATCGGGTCCTCGGTGTACTCGAGGACGCCCTTGAGCTGACCCTCGGCGGCCTTCTGGAAGGCGGCGTTGATCTCTTCCTTGGTGGTCTCGCGGTCGAGCTCCAGGACGAGGTCGGTGACCGAGCCGGTCGGGACCGGGACGCGCATGGCGATGCCGTCCAGCTTGCCCTTGAGCTGTGGGAGGACCAGGGCGGTGGCCTTGGCGGCACCCGTCGAGGTCGGGATGATGTTCTCCGCGGCGGCGCGGGCGCGGCGCAGGTCGGAGTGCGGGAAGTCCAGGATGCGCTGGTCGTTGGTGTACGCGTGGACCGTCGTCATCATGCCCTTGACGATGCCGAAGTTCTCGTCGAGGACCTTGGCCATCGGCGCCACGCAGTTGGTGGTGCAGGAGGCGTTGGAGATGACGTGGTGGTTGGCCGCGTCGTACTTGTCCTGGTTGACGCCCATCACGATGGTGATGTCCTCGCCCTTGGCGGGCGCGGAGATCAGGACCTTCTTGGCGCCGGCGGCGAGGTGCTTGGCCGCGTCCTCGCGCTTGGTGAAGATGCCGGTGGACTCGATGACGATGTCGGCGCCCAGCTCGCCCCAGGGCAGGTTGGCGGGGTCGCGCTCGGCCATCGTCTTGAACGTCATGTCACCGACGGTGATCGTGTCGTCGGTGTGGCTGACGTCCTGCTTCAGGCGACCGAGGATGCTGTCGTACTTCAGCAGGTGCACCAGGGTGGCATTGTCGGTCAGGTCGTTGACACCGACGATCTCGATGTCCGCACCCTGCTCCAGGAGCGCACGGAAGTAATTGCGACCGATACGGCCAAAGCCGTTGATGCCTACGCGGATCGTCACGAACCGATCTCCTCGTTGGTGTGCCGGTCTGTCCGCCGGCGGCTGTATGGGATGTCCCCGACCACCACCGACCCTACCTCCAACCGGCGATGTACGTGACATTGGAGGCCCCCCTGGTCAAGAGGGGGACACTGTGGCGTCAGACACGCAAAATGTGCAGGGCCGCGCTCAGAAGAGCCGCGCGCTCCCGCACCCCGCGCACATGCTCCAGCCCGAAGCCGAACAGCACGGTGTCACCGGTGGTGACGGCGGCCGACGAGTGGTAAAGGGCCTTGGAGGCGGCCCAGTCACCGGAGTTGCCGGGACTGCCGGTCGGCGGGCCGGAAACCGTCCACGGGCCGAGCGAGCGGGCGTCGAAGCCCTCGGTGTCCTTGACGGCGCCGCCCGCGGTGACGGTGGCGTCGTCGACGAAGACGCCGGGCCCGCCGGAGCCGCCGTCGGTGACGTAGGAGACCGAGACCTCCGCCTTCTTCCCGGCGTGCGCGCTCAGGTCGAAGGACGCGCGGTGCCAGCCCTGGGAGGAACCGGTGAAGCGGTGCCAGGCGCCGGTGGTGCCGTGCGCCGAGCAGGACCCGTCACGCAGGGTGAGGTAGTGCCGGAGGAAGGGGTGCAGGGTGAGGTACGAGCTCTCGGCGCAGTCCGCGGGGACCTCGGCGCTGGTGCCGCCGTTCGCGTCCGGCAGCGTGGTCCAGTCGTCCCCGCCGGCGGTGCGGATCTCGACGATGGCGTTGTCGAAGCCCTTCTCGGTCTCGTGGCTGATCTGGAAACCGAGCGCGGGCCTGTCCGCGGCGCGGACACCGGTGAGGTCGATGCTCCGCGTCAGACGCATCCAGGCCCGGTCCTTGTGCCGGGCGGCGGCCATCCCGTCGCCGGCGTACGGCTCGAAGGCGGTGCGCAGGCCCGGGTAGTCGCCGGCGCCGCGGCTGCGGAACTGCGGGAAGCGGTCCGCGGGGAGCACGTCGGAGGTGGTGACGAAGGACCCTGCGGTGTCCAGCGGGCTGCCGGGGGCGTCGGCCAGGTCGGCGCGGACGCCGGCGAGCGGGCCGGTGCCGGTGAACTGCCGCGGGTGCGCGAGCGCGGTGCGGCCGTGGGCGCCCAGGTAGTACTGGGCGAAGTCGTCGGTGTCGGCCTCGCCGACGCGCGCCGCGCCGCCCGCCTCCGGGCCCAGGGCGACGAGCTTCCCGCCCTCGTTGAGGTAGTCGCGGACGGCCAACAGGGTGGCGCCGCCGGGCCGGTTGCCGCCCGAGTACCAGACGGCGGACCTGAAGTGGCGCAGTACGCCCAGCGGATGGGGCGCGCCCTGCCGTGCGACGTCCCAGACGACGGCCCGGTGTCCGGCGCGGTCGAGCGCCTCGGTGTACGCGGCGAGCCTGCGGGCCGGGTCGGTTCCGCCCTCGTCGGCGATGACCAGGGTGTCGGCGACGGGCCGGTGCCAGACGGTGTAGGTGAAGGGCTCGCTGCGTGTGGTGCCGCCGCCGGGGGTGCGGCCGGTGAACCACACCTGCACCCTGGCGCCTTCGCGGGCGCCGCGGACCGTGCCGCGGTACTGGTCGAAGCGGATGTTGTCGTGTCCGCCGTAACGCTTGCCGCCGCGCCAGGGGGTGAGCGGCACGGTGCGCGTCTTCCCGCCGTCGATGCGGTAGTTGAGGCGCTTGTCGGCCAGGCTCTTGCGGGCGGTGACGGCGACGGGCTGGCCGGCGCCGCGGGCGAAGGAGTCGGTGAAGGCGTCCGGGGTGAAGTCCGGTGCCGTCATCCCGACGGCCGAGGACGGGCGGTCGGCGTGGGCCGCGCTCTCCGCGACGGAGAGGGCGAAGGGGATGTTCTTGGTGAACTCCGCCCGGATCAGCTTCTCGTCGTCCGGAAAGCCGAAGCCGGAGAGGCAGTCGGCGGGGTCCCAGCGGTCCGAGGTGTCGGCGCGCGAGACCGTCTGGCACGTCGACATCTCGGGGGTGAACATCATCGTCCCGTTGGCGTTGGCCGCGTGGCCGTCGGCCTCCCCGTTGGTGGTGTACAGCTCCGAGGAGACCTGGGGCCGGTAGCCGGGGACCGCCGGCTTCTCCGGGGTACCGGCCAGCGCCCGGTAGAGGACGTCGTCCGGGGTGGGGGTGGCGACCTGCCAGCCGACGCCGTAGAGCAACAGCTCGGCGGCGGAGTGGTAGTTGATGGCGTAGGTGAAGCGCATCCGCTTCTCGAACGCGTCGAGCGCCCGGGTCTCCGGCTCGGAGGCGGGGCCCTTGCCGCGGTAGGTCTCGGAGGCCGGGTCGGCGGACGAACCCTCGTTGTCGTAGCCCCACTTGTAGGGGAAGTTGCGGTTGAGGTCGACGCCGTCGCCGGGGGCGGTTTTCCCGTCGCCGTTGTTGTCGCGCAGGTTCTTGCGCCAGAGCCGGGTGCTCGGGCTCTTGAAGGTGTGGTCGTAGCCGTCGGGGTTGGCGGAGAGCAGGAACCACAGCTCGGTGCTGTCGACGATCCTGGTGATCCGCTGGTCCTTGCCGTAGTTGTCGAGGTAGTGGTGCATCAGCCGGCGGGTCATCTCCGGCGTGATCCACTCGCGGGCGTGCTGGTTGGACATGTAGAGCACGGCGGGCTTCGAGCCGTCGCGGGTGCGGCTCGCGTTCTTGCCGATCTTGACGGCCAGCATGTCCTGGCCGCGCAGGCTCTTGCCGATGCTGACGACCTTGGTGAGCCCGGGGTGCGCGAGGCCGGTGTCGATGATCTCCCGCTGGAGCCCGCCCTTGCCGCTGTAGGGGCGGAAGACGCCGTCGCCGGTCCTGGTGAGGCGCTCGCGGGTGCGCTGGGAGATGCGCCGTTCGGTGAGCTCGACGCCCTGGGCGCGCAGTTCGCCGGCCTGCCGGCCGGTGAGGTAGAGCTCGACCGGCGCCGCCTTGCCCGCGGCGGGCGGGCGGCCCAGTTCGTGCCCGTCGACGCCCGCCCTGAGCAGGAGCGGCATCTGGGCCGCGGTGACCTCGGCGTCCCAGACCCTGACCGCGTCGGAGGCGGCCGGGGTGGCCTGCGCGTCCGGCCGCGCGTGTGCGAAGGGTGCCGCGGTCACGCCGCCGGCCAGCAGCGAAGCCGCAACGAGGATCGCTCTCGTCCTGCGTCTCATGAACCCCCCATGCCTTGTCCGTCCCGTGCGATGACGGACGCAAGGCTTGCGATGGCCCATGACCATGTCAATAGGGCGGGGTCCCAACCGGCCGGACGCCGGGGGCGGTTCACCCTGTCGGCCCACCCCGTCGGCGTCCCGTACGGGTGACGTCAGCCGGCCATGTCCTTGACCATGCCGGCGACGACGTCCTCGGGGAGGTCGGCCAGATCCGAGAGGTTGGACTCGGTGCCGGGGATGCCGAGGTCCTGGGCGCGCTTGTCGGCCATGGCGAGCAGGCGGCGGATCCGGCCGGCGACGGCGTCCTTGGTCAGCGGCGGGTCGGCCAGGGCGCCGAGCTCCTCCAGCGAGGCCTGCTTGTGCTCCATGCGCAGCCGGCCGGCGGCGGCGAGGTGCTCGGGCACCTCCTCGCCGAGGATCTCCAGGGCCCGCTGGACCCGGGCCCCGGCCGCGACGGCGGCGCGGGCCGAACGGCGCAGATTGGCGTCGTCGAAATTGGCCAGCCGGTTGGCGGTGGCGCGCACCTCGCGGCGCATCCGCCGCTCCTCCCACGCCAGCACCGACTCGTGGGCGCCGAGGCGGGTGAGCAGGGCGCCGATGGCGTCGCCGTCGCGGACGACGACGCGGTCCACCCCGCGCACCTCGCGGGCCTTGGCCGCGATCTGCAGCCGGCGGGCCGCGCCCACCAGGGCGAGCGCCGCCTCGGGGCCGGGGCAGGTGACCTCCAGGGAGGAGGAGCGGCCGGGCTCGGTCAGCGAGCCGTGCGCCAGGAAGGCGCCCCGCCAGGCGGCCTCCGCGTCGCAGGTGGCGCCGGAGACGACCTGCGGGGGCAGCCCGCGGATCGGCCGGCCGCGGCCGTCGACCAGGCCGGTCTGCCGGGCCAGCTGGTCACCGCCCGCCACCACCCGCACCACGTACCGGCTGCCGCGGCGCAGCCCGCCGGGGGCCATCACCACCAGGTCGGACGCGTGCCCGAAGATCTCCAGGATGTCCTTGCGCAGCCGCCGGGCGGCGATCCCGGTGTCCAGCTCCGCCTCGATCACGATGCGGCCGCTGACGAGGTGCAGCCCGCCGGCGAACCGCAGGATCGCCGAGACCTCCGCCTTCCTGCAGCAGGTCCGGGTGACGGGGAGCCGGGAGATCTCGTCCTTCACCGCTGCCGTCATCGCCATGGGCCGATCCTTCCATGCATCCGAAAAATACGGTCGTACGCGGCGGCCAGCAGTTCCGGATCGTGCGTAGCGGAACTCCCCTGCGCGGCGACCGGCGCCAGCTCGACCGTCCCGCCGAGCCGCTTGGCGGCGTCGCGCAGGCTCTCGCGGTCGGGCACGGCGGCCTCGTCGGCCAGCACCACGTCCAGGGCGAGTTTAGGGGCGTGTCGGGCCAAAACCTCCAAATGACGCTGCGGGGAGAAGCCCTCTGTTTCGCCGGGCTGGGGAGCGAGGTTCAGCGAGAGGACCCGGCGGGCCTTGGTTTCCTGGAGCGCGTCGAGCAGCTCGGGGACGAGCAGGTGCGGGATGACCGAGGAGAACCAGGAGCCCGGGCCGAGCACCACCCAGTCCGCGTCGAGGACCGCCTCGACGGCCTCGGGGACGGCGGGCGGGTCCTCCGGGACCACGTGCACGGACTGCACCTCGCCGGGGGTGAGGGCGACGGTGGCCTGGCCGCGGACCGTGGTGACGGCGTCGGGCTCGGCCGGGTCGTGCCCGCGCACCAGCGCCTGGAGCTCGAGGGGGACGGCGGACATGGGCAGCACCCGGCCGTGCGCGCCGAGCAGCTTGCCGACCAGGTCGAGGGCCTGGACGTGGTCGCCCAGTTGCTCCCAGAGGGCGACGATGAGCAGGTTGCCGACGGCGTGGCCGTGCATGTCGCCGCGGCTCTCGAAGCGGTGCTGGATGACGCGGGCCCAGGTCTGGCCCCAGTCGTCGTCGCCGCACAGGGCGGCCAGCGCCTTGCGCAGGTCGCCGGGGGGCAGCACGCCGAGCTCGTCGCGGAGGCGGCCGCTGGAGCCGCCGTCGTCGGCGACGGTGACGACGGCCGTCAGGTCGCCGGTGATGCGGCGCAGCGCGGCGAGCGAGGCGGACAGCCCGTGGCCGCCGCCGAGGGCGACGACCTTGGGCTGGGTGCGGCGCCGGTGGCTCCGCGCGGCGCCGCGCGCGCCGGGGACGAGCCGGCGCACGCGGCGCATCCGGAAGCTGCGGCCGGTCACTCGCGCCCCATGTCCCGGTGGACGACGACGGTCTCGACACCCTCCGAGACGAGGCGGTGGGCGAGCTTCTCGGACATGGCGACCGAGCGGTGCTTGCCGCCGGTGCAGCCGACGGCGATGGTCACGTAGCGCTTGCCCTCGCGGCGGTAGCCGGCGGCGATGAGCTGGAGGAGCTCGGTGTAGCGGTCGAGGAACTCCTTGGCGCCGGGCTGGTTGAAGACGTAGCCCGAGACCTCCTCGTTGAGGCCGGTGAAGGGGCGCAGCTCCGGGACCCAGTGCGGGTTGGGCAGGAAGCGGCAGTCCACGACGAGGTCGGCGTCGACCGGGAGGCCGTACTTGTAGCCGAAGGACATGACGGTGGCGCGGAGCTCGGGCTCCTCCTCGCCGGCGAACTGGGCGTCCATCTTGGCGCGCAGCTCGTGGACGTTGAGGCTGGAGGTGTCGATGACCAGGTCGGCGTCGCCGCGCAGCTCGCGCAGCAGGTCGCGCTCGGCGGCGATGCCGTCGACGATGCGCCCGGAGCCCTGGAGGGGGTGCGGGCGGCGCACGGACTCGAAGCGGCGCACCAGCGCGTCGTCGGAGGCCTCCAGGAAGATCACGCGCCGCTTGACCTTCTTGGCGGCCAGGTCGGCGAGGGACTCGCGGAGGTTGTCGAAGAAGCGCCGGCCGCGGACGTCGACGACCACGGCGATGCGGGCCACGTTGCCCTGGGAGCGGGCGCCGAGGTCGACCATGGTGGGGATGAGGGCGGGCGGCAGGTTGTCCACGACGAACCAGCCGAGGTCCTCCAGGCACTTGGCGGCGGTGCTGCGGCCCGCCCCCGACATGCCGGAGATGATCACCAGCTCGGGGATGCCCGCGGCCTCGCCCGTCGTGTCCGCCGTCGTGCCCGTACTCACCTGTGCTCCGTCGCGCTCGCTGTCGTTCATGAGATGTCCCCCGTTCTGCCGGCGGGGCCGTGGTCGCGGCCCCGGCCGTCCGGCCTTCCTTCGGATCTGCCTCTGATCTTCGCAGGGAAGGGAGGCGGCACCGTGTCCGCGCGCGCCGGGGGCGGCTCCCCGGTCCTCGCGGCGGTCCGCGCGGCCGTCTCCATCATCCCTCGTTCCCGTCCAGGATCTCGCCCGTCGCGGTGTTGACCGCGGGCACGGGCGGGGCGCTCGCGGCGAGGGCCGCGGCGACGGACTCGGCGGTCCTGCGGCCGACGCCGGGGACCTCGCAGAGCTGCTCGACGGTGGCCGCCCGCAGCTTCTTCACCGAGCCGAAGTGCTTGAGCAGCGCCCGCTTGCGGGTCTCGCCGAGGCCGGCGACCGCGTCGAGCGGCGACGCCCGCATCGTCCTCGTCCGCTTGCCACGCTGGTAGGCGATGGCGAAGCGGTGCGCCTCGTCGCGGACGCGCTGGAGCAGGTAGAGGCCCTCGCTGGTGCGCGGCAGGACGACCGGGTCGTCGTCGTCCGGCAGCCAGACCTCCTCCAGGCGCTTGGCCAGGCCGCAGACCGCCACGTCCGCGACGCCGAGCTCGTCGAGGGCGCGGCGGGCGGCGGCCACCTGGGGCTGCCCGCCGTCCACGACGAGGAGCTGCGGCGGGTAGGCGAAGCGCTTGGGGCGGCCGTTGTCGTCGCGGCCGGAGTCCTCCGGGACGTCCTCTCCGTCGAGCTCCCACTCGCCGGTCTTCTGCTTCTCCGCCAGGTAACGGCGGAAGCGGCGGGAGACGACCTCGTGCATGGCGCGGACGTCGTCCTGGCCCTCGAAGGTCTTGATCTGGAAGCGGCGGTACTCGCTCTTGCGGGCCAGGCCGTCCTCGAAGACGACCATGGAGGCCACCACGTCCTGCCCCTGGAGATGGGAGACGTCGAAGCACTCGATGCGCAGCGGCGCCGAGTCCAGGCCGAGGGCCTCGGCGATCTCCTCCAGGGCGCGGGAGCGGGTGGTGAGGTCGGAGGCGCGTTTGGTCTTGTGCAGCGCGAGCGCCTGCTGGGCGTTGCGCTGGACGGTGGCCATCAGGTCCTTCTTGTCGCCGCGCTGGGGGATCCGCAGGTCGACCCGGGAGCCGCGGCGCCCGGCGAGCCATTCCGCGACGGGCTCCACGGGGTCGGGCAGGGCGGGGACGAGGACCTCCTTGGGGACGGCGTCGCCGCTCTCCTCGCCGTAGAGCTGCTGGAGGGCGTGCTCGACGAGACCGGCCGTGCCGACCTCCTCGACCTTGTCGGTCACCCAGCCGCGCTGGCCGCGCACCCGGCCGCCGCGCACGTGGAAGATCTGCACGGCCGCTTCGAGTTCGTCCTCGGCGACCGCGATCAGGTCGGCGTCGGTGGCGTCGGCGAGGACGACGGCGTTCTTCTCCAGGGCGCGCTTGAGCGCCACCACGTCGTCGCGCAGCCGGGCGGCCTTCTCGTACTCCATCTCCTCGGCCGCATCCTGCATCCCCTTCTCCAGACGGCGGATGTACGCTCCGGTACGTCCGGCCATGAAGTCGCAGAATTCCTCGGCCAGTTCGCGGTGCTCCTCGGGGGTGACGCGGCCGACGCAGGGGGCGGAGCACTTGCCGATGTAGCCCAGCAGGCAGGGGCGGCCTATCTGGGCGGAGCGCTTGAACACCCCGGCGGAGCAGGTGCGCACGGGGAAGACGCGCAGCATCAGGTCGACCGTCTCGCGGATCGCCCAGGCGTGCCCGTAGGGGCCGAAGTAGCGCACGCCCTTCTTCTTCGCGCCGCGCATGACCTGGACGCGGGGGAACTCCTCGTTCAGCGTGACCGCGAGGTACGGATAGCTCTTGTCGTCGCGGTACTTCACGTTGAAGCGGGGGTCGTACTCCTTGATCCAGGAGTACTCCAGCTGCAGCGCCTCGACCTCGGTGCCGACCACGGTCCACTCCACGGAGGCGGCCGTGGTGACCATGGTGCGGGTGCGCGGGTGCAGGCCGGCCAGGTCCTGGAAGTACGACGAGAGGCGCTGGCGCAGGCTCTTCGCCTTCCCGACGTAGATCACCCGGCCGTGCTCGTCGCGGAACTTGTAGACCCCCGGCGAGTCGGGGATCTGCCCCGCCTTGGGGCGGTAGCTGCTGGGGTCGGCCATGTCATCAACCCTACTTGCGGGCACTGACAACGGGGGCCGCGGCGGGACGGCCCCGGCCCCCGCGCGTGGAGGTGCGCAGGGGCCGGGGCGAGCGGGACGGTGCGTGGGTGTGGGGGGTGTCCGGTGCCGTCGGGTCAGCGGCGCCGGAGCCTGCGCACCGCCACGGTGGTGAGGCCGAGACCGAGGGCCGCGCCCCCGGCCGAGGCGGCCACGGTGGTGGTCGAAACGCCGGAGGACGACGAGGAGCCCGCGGGCTCGGCCGCCAGCGGTTCGTCGGCCGCCTTGGCGCCCTCGGCGTAGCCGCCGGCCGTGCCCTTCTTCGCGTACGCGGAGCCGGGCAGCTTGTCGCCGTACGCCTTGTGGACGCGGTCCCGGTAGGCGTCGAGCGTGGTGCCGTTCCTGCCCACGGCGTTCACGGCGTCGGCGTTGAGCGGCAGGACGCGGTCGCCGCGCTGGACGTACCAGGCGTTGATCTGCGGCTCGCGGAAGACCGTGCCGCCGGCGAGCTTCTTCGCGCCCTCGGCCGCGTAGCGCGTCTCGTCGTCGCCACTGGCGATGTTGACGACCTTCCAGCTGCCGCCGGAGGCGGCGGCCCACACGGACGCCTTCTGGCCGTCGGCCGAGACGGCCTTGCTGGCCGCGTAGTCGAAGTCGGCGACGGGGGCGGCCTTCTTGCCCGCCACGAACTCGGGCGAGAGCGAGTAGACCGGCACGGTCGCGCCCTCGATCCGGGGCTTGGCCTTCGACTTGGCCGCCGGGGCGGCCGCCGCCCCGCCCGCCGCGTCGTCGCGGTGGTCGTCGCGGCCGAAGAAGCGCGACAGCGTGTCGAGCGTCCCGGCGGACGTGGTCGCGTCCCGGGCGGCGGCGACATCGGCGGCGGACGGCCGGTCGGGCGCGGCCGGGGACTGCGCGGCGTGGGCGAGCGGGGCGAGACCGGCCAGGGCGGCGGTCAGGGCGCCCGCGGCCGCGAGGCGGGCCGCGGTGCGGCGGGTGGTGTTCTCGGTCATCGGGTCACCCGCCGATCCGGTAGAGCGAATGCGTCCAGGCGAACCGGTTGTTGTTCACGTACCAGTCGTGGCTCGCCCAGTTGTAGCGGTTGCTGGTCTTCCACGGGTCGCCCCAGTAGACCATGTTGTTCGACGTGTCGTAGCCGTAGATCACCTGCATGTGGCCGCCGCCGGACTTCCAGCCGATGCGGGTCTCGATGGGCCGGTTGGCGTTGATCTCGCTCTGCACGGTCGCGTAGCGCAGCCAGCCGTTCACGTAGGAACCGGAGTTGATCCGGGCCCAGCGCAGGGCGTTCTGCACGTTGCCCAGCGTGGCCTGGTTGTTGGGGCAGGCGGTGCCCTGCTGCCGGTTGAAGGCCGCGTTGCAGAACTGGTTCTGGCTGTACTTGCGGCCGTACCAGGTGGCGATGGTGTTGCCGGAGCCGGCCCAGCACCAGTTGGTCTTCTCCTGGGCCTGCATGGTGATGTTCAGCTTCTTCGCGGCGCGCAGCGGCTTCTTGGCCGGTGCGGGGGCCGCGGAGGCCGTGGCGGCGGGAAGTGCCACCAGTGTCGCGGCCGCCAGGGCCGCGGCTGTCAGCCGGGCGCCGCGTATGCGGCGTTCGCCGGATATGGGAGGTCTGTCGGTTCGTGCCGAGGCACGGGGCATGGTGTTTTCTCCCGTGACGGTGGGGGGTTGGACGGTGGGGGCGTCCGGACGCTGGTCAGGAGCATCGGATGTTGTCGGGGGCTGGTCAACCGGCTTGAATGCTGGGTGAGACGGCGAAGTGAACGGCTCCCGGCGGTTGTGAACGCCCCGCACCCCTGTCAGGTGGAACGCGGCGCTCCGCCCCGGAACGGTTCCGTTCACTCCGGGGTGAATATTCACAGGAGGCAGCGGACGGTATGGCACGGACCAGCACACGGGTGGGCGAGACCGAGCTCGCGCAGGCACTGCGCTCCGGCCCCTTCCATCTGGCGCTGCGCACGGCGCTGTCGGCGCGCGGCCTCGCGCTGCACCGGGTGCAGCACCGGCTCGCCCAGCGCGGTGTCAACGTCGGGGTGACGAGCCTCAGTTACTGGCAGCAGGGCGCGCGGCGCCCGCGAAGACCGGAGTCACTGCGGGCGGTTCGGCTGCTGGAGGAGATCCTCGATCTGCCCGAGCAGGCGCTCGTCCGGCTGCTCGACACCGCGGACGCCCGGCCGGGCGTCGAACGGCCCGCGGCGCGCGCCTTACGGTCGCTGATGGACGAGTCGCTGGCCGTCGAGCGGCTGCTCGGCGAGCTGGAGGCACCGGCCGACGGCGGACTGCACACCGTCTGCCACCTGGAACGGGTCTCCATAGGCGCCCGGCGCGAACTGCGGGAGCGCGACTCGCACCACGTGGTGCGGGCGCACCGGGACGGGGTGGACCGCTACGTCGCCATCCACTACGGGGACACCGGCTGCGACCCGGCGCGCATCGCCGTCCGGGCCACCGAGAACTGCCGCGTGGGGCGGGTGCGGTGGCACTCCGGCGCGGGTGTCCTGGTCAGCGAGCTGCTCTTCGACACCCGGCTGCGGACCGGCGAGACGTACGTCTTCGGCTACGCCTTCGACGACGGCACCGGCGGCCCGAGCGCCGAGTACGTCCGCGGGTTCAGCTTCGCGGGCGGGCAGTACGTCCTGGAGGTGCGCTTCGACGCGGCCGCGCTCCCGGTGCGCTGCCGCCGCTTCGCCCAGACCTCGGCCGGCGCGCCGCGCAGCGGCCACCAGGAGCTGACGCTCACCGGCCGGCACCGCGGGGTGCACCTGGTGGAGCAGGGGGTGCGGCCGGGGATCGTGGGGATCAACTGGGACTGGTTCTGACCGCTACTGCTTGCTTACGCGCTGTACTGCTCGTTCACGACTGCTCGTTCACGCGCTGGGTCCCGCCACCAGCCTGCCGCCCTTCGCCCGCACCGGCACGGCCGGCAGCGGGTCGCCGGCCGGGCCCTGGAGCACCTTGCCGGTCTTCACGTCGAACCGGCTGCCGTGGCACGGGCAGGCCGCGGCGCCCTCCTCGATCGCCGCCAGGACGCAGCCCGCGTGCGTGCACTCCGCGCTGAACGCCTTGAACTGCCCCTTCGCCGGCTGCGCGACCAGCAGCCGCTCCTCGCGGTAGAGCTTGGCGCCGCCGACCGGGACCTCGCTCGCCGCCCCGAGCTCCACCGGCGCGGTGGGCGTCGAGGAGGCCCTCGCCCCCGTCTTCCCGTCGCAGGCGACCGCGCCGAGCCCGGCGGCACCGGCCAGCGCGGCTCCGCGCAGCACGGTACGGCGGGACGCGCAGCAGGGGACGGGCTGCCGGCTGGTCATGGGGTGCTCCTGGGGGGTGCGACGGCGGCGTACCGCCTGAACTGCTGCGATGTGGGGACGACGATACTGCCGGATGCCACCCGTTCCGAAAGCGCGAGCCCGGCCCGCGTCCGCCCTTCGGGCGGAGTCCTCGAACGCCGGACGGGCTGATTCAGCCCGTCCGGCGCTTGAGGACGAACGCGGCCCAGCCGCGTTGCACCCCGCGCGAAGCGCGCGAGAAACTGGGGGCACCCCCTCCGGGGGAGAAAGGGCGGGGAGGGGCACCCCTGACGCATCAGCCCCGACGCGCCCGCGCCTTCGCCGGAGCCGCCGCCGCCTTCTTCGCAGGCGTCTTCCGCACCCGCTTCGCCGGCGCGGAAGACGCCACCACCGGCAGCATCTCCTTCAGGAACCGCCCGGTGTGACTGGCCGCATGCGCCGCGACATCCTCCGGCGTCCCCTCGGCCACCACCAAGCCGCCCCCGTTGCCGCCCTCCGGGCCCATGTCCACGACCCAGTCGGCCGTCTTGATCACATCGAGGTTGTGCTCGATGACGATCACGGTGTTGCCCTTGTCGACAAGACCCGACAAGACAGCGATCAGCTTGTTGATGTCCTCGAAGTGCAGACCCGTGGTCGGCTCGTCGAGCACGTACACCGTCCGCCCCGTGGACCGCTTCTGCAGCTCGCTCGCCAGCTTCACCCGCTGCGCCTCGCCGCCCGACAACGTGGGCGCGGACTGCCCGAGGCGCACGTACCCGAGGCCCACCTCGTTGAGCGTGCGCAGGTGGCGCGCGATGGTCGGCACGGCCTCGAAGAAGTCGAGCGCCTCCTCGATGGGCATGTCCAGCACCTCGGCGATGGACTTGCCCTTGTAGTGCACCTCCAGGGTCTCGCGGTTGTACCGCGCCCCGTGGCAGACCTCGCACGGCACGTACACGTCCGGCAGGAAGTTCATCTCGATCTTGATCGTGCCGTCGCCGGAGCAGTTCTCGCAGCGGCCGCCCTTGACGTTGAAGGAGAAGCGGCCGGGCAGGTAGCCGCGGACCTTCGCCTCCATCGTCTCCGCGAAGAGCTTGCGGATGTTGTCGAAGACGCCGGTGTACGTGGCCGGGTTGGAGCGCGGCGTGCGGCCGATGGGCGACTGGTCGACGTGGACGACCTTGTCGACCAGGTCGTCGCCGTCGACCCGGGTGTGCCTGCCCGGCACCGTGCGGGCGCCGTTCAGCTCCCGTGCCAGGTGCGTGTAGAGGATGTCGTTGACCAGCGTGGACTTTCCGGAGCCGGAGACGCCCGTCACCGCCGTGAGCACCCCGAGGGGGAAGGACACGTCGATGTCGCGCAGGTTGTTCTCCCGGGCGCCGCGGACGGTCAGCCGGCGCTTGGGATCCACGGGACGGCGCAGCTCGGGCAGGGCGATGGCCCGGCGGCCGGAGAGGTACTGACCGGTCATCGACTCCTCGGTGGAGAGGAGTTCGGCCAGCGGGCCGCTGTGCACGACCTTGCCGCCGTGCTCGCCGGCGCCCGGGCCGATGTCCACGACCCAGTCGGCGACCTTGATGGTGTCCTCGTCGTGCTCGACGACGATCAGGGTGTTGCCCATGTCGCGCAGGCGCACCAGCGTCTCGATGAGGCGGTGGTTGTCGCGCTGGTGCAGGCCGATGGACGGCTCGTCCAGCACGTACAGCACGCCCACCAGGCCGGAGCCGATCTGCGTGGCGAGCCGGATGCGCTGCGCCTCGCCGCCGGACAGCGTGCCCGCGGCGCGGTTGAGCGAGAGGTAGTCCAGGCCGACGTCGACGAGGAACCTCAGCCGCTCGTTGACCTCCTTGAGCACCCGCTCGGCGATCTTCTTCTCGCGGCCGGTCAGCTTCATGCCGCGCAGGAAGTCGGCGCACTCGCTGATGGACATCGCGGAGACGTCCGCGATGGAGCGGTCCTGCACGGTGACGGCGAGCACGATCGGCTTGAGCCGGGTGCCCTCGCAGGTCGGGCAGGGCACCTCGCGCATGAAGCCCTCGAAGCGCTCGCGGCTGGAGTCGCTCTCGGCCTCGGAGTGCCGCCGCTTGACGAACGGCACGGCGCCCTCGAAGGCGGTCGTGTAGGCGCGCTCGCGGCCGTAGCGGTTGCGGTAGCGGACCTCGATCTGGGTCTTGTGCCCGTTCAGCAGGGCCTTCTTGGCGCGCTGCGGCAGCCCGGCCCAGGGGATGTCGGTGCGGAAGCCCAGTTCGCCGGCGAGCGCGGAGACCAGGCGGTGGAAGTAGTCCTTGGTGTGGCCGTGCGACCAGGGGCTGATGGCGCCCTCGTCGAGGCTCTTCTCCGGGTCGGGGACGATGAGTTCGGGGTCGACCTCCATGCGGGTGCCGATGCCGGTGCAGTCCGGGCAGGCGCCGAAGGGCGAGTTGAAGGAGAAGGAGCGCGGCTCCAGCTCCTCGAAGGAGAGGTCGTCGTACGGGCAGTAGAGGTGCTCGGAGTACATCCGCTCGCGCTCGGGGTCGTCCTCGGCGAGATCGACGAAGTCGAGGATGACCATGCCGCCGGAGAGGCCGAGGGCGGTCTCGACCGAGTCCGTCAGGCGGCGCTTGGCGCTGTTCTTGACGGTCAGGCGGTCGACGACCACCTCGATCGTGTGCTTCTCCTGCTTCTTGAGCTTGGGCGGCTCGGAGAGCTGGATCGTCTCCCCGTCGACCCGGGCCCGGCTGTAGCCCTTGGTCTGGAGGTCGGCGAAGAGGTCGACGAACTCGCCCTTGCGCTCGCGCACCAGCGGCGAGAGCACCTGGAAGCGGCTGCCCTCGGGCAGCTCCAGCACCTTGTCGACGATGGCCTGCGGCGACTGCCGGGAGATGGGCCGGCGGCACTCGGGGCAGTGCGGCTTGCCGATCCGGGCGAAGAGCAGCCGCAGGTAGTCGTAGACCTCGGTGATCGTGCCGACCGTCGAGCGCGGGTTGCGCGAGGTCGACTTCTGGTCGATGGACACGGCCGGGGACAGGCCCTCGATGAAGTCCACATCGGGCTTGTCCATCTGGCCCAGGAACTGCCGTGCGTAGGAGGAGAGCGACTCGACGTAACGGCGCTGCCCCTCGGCGAAGATCGTGTCGAAGGCGAGCGAGGACTTGCCCGACCCGGAGAGGCCCGTGAAGACGATGAGCGAGTCACGGGGGAGGTCGAGCGAGACGTTCTTGAGGTTGTGCTCGCGCGCGCCACGGACGATGAGACGGTCAGCCACGCCGGTCGGCACCTTTCGTGTAGAGGAAGGGGGTGCGCCGGCCCCGCCACCGCGGGACGCCACCCGTCCGGGGGCCGTCGCGGGAGCAGAGGTCAGTGCGGAGCGATGCTCCCGACCCCGTCAGGGTACGAGAGCGCTGCGGCCATCTCCCAAGGATGCCGCACTCCGAGCGTATAGCACGCACATTCGATTTACGGCAGGATTCCGCCTCCTTCACCCGAAGGAGTGGCGGCGCTATCGTCGGCCGCATGATTGATCATGAACACGACCTCGCCCTGCTGCGCGAGGCGACGGACCGGCTGACCCGGGCCGTGGAGGCCTTGGCGGAATCCGCCGTCGGCGAGCCCTCCCGGCTGCCCGGCTGGACCCGCGGACACGTGCTCGCCCACCTCGCGCGCAACGCGGACGCATTGGTCAACGTACTCTCCGGACGCCCCATGTACGCGAGCGCCGAGGCCCGCGACGCCGATATCGCCGCCGGTGCGGCGCGCCCCCTCGCCGTCCAGCTCGACGACCTGCGCGCCGGCGCGCGGCTCTTCGACAAAACGGCCGCCCGGCCCGCCGACTGGTCGCGCACCGTCACCCTGCGCAACGGGGTCACGGACAGCGCCTCCCGGGTCCCCTTCCGGCGGCTGATCGAAATCGAGCTGCACCACGTGGACCTCGGGATCGGCTACGAGCTGGAGGCCCTCTCCCCCGAGTTCACCGAGCGCGAGATCGGCTTCCTGACCGACCGGTTCGCCGGGCACCCCGGTCTCCCGGCGCTGGTGATCGCCGACCGGGAGGGGCGCACCTGGCGCACCGGCCGTAAGGACGGTCCCGAGACCCGGATCACGGGCCCCGCCCCCGCCCTGCTGGGCTGGCTCGCCGGCCGGCGCGACGGCTCGGCCCTGGAGTCGGGCGGCGCCCCGGTGCCCGTACCGCCCCCGCTCTGATCCCGCCGCCGGACGCCGCTGTCGTACCGAGGAACTAGGGTGAAGTCATGGCATACACCGGAGCGGTGAAGGTCGGCGGGCCCGCCGACGTACACGAACTGACCGACCTGATGATCTCGAAGGTCGCGGTCGGCCCGATGGACAACAACGCCTATCTGCTGCGCTGCCGCGCCACCGACGAGCAGCTGCTGATCGACGCCGCCGCCGAGCCGCACACGCTGCTCAGCCTGATCGGTGACAGCGGCATCGCCTCCGTGGTCACCACCCACCGCCACGGCGACCACTGGGGCGCCCTGCGCGAGGTGGTGGACGCCACCGGCGCCCGCACCCACGCGGGCAGGGAGGACGCCGAGGGCATCCCGGTGCCCACGGATGTGCTCGTCGACGACGGCGACGTCCTGCGCGTCGGCCGGGTCGAGCTTGTGGCCCGCCACCTGGTGGGCCACACCCCGGGCAGCATCGCGCTGGTCTACGACGACCCGCACGGTCACGCCCATGTGTTCACCGGCGACTGCCTGTTCCCCGGCGGCGTCGGCAACACCCACCAGGACCCGGAGGCGTTCGCCAGCCTCCTCGGCGACGTCGAGAGCAAGCTCTTCGGGCAGCTCCCCGACGAGACCTGGGTCTACCCGGGCCACGGCGCCGACACCACCCTCGGTGCCGAGCGCCCGCACCTCGGGGAGTGGCGCGCCCGCGGCTGGTGAGCCCGGCCCCGTTGTGCGCCCTCGGAGCGGGGGGCGCACAACGGACGGCAGCAATCGTCCCTCCACGCCCCCGTGAGCGCTTCCACGCGCCCCGTTTCCCCATCGGCGACGGGAAGTTGGACGGTACATGCACCATGACCGTCCTCCGGCCATGCTCCGTGTGGCGGCCGCCTCCCTCGCCGGTACGGCCATCGAGTTCTACGACTTCTTCGCCTACGGCACCGCGGCGGCGCTGGTCCTCGGCCCGCTCTTCTTCCCCACCGTCTCCCCGCTGCTGGGCACCCTCGCGGCCTTCGGGACGTTCAGTGCCGGGTTCGTCGCCCGCCCGCTGGGCTCGGCGCTCTTCGGCCACCTCGGCGACCGCCGGGGCAGGCGGCCCGTCCTCGTCGCGTCCCTGCTGCTGACCGGGCTCGCCACCGTCTGCGTCGGCCTGGTGCCCGACTACTCCGCGATCGGCGCCACCGCCCCGGTGCTCCTGCTCGCGCTGCGCTTCCTCCAGGGGCTCGGGCTCGGCGGCCAGTGGGGCGGCGCGGTCCTGCTGACCGCGGAACACGCCCCGGCGCACCGCCGCGCGCTCTGGGCGAGCGTGCCCCAGCTGGGGCCGCCGGTGGGCTTCCTGCTCGCCAACGGCCTCTCCCTGGGGCTCTCCGCGGCCCTCACGGACCAAGAGTTCCGCTCCTGGGGCTGGCGGGTGCCGTTCTGGGCGGCCGGGCTGCTGGCGGTGGCGGGGCTGCTGCTGCGCACCCAGGTCACCGAGAGCCCCGTGTTCCGCGAGCAGGCCGCCGAGGAGGAGCGGGCGCGTCTGCCCCTCGTCGAGGTGGTGCGCGACCACTGGCGGCTCGTCCTGCTCACCGCGGGCGGCCTCTCCGTCGGCTACGCCGTCTTCTACGCGGTCACCACCTGGGCGCTCGCCTACGGCACCGAGCGGTTGGGCCTCGGCCGCACGGTGATGCTGGGCTGTGTGATGACCGCCGTCGCCGTGATGGGGCTCGCCACGCTGCCGCTGGCCCTGATCGGCGACCGGGTCGGCCGACGGACGATGTGCGTGACCGGCTGCGTGGCCACCGTCCTGTGGATGTTCCCGCTGGTGGCGCTGTTGCACACCGGGCGCCCCGCGCTGATGCTGCTGGGCTTCACCGGCGCGATGCTGGCCTTCATGGTCACCTTCGCCGTGGTCGGGGCGTACCTGCCCGAGCTGTACGAGCCGCGGGTGCGCTGCACGGGCGCGAGCGTGGGCTACAACCTGGCGGGCGTCGTGGGCGGCGGCCTCACGCCGGTGGCGGCCACCGCCCTGACCCGGGGCGACGGGCCCCCGTGGGGCATCGCCGTCTTCCTGGTGGCGATCGCCCTGATCAGCCTGGGCTGTTTCCTGCTGCTGCCGGAGACCCGGCCGGTGCCCGCCGCTGCGGGCACCGGGCCCGCGTCAGACCCCGGCATCCTCCCGGGCCCGCGCCTTCTCGGCGGCTTCCAGCTTCCGCGAGGCCCGCAGGCTGGTGAACGTGGTGACCGCCAGCACGGCGCAGATGACGCCCAGCGAGACCGGGATGCTGATCTCGGGAACGGCCACCCCGCTCTCGTGCAGGGCGTGCAGGACCAGCTTGACGCCGATGAAGCCGAGGATCACCGACAGGCCGTACGAGAGGTGGACCAGCTTCCGCAGCAGGCCGCCGATCAGGAAGTACAGCTGGCGCAGGCCCATGAGGGCGAAGGCGTTGGCCGTGAAGACGATGTACGGATCCTGGGTGAGGCCGAAGATCGCCGGAATTGAGTCCAGCGCGAACAGCACGTCGGTGGTGCCGATCGCCAGCATCACGATCAGCATCGGGGTCATCAGCCGACGGCCGTTCTCCACGATGAAGAGCCGGGTGCCGTGGTACCGGTCGGTGGAGGGGAAGCGCCGCTCGATCGTCTTGAGGAAGCGATTCTCCTCGTACTCCTCCTCCTGCTCGCCCGAGCGCGCCTCCTGGATGAGCTTCCAGGCGGTCCAGATCAGGAAGGCGCCGAAGAGGTAGAAGATCCAGGAGAAGTTGGCGATGATCGCCGCGCCCGCGCCGATGAAGCCGGCCCGCAGGACCAGGGCGATCAGCACGCCCACCATCAGCACGCGCTGCTGGTAGATGGAGGGCACCGAGAACTTCGCCATGATCAGGACGAAGACGAAGAGGTTGTCGACGCTCAGCGACTTCTCGGTGATGTAGCCCGCGAAGAACTCGCCCGCCGGCTGCCCGCCGCCCAGGAACAGCAGCCCCAGCCCGAAGAGCGCGGCCAGGACGATCCAGACCACCGTCCAGGTCCCGGCCTCCTTGAGGGAGACCTCGTGGGGTTTGCGGCCGCCGATGAAGAAATCGGCGGCCACCAGGGCGCACAGACCGAGAACGGTCAGCAGCCACATCGTCAGGGAGACGTCCAAGGGGTCCTCCGGCACGTCGTACGGCAACTTCCAGCGTCGTCGCTGCCGGAGGCGTGCGCTTCCCGAACGGGCGCGGCACGGACGCCTCCGTACCGAAGACCGTACAGGAAGACCCAAGAAAAGGTAAAGGAAAGGCCAAGTCCCCTGTTCATACGGGTTCGGACGGGGTTTCGTACGGGTTCGCCGGGCGGCAGGGCCGTCAGAGGCCGTAGGCCCGGCGGGCCTGGCCCACCTGCCACAGCACCTGCCGGACCACGTCGCTCCCCGCGGGGGCCAGCGACGGCTCGTACGTCCACGCGTGCCGGACCCAGGGGTCGGCGAGGTGGTCGTCGGGGACGGGCGTGATGCGCAGCAGGGAGCGCCAGAGCGGGTCGAGCAGCGGGCCAAAGCCCCGGGCGTCCTCCCGGTCCGCCACCATCATCAGGTGCACGCCCACCGAGGGCCCCTCGTCCGCCAGGTAGCGCAGCCGGTTGACCGCGCGGTCGTCGAAGCCGTGCGGGAAGTCGTTGACGATCAGCAGTTGCTCGGCGGTGTCGACGTCGGGCGGCAGGGCGTCGGCGGCCCCGCTGCGGACCGCCATCTGCACCAGGTCGACGCGGCGCGTCAGCTCCGTCAGGACGGCGGTGACACCCTGCGCCCCGGCCGCCGGGGGCCGCGACAGCGCCCCGCACTCCAGCAGCGGGGCGAGCGCGGCGCCGGCCGAGCCCGCCGGGTCGATGACGTGCACGCCGTAGTCGCCGACCGGGTGGACGGCCAGCAGGCGGGCGGCGTGCGCCACCGCGCAGTCCATGGCCAGGCGGCGCAGCTCGGCCGGGTCCGCCCGGCCCGTGCCCGAGCCCGTCGTCCGGCCGCAGTCCACCCACAGACCGCGCTCCAGCGGCAGCCGCACCAGCATGGGGATGCGCAGCCCCCGGCGCTCGGGCAGGTGCAGATCGCCGAGGCGCAGCGCGAGCGGCGTCTCCAGGGGCGCCTGGTAGCCGTGCCAGACGGGGCTGTCCCAGCGGGCGAAGGCGGGCGGCAGGGCGTGCTCGACGACCTCGGCCTCGGCGGTGAGCCGGTCGGCGTCCCGGTCCAGGACGGCGCGGGCCCGGTCGACGAGTCCGTCGCGCTTGGCGCGAGCGGCGGCCCGGGCGGCGTCCGCGGCGGGGCCCACGCGGGTGGCCGGGTCGGCGAGCTGGGCGTCGAGCTCCCGCTCCAGGCGGGACTCGGCGAAGCCGGCCGCGCTGCGGTAGGCGGCGGTGCTGCGGGCGAGGTCCTCGAACATGCCCCACACCTGGTTGTAGAGGCGCTCCTCCAGCGTCCAGCCCGAGGCGTCGCCCGCCACCGGCTCCGCGGGCGCCCCGTCCCCGGCCGGGGGCGCGGCGGGCGGTGGGGGCGGGGGTGCCGCGTGCCGGCCGGGGTGGCGGTAGTCGACGCGCGCCCCGCCCGCCCCGAGGGACGCCGTGGGGGTCAGGGCCCGGTGGCCGGCCCGGTCGTCCGGCCGCTCGTCGGGCGCGGCGGGCCGGCCCCCCCCCCCC
>NZ_JAEAMR010000010.1:68182-167519 GCF_015999245.1 Streptomyces sp. AV19 | reverse complement strand
CCCCCCGCCCCCGGGCGCGGGCGGCCGGCCGCGCGGCGGGCGCGGCGTGCCGGCCGCCGCCCCCGGAGCGGCGCGGGGAGGACTGCGGCGGGGCGAGGACGAAGTCCTCGGCGAGGCTTCCGGCGGCCGCACCGGCCTCCGCCGCGAGCTCGGCGGGGGCGTCGAGCCCCAGGTCCCGGAAGAGCGCCGGGAGGCCCTCCGCGTAGCCCTGGCCGACGGCCCGTACCCGCCAGGCGCCCTGCCGGCGGTAGAGCTCCAGGGCGACCAGGGCCGTCTCGGCGTCCAGCCCGGTGGCGGTGAAGCCGGCGATCTCCTCCCCCGCGCCGCCGGCCAGCGCGACGAACGGCGCGGCCGTGGCGCCGAACCGGGCGGGCCCCCGGCCGCCGGGCGGCAGGGCGAGCAGCACGCTGACCCGGTGCACCGTCTCCGGCAGGGCGTCCAGCTCGACGCTCAGCCCCTGCCCGGCCTCCGCCGACCCGGTCACCGCCACGCCGGGCGCGTGCGGGGCTCCGGGGTGGACGACATGGCTGGGGCCGGACACCCTGCCGTCCGGGCCGCCGAGCGCCGCCGCCACCAGCACCGGGTCGCTCACCGAGACCCTGATCTCCAACCGGCTCGCGGTCAGCGGGTGGTTCTGCCCCCGCACCAGCTCGGCCGTCATCGCCTGTGCCCTCCCCCTTGTTGTCGTGCTGCCCTGCCCGCTGTGCCCCGGGCCCGGCGGGAACGCCGCCCCGCCGGGCCCGTGTCGATGCTCCTGCCCCCCCGGGCCGCCGCCTACAGGACGGTGGCGATCACCGGGTAGAGGTCCTGGATGGTCCGGCCGTTGGACGGGGTGCCGATGGCGGTCATCTGCCAGCCGGCGCCCACCCGGTGCACCTTCGCCATGATCTGCGCCGTGTAGGGCCCGCCGCCGTCGAGGGTGTAGCGGGCCAGCTCCTGGCCGGTGGTGTCGTCGATCAGCCGGCAGAAGGCGTTGGAGACCTCGGCGAAGGTCTGCCCGCTGAAGGAGTTGACCGTGAAGACGATCTGGTCGATGTGCACGGGCACGCGCTCCAGGTCGACCAGGATCGTCTCGTCGTCACCGCCGGTGCCGGCGCCGCCCACCAGGTTGTCCCCGGTGTGCCGCACCGAACCGTCGCTGCTGACCAGGTGGTTGAACCAGACGTCGTCGATCGGCTGCCCGTCGGCGTACATCACGGCCGAGGCGTCGAGGTCGATCTCCTTGGTGCGCGACCGGAACAGTCCCCGGCGGGGGGCCGACTTCCAGCCGAGCCCCATCCGCACCGCGGTCAAGGATCCCCCGTCGGCCTTCTGCAGGCTGACACCCTGGCCCTTGGACAAGTTGACGCTCACGCGCGGTCCCTTCTCGCTCGTCGCTCTCCCCCGTGCCGCGCGATCACGCGGCATCCGGGACCGACCCTATGCACTGGCACGACCGCCCGCCCGGCCGAGTGCGGTTTGTGGCGGTCTTGCAACATCTCCCCCGGTCATCCTTGAGCAAAGGTCCCGCTCTTGAGCAAAGGTCCCGCCCTTGGGCAAAGGTCCCGCCCTTGGGCAAGGACCCCGTCAGAGCCTTCTCCCCACAGCCCTCAGGCCAGCCCCACCTCCCGCATCTGCCGCAACTCCTTCTTGAGCTCGCCCACCTCGTCGCGCAGCCGCGCGGCCACCTCGAACTGGAGCTCTGCGGCGGCGGCCCGCATGCGGTCCGTCATCTCCTCGATCATCTCGGCGAGTTCGGCCGCGGGACGGTCGGTCGGGACGACCTCCTTGGCCTTCGCCTTCTTCCCGCCCTTGCCCGCGGTGGGCACGGGAGCCTTCCCCTTGCCCTTGTCCGTCTTGCGGTAGCCCGTGCCCAGCAGTTCCTCGGTGTCGATCTCCTCGCGGGCGATCGTGGCGACGATGTCACCGATCTTCTTGCGCAGGGGCTGCGGGTCGATGCCCCGCTCCGTGTTGTACGCGACCTGCTTCTCGCGGCGCCGGTTGGTCTCGTCGATGGCCTTCTCCATCGCGGGCGTGACCTTGTCCGCGTACATATGGACCTGGCCGGAGACGTTGCGCGCCGCGCGGCCGATGGTCTGGATCAGGGACGTGCCCGAGCGGAGGAAGCCCTCCTTGTCCGCGTCGAGGATCGCCACCAGGGACACCTCGGGCAGGTCGAGGCCCTCGCGCAGCAGGTTGATGCCCACCAGGACGTCGTACTCGCCCGCGCGCAGCTCGCGCAGCAGCTCCACGCGGCGCAGCGTGTCCACGTCGCTGTGCAGGTAGCGCACCTGGATGCCGAGCTCCAGGAAGTAGTCCGTGAGGTCCTCGGCCATCTTCTTGGTGAGGGTGGTGACCAGGACCCGCTCGTCCTTCTCGGTGCGCCGGCGGATCTCGTGCACCAGGTCGTCGATCTGGCCCTCGGTCGGCTTGACGACGACCTCCGGGTCCACCAAGCCGGTGGGACGGATGATCTGCTCCACGAACCCGTCGGAACGGGACAGCTCGTACGGACCGGGGGTCGCGGACAGATAGACGGTCTGCCCGATGCGCTCGGTGAACTCCTCCCACTTCAGCGGGCGGTTGTCCAGCGCGGACGGCAGCCGGAAGCCGTGCTCGACGAGGGTCCGCTTGCGGGAGGCGTCACCCTCGTACATCGCGCCGATCTGCGGGACGGTGACGTGCGACTCGTCGATGACGAGGAGGAAGTCGTCGGGGAAGAAGTCGAGCAGGGTGTTGGGCGGGGAGCCGGGCTCGCGGTCGTCCATGTGCAGCGAGTAGTTCTCGATGCCGGAGCAGGAGCCGATCTGGCGCATCATCTCGATGTCGTAGGTGGTGCGCATGCGCAGCCGCTGGGCCTCCAGCAGCTTGCCCTGCTTCTCCAGTTGGGCCAGCCGCTGCTCCAGCTCGGCCTCGATCCCCGTGACGGCCTTCTCCATCCGCTCGGGGCCGGCGACGTAGTGGCTGGCGGGGAAGACGTACAGCTCCCGGTCGTCGGAGATGACCTCGCCGGTGAGCGGGTGCAGTGTGGACAGCGCCTCGATCTCGTCGCCGAACATCTCGATGCGGACGGCCAGTTCCTCGTAGACCGGGAAGATCTCGATGGTGTCGCCGCGGACCCGGAAGGTGCCGCGGGTGAACGAGAGGTCGTTGCGCGTGTACTGGATCTCGACGAAGCGGCGCAGCATCTCGTCCCGGTCGATCTCCTCGCCGACCTTGAGGGGGACCATGCGGTCCACGTACTCCTGCGGCGTGCCGAGGCCGTAGATGCAGGACACGGAGGCCACCACGACGACGTCCCGCCGGGTGAGCAGCGAGTTGGTGGCGGAGTGGCGCAGCCGCTCCACCTCCTCGTTGATCGAGGAGTCCTTCTCGATGTAGGTGTCCGACTGGGGGACGTACGCCTCGGGCTGGTAGTAGTCGTAGTACGAGACGAAGTACTCGACGGCGTTGTTGGGCAGGAGCTCGCGGAACTCGTTGGCGAGCTGGGCCGCAAGGGTCTTGTTGGGCGCCATGACGAGCGTCGGCCGCTGGAGCTTCTCGATCATCCACGCGGTGGTCGCCGACTTGCCGGTGCCGGTCGCACCGAGCAGCACGACGTCCTTCTCCCCCGCGCGGATGCGCTTCTCCAGCTCGGCGATGGCCGCCGGCTGGTCGCCGCTGGGCTGGAAGGGGCTGACGACCTCGAAGGGCGCCACCTTGCGTTCGATCTTGGAAACGGGCCGCATGGGACCACCGTACGACCTACCACTGACAAAGACGGTTCGGGCAGCTCCCACCTGGAGTTTCCCCGGTGAACCGGGGGCGAGGGCCCGGCGAACGGACCGGGTCGGTTTCCCCTCGCCCCCTGCGCGCGGGCCCGGTTTCCGGTACGACTGTGCCGTACGCCCCAGGACCCCCACGCCATGGGCCGGGCCGCCACGCGCCCGGCACCCGGACGCCGCGAGGAGCCCCGATGCGCATCCGCCCCGTCACCACCCTGACCCGTACCCTCGTCGCCCTGGCCGCGGCCGCCCCGCTCGCGCTGGGCCTGGCCACCGCGCCAGCCGGGGCCACCCCCTCCGCCGCACGGCCGCACGTGCCGTACGTCATCGGCCACCGAGGGGTGCCCGTCCAGGCGCCCGAGAACACCCTCGCGTCCATCGACAGAGGCGCCCGCCTGGGCATCGACTGGATGGAGAACGACGTCCAGCGCACCAAGGACGGCGCCCTCGTCGTCATACACGACACCACCCTGACCCGGACCACCGACGTCAGGAAGCGCTACCCGGACCGGGCGCCCTGGCGGGTCGCCGACTTCACCCTCGCCGAGATCAGGAAGCTGGACGCCGGGAGCTGGTACGACCGCCGCTTCGCCGGCGAGCGCGTGCCGACCCTCGACCGCTATCTGCGCCGGGTGGACCACAACCATCAGCGGCTGCTGCTGGAGATCAAAGCGCCCGAGCTCTACCCCGGCATCGAACGGCAGGTGGTGGACACGCTGCGCCGCACCGGCTGGCTCGACCGGCGGCACGTCGGCGGGCGGCTGGTGGTCCAGAGCTTCAGCGCCCCTTCCCTGAAGACCTTCCACGGCCTGCGGCCGGACGTGCGGACGGGCTTCCTGGGCGCCCCGCGCGCCGCCGACCTGCCCGGCTACGCGGCCTTCGCCGACCAGATCAACCCCGACCACACCAAGGTCACCACGGGCTGGGTCCGCGCGGTCCACCGCCTCACCGGCCCGCACGGAAAGCGGCTCGAGGTCTCGGCCTGGACCGTGGACGACCCCGGCCGGGCGGTCGCCCTGGCCCGGCTCGGCGTGGACGCGATCATCAGCAACGCGGCGCACGTCGTCGCCGACGCGCTGGAGGCCGACGCACTGGAGGAGGACGCCGAGGACGCGGCCGAGGACACGGCGCCGACCCTGACGGACGTCATCGGCTGACCCTGCGCGGGAGCCCCTCCCGGGTGGACCCTGGGAGGTGGAGGTGGTGCGCCGTGCAGCGTTCCGGCAACGAGCCGATGACCGCCCGCAGCCCGCTCCGCCTGCGGTGCGGGCTGGCCTCGTTCGGCCTGGTCGTCTCCGCCGGCGGGGCCTGGCTGTTCGCCGCCTCGGGACACCCGGGGTGGGCGGCGGCCTTCGCGGTCCTCGCCCTGGTGACCGTCGTCGACCTGACCTTGATCATCCGGCACCTCCGGCAGGGCCCGCACTGGCAGCCGGGCCGGGACGTACCCCCGTACGACCCTGTCGACGACCGCAGGCCGCGACGATGAGATACGCCCCCGTACGCCCCCCGTACGCCTCAGTGCCTCGTACGCCTCAGTCCCGCTCGCCGAACCGGGCCGCCTCCACGAAGTCCGGCCGGGGGTCGAGGGCGGCGGCGAGCCGGAAGTGCCGCAGCGCCTCCCCCGCCCGGCCCGCGCGCACCAGCGTGCGACCCAGGGCGATGGGGGTACCTCCCACGCCGTTCAGGCAGTGGGGGAAGGCGAAGCCGTTGTCCGGCTCGTGCTCCAGCACGTGCAGGAACTCCCCCTCGGCACGCCGCAGTTGCGCGGAGGCGAAGTAGGCGCGGGCCCGCAGCAGGCGGGCCGCGGTGTTCCCGGGGTGGGAGGAGATCACCGAGTCGAGCAGCTTGACCGCGCCGCGCGGGTCGCGGGCGTCCAGCAGCCGTTCGGCCGTCCGGAAGTCGATGACGTGGGGTTCGGGCGTCGGCTCGGGCACGAGTGCGGTCTTTCCCTGCGGCTGCCGGGGAGACGGGGAACGCCCCGGGGTCAAGTCCTGTTCCCGGCCGCCCGCTCGCGCAGACCGGCCCAGACCTCGGCCACGCGGGCCGCCAGCTCCTCGACCGGGCCGTCGTTGGCGATCACCACATCGGCCACGGCCAGCCGCTGCTCGCGCGTCGCCTGCGCCGCCATCCGGGCGCGGGCCTCCTGTTCCGCCATGCCCCGCAGGCGCACCAGCCGGTCGAGCCGGGTCGCTTCGCCGGCGTCCACGACCAGCACCACGTCGTAGAGGGGGGCGAGGCCGTTCTCGGCGAGGAGCGGGACGTCGTGGACGACGATCGCGTCCGGCGCCGCGGCGGCCTGCAGTTCGGCCGAGCGGGCCCGCACCAGCGGGTGCACGATGGCGTTGAGCGCGGCGAGCCGTCCCTCGTCGGCGAAGACGAGCGCCCCCAGCGCGGGCCGGTCCAGGGAGCCGTCCGGCGCCAGGACGCCGGGCCCGAACTCGCCGACGACCGCCGCCAGTCCGGGCGTCCCCGGCTCGACCACCTCCCGCGCGATCCGGTCGGAGTCGATGATCACCGCGCCGTGCGCGGCGAGCAGCCGCGACACCTCGCTCTTGCCGGCTCCGATCCCGCCGGTGAGGCCCACCGTCAACATGGGCCCCACGCTATCGGTCCGCCCCTCAGCGGCCGCCGTCGCCCTCGCGATCGGCGAGGAACCGCTCGAACTGGGCGCCCAGTTCGTCGGCCGAGGGCAGCTCGACCGGCTCCGCGACCAGGTTGCCGCGGGTCTCGGCACCGGCCACCGCGTCGTACTGGTGCTCCAGACCGCGCACCAGCGACACCAGCTCCTCGTCCCCCTCGCCGATCTGCCGCTCGATCTCCTCCTGCGTCCGTAGCGCCCGGTTGCGCAGCGCGTGCGCGGTGTCGGGCAGGACCAGGCCGGTGGCGGAGGTGACCGCCTCCAGGACGGTCAGCGCGGCGTCGGGGTACGAGGAGCGCGCCACGTAGTGCGGCACGTGGCCGGTGACACCGAGCACGTCGTGGCCCGCCTCGGCGAGCCGGAACTCGATGAGCGCCTCGGCGCTGCCGGGCACCTGGGCCTCGTCGAAGTAGCCGCGCTGGCCCGGCACCAGGTCCAGGCGGTTGCCGTGCGCCGTCAGGCCGACCGGCCGGGTGTGCGGAACGCCCATGGGGATGCCGTTGAAGTTGACCGAAAGACGCACTCCCAGCCGCTCCACGATCTGGCGCACGGCGGCGGCGAAGCGCTCCCACTCCACGTCCGGCTCCGGGCCGGACAGCAGGAGGAACGGCGCCCCCGTGGCGTCCTGCACCAGGCGCAGTTCGAGCCGGGGGGCCTCGAAGGCGCTCCAGTGGTCGCGCTCGAACGTCAGGACCGGGCGGCGCGCCCGGTAGTCGATCAGCCGGTCGTGGTCGAAGCGGGCCACGACCTGGTGCGGCAGCCCGTCGAGGAGCCGCTCGACGATCTGGTCCCCCGTCTCACCGGCGTCGATGTACCCGTCGAAGTGGTAGAGCATGACCAGCCCTGCGCTGTCCTGGGCCAGGGCCAGGTCGGCCACGGCGAGCCCCTTGGGCTCCCATTCGTACAAACCCTGCGGATCCATCACGGTGACCGTTCCTCCTCATGTTCCGTCAGGGGGAACGTTCTTGACGGCCCGGAGCATTCCCGCTCCCGCCCCGGGGACGCGGAAAGGCCCGCTCCCCCGAGGGGGAACGGGCCTTTCGTCAGCGGTCGACCGCGGTGGTCAGAGCCTCAGCTCTGGCCGCCGGCGAGCTTCTCGCGGAGGGCGGCCAGCGCCTCGTCCGACGCCAGGGCGCCGGAGGTGTCGGCCGACTCGGAGGAGTACGAGCCACCGGCCGGAGCGGCCTGCGCGGCGCCGGCCTGGTCGCCGGCAGCGGCGGCCTCGGCGTCCGCCTCGCGGGACTTGATGACCTGCGCCTGGTGCTGCTCGAAGCGCTGCTGCGCCTCGGCGTACTGGCGCTCCCACTCCTCGCGCTGCTTCTCGTAGCCCGGCAGCCAGTCGTTGGCCTCGGGGTCGAAGCCCTCGGGGTAGATGTAGTTGCCCTGGTCGTCGTAGGACGCGGCCATGCCGTACAGGGTCGGGTCGAACTCGACCACGGACGGGTCGGCACCGAAGGACTCGTTGGCCTGCTTCAGCGAGAGGCTGATGCGACGGCGCTCGAGGTCGATGTCGATGACCTTGACGAAGATCTCGTCGTTGACCTGGACGACCTGCTCCGGGATCTCCACGTGGCGCTCGGCCAGCTCGGAGATGTGGACCAGGCCCTCGATGCCCTCGTCCACGCGGACGAACGCACCGAACGGCACCAGCTTGGTGACCTTACCCGGGACGACCTGACCGATCTGGTGGGTCCGGGCGAACTGCTGCCACGGGTCTTCCTGGGTCGCCTTGAGCGACAGGGAGACGCGCTCGCGGTCCATGTCGACGTCCAGGACCTCGACCGTGACCTCCTGGCCGACCTCGACGACCTCGGACGGGTGGTCGATGTGCTTCCAGGACAGCTCGGAAACGTGGACCAGACCGTCGACGCCACCCAGGTCCACGAAGGCACCGAAGTTGACGATCGAGGAGACGACGCCGGAGCGGACCTGACCCTTCTGGAGGGTGGTGAGGAACGTCTGGCGGACCTCGGACTGGGTCTGCTCGAGCCAGGCACGGCGGGACAGGACCACGTTGTTGCGGTTCTTGTCCAGCTCGATGATCTTCGCCTCGAGCTCCTTGCCCACGTAGGGCTGGAGGTCGCGGACACGGCGCATCTCGACCAGGGAGGCCGGGAGGAAGCCGCGGAGGCCGATGTCGAGGATGAGACCACCCTTGACGACCTCGATGACGGTACCGGTGACGATGCCGTCCTCTTCCTTGATCTTCTCGATCGTGCCCCAGGCACGCTCGTACTGAGCGCGCTTCTTGGACAGGATCAGGCGGCCTTCCTTGTCCTCCTTCTGGAGAACGAGGGCCTCGACCTGGTCACCGACGGAGACGACCTCGTTGGGGTCGACGTCGTGCTTGATCGAGAGCTCGCGGGAGGGGATGACACCCTCGGTCTTGTAACCGATGTCGAGCAGGACCTCGTCCCGGTCGACCTTCACGATGACGCCGTCGACGATGTCGCCGTCGTTGAAGTACTTGATCGTCTCGTCGATCGCGGCGAGGAAGGCTTCCTCGTTACCGATGTCGTTGACCGCAACCTGCGGGGTGGTGGCGGTGGTCTCGGTGCTGCTCGTCATGTGGGAAAGGGCTCCGGTACGGACATTGAGTCGTAGGTACTGCTACGCCGAGAGCCCGTATATCGCACCGCCGAAGCCGGACAGCCTTGGAGGCGCACTTTCCGGATCGCTCCGGAAGCGCCTCGACAACCGAGGGGACATACAACAAGTGCGAAAGCGGCCTGCTCGGTCCGAGGCGCGCAGGCCCGCAGCGCAACTTGTAGCATACGGGGACGGCCGGACACGGTCAATGCGCGAAGGCGCACAGCAGGGACAAAACTCCCCGAATCCGGCGCAACTCACCTTGCAGGAGGCGGGAAAAGTCTCTCGAAGACCTCTCGGCAGCCTGTCGACGGCCGGACACTCTACCCACCCGCCAAGCCGAACCGGGATCGCGACCACCCAGATGACGCCAGAAATCCAAGAGTACGAACCCGAGGCGGTCCGGCGGACCACCGGCGACGCGGAGAGCAGCCGGGCCAGCCGCGGCTGGTGGGACCGCAACGCCGACGAGTACCAGGACGAACACGGCGCGTTCCTGGGCGACGACCGCTTCGTGTGGGGCCCGGAGGGGCTCGACGAGGCCGAGGCCCGGCTGCTGGGCCCGGCGGGCTCCCTCGCGGGGCGCGACGTGCTGGAGATCGGCGCCGGCGCGGCCCAGTGCTCGCGCTGGCTGGCCGCCCAGGGCGCCCGGCCGGTGGCCCTGGACCTCTCGCACCGGCAGCTCCAGCACGCGCTGCGGATCGGCGGGGACGTCCCGCTGGTCGAGGCGGACGCGGGGGCGCTGCCGTTCGCGGCCGGCTCCTTCGACCTGGCCTGCTCGGCGTACGGCGCGATTCCCTTCGTCGCCGATCCGGTGCGGGTGATGCGCGAGGTGCACCGGGTTCTGCGGCCCGGCGGCCGCTGGGTCTTCTCCGTCACCCACCCCCTCCGCTGGGCCTTCCCCGACGAGCCGGGCCCGGAGGGCCTGTCCGTGGCGGCCTCCTACTTCGACCGCACCCCGTACGTGGAGCAGGACGAGACGGGCCGTGCCGTCTACGTCGAGCACCACCGGACGATCGGCGACCGGGTGCGGGACGTGGTGGCGGGCGGGTTCCGCCTGCTCGACCTGGTCGAGCCGGAGTGGCCGGACTGGAACACGCAGGAGTGGGGCGGCTGGTCCCCCCTGCGCGGGCATCTGATCCCCGGGACGGCGATCTTCGTGTGCGAGCGGGACGGATAGCCCGTCCGGCGTTTGAGGACAACCGCACGGAGCGCGGTTGCGGGGGCCAGGGGCGAAGCCCCGGGAGGGGGCCGCAGGGGGCGGAGCCCCCGCTCCCGCGCGGCGGGGCCGCGCCCGGGTCCGGGGCGGAGCCCCGGGGAAACGGTGAAAGGGCGGGACCGGGGCATCTTCCGCCCTCGGCGACACTGTCCCCGTGACCCGCACCGACGACGCCACCGCCCACCTCCCCGTCCGCACCGCCCTCCCCGCCCTCACCACCGCCCTGGACGAGCACGGCACCGCCGTGCTCTGCGCCCCGCCCGGCACGGGCAAGACCACCCTGGTCCCTCTGGTCCTGGCGGGGCTGACGGGCGGCGACCCGGTCCGCCGCGTCCTCGTCGCCGAACCCCGCCGCATCGCCGCCCGGGCAGCCGCCCGCCGCATGGCCTGGCTGCTCGGCGAGGAGCCGGGCGGCCGCGTCGGCTTCACCGTGCGCGGCGAGCGGAAGGCCGGCCCCCGGACCGTCGTCGAGGTGGTCACCACCGGCGTCCTGCTCCAGCGCCTCCAGCGCGATCCGGAGCTGGCCGGCGTCGACGTCGTCGTGCTCGACGAGTGCCACGAGCGGCACCTGGACGCGGACACCGCCGCCGCCTTCCTCCTCGACGTCCGGGCCGCCCTGCGCCCCGGCCTGCGGCTGGTCGCCGCGTCGGCCACGACCGACGCCGAAGGCTGGGCCCGGCTGCTGGGCGGAGCCCCGGTGGTGACGGCACACAGCACGGCGCACCCGGTGGAGGTCGTGTGGGCGCCTCCGCCGCGCGCGGTGCGGCCGCCGCACGGCCTGCGGGTGGACCCCGTACTGCTGGACCACGTGGCGGCCGTGGTGCGGCGGGCCCTGCACGAGCGCGAGGGCGACGTGCTGTGCTTCCTGCCGGGCGTCGGCGAGATCGGCAGGGTGGCCGGGGCGCTGGGCTCGCCGGAACGGCTGGGGGCCGAGGTGCTCCAGGTGCACGGCCGGGCCCCGGCAGCTGTCCAGGAGGCGGTGCTCGCGGGCGGCGCGCCGGGCACCCGCCGGGTGGTGCTGGCCACGGCCGTGGCGGAGTCGAGCCTGACCGTCCCGGGCGTCCGCGTCGTCGTGGACGCGGGGCTGGCGCGGGAGCCGCGCACGGACCACGCCCGGGGGCTGAGCGCGCTCACGACGGTGCGTGCGTCCCGGGCCGCCGGGCGGCAGCGGGCGGGGCGCGCGGGCCGCGAGGCCCCGGGGACGGTGTACCGGTGCTGGGCGGAGGGGGACGAGGCGCGGCTGCCGGCGTTCCCGGCCGCGGAGATCACGGTCGCGGACCTGACGGCGTTCGCGCTGCAGGCGGCCTGCTGGGGCGACCCCGACGCGGGCGGGCTGGCGCTGCTCGATCCCCCGCCGGCCGGCGCGATGGCCGCCGCGCGCGCCGCGCTGACCGCCACGGGCGCCGTGGACGAGGCGGGCCGCCCCACGGAGCGGGGCCGCCGGATGGCCCGGCTGGGTGTGCACCCCCGCCTCGCGCGGGCCCTGCTGGACGGCGCCCCCCGGCTGGGCGCGCGGCGCGCGGCCGAGGTCGTGGCGCTGCTGAGCGAGGAACCGCCCCGGGAGTACGGCGACGACCTGGCCGGGGCCTGGCGGGCCGCGCGCCGGGGCGCGGACGCGTACGGCGCGCGCTGGCGGGCGGAGGCCCGCCGGCTGGAGGGCGCGCTGCGGGGCGTCGCGGAGGACGGCCCGCACCCCGGTGACGCGCCGCTGACGGACGACGCCGCCGCGGGCCTGGTGGCGGCGCTGGCGTTTCCCGAACGGATCGCGTGTTCCCGCGGCGGGAGCGCGTACCTGATGGTGTCGGGAACGGGCGCGGAGCTGGGCGACGGCTCGCGCCTGCGCGGCATGCCCTGGCTCGCGGTGGCCGTCGCAGACCGGCCGGTCGCTGCCGCGTCGGCCCGGGTGCGGCTGGGTGCGGTGATCGACGAGGAGACCGCCCGGGCGACGGCGGGGGCGCTGCTGACCGAAGGCGAGGAGGTGCGCTGGTCCGCGGAGCGCCGCGACGTGGTGGCCCGCCGGGTGGCCCGGCTGGGCGCCGTCGAGCTGTCCTCGGCCCGGCTGGCGGCCCCGGACCGCACCCGGCTGCGGGCGGCGCTCCTGGAGGGGCTGGCTGCGGAGGGCCCGGAGCTGCTGCGCTGGAGCGCGGAGGCGACGGGGCTGCGGCAGCGGCTGGCGTTCCTCCGGCGCGAACTGGGCGATCCCTGGCCGGACGTCTCGGACGCGGCGCTGCTGGCCCGGGCGGAGGAGTGGCTGGGCCCGGAGCTGGACCGGGCGCGCGGGCGCGCCGGCCTGGAGCGTGCGGACGCGCGCGCCTGCCTGGAGCGCCTGCTGCCCTGGGCGAGCGGCGACGCCGCCCGGCTGGGCGAGCTGGCGCCCGAACGGATCGAGGTGCCCAGCGGCTCGCGGATCCGGGTGGACTACGGCGACGGGCAGCCCGTCCTGGCCGTCAAGCTCCAGGAGCTCTTCGGCCTGCGGCACACGCCGCTGGTCGCGGGCGGGCGGGTGCCCGTCCTTGTGCACCTGCTGTCACCGGCCGGGCGGCCGGCGGCCGTCACGGCGGACCTGGCGTCCTTCTGGCGGGACGGCTACCGGGCCGTACGGGCCGAGCTGCGCGGGCGCTACCCACGCCACCCGTGGCCGGAGGACCCGACGACGGCCGAGGCCACGCGGCGCACCAACACCCGCCGCCGGTAGGGGAACCCGGGGTCAGGGCAGGTACCGCTCGAGTGCCGCCGCCCCCTTCTCCTCGATGTGCCGCCTGGCCGCCTCGACCCGCTCCGGGGTGATGTCGTGGCCCGATGCCAGGACGAGGTCCTCCGGGTCGAAGGGCCGCTCCGCGCCGGTGTACAGCCGGCTCGGCCTGGACGCGGTGGACCGCTCCTTGGATCCGTCCTCGGGACTCTCCTTCTTCACGGCGAGCCTCCTCTGCTCCGCGGTCCCCCTCCCCGGGGGGCCGTCCGAGGGATTCCCTCCATCGTGTGACATCGGGGAGGCGTTCGCACAACGATCTCGTCCGACGATCTCGGACAAGGATCTCGCCCGACGATCGCCTGCGGAAACGGCCGTGCCGCCCCTCCCCCGGGGCGGGGGCGGGGCGGCACGGCCGTCCGGATCACATCCGGATCAGTGCGCGGCGGACTCCCAGTCGGCGCCGACGCCGACGGAGACGTCCAGCGGGGCGCGCAGGCTGACGGCCCCGGCCATCTCGCGGCGCACCAGCTCCTCGACCCGCTCCCGCTCGCCGGGGGCGACCTCCAGCACGACTTCGTCGTGCACCTGGAGCAGCATCCGGGTGGCGAGCTTCTCCTTCTCCAGCGCCTCGGCGACCCGCAGCATCGCGATCTTGACGATGTCGGCGGCGGTGCCCTGGATCGGGGCGTTGAGCGCCATGCGCTCGGCCATCTCCCGGCGCTGGCGGTTGTCGCTGTTGAGGTCCGGCAGGTAGCGGCGGCGGCCGAGCATCGTCTCGGTGTAGCCGGTGGCGCGGGCCTCCTCGACGACGCGGCGCAGGTAGTCGCGGACGCCGCCGAAGCGCTCGAAGTAGGTGTCCATCAGGCCGCCGGCCTCGCCCGGGGAGATGCCCAGCTGCTGGGAGAGGCCGAAGGCCGACAGCCCGTAGGCCAGGCCGTACGACATCGCCTTGATCTTGCGGCGCATCTCGGCGTCCACGTCGGCCTTGGCCACGCCGAAGACCTGGGAGGCGACGGTGGTGTGCAGGTCCTCGCCGGAGGCGAACGCCTCGATCAGGCCCTCGTCCTCGGACAGGTGGGCCATGACGCGCAGCTCGATCTGGCTGTAGTCGGCGGTCATCAGCGACTCGAAGCCCTCGCCGACCACGAAGCACCGGCGGATGCGGCTGCCGTCGGCGGTGCGCACCGGGATGTTCTGCAGGTTCGGGTCGGTGGAGGAGAGCCGGCCGGTGGCGGCCACCATCTGGTTGAAGGTGGTGTGGATCCGGCCGTCCGCCGCGACGTTGTTGATCAGGCCGTCGACCGTGGTGCGGAGCTTGGCGCGGTCGCGGTGGCGCAGCAGGACGACCGGGAGCTCGTTGTCCGTCTGGCCGGCGAGCCAGGCGAGCGCGTCGGCGTCGGTGGTGTAACCGGTCTTGATCTTCTTGGTCCTCGGCAGGCCGAGCTCCTCGAAGAGGATCTCCTGGAGCTGCTTGGGCGAGGAGAGGTTGAACTCCCGGCCGACGGCCCGGTGGGCCTCGGCGACGGCCTGCTCGATCTCGCCCAGGTACTCCTCGGACAGCCGCTCCAGGCGGGCCCGGTCCACGGCGATGCCCTCGCGCTCCATGGCCACCAGCAGGTCGCCGACGGGGAACTCCAGGTCGCGCATGAGCTCCAGGGCGCCCGTCCCGGCGAGCTTGCGCTCGTAGAACTCGCCGAGGTCGAGGACGCCGCGGGCCTCGACCATGAGCTTCTCGGCGGCCTCCTTGTCGCCCTCGCCGTCGAAGTCGAAGGACTGCTGGCCCGCCTCGGCCTTGTCCGGGTCGACGCGGGGCAGGGTGCGGCCGAGCTTGTCCTCGACGAGCACCTCCAGCTCGGTGAGCTGGCGCTTGCCCTTGTTGAAGCGGACCTTGCCGGCGCGCTTCTGGCGGTGGCGGTTGAGCGGATCCGTCTCGAAGGGGCGGGCGCCGGGCTCGTCGAGGTAGGCGGCGACCGCGGTGTCCATCGTGACGCCCGCGACGGCCCAGCCGCGCTCGGCGAAGACACGCACCACGCGCTTGCCCATGTGCAGCACCTTGGGCCGGGCGGCGTCGGCCAGCCAGGCGGCGAACGCCTTGTCGTCCGCCTCGGACAGCTCCTGCGGCTCGAACCAGCAGGCCCGCCCGTCCGGCAGGGCGAGCGCCACCTCGTGGACGTCGCCGCTGCCCAGCTTCCAGTCGTAGCCGGCCGCGACGGCGGCGGGCACGTCCGCCGGGATGGCCGCCAGCCAGCCAGCCAGCTCGTCCGCGCCCAGCATGCGTCCGTCGAGCTCGACCTCCAGCTCCTCGGCCGCCTCCTCGACGGCCGCCGCCGGGTCCGTGCCCCACAGCCGCTCGCGCAGGCTGCGGTTGCGGATCTCCAGCCGGTCCAGCAGGGTGCCCAGCGCGGACAGGTCGTACGCCTCGCGCACCAGCCCCTCCGGGCCGGTGGACAGCTCGACGTCGCGCACCATCTCCGTCAGGCGGCGGTTGAGCTTGACCGCCTCCAGGTGGTCGCGCAGATTCTGCCCGGCCTTGCCCTTGACCTCGTCGGCCCGCTCCACCAGCTCGGCGAACGAACCGAACTGGTTGATCCACTTCGTGGCGGTCTTCTCGCCGACGCCCGGGATGCCCGGCAGGTTGTCGGACGGGTCGCCGCGCAGGGCCGCGAAGTCCGGGTACTGGGCCGGGGACAGGCCGTACTTCTCCATGACCTTCCCGGGCGTGAAGCGCGTCAGCTCCGAGACGCCCTTGGTCGGGTACAGCACCGTGACGGCGTCGCTGACCAGCTGGAAGGAGTCGCGGTCACCGGTGACGATCGCCACCTCGAAACCGCTGGCCTCCGCCTGGGTCGCCAGCGTGGCGATCACGTCGTCGGCCTCGAAGCCGTCGACCGCGAAGCGCGGCACCCGCATGTGGTCGAGCATCTCGCCGATCAGCTCGACCTGGCCCTTGAACTCGTCGGGCGTCTTGGAGCGGTTCGCCTTGTACTCGGTGAACTCCTCGGAGCGCCACGTCTTGCGCGAGACGTCGAAGGCCACCGCGAAGTGCGTGGGCCGCTCGTCACGCAGGGTGTTCGCGAGCATCGACGCGAAGCCGTAAACCGCGTTGGTCGGCTGCCCGTCCGACGTCGTGAAGTTCTCCGCGGGCAGCGCGAAGAACGCCCGGTACGCCATGGAGTGCCCGTCCATCAGGAGCAGGCGGGGCCGGCCTCCCTCCACTGCTTCGGTGCCGGTCGGCTCACTGGTGTCGGACGGTGTTTTCGATGCCTTTGCTGCCACGCCCCCGATCCTGCCACGACCCACTGACAATCCCCGCCACACCGTGGTGAGGCCGTCAGTGGCCCGTGACATGATCAGGACCACAGGAAACCGCGGCCCGGCCGTTCTCTCCCGAGGGGAACGAGGTGACTCCTCCACCCCGCGAGCGGGCGGCTTCTCACTCGGCTCCGCAGAGCCTCACGGCGGCCGAGCCCTGACCACTGTCCGAGGGCAGGGGTACAACGGAGTACGCCACTTCGCGGGTTCCGCAGGCGAAAGGGAGAGAGATGGCAGGCAAACCACCCACCGGTGATCCCGTCCAGGACGCGCCCGACGTCACCGCGCCCAAGCACTCCGCAGCGGGCATCCCCGCCGTCGCCCACACGCTGCGCACCGCCCAGCAGCAGATGGGCCTGCGCCGCACCGCGCTCACCCTGCTCCGGGTCAACCAGAAGGACGGCTTCGACTGCCCGGGCTGCGCCTGGCCCGAGGGCGACGAGCGGCACACGGCGGAGTTCTGCGAGAACGGCGCCAAGGCCGTCGCCGAGGAAGCCACCCTGCGCCGCGTGACGGAGGAGTTCTTCGCCGCCCACCCGGTCTCCGACCTCTTCGGCCGCAGCGGCTACTGGCTCGGCCAGCAGGGTCGGCTCACCCGCCCCATGTACCTGCCCGAGGGCGCCGACCACTACGAACCGGTCTCCTGGGAGCGGGCCTTCGACATCATCGCCGAGGAGCTGCACGGCCTGGAGTCGCCCGACGAGGCCGTCTTCTACACCTCCGGCCGCACCAGCAACGAGGCCGCCTTCCTCTACCAGCTCTTCGCCCGCGAGTTCGGCACCAACAACCTGCCGGACTGCTCCAACATGTGCCACGAGTCGTCCGGCTCCGCCCTCACCGACACCCTGGGCGTGGGCAAGGGCAGCGTCCTGCTGGAGGACCTCCACAAGGCCGACCTGATCATCGTCGCCGGGCAGAACCCCGGCACCAACCACCCGCGGATGCTCAACGCCCTGGAGCGGGCCAAGCGCGGCGGCACGAAGATCATCACGGTGAACCCACTGCCCGAGGCCGGCCTGGAGCGGTTCAAGAACCCGCAGACCCCCCGCGGCCTGGCCGGCGGCGGCGTCGCCCTCACCGACCTCTTCCTGCAGATCCGGCTCGGCGGCGACCACGCCCTCTTCCGGATGCTGGGCAGGCTGATCCTGGAGACCGAGGGCGCCACCGACACCGCCTTCGTCGGCGAACACACCCACGGCTTCGAAGAGTTCGCCGCCCTCGCCCGCACCGCCGACTGGGACGAGACCCTGCGCGCCACCGGCCTGACCCGCGCCGAGATCGAGCGGGCCCTGGAGATGGTGCTGGCCTCCCGGCGCACGGTGGTCTGCTGGGCCATGGGCCTCACCCAGCACAAGCACGCCGTCGTCACCATCAAGGAAGTCGTCAACTTCCTCCTGCTGCGCGGCGACATCGGCCGCCCCGGCGCCGGCGTCTGCCCCGTCCGCGGCCACAGCAACGTCCAGGGCGACCGCACCATGGGCATCTTCGAGCGCCCCGCGCCGGCCTTCCTCGACGCCCTGGAGCGGGAGTTCGGCTTCGCCCCGCCGCGCCACCACGGCCTCGACGTCGTCCGCGCCATCCGGGCCCTGCGCGACGGGCAGGCCAAGGTCTTCTTCGCCATGGGCGGCAACTTCGTCTCCGCCACTCCCGACACGGACGTCACCGAGGCCGCCGTCCGCCGCGCCCGGCTCACCGTCCACGTCTCCACCAAGCTCAACCGCTCCCACGTGATCACCGGAGCGCGGGCGCTGATCCTGCCCACCCTGGGCCGCACCGAGCGCGACCGGCAGCGCGGCGGCGACCAGTTCGTCACCGTCGAGGACTCGATGGGCATGGTCCACGCCTCGCGCGGCCGCCTGGCACCGGCCAGTGCGCAACTGCTCTCGGAGCCCGCCATCGTCTGCCGGCTGGCCCGCCGCGTCCTGGGCGCGTCCAGCGGCACGCCGTGGGAGGAGTTCGAGGCCGACTACGCCTTGATCCGCGGCCGCATCGCCCGCGTCATCCCCGGCTTCGAGGACTTCAACGCCCGCGTCGAGCGCCCCGGCGGCTTCACCCTGCCCCACGCGCCCCGCGACTCCCGCAGCTTCCCCACCACCACCGGCAAGGCCAACTTCACCGCCTCACCCGTGGAGTTCCCCGAAGCCCCGCACGGCCGCCTGCTCCTGCAGACACTCCGCTCCCACGACCAGTACAACACCACCATCTACGGCCTCGACGACCGCTACCGCGGCATCAAGAACGGCCGCCGGGTCGTCATGATCCACCCCGACGACGCCCGCGAACTCCAGCTCGCCGACGGCTCGTACGCCGACCTGGTCAGCGAGTGGACGGACGGCACCGAGCGCCGCGCGCCCGGCTTCCGCGTCGTCCACTACCCCACCGCCCGCGGCTGCGCCGCCGCCTACTACCCCGAGACCAACGTCCTGGTCCCGCTCGACCACACCGCCGACGCGAGCAACACGCCCGCGAGCAAGTCCGTGATCGTCCGCCTGGAGGCCACCGCGGCCCCCGGCGCACTCCCCGGCGGAGCCTCCTGATAACAAACGTTCACGACAGAACCGCCGAGCACCAGGGGAGCCGAGCCACCATGGGCGAGCAGAGCAGCACCGTCTTCACACCGGAGATCATCGACGCGTGGGCCGGCAGCGGCCTCGACCTCCCCACCCTCTTCTCGGCGGGACGGCTCGGCGCGCGCATGGGCGTCACCGTCCTGGAGGCGTCGCCCGAGCGCGTCGTCGGCACCCTGCCCGTCGAGGGCAACACCCAGCCCTACGGGCTGCTGCACGGGGGCGCCTCGGCCGTGCTCGCCGAGACCCTCGGCTCCGTCGGCGCCATGCTGCACGGCGGCCCCACCCGCATCGCCGTGGGCGTGGACCTCAACTGCACCCACCACCGCGGCGCCCGCTCCGGCCTCGTCACCGGCACCGCCACCCCCGCGCACCGCGGCCGCACCAGCGCCACCTACGAAATCGTCATCACCGACGAGCAGGACAGGCGCGTCTGCACCGCCCGCCTCACCTGCGCCATCCGTGACGCGGAGCGCCCCGCCTCCTGACAACTCCCGCTCATGGAAGATGAGTTGCCCTTCGCCGCACACCGGCCGCGGAACCCCCGCGGCCGGTGACGACGTCCCTGCCGACCGCGCGAAGCGGAACGTGATCTGCGTCATAACAAGACAGTCACAGCATGGGCGTCACCTCTGCCCCGGCACGTCGCACAGCCCTAGAGTCACGGCCATTCACCACCCCGCCGGGCGGTTCGCACCACCTACCCACCTTTCGCCGTTGCCCGGCGAGCGACACGGCACTTCAGCGAAGCCGCCGCGCCAGGGAAAGGATTCACCGTGCGACACCGCTCCCTGCTCCTCCTCACCTCCGCGATCACGGCCGGAGCGCTCGGCCTGAGCGCCTGCGGTTCCCGCGACGACAAGGCAAGCGACGGCGACAAGGACAAGAAGACCACCGTGGTCATCGGCCTGGACGCCCCGCTGACCGGAGACCTCTCCGCCCTCGGCCAGGGCATCAAGAACTCCGCCCACCTCGCCGTCACCAACGCCAACAAGAGCAACGAAGTCCCCGGCGTCACCTTCGAGTTGAACCCGCTGGACGACCAGGCCCAGCCCACCTCGGGCCAGCAGAACGCCACCAAGCTCGCCGGCGACAAGAAGGCCGTCGCCATCATCGGCCCCCTCAACTCCAGCGTCGCCCAGTCCATGCAGCAGGTGGCACAGTCCAGCAACATCGCCCTCATATCCCCCGCCAACACCACCCCCGACCTCACCCAGGGCAAGGACTGGAAACAGGACAAGCGCAAGCGCCAGTTCACCACCTACTTCCGCACCGCGACCACCGACGAGGTCCAGGGCGCCTTCGGCGGCAAGTACGCCCACGACCAGATCAAGGCCAGGACCGCCTACGTCATCGATGACCAGAAGACCTACGGCGTCGGCCTCGCGTCCGCCTTCTCCGCGAAGTTCGCCTCCCTCGGCGGAAAAATCGTCGGCACCGAACACGTCAACCCCGAGGACCGCGACTTCAAGGCCATCGTCTCCAAGGCCAAGAGCGCCCGCCCCGACCTCGTCTTCTACGGCGGCGAATACCCCGCCGCCGCACCACTGAGCCAGCAGCTCAAGGAGAGCGGCGTCACCGTCCCGCTCATGGGCGGCGACGGCATGTACAGCGCCGACTACATCAGCCTCAACAAGAAGTCCGCCGGCGACTACGCCACCTCCGTCGGCAAACCCGTCGAACAGCTCAACTCCGCCAAGAAGTTCATCGCCGACTACAAGGCCGCCGGCTACAAGGACCGCTACGAGGCCTACGGCGGCGCCACCTACGACGCCGCCTGGGCCGTCGTCCAGGCCCTCAAGGCCGTCGTCGCCGACAACGGCGGCAAACTGCCCGACGACGCCCGCGCCAAGGTCGTCCAGGCCCTCGGCAAGGTCTCCTTCTCCGGCGTCACCGGCACCATCTCCTTCGACAAGTACGGCGACACCACCAACACGATGATCACCGCCTACCAGGCGGAGGGCAACGCCTGGAAGGCCCGCCACAGCGCCGAGTACAAGCGCTGACCCACGCACCCGGCGCACCCGCGGCGCGGGCCGACCGCCCGCGCCGACCGCCCGCACCCCTTCCCACCCACGGAGGCCCGGCGGTGCACGAACTGCCGCAGCAGCTGGCCAACGGACTCATCCTCGGCGCGATGTACGGACTCATCGCGATCGGCTACACGATGGTCTACGGCATCGTCCAGCTCATCAACTTCGCCCACGGCGAGATCTTCATGGTCGGCGGCTTCGGCGCCCTGACCGCCCACCTCGCCCTCCCCGACGGCACCGCCCTCGCACTCGCCCTCCCCCTCATGATCCTCGGCGGGATCGCCGCCTCCGTCACCGTCGCCGTCGCCGCCGAACGCTTCGCCTACCGGCCGCTGCGCGGCGCCCCCCGCCTCGCCCCCCTCATCACCGCCATCGGCCTGTCCATCGCCCTCCAGCAGGCCATCTGGAAGTGGTACCCCGACGCCAAGAAGGCCCGCGTCTTCCCCCAGTTCAAGGGCGAATCCCTGCACTTCCTCGGCGCCACCGTCCAGCGCGGCGAGATCTTCCTGCTCGTCGCCGCACCGCTGTGCATGCTCGCCCTCGGCCTCTTCGTCGCCAGGACCCGCACCGGCCGCGGCATGCAGGCCACCGCCCAGGACCCCGACACCGCCAGGCTCATGGGCGTCAACACCGACCGCATCATCGTCATCGCCTTCGCCATCGGCGCCGCCTTCGCCGCCGTCGCCGCCGTCGCCCACGGCCTCAAGTACGGACAGGTGGACTTCCGGATGGGCTTCATCACCGGCCTCAAGGCCTTCACCGCCGCCGTCCTCGGCGGCATCGGCAACATCTACGGCGCCATGCTCGGCGGCGTCGTCCTCGGCGTGGCGGAGGCGCTCGCCACCGGCTACATCGAGGAGATACCCGGCATGTCCCAGTTCGGCGGCGGCTCCTGGAAGGACGTCTGGGCCTTCGTCCTGCTCATCCTCGTCCTGCTGCTGCGTCCCCAGGGCCTGCTCGGCGAACGCGTCGCGGACCGGGCGTGACCGCCATGGATACCAGCCGCAGTCCGCTCCTCCCGCTGCCCGCCGGCCCGGCCCGGCTGATCACCGCCGCCGGCGCCGCCCTCACCCTCGCCTCCACCTTCCTCGCCTGGACCTGGACCACCGCCTTCCCCGGCAACCTCACCGTCACCGGCTACCCCGGCGGCCTCCAGATCATCACCCTTGCCGGCGCCGCCCTCACCCTCCTCCACGTCCTCGCCGGCCACCGCCCCCGCGGACTGCGCTGGCTCGCCCCCGCCGGAACCACCGCGCCCACCCTCCTCCTCGCCCTGGGCACCCTCGCCGCCACCTGGTACACCCTCGGCGCCATCGCCGAGCAACTCGGCGGCCTCGTCAACCTCGAGCCCGGCGGCTGGATCGCCGGAGCCGCCGCCCTCCTCACCCTCCTCGGCGCCCTCGCCCTGCCCCCCGACCGCCCTCTCGCCCCGGACGCGCCCACCGGCCCCTGGCACCGCTTCCGCCACAGCCTCACCACCGGCCGCCCGCGCCCTGCCACACCCCTGCCCGCCTGGGCCGAAATCCTCCTCATCGCCGCCGCCTTCGCCGTCGGCCTCCTCCTCTTCACCTACGGCGTCGACGCCGAATACGGCGAACTCTTCGTCGGCTACCTGCTCCTGGCCGTCGCCGGACTCGCCGCCCTCGGCCGCTCCGGCCTCACCGAACGCATCAGCACCCTCACCGCCCGGCACCGCAACATCACGCTCGCCGCGGCCTTCACCGCCGCCGCCTGCTTCCCCCTGACCCTCACCAGCGACACCTACACCAACCTCGCCACCAGCATCCTCATCTTCGCCACCGTCGCCCTCGGCCTCAACGTCGTCGTCGGCCTCGCCGGCCTCCTCGACCTCGGCTACGTCGCCTTCCTCGGCGTCGGCGCCTACGCCGCCGCCCTCGTCTCCGGCTCCCCCGAATCCGCCGCCGGCGTCCACTTCCCCTTCTGGGCCGCCGTCCTCACCGGCATCGGCGCCTCACTCGTCTTCGGCGTCCTCATCGGCGCACCCACCCTGCGCCTGCGCGGCGACTACCTCGCCATCGTCACCCTCGGCTTCGGCGAAATCTTCCGCATCACCATGCTCAACCTCAACGGCAAGACCGGCCCCGACATCACCAACGGCGCCATGGGCATCCCCAACATCCCCGACCTCGCCATCGGCGGCTTCAACTTCGGCGACTCCCATGACTTCCTCGGCTTCACCATCGGACGCTTCGGCAACTACTACCTCCTGATGCTCCTCGCCACCATCGCCGTCGTCCTCGTCTTCCGCCGCGCCGCCGACTCCCGCATCGGCCGCGCCTGGGTCGCCATCCGCGAGGACGAGACCGCCGCCACCGCCATGGGCATCAACGCCTTCCGCCTCAAGCTCCTCGCCTTCGCCCTCGGCGCCGCCCTCGCCGGACTAGCCGGCACCGTCCAGTCCCACGTCATCACCACCGCAACCCCCGACCAGTACCAATTCGCCGGCACCGTCCCGCCCAACTCCGCCTTCCTGCTGGCCGCCGTCATCCTCGGCGGCATGGGCACCATCACCGGCCCCGTCGTCGGCGCCGCCCTGCTCTACCTCATCCCGAACAAAATGGACTTCATGCAGGACTACCAACTCCTGCTCTTCGGCGTCGCCCTCATCCTCCTCATGCGCTTCCGCCCCGAGGGCCTCGTCGCCGACCGCAGGAAACAACTCGAATTCCACGACGCCCCACTGGAGGGAGCGTGAGCACCGTGACCGCCCAACCCCTCCTCACCGCCACCGGCGTCACCATGCGCTTCGGCGGGCTCACCGCCGTACGCTCCTGCGACCTCACCGTCCACGACCGCCAGATCGTCGGACTCATCGGCCCCAACGGCGCCGGAAAAACCACCCTCTTCAACTGCCTCACAGGCCTCTACACCCCCACCGAAGGCACCGTCACCTACCGCGGCACCCGGCTCCCCGCTAAACCCCACCTCGTCACCCAGGCCGGCATCGCCCGCACCTTCCAGAACATCCGGCTCTTCCCCAGCATGACCGTCCTGGAAAACGTCCTCGTCGGCCGCCACACCCGCACCAAAGAGGGCCTCTTCTCCGCCCTCCTCCGCGGCCCCCGCTTCCGCCGCGCCGAAACCGCCTCCACCCAACGCGCCCACGAACTCCTCGACTTCACCGGACTCCACGGCAAAGCCGACCACCTCGCCCGCAACCTCCCCTACGGCGAACAGCGCAAACTCGAAATCGCCCGCGCCCTCGCCAGCGACCCCGGCCTCCTCCTCCTCGACGAACCCACCGCCGGCATGAACCCCCAGGAGACCCGCGCCACCGAACACCTCGTCCTCGCCATCCGCGACCAAGGCATCGCCGTCCTGGTCATCGAGCACGACATGCGCTTCATCTTCAACCTCTGCGACCACGTCGCCGTCCTCGTCCAGGGCGAGAAACTCACCGAAGGCGACGCGCACACCGTCCAGAGCGACGAACGCGTCGTCGCCGCCTACCTCGGCACCCCCTACGAAGGCGCACCCGGACAGGCCGAAGCCGCGGAAGTCCAGGCCGCCGAAGCCGCCCGGGCAGCCGGCACCCACCCCGAGGAGAACGAGACCCCATGACCCCCCTCCTCGAGGTCACCAACCTCCGCGTCGCCTACGGCAAGATCGAAGCCGTCAAAGGCATCAGCCTCACCGTCCACACCGGCCAGATCGTCACCCTCATCGGAACCAACGGCGCCGGGAAGACCACCACCCTGCGCACCCTCTCCGGACTCCTCCGCCCCACCACCGGCACCATGCACTTCGACGGCCGGCCCCTCACCGGCGTCCCCGCCCACCGGATCGTCGCCCGCGGCCTCGCCCACTCCCCCGAAGGCCGCCACATCTTCCCCCGCCTCACCATCGCCGAGAACCTCCAACTCGGCGCCTTCCTCCGCAAGGACACCGACGGCATCGCCCACGACATCCGCCACGCCTACGAGCTCTTCCCCATCCTCGGCGAACGCGCCCGCCAGCCCGCCGGCACCCTCTCCGGCGGCGAACAACAGATGCTCGCCATGGCCCGCGCCCTGATGTCCCGCCCCAAACTCCTCATGCTCGACGAACCCTCCATGGGCCTCTCCCCGATCATGATGCAGAAGATCATGGCCACCATCCGCGAGCTCAAGGCCGCCGGCACCACCATCCTGCTCGTCGAACAGAACGCCCAGGCCGCCCTCACCCTCGCCGACCACGGCCACGTCATGGAGACCGGACGCATCGTCCTCTCCGGCACCGGAACACAGCTCCTCGGCGACGAGTCCGTCCGCAAGGCGTACCTCGGCGAGGACTGAACGCGAAGGGCCCGCGTCCACCGACGGACACGGGCCCCTCAACGATCAACAACCGCTACTGCTACTGCTCCTGCTCCTTCGCGGCCTTCTTCTCCCGGGCGTCCTCGATGACGGCCTCGGCCACCTGCTGCATCGACATCCGACGGTCCATCGACGTCTTCTGGATCCAGCGGAACGCGGCGGGCTCGGTCAGCCCGTACTGCGTCTGCAGAACGCTCTTCGCCCGGTCGACGAGCTTGCGCGTCTCCAGCCGCTGGGCGAGGTCCGCGACCTCCTTCTCCAGCGCCTTCAGCTCCGTGAAGCGGGAGACGGCCATCTCGATCGCGGGGACGACGTCGCTCTTGCTGAACGGCTTCACGAGGTAGGCCATGGCGCCGGCGTCCCGGGCACGCTCGACGAGCTCGCGCTGCGAGAAGGCGGTGAGCATCAGCACGGGCGCGATCGACTCGGCGGCGATCCGCTCGGCGGCGGAGATCCCGTCCAGGACGGGCATCTTCACGTCAAGAATCACGAGGTCGGGCCGGTGCTCCCGGGCCAGCGCGACCGCCGTCTCCCCGTCCCCGGCCTCGCCCACGACGGAGTAGCCCTCTTCCTCGAGCATCTCCTTGAGATCGAGACGGATCAGGGCCTCGTCCTCGGCGATCACGACGCGCGTGGTGTGCGGAGGGGTGTGCGACTGCTCGTCGTCAACAGGGCGGGGCTGCTCGGCGGCGCTCACGGGACTCCTCGTTCCAGGCAGGCGGTGCCATAGCAGCCTACCTAGCGGCGGGGCGCGGCATGTACACGGTATGGTGTGACAGCAACCGGCCCGGTTGGTGGAACTTGGTCAGACACGCGAGTCTCAAACACTCGTGCCCTTGCGGGCATGTGGGTTCGAATCCCACACCGGGCACCTTCAACACAAAGCGGACCTTCACCTTCGCGTGAACTCCACAGATCTTCACAGCATGAGCACTCTCCGTCACACAGAGTGTCGTGCATGGAGAGACATCGCGAGGAAGTGCGCGCGCAAGCGATCAAGCTGATCCGTTCCGGAGTCTCGAACGCCGAAGCCGCCCGCAGACTGGGCGTCCCCGTCGGTACGGTCAGTTACTGGCTGCACATGGACCGATCCAGACGCGGGGAATGTCCAGGGCGCCCCGATCCAAAATGCCCGCGATGCCACGGCCGGGACCTGGATGAGGCCGCCTACGTCTACCTGCTCGGGCTGTACCTGGGCGACGGCCACATCATCCAGTACTCCCAGCACCGCGTTCCCAGCCTCATGATCACCTGCGGTGATGACTGGCCCGGCCTCATGGACGCATGTGAAGCGGCCATGCAAGCAGTCTTCCCCGACAACTCTGTGTGCCGCGTCAAGCGCACCGGCTGCCAGAACGTGAAGATCTACTCGAAACATCTCTGGTGCATGTTCCCCCAGCATGGTCCGGGCAAAAAGCACGAGCGAGAGATCGCCTTGGAGGCCTGGCAACAAAAGATCGTCGACGCGCACCCCTGGGAGCTCATACGCGGACTCGTCCACTCCGACGGCTGCCGCATCACCAACTGGGCGACCAAAGTCGTGGCAGGGGAACGCAAACGCTACGAGTACACGCGGTACTTCTTCACCAACAAGTCGGACGACATCCGCAAGCTCTTCTCCGACACACTCGACAAGGTCGGCGTCGAGTGGAAGATGACCCGCCGAGGCACCGACCCCTTCAACATCTCCGTCGCTCGCCGCGACTCCGTGGCCCTCATGGATCTCCTCATCGGCCCGAAGTACTAGCCGTACCAGCCCTGCTATCCCTCCCCGATGTGGTGCACCCGCACCAGGTTCGTCGTCCCCGGAGTCCCCGGGGGCGAGCCCGCCGTGATGATGACCATGTCGCCCTTCCGGCAGCGCCCGATCCGCAGCAGGTACTCGTCCACCTGCCGGACCATCTCGTCCGTCGTCTGCACCATCGGGCCCAGGAACGTCTCCACGCCCCACGTGAGGTTGAGTTGCGACCGGGTCGCCGGCTCCGGTGTGAAGGCGAGCAGCGGGATCGGTGAGCGGTACCGCGACAACCTCCGCACCGTGTCACCGGATTGAGTGAAGGCGACCAGGAACTTCGCACCGAGGAAATCACCCATCTCGGCGGCTGCGCGGGCCACCGCGCCGCCCTGGGTGCGGGGCTTGCTGCGCTCGGTCAGCGGCGGGAGGCCCTTCGCCAGGACATCCTCCTCCGCGGCGGTGACGATGCGGCCCATGGTCCGGACCGTCTCGACCGGATACTTGCCGACGCTCGTCTCGCCGGAGAGCATCACCGCGTCCGTGCCGTCGATGACCGCGTTGGCGACGTCGGACGCCTCGGCGCGCGTCGGCCGCGACGCGTCGATCATGGAGTCGAGCATCTGCGTCGCGACGATGACCGGCTTCGCGTTCCGCTTCGCCAGCTTGATCGCCCGCTTCTGCACGATCGGGACCGTTTCCAGCGGCATTTCGACGCCCAGATCGCCACGGGCGACCATGATCCCGTCGAAGGCGGCCACGATGCCGTCGAGGTTCTCCACGGCCTGCGGCTTCTCGACCTTCGCGATGACGGGGAGGCGGCGGCCCTCCTCGTCCATGACGCGGTGGACGTCGTCGATGTCCCGCGCGCTGCGGACGAAGGACAGGGCGACGATGTCGGCCCCCGTCCTCATCGCCCAGCGCAGGTCCTCGACATCCTTCTCGGAGAGGGCGGGGACGGACACCGCGACGCCGGGGAGGTTGAGGCCCTTGTGGTCGGAGACCATGCCGCCTTCCAGGACGACGGTCCGTACCTGCGGGCCGGCGACCTCGGTGACCTCCAGGGTGACGCGGCCGTCGTCGACGAGGATGCGCTCGCCCCGGGTGACGTCGGCGGCGAGCCCCTCGTAGGTGGTGCCGCAGCAGGTCCGGTCGCCGGGCACGTCCTCGACGGTGATCGTGAAGCGGTCGCCGCGTTCAAGGAGTACGGGCCCCTCCTCGAACCGGCCGAGGCGGATCTTCGGGCCTTGAAGGTCGGCGAGGACGCCCACGTTGCGGCCGGTCTCCTCGGCCGCTTTCCTGACCCGCTCGTACCGCGCCTCGTGATCGGCGTACGTGCCGTGGCTCAGGTTGAAGCGGGCGACGTCCATGCCGGCCTCGACGAGTGCCTTGATCTGCTCGTACGAGTCGGTGGCGGGCCCCAGGGTGCAGACGATTTTCGCTCGGCGCATGCCACGACCTTATGACCTACCCGCCGGTAGAGAATCGGGCCTCCGTAACTACCCAACGTCCGTTGGGTAAAAGCTTGTTGACAACTAGTGAAACGTGCGCGGGGGTGCTCCGATGAGCGGTGGAGCACCCCTCGCGCGGGGACATCAGAGCACGGGCGGGGTCATCGTCAACCGTGCATTGACCTGGGCGTAGACGGTCTGGCGCTGGGGTTCGAGGTCGAGGGTGGCGGGCGCGCCGCCGCCGTAGCCGGCGGAGCGCATGGCGCCGGCGGCGGGCCGCGGCACGGGGCCCATGGGGCCGGCGTGTTCGGCTTCGGTGTCGGCGAGTTCGACGAGGGCGACGAGGCGGGAGCCGAGTGCTTCGGCGTATTCGCGGGCGCGTTGGACGGCGTCGTGGACGGCTCGGCGGCGGGCTTCGCGGTGGGCGGGCGAGTCGTTGCGCAGGTCCCACCAGGGGCCGTCGAGGCGGGTGAGTTCAAGGTCGGCGAGGCGGGTGGTGAGCTCGCCGAGGACGGTGAAGTCGCCGAGGGTGGCGGCGAGGTGGACGTGTCCGCGGTAGGCGCGGATGCGTTCGTGGCGTCCCTTGTCGTTGAGTTGGGGGGTGATGGTGATGGTGCTGGTTTCGATTTTCTCGACGGCGTCGCCGTGGGATTTGAGGAGGTCGATGACGTGGTTGTTGCGGCGGGTGAGGTCGTCGAGGGCTTTGTGACGGTCGGTTCCTCGGGCGCTGATGGTGATGCCGAGTCGGGCGATTTCGGGTTCGACTTCGAGGTGGGCTTCGCCGCGGACGGCGAGGCGGGGGGTGCCGGGTGTTCCGTAGGGCAGCGGCTCGGGTGTGGTCATGGGATCAGCGTCCCAGTCGCCGTTGACCGGGGGGACTGACGGGAGTCATCGGATCGCAACCTTGGGAGGGTGGTGAGGGAGTGTTCGGGGAGGTCAGAATCTACGCGCGTTGTACCGGAGGGTGACGTGGACCGTCGCCCTCCGGTGTCGTGTTCGGACGGGTGGGCGCCGTGGGGTGTCCGGCGAAGGATGGGGAGTTCGATGCCGATCGACCGCAGGGGTTTTCTGGGCCGTACGGCCGCCACGAGTGCGGGGGTGGCTCTGACGGGGGCGGCGGGGGCGGTGCCCGCCGCGGCGGCCTCTCCGGAGCGGGACGGCCACGGTCACGCCCACGGCCGGACGAGGCGGTACGCGTTCACCGTGATGGGGACCACGGACCTGCACGGGAACGTCTTCAACTGGGATTACTTCACGGACGGCGAGTTCGACGACAAGGCGCACAACGACGTGGGCCTGGCGAAGATCTCCACGCTGGTGCGCCGGGTCCGCGCGGCGAAGGGCCGGCGGAACACGTTGCTGATCGATGCGGGTGACACGATCCAGGGCACGCAGCTGGCGTACTACTACGCGCGGGTGGAGCCGATCACCGGGGCGCGCGGTCCGGTGCATCCGATGGCGCTGGCGATGAACGCGATGGGCTATGACGCGGCGGCGCTGGGGAATCACGAGTTCAATTACGGGATTCCGGTGCTGCGGAAGTTCGAGCGGCAGTGCGACTTCCCGTTGCTGGGGGCGAACGCGCTGGACGCGAAGACGATGCGGCCGGCTTTCCGGCCGTTTGTGATCAAGCGGATGCGTACCCCGCACGGGCGGGATGTGCGGGTGGCGGTGCTGGGGTTGACGAACCCGGGGATCGCGATCTGGGACAAGGCGAATGTGCAGGGGAAGATGGTCTTCCCGGGGCTGGAGGAGCAGGCGGCGAAGTGGGTGCCGCGGCTGCGGTCGATGGGTGCGGACGTGGTGATCGTCTCGGCGCACTCGGGCATGAGCGGCACGTCGTCGTACGGTGACGCGCTGCCGCACGTGGAGAACGCGGCGGCTCTGGTGGCGGAGCGGGTTCCGGGGATCGACGCGATTCTGGTGGGCCATGCGCATGTGGAGGTTCCCGAGTACCGGGTGGTCAACCGGGAGACGGGCCGGCCGGTGGTGCTGTCGGAGCCGCTCAAGTGGGGGCAGCGGCTGACGCTGTTCGACTTCGACCTGGTGTGGGAGCGGGGCGGCTGGCGGGTGGAGTCGGTGTCGTCGAAGGTGCTGAACTCCAATGCGGTGGAGGAGGATTCCGCGGTCACGCGTCTGGTGCGGGGTCAGCACAAGAAGGTGGTGGCGTACGTCAATCAGCGGATCGGGACGTCCACCGCGGCGATGAGTGCGGCGGAGGCGCCGTACAAGGACACGCCGGTGATCGACTTCATCAACCATGTGCAGGCGGAGACGGTGCGGGCGGCGCTGAAGGGCACGGAGTACGCCTCGCTGCCGGTGCTGTCGCAGGCGTCGTGCTTCTCGCGGACGGCGGCGGTGCCGGCGGGCGAGGTGTCCGTCCGGCAGGTGGCGGGGCTGTATCCGTTCGAGAACACGCTGGAGGCGCGGCTGCTGACCGGCGCCCAGCTGCGGGAGTACCTGGAGTTCTCGGCCCGGTACTACGTGCGGACGCCGGCGGGCGGGCCGGTGGACCCGGCGCGGCTGACCAATGCCGAGAACATCCCGGACTACAACTACGACGTGGTGAGCGGTCTCTCCTACGAGATCGACGTGGCGAAGGAGCCGGGTGCGCGGATCGGGAAGCTGCTGTTCGACGGGAAGCCGCTGGAGGATTCCGCGCGGTTCGTGCTGGCGGTGAACAACTACCGGGCGAGCGGCGGGGGGAACTTCCCGCATGTGGCGCGGGCCCGGCAGGTGTGGGCGAATCCGGAGGAGATCCGCAACACGATCATCGGCTGGGTGAAGGCGCAGAAGGTGATCGACGTCGCGCGGTTCTCGTCAGTGGACTGGAAGCTGACGCGGGATGGCGCGCCGGTTTTTTGAGTCGGTCGCCGGGCCGATCGGGGTGCGGGGCCGCGGCGTGGGTCGCGGCTCCAGGCCGAACGTGGTGAAGGCGGTGCGTTCGGGGAGGGGGTAGTGGGTGGTGCCGGTGACGGCGTTGATGATGGTGGCGCTGCGCCAGGCGGCGAGGCCGAGGTCGGAGCTGCCGACGCCGTGGGTGTGGGTTTCGGCGTTCTGGACGTGGATGGAGCCCTTGACGAGGGGGTCGAGGACGAGCCGGTGGTGGCCGTCGACGCGGGCGCGGCCGGCGGAGTCGCGGCGGATGTAGGGGTCGAGGGCGGCCAGGAGGCGGTCGACGCGGCGTTCGCGGTAGCCGGTGGCGAGGACGACGGCGTCGGTGGTGAGGCGGGAGCGGGTGCCCTGCTGGGGGTGTTCGAGGTGGAGCTCGACGCGGGTGGTGCCGACGCGTCCGGCGGTGCGGACGAAGACGCCGGGGGTGAGGGTGGTGTCGGGCCAGCCGCCGTGGAGGCTGCGGCGGTAGAGCTCGTCGTGGATGGCGGTGAGGGTGGCGGGGTCGATGCCGCCGTGGAGCTGCCACTGCTGGGGCAGGGCCTGGTCGCGGACGGGTTCGGGGAGGGCGTGGAAGTACTGGCCGTAGTCGGGGGTGAAGTGTTCGAGGCCGAGGCGGCTGTGGTCGGCGGGGGCGAAGGCGGGGGTGCGGGCGAGCCAGTGGAGGCGTTCGCGGCCGGCGGGGCGGTTGCGGAGCAGGTCGAGGAAGATCTCGGCGCCGGACTGGCCTGCGCCGACGACGGTGACGTGGTCGGCGGCGAGCAGGCCGGCGCGGTGGTCGAGGTAGTCGGCGGAGTGGTGGACGGGGACGCCGTGGGCTTCGGCGAGGGGGCGCAGCGGTTCGGGGATGTCGGGGGTGGTGCCGATGCCGAGGACGACGTTGCGGGCGTAGGTGCGGCCGAGGGCTTCGGCTTCGCCGTCGGGGTCGAGCTGGGTGTAGTCGATTTCGAAGAGGACGCGTTCGGGGTTCCAGCGGACGGCGTCGATGTGGTGGCCGAAGTGGAGTCCGGTGAGGTGTTCGCTGGCCCAGCGGCAGTAGGCGTCGTACTCGGCGCGTTGGATGTGGGTGCGCTCGGCGAAGTAGAAGGGGTAGAGGCGTTCGCGGGTTTTGAGGTAGTTCAGGAAGCTCCAGGGGCTGGTGGGGTCGGCGAGGCTGACGAGGTCGGCGAGGAACGGGACCTGGATGCGGGTGCCGTCGATGAGGAGTCCCGGGTGCCAGCGGAAGGTGTGATTCTCGTCATAGAAGGCGGCCCTGAGGTCCGGGACGGGGTGGGCGAGGGCGGCGAGTGAGAGGTTGAAGGGACCGATTCCGATGCCCGCGAGGTCCAGGGGCGCGTCGGGAGTGTGGTCGGGGGACGGGGGGTTGGTCATGCGGGAGTGCGGCCTTCCCGTGGTCGGCGGTGGGCGCAGCCCCAAATTCCGGCTGTGCCCCTTTTGTTGAGCGCTGCAGAGCCGGTTCAAGCTACCGGCCGTGGCGGACCGGTGACGCCCTGTGGGGGATGTTTCCCCCGATGGTGGTACTGCCCCGGTTGACGGGCCGCGACGGGTGCGGCGGGGGGGCGCACGGAGGCCCTGACGGGGTGCGGGGAGCGGCGCGGGAGCGGCTTCGACTACCCTGCACCCCATGGCCATGATGAACCTCGCTATCGACATCGGACCGCTCAAGCCCGATCTCGCCCCCCTCGTCCTGGGGCTGGTGCTCTTCTTCCTCGTCTTCGCGGTGATCGCGAAGGGGATCCTCCCCCGGATCAACAAGGTCCTCGCCGAGCGCGAGCAGGCCACCGAGGGGCGCTTCGGCGAGGCCGAGGAGACGCGTTCCGAGGCGGAGCGGGTCCACGCCGAGTACCAGGAGCTGCTCGCCGAGGCCCGGCACGAGGCCGCGCGGCTGCGTCAGGAGGCGGTCGAGCAGGGCAACGCGATCATCGCCGAGCTGCGGACCGAGGGCCAGCGCCAGCGCGACGAGATCGTCTCGGCCGGCCACGCCATGATCGACGCGGAGCGCGCGGTGGCCGAGGCCCAGCTGCGCGAGCAGGTCGGCGTGCTGGCCACGGAGCTGGCGGGCAAGATCGTCGGCGAGTCGGTCGAGGACTACGCACGGCAGAGCGGCATCGTGGACCGCTTCCTCGAGGAGCTCCGCACGGCGCAGCCGGCGGACGCCGTCGAGGACAAGCGCGGCTGACGAACGGCAGCGTTTTTCGGGCCTGGCGCCCGCGCCCCCTCGGGGGTGCGGGCGCCTTTGTCATGTGCGGCCGCCTGCTCCGTCGCGTCGTTGTCAGTGGGCGGGTGTTTACTCTCCGTAGCGGATCGTCAGAGCCCGGCGGAGGTCGTCGAGCCGGTCCGTGAGCTGACGGCGCAGTGCGGGGGTGGGCCCGGTGCCCTCCAGACAGCGCTCGCCCAGGCGCAGGGTCTCGTGGTCCACGAGGGGTCGGGGGAAGCCGTGGTTGCCCGCGGAGTTGGCGAGGGCGGTGCCGCGCCGGGCGGCGAGTGCCGTGACGGCCGGGTAGTAGCGGTCGCGGTAGGGCAGGACGAGGGCGAGCTGTTCGGGCTGCCAGAAGCCCTGGGCGGTGGCGGTCCACAGGTAGGCGGAGAGGGAGTCGTCCTCGTACAGGGCGTGCCAGGCGGCCTGTTTGGCGGCGGCGTCGGGCAGGGCGGCGCGGCAGCGCGCGGCGCCCTGCTGTCCGGTGGCGCCGGGATCGGCGGCGAGTTCGGCGTCGATGTCGGCGGGCGTCGTGGCGCCGAGCACGGCGAGGCGGGCCAGGATCCGCCAGCGCAGCCCGGGATCGAGGGCGGGGCCTCCGGGGACGGTGCCGGCACGGAGCCAGTCGTGCAGGGGCGCGGCGTCGGTGGTGCTGTCGACGAGGGCGCGCACGGCGGTGAGGCGCGGTCCGGGGGCGGTGCCGTCCTCGGTGCGGCGCAGGATGTCGTGGCAGGTCTCCCGGAGGCCGGCGAGGGCGGCGTCGCGCTCCTCCGCGGGGAGGTAGAGGTCGGCGATCTGGGTCCGGGCAAAGGTGAGGACGCCTTGGACGACGGCGTTGTCCCGTTCGTGCGGGAGGTGGGCGCGGGTGGCCTCCAGGTGGGCGGCGGGGGCGAGTTCGCCGTCGCGGACCATGTCGCGGGCGGCGTTCCAGACGACCGCGCGGGCGAGCGGGCCGGGGATGCCGGAGAGGGTGCGGAGGGCGGTGCCGAGGGAGTCGGGGTCGAGGCGGACCTTGGCGTAGGTGAGGTCGCCGTCGTTGAGGAGGGCGAGGGCGGGGCGCGGTCCGGGGCCGGTGAGCGCCTCGCCGGGGACGTCGGTGGTGGTCCGCTCGCGCAGGACGAGCCGGTCGGGTGCGGCGGGGTCGGGGTCGTAGAGGCCGACGGCGAGGTGGTGCGGGCGGGCGCCTTCGTGGTCGATGTCCAGGTGCCAGCGGCCGTCCTCGGTGGCCCGGATCCGGGGGGTGAGGGTGTCGACGCCGGTGGTGCGCAGCCAGCGGTCGGCCCAGGCGTGGACGTCGCGGTCGGAGGCCCGGTCGAGGGAGTCCATGAAGTCGTCGAGGCCGGCGTTGCCGAACCGGTGCCGGGTGAAGTGGTCGTTGATGCCGGCGAGGAAGTCCTTCTCGCCGAGCCAGGCGACGAGTTGGCGCAGGGCGCTGGCGCCCTTGGCGTAGGAGATGCCGTCGAAGTTGAGCAGGGCGGCGCCGGTGTCGTGGACGGCGCCGGGTGCGGGGGCCACGGGGTGGGTGGTGGCGCGCTGGTCGGCGTCGTAGCCCCATGTCTTGCGGCTGATGCCGAATTCGGTCCAGGTGCCCTTGAAGTGGGTGGCGTCGGTGAGGACTTGGTATCCCATGTATTCCGCGAAGGACTCGTTGAGCCAGATGTCGTCCCACCACCGGAGGGTGACGAGGTTGCCGAACCACATGTGGGCCATTTCGTGGGCCATGGTGGTGGCCCGGTCCTGGCGTTCGGTGTCGGTGGCGGCCGAGCGGAAGACGAGTTCGTCGCGGAAGGTGACCAGGCCGGGGTTCTCCATGGCGCCGAAGTTGAATTCGGGGACGAACGCCTGGTCGTAGGAGTCGAAGGGGTAGGGCTCGTCGAAGATTTCGTGGAAGCGGTCGAAGCAGCGGCGGGTGATGTCGAGGAGTTCGTCCGCGTCGGCGTCCAGGTGGGGCGCGAGGGAGCGCCTGCAGTGCAGGGCGAAGGGCAGTCCGGCGTGTTCGGTGCGCACGGTGTGCCAGGGGCCGGCGGCGAAGGCGACGAGGTAGGTGCTCAGGGGCGGGGTCGCGGGCAGGTGCCAGCGGCCGTCGGCGGGCGGCCCCACGGGGGTGGCGACGGTGTTGCCGAGCACGGTCCAGCCGGGCGGCGCGGTGACGGTCGCGGTGAACTCGGCCTTGAGGTCGGGCTGGTCGAAGGCGGCGAAGACGCGTTGGACGTCCTCCAGGAACAGCTGGGTGTAGAGGTACGTCTCGCCGTCGGCGGGATCGGTGAAGCGGTGCATGCCCTCGCCGGTGCGGGAGTAGGCCATGCCGGCCTCGACGCGCAGCTCGTGCTCGCCGGGGGTCAGCGCGGGGAGGGGCAGCCGGTTGTCGTCGAGGGTGGCGACGTCGAGCGGCCGTCCGTCGAGGGTGGCGTCGAGCAGGGTCTTGGGGCGGACGTCGACGAAGGTGTCGCCGCCCGGTTCGCGGGCGGTGAAGCGGATGACCGTGGTGGAGCGGAAGTGTTCCTCGCCGTGAGTGAGGTCGAGGTCGACGGAGTAGCTGTGGACGTCGAGCAGGTCTGCTCTGGCCTGGGCTTCGGCGCGTGTGAGGACGGGCATGGGGGCATGCTGCCGCACCGTGTATGCGGCTCGGCAAGCGGGTTTTCCCCGGTCCCGCCCTTACACCGTTTCTCCCGGGGCCGTGCCCCTCTGCCCGGCAAGGCGGCTGCGCCGCGTTCGTCCTCAAGCGCCGGGCGGGCTGATTCGGCCCGTCCGGGGGGCGCCCGCTCCGGGGGACTGAAGGACCGCGCCCGAAGGGCGCTTCGGTGGGCCAGGGGGCGGAGCCCCCGGCGGGGTGCGGGGGCGGAGCCCCGCCCACCCGCGCGGAGCGCGGGCCCCCGGCGGTGGCGCGGGGGCGCGGCCCCTGTGGAAACGGTGAAAGGGCGGGGCGGGGAGCGATCCCCCTACGCCCGGGCGATCGTCTCGTGGTGCCGGATGACCTCGGCGATGATGAAGTTCAGGAACTTCTCCGCGAAGGCGGGGTCCAGCTTCGCGTTCTCCGCCAGATCCCGCAGCCGCTCGATCTGCCGCGCCTCGCGCGCCGGATCCGCGGGCGGCATCTTGTGCTCGGCCTTGAGGAGGCCGACCTGCTGGGTGCACTTGAAGCGTTCGGCGAGCATGTGGATCACGGCGGCATCGATGTTGTCGATGCTGTCGCGCAGCCGGGAGAGCTCGGCGAGCGCCTCGGGGTCGGGGAGGTCGGTGCTGTCGTTCATGGTGTCCGAGCCTATGCGCAAGCGGCGTCCCCCGCAGACGGAGCGGTCACGGCCGGCGGCCCCGGTGACGGCGGCGGGCGTCCTGGGCGACGATGTCCGCGGCCGTGCCGCGCGGGCGCGTGCCGGGAGGGCGGGTGGGGTCCGTGCCGCAGTTCACCGCCGACGACGACGGGTTCCGGATCGACGGCCGCCCGGTGCGGCTGCTGTCGGGCGCCCTGCACTACTTCCGGGTGCACGAGGGCCTTTGGGCCCACCGCCTGGGCATGCTGCGCGCGATGGGGCTCAACTGCGTGGAGACGTACGTGCCGTGGAACCGGCACGAGCCCGCCGAGGGCGCGGTGCGCGGCCTGGACGAGCTGGGCCGGTTCCTGGACGCGGCGGCCACGGCGGGGCTGCTCGCGATCGTCCGTCCGGGGCCGTACATCTGCGCGGAGTGGGAGAACGGGGGGCTGCCGCACTGGCTGACGGGGCGGCTGGGCCGCCGGGTGCGCACCCGCGACCCGGAGTTCCTGAGGGCGGCGGACGGCTGGCTGAGAGCGGTCGCGGACGAGGTCGTGGGCCGGCAGGCGGACCGGGGCGGCCCGGTGGTCCTGGTCCAGGTGGAGAACGAGTACGGCTCGTACGGCTCCGACGGGGCGTACCTGCGGCACCTGGTGCGGCGGCTGCGCGCGTCGGGGGTGACCGTCCCGCTGGTGACCTCCGACGGCCCGGAGGACCACATGCTGTCCGGCGGGACGGTGCCGGGGGCGATCGCGACGGTGAACTTCGGCTCGGACGCGCGCGGGGCGTTCGCCACGCTGCGCCGCCACCGGCCGCGCGGGCCGCTGATGTGCATGGAGCTGTGGTGCGGCTGGTTCTCGCACTGGGGCGGCGAGGCGGCGGCGCGGGACGCCGGCACGGCGGCGGAGGTGCTGCGGGAGGTCCTGGAGTGCGGGGCCTCGGTGAACGTCTACATGGCGCACGGCGGGACGAGCTTCGGCGGCTGGTCGGGGGCCAACCGTGCCGGGGAGGAGCATTCGGGGGCGCTCCGCCCGACGGTGACGTCGTACGACTACGACGCGCCGGTCGACGAGTACGGGCGGCCCACGGCCAAGTTCCACGCCTTCCGCGACGTGCTGGCCGGGTACGCGACGGGCCCGCTGCCCCCGGTGCCGCCCGCTCCCCCGGTCCTGGGGGCCCCGGTGCGGGTGCCGCTCGACCGGTGGGCGCCGCTGGGCGAGGTGATAGACGCGCTGGGCGGGGCGGAGGCGGAGGGGCCGCTGCCGCCGTCGTTCGAGGAGCTCGGGGTGGACCGGGGCGTGGTCCGCTACCGCTTCGCCCTGCGGGGTCCGCGCGGGCCGCGCCCACTGCGGGTGCGGGGGCTGCGCGACCGGGCGGTGGCATACGTGGACGGCGTGCGCGCGGCCGTGCTCGACACCGAGGAGGGGCTCGTCGGCGAGGTGGCGGGCCCGGCGGAGGTGGAGCTGTGGGTGGAGTCGCTGGGCCGGGTCAACTACGGCCCGCGGCTGGGCGAGACGAAGGGGCTCACGGGCGGGCTCACGCACGGCGGCGCGTATGTGCACGGGGTCCGGGCACGCGGTCTGCGGCTGGCGGCGCTGGAGGGCGCGGACGCGCTCGCCACGGTGCCCTGGCGGGCCGTCGCCGGCAGCGGGCCGGGCCTGTACCGGGGTTCCTGCCGGGTGCCGGAGCCGGGCGATGCGGCGCTCGAACTTCCGGGCTGGGAGAGGGGGTTCGTCTGGATCAACGGATTCTGTCCGGGACGTTACTGGTCGGCCGGACCGCAGGACACGCTGTACGTCCCCGGGCCGGTGCTGCGCGAGGGGCGGAACGAGCTGGTGGTACTGGAGTTGGAGCGGGCGGGCGAGCCATTGGCGCGACTGGACGGGGACGTCCGGTGAGAGGCGTCCCCGGGTCCGCGTCCCGCTGGTCACCGGCCGATGACGGTGACCGACGGACGGAACCCCGTTGGGAGGGTTGTTCCCTAGATCGTGCGACGTGAAGCCGTCCGGATGGAACCAAACGGCGGCGCTTCTCCCCAGGTTCTCCACGTTCCACCCGCACCTCCCCCGCCCGGGCGGGCGGCGGACGACCGGAGAGGCAGCCGCGCATGGCGGCACGGTGCGATCCGGGCCCACGAGCGGCCGACGCGGGGCGGGTCGCGGGTCCGGCCCGCCCCGCCTCTCGGCCGCTTCCGCGCCGGGGCGATGCTGCGCGCCGGCGTGGCCGTGATGCTGCTGTCCTCCGCCGCCCTGTGCGCGGCCGCCGTGGCCGACGTGCTGAGCCTCCCCCTCGCGCTCGGCCTGCTCTACGTGGTCTTCGCCGCCATCTGCCTGGTGACTGTCAACGCCGCCCCGCTCGCGCTCGGCCGCGTCCCCGGGGCCGCCGGCACCGGGTCCGCGGTCCTCGGCACCCTGCGGAGCGTCCTGAGCGCCGCGGCCGCGCCCCTGGTCGGCCTGGGCGGCGAGACACGGCCGTCCCGATGTTCGTCTGCATGACGGCCTTCGCCGGCCTCGCCGGCCTCACGCTGCGCATGGCCGAGGCACCCGCGGCCGCTACGGCTGCACGCGCGTGGCGTCCCCCGCCCCGCCCCGCCGTTCCACCGGGAACACCGCCGTCACCAGCCAGCCGCCCTCCGGTGCCGGCCCCGCCCGCAGCCGTCCGCCCATGGCCTTGGCGCGTTCCGAGAGGCCGACCAGGCCGAAACCGCCGCCGCGCGCCTGGTCGGTGAGGGCGGCCGGGCGGCGCCCGTCGTCGGCGATGCGCAGCTCGACGCCCTCGGGGACGCCGCGGACGCCGATGCGCACGGCGGTGGCGTCCGCGGCGTGCTTGCGGATGTTGGTCAGGGCCTCGCGGACGACGCGGTGGACGGCGGCGGCGACGTCACCGGGCAGCCAGGCCTCCATGCCCTGCTCGATGTAGAGGGCGACGGGCGGCCCGGTACGGGCGAACTCCTCGGTGAGGGCCCGCACCTCGGGCAGGCCGGCGACCGGTTCCGTCTCGGGCTCGGCGCCCTCGCGCAGCACGCCGACCAGGCGGCGCATCGCGCCGAGCGCCTCCCCCGCGCAGCTCTCGATGCGCTCGAACGCCCGCCCGGCCGCCTCGCCCTCCAGCGAGGTGAAGCGCGCGGCCTGGGCCTGCACGGCGATGCCGGTGATGTGGTGGGCGACCAGGTCGTGCAGTTCGCGGGCGAGTTCGAGCCGTTCGGCGGTGCGGACCGCGGCCATGTCCCGCACCCGCTGCACCGCCTGTCCGCGCAGCATCAGCGAGTAGGCGCCCACGACGACGGTCAGCACACTGAACACCGCGGTGAACCGGCCCGGGGCGAGGTCGCGCATCGGCGCGGCGACCGCCGCCAGGGCGAGCGCCGGCCCGAGGACGACCGCGACGCGGGCGGTGGAACGCTGGACGACGGCGGTCAGCAGGACGAGCAGCGCCACGTCCTCCCCCATGCCCCAGACGGCGCCGGGGTGCCGCCCGGCCATCAGGACGGCGGAGGTGGTCCCGGAGACGGCCACGGCGAAGCCGGCCCGCACCTCCAGCGGGATCCAGCCGTAGGGCACGGCGCACAGGCAGACCACGACGCCCGAGGCGAGCACGATGGCGTGCGGCGGGCTGGGCTGCCGGGCCAGCACCAGCCCCTCGAAGCCGACCAGCGCGAGCAGGACGAGGGCGAACGCGGCCTTGGCGGCGACGCGGCGGGGACGCCGGGCACTGCGCCCGGCCCGTCTGCTCACGGGCCGCCCGCGGTCATCAGGGACCGTCCATGGTCGTCACGGCACCCGCGGCCATCAGGGACCGCCCGCGGTCATCACGGACCGCCCGTGGCCAGCCCGCTCTCCCAGGCCCAGGCGGCGATCTCGACGCGGTTGCGGGCGTCGAGCTTCATCTGCACGTTGGCCAGGTGGGTCTTGACCGTGGACAGGGAGACGAACAGTTCGGCGGCGATCTCGGCGTTGGTGGAGCCCCGCGCCAGGCACCGCACGACGTCCGCCTCGCGCTCGGTGAGCGGTTCCGAGGGGGACTTGACGGCCGGGGCCGTGCCGCCGCCGGCTGGGGCCAGGTCGCGCAGCAGCCGGACGGTGATGGCGGGCGAGATCAGGGAGTCGCCGACGGCGGCGGCGTGCACGGCCTCCACGAGCATGGCGGGGCTGGCGTCCTTCAGCAGGAACCCGGAGGCGCCGTTGCGCAGCGCCGAGTGGACGTACTCGTCGAGGTCGAAGGTGGTGACGATGACGATCCGGGGGCGGCCGCCGCGCTCCGGCTCGGCGGCGGCGAGGCCGGACAGCCGGCGGGTGACCTCCAGGCCGTCGAGCTTGGGCATGCGGATGTCGAGGAGCAGGACGTCGGGCCGGTGCTCCTCGACGGCGGCCAGCGCGGCCTCGCCGTCCACGACGTCGGCGACGACGTCGATGTCGGGCTGGCTCTCCAGGATCATCCGGAAGCCGGTGCGGACCATCTCCTGGTCGTCCGCGATGACCACGGTGATCGCCATGTCGTCCCCTCCGCGGGGTGGCCGGTACGAGTGGTTCCGCCGGGTGTCCGGGCGTCCCTCCATGTCACCGGGGGCGTCCCGGCGCCGCAACAGCAGGGCGGCGGGCGGAGTGCCGGCCCATCGGACGCGCCCTAGCCGGCCGCCCGTCCCGCGGCACGGCGCCGCCCGAGGAGCCGTACGCCGTACGCGCCGCCGCCGACGGCCAGCAGGGCGGCGGCGCCCGCGACGAGCGGCCCGCCCACGTCGCGGTGGCCCTTGACCGTCTGCCCGGCCTGGACCATGCGCCGTACGGGGTTGCTCGCCGCCTCGCGGTGCCTGCCCGGGTGCTCGGCCTGGTGCTTGGCCACTCCCGCCGCTCCCGCCGCCCCCGCCGGCGCGGCCGGGCGCGACACGCCGCCGCGGTGCTCCCCGTGGGTGACGGACGGCTGCTGCCGGGCGGTCTTCGCGGAACGGTCCTTCGCCACGGCGCCGGCCGGGTGGTCCTGGGGGCGCTGCCGCACGGTAACGCCGTGGAGGGGCGCCTCCCGGACGCGTTCGTGGACGCGCTCGTGGCGGACCTCGGGCCGGTGCCCGCCCGGGTGGTCCCGGTGCCCGCTCTCCGCGGCGTGTGCGCCGGTCACCGGCGCGAGCACCGCGCCCGCGGCGGCGAGGAGGGTGACGGCGGCGGTGCGGGTCCTGGCGGGCACGTCGGGTGCCTTTCTGTCGGTCGTCCGGTGGTGCGGCGCGACGCCGCTGGTCCTGCGCCGCGGCTTCCGGACGTCCTCGCCGTCGGGGCCGCCACGGGCACGTGCATCACGTTACGGGTCTTCGCGCCGCGCACACCTCGACTGTCCGACCATTCGTCCCTCGGCCGAAAGGATGACGGCGGCCCGTCCGCGTACTGCCGCGGTCGCACGGACGGGCCGCCACCCGGCGGGACCGCCGGAAGTCCGGCCGGGGGCCGTTCGGGACCGGACGGGGTCAGCCGCCCAGGCTCGCGGCGCCCGCCGCGATGTCCTTCGCGAAGGTGCTCACCTTGGTGTAGACGCCGGGGTAGTGCGGCCGGGCGCAGCCCGTGCCCCAGCTGACGATGCCGACCTGGATCCAGGCGCCGGAGTCGTCCTTGCGGAACATCGGCCCGCCGGAGTCGCCCTGGCAGGTGTCCACGCCGCCGGTGTCCAGGAAGCCGGCGCAGATCTCCTCGGCGGGTATGGTGCCGCCGCCGTACGCCGAGTTACAGGTGGCGTCGTCCACGTACGGCACGTCGGCCTTGAGCAGGTAGCGCTGCTGCGCCCCGCCCTCCTTGTCGGCGCCCCAGCCGGCGACGGTGAACGTGCCGGAGTTGTAGGCGGTGGTGTCGGCGGTCTTGAGGGTGGGCAGGTCGACGGGCTTGGCGAGCTTGATCAGCGCCCAGTCCTTGCCGGAGCCGTCGTAGCCGGGGGCCTGGAGGACCCGGGTGGAGTTGACCTTGACCGCCTGGGAGGAGTTGAGGTCGACGACGCCCGCGGTGGCGGTGATCGAGGTGTTGGGTCCGCTGCCGTTCACGCAGTGCGCGGCGGTGAGGACGATCTGTTTGGTGTAGAGGGCTCCGCCGCAGCCCATGGAGAGGCGGACCATCCAGGGGAACTCGCCCTGCTGGGCGGGGACGCCGCCGACGACGTAGGGGCCGGGTTCTTTCGCCGGGGCGGCCTGGGCGCCGCCCGGCTGAAGGCTGAAGGCGGCGAGCGCCACCGCGCCGACCGCGAGGCATCTCTTCGCTGCCGTGGTGTGGATGCGCAAGGGACGTCCTTTCGTGGGAGGTTGGGCGCTTTCGCCAGGTTCATGACAAGGCACACGACGGTCGCCGATGCGTGTGTCACACAGTGACCCGGGTGGGCGCGCTGCGAGTATCGGAGCGCGCGGTTCCCGCGACAAGGACGGTTCCGGCCAGTACGTACGGACCGTTCGGTCGGGAGGGCCGGGCCCGTAGAGTGGAAGGGGCGGGGCTCCGGGCCCCGGAACGGGGCGGTGGTGGCCGGTGGGCACGGACGTCGAGATCCTGCACGGGTTCCCGCACCTGACGACGGTGCACCGCGCGGTCACCGCCCTGTACCGGCGCCTCTCCGCGGCCGGCGTGCGGGACTTCGTCCTGAGCGTCCCCCCGGCGGACGTCGCCTTCTCCGACGACGAGGACCCCTACCTCGGCGTGCAGCGCGTCGCCGGCGCGATCGTGCGGCACCTGCGGCTGCCGGACGCGCGGATGATCGTCACCTTCCACGGGATGCGGCACGCGGGCAGCGTCGAACTCGCCGCCGGGCCCGAGTACTTCGTCGAGCTCAACACGCGCTTCAAGGAACACCGCCGGGACATCGGGGCGGCCCTCGCCCACGAGGTCACCCACGTCTTCCTGCACCGGCTCGGGCTCGCCTTCACCGGCACCCGCGACAACGAGATCCTCACCGACACGGTGTCCGCGTACCTCGGGGCTGGGTGGCTGCTGCTCGACGCGTACCGGGAGGACGCGCTCACCACGCAGAAGCTCGGCTACCTCACGCCGGAGGAGTTCGGCTACGTCCTCGCCCTGCGGGCACGGGCCTTCGGGGAGGACCCCGCGCCGTGGTTCACCAGCCCGCGGGCGTACGACGCGTACGCCGCCGGGGCGCGGCGGGCCCGGAACGAGGAGCGGCGGGCGCCGCTGGCGGGGGCGGGGCGGCTGGGACGGCACCGGTACGCGCGGGACCGGCGGGCGGGGGTGTCGTCGGCGCCCGCCGCCTACGTTTTCGAGGGCGACCCGCAGCGGGTCCGTTTCCCGTGCCCGACGTGCCGGCAGTGGCTTCGGGTGGGGTGCGTGGGGCGGGTGCGGGTGCGGTGCGGTGTGTGCGGGGGTGTCGCGGAGTGCGACACGTGAGGGATTGCTCCCCGCCCCGCCCTTTCACCGTTTCTCGCGCGCTCCGCGCGGAGGCAACGCGGCTGCGCCGCCCGCCCTTTCACCGTTTCTCGCGCGCTCCGCGCGGAGGCAACGCGGCTGCGCCGCGTTCGTCCTCAAACGCCGGACGGGCTGAATTCGGCGCGCCAATCCAGCCCGTCCGGCGTTTGAGGACAGCGTGCGCAGCGCGCTGCTGCGGAAACGGTGAAAGGGCGGGACGGGGAGCAACCCCGGCACAGCCTCAGCGGCCGGCGACCCCCCACCACCGCCTCAACACCCGCTCCGCCGGCTTCCCGTGCGGCGTGTACGACAGTTTCCGCGGCGTCTCCCCCGCCCCGGGCCAGTCGTCCCACATCCACCAGCACACCCCCGCCCACCACGCCTTGCCCTCGAACGCGGCCAGCAACGCCTCGTAGCCCGCGGCCTGTTCCGCGTCGCCGTTCGCACCGCTGACCGTCCAGGAGTACGGCGCCGTCGTCGAGCCGCGCTGGCTGACGTAGCCCGCCTCGGTGAAGAGGATCCGGCGGTGCTGCCGCGCGGAGAACGCCGCCAGTTCCTCCACCACCGGCTGCCACGCCTGGCGCAGCGCCGCCGCGTCCGCCGTGGGCCGGTCGCCGAGCGGCCAGTAGGCGTCGATCCCGATGAGGTCGAGCTCCTGCCAGAAGGCGACGCGCCGGTACTCGTCGTAGTTGGCGGCGTACGTCAACGGCCCTCCGTAGCGCGCCCGGACGGCCGAGACCGCCTCCTTCCAGCGGTCGCCGTCCCCCGAGGTGCCCGCCAGCTCCGTGCCGACCGCGAACCGCTCGGCCCCGGTCTCGTCGGCGAGCCGCGCGTAGTGCGTGATGAAGCGCCGGTAGACCGCGAACCAGGCCTCGGCGTCCTCCGGCCGGATCCCGGCCCGGTCGCCGCCCTTCACCAGGTCGACGTGCGGCTTGATCATCGTCTTGAGGCCGGCGTCGTGGGCGAGCCGGACGATGTGCCGCAGGCTGTCGTCGCTCGCGGTCTCGTCCGTGGGGCGGAACTCCGCGTCGGTGACGCGGTCCTGGTACCAGGTGGGGGTGAAGGTCACCCAGCGGGCCCCCGTGGCGGCGATCTGCCGCAGATACGTTCCGGCCTCGGGACTGTCGTAGTCGTCCTTGTTCCAGGAGGGGAGGGTGATGCCCTTCAGCGGGGTCTCCTTCCGCTCGTCGGGCCGCTTGGCCGCGCTCCGGCTCGCGGTGACGCCGGGGGACTCCCGGGGCTCCGAGGAGTCCGTGGTGGAGCACCCGGCGAGGAAGAGGGCGGCCGCGACCGCGAGCCCGAGGACGGCCGCCCCCTTCTTCGCCCTCACTGGTTCAGTTCCGCCGGTGCGACGAAGGCGTACCCGAGGGCGCGGATGCCGTCGACCGTCTGCTTGAGCGGCCCCGTTCCGTAGTACGGGTGGTAGAAGAAGCTCGCCACCCCGTCACGGACGGCCAGGTTCGCCTTGGCCGAGGCGATCAGGTCGGCCGGGAGCCGGGCCGGGTGGTTGTTGTACGCCTCCGGCTCGTAGTTGCCGAGGTTCTCCGGCAGGACCGTGGTCCCGTAGACGTCCTTGACCGCGTACGGGAAGAACTGGCCGATGTACCGGCCGGCGTCCGCGGGGGCGCCGCTCAACGTGCCTGCGAAGTACAAGGATCGCTCCAGGCGGGCGGAGAAGTTCTGTCCGAGGACACGGTAGTCGGTGGCCGAGGCCGCGTAGTGCGGTGTCGTCCACAGTGCCGGCTTCGGCAGCCCGGCCGCGGCGAAACCGGCGAAGGCGGAGGTCAGGCGCGCCTGGGCCCACGCGGCCGAGTCCTCGGCGGGCGGCCCGTCGTAGACGACGTTGTCGGCGGAGTCGACGTGCGCCCGGAAGAACTCGAAGTCGTCGCCGGTGACCCCGGAGTAGGGGTTGTTCACGTTGCTGTACTGGTGGGTGTAGCCGTGGTCCATCAGCACCGCGCCGCGGGCCAGCATGTACTTGAGCGCGGAGACGACCTGGGGCGCCTGGTCGAGCGTGACGGTCTCGGGAACCCCGTTGTTGTAGGTGCCCTTGGGGTCCTTGTAGACAGGGATGACGTTGATCCCGTACGGGATCTTCTGCGCGTACAGGTAGTCGGCCACCTGCCGCAGTTCGGCCGCGTCGGCCTTGGGGCTGATGTCCTCCAGCCGCACGAACGCCCGGTGCCGCTCGGCGGTGCCCGGCGCGAGCCCGTCGAAGAGCAGGTCCTCGAAGACGATCACGCGGTCGGACTCGGAGACGTAGGTGAAGGGGATCTCCCCGACGTAGGTGAGGTTGCCGGAGCGGATCGCCCAGGGGCTGGTGGCACCGGAGTTGGCGTCCGTGGCCTGGGCGAGCTGGGTGACCTGCGGGTAGCCGGGGCCGCTCACCAGCGCGGGGTGCAGCACGCCGCCGTCGTAACCGGCGGGGATCCTACGGGTCAGCTGCTGCCCCTTGTAGGAGACCTTGGTGATGTTGCCGGCCGAACCGCCCGGCGTGTAGTAGGAGTTGGTCGGGTCCCAGCCGTAGCGCTGCTTGAAGGCGTCCACGCCGACGGCGCCCGCCATGCCCCAGATGTTGTCGCCGATCCAGGTGACGGGACGGACGGTGGCCAGGGCGTCCCGGTAGAACGCCGCGGGCACGGCGTCCGGGACGCTCCCGCCGTAGTAGGTCGAGCCGATGTAGACCGTCGCCGTGTACTGGCCGACCATTCCGGCGGTGTACGAGGAGACGGGCCTGGCGGTGACGGTCCCGAAGTGCCCGGCGAGGTTGGCGGCGGCCATCGCGTAGAGCTCACCGAGGTAGCCGTACGGGCCCGTGGTGTCGTACAGGACGAGCGCGGAGGACGAGGCGGCCGCCGCCTGCGGCCGGGCGAGCGCGGGCACGACGCTCCCGGCGCCCGGGCGGGCCGCCGCCGGCTTGGCGACGGCGCCCTGCCCGGCGACGGCGCCCGCCTTCGGCGTCGTGCGGCGGATGACGAGCTTGTGCTCCCGGCGGAGCTTCTCGTTGGCCAGCCGGGCGGCCTGCCAGGCCCTGAGGTCCTTGGCGCCGGCGCCGGACAGGGCCGTGGAACCGGCGCCCTGCAGGGCGTGGGACGCGTGTTCCTTCCCCCCGGGGGCCCCTGCGGCCCCGGCGCCCTCCTGGGAAAGAGCGAAGCCGCCCGTCAGGGCGGCGACTATCGAAAGCGCCAGCGAGATCCGGGAAATTCCTCGTCTCCGCCTGGAATGACGCGCACGCATATGCGATTCCCCCCTGTGATGTCCGCACCGTACGGGCCGACAGTTGGCCGATTCTGGTGGGGTGGACGATCGCTGTCAATACATCCCGGAAGCCGCCCCCGGCGCGTTCCGAGCGCCTTCCGGGCACTTCCCGAGCACCTTTTCGAATCCGAAATTGGTGCGGACCACAGACCTCACCCGTCACAAACCCGCGATGAACAGGCAGAACTACCGGCGGGTCACGAGAATTTACACGCCGGATTCAACGATTTCCCGGATGTACGACTGAACGGACCGGGCGGTCTGATACGTTCCCAGCGCACGCCTCGAAGAAGGCGGAAAATGGGGGGGGAACCCATGTACGGAAAACCCGCGCTGGGCGTCGTCGTGCCTCTTGCCGGGCTGACGGCCGCCCCGGAAGTCCTTCCGGGACTTCCCTTCGCGAGAGGGCTCCAGCAGGTGGCGGGAGCCGGATTCCTGCTCTACTGCGTGGTGGCCGCGACACTGATATCGCTCAAATTGTGGTTCCGGATACGGAATTCCGGTGACCGCTCGTGACACTGAACGAGATCGTCATCGAGGGCGAACTCCTGGTCTGGGCCAGCATCGCCATCATCGTGATGGCCGGCTGCTACAACACCGCCCTGTTCCTCATCTCCCGGCGCGGCTTCCGCAGATCCCGGGGTCCCAGGGACCAGCGCCTCTACGTCTTCCTCCTCGCCTGTCTCAACGAGGAGAAGGTGCTCGCCGAGAGCCTGGCCCGCATCACCGCCCTGCCCGCCCGCAACACCCTCGCGCTGGTCATCGACGACGCCTCCGACGACCGCACCGGCGAGATCGCCGGGACCGCCTGCCGCGCCGAGCCCGGCAAGGTCCGCCTCCTGCGCCGCCACCTGCCGAACGCCCGCAAGGGCAAGGGCGCCGCCCTCAACGCCGGTATCCAGCACCTGCGTTCGTCCGGCCTGCTCGACGGGCGCGACCCGCGCGACGTCATCGTCTGCGTCGTGGACGCCGACGGACGGCTCGACCCGCACGTCGTCCAGGCGGTCGACCCGTACTTCGACAACCCGCGCACCGGCGGCACCCAGATCGGGGTGCGGATGTACAACCGCGGCCAGGGGCTGCTCGCCCGGCTCCAGGACATGGAGTTCGTCATCTACGGCGACATCTTCCAGAGCGCCCGCCGCACCATCGGCAGCGTCGGGATGGGCGGCAACGGCCAGTTCATGCGGCTGGCCGCGCTCGACACCCTGATGGGCCCGGACGGCTCCGGCCCCTGGAGCGACTCCCTGACCGAGGACCTCGACCTCGGCGTCCGCCTCATCGCCCACGGCTGGACCAACCAGCACTGCACCTCGGCCGCCGTCTCCCAGCAGGCCGTGCTCGACGTCCGGCGGCTGGTGCGCCAGCGCTCGCGCTGGTTCCAGGGACACCTCCAGTCGGCCGGACTCGTCCCGCTGATCGTCCGCGAGGTCCCCACCCGGCCCGCGCTGGACCTGCTCTACCACCTCTCCAGCCCGGTGCTCATCCTGCTCACCTCGCTGCTGCCGCTGTCCTTCCTGGTCGCGGTGGGCGGCACGGTGGCCGGCTCGGTGGAGGCCGGCCGTCCCCTGATCCACCCGATGTGGGTGATCGGCCCGTACGTCCTGTCCTTCACCGCCGCCTACGTCTACGGCTGGGTCTACTCCCGGCGCGAACAGGGCCTCGGACTGGCCCGCGCGATCCTGCTGTCGCACGTCTTCGTCTTCTACGGCTACATCTGGTTCGCCGCCGGATGGTGGGGCCTGTGGCGGATGCTGACCGGCAAGCAGACGTGGCTGAAGACCGCGCGCACGTAAGGCACTTCGCACAGCACCCTGACTCCGTGACGTCCCAGGGAGAACCGTGTCCTCGAACCTGATCAACGCCCCCGTGCGTGCCATGCTCGTCCTCGGCACCCGCCCCGAAGCGATCAAGCTCGCGCCCGTGGCCCGCGCCATGGCCGCCTCCGAGCTCTTCGAGCCGCTCGTCGTCACCACCGGCCAGCACCGCGAGATGCTGCACCAGATGCTGGACCTGCTCCAGGTCCGCGAGCGCACCGAGCTCGACGTCATGCGCGAGCGCCAGGAGCTGTCCACCCTCACCGCCCGCCTCGTCGACGGCCTCGGCGAGATCATCCGGGCGCAGCGCCCCGACCTCGTGATCGTCCAGGGCGACACCACCACCGCGCTGACCGGCGCCCTGGCCGCCTTCTACGAGCACGTCCCCGTCGCCCACGTCGAGGCGGGGCTGCGCACGGGCGTCCTGGACAACCCGTTCCCCGAGGAGCTCAACCGCCGCCTCATCGGCCGCGTGGCGCGCTGGCACTTCGCGCCGACGGCGCGCGCGGCCGCACACCTGGTGGGCGAGGGCATTGCCGCCTCGGAGGTCTTCACCACCGGCAACACCGTCATCGACAACCTGCTGTGGGTGCTGGAGAAGGGGGGCGGCCGCAGCCACTTCGGCTCCACCGGTCTGCGGCGCGTGCTGCTGACGCTGCACCGCCGGGAGAACCAGGGCGACACCATGCGCGGCATGGGCCGGGCCATACGACGGCTGGCCGACCGGGGCGACGTGGAGATCCTGCTGCCCCTGCACAAGAGCCCGGCGGTGCGTGACGCGCTGCTGCCCGAGCTGACCGGCCATCCGCGCGTCCGCGTCGTCGAGCCCCTCGGCTGCCTCGACTTCTCGGCCACCCTCGCCGCCTGCGATCTGGTGCTGACGGACTCCGGTGGCATCCAGGAGGAGGCGCCGAGCCTCGGCAAGCCCGCCCTGGTCCTGCGGACCACCACCGAGCGGCCCGAGGCGGTGGAGGCGGGCGCCGCGCGGCTGGTGGGCACGATGCCCGACGTCATCCTGGCCGCCGTCGAACGCCTCCTCGACGACCGCGCGGAGTACGACCGGATGGCCGGCGCCGGAAATCCGTTCGGCGACGGCCGCGCGACCGAACGCATCATCGCCCAGCTCGCGGAGGACTTCGGGGCGGACGCGGACGCGGCCCCCGTGGAGGCCCGCCTCCCCGAGGGCCCGGGTTCATACTCGACCGCATGACAAGACTCCATCGGCTCCTCCTCACCGCGGCCGCCCTCATCGGCCTCGGGTTCGGGGCGTACGCCCTGTGGAGCGAGGAGAACGCGCCGGAGGGGCCGTGGGCCGAGGGTTCGGTCCACGGCCCCTGGCGAACGGTCTTCGCGGGCCACGGCACGGTCGACGGCCACGACGGCGTCCTGACCCTCTCCCCCGCCCCGGCCACCCGCCCCGACGAGACCCACGCGGCCCTGGTCGTCTCGACGGCGACGTACGAGAACGTGGACTACGCGGCCCGCATGCGCACCGTCTCCCAGCTCCGCACCCCCGCCCCGAACCCCTGGGAGGTGCCCTGGCTCCTGTGGTCCTACTCCGACCCGGAGCACTTCTACTACCTCACCCTCAAACCCAACGGCTGGGAACTGGGCAAGCGGGACCCCGCCTACCCCGGCGGCCAGCGCTTCCTGGCCACGGGCCAGGGCTCGTACCCGGCCGGCCGGACCTCCGCCGTCCGCATCGCCCAGCGCGGCGCGCGCATGGAGGTCAGCGTGGACGGCCGCGGCCTGGTCGCCTACCAGGACCAGGAACGTCCCTACACGCAGGGGGCCGTGGGGATGTACACGGAGGACGCGCGGGTGGAGTTCAGCGAGGTGACGGTGCGGGCGGCGGAGTAGGGACGGCGCTCCGCACGCCGCACGCCCCGCGACCCCGCGCAGTACGGTCCGGGCCGCACCGCGGGCAGTCCGCCCGCCTCGGCTCCAGGAACCGTTCCACCCCTGCGGCCGTCCCGTCCCCTGTCCACAGCACTGGCGGGCGTCTGCCCCAAAGGGGGCAGCACCTGATGTTGCCCGTGTGGAGCGCCCGGGATGTGGACGGTACCGTGGAACCGGTGGCCGCATCCTTACTGGATGAGCGTCTCCGCCGGTATCTGTCGGCATCTGTCGGCATCTGTCGGTGAAAGTGCCGGCGCCGATTCCGTCGGCGCAACAGCGGACCACCACCTCGATCCCAGGAGGAGCCATGGCCAGAGGGACCGTCAAATGGTTCAACGCCGAGAAGGGCTTCGGTTTCATCGCACAGGAGGGGGGCGGCCCCGACGTCTTCGTCCATTACTCGGAGATCGACGACACGGGAGGGGGCTTCCGCTCCCTGGAAGAAGGACAGAGGGTGGAGTTCGAGGTCACCCAGGGCCAGAAGGGGCCGCAGGCCTCCCAGGTCAAACTGCTCTGAACTCTCCGGCACGCGACGGGCGCACCTGTGGTGCGCATCCTGACGCAGGACGGTGCCGAAGCCGGTGCGAGGGGCTGGGAGGACGCGATGACCGATCGGCATACCTTGAGCGTGCTGGACTGGCATGACGACGGGTCCTCCACGTCGTCCGTCTGGGTCGTCAGCACGGATGAGCGCGAACAAGTGCAGGATTTCCTGGGGCGTTCCCCGGATGTGGAGGGTGTCGTCACGCCGGAACAGGCGGACGAGGCAAGGGCGGTGAGCCGGAGCTGGCTGACCTGCGCCGGCGAGGACTCATGACAGCCGCTTGACCGACGACGGTGAGGTCCGCCGACAGTTCACCATCCGGATCCCCCCAACCCCTAGGTTCTGCAACGGGGTTGACGCGCCACTGGGCCCACACCCTCAGAGCCGACCGACAACGCGAGGAAGCACCGGCACTCCCCGCACTGCCGCGCGGCTTCGAAGCAGCCGTCGCCACCCTTGGCCGTCACCACCCTTGGGACACAGGCGGGGCAGTGCGGCACGACCTCCCCCGTGGACACCATCCGTGGACACCATCCGCCCGCCCATGAGGAAGGCAGACCCGGCGGCGACGCGCCCTCGCCGATGCCGTCCCGGGGCACACGGCCCGGCTCCTGCCTCGGGCGACGGAGGACGACAAGCCCCGCCTGCCGCTCACGGACGACCGGTCCGCGACCTGTCGCGACCGGCCGAGGACGTGGAGCCGTGCAACTCGCCCTGGGGGCGGAGGCCCTGGGCCGGGCACGCACCGCGCCGAGCGACCCGGCGGCCGCCGACGGACGAGTTGCCGTATGCCGGCACGCGGCTGTCCGCGTGTCCGGCGGACGCTCCCAGGGCCGCCCGGAGCGACGGCACCCGCCTCCCCCGGAGCGCCGCCTCGTACCGGGGTTGCCCCCTCCGGAGGGGGCGAGGGCTCCGCCCGTAGGGCGGACGGGGTCCGGGGCCTGCCCCGGGAAACGGTGAAAGGGCGGGGCGGGGAGAATCCCCCGGGCGTCAGCCCAAATGCACCTCCAGGGCCGCCCGCACCCCCGACTCCAGCGCCCCCTCGATCCACGACGGCTTCACCGACGTGTGGTCGCCGGCGAAGCGCAGCGGCCCCTCCGCCGTGCGGATCGACGGGAGCAGCTCCGTGTGCTGACCGGGGAGCAGCACCGACGCCTCCCCGTACGCGTACGGGTCGCGCAGCCAGCTCTGCGTGCGGCCGGCGCCCGTGTAGAAGACCTCCACCCGCTGTCCGTACACCTGTTGGAGGCCGCGGAGTGCGTGCGGGTAGCGGGCGTCGTCGTCGAAGGAGTCCCAGCGCGACGCGTCGTCGGCCCAGCTGTAGGAGGCGAGGACGACGCCGCCCTTGCTGCCGGGGACGGGGTGCGACGGGTTGATCATGAAGCGGTTGGAGTTGTCGGAGACGGAACCTCCGCCGACGATCTGCGCCGCCTCCGGTGCGTCGCGCCCGGCCCAGCGGTTGGCCGCGTAGTGGGCGCGCTGGGCGGGGGTGATGCGGCCGCGCGGGACGGAGGGGTGCGCGCCGAGGAGGCTGCCGTCGTTCGGCGCCTTGCCCTTGCGGTACTGCTCGTACAGGCCGGGGCGGATGTCGTCGAGGGCCCGGCGCCACCCCTCCTCGTCCAACTCCCACCAGCGGCGGCTGAATTCGAGGAGCACCTTGGTCGCGCTGTCGTAGTGCAGTTCGGTGACCGCGCGCCGCTTGCCGTACGACATCAGCGGGCTGACCTGCACCTGCCGCAGCCCGGAGAACGGCACGGTGACGACCGCGAGGTCGGCGGTGAACTGCTCGCGGACCACCTTCCCGCCGCGCCCCTCGGACACCGTGTCGACCCAGACGTGCGGCCCGTCCTCGCGGACGTGCTCGGTGTCGCCGGGCCGGTCCGGGTGCCAGTACTCGATGTGCGTCACCCGCCGGTCGAGGCGCAGGACGTCCTCGACCTTCTTCAACAGCGCGTCCGGGAGCGTCGCCGTGCCGCCGACCAGCTCCCAGAAGGCCGTGTCGGGGCTGATCAGCGACTGGCTGATGAAGCTGTGGACGAAGGACAGCGGAAGCCGGGAGGTCAGGTTCTCCAGCGTCCCGACGAGGTCGATCGTCCGCTCGTCGAAGCCGGCCTCCTCGGTGAGGAAGCGGTACATGGACCAGTCACCGTACTTCTGGATCACCCGGGCCCAGCCCCGCACCCGTTCGGGCATCGGCTTGTCGACCCGCTTGCCGTCCTTCCCGGCCGTGCTGAACTCGTTGCGCACCGGGTCCAGCGCGCGGCGCAGGATCGTCGAGGACGGTACGTCGAGGTACTCGTCGGGCACGCCGAACGAACGGTTGATCTTCCGGGGGGACTTGGCGTACTCGGAGCGGCGCACCCGGATGCCGTTGACGTACAGCCAGGCATGGTTGACGGGCTTGCCCTGCCCGTCGACGTCCACCAGGTGGAAGGGGCGCTTCTTGACGCCGAGCTGGTCGATGAGGCTCATCACCAGCGGGTGGCTGCCGGGGATGCGCATGGCGCCGGCCTCGGCGTACTGCCGGGCGTCGGTGAACGGCTGCAGCGCGTGCTCGTGCCCGCCGGTGCGGAAGGTCTTGATGCGCCCGCCGACGCGGTTGCCGTTGGCCTCCAGCAGCGTGACGCGGTGCCCGGCCCGCTTGAGCAGCCAGGCGGCCACGAGCCCGGCCGGTCCGGCGCCGATCACCAGGACCTTCTTCGCCGTCTTGGAACCGGTGCGCGGCAGGCCGTCGCCGAGGATCTTCCGGTAGGCGGGGGCCAGCGGCCGGTTCTCGTCGTCCACGACGAGCAGGGCGCGGGCGACCTCCAGACAGGTGTCCCAGTCCGCGGTGGACTTCGGGGGCTGGACGGGCAGGGCGGGGGCCGCCGCCGCGGGGGTGAGCCCCAGGGCGGCAGCGGCCGTCGTGGCCGTGACGGTGAACTTCCTGCGGGAGAAGGGGGGTTGCTCCATAAGCCTTGGATAGGCGCGGCGGCGAACATCCGATGGACGGATCACGCACGACCACCCGGACGTGCGAGCGCCCCGGCGCGAGGCCCACTCCGGCACGCCCCCCGGCCGCAACTACCGGGTGAAGGGCGCGGGTTTGACACACAACTCACCCACACTCAGCAGCAGTTGACGCACAGACCTCCCAGGTGGTCAATACCACCGCCTTGATCACAAGGGAGGATGAACATATCTCGCTCCATCACGTCAGCGGTTTTTCATACGCAAGACTCTCTCTTGCCAGAGCTTTTGCACTGGCTCCCCCCAACCCATGGAGAGAGCTATGAGCAGCATGCGCAACGCCGCCGCCGTCACCGTGATGGCCGCCGCGGCCATCGGCGCCGGCGCCGCCGGTGCCACCGCCAGCAGCGGGGCCCACGGCGCGGCCTGCAAGTCCCCGGGCGTCGCCGCCGGGAACGTCGTCCAGGTCGCGCCCCACGTCTCCCCGAACGCCGGGGGCAATGTGATCTCGGCGGTCGGGGTCGGCAACCTCTCCCACGGCAACACCCTGGTCAACAAGTAACGGCCCTGGTTCCAGCCGCCAAGGGCAGGGCCGCGTGTCCCCCTCTCCCCGGGGCCACGCGGCCCTTCGGCTTGTACACCCACATCTACAGCACTTAAGGCGATCGCACAGGACAGCGAGTCCGCGCACCGGGGGAGACTGCAACAAGAGCACGGGAGCGCTCCCTGCTTGAGCCAGGCGGAACAGGCGGTTCGAGGCAGCCGGACTATCTCAACTTGGCCGGCGCCTCGACACTCACTCAAACCCCAGCACGCAACTTTCGAGCCACAGTGACGGTGGCGGCAGCGATCCCACTCGGCGCCTGACACATCGACAGCCACACCATGGAACATCGGACGGTGCCGCAACTGGGCCCGTCTACCCTGGGGTTGAGAGGACGGTGATCCCATGCCCACAGGACTGGCCGACAATGTGAGGAAGTTCCGGCGGGCGGCCGGTCTGAGCCAGGAGGGGTTGGCCGAGGCGGCGGATCTGTCGCTCAGTACGATCCGCAAGGTGGAGCAGGGCGGGGACGCCCGCGTCGAGACCCTGCACGCGATGGCGCGGGCGCTGGGGGTGACGACGTCGGCGCTGTTCGCGACGGAGGCGCCGAAGCCGGTGGTCGGTCCGGAGGACGAGGCGAACCGGCGCTATCTCGCGGAGTTGCGGCGGGCGTTGATGCCGGCGGTGGGGCTGGGCGCGCCGAGGCCCGCCCGGGGTGAACCGCCGGAGCTTTCCGCCCTGCACAGGGGTGTTCAGGAAGGGCACGCCCTTTACTGGGCGGATCAGTACGGTGCCGTGGCGAAAAGGCTGCCGCTGCTACTGGAGAGTTCCGAATCGGCCGTCGCATCGGCCGAGGGCGCGGAAAGGTCCCAGGCGCTGCTCGCCCGCTGTCATGTCCTCCTGCTCACCGGCAAGTACCTCACGCAAGTGAGGCAGTACGACATGGCGTATTACGCGCTCGCCGAGGCCATCCGCCTTGCGCGCGAGACGGATCGCACCCAGCTCGCGGCGACGGGGATCGTAGGACTGTGCTGGCTCCTGCTGCGGCAGGACCGGTTCGACGAAAGCGAAGAGGTCGCCGCGACGACGGCCGCGGAAATCGAGCCCCGCCTGTCCACGGCGACTCCGGGCCAGCTGGCTGTGTGGGGTGAACTGTGGCTCAGGGTCGCGTCCGCCACCGTGCGCAACAACCGCCCGGACGTGGCACGGGAAGCCCGCAGGATGGCGGGGACGGCCGCCAGCGCCCTGGACACCGAGTGCGTCGCCTTCCCGGACCACTGGGGTGGCTTCGGCCCGGTGACGGCGGAGATGAAGGTGGTGGAGGACCTGGCCTTGGCAGGCGACGCACGGGCCGTGCTCCGACGGACCGACGACGGCTTGCTGAGCGCCAAGGCACTGCGCAACTTCGGCAGGCCGACCACTCCCAACTGGGGGAGGCACCGCCTGGACGTGGCCCGCGCACACATCCTCCTCGGCTCCCACCAGGACGCCATGGACGAACTGACCCAGCTCCGGCGCACATCCGGGTCATGGCTGACGCACCAGCCCATGGCGCGCTACGTGATGACCGACATTCTCCGTACCCGCAAGCGCACACTTACCCAGGACATGCGGGGCATGGCCTCTCACCTGGGAGTATCCGGCTAGGTACTGCGCAGCGTGATACATCGCTTGCGCGTGGTCGCGAACTACCCCCTCGTGTATATGGCTTGGCCCGTACCCTGCCCGTACGGTCCCCTCACCGGAAACCGCCGCGAGGGGACGACCCATGACCCACAGGACCGACGAACAACACCAACGCCGGCGCGACCTCGCCGACGCCGCCGCCGGCCGGAGCCCGGCCCGGCTGCTGCCCTGGCGGGCGGAGGACGGCAAGCCGTGCCTGCTGCTCTCGGCCGACCCGTCCGGGCATCTTTCGCGGCTGGCCGACGAGATGGAGGCCGTCCAGCTCGCCGTCGGCGCGGAAGTCCTCGAACTCACCCGGACCGTGCTCGGCAACCCGGACGCGCCCACCAGCGAGCTGCGCTACCTCGGCGTGCGGCTGTCCGAGTGCCTGACGGACGCGCTCCGGGTCGCGGAGAGCCGGGGCGCGCGCCTGCACGGAGGCGACGCCTGATGATGACGCCTCCGCCGTACATGCCGCTGCCCGGGCTGGTGCCCCTCCAGCATGTATCAGGGCCTCCGGCCATGCCCCGGCCGGCCCCCGGCTGTGCCGTGTGCGCCCGGCTGGACACGGAGCGCCGACCGGAGGCACACGGCGGGGACACGGAGAAGGCCGCCCGTTTCGCGGGCTACTACATGGCGCACCACTTCACGCGACACTGACCCGCCCGACGCGTCACCAGGTGTGCGCCACATCCACGATCAGCTTGTCCCCCGAGTGCTGCACCCGGAACGGGAGTTTGGCGCGGACGCCGACGGCCACCTGGGTCTGACCCTCGAAGCTCGCCCCGAACTTCGTGTCCTTGAAGGTCCGGTAGCCGCCGATGTCCACGCCGGGGAGCGGCTTGCCCGCCTTCCCTGCGTACGTCGCGCGGCCCGTCGACGGGTCGTAGCTCGGGGCCGAGAGGTAGACCTGGAGGATCGCGCCGCCGCCCACCGGTATCTCGTCGCCGGAGCCGTCCTGGTGGAACTTGTCGACGTAGCCCACGTGGTAGCCGAGCCGGCTCGGCGCGCCGCCCAGGTCGAAGACGACGCGGTCGTAGCACTCGTGCGCGCCGGTGCGGATGTTCTTCAGCGGCTTGCAGTCGGCTCCCTCGGCCGATTTGTCGGTGCTGCCCCAGCCGGACGCGCAGTCGGCCGAGGCCGGAACAGGGACCGGAGCGGCCACCGCCGTAGCCGTCCCGGCGCCCGTCAGCATGACCAGCGCTGCCACCGTCGTCGTCAACCGTCGCATGACGCGTTCCTTCCACAGGACGAAGAGTTCACGTACATGCGGTGGACTGCCGAGCCCGCGCCGGAGTTGTACGCGCGGGCCGACATGGCGTGATCACACCGTCAGCGCCCGGTCCGTCGGCCGGATCGGTGCGGGCAGGGTGCTGCTGCCGGTCAGGTGGCGGTCCACGGCCCGGGCCGCCGAGCGGCCCTCCGCGATGGCCCAGACGATCAGCGACTGGCCGCGGCCCGCGTCGCCCGCGACGAAGACGCCCGGGACGTTGGTCGCGAAGTCCGCGTCCCGCGCGACGTTGCCGCGCTCGTCCAGCTCCAGCCCGAGCTGCTCGACCAGGCCGTTCGCCCGGTCCGTACCCGTGAAGCCCATGGCCAGGGTGACCAGTTGGGCCGGGATGCGGCGCTCGGTGCCCGGCTTCTGTTCGAGCTTGCCGCCGGCGAACTCCACCTCGGCCAGGTGCAGCCACTGCACGTTGCCGTCCTCGTCGCCCTCGAAGCGGGTCGTGGAGACGGAGTAGACGCGCTCGCCGCCCTCCTCGTGGGCGGAGGTGACCTTGTAGAGGAGGGGGAAGGTCGGCCAGGGCTGCCCCGCCGGGCGCGCGTCGGACGGCCTCGGCATGATCTCCAGCTGGGTGACGGACAGGGCGCCCTGCCGGTGCGCCGTGCCGACGCAGTCGGCGCCGGTGTCGCCGCCGCCGATGACGACGACGTGCTTGCCCTCGGCGGTGATGGTGGGCGCGACGTAGTCGCCCTCCTGCACCTTGTTGGCGACGGGCAGGTACTCCATCGCGAAGTGGACGCCCTTCAGCTCCCGGCCGGGGACCGGGAGGTCACGGGAGGTCGTGGCGCCCGCCGCGATGACCACCGCGTCGTACCGCCCGCGCAGCTTCGCCGCGTCGATGTCGCGGCCGATCTCCACCTCGGTGCGGAACTTCGTGCCCTCCGCCCGCATCTGCTCGATGCGCCGGTTGATGTGCCGCTTCTCCATCTTGAACTCGGGGATGCCGTACCGCAGCAGGCCGCCGATGCGGTCGGCCCGCTCGTACACCGCGACGGTGTGGCCGGCCCGGGTCAGTTGCTGGGCGGCGGCCAGGCCGGCCGGGCCGGAGCCGATGACGGCGACGGTCCGGCCGGAGAGCCGCTCGGGCGGCTGCGGGGTGACGTCACCGGCCGCCCACGCCTTGTCGACGATGGTGACCTCGACGTTCTTGATGGTGACCGGCTGCTGGTTGATGCCCAGCACGCACGCCGACTCGCAGGGCGCCGGGCACAGCCGCCCGGTGAACTCGGGGAAGTTGTTGGTCGCGTGCAGCCGCTCGCTGGCGGCCCGCCAGTCCTCCCGGTACGCGTAGTCGTTCCACTCGGGGATGAGGTTCCCCAGCGGGCAGCCGTTGTGGCAGAACGGGATGCCGCAGTCCATGCAGCGTCCGGCCTGCTTGCCGATGATCGGCAGCAGCGCGCCCGGGACGGCCACCTCGTTCCAGTCGCGGACGCGCTCGGCGACCGGGCGGGAGCGGGCGACCTCGCGGCCGGTGGTCAGGAAGCCCTTCGGGTCAGCCATGGGTCGCCGCCTCCATCATCTTCTCGTGGGTCTCGGTCTCGGAGAGACCGGCTCGCTCGGCGGCGTCCTTGGCGGCGAGCACTGCCTTGTACGTGGCCGGGAGGACCTTGCGGAAGCGGTCCGCGGCCGCGTCCCAGCCGGCGAGGAGGGCCGCCGCGACGGTGGAGGCGGTCTCCTCGTGGTGGCGGCGCACCACGCCGTGCAGCCACCGCCGGTCGGCGTCGTCGAGCGGCTCGACGGCACCGGCCAGTTCCCTGTTGACGTTGCGCGGATCCAGGTCGACGACGTACGCGGCACCGCCGGACATGCCGGCCGCGAAGTTGCGCCCGGTCGGGCCCAGGACGACGGCACGGCCGCCGGTCATGTACTCGCAGCCGTGGTCGCCGGCGCCCTCACAGACGACGGTGGCCCCGGAGTTGCGGACGCAGAACCGCTCGCCGACGCTGCCGCGCAGGAACATCTCGCCGCCGGTGGCCCCGTACGCCAGCGTGTTGCCGGCGATGGTGGAGTACTCGGCGAGGTGGTCGGCGGCCCGGTCGGGGCGGACGACGATCCGGCCGCCGGACAGGCCCTTGCCGACGTAGTCGTTGGCGTCGCCCTCCAGCCGCAGGGTGACGCCGCGCGGCAGGAAGGCGCCGAAGGACTGGCCCGCGGAGCCGGTGAAGGTGATGTCGATCGTGTCGTCCGGCAGTCCGGCGCCGCCGAACTTCCGGGTCACCTCGTGGCCGAGCATGGTGCCGACGGTCCGGTTGATGTTGCGGATCGGCACCTGGGCGCGGACGGGCTGGGGCTCCTCGGCGCCGACCGTGTCGAGCGCGTCGGCGGCCAGCTTGATCAGCTGGTTGTCGAGCGCCTTGGCCAGGCCGTGGTCCTGGGCGACGGTGTGGTGGCGGACGGCGCCGGCGGGCAGGTCCGGGACGTGGAACAGCGGCGCCAGGTCCAGGCCCTGGGCCTTCCAGTGGCCCACGGCCCGCTCGACGTCCAGGAGTTCGGCGTGCCCGACGGCCTCCTGGAGGCTGCGGAAGCCCAGCCCGGCGAGGAGCTCGCGGACCTCCTGCGCGATGAACTCGAAGAAGTTCACCACGAATTCGGCCTTGCCGGCGAACCGCTCGCGCAGCACGGGATTCTGGGTGGCGATGCCGACCGGGCAGGTGTCCAGATGGCAGACGCGCATCATGACGCAGCCGGAGACGACGAGCGGCGCGGTCGCGAACCCGAACTCCTCGGCGCCGAGCAGCGCGGCGATCAGCACGTCGCGGCCGGTCTTGAGCTGGCCGTCGGCCTGGACGACGATGCGGTCGCGCAACCCGTTGAGCAGCAGCGTCTGCTGGGTCTCGGCCAGGCCCAGCTCCCAGGGGCCGCCCGCGTGCTTGAGCGAGGTGAGCGGCGAGGCGCCGGTGCCGCCGTCGTGCCCGGAGATCAGGACGACGTCCGCGTGCGCCTTGGAGACGCCGGCCGCGACCGTGCCGACACCGACCTCGGAGACCAGCTTCACGTGGATGCGGGCGGCGGGGTTGGCGTTCTTGAGGTCGTGGATCAGCTGCGCCAGATCCTCGATGGAGTAGATGTCGTGGTGCGGCGGCGGGGAGATGAGCCCCACGCCGGGCGTCGAGTGCCGGGTCTTCGCCACCCACGGGTAGACCTTGTGGCCGGGCAGCTGGCCGCCCTCGCCGGGCTTGGCGCCCTGGGCCATCTTGATCTGGATGTCGTCGGCGTTGACGAGGTACTCGCTGGTGACGCCGAAGCGTCCGGACGCCACCTGCTTGATGCCGGAGCGGCGCGCCGGGTCGTACAGCCGCTCCGGGTCCTCGCCGCCCTCGCCGGTGTTGGACTTGCCGCCCAGCCGGTTCATGGCGACGGCGAGCGTCTCGTGGGCCTCGCGGGAGATGGAGCCGTACGACATGGCGCCGGTGGAGAACCGCTTGACGATCTCGGCGACCGGCTCGACCTCGTCCAGCGGGACGGGCTCGCGGTCGCTGTCGAACGTGAACAGGCCGCGCAGCGTCATCAGCCGCGCGGACTGCTCGTTCACGCGCCGGGTGTACTGCTGGAAGATGTCGTAGCGCCGCTCGCGCGTGGCGTGCTGGAGCCGGAAGACGGTGTCGGGGTCGAACAGGTGCGGCTCGCCCTCGCGGCGCCACTGGTACTCGCCGCCGATCTCCAGCCTGCGGTGGCTGGCGGGGATGCCGGTGGCCGGGTACGCCTTGGCGTGCCGGGCGGCGACCTCCCGCGCGACGGCCTCCAGGCCGATGCCGCCGATCTTGGTGGTGGTGCCGTGGAAGTAGGTGTCCACGAAGGAGGCGTCGAGGCCGACGGCCTCGAAGACCTGGGCGCCGCGGTAGGAGGCGACGGTGGAGATGCCCATCTTGGACATCACCTTGAGCACGCCCTTGCCGAGCGCCTTGATCAGGTTGCGGATCGCCTGCTCGGGCTCGGTGTCCGGCAGGAACGTCCCGGCGCGGACGAGGTCCTCGACGGACTCCATCGCCAGGTACGGGTTGACGGCCGCGGCGCCGTAGCCGATGAGCAGCGCGACGTGGTGCACCTCGCGGACGTCGCCGGCCTCGACCAGCAGGCCCACCTGGGTGCGCTGCTTGGTGCGGATGAGGTGGTGGTGGATCGCCGAGGTGAGCAACAGCGAGGGGACCGGGGCGTGTTCGGCGTCCGAGTGCCGGTCGGAGAGGACGATCAGCCGGGCGCCGTCCGCGATGGCCGCGTCGGCCTCGGCGCACATCGCGTCCAGCCGGGCGGCCAGCGCGGCGCCGCCGCCGGAGACCCGGTAGAGGCCGGAGAGCGTGACGGCCTTGAGGCCGGGCAGGTCGCCGTCGGCGTTGATGTGGATGAGCTTGGCCAGCTCGTCGTTGTCGATAACGGGGAACGGCAGGGTGACACTGCGGCAGGAGGCCGCCGTCGGCTCCAGCAGGTTGCCCTGCGGGCCGAGCGAGGAGACCAGGGAGGTGACCAGCTCCTCCCGGATGGCGTCCAGCGGCGGGTTGGTGACCTGCGCGAAGAGCTGGGTGAAGTAGTCGAAGAGCAGCCGGGGCCGCTCGGAGAGCGCGGCGATGGGCGAGTCCGTGCCCATCGAACCGATCGGCTCCGCGCCGGACGCGGCCATCGGCGCGAGGACGACGCGCAGCTCCTCCTCGGTGTAGCCGAAGGTCTGCTGGCGGCGGGTGACCGAGGCGTGGGTGTGCACGATGTGCTCGCGCTCGGGCAGGTCCTCCAGGTCGATCAGCCCGGCCTCCAGCCACTCCCGGTAGGGCTGTTCGGCGGCGAGGGACGCCTTGACCTCGTCGTCCTCGATGATGCGGTGCCCGGCGGTGTCGACCAGGAACATCTTCCCCGGCTGGAGGCGGCCCTTGCGGACGACCTTCGCCGGGTCGATGTCGAGGACGCCGACCTCGGAGGAGAGGACGACCAGCCCGTCGTCGGTCACCCAGTACCGGCCGGGCCGCAGACCGTTGCGGTCGAGAACGGCACCGACGAGGGTGCCGTCGGTGAAGGTGACACAGGCCGGGCCGTCCCAGGGCTCCATCAGCGTGGAGTGGTACTGGTAGAAGGCGCGCCGCGCCGGATCCATGGAGGCGTGGTTCTCCCAGGCCTCGGGGATCATCATCAGCACGCTGTGCGGCAGCGAACGGCCGCCCAGGTGCAGGAGTTCGAGGACCTCGTCGAAGGAGGCGGAGTCGGACGCGTCGGGGGTGCAGACCGGGAAGGTCCGCTCCAGCGGCGCGTCGCCGAACAGACCGCTGGCGAGCTGCGACTCCCGCGCCCGCATCCAATTGCGGTTGCCGCCCACGGTGTTGATCTCGCCGTTGTGCGCCACGAAGCGGTACGGGTGGGCGAGCGGCCAGCTCGGGAAGGTGTTGGTGGAGAAGCGGGAGTGGACCAGGGCGACGGCCGTGGCGAAGCGGCGGTCGGAGAGGTCCGGGAAGAAGGGCTCCAGCTGGCCGGTGGTCAGCATGCCCTTGTAGACGATCGTGCGGGAGGACAGCGACGGGAAGTAGACGCCGGCCTCGCGCTCGGCACGCTTGCGCAGCGCGAACGCCTTGCGGTCGAGCGCGATGCCGGTGCTCTCCCCGTCCTCGTCCGCCACGAACAGCTGCCGGAACTCCGGCATCGTGGCCCGGGCGGAGCTGCCCAGCAGTTCGGGGGCGACGGGGACGGCACGCCAGCCGAGGACGGTGAGGCCCTCCTCGGCGGCGATCGTCTCGACGGACGGGACGTCCCCGTCCGCCGCGAGGAACGCGATGCCGACCGCGTACGCGCCCCGCTCCGGCAGCTCGAAGTCCACGGCCTCGCGCAGGAACGCGTCCGGGACCTGGACGAGGATGCCGGCGCCGTCACCCGAGTCGGGCTCGGAGCCGGTCGCACCGCGGTGCTCCAGGTTGCGCAGGACGGTGAGCGCCCGGTCCACCAGCGCGTGGCTCGCCTCGCCGGTGAGTGTCGCGACGAACCCGACGCCACAGGCGTCGTGCTCGTGGCGAGGGTCGTACATCCCCTGCGGGGCGGGGTGGGATGCAGAACGCATCGGCGCTCCCGTCGTCGTCTTGGCAGTCATGCCGTGCATGTGCCGAGGGACGACGCTGGCCCTCCGCGAAATTTCGTGCAGGTTACACACCGGCTCCCGCGATGCGGAAGGCAGATCCCACTATGCGGACATCTGGGATGGATTCACGGTGGAATCACCCTGCCGAACAGGGTTCGTATAAATGTGCCCTGTCGGCGGAGGGTTGAAACAGGGCCGAAACCTGCGCGTTATGCGGTGCCCCGCAAAAGCATCACCCGACGGCGGTGCCGAACGCAAGACCCAGCAGATAAGTGACCCCCGCGGCGGCCCCGCCGAGCAGCAGCTGGCGCAGCCCGCTGAACCACCACGACCGGGCCGTCACCCGGGCGACGACGGCACCGCAGGCGAACAGCCCCAGCAGCGCCAGCAGCACGGCCGGCCACAGCACCGTGGCGCCCAGCAGGTAGGGCAGCACGGGCAGCAGGGCGCCCAGCGCGAACGAGCCGAACGAGGCGAGGGCGGCGGTCATCGGCGACGGCAGGTCGGAGGGGTCTATGCCCAGCTCCTCGCGGGCGTGGATCTCCAGCGCCTGCTCCGGGTCGCGGGACAGCTGCCGGGCGACCTCCGCCGCGAGGGCGGGCTCCACGCCGCGCGAGACGTAGAGCTCGGCCAGCTCCTCCTGCTCGTCCGCGGGGTGCCTGCGCAGCTCGCGGCGCTCCACGTCCAGCTCGGCGAGGACGAGTTCGCGCTGCGAGGCGACGGAGGTGTACTCGCCGACGGCCATCGAGAACGCGCCCGCGGCGAGGCCGGCGAGGCCGGTGATCATCATCGTCCGGGAGGACACGTCACCACCGGCGACGCCGGTGAGAAGGGCGAGGTTGGAGACCAGGCCGTCCATCGCCCCGAAGACGGCGGGGCGGAGCCAGCCGCCGTTGACGTCACGGTGCGTGTGGTTGTCGCGGTGGGCGATGTGTGTGGCCGCGGCGTTGTCGAGGACAGCCATGGTGTTCGCGTGCTCCTTCGGGCAGGGGTGCCCCGGTGGGGCTCTGCTGAGTCGAAGGTACGCACGAATGCGGGTGATCCGCTAGCAAGGAAGGCCGAACTTACCGCGCTGACCAGGGGGTTTGCCCCAGCCCCGCCCTTTCACCGTTTCTCGCGCGCTCCGCGCGGGGCAACGCGGCTGCGCCGCGTTCGTCCTCAAACGCCCGCGCGGGGCAACGCGGCTGCGCCGCGTTCGTCCTCAAACGCCGGACGGGCTGATTGTTCAGCCCGTCCGGCGTTTGAGGACAGCGCCCGAAGGACGATGCGGGGTCCGGAGCACAAACCCACCGGCTACTCAGCCGGCTTGGGCTCCGCCCCCGACGACGACGCGTCCGACGACCCACCGTCCTCGGCAGCCCCCGGCTCCACAACCGCCTCCCGCCCTGGAACCTTCCGCGAGGAAACCACGATGTACGCCACCGCCGCCACGAACACCAGAATCGACGTCCACCCGTTCAACCGCAGCCCCAGCACATGATGCGCCTCGTCCACCCGCAGATACTCCGTCCAGAAGCGCCCCACCGTGTACGCCGCCACGTACAGCGCGAACGCCCGCCCGTGCCCCAGCTTGAACCGGCGGTCCGCCCAGATCACCAGGGCCGCGACGCCCAGGCACCACAGCGACTCGTACAGGAAGGTCGGGTGGTACGTCCCGGCCACCCGCCCGATCGCGGGGTCGGCGTCGATCTTCAGCGCCCACGGCACGTCCGTCCGCTTGCCGTAGAGCTCCTGGTTGAACCAGTTGCCCCAGCGGCCGATCGCCTGCGCGACGGCGAGGCCGGGGGCCACCGCGTCGGCCCAGGCCGGCAGCGGGATGCCCCGGCGGCGGCAGCCGATCCACGCGCCGACCGCGCCCAGCGCGACCGCGCCCCAGATGCCGAGGCCGCCCTCCCAGATCTTGAAGGAGTCGACCCAGTTCCGGCCCTCACCGAAGTACAGCTCGTAGTCGGTGATCACGTGGTAGAGCCGGCCGCCGACCAGGCCGAAGGGCACGGCCCAGACGGCGATGTCGGCGACGGTCCCGGCCCGGCCGCCGCGCGCGATCCAGCGTCGGTTGCCGAGCCAGACGGCGGCGAAGACGCCGATGATGATGCAGAACGCGTAGCCGCGCAGCGGGATCGGGCCCAGGTGGAGGACACCGGTCGACGGGCTGGGGATGTATGCGAGATTCATGGCACCACCGACGCTACCCTGCCGGGCCGCGTACGCGACAACCCACCCGTGACAACGGCTGCGTAACGGGCGTAACAGGCGCGACGGGAGGGATCAGCGCTCCTTCGCCGCCGCGACCGTCATTTCCCGCAGCTTCGCCGAGGTCAGCGGATGGGCGGGATCGCCGTAGATGCTCTTGCCGTTGAGCAGGACGGTAGGCGTGGCCTTGAGCTTGAGCTTGCGGAACGCCTCGTGGTTCTGCTTGACCCAGCTCTCGTGGGTGCCGTCGTCCACGCACTTCTGGAAGCCGGGGGTGTTCAGCCCGGGGACCTGGCCGGCCAGTTCGTACAGGCGGGACGTGGAGGCGAAGGCGTCGTTCGTCTCCGGCGGCTGGTTCTTGTAGAGCACATCGTGGTACGCGGAGAACTTGCCGGTGTCCTGCGCGCAGGCGGCCGCGTTGGCCGCGGCGAGGGAGCCCTTGCCGCCCAGGTTCTTGTCGATGAGCGTAACGATGTGGTACTCGGTGCGGAGCCTGCCCTCGTCCTCGAGGTCGTGGATCGTCTCGCGGTACGCGTTCTCGAACAGGGCGCACGCCGGGCAGCGGAAGTCCTCGTAGACCGTGAGGGTCGCCTTGGCGGCCCGCTTGCCCACCGGGATGGTCGAGCCGTCCTTGCCGAGGACGCCCTGGGGCGGCACCGCCGGACCGGCGGCCTCCTCCTTCTTCTCGCCCGAGCCCGCGACCAGCGCCGCGACGCCCGCGCCGGCGCCCAGTACCGCGAGCACCACCACGCCCGCGATCATGCCCCGCCTGCGTTTGTCCCGGGCCTCGTCCTTGAGGCGCTGTTCCTGCAGCCGCTCGCGGGCGGTGCGCTTTCCGTCGCTGTTCTTCTGGCTCACGTCCCCGTACAACGAACCGGGGGCACGGCCCAGCGCACCCCCGGTCGCAGGTTCCTTCGAACGGGTTACCCGCGTCGCGTTACCCGCGTCGCCGCCCGCCTCGTCGCACGCCCGCCGCGAGGTCCCCCGCGAGGGCCCGTACGGCGGCCAGGCCCGCCTCCTCGTCGGGTGCGTCCAGCAGCCGCTTGACGAAGGCGGAGCCGACGATGACGCCGTCGGCGAAGCCGGCGACCTCGGCGGCCTGCGTGGCGTCGGAGACGCCCAGGCCCACGCAGACCGGCAGGCCGGTCACCGCGCGGGTGCGGCGCACCAGGTCCTGGGCCTCGCGGCCGACGGACTCCCGGGTGCCGGTGACGCCCATGAGCGAGGCCGCGTAGACGAAGCCGGAGCCGGCCGCCGTGATCCTGGCGAGCCGCTCGTCGCGGCTGCTCGGCGCGACGACGAACACCGTGGCCAGGCCGTGCTGTTCGGCGGCCTCGCGCCAGGCGTCGGACTCCTCGACCGGCAGGTCGGGCAGGATGCAGCCCGCTCCCCCGGCCGCGGCGAGGCCGGCGGCGAACCGCTCGGCGCCGTAGCGGTCGACCGGGTTCCAGTAGGTCATGCACAGGATCGGCGCGCCGGTGGCCCGGTGCACCTCGCCGACCGTGCGGATCACGTCGGCGATCCGCACACCGCCGCGCAGGGCGATGTCGTCGGCGGTCTGGATGACCGGCCCGTCGAGGACGGGGTCGCTGTGCGGCAGGCCCACCTCGACGATGTCGCAGCCGCCCTCGATCATGGCGGTCATGGCCCGGACGCCGCCGTCCACGGAGGGGAAGCCGGCCGGCAGGTAGCCGACGAGCGCGGCGCGGTCCTCCGCCTTGGCCTTGGCCAGGACGTCGCTCAACAGCCCGATGTTCCCGCTCACTTGGCCGCCCCCTCATTCTTGGTCGCACTCCGCCTCGACTCCGCTGCGGCCGGGTGCGCCTCGGTCGTTCCTCCCTCGGCACCCCCAGCCTCCGCTACGTCTCGGCTGCGTTGCTCCGGGTCGTAGAGCCCGAAGTAACGGGCCGCCGTGTCCATGTCCTTGTCGCCGCGTCCGGAGAGGTTGACCAACAGCAGGCCGTCGGGGCCCAGTTGGCGGCCGGCCTCCAGCGCGCCGGCGAGCGCGTGCGCGCTCTCGATGGCGGGGATGATGCCCTCGGTGCGCGACAGCAGGCGCAGCGCCTGCATGGCCGCGTCGTCGGTGACGGCCCGGTACTCGGCGCGTCCGGTGTCCTTGAGGTAGGAGTGCTCGGGGCCGATGCCGGGGTAGTCCAGGCCCGCCGAGATCGAGTACGGCTCGGTGATCTGGCCGTCCTCGTCCTGGAGCACGTAGGAGCGCGAGCCGTGCAGGATGCCCGGCGTGCCCTCGGTGAGGGTGGCCGCGTGCTCGCCGGTCTCCACGCCGTGCCCGCCGGGCTCGCAGCCGATGAGGCGGACGCCGGCGTCGGGGAGGAAGGCGTGGAAGAGGCCGATGGCGTTGGAGCCGCCGCCGACGCAGGCCAGCGCGGCGTCCGGGAGCCGGCCGGCGCGCTCGAGGATCTGCCTGCGGGCCTCGACGCCGATGACCCGGTGGAAGTCGCGGACCATCGCCGGGAAGGGGTGCGGCCCGGCGACGGTGCCGAAGAGGTAGTGGGTGCGGTCGACGTTGGCGACCCAGTCGCGGAACGCCTCGTTGATGGCGTCCTTGAGGGTGCGGCTGCCGGACTTCACGGCGATGACCTCGGCGCCGAGCATCCGCATCCGGGCGACGTTGAGCGCCTGGCGCTCGGTGTCGACCTCGCCCATGTAGATGGTGCATTCGAGGCCGAAGAGGGCGCAGGCGGTGGCGGTGGCGACGCCGTGCTGGCCGGCGCCGGTCTCGGCGATGACGCGGGTCTTGCCCATCCGCTTGGTGAGCAGGGCCTGGCCCAGCACGTTGTTGATCTTGTGGGAGCCGGTGTGGTTGAGGTCCTCGCGCTTGAGGAACACCCGGGCGCCGCCGGCGTGTTCGGCGAAGCGCGGCACCTCGGTGAGCGCGCTGGGACGCCCGGTGTAGTTGACCATGAGGTCGTCGAGCTCGGCGGCGAAGGACGGGTCGGCCTTGGCCTTCTCGTACTCGGCGGCGACCTCGTCGACGGCGGCGACCAGCGCCTCGGGGATGAACTTGCCGCCGAAGGAACCGAAGTAGCCGGCGGCGGTGGGGACTTGACCCTCGGGGTCGGGAAGGAAGAACTCAGAAGGCACGTGGGACTCCTGTGACGGGAAGAGCGACGGGCGGGCGCGGACGCGCCGCACCCGGCAAGCGGTGACGGCTACGGCGTGACGCCGCCGCGCCATCGCATCCCGTTGATCTGCCCGGGCTCGCACCCGATGTGGTACCGCACGCGACGGCCCCGCACGCGCCGCGCGGGAGCGCGGCAGCCGCGCGGACGGCACCCGCGGGCCAGACCCGCGTACGCCTCACCAACCGCGGGCACCGCGACGAGCGCCGGGCGGTGACCCGGCGCCGTGCGGCGGACGCGGCGGTGGCTCATGCGGGTCTCAGCCCCGCCCGTGCCGCAGCGCCGGGTGGGCGCCCGCGGCGACCAGGTCGGCCACGGCGCCCTTGGGGTCGCGGCCGGTCACCAGGGACTCGCCGACCAGGACCGCGTCGGCCCCGTCGTTGGCGTAGGCGATGAGGTCGTGCGGGCCGCGGATCCCGGACTCGGCGATCTTGACGATGCCCTCGGGGATCTCCGGGGCGACCCGGGCGAAGGTGCCCCGGTCGACCTCCAGGGTCTTGAGGTTGCGCGCGTTGACGCCGATGACCCGGGCCCCGGCGGCGACCGCCCGCTCGGCCTCGTCCTCGTCGTGCACCTCGACCAGCGGGGTGAGCCCGATGGACTCGGCGCGCTCGATCAGGGAGACCAGCGCCTCCTGCTCCAGCGCGGCGACGATCAGCAGGGCGAGGTCGGCGCCGTAGGCCCGGGCCTCCCACAGCTGGTAGGCGGTGACGATGAAGTCCTTGCGGAGGATGGGGATGTCGACCCGGGCGCGGACGGCCTCCAGGTCGGCGAGCGAGCCGCCGAAGCGCCGCTGCTCGGTCAGCACGCTGATGACGGACGCGCCGCCCGCCTCGTAGTCGGCGGCGAGCCCCGCGGGATCGGCGATGGCGGCCAGCGCACCCTTGGACGGGCTGGAGCGCTTGACCTCGCAGATCACCGAGACGTTCTCGCCGCGCAGGGCGGCGGCGCCGTCCTTGGCCTGCGGTGCCTTCGCCGCGCGCTCCTTGAGCTCGTCGAGGCTGACGCGCGCCTGCCGCTCCGCGAGGTCGGCACGGACTCCGTCGATGATCTCGTCGAGCACACTCACGCGAGCGGCCCCCTTCCGGGCTCGGTGGTCCTCGCTGATGCGGCTCGTACTCACCCCACCAGCACACTGCGATGGTACTTGGCCGTGGGCAGAGGTCGCGCATCCGGTCGCCGGAGCCCCTGTTTCCCAGGGGGCCTAGGGCGCCAGAACCGCACCGCACGGCAGGTTGCGCACCACCGTGAAGGCCAGCACCAGGGCCGCGAGCGCCCACCGGCGCCGGGTGAGCGCCCCGACGGGCATCCCGCCGCCGTGGCGCGCCGCACGGACGCACCAGACCGTCCAGAGCGGGACGAAGGCGGCGTACCCGGCGACCGCCAGGGCGTTGGCGTGCAGGGCGGCGGCCAGGTCGCCGTGGAGCAGCGCGTGCAGCCCGCGCAGCCCGCCGCAGCCGGGGCAGAGCACCCCGGTCCACCGCAGCAGGGGGCAGGCGGGGTAGTGGCCGGGCTCGTGCGGGTCCACGGCCGCGACCAGGGCCGCGGCCGCGCCGAGCAGGGCGGCCACGCCCAGGGGCGCGGCAAGGCGGGGGGCTGCTTGCCTCACACCGCGATTCTGGGCCGGGAAGCGCGACGGCGCAGCCCCGGGCGCCCGTACGGGCCGGGGCCGCGCCGTCGGAGAGGGCCGGGCCGGGTGCTCAGCCCTTGGTCTCCGAGCGCGGGGGACGCGAGCCCATGCCCATCATGCTCATGATCCCGCCGACGACCGCGGCGAGGAGGCACAGGCCGACGCCGGCCCAGAAGCCGACCGGCTTGGCCATCACGCAGAAGACGCTGGCCACGCAGAAGCCGATGAAGGCGATGACGACGCCGGTCCAGGCGGCCGGGGTCTTCCCGTGGTGGGCCCGGGGGATGATGTCGACGTGCTGGGCGCTGCCCGACATGATGTGACTCCTCGTTGTATGGGGCTCGCTGAGTCGCGCCCGCGGGCGCGTGACCCTCGCGGTCATTGTCCCTGACGGCCCGTGACCGTCTCGACGTGGGGTGGTCGTGTCCCCGCCCGGTCTAGCGGGGCGAGGTCTCGCCGGTGGGGTCCTCGCCCCGGTCGAACGCCTTCCACAGCTCCTCGGGCCGCTCCGGGTCCGCCGGCTTGCGGGCACGGCGCGGGCGCGGGGTGCCGTCGCGCTCGTACCGGCCGGACATCGCGGGCCAGTGCCGGCCGTACCGCAGCGCGAGCAGTCCGGCGAGCAGGATCAGCACGCCGCCGGCGAGCGACACCCACGGCCAGGAGCTGTGGGTGACGTGCTCGACGGCGGTGCTCGCCAGGCCGGTGGAGCGGGACGCCTTCTCCTCCAGGGTGGCGGTGTCCCCGCGGCCCCGCAGGCACATCACGGCGGTGCCCGCGCCGCACAGGGTCAGCAGGGCGGCGACGACCGTCCGCGCGGCGCCGCGCACCGCGAAGACGGCGACGAGCGCCGCGAGGCCGACGAGGGCCAGGGCGCCGGGCACGCCGCTGACGTCCTGGCCGGTGACGTGCTCGACGGTGGCGTTCCGCGCGTTCGCGGCGCTGCCCGTGAGCCAGGCGCGTCCGCCCGCGAGCAGGACGAGCGCGGCACCGGCGACGGTGAGGAACAGCGCGACGCCGACGCTGCGCCGGGCACTGCGGCCGGGGCGCTTCGCGTCGGGCCGCGGACGGGGGTGGGGTACGGCTGCGCTCACTCCTCCACTATCCCCTGCCGCCCGGGGCGCCGCGCAGCCGGGGTCACGCCGGTGCCCCCGGGCGGGTGAGCCGCTGGGCGGCGTGCACGGCGCGCAGTACGGCGGCGGCCTTGTTGCGGCACTCGGCGTCCTCGGCGACCGGGTCGGAGTCGGCGACGACGCCCGCGCCGGCCTGGACGTGGGCGGTGCCGTCGCGCAGCACGGTGGTGCGGATGGCGATGGCGGTGTCGGAGTCCCCGGCGAAGTCCAGGTAGCCGACGCAGCCGCCGTACAGGCCGCGGCGGGCGGGTTCGAGCTCCTCGATGATCTGCATGGCGCGGGGCTTGGGGGCGCCGGAGAGGGTGCCGGCCGGGAAGCAGGCGGTGAGCACGTCGAAGGCGGTGCGGCCGGGGGCGACGCGGCCGGTGACGGTGGAGACGATGTGCATGACGTGGCTGTAGCGCTCGATCGACATGAAGTCGACGACCTCGACGCTGCCGGGTTCGCAGACCCGGCCGAGGTCGTTGCGGCCGAGGTCGACGAGCATCAGGTGCTCGGCGCGCTCCTTGGGGTCGGCGAGCAGTTCGTCGGCGAGCGCGGCGTCGGCCTGCGGGGTGGCGCCGCGCGGCCGGGTGCCGGCGATGGGGTGCACCATGGCCCGGCCGCCCTCGACCTTGACCAGGGCCTCCGGGCTGGAGCCGACCACGTCGAACCCGTCGAACCGCAGCAGGTACATGTAGGGGCTCGGGTTGGTGGCGCGCAGCATCCGGTAGACGTCCAGCGCGGAGGCGGCGCAGGGGGTCTCGAAGCGCTGGGAGGGCACCACCTGGAACGCCTCGCCGGCCCGGATGCGCTCCTTGATGTCCTCGACGGCGGCCATGTAGCCGGGGCCGCCCCAGTGGCGGGTGTACTCCGGCAGTTCGGCGGAGGGCAGCGGCGCGGGGTGGGAGGGCACGGGGCGGTGCAGGTCCGCGGTCATGGCGTCGAGGCGGGCGACGGCGTCCGCGTACGCCTCGTCGACGCCGGTCGCCAGGTCGTTGTGGTTGATCGCGTTGGCGATCAGCAGGACGGTGCCGTCCCGGTGGTCGAGGACGGCCAGGTCCGAGGTGAGCAGCATGGTCAGCTCGGGCAGGCCGAGGTCGTCCCGCTCGCCGGAGTGCTCGCCGATCTTCTCCAGCCGGCGCACCACCTCGTAGCCGAGGTAGCCGACCATGCCGCCGGTGAAGGGCGGCAGGCCGGCGCCCTCGATGAGGTCGCGCGGGGTGTGCAGGGCCTCGACGGTGGCGCGCAGCGCCTTCAGCGGGTCGCCGTCGGTGGGCACGCCGACGGGCGGGGTGCCCAGCCAGTGGGCGGCGCCGTCGCGGACGGTGAGGGTGGCGGCGCTGCGGACGCCGATGAAGGAGTAGCGGGACCAGGTGCGGCCGTTCTCGGCGGACTCCAGCAGGAAGGTGCCGGGCCGCTCGGCGGCGAGCTTGCGGTAGAGGCCGACGGGGGTGTCCCCGTCGGCGAGGAAGCGGCGGGTGACGGGGATGACCCGGCGGTCCTCGGCCAGGGCGCGGAAGGTGGCGGCGTCGGGTACGACGTCGGTGGTGGCAGCCATGGCAGCGGAGCCTACTGGCCCAGGGGCAGGTCTCCTGCGTCGAAACAGGTACGCGCTCCCGTGTGACAGGCGGGTCCCACCTGGTCCACCTTGACGAGGAGGGTGTCCGCGTCGCAGTCGAGGGCCACCGACTTCACGTGCTGGACGTGGCCGGACGTGCCGCCCTTGACCCAGTACTCCTGCCGGCTGCGGCTCCAGTAGGTGCAGCGGCCGGTGGTGAGGGTGCGGTGCAGGGCCTCGTCGTCCATCCACCCGACCATCAGCACCTCACCGGTGTCGTACTGCTGGGCGACGGCGGGCACCAGGCCGTGGACGTCGCGCTTGAGGCGGGCGGCGATGGCGGGGTCGAGGGACGAGGGGGGAACAGCGTTGCCGGTCATGCCTTCATTGTGCCGCCCCGCTTCCGGCCCGGTTCCGGGCGGTACGGCCCCGGTCCCGGTCGCACGGATGTCGGAGGGATGCGGCATGCTTCCGTCATGACCTCACCGCCTCCTCCGCCTCCGTCGAACCCGCCGCAACCGCCGGGCGGCGGCGGTGGCTTCGGCCCTCCGCAGGGCTTCGGGCCGCCGCCCGGACAGCCGCCGGGGCCGATGCCGCCGCCGGCCGGGCAGCCCGGCCCGGGGCAGCCGCCGTACGGTCAGGGGCAGCCGGGTTACGGGCAGGGGCAGCAGCCGGGTTACGGCCAGGGCCAGGGCTTCGGGCCGTACGGTCCGTACGGGCAGGTGCCCGCCCCGCCGCCCCCGCCGCCGTCCTCCGGGGGCGGGGCGAAGATAGCCGCGATCATCGTGGGCGCGGTGCTGGTCGTCGGCCTGGCCGTCGGCGGCGTCGTGCTGGCCTTCAAGGGCGGCGAGGGCGACGCCTCGGCGAAGTCCTCCCCGTCGCCGAGCGCCTCGGGCGGCACGGAGCCGTCGTCGGCGCCGTCCGCGCCGCCGACGGTGCCCACGGTGCCGCCGCTGCCGAAGATCCCGGTGCCCTCGGGGCCGTCCGCCTCGGCGTCCTCGCAGGTCGTGGTGCCGATGGTCGTCGTCAAGCCCGGCGAGTGCTTCGACCACCCGGCGATGACCCCGTCGGCCACCCGGGTCGAGAAGAAGTCCTGCGACAGCACCCACGACGGCGAGGCGATCACCAACCGGACGCTGGACAGCGGGCTGACCTCCGAGTCGGCGATCCGTGACAACGCCCAGCGGCTGTGCAAGCCGGACGCCGAGCGGCGGCTGAGGTCCATCAACGACGGCAAGCTGTACTACTACTTCGCGCTCTACCCCAACGAGCGGACGTACCTGCTGACCAGCGAGCGCCGGGTGACCTGCTGGATCGCCCGCAGCGACAAGCCGGGCGGGGCGAAGCTCGGCGCTCCGCTGCCGGGCTGACCGACCGGTGGGCGCGGCACCGTGGCAGGGCGGCGGGGGCAACCGTAGGCTGACGCCATGTCAACCCACGCACAGCGCGAACGCCTGCTCCTCGCCGATCTGTTGGAGACCGCGGACCCCAACGCCCCCACGCTCTGCCAGGGGTGGACCGCCCGTGACCTCGCGGCCCACGTCGTGGTGCGCGAGCGCCGCTCGGACGCGGCGGCGGGCGCCCTGTTCAAGCCGCTGGCCGCCCGGCTGGAGCGGGTGCAGGCCGAGTTCGCCGCCAAGCCGTACGAGGAGCTGATCCAGCTCATCCGGACCGGGCCGCCGCGGACGTCGCCGTTCGCCCTCAAGCAGATCGACGAGGCGGCCAACACGGTGGAGTTCTTCGTCCACACCGAGGACGTGCGCCGGGCGCAGCCGGACTGGACGCCGCGGGAGATCGATCCGGTCTTCGCGGACGCGCTGTGGTCCCGCCTGGAGAAGATCGCCCGGATGCTGGGGCGCAAGGCGCCGGTGGGGATGGTGCTGCGGCGTCCGGACGGGCGGACGGTGGTGGGGAACCGGGGGGTCCCGGTGGTGACGGTCACCGGTGACCCGGCGGAGTTGCTGCTGTTCGCGTCCGGCCGCCAGGACGCGGCGAGGGTCCGCCTGGAGGGCGACGAGGCGGCCCAGACGAAGCTGCTGGCCGCCCGCCTGGGGATTTGAGCCCCAACCCCGCCCTTTCACCGTTTCTCGCCGCGCTCCGCGCGGGTGTCGCCCGAAGGACGCTTCGGGGCGAGGGGCGGAGCCCCGGAAGAAACGGTGAAAGGGCGGGGTGGGGGAAAACTCACCGCACCGGGTGCCCCGCCTCCCGCAACGCCCCCTTCACCTGCGGGATCCGCAGATCCCCGAAGTGGAACACCGACGCCGCCAGAACGGCATCCGCCCCCGCCGCCACCGCAGGCGCGAAATCGGCAAGCTTCCCGGCCCCGCCGCTCGCGATCACCGGCACGGTGACATGCCGCCGCACCGCCGCGATCATCTCCGTGTCGTACCCGTCCTTCGTCCCGTCCGCGTCCATCGAGTTGAGCAGAATCTCCCCCGCGCCCAGCTCCGCCGCCCGGTGCGCCCACTCGACCGCGTCGAGCCCCGTCCCCCGGCGGCCACCATGAGTGGTGACCTCGAACGACCCCGACGGCGTCCGGCGCGCGTCGACCGACAGCACCAGCACCTGCCGCCCGAACCGCTCCGCGATCTCCCGCACCAGATCGGGTCGTTCGATCGCCGCCGTGTTGACACCGACCTTGTCCGCGCCGGCCCGCAGCAGCTTGTCCACGTCGTCGGCGGTGCGGACGCCGCCGCCCACCGTCAGCGGGATGAAGACCTGCTCGGCCGTCCGCCGTACCACGTCGTAGGTGGTCTCGCGGTTGCCGGAGGAGGCGGTGATGTCGAGGAAGGTGAGCTCGTCGGCGCCCTCCTGCCCGTAGATCCGGGCCATTTCGACGGGGTCGCCCGCGTCGCGCAGGTTCTGGAAGTTGACGCCCTTGACGACCCGGCCGTTGTCCACGTCCAGGCAGGGGATGACTCTGACCGCGAGGGTCACGCGGATTCTCCTCCGAGATCTCCGGAAGCCCCGGAAGTTCCAAAAGCTTCCACTTCTACTTCGACCAGCCAGCGCGAGTCCGCGAATCCGGAGACGACGACCAGCGTGGCCACGGGCCGGACCGTGTCGAAGAGCTCCTTGTGGGCCCGGCCGACCGCGTCCACGTCGCGGGCGTGGGTGATGTACATCCGGGTGCGGACGACCGCCTCCGGTCCGAGCCCGAAGCGCTTCAGCGCGTCCAGCGCGTTGCCGAAGGCGGCCTTCGTCTGCTCGTAGGGGTCCCCCTCGCCCTGCAGGACGCCGCGCACCACGGGCGTCGTCCCGGCGACGAGGACCCGGTCCCCCACCGCCACGGCCCGTGCGAAGCCCATCGTCTCCTCCCAGGAGTTGTCGCTCTGCACACGGCGCGGGGCGGCGGGGTTCGTGGTCATCGGGATACAGCCTCCAGGGCTTCTTCCAAGGTGAACGCCTTGGCGTAGAGAGCCTTGCCCACGATCGCGCCTTCGACGCCCTCCGGTACCAGAGTGGCGATCGCCCGCAGGTCGTCAAGGGAGGAGACGCCGCCGGAGGCGACGACCGGCCGGTCGGTGACGGCGCAGACGTTCTTCAGCAGCTCCAGGTTGGGGCCCTGGAGCGTGCCGTCCTTGGCGATGTCGGTGACGACGTAGCGGGCGCAGCCCTCGGCGTCGAGGCGGGCCAGCGCCTCGTAGAGGTCGCCGCCGTCGCGGGTCCAGCCGCGGCCGCGGAGCGTGGTGCCGCGGACGTCGAGGCCGACGGCGACCCTGTCGCCGTGCTCGGCGATGACGCGGGCCACCCACTCGGGGCTCTCCAGGGCGGCGGTGCCCAGGTTGACCCGGGTGCAGCCGGTGGCGAGGGCGGCGGCCAGGGAGGCGTCGTCGCGGATGCCGCCGGAGAGTTCGACCTTGATGTCCATGGCGCGGACGACCTCGGCGATCTGTGCCCGGTTGTCGCCGGTGCCGAAGGCGGCGTCCAGGTCGACCAGGTGCAGCCACTCGGCGCCGGCGCGCTGCCACGCCTGCGCGGCGGCCAGCGGGTCACCGTACGAGGTCTCGGAACCGGATTCGCCGTGCACCAGGCGTACGGCCTGTCCGTCGCGCACGTCCACGGCGGGGAGGAGTTCGAGCACGCTTGCAGTCGACACAGTCACAGGGTTCCGATCCAGTTGGTGAGGAGCTGGGCACCGGCGTCGCCGGACTTCTCGGGGTGGAACTGCGTGGCCCACAGCGGCCCGTTCTCGACGGCGGCCACGAACGGCTCGCCGTGCTCGGCCCAGGTGACCTTGGGCGCGCGGATGGCCGCGTTGGTGACTTCGAGATTCCACGCGCGGACGGCGTAGGAGTGCACGAAGTAGTAACGGGTGTCCGCGTCCAGGCCGGCGAAGAGCTCCGAGCCCTCGGCGGGCGCGACGGTGTTCCAGCCCATGTGCGGGACGACGGGGGCCTTGAGCGGCTCGACCGTGCCGGGCCACTGGTCAAGGCCCTCGGTCTCGATGCCGTGCTCGATGCCGCGCTCGAAGAGGATCTGCATGCCGACGCAGATGCCCATCACCGGGCGCCCGCCGGACAGCCGCCGGCCGACGACCCAGTCGCCGCGGGCCGCGCGCAGCCCCTCCATGCAGGCGGCGAACGCGCCGACGCCGGGCACGAGCAGCCCGTCGGCGTTCATGGCCTTCTCGAAGTCGCCGGTGATCTCGACGTCCGCGCCGACGTGGGCGAGGGCCCGCTCGGCGGACCGGACGTTGCCGAACCCGTAATCGAAAACGACCACCTTCTTGGGGCTGTCGCTCATGACCACAGCCCCTCGATCCGGAGGATGCCGGCGGTCAGGCACATGGCGGCTCCGATGCCGAGCAGCACGATGACGCTCTTGCCCATGCCCTGCTTGACGAAGGAGATGATGCCGCCGACCAGGAACAGCCCGACGATGATCAGCGCGGCGGAGAGCCCGGTCACAGTGCACCCTTCGTGGACGGGAGGATGCCCGCGGCCCGCGGATCGCGCTCGCACGCGTAGCGCAGCGCCCGGGCCAGGGCCTTGAACTGGCACTCCACGATGTGGTGCGCGTTGCGCCCGTACGGCACGTGGACGTGCAGCGCGATCTGCGCCTGCGCGACGAAGGACTCCAGGATGTGCCGGGTCATCGTCGTGTCGTAGGTGCCGATCATCGGCGCGATGTTCTCGGGCTCGGTGTGCACGAGGTACGGGCGGCCGGAGAGGTCCACCGTCACCTGGGCGAGCGACTCGTCCAGCGGGACCGTGCAGTTGCCGAAGCGGTAGATCCCCACCTTGTCGCCGAGCGCCTGCTTGAAGGCGGCGCCCAGCGCGAGGGCGGTGTCCTCGATGGTGTGGTGGGTGTCGATGTGCAGGTCGCCGTCCGTCTTGACCGTCAGGTCGAACAGGCCGTGCCGGCCGAGCTGGTCGAGCATGTGGTCGTAGAAGCCGACGCCCGTCGACACATCGACCTGCCCGGTCCCGTCGAGGTCTATCTCGACGAGGACGGACGTCTCCTTGGTGGTCCGCTCGATGCGACCCACGCGGTGGTTCATCGGTTCTCCTTCATGACGGTGCGCACCGCGTCGAGGAACGCGTCGTTCTCCTCGCGGGTGCCGGCGGTGACCCGCAGCCGGCCCGGTACGCCGTTGTCGCGCACCAGGACGCCCCGGTCGAGGATCGCCTGCCAGGCGGCGTGGGCGTCCTCGAAGACCCCGAACTGCACGAAGTTGGCGTCGGACTCGGTCACTTCACAGCCCATGGCGCGCAGTTCGGTGACGATGCGGTCGCGTTCGGCCTTGAGCTGCTCGACGTAGCCGAGCAGCGTGTCCGTGTGCTCCAGGGCCGCGAGCGCGGTCGCCTGGGTGACGGACGAGAGGTGGTACGGCAGCCGGACGAGCTGGACGGCGTCCACCACCGCCGGGTCGGCGGCGAGGTAGCCCAGGCGCAGTCCGGCCGCGCCGAACGCCTTGGACATGGTGCGGGAGACGACCAGGTTCGGCCGTCCCGCGAGCAGCGGCAGCAGCGAGGGGCGGTGGCTGAACTCGCCGTACGCCTCGTCCACGATCACCATGGACGGGCCCGCCGCCTGCGCGGCCTCGTACAGCCGCAGCACGGTCTCCGCGTCCACGGCGGTGCCCGTGGGGTTGTTGGGCGAGCAGACGAAGACCACGTTCGGCCGCTGCTCGGCGATGGTGCGGACGGCCGCCTCGACGTCGATGGTGAAGTCGTCCCGGCGCGGCCCGGAGATCCAGCCGGTGCCGGTGCCGCGCGAGATCAGGGAGTGCATCGAATACGAGGGCTCGAAGCCGAGGGCCGTGCGGCCCGGGCCGCCGAAGGTCTGCAGCAGCTGCTGGATGACCTCGTTGGAGCCGTTGGCGGCCCACACGTTCTCGCGCGTGACCTCGTGGCCGCCGGTGCGGGTGAGGTAGGCGGCCAGCCGGGTGCGCAGCTCGGCCGCGTCCCGGTCGGGGTAGCGGTTGAGGTGCCGGGCGGCCTCGGCGACGCGCTCGGCGATGCGGGCGACCAGCGGCTCGGGCAGCGGGTGCGGGTTCTCGTTGGTGTTCAGGCGGACGGGGACGTCCAACTGGGGCGCGCCGTAAGGGGACTTGCCGCGCAGTTCGTCCCGGACGGGGAGGTCGTCGATGCGGGTCACGTGCTCTTACCCGGAACCTTCCAGTCGAAGCGGGCCTTGAGGGCGGCGCCGTGCGCGGGCAGGTCCTCGGCCTCGGCCAGGGTCACCACGTGGTGGGTGACCTCGGCGAGCGCGTCGCGGCTGTAGTCCACGACGTGGATGCCGCGCAGGAAGGACTGCACGGACAGGCCGGAGGAGTGGCAGGCGCAGCCGCCGGTGGGCAGGACGTGGTTGGAGCCGGCGCAGTAGTCGCCGAGGGAGACCGGCGCGTACGGGCCGACGAAGACCGCGCCCGCGTTGCGCACCCGGGCGGCGACGGCGGAGGCGTCCGCGGTCTGGATCTCCAGGTGCTCGGCGGCGTAGGCGTCCACGACGGCCAGGCCGGCGTCGAGGTCGTCGACGAGCACGATGGCGGACTGCCGGCCCGCCAGGGCCGGGAGGATCCGCTCCTCGGCGTGCTTGGCGGCGGCGGCCTGGGTGCTCAGCTCGGCCTCGACGGCCGAGGCCAGCGCCTCGGAGGGGGTGACCAGGACGGCGGCGGCCAGCGGGTCGTGCTCGGCCTGGCTGATCAGGTCGGCGGCGACGTGCGCCGGGTCGGCGGTGTCGTCGGCGAGGATCGCGATCTCGGTCGGGCCGGCCTCGGCGTCGATGCCGATGCGGCCCTTGAGCAGCCGCTTGGCGGCGGCGACCCAGATGTTGCCGGGGCCGGTGACCAGGTGGACGGGGCGGCACTCCTCGGTGCCGTACGCGAACATGGCGATCGCCTGGGCGCCGCCGGCCGCGTACACCTCGTCGACACCGAGCAGGGCGCAGGCCGCCAGGATCGTCGGGTGCGGCAGCCCACCGGCCGGATCATTTTCGAAAGCGGGCGCCTGGGGCGGGGAGGCGACCGCCAGCGAGGAGACGCCCGCCTCCTGCGCGGGCACCACGTTCATCACGACGGACGACGGGTAGACGGACCGGCCGCCCGGGACGTAGAGGCCGACGCGCTCGACGGGCACCCAGCGCTCGGTGACGGTGCCGCCGGGGACGACGGTGACGGTCTTGTCGGTGCGGCGCTGCTCGCGGTGGACGAGGCGGGCGCGGCGGATGGACTCCTCCAGGGCTGCCCGGATCTCCGGGTCCAGCTCCGCCAGGGCGCGCTCGATCACCTCGGGCGCGACGCGCACCCGCTCGATCGTCACGCCGTCGAACTTCTGCGCGTAGTCGATCAGCGCCGCGGTGCCACGATGATGCACGTCCTCGCAGATGGGCCGCACCTTCTCCAGGGCGGCCTCGACGTCGAGTTCGGCTCGGGGCAGCAGGTCGCGGTCGAAGGTGCCGTCGGTGACGGCGCCGCCGCGCAGATCGATTCGGGAGATCACGCGACCAATTGTCTCAGACCCGTCCCGTCACACGGCTCTCCGTACCACCGACTGATACGCCGCCCGGGCAGCTTGACCGAGCCCCGACAAACTCGCGCGCACGGTCGGTGTTCAAGCGGTGACCCACGGGGAATCGGGCCAGTACGCACCGAGGTACGGACGCCTGCGCCCGCCAGGGAGGGAACCGTGACCGAGAGGGACGACGGCGGCCCGCCCCCCGGGCTCGGCCTCACCGTCGCCGAGCAGGGCATGTGGCGGTCCTTCCGCACCGGCACCACCCACGACCTGCGCACCCCCCAGCCCGAGCGGAACGACCCCAACGGCCCGCACACCTGGGGCCCGGAGCGCAGCGTGCGCGCCCGGGTCATCGCCCTGCTGCTGCTCGACGGCCCGGCGCCGCTGCCCGGCCGGGTGGCCGCGCTCAAGCTCAACGGCGTGCAGATCACCGGCCTGCTGGACCTGTCCGGCGGCACCGTCGTCCCCTACGTCGAGATGCGGAACTGCCGCTTCGAGCAGCAGCTGCTGTTACCGGAGACCCGCTTCACCACGCTGCGCCTGGTCGGCTGCGCCATCCCCCGGCTGGAGGCCGCCCGCCTGCACACCGAGGGCGACCTGCACCTGCCGCGCTGCGTGGTACGGCGCGGCATCCGGCTGACCGACGCGCAGATCGGCACCGACCTGCTGCTCAACCAGGCCGTGGTGCGCCGCGACCGGCGCGGCGTGGCCATCGCCGCCGACGGGCTCTCGGTCGGCCAGGACCTCCAGGCCGAGCTGGCCCGCGCCTACGGGGAGCTGAGCATGCGCGGCGCGAAGATAGGCGTCTCGCTCAGCCTGCGCGGCTCCACCCTGAGCAACCCCTTCGGGCGGCGCGCGCTCAACGCCCCGCAGCTCACCGTGGAGCGCACCGTCTACCTGACGCCCGCGGCCGACACCGGCCCCGCCCCGGCCGGCGGCACGCCCCCGTACGGCATCTCCCCCGCCACCCCCGAGCACGGCACCCGGATGCGCCGCTTCACCTGCGAGGGCGGGATGCGGCTGGACGACGGCCGGTTCGGCGACGCGGTGGACTTCAGCAGCGCCCGGCTGGTGATGACCGGCGACCAGGAGCTCTCGCTGCGCCGCGTCCAGACGCCCGAGCTGCGCTTCCTCGGGGAACGGCCGGAGAGCGGGCGGGTGGTCCTCTCCGGCGCCAAGGTCGTCAACCTGGTCGACCGGTGGGAGAGCTGGCCCGGCCCCGGCTCCCTGACGATGGCGGGTTTCTCCTACGAGACGCTGATACCGCACGGCCGTTTCCCGCTCTCCAGACGCCTGGAGTGGGTGGCCGCGGCCACCCCCGAGTACGCCCCCGAGCCGTACGAGTGCCTGGCCGCGGCCCTGCGCGACAGCGGCGAGGACACCGACGCCCGCGCGGTGCTGCTGGCCAAGCAGCGCCGCCGCCGCGAGACGCTGCCGCCGGCCGGCAAGGCCTGGGGCTACCTCCAGGACTGGACCGTCGCCTACGGCTACCGCCCCGGGCGGGCCGCGCTGTGGATGGCCGTGCTGTGGGCGCTGGGGACGGCGTACTTCTCCGGACACCAGATGCCCCGGGTCAAGCCGGAGGAGGGGCCCAGCTGGAACCCCGCCCTCTACACCCTCGACCTGCTGCTCCCGGTGATCGACCTCGGCCAGGGCCCGGCCTGGCGGACCACCGGGACCGGGCAGTGGCTGGCCAGCGGCCTCGTCCTGGTCGGCTGGGTGCTGGCCACGACCGTCGCCGCGGGGGCGTCCCGGCTGCTGCGGCGCCAGTGAGGGCGAAGAGCGCGCACGGTTAGGCTTACCGGCTGTGACCTCCGCGCGCCTTCCGATCTTTCCGCTGAACTCGGTGCTGTTCCCGGGCCTCGTTCTCCCCCTGAACGTCTTCGAGCAGCGGTACCGCGCGATGATGCGCCAACTCGACGAGCTGCCCGAGGACGAGCCGCGCCGCTTCGGCATCGTGGCCATCCGCGACGGGCTGGAGGTGGCGCACAGCGCGCCGGGCCTGCCCGAGGAGACGCGGCCGGAGCCCGGTCCCGCCACCGGCTTCGGGTCCGACCCGATCGCGGCGTTCCACACGGTGGGCTGCGTGGCGGACGCCGCGACCATCCGCGAGCGCGAGAACGGCACGTACGAGGTGCTGGCGACCGGCACCACCCGCTTCCGGCTGCTGTCCGTCGAGGCCTCCGGCCCCTATCTGACCGGCGAGGTGGAGGACCTGCCGGAGCGGCCCGGCGAGGGCGCGGGCGCGCTGGCCTCCGGCGTCCTGCGGGCCTTCCGCACGTACCAGAAGCGGCTGGCCGGGGCGACCGAACGGTCCCTGGCCGGCCGGGCGGACCTCCCGCAGGAACCGTCCGTCCTCTCCTACCTGGTCGCGGCCGCCGCCGTGCTCGACGTCCCGGCGCGCCAGCGGCTGCTGGAGGCGCCCGACACGGCCACCCGGCTCGCGACCGAACTCGAACTGCTGCGCGCCGAGACGGCGTTGATCGCCAAGCTCCCCTCGGTGCCGGCGGTGGACCTCACGCGACGCCCGACGAGCCCCAACTGATCGGAGACGGACCCCCTTGGGAAAGAAGCCCGAAAAGCTCGGAAAGCCCGGAAAGTCCGGCTCGGGAAGCACCCCGGCGATCGTGGCCCTGGAGAAGGCGGACGTGCCCTTCTCCGTCCACGCCTACGAACACGACCCGGCAGCTTCCTCCTACGGCGGGGAAGCGGCCGAGGCCCTCGGCGTCGCCCCGTCCCGGGTCTTCAAGACCCTGGTCGCCGAGGTGGACGGCGCCCTGACGGTGGCCGTCGTCCCGGTCGCCGGCTCGCTGGACCTCAAGGCGCTGGCGGCGGCGGTGGGCGGCAAGCGGGCGGTCATGGCGGACCCGTCCGCGGCGGAACGGACGACGGGCTATGTACGCGGCGGCATCTCCCCCCTGGGCCAGCGCAAACGCCTGCCCACGGCGCTGGACGCGTCGGCCCTGACCCACCCGACGATCCACGTCTCGGCGGGCCGCCGGGGCCTGGAGGTGGAACTGGCACCGGGGGATCTGGCGAGGCTGACGGGGGCGGTGGTGGCGGTGATCGGGAAGGGGTGAGCTCTCCCCGCCCCGCCCTTTCACCGTTTCCTCCGGGGCTCCGCCCGGGGCCGGCACCGCGCTCCGCGCGGTGAGCGGGGCTCTGCCCCGGACCTGCAACGCGGCTTCGCCGCGTTGACCGGGGCTTCGCCCCCTGCGCCCCCTTTCGGGTCTCCGCCCCGGGTCCCGGGCGGAACGGGGGCTTCGCCCCCTGCGCCCCCGAAACCGCGCTCCGCGCGGTTGTCCTCAAGCTCCCCGGAGGGGTCACCCCCCAGACGGGCTGAGTGTGCGCGCCACGCTGGATCTCACACCCGCGCTGGACATACAGCCCTGGCGCGCACTTCAGCCGTCTGGGGCCCCCTCCGGGGAGCTTGAGGACGAGCGGCGAAGCCGCGACACGGGGTCCGGGGCGGAGCCCCGAATCCAGCCCGTCCGGCGTTTGAGGACAATGCGGCGCAGCCGCGTTGCGGGGCCCGGGGCGAAGCCCCGAAGCGGGGGCGGGGGGGGCGCAGCCCCCGGTCAACGCGGCGCAGCCGCGTTGTGGGCCCGGGCCGCAGCCCCGAGAGGGGCCTGGGGGCGCAGGGGGCGAAGCCCCCGCCTCCGCGCCCCGGGGCGGAGACCCGAAAGGGGGTGCAGGGGGCGGAGCCCCCCGCTCACCGCGCGGAGCGCGGTGCCGGCCCCGGGCGGAGCCCGGAAGAAACGGTGAAAGGGCGGGGCGGGGAGAAGCACACCCCCTCGACACCCACCCCCACCCGCGCTACGACACCTACATGTCGAAACGGACCCGCAAGCGCAAATGGCGACTCCGCAAGAACCGCGCCAACCACGGCCGCAGGCCCGCATAACGACGACGCGTCACACCGCCGACTCGGGCCCCGGGACGACCTCGTCCCGGGGCCCGAACAACGCCGTCAACACCAGATGCACCGCCATCGCCGCCATCGGGAACGCCAGCAGCATCCCCTTCGCCCCCAGCCGCAGCGGCGCGTCGAAGACGACGCCCTTGCCGACCGCGCGCGCGTGGGAGACCACGTCCGACGTGGGCCCCAGCCAGATCCCCAGCCGCCAGGCGACCAGCGACCCGAGCAGCCCGCCCACCGCGAGCCCGGTGACCACGCCGACTCCGCCCGCGCGCCGCAGCAGGAAGACGACCGCGGCGGCGACCGCCCCGAAGCCCAGACCGAGCAGCGCGAACGTGCCGTCGGCACCGATCGCCTGCTCCCCCTCCGAGCTCCGCAGGAACACCGCCCTGCCGTCCGAGATCAGCGGCACCCGCGGAGCCAGCCACAGCCACAGGAACCCCAGCAGCACCCCGGTCACGGTCACGACCGCCGCGACGACCGCGGCCGACGGCAGCTCGGCCCGCAGCGCCTGGGAGAGGGTGGGGGCGGGCGGGAGGTCCTCGTGGGAGACGGGAACGGGCCGGTCGTGCGGGGAGGGCGTCAGCGGTGCGGTCACCCAGCCATCGTGCCAGGTCGCGCCCGCGGAACGCCCATCGCGGCGCGTCAGCCGCCTCACCGCACCGCGGCCCGGCGGTAGGCCCAGGTCGCCACGGCCAGCGACACCACGCCGACGGCGGCGCACACGCCCAGGTCCGCGGCCGTCAGCAGCCAGTCGGGCCGCGCGTCGAAGGAGCGGGCGAGCGCCTCGACCCCGTAGGTCGAGGGCAGCAGATCACGCGCCCACGCCACCGGCGCGGGCAGGTGCGCGGCCGGCAGCACGCCGAGCAGCAGCGCGGCCGACATGCCCAGCTGGCCGCAGAGCGTCGCCAGTTCGGGCCGCGGCGCGAGCAGCCCGAGCGCGGCGCCGAGCCCGGACAGGGCGGCGCCGGCCAGCGGGATCACCGCGGCCAGCACCCACAGGTGGGCGAGCGGCAGCTTGAACAGCACGCTGCCGACGACGGCCGTGACGACCGTGCCGGGGACGGTGAACGAGGCGTACGCCGCCGCCGCGCCGAGCACCACGGCCGCGGGCGGCACGGGCAGCGTCGCGTAGTGGTCGAGGCCGCCGCTGGCGCGCAGCTGGCCGAAGTACTGGGCGAGCAGGTTCAGCGCGACGAACGCGACGACCAGCACGCTGGACCCGGCCACCACGGCCCGCGCCTCGTCGCCCCCGTCCACCACGCCGCGCATCAGGACCATGATCCCGATGGACTGGAACGTGGCGACGAACAGCAGCGGGATCCGCGCCACCCGGGCGCGGGAGAGCTGCGCGCGGTAGACGGCCGACAGCGCGGGCAGCAGCCGGGCGCGCGGCGCGAGCGGGGCGGCGGCCCCGTCGTGCGGGGGCCGCGCCCGGACCACGCCCCGCGCCCGGACGTTCCCGGGCACCGCCTCGGATACAGCACTCACGCGGCACAACTCCTGTTCGCTACACGGGCCCTTCACGCCTTTACCAGGCCCTCCGCCCGACCGCCCAGCGCCAGGTAGACGTCCTCCAGGCTGGGCGTGGCGAGGGTGAAGTCGTCGAGCGCGGCGAAGGCCGGACCGCCGGTCACGGCCGCGACGGCGGCCCGCGCCCCGGCGGGGTCGAGCCGCAGCGACCAGCGGCGGCCGGTCTCGGTCGCCACGCCGCGCAGGGCGGCGACCTCGGGGACGTCGAGGGGCGGCGCGTCGCGCCAGACGAGCTCGACCCGCACCTCGTCGGCGACGAGTTCCTTGAGTCCCGCGGGGGTGTCGCAGGCGATGATCCGGCCGCTCTCCAGCACGGCGACCCGGTCGAGGACGGTCTCGGCCTCGATGACGTTGTGGGTGACGAGCAGCACCGTCGTCCCGCGCTCGGCGCGGCGCCGGTCCACGGCGGCCCACACGGCGCGGCGGGCGACGGGGTCCATGCCCGTGGTCGGCTCGTCGAGGACGAGGACGGGGCGCTCACCGACGAGGGCGGTGGCGAAGCAGGCGAGGCGGCGCTGGCCGCCGGAGAGTTTCTTCAGCGGCCGGCCGGCGATCGGGGCGAGCCCCAGCTCGTCGAGGACGGCGTCCCGTTCGGCGCGGGCCGCGCGCAGCGTCAGCCCGCGCAGCCGGCCGGTGGTCTCGGCGGCGAGGGCCACGGTCAGCTCGTCGAGCGCACTGGACTCCTGGCCGAGGTAGCCGACGAGGCGGGCGGCGCGGTCGGGGTGGCGCACGAGGTCGTGTCCGAGCAGGTCGACGCTGCCGGCGTCGGGCCGGAGCAGCCCGGTGAGCTGCCGCACGAGCGTGGTCTTCCCCGCCCCGTTGGGCCCGAGCAGCCCGAAGATCTCGGCGCGGCGGACGTCGAGGTCGATGCCGTCACTGGCGCGGACCTCCGCGCTGCCGCGGGTCGGGGTGTAGGTCTTGACGAGCCCGCGCACGGCGCACACGACGTCGTCCGCCCGCCCCCGGGAGCCGCCCCGCTCCGCCTGTCTCGCGCCCATCTCCACGAGCTATGAGGGTACGCGCAGGGGCGCCCGCGACTTGCGCCGGGGTGGGGCGGGTCTTCTCCCCGGCCCGCCCTTTCACCATTTCCCGGGGCAGGCCCGGCCCCGAACCGCGCTCCGCGCGGTGGGCGGGGGCTCCGCCCCGGGTCCCGGGCTCGGCTCCGCCGCGCGCAGAGCGGGTTTCGCCCCCTGCGCCCCTGGGCCCCGCTTCGGGGCTTCGCCCCCTGGCCCGACCTGAGCCGCGCCTTGGCCCCGGAACCGGGGGCTCCGCCCCCTGCCCCCCGAAACCGCGCTCCGCGCGGTTGTCCTCAAACGCCGGACGGGCTGAATTGCGCGCCCGAGCACACGGGGTCCGGGGCGGAGCCCCGCAAGGGGGCCAGGGGCGGAGCCCCGGTGGGGGCGCAGGGGGCGAAGCCCCCGCCCCCACCGCGCGAAGCGCGGTAAGCGGGCCGAGGGGCGCAGCCCCGGAAGAAACGGTGAAAGGGCGGGCCGGGGGCAAACCCCCTCAATCCCCCGCCGGCGCATGCTCCGCCGCCGTCCGCGCATCGATCTCCCGCCAGAACCCGGCCCGAATCGCGTACCGATCCCGCTCGTCGATCTGATCGTCCTTGTGCGCGAGCAACCCGAACCGCGCCGCGTACCGCAGCAATTCACCGTCGATCCGGTGCGGGATCCGCGGATACTCCGTGGACAGGTGCTGCAACTCCCCGGAGTCCGTGATCCGCTCCGTCCAGCGCCGGGCGAAGACCTGCCCGACCTCGAAGGGGTCGCCACCCACCGTGGTGATGTCCTCCTCCCGGTCGGCCCACCGCTGCTCGGCACTGGTGAGCTGCGCGAGCGTCGGCAGCGCCGCGGCCTCCGGCGTCTCGCCGAGCCCGTTGGGCCCCGAGGCCCGGTCGACCAGCCCCTTGTCGGACGACCAGCGCAGCGTCGCGTTGGGGTTCCCGACCGCCGGCGCGGGAACGGAGGCGCCGGGCCCCTTGCCGAGGACCGCGAGGTCCTTGGGCGTGGGCACGGACCGCCCCCCGGCCCCGTCGGACCGTTCGCCGCCGGAGACGGACGCCACCGGCCGCGTCCCGTTGCGCGAGGGCTCGCCCGGCTCCGCCGACGCGGAGCCGGACCGCTCCGAGCCCCCCGTCTCCGGCAGCGGCGCGGACAGGATCGCGGCGATCTCGGGCTCGGGCGCCGGCGGCGGGGCGCAGGGCCCGGTGAGCTCCCGGGCCCGGACGGCCCGGGTGATCCAGGTGCGGTCCAGGACCCGCCGTTCGTCCGCCTCGGCGACGAGGTCCTCGGACTGGTTGTAGTCGCCGTCCGCGGCCTGGACGGCCCAGAGGTGGACGGCGACGCCGTGCTCCTTGGCGGACATCAGCCCGGGCAGCAGGTCGCCGTCGCCGGTCACCAGCACGATGTCCGAACAGGCCCGGTTCCGGGCGAGTTCGGTGAGTTCGGCGTGCATCGCCGCGTCCACGCCCTTCTGCGCCCAGCGGCCGTCGGTGCGGGTGAGGGCACCGAGCCTGACGGTGACGCGGGGCATGACACGGAGCCTGCGGTGCTCGGGCTGGGGCACCCGGTCGGGGGCGCCGTCGAACCAGTAGATACGCAGCAGCGGCCGCTGGGTGTCGCCCTCGGCGCGCTCGCGCAGACCCTGGATGAGGGTCGCGTGGTCGACGGTGATGCGTGACCGGGCTGGTTCCCCGGCCAGCAGGCTCGCGGCGGCGCCCAGCAGATACCCGGCGTCCACCAGGACGACGCAGCGGTCCACGGTGCACCTTCTTCCGTATGTCCAGCTTGTCCAGATGTGCGGTCGCCCCCGGCACGACAGTGCCCCTGTTGTCGCATGACTTTCCCAGGAGTCTGCCCGACCGCGCGGGGGTTATCAGTCCGAACTGGATCATCGGCGTGGCGGATACGGGGTGCGACCGAGAAGCACCCCCATCACCCTTGGATATGCACCGAAATGCACGTTTCTTCAGACCATGCGAGGGTGTGGAACGGGGACCACCCGGGGGGCATCCTTGAGTGGAGGAACACCAGTCATGGCCAAGAACAAGAAGCAGGACCGGAGTCAGCAGCAGAAGGGCGGCGCGACGGAGCGCAGCCAGGAGCAGGCGCAGAAATCGGCCATGGAGGCCCAGTCGAGCCGTGTGACCCCGGCCGACCTCGCACAGAAGAGCCGCCAGAAGCGCTTCGGTCACAACTGACCGACACGACCGACCGGCACGACCGACCGGCACAACTGACCGGCGTCCGGAAGCGCGTGAGGGCGCGCCCGCACAAAGCGGGCGCGCCCTCACTCACATACGACGGCCTCAGCCCGCCAGACAGGACGGCCCGAGCAGTTGCTTCAGATCGCCGAAGAGCGCCGGGTCCGGCGTGACCCGGTGCCGGTCCAGGCGGAGCACCGTCGTCTTGCGCGGCCCCTGGAGCTTGATCCGCACCTCGGTGGAGCCCCGGTGGTGGGTGAGCACCTGTCCGAGGCGCTCCACCATCGGCGGGGTGACCTTGACCGTGGGGATGGTGATGACGACGGGCGCGTTGCTGCCCGCGTTGGACAGGTCGGGGACCATCAGCTCCATGGCGACCAGCCGCGGGATGTCCTCGCGCTTGTCGAGCCGGCCCTTGACGAAGACGACGGCGTCCTCGACGAGCTGGGTGGAGACCAGCTGGTAGGTGGCCGGGAAGAACATGCAGTCGATGGAGCCGGCCAGGTCCTCCACGGTGGCGATGGCCCAGGCGTTGCCCTGCTTGGTCATCTTGCGCTGGAGGCCGGAGATGATGCCGCCGATGGTGACGATCGCGCCGTCGGAGTAGTCGCCGCCGGTGAGCTGGCTGATCCCGGCGTCGGCCTTGTCGTTGAGGACGTGCTCGATGCCGAAGAGCGGGTGGTCGGAGACGTAGAGGCCGAGCATCTCCCGCTCCTGGGCGAGGAGATAGGACTTCTCCCACTCGACGTCGGAGAACTCCACGTCCAGCCCGAAGCCGGGCTCGCTGCTGTCCTCCTCGCCCATCCCGCCGAAGAGGTCGAACTGCCCCTCGGCCTCCTTGCGCTTGACCGCCACCACGTTGTCGATCATCGGCTCGTAGTGCGCGGTGAGGCCCTTGCGGGTGTGCCCCATCTCGTCGAAGGCGCCGGCCTTGATCAGCGATTCGACGGTGCGCTTGTTGCAGACGACGGCCTCGACCTTGTCCAGGAAGTCGGGGAAGGTGGTGTACTTCCCCTTGGACTTGCGGCACTTGATGATCGAGTCGACGACGTTCTGGCCGACGTTGCGCACGGCCGTGAGGCCGAAGAGGATCACGTCGTCGCCCTGCGCGGCGAAGTTGGACTCCGACTCGTTGACGTTCGGCGGGAGCACCTTGATGCCCATGCGGCGGCACTCGTTGAGGTACGTCGCCGACTTGTCCTTGTCGTCCTTGACGGAGGTCAGCAGCGCGGCCATGTACTCGGCCGGGTGGTTGGCCTTGAGGTAGGCGGTCCAGTAGGAGACCAGTCCGTACGCGGCCGAGTGGGCCTTGTTGAACGCGTAGCCGGCGAAGGGGACCAGCACGTCCCAGAGCGCCTGGATGGCCTCGTCGGAGAAGCCCTTCTTCTTCGCGCCCTCCTTGAAGAAGACGAAGTTCTTCGCCAGCTCGTCGGGCTTCTTCTTGCCCATGACGCGGCGGAGGATGTCGGCCTCGCCGAGCGAGTAACCGGCGACGATCTGGGCGGCCTTCTGCACCTGCTCCTGGTAGACGATCAGACCGTAGGTGACGCCGAGGACCTCTTCGAGGGGCTCCTTCAGCTCCGGGTGGATCGGCGTGATGTCCTGCTGCCCGTTCTTGCGCAGCGCGTAGTTCGTGTGCGAGTTCATGCCCATCGGGCCCGGCCGGTACAGGGCGGACACGGCGGAGATGTCTTCGAAGTTGTCGGGCTTCATCAGCCGCAGCAGGGACCGCATGGGCCCGCCGTCGAACTGGAAGACGCCGAGGGTGTCACCGCGCTGGAGCAGCTCGAAGGTCGTCGGGTCGTCGAGCGGGAGGGACAGGAGGTCGATGTCGATCCCCTTGTTGGCCTTCACCATCTTGACGGCGTCGTCCATGATCGTGAGGTTGCGCAGGCCGAGGAAGTCCATCTTCAGCAGGCCGAGCGACTCACAGCTCGGGTAGTCCCACTGCGTGATGGTCACGCCGTCGGAGTGCCGGACCCAGACCGGGACGTGGTCGGTGATCGTCTCGCTGGACATGATCACGCCGGCCGCGTGCACGCCCATCTGCCGGACCAGGCCCTCGACGCCCATGGCGGTGTCGATGACCTTCTTCACATCCGGCTCGTTCTCGTACATCCCGCGCACCTCGCCCGCCTCGCTGTAGCGCGGGTGCTGGGGGTCGGTGATGCCGGAGAGCGGGATGCCCTTGCCGAGGACGTCGGCGGGCATCGCCTTGGTGATGCGGTCGCCCATGGCGTACGGGTAGCCGAGGACGCGCGCGGAGTCCTTGATCGCGTTCTTGGCCTTGATGGTGCCGTACGTGCCGATCATGGCGACCTTGTCGGCGCCGTACTTCTCGGTGACGTACCGGATCACCTCGGCGCGCCGGCGCTCGTCGAAGTCGATGTCGACATCGGGCATGGAGATGCGCTCGGGGTTGAGGAACCGCTCGAAGATCAGGCCGTGCGGGATCGGGTCGAGGTCGGTGATGCCCATGGCGTACGCGACGATCGAGCCGGCCGCGGAGCCCCGTCCCGGGCCCACGGCGATGCCCTGCTTCTTGGCCCACATGATGAAGTCGGCGACCACGAGGAAGTAGCCCGGGAAGCCCATCGAGATGATGGTGTCCATCTCGTACTCGACCTGCTTCATGCGGTCCTCGGGGATGCCGCCGGGGAAGCGGCGGTGCATGCCCCGCATGGTCTCCTCGCGGAACCAGGTGACCTCGGTGTAGCCCTCGGGGATGTCGAACTTGGGCATGAGGTTCCTGGCCGTGAACATGCCCTCGATGTTGATCTGCTCCGCGACCAGGCGGGTGTTCGCACAGCCCTCCTGCCAGGCGTCCGAGGAGTCGATGGCGTACATCTCCTCGGTCGACTTCAGGTAGTAGCCGGTGCCGTCGAACTTGAAGCGGTCGGGGTCCGAGAGGTTCTTGCCGGTCTGGATGCACAGCAGCGCGTCGTGGGCGGTGGCCTCGTGCGCGTACGTGTAGTGGGAGTCGTTGGTGACCAGCGGCGGGATGCCGAGCTTCTTGCCGATCTCCAGCAGGCCGTCGCGGACCCGGCGTTCGATCTCGATGCCGTGGTCCATCAGCTCCAGGAAGTACCGGCCCTCACCGAAGATGTCCTTGTAGTCACTGGCCGCCTGCACGGCCTCGTCGAACTGGCCGAGCCGCAGCCGGGTCTGCACCTCGCCGGACGGGCAGCCGGTGGAGGCGATCAGGCCCTCGGACCACTGGGAGATCGTCTCCTTGTCCATCCGCGGCCACTTGGTCAGCCAGCCCTCGGCGTAGGCGTCGGAGGACAGCCGGAAGAGGTTGTGCAGACCGGTGACGTCGGCCGCCCAGATCGTCTTGTGCGTGTAGCCACCCGAACCGGACACGTCATCGCGCTTCTGGTGCGGCTGTCCCCACTGGATGCGCCGCTTGTTGCGCCGCGACTCGGGCGCCACGTACGCCTCGATGCCGATGATCGGCGTGATCTCCGCCTTCTTGGCCTGGTGGAAGAAGTCGTAGGCGCCGTGCAGATTGCCGTGGTCGGACATGGCGATGTGGGTCATGCCCATGTCCTTGCAGGCGCTGAACATGTCCTTGAGCCGCGCGGCACCGTCCAGCAGCGAGTACTGGGTGTGGACGTGCAGGTGCGTGAAGGGCGGCTTGCTCACGGTGAGTGACCTCCGGCGGGCGGGTTCGGGGCGTGGGACGGCAGCTTCGAAGGTTACCGGCCGCGCCCCGGGAGGCGGCCGGGCACCGATGGGCACACACACCAAGAGCGACGACGCGCATGCGCATTCGATATCGTCGATACCGAAACGGCCTTTAGTCGCCGTTTATGACCACCCGTGCCAGACTCGGTCCTCATGGACATATCGGCGGCACGACTGCGGGCTCTGCGCGCGGCGCTGTTCACGGCGCTCTGCGTGGTGCTGTCCGCGTCCTCCCATGTGCTGCTGTCCGGCCGGCCGCTCCCCCCGCCGGCCGTCGCCGCCGTCACGGCCGCCGTCTTCGGCCTCGCGTACGCGCTGGCCGGCCGCGAGCGGCGGTACGGGTCCATCGCCGCCCTCCTCGTCCCGCTGGAGCTGGCCGCCGGTGCGGTCCTCACCACGGGGCAGGACACCTGTTACGGCGCCGACGGGCGTCCCCTGCCGGGCGCCCTCACCCTGATCTGCGGTGGCGGCGGCATGGGCGGCCCCCTGGCCTCCCTCGGCTCCGGCACCGGCCCCTGGCTGGTGCTCGGCGGGCACGTCGCGACCGGTCTGCTGGCCGCGGCCTGGCTGAGCCGCGGCGAGGCCGCGCTCGGCCGGCTGCTGCGCGCGGCCGCCACGGCGGCCTTCCGCCCGCTGCGGCTGCTCGTCGCGGCGCTCGCCCCGGCCGCGGCCGACGGGCTCGCGCCCGTACGGCCCGTACGCCGCGCGGTCCCGGCCCGGCGCGGGCCGCCGCTCCTCCACTCCGTCGTCCGGCGCGGGCCCCCGGGTCTCACCGTCCCCGCCTGACCCTGAAGACCCACCAGCACGGAGAAGCACCACCATGAGCAAGCGCAACACCTGGGAGAACAAGCAGTCGGCCCGCGAGCGCCTGAAGGCCGAGCGCGAGCGCGAGGCCAAGAAGGCGAAGACCCGCCGCCAGCTGATCGTCGGCGGTTCGCTCGTCGGCGTCCTGGCCGTCGCGGCCGGCATAGCCGTGGCCGTGACCCAGATGGGCGGCAACGGCAAGAACGCCGCCTGGGAGGCCGCCGCCAAGAAGACCCTCGTCAAGCCGGCCAACACCACCGGCGAGAACGGCACCGAGATCGTCGTCGGCGACAAGAAGGCCGAGCACACCCTGGAGATCTACCAGGACATGCGCTGCCCGATCTGCTCCGTCTTCGAGCAGAACGTCGGCCCGACGGTCGAGAAGGACGTCAAGGACGGCAAGTTCAAGGTCTCGTACCACATCGGCGCCTTCCTCGACCGGAACCTCGGCGGCACCGGTGCCAAGAACGCCCTCAGCGCCGTGGGCGCCGCGCTGAACGTCAGCCCGGAGGCGTTCGTCGAGTACAACAAGGCGCTCTACGCCAAGGAGAACCACCCGGAGGAGACCAAGGACGCCTTCGCGAAGGACGACACCCTGCTGAAGATCGCGCAGCAGGTCCCGGCCCTCAAGGGCAACAAGGACTTCGAGAAGAACGTCAAGGACGGCACCTTCGACAAGTGGGCCCTGGAGATGTCCGACGCGTTCGACAAGAACAAGGACATCACCGGCACCCCGACCGTCAAGCTGGACGGCAAGAAGCTGACCGCCGAGGGGAGCGAGAATCCCCCGATGACCGGCGACCAGTTCACGTCGGCGGTGAACGCGCGGCTCAAGTGACCCCTCCGGACCGGACGCCCGTCCCCCGAGCGATGCCGCTTGGTGATGCCGAATCTTGACACGACAATTACGGCGTGTCATGGCACACTTCCCGGTTATGAAGGGGACGGGAGTTCGGTTGCGGGCGCTGCGCGCCGGGCTGTTCACCGCATTGTGCGTGACCCTGTCCGCCGCCTCCCACGTCCTGCTCACCCGGATGCCGCTGCCGGTGTCCACCGTCGCCGTGCTGTCGGCCGTGTTCTTCGCGGTCTCCTACGCGCTGGCCGGCCGTGAGCGGGGCTTCTGGCACATAGCCGCGCTGCTGGTCCCGCTGGAACTGGCCGCGGACACCGTCTTCACCACCGGCCAGCACGCCTGTTACGGCGCGGCGGGCGGCCCGGTCGCCGGCCCGCTGCGCTCCATGGGCATAGACCTCGTCTGCCGCGGCGGCGAGGTCGGCACCCCGCTGGCCCGCATGGCCGCGGGCCGCGACACCGCCGGGATGCTGGACTCGGCGCTCCCCTGGCTGCTGCTCGCCGGTCATGTGGCCGTCGGCCTGCTGGCCGCCGCCTGGCTGCGCCGCGGCGAGGTGGCCCTGGCCCGGCTGCTGCGCGCCGTGGCCTCCTTCGCGTTCCGCCCGCTGCTGCTGGTGACCGCCGTGCTCGGCGCGGCCCCGCGGCCCGGCGGGCCGCTCGTGCGCCCGCGCGGCGTCCTTCCCGCGCCCGCGCTCCCCCTGCTCGTGCACTCCGTCGTACGGCGCGGACCTCCTCAGGCCCTCACCGCCTGAGCGAAAGGTTCCCTCACCCGTACACGACCCGGAGAAGACATCATGAGCAACCGGAACAACGCACAGAACAAGCAGGCCGCCCGCGAGCGGCTGCGCGCCGAGCGCGAGCGCCAGGCCAAGAAGGACAAGACCCGCCGCCAGTTGATGGTCGCGGGCTCCCTCGTCGTCGTCCTCGCCGTCGCGGGCGGCGTCGCCTACGCGGTGACGCAGATGAACAAGACCGAGGACGGCCCGTGGAAGGCCGCCGCGAGCAAGCCGCTCGTGAAGCCGGCCGGCACCTCGGGCAAGGACGGCACCGAGCTCGTCATCGGCGACAAGAACGCCAAGGAGACGCTCACCGTCTACGAGGACCCGCGCTGCCCGATCTGCTCCGTCTTCGAGCAGAATTCCGGCCAGAAGCTGCGTCAGGACGTCAAGGAGGGCCGTTACAAGGTCCGTTACGTGCTGGCCAGCTTCATCGACGACAACCCCGCCGCCAAGGGCACCGGCTCGAGGAACGCCGTGAGCGCCCTGGGCGCGGCGTTCGACGTGAGCCCGGAGGCGTTCGCGGACTACAAGGAGGCGCTGTTCTCCAAGCGCAACCACCCCGAGGAGACGGACGACGCCTTCGCCGACGACAAGAAGCTCCTCGACATAGCCCAGCAGGTCCCCGCGCTCAAGAACAACAAGGACTTCGAGAAGAACGTCAAGGACGGCACCTTCGACCGCTGGGCGCTGGAGATCGGCAAGCTCATGGGCAAGGACGGGGTGAAGGGCACCCCGGCCCTCATGCACAACAAGAAGCAGCTGACCGTGCCGGGCACGGAGAACCCCCCGATCATGGAGCAGCAGTTCAACGCCACGATCGACGCGGAGTTCGGCGCGAAGAAGAAGTAACGGGCCGTCAGGGGGACGGCCCGCAGGGGCCGTTCCCCCACCCGCTCATCACCCGCCCCGCATTACCCGGGCATTACCAAAGCGTTAAGGTAATCGCCCGTGAACCCCCGCATATCCCGCCGCACTCTCGTCACGTCCGCAGCGGCCGGCGCAGCGCTGCTGAGCGCGTCCCCGGCGTCCCCGGCCCGCGCCGACGGCAGTGCCCGCCCCGCCTTCCTCCACGGCGTCGCCTCCGGCGACCCGCTGCCCGACGGCGTCCTGCTGTGGACGCGAGTCACTCCCGTCCCGGAGGCCGGCCCGGGCTCGGGACGCGGTCCCGACGTGCCGGTGACCTGGGAGGTGGCCGAGGACGCCGCCTTCGGCCGGGTCGTCGCCACCGGCACGGTCACCGCGACCGCCGCCTCCGACCACACCGTCAAGGCCGACGTCCGCGGCCTGCGCCCGGCCACCGGCTACTTCTACCGCTTCACGGCCGACGGCACAGTCTCCCCCACCGCCCGCACCCGCACCGCCCCGGCCCCCGACGCGGCACCGGACGGCCTGCGCTTCGGCGTCGTCTCCTGCGCCAACTGGGAGTCGGGCCACTTCTCCGCCTACCGCCACCTCGCGGCCCGGCGCGACCTGGACGCGGTGCTGCACCTCGGCGACTACATCTACGAGTACAAGTCGGGCGAATACCCGGCCGCCAAATACGTCGTGCGCAAGCACGAGCCCGAGCACGAGATCGTCACGCTCGCCGACTACCGCGTCCGGCACGGCCGTTACAAGACCGACCCCGACCTCCAGGCGCTGCACCACGCGCTGCCGATGGTCGCCATCTGGGACGACCACGAGTTCGCCGACAACGCCTGGCCGGGCGGGGCCGGCAACCACACGCCCGGTACCGAGGGCGACTGGACGGCCCGCATGGCCGCCGCCAAGCAGGCGTACTTCGAGTGGATGCCCGTGCGGCCCTCCGTCGCCGGCACCACCTACCGGCGGCTGCGCTTCGGCCGCCTCGCCGACCTGCACCTGCTGGACCTGCGGTCCTTCCGCTCGCAGCAGGTCAAGTCCGGCAGCGGCACGGTCGACGACGCGTCGCGGACGCTGACCGGGCGGGCCCAGCTGGACTGGCTCAAGGAGGGACTGACCGCCTCCGACACCACCTGGCGGTTCGTCGGCAACCCCGTGATGATGGCCCCGGTCGCCTTCGGCGCGATGCCGGCTCACCTGCTCCGGCCGCTCGCCAAGCTGCTGGGGCTCCCCGGGGAGGGCATCACCGTCAACTCCGACCAGTGGGACGGCTACACGCACGACCGGCACGAGCTGCTGGAGCACCTCACCGGGCGGGGCATCCGCAACACGGTCTTCCTGACCGGGGACATCCACATGGCCTGGGCCAACGACGTGCCGGCGAAGGCCGCGACGTACCCGCTGTTCTCCGGCTCCGTCGCCACCGAGTTCGTCGTCACCTCGGTGACCGCCGACAACCTCGACGACACGCTGCATGTCCTGCCGCACACGGTCTCCCTGCCGGCGGCCACCGCCATCAAGGCCGCGAACCGGCATGTGAAGTGGGTCGACATGGACTCGCACGGCTACGGCGTCCTGGACGTGACCGCGGAGCGGGCGCAGATGGACTACTACGTCCTGGCCGACAAGCGGGACCCGAAGTCGGCCGCGTCGTGGGCACGTTCGTACCGGACGAAGTCCGGGACGCAGCGGGTGGAACGAACGAAGTCGCCGGTGCGGTAGGGCTCTTGGGCCTTTCCTCCACCCCACCCCGCCCCTTCCCGGAACCGGGGCGGAGCCCCGGGCCCCACTGCGCGACTCCGCCCGCGCGGACCGGGGGCTTCGCCCCCTGGACCCCTGAAACCGCGCTGCGCGCGGTTGTCCTCAAACGCCGGACGGGCTGGGTTTCACGCCCGCACCGGATATCGCCCGCGCGGATATTGCCCGCACCGGACATCCGGCCCGGGCGCGCACTTCAGCCCGTCCGGCGTTTGAGGACGAGCGGCGAAGCCGCGATGCGGGGTCCGGGGCGGAGCCCCGAAGGGGGGGCCAGGGGGCGAAGCCCCCGGGAGCGGACGCGAGGACGCAGCCCCGCATCAGGCC
>NZ_JAEAMR010000010.1:24888-68082 GCF_015999245.1 Streptomyces sp. AV19 | reverse complement strand
GTGAGCGGGCCGAGGGGCGCAGCCCCGGAAGAAACGGTGAAAGGGCGGGGCGGGGAGCAGAACCCGTGGGAGCAAACCCCGCCTAGCGGGCGACGGCCGCAACCTCCTCCAAAAACCCCAACGCCACCCGCCAAGCCCGCTCCGCCGCCTCCCCATCAAAATCCGCCAACCCCTCATCCGTGAACAAATGCCCCGCACCCCCATACCGATGCACCTCCACATCCGCCCCCGCCCGCCCCATCCGCAGATACCACGCGTTCAGCCAGTCGTGCGGCTCGAACGGATCCGGATCGGCGACGTGCAGCTGCACCGGAAGCTCGTCCACCGAAACATCGTCCGCCAGATCGGACGTCCCGTGGAAGAGCAGCAGACCCCGCGCCCGCTCGTCCCCCAGCGCCAGGTTCTGCGCGATCGACCCGCCCAGCGAGAACCCGGCGTACACCAGCCCCCGCTCCGACAGCGGCGCCGCGGCCGCGATCGCCCGCCGGAGCAACTCCTCCCGCCCGATCTCCTCCTTGATCGCCATCCCGTCCTCGACGGTCTCCGCCGTACGCCCCTCGAACAGGTCGGGCACGTGCACCTCGTACCCGGCCCCGCGCAGCCGCTCGGCCGCCGCGTGGACGGCCGGGCGCAGCCCGTAGGCCGAATGGAACAGAACAATCGTGGTAGGAGACGCCACCGGAGTCACTTCCTTGCAGGCTGGATCACGTGGCCTCCATCGTGCCAGCTGCGGCAGAAGGAGGCGCGTCCCGGCAAGAACGCCGGAAGGAGGGCAGAAGCCCATGGCGGAGGACGTGCTGCGCCCCCTCGCGGTCGTCGCGGGCGCCGTACTCGTCACCCTGCTCGTCGGCTGGGCCGCCGACCGCACGGTCCGCGGCATCGCCGAGCACCACCCCGAAGCCCCGCTGTGGCGGCTGCTGCGCCGCTGCCGGACGCCCCTGCGCCTGGTGCTGTGCGCGGCGCTGCTGCGCGCCGGCCTCGGGTCCGCCGAGCTGTCCGACGACGGCGAGGAACCGGCCGCCCGGCTCCTCGATCTCGCCCTGATCGGCGCCTGCGCCTGGCTCGCGGCCCGTGTGGCCACCGCCGCCGTCGAGGCGGGGTACGCGCGCTACGCCGCCGGCGACCGCGATCCCGCCCGGATGCGCCGGGTGCGGACGCAGGTCACGCTGATCCGCAGAATCGTCACGGCGGCGATCTGCGTCATCGCGCTCGCGGCGATGCTGCTGACGCTGCCCGGCATGCGCGCCGTCGGCACGTCCGTCCTGGCCTCGGCCGGACTGATCGGCGTCGTGGCCGGTGTGGCCGCCCAGTCCACCCTGTCCAACGTCTTCGCCGGGCTGCAGATCGCCTTCGGCGACATGGTGCGGATCGGCGACACGGTCGTGGTGGGCGGCGAGTGGGGCACCGTCGAGGAGATCACGCTCACCTACCTCGTGGTGACCACCTGGGACGAGCGCCGGATCACGATGCCGGTCTCGTACTTCACCGGCCGGCCCTTCGAGAACTGGTCACGCGGCAACCCCCGGATGACGGGCACGGTCTTCCTCCATCTGGACCACTCCACCCCGCTGGACCTGCTGCGCGAGCGGCTGCACCAGATCGTGAAGGACGCCCCGGAGTGGGACGGGCGGGCCTGGAGCCTGGTCGTCACGGACACCACGCCGTCCACCCTCCTCGTACGGGCCCTGGTGACGGCCCGGGACGCCGACGACATCTGGACCCTGCGCTGCCTGGTGCGCGAGCAGCTCGTGGAGTGGCTGCGCCGCGAGCACCCGTACGCGCTGCCGCGGATCAACACCGCGCCCGCGCCCGGCCTGGAGGACGCTCCGGACCGCCGGCAGACCCCGCCGACCTCGGGGGACATCGGCCCGGGCCCGGGCCCCGACTGAACCCTCCCCTATCCCCCCAGACCCGCTCACATCCCCCGCAGCGACCGCACGTCCAAGTGCCGCAGCACCCGGTCGACCACCTCCGGATCCATCCACGGCTCGCTCCGCGCCTCGAGCACCGCGTGCCGCGCCGCCGAGAGCAGATCGGCCTGGATGCGCTGGACGGCGTGCAGCCGTTCGACGCGCTGGGCGTGCGCCTCGCGCCGTTCCTCGTCGACCATCTCGGGACTGATGCGGGCGCCGACGTCGTAGGCGCGCCGGTGCAGCATCTCCCTCAAGTCCTCGGAGAGTTCCTCCTCCCGCTCGATCTCCAGCAGCCGGTGCCTGGCCGCCTTGGCGGCGCGGATGGCCAGCTGCCGCTCCAGCTCCCGGGTCCAGTCGGAGTCGGCGCGCACCCCGAGCAGCCCGACCAGCCGGGGCAGCGTCAGGCCCTGGACGACGAGCGTGGCGATGATGACGGCGAAAGCGATGAAGAGGATCTCGCCCCGGGCCGGGAAGGGCGCCTTGTCGTCCGTGGTCAGCGGGATGGCCAGGGCGAGCGCCACGGAGGCCACGCCGCGCATCCCGGACCACCACATCACGAGGGTCTCCCGCCAGTTCGTCAGGACCTCCTCGTCGACGTCGCCGCCCTTGTGCAGCCGCTTGGCCAGCCAGGCGGCGGGCAGCAGCCACACCAGCCGCACGCCGATCACCACGGCGACGACGACGCCGCCGATGCCGAGCAGCTCGCCCCAGCGGCCCGAGGCGGTGGCGACGGCGTTGTGCAGTTCGAGGCCGACGAGGCCGAAGGCGACGCCGGTGACGAGGGTGTCGACGATCTCCCAGAAGGTGTGCCCGGCCAGCCGCCCCAGGACGTCGTCGGCGTCGCTCGCGAACTCGGCGAGGTAGAGCGCGGTGGTCAGCACCGCGAGCACCCCGGAGCCCTTGAACGACTCGGCGAGGGCGTAGGAGACGAACGGCACCAGCAGGGTGAGCCCGATCTGGAGCGTCGCGTCGCCGAGGATGTCCATCAGCCGTTTGGTCCCCCAGCCGAGCAGCAGCCCGACCGCGAGGGCCACCACGGCGGAGAAGACCAGCTCGACGACCGCCCTCGGCAGCGAGAAGCTGCCGCTGACGGCCGCCGCGATCGCCACGTGGTAGAGCACGATGGCGGTGACGTCGTTGAAGAGCCCCTCGCCCTCCAGGATCGAGACCAGGCGGCGCGGCAGCCCCAGGGAGCCCGCGACGGCCGTCGCGGCGACGGGGTCGGGAGGGGCGACGAGCGCGCCCAGCGCCACGGCCGCGGCGAGCGAGATCCCCGGCACGATCATGTTGGCGACGGCGGCGACCGCGGCGGTGGTGACGAAGACGAGCGCCACCGCCAGCAGGAAGATGGGCCGGCGGTTGGCGGCGAACTGCCGCCAGGAGGTGCGCTGGGCGGAGGCGTAGAGCAGCGGCGGCAGCACCAGCGGGAGGATGAACTCCGGCGGGATGTCCACGTTGGGCACGAACGGCAGCAGGGCGAGGACGATCCCGCCCAGCGTCATCAGCACCGGCGGCGGCAGCCCCAGCCGGTCCCCGAGCGGCACCGTGACGAGCGCTCCGAGCAACAGGACGAAGAGCAGGGCCAGCTGGTCCACGAGTGCCCTCCGCGCCGCGTGGGGAACAGTCGTTCACCTCAGCGTGCCATGGAACGGGCGCTACAGCCCCTCGGTCACCAGGGCCTTGGTCATCGCCCGGTGCGGGATCCCGCTGCCCTCGTCGAACTCGGGCCCGTGCACCGCGTACCCCAGCCGCTCGTAGAAGCCCAGCGCGTGCGTCTGGGCCTCCAGGTAGACCCGCCGGAGCCCGAGCCCCCGCGCCTCGGCCTCGACGGCCCGCACCAGGGCGGCCCCGACCCCCGTGCCCCGCGCGGCCCGCACCGTGGCGAGCCGCCCGAGCACGGCCGTGACGTCGTCGTCCACCCCGGCCCGGCCGTACTTGCGCCGCGCCGCCGCGCCGTACAGGAAGCGCACCGTGCCGAGCGGCCCGTTCGCCCCGTCGGCCAGCAGATGCACCGCCTCGGCGTCGTACGCGTCCAGCTCCTCCGCCTCGGGGACGCCCTGCTCGGCGACGAACACCTCGCGGCGCACCGCGAAGCACTCCGCCAGCCGGTCGGCCCCGACGAGGCGGATCCTCACGCGCTCTCCGCGCGCACCGTCTCCAGCGCGTACCGCAGGTCCTCGGGGTACTCGCTCTCGAACTCCACCCAGCGCCCGTCCGAGGGGTGCTCGAAGCCGAGCCGCACGGCGTGCAGCCACTGGCGGGTCAGCCGCAGCCGCTTGGCCAGCGTCGGGTCGGCGCCGTACGTCAGGTCGCCGACGCACGGATGCCGGTGGGCGGACATGTGCACGCGGATCTGGTGCGTACGCCCGGTCTCCAGCTTGATGTCGAGCAGGCTGGCGGCCCGGAACGCCTCGACGAGGTCGTAGTGCGTGACGGACGGCTTGCCGTCCGCGATCACGGCCCACTTGTAGTCGTGGTTGGGGTGACGCCCGATGGGGGCGTCGATCGTCCCGCTCATCGGGTCCGGGTGCCCCTGGACGAGCGCGTGGTAGCGCTTGTCGGTGATCCGCTCGCGGAACTGGTGCTTGAGGTGGGAGTAGGCCCGCTCGGACTTGGCGACGACCATCAGGCCGGACGTGCCGACGTCCAGCCGGTGCACGATGCCCTGCCGCTCGGCCGCGCCCGAGGTGGAGATCCGGTACCCGGCGGCGGCGAGCCCGCCGATCACGGTGGGACCGGTCCAGCCGGGGCTCGGATGCGCGGCCACCCCGACCGGCTTGACGATCACGACGATGTCCTCGTCGTCGTGGACGATCTCCATGCCCTCGACGGGCTCGGCGACGACCTGCACCGGCGCGGGCGGCGCCGGCAACTCGACCTCCAGCCAGGCCCCGCCGGTCACCCGGTCGGACTTCCCGGCCTCGGCCCCGTCGAGCTGGACCTTGCCCGCGGCCGCGAGCTCGGCCGCCTTGGTCCGGGAGAACCCGAACATGCGGGCAATGGCGGCGTCGACGCGCTCGCCCTCCAGACCGTCGGGTACGGGCAGGGCGCGGATCTCGGGAATCGTGCTCACCCGTCGAGTATGCCGGACGGGTGACCACACCCCGCACCGAGCCGGGCCCGGCGGTCAGTCCCGGTGGACCGAACCGTCCGGGTCGAGCCCCCGGAAGGAGAGGATCACGATGAGGATGCCGCCGCAGACGATCCCCGAGTCGGCGAGGTTGAAGACCGGCCAGTGCCAGACGGCGATGAAGTCCACCACGCCGCCCTCGAAGCCGCCGGGCGCCCGGAAGAGCCGGTCGGTGAGGTTGCCCAGCGCGCCGCCGAGCAGCAGGCCCAGGGCGATGGCCCAGGGCAGGCTGTAGAGCTTGCGGGCGATGCGGGCGATCACCACGATCACCGCGGAGGCGATGACCGTGAAGATGATGGTCATCCCCTCGCCGATGCCGAAGGCGGCGCCACGGTTGCGGATCACGTTGAACTGCAGCCAGCTGCCGATCAGCTCGACCGGGTCGTGGTGCTCCAGCTTGGCCACCACGGCCACCTTGCTCAGCAGGTCGAAGAGGTACGCGCAGACCGCGACCGTGATCAGCACGCCGAGCCGGCGCCTGCCCAGGGGGGCACCGCCGCCGGCCGCGGGCCCGCCGGTCTCCTCGACGTCCCCCGCCGCACGGGGGGACCTTCCGGTCTGTTCCGCCTCTGTCACGTGAGTCCTTCGCTCCTGCCCGTGGCCCCCGCACTGCTGTGTCCGATGGGGCTCGGGTGCACTGCCCGGCTGAGGACGAGGGTACGGCACGCCATCCTCGCCGGGGTCAGCGACGTTCCTGCCGCTGCTTGCACTCGACACACAGCGTCGCCCGGGGAAACGCCTGCATGCGGGCCTTGCCGATGGGCCGGCCGCAGTTCTCGCAGAGCCCGTACGTGCCCGCGCCGAGCCGGCCGAGCGCGCGCTCGGTCTGGTCCAGCATCTCGCGGGCGTTGGCGGCGAGCGCCAGCTCGTGCTCGCGCGCGATGTTCTTCGTCCCCGTGTCCGCCTGGTCGTCCCCCGCGCCGTCGCCGGAGTCCCGCATGAGCCCGCTGACGGCCTCCTCCGCGTTGTGGATCTCGCCGGTCAGCCGGAGCACCTCGCTCTCCAGGACGGCGCGCGCCTCGGCGACCTCGGCGGCCGTCCACGGCTCCTCCCCGGGCCGCACCGCCAGCCCCTCCTTCGCCCGCGCGGCGGGCACCTTGGCGAGCACGTCCTCGGCCTTCTCAGCAGCCACGGTCCCGACTCCCGTCTCCTGGGGACCTCCCGCCGCACCGGCCTTCGGGCCGGACGCGGCGGCCTTCCCGGCCGTACGCACAGCGGACGCCGATCCGGCGGCCTTCTTGCCCACCGCCTTCTCTCCCACCGCCTTCTTGGCAGGAGCCTTCTTCGCCGCAGCCTTCTTGGCCACCGCCTTCTTCGCCGCCTTCTTCGCCGCCTTCTTGGCGGGTGCCGCTACGGCCTTCCCCGAGGCCGAGGCCCCCTCGGCGGCGGTCTTCTTCGCCGGCGCCTTCTTCGCACCACTCCCCGACGCGGCCTTCTTGGCCGGAGCGGCCCCCGCACCGGCCTTCTTCGCCGGCGCCTTCCCGGCCTCGGACGCCTTCGCAACGCTCTTCTTGACCGCCTTGGCCGCCGTCTTCTTCACGGCAGCCTTCTTCGCCGCACCGCCGCTCCCCGACGCCGCCTTCGTCCCCACGGCCTTCTTGGCCGAGGCGCCCGCACCCCCGGCCTTCTTCGCCGCCGCCTTCGCGCCGCCCGCGCCCCCGGAGGCGACCTTCTTGCCCGACGCCTTGGCCACGGCCTTGGTCACGGCCTTCTTCGCCGACGCGGCCGCCGCGAACACCCGCGCGCCGACAGGCCGCCCGCGAGCCACCCGCGCCCGCCCGGCGAGGGCACCCGCACCCGCGACCCCCGTCGAGGATTCCTGCGCCATGGCCGCGACCCCTTCACATTTTATGATCTTGCGCGCGAATCGTGCGGGAACGATAAATCGCCCCAACGCACGCGGCAACGGGGCACGCCGGTCCCCACCCTTGTGCCCCGCTCCCGGCCCCGTAACCGACGGCCCCGAACCGGGCGCCGCCCGTAGCCGATATCCGGTCGGCCGACCCGCGCCACGCCCCGTACACTGTGGGGGTCCCCCCTGCTCCAGCGAAGCCGAGAGTTCGGGGGAACAGCGAAAGGCGTGGAAGGGACGAGTAACGCCGTACGCAGCCATCAGCGATCCGGGGACGGTGCGAGCCCGGGGGCGTGCGCGGCGCGAAGATCAGCCCGGAGCCGCCGGAAGAAAGCCCTGTACAGGGTCAGTAGAACCGGCATCGCGACCCCAATGAGGGGGCCTGGGGCCATGCGGCCCACGGCCAAGGAGGGTGGTACCGCGGGAGCGAGCAACGCGTCTCTCGTCCCTCCGACGGACAGCGCACAACCGTCCCGCCGGAGGAAGCCGATGACGCAGTACCGCCAGGTACCCGCTCAGGTCGACCTGCCCGCCCTGGAGCACGCCGTGCTCGAGTTCTGGCGCGAGCAGAAGATCTTCGCCCGTACGCTCGAACAGTCCGAGGGCCGCCCCGAGTGGGTCTTCTACGAGGGCCCGCCCACGGCGAACGGCATGCCCGGCGCGCACCACATCGAGGCCCGCGTCTTCAAGGACGTCTTCCCGCGCTTCCGCACGATGCAGGGCTACCACGTGGGCCGCAAGGCCGGCTGGGACTGCCACGGCCTGCCCGTCGAGCTCGCCGTCGAGAAGGAGCTCGGCTTCTCCGGCAAGCAGGACATCGAGGCGTACGGCATCGCCGAGTTCAACGCCAAGTGCCGCGAGTCCGTGACCCGGCACACCGACGCGTTCTCCGAGCTGACCACCCGCATGGGCTACTGGGTGGACCTGGACGACGCGTACCGCACCATGGACCCGGACTACGTCCAGAGCGTCTGGTGGTCGCTGAAGGAGATCTTCGACAAGGGCCTGCTGGTCCAGGACCACCGCGTGGCCCCCTGGTGCCCCCGCTGCGGCACGGGCCTGTCGGACCACGAGCTGGCGCAGGGCTACGAGACGGTCGTCGACCCGTCCGTCTTCGTCCGCTTCCCGCTGACCTCCGGCCCGCTCGCGGGCGAGGCGTCCCTCCTCGTCTGGACGACGACCCCCTGGACCCTCGTCTCCAACACGGCCGCCGCCGCGCACCCGGACGTCACCTACGTCGTCGCCACCGACGGCACCGAGCAGCTGGTCGTCGCCGAGCCGCTGCTGGAGAAGGCCCTCGGCGAGGGCTGGACGGCCACCGGCCGGTCCTTCACCGGCCGCGAGATGGAGCGCTGGACGTACGAGCGCCCGTTCGCCTTCGTCGACCTCGAGAACGCCAACTTCGTCGTCAACGCCGAGTACGTGACGACCGAGGACGGCACCGGCATCGTCCACCAGGCCCCGGCCTTCGGCGAGGACGACCTCAAGACCTGCCGCGCGTACGGCCTCCCGGTCGTCAACCCGGTCCGCACCGACGGCACCTTCGAGGAGGAACTCCCCCTCATCGGCGGCCAGTTCTTCAAGAAGGCCGACGAGGCGCTCACCGCCGACCTGGACGCCCGCGGCCTGCTGTTCAAGCACGTCGCGTACGAGCACAGCTACCCGCACTGCTGGCGCTGCCACACGGCGCTGCTCTACTACGCGCAGCCGTCCTGGTACATCCGCACCACCGCGATCAAGGACAAGCTGCTCGCGGAGAACGAGAAGACCAACTGGTTCCCGGAGTCGGTCAAGCACGGCCGCTTCGGCGACTGGCTGAACAACAACATCGACTGGGCACTCTCCCGCAACCGCTACTGGGGCACCCCGCTGCCCATCTGGCGCTGCGAGCAGGACCACCTCACCTGCGTCGGCTCCCTCGCCGAGCTCTCCGAGCTCACCGGCACCGACCAGAGCGGTCTCGACCCGCACCGCCCGTACATCGACGACGTCACCTTCCCCTGCCCGACCTGCCGGGAGACCGCGACGCGCGTCCCCGAGGTCATCGACGCCTGGTACGACTCGGGCTCCATGCCGTTCGCCCAGTGGGGCTACCCGTACAAGAACAAGGAGCTCTTCGAGAAGCGCTACCCGGCGCAGTTCATCTCGGAGGCCATCGACCAGACCCGCGGCTGGTTCTACACCCTGATGGCCGTCGGCACGCTCGTCTTCGACAAGTCGTCGTACGAGAACGTCGTCTGCCTGGGCCACATCCTCGCCGAGGACGGCCGGAAGATGTCCAAGCACCTGGGCAACATCCTCCAGCCGATCCCGCTGATGGACCAGCACGGCGCGGACGCCGTCCGCTGGTTCATGGCGGCCGGCGGCTCCCCGTGGGCCGCGCGCCGCGTAGGCCACGGCACGATCCAGGAGGTGGTGAGGAAGACCCTCCTGACCTACTGGAACACGGTCGCCTTCCAGGCCCTCTACGCACGCACCGCCGGCTGGTCCCCTTCCTCCGCCGACCCGTCCCCGGCCGACCGCCCCCTGCTGGACCGCTGGCTGCTCGGCGAGCTCAACACGCTCACCGAGCAGGTCACCCAGGCCATGGAGGCCTACGACACCCAGCGCGCCGGCAAGCTGCTGTCCGCGTTCGTGGACGACCTGTCCAACTGGTACGTCCGCCGCTCGCGCCGCCGCTTCTGGCAGGGCGACGCGGCCGCTCTCCGCACCCTCCACGAGGTCGTCGAGACGGTCACCCGCCTGATGGCCCCTCTCGTCCCGTTCATCACCGAGCGCGTGTGGCAGGACCTGGTCGTCCCGGTGGACCCCCAGGCCCCCGGGTCCGTCCACCTGACCACCTGGCCGACGGCGGACACCGCCCTCATCGACCCGGAACTGTCGCGCCAGATGGTCCTGGTCCGCCGCCTGGTCGAACTGGGCCGCGCCACCCGCGCGGAGTCCGGCGTCAAAACCCGCCAGCCCCTCTCCCGCGCCCTGGTCGCCGCGACCGGCTTCGACACCCTCTCGGACGAACTGCGCACCCAGATCACCGAGGAGCTCAACGTCTCCTCCCTCGCCTCCCTCTCCGAGGTGGGCGGCTCCCTGGTCGACACCACGGCCAAGGCCAACTTCCGTGCCCTGGGCAAGCGTTTCGGCAAGGGCGTCCAGGCGGTGGCCAAGGCGATCGCGGCGGCGGACGCGGCGGCGCTCTCCCTGTCCCTCCGCGAGGGCAACGCCTCAATCGAACTGGACGGCGAGACGGTGGCTCTCTCCCCGGACGAGGTCATCATCACCGAAACCCCCCGTGAGGGCTGGTCGGTGGCCTCCGACTCGGGCGCGACGGTCGCCCTCGACCTGGAGATCACCCCGGAACTGCGCCGCGCCGGCCTGGCCCGCGACGCGATCCGCCTCATCCAGGAGGCCCGGAAGAACAGCGGCCTCGACGTCGCCGACCGCATCGCCCTCCGCTGGCAGTCCACCGACGAGGAGGTCCGCACCGCCCTGGCCGACCACTCCTCCCTCATCGCGGACGAGGTCCTGGCGACGGACTTCGCGACGGGCGAGGCGGACGACACGTTCGGCGCGCCGTTCGAGGACGAGCCCCTGTCCCTGACGTTCCGCCTCCGCAAGGCGTAACGCTCCCGCGCGGCACCCTCGGACGGGCTGAATTGGCGTGCCAATTCAGCCCGTCCGGCGTTTGAGGACGAACACGGTGAAGCCGCATTGCAGGCCCAAGGCAATGCAGCAAAACCACCAAACGCATCCGCGCCACGAGACACATGGGCGCCCCCGCCAGAGGCACAACCCCACCGAGCGCAGAAATACAGGGGTACACCCGGCCAAGCCGCAGGGGTACAGAAACGCAATCCCACCGAAGGCCACAAGGGCGCAGCCCACCAAGGCCGCAGGGGTACAGGCGCCGGGCCGTCCCACTCGTTGTCACGACGTGCAGCCCACCAAGGCCGCAGGGGTACAGGGGCGCAAACCCCACCAAGGCCGCAGAGGCACAGGACCGCAGCCCCACCAGGGGCGCAACCCCACCAAAGCCGCAGGGGCCCAGGGCCGCAGCCCCATCAAAGACACAGGGGCGCAGCCCCGCCGGAGGCACAGAGCCGCCGGAGGCGCAGGGGCACAGCCCACCAAAGACGCAGGGGCACAAGGGGTGCAGGGGCGCAGGGGGCGGAGCCCCCCGCCACCGCGCGGCGAAGCCGCGCCCGCCCCTCCCGGGCGGAGCCCGGAAGAAACGGTGAAAGGGCGGGCCAGGGGCATCCCTCCCACAGCAACCACCCCCGCACCCGCACATCCACCACACCCACACCCACACCAAACGGGCCGGGCCCCTGGGAAAACCCCAGGGACCCGGCCCGTATTGATCGCCCGACGACCAACGCCCTAGAGGGCGCGCCCCGTCAGTTGTCGTCCTCGTCGATCAGAAAACCCCGCATCGGCGAAGGAGCCTGCATCGGCTGCGGCCCCTGCGGCCGCACCGGCGCCATCGGCTGCGTCATCGCGGGCGACATCTGCTGCTGCCCGCCGTACGACGCGTTGCCCGACTGCCCCGGACCGCCACTGCCCATGGACGAGTTGCCACCCATGCTGTGACCACCCATGCCCGCACCGGCCGACGCCATGGACCCGCTCATCGAGGGGGCCGGCGGCAGCGACGGGGCGCCGGAGGCGCGCGGCGGGGCCAGCGAGTCGTCCGCCTGGTTCTCCAGCTGACGCAGCTGGCTCTCCAGGTAGGACTTCAGCCGCGTGCGGTACTCGCGCTCGAAGCCGCGCAGGTCCTCGACCTTGCGCTCCAGCGTGGCGCGCGCGGACTCCAGCGAGCCCATCGCGACACGGTGCTTCTCCTGCGCGTCCCGCTCCAGCGCGTCGGCCTTGGCGCGGGCATCCCGCTCCAGGCCCTCGGCCCGGCTGCGGGCCTCGCCGACGATCTTGTTGGCCTCGGAGCGGGCCTCCGCGATCGCCTGATCGGCCGTCTGCTGCGCGAGCGAGAGCACACGGGCCGCACTGTCGCCGCCCGGACCCTGACCCGGCTGGGGCAGCTGGGGACCGGGGCCACCCATCGGACCGCCCTGACCCATCGGACCGGGACCACCCTGACCCATGGGGCCGGGGCCACCCTGACCCATCGGACCGCCCATGGGGCCGCCCTGGCCCATGGGGTTCTGACCCATCGGGCCGCCCATCGGGCCGTTCTGGCCCATGGGGTTCTGACCCATGGGACCCGCGCCGTGCGGGCCCTGGGGACCGTGGCCGTGTCCGCCCGGCCCGGCCGGCAGCTGCGGGGCACCACCCGGCAACTGCGGCGGGCCGCCCATCTGCTGCTGGTTCGGCGGCACCGGCTGCGGGCCGGATATGGCAGCGGGCACGGGAGCCCCGGGACCGGTCCGCTGGTCCTGCGGCTCCGGCTTGCGCATCCCCTGCTGCTGGTTCTGCGCCGCGGCACGGGTCGCCGCCGCCAGCTTGGCGCGCAGGTCCTCGTTCTCCCGGAGCAGGCGGGTCAGTTCGGCCTCGACCTCGTCCAGAAAGGCATCGACTTCGTCCTCGTCATAGCCTTCTCGGAGACGGACGGTCGTGAACTGCTTGTTCCGCACGTCCTCGGGGCTCAGCGGCATCTCTTCTTCACCTCAACGTAGTCGTCGGCAATCGGCAAGACCGTATCGTTCACAGCCGCGTTCACAGCCGCTCCACGACGGTGATCAGGATGTAGACGATGATCATCAGTACGAAGAAGGACAGGTCGAGCGCCACGCCCCCGAGACGCAGCGGCGGGATGAACCGCCGCAGAAGCTTGAGTGGCGGATCGGTGACAGTGTAGGTCGCCTCAAGCACGACCACCATCGCCTTACCGGGTTGCCACGAGCGGGCGAACTGGAAGACGTAATCCATCACCAACCGGAAGATGAGCACGATCAGGAAGACGTACAGCGCGATGTAGATCACCTGCCGTGCGATGTCCATCCCGCGCTTCCCTCTCCCCTTACCGTGCCCGGCCCATTTGACCGTCACTCACCGGCATTGCCTGATTGTGCGTCTCTAGCTCTGGTTGAAGAACCCGCCCTCTGCGATACGGGCCTTGTCCTCCGCCGTGACATCGACGTTAGCAGGAGACAGCAGGAACACCTTCTGCGTCACCCGTTCGATGCTGCCGTGCAGACCGAAGACCAGACCGGCGGCGAAGTCGACAAGTCGCTTCGCGTCGGTGTCGTCCATCTCGGTCAGATTCATGATCACCGGGGTGCCCTCGCGGAAGTGTTCCCCGATGGTACGGGCCTCGTTGTAGGTCCGGGGGTGCAATGTCGTGATGCGGTAGGGCTCCCGCTCGGACACAACTTTGGGCATGATCACCGGTGCGTTCTTCTCCAGGGAGTGGCGTTCGGGTGTGATGGACGACACGGGGGCGATTCGGGCGGGTCGTCCGGTTTCTGCTGTCAGCGGAGCGGGTTCGCGCTGCGCCGGCGGCTGGGCGACTCGAACCGGTTCGTCCGGTTGCGTCTGTTGGGCCTGGTGCTGCTGCCGGCGCCGGTCGGGCTCCGGCTCGGGCTCGAACTCGTCATCGGGGTCGAATCCCCGGCCGTCGTACCCATCGTCCTCCACGAGGCCGAGGTAGACCGCCATCTTGCGCATCGCGCCGGCCATTCTCTGCGTCCTCCGCTCTGTGGTGGATCGGCTCCTCTAACGGCGCTGGATCCACTTGGTCTGCCCGGCTTTTGACGGGAATGACCATATTTTGTGCTGTGGTCCGACTCTTGGCGACGTTACCCGAGCCGTGGTCGGCTTCCGAGTACCGCTGTGCCGACGCGTACATGTGTCGCACCCGCCGCCACGGCGTCCTCCAGATCAGCGCTCATTCCTGCGGACACCATGTTCGCAGCAGGATGGGCCGCGCGCAGGTCCGTTGCGATTTCCCGCAGCCGCTCGAACGCCGCCCGGGGCCGCCCCGCATACGGTCCGGCCAGCGGAGCCACCGTCATCAGCCCGGCCGGGCGCAGCCCCTGGGCCTCGGCGAGCGCGTCCGCCAGGGCCACGACCCCGTCGGGCGCGACCCCTCCCCGGCCACCGGCATCCCCGGTCTCCACGTCCAGCGCGACCTGGATCAGACAGTCCAGTTCCCTGCCCTGACGGACCGCCGCCGCGGAAAGCGCCGTGACCAATCTGACCCGGTCAATGGAGTGCACGACATCGGCATAATTGACTACGGACTTTACTTTGTTGGTCTGCAATTGACCGACGAAATGCCAGGTAAGGGGCAGGTCCGAGCATTCCGCGGCTTTCGGCGCAGCGTCCTGGTCGCGGTTCTCCGCGACGTGACGGACCCCCAGCTCGGCCAGGAGGCGGACGTCGCTCGCGGGGTGCGTCTTGGTGACCACGATGAGGGTCACCTCTTCACGCTTTCGGCCCACGGCCGCGCACGCGGCGGCGATACGTTCCTCCACCCGGGCGAGATTCTGGGCCAATTGGGTTCTGCGGTCCGTCATCGCCCGGACTCCCCTTCCCCGGCGTCCGCGGCGTGACCGCCTTCGAGCCATACGTAACTGGCGAGCCGTCCCGTGACCCGTTCGCGCCGGTACGAGAAGTGGTCCGCCGATTCCAGCGTGCAAATGTCCGATTGCGTGACGGCGCTGACGCCCGTTCGGCCGAGCTGGGCCCGGACGCCGGCGGCCACGTCCACCGCGGGGGTGCCGCCACGGGTGGTGGCCCATGACTCCGGGACCGCCTCGGCGACCTCGGCCCGCATCGCCTCCGGCACCTCGTAGCAACCGCCGCAGACCGAGGGACCGAGGTGGGCGACGATCCGGGCCGGGTCGGCGCCGAGCCGGGTCATCGCCCCGACGACCGCCGGCACCACTCCGGCGACCAGACCGGGCCGCCCGGCGTGCGCCGCGCCCGCGACCCCGGCGACCGGGTCGGCGAGCAGGACCGGGGTGCAGTCGGCGGTGAGCACCGCGAGTGCCAGGCCCCGGCGGGCCGTCACCACCGCGTCGACGGAGGGGATCGTCCCGCCCGGGGCCCACGGCCCGTCCACCACGGCCACGTCCTTGCCGTGCACCTGGTTCATCCAGACGACCGCGGCCGGGTCGAGGCCGAGCCAGCGCGCCGCCCGCTCCCGGTTGGTCCGGACCGCGGCGGGGTCGTCGCCGACCGCGCCGCCCAGGTTGAGCTCCGCATACGGAGCGGCGCTCACCCCGCCCCACCGGTCGGTGGAGGCGAAGTGCGCGCCGCTCACATGGGCCACATCGGGCCTGCCCCGGGTGTGCGGGGCGGAATTTCCTATCACCGGGGTCACTTCAGACCGCGTCACTTCAAGAAGTCGGGAACGTCCAGTTCCTCGGCGGTCGAGTCCTGGTACGGACGGGCCGGCGGAACCTGCGGGGAGGCGGCCGGGGGCGGCGGGACCTCGGCGACCGGAACCGGTTCCGGGGCCGGCTCCTCGGTGCGCGGGGTCACGCCGCCGAGACCGCCGAAGGCCGGACGGGCCGGCTCGGCCGGCGGGGCCTGCCGGCCGGCGGCGGACGGCGCCGGGGCGCTGTTCTCCTCACGGCCGTAGGACGAACCGAGCACCTTGTCGCGGTTCTTGGCCGGCGGCTGGCCGCCGTCGAAGCCGGCCGCGATGACGGTGACCCGGACCTCGTCACCCAGGGCGTCGTCGATGACGGCACCGAAGATGATGTTGGCCTCGGGGTGGGCGGCCTCGCTCACCAGCTGGGCGGCCTCGTTGATCTCGAACAGACCGAGGTCCGAGCCGCCGGAGATGGAGAGCAGCACGCCACGGGCGCCGTCGATGGACGCCTCCAGCAGCGGCGAGGAGATCGCCATCTCGGCGGCGGCCACGGCACGGTCGTCGCCGCGCGCCGAACCGATGCCCATGAGCGCGGAACCCGCCTCGGACATCACGGACTTGACGTCGGCGAAGTCGAGGTTGATCAGGCCCGGGGTGGTGATGAGGTCGGTGATGCCCTGAACACCCGACAGCAGCACCTGGTCCGCGGACTTGAACGCGTCGAGCACGCTCACCTGGCGGTCCGAGATGGACAACAGCCGGTCGTTGGGGATGACGATGAGGGTGTCGACCTCGTCGCGCAGGCTGGCGATGCCGTCCTCCGCCTGGTTCGCGCGGCGGCGGCCCTCGAAGGTGAACGGGCGGGTGACCACACCGATCGTCAGGGCGCCCAGCGAGCGCGCGATGTTGGCCACGACGGGAGCGCCGCCGGTGCCGGTGCCGCCGCCCTCGCCCGCGGTGACGAAGACCATGTCGGCCCCCTTGAGGACCTCCTCGATCTCCTCGCGGTGGTCCTCGGCGGCCTTGCGGCCGACGTCCGGGTTCGCGCCGGCGCCGAGGCCCCGGGTGAGCTCCCGGCCGACGTCGAGCTTGACGTCGGCGTCGCTCATCAGCAGGGCCTGTGCATCGGTATTGATCGCGATGAACTCGACGCCCTTGAGACCGACCTCGATCATCCGGTTGATGGCGTTGACGCCACCGCCGCCGATGCCGACGACCTTGATGACTGCGAGGTAGTTCTGCGGTGCTGCCACGTCGAAGGCCTCTCGCCTCGAGTTACGTATGCCTGGAGGACGGTTCGCAATGCCAACCCGAACCCTAACGTTGAAGTTTAGGGTTACCCGTGCCACTGTTCCCTGGGTTCTCGGAACAGGACACTAAGTCGACAAGTGGTGCGTGTTCAACGAACACGCCGAACCTCCCGTTTTTCTTTTCACCCTATGTGATCACCCATAGGCGTAGCCAACCAGGGTGCTGCCCGGCCCCACCGGGCGTCAACTCCCCGACGCCGCGGGGGCGCCCGGGGCGCTGACGTCGAAACGCTTCGCACCGCCCGCCGCCTTCATCAGCGCCGTCAGCGAACGGGCCTTGGCGTCGCCCCGCTCGCCGCTGCCCCAGACGACGGTCCGACCCCCCGTCAACTCCACGGTGATGGAGTCGTACGAGCGTACGCGGATGACGAGGGTGTCACGGCGCACGTCCGCGGGCAGGGACGCCGAGGCGCGCACGCCCTCGCGCTCCAGGCGCGCGCGGCCGAAGTGGCGGATGCCCGGCGAGTCCTCCGGGGCCTCCATCACCAGCCGCGGCACCTTGGCGGGAGCCCGATCGACTGTGGCGAACCGCACGCCCATACCGTCGATTTCGATAAACTTCCCGCCCTTTTCGAGGATCGCTTTCGGCTGACGTTCGGTCACTTCCAGCCGGATCCCGTGCGGCCAGGACCGTCCGACGTCGACCGACTCGATCCGCGGCAGCCGCTCGCGCAGCCGGTCCGCGATGGCGTCGGTGTCCACGGACACCAGCGGCTCGCCGAGCGGTACGGCGGCGGCCTCGCGCACCTCGTCGGCCGTCAGGACCTCGGTGCCCCCGACCTCGACGTGGGTGGCGCGCAGCCAGCCGGAGCCGTACAGGACCCAGACGACGCCCGTGCCGAGCAGCGCGGCCGCGACCGCCGCCAGGATCAGCCGGGTGCGCCGCGAGAGCCCCGCGAGCGCGCCGAGGCGGCCCGCGCGGCCCCTTCCGGCACCCGCCCGCCCCCGGGGGCGGGCGGGCTTCCTCTTGGGCCCCCTGGGGGGCCGGGAGGAGCCGGCCGACGACTTCGGCGCCGGCTTACGGTTCCGTTCGCCGCCGCGCCGGGCGGTCGTCGGTCCGGCCACGCTGCTCAGCCTCCTGCCTGTGCGGGCCGTCAGCCCGCCCTGCGTGCGGCGATCGCCTCGTACACCATGCCGACCAGCAGCTCGTCGGCGTCCCGGCGGCCGAACTCGGCGGCGGCGCGGGACATGTCGTACAGCCGGTGCGGGTCGGTGAGCACCGGGAGCACGTTGTGGTGGATCCACTCGGGGCTCAGCTCGGCGTCGTCGACCAGCAGTCCGCCGCCGGCCTTGACCACCGGCTGGGCGTTGAGCCGCTGTTCGCCGTTGCCGATGGGCAGCGGGACGTAGGCGGCCGGGAGCCCGACGGCGGACAGTTCGGCGACGGTCATCGCGCCCGCGCGGCAGAGCATCATGTCCGCCGCGGCGTACGCGAGGTCCATGCGGTCCACATACGATACCGGGATGTAAGGCGGCATTCCGGGCATGTTGTCCACGTGCGGCAGGTCGTTCTTCGGGCCGACCGCGTGCAGGATCTGGACGCCGGAGCGCTGCAGCGAGGGGGCGACGGCCTGGACGACCTCGTTGAGCCGGCGGGCGCCCTGCGAGCCGCCGGAGACCAGCAGCGTCGGCAGGTTGGGGTCGAGGCCGAAGGCCACCCGCGCCTCGTGGCGCAGGGCCACCCGGTCCAGGGTGGCGATGGTGCGGCGCAGCGGGATGCCCACGTAGCGGGCGTTGCGCAGCTTGCTGTCGGGGGTGGACACGGCCACCCCGGCGGCGTAGCGCGAGCCGATCTTGTTGGCCAGGCCCGGGCGGGCGTTGGCCTCGTGGACGATGATCGGCACCCCGAGCCGCTTGGCGGCCAGGTAGCCGGGCAGCGCCACGTAGCCGCCGAAGCCGACCACGCAGTCCGCCTTGGTGCGCTCCAGGATCTGCTCGGCCGCCTTGATGGTGCCGCGCAGCCGACCGGGGACGGTGATCAGTTCCGGGGTGGGCTTGCGAGGCAGCGGTACGGCGGGGATGAGGCCGAGCTCATAGCCCCGCTCGGGCACGAGCCGGGTCTCCAGCCCGCGCTCCGTGCCGAGCGCCGTGATCCCCACGGTCGGGTCCTGCCTGCGCAGGGCGTCCGCGAGGGCGAGCGCGGGCTCGATGTGGCCGGCGGTCCCCCCGCCGGCGAGTACGACATGCACCGAAATTCACCGCTCTCCGGACGGCCGCTTCTTGACGCGCCGTCTCATCGTCTTCCATCTCACCCCAGGCTGCCGCATGGCCAGCGCCGCCCGCGCACCGGGCTCGTCGCGTGCGAAGGCGATGAGCAGACCGATGGCGAACATGGTCGGCAGCAGGGCGGACCCTCCGTAGGAGAACAGCGGCAGCGGTACTCCGGCGATCGGCAGCAGGCCGAGCACCGCACCGATGTTGACCACGGCCTGGGCCGTGATCCAGGTGGTCACCGCTCCCGCGGCGTACCTCACGAAGGGGTCCTCCGTGCGTCCGGCCACGCGGATACCCGCATAGCCTAGAGCCGCGAACAGGGCGAGAACCGACAGCGTCCCCGCCAGGCCCAGTTCCTCGCCGGTGATCGCGAAGATGAAGTCGGTGTGGGGCTCGGGCAGTTCGCCCCATTTTTCGACGCTCGCACCGAGTCCGGCACCGAACCAGCCGCCGTTGGCCAGGGCGTAGATTCCGTGCACGGCCTGCCAGCACTGATCATTGGCGCCCGGATCGGTGGCGCCGATGCAGGCCAGCCGGGACATGCGGTTGGCGCTGGTCTTGATGAACAGGAAGGCGAGCGCCGCCGTGACGCCGATCACCGAGGAGAACAGCCGGGTGGGGGCGCCGGCCACCCACAGCAGGCCGAGCAGGACCGCGGTGAGGACGACGGTGGTGCCCATGTCGCCGCCGACCATGATCAGGCCGAGCAGCACGAAGGTGACCGGGACCAGGGGCACCAGCAGGTGCTTCCACTGGGTGAGCAGCTTCTTGGACTGCTTGCGGGCCAGCAGGTCGGCGCCCCAGAGCACCACGGCGAGCTTGGCGAACTCGCTGGGCTGAGCCTGGAAGGGGCCGCCGAGGGAGATCCAGTTGGTGTTGCCGTTGATGGTCTCGCCGATGCCCGGGACCTGGACCAGGACGAGCAGGAAGACCGTTCCGGCGAGCAGCGGGTAGGCCAGCGCGCGCAGCAGCTTGACGGGGGTGCGGGCGGCCACCAGCAGCAGGACGGCGCCGATGGCGGCGGCCAGCAGCTGCTTGCGGAAGAAGTACGTGGGGGCGAGCCCGCTCTGCAGGGCCTTGATCTGGGAGGCCGAGTAGACCATCACCAGGCCCAGCACGAGGATCAGCAGCGAGCCGCCGAGGATGAGGTAGTAGGCGGTCAGCGGGCGGTCCCAGGCGCGCCGGGCCCGGGTGTGCAGGGTGCGCAGACCGCCGAGGACGGTGCCGCGCGGCGGGCCGCCGCGCCCGCCGCCCGGGGTGCCGCCGCGGGCGGCCGGGGGCCGGGAGGGACGGCGGACGGCGCGGGAGCCCGCGGAGGGCCCGCGCAGGGCCGTCCACGGGCCCCGCGGCCCCGGCCGTGGTGCGACGTGGTCGTGCATCCGGTCCCCTCCGCTGGTCCCGCGCCGTCCGGCCGCGGCGGGCGCCGGGCGGCTACTCCTCGGTGGTGCGGCCGGAAGCCAGCTCCCGGACCGCGGCGGCGAACGCCTCGCCCCGCTCGCCGTAGTTGGTGAACATGTCCATCGACGCACAGGCCGGGGCCATGAGGACCGTGTCGCCCTCGCCTGCGAGGGCGGCCGCCCGGCGGACGGCCTCGGCCATCGCCCCAGTGTCGGTCCGGTCGAGGTCCACCACCGGGACATCCGGGGCGTGTCGCGCCAGCGCCTCCTTGATCAGGGCGCGGTCCGCCCCGATGAGGACGGCGCCGCGCAGCCGCTTCGCGGACCGGGTGACGAGCTCGTCGAAGGTGGCTCCCTTGGCGAGGCCGCCGGCGATCCAGACGATCGACTCGTAGGAGGCCAGCGACGCCTCGGCGGCGTGCGTGTTGGTGGCCTTGGAGTCGTCCACGTAGGCCACGCCGTCCACGTCGGCGACGTGGGCGATGCGGTGGGCGTCTGGCCGGAAGGCACGCAGTCCGTCGCGGACCGCCTTCGGATCGACGCCGAAGGCGCGGGCGAGGGCGGCGGCCGCCAGGGCGTTGGCGATGTTGTGCGGGGCCGGCGGGTGGACGTCGGAGACCTCGGCGAGCTCCTGGGCGTTGCGCTGCCGGTCGGCGACGAACGCCCGGTCGACGAGGATGCCGTCGACCACGCCGACCTCGGAGAGGCCGGGGGCCCCGAGGGTGAAGCCGATGGCGCGGCAGCCCTCCTCGACGTCGGCGTCGCGGACCAGCTGCTCGGTGCGCGCGTCCGCGGTGTTGTAGACGCAGGCGACCCGGTTGCCCTCGTAGACCCGGCCCTTGTCGGCCGCGTAGGCGGCCATGGAGCCGTGCCAGTCGAGGTGGTCCGGGGCCAGGTTGAGCACGGCCGCGGAGTGGGCGCGCACGGAGGGCGCCCAGTGCAGCTGGTAGCTGGAGAGCTCGACGGCGAGGACGTCGTAGGGCTCCTGGGAGAGCACCACGTCGATGATCGGCGTGCCGATGTTGCCGACGGCGGCGGTGCGCAGCCCGGCGGCCTCCAGGATGGAGGCGAGCATCTGGACCGTGGTGGTCTTGCCGTTGGTGCCGGTGACGGCGAGCCAGGGCGGGGCGCCCTCGCCGCGGATCCGCCAGGCGATCTCGACGTCGCCGACGACGTCCACGCCCGCCGCGGCGGCGGCCGCGAACAGCGGGCTGTCGGGACGCCAGCCGGGCGAGGTGACGACGAGGTCGGTGCCCTCGGGGAGCGTCGCCGCGTCCCCGAGGCGGACGGTGACGTCGTCGCCCAGGCCGGCCGCGCGCTCGCGCAGGGCCGGGCCGTCGCCGCCGTCCACGACGGTGACGCGGGCGCCGAGGCCGGCCAGGGCGCGGGCGGCGCTGACGCCGCTCACGCCGAGGCCGGCGACGGTGATGTGCTTGCCGTTGAACTCCGAGGTGGTCACTTGATGGCCAGCCATCCCGCGTAGAAGATTCCGAGGCCGACGGCCACGCACAGGCCCTGGATGATCCAGAACCGGACCACCACAAGGACTTCGCTCCACCCCTTGAGTTCGAAGTGGTGCTGGAGCGGGGCCATGCGGAAGACGCGCTTCCCGGTCATGCGGAAGGAGCCGACCTGGATCACCACGGACATGGTGATCAGCACGAACAGACCGCCGAGCAGGGCGAGCAGCAGCTCGGTGCGGGAGCAGATGGCCAGACCCGCGAGCGCGCCGCCGAGGGCGAGCGAACCGGTGTCACCCATGAAGATCTTGGCGGGCGAGGTGTTCCACCACAGGAAGCCGAAGCACGAGCCCATCAGCGCCGAGGCGACGACGGCCAGGTCGAGTGGATCGCGCACCTCGTAACAGGCGGCGCCGGAGGTCAGCGGGTTGCCGCACCACTGGCCGTGCTGCCAGGTGCCGATGAACACGTACGCGCCGAAGACCATCACCGAGGCGCCGGTGGCCAGGCCGTCGAGGCCGTCGGTGAGGTTCACGCCGTTCGACATCGCGAGGATCATGAACAGCGCCCAGACCACGAAGATCACCGGGCCGAGCGTCCAGCCGAAGTCCTGGGTGAACGAGAGCCGGGTGGAGGCCGGCGTCTGCCCGCGGACGTCCGCGAACTGCAGCGCGAGCACCGCGAAGGCGATGCCGACGATCAGCTGGCCGGCCATCTTCGCCTTGGCGCGCAGACCGAGGCTCCGCTGCTTGACGATCTTGATGTAGTCGTCGAGGAAGCCGACCAGGCCCATGCCGGCCGTCAGGAACAGCACCAGCAGACCGGAGGTCGTCGGGTTGCTGCTGGTGACGACCTTGGTCAGCGCGTAGGCGACGAGCGTGGCCAGGATGAAGGCGATGCCGCCCATGGTGGGCGTGCCCTTCTTCCCGGCGTGGCCGCGCGGGCCGTCGTCGCGGATGAACTGGCCGTAGCCCTTGCGGGCCAGGAACTTGATCAGCAGCGGGGTGCCGATGAGGGTCAGGAAGAGACCGATGACACCCGCGACAAGGATCTGGTTCATCAGCCGGTGACCTCGCCCTCAGCGGCGAGCAGCTGCTCGGCCACCCGTTCCAGGCCCACCGACCTGGACCCCTTCACCAGTACGACGTCTCCCGGGCGCAGCTCGCTGCGCAACAGGTCGACCGCCGCCCGCACGTCGGACACGTGCACCGACTCCTCACCCCACGAACCCTCGTTGTAGGCACCCATGCACAGCCAGGCCGCTTCCCTGCCCCCGACTGCCACGAGCTTGCTGACGTTGAGCCGGACGGCGAGCCGTCCGACCGCGTCGTGCTCGGCGAGCGACTCCTCGCCCAGCTCGGCCATCTTGCCGAGCACCGCCCACGTGCGTCCCCCCCGCGCCTTGGCGGCATCGCCCATGGCGGCCAGCGCGCGGAGCGCGGCTCGCATGGACTCGGGGTTCGCGTTGTAGGCGTCGTTGACGATCGTCACGCCGTCCGCGCGCTCGGTGACCTCCATCCGCCAGCGGGAGAGCTGGCCGGCCCCGGAGAGCGCCGAGGCGATCTCCTGCACGGGCATGCCCAGCTCATGGGCGACGGCGGCCGCGGCGAGCGCGTTCGACACGTGGTGCTCACCGTACAGCCGCATCGTCACGTCGGCGCACCCGGTGGGTGTGTGCAGCGTGAAGGCGGGCTGCCCGGCCGCGGTCAGCCGGACGTCCGCGGCGCGCACGTCGGCGTCGGCGGCCTCGCCGAACAGCACGACGCGGGCCTTGGTGCGGCCGGCCATGGCGCGCACCAGCGGGTCGTCGGCGTTGAGCACGGCGACGCCGCCCTCGGCGGCCGCCGGCAGGGACTCGGCCAGCTCGCCCTTGGCGACGGCGATCTGCTCCCGGCCGCCGAACTCCCCGATGTGCGCGGTGCCGACGTTGAGCACGAGGCCGATGCGCGGCGGGGTGAGCTCCGCGAGGTAGCGGATGTGGCCGATGCCGCGGGCGCCCATCTCCAGGACGAGGTGGCGGGTGTCCTCGGTGGCGCGCAGCGCGGTCACCGGCAGGCCGATCTCGTTGTTGAGGTTGCCGGCCGGGCAGACGGTCGGGCCGAGCCGCTCCAGCAGCTGGCCGATCAGGTCCTTGGTGCTGGTCTTGCCCGCCGAGCCGGTCAGTCCGACGACGGTGGCACCCAGGCGCCCGGTGACGGCGCGGGCCAGCGCGCCGAGCGCGGCGACGACGTCCGGGACGACGACGGCCGGTACGCCGACGGGGCGGGTGGCCAGTACGGCCACCGCGCCCGCCGCGACGGCACGCTCGGCGTAGTCGTGCCCGTCGACGTACTCCCCGGCGAAGGCCGCGAACAGGCCGCCGGGAACCACCTCACGGGAGTCGATGACGACGGGTCCGGTGACCCGGACGTCCGGGTCCGGTATGTCGTGCTGCTGCCCGCCGACGACAGCGGCGATCTCGGCGAGGGACAGAGGGATCACCGGTGGTCACCTCCGGCCGTTCGGTCGGGCTTCCGGAGGGCCTCCGGGGCCGGTTGCTGCTGTGCGCGCATGGCGGTCTGTCATCCCTGGTCGTTCCGGTGCGTGGCCGCCTGGGTGCGCTCGATGGCCTCGCGCAGCACCCGGCGGTCGTCGAAGGGGCGTACCACCCCGGCGACGTCCTGGCCCTGTTCGTGGCCCTTGCCCAGGACGAGGACGGTGTCGCCGGGTTCGGCACGGACTACGGCGGCCGCGATGGCCTGGGCGCGGTCCTCCATCAGCAGGACGGCGCCGCGCTCGCCCGCGGGCACCTCGGCGGCGCCCGTGAGCATGGTGGCGAGGATCGCGAGCGGATCCTCGGAGCGGGGGTTGTCGGAGGTCAGGACGGCGGTGTCGGCGAGGCGGGCCAGCGCGGCGCCCATCGGGGCGCGCTTGGTGGTGTCCCGGTCGCCGCCGCAGCCGAGGACGGCGTGGATGCGGCCGGGGGTGACCTCGCGCAGCGCGCGGAGAACCGATTCGACGGCGTCCGTCTTGTGGGCGTAGTCCACGACGGCCAGGTAGGGCTGCCCGGCGTCCACGCGCTCCAGCCGGCCGGGGACGCCGGGCACGGCGGCGACGCCGTCGGCGGCGGCCTGCGGCTCGGTCCCGGCGGCGACCAGGGCGACGACGGCGGCGAGCGCGTTGGCCACGTTGAAGGGCCCGGCCAGCGGGGAACGGGCGGACACCCGGACCCCGTCGGGGCCCTCGATGGTGAACGTGGAGTCGAACGGGCCGGTGACGACGTCCACGGCGCGCCAGTCGGCCTCGGGGCGGCCCTCGGCGGAGAAGGTGACCACCGGGACCTCGGAGTCGCCCCCGGCCAGGCGGCGCCCGTGGGCGTCGTCCAGGTTGACGACGCCGAGCCGGCTGCGCTCCTTGGTGAAGAGCTCGGCCTTGGCCCGGTAGTAGTCCTCCATGCCGGAGTGGAACTCCATGTGCTCCGGGCTGAGGTTGTTGAAGACCGCGACGTCGAAGACGCAGCCGTCCACCCGCCCGAGCACCAGCGCGTGGCTGGAGACCTCCATGGCGACCGAGCGGACGTCCCGCTCGCGCATCACGGCGAAGAGGGCCTGCAGGTCGGTGGCCTCGGGGGTGGTGCGCTCGGACTTGACGCGCTCGTCGCCGATGCGGGACTCGACGGTGCCGATCAGGCCCGTCAGGTGCCCGGCGGCGCGCAGCCCGCCCTCGATGAGGTACGCGGTGGTGGTCTTGCCGGACGTGCCGGTGATGCCGATCTGCAGCAGCTCCCGGCCGGGCTCGCCGTAGACCGTCGCCGCGAGGGCGCCCATCCGGGCCCGCGGGTCGTCGACGACGAGGACCGGGAGGCCGGTGGCGGCGGCACGCTCGGCGCCCGCCGGGTCGGTCAGCACGGCGGCGGCGCCGAGGCCGGCCGCCTGGGCGGCGAAGCCGGCGCCGTGGAAGCGGGCACCGGGCAGGGCGGCGTACAGGTCGCCGGGGCGGACGGCGCGCGAGTCGTGGGTGATGCCGGTGACGGCGGCGCCTTCGGGGCCCTGAGCGCCTTCGGGGGCTCGGATGCCCAGCTGACCGGCGAGGTCCGCGAGGGGCACTGGCCGGACCCGGGTGGGACGGGGCGCTCCCGGAGCGGCTGCTTCCGGGGGGGTGGCTGGGGACTGATCAGCGTGGGGCACGGCGGTGAGCGTACCGGGCGCACCCGGCCCGTCGCGAAGCGAGGGGCGCGCCGGGCCCCGGTTCCCGGGGCGGGAAGTGCCGTGCGTCACACTCCCACGGCCCGGCGGCGTCGCACGGGGGCTCACCTAATATTCCACCGGCAGCCGGGGCGGCTGGCTGCCCGAGGGCGGCACCTGCAGGGTCTTCAGCGCGAAGGACATGACCTGCTGGAAGACCGGTCCGCAGATCTGGCCGCCGAAGTAGCTGCCCCGGGTGGGGTTCTGGATGGCGCAGTAGACCGTGATCCGCGGCTGGTCGGCGGGGGCGAAGCCGGCGAAGGACGCGGTGTAGCCGTGGTAGCGGCCGGTCTGCGGATCCACCCGGTTGGACGTGCCGGTCTTACCGGCCACCCGGTAGCCGGGGATCTTCGCCTTGGTGCCGGTGCCGTCCCGGTCGTCGACCACCGACTCCAGCATGGCCGACAGCTGCCGGGCGGTCTTCTCGCTGATCACCCGGGTCCGCGGCGGGGTCGGCGCGGGGGTGAACCGCCCGTCCGGCCCCTTCGAGCCGCGCACCAGCGTCGGCCGCACCCGTTCGCCGCCGCCCGCGATGGTGGAGTAGACCGAGGCCGCCTGCAGGGCGTTGAGGGACAGGCCCTGGCCGAACGGGATGGTGTACGACTGCGACTGCTCCCACTTCTGCCAGGGGGCGAGGATGCCGGGCGTCTCCCCGGGGAAGCCCAGCCCGGTGGGCCTGCCGACGCCGAACTTGCTCAGGTACGAGTGCAGGACCTGGTTGGCCTGCTCCCGCGTCTTCCCGAGCTGCTCGCTGGCGAGAATGGTGCCGATGTTGCTGGACTTGGCGAGCACCCCGTTGAGGGTGAGGTGCCAGATCCCGTGGTCGATGTCGTCGGCGAACGAACGGTCGGCGCGCGGCAGCCGGTTGGGGACCTCGACGTGGGTGCCCGGGGTGGCCGCGCCCTCCTCCAGGACGGCGGCCATGGTCATCACCTTGCTGACGCTGCCGGGCTCGTAGGCGTCCTGGACGGCCGCGTTGCCCATGGCCGCGCGGTCGGCGTGGGCCAGGTCGTTGGGGTTGTAGCCGGGGGCGTTGGCCATGGCCAGGATCTCGCCGGTGCGGGAGTCCTGGACGACGACGTAGCCGCGGTCGGCCGCCGAGGCGCGCACCTGCTCGGCCACCGCGTTCTGGGCGGCCCACTGGATGTCCCGGTCGATGGTCAGCTCGACGTCGGAGCCGGGGACGGCGGCCTGCTCCTTGAGGTCGCCGGTGGGCACCTGGCGGCCGCCGGACTGGGCGTAGACGCGCTTGCCGTCCTTGCCCGCGAGCTCGGCGTTCAGCTGGGCCTCCAGGCCCCCGCCGCCCTGCCCGTCGGCGTTGACGAAGCCCAGCATCCCGGCGGCCAGGTCCCCGTTGGGGTACACGCGCTTGCTGTGGGCCTCGCGGTTGAGGCCGGTGAGCAGGTTGACGCCGCCGCGGCCCGTGGGCGTCCGGGCCGCCTCCTTCTTCTTCAGCTCCCGGATCCGGTTCCACACCTGCGGGGTCTGCTGGCGGGCCAGCACCACGTACTTGGACTTCGGGTTGGCGGTGAGCTTCTGCTCGACGGCGTCGGCGCTCTCGCCGAGGACGGGCGCGAGCAGCTCGGCCGCCCTGCGGGGAGCGTCCGGGACCTTGATCCGCTCGGGGGTGAGCAGGTCGGGCGCGGCGGTGATGTCGTAGGCGTCGACGGTGGTGGCCAGGTCCACCCCGTTGCGGTCGGCGATGGTGCCGCGCTCGGCGGCCAGGGTGACGGGGATGTACCGGTTGACGTTGGCCCGGGCCGCGTACGCGCTCGCGTCGACGGCCTGCACCTGGAGCAGCCGCACGGTGAAGGCCAGCAGGACCAGCGTGAGCGCGAACCCGATCAGACGCAGCCGGGGCTTGGGGCTGCCCAGGCGCAGGGGCTGCGCCGCGGCGCCGGGCCGCGACCGGCCGGTGGGCCGGGCCGCGGGACGGGCGGGCCCGGGAACCGGGCGGCGGGGCTGCCTGGGCGCCGTCACTTCGTCACCTGCCTGGGGATCCGGGGAGGGTGGAGGGGGTCCGCGGCGCGGGGCCCGCTCCCGCCGGGGGAGGCGGGAGGCCGGGGCCCGCGGGCGGTTGCTGCGGCTGCGGGTTCGGCGGGTACGCCGGGTCCGGCCCGTTCGGCGCGGCCGTGTTCTGCGCGGGGGCGCCGGGCCGCTGCGGTTGCGGCGGGAGGGCCGGGTTCTGCGCGGCGGGCGCACCCTGCGCGTCCGGCGCGGCGCCCCGCGAGGGGGCGGTACCCGCCGCGGCGGCCGGGCCCGGGACGACGGCCGGATTCGGCACGGCCGCCGACACGTACGCCGCCGGGTCCGCCGCCGGTGTACCGCCGGCCGGCGGGGCCGGGGCCGGGACGCCGTGGACCGTGCCGTCCAGGCCCAGGAAGGCGGGGCTGCCCCCGGGCACCAGGCCCAGCTCGCGGGCGCGCCGCTCCAGCGCGTCGGGGGCGGCCAGCTGGTCCACCTCCTGCTGGAGCGCCTGCTGCTCGTCGGTCAGCTCGGTGGTCTTGCGCTGGAGCCTGGTGAGCTCGAACGACCCTTGGTTGAGCGAGGAGTTGAGCAGCAGCAGGGCGATGAGGCCGGAGCCGAGGAGGAAGACGACCAGCAGGACGAAGGGGGTCCGCCGCATCCCGGCGGGCCCCACGGGCCGCAGCCGGCCGAGGAGCGCGCCCCGGCCTCGGGCGGCCGGCGTCACGGGGCGTCCCCGACGTCCTCGCGGATGCGCTCGGCGCCCCTCAGCCGGGCCGGGGCGGCCCGCCGGTTCTCGGCGATCTCCTCCTCGGTGGGCAGCTCGGCGCCGCGGGTGAGGAGCTTGAGGCGCGGCTGGTAGCGCTCGGGGACGACCGGCAGGCCGGGCGGGGCGGTGCCGGCGGCCCCGGCGGCGAGGACGCCCTTGACGATGCGGTCCTCCAGCGACTGGTAGGACAGCACCGCGATCCGGCCGCCGACCGCGAGCGCGGCGACGGCCGCCGGGATGGCCTGCTCGACGCTCGCCAGCTCGGCGTTGACCTCGATGCGCAGCGCCTGGAAGGTGCGCTTGGCGGGGTTGCCGCCGGTGCGCTTGGCGGCCTGCGGGAGCGCGTCGCGGATGAGCTCGACGAGCCGGGCGCTGTTGGTGAAGGGCTCCTTCTCGCGCTCCCGGACGACGGCCGAGACGATCCGCTTGGCCTGCTTCTCCTCGCCGTACGCGCGCAGGATGCGCACCAGTTCGCCCGGCGGGTAGGTGTTGAGGACCTCGGCGGCGCTGATGCCCGTCGTCTGGTCCATGCGCATGTCCAGCGGCGCGTCCTGGGCGTAGGCGAAGCCGCGGTCCGCCTCGTCGAGCTGCATGGAGGAGACGCCGAGGTCGAAGAGGACGCCCTGGACCTTGGGGATGCCGAGGCGCTCCAGCACCTCGGGGAGCTCGTGGTAGACCGCCTGCACCAGGGTGGCGCGCTCCCCGAAGGGGGCGAGCCGCTCGCCGGCCAGCTTCAGGGCGGTGGGGTCGCGGTCGAGGGCGACGAGCCGGACGCCGGGGAAGGTCTTCAGCAGCGCCTCGCTGTGCCCGCCGGCGCCCAGGGTGCAGTCGACGACGACGGCGCCGGGCCCGGTGAGGGCGGGAGCGAGCATGTCCAGGCATCGCTGGAGCATGACGGGGACGTGTCGCGCGTTGCCGGCCATGGGCCCTTCTGGGACTGGGGTACGGCGCGCCGCGCACGCACCGCCGGGTCCCCGCCCGCTCGAAGGGGATGCGGCACGCGGGGCGGCCGGGAGCGGGAGGAGGCCGAGAGGTACGGGAACGTCGCGCACGTGCGGGTTCTTCGAGTTCAACGGATCCAAGGGGAGCGTCTCGCCTCCCACTTCGCGCCACTTTAGTCCACTCGTCCCCTCGGTCAATCACTGAGTTCACCTCGCGTTGCCGGGTCGGCGCGCGCCGTGAACCTGTGGTTCCGCCCCCTTTTGATCGCACGGACGTACGACAGTCACCCCTGTGGCTTACCTCACAGAAGCCCGGGTCGGCCGGGATTGCCCCTCCCGCGGGCGGGCCGACGGGCTCCCGGCCGACTACCGTCGTGCGTATGTCGATATCCGCGCCCAAGCCCCCCAGCCGGAACCCGTCGCCCGGCAGCAGCCGGCCCACGGTCACCGACCGCCTCGTCGAGGCCAACGCGGAGTACGCCGCCGCGTTCACCGATCCGGGCATGGACGCCCGCCCCGTCCTGAAGGTCGCGGTCGTCGCCTGCATGGACGCCCGTCTGGACCTGCACGCCGCGCTGGGCCTCGAGCTCGGCGACTGCCACACCATCCGCAACGCCGGCGGTGTGGTCACCGACGACATCATCCGGTCCCTCACCATCAGCCAGCGCGCCCTGGGCACGCGGTCGGTGGTGCTCATCCACCACACCGGCTGCGGCCTGCTCGACCTCACCGAGGACTTCCGGCACGACATCGAGGCCGAGGTCGGCCAGCGGCCCGCGTGGGCCGTCGAGGCGTTCAAGGACCTCGACCAGGACGTGCGCCAGTCCATGCAGCGCGTCCGCACCTCGCCGTTCCTCCCGTACACCGACGACGTGCGCGGTTTTGTCTTCGACGTGACCACGGGACGACTGCGGGAGATCGATCCGCAGCGGTGATCGACCGTTCGACGGTGTCATCGGACCGTCGGGACAGCCAGAATGCACAGGCGACGCCGCCCCTCCCGCGCCCGCGGGCGCGGGAGCAGGCGGACGGGACGGGCCGAGGAGGGCCGGGGTGACCACCTTTGACGAGCGGACGGGGCTCGGCGAGCTGACCAGTACGGCGGAGCGGATCCGCGCCTCGGTGGAGGGCGTGATCGAGGGCAAGCCGGAGGTCGTGCGGCTGGCGCTGACCGTGCTGCTCGCCGAGGGCCACCTGCTGATCGAGGACGTCCCGGGCGTGGGCAAGACCATGCTCGCCAAGGCGCTGGCCCGGTCGGTGGACTGCTCGGTGCGGCGCATCCAGTTCACCCCCGACCTGCTGCCCTCGGACGTCACCGGGGTGAGCGTCTTCGACCAGCGGGAGCGGGAGTTCGAGTTCAAGCCGGGCGCGATCTTCGCGCAGATCGTCATCGGCGACGAGATCAACCGCGCCTCCCCCAAGACCCAGTCGGCCCTGCTGGAGTCGATGGAGGAGCGCCAGGTCACCGTCGACGGACGGACCCATCCGCTGCCCTCCCCCTTCATGGTGGTGGCCACCCAGAACCCGGTCGAGATGGAGGGCACCTACCCGCTGCCCGAGGCGCAGCGCGACCGGTTCATGGCCCGGGTCTCGATGGGCTACCCGAGCCCCGAGGCCGAGCTGCGGATGCTGGACGTGCACGGCGCCGCCTCGCCGCTCGACGACCTCCAGCCGGCCGCCCACGCGCACGACGTCGTCAAGCTCGTCGAGGCCGTCCGCGAGGTGCACGTGGCCCAGGCCGTGCGGCGGTACGCGGTGGACGTGGTCTCCGCCACCCGCGGCCACCCCGAACTCGGCCTCGGCGCCTCGCCCCGGGCCACCCTGCACCTGCTGCGCGCGGCGAAGGCGGCCGCCGCACTGGCGGGACGGGAGTACGCGCTCCCCGACGACATCACGTCGCTGGCCGTACCGGTCCTGGCGCACCGGCTGCTGCCCACCGCGCAGGCCAGGCTCGGCCGGCGCACCGCCGAGCAGGTCGTCGGCGACATCCTGCGCCACGTCCCGGTGCCCGATCCCCGGGCGCGGCGGCCGTGACGGCCGGGCCGCCGCACGACGGGACCCCGGCCGGGGAGGAGCCGGGGGACCGGGGAGGACTGCGGGCGGCGTTCGGCGGACTGACCACGCGCGGGCGGTCGTTCCTGGCCGCCGGGGCCGCCGCCGTCGGCTGCTCGTACGTCCTCGGCCAGGAGGACCTGCTCCGCGTCGGCCTGCTGCTGGCCGTCCTGCCGCTGGCGTGCGTCCTGGTGCTGCACCGCACCCGCCACCGGGTCACCGGCAGCCGCCGGCTGACCCCGGAGCGGGTGTCCGCCGGGGAGGAGGCGCAGGTGCACCTGGCCGTCGAGAGCGTCTCCCGGCTGCCCACCGGGCCGCTGCTGCTCCAGGACCGCGTCCCCTACGACCTGGGCCCGCGCCCCCGCTTCGTCCTGGACCGGCTGGAGCCGGGCGCGCGGCGCGCGGTCTCCTACCGGGTCCGGGCCGACCTGCGCGGGCGGTACCGGCTGGGGCCGCTCCAGCTGCGGCTGACCGACCCGTTCGGCATGTGCGAGATCGACCGGGACTTCGGCGTCCGGCAGACGCTGACGGTGCTGCCGCACTGCGCGCCGCTGCCGCCGGTGCCGCTGGGCGGCGAGGCGGCCGGCCACGGCGAGGGCCGGCACCGCGCGATCGCGCTGGCCGGCGCGGACGACATCATTCCGCGCGGCTACCGGCACGGCGACGACCTGCGCCGAGTGCACTGGCGGGCGACCGCGCGCCTCGGCGAGCTGATGGTCCGCCGCGAGGAGCAGCCCCAGCGGGCGCACGCGACGGTGCTGCTCGACACCCGGGGCGTCGCCTACGCGGGCGCCGGACCGGAGTCGGCCTTCGAGTGGGCGGTGTCGGGGGCCGCCTCGGCCGCCGTGCACCTGCTCCAACGCGGCTTCTCCGTACGCCTGTTGACCGACACCGGGGCCGATGTGCCCGGACCGGACGGCCTGGCGGGCACCGGGCACGATCCCCTGGACGCGGCCGCGCCGCTGCTGGACGCCCTCGCCCTGATCGACCACTCGCGGGCGGAGGACCTGTCCGGCGCGCACGCGGCCCTGCGGGACGGACGCACCGGGCTGCTGGTCGCCTTCCTCGGCGAACTGGACGAGGAACAGGCCGAGTCGGCCGCCCGCCTGCGCGGACGCGGCGGCACGGCCCTCGCGTTCGTCCTCGACCCCGAGATCTGGACGGGCGCCGCGGCCGGGCCCGGCCACGACGCGCGCCCGCCGCGCCTGCTGCGCGAGGCGGGCTGGACGGTGCTCCCGGTGGGACCGGGCGACGACCTGTCCGACCTGTGGCGGCTGGCCGGGACGGGCGGGACGAGAGAGGACGACGGGATGACGGCGGGGGGACGGACATGAGCGGGGCGACGCGGCCGGCCGTCTGCGGCGTCCTGGCGACGGCCGGGGCCGCGAGCGCCATGGTGCCGCTGGTCGACGGCGCGTCCTGGCTGATGACGGCGGTGCTGCTGCTCGCCGTCCAGGCCGCCGTCGGCGCGCTCGCCCGCCGGGTGCCGCTGCCGCGCACCGCGACGGTGGCGCTCCAGGCGCTCGCCGCCCTGCTGCTGCTCACCGTGGCCTTCGCCCGCGACCGCGCCCTCGCCGGGCTGCTGCCGGGCCCGGACGCGTGCCGGCGGTTCGCGGAGCTGCTGCGGCAGGGCGCCGACGACATCGGGCGGTACGCGATCCCGGCGCCGGCGACCGGCGGCATCGAGCTGATGCTGGTGGGCGGCGTCCTGCTGGTCGGCCTGGTGGTGGACGCGCTGGCGGCCACCCTCCGGCAGGCCGCGCCCGCCGGGCTGCCGCTGCTGGCGCTCTACTCGGTCGGCGCGGGGCTGACCCGCGGCGGCACGGACTGGCTGTGGTTCCTGGCCGCCGCCGCGGGCTACCTGCTGCTCCTCCTCGCGGAGGGCCGGGACCGGCTGACGCGCTGGGGCCGGGTCTTCGGCGGTCACGGGGGCGGGGGCGCCTCCGCACCGGCCCGCACCGGCCGCCGGATCGGCGTCCTCGCACTGGGCGTCGCCCTGGCCGTCCCGCTCGCGCTGCCCGCGATCGACGGCGGGCTGCTGGCCCCGGGCGGCCGGGGCAAGGACGGGCCCGGCGACGGCGGGACGATATCCGCCGTCAACCCGGTGGTCTCCCTGCGCGACAGCCTCAACCAGCCCGAGAACCGGGAGGTGTTGCGCTACCGCACCTCCCTGGACGCCCCGCAGGACCTGTACCTGCGCATCGTCGCGCTCGACCGCTTCGACGGACGGACCTGGCGGCCCTCCGAGCGGCGGATCACCGACGTCCCGGAGCGGCTGCCCGCCCCGGCCGGGCTCTCCCCCGCGGTACGAACGGTCCGCGTGACCACCTCCGTGGCGGCCTCCGACACCTACGCGCAGACCTACCTCCCGCTCCCCTACCCCGCGGACGCGGTCCGCGTCGGCGGCCGGTGGCGCTACGAGCCGGAGGGCCGGACCCTGGTCGGCGACCACGGACAGAACACCCGGAGCCTGCGCTACCAGGTCACCAGCCTGCTGCCGCAGCCGACGGCCGCGCAGCTGGCGAGCGCGCCCGAGCCGCCCGAGCGGCTGCGCCGCGAGTACACCGAGGTGCCCTCCTCGCTGCCCGAGGTGGTGGCGCGGCGGGCCCGCGAGGTGACGGCGGGGGCCACCACCGCGTACGAACGGGCGGTGAAGCTCCAGGACTGGTTCGCGGTGAGCGGCGGCTTCCAGTACGACACCGGGGTGCGGTCGGGCAGCGGCGACGACGCCGTCGCCGGGTTCCTGGAGGACAAGCGGGGCTTCTGCGTCCACTTCTCCTTCTCGATGGCCGCCATGGCGCGCACGCTCGGCATCCCGGCCCGGGTCGCGGTGGGCTTCACGCCTGGCAGCCCGCAGGGCGACGGGACGATGTCGGTGGGCAGCAAGGACGCGCACGCCTGGCCGGAGCTGTACTTCGAGGGGGCGGGCTGGACGCGGTTCGAGCCGACGCCGAGCCGGGGAACGGCGCCGGACTACACGGTCGTGCGCGACCCGGCCGGGGCGGGCGACCCGGCCGTGCCGGAGCCGGACCGCACGTCCGGGCCCCGGCCGGCGCCCTCCCGGGGCGGCGCCCCGGGCCCGACGCCGGGCGGGGCGGAGGCCGGGAGCGTCTCCCTCGACGGCCCGTCGTCGCCCGGCATCGACGTCGTGGCCTGGTCCGCGGCGGCGGGCGGCCTGCTGCTGGCGCTGCTTCTCGCGGTGCCGCTGTGGCGGGTGCGCGTGCGGACGCGGCGGCTGGGCGGAGGCGCGCCCGGGTCCTCGGAGGAGGCGGTCTCGCACACGCTGGCCGCGTGGCGGGAGCTGACGGATTCGGCCTGGGACTACGGGATCGTGCCGGAGGCGTCGCAGACGCCGCGGGGTTCCGTGGAACGGATCGTCCGGGTCGGGGAGCTGGATGCCGCGGCGGCGGCGGCCGCGGGGCGGATGGCCACAGCGGTGGAGCGGGCGCTGTACGCGCCCACTGCCCCGGTGGTGCTCGGCCTGGCCGAGGACGTCGCCCTGGTCCGGGCGGGGCTGCGGGCCTCGGCGGGGCGGTGGGGGTGGGTGCGGGCGGTTGTCGCACCGCGGTCGGTGGGCCGGGTGGCGGCGCGGCTGCGGCGCCGTCGCGGCTAGGGGGTCTCCCCGCCCTTTCACCGTTTCCCGGGGAGACCCCGGACCCCATCCGCCCTGGGGCGGAGTCCTCAAGCTCCCCGGAGGGGGCAACCCCCAGGACACCGGACGCCGGGCACCCGCACGGCTCACGTGCGGACGCCCGGCGTTCGAAGAACTAACGGCCCTGCTCGTCCCGCCGCCGCTGCCACCGCTGCTCGATGCGGTCCATCATCGACCGCTTCTGCCGCACGGGGCCGCGCCGCCCGGGGGCGCCCACCGCACCCTGCGGAGAACCGCCCCGCGGCGCCTTGCGCCAGCCCGTGACCACGAGCACCGCGCAGCCGAGCATGACGAGGAACCCCACCACGCTGATCCAGATCCACTGGGCGACCATTCCGGCCATGAGGAGCGCGATGCCCACCAGAAAGCCCGCGATCGCCTGGTAGACCCGTCGCCGGGTGTACGTGCGCAGGCCGCTGCCCTCGAGCGCTGTGGCGAACTTGGGATCTTCGGCGTACAGCGCTCGCTCCATCTGCTCGAGCATGCGCTGCTCGTGCTCCGAGAGCGGCACGGAGTCCTCCTACTCGTCGGTCGCGGGGGTGCGACCGGGTGCGACCCTTTCAGGATAGGCAGGGAATCGCCCCCGTGAAACCCGCCCCTCTGCGCCAATTCGCCCACCGGCCCCGGGACGGCGACGGTGACGTCGCAACGTACATTCCCTGCCCGCCGATCCGTCATGCCGGACGGGGTCCTCCGATCATACGGGGCGAACGGCCTGATCGGGCGGGCCGTGTCCGTCCCGCCGTCAGCCCCGCGCGGCCAGCACGTGCAGCTGGGTGGCCACGGCGTGGAAGGCCGGCAGGGCCGCGGCGGCGGCCTCCAGCTCGAAGAGGGCGTCCCGGGCGCCTGGCTCGGCGTCGACGAGGACCCCGGGCACCAGGTCGGCGAAGACCCGGACCCCGTGCACGGCCGTGACGTCGAGCCCGGCCCCGGCGACCAGCTCCGAGAGCTGCTCGGCGGTGAAGCGCCGCGGGACCGGGTCGCCGGCGCCCCAGTGGCCGTCGGGGCCGGTCAGGGCCTGCCGGGCCTCGGCGAAGTGGCCGGCGAGGGCGCGGGCGAGCACCGCCCCGCCCAGGCCGGCGGCGAGCAGGCTGAGCACCCCGGACGGGCGGAGCGCCGCGGCGACGTTGCGCAGCCCGCCGGCCGGGTCCTCCAGGTACTCCAGGACGCCGTGGCACAGGACGGCGTCGTAGCCCTCGCGCCCGACGACCTCGAAGAGGTCCTGGGTGTCGCCCTGGACGCCGCGGACCCGGCCGGCGACCCCGGCCTCGGCGGCCCGGCGCTCCAGCGCGAACAGGGCGTTGGGGCTGGGGTCGACGACGGTGACGCGGTGTCCGAGGCGGGCGGCCTCGACGGCGAACTTGCCGCTGCCGCCGCCGGCGTCGAGTACCTCCAGCTCACCGCCCCGGCGGTCGAGGGCGTCCCGGAGGGCCTCCCAGACCACGGCGGTACGCAGGGACGCGCGGGGACGCGATGGGGTCTCCCCACCCAGGGAAGGCTCGGACACGGCGGGTGGCTCCTCGGCGGCGGTGGTGGAACGACGGACGTCGGCCCAGCCTAGTGGGCACCGGCGGGGGCGGTTGATCCTGCCCCGCCCCGCCCTTTCACCGTTTCTCCCGGGGCTGCGCCCCACCTCCCGAACGGCAGACAACCCGCCCACCACCACCCACAGAACGACCGACGGGCCGGCGGCCGCCGGGCACCGAGCGGGCCCGCGCGGGGGGACACGCTGCGTACAGGGAGAATCACCGCATGGACAGCAGCAGTACGCGCCGCAGGAACACCCGGCGGAAGCTCTTCGAGGCCGCGGTCACCCTCATCGCCGAACAGGGCTTCTCCTCCACCACGGTGGACGAGATCGCCGAACGCGCCGGGGTGGCGAAGGGCACCGTCTACTACAACTTCGCGAGCAAGACGGAGCTCTTCGAGGAGCTGCTGCGGGACGGTATCGAGCTGCTGACCGCCGCCCTGCAACGGGCGGCGGACGAGACGGCCGCGCGCGGCGGCGGCCGGGTGGACGCGCTGGACGCGATGGTCCGCGCGGGGCTGGAGTTCATCGCCCGCAACCCGGCCCTGACCCAGCTGTTCGCGGCCGAGCTGTGGCGCACCAACCGGGCCTGGCAGCCGACCCTGATGCAGGTCCGGCGGAAGGCCATCGCGGTGATCGAGGCCGTGCTGCGGCAGGCCGTGGCGGAGGACGAACTCGGCGCGGAGGTCGACGTTCCGCTGACGGCGTCGGCGCTCTTCGGCATGGTGCTGGTGGCCGCGCTGGACTGGCAGTCGTTCCAGCCGGAGCGGTCGGTCGACGACGTGCACGCGGCGCTGTCCCGGATGCTGCAGGGCCGGGTGGGCGGCGGCGCCCGCTAGGGCGTGTCCGATGGGTCAGCACAGGCCCCGCGACGCCTGACACGGCACCTCGCCGCGTTGTCGCATCACCCGAGTACGCCCAGTACGCGGGCGATGCTCCGCCTTGCGATGTACCGCACCAGACGCCGCGGGGCCCGCACTGACCCATCGGACACGCCCTAGGACCCCCGGGGAGCGGCCGGGCTCCGCCGCCCCGTGCCGGCGGTTCCGGGCCGCTCCCTCCACGGCCCACTCTTCCGTCCACGGGGCCCGCGCCCCATCCGCCGCGCTACTCATCCCGTCTGAGTACGTGCGCGCTCCCGGGCGGCTGCGCGCCCTCGTTACGATCTTCCGCGTGTCCATACTTCCCATGGTGTTCACGAGCGGCTGGGCGAGCGGGATCAACGCCTATGCCGTGGTCCTGCTCCTCGGCCTGTGCGGCCGCGCGGGGGTGGGCGGCGAGGTGCCCGGGCCGCTCCAGCGGCCCGAGGTGCTGATCGCGGCGGCCGTGCTGTTCCTCTGCGAGGCCGTCGCCGACAAGATCCCCTACGTGGACACCGTCTGGGACGCCGTGCACACCCTGGTCCGCCCGGCCTGCGGCGCGATGATCGGCTCGATGCTGGCCGGCCAGAGCGGCGGCGACCTGTCGGAGGTCGCGTGCGGGGCCCTCGGCGGAACGACGGCGCTGGTGATGCACCTGGTAAAGATGAGCACGCGGATGGCGGTCAACAGCTCGCCGGAGCCGCTCAGCAACATCGTGCTGAGCGTCCTGGAGGACCTGGGCGTCGCGGCGTTGGTCGTGTTCGCGCTGTTCCACCCGGTACTGGCGGCGTGCGTCGCGGGCGGACTGCTCGTCCTGGGCGTCGCGACCGTGGTCCTCCTGTGGCGCAAGGTGCGCGCGTTCCTCCGCCGGAGGCGCGAACGGCGCCTGGCGGCGGCCCGATAGAGTCCTGTCACATGGCAAGAATTGCGGTGATCGGCGCCGGCATGGCCGCCATGGCGGCCTCCGCCCGGCTCGCGATCGCGGGCCACAAGGTGACGGTGTACGAACGCGGGACGACCCACGGCGGGGCACTCGGCCGCGTCGCCCGCGACGGCTTCGTCTTCGACACGGGCCCCCAGCTCCTGCACCTCCCCGCCGTCTACCGCGACCTGTTCGTCAAGACCGGCAAGGAGTCCCTGGAGCAGAGCGTCGCCATGTCCCAGGTGGACCCGGCGAGCGCCCATGTCTTCGCCGACGGCACCGCCGTCGCGCTGCCCAACGCCTCGCGGGCCGGCGTCGTCCAGGCCCTCGACGCCGCGATCGGCCCGGGCGCGGGCGAGCGCTGGAGCGACATGGTCAACCGGGGCCGCGAGGTCTGGGACGCCACCCGCCGTCCGCTCCTGGAGGAGCCGCTGGCCACCGGGCCGGCGCGGGACGCGCTGGGCCACGACCCGTACCCGGCCGTCCGTCGGCGCGGGCTCTTCCGCCGCCCGGCGCCGCCCACCCTGGCGTCGGTGGCCGAGCGGGAGCTGACGGACCCGCGGCTGGCCGCCCTGCTGGAGAGCCACGTCCTGGCCCACGGCCTCGACCCGCGCACCGCCCCGGCGAGCGCGACGGTCCTGCCGTACATGGAGCAGACCTTCGGCAGCTGGTACGTGGCCGGCGGCATGCGGGCCCTAGCCGACGCGCTGCACCGGCGCTGCACGGCCCGCCGCGTGGAGTTCCGCTTCGGCGCGGAGGTCACGGAGGTCCTGGAGAAGGACGGCCGGGCCGCCGGGCTGCGGCTGGCCGACGGGGAGACCGTCGAGGCCGGCATGGTGGTCGCCGGGGTCTCCCCCGGCCGGCTGGCCGCGCTCGCCCCGGCGACGGCGGAGCCCGCCCCCGTCCCGCCCGGCCGCTGTACCGTCCTCCTCGCGCTGCGCGGCGCGCGCCCCGAGGGCACGGCGCACCGCACGGTGGTCCACGCCCCGGACCGCGCCGCGGAGTTGGCGGGGATCTTCGCGCCGCAGGGCGGCGCGGCGTACGTGCCGACGGTGACCGTGCTGCGCCCCGACGACCCGGCCGTCCGGCCCGACGAGGAGCACGAGGCGGTCACCCTGACCGCGACGGCCGCCCCGCAGGGTGCGGTCAACTGGCGTGCCGGGGCGGAGGAGTTCGCGGACCGGATGGTGCGCGCCGCCGAGGCGGCCGTGCCGGGCCTGCGCGAGCGGCTGCTGTGGCGCGAGGTGCTCACGCCCGCGGACACCGAGGAGTCCACCGGCGCCGAGGGCGGCGGCGTGCCCGCCCCGGTCCTGGCGGGTGCGGACGGCGCGTACCTGCGCCCCGCCAACTCCACCGGAATGTCCGGCTTCTACCGGGTGGGCGGCTTCGCGCACCCGGGCGGCGGGCTCGCCCACGCCGGGATGTCCGGGGCGCTGGTCGCCGGGCTCGTCGTGGAGGGCGCGGACTTCCGCGGCTCGCAGTGAGCCCGCGCCTCCGGTAGCCGCAACGCCGTAACGCCGCAACCGTCAGTAACGGTACTGCTGTTCCTCGTACCCCTGCTGCGGCGGGTACGGGGGCTGCTGCCGGCCCTGCTGCTGCGGCGGGAAGTCGGTGTCGCGCTGCTGCGGCACCCAGACGCCGCCGGGCGGGGTGTCCGTGTCGTACTGCCCCGCGCCCGTCGCCCACGCGTCCGCGCCGTACGACTGCTGCTGCCCGTACCCCTGGGGCGCGCCGGCGGGCGGGAGGTTCCCGATGTACGGGTCGGAGTACGCCGCGTACTGGTCCTGCTGTCCGTAGTCGAACTGACCCCCGTAGGGGGAGGCGGCGGTCGCGCCCTGCACCGGGGCGCCCGCCGGGGTGCCGTAGGCGTCGTACGTGCCGCCGAAGACGGTGGTCTCCTCGGCCGCCAGGACCTCGTCGTGGCCGGGCTGCCGGGGGACGGCCGGCATCATGGCCGTCGCCGCGTCGGGGTCCGGCACGGACGGCGGCCGCGGCGCGGGCGGCTCCGCCTTCGCGGCCGGGGCCTCGTCCGGTGCCTTCTCGGCGGCCCGGGCAGGCTTGCCGCGCCGGCGGCCGGAGCGGACGGGAGTCTCCCCGCGGCTCTCCCGGCCCCGGCGGCGGAGCGCCCAGCCGGCGGAGAAGCCCCGCCGGAAGGACACCGTCACGTACACCTGCCCGACCGCGAAGGCGATCGCGCCCACCGCGATGACCACGACGGACGGGACGAGGACGCCCGCCACCACGCCGAGGAAGCCGGTGAAGGCCAGCAGCCGCCAGCGCAGCCTGGCCTTGTACTGGAAGAGCACCTCGCCCAGCAGCCAGAGCCCGACGACGCCGAACGCCAGATAGAGGACCGTCCAGCCCATGAGTCGCCCCTCTCGTCCGGCCGCCGTGCCCGGCCGGCCGTCAGGGCCGCTGGTGCAGCCCCAGGTTCTCGTAGATTTCCAAGGTCGCCGTGGAGTGGTTCAGGGTAATGAAGTGCAACCCGGGAATCTCCTCGGCCATCAACCGCGCACACAGCTCCGTCGCGTACTCGATCCCGATCGAGCGTACAGCCGCCGGGTCGTCGGCCACCGCCCGGATCCGCTCCTCGAGCTCCGTGGGGAAGTCCGCGTTGCTGAGCTGTGCGAAGCGTTCGATCTGGCGGACGTTGGTGACGGGCATGATCTCGGGGATGATCGGGGTGTCGCAGCCGGCCGCCGCGACCCGGTCGCGCAGCCGCAGGTAGTCATCGGCGTGGAAGAACATCTGGGTGATCGCGAAGTCGGCGCCCGCCTTGCACTTGTCCACGAAGTGCTTCACGTCGGTGTCCCAGTCGGTGGAGCGCGGGTGCATCTCCGGGAACGCGGCGACGCCGACGCAGAAGTCGCCCGACTCCTTGATGAGCCGGACCAGTTCGACCGCGTGGTCCATGCCGTCCGGGTGGCGCACCCACTCGCCCATGGGGTCGCCGGGCGGGTCGCCGCGCAGGGCGAGCATGTTGCGGATGCCGACGTCCGCGTACTGCCCGATGACGTTGCGGAGTTCGGCCAGGGAGTGGTTGACGGCCGTGAGGTGGGCGACGGGGGTGAGGGTGGTGTCGGTGGCGATGCGCTCGGTCGCGCGGACCGTCCCCTCACGGGACGAACCGCCGGCGCCATAGGTGACGGAGACGAAGGTGGGGGCGACGGCTTCGATGCGCCGGATGGCGTTCCACAGCGTCCGTTCCCCCTTTTCGGTCTTCGGAGCCGCGAACTCGAAGGAATACGAACGCTCGCCGGAGGCGAGCAGGTCACGCACGGTACGGGCGTGATCCGTCCTGGTGGAGGCAGTGCCAAGGGCCATACCGGCCAAGTTAACCCGGCACGCGACGATCATGACGGGCGCGGCCGGGTTCTGTCCGTTTCCTTACGCTGGCTGGCCGGTGACTGCCAGAGAAGATCCACTCAGTGGAGATCCACGGGCGCGGTGCGCGCCCGGATCCGCTCCGCGAGCCGGGCCGCCGCCGCGCCCGGGTCGGCCGCCTCCGTGATCGCCCGGACGACGACCACCCGGCGGGCGCCGGCGTCCAGCACCTCGTCGAGGTTGGTCTCGTCGATGCCGCCGATCGCGAACCAGGGCTTCGTCTGCGGCAGTACGGCCGCGTGCCGCACCAGGGACAGGCCGGGGGCGGGGCGGCCGGGCTTGGTGGGCGTGGGCCAGCAGGGGCCCGTGCAGAAGTAGTCCACGCCGGGCTCGGCGAGGGCGGCGTCCACCTCGGCCTCGGCGTGCGTGGAACGGCCGACGAGCACGTCGTCGCCCAGGATCGCCCGGGCCGCGGGCACGGGCAGGTCGCCCTGGCCCAGGTGCAGCACGTCCGAGCCGATGGCGTGCGCGATGTCGGCGCGGTCGTTGACCGCGAGGAGCCGGCCGTGCCGGCGGGCCGCCTCGGCCATGACGGCGAGGTGCCCGAGCTCCTCGCCGGCCTCCACGCCCTTGTCGCGGAGCTGGACGACGTCCACGCCGGCGGCGAGGACCGCGTCCAGGAACTCGGGCAGGTCGCCCTGGCGCCTGCGCGCGTCGGTGCACAGATAGAGCCGGGCGTCGGCGAGGCGCTCGCGTGCGGTGGGCATGTGGTGTCCCCCAGGTCGGTGGTGCGGTGTACGGGCGGAGGTGACCGCCCGTACACCGGGCCCCCTACCGGGGGAGGGTCAGACGGCGAGCGCCTGGGCCCGGCGCTTCACCTCCGTCCCGCGATTCTCGCGCAGGGCCCGCACGGGGGTGCCCGGCAGGGTCGGGTCCGGAGTGAAGAGCCACTCCAGCATTTCCTCGTCGCTGAAGCCGTCGTCCTTCAGGAGCGTCAGGGTCCCGGACAGGCCCTTGACGATCCTGTCCTCGCCGATGAATTCGGCGGGCACCTGGAGCACGCGGTTCTCACCACGGCGCACGGCGATCAGCTGGCCCTCCTTGACCAGCTGCCGCACGCGCGTCACCTCGACGCCGAGCTTTTCGGCGATGTCGGGGAGCGTGAGCCAGGCGGGGACGAGAGCATCGATCTTTGCGTCAATCTCGGTCACGGGACAAGCCTGCCATCCGCCGCTGACAGCCGGTAGCCGGGTTGACCCGGGCGAGCCGCGGGTCCCTCCGGGGGCGGGTGCCCTATGGGGGGCGGGGTGCCCTCCGGGGGCGGTGCCCCATGGGGGGCGGGGTTCCCTCCAGGAGCGGGTGCCCCATGGGGGGCGGGGTTCCCTCCAGGAGCGGGTGCCCCATGGGGGGCGG
>NZ_JAEAMR010000010.1:10135-24788 GCF_015999245.1 Streptomyces sp. AV19 | reverse complement strand
CGTTTGAGGACAGCGCGCGCAGCGTGCTGCTGCGGAAACGGTGAAAGGGCGGGGCGGGGAGAAAAACCCGCGACCAGCGGAACCGCCCCGTCCGGACGCACGGACGTACGGCCCGTCCGTAATGGCTCGTAGACTCGTTGACCGTGGATACGACCCTGCCGGACCCCCTCGTCGACCGGCTGCTCGACGGCCGCTACCGCATCGAGGCGCGGGTGGCGGCCGGCGGCATGGCCACGGTCTACCGGGCCCTGGACACCAGGCTGGACCGGGTGCTCGCCGTCAAGGTGATGCACCCCGCCCTCGCCGCGGACACGGTTTTCGTCGAACGCTTCATCCGTGAGGCCAAGTCCGCCGCCCGGCTCGACCACCCCAACGTGGTGGGCGTCTACGACCAGGGCACCGACGGCGCGTACGTCTATCTCGCGATGGAGTACGTCGCCGGCTGCACCCTGCGGGACGTGCTGCGCGAGCGGGGCGCGCTCCAGCCGCGGGCGGCGCTGGACATCATGGAGCCCGTGCTGGCCGCGCTGGGCGCCGCCCACCGGGCGGGTCTGGTGCACCGCGACATGAAGCCGGAGAACGTGCTGATCGGGGACGACGGCCGGGTCAAGGTCGCCGACTTCGGCCTCGTCCGGACCGTGGGCACCAACAGCGCGACCAACACCGGGTCGATCCTCGGCACCGTCTCCTACCTCGCCCCCGAGCAGATCGAGCACGGCACCGCCGACACCCGCACGGACGTCTACGCCTGCGGCGTCGTCCTCTACGAGATGCTCACCGGCACCAAGCCGCACAGCGGCGCCAGCCCCGCCCAGGTGCTCTACCAGCACCTGCACCGGGACGTGCCGGCGCCCTCGGAGGAGGTCCCGGGCCTGGCGCCCGAGCTCGACGACCTGGTGACGACGAGCACGGCGCGCGACCCGGCGCTGCGTCCGGACGACGCGGTGGGCATGCTGGGCCTGGTCCGGGCCGCGCGCTCCGCGCTCACCCGGGAGCAGCTGGACGCGCGTCCGCCGCTGGCCGCCGCCCGGGAGGAGGCCGCCGGTTCGGAGGACCGCACCAGCGTCCTGCCACGCCCGGTCGCCGCGCAGCCGGTGCCCGCCCAGGCGGCGGATCCGGAGGCGTCGCCCCTCGACCTCACCGCCCGCTTCGAGCACCCGCCGGCGCCCGCCGCTCCGCCGGAGCCCCCGGCGCGGTCCCGGTTCACGGCCGCCCTGCGGAGCCGCCCGCGGCGCGTGGTGCTGATCGTCGCGGCGGTCCTGCTGGCGCTGCTGGCGGGCACCGGCGTCTGGTACGTCAACTCGGGCCAGTTCACCTCCGTCCCCGCCGTGCTGGACCTGACGCAGGCCAAGGCGGAGGAGAAGCTGGACCGGGCCGGCCTCGGCGTACGCACCAAGCAGGCGTACAGCGACACCGTCGAGCGCGGCCACGTGATGGCCACCGACCCCGGGCCGGGCAAGCGCATCCGCAACACCGGCAAGGTGACGCTGACGATCTCCCGCGGTCCCGAGCGGGCCGAGGTGCCCAACGTGGTGGGCATGCGGCTCGACGACGCGAAGGAGAAGATCGCCGGGGAGGGGCTGACGGTCGGCGACGTCAGCGCCCGGTTCAGCGACGAGACCCCGCAGGGCGCGGTCCTCGCCACCGACCCCCGGGCGGGCGAGGAGCGCCGGCCCGACACGCCCGTGGCGCTGGTCGTCAGCAAGGGCGCGCCGCAGGAGGTGCCGGACGTCGCCGGCCTGTCGGTCGCGGACGCGACGTCGGCCCTGCGCGACGAGGGCTTCCGGGTCAAGGTCTCGGACACCGAGGTCTACTCGGCGCGGGAGAAGGGCTCCGTCGCCGAGCAGTCGCCGGCGGCGGGCGCCAGGGCGGCGAAGGGCGACACGATCACCGTCACCCTGTCCAAGGGCAAGGAGATGATCACGGTCCCGGACGTCACCGGAAGGAGTGAGTCCGAGGCGCGGAAGGCGTTGACGGACGCGGGCTTCCAGGTCCGGGTGGACAAGCCGTTCCTCTTCCCGCGGGACTCCGTGGAGAGCCAGTCGGTGCGGGCCGGCGACAAGGCCGCCCGCGGCGACACGATCACCATCAAGATGAAGGGGGCCTTCTGATGACCGGTCCGACGACCGGGCGCGACCGCAATCCCGTGGGCGGGCACGTCCCGGTGGCCGGCGGCCTGGCGCGGACGGGGCTGCCCTACGCGCGGTCGATCGGCGCCGAGGCCGTGCAGGTCTTCGTCGCCAATCCGCGCGGCTGGGCGACGCCGCCGGGCAGTCCCGGGCAGGACGAGGAGTTCCGCGCGGGCTGCGCGTCCGCCGGTCTCCCGGCGTACGTCCACGCGCCGTACCTCATCAACTTCGGCTCGGACAACGGCCGGACGGTCGAGCTGTCGGTGGAGTCGCTGCGGCACTCGCTGCGGCGGGGGCGGGCCATCGGGGCCCGTGGTGTGGTGGTCCACACCGGCTCGGCCACGGGCGGGCGGGCGCGCGGCGAGGCCCTCGCGCAGGTCCACGAGCGGCTGCTGCCGCTCCTCGACGAGCTCACGCACGACGACGACCCGCGGCTGCTGCTGGAGCCGACGGCCGGGCAGGGCGCGTCCCTCTGCTCCTGGATCGAGGACCTCGGCCCCTACTTCGAGGCCCTGGAGAGCCACCCCAAGCTGGGCGTCTGCCTGGACACGTGCCATCTCTTCGCGGCCGGCCACGACCTGTCCGCGCCGGGCGGGATGAAGCTGGCGCTGGACGAGCTGGTGTCGGTGGTGGGGCCGGGACGGCTGGGGCTCATCCACGCGAACGACTCGAAGGACGTGGTGGGTGCGCACAAGGACCGCCACGAGAACATCGGCTCCGGCCACATCGGGGCCGAGCCGTTCGCCGGTCTCTTCGCGCATCCGGAGACGGCGGGCGTCCCGCTGACGATCGAGACGCCGGGGGGTGTGGAGGGCCACGGGACGGACGTCGCCCGCCTGAAGTCCCTGCGGGACGGCTAGTTCCTCTCCCCGCCCCGCCCTTTCACCGTTTCCGCGGGGGCTGCGCCCCTGCGCAACCCCGCTGCGCGCTGCCGCGCGCGGGACCGCGCTCCGCGCGGGTGGGCGGGGCTCCGCCCTCGCACCCCGCCGGGGGCTTTGCCCCCTGGCCCCCGTTTCGGGGCTCCGCCCCGGGCCCCGAAACGCGGCTTCGCCGCGGTTGTCCTCAAGCGCCGGACGGGCTGAAATGCGCGCCCGGGTTGGATATCCAGCCCGAGCGCGCAAAATCAGCCCGTCCGGCGCTTGAGGACAACCGCGCGGAGCGCGGTTTCGGGGGCGCAGGGGGCGGAGCCCCCGCCTTCGCGCGGAGCGCGGGCCCCGCGCGTCCCGCGCGCCAGGCCCCCGCCGCGGGTCCCGCAGGGGCGCAGCCCCCGCGGAAACGGTGAAAGGGCGGGGTGGGGGAGGAAAACCCTACAACTCCGGCCCGTCGCCCGGCTCCTCCTGGTACGAGTAGCGCTGCTCCCGCCACGGGTCCCCGAGGTTGTGGTAGCCCCGCTCCTCCCAGAAGCCCCGGCGGTCCGCCGTCATGTACTCGACGCCGCGGACCCACTTGGGGCCCTTCCACGCGTACAGGTGCGGAACCACCAGCCGCACGGGGAACCCGTGCTCCGCGGTGAGGAGTTCACCGTCCCGGTGCGTCGCGAAGATCGACCGCTCCGAAGCGAAGTCGGACAGCCGGAGGTTGGAGCTGTAGCCGTACTCGGCCCAGACCATCACATGCGTCACGTCCGGCGCGGGCGGCGCGAGTTCGAGGATCGTCCGGGTGGCGACGCCGCCCCATTCCGCGCCCAGGACGCTGTACTTGGTGACGCAGTGCAGGTCCGCGACGACCGTCCCGTACGGCAGGGCGGAGAACTCCTCGTGCGTCCAGCAGTGCTTGTCACCGTCGGCGGTCGCGCCGAAGACGCGGAACTCCCAGCGTTCCGGTCGGAACTTCGGCACGGGCCCGTAGTGGGTGACCGGCCAGCCGCGCTGGAGACGCTGCCCCGGAGGCAGCTGGAGATGTTCCCCTTTGCGGCTTTCCGACTGACCCATACCTCCATGGTGTCAGACCTGCCGGGGTGGTGATGACCGGGGGGTTCCCGGGGCTTCCCCGCTATCCGGCCGTTTTCCGTCCAGTTTCCGGACAACTCCCACTAAGTGTGCACTTACTGGACGGTTTCCGGGGCCGGTGCAAGGATGCGCGCTACCTGCCACTCCCCTCAGGAAGGAGCCCGCTCGATGCAGGGCGACCCCGAGATCATCGAATTCCTCAACGAACAGCTCACGGGCGAGCTGACCGCCATCAACCAGTACTTCCTGCACGCGAAACTGCAGGAGCACCACGGCTGGACGAAGATCGCGGAGCACACCCGCGCCGAGTCGTTCGACGAGATGCGGCACGCCGAGACCCTCACGGACCGGATCATCTTCCTGGAGGGGCTGCCCAACTACCAGCGGCTCTTCCACCTCCGCATCGGCCAGACGATCACCGAGATGTTCCAGGCCGACCGGCAGGTGGAGGTGGAGGCGATCGACCGTCTCCGGCGCGGGGTGGAGGTCATGCGGGCCAAGGGCGACATCACCTCGGCGAACATCTTCGAGTCCATCCTCGCGGACGAGGAGGACCACATCGACTACCTCGACACCCAGCTCGAACTGATCGAGAAGCTGGGCGAGCCGCTCTACCTGGCCCAGTACATCGAGCAGGAGAACGGCGGGGCCGAGTAGTCAGGCCGCGCGCACCGACTCCTGGCCGGGCCGCGACAACGCCGTCACCTCGGCGCTCAGCACTCCCGGCGCACCCCGGTCCGCCAGCTCCCGGCGGGGACAGGCGCCCCGTCCGAGCAGCGCCTGGATCCGGCGCACACAGCTGCCGCAGTCCGTACCGGCCTTGCTGGCGGACGCGATCTGGCGTGGGGTGCACCGTCCCTGCTCCGCGTGCTCGCGCACCTGCTGCTCCGTGATGCCGAAACACGAGCAGACGTACACGCGGTCACCGCCTCGCAGGGTAGGGATCGAAGGAATCGATCGGAATCCGGACATCGATCGGAATAAGATCAATTAGGAAGGTAACCCTTACCTTACCTGTCCGGGTCGGCCCCGCACAACGCCGAGGGGCGCGGATCACCCGATCCGCGCCCCTCGTCCGTACTCCCCGGGCCTACTGGTCCCGGTACATCTCCGCCACCAGGAACGCCAGGTCCAGCGACTGGCTGCGGTTGAGGCGGGGGTCACACGCCGTCTCGTAGCGCTGGTGCAGGTCGTCGACGAAGATCTCGTCGCCGCCGCCCACGCACTCGGTGACGTCGTCACCGGTCAGCTCGACGTGGATGCCGCCCGGGTGGGTGCCCAGGCTCTTGTGGACCTCGAAGAAGCCCTTGACCTCGTCGAGCACGTCGTCGAAGCGACGGGTCTTGTGACCCGAGGCCGCCTCGAAGGTGTTGCCGTGCATCGGATCGGAGACCCACACCACCTGGGCGCCGGACGCCGTGACCTTCTCCACCAGGGTGGGCAGCTTGTCGCGGATCTTGTCCGCGCCCATCCGGGTGATGAAGGTCAGCCGGCCCGGCTCGCGCTCCGGGTCGAGGCGCTCGACGAGGGTCAGCGCCTCCTCGGGCGTGGTCGTCGGACCGAGCTTGACGCCGATCGGGTTGCGGATCTTGGACGCGAACTCGAGGTGCGCCCCGTCCAGCTGCCGGGTGCGCTCGCCGATCCAGACCATGTGGCCGGACACGTCGTAGAGCCGGCCCGTACGGGAGTCCACCCGGGTCAGCGCCGATTCGTAGTCCAGGATCAGCGCCTCGTGGGAGGCGTAGAACTCCACCGTCTTGAACTCCTCCGGGTCCACCCCGCAGGCGTTCATGAAGTTCATCGCCCGGTCGATCTCGCGGGCCAGCTGCTCGTAGCGCTGGCCGGAGGGCGAGGAGCGGACGAAGTCCTGGTTCCAGGCGTGCACCTGGCGCAGGTCGGCGTAGCCGCCGGTGGTGAAGGCGCGGACCAGGTTCAGCGTGGAGGCCGACGCCTGGTACATCCGCTTCAGCCGCTGCGGGTCCGGGGTGCGGGCCTCGGGGGTGAAGGCGAAGCCGTTCACCGAGTCGCCGCGGTAGGTCGGCAGGGTCACGCCGTCGCGGGTCTCGGTCGGCTTCGAGCGCGGCTTGCTGTACTGGCCGGCGATCCGGCCGACCTTGACCACCGGCACCGAGCCGGCGTAGGTCAGCACGGCGCCCATCTGCAGCAGCGTCTTGAGCTTGTTGCGGATCTGGTCGGCGCCGACCGCGTCGAACGCCTCGGCGCAGTCACCGCCCTGGAGCAGGAACGCCTCGCCGCGCGCGACGGCTCCCAGACGCTGGCGCAGCTGGTCGCACTCACCGGCGAAGACCAAGGGGGGATAACTCGAAAGCTCCGCGATCACATCGCGCAGAGCCTGGGCATCCGGGTACTCGGGCTGCTGCGCCGCGGGCAGGTGTCGCCATGTCGCCTGACTGGCGACGGCATCGATATCAGCGTTCACGGTCACGATTCAACAGTACGGGGTCGCGGCAGTCGAAGTTGCTGGATCCCGCCTGGTGAGACGGTTCAGTTCAGAGCCGCCTCACCAGGACATCCCCCGCAAACGCGGGGACCACATAGCCGACCTCGACTCCCAACCGCCGCTGGTCGGACCACCCCCGCGTCAGCGGGGACCACATCCTGCTGGAACGAATGCACTCCCGGTCGGTCACGGTCATGGACTAAGGTTCCGGCATGCTCGCGCAATCGACCCAGAACTGGTGGTGGACCGCTCCTCCGGCGGCCCACTGACTGCGCGTGCACCGAATCGCGAAGGCCGCCCGAGGGGCGGCCTTCGGCGTACCTGCCCGGGCCGTTCCTCCCCACCGGAAGGAACTCCCGTGTCCGACACCGCCGCCCTCCTCGCGCGGCTGGCCGCCCCCGGCCGACCGCCGTTCGCCCTGCTCCACCGCCGCGCCCCGGGCCTGCCCGGGGACGTCGTCGAGCTGCTCACCGGCCCGGTGACCGAGGCCGCCCGGCTGGCGGACATCGCGCTGCCCGAGGGGCCGCCCGCCCGCCCGGGACCGGCGCTCGACGCGCTGGCCCTCGTCCCGTTCCGGCAGCTGCGCGAGCGCGGCTTCGACGTCCGCGACGACGGGACGCCGCTGCTGGTCCTGCACCCCGAGGAGGCGCACGAACTGCCGCTCGCCGAGGTGCTCGACGCGCTCCCGGCGCACGAGGTCCGGGTCGAGGGCGGCACCTTCGCCACCGGCGACGAGGAGTACGCCCGGATCGTGGAACGGGTCCTCCGGGACGAGATCGGCACCGGGCAGGGCGCCAACTTCGTGATCCGCCGCACTTTCGAGGGCGAGGTCCGCGGGTTCGGGGCGGCGGACGCGCTGGCCCTCTTCCGGCGGCTGCTGGCCGGCGAGCGCGGCGCGTACTGGACGTACGTCGTGCACACCGGCGACCGGACGCTGGTGGGCGCCAGCCCCGAGGTCCACGTCCGGATGTCCGGCGGCTCGGTGGTGATGAACCCCATCAGCGGCACCTACCGCTACCCGGCCGGCGGGCCCACGCCCGAGGACCTGCTGGAGTTCCTGCACGACCGCAAGGAGGTGGAGGAGCTGTCCATGGTCGTGGACGAGGAGCTCAAGATGATGTGCACGGTGGGCGACCGGGGCGGCGTCGTCGTGGGACCGCGGCTGCGGGAGATGGCCCACCTCGCGCACACCGAGTACGAGCTGCGCGGGCGCTCCTCGCTGGACGTGCGCGAGGTGCTGCGGGAGACCATGTTCGCGGCGACGGTCACCGGCTCTCCGCTGGAGAACGCCTGCCGGGTCATCGGACGGCACGAGCCGGACGGGCGCGGCTACTACGCGGGGGCGCTCGCGCTGATCGGGCGGGACGCGGGCGGCGCGCAGACGCTCGACTCGCCGATCCTCATCCGCACCGCGGACATCGACCGGCGCGGCCGGCTGCGGGTCTCCGTCGGCGCCACGCTGGTGCGCGGCTCCGACCCGCGCGGCGAGGTCGCGGAGACGCACGCGAAGGCGGCGGGCGTACTGACGGCGCTCGGCGTCCGGCCCGCGGCCGGCCGCCCCGCCGCGGTGCCGGCGGCGCGGCTCGCCGACGACGTCCGGGTGCGGGCGGCGCTGGACGCGCGGCGGGCGGATCTGGCGCCGTTCTGGCTGCGGATGCAGGAGCTTCCCGCCGAGGCGGCCGGGCACGCGCTGGTGGTCGACGCGGAGGACACCTTCACCGCGATGCTCGCGCACCTGCTGCGCGCCTCCGGCCTGACGGTGACCGTCCGCCGCTACGACGCGCCCGGGCTGCGCGCCGCCGCGCTCGCGCACGAGGGCCCGGTCGTCCTCGGCCCGGGCCCGGGGAATCCGTCGGACGCCGCCGATCCCAAGATGCGGCTGCTGCGCGGCCTGACCGCGGACCTGCTGGCCGGGCACCGGCACGGCGTGCTGGGCGTGTGCCTGGGCCACGAACTGATCGCGGCGGAGCTGGGTCTGGAGATCGCGCGGAAGGCGGTGCCGTTCCAAGGCGCGCAGGAGCGGATCGACTTCTTCGGGGCGCCGGAGACGGTGGGTTTCTACAACACGTTCACGGCGCGGTGCGACGAGGCTGCGGCCGGGGAGCTGGCGATGCACGGCGTCGAGGTCGCGCGGGACGCGGCGACCGGCGACGTCCACGCCCTGCGCGGCCCCGGCTTCGGAGGCGTCCAGTTCCATCCGGAGTCGGTGCTGACGGTGAACGGGGTGGGGATCGTGGGGCAGTTGCTGTCCGCGGTGGCGGTGAGTTAGCCCCAGCCCCGCCCTTTCACCGTTTCCGCAGGGGCTGCGCCCCGAAGCGCCCTCCGGGCGCTGTCCTCAAACGCCGGACGGGCTGAATCAGCCCGTCCGGCGTTTGAGGACGAACGCGGCGCAGCCGCGTTGCACCCCCGCGCGGAGCGCGCGAGAAACGGTGAAAGGGCGGGGCGGGGAGAGAAAACCCGGCCTCAGCCGAAGAAGACCTTCACCTCCTCGTACCGCTCCAGCGGCACCGTCTTCAGACGAGCCGTCGCCTCCCCCAGCGGCACCCGGACGACGTCCGTGCCCCGGAGCGCGACCATCACCCCGTAATCCCCGTCCCGCACGGCGTCGATCGCGTGCAGACCAAACCGACTGGCCAGCCACCGGTCGAACGCACTCGGCGTCCCGCCCCGCTGCACGTGCCCCAGCACCGTCGTCCGCGCCTCCTTCCCCGTCCTCCGCTCGATCTCCTTGGCGAGCCACTCCCCCACCCCGGAGAGGCGGACGTGGCCGAAGGAGTCGAGGGCGGCGGCCGCGTCCTTCAGGACGAGGTCGCCGTCCTCCGGCATCGCCCCCTCCGCGACGACCACGATCGGCGCGTAGCTGGCCCGGAAGCGGGACGTGACCCAGCCGCACACCTCGTCGAGGTCGAAGCGCTGCTCGGGGATGAGGATGACGTTCGCGCCGCCCGCCAGCCCGGAGTGCAGGGCGATCCACCCGGCGTGGCGGCCCATCACCTCCACCACCAGCACCCGCATGTGCGACTCGGCCGTGGTGTGCAGCCGGTCGATCGCCTCCGTCGCGATGCCGACGGCGGTGTCGAAGCCGAAGGTGTAGTCCGTGGCCGAGAGGTCGTTGTCGATGGTCTTGGGGACGCCGACGCAGGGGATGCCGTACTGCTCCCAGAGCCGGGCCGCGACCCCGAGCGTGTCCTCGCCGCCGATGGCGATCAGCGCGTCCACCTCGCACTTGGCGAGGCTCTCCCGGATCCTGCGGACGCCGTCCCGCTCCTTGAAGGGGTTGGTCCGCGAGGAGCCGAGCATCGTGCCGCCCCGGGGCAGGATCCCCCGGACCGCCGGGATGTCGAGCCGGACGGCGGCCCCGGTGAGCAGCCCGCGCCAGCCGTCCTTGAAGCCGGTGAACTCGTAGTGGTACTCCTGCACGCCCTTGCGGACGGCGGCGCGGATGACCGCGTTGAGCCCGGGGCAGTCACCGCCGCCGGTCAGCACTCCGACCCGCATGCCAGACACCTTCCCTCCCTCGCGACGGCCGCCCGGCGGCCCCGCGGTGCGGGCTCAGGCGTCGTCGAGACCTCGCTCTATCGCGTAGCGGACGAGCTCCACCCGGTTGTGCAGCTGGAGCTTGCCCAAGGTGTTCTGCACATGGTTCTGCACCGTCCGGTGGGAAATAACCAGGCGTTCGGCGATCTGCTTGTACGAGAGTCCCTTGGCGACGAGGCGCAGCACCTCGGTCTCGCGGTCGGTCAGCCGCGGCGCGTCGGGGGTGTCGGGGGCCGGCGGCGCGGGCTCGGCGGCGAGGCGGCGGTACTCGCCGAGGACGAGGCCGGCCAGGCCGGGGGTGAAGACGGGATCGCCGGCCGCGGTGCTGCGGACGGCGGCCAGCAGCTCCTCCGTGCTGGCCGACTTGACCAGGTAGCCGGTCGCGCCGGACTTCACCGCCTCCAGCACGTCCGCGTGCTCACCGCTGGCGGAGAGCACCAGGACGCGCAGGGCCGGGTCCGCCGCGACCAGTTCCCGGCAGACCTCGACGCCGGGCAGCCCGGGCAGGTTGAGGTCGAGCACCAGGACGTCGGGGGCGGCGGCCCGGGCACGGCGCACGGCCTGCGGTCCGTCGCCGGCCGTGGCCACCACGTCGTAGCCGGCGGCGGCCAGGTCGCGGGCGACGGCGTCGCGCCACATCGGATGGTCGTCGACGACCATGACCTTCACGATGTCGTTCATCTCGTGCTCCCCCGTGGTACTCGGAGTTCGACTTCCGTGCCCTGTCCGGGCACGGACACCAGCTCGGCGCGGCCGCCCAGGTCGCGCAGCCGGCCGCGGATGGACAGGGCGACGCCCATCCGTCCCTCCCGCTCGGCGTCCGCCAGCCGGCCCTCGGGGATGCCGGGGCCGTCGTCCCGCACCGTGACGATCACCTCGTCCGGCTCGTCCTCCAACAGGATCCAGGCCTTGGCGTCCTCGCCCGCGTGCTGCGCCACGTTGTCCAGGGCGGCGCCGACGGCGGCGGCCAGCTCCGCGGCGGCCGCGGCCTCCAGCAGGACGGGCGTGCCGGGCGCGGCGAGCGAGACGGCCGCCCCGGCGTACGGGGCGAGGAGCGCCCGCAGGTCGCAGGGGCCCCGCGGCGCGGCGGGCGCGGGGACGGGGGCCGGGGCCGGGTCGGGCGCGGACGCCTCGGGCCCGCGCCGGGGCAGCAGGCCGCCGGCGACCAGGGTGCGCAGCGCGATCTCCTGTTCACCGGCCATCCGGCCCAGTTCGGCGGCCTCGCCGCCGAGGGCGGTGCCCCGGCGCTGGACCATGGCCAGCACCTGGAGGACGCTGTCGTGGATGTCGCGGGCCAGCCGCTCCCGCTCGCGGGTGGCCGCCTCGATCCGCAGGGCCTGGGCGAGGGTGCGCTCGCTGACCCGCGCCACCTCGACGATGTAGCCGATGGCGATGCTGGCGACCCAGACGAGCAGCACGTCGTGGAGAGTGTCCCGGGGCAGGCCCTCGCGCTCCACGGCGTTGGCCAGGGCCACCAGGGTGGCGGCGAGGGCGGCCCACCGCCAGCCGCCCTTGATCGCGCAGCCGAGCACGGCGCCGGCCGTCCAGATGGACGGGAGGGTGGCCGCGCCGTCCTCGATGCGGAAGGAGGAGTCCAGCAGACCGGTGAGGAGAATGCCGCTCAGCGCGATGCCGAGGTCGACGACGAGGAAGCGGCGGGTACAGCGTTCGGCGGAGGTGACGCGGTTCCAGGTGAGCAGCGTCCACAGAGTGAGTACGCCCATGTAGAGCGCCGCCGCGAGCGGATGGTCGTAGTCGCGGTAGTCGGGGATGAACAGGAGGAGCGCGTAGCAGAGCGTCACGAGCCGGTAGCCGGTCAGCGCGCGCCACAGCGGCAGCTCCACGGACATCCGTACGCGACGCGGGCGCGCGGTGCGCTCGCTCGTCATCCCCCCACCTCTCACGCTCCCCGGCCCGGGGAGCGCGCCTACTCCCCGCCCTTGTCGCTCTTCTCGCTCTTGTCGCCCTTGTTCCAGAAGTGCTTCTTCTCGGGCTCGAGGCCGGCGGCCTTGGCGGCCTTCTCGGCCTCCTTCTCCTCCTCGGCCTTCTTCTTGGCCGCGTCGGCGATCTGCCGCTTGGCCGCCGTGGCGTAGATGTCCACGTACTCCTGGCCGGAGAGCTTCATGATCTCGTACATGACCTCGTCGGTCACCGAGCGCAGGATGAAGCGGTCGCCGTCCATGCCGTGGTAGCGGCTGAAGTCCAGCGGCTTGCCGATCCGGATGCCGGGCCGGATCATCTTCGGCACGACCTTCCCCGGCGGCTGGACCTTCTCCGTGTCGATCATCGCCACGGGGAGCACGGGGGCGCCGGTGGCCAGCGCCACCCGGGCCAGGCCGCCCGGCTTGCCCCGGTAGAGGCGGCCGTCCGGGGAGCGCGTGCCCTCCGGGTAGATGCCGAAGAGCTCACCGCGCTCCAGCACCTCGATGCCGCTCTTGATCGCCGCCTCGCCCGCGCCGCGGGCACCGGAGCGGTCCACCGGGAGCTGGCCGACGCCCTTGAAGAACGCGGCCGTCAGCTTTCCCTTGACACCCGGAGAGGTGAAGTATTCCTGCTTCGCGATGAAGGTGATCTTGCGATCGAGCACCGCGGGCAGGAAGAAGGAGTCCGAGAACGAGAGGTGGTTGCTCGCCAGGATCGCGGGCCCCTCGGCGGGCACGTTCTCCAGGCCCTCCACCCACGGCCGGAAGGCAAGCTTCAGCGACCCGCCGATGGACAGCTTCATAGCGCCGTAGAACAACCGAGAACCTCCTGTGTGTGACGAGGAGACCTTAACCTGCCTACCCCCCGTGCGGCGCTCCGCGTAGGCTGAGGGAACAGACCCTGTCCTTCCGCGGCCGCCGCGCGTCGTGCCCGTCATGCCCTGTCGTGACGCCCGTCGCGCCCGCGGTCCCGCTCCACGATCGGAGATCCCGGTGCCGCTCCTCCCCGGCGCCGAGCCGTTCCGCCACGAAGGCGGAGAGGTCGGCGTCCTCGTCTGCCACGGCTTCACCGGTTCCCCGCAGTCCGTACGGCCCTGGGCCGACGACCTCGCCGCCCGCGGGTTCACGGTGTCGCTGCCCCTGCTGCCGGGTCACGGCACCCGCTGGCAGGACATGCAGATCACCGGCTGGCAGGACTGGTACGCCGAGGTGGACCGCGAGCTGTGGGCGCTGCGGGAGCGCTGCGCCCAGGTCTTCGTCTGCGGCCTCTCCATGGGCGGGGCGCTGGCCCTGCGGCTGGCGGCCCGGCACGGGGACGCGGTCTCGGGCGTCGCCGTGGTCAACCCGGCCAACAAGGTGCACGGGATGGGCGCCAAGGCGCTGCCGGTGGTGCGGCACTTCGTCCGCACGGCCGCCGGGATCGCGAGCGACATCGCCAAGCCCGGCTCGGAGGAGGTCGGTTACGACCGGGTGCCGCTGCACGCGGCACACTCCTTCCGGCGCTTCCTCCAGCTGGTGGACCGCGAACTGCCCCAGGTGACCCAGCCGTTGCTGCTGATGCACAGCCCCGAGGACCACGTCGTGCCGCCGGCCGACTCCGCGCGCATCCTGGCCCGGGTCTCCTCACGGGACGTCACCGAGCGGCTGCTGGAGCACAGTTACCACGTGGCCACGCTCGACCACGACGCGCCGGCGATCTTCGAGGACACGTACGCGTTCGTCTCCCGGCTCGCCGCGCAGCGGACGGCCTCCCATGGCTGAGCGCGACGCCGGCCACGACCGCGACCGGGATCCCCTCGACGAGGACGCCGCGTGGGCGGAGCTGGTCGCGGCGTACGGGGAGCAGCCGGACCCCGACAAGGGGCGCTGGCCGGCGACGGGCGGCGCGGACGCGGCTGCGGCGGCGCCCGCCGCGCCGGCGGTGGAGGCGGAGGCTCCTGACGCGGAAGCCCCCAAGCCGCCGGACCGCCCCGGCAGTTTCATCGTCTACGCGCCGGGGGTCGGCCCCCGCGACTGGTCCGCCCCGCCGCCCTCGGAGGCGGACGACGACGATGACGAGGGCCACTTCGTCCCCCCGGAGCCTCCGCCGCTCCCGTCCGGTGACGTCACGTCGCGCTTCGCGTGGCTGGCGGTGCTGGGCGGGCCGTTGCTGCTGCTGGTGATGGTCCTGCTGCAGCAGGAACTGACGTGGTGGATCACGACGTTGGGGATCGGGGGCTTTCTCGGCGGCTTCGCGACGCTGGTCCTGCGGATGCGTGACGGGGACGACGAGGACGACGAGGATCCGGGGCGCGGCGCGGTGGTGTGAGGGGGGGTGTTTGCCCCCGGACGGCCCTTTCGCCGTTTCGGTGGCAAGCCCCGGGGCCCGTAACGCGGCTTCGCCGCGTTGGCCCCCGGAACCGCGCTCCGCGCGGTTGTCCTCAAGCTCCCCGGAGAGGCAACCCCCGGACGGGCTGGATTCGGGGCTCCGCCCCTGCACCCCGAAGCGCCCTCCGGGCGCTGCCCTCAAGCGCCGGGCGGGCTGGGTGCCCCTCCCCGCCCTTTCACCGTTTCCCGGGGAGACCCCGGACCCCGTCCGCCCTCCGGGCGGAGTCCTCAAACGCCGGACGGGCTGGATTTCGCGCCCCCGCCGGATATCGCCCGCACGAATATTGC
>NZ_JAEAMR010000010.1:0-10035 GCF_015999245.1 Streptomyces sp. AV19 | reverse complement strand
GCCAGGGGGCGAAGCCCCCGGGAGCGGACGCGAGGACGCAGCCCCGCATCAGGCCAGGGCCCCGCCCCGGAACGGGGCGCAGGGGGCGCAGCCCCCGCACCCACCGCGCGGAGCGCGGTGAGCGGGCCGAGGGGCGCAGCCCCGGAAGAAACGGTGAAAGGGCGGGGCGGGGGCAAACCAACCCTCACCCACCCACCGGCACCCGCACCACCCCCAACACCGGCAAATGATCCGTCCCCGCCCGCAAATCAGACTCCTCCACCCCCGCCAACCCCATCGGCACCCCACACCCCAACACCTCAACCCCCCGCGTCGCGAAGACCGCGTCGATCCGCTGCAACGGATCGCCCAGCCGCGTCGTATGCTCCCGCCCCCACGGCTTCACCGCCCAGCCGTCCTGCAGCGCGTCCGCCAGGAGCCCGAACGTCCGCCCGTCCGGCCGGTCGTTGAGGTCGCCGGCGACCACACCGTGGGGCACGCCCATCGACGCCAGCCGGGAGAGCACCAAGTGCCCCTGGGCATACCGCTCCTCGTCACGGATGCTCAGATGGCAGCTGACGACGGCGAGCCGGGCGGCCCGCCCGAAGCGGAGGACGGCCGTCGCCAGGCCGCGCTGGTGCAGCCCGGGCGTCCGGGGCAGCAACACGTCCTCGGCGGACTCCACATGGGGCCGCAGCGAGGACAGGATCATCGGGCCGGAGGCGGTCGCCCCGCCCGTCACGTACACCAGCCCGGCCGCCCGCGCGAAGCGGGCCACCGACTTGCGCCAGCGGAAGAAGCGGGGGGCCTCCTGCACGCAGACGACATCGGGAGCGCAGGCCCGGACGACCCGGGCCAGCGCCCCCACGTCGTCCCGCAGGGAACGGACGTTGTAGCTCAGCACCCGGACGACGGCGGAGCCGTCGGCCTCGGTGCCCGACGCCGGCAGATCAGGCAGCACGTCACGCATGCCACCATCATGATCCGGGTCAGCCCTGGCGCGCCAGGTCGGCCGCGCCGACGAGCCCCGCCTTGCCGCCCAGCTGCGCGGCGAGCACCTGCGCGTGCGGCCGCCACTGCCCGCCGACCAGCCAGCGGCGGAAGGACTTGCGGATCGGGTCGAGGACGAGGTCGCCCTCGTCGGAGAGCCCGCCGCCGACGATGAACGCGGACGGGTCGAACAGCGAGGCCAGGTCGGCGAGTCCGGCGCCGACCCAGCGGGCCAGCTCGCGGAAGGAGTCGATGGCCACCGGGTCGCCCTGCCGGGCGGCCTCGCTGATGTGCTTGCCCTCGATGCCCTCGGGGGTGCCGTCGCCCAGGCCGAGGAGGATCTCGGCGTTGCCCGGAGTGGCCTGGGCACGCTGCTTGGCGTAGCGGACCAGGGCGCGGCCGGAGGCGTACTGCTCCCAGCAGCCCTGGCTGCCGCAGCCGCACAGCAGGCCGTCCGGCACGGTGCGGATGTGCCCGAACTCGGCGGCCACGCCGAAGCGGCCGCGGCGCAGCTTGTTGCCGATGATGATGCCGCCGCCCAGGCCGGTGCCCAGGGTGATGCAGATGACGTCGTCGTGGCCCTGGCCGGCGCCGAAGCGGTACTCGCCCCAGGCCGCGGCGTTGGCGTCGTTCTCGACGACGACCGGGAGGCCGACGCGCTGCTCGACCTTGTCCTTGAGCGCCTCGTGCCGCCAGTTGATGTTCGGGGCGAAGAGGACCGTGGCCCGCTTGTCGTCCACGTAACCGGCCGCGCCGATGCCGACGGCCTCGACGTCGTGGTCGGCGCTGACGGTCCGCACCGCGTCGGCGATGGCGTCGATGACCCCTTCGGGCGTGCTCGGGGTCGGCACCTTGCATGTCGCGAGGATCGAACCCTCTTCGTCGACCACGCCGGCCGCGATCTTCGTGCCGCCGATGTCGACGCCGATGGTGAGTCCCATGTGTCCCTCAGTTTTTCGCTCGAACCCCGCCGCGACAACCGTACCGGAGGTGAGGGAGCTCCCCTGCCGGGCCTCGGTCCGGGGTCTCGACCCCGGCCTCAGTCGAGGTCGATGCGCTCGGTGCCGCCCGGGGCGCCCCCGCCGCCGTCGCCGTCCCGGCCGTCCCGGCCCTCCTTGCCGCCCCGGTCGTCCGCCGCGCCGCGGGTCCACCGCTGCTCCTGGCCGCGCACCGCCGCGCGGTAGGCCGCGAGCAGCTCGGAGCCGGCGGACGCGAGGTGGTCGAAGACCTCGGGGTTGCGCTCGACGACGGGCTCGACGACGGCCTTGGCGGCGTCGACGATCTGCTGGACGGCGCCCTGCGCAGCGGCCCCGGCCAGCGGGAGCTGGAGGCCGGACACCTTGTCGGCGACGGCGTCGACGAGCTTGCGGAACTCCTCCGCGGCCGAACCGGGGCCCCCGCCCGGCCCGTACTGCTCGCGCCGGCGGGCGCGTTCCGCGGCGAGGTCCTCGGCGCAGGCCGTCTCCCAGGCGTCGGGGTCGGGTTCCCCGTGCGGGGCGGGGCGCTCGGTGGCATCGTTCACGGCGGACTCCAGGAACCGGGGCTTTCCTCCGACGTTACCCGAACGAGGCAACGCCGTTCAGGGCGTCCGTGGCCACAGACCGGGGTCGGGCACGAAGCGTACGCACAGCGCTCCGTCCCGCAGCCCCGCGCCGGCCACCGAGCAGCGGCGCAGGGCGGACGGCAGGGGCAGCACGCGCCGGAACGGCCCGACGGCGACGATGAGTTCGTCGCCGCGGCGCACCAGGCCGAGCCCGCCGCGCTCGGCCCCGGGCAGCGGCAGCCGCCAGACCAGCAGATTGTCGGTGGCGAGGTGGTCCTCGACGACGGGGGCGGACCGTGCGGGGCCGTCGCCGGGCTTGCCGAGGCCGGCCCGCTCCGCCAGGCCGGCGAGGTCGGCGGTGCCGCGCGGGGCCCGGCCGAGGTGCGGCAGGCCGAGGACGTCGACGCCGTCGGCCGCGTACTCCTCGCGCAGCGCCTCGTGCGCGGCGCGCTGCTCGGCGGCCAGGCCGGCGAGCCAGGGGTCGCCGCTGCCGGCGGGCAGCAGCCGGTTGGATATGAGGGCGTCGACGCGGACGCCCTGGAGGGCGAGCCCGGCGCGCACCGGCCGCAGCGCGTCCCCGGCGGCCGGGCCCGGCTCGGCGACCAGGCGGACGGTGGTGGAGTCCGCGTCGATCACGTCCTGGACGGCGGCCAGTTCCGCGTCCCAGCGCGCGGCCAGTTCGTAGAGCCGCTGGGCGGGCATGGGCACCCCGGCGAGCTGGGCGAGGACCGGGCGCAGGGCGCGGGCGGCCTGCCGCTCCGGGGGCAGCAGCCGGCGCAGGTAGCGGCGCAACTGCTCGGGCAGGGCGAGCAGCCGGACGGCCTCGTGGGCCGGGGGCATGTCGACGACGAGCAGGTCCCGGAGGCTGTCCTCATGGTGCGCGGCGCGCAGGGCGGCGAGCAGCGCGAGGGGCTCGGCGCCGGGGAGCTCGGTGAGCTCCTCGGGGTCGAGGGGGGTGGCGCCGAGCAGGTCGAAGAGGGCGGCGCCGCGGTCCTGGAGGTCCCCGGCGAGGGCGGTGAAGTGCTCCTCGGGGGCGATCCGGGCGGCCCACAGCCCGGGGGCGGCCTCGACGGGCGTCCCCCACGGCCGGCGGGCGTCCGCGCCGGTGCGCGGCAGCGGGACGCCGAGCACGGCGTCCGGCACGGGACCGCGCTCGCCAGTCAGCAGCAGGACGCGGTGCCCGGCGCGGGCCGCCGCGAGGGCGGTGGCCGCCGCGGCGGTGGTGCGGCCCGCGCCGCCGGGACCGGTGACGAGGACCGTGCGCAAGGGGAGCCTTCCGGGAGGGAGGAGGGGGTCAGGAGGCGACGACGGCCTCAACGCGCTGCTTGAGCCCGGCGAGCGCGCGGTCGATGATGACCTTCTCCGCCTTGCGCTTGATCATCCCCAGCATCGGGATCTTCACGTCGACGGTGAGGGAGTAGGTGGCCTCGGTCCGGCGCCCGCCCTCCAGCGGGACGAGGCTGTAGGAGCCGTCGAGCTGGCGCAGCATCTGCGACTTGGCCAGCGACCAGACGACCGTGTGCTCGTCGGGCCAGGTATAGGACAGCGTGTGGTCGTCCTTGATCGCGCCCGCGTCCAGTACCAGGCGCACCTTGGCGGCCCGGCCCTGATCGTCCTTCTCCAGCACCTCGGCCTGCTTGACCTCGCCGGTCCACTCCGGGTAGCGGTCGAAGTCGGCGATGACCGCCATGACCTCGGCGGGGGTCGCCTCGATCGTGATGCTCGAACTGGTGTGTTCCGCCATCGCTGTGGCTCCTCCGTGCCGGCCGCCGCCTGTGTCGTGACTCGCCTGTGTCGTGCTGTCTGCCGCTGAAGGCTACCTCTCGCGGCGCGTCACCACTCCAGCGCCCATGGCGTACCGGTGGACGCGAAGTGTCCGACGTTGACGCATTCGGTCACGCCGATGCGCATCCTTCGGGCCAGTGGCTGGTGGACGTGGCCGAAGAGCGCGTACTTGGGACGGGTGGCCAGGATGGTCTCCAGCAGCGCCGAACTGCCGCGCTCGAAGCGGCGGGCGACCGTGTCGTAGCAGAGTTCCGGCACGTCGGGCGGGATGTGGGAGCAGAGCACGTCGACCTCGCCGAGGGCGGCGAGCTTGGCGGCGTAGACCTCGTCATCGATCTCGTAGGGGGTGCGCATGGGCGTCCGCAGGCCACCTCCGACAAAGCCGAAGATCCACCCTCCGATGTCGGCCCGCTCGCCGTCGAGCACGGTGGTGCCCGGGCGGGCGTACTCGGGCCAGAGCGCGGGGACGTCGACGTTGCCGTAGGTGGCGTAGGTCGGGGCGGGGAAGGCGGCGAAGAGTTCGGCGTACTGCTTGCGGACGGCCCGCTCGATCTCGGCGTCCTTGTCGAGGCCCGCCCACAGGGCACGGGTCAGCGCGCGGGCCTCGTCGAAGCGGCGGGCCGTCCGCAGCTCGACGAGACGGCCGGCCTCCTCCGCCCCGAACAGCTCGGGGAAGATGCCGCGCGAGTGGTCCGCGTAGTCGAGGAAGAGCACGAGGTCGCCCAGGCAGACCAGGGCGTCCGCGCCGTCGCCGGCGCGGGCCAGGTCCCGGGCGTTGCCGTGTACATCACTGACCACGTGGACTCGCATGGTCAGCACCCTAGGCCGCCGGACGCGATCTCCGGAAGGGCCCTGACCGGGGGTCACGACAGGGCTGCGACCTGCGGTTACTTCCGGGTCACCAAGAGGAGGGGCTAGGGTGCCGGGAGCGGTTCCGCGGCATGTGACGCACAGAACATCTGGGCGTGACCCTCTATTCGAAAGCTGTACTGGTGGGTAACGTCCGGGCCGTCCTCCTTCACCCTGTCTTCACCCCTGCCTGAAACACATGGACCGCAGCCGACGCAGCGCCCCTCGACGACGCGGCGGCGCCGGCGCCCGACGAGGAGCAGCAGTCTTGCGCGAGTTCAGCCTTCCGGCCCTCTACGAGGTCCCAGCGGACGGAAACCTGACGGATCTCATCCGCCGGAACGCCGCGCTCCACCCAGAGGTCGTGGTGATAGGGCGCAAGACCGACGGCGGCTGGCAGGACGTCACCGCGGTGGAGTTCCTCGCCGAGGTCCGCGCCGCGGCCAAGGGCCTGATGGCCTCGGGCGTGCGGCCCGGCGACCGGATCGGCCTGATCTCGCGCACCCGCTACGAGTGGGCCCTGCTGGACTTCGCCATCTGGAGCGCGGGCGCGGTCACCGTGCCGGTCTACGAGACCAGTTCCCCCGAGCAGATCGAGTGGATCCTCGGCGACTCCGGCGCGGTGGCGTGCCTGGTGGAGACCGGGGCGCACGAGGCGTCGGTGGAGTCGGTGCGCGAACGCCTGCCCGAGCTGAAGCACGTCTGGCGGATCGAGGACGGCGCGCTGGACACGCTGCGTACCGCCGGCGAGGCCGTCACCGACGAGGAGGTCGACGAGCGCGGCTCGCTGGCCGACGCGGACTCCCCCGCGACCATCGTCTACACCTCCGGCACCACCGGCCGCCCCAAGGGCTGCGTACTCACCCACCGCAGCTTCTTCGCGGAGTGCGGCAACGCGGTCGAGCGCCTCAAACCCCTGTTCCGCACCGGTGATTCCTCCGTCCTCCTCTTCCTGCCCGCGGCGCACGTCTTCGGGCGGCTGGTGGAGGTCGCCGCGCTCATGGCCCCGATCCGGCTGGGCATGGTCAGCGACATCCGCAACCTCACCGACGACCTGGCCGGCTTCCGCCCGACGCTGATCCTGGGCGTGCCGCGGGTCTTCGAGAAGGTCTACAACGGGGCGCGGGCCAAGGCCCAGGCCGACGGCAAGGGCAAGATCTTCGACAAGGCCGCGGACACGGCGATCGCCTACAGCCGGGCCCTGGACACGGAATCGGGCCCCTCCTTCGGCCTCAAGCTCAAGCACAAGGTCTTCGACCGCCTCGTCTACTCCAAGCTGCGGGCGGTGCTCGGCGGCCGGGCGACCCACGCCATCTCCGGCGGCGCGCCGCTGGGCGAGCGGCTGGGCCACTTCTACCGGGGCATCGGCTTCACGGTCCTGGAGGGCTACGGCCTCACGGAGTCCTGCGCCGCGACCGCGTTCAACCCCTGGGACCGTCCCAAGATCGGCACGGTCGGCCAGCCGCTGCCCGGCTCGGTGATCCGGATCGCCGACGACGGCGAGGTGCTGCTGCACGGCGAGCACCTGTTCACCGGCTACTGGAACAACGAGAAGGCCACGGCCGAGGCGCTCGCCGACGGCTGGTTCCACACGGGCGACCTGGGCACCCTCGACGAGGACGGCTTCCTGCGGATCACCGGCCGGAAGAAGGAGATCCTCGTCACCGCGGGCGGCAAGAACGTCGCCCCGGCTGTGATCGAGGACCGCATCCGGGCCCACGCGATCGTCGCCGAGTGCATGGTCGTCGGCGACGGCCGCCCGTTCGTGGGCGCGCTCATCACCCTCGACGAGGACTTCCTGCCGCGCTGGCTGGAGTCCCACGGAAAGCGGGCGGGCCTGACGGCGGCGGACCTGGCGGACGACCCGGATCTGCTGGCGGACGTCCAGAAGGCGGTGGACGACGGGAACGCGGCGGTGTCGAAGGCGGAGTCGGTGCGGAAGTTCCGTGTCCTCGGCGCCCAGTTCACGGAGGCGTCCGGGCATGTGACGCCGTCGCTGAAGCTGAAGCGGAACGTTGTCGCGAAGGACTTCGCGCGCGAGATCGAGGCGATCTATCACGGGTGAGGGTGCCCGGTGGGGGAGTTGTGCCCCGGCCCCGCCCTTTCACCGTTTCTTCCGGGGAGACCCCGGACCCCATTCGCCCTTCGGGCGAAGTCCTCAAACGCCGGACCCGCGCGGAGCGCGGTGCCGGGCCGAGGGGCGGAGCCCCGGAAGAAACGGTGAAAGGGCGGGCCGGGGGCACAACCCAACCCCCGCCCACCCCCTACGCGTTACTGACCGCCACCCACCGCTCCAGAACCCCCCGGGCCGCCCCCGAGTCGATCGACTCCGCCGCCCGCCCCATCGCCGCCGCGATCTGCGAAGGCAACGGCTCGGCCGAAGGCGCCAACGCCACCAACGCCGCAGCCGAGTTCAGAAGCACCGCATCCCGCACCGGCCCCGTCTCCCCGGCCAGCAACCGCCGCGCGACATCCGCGTTGTACGACGCGTCCGCCCCCCGCAGCGCCTCCACCGGCACCATCTCGATCCCCACGTCCCGCGGATCGAACGCCTCCTCGCGCACGGCACCGTCCCGCACGATCCACACCCGCGACGTGGCCGTGGTCGTCAGCTCGTCCATCCCGTCGTCCCCCCGGAAGACCAGTGCCGACGAGCCGCGGTCGGCGAGCACGCCGGCCAGGATGGGCGCCATCCGGGCGTCCGCGACGCCGGTCGCCTGGGCCCGCACCCGGGCCGGATTGGTCAGCGGACCGAGGACGTTGAACGTGGTCCGCACCCCCATCTCCCGCCGCGCCGCCGCGACATGCCGCAGCGCCGGATGGAACTTCACCGCGAAGCAGAAGGTGATGCCCGCCTCCCGCGCCACCTCGACCACCCGCGCCGGGGACAGGTCCAGGTTGACGCCCAGCTTCTCCAGGACATCCGAGGCGCCGCTGGCGGAGGACGCGGCCCGGTTACCGTGCTTGACGACCTTCACCCCGGTGCCGGCCACCACGATCGAGGACATCGTGGAGATGTTCACCGTCTTGGCGCCGTCGCCCCCGGTGCCCACGATGTCCACGCTGGGCCCGGGCACCTCGATGAGGTTGGCGTGCCGGTACATGGCCCGGACGAGCCCGGAGATCTCGGCGACCGTCTCGCCCTTGGCCCGCAGCGCCACGGCGAAGGCGGCGATCTGGGCGTCGGTCGCCGCGCCGCGCATGATCTGGTCCATGGCCCAGGCGGTGTCGTCCGCGCTCAGGTCCCGCCCGCCGAGCAGCGCCTCCAGGACGCCCGGCCAGGAGAGGGACACCGCGCCGTCGCCGCCTGACTGGGTCGCAACGTTCATGGGTCCACGCTCCTGGTGGTCGTCCGGTACTCGGCCTCCAGCCTAACCAGGTCCGGGAAACGGCGAAGAGCCCCGTCCATGCGCTGGACGGGGCTCTTCGCTGTGGCGATCAGTTATGGGCGATCAGAGATCAGTGGTGGCCGTGGCCGCTCGTGATCTCCTGGTACTCCTTGGCCGAGGCCTTGGAAACGTACCGGTCCTCGCCGTAGTAGCTCTTCGAGAGCCGGACCCGCAGCTTCTGCGTGGCCTTCACCTTGCGGACGACACCGTTCTCGTCGACCTCGGGCTCCAGGGCCAGCGGCTTCGGCTGCTCGTGCGCGGTCAGCGTGTGCAGCTGCTCCTGCGTCAGCGGCTCGTGGACCTCGATGAACTCACCGTGCGGCAGGCGCTTGATGATGCCCGACTCGCGGCCGTGCAGCACCTTCTCCTTGTCGCGGCGCTGGAGACCCATGCAGATCCGGCGCGTGGCGATGAACGCCAGGACCGGGCCGGCGAAGAAGGTGATCCGGACGAACCAGGTGACCGAGTTGACCGACAGGTTGAAGTGGGTGGCCCACAGGTCGTTTCCACCGGCCATCAGGGCGACGCCGTACATCGTCAGCCACGCCACACCGAAGGCGGTGCGCGTCGGGGCGTTGCGCGGGCGGTCCAGGATGTGGTGCTCGCGCTTGTCGCCGGTCAGCCACGACTCCAGGAACGGGTAGACCGCCATGATGCCCAGCACCGCGCCGAAGACCAGCAGCGGGATGAAGACGCCCAGGACCAGGGTGTGGCCCGCGAAGCTGATCTCCCAGCCCGGCATGATCCGGAAGAGACCCTCGGACATGCCCAGGTACCAGTCGGGCTGGGCGTTGGTCGAGACCTGGTCCGGCCGGTACGGGCCGAGCTCCCAGACGGGGTTGATCGTCGCGATCGCGGAGATCGCCGCGATGACACCGAAGACCAGGAAGAAGAAGCCTCCCGCCTTGGCCATGTAGACCGGCATCAGCGGCATGCCGACGACGTTCTTGTTGGTCCGGCCCGGACCCGCGAACTGCGTGTGCTTGTGGTAGATGACCAGGATCAGGTGGCCGACCACCAGACCGAGCATGATGCCCGGCAGCAGCAGGATGTGGATCGAGTAGAACCGCGCCACGAAGTCCGTGCCCGGGAACTCCCCGCCGAACAGGTAGAAGGAGATGTACGTACCGACCAGCGGGACGGACATCACCAGACCGTCGGCGATGCGGACACCGGTGCCCGAGAGCAGGTCGTCCGGCAGCGAGTAACCGGTGAAGCCGGTGAAGGTGCCGAGGACCAGCAGCAGGAAGCCGAACAGCCAGTTGACCTCGCGCGGCTTGCGAAACGCGCCCGTGAAGAAGACGCGCATCATGTGCACCATCATGCCCGCGATGAACACGAGGGCCGCCCAGTGGTGGATCTGCCGGATCAGCAGACCACCGCGCACGTCGAAGCTGATGTCCAGCGTCGACTTGAACGCCTCCGACATCCGCACGCCCTGCATCGGGACGTACGAGCCGTGGTAGACGACCTCGTTCATGCTCGGGTGGAAGAACAGCG
>NZ_JAEAMR010000001.1 GCF_015999245.1 Streptomyces sp. AV19 | reverse complement strand
CCCAGGCCGACTCGTCACCCACCAACTCGTAGATCATTTACGGGACAACCCTTAGGCAAGGCCATATGTCCGTCCACCCGCTATCGGACCTCATAGCATTCCCCCGTCACAACTCCCCTTCCCCGCGCAGACTCCTCCGCGCGTCTTCCCCTCCTTCTCCCCTGCACGGGAGCTGCCCGGCCTTCTTGGCCGCGCCCCTCAGGGCCGGTGTCATCGCCGACGCCCCCACGTTTTCCCGTTCCCCCTGTGAGGAATGACGAGAGTTCCCCTCCCGGAACCACGAATCGCACGAGACTGCGGCCACATTCCTCATTCTCTCCATCTCACTCGGCGCCTGTGGGGGCGCCCTCATTCCGGTTGGCGGAAGATGAATAGCAAGGGAACGATCCCTCCGGTGAACGCTGCGGATACGGGTATTCAGCCCGTTGACCCCGAAAGCAGTTCACCCGAAGACGCCGGAGTTCCGAACCGGCGTCGCCCGTTGTTGATGCGCAACCACGATTTCGCCCGGGTGTGGGGTGCGCAGCTGCTGAGCCAGAGCGCCACACGCATGTACCAGATGGGCGTCATGTGGTGGATTCTCGGCGAGGTCACGGCCGGCGAACGCGGTCTGGCGTCCGGCATTCTGCTGGCCTGCGCGGCGCTGCCGCCCGTGCTGTGCGCCCCGTTGATCGCCCGCGCCATCGCCCGGCACCCCAGTCGCGGCGTGCTGCGGTCGTCGGTGGCCGCCGCGGCCGTGCTGGCCGCCGCGATCGCCGCCTACGCCGCCTCGGCGGACGTACCGACGCTCGCCGTCTACCCGGTGATGCTGGGGCTGGCCGCCTGCCAGGCGCTGTTCGACCCGTGTCTGTCCAAGGCCGTACCGGAGTTGGTCGACGACGCGGACATCGAGGACGCCACCGCCTTCGAGCAGTCGACGTTCTCCCTGGTGGGCATGGCGGGTGCGCTGCTCGGCGCCGCGCTCGTCGAACTCGTCGGCCTGGCGGGCGTGGCGGCGGCCGGGGCGCTGGCCTACCTCGGCGCGGCCGTGCTGGTGACCCGGGCCCGTTTCTCGCCGCTCCCCGGGACGGACGACGACGAGGCCTCAGGGGGCCTGGCCCGTACCTGGCGGCTCCTGGCCGAACTTCCCTTCATCCGCCTGGCCTTGATCTGCTTCGCCGCTGCCAACTTCTTCATCAACGCGACCTTCCTGGTCCTGCCGCTGTACACCAAGAACGTCCTGGACGCCCCGGCCCTCACCTTGGGCCTGCTGGAGGGCTCCCTCTGGCTGGGCATGCTGCTCGGCATCTTCACCGGCCATCGTCTGCCGGGGCACCCGGGTCATATCGGCGCCGCCTGTATCGCCCTGTTCGGGGCCGCCCTCGTCCTGCCCGGACTCGTCGCCGACCGCGAGCTGTTCGTGGTGTGCCTGATCGTCGCGGGTTGGGCCGTCGGGGCCACGAACGTGGTGTTCGTGGCACTGTTCCAGCGCAGCGTTCCGGCCGCGGCCAGGCCGGCCTTCTTCGCCGCGATGCTCGCGCTGCTGGGGGCGAGCTTCCCGCTGGCCGCCCTGGCCTTCGGCCTGATCGGCGACGTGGTGTCGGCCCGGACCCTGTGCCTGACGCAGGCCGTGGGCCTGCTGCCGGTCGCCGCGCTCCTCTTCGCCCGCGCCCGATCCTCGGCGGCTTCGCCCGCCCGGTCCGAGGCCGGCTGAAGCCGGGGACGACCGCTGCGCGCCGCCTCCGCGCACCGGCCCATCACGGCCGCCGCCGGATTCGGTCTTCTTCCCCAAGGCGTGACTTCTTCGAGGCATGACTTCGATGAACGGAGTTCCTTTGACTGCTCCCCTGGCTGAAATCGGAGGATTCCGGTTCAGCGGTTCCGAGAGGATTCACGGCTCAGGCAGCCACCTGAGCCGACGGCTCAGGTGGTCTTGCGCCCTCGACACCGTCCGGGGCCAGACCAGCCCGGACCAGCATCACGCGGGCGGAGTTCTTGTCCCTGGGGGACACGGCTCCGCACACGGTGCAGGCATACGTTCTCATCGCAAGAGGAAGTGCGTGCTTGGTTCTCGCTCCGCACGAAGCGCAGTCCATCGTGGTGTGCGCGGGGTGCACGAGACGGACGTCCCGCGCGTGTTTGCGGCCCATCTCGAGCAGGGCCGCCTTGGTCGCCGCGATGGCGGCGTCGGCGGCCTTGCGGGCCATGGTGGTCCGGGCGAGGAACTTCGGCCGGAAGTCCTCCACGGCGACGGCGTCATGATCACGAATCACGGACTTCGCCCACTTGCGGGCGGTGTCCTGACGCTGCCGCGCCACCTTCTTCTGCAGCCTGGCTGCCTGGGCCTTGGCCCTGCGGTAGCCCCGCGTCTGAGTCTTGCCCTTCGGGGCGCGGCGTCGGGCCATCTGCCGCTGATAGTGCGCGAGACGCTTCGCGGCCTTCTTCCCATGCTCGGCGTACGGGAGATCGTACGCGTCGGACGTGGTGGTAGCCGTCTCGCGAACGCCCCAGTCCACACCGATCGCACGCCCAGTAGCGGGCAGGGGCTCGGTCTGGGCGGGGACGACGAACGACGCGTACCAGTGGCCGAGGCTGTCCCGGTATACGCGCACGCTCGACGGGTCGGCGGGCAGGTCGCGCGACCAGACCACGGTCAGCACGATCCCGCCCGCCAGGCACAGGCGGCCGTCTTTCAGGCGGAAGCCGCGCCGGGTGTAGTTAAGACTCGGGCGGCTGTCGCGCTTGCGCTTCCACTGAGGCATCCCGGCCCGCCGGTGCATCGGAAGACGGTCCTTGATGTCCTTGAGCGCCTTCGCCCGCGACGTGGCGAAGTCACGTACGACCTGCTGCTGCGGCACCGAGGCGCCTTCCGCGAGCCACGGCGTCACGCGCCGGGCCCCGGTCAACATTCTGTCGAGCTGAGCAGGGCCGCACGTCTGCTTCCCGCCGGTGGCCTTGGCCTCGGCATGGACCTGCCTGGACTTGGCCACACACTCATTCCACACCCACCGGCAGCGCGCCCACTCCGTCTCCAGAGCGGTGCGGGCGCCGGCCGAGACGCGAAGCCGGTAGGTGTACTGGGCACGCCCCGACTCCTCCGTCTTCGGTTCTGCCGCCATGAACGCCAACCTACCAGGGAGGTAGGACAGTTGAGTCCAATTGATCCCCATGGGGACCCGCACCCGTGCGAGTGGTTGACACCGAATTACCCCGGCAGCGATTCGGCTTTCCCCGCCCCGCTCCGCCGGGGAGGAATCGGGGGAATCCGGTGACTCGGTTGCTATCACGGGCCACCGGCCACGGCGGCCCGGTCCTGATCGATACCGCCGGCACCCGCGACGTGGCCGCGCTCCGGCAGCTGTACTTCGCCGTGTACGGCCCTTCCTATCCGCTGCGCCTGGGCACCGACCCGGCCGCGATGACGGCCGCGCTCCAAGCGCCCGGCGTGCGGTGGCTGGTCGCCCGGCACGCGGAGAGCGGCGACGTCATCGGCTCGGCGGTGCTGCGCGGTGACGTGGCCGCGCGGGTCGGCAAGGTCGAGGGGCTCGCCGTGCACCCCGGCCACGCGGGTACGGGCATCGCCCGGGCGCTGCTGTCCGACCTGTGCGAGGAGGCCTTCGGCCCCGACGGGACGATGGACTCGGTGTACGCCACCGCCCGTTGCGTCTCCCCGGTGCCGCAGCGGGCCCTCATGCGGCACGGCTTCCGGCCGCTGGGGCTGCTGCCGGGCGCGGTCGAGCTGCGCGGCCGGGAGACGCTGGCGCTGGTGATCCGGCACCGGGACGGGGTCCTGGCCCGGCGCGCGCCGGTTCGCGAAGTGCCCGAGCAGATCGTGCCGTTGCTGGAGGCGGCGTCCCGCGCCGCGGGTCTCCCCGGCTTCGCCGGTGTGCGGCCGCGCCCGGCACCGCCGCGGCTGTGCCTGCGGCCGGAGGCGGAGCCGATCGAGGTGATCCAGGCGACGGGCTTCGTCCGGCGCCGTTACGCGCGCCAGGCGCGCGGCGGGGTGCCGTCGCTGCCGCTGAGCCCGCCCAACGTGCTGCTCACCCCGGAGGACGGCCGGTTCGAGGCCTACGGAGTGATCGACCGGGAAGGGGGCTGCGGCACCCTGCTCGACGTCGTCCCCTCAGCCGCCCCCGCCGCCTCCACCGCCCCGCTGGGCGAGGCGCTCGGCGACATCGTGCACGCCATGGCCGGGCACGGCGCCGCGTACGTCGAGACGCTGCTGCCCCTGGCCGACCACGAGCGCCTGGAGCACTGCCTGGCGCACGGCTTCGTCCCCAGCGCCCTCTATCCGGCGATGCGGCACGACGACGGCGTGTGGCACGACCACGTACTCCTGTCGTACGCCTCCGGCCGCCCGGACTTCCGCGCCCTGGACGCCGACGCCGCGTTCATGCCCTACGTGGAGCAGTACAGCCGGTCCTGGACCGCGACCTACCTCGACACCTTCACCACGGAGCCCCCGCGATGACCACACCTCCGCATGAACTGGCCCCGCACGAGAAGTACTTCGCCCCGTTGCCGGTGCCCGACGCCGAGCGCCTGCCGCATCTGCAACAGCTGGGCGACCTCCGTACCCCGTACGCGGCCGGCCCCGACATCGACGCCCTGTTCGTCAAGGCCCTCACCGAGGTCAACACCTGGCACGCCGAGCGTTCCGACTTCTACGGCGGCGTCTGGCGCGCCCACGGCGAGCCCGTACTGCGCACCGCCGCCGACGCGGCCCGACTCCCGCTGACCCACGCCAACTTCTTCAAGTCGCACGTGGTGAAGTCGATCCCCGACGAGGACATCGCGGCGCACTTCACCTCGTCGGGCACCACCGGCCAGAAGTCGCAGATGTTCTTCGACACCTGGTCGATCGGCTCGGTGATGCGCATGGCCGCCTTCGTCCTGGACCACTACGGCTTCGTCACCCCCGACCAGCCCGCCAACTACCTGCTCTACAGCTACCAGCCCGCCGACGGCCTCAAGCTCGGCACCGCCTTCACCGACAACTTCCTGTGCGACATGGCCCCGGTCAACGAGCGGGCCTACGCGCTGCGCGCGGTCGGCGACGAGCACGTCTTCGACCCCTTCGGCTGCGTCGAGACCCTCGTGCGCTACGCGGAGCAGGACCTGCCGGTCCGCCTGCTGGGCTTCCCCTCGTTCCTGTGGTTCACCCTGGAGCGGATGCGCGCCCTGGGCGTTCCGCCGCTCCGGCTGCGCCCGGATTCCTTCGTCTACCTCGGCGGCGGCTGGAAGGGCCACGCGGGCCGCCGGATCGGCAAGGCGGAGCTGTACGAGCGGATCGAGGAGCAACTGGGCATCCCCGCCGAGCGGGTGCGCGACAGCTACGGCGCCGTCGAGCACGGCGTCACCTACGCCGAATGCGCCCGGCACCGTCTCCACGCCCCGGTCTGGTCGCGGATCTTCGCCCGGCACGTGGCCACGCTCGACCCGCTGCCCTACGGCGAACAGGGCTTTCTGCACTGCGTCTCGCCGTTCATGACCTCCGTGCCCGTGCACAGCGTGCTCATGGGGGACCTGGTCTCCGTCCACCCCGGCTCCGCGTGCGGATGCGGCCTGGAGACCGACTGGTTCGAGATCCACGGCCGGGCAGGCACCAGCACCAACCGCAGCTGCGCCGTCGCCGCTGCCGAACTCATGAAGGGGGCCGTGTGATGGCCGCGGCGAAGAACCATCTGTGGCAGGGGCGTTGGGTCGACGGGACCGAGGCGGAGAAGCTGCTGACCGAGCTGCCCGCCCTGGCCGGCGAGGAGTTGGCGCGGCCGCTGCCGGCCCGCCAGGTCGTCGCCGCCTGCGACCGGCTCTCCCGCCTCCTGTCCGACGCGGACAGCGAGGTCCACCACCGTCTGTTCACGCATCTCGTCGAGGACGGCACGGACGAGGCGTCGGCCCGTCAGAGCCTCCTGGAAATAGCCGAGTTCCTCAGCCGCGACGGCCTGGAGCGCAAGCTCGCCGTGGAGCTGGGCGGCACCGACCCGGAGAGCCTGCGGCGCGCCGACTTCCGCGCCCCGGTGTTCGAGTCCTGGGCGCCGGTGGGCCTGCTGGCGCACGTCACCGCCGGCAACGACCCCGTCGTCGGTGTCTTCAGCGCGGTCGAGGGCCTGCTCGCCGGCAATGTCAACGTGCTCAAGACCAGTGGCGGCGGCTCGCTGTTCACCCATCTGATCCTCGAGGCGCTGGGCGAGCAGGACCCGGACGGGACGATCGCCTCCCGGCTGATCGTGCTGCGCTTCTCCTCGGCCCGTACCGACTGGCTCGGCCTGATGTGCGCCCCGGCGGACGCGGTGGCCGTCTGGGGCGGCGAGGAGGCCGTCAGCGGCGTCTCCGGGCACGTGCCGGCGGGTTGCCGTCTGATTACCTGGGGCCACCGCATCTCCTTCGCCTATCTGACCGCCGACGCCTGGGCCGACGAGGAGGTGCTCGACGGCGTCGCGGACAGCGTCTGCCGCCTGGACCAGCAGGCCTGTTCCAGCCCCCAGGTGGTCTATCTCGACACCGACGACCGCACGCGACTGACGGCATTCGCCGAGCGGTTGGGCACCGCCCTGGACCGGCGCGGCGCCGGCTTCCCGGCCGCGCTGCCCGGTGTAGCCGAACAGGCGGAGATCACCACCACGCTCCTGGTCGCCCGCAGCGAGGAACATCTGGGCCTCACGAGGACGTACGGAACCACCGGCGACGCCTGGCGCATCCTGGTCGACCACCGTTCCGCCCTGCGCGCCTCGCCGCTGTACCGCACGGTGTGGGTCAAGCCGCTGCCGCGCGAGCGGCTGACCGCGACGCTGCGGCCGATGCGCCGCTATCTGCAGACCGCCGGGCTGGCCGCCGCCCGCACCGACGTGCCCGAGCTGGCCGAGCGGCTGTTCACCGCGGGCGTACTGCGCGTCACCCCGGTCGGCTCGATGCTGGACAGCTACCCGGGCGAGCCGCACGACGGCCTCTACCCGCTGCAGCGCTACAGCCGCCGCGTCAGCGTCCGCCTGGACGAGCGCTTCGCGCACGACGCCCGCCTGGACGACCTGCACCCGCGCGCCGCGGCAGGGCCCGCGGCCTGGCAGCGGCCCTCCGCCGACCGGCCGGTCATGACCAAGGCCGACGTCCAGCGGCTCAACCCGGACGTCCCGGCCGACAAGCAGCAGCTGCACATCTGCAGCGGCGGCAGCAGCGGCAGCCCGGCCCTGGCCGTGCACTCCTACGCCGACTGGACGACCCAGCTGCGGCGCGGCGGCGAGGGCCTGGTCGCCGCCGGGTTCGACGTGCGCACCGACCGCGTGGCCAACCTGCTGTTCGCCGGCGGCATGTACGGCAGCTTCCTGTACGGCAACGGCCTCCTGGAGGAGATCGGCGCGACCCAGCTGCCGGTCGCCGGGAGCACGGACTACGAGCGCGACGCGGCCGTCCTGATCCGGCACCGCGCGAACACGATCCTCGCCATGCCCTCGTACGTCAGGCAGTTGTTCCAGCACGCGGGTGACACCCTGCGCGCCTACGGCGGCATCCGGAAGGTCTTCTACGGCGGGGAGCACTTCGGTGCCGAACAACGCCGCCATCTCGCCGAGGAGTTCGGCATCGAGGTGATCCGCGGCTTCGCCTACGGCGGCAGCGACCTGGGCACCATGGGCCACCAGTGCGAGCACGCCGAAGGTTCCGTGTACCACCTCTTCAACGACCTGTTCACCCTGGAGATCCTCGGCATCGACACCGACGCTCCGGCAGCCCCGGGCGCGACCGGACGGATCGTCTTCACCCCGCACACCCGCAGCTCCCCCGCCATCTTCCGTTACGAACAGGGGGACTTGGGCCGCTGGGTGGAGGGAGCGTGCGCCTGCGGCCGGACCACGCCGCGCTTCGAGCTGCTCGGCCGCACCGGCGACGTGATCCGCACCGGCACCTACTTCCTCAACTACCGCCGGTTCGCCCGCCTCGCCGAGGAACACCTCGGCTACCGCGGCGAGCTGCAGATGCTCGTCGAGCCGGCGGCCGCACGGGAACGGATCGTCCTGCGCATGAACGGCGTGGACACGGACGAGGCCGCCGCGGCGTTCCTCGCCCACTACGCGGAGCTCCGCGCGGCCGTCATCGAGGAACACCTGCTCGACCTGCGCGTCGACGCGGTCGGCCGGGACGGCTTCGAACGCGCTGCGGCCAGCGGCAAGTTGCGCACGGTCATCGACCGGCGGACGGCCGTCTGACCCACCGCGGCACCCGGCACCGTCCACCACGGCGGTGCCGGGTGCCGCGCCTGCAAGGTGCGCCGGTACCGGACTTCGGAGACGGGCATCCCGTCGTATTCCTCGGCCCGGATCGCACCGTCATCGGCATAGCCGGCTCGCTCGTAGAAAGCGCGTGCCGCGGCGTTGTCCTTGAGGACCCACAGCAGCATCAGGCCGAAACCACGGGCCAGGGCATGGATGTGCGCTGCTTCGAGAAGCCTGCGGCCGATTCCGGATCCGATGAGTGCGGGACGGACGTAGAGAGCGTAAAGCTCACCTGCGGCGGCAGGTGTCCCGGTGCCGCGGAAGGGCCCGAGGCAGGCCCACCCCACGACGCGCCCGTGGGCGTCGACCGCCACCAGGTCGGTCCCGTCCTGCTTCGGCCTCGTGAAGTGCCGCCGGCGCTGCCGGGCATCCGCTTCGACCGTCATGGCATCGAGACAGGACTGGGGCACGATCCCGGCATAAGCGGTCTTCCAGCCGGTCACCCGTATCTCCGACACGGCCACGACGTCGGCCTCCGCCATTGCTCGCACAGTCACCATCCCGGCACCGTAGGGGACTTGTCACCGCCATTGCCCGGGAATTACCGCCGGACGACCACCGCCCCTTGTGCGAAAACCGTGCTCACATGACCGGAAACCGTGCAGCGAGTCCGGTGCCGCCGACTGCACACTGGCCTCGTTCTCAACGGAGATCACCGAGTGTCGGCGGCAAGCCGGCCAGGAGGAGGATCAACCCATGCCGAGATACACGCAGTTGACGTTCCCTGTCGCCGTGGAGGCGCCCGGCGCGAGCTGTAACTGCGGCCCCGGTTGCTCGTGCGGCTGCCAGGAAGGACGCTCCTGTCAGTGCGGCGACACGTGCCCCCAGTAGCCGGGCGGCGGTAGGGCCGGTCCGGTGGGTCGCCCACGGCTCACCGGACCCGTGCCCCGTACGGCGCCCCCACCTCCCACGCCTGATACATCGCGTCCGCGAACGCCGCGGCGAGGCGATGCTCACCCCGGGCGTTGGGGTGCGTGCCGTCGTAGGTGTCGCGGTCCATGTCCCAGTCCGGCGGGACCGAGGCGAGGAGCAGGGGCGAGCGGGGGGTGTCGAGGTCGGCGACGGCCTTGGCCAGCAGGTCGTTGAAGCGGTCGCACTCGGCCGCGAAATCCGGCTCGTCGCGGGCCCGGACGTTGTGGATGACGGGCAGGAGGACGGCCCGTACACGGGGGTTCGCGGCGCGGGCCCCGGCGACGAAACGGCGGACGTTCTCGGCGGTCCGCGCGGCGTCGGTGTAGAAGCCCAGGTCGATCAGGCCGAGGGAGACCAGGAGGGTGTCGGCCCGGTGGGCGCGGACGGCGTCCTCGATGACCGGCGCCATGTGGCACCAGCCCTCCCCCCAGCCGGCGAGGTGCGCCCGGGCGCGCTCGGGGAAGTCCGGGTCCCCGTAGTCGAGGGAGACGGCGGCGTCGGCGGCGACGTCGTGGAGGGTGTCGCGGGGGCCGACGATGCGGAAGGGGCCGCCGTAGGAGGTGGCGAGGTGCTGCCACATGCGGTAGCGCCAGGTGAGGTCACCGGTGCTGCCGATGGTCATGGAGTCGCCGACGAACATCAGGTGCATGCGGGGCATTCAATCAGCCCTCGCTCCATCCGGGGCGCGGGCCGCCGCACCGCTCCGTTAGCCTGAGTCCCACGATGAAGCGCTTTTCCACCCCCATGGGTGAGTTCGACCTCACCCGCTTCCCCGAGGATCCCCGCGACCGGCTCCTGCCCTGGGACGCCGCCGACGAGTACCTCCTGCGGCACCTCGCGGACCCCGTCACCGCGGCCGACGGCGCGCCGGTGGCGCGGGCGGACCTCGGCGGCTCCGTGGTCGTCGTGGGCGACCGGTGGGGTGCCCTGACCACCGCCCTCGCCGCGCACCGGCCGGTGCAGATCACCGACTCGTTCCTGGCCCAGCAGGCGACGCGGGCCAACCTGGCCCGGAGCGGCGCCGTGCCGGAGGCGGTGCGGCTGCTGTCCACGCGGGACACCCCGCCGGAGCGGATCGACGTGCTGCTCGTCCGCGTGCCCAAGAGCCTCGCGCTGCTGGAGGACCAGCTGCTGCGGCTGGCGCCGGGCGTCCACGCCGGCACCGTGGTCGTCGGCACCGGCAAGGTCACCGAGATCCACACCTCGACGCTGAAGCTCTTCGAACGGATCCTGGGGCCGACCCGGACCTCGCTGGCCGTCAAGAAGGCCCGGTTGATCTTCTGTTCCCCCGATCCGGACCTCGGACGCGGGCCGAACCCCTGGCCGCTGGAGTACGTCCTGGGCGACGACGCGGGCCCGGCGGCCGGGCTGACCGTGGTCAACCACGCGGGCGTCTTCTGCGCGGACCGCCTCGACATCGGCACCCGCTTCTTCCTGCACCACCTCCCCCGGAGCCGGGGTGCCGAGCGCGTGGTGGACCTCGGCTGCGGCAACGGCGTGCTGGGCACGGCCGCCGCGCTGGCGAACCCCGACGCGGACGTGGTGTTCGTCGACGAGTCGCACCAGGCCGTGGCCTCGGCGGAGGCGACGTTCCGGGCGAACGCGGGGACGGGGCGGGCGGCGGAGTTCGTCGTGGGCGACGGGCTGTCCTCCGTACCGGCCGGGTCGGTGGACCTGGTCCTGAACAACCCGCCGTTCCACTCCCACCAGGCGACCACCGACACCACGGCGTCGCGGATGTTCACCGGCGCGCGCCGGGCGCTGCGCCCGGGCGGGGAGCTGTGGGTCGTCGGCAACCGGCATCTGGGGTACCACGTCAAGCTGCGCAAGCTGTTCGGTCATTGCGAGGTCGTGGCGGGCGATCCGAAGTTCGTGATCCTGCGGGCCGTCAGGAAGTGACGGGCGGGCCGGGGTCCTCGGCCGGGGACCCCGGTTCGACCCGGGGCAGGATCAGCACCCCGACGGTGATCAGCACGACCCCGACGCCCTCCAGGGGGATCCAGGGTCCGGTCCGCACCCGCTCCTCGTAGACCAGCAGCCCCAGGGTGAGGCTGACGAGCGCGTCCCCCAGGGTGAGGGCGGGCTGCGAGGCCACGAGGGGGCCGGACTCCATCGCGTTGGAGAGCAGGAAGAGCGAGACCGCCCCGGCGGCGGCGAAGCCGTAGGTCTGCCAGCTGGTGAAGAACGCGCCGGCGCCGTGCCGGGCGAAGGCGCCGGTGGCGTCCTTCATCAGCGCGGCGGTCAGCGCGTACCCGATCGCCGCGGCGGCGCCGAAGAGGGCGGCGCGGGCCTTGCCGCGGGGGCGCGGGAGCGCCGCCCCGACGCACAGGGCCATCGCGGCGAGCGAGGCCGCGAGGGCGGGCAGCCAGCGCTCGGTGCTCACCCGCTGGTGCCCGCCGACGGGGGCGGCGGCCGCCAGCGCGAGGGCGAGCCCGACGGCGACCATGGCGACGGCCGCCCACGCGTACGCCGGCAGCCGTCGCCGGAAGGCCAGGCAGCCGAGCACGAGCGCGAACGGCAGCTCGCTGACGAAGATCGGTTGCACGAGGGCCAGCGACCCCTCCGACAGGGCGAGCCCCTGGAACACCGCCGCGCAGATCACGGCCGCGATCCCGGCGAACCACACGGGGTGCCGCAGCAGGTCGCGCACCAGCCGCAGGCTGAACGCGTCCGCCCGCGGAACGCGCCGGGCGGCGGCGCGCTGCAGGACGACGGCGGAGGCGTTGCTCAGGGCGGCCAGGACGGCGAACAGCACGGTGAGCACGGGGGTGACGGTGGCAGATGGGGGTGGGTGGGAGCGGGTGCACCACCGGGGTGGGGGTGCGTGTCACGCGATCGGGTGCGTGGGGGGCGTCCCCTCCGGGGGAGGGACCGGGGCACCTCAAAAGGCCCCCGGCCGCCACCATCACGCATCCACTGCCACCGGCTCCTCCCGAGCCGCCCCCGTCGCAGACGGCCCCGCTTCCCGCCCCGGCCGCACCAGGGCCAGCACCAGCACCGCCCCCACCGCCGACCACAGGAAGACGTCCTGCAGGCCCGCCGCGAACGCCCGGTGGACCAGGTCCTCCGTCGCCGCGCGTCGCGCTTCCGGCGCGGCGGCGACGAGGCGTTGGGCCTGGCCGCCGGCCAGAGCGGACGCGGCCTCGTGCGTGTCCGGGACCGCGCCGGCCAGTTGCTTCCGGGCCGTGTGCGTGAACACCGCGCCCAGGACCGCGATGAACAGCGTCATCCCGAGCTGGCGGAAGGTGTTGACGGCTCCGGCCGCCATGCCCATCCGTTGCGGCGGGACGCTGCCCGTCGCCGCCGAGACCAGCACCGGCGTGGCCAGGCCGACGCCCGCGCCGGCCACCGCCAGGCCCGCGACGAGGGACGAGCGGTCGGCCCCGGCGGACATCCCGTCGTACAGCAGGTACATGCCGGCGGCGACCAGGAGCATGCCGGCGCCGATCGGCAGGCGCGGCGCGGTCCGCTGGACGTGGCGGCCGGCGAGGGCGGCGACGAGGAAGGAGAGGGCGGCCATCGGCATCAGGGCGACGCCGCCGTCGACCGGGCCGAGTCCGAGGACGGACTGGAGCCAGAGGGAGACGAGGACGAGGCAGCCGAAGGCGCCGCCCTGGAAGAGCAGTGCGCCGCCCATGAGTCCGGCGAAGGAGGGCCGGCGCAGCAGGGCGAGGTCGAGCAGGGGCACGCCGCCGCGTCGGGCGAGGCGGGTCTCGGCGAGGACGAAGGCGAGGAGGGCGGCCGCGGCCACGGCGAAGGAGGCCAGGACGGTGGCCGATGTCCAGCCGTCCTCGGTGCTGCGGATCAGCGCGTAGGTGACGGCCGCGGCGGCGAGGGTGAAGGTGACGGCGCCGGTCGCGTCCAGCCGGCCGCGGCCCGTGGCCGGCGCGGTCCGGTCGGCGCGGATGACGCGCAGGGCGATCCAGATCGCGGCGGCGGCGACGGGCAGGTTGACCAGGAAGATCGCCTGCCAGCCGATGTGTTCGGTGAGCAGTCCGCCGAGGGCGGGCCCGGCGGCCGCGGCGGCGCCGTTGACGGCTCCCCAGATGCCGAACGCGGTGCCCCGGTCGCGGCCGTGGTACATGGCGCCGAGCAGCGCGGCGGACGTGGCGAACATCGCCGCGCCGCCTGCTCCCTGCACGGCCCGCGCGGCCACCAGCACCCCGGCGTCGGGCGCCAGTCCGCAGGCGAGGGAGGCGAGGGCGAAGGCGGCCAGGCCCAGGACGTAGAGCCTGCGGTGTCCGAAGAGGTCGGCCGCCGAGCCGGCCGCCAGCAGCAGGGCGGCCAGCGAGAGGGCGTAGGCGTCGACGACCCACTGGAGGGACGAGAACGAGGCGTGGAGGTCGTCGGCCATGCTCGGCAGGGCGACGTTCACGATCGTGACGTCCACCAGGAGGATGAAGGCCCCCAGGCAGACCGCCACCAAGGGCCACCATTTACGCATTGCGAAGTTCTCCCATCGTTCCGGGGGCGCCTCGGTGCCGCGCCGACCCACGGCGAGAAGCTTCCGTGGTGGAGGGGAGCACACCACAGCCAGTGGGGCTTCCGCGGCCGAATTCGACATCTCGTACCGTGGAACGGTGAATCTCGACAGCAAGCGGGCCGTGCTGCCCGTCCTCGACTCGGAGCAGGACCAGCTGCTCGCCCATGCGCTGCAGATCGACGGCCGGGCGCCGTTCCGCCGGATCGCCGAGGTGCTGGGGGTGTCCGACCAGACCGTGGCGCGCCGCTACGCCCGCCTGCGGTCCGCGGGTTCGCTGCGGGTGGTGGGTCTGACGGATCCGCTGCGGCTGGGCGAGGTGCCGTGGTTCGTCCGGGTGCGCTGCGCGCCGAACGCCGCGGTGGCGATCGGCGAGGCGCTGGCCCGGCGGGCGGACACCACGTGGGTCAGCCTCACCTCGGGTGGTACGGAGATCAGCTGTCTCGTGCGCCCCAGGGCCGGCAGCGGCGGGGACGCCCTGCTGCTGGAGAAGCTGCCGAAGACGCCGCGGGTCGTGGACGTGAGCGCGCACTGTCTGCTGCACGTCTTCTTCGGGCAGGACCTCAGTCTGCTCACCAAGTCGGGCCCGCTGACGGCGGAGCAGGTCGCCGCGCTCAGGCCCGCGAACGCGCCGGACAGCCTGCTCAGCGACCCGGCCCCGGCCCCGGCGTATCCGCTCGACGAGGCGGACGGCCGGCTGCTGGACCTGCTGGCACGGGACGGCCGCGCGGCGGCCGGCGAACTGGCCGCGGCCACGGGCTGGTCACCGACCACGGTCCGGCGCCGGATGACGGAGCTGCGGGAGGCGGGGGTGCTCTACTTCGACCTGGACTACGACCTGCGCGTCCTGCAGCGGAACTTCCGCGCCGCGCTGTGGCTGAACATCGAGCCGTCCGAGATCGAGGCGGCGGGCGCGGCGCTCGCCGCCCACCCCGAGGTGTCCTTCGCGGCGGCCACGACCGGGGACTTCAACGTCTACGCCGGCATCACCGCGCACGACGCCGGGGCGTTCTACCACTACCTCACCGGTCCCGTCGCCGCGCTGCCCGGCATCCTCGGCACCAGCACCTCGCCGATCCACCGCGCGTTCAAGGGCGCCGGGCCGCTGTGAGCGACCAGCTGTGAGAAACCGGCAGCGCGGAATGGAAATCACCGGGCTTCACGCTGCGGGCCGCTGAACCAAACGTCTCTTTCCGGCCGTTCACACTTCGCACCGCCATGTACATGTGCCGAGAGAAAATGCCGAAACCCTCCCACCCCAGCGCTCTTTTCGATTACCTTCCGTCGCAACGGACACGCCATTGGTAATCACCAGCGCGCTGGAGAGGATTGTGTGACCGTGCCGCGCACCCGCCCGAATCCGCCGATCCCATGATGAGGCGCGCCTTGAGGCAGTTCGCCGTAAGGAGACAGTCGATGACCGCCGCACCGCCGGAAGTGCTCACGGAATTGCAGGAGTTACGGGTCCGGGTACCGTATTTGACCGGTGCCATGGTCGCGAGCACGGACGGGCTGGTGATTGCCCATTTGCTCGCGAAGAACGCGGAGCCCGACGGGATGGCCGCGCTGACCGCCGCGGCCCTGGGCGTGGGGGCCCGCCTGACGGAGGCCGTGGGCCACGGAGGCTTCCGCGAACTGCTGGTCAGCGGCGAGTTCGGGTACGTCGCCACGTACGCGGCCGGGGCCTCCAGCGTGCTGACGCTGCTGGCCACCGCCGACGCGAACGTCGGCCGCCTCAATCTGGAGGCCCGCCGGGCCTGTCCCCGGCTCGCCGCGGTGATCGACGGCGCGATGCAGCACCGGCCTCAGGTCTAGGGCCCGTTCGCCTCTCCCCCCTCCCCTGTCACCCACACCGAAAGCAGGCATTCCCATGTCCAACACCGAAATGGCGCTCAAGGAAGCGATGAGCTCGATCGAGGGAGCCATCGGCGTCGCGCTCGTCGACTACGGCAGCGGCATGGCCCTGGGCACCCTCGGCGGATCGCAGAGCATCGACCTCAACGTCGCCGCGGCCGCCAACACCGATGTCGTACGGGCGAAGTTGCGCGCCATGGAGATGCTCAGCCTCCAGGACCGCATCGAGGACATCCTCATCACGCTCGGCACGCAGTACCACCTGATACGGCTCCTCACCGGGCGCGGCGGCAGCGGGCTCTTCCTCTACCTCGTGCTGGACACGCAGCGGGCCAATCTGGCGATGGCCCGCCATCAGTTGAAGCGGATCGAGGCCGAGCTGGAGGTCTGAGCCGCTTCCTCTTCCTGCCGGTCCGCAGCCGCGCGCTCGTCCAGGAACGCCGCGAACTTCGCCGCGAACCCCTCCGGGTCCTCCCCCGGCGCCCCGTGCCCGGCGTCGATCTCCGCGTACCGCGCGTCCGCGATCCCGGCCAGCAGGGCCTCCTGCTGGCCGGCGTCGATGAGCCGGTCGTGCGCGCTGGCCAGGACGAGGGTGGGCGCGGTGATGCGGCCGAGGACCGGGCGCAGGTCGACGCCGAGGTCGATTTCGGTCTGACGGGCGGCCGCGGTCGGCGATATGAGGCCGGCGAGGCCGCGGAGCAGCTCCTCGTGGGCGGCCTCGTCGGTCCGTTCCCAGTAGCGGGGCCCGAACGCCATCAGGGGCAGCATGCGTGCGAACAGGTCCGTCCCGTGCTCGGCATCGGTCCGGAGCAACTCCAGCCAGTGGCGGAACTCGGCCGCCATCCGGGTGTCGGTGTACGCCCACGCCGCGTGCAGCGCCAGTGAACGGACCCGGTCCGGCCGGGTTCCCGCGAGGTGGGCGGCCACGGTCGCGCCGAGCGAGTGGCCGCCCAGGTGGAAGCGCTCCAGTCCGGCGTGGTCGGCTGCGGCGAGCACCTCGTGGGCGAGGTCGTCGACGGTGAGCGGACCGCCGGGGTCGGTGGTGCCGCCGGAGCCGGAGAGGTCGGGGGCGAGGACGGTGAAGCGGTCGGCGAGGGTGTCGGTGAGGGGCGCCCATTGGGTGCGGTCGGTGCCGGTGCCGTGGATGAGGACGACGGCGGGGGTGTGTGCCGCCGCGGCTGTACGGGGACCCGTGAGGTCGTAGTTGACGGTGACGTCGTGGGTGGTGGTGGGGAGGGTGGTGGTTGTGGTGGGCATGGGTGCTCCTGGGTGGGTGGGTGGGTGGGTGGGTGCGGGTGTGGGGGTGGTTGCTGTCGCGGGAGGGTGCCCCTGGCCCTCCCCCAGAGGGGGCACCCCCATTTCACCGTTTCTCCCGGGGCAAGCCCCGGGCCTGTAACGCGGCTTCGCCGCGTTGACCGGGGGCTGCGCCCCCTGGGCCCGGCACCGCGCTTCGCGCGGGGGTGCGGGGGGGTAGCCCCCCGCGCCCCCCCCCGGGGGGGCGCCGCCGGGGCCCCCGCCCGGGGGGGGGCCCCCGCCCGACCGCAGGGCCTGGCAGGCCAGATGCAGAGTGACCAGTGAGGAGGAGCAAGCGGTGTCGACCGTTACGGCTGGTCCCTCGAGGCCGAAGGTGTAGGCGACGCGGCCTGAGGCGATGCTGCCGGCGTTGCCGTTGCCGAGGTATCCCTCGAAGCCGTCCGGGATGGCGGGGAGGCGGCTGGCGTAGTCGTGGTACATGACGCCGGCGAACACGCCGGTGCGGCTTCCTTTCATGGACGCGGGGTCGATGCCGGCGCGCTCGAAGACCTCCCACGCCGTCTCCAGAAGCAGCCGCTGCTGGGGGTCCATGGCGAGGGCCTCGCGCGGGCTGATGCCGAAGAATCCCAGGTCGAAGTCGCCTGCGTCGTAGAGGAAGCCGCCTCGCCGGGTGTAGGAGGTGCCGGGCCGGTCGGGGTCGGGGTGGTAGAGGTTGTCGGTGTCCCAGCCGCGGTCGTCGGGGAAGTCCCCGGTCGCGTCCCGTGACGAGGTGACCAGCCGCCACAGGTCTTCGGGGGAGCGGACCCCGCCGGGGTAACGGCAGGTCGCGCCGATGATCGCGACGGGTTCGTCGCTTTCCCGGATGGTGACGGCCGGCAGGACGACATGGTTTTCCGGGTCACCGGCGAGCGTACTGTGCAGGTGGGCGGCGAGGGCGGCCGAGTTGGGGTGGTCGTAGATCAGGCCGGCGGGCAGCCGGAGACCGGTGGCGCTCTGGAGCCGGTTGCGCAGTTCGACCGCCGTCAGCGAGTCGAATCCGAGGTCCCGGAAGGAACTGTCCACGCGTACGGTGTCGGCGCTGCCGTGTCCGAGTGTGGTGGCGACGTGCTGGCGCACCAGTGACAGAAGCACTCTCAGGCGGTCCGGGCCGGGCTTCCCGGCCAGACGGGCGCGCAGGGCACCGCCGTTCGCGTCTGCCGTGCGCTGTGCGCTGCGGCGCTTCGTCACGCGGATGAGCTTCTGGAAGAGCGGCGGCACGACGTCCGCCGCCCGGAGTGCGGCCGTGTCCAGCCGTGCAGGCACCATGGCCGCAAGACGTTCTGGGTTTGACCGGGCGCTGTCCCACGCCGCGTCGAACAGGGCCAAGGCCTCGTGCGTGGTCAGCGCAGCGATTCCCGAGCGTGCGACGCGGGAGCGATCGGTTTCCTGGAGCTGGTCGGCCATGCCCCCCGGCTCCTCCCACAGGCCCCATGCCAGGGACAGCGCCTGCAGGCCCGAGGCGCGGCGGTGATGGGCGAGGGCGTCCAGGACAGCGTTCGCCGCGGCGTAGTTGGCCTGGCCGGCCGAGCCCATCGTGCCCGCAACCGAGGAGAAGGTCACAAAAGTGTCCAGCGCCCGACCACCGAAGGCGTCGGCGTCGCTGGTGAGTTCGTGCAGATGCAGGGCCGCCAGGGCCTTCGGGCGCAGGGCCGTGGCCAGACGCTGCGGTGTCAGCGAAGGCAGCGTGCCGTCGTCCAGCACCCCGGCCAGATGGAAAACCGCCGTCAACGGATGCTCGGGGGACACGGATTCCAGCAGCCGGGCTGTGTCCGCGCGGTCGGCCAGATCACAGGCGGCGATGCGCACCTCGGCCGCCCCGAGCGCGAGCAGTTCCTCGGTCAGCTCGGCAGCACCCGGGGCCTGCGGGCCCCGCCGCCCGGCCAGGAGCAGATGCCGGACGCCGTAGGACCGGACCAAGTGCCTGGCCACCACGGAACCCAGCGCACCCGTACCCCCCGTCACCAAAACCGTGCCCCCCACGTCAAGGCCCGTCCCCTCCGGCACGTCCGGGGACCGGGGAACCCGCACCAGACGAGGTACCAGCACCTGATCGCCCCTCAGCGCCAGCTCGGGCTCGCCGCAGAACACAGCCGCCTCGATCCTCGCCGCGGCAGCATCCCAGGCATACAGATCACCGACGTCGGCCACACCCCCCGCAGTGTTCGTCTCGTCCACATCGACAAGACAGACCCGGCCGGGGCTCTCCACCTGCGCGGACCGCACCAGCCCCCAGACCGCCGCACCCGCCAGATCCTCCACATCATCACCCGCCGCCACAGCCACCGCCTGCCGCGTGACGACGACAAGCCGGCTATCGGCGACACGCTCGTTCGCCAGCCAGCCCTGCAACAACGCCAGCGCTTCCGCTGCCACACCCTCCAGCACCTCCGACGGTGCCCCCTCCACACCCGCCAGCACACCACACGGAGCCACCACCACCTCCGGCACCGACATCACGCCGGAGGCCACCGCCTCCAACAGGTCACCCACATCCGCGAAAGCCGTCACCACCGTGCCCGCAGGCACTGGCACCGCATCCGGCTCCGGGCCCAGAACCACCCACTCACGACCACGCCGCGAAACCTGCGAAGAGCCTGAAGAGCGCGCAGAACCTGGAGCGTTCTCGCTCCCGAAGGCATCAGCCGGCTGCCACACCACCTCGAACAACGACTCATGCGCCTCGTCACCGAGCGCAGAGCGCAGCTCGTCCATGAAAACAGGCCGCAGCTCCAGCGACTCGACGGAAGCCACCGGCTGTGCTTCCGCGTCCACGATGTGGAGGGACACGGTATTGGGGGACATACGGCTGAGCCGGACCCTGAGCATCACCGCTCCCTCGGCGAACAGGGAAACGCCGGACCAGCTGAAGGGCAGGCCGCTTTCCGCACCTGTCCCCGTCTCGTCCGGCATGGTGGAACCGACCAGCGGTACCGCCTGAACGGCCGCGTCGAGCAACGCAGGATGCAGGGCGAAGCGCTCCGCCTTGCCCAGTGCCTCTTCCTCCAAGCAGACCTCGGCAAAGGTCTCCTCCCCTCGCCGCCACACCTCCCGCAAACCCTGGAAAGCCGGGCCATAGGCAAACCCGGCGGACTCAAACCTCTCGTACATACCCTCCAAAGGCACAGCCACAGCCCCCTGAGGAGGCCACGCCCCGGCTGCCCAGTCGCCTCCCCCGCCACCGCGCCGCGGTTCCCCGGCCAGAACCCCTACGGCATGACGGACCCAGGAATCCTCCGCCACCATGCCCCCGGGCTCGGCCTCCACCCGGGAGGAGTGGATGGTGAGTTCACGCCTGCCGTCGGGTCCGGGTGGTGTGGTGGTGATTTGGAGGGTGGTGGGGTGGGTGGGGTGGAGGGGGAG